>NZ_AUHF01000011.1 GCF_000423045.1 Christiangramia portivictoriae DSM 23547 | reverse complement strand
ATCAAAAATTAAATTAAAATTTTTCAAATTTTAGTTTGGTGGAAAGAAAAAAGTTAGTGTATATTTGCAGCCGCTTTGAGAGCAAGGCGAAAGTTCACTGAAAGATATGTAAAGGGTAGGCTATTGTTGGTCTAAGGCAAAAAAAATAAAAATTAAATTTCTTTAAATTTTATTTGGCTGGAGAGCGAAAGTAGTTTTATATTTGCACCCGCTTTGAAAACGAAGCGACGTTCTAAGAACTGGCTGAGAGAGTAAAGGTAGGGAAGCTTTTGAAAAAAGAAACCAAAAATTTTATTAAAAAAGTTTTGGCTGGTAAAGAAAAAGCGTTGTATATTTGCACCCGCTTTGAGAGCAAGCAAACGTTCACAAATTACAGATTGAGAATACAGAAAACCACCGGATGGGGTGTAAGAATAAGGTTCGATTCCTTAGGTTTTAACAAGACAGATTGGGAGACCAATGAAGTTCATTGATATATTGAATTGACAAAGGGTTTTATCTTTTAGGAGATAGAATCAAGTGTATAAGAATTAAGACTAGAAAAGTCATACTGAGCAATTTCTTTAGTAGTTGTTGAATATATTTAAGATTTAACGATGAAGAGTTTGATCCTGGCTCAGGATGAACGCTAGCGGCAGGCCTAACACATGCAAGTCGAACGGTAACAGGAAATAGCTTGCTATTTTGCTGACGAGTGGCGCACGGGTGCGTAACGCGTATACAATCTGCCTTTAAGCGGGGGATAGCCCATGGAAACGTGGATTAATACCCCATAGTATGTAGACTTCACCTGGAGATTACATTAAACATTTATGGCTTAAAGATGAGTATGCGTCCTATTAGTTAGTTGGTAAGGTAACGGCTTACCAAGACCGCGATAGGTAGGGGTCCTGAGAGGGAGATCCCCCACACTGGTACTGAGACACGGACCAGACTCCTACGGGAGGCAGCAGTGAGGAATATTGGACAATGGAGGCAACTCTGATCCAGCCATGCCGCGTGCAGGAAGACGGCCCTATGGGTTGTAAACTGCTTTTATACGGGAAGAACCACATCTACGTGTAGATGCTTGACGGTACCGTATGAATAAGGACCGGCTAACTCCGTGCCAGCAGCCGCGGTAATACGGAGGGTCCAAGCGTTATCCGGAATCATTGGGTTTAAAGGGTCCGTAGGCGGGATAATAAGTCAGTGGTGAAAGTCTGCAGCTCAACTGTAGAATTGCCATTGATACTGTTGTTCTTGAATTATTATGAAGTGGTTGGAATGAGTAGTGTAGCGGTGAAATGCATAGATATTACTCAGAACACCTATTGCGAAGGCAGATCACTAATAATATATTGACGCTGAGGGACGAAAGCGTAGGTAGCGAACAGGATTAGATACCCTGGTAGTCTACGCCGTAAACGATGGTTACTAGCTGTTCGGTCTAATTGAGGACTGAGTGGTTAAGCGAAAGTGATAAGTAACCCACCTGGGGAGTACGTTCGCAAGAATGAAACTCAAAGGAATTGACGGGGGCCCGCACAAGCGGTGGAGCATGTGGTTTAATTCGATGATACGCGAGGAACCTTACCAGGGCTTAAATGCAGTTGGACAGGTCTGGAAACAGACCCTTCTTCGGACTAATTGCAAGGTGCTGCATGGTTGTCGTCAGCTCGTGCCGTGAGGTGTCAGGTTAAGTCCTATAACGAGCGCAACCCCTGTGGTTAGTTGCCAGCGAGTCATGTCGGGAACTCTAGCCAGACTGCCGGTGCAAACCGTGAGGAAGGTGGGGATGACGTCAAATCATCACGGCCCTTACGTCCTGGGCCACACACGTGCTACAATGGTAGGGACAGAGGGCAGCTACCCCGCGAGGGGATGCGAATCTTCAAACCCTATCACAGTTCGGATCGGAGTCTGCAACTCGACTCCGTGAAGCTGGAATCGCTAGTAATCGCATATCAGCCATGATGCGGTGAATACGTTCCCGGGCCTTGTACACACCGCCCGTCAAGCCATGGAAGCCGGGGGTACCTGAAGTCCGTCACCGAGAGGAGCGGCCTAGGGTAAAACTGGTAACTGGGGCTAAGTCGTAACAAGGTAGCCGTACCGGAAGGTGCGGCTGGAACACCTCCTTTCTAGAGCTTTGTGTTTAATACACAAGCGACAATTAGTAAAGGGAAGTTCAGAGACCAATTTGGTCTTGATTCTTATGTCAATTCGATTATTATGGACAGTCTCATAGCTCAGCTGGTTAGAGCGCTACACTGATAATGTAGAGGTCGGCAGTTCGAGTCTGCCTGAGACTACTTGAAAGAGTAAGCCATCAGGTTTATGATACGTTCATTTGAAACATTGAAAGGAAATTTTAGAGGTTGAGTAGCCGTTATAAGTACTGTTAACTGATAACTGGTTAGCAATTAACTAAATGATGGGGGATTAGCTCAGCTGGCTAGAGCGCCTGCCTTGCACGCAGGAGGTCATCGGTTCGACTCCGATATTCTCCACAAGGCGATGCCTTGAGATGCAGATCTTAAGAGATTCGCCGCGAAGAAGTGCTGATAAGATAATTATTGGTTTTGATTCGCTACGTTCATTGACATATTGAAGAAACAAAGAATACGAGAACACTATTAGATAGAAATATTTAATAAAGTAATACATTATAATACTTCTGTTCTAGCGTAAGTTAGAATAGATTAGAGCATTAAGCAAAGCGCATACAAGCTAGATAAGGGCGTATGGGGAATGCCTAGGCTCTCAGAGGCGATGAAGGACGTGATAAGCTGCGAAAAGCTGCGGGGATTGGCACATACAAGTTGATCCGCAGATATCCGAATGGGGCAACCCGGCATATTGAAGATATGTCATCCGTAAGGAAGCGAACCCGGAGAACTGAAACATCTAAGTACCCGGAGGAAGAGAAAACAATAGTGATTGCGCTAGTAGCGGCGAGCGAACGCGCAGAAGCCCAAACCAATGAGTTTACGGACTTATTGGGGTTGTAGGACCACGATATTGTTTGTACAATGAACTAGAACAAGTTGGAAAGCTTGGCCATAGACGGTGACAGCCCGGTATAGGAAAGTTGTTATAAAGCATAGTGGTATCCTGAGTAGTGCGGGGCACGTGAAACCCTGTATGAATCCGGCGGGACCATCCGCCAAGGCTAAATACTCCTGAGAGACCGATAGTGAACCAGTACCGTGAGGGAAAGGTGAAAAGAACCCTGAATAAGGGAGTGAAATAGATCCTGAAACCATACGCTTACAAGCGGTCGGAGCCCTTTAGTGGGGTGACGGCGTGCCTTTTGCATAATGAGCCTACGAGTTACCGTTGCCAGCAAGGTTAAGCAGTTCAGCTGTGGAGCCGTAGCGAAAGCGAGTCTGAATAGGGCGCCATAGTTGGTAGTGGTAGACGCGAAACCGTGTGATCTACCCTTGGGCAGGTTGAAGCTGTGGTAACACATAGTGGAGGACCGAACCCGTTGACGTTGAAAAGTCTTGGGATGACCTGAGGGTAGGGGTGAAAGGCCAATCAAACTCGGAAATAGCTCGTACTCCCCGAAATGCATTTAGGTGCAGCGATATAGATAGTTTTATAGAGGTAGAGCTACTGATTGGATGCGGGGGCTTCACCGCCTACCAATTCCTGACAAACTCCGAATGCTATAAAATGTTTCATATCAGTGAGGGCATGGGTGCTAAGGTCCATGTCCGAGAGGGAAAGAACCCAGACCATCAGCTAAGGTCCCAAAATATATGTTAAGTTGAAGAAACGCGGTTGAACTGCCCAGACAGCTAGGATGTTGGCTTGGAAGCAGCCATTCATTTAAAGAGTGCGTAACAGCTCACTAGTCGAGCGGTTCGGCATGGATAATAATCGGGCATAAACATATTACCGAAGCTATGGACTATAGTTTACTATAGTGGTAGGGGAGCATTGTAACAGAGGTGAAGGTGTACTGCGAGGTATGCTGGATTGGTTACAAAAGAAAATGTAGGCATAAGTAACGATAATGCGGGCGAGAAACCCGCACACCGAAAGACTAAGGTTTCCTCAGCTATGCTAATCAGCTGAGGGTTAGTCGGGACCTAAGGCGAACCCGAAAGGGGTAGTCGATGGACAAGCAGTTAATATTCTGCTACTTGCCCCACGTTAAAGCGGACGGAGGCGTAAATTTGGTGCGTACTGACGGAATAGTACGTTGAAGGGAGTGGTAACACCCCGATAGTACACAAAAGCTACGGCCGGCGTGATAATCCAGAGGAGCGACTTCCAAGAAAAGCGAGTGGAGGCAACCCGTACCCTAAACCGACACAGGTAGTTGGGATGAGAATTCTAAGGTGCTCGAGAGATTCATGGCTAAGGAACTAGGCAAAATTGGCCCGTAACTTCGGGAGAAGGGTCGCCCCCTTATGGGGGGCCGCAGTGAAAAGATCCAGGCGACTGTTTATCAAAAACACAGGGCTCTGCTAAATCGAAAGATGACGTATAGGGCCTGACACCTGCCCGGTGCTGGAAGGTTAAGGGGAGATGTTAGCATTAGCGAAGCATTGAACTGAAGCCCCAGTAAACGGCGGCCGTAACTATAACGGTCCTAAGGTAGCGAAATTCCTTGTCGGGTAAGTTCCGACCTGCACGAATGGTGCAACGATCTGGATACTGTCTCAGCCATGAGCTCGGTGAAATTGTAGTATCGGTGAAGATGCCGATTACCCGCTGTGGGACGAAAAGACCCCGTGCACCTTTACTATAGCTTAGTATTGACTTTGAACAAGTGATGTGTAGGATAGGTAGGAGACTTTGAAGCTGCATCGCCAGGTGTGGTGGAGTCGTTGTTGAAATACTACCCTTTACTTGTTTAGAGCCTAACTTCCAATGGAAGGACAGTGCTTGGTGGGTAGTTTGACTGGGGTGGTCGCCTCCAAAAGAGTAACGGAGGCTTCTAAAGGTTCCCTCAGCACGCTTGGTAACCGTGCGTAGAGTGCAATGGCAAAAGGGAGCTTGACTGAGAGACATACAGGTCGATCAGGTACGAAAGTAGAGCATAGTGATCCGGTGACACCGCATGGAAGGGTCATCGCTCAAAGGATAAAAGGTACGCCGGGGATAACAGGCTGATCTCCCCCAAGAGCTCACATCGACGGGGGGGTTTGGCACCTCGATGTCGGCTCGTCACATCCTGGGGCTGGAGAAGGTCCCAAGGGTTGGGCTGTTCGCCCATTAAAGTGGCACGCGAGCTGGGTTCAGAACGTCGTGAGACAGTTCGGTCTCTATCTACAGTGGGCGTTAGAAATTTGAGTGGACCTGATCCTAGTACGAGAGGACCGGATTGGACGAACCTCTGGTGTATCTGTTGTTCCGCCAGGAGCACTGCAGAGTAGCTACGTTCGGAAGGGATAAGCGCTGAAAGCATATAAGCGCGAAACCCACCACAAGATGAGATTTCTTTAAAGGACCGTGGGAGACTACCACGTTGATAGGCTACAGGTGTAAAGGCAGTAATGTCATAGCCGAGTAGTACTAATAATCCGTAAAGCTTGATGCGCGATGGCTCTGAGGCCGCAAAACCTCAGAGCCGCCAAATGCTTATTTTATAAGAGTAGTACAGGTACTTGTAACTTTTTTGTTTCTTTAATCATGTCAACGATATTAGTTCTAAGCAATTAGAACAGTTTTAAGCTCGAGGCTTATAACTTACCTTTTAAGGTGGCTATAGCAACGGGGCTCACCTCTTCCCATCCCGAACAGAGTAGTTAAGCCCGTTAGCGCAGATGGTACTGCTGTATTGTGGGAGAGTATGTCGCCGCCTTCTTCTTAGAAACCCTTCATCAAACCGATGAAGGGTTTTTTTATGCAATAATGTGAAG
>NZ_AUHF01000010.1 GCF_000423045.1 Christiangramia portivictoriae DSM 23547 | reverse complement strand
TATCATAGCTAAATAATCCTTTAGGGTTTTCTACCAATTTTTTATATTCTTCCCATTCTCCGCAAATTGGAGTTAATGAAATTAAATCCGTAGTTGCATATTTCGCTAAATCTGCATATCGCTTTTCTGCAATAGCATTTTCAAAATTAGTTCTAGTTTTCTCAATTGAAGCGAGTTCCTCATTCACATTTATAGGATTACTGTCAACTTTTTCAGTTTTATTTTGATTTTTATTACAAGAAATAAAACAGAAGACTAATAGAATAATAATTAAATTTTTCATTTATCAGATGTTTTTAGTTCATATGTAAATTAATATAAAAATCTGATTTGCAATTGATTTGGTTTATTCTAAAGTGCAAAAATATTTTATAAATTTCTGTAGGCTATTTGCTGCAACGGTTCGCGGTTATCGCAAGTTGCGGGAGTAGGGACGCGGACTTGTCGGCTTAGTTGTTTTCATAATTGGTCTCTAAAATTACAATTTTTCCCCGATACCCGGAATTTGAGATGAACCGCTGTTGGCAACTGAGCTTTAACTAAATAACTCTAATATTAATCTTAGTCACCAGGGACTTGAAATCGATTTTTTGAGCAATTATAATCAACCCATTCTGAATTTTTAGGATATGTATCTACATCTAGTAATTTACACTTCCACAATGGAAGATTCTTAACTTTATTTGGTGATAAAAATGATGTCATTAAAATAGTATCTCCAGCTATATCTGTAGTAAAAGCATAAGCTCTTAAGTCTTTATTGAACTTGTTTTTATATTTCAATTTTAACTTCCTTTCAAATTCCATTATTTCTTCTGCTCTATCCATTTCTACTATAAATGGTTTAACAGCGTAGCCAATTGTTGCTTGGTTACTTTTGACTTCATAACTTCCACATATTGTTAACTCAGTTGTAATTTGATCAGGGATCTGATCTATAATCATTGATTTACAAGAAGCTATTAATCCACAAATTGAAGGAATTAATAATATCATTTTTAACTTTCTCAAAAGTCGGGAAGATGTGGTCTGAATATTTTGAGAATTATTATTTTTCAATAAGAAAAGTTTTCAGTCGATTAATTATTTCTAGCACCTCAATTTTTATAAGCTTTGTTGCCAACGGTCTCGGTTATCGCCAGTTGGCGGAGTAGGGAAAGCGGCATTGTCGGCTTAGTATTGGTTTGTTGGTCAAGTTGATTATTTTCTTTCTTACGGTGCCGGCTATTGGCGATTAACCGTTGTTGCTGCAAGTAGCCGTAGTACAACAATGTTTTTTAGTTAATCCTTCATATTGGTTGTGGCAACTTCTCTGTGGAGTTTCCAAACTCCATCTTTTTTATCTTTTTTTAGAATGGCTAAAAATGAAGCTTTAATTTCAACTGGCTTACCTTCTGAATTAGTATAGAAACTCGAGCTAGTTCCAAAATCGTAAGCAACTGAATCATTTAAAATTATAGTTTCTTCTGGTTTCATTCGAATATTATCATAGCTAAATAATCCTTTAGGGTTTTCTACCAATTTTTTATATTCTTCCCATTCTCCGCAAATTGGAGTTAATGAAATTAAATCCGCAGTTGCATATTTTGCTAAATCTGCATATCGCTTTTCAGCAATAGCATTTTCAAAATTAGTTCTAGTTTTCTCAATTGAAGCGAGTTCCTCATTTACATTTATAGGATTAGTGTCAACTTTTTCAGTTTTATTTTGATTTTTATTACAAGAAATAAAACAGAAGACTAATAGAATTATAATTAATTTTTTCATTTATCAGATGTTTTTAGTTCATATGTAAATTAATGTAAAAATCTGATTTGCAATTGATTTGGTTTATTCTAAAGTGCAAAAAGTATTTTATAAATTTCTGTAGGCTATTTGCTGCAACGGTTACGGTTATCGCAAGTTGCGGGATTAAGGACGCGTACTTGTCGGCATAACCAATTCTTTCCTGGTTTCTAAAATTACACTTTTTTGAAAATACCCGTTATTTGCGATTAACCGTTGTTGTGAGTAGTTTTTTACTACTATTTATCTTTAGGAATTAAATCATAAATCCTGGCACTTTTGTATTTCATAATCCATAAGTATGGAACTAAAACAAACAATCCTCCAATCAAAGGACCAACCGCTATTTCTTCATTTTTTGAAAATGTTGTAGTATATGTTCTATAACCTTCTTTTTCAATTCTGACTTGATTGGTACTACCAACTATTTTTGTGTCCTTGTGCTTATAGGGTGTTTTTCCCACCTTTTCACCATTCATATAAATTGTTGCATTTGAAGGGGTAGAGTCTATTATTGTTGAACTAGCACAACTTGAAAATAATATGACAGTAGATAATATGGGAATATAAAGATTTTTTAATTTCATTTCTGTTGTATAAAAAAACGGATCAAACTCAGTAGTCTAATCCGTTTTATAAATTAATTGTAAATTATTTAAACTCAACAATATCTGCAGTTACGTAACATTTTGCGGTTGCAACTATACCCAAAAAATTTGAATATTTAAAGTTTACGGTTGAGTTCGCTAATGTCTGCCCATCTTGTAAAGTATAATTTTCAAGCATTTTTTGTTTTGCTTCATCTACAATAGCTTCTCTGTTCATTCCACCAATCCCAAGTACATATGTTGCTTGAGACATACCCTGAAGATCTCTCTTGACATAAGTATAATTGTTAGAACTCAATGCAGCCGAATTATTCATGTATCCGGTAAGACCTGCAGAACAACTCGAAAATAAAACTGTAATACACAAAATGAATGAAATACGAAGTAGTAATCTTTTCATGAAATTTGATTTAGTTAATTGATTAAATTTTCTACGAAATCAAATTAACGTAGATGATATTGGGTTTCCTTACGGTTTCCCGTATCAAATTCAAAATTTCAAAAAAAATTACTCACAACGGTTTCGAATAATCGTCAGTTGTGGTTGAAGGTATTCGGATTAGTCCGCTTAGGTTTTTGTTTCCTGGTTTCTGAAAGTACTATTTTATTTCAAATGGCCACAACTGCGAATATTCGTTGTTATACACTGGTGCGACACAGCCGAGTGAGAACCTCAGATATGCCGCAGTCGGGAATATTTTCACAATCAATTCAGGATCTTGCTCGTTTTGTTACAATTCTTGCATCCGAGTAAGTGTCCGTTTCTTGGTACTAAGCTTGTTTTTGATGAAGTTTTTAGTAGCTAATTTGTGTTTGAGTAGCGACCAAAAGATTCTTTTTTGATAATAATCTTCCTGAGCGATTTTCTAGAATTTTCAATAGAACCAGGATTTCGAAAGTTATCGATAAACAAAAGATTCTTAGTTCAAAATTATCAATTGAAGGCTTTAAAATTCGAATTTTTCAGATTGGATTCTAATAGTTTTTAGTAGCTAAAATCGTTGCGGAGCACTTGTGTATAACGGTCTCGGTTATCGCCAGTTGGCGGAGTAAGGGACGCGGAGTTGTCGGCTTAGTATTAGTTTGTTGATCAAGTTAATTATTTTCTTACTAACGCTGCCGGCTATTGGCGATTAACCGTTGTTGCCCACAGTATATTAGTCTGATAATTCTAATTCTAATGCTAAAAGCTTAAACTCGTGGTTTTTTGGATCTTTCGGGATTCTAGTCCAATAACCTTGAAAGAAACTCCACGAATTATTTAAAGTCGAACTCGAGATCATTCCGAATGCTGGCTCATATGATATATCTGTTAATTGTCCCTTCTTGCCCGGTGATATATATGAATATTCAAATTTGTTATCTTCTATAATTAACCACTCTAATCCGACAAAAAGACCCTCTTCTGGAAATTTTATATTCAAATCCGAAAGATTTATTTTAGTGGATCTTTTACCACGGCGTGTTACGCCGATTATATTTTTATGGTATATATAATCTCCTGGGTTACCAACGCTGTCCTTTGTATACAATTTAATTAAAAATTTCGCTCTAGAAATATCACTACTGGTAAGGATAGAAATTTCATTTAAAAACGGTGTTTTGGAATATGAACTATCATACTCAAAAAATCGCGCTGTTATCCCAGGTAAATTACCTGCTCCAAAAAATCTCTTAGTTTTCGCTTTGTCGTATTTACCAATACTAGTTTTTCTTTTCTTCTTTTTAGAACTATTTAAGTTTTCAAGTTTAGGATAAGGATCTGATATTGATTTTAATCGTATACTATCTTTTAATAAATCAAATTTAATACGTTGGGTTTGATACCCGATAGCTGAAAAGACAACAAAGTTTGAGTTGTCAGTCTTGTCTAGCTGATAAACCCCATTTCTGTCAGATGTGGTTCCAGTATTTGTATTCTCAATCCAAATACTTGCAAATGAAATGGACTGATTAGTATCAGAATTAATAATTGTTCCTTGAATTTGAGCAATTGAAAATTGAGAGCTGATGAGTCCAATAATTATAAGTAGTTTTCTTGTCATATATTGTGGGCAACGGTTCGGTTATCGCCAGTTGGCGGAGTAGGGGACGCGGATTTGTCGGCTTAGTGTTGGTTTGTTGGTCAAGTTAATTATTTTCTTACTAACGGTGCCGCTTATTGGCGATGAACCGTTGTTGTAAACTGTGGCGACATTAACAAATTTGATTGAATGAAGAAAATAATATTAAGTATTTAGTTCTTTCTTTTTTTATAATCCCTACGCGCCAAAAACCCCATTATTAATCCAAATGATATAAAGTGAAATATGAACTTCAAAATTTCAAAGCCATCTTCTAGTATGTAATAGAATCCTGCCATTAATACGGCAAATAGAGATCCTGAAATAAAAAACTGTTTTACGAAAACCTTATTCTCCTTTTTCATTTTTAATCAGCTTTAAGATTTTTCCAATATTTCAAATTCAATTTTAGAGTTGCTGTAGATGAACCAATTCCAAATAGAAATAGCATAAATGTATTTTTTCCTAAAAGGATTTTCAGTCAATAAGTCGGTTGCAACTAATATTAGTAATGTTATACCAAAAATAGATAAAAGAGCAAATAATATAACTTGAGTTTTAGTTGGATTTATTGTCCAATTAGAAGTCTTTTCTCCCATTTAACTTTTGTAATTGCGAATTAATTAAAATTATAAATAATTGTTTAAAACGAATTTTATTCTGGAGCCATTGTTTACAACGGTCTCGGTTATCGCCAGTTGGCGGAGTAGGGACGCGGATTTGTCGGCTTAGTATTGGTTTGTTGGTCAAGTTAATTATTTTCTTACTAACGCTGCCGTCTATTGGCGATTAACCGTTGTTGTTGCAAGTTTTTGTTCTCTAATTTTGTTTAGGAGGAGGCGGAGGAGGCATTGGAACCATTCTCAATGGTCTATCTCTGAAATAAATTTTCAAGTATAAAGTATCCGCATTTTCTTTATTTAGTTGATTGAATCTTTCTGATAGATTGATTAAGAAATCTTCAATTTCATCCGACTTAGTCTTTTCTTTAAAATAAACTTCTATTCCAGCGCGATCTGGTGAATCGGAATAATTGAAATCTTTACCATTATTTAAAAGATGTCTTTTTAAGATTATTCCTAAACTATCTATAGAATGTTTGATATTATAATTGGTGAGAATTGAATCATTTTGAATGAATATTCGTAAACGAAATGTTGGACAACTTATAATATTTCTTTCTGAACATCCATACCAGGGGAAGAGCTTAAATTTTTCCTTTTTTGATGAATAATTTATTATTGGAATAGAATCTTTACAAGCAATTCGATCAATTTCCATTAGTAGTTCTGAATAATCTTCGATATCCTCAATTGATATATCTGAAAGATTAGTTCTATCATTAAATTTTTCTCTTTCTGGAAAATAGTAAACTTCTTTTTTAAGACTATTCTTTTCCTTCTTTTGATTACAAGAGAATAAACTTAAAATTAGAATTAGTGATATGTGGATTACTTTCTTCAAAAATTTGCTACAACGGTCTCGGTTATCGCCAGTTGGCGGAGTAAGGGACGCGGATTTGTCGGCTTAGTATTGGTTTTGTTGGTGAAGTTAATTATTTTCTTTCTAACGCTGCCGGCTATTGGCGATGAACCGTTGTTGTGTGTAGTATTCTTAACGGAGAAATCTTATTCGTTCTCCGGAATCAGGATCATTTAAAAAGTACCACAATTGATATTCTTTCCCCTTTTTATAAATTTCTAATTGTTTGCTAGTATTGTCAGAATTAAAATTTAATTGAATTGATTTAGTCTTATGTGAGCTATCTATTTTCCATATTCCTTCATTTATCTCATTGTCTATGGAATTCTTAAATAAATTGCTCGAATTATTCATTTGAAAAGTAGAATCTGGATAAAATTCTATCTCTATACTATCATTTTTTAAATTCGATAAATATTTATAGGAAAATGAATCCATCTTCCATTTTCCAATTAATTCTTCTTTAGATATACTCAGATTTTCAGTTTGAATATTCCTATCAATGGGTCCGAATCCATTACAGGAAAAGATAAAAATTGTTAATATGAAGAAATATAATTTTTTTTGCATTGAAAAGCTTTCTTAGAATATCACACACAACGGTCTCGGTTATCGCCAGTTGGCGGAGTAAGGGACGCGAATTTGTCGGCTTAGTATTGGTTTGTTGGTCAAGTTAATTATTTTCTTTCTAACGGTGCCGCTTATTGGCGATGAACCGTTGTTGGCAAGCGTTAATCATCCCAACGAGTTTTCATCTCAGTTCCAATTTTAGAGTATTTAGATTCTATATTATAAACATAGCATTCTCCGTAACTATAATTTTCTGCAATCGAATCTATAAATATGAAAAATTCATCATTAGAAGTGATTAACTGCACACCTTTTCTTAGACCATCTATAGATCCTTTATCCAACTTAACTCTCCATTTAATTAAATCGACATTTACATCTTCATCGTTAAACACAAGTTTTTCTCTATTAATTATTTTCGCGGAAATGGGATTTTTCAAAAATAAATCTTGATATTTTTTTGGAAGATTTTCTAAGGGAATTACTTGATTAATACTGTCTAATGAATTCTCCACATTTCGAACTAAATAATTGCCACTAAATTCTGGTTCCTCACCTGAATTATAACTAGACGCGAATTGTTCGAAGTCGTTTTTTGATTCTGGATAAACTATACTGTCAATTTGTTCTGACAAAAGATATATTTTATCATTCCAATGAAATTTCTGGTAAACTGTTTTAACTTTTAACGAGTCGGAATATGGAATTTCATAGGTCGTGTCTCTTTCTACAATAGAATTGTAACTTTCAATTTCCACTTGTTTTGGTTCAAGTTTTATTATTGAATCATTTTGATTATATGTTCCAAAATGGCGGTAGATTTTATAATCTCCAAAACAACTTGCGGAGCTTTCTAGCAATATGAAATTTTTATTACTAAGAAGATCCAATTTTCTATGATGATTGAATCCACTATATCTGTAGGAGATTGTATCAATTGGTTTATTCTGCTCCTTAATTGCAGCTTTATCTTTACAACTTGAAATTGTAATCAGAATTATTATATATAGTATAATTTTTCTCATTGATGCTTGCCAACGGTCTCGGTTATCGCCAGTTGGCGGAGTAAGGAACGCGGATTTGTCGGCTTAGTATTGGTTTGTTGGTCAAGTTAATTATTTTCTTTCTAACGGTGCCGCTTATTGGCGATTAACCGATGTTAGCTGAAGTTTTTCTTCTCAAATATATTTCTGTAGCAACGACACAAATGACGAATAAAATTATTTGCAATAAAAATCCAAAGTTTTCATTTGACTCAATAATTTCGTTGGAAACGTTTTCTGGATAATCAATTTGCCAAACACTATTTATATTCAATTTTCCTATGAAAAGTGCTAGAATAACATTCACACCACTATGAATTCCAGTCGGCATTGAGATTCCATTGGATATAGCGGCAGACAAACCGTAAGCAAGTGACCAAATACCTGGACCTAGAAAAGATAAAATGGGGGACCATCCATTCGCTATATGGTATAAAGCGAATAAAATTGCAATAGTTATTTGAGTAATTCTAAGACCGAATATCCTATTTAATTTTATAAATGGATAGGATCTGAAAGCAAATTCTTCCATGAAAGCTAGTATTATTATAGCTGGTATTGCAATCATGAAAGTTTCTATATTTTGATCAGGAGAAAGCTTTAATTCTAATCCACTATAAAATATTTGAGAGAAAATCATAATAAGGGCAATTATAGCACCTATAAGGGTCCCGATTATGAATTTTATAATCGTATTTTTTTGCCATTTTAGATTATAATCTTTGAAACTAGATTTTTCAATTTTTAGAAATAAATATATGCTTGCTAAAGCTGATATTGTGCCAATTATTCCATGCGAGTATCTCTCAACTTTTTCTGGTAAAAAACTTTTTAATTGAGATAAGAAAATAAATAATAATGTAAATATGATTATAGAACCAATTGGAAAGATAATTTTTTTAAAGTTTTTGTTTTTAATCATATCTCCATTGAAAAATTACAGCTAACGGTCTCGGTTATCGCCAGTTGGCGGAGTAATGGACGCGGATTTGTCGGCTTAGTATTGGTTTGTTGGTCAAGTTAATTATTTTCTTTCTAACGGTGCCGCTTATTGGCGATTAACCGTTGTTGCCTACAGTTTTATTGTAGAAAACTATTTGTATCTACTAATTCAAATTCAGGAGAACTTTCAAATAAAATATTGAGGATATTCATATGTCCTGAACCAAATATAACCAGAATTTTATCATTTGGATTTATATCGATTCTTTGAATATTTCTAAAGATTTTCAAGTTTCTATTAAACCAACGACCAGTTTCAAAATTAACTCCAAAAAAATCTCCTTCGTTACTTTCGTATTTAAATGGTCCAATTAAATAATTACCTAAGCTTTTTTTGATATTTTCAGGATCGTTTAATTTAATTAGTTCAGCCAGAATACCTTCTTTCTTAAAGACGTTTTCTGGACTATATTTTAATTTTGCATCTGTAGTTTCTTTATAGTAATTGCTGAACTTCTTTTCTTCTAATGAATCTTTACCAAAAAGTGCTTGATCAACTTGTTGATTAAAATCTCCCCATTCATCAACACAGTACAGTTTTTTAATTCCAATTTTCTTCGCTAACCTAAATCCAATTTGTTGTGATTCATCTCTCTTTAAGTCATATTCTCCATTTAAATATGAGTTGAATAATGAATCAATATACTTTTGTTTTGAAGTTTTACGCTCTATAATTATGATAGTAGGTTGGAACTTTTCAAGTTTCTGTACTATCGATTTAATCTCTTCTTGATATTTAGGTTTGAGTACATCAATTTGATTCGATTTTTCTGTTTGGACGA
Organism: Christiangramia portivictoriae DSM 23547; assembly: GCF_000423045.1. GTDB lineage: Bacteria > Bacteroidota > Bacteroidia > Flavobacteriales > Flavobacteriaceae > Christiangramia > Christiangramia portivictoriae. The sequence continues at coordinate 1,171 of NZ_AUHF01000010.1, read as the reverse complement.
AATCATTATTTGGGAAATTAAAATGAAATGAACCTAATGTTAAGACTTCTGTTTTATTCGTTTGAGCGTTAAATTGTAAAGTAATTAATAGAGTAAAAAGTAATGGGTGAATTTTCATTATTGTTTTTAATAATGACAAAACATCTTTTGAAATGTTACACTTCAAATAAAATTGTAGGCAACTGTCTCGGTTATCGCCAGTTGGCGGAGTAAGAGACGCGGATTTGTCGGCTTAGTATTGGTTTGTTGGTCAAGTTAATTATTTACTTACTAACGGTGCCGCTTATTGGCGATGAACCGTTGTTGTAAAGCGTTTGAGTACTATAAATACTCAACATCAGTTCTGACTTTTTTCCGCCACTTCTTTCCAAATTTCAGATCCATCAATTCAAATATTTTTTCATTGTAGGATTTTATACATTCTTCGATCGGTGGTGAACAGCCAAAATCATAGTATTGAATGGCAAACTCTTTTTGAAATTTTTCATCAGAACGTGTATTTGCAATCGGAGCTATAGATCCAAATAAAAGTAGTTTCGCTTCTCCATTTTTCCAATCTTTTTCTGCTTGTTCCTGGCTAAAATCACATTTTGCTTTTAAAGTCAGAATTTCAGTTCTATCGTCAGGTTTTAATTCGAAAAATTGTTTTCCATATCCAAAAGCAGAAACTTCTAATTTATAAGTTTTATCAATTTCTAGATTCTCAAATTTGAAAAATCCAGTACTATCTATAGAAGTCATTCTTTCTAAAACTGGTTTATCAATATTGATAATTTCTACATAAACATCAGAAATTGGAGTTTTATTTGAGATTGAAGATTCTACTTTTCCTCTTATTGTTTGTGCAATGAGTAATTGACTAAAAAATAGTAAGATCAGATTGATAAATATTGATTTCATTTTTTTCTCTCTCAAATGCTTTACAACGGTCTCGGTTATCGCCAGTTGGCGGAGTAGGGGACGCGGATTTGTCGGCTTAGTATTTTGTTGTTGGTCAAGTTAATTATTTTCTTTCTAACGGTGCCGCTTATTGGCGATGAACCGTTGTTGCTGCAAGTAGCCGTAGTCCGACAATATTTTTTAGTTAATCCTTCATATTGGTTGTGGCAACTTCTCTGTGGAGTTTCCAAACTCCATCTTTTTTATCTTTTTTTAGAATGGCTAAAAATGA
>NZ_AUHF01000009.1 GCF_000423045.1 Christiangramia portivictoriae DSM 23547 | reverse complement strand
GAAATAGTTGATAATTCAGGTAATGCAACGATCGAGCAAACTGCTGGTCCTGCTTCCGGAGAAGTATTCCCGGTTGGAACTACTACCATAAGCTTTACAGCAACTGATGCTGCTGGAAATACCAGCTTCTGTAGCTTCGATGTAATCGTCACAGATTCTGAAGCTCCTGTAGTGGAAGAAATGAATGATATTACCGTAAACAATGACGCTGGAGTATGTGGTGCTGTGGTTGACTTCGGAATGATTGGAGCAACCGATAATTGTGAACTGGAATCTGTGGAAGTGACCGAAGGTCTTACTTCAGGATCTGAGTTCCCGGTTGGAACTACGACTGTTACTTATACTGTAACCGATGCTTCAGGCAATACAACTACGGAAAGCTTTACAGTAACTGTAGTAGATAATGAAGCTCCGGCAATCAGCTGTCCTGCAAACATGACTGTTGGAACAGCAACTGGAGAGTCCTTTGCGATCGTAAACTTTACAGATGCTACTGGTACAGATAATTGTTCAGTCACTGTGGAGCAGACTGCTGGTCCTGTTTCCGGATCTCAGTTCGAAATTGGAACTACCACGGTAACCTTTACTGCTACTGATGCTGCTGGAAATACTTCAGAATGTAGCTTTACGGTAACGGTTGAAGACAACGAAGATCCAACGATCGTTTGCCAGGATGATATCGAACTAAGTAATAATGAAGATATCTGTGGTGCTGTTGTTGAATTCAATACACCTCAGGGAGCTGATAATTCCGGAGACTTTACGGTAACTCAAACTGCTGGTCCTGCTTCCGGAGAAGTATTCCCGGTTGGAACAACAACTGTAACATTTACTGTTACCGATGCTGCAGGAAATACTTCTGAATGTTCATTCGATATTACTGTTACTGATGATCAGGCTCCGGAACTTGAAACCTTAGAGAACATCACTGTTAACAATGATGCCGGAATATGTGGCGCTGTTGTTACTTATGAAGCTCCTACTGCTACAGATAACTGCGAATTATCTGAAGTCACTTTGACTGAAGGCATGGAATCTGGAAGTGAGTTTCCGGTTGGAACCACAATGGTAACTTACACAGCGACCGATATTAATGGAAATACTTCCACTACTACTTTCACTGTAACAGTGATAGATAATGAAGCTCCCGTAATAGAGTGTCCTGAGAATATCAGCGTAACAGTTGGCTTCGGAATAGAAAGCAGCATTGTAGAGTACAGTGTGGCTCAAACGACCGATAACTGTTCTGGAGAGACCATCACCATGACCAGTGGAATCGCTTCCGGTGAAGAGTTTCCTTTAGGTGTGACTACGATCACTTTTGAAGCAACTGATGCTGCTGGAAATACTTCAGAATGTAGCTTTACTGTAACCGTTGAAGAAGAACCTGCTCCTGCTCCACCAGCTGCTCCTGTAGTAGATGTGGTACAACCGAGCTGTTCAGAACCAACAGGAACGATCACGGTAGATGTTCAAAATGGATTAACTTATAGCATAGACGGAGAAACCTATCAGGCGATAGGTATATTTACAAACCTAAGTCCGGGAACCTATGATGTGGTTGCTCAGGATGAATTTGGCCAGTTATCTGATCTTACGACCATCGTTTTAACTGAACCAGTTGCAGAAGATATCGTGCTAATCGACAATGGAGTGGTTGATCTATGTATCGATGATTCAGCTTTCAATCTGTTTGATCTGATTGCAAATAATGAAGATGTAGGAACCTGGATAGATACCGATAACACAGGAGCGCTGGATAACGGATTTATTACTCCGGGATCTCTTGAACTTGGAACCTATACTTTCGAATTGCAAATTGACGGCAATTGTCCTCAAAGTACATTCGTGACTGTAATGATCAATGATGATTGTGTGGTATTAGATTGTAGTGTTGAAGATGTTAGAAACAGCATTTCGAAGGCGGTAACTCCTAATGGTGATAATATCAATGATTTCTTTACCATAGATACAGATATCGCCTGTGGATTTACCTATGACCTGAAGATATTTAATAGATGGGGTGCCAAGGTTTTCGATGCTAAAAACTACCAGAATAACTGGGATGGATACTCCGACTCTTCATTTACAAACTCAAATCAATTACCATCTGGAACATACTTCTATGTTCTGGAAATAAGAGAAGGTAACTTCGAACCAATTCAAGGTTATATTTACTTAGGAACTAAATAAAAAAGGGAAACCATGAAAAAAGTTTATCTAATTATATTAATGCTATTTGCTGCGGCCCCAGGATTTTCGCAGCAGCTCCCTCAGTTTACTCAATACATGTATAACACGGTTTCTATCAACCCGGCATATGCTGGTAGCAGAGACGGATTCTCCATTACTGCCCTTAACCGTAATCAATGGGTTGGCGTAGATGGAGCACCGGTAACCCAGACCTTGTCCATCAATTCTCCATTGCGAAATGATAAGATCGGTTTAGGCCTTTCAGTCATCAATGATAAGATTGGGGACGAAAACACAACCTTTGTGTATGGTGACTTTTCCTATAGAGTAGATCTTAGTGCAGATGTTTCTCTTCGACTGGGCCTTAAAGCTGGTGCTTATTACTATGGACTTGATGATCCTACGATTGGAACAGATCCATTCTTTGCGGATGATTTCAACAGATGGACACCAAACTTTGGCGCTGGAGCGTATCTATCAGCTCAGAACTGGTATGTTGGATTGTCTGCACCTAAATTGATCAATAAAGACAATAATGAGCTGGAAGAGTTTAGAGCATTGGAGCAGGTACACTATTACCTTACTGCCGGATATGTGTTTGATCTTAGTGACAACCTGAAACTACGTCCTTCTACCCTGGTAAAGGCCACCCAGGGAGCACCACTTTCAGTAGACATGACCGCGACAGCAATTTTCAACGAGAAATTTTATCTTGGAGCAAATTATAGAATCGATGATGCTGTGGGAGCTTTTCTGGATGTTCAGTTATTTCCAGGCTTCAGAGCTGGCTACGCTTATGAATATTCAGTTTCTGATATTCAGCCGTATACGGCAGGTTCTCATGAATTCATTCTCATTTACGAATTCAGATTTAAAAATACCAGATATAAATCTCCACGTTTCTTCTAACTAAAGTCTATAGATTATGAAAAACTACTACATATTTTTCCTTTCTATCTTTATCTGTTCCCTTGGGATGCAGGCTCAAAGTGGAAAACAAAAAAAAGCAGACAGGCTTTACAAAGACTTCGCTTATCTTGAAGCTACTGAAGTTTATAAAGAACTTATTGAAGATGACTACAATGTTACCTATAACTCTACTAGACTGGGTGATGCCTATATGATGCTACGTAGTCCTGAAAACGCGGTTTTTTACTATGGAGACGTTATAGAAGACAGTACGATCTCTCCGGAATATTACTATAAATATGCTCAGGCTCTTCGAGGTGTTAAACGTTACGACGAGTCGAGAACCTTCCTGAAGCGTTACCTCGAAACCGGTAGAAATTCTGATGGAATACAAACCATGTTAAATAAGGATGAGTACAGAAGCATGGCCACCTACAAACTGAAGCAGGCAGATTTCAATACAGATGTCAGTGATTTTGGAGTATTTGAGATGGACGGGACGATCTATTTTGTTTCTGCAAGAGCACAGGGTGTTGATGTGAAAGAAAAAACTTATAGCTGGAACGGTGAACCATTTTTGGACATTTATGTAATGGATTCAGAAACCGGAAACATACAACCTATACCAGGGGATATCAACACCAAACTACATGATGGCCCGGCAGTAGTATCTCCAGACGGTAACACCATCTATTTTACCAGAAATAATTACCTCGGTAATAAGGAAGGAAAAAGAGATAAGGATAAAACCAATCACTTAAAATTATATTCAGCTACTTTATCCAATGGATCGTGGATAGACGTCAAGGAATTACCGTTTAATAGCAACGATTATTCCATAGGTCACCCTTCGCTGTCAAGAGATGGTAAAACACTTTATTTTACTTCAGACATGCCGAATGGAAATGGAGGAACAGATATCTATAAAGTAGCGATCAATGAAGACAATACCTATGGACCCGCTGAAAACCTTGGTGCGCCTGTGAATACTGAGTTTGACGAAACTTTCCCTTTCATGGATACAGATGGTACACTTTATTTTTCATCAAATGGACATGCAGGATTAGGTCTGTTTGATATTTTCAGATTAGAAGAAGGAAGTGAAACCGTTGAAAATTTAGGAGAAAGTATTAATAGTAGTCTAGATGATTTTTCCTACTTCCAGGTGCAGGATTCTAAAGAAGGATATATTTCAAGTAACCGTGCGGGAGATAACGACAACATTTTCGTTTTTAATAAAATGAACCCATTAGTCGTCGCAGGTATCGTGTCTGATGCTGTAAACGGAAACCCGATAACCGCGGCGACCGTTCGAATTATAAATGAAGACGGTGAGGAAATTGCCTTTCTTGAAACGAACGAAGAGGGTTACTACGAAACTCAGATCGATCGAAATATCGAATTTCCGATCGAAGCCAAAGAGATCAAATATGAGACTTTTAATGGCACTTTAGATACCAGGGAGAGTGATGATATTGATACTCTTAAATTTGATATTCAATTAAATCCAATCAAGGATGTGGAATATCTCGCGGAAATTGACAATATATATTTTGATTTTGACAAATCGAACATAAGACCGGACGCTGCTAAAGAACTGGACAAGCTTGTTAGTCTTATGAAAGAGGAATATCCAGAGCTTGTAATTGCCATTGGTTCCCATACAGATCGACGAGGAACAGATGCCTATAACGAAAAGCTGGCAGAAAGAAGAGCTAAGTCCACTTTCGACTATCTTGTTGCTAATGGTATTGCTGAAGATAGAATTCAGGAGTACAAAGGTTATGGAGAAAACAAGCCGGCGATCGATTGTGACAGATGTTCAGAAAAAGATCACCAGTTGAACAGAAGATCTATGTTTAGCGTGGTAGAAATGAAAGATTCCGAATAAAATAATTAACGACCCTACCAGAATCGAAGCTGGGGTATCAACTAGTGTTGATATGATCAATAAATCGACCCCAACAAATCGATTTGCAAAGAAAAAGGTTCAGCCTCTAGCCTGAACCTTTTTCGATTTTGATAGTTTGCAGCTTCTATCATTCAATTTAGAATATCTCAGAAAGTTTATCAGTTCTAAATATTCACTGCTACAAGAGTGCTTCTCTCCTATTCTAATGTTTAACCGGGACCAGGTCGAACATCATCCTACGCATACGCCTGGTTTAATATTCAAAAAGTTATTTTTGAACCGAAGTTTATTATTTTTCGTATATAATAATGAACTATGATGGCATAGTTAGTGATTTGCATACATTACGCCGCTAAAAAATAAATACATGAATTTTAAGAGTAAAATGATAATACTGCTTTTCAGCTTCGGAATGCTAGCTTCCTGTGAAAAAGAGGATACACCTACCGAAGAAAATCCAAATCTTCCCGAAAATATTATCGATGAAAATGAGGAGCCGGTGGATGAAGCAATCGAGGTTGAAAGCTTTATATATAATGGCCTTAACGAGATCTATCTCTACAAAGACGATGTTCCGGAACTGGCAGATAATTATTTTTCATCATCTTCTGAAAAAACTGATTTCTTAGTCGATGCGTCTTCGCCAGAATCCCTTTTCGATGATCTTACGGCAGATTTTGACAGATTTAGTTTCCTGACAGATGACTATAATGAGCTCGAAGAGCGATTTGAAGGAATGAGCGGCGCCACGGGCATAGATTACGGAATCGGGCAAATTTCCAACTCAAATTTTGTATTCGGTTTTATTAGATATGTGTTACCGGGAACTTCTGCTGAAGAGGCTGGATTGATGCGAGGAACAGTGTTTACGGAAATTGATGGTCAGCAACTCACTTCTTCCAACTTTATGGAACTTATAAGTCAGAACAGCTTCAGTATCAATGTGGCATATGTTCAGGATAACCAGATCGTGGTGACAGATCAGGTAGTTACATTGACTGATGAAACCTATACTGAAAATCCGGTATTTATAGCCAAAACGCTTGACATAGGTGGGCGAAAGATTGGATACCTGATGTATAATAGTTTTACGGCAAGTTTTGATGATGATCTAAATGCTGCCTTTGCAGAGTTTCAATCCAATGCTGTGACGGACCTTGTGGTCGATTTAAGGTACAATGGTGGAGGATCGGTAGAATCTGCCGTGGATCTTGCCAGTATGATTACGGGACAGTTTGAGGGAGAGGTTTTTATGAAAGAGCAATGGAATGACAAATATCAAACATATTATGAAGCCCAGAACCCGGAAGCATTGCTGAATAGATTTGATGGCAATGTTCGAAACGGAGCAGCAATCAATAGTTTGAACTTAACTGAAGTTTATGTCCTTACATCCCGTTCCAGCGCCTCTGCCAGCGAACTGATTATTAACGGACTCGATCCCTATATCACAGTAAATCAGATTGGAGATCGAACCGTTGGAAAATTCCAGGCTTCTGTAACCCTGTATGACAGCGACGACTTTAGCAGAGAAGGTGCCAGTGAAAATCATACTTATGCAATGCAACCGCTGGTATTCAAATCCATAAATGTAGATGGAAATTCAGATTACATCAATGGCCTGCAACCAGACGTGGCATATGTGGAAGATCTTAACAATCTTGGAGTGCTTGGTGATCCTTCAGAACCTCTTCTCGAAATTGCAATCAATAGTATTCTGGGACGATCCAGTATTTCTAAGTCAAGAGTGAACAGAATGGAAATTGAGCTTCTTGGTGAAAGCGGGATGAACAAGGCAGATTTTCAGAAGATGTATATCGATCGCATTCCAGCTGCAATTCAGTAATAGAGCATTAATTTATTGTTGCTGAAATTTAAGTAGTAAAATGAAAAAAGGGAACAGCCTCTAGCCTGTTCCCTTTTAAATTTCGGGGGGTGTATATTCTTTTATTTTTTTACAAAAATATTTGTGAAGTAGTTTTTCCCTTCTGCATCCTGTCTAACAGAAATTCCAAAATGAGTATAATTTCCTTCAATATTGTCCTTGTGTCCTCTACTTTTTAGCCATGCATTAATCACTGCTTCAGAAGTTCTATACCCATAACCTACATTTTCTCCCACCTTGCTCGCGCCTACTGCATTCATCAAATACGAAGCTCTTTCAGAAAAATTATCGTGACTAACGGCTCCTGCATCTATCATATAGTAATTATGATCTTCAGACTCTACAGAACCTTCAGCAAGTGGCTGTAATTCACTCAAACCATTAGCTTTTCTGTAAATGTTCAGATCTTCTAAGATCTCTACTTCCAGGGCGCTGTATTCATAAGAGGCACGGCTGGTGACAGTTTGATCATAACCGGTAACACTATCTTCAGAATTATCCTTAGAGCAAGAAGTAAGAAATAGCGTACAGAATAAAATAATTAGTGCAGGTGAGAAATACTTAGTCATAATAGAGGTTCATTTAGATTGGGATGATAAATGTACATATTATATCGACGAAAAACACGATTAGCTACAAATTGACCTAATTATACATTAATTTTAACATATTCTGTAAGAATTTACGTCTAATTACCTGAACGCTTGTCGATTAAAGGCGTCTCCTAAATATTTGATCGGTGTTATTGAACCATTATTTCTTGTCCGTCATCGCCTAAAATAACATTAGGGAATACCGAGACAGCTTCCTCTCTAAATTTTGTGATTTGGTCATAACGTGTAGAATAATGACCAAGAATAAGTTGACCTACACGGGCTAGTTTAGCGATTTCCGCAGCTTGTTTGGCTGTGCTATGTTTTGTAGGAGCAGCAAGTGCCAGTTCGCTCTCAAGAAATGTAGATTCATGGTAAAGCGCTGAAACTTGTCGAATTAAAGTAATCATTTCAGGATTGAACATGGTATCACTGCAAAAGGCATAGGACAAGGGTTCGGGTGGATCCTGAGTAACTAGGTGGTTACTTACCAGTATGCCATCTTCCGAAGTTACATCCTTGCCTTTTTTCAAACTTTTAAACAAAGTGTAGTGAATGTTTCTTTGCTGGGCTTCGTCTATGAGCAGCTTTCGATCGCCCGGTTTCTCTTTAAATAAAAATCCGTTCGTATAAACCCTGTGTTTTAAAGGAATTGTACTTACAGTAACTTCATTATCTTCAAAAATAACTTCAGATACTTTGGAGTTTAGTTCATGAAAGATTAAAGGATATTTGGTCCAGGCACCACTTAATTTCAGTTGTACAGTAATAAACTCTTTGATGCCTTTAGGTCCATAAATATGAAGCTCAGTTTCACGATTCAGTAAAGAAAAAGTGGAAACAAGGCCCACCAGTCCAAACACATGATCCCCATGCAGATGAGAGATAAAGATATGTTTGATGCTGGAGAACTTTATCTTATTCTTTCGCAAAGCCACCTGGGTACCTTCACCGCAATCGATTAGGAAAAGGTGGTTTTTAATTTCGAGAACCTGGGAAGTTGGGTTGGTAAAGCTCCTGGGCGTCGCGGCATAGCACCCGAGAATCGTTATTTTCAACTGATGATGGCTCATTATTAAAATCCAAGATCACGCTGGATCTCATCCATCTGTATCATGTCTTCTGCCTCCTGCAAAGTGGGCACTACAACCAATTCTTCCGGTAATACATCAATCGCCAGTGCGTCATTTACAATGACGAAACTTTTCTTCGCTTCTCTATGCACATTACTAACTTCCAGAAATGCCAGTAACTGATGATGTTTCAGGTCTTTAAAGGATCTTAGATCTACTACGACATTAGCAGTTTCAAAATCTTTATGATGTTTGGTTAACTCACTTGTGAATTCGGTTAGCTCTGCATCTTCTGCAGCAATAAGAATGTAGTTATCTTTATTAGTTCTTTTCATGATATCTGTTATTGTTTGATTTTGGAGGCAAGTAAGTAAATTACCGCCATTCTAACGGCGACCCCATTCTGAACCTGGTCAAGAATGATCGCATGTTCAGAATCTGCCACATCGCTGGTGATCTCTACTCCACGGTTGATTGGTCCTGGATGCATAATGACAATCTCTTTATTAAGATTATCCAGCATTTTCTTATTCAGGCCGAATTGTTTTACATATTCACGGGTACTTGGAAAATAACTAATATCCATACGTTCATTTTGTACACGTAGCATATTAGCAACATCACACCAGTCCAAAGCTTTTTTAAGATCTGTTTCAACCTGAACCCCCAGAGATTCAATGTGCTTAGGCAGTAAGGTTTTGGGTCCACACACCTTCACTTCCGCCCCCTGAAGCTTCAGCGCAAAAATATTGGAGAGCGCTACCCTGCTATGAAGAATATCTCCAACGATCACAACCTTTTTTCCCTGTACATCTCCAAGTTTCTCTCGAATGGAATACGAATCCAGCAATGCTTGGGTGGGATGTTCGTGTGCTCCATCTCCGGCATTGATGATACTGGCATTTACATGTTGTGAGAGAAAGATACCTGCTCCGGGATTAGGATGTCTCATCACCACCATATCAACCTTCATTGAAAGGATGTTATTCACAGTATCTATAAGTGTTTCTCCCTTTTTTACTGAAGATGAAGCTGCAGAAAAGTTGATAACATCTGCACTTAACCTTTTTTCGGCAAGTTCAAATGAAAGTCTGGTTCTGGTACTATTTTCGAAAAACAGGTTCGCTATTGTTATATCTCTTAGCGATGGCACCTTTTTAATTGGCCTGTTGATCACTTCCTTGAAATGATCTGCAGTCTTAAAAATTAACTCGATATCCTCCTTCTGAAGGTATTTGATTCCCAGTAAGTGATCTACGCTTAATTCACTACTCATGATCCAAGTCTTTTGCGATTAAATACACTGCATCTTCTCCATCCTGCTCTTTCCAACTAACCTTTACTTTTTCATCGTTGATCGCATCTACCTGTCTTCCAGTATAATCTGGCTGTATAGGTAAATGTCTGCTGAAACGCCTGTCTATTAAGCTTAATAATTCGATTCCTACGGGCCTGCCAAAGGATTGAATTGCGGTAAGCGCCGCTCTTATGCTCCGGCCGGTATATAAGACATCATCTATAAAGACAACGTTCATATCTTCCACGACAAAATCTATTTTCGTCTTGTTAGCTTCCAGTGGTTTTTCTCCTCTTCTGAAGTCATCCCGGTAGAAAGTAATATCTAGCTGACCAGATTTTAAATGATGTAGTTGGTATTCTTCTTTGAGAATTTTGATGATTCTTTCAGCAACATAAATGCCTCGTGGCTGAATTCCAATGAGAACGGTATTCTCAAAATTTGTATGTTTTTCTACTAATTGACAGGCCAACCTGTGAAGAATGATATCAAGTTGGTTTGAGTCTAAAAGAACTTTGCGGCTCATAAAACTGGTTGTAGATTAGAACAAAAGTAAGGCTTTTTTTGAATTGATTTTGATAATCAATATACCTAGCCTTCAACCTACCTATTCTGAAAAGTTAAATATTGATATTCAGTTTATTTGTTAGAAAATCTTCAATTGCCTTTTCTACGATTTTAATGTCTTTTGATTTAATATCGCTGCCTACAAAGTGTGTCTCTGGAGTGGCCAGAGGCTTCAAAACAACCATCGAGTCTGGCGTAACAAGTAATCTGTGAGTTTCTTCATAAATATCTACCTCTACATGTTCATCTTCCTGCATAAAATTTTTATGATAATACAGTGTCAAAACAGGTGATTTCACTTTTTTGAAGGTTTGTGGGATCATGGTGGTCTCCACAAGCACCTGAAGGTCTACCAAAGCCCTGGAAGGATAAATGGTATCCCAATACTGTGTAGCGATTTTTTGCTCATGCTCGATCTTCTTATTTTTGCCAAAACTAATCAGGCTGGCGATCTCATAACCCCAGGGAGTATTCAGAACAAAAGTACCCGGCTGATCATCTTCCAGATTTGGCCCCATGTTGATAAGGGCATGAACATCTTCGGGATATTCAGCAGCAAGTTTAAAGGCGAGCGTACCTCCTGTGGAAGTACTCATTATAATCACTTTTCTACCAATTTGCTTCCCAATAGCCAAGGCCTCTTTCGCAGATTTCCAGGCTTCCTTACCGCTAAAATCTTCCAGACTCGCCTGAGGTTGCAAACCATGACCCGCCCAGCGGGCATAATATATATTTGCCTTTAATTTGTTAGCAACATTCTTGTTTACCGGGTAACCATCCCTGTAACTGCCGGCAAAGCCATGTAAATAAACAATACTATATTCGGTAGTGGATGGTTCACCGTTATACCAATCAATTCGAGCCTGGTTATCCTTGCGAGTAGGCATTTTTCGTTCGCTGTCATCTACATAAGTTTCCAGCGCGGCTAAGCCGGAAGGCAACTTCGGCATCTCCAAGGTATATTCCGGCTCATCAGGTACAGGGCCGGTAAAGTAGGTTATGGCCAGAAGGACCAGGATCATAAGGGAGATCCAGTATCTTTTTTTCATATTTCAATAATACTTAAAAATGACACACCTTTCTATATAATTAATAGCAAAATCTACTCTTTCAACTCGATTGAACCCTGTATTTGCCTGTAAAAACAATGCTTAGGTATAGCCATAATTTCTACCTGTCCTGTCTAATACATATCATTTATTTTATAACAACTTAGAAAAATTCTGAATCTTAGAGTTGCTTAAATGCGAGAAAATATCTTAATTGCAGTAATAGATTACCCCCAATCTACGCTAACGACCGACCCTATGCAGAAAGTGAGAGTAGAAGAAATCTCATTAATTATGCGAGAACCTCATGCCTTTGAATTCGTTCAAAAATATGGCTTGCACGGATTTTTGATCTATAAACCAGAAGAACCGGAGCATATCTGGCTGAATGTTCAAATCCTACGAAATCTGGGATTTCCACCTCCGGAAAGCGTTGTAACAAAATATAAGTCTGCAGATTTTTTAAAGGTTTCTAATTGGAAATCACTTCTTTTAAAAATTGAGCAGGATCCTGAAAAGTCGGGTCAAATTCGACTCAAAACATTAAAAAATCACTTTAGAAAGTTCTCTTACAAAGCGATCCAGTTAGCAGACAGATCATTGATTTTTGCTTTGGAGGAATCTGTCCAGAATATCATTCAGCAATTATCATACGGTATTGCCGGCGCTGTTAACAGTGAGGAGATAAGCCAGATGAAAAAAAGGTTTGAGCTAAAAAGATTATTTATTGAGCAAGCTCCCTCTGCTATCGCCATGTTTGACAACAATTTGAAGTACATCGCCGTATCAAAAAGATGGCTAAAGGATTATAACATTGAAAATCTTGATGTCATTGGAAAGTCTCATTACGAGATTTTTCCGGAAATTGGTGAGAACTGGAAAAGGATTCATCAGGAATGTTTAAGCGGAGCCATTCATAGTATGGATGAAGAATGCTTTGTTCGTGCAGATGGTACAACGAACTGGATTACCTGGGAGGTGCGACCATGGTATAATTCTGAAAATCGTATAGGCGGTATCATTATGCATACGGCAGATATTACCGAAATTAAGAATAGCCAGACAGAGAATTACCGCAAACAGGAACTTATGGAGAAAGTTCTTGAAAGTGTTGAAGTTGGAATTGTTGCCTGTGATGCAAAAGGCAATCTTACCCTGTTCAACCAGGCAACCAAAGACTGGCATGGCTTACCTGCCAGACCAGTTCCCAAAGAGGAGCTATCCAGGCATTACGGTCTTTACAATGCTGAAGGAACAAGGGCCCTTAAACCGGAGGAGATTCCGTTAATCAAAGCATTAAATAGCGGCACTATTTCAAACGAGCTGATTAAGATTAGGCCGGTAAATGGTGAAGAAGTTACGGTTTCAGTAAATGGTGTTCAGCTGTTTGATCATGAAGGCAAGCTGGATGGCGCGGTAGTGGCGATGCATAATATTAATCACAGGATAAAAGCTGAAGAAAAATTACGTATTAGTGAGCAAACCTTCAGAGGTAGTTTTGAACATGCAGCCATTGGGATGGCCATACTTGATATTGAAGGAAACTGGTTGAAGGTCAATAAGAGTCTCTGTAATATCATTGGTTATACCGAAAAAGAACTAAAAAAACTTAGTTTCCAGGATATCACTCACCCCGATGACCTGCATACCGACCTGAATTTACTAAATGAACTGGTTGCAGATGAGCGAAAATATTACCATATGGAAAAACGATATTTTCATAAAGATGGATCGATCGTTTTTATCAATCTGGCTGTTTCTCTAGTTCGTGATCATCACGGAGCGCCTTTGCACTTTGTATCCCAAATCACTGATATTACAAAAGAGAAGATCGCTTCCCAGCAATTAAAACAAACGCTGGGAGAACTGGAAAGCATTTTTAATTCCAGTACTCAGGTTAGCATCATTTCCACAGATTCTGAAGGTAGGATCATATCTTTTAATAAAGGAGCTGAAAAGATGCTTGGCTATTCCCAAAAAGAAGTTTCCCAACAGCTAAATATCACCTCTATACATCTTAATTCAGAATTGGAGGAATTTTCTAATCGCCTTTTTGCTGAAGCTGAAATTTATGAACTTCCGGAATTCCTGGAAAGAATTTCCACAAGCAAGGATTTTAAGAACAAAGACTGGACTTATGTAAGGAAGAACGGGAGTGAACTTCCGGTACAACTGGCCATTACTTCAATTACTGAAAATAATGAAAACAAAGGTTTTCTATTTATGGCCATCGACATTACCAACCTTAAACTGGTAGAAGAAGAGCTATCCAATGTCATGTTAATTACCCAGGAACAAAATGCCCGACTGAAGAATTTCGCTCATATAGTCTCACACAACCTGAGATCACACTCCAGTAACATTGGTATGCTCCTGGATCTTTCCATGCGTGATTATCCAGAATTAAAAAACAACGAGATATTCTCTCATCTCACTAATGCATCTGGCAATCTTTCTGAAACCATTGAACATTTAAATGAGGTAACCCTGATCAATACTGCTGTCGAAATAAATTTAGAAGCAGTTAACCTGTACAAAAGCGTGGAGAATATCAAACATTCTATCACAGCGATTGCAGCGACGCAAGGTGTAAAAATTCGAAATAATATCTCAGAAGATAAAAATGTGTTAGGTGTGCCTGCCTACATAGATAGTATCCTTCTTAATTTTATGACCAATGCTGTCAAATACAGCTCATCGCATAGAGAATCTTATGTAGCACTCACAGCCGAAAAACAGGATGATGGTTTCGTAAAAATCGATATTGAAGACAACGGGCTTGGCATTGATCTGAAAAAACATGGCCGGAAGCTCTTTGGAATGTATAAAACCTTCCATAACCACAAAGATTCAAGAGGAATTGGATTGTTTATAACGAAAAATCAAATTGAGGCGTTGCACGGAAAAATTAAGGTAAAAAGTATTCCGGGACAGGGCACGACCTTTTCAATATATTTAAAGAGTTATGAAAAAAGTTGATATCGCCTGTATCATAGATGATGATCCTATTTTTATATACGGGACTAAAAGAATTATGGAAATGGCAGATTTTGCCAGCAGCATCATGGTTTTCAAAAATGGAGATGAAGCTATTACCAATTTGCGACCTATCATGAGTAGCAATAATTCTGTTCCTGATGTAATTTTGCTTGATCTAAACATGCCAATAATGGATGGCTGGCAATTTCTGGATGAATTCATCAATATTCCAAGTTCAAAAAAAGTTGTCATTTATATTGTAACCTCTTCCGTAGATCCTGAAGATGTAGAGCGCGCTAAAAGTTATGGGGAAGTGGATAATTATTTGGTCAAACCAATTAAAGCAGATCAATTAATGAGCCTGATGAATAATTTTCAAAAAAATTGATTCAGGGATATCCATATTAAGAATTTTAAATACTCGTCTTTAGCTGTAGGTCCGCTTAATTTTAACAACCTGGAAAATTATTTTAAATTGAAAGCATAAATATTTCCATGCTCATGCTGCTTAAAAGAATTGCCTTTCTATCGATCATCACTATCTCTCAATTAGCTACTTCACAAAATACCACCAGTATAAAACAACATTTGAAAGGTGTCCCTTTTATTGAGGGTAAAGAAGCATACATCAACTCCCCTTTTGTAACCGCTGGAAGAAGAACTTATGTCGTAGGTCATCAGGATGGAACATTTCCTGAAATTGGCTGGCATATTGATGGGGAAATGGGTGGAATCTGGAATCATCCAATTAAACTTTTTGATGGTATATCTGCCGAAGTCATTATCGAACAGGATAGCTTTCAACTGGATCAAGCCACAAAATTCATCAACTATCCATTTGCGAGTCTGCATCTTTTTGATCTGAAAAAACAGGATATCAAAGTAGAACGCTGGCAATTTGTTTCCGATACAACACAAAGCCTGGCCATTCAATTTATACTGAAAAACAATGGTAAAGCGACAAAAGATTTACAATTCAATTTTAAAGCTTACTCAGATCTTAGACCAACGTGGCTTGGGGAAAGAACCAATATGCTGGATTCCCCGGATATAGCGACCTATAACCAGGATCAGGATTACTGGATGGTACAAGACAGGAATAACCCCTGGAGCGTGGTCATCCAATCTGATCTGAGATCAAGCTACCAGGATAGTATTGAGCAGCAATATCAAGGTCAGGGCACGGGTACATTGCTGGGTTATAACATTTCCATAGAACCCGGGCAATCTCAAATGATCACATTCTTTCTTGCCGGTTCATATATTTCAAAATCAAATTCACTCAAAACTCTCAATTATCTCGAAAACAACCTTGAAAATGAGATCAAACTAAAGAAGGCGAAGTATAAGCAAATCGCTGAAAGCTCAAAACTCACCATTCCAGATAAGAATATGCAGCAGGCCTTCGAATGGATCAAATACAATAGCGAATGGCTCGTTCAAACCATACCTGAAATTGGAACCGGTATAACCGCAGGAATTCCGGACTATCCATGGTGGTTTGGAGTGGATAGCGAATATGCGCTAAAAGGATATATGGCAGTTGGACAGACCGAAGCGGTCGATAAAACTATAAGACTATTGGATAGTGTTTCCATGTCAACTAATCAAAATGGCCGGATTATTCATGAAATGTCCACCAACGGAGCCGTATTTAACAAGGGAAACATCAACGAAACCCCTCAGTTCGCTTCATTGATCTGGGAGATCTATAAATGGAATGGTGACAGGAGCTTTCTTGAAGAATATTTCCCAACCATACAGAAAGGCTTGAAATGGTTACTGAACGAGAATGATGAAAATAATAATCTATTTCCTGATGGCTTCGGAATGATGGAAATTCATGGTCTTGACAGTGAAATGATAGACGTCGCTACCTATACGCAGAAAGGTTTCGAAGATGCTTCAAAAATCGCAAAAGAGCTGAATCTTGATGATATAAGTGATCAATATAGTAACACCGCCGGGATATTAAAACAAAAAATTAATACTGAATTCTGGTCTGAAGAATTCGAGTCGTATGCAGATTTTATTGGCACCGATTCCCAGGCTTTAAGGCTCATTGATGATGCGATCATTCGGGCCGACACCCTACAGAAGCCGTGGTCTGTTTCAGAATTAAAAAAAACCAGGACGTTTATTGAAAATAATCCTTCAACCAGGCCTCGACCTTTTGTCTTACATCATAACTGGGTGGTAAATACTCCCATGGAAATGAAAATTGCCGATTCCGCTAAAGCAATCAAAGCCCTCAGGACAGCTGAAAGATACACTAATCCATTTGGAGTATTTGTTACCGGTATAGACCGCGATGCCTCTTCAGAAGAAGGAAGCGGAAGCTTTAAGGGAAGTAAAAGTTTTTCCTACACAGGTGCTGTAATGACACTTCCAACCGGAGTGCAGGCGATTGCTGAAAATAATTACGGTAGACCGGACCAGGCGTTGAATTACCTGAAGAAAATGAGCCGTTCTTTCAGTTATGCATTCCCTGGCAGTATGTATGAAGTGAGTCCGGATTATGGGATGATCACTCAGGCATGGACCGTCTATAGCTATGCAATACCCATTGTCCAGCAATTTTTTGGTGTAGATCCATTTGCTTCTGAAAAACTGGTAGTCATCAAACCTCAAATGCCAGAAGAATGGGAGAACGCTTCTCTCGAAAATATAAAAATAGCTGAAAATTCTATTTCCATTTATTATTCAAAATTTGATGGAAAAATAACTCTTAAGATAACACAGCTTCAGCCAGAATGGAAAATGAAAGTCGTTCTACCCAAAGGTAAATATCTTCTGGATGGTGAGATACTGGAGCAGAAAAGTGATAAGAATTCTTCTTTTCTGATCACTGGAAAGCAGGTAAATATTAGTTCCAAATAAACTCTCAGCAATTTTTTACGCATAAAAAAACCTCCTTAGAAAACTAAGGAGGTTTTATATTTAAGGATTAAGAAAGTTAATTAGCTCTTTCCTTCCATCTTGTCTTTCAATGCCTGAAGATCAGCATTAACATCACCAATAGTAGTGGCGTTGTCTTTGTTTTGCGAAGCCGATTTCTTAGCAGCCTGCTTAACGATTTTTTGCTCTTCTTCTTTGTGAATTACCATATGAGAAGCTACCACTCTCTTGAATTCTTTATTGAATTCAATAATTTGGAATTCTGCTTCTTCACCTTGTTTAAGTTTAGAACCGTCTTCTTTCTCCAGATGTCTCTGTGGAACGAATGCAGTAATATCCTCATTGAAGTCGATAGTTGCTCCTTTGTCTACTATCTCAGTGATCGCAGCAGTATGTTTTGTTCCAACTCCAAAGTCAGCTTCATACTTATCCCACGGGTTATCTTCGATCTGCTTATGACCAAGACTTAGTTTTCTACCATCTACATCCAATTCAAGAACTACAACTTCAAGCTTATCACCTACGTTAGTAAACTCAGATGGGTGCTTGATCTTCTTAGTCCATGAAAGATCAGAGATATAGATAAGTCCGTCGATTCCTTCTTCTAACTCAACGAATACTCCGAAGTTAGTGAAGTTACGAACGATACCTTCATGTCTTGAACCAACTGGATATTTTGAAGTGATATCAGTCCATGGATCCTGGCTCAATTGCTTGATACCAAGAGACATTTTTCTGTCTTCTCTATCTAAAGTAAGGATTTGAGCATCAACCTCATCACCAACATTTACGAAATCCTGAGCTGAACGCAGGTGCGTGCTCCATGACATTTCAGAAACGTGGATAAGACCTTCAACACCTTCAGCAACTTCGATAAATGCACCGTAATCTGCGATTACAACTACTTTACCTTTCACATTGTCACCAACTTTAAGATCCTCACTAAGAGCATCCCATGGGTGCTGGCTCAATTGCTTAAGTCCTAACTGGATTCTAGACTTAGACTCATCAAAGTCAAGAATTACCACGTTCAGTTTCTGATCAAGTTCAACGATCTCATTTGGATGGTTGATTCTAGACCAGCTAAGATCTGTGATATGAACAAGTCCATCAACACCTCCAAGGTCAACGAATACACCGTAAGAAGTAATGTTCTTCACAGTACCTTCAAGAACCTGACCTTTTTCAAGCTGCCCGATGATCTCTTTCTTCTGCTCTTCGATATCTGCTTCGATAAGCGCCTTGTGAGAAACAACAACGTTCTTAAACTCGTGGTTGATTTTCACTACTTTGAATTCCATGTTCTTACCAACGTAAGCATCGTAATCACGGATTGGCTTCACATCGATCTGCGATCCTGGAAGGAAAGCTTCGATACCAAATACGTCTACGATCATACCACCTTTAGTACGACATTTAATGAATCCATTTACTACAAGACTTTCATCATGTGCAGTATTCACTCTTTCCCAAGCCTTGATCACTCTCGCCTTACGGTGAGAAAGGATTAACTGACCTGTAGAATCTTCACGAACGTCGATCAATACCTCTACATCATCACCTTCTTTAAGGTCTGGGTTGTAACGAAATTCGTTTAGGGAAATAACACCTTCACTCTTTGCATTGATATCAATGATTGCATCACGATCTGTAATATTGATTACTTTTCCTGTTACAACCTCGTCATCTAAAGTGTCAACGAAATTTTCAGCTACTAATTTTTCGAATTCTTCCAGCTTCTTATCGTCGATAGGATCAATTCCTTCTTCGTAATTATGCCAGTTAAATTCTTCCAGAAATTTCTCAGGATTAGCCTGTTGCGTTTCTGCGTCAGGTTGAGACTCATTTGCCATACCGGCAACCTCTTGTACTTCAATTTCCTGAGTTTCTTTGTTTGTGTTTTCTTCAGCCATTACTGACTCCTAAATTTGTATCCTGTGTTTCTTCGGAAATCTTTCAGCAAAACAGAAACTACAGAAGTTGTTTATAGTTTTGATTTTCAAGCCTTTTTGGATTCCCGGTATTCTGCCAAAAAGGAGTGCAAAAATACAATTTAATTTATATAAATCAAACCCCTACTCTCCTATTTTTAAGCAGATTCAGTTTTCTTAAAAAGGAAGTGAGTAATTAATATGAGTATCGTGTAAAAAAGACCTAGAGTTGCCACTCCTTCCCAATGGAAAAGTTCCCAGGCATATGCACCTGTGACCGTTCCCAGAGCGCCGCCAGCAAAGTATCCCACCATATAGATCGTATTTATCCGATTGCGTGCATCCTGGTTCCTGGAAAAAATAATATTCTGATTCGTGATATGCAGTGATTGCAGGCCCATATCTACCAAAAGAACTCCAGTGACCATACCAACTATCGAATTGCCTGAAAATTCAAAAATCACCCAGGCTAAGAGCATGATGAGCGTGGCCAGGGTGATCAAATTGTTCTTGTTCATACGGTCGCTGAGCTTACCAATAACAGTTGCCGCCAACGCCCCTCCTATTCCTAATAGCCCGAAAGCTCCGGCGATACCGCTTCCATAATTAAAATTTTCTTCCATTACAAAAACCAGAGTAGTCCAGAAAGCACTAAAACCTGCAAATCCAAGTCCTCCTCTCAGCGCAGCAAGTCGCACCGGACTTTCGGTTTTAAAATAATGCCAGGTAGATTGCATGAGTTGTTTATAGGTACCTTTGAAATCGGGTTGAAGTTCTGGTAATTTCAATTTCAGAAGTAACCAAAGTATTAGCATTATTCCGGTTGCAACATAATACATGGTACGCCAGCCAAAATATTCCCCTACATAACCACTGATGAATCTACTTCCCAGGATCCCTATAAGCAATCCACTCATCACGATACCAATGGCACTACCCCTGTTTTCTGGATTTGCCAGTTGAGCCGCCATAGGCACGAATACCTGAGGCACCACGCAGGAAAAGCCAACCAAGAATCCAGACAATATTAGAATTGGTAAACTTGGAGCAATCGCCATGGCGAGAAGGCTAATGATGATGACAATAAAATCGACCATCACCATCTTTTTCCTGGGGAATTTATCTCCTAACGGAATTATAAATAATAATCCAAAGGCATATCCAAGCTGAGTAAATAATGGGACATTACTCACTGCCGCTTCAGAAACGCCGAAGTCAGTCGCAATTAAATTTAATAAAGGTTGATTGTAGTAATTATTGGCTACTACCAAACCGGCACTGGCAGACATTAAATATAGTACCGCTTTACTTATACCTTTGTTTTCAGACATTTATTCAGACAATCTGTCTTCTACAATCTTTAATATCTGGTTGAATTGCTCTTTAAGATCCAAGTCTGAATTATCAAATTCCACAGCATCTTCCGCCTGAATTAGCGGGGAGTCTTCGCGAGTAGAATCCATAAAATCACGATCTTTTACATTTTTCAGGACAGCGTCATATCCTACCTCATCCCCTCTTTCAATAAGCTCGTCATATCTACGCTGCGCTCTTTTTTCAGTAGAAGCGGTCATAAATATCTTTAATTCGGCATCTGGAAAAACCACAGTACCAATATCGCGACCATCCATCACTACCCCTTTTTCCTTACCCATTTCCTGCTGTTGCTCCACTAGCATCTTTCGAACATCGGTTAACGCAGCCACCTTACTCACCTGTTGCGACACCTCCATGTACCGAATTTCCTTTTCCACATTTTCGCCGTTCAGGTACATTTCACCAAAACCTTTCTCTTCGTTAAAGACGAATTTTAAACTAACAAATGGCAGGTGCCTGATAATTGCTTCCTCATCAAAATTGGTATCTGAGACAAACAGCTTACGCATCATGTACAAAGTCACCGCGCGATACATAGCGCCGGTATCTACATAAACATAATTTAATTTTTTAGCCAGTCCTTTTGCAACAGTGCTTTTACCTGTAGAAGAAAAGCCATCAATAGCGATTGTTATTTTTTTACTCATATACTTGAAACTTCGAATTACAAAGGTAAATTTTTAAAACCTTTACCAGATGTTTATATAAAAGAAAAGCCCCTTTCGGGGCTTTTTATAAATTTATAACTTCTTAGCGTTCTTTACCGCCTGCTTCGTAATGGCGATATCTATAACATCGCTCATATCCCTTACATAATGGAAGGTTAATCCTTTGAGGTATTCATCCTTGATCTCTTCAACATCACGTTTGTTCTCTTCACACAGGATCAATTCTTTTACCCTGGCTCTTTTAGCTGCCAGAATTTTTTCTTTGATTCCGCCAACAGGAAGCACCTTACCACGTAAGGTAATCTCGCCAGTCATGGCAATACTCTTCTTAACCTTTTTCTGAGTAAATAATGATACCAGAGACGTAAGCATCGTAATACCTGCACTTGGACCGTCCTTTGGAGTTGCTCCTTCCGGAACATGAATATGAACGTTGTATTTTTCGAAAATACTAGCATCCAAACCAAGATCGTCTGCATTTGCTTTGATATATTCCATAGCGATGGTCGCAGATTCCTTCATCACTTTCCCGAGATTCCCGGTAATACTGAGGTTCCCTTTACCTTTTGATAGAATGGATTCAATGAATAAAATATCACCACCTACCTGAGTCCAAGCAAGTCCGGTAACCACACCAGCCACATCATTGTTCTCATATTTATCGCGTTCCATTTTAGGACTTCCCAGAATTTCAATAATATCTTCATCGTTCAGTTTGATGTTGTATTCATCTTCCATCGCGATGTTCTTGGCGGCGTATCTTACCACTTTGGCAATTTGCTTCTCCAGCGACCTCACTCCAGATTCTCGGGTGTAGCCTTCCACAATTTTCTCAAGCTGTTTCTTTCCAACTTTTAGATGTTCAGCGGTTAGACCATGTTCTTCTAATTGCTTCGGAAGTAAATGTCTCTTTGCGATCTCTACTTTTTCCTCGATCGTATAACCAGTCACGTTGATAATTTCCATTCGGTCTCTTAGTGCCGGCTGAATGGTATTCAAAGAATTACAGGTGGCAATGAACATCACCTTGGATAGGTCAAATCCCATTTCCAGGAAGTTGTCATGAAATTCTGAATTCTGCTCAGGATCCAGAACTTCGAGTAATGCTGAAGAAGGATCTCCCGCATTTCCCATACTTAATTTGTCGATCTCATCCAGAACAAAAACAGGATTACTGGTTCCAGCTTTCTTTAAACTTTGAATAATTCTACCTGGCATAGCACCAATGTAAGTTTTTCTGTGTCCGCGTATCTCTGCTTCATCTCTTAGACCACCCAGAGAAATCCTGACATATTCTCTGCCTAGTGCTTCAGCAACCGATTTTCCCAGCGAGGTTTTACCAACTCCCGGAGGTCCGTAAAGACATAGAATCGGAGATTTCATATCGTTTCGCAGCTTCAAAACAGCTAGATATTCAATGATCCTTCTTTTAACGTCATCCAGACCATAATGATCGCGATCAAGAATCTTCTTGGCCCGCTTCAGGTCAAATTTATCTTTACTGAACTCGTTCCATGGAAGATCCAGAAACAGGTCCAGGTAATTTCTTTGAATGGAGTATTCCGCAACCTGAGGATTCATACGCTGCATTTTGGAAAGTTCTTTCTCAAAATGATTCTGAACATCTTCGCCCCACTGTTTGTCTTTTGCGCGATCACGCATCTCTACAATTTCACCTTCATGAGAAACACCTCCAAGCTCTTCCTGGATGGTCTTCATTTGCTGGTGAAGAAAATACTCTCTCTGCTGCTGGCTCATATCACTCTGCACCTTGCTTTGAATATCATTTTTGAGTTCCAACTTCTGGTTCTCAGTATTCATATGCTTCAGCGTGGAAAGTGCTCTCTCCTTAAGATCATTCATCTCCAGCAGCTTTTGTTTTTCAGAAACAGACAGAGACATATTAGAAGAAACAAAATTGATCAGGAAAGAATTGCTTTCTATGTTCTTGATCGCAAAGGATGCTTCCGAAGGAATATTAGGACTCCCTTTTATAATTTGAAGCGCAAGATCTTTTATCGATTCTATAATTGCACCGAACTCAGCATTATCTGCCTCAGGTCGTGTGTCGGGAACCTCAGCAACGGTAGCGTTCATGTAGGGTTCTTCAGTCACTACCTGTGTGATCTGGAAGCGTTTTTTACCCTGTATAATCACCGTCGTATTCCCATCAGGCATTTTTAAAACCCTTAAAATACGTGCAACCACACCTACCTTATTGATATCTTTGGAAGTAGGGTTCTCTACTTCCTCATCCTTTTGCGAAACCACACCAATGATTTTGCTTCCATTGTTCGCCTCGTTAATAAGCTTAATGGATGCATCCCTACCCGCAGTAATAGGAATCACAACCCCTGGAAATAGCACGGTATTTCTAAGAGGTAAGATTGGTAAGGTTTCCGGCAGATTTTCCTTATTTATTTCTTCCTCATCTTCAGGTGTCATAAGAGGAATCAATTCTGCATCTTCATCTATCCCTTGAAATGACAAACTGTCAATATTCGTAAACTTTGTTTTAGCCATAATTATATTTAAGTCAAACTGTCACCAGATCAAATTTCACTAATTTGGTAACTATCGTTAGAAGCCTTGCTAGACAACGCTTTGCAGCTTTCTGTAGATTTTCAATATCAAATATTCAATTCCTATGCCACGCCTTCATTGTAAATTAATTTTCAGAAAGTGTAACATTGTTCGAAAAGTTACATCTTTAGAATAGAAACAGGCATTAATTGACACCAACCATCACACATATTAATGATCTTGTTGCCCGCTGCCGAAAAGGAGAACAGCGTGCACAGATGGAAATCTATGATCGATATTATAAAGCGATGTACAACACAGCCTTTAGAATAACAGGGCACTCTGCTGAAGCTGAAGATATTATGCAGGATTCGTTTTTAAAAGCGTTTACCAGGATCCATAGTTTCAACGAGGACTCCACCTTTGGAGCCTGGCTGAAACGTATTGTGATCAATCAAAGTATCACTGCTTTAAACAAATCTAAGAAGCTGGCAGAGGTTTCTTATAACGATGAGCTTAAAAACGAAGCAGACAGTGTAGGTGTAGCTGGTGAAGATCACAACAGTGATAAAGTAAAATTAGTACTGAATGCTTTGAAGAGTTTAAAAGAGAATTACAGGCTGTGTCTAACCTTACATCTTATTGAAGGGTACGATCATGAAGAAATTGGCGAAATTATGAAGATCTCTTATGGAAATTGCAGAACGATGATCTCCCGAGCCAAGGAAAGCCTGAGAAAAAAATTGCAGCAACATGAAAAATAAGGAATTAGAAGAATTCTTCGAGTCTGTAAATTTTGACATTGAAGAACCACAAACAGCTCATCGTGATAGGTTTGCCAGGAAATTGAAGGAGGCCAAAATGCCTGGAATTGCTGAAAAGGATTCAGCAAAACTTTGGATAGGATTCTTAAGTATTGCCGCGGTACTTGCGCTGGTGTTATTACTGTCCGGTAATTTCGAGCAGGGCAATCAATCCCACCTTGCCAGTATTTCTCCGGAAATGAGGCAAACGCAGGAATTTTATACGGGAGTAATCGAAAAAGAACTCATCGCACTCAATGCTGAAGCTACTCCTGAAACCCAGGCGATCATCCAGGATGCCCTTCAGCAATTGAAAAAGCTGGAGAAACGATATAATAAACTGGAAAAAGATCTGCTGGAAAGCGGAAATGACAAAAGAGTGATTCATGCCATGATTCAAAATTTTCAGCAGCGAATAGATCTACTTAGCGAAGTATTAATACAAATCGAAAACATCAAATCATTAAACAATCAAAATTATGAAAGCAATACTATCTAGCATCCTATTTTTCACGGTGCTTGTAACGAACCTGTATCCCGACAGCACCTGTACAAATACTGAACCTGTCATTGAAGAGGGTAAACACACCAGGAAAAAGACCATCAGGAAAGAATTTGATGTAAAATCAAATGCCGATCTCAACATCAACAATAGTTACGGGAACATAGATATTGTTACCTGGAAAGAAAATCGGGTTCAAATAGAGGTTATTATCAAGACCAATGGGAATGATGAAGATGAAGTGGAAGACAAGCTTGATGATATTCGGGTAGAATTTAATCAGAATTCTGCAGGAGTGACCGCAACGACAAAATTCTCAAAAGAAGATCGATCCTGGTGGAAGAATATCTTTGATGGATTCAATAATGTGAACATGGAGGTAAATTACGTGATTCGGGCCCCTGAAAACAACAATCTGAACCTGGATAATAATTACGGCGGGATCTATATTGACAAAACTTTTGGAAATACTGATATCAATTGTGACTACGGAAAAATTGATGTGGGCGAGCTGAATGGCCGCACTAATATTTTAAATTTTGACTATTCCAGAAGCAGCCGAATTGGTTTTGTGACCAATGCAGAAATTGATGCAGATTATTCAGATTATGAAATTGGAGAAGCTGAAGAATTACTGGTCAATGCAGATTATACCAAATCCCGAATTCGAAAAGTATCCAAACTTGATTTTAACTGCGATTACGGAAGTATGGAGGTCAATAAGGTCCAGGTCCTTATTGGAAACGGAGATTACTTAACGACCACTGTGGACCGGATTTTTACTTCAGCAGACATCAACCTGGATTATGGATCATTGCATATCGAGAAAATAGTAAAAGGCACCAAAACCGTAAATATTGATACAGATTATGCCGGTGTACATCTGGGTTACGATCGGGAAATGACCTTTAGCTTTGACGTTCGAACCAACTATGGAGGAATTAGCGGAACAGATGATCTTGACGTTCGCCGTACGAACGATAAGAATACAAGTAAGTCGATATCAGGAAATTATGGGACAGGATCTGGAGCAAGAATCGATATCTCCACCAGTTATGGAAGTGTAAAATTTAGCAAAGAATAATTAATCAACCATTAAAATTACAAATCATGAAAAAAGCATTATTACTTACAGCCTTACTCTTGCTTGCCTTCACCTCTGCCCAGGCTCAATGGGGCAGTAAGAAAGTCCGCGGAAATGGAAACATGGTCACCGAGACCAGGAGTACATCAGATTACGAGAAAATCCATGTGGTTGGATCCATGAACGTAAAATTGGTATCTGGGAGCGAAGGAAACATCAAGGTTGCTGCGGAAAGCAATTTACAGGAGTATATTCTTACAGAAGTTAAGAATGGTACGCTTAAAATTTCTACTGAAAAAGGCGTTAACCTTCAAACCAGAAAGGATCTTCTTATCACCGTTCCTGTAGAAAGTGTTAACGCTATTTCACTTACCGGAAGCGGAGACATTTGGACGCAGGACAGCCTTTCAGAAGAAGAGCTAAGCGTGAGTGTCACCGGTTCAGGCGACATGGTCCTGGATATCAAATCAAAATATCTCAAAGGTCAGGTGACAGGCTCCGGAGACATCAAGATCAAAGGCAGTAGCGAGAATTTTGAATGTAACGTGACTGGAAGCGGCGATTTTGATGCTTTCGATCTAAAAGCAAAGCACGTGGAAGCGAGAGTTTCCGGTTCCGGAGATGTGATGGTGTATGCCGCATCAAGTCTAAAGGCCAATGTTAGTGGCTCTGGTGACATTGTCTATAAAGGTGATCCGGAGAAACAAAATTTCAAGACAAATGGATCGGGCAAGGTTTCCAGCTACTAGCTAAGATCTGCGTTTCGAACAAATCAAAACCTGTCATCTGGCAGGTTTTCTAATTTAGGTTGCTTTTTCGGAACGCGCATTAATAAAAATACTCCGGCAATGAAAAATACAACTAGGAATAAAATAGAATTTCTAATGCTTCCAGTAATTTGAGCGACCAGCCCATACATAAACATCCCAATCACGATCCCAATCTTTTCAGCCACATCGTAAAAGCTAAAATAACTGGCAGTATCTACGGCATTTTCTGGCAACATTTTAGAATATGTAGACCTTGACAATGATTGTATCCCTCCCATCACCAGACCTACGGATGCTGCTGCTACATAGAACTGTTGCGGAGTTGTGATGAAATACGCATAACCACAAATTGCAATCCAGATGAGGTTTATAAAAATCAGGATTTTCACGTCTCCATAGTTGATCGCCAGTCGTGAAGTAAGAAAAGCTCCCAGAACCGCCACCAGCTGAATGAGTAATATACTAATGATCAAACCCGTAGTAGCGTCCTGCTCTCCCCATTCAAGTTCCTCGATGCCAAAGTAAGTAGCGATTAACATGATGGTCTGCACAGCCATACTATAGACAAAAAATGCAACCAGATAACGTTTCAAGTGCTTATTCTCTTTGATCTTTATCCATATGCCTTTCAGTTCCCTGAATCCGTTGAATAAAATATTATTGGTGAGCCGTGCTTTTTTATTCCCTTCAGGAAGATAATGATAGGTGTACTGACTAAATCCAATCCACCACACTCCTGTCAATACAAATGAAAGTCGGGTAGGCATACCTTCATCTTCAAACCCAAACAGGTCATGGAATAGAATCATTACCAGGCAGATCACCAGCAAAATCACACTTCCCAGGTAACCAAGAGAGAATCCTTTCGCACTCGCTTTATCCTGTTGATCATTGAAGGCAATATCTGGCAGGTAAGAGTTATAGAATACCAGGCTGGACCAGAAACCAATAAGAGCAAGAAAGTAGCAAAGCAGGCCAAACCATAGATTCTCAAGATTGAACCAGAATAGACCAATACAGGAAACGGCTCCCAGGTAACAGAAGAATTTCAGGAAGTTTTTTTTGTTTCCCACATAATCGGCGATCCCTGATAAAAAAGGGCTTAAGAGACTAACTACCAGAAATGCAGCGGCTGTCACATAACTAATAAGCGTATCGTTATTCCAGTTAAAACCTATGAATTCGACGGTATCGCTGATCATATTCCCTTCGGAATCTTTTACGATGGTAAGAGCACCATAAAATATTGGAAATATCGCTGAGGAAATAACAAGGCTGTAAACTGAATTAGCCCAGTCGTAAAATGCCCATGCATGAATTAATTTTTTGCTGCCTTTAGGTAATTGCTTCATGCTTTAAAAATAGAAAAAGCCACCGAATACGGTGGCTTTTCAATTTTAATTTTAGACTATCCTATTTAAAAGTAGTGGTTCCATATTTTCTAGCTTCAGCAATAGCTTCAGGAGCCCACTGAGTAAGATTATTGATCCTTGTTTGATTTGAAGGGTGCGTGCTTAAAAATTCTGGCGGAGCCTGTCCCCCACTATTCGCCTGCATTCTTTTCCATAATTCCGGAGCTTCTCTTGGATCATATCCGGCAATGGCCATAAGTGTTAATCCAATTCTATCCGCTTCAGATTCGTGACCTCTGCTAAAAGGAAGCATCACTCCTACTGTAGTACCCAATCCATAGGCCTGAGCAAAGATCTGCTGTGTACTTTCACTTCGACCACTAACAGCAACAGTTCCTGCTACTGCTCCCAGTTGTTGCAACTGCGCGGCACTCATTCTTTGCGCACCGTGATCTGCAAGTGCGTGGGCTATCTCGTGCGCCATTATGGTTGCAAGACCATTCGTATTCTCAGCTTCATCCAGGATACCGGTATATACTACCACTTTACCACCTGGCATCGCAAAAGCATTAGCCTGATCGTCTTTTACGAGATTAAATTCCCATTTAAAGTCATTCATAAAACCCTGGTAACCGTTCGCGTTCAGGTATCTTTCCGCAGCAGTTACAATATCATCACCCAGTCTTTTTACTTTCCTGGCTTCTTCTGTATTATTGACAACTTCAGCTTCATTTAAGAACTGATTGTATTGCTCGAAGGAAGTTGGGAATAATTGATCGTTGGAAACGAAGTTTAAATTTTTCTCTCCAGTAAATGGATTGGTCTTACATGATACTACTAATAGCAGCACACTTAAACCTAAAAAGGCATTCTTAATTTTCATATCGTTGGTTTTGGATACATAAAAGTACAAAAGCTGTAAAGCCGCTCGAGTTCAATTAAGTATGATTTAACAATAAAAGCAGTTTCAAAAACAATACCATTGTTGATATTTGTAGTGTTTGCAAGGCCTGCAGGACTATAGGAATTTGCAATACTTGAGTAAACCACATTATCAGAACGCACCAAAATGACCCAAAATACCAAAGAAAACATACCGGTTCAAAGACTATTGGTTCCGCAGTATATTTTAACTACATCCCAAATTTTAACCAAGGTAAGTCCGTTTCTGGCCAGTAGATTCGCGGCCAAACTGTTCCTTACACCATTTCGCTATAAACTTCCGGAGAGAGAGAAAGAGATGGATAAAAATACGGTGCAGGAAACATTACTAGTGCCTTCCATGAATCGTGAAATCGTGACCTACAGCTATGGAAGCTCTTCAAAGAAGATCCTATTGGTGCATGGCTGGAGTGGCAGAGGGACTCAGCTGGCTAAAATTGCTTCAGCATTAAAAAGCAAAGGGTATCAAACTATAAGTTTTGATGCTCCCGGTCATGGAAAGGCAGCTGGAAAAATGAGCATGATGCCTTTCTTTATTGAAGCAGTAAAATTTCTGGACGATAAATATGGTCCCTTTGAAGCTGTTATAGGACATTCTCTTGGAGGCATGTCTTCACTTAGGGCAATCAAAGATGGAATGAAAACCAATAAACTGATTTTGATAGGAACTGCGAACAATGTTACTGAAATCACGAAAAATTTTGCTTCAAACATGAAAATGAATGATAAGGTGGCCAAAAAGATGAAAGCTTATCTGGATGGTAAGTTTAAGCAGGATATGGATAGTTTGTCTGGAGCAGAGTCTGCCAAGGAAGTTCGCACTCCTACACTTATTATTCACGATGAACATGATGTAGATGTAGAAATTAATTCAGCTTACGAAATTCACGAGGTTATGGAGAACAGTGAATTGATGGTAACACAAAATCTGGGACACCGGCGAATACTGGGTAATCCTGAGGTAATTAACAAAATTACAGGATTTATAGCGGCACAATAATTGTAATTTTAAACAAAAAATAAAATGATGAGAAAGATTTTAATACTAAGTGCAATGGCAACTTTCCTTTTCAGTTGCAATGGAAATGCTCAAAAAGATGCTTCCAAAGAAAGTTCTAAATCGTATGAGGTAACCAAGTCAAAAGAAGAATGGAAAGCGGCTTTGACATCACAAGAGTACGCTGTATTAAGAGAAGCAGCCACCGAAAGGCCATTTAGCAGCGATTTACTTGATGTTAAAGGAGCCGGAACCTTTGTTTGTGCAGCTTGTGGAAACGAACTGTACGAAAATGAGCATAAGTTTGAAAGTGGTACCGGCTGGCCAAGTTTTGACCGCGCGATCGAAGGTGGTGTAGCTTATGGAAGCGATACTAAATTGGGATACCAGCGTGATGAAGTGCATTGCGCAAAGTGTGGCGGACATCTAGGCCATGTTTTCAACGACGGTCCTAGAGAGACTACTGGAAAACGTCACTGTATTAATGGAGTTGCCATGGACTTCGAACCCGAAAACAAATAAGATGAAGAAATATAATGTAGAAAAGACCGAAGCAGAGTGGAAAGAAAAGCTTACTCCGGAACAGTATAGAGTTTTAAGACAGAAAGGGACTGAGGCGCCTCATACTGGCGAATACAATCTTCACTTTGAGGACGGTGAATACCAGTGTGCTGCCTGTGGAGAGCAGTTATTTGAAAGTGATGCGAAATTTGAAAGTGGTTGCGGATGGCCGAGTTTCGACAATGCTATTGATGGAAAAATCGAATATATTCAGGATAGAACATTCGGAATGATACGTACAGAAATCCTTTGTTCTAACTGCGGAAGCCATCTTGGCCACGTTTTTGATGATGGACCTACAGAGACCGGTCAGCGTTACTGCGTGAACTCGGCAAGCATCAACTTTAATCAATAATATAAATAGATTTATCATGAAAAAATTACTATCACTTATTTTAATAGCGAGTACGATCATCGCGTGTTCTTCAGACGGTGAAGTTGGACCTCCAGGACCTCCGGGACAGGATGGTGTTAACATCGTTGGACAGGCCTTTGAGATCGAAGCAGATTTTAATGATCCGGATTACTCAGTTTTTGCAGATATTCCATCCTCCATCGAAGTACTTGAATCTGATGTTGTTTTAGTTTACTGGCTGGAGCTGGTGGACGACGGGACCGATGTTTGGAACCTGATCCCGCAAACCATTTATTTTGATGATGGAGAATTTCAGTATAATTATAATCATACAGATTTTGACGTGAACATATACCTTCAGGGTAATATCGATCTTGGTACCCTGGGAGAACGATATACTCAGGATCAAATTTTTAAGATCGTGGTATTACCGGTAGATTATGCTCAGGATAACAATTTGGACGTAAGTGATTACCAGTCGGTAAAAACTTCTCTTGATCTTAATGATTCAGATATCAAAAGATTTGAAGTAAAATAATCTTCAATTATTCATATCAAAAGCCTGCTTGATTCAAGCAGGCTTTTTTCATTTTATAATGGGTCTTCTCAGCTTTTAGTTTAAGCTGAAATTCCTTAAATTCGCAACTTCGTTAACCGAATCAAAATATTCTGAATATGACTAAATATGATATTATAGTTTTAGGTAGTGGCCCAGGTGGATATGTGACTGCCATTCGCGCTTCTCAGCTTGGTTTCAAAACCGCTATTGTGGAGAAGGAAAGTCTTGGTGGAGTTTGTCTAAACTGGGGATGTATTCCAACCAAAGCATTATTAAAAAGTGCTGAAGTTTTTGAATACCTGAAACACGCTGAAGACTATGGTCTGAAACTAGAAAATCCAGATAAGGATTTTGATGCGGTAGTGAAGCGAAGCAGAGATGTTGCCAACGGGATGAGCAAAGGTGTTCAGTTCTTAATGAAGAAGAACAAGATCGATGTTATTGAAGGTTTTGGTAAACTAAAATCTGGAAAGAAGATCGAGGTTACCAACAGTAAAGACAAGAAAACCGAGTACCAGGCAGATAATATTATCATTGCAACCGGAGCAAGATCAAGAGAATTGCCAAATCTTAAACAGGATGGTAAAACCGTAATTGGTTACCGTGAAGCGATGACTCTTAAAAAGCAGCCAAAGAAGATGATCGTGGTTGGTTCTGGAGCGATTGGCGTGGAATTCGCACATTTTTATAATTCTATGGGTACAGAAGTAACGGTGGTTGAATACCTTCCAAACGTTGTGCCTTTAGAGGATGAAGAAGTTTCAAAGCAATTCGAAAGAAGCATCAAGAAAGCCGGAATTAAAGTAATGACTAATTCTTCCGTAGAAAGCGTGGAGAAGTCTGGCGATAAGGTAAAAGCTAAAGTAAAGACTAAAAAAGGAGAAGAAACTCTGGAAGCAGACATCGTACTTTCTGCAGTAGGAATTAAAACAAATATTGAAAATATTGGTCTTGAAGATCTTGGGATCAAGACAGATAAGGACAAGATTCTCGTGAATGATTTTTATCAAACAAATGTTTCAGGAGTTTACGCCATTGGAGATGTGGTAGCCGGACCAGCGCTGGCACACGTTGCTTCTGCGGAAGGGATTCTTTGTGTTGAAAAGATCAAAGGAATGGATGTAGAACCACTTGACTATGGAAACATTCCTGGATGTACGTATGCTACTCCTGAAATTGCTTCAGTTGGAATGACTGAAAAGCAGGCAAAAGAAGCTGGCTATGAATTGAAAATTGGTAAGTTCCCATTTTCAGCTTCAGGAAAAGCGAGCGCCTCTGGTAAGAAAGATGGTTTTGTAAAGGTAATCTTCGATGCCAAGTATGGTGAATGGTTAGGTTGCCATATGATTGGTGCCGGTGTAACCGATATGATCGCGGAAGCCGTTTTAGGTAGAAAACTTGAAACAACAGGCCATGAAGTACTAAAAGCAGTTCACCCACACCCAACAATGAGTGAAGCGGTAATGGAAGCTGTAGCTGCTGCTTACGATGAAGTAATCCACTTGTAAGAAGCAAACTTATTATATAATAAAACCCGCCTTCAAATGAAGGCGGGTTTTTTATTTTAATGCGATATATGCTAGACTATACAAAGAATCACGATGATCATATTTCTAGCTTCTACTGAAGTTCAATTCAGCTTAGCGAAATAGATACTATTTGGAAATTTTACTTCGGAAGAAGATCACAAAAGCAGAATTCCGTATTCCAGGATTTTTCAGTATCGCTATGACAATCATCTTCATCTTCCGCAGAAGAATAGGATCGCTTTACCTTCTCTCCTATTTCAAATTCAACAGGACTTTTAAAAATTGGTCCGTCGTAAACAAAGCTGTGAAATTCTCCGTTTTCTCCGCAGGGATCAACATTTTCGGGCAGATCTTTGATAAACTTTTTATCGATAAGTCTTCCGCAGAAAGAATCATCAAGCACTTTGGAATTGGTACAAACCACGATCGCTTTAAATTTGAGATCTATAAACTGCTGAATCAATTCTTTTGTGTTGAGTTTCCATAAAGGAAATACCGCCTGAATGTTAGCATTTTGTAATTGCTCTTCACGATAGGTTCGTAGATCCTCAAGGAATATATCGCCAAAAATCGCATGAGAATAATCTTCTGCTTTTAACTGTTTTGTAGCTTCAGCCATCTTCTGATTATAGGTTTCCATTCCCGCATAGGCAGGAAGATCTATAATTTGCAGATCCATACCGATGCAGCGAGTCTGTTGTAGCAATAATTCTCTACGCACCCCGTGCATGGTAACTCTATCAACATCTGCACTCAGACTCGTTACCAGCTTTCCTACTTGCAGCTGCCGTTTCTGGCGGGCATAGTACAAAGCCATGGCTGCATCTTTGCCACTACTCCAGTTAATGTAAGCCTTATTCATTCTCCTTCAAAAAACTTTGAATGGCCAGGTCATAACTTTGTAGCCCGAAGCCAACGATAACACCTTTTGAATTGGGTGCGATATATGATTTATGCCTGAATTCCTCACGGGAAAAAGTATTTGAAATATGAACCTCAACCACTGGAATGCTAATCGCCGCGACTGCATCGCCTATTCCTACTGAAGTATGAGTATAAGCAGCTGCATTGAGTATGATCCCATCAAAGTCTTCCTGGCCCTTCTGGATCATATCTATCAATTCTCCTTCAATATTGGTTTGATCGTATGAAAGCTCAATGTTTCTGAATTTGAACTGAAGTTCTGAAAAGTAATCTTCAAAACTTTTGTTGCCGTAAGTATCGGGCTCTCTGCTACCCAGCAAATTGAGATTAGGCCCATTTAATATCAATAATTTCATAAGGTGAAATTAATGAATTCTAAAGAAAATGGAGAGTTAGATGTTATTGTATTAAAACGATGTTCTGAATTTGAAGTTTAAAGGTTGTACAGGTATATACTGAACTGGAGAATGGCTTTTCCAGAATTTAGATTCTGGAAACCAAAAAATTGAACGGCTTCTAAAGAGGTATTCTTATTTACTTCGTATTCTATACCAAGAACTGTGGTAAAATCATAGTCTCTCTTACCATTAATATTTGAGTAGATGATCTCCTGACGGCCCATCATCATTGAAAAGTCTGAAGTGCCTAATTGATATTTCAGATTATATCCCATCTTATCTGTGTAGCTGGTCGGGTTCTCATACCTTACCTGATGTGGCTGTAACTTTAAGCCCGGTAAAATTTTACCAAGTTCAAAAGTATCAGCTTCAAGGTTTTTTTCATGGTAATATTTCACCTGCGCCTGCTGTCCTTCAAAATTAATTTTAGCACGATTTTCTTCAGGTGTTAGGTGAAATTCCTCGCTTTCCTGGGCAACGACACAGGTTGAATATACAGTTAGGACCAATAAGATATTTATAGATTTCAGCATAATTAGATAGGTTTTAGCAGTCGCAAGCGTAATATCAACAATAACGAAATTGATTCAGGTTTATTCTAAAAAAAAGCGAAGATTACATCTTCGCTTAAGAATTCAAGTTTTAAATGTGCTAGAATTTGTAGCCAACTCCTATCATCAATGAATTGATTCCTTCTTTGAGATCATTAGACGTATGAAATTCATGATCTTTAAATCTATTCGTTACCTCGTGATAGTATTTAGCTTCCAGGAAAAAATGTTCGTTAATATCATACCCAAGGCCGAAACCCAGATCAATACCAAAATCCTGGTTGTGTCTAATGCGTTTTTCATCAAAAATTATAGATGACTGCGGCCCACCCTGGAGATAGAAACCAGAATCAGCAATTTTGTATTTCAACATCAGCGGTACATACAGCATATTAGAAACATGAGAATTTGACTAATTAACACCGGGTACAAGATTTAATGATTCACTAAGGCTTATATCCAGAAAGGCACCAACATAGTATCCAGATTCACTGAGATTACGGTTATAAAGTTCATCTTCTATGGAATAGACTGAGTTCAAATAACCCGCTGTAACTCCAAAAGAAGTTTCCTGGGGGAAAGATGACAAAGAAAGGATTGTAAAACCTGCAATCAACATGACTTTTTTAAACATGGATAATAATTTATATAGGTTGGATGTAAGATATAACAAGGAAAACGGAGCTTTTTCTGAAATATTACCGACTAACGTTTATAATTAAAAAAACCGAAGAGAATCTCTTCGGTTTCAATACTTTAGAAAAGAAAAATCTAGAATTTATAGCCTACTCCAACGGTGAACGTATTTAAATTCAGTTTAAATTCATCATCTATCTCTCTTACCCTATCCGCGAACCTGTTTGTGAGTTCAAGCGCGTACTTAGCTTCTACGAAGAAATTCTCATTGATCTCGAAACCTACACCAAAACCTGCATCCACACCCACTGTATTTGTGTATTTACCTGGATCTTCTTCAAGGTTCAATGTCGCTTGTGGACCGGCCTGAAGGAAGAATCCCGAGTTCGCGATATGGTACTGCGCCATTACAGGAATAAACAAAAGATTGGTCTCTTCCACTCTACCATAATTTACTCCGGGAACAAGATGCCATGATTCGTTCAATTCGAAGTCGGCTAAAACTCCAACATAAAAACCAGATCCGTCATCAGAAAAGCTTACAGTCTCTTCGCTTACTTTGTACTCAGCATTTAAATACCCTGCGGTAAGACCAAAAGTTGATTCCTGCGCAAAGGAAGATAATGACAGCATGGTGAATGCCATCGCACACATAATTGTTTTTAACATTACTTGATTGAATTTGTAGTTAGATCGCCAAAACTAATAATATTATATACTCGTAAAAATTTTCTCTCAGAATTTCTTACATAAAAAAGCGGACAATGTCCGCTTTTGTATACTTATTTGTCAATAGACTAGAACTGGTATCCAATACCTGCCTGCCAAACTGAATTGTGAGCATCAGATCCTTCAAATACTTCAGTAAATCCGTAAGTATATCTACCCTGGATAAAGAATCCATTATTCAACTTGTACTCAAGACCTGCAGCACCACCAATTTCGAAATCCTTTACCTGATCTTCAAGATCAATATCTCCTCCATTTTCGGTTGGAGCATAATCGATCTCTTCATTCACGTTAAAGTTAAAAGAAGGACCAGCCTGAACACTCAATCCATCAGTTACGTAAACCTTGGCAAGTACTGGTACCTGGATATAATCCAATTGATATTCAATATTATCATCAATATCGAAAATGTTATCTTCATCGATCGAAGCAAAATCGTATCCCTGAGCAGAGTATAATACCTCTGGCTGTATGGATAGTCTGTTTGCTACAGGAATTTCAGCAAGAACTCCCAGGTTGAATGCTGTTCTATGACTTGGATCATTAAAGTAATTTCCAGTTACAGTAGAAAAGTTTACACCACCTTTCACACCAAAACTCCAACTTTCCTGTGCGAACGAATTAGACACAAATCCCATCAACGCAACGGCTACTAATAAAACTGTTTTTTTCATCATTTTTAATTTTTATTTCCGCCAAAAGTAGGATACAACCTGTTAACAAAAAGTTACTCAAGCATAAAGTATTATTAAGACTAATACCGCGTTATCAGTATCTTTAACACATGAAATGGGAGCACGCCTTGAAGGATTATACCAACTACCTGAAGCTTGAACGTGGATTGTCAGATAATTCCATCTCGAACTACCAGTTGGATGTGAAGAAGCTTCAGAAGTTTTTAAATGTTAATGAAATCAACATTGGTCCTGATCATATTTCCGAAGAAATCATTCAAAAGTTCATATATGATGCTTCTGCACGTCTAAATGCCCGTTCTCGATCAAGGTTGATATCGGGGCTGCGAAGCTTTTTTGATTACCTGGTCTTCGAAGATTACAGAGCTCAAAATCCTATGGAACTCATAGAATCTCCAAAAACAGGACGAAAACTTCCCGATATCATCTCTACGGAAGAAATCGACCGGATTATTCGTGCTATAGACCTTGGCAAAGCTGAAGGCGAAAGAAACCGGGCAATGATCGAAACTTTATATGGATGTGGATTACGTGTCTCAGAACTTACCGAACTCAGACTCTCTGATCTGTTCTTCGATGAAGGATTTATCAAAATAACCGGGAAAGGCAATAAACAGCGTTTTGTACCCATTTCAGACTACACCATTAAATACATCAATATTTATAAAGATGAAGTTCGTCCTCACCAACCCATCAAAGACGAGTTTAGTGATACCCTTTTTTTAAACCGAAGAGGCAGACAGTTGACCCGCGCCATGATCTTTACAATCGTTAGAAAGCTTACTGCGGAAGCGGGTATTCAGAAGAAAGTGAGTCCGCATACCTTTCGTCATTCCTTTGCCACACATTTACTGGAAAACGGGGCAGATCTAAGAGCCATTCAGCAAATGTTGGGTCATGAGAGCATTACTACTACTGAAGTCTATGTACATGTGGACAGATCGCATTTGAGAGAAGTCATGGAAAGCTTCCATCCTCGCCGCTAGGTATTAAAGTTCTGCTAAACCATTTTCAGGACTTTTCGCTCCCTCTGTAAATTCTTAACTTCATAGAAAAATTGAATTATGAAGACTTTAAAATTTGAAAACGGAGACCAGATGGATGCTATAGGTCTTGGAACCTGGAAATCTGAAAAAGGTGAAGTTGCTAAGGCTGTAAAGGTCGCCCTGAACAATGGATATAAACATATTGACTGCGCTGCTACATATGGTAACGAAGCTGAAGTTGGAGAAGCATTCGCTGAAGTTTTTGGCAAAGGCGATATTAGACGTGAAGATGTTTGGGTTACTTCTAAATTATGGAACAATGCCCATAAGAAGGAAGATGTTATCCCAGCTTTAAAACAAACTCTAAAAGACTTACAGCTGGATTATCTTGATCTTTATCTTATTCACTGGCCGGTTGCATTTAAACCTGAGGTATCCTTTCCAGAAAAGGCCGATGACTTCTTATCTCTGGAGGAAGTACCATTGATCGAAACCTGGAAGGAAATGGTAAAAGCCAAAGAGCAGGGTTTGGTGAAACATATAGGAGTTTCGAACTTCAGTATAGAAAAACTGGAGGAACTTATGAAAGATACAGACCACGCACCTGAAATGAACCAGGTTGAGCTGCATCCTTATTTGCAGCAGGATAAACTGCTGGAATTCTGCAGTAAGAATGGGATCAATGTTACTGCGTATTCTCCGCTGGGAAGTGGTGATCGGAGCGATGAAATGAAAGCCGACAATGAACCTTCTCTACTTGAAAACCCGGTGATCAATAAGATCGCTAAGAAACACGGTGCATCTGCGGGACAGATCCTTATCAAATGGAGCGAGCAAAGAGGTACTGCTGTAATCCCAAAATCAACCAATGAAGGAAGGATCAAGGAAAACCTACAAAGTGCCGGTTTCCAGCTTGATGAAGAGGATCTAAAACAGATCGCAGATCTGGATGATCATTTCAGGTATGTTACCGGGAAATTCTTTGAAATGGAAGGAAACTCGTATGAGAACATTTATAATGATTAGGAGTACAGAACTCAAAAAAAAGGCCGTTCTTACGAACGGCCTTTTTTTGTATGTTTCTAACGTTTACTTTGCAACGTTCACTGCTCTGGTTTCTCTAATCACAGTAATTTTAACCTGACCTGGATAGGTCATATCTGTCTGGATCTTCTGCGAGATCTCAAACGATAGATTAGCAGCTTTATCATCTGATACTTTTTCGCTTTCAACGATCACTCGAAGTTCACGTCCAGCCTGTATCGCATAAGCTTTCTTTACTCCGCCAAAACCAAAGGCTATTTCCTCAAGGTCTTTTAAACGCTGTATGTACGAATCCAGCACCTGTCTTCTTGCTCCCGGTCTTGCCCCGCTAATGGCGTCACATACCTGTACAATTGGAGATAACAGTGAATTCATTTCGATCTCGTCGTGGTGAGCTCCAATGGCGTTGCATACTTCTGGCTTCTCACCATGCTTCTCTGCCCATTGCATACCAAGGATCGCGTGAGGCACTTCAGTCTCCGTCTCCGGTACTTTACCAATATCATGAAGTAATCCGGCTCTCTTAGCCAGCTTTGGATTTAATCCAAGTTCTGAAGCCATCACCCCACAAAGTTTGGCAACTTCTCTCGAGTGTTGCAGTAGGTTCTGACCATAAGAAGAACGATATTTCATTCTCCCTACCATTTTGATTAATTCTGGCTGTAAACCATGGATACCAAGATCGATCACGGTTCTTTTACCGATATCGATGATCTCTTCTTCGATCTGTTTGCGTGTTTTCTTAACTACTTCTTCGATACGTGCCGGGTGGATTCTACCATCGGTCACTAATTTATGCAAGGATAATCTTGCTACTTCTCTACGAACCGAATCGAAACAGCTTAAAATGATCGCTTCCGGGGTGTCATCCACGATAATCTCTACTCCGGTAGCAGCTTCCAGCGCACGAATATTTCGACCTTCACGACCAATAATTCGGCCTTTTACATCATCACTTTCAAGATTGAATACAGAAACGCAGTTCTCTATTGCTTCTTCGGTACCAATTCGCTGGATCGTATTAATAATGATCTTTTTTGCTTCCTGCTGTGCAGTAAGCTTCGCTTCCTCCACTGTATCCTGAATTAAGGACATCGCATCGGCTTTGGCCGTATCCTTCAGAGATTCTATCAATTGTGCTTTGGCATCTTCCGCAGAAAGTCCGGAAATTACTTCCAGTTGCTGTACTTTGCTATTATGCAGTCTGTCGATCTCCTCCTGGCGCTTGTCCAGGTAATCTACGCGATGATTATAATCTGCAAGTCGGGCTTCAAGATCCTTGTTCAGTTTTTTGTTTTTATTCAGCTCATTAGACACATGAGACTCTTTATCCTTGATCCTTTTCTCTGCATCCCCAATTTTCTTATCTCTGGATAAGATCACTTTCTCATGCTCAGACTTTAATTCAATAAACTTTTCTTTGGCCTGCAGGATCTTATCCTTTTTGATACTTTCGCCCTCTGCTTTGGCTTCTTTAATAATAGAATTTGCCTCTTTTTTTGCGCTGGTAATAGTATTAGAAGCCTGTTTCTTTTCAAGCATCTTCGCAATCGCAAAACCCAACGCAAGGCCTACCACTGCTGCAACAATTATTATAAGTATTTCCATTTATATTGAATTAGATGTATAAAAAAAGCCTGTATTAGCTGTGTTTTGGATTAAACTCCTTAAAATCAAGTTTAGGGCTAACAAGCTGATCAAGAATCCGCTCTCCCGGTAAAGGGACACGGCACGCTTTTACAACATAGACTTACCCTCTTTAAAGAATTCGTGTTGAGTTTATCAAAAAAGCACTAATACAGGCAGTAACCTTTATTATATTTTATGAACTTATGAGCTTAAATGTTCCTGTAACAGATTGTTAAGTTCCTTCAACTTATCTTCTGCTTCAATCATTTCACTCGACTTATCTATATTCTTCTGCTCTGTTTGAGCCGCAAATTGTAAAGCACACATGGCTAAAACATCCTGCTTATCACGCACAGCATAATTTTGCTCAAACTGTTTGATCATCGCCTCGATCTTTTTCGCTGCTTTTCGTAAACCTTCCTCCTGGCTGGGCTGAATGGTTAACGGATACACGCGGTCTGCGATCGATATTTTAATTTTCAGTTTATCTTCCATCCTAAAATTATTCAGATAACTGAACGATGCACTGATCGATTTCCCGAATCAGGCTATTTATCTTGAGCTTCGTTTCTGTCTTATGTTCGGTACTGCCAAGCATCGCGTTTGCTGCTTTTAGAGTTTGAATCTGATCTCTGGAAAGTTGTAAATCTTCTTCCAGCTTGTCATATTCAGATCTTACAGTAGTTAATTCCTGTTGCAAAGCTTCATTGGACTGCCTCACAGATTCGTATCTATGTAGAAGCTTACTGATCTTATTTTCCAGGTTATCAACTATTTCTGTCATATCACTCATAATCGCTCAAACCGATGTGAACCCTTACAAAGTTAACATACGCTTTTTAATATCCCAATACTTTTTGCGGTGTTTTGAAATTTTAATGAACAATGTTAGTAATTCTCTGTAGTCAAGCCATTTAATATTGATAGAACTTTAATTAACTTTACAGCTGCTTGAAAAATGAAAAAGTCCCCAGATCTATGAAGAAAGCTGTATTATTCCTGGTAGCGATCGTTAATATCCAGGTATACTCCCAAGAACAATTACCCCAGGATTATTTTGAAAATCCGCTGAATGTACCCATTGTACTCGCCGGCACCTTTGGTGAATTGAGGTCCAATCACTTTCATAGTGGTCTCGATATTAAGACTCAGCAGCGCGAAGGTCTTGAGGTGAATGCTTCTGCGGAAGGTTATATTAGCAGAATCAATATTCAGCATTATGGCTACGGAAAAGCACTTTATATTCAACATCCAAATGGTTATACCACGGTGTATGGCCATCTTCAGAAGTTATCTCCAAAGCTGAAGGATTATCTACGGAAGCAGCAATATGCAAAGGAATCTTACGAAATTGAACTTTTCCCAGAACCCGGAGAACTTAAAGTTGAAAAAGGAGAATTGATCGCTTATAGCGGAAACACCGGAGGTAGCGGTGGCCCCCATCTGCATTTCGAAATCAGGGATGGCAGCCAGCGACCCATGAATGCTCAATTATTTGGTTTGGATGTTGCCGACTCAAAACCGCCAATGATTCAGGGACTTTTTGCCTACCCTCTTGGTGAAGATGCACATGTAAATAATTCTCAAAACCGACAAAAATTAAAACTGATCCCTCAAAATGATGGAACTTTTGCTGTTCCCGATGTTGAAGCTTGTGGTGAAATAGGCTTTGGTATCACCACTGTAGATCAGCAAGATGGCGCTTACAATCAGAACGGTGTTTTTAAAATAGAATCTAA
Organism: Christiangramia portivictoriae DSM 23547; assembly: GCF_000423045.1. Taxonomy (GTDB): domain Bacteria; phylum Bacteroidota; class Bacteroidia; order Flavobacteriales; family Flavobacteriaceae; genus Christiangramia; species Christiangramia portivictoriae. Next base: position 22,004 of record NZ_AUHF01000009.1, on the reverse strand, counting down.
GCTGAATGGAGAAGAAGTTTTCGAAATTAATTTCGAGAAGTTTTCTTTTGCTGAAACCAGACATCTTAACCAGTTGATCGATTATGAATATTATGCCACCAATAGAAGTAGAATACAGCGACTCTATAAAACGCCAAGCAACCCTTTAAGTATCTACGGAAATATGCAAAACGATGGTTTATTGAATATCAAGGATAGTCTCGATTATCAATACACCATAAGAGTAACAGATCTCAAAGGAAATGAAAAGCTTATCCGTATTCCCATTAAAGGACAGATTAGCGATAAAATCACCAAAAGAAAAAACCTGGAAACAGAATACCTTGCTTCCAGCGAAAACGGACTCTCGGCCAAAGGAGGCAAAATGGATGTCTATATTCCTGGTGGCAGCTTATATAATGATACCTTTCTTGATATCAGCTTCAGCGAGGATGTTGTAAGAGTACATCGCGATGAAATACCTTTACATAAAAATTTCACCATAGGTTTTGATGTAAGCGACCTTTCCGAAGAAGATAAAGCGAAAACCTTTATTGCTCGTGTATCAGATAACGGAAGATTAAATTATTCTACGACCTACAAAAAAGGAAATCGTTTTACCACAGGCACCAGAACATTTGGTAATTATCGATTAGCACAGGATACGAATGCCCCGAGCGTTAGGCCGGTTAATTTCTACGATGGTCAATGGATCTCTGGCAATGAAACCTTAAAGGTTAAAATATCAGATGATCTTTCAGGAATCCAGGATTTTCGGGCAACGGTGAATGGAAAGTTCATTTTGATGGAATATGAATACAAAAACAATACGCTCACGCATTATTTTTCGGATGGTGTCGTGACCGAAACTGAAAATGATCTGAAGATCATCGTAAATGATAATGTAGGTAATACGACGACTTATACTGCGAAGTTTTTCAGAAAATAATCCCATGGTATAAAATTAAATAGCCCGAATCAATGATCCGGGCTTTTTTTTATGTTTAGACGGTCATTTAGCTCTCTATAAAATCTTTCAAAGTAGCTACTACATAGTCAATTTCTTCTTTAGTATTGTATCGGGAAAATGAAAATCGCAAGGATGGCTTTTTCAAATCCTCTTCAGAACAGAATGCATTGAGCACGTGACTACCTGTATCACTCCCGCTTTGGCAGGCACTCCCTTTAGAACAGGCGATCCCTTTAAGATCCAGTTGAAATAAAAGCATTAAAGCCTTCTCCTGGCTTACAGGCAGGCATACATTCAATAAAGTGTAGGTGCTTTGAGTATGATCTTCACAGGCTCCATTAAAGCTTACCCCAGGAATCTCCTGCTTCAGCTTGTCTATAAAGTGCTGTTTCAAACCTTTTACATAAGCCTGTTCTTCTTCCAGATCCTTATAAGCAAGTTTCAAAGCCTCTTCCAGACCCACAATATTGTGCACGCCTTCAGTTCCTGCACGGTGTCCTCGCTCCTGTTCGCCTCCAAATATCAGTGGTTTCAAACCAGAATTTCGGCGCACATATGCAAAGCCAACACCTTTTGGTCCATGAAATTTATGAGCGCTCACCGCGGTAAAGTCGACAGGAATTTCTTCGAAATCCAGTTCAAAATGCCCTACAGACTGTACGGTATCTGAATGAAAAAGAGCATTGTAGGATTTTACTAGTTGTGCAGTTTTCTTGAGATCCAGCATATTCCCAATCTCATTATTCACATGCATCAGGCTAACCAGTGTTTTGGTATCTGAAGATTTTAATCGTTCTTCAAGGTCCTTCAAATCCACATGACCCCTGGAATCCAGTGAAACATATTCAACCTCAATATCAAAACAATTCTGAAGTTGGTTTACGGTATAAAGCACCGCATGATGCTCGATTTTTGAAGTAATGATTCTGCGAACGCCCAGGTCTCTCACGGCAGAATTTAATGCAAGATTATCTGCTTCAGTCCCTCCCGAAGTAAATACGATCTCAGATGCCTTTACATTAAGAATTTTGGCAACAGATTTTCTGGCCTGCTCGATCAAGGTTTTGGAAGATCTTCCGAAGCTATGCGTGGAAGATGGATTTCCATAGTTTTCTTTTAAAACGCTGGTCATTTTATCGACCACTTCATCCCGAATCTGGGTGGTAGCTGCAGAATCAAAATAGACATTTTTCATGGTCGCAAAATTAAAGGAAATAAAATAACTTCCTACATCTCTTCCTCATATCTTTGATTCACGTATTTTTGTTTAAAAAGCAATAGAATGAAACGTTTTTTGATCGCGATTGCGCTGCTTGGCCTATTTACTTCCTGTGATGATGGAGATATTATTGTGACCGACTTCGATTTTGAAGACAGTACACTACAATTTTGCGAAGGCCCAAATAAGTATGTGATTTACGCTACCAATAATGATGACGTAAACGAATCAATATCTGTTGAATTCACCAATAGTAATATTACTACAGATGATTCTGGAAATTTTATTACCAATACATCTGAAAATATCACTTTCTCTTTAAGTACTACAAACAAGGTTATTTACCGTATATATGATGGGCAGATTAATGGTAATAGTTATTTCTGCCAAGTAGTTCCTCCAAGTGATCCGGTTCCAACAACGGAATATGTGAGTGGCTCCGATGGAACTGTGACCATCGCTACCAGGTTTACAGATGAAACCGGAGATGCAGATCCAGATGATGATGATCTCTCTAATTTACAGGAAGGTTGGGATCCAGATGGAATTAATCATCAGGATACTGATGGTGATGGAATTCCGGATTACCTGGACCGCGATGATGATGGTGATAATGTTATTACGCGCGTAGAACTTTTAGTTAATGAAGATTCCATATTAGACGATAATGGAGAAGTTGATACAGACGAAGATGGTATCCCTAACTATCTGGATGATGATGATGATGGAGATGGCGTGGAAACAAGACTGGAAGTAAGCGAGGAAGATGGACTAACCAATCCAGGAAGCTTTAGCAGCACCGGGGATGGACTTCCTAATTATCTGAATGATCAGCAAACTGAATTCTTCCAGCATAATGAAAATATTTCACACAATATTACCAGGAATTACGGGTATCAGGTGACGCTACGTAATTTCAACCTTGAAAGGAAAGATGATGGATCTGGAGAAACCATTGGCTTTAGCTCCTACCAGTTGGGTTCTCTTAATGAGACAAATATTCCATTCGAATTATGTCCTAACGACTTAGATTGCAGCGAAGAAGAAGAGGATGAAAATACTGATGAAACAGAGGATACTGACGAAGAAACTTCTAATTAAGAATTCTGAAAGACATATACTTCTGTAGCACCGAGGCCATATTTCTGATAATCTGCATCGTAAAATTTTACGTTCGAGTATCTTCCTAAAAGATATTCCAGCTCCATTTTAAGGACACCCTCACCCTTGCCGTGAATAAAAACGATCTTCGGAATACGCTTCTGAATGGCGAATTCGAGTTTGTGACGGGCATGATCCAACTGTAGATTCAGCATTTCATGGTTCGACATATGTCGGCTGGATTTTACCAGTTGATGAATGTGCAAATCTACTTCCATGGGAGGAGCATTACGTTCCTTTGGCTTGACTCGTTCAGATCTTCTAGGCTTATCAGGTGTTTTTTGCTTGATCACCTGCTCCATATCGAAATCTGAAACATCTTCAATGGAAAACGAATCCTCGATCTTTACCAGTTCCTGGGTTTCAAAATGCATTAGAAATCCGTCCTCCGTTTTAATAGTAACACGATCATTCTGAATCTCCTGAACCACTCCGGAAAGGGCATCATCGATAACCTCTACTCTATTTCCTTTTTTCAACATTATTGATCCTTTTCATTTTGCCCTTCGTGATCATCTTTAGTCGCAACCCAGAAGTTAGTAGCACGGTAAAGACCTAACATGATAATGATAAGTCCAATTATTTTAAAGTACGGACTTACATCATCCACAGATATCGCGTAAAGTAGCAGCGCACCGCCAACAAAGATGAGAATCGTATTTAAGACCTGAGAATTATTCATTTTCAAACAATTAAATCATATTACAGAATTCGGCGAATTCGATTAATGATTACATTTATTGCAAATTTATAGCTTTCGTGAAGCACACCTTGCTTTTTCTGCTGATTTTTAGTGCGGGCTCTGTATTTGCACAATTATCTGTCACATCTTCTGCGGAAGCAGAACATTTCCTTTTTGTACAAAACAGGCTGCTTTACGTAGAGAAAGAAATTTCTATAGATCAAAAGGATCCCGGCTCTAAAGCAGGCATATACCTGCGTAACCATGCGGGACTACTGCAAGGAGACAGCGATTCAAATAATAATACAGGCAATGGCAAATTATCAGTCTATCAGCGTGGCACCTCTTCAGCTTTCGATTACAACTACTGGAGTTTACCTGTAGCCGTTAGAACTACAGAGCAAAGTATCGCCGATTACATTTATGCACCAAAAGATGTATTAAACTCGGAGAAAATATCACTCATTTCAGAGCTTAATGGTAAATCTGATCCACTCCAAATATCGAACAGATGGTTGTATACCTTAGCCGGAACCGGCTATTCCAGCTGGCAATACCTGGGAAATCAATTTGACCTGTTCCCTGGCGAAGGTTTCAGCATGAAAGGAGTAAGTGGCGCTAATTTCAATTTGATTGATACTGAAATGATTAATCCTGGGAACTCCCAGCTATACGATTTCAGAGGCATTCCCAATAATGGTTTGATTGAGATGCCGATCAAAAAAGATCAGATTCTCCTTATTGGTAATCCATATCCCTCCCTATTTGACCTGGATAGATTTTTACTTGAAAATAAGGCCACCACAGGAATTGCCTATTTCTGGGATTCAAAGGCTGAAGTTAATTCTCATTATCTCTCGGATTACATTGGAGGTTATGGCACATATTCACCTGGTCTTAGAGCGTATTTACCGCCAATCTTCAGGAATGACACCGATGCAGAGATTTTTCGTGGCAGAGACATGCAAAGGAGTCCGTCACCCATAGGACAGGGCTTTATGATTATAGGAAAACAGGATGGTATCGTGTCCTTTAAAAATAGTCACAGGGTTTATAATAATGGAGAGCAGACACCAATTTTCAAAAATGCGCAAACACAGGAAATAATTTCTCTCACCTTAAAGATCACCTTTGATTCTTTACACGAGAAAAATCTCATCCTTGGTTTTAATGATAGGGCTACAGACGGAGTTGACCACGCGATGGATGCTAAAAGTATGGAGCAGAAATCCAATGACATCTTCTGGGATCTAGATAATGTGAACTATGTTATTAATGTTCAGCCAAAAATTGACGAAAAACTGAGTCCGTTATTTCTGCAATTAAAGGAACAGGCCGAGATTAGCTTTAGTCTTTCAGGTTTGCAGAATTTTGATCCAGACAGGGTCTTTATCTATGATGCTGAACAGGATCTGTATTTTGGTATTCGATCTGGCAGTTTAAGTTTAAGCCTTTCAGCAGGACTCTATAAAAACCGATTTTATCTGAGTTTTATTGAAAAGTTACCTGAAGGGCAGGAAGAAAATTCAGAAGAGATTGATGAGAATGATAGCGACGAAGCACAGGAGACTGCAGCAGAAGAGAATTCTGAAGATCCCGATATTCAAAATCCAGTTATACCAGATCTGAAGGTTTTTGATTCCAAACCTTCACGTGTTCTACTAAATTCTCTGGAGATATTTCAGAATAACAAACTGGAACAGCTGGAAATAAAACTATTTTACGACAGCTGGATCACACAGGTGAGTATGTTTGATTTGCAGGGAAGACAGGTTTACCAGCAGGTTTTTCAAAATAGAGAAAAAGAATTTTTATATCCTACCGGGAATTTGAGTAATGCTATTTATATTGTGAAGGTTAAAACTCATGATCAAACAGAGATCAGCAAAAAAATAAGAGTTAGTAATTGAGTTCGATAGAAGAATACATGCTGCCCTGCCTCAACAAAAGCGTATTTGGTATTGATTGTACCGGATGCGGAGCTCAGCGTTCTGTGGCCTTATTGCTTCAGGGCAATTTTGAGGCTGCATTTTATATGTATCCTGCCATCTACAGTATCATACTATTACTACTTTTTGTCATCTTCAACCTGTTTGTTAAATTTCGACAGGATTACAATATCAAAATAGGTCTTATCATTTTGAACGGTGTCATCATTGCCAGCGCTTATCTCTACAAAATGTTTTATATATTTAATTAACCAATAACTAACTACCAATGGAACAAAGAGAATTACCAAATTCAACCCTAATCCTCGTATTCGGAATTTTATCTATCGTAGGCTGTTGCTGCTATGGAATTGCCGGAATCATTTTCGGGATCATCGCTTTAGTAATGGCCAAACGCGCTATGGAAATTTACAATACAGATCCTCACTTATACACTGGTTATAACAATGTGAAAACCGGGAGAATCCTGGCGATTATAGGTCTAGTGCTAAGTGGAATTTCTATTCTAATTACGATTGTAAGCCTTATCGCATTTGGAGGAATGGAAGGTGTTGAAGAAATGCAAAGAGAGATCTTAAGAGAATACGGCGGGTAGTGCCATGCCTAACATAAATAAAAAAACCCGCCAATTAGCGGGTTTTTTTTGTTGTAAAGCAATTACTTCTCGAATTGCTTGAGGGTAGTAATAATAATATTGACGCAGTCTCGCAATTGTTCTTCATTCATCACCAATGGTGGAGCGAACCGAATAATATTTCCATGCGTTGGTTTAGCCAGTAAACCATTTTCTTTAAGCGCCATACAAATATCCCAGGCAGTGGTACTTTCAGGTGAGTCATTTATCACGATCGCGTTTAACAATCCACGTCCTCTTACAAGTTCCACAATATTGCTTTCCTTGATATAATCATCCAGCAGTTGTCTAAACAAATTACCTAGCTTTCTCGCGTTCTGAATAAGATTCTCATCCTTAACCACATCCAAAGCTGCGACAGCCACAGCAGCAGCTACCGGGTTTCCTCCAAAGGTAGAACCATGCTGTCCTGGTTTGATAACTTCCATCACTTCATCGTCTGCAAGTACTGCAGATACCGGGTAGTTTCCTCCGGAAAGCGCCTTACCTAAGATGAGAATATCTGGTTTACTATAAGTTTCCTCCTGTCTTTCACAGTGGTTTTCACAAGTACAATGTCCACAAACAGCCAAAAGACCACCAGTTCTGGCAATCCCTGTTTGTATCTCATCTGCCATAAATAAGACATTATGCTTATTACAGATCTCTTTCACTCTTCTCATGTAGTCATCTGTTGGTGTATAAACACCTGCTTCACCCTGAATTGGCTCGACAAGAAATCCAGCAATATTAGGATTTTTTTCAATGGCTTCTTCCAGGGCATCAACATCATCGTAATTAATTTTGATGAAACCTGGAGTATAAGGACCAAAATTCTTACGGGCTCCCTCATCATTCGAAAATGAAATAATCGTGGTGGTTCTTCCGTGGAAATTATTTTCAGCAACAATGATCTGGGCTTCTGTCTCCTTTACCCCTTTTTTCTCATAGGCCCATTTACGAGCGATCTTAATAGCCGTTTCCACTGCTTCTGCACCTGTATTCATTGGCAGGATCTTGTCAAAACCAAAATATTCTGTAGCGTACTTCTCGTAAGCTCCCAATACATCATTGTGAAATGCTCTTGATGTAAGGGCAAGTTTAGAGGCCTGTTCATACATCGCCCCAACGATCTTTGGGTGACAATGCCCCTGATTTACTGCGGAATAAGCCGATAGAAAATCATAATATTTTTTGCCTTCAACATCCCAGACATGTACACCTTCTCCCTTGCTCAAAACTGCAGGTAGCGGGTGATAATTATGGGCTCCATGTTGATCTTCAAGTTGTATCGCTTCAGCTGAAGAATTGACTTTAGGTAATGGCATGTTAGTTCTTAATTTTTTGAATTAGTGTTTGGTTATTCCTACTTTTCCGCAGGTATTGGCGGCATTTGGAGAGAAATCATCCGGTAAATTTCAATTGTTGCAAATTACTAAATGTTTGCTGAAAATTTCAACTGGCCTCTCTTTAAATCTTGTTAATTATCCTATTTTTGCGCTATGGCAAGAAGAAACAAAAACAAGTTATTTACTGAAGTAGAAGTGGTAGACGCCGGAGCCAAAGGCAAGGCTATTGGCAAATCGCCAGACGGCAGAGTGATCTTTATAGACAATGCAGTACCAGGTGATGTCGCAGATATTCAAACCACCCGAAAAAGAAAATCCTATTACCAGGGAACTGCAGTAGAATTTCATAAACTTTCAGAAAAAAGAACGGAACCTGTATGTCAGCACTTTGGAACCTGTGGTGGTTGCAAATGGCAGAATATGGAATATAAGTTTCAGCTTGAATATAAAGAGAATGAGGTAATTAATAATCTACAGCGGCTGGGGAAAATCGAATTGCCTGAAGTCACTCCAATTCTTGGGAGCGAAGAGATCTATTTTTATCGTAATAAAATGGAGTTCTCCTTCAGCGACAGTAGATGGCTTACCATAGATGAAATTCAAAGCGGTGAAAATATTGAAGATCGTAATGCTCTTGGATTTCATATTCCGGGAATGTGGGATAAAATCCTCGATATTAAAAAGTGTCACCTGCAGGCAGATCCAAGCAACGCCATCCGAAATTTCACAAAGAAATTTGCCACTAAAAATGATATTACTTTTTTTAATACAAGAAACCAGGAAGGCTTGTTGCGAACCCTCATGATCAGGACCTCTTCTACAGGTGAGATCATGGTTTTGATTCAATTCTATTCTGAAGATAAGGAAAAGAGAGAATTACTTCTGAATGCGATTAGTACAGAATTTCCTGAGATCACTTCATTACAATATGTGATCAATAACAAAGGAAATGATACGATCTACGATCAGGAAGTTATCTGTTTTAAAGGTCGTGACCATATATTCGAGGAAATGGAAGGTCTTAAATTCAAGATCAACGCTAAATCTTTTTATCAGACCAATTCTGAGCAGGCCTATAATTTATACAAAATTACCAGGGAGTATGCAGATCTTAAAGGTGATGAACTTGTTTACGACCTTTATACAGGGACCGGTACCATTGCCCAGTTTGTCGCTAAAAATGCGAAAAAGGTCATTGGTGTAGAAGCCGTTCCGGAAGCCATAAAAGATGCAAAGGAAAATGCTGAACGCAACAATATTGAAAATACAGAGTTCTATGTGGGAGATATGCGAAAGGTTTTTACTGAAAGCTTTATCGCACAGCTTGGTAAACCAGATGTGATTATTACAGATCCACCTCGGGACGGGATGCATAAAGATGTGATCGCTCAGATACTAGGGATTATGCCTGAAAAAATTGTGTATGTTAGCTGTAATTCGGCAACACAGGCCAGAGATCTTTCTTTAATGGATGAATATTATAAGGTCACCAAAACAAGAGCTGTGGATATGTTCCCGCAAACTCATCATGTGGAAAACGTAGTCCTTCTGGAAAAACGATAAATAGCATGAAGACCAGGTTCTTACTTTTTGGATTACTCAGCTCGATTTTTCTACTAGGATGCCAGAGAGACGATATTTGTCCGGAATCGGCAGATATCACTCCCTTCCTGATCCTCCGATTCTACGACATTGATGATCAACAGCTGGAGAAGGCACCACAAAACCTGAGCATTCGTGAGGTTGGAGATGATACTACTTTTGTAAGTATTCGAAGCAATAGCAGTACCATTACCTACTTTAGATATTCACAGGATAGTATCGCAATACCTTTACGTACCAATGCTGGTGAAACCAATCTTGAATTTATTTTAAATACCGCAGAAATTCCTGAAGAGGGGGAAGAACCTGATGAAGAAGACGAGGAAAATCCGCAGAACACAGATATATTACGATTTTCCTATACTGTAGAGGAAGAATATCTAAATCGCGCCTGCGGCTACAAAGCAAATTATATTGGACTGAAGGTAAATTTGGACGCCGGTGAAGACGATAGCTGGATACAAAACATACAAATTCTGGAAACTAATATTGATGATCAAAATAATGCCCATGTTTCGATATTTTTCTAGTTTCATTATTCTGCTTAGTTTCTCATTCCTGGCTGGTGCCCAGGAACAATCCAGCACAAAGGATACTTTAAACTATAATGAGAAGTACGGTATACGGGTTGGGGTGGATATCAGTAAACCTATCAGAAGTATCTTTGATGATAATTATAGCGGAATTGAATTGGTAGGAGACTATCGTTTTTATAAAAATTTCTACGCTGCTGCAGAGCTTGGTAATGAGAGGATCACTTTTGAAGGGGATAATATTCAAACTTTGTCCAATGGAAGTTATATAAAGTTGGGTGGAGACTATAATGCTTACGAAAACTGGCTGGACATGCAAAATGTCATCTTTGTAGGTATACGGTATGGATTCGCAACATTCTCACAAACCCTCGAGGAGTATACGGTATATACTTCGACAGATTATTATGGAGTAAATACGAATACTGAAGAAATTGAATTTACAGGACTTACGGCAAGCTGGGCAGAAGTTATGGTAGGCATCAAAGTGGAGATCGTTAATAATCTTTACTTATCTGCCAACGTACAGCTTAAAAGAAGAATTAGCCAGAGCGAACCAAATAACCTGGACAATCTTGCCATCCCCGGTTTCGGAAGAACTTATGATGCCAGTGAATTTGGCGCAGGCTTCGGTTACTCAATCAGCTACATGATTCCTTTCTATAGAAAAGCAAGAAATTGATTTAATCTCTTTGTTTGCTCTTCTTTTTTGATCCTTCGTAAAGCACATACTTCAGAAGTCTTCCTTCGAGGGGTCCGTTATATAATTTTATTTTCCTGGAGGCTCTTAACCCAACATTTTTTATTGCCTCGAAATTGGTAGCGATAAACCAGGCATGGGTTCCGGGATATCCCTGTTTTAGGGTATCCCCTATTTTTCCGTAGAAATCTTCAATATCGATCTCAAGTCGCTCACCGTAAGGCGGATTAAATAGCATATGCAGATAGCCCTCATTCTGTTTTACGCTATCAAAAAAACTCTTCTGTTCAATTTCAATAAAATCGCCTAGATTCGCATTCGTCACGTTATCCTTGGCTTTCATTACTGCGGAAGGGGCCTTGTCATAACCTCTGATCTTGAAGTGAAAATCACGTACTTTCTTTAAGGCTGAAGTTTCTATCTTTTCATAAAGATCTTCATCCCAGTCATTCCATTTTTCGAAAGCAAATTCTTTCCTGTTCAAGTTTGGAGGAATGTTGCACGCAATCATCGCCGCTTCAATTGGAATGGTTCCGCTACCGCACATAGGATCTAAAAAGTCACATTGTCCATCCCATCCAGACATCAACAACATACCCGCGGCCAGTACTTCATTTATGGGTGCGATATTCGTTGCAGTTCTATAACCTCTCTTGTGAAGGCTATCGCCAGAACTATCGAAGGATACGTTACAAAAATTATTCTCGATATGAATATTAATTCGCAGATCTGGAAAATCAAGATCTACATCAGGCCTTTTGCCAAATTTCTCCCGAAAACGGTCTACAATTGCATCCTTGGATTTTAATGCCACGTATTGAGAATGAGTAAAAATATCAGAATGAACCGCAGAGTCTATAGCCAGGCTACCTTCCACATCAATAAATTTCTCCCAGGGCAATTTTTTGATATTATCGTATAGCTCCTGTTCAGAATTTGCCTTAAAACTTTCGTAAGGCTTCAGAATTTTAATAGCGGTACGTAAACACAGATTAGCTTTATACATAAAACCCTTATCGCCTACAAAACTAACCATTCGGTTACCCTCTTTGATATCCATCGCACCGAGGTCTAAAAGTTCTTTTGCCAATATCGATTCGAAGCCAAATAAAGTCTTGGCGATCATTCTGTAGTTATCCATAGTACTGCTTTAAAGAACCACAAAAATAAAGTAATTTTGCCCCAAACGATAATATTTACAGGATACTTCGATTGAAAGATCCTCTCCTGTCTTAATTGCATTCAAATTGCCAGATAGCTTATATATTTACCTGTTGCCCGTCCTGGCTGTTCTCGCTGGATATATTATTTCAGTATTTTTAAAACCAGGAAGTTCTTCGGGCTTTAAATTGTTGCTGGCTTTTAGTGGAGCCTATCTCTTATCGGTTACTGTACTGGAATTGCTTCCGGAAGTTTATAGCTCTCCCAATAAAAATATTGGTGTTTTTATCATGCTGGGACTTTTATTGCAGATCGTGCTGGAATTTCTATCCAAAGGCGCCGAACATGGTCACATGCATCATAACAAAAATTCTGCTGCATTTCCAATTACACTCCTTATCAGTTTAAGCATACATTCGCTGCTTGAAGGCTTTCCAATGGATCACGATAACCATCTTTTGCATGGTGTGGTAATTCACAAAATACCTGTAGCTGCAATTCTTTCAGTATTCCTGGTGCAGAGCAAACTCAGTAAACCAAAGGTCTTCCTTTTCCTAACTTTATTTGCTGCCATGACGCCACTAGGAAACTGGCTCAAAAATCATATTCCTGAAATTGCCAGGTATTCAGATGAGATCAACGGAGTAGTTATTGGGATTTTTCTACATGTATCTACCACGATCCTGTTTGAATCTTCAAAAAATCATTCATTTAATGCCTCCAAACTAGGGGTCATTATCCTTGGAATATTACTCGCTTATTTTATCTGATATGTTTTCTCACGAAGAATCAAAAAAGATAAGACAGCAATTCTGGACCAGCTTTGGGAAAGAATTTCCGCATAAGTGGCTTTTGTATAATACCAAAATGAAGGAGATCCAATTAAAATTTTCCTTTACCCGGAAATTTGCCATGGTATCGTTTGATATTGTTGACCAGGACGAATTTATCAGAAGTTACTACTTCGAAAAATTAGAATCGCTAAAAACGGTTTTAAAGGAATCATATCTTCCCAATATTCAGTATGAAAAAGAATACGAATTACCGGAAGGTAAAGTAATCTCAAGAATTTTTGTGGAAAAAGATGGAGTTAATATACATCGCCAGAAAGACTGGCCAGAGGTAAAAGAATTTTTGGCTGAAAATATGCTGAAGATGGAGGAGTTTTTTGGAGATTTCAATGATTATATCAAAAGTTAATTCTAAGCATCCAATTGAATCCTGGATTGATAATCGCCAGGTGCCATCTTTTTTCTAGATTTAAAGACCCGGTTAAAATAGGAGCGGCTCTCGAAACCACACTCTTGGTAAATTTCCTTAATACTTCTCCTCTTGTCTTGTAGAAGGCTTACCGCAAGTTTAATTCTCTCATTATTTATAAAATCAATAGGTGAAACTCCTAATTCATTTTTAAACACACGATAGAAATTAGATTCACTCATACAAGCCTTCCTGCTCAATTCACTTATAGAAATATTAGAGCTCAAATTAGACCTGATAAATTCTACCACATACGCCAACCGCTTACTGGTTACTAAACCAAAACTTTTTTCAGTATAGATTTTCCTGGAATTGGTTTGCAGAATTCTAATAATGAGCTCTTCCAGCATGTTATCAACAAAAAGATCTTTGGAAGGACGCTCTTCAGTAAACAGGAACATCAATCTTTGTAAGATCTGGTAGATTCCAAGGTCGTTTGTGAAATGAAAATTATAATCCATAAGACTCCATTCCAGACCATCAGCTTTGGGCATTTGATCGTTCATTTTGTCAAGCACACTTTTTATCTTTTCTTCAGAAATAGCCATGGCGAGACATTGTGTAGGCTTATTAGACCTTGCTTCCGGAAAATCTATACACATAACTTCCTTTGACGGTAGGATAAGAGATTCCCCAGGTAGAAAATCAAAAGCTTGCCTTTCTCTTAAATGCATTATCTTCTTACCTTTTAGCATACTGGCGAGAACCGGTTGATCGAACTCAAGAATTACCTTCTCAGCTTGGGCATGTGTCTCGAAAATATGTAAAGCGGCATTATTGAGTGTATAAGAGGTTTGATTTTCTACAAGGCTTTGCAATTTACGATTCCCGTAAAACTTATTAGACAACTGCATATAAATTAACTATTGATATTGTATCGTAGGATAATGTATTAAATATACAAATTTGTGCAGGTTTTTTTAAAGATATATCAGTTTTTAAAGGATAGTTCAATATATCGATAGAATAGTTCAGGGATTTAATATAAGAACTGTATAACTTTGAGAAGCAACGAATTTGGTCGTTTGCTAGTTTCTTATAACCTTAAAATTCAGATCATGAGCACAACACAAACCACAGAAAAGAAAGGAATTCAAAAACCAGAATTTAAAGACACTTACGATAACTTTATTGGAGGGAAATGGACTGCTCCCGTAAAAGGTGAATACTTTGAAAGTATTTCACCAGTCGACGGGAATAGCTTCACAAAAGTTGCAAGATCCACAGAAGATGATGTTAATAAAGCAATAGATGCTGCTTGGGAAGCCGCAAAAGAATGGAATAAATCTTCAGCCGCTTATAGAAGTAACCTATTACTGAAAATAGCAGATGTAATGGAAAACAATCTTGAAGATCTCGCCAGAGCAGAAACCTGGGATAATGGTAAAGCAGTTCGGGAGACTCTTGCAGCAGATCTTCCTCTTGCAGTGGATCATTTTAGATATTTCGCAGGAGTTATTCGTGCTGAAGAAGGATCGGTTGCGGAACTGGATTCTAATACCGTATGTGTGAATGTTACAGAGCCATTGGGTGTAGTTGGACAGATAATCCCATGGAATTTCCCTATCCTAATGGCTGCATGGAAACTAGCACCTGCCTTGGCTGCTGGTAATTGTGTGGTATTAAAACCTGCGGAACAAACACCAGTTGGAATTATGATTTGGATGGAATTGATCCAGGATATTCTACCAGCTGGTGTGCTAAATATAATAAATGGATTCGGTGCTGAAGCAGGAAAACCACTGGCTTCAAGTCCAAGAATTGATAAAGTTGCATTTACTGGTGAAACAACGACCGGTCAACTAATCATGCAATATGCCTCAAAGAATATTACGCCTGTAACCCTCGAATTAGGAGGGAAATCACCAAATGTATTTTTCGAAAGCATTATGGAAGCAGACGATGATTTTTTCGATAAATGTATAGAAGGAGCTGTAATGTTTGCGCTGAATCAGGGTGAAGTTTGTACCTGCCCATCAAGGTTGCTGGTTCAGGAAAGCATCTATGACAAATTTATTGAGAGAGTTATCGAACGTACGAAAGCAATTAAATTAGGTCACCCGTTAGATCCAGAAACTATGATGGGAGCACAAGCCTCCAACGATCAATATGAAAAAATTCTGAACTACATCAAAATTGGAAAAGAAGAGGGATGTGAGGTACTTACAGGTGGCGAAGCTGCCTACAACGAAGGATTGGATGGTGGATATTATGTACAGCCAACTATACTTAAAGGAAATAACAAGATGAGGGTTTTCCAGGAAGAGATCTTTGGACCTGTTCTTTGTGTTACAACTTTTAAGGATGAAGCTGAAGCTATAGAAATTTCTAATGATACATTATATGGTTTAGGCGCAGGTGTATGGACAAGGGATATGCACCAGGCATATCAAATTTCAAGAGCAATTCAAGCTGGTCGAGTTTGGGTTAATAACTATCATAATTACCCTGCTCATGCTCCATTTGGAGGCTATAAAAAATCTGGTATAGGTAGAGAAAACCATAGGATGATGCTTAATCACTATAGACAGACTAAAAATATGCTGATATCCTACGATAAAAAAGCAATGGGGTTTTTCTAGTCATATGATAAATCGTGTAGATATAACGGAAGAAGCGATTGATGTGATTGACAAATTGAAAGAACGTCACGGAGATTTAATGTTTCATCAAAGTGGAGGATGTTGTGATGGCTCCTCTCCCATGTGTCTGGAAAAAGGGGATCTCCTTCTCAATGAAAATGATGTCTGGCTTGGAACCGTGCATGGATGCGAATTCTTTATGAGCAAGGATCAGTTTGAATACTGGAAACATACTCATCTTACAGTTGATGTAACAAAAGGCAGAGGATCAAGTTTTTCGCTGGAAATACCACTTGGTTTGAGGTTTATTATTAAATCCAGAATGTTCAGAGAGGAGGAAATATCAAATCTACGTGAGATTAAATTCGGAGAAGATTTTATTCAGAATGACTAGTTCTAATTGTTTAGACTTAAACAGCCACCATTTATGGTGGCTGTTTTTTTGGACATAAAACTTAATCTGACCGTTTATTATCTTATAGTTGAGTGTACATTCTTTGCTTGAAGGTTTTCCTATGGATCATGAAAAACACCTTTTGCATGGCGTTGTAATCCACAAAATACCCGTTGCAGCAATTCTTTCAGTTTTCCTGGTACAGAGTAAACTCAGCAAACCAAGGGTTTTTATATTCCTGGCTTTATTCGCTGCCATGACGCCCCTTGGAAACTGGCTCGAAAACAATATTCCTGAAATTGGCCAACATGCAGATGAGATCAACGGAGTAGTTATTGGTATTTTTCTTCATGTATCTACTACGATACTATTTGAATCCTCTAAAAATCATTCCTTCAATGCTTCTAAACTGGGAGTTATAATATTAGGGATTTTACTTGCTTATTTTATCTGATATGTTTTCACACGAAGAATCAAAAAAGATCAGACAGGAATTCTGGACCAGCTTCGGTAAAGAGTTTCCTCATAAATGGCTTTTGTACAATACCAAAATAAAGGAGATTCAATTAAAATTTTCCTTTACACGAAAATTTGCCATGGTATCGCTTGACATCATCGACCAGGATGAATTTATCAGAAGTTACTACTTCGAAAAATTAGAATCATTAAAAACGGTTCTTAACGAATCTTATCTTCCCAATATTCAGTATGAAAAAGAATACGAATTACCGGAAGGTAAAATGATCTCAAGAATTTTTGTAGAAAAAGAAGGAGTCAATATACATCGCCAGAAAGACTGGCCAGAGGTAAAAGAATTTTTGGCTGAGTTTTTTGGAGATTTTGAAGACTTTTTAAAAAATTAATTCATTTCTATAAAGGACTGCTGTACCCTGTAGATCCTAGTAATTATATAATGTTATATTTCCTGGCAACATCTACTGCCTCAATCTTGGAATGTACCTGAAGTTTTTTATAGATATTTTCTACATGCTTTCGAACAGTGTTTGATGAAAGAAACAGCCTATCAGCAATGACCGTTGTACTCAAACCAGTTGCTAAATATTCCAGAACTTCGATTTCCCGTTTAGACAAAGAAACCTTTTCCTGAAGTTTTTTATTTTTAATCGCCTGAGGATTTCTTAGTAGATGTAAAGTTCTTTTTGCTATGGCAGGGGTCATGCCAGCACCACCTTCGATAGTTTCTATGATTCCCTTATAAAGATCTTCTGGTTTCGTATCCTTTAAGAAATATCCATCTGCTCCTGCTTTTATAGCATTAAAAATATATTCGTCATTATTAAATACTGTGAGAATTAAAACCTTTATATGAGGAAATTTTTGTTTGAGCAGCATCGTACAATCAATGCCATTTAATCCTGGCATTTCTATATCCATAAGAATTAAGTCCAGGTTGGAGTTTTCATCTAATTTTTCCAGCAAATCCTGGCCTTTAGTAAAGGAAAATTTGTGATGTAAATCATCAAAGAATGATATCTTCTCTTCAAGAGCTTTTATGAGAAAAATATTGTCGTCTAATATGGCTAAGTTGATATTCTTCATTCGAAAAATTCCGCAGGTTATTAGTACCTGCGGAATTAGGTGTATCCAAATCCCCAATAATTGGATATCTAAATCTAGCAGGACTTCTGTTTATTTACAATACGTCAATCTACCTATTTTTGGAGAGTAACTCGTGTTCCCTTCCCTGGTCGTGACCAGATCTCCAGATCAATGTTACTCTCCTTTGCCCGTTTCTGCATATTAAGCAATCCGAAGCCTTTTCCAGTGTCCTCAGGATCAAAACCAATTCCATTATCTTTTATGACAAATTCAATACGAGAATCATTTAAGATCTCCTCTACACTAATTGTCGATGCCTCTGAATACTTAATCGCATTGTTTATGGATTCCTGGATTATACGATACATGTTTATGGCATCTAGTGCTGAGTATTCGATCTTCGATAGACCAGGATCAAAGTTTAGTTCGAAATCAATCATTTCACTGGACTGTTTGGCTTGATAGATCAAGTCTTTCAATCGATCCTGCAATTCATTTCTGTTAATAGTTTCTTTGTTCATTGCCCAGATGGTATCCCGCAATTCATTGATGGTGGTGGAAGTAAATGTAGAAATTTGATCGATTTTTTGTAGTATGATTGCGTCAGAATCCTTAAGTCTGTACTTCAGGTTGTCCAGGCTTGAGATGATGAATGTTAGCTGTGAGCCTATATTGTCATGCAAATCGCGGCTTATCCTTAGACGTTGATTCTCTAGTTTATTACGTGTATCCAGCTCGGCGATCGCTACTTGTAGTTCACCTTCTTTTTTCAACCTAATTTTTTCTGATTTTTGTCTTTTAATAACCAGATAAGCCAGTACGGCTAAAAGTGCTGTAAGAATTAAAATTCCAGCGATGATAAAATTTCTTTTCTGAAGCTGAAGTTCATTTTCGGCCAGCTTCGCCCGTTGTGCTAAAATTTCATTTTCTTTCTGCTCCGTTTCAAACTCCACATTCAATTCCGCAATCTTCTCCTTCACGTCAATGGAATTGATACTATCCTTAAAGACATTATACTTTTCAAGATAAAATAATGCAGAATCCATATTATTCCTGAATTTAAATGCTTCAGACATTTTCTGATAGGTATACTGAGCCAGGAAATTATAATTTTCTTCCAGTGCTAATGGAATTGCCCGACGAAAGCTTTTGATAGCTGAAGACGGATTGCCCTCTTCGAGATACACCTCTCCAATCTGGGTATAATTTTCAGCAATTCCTTTACGATCTTGAATATCGATACGTAATGATCTAGACTGTTCAAAATAATATCTTGCACTGTCATATGCACCTCGCTGCGCCAGAATTCCCGCCAGACTGCTATAACTATAAGGAATACCGATTTTATAATCTATTTTAAGAACTGTTTTAAGACCTTTTCTGTAATAAAATTCAGCACTATCCAACTGCCCCTTCATTTCTTTAATAACACCATAATTGTTATAAATACGGCTCATTACCATTTCATAATTGTGCTCTTCTGCAATCCTTTTACCCTTCAACATGTATTCCTGGGCCTTATCCAGATCTTCCCTTTTCATGCGGTATCCCAGCTCCCCGTAACCATCTGCCAATTTTTCCATATCACCAATCTTTTCGTAAACTTTGATTGACTTCAGCATATAGTCTATAGAAATATCAAGATCGCCTTTGTATGCATGTAAGGTTGAAAGCTGCCAGTAAGAACCTGCAATACCACTATCGTATTCCAGTACCTTGGAATTCTCAAGATTGAGCTGAAAAATTTTTAACAAAGAATCTGAGGAAATTGCTGAATTTTGGAGAGTAAGGGAATTAAGAGAATCTATTTTCGCATGTTGTTGAGCGAACATCGTGTTTAAGGTATAAACAAAAATTACGAGCAGTAATCGTTGCTTCATAAGAAAATTGATTGGTTAGTTGATTACTAATTTAAACTATTCAAACAATTAATTACAGCTGAAATATTGAATTTCAGTAAATTATACTGCCTCAGGCAGTTTTCCCTACGATTTTTCAGTGCTTCCAGATACAAAATTCGTGATTGAAGGTTACTAATATCTGTGTTGCATGCCTGCCGGGATATTCTATTTTTTTTTAACTCAGAGGCGATCGCTAACAGGAGAAGAAAGCATAATATGATTATCACTGGCATAGCTGTAAAAAATAAAAAGGCCGATAGAAGAAATCGGCCCTGTTTGAATAAACTCAAAGGTTAAAAGCTTGAGAGGAAAGTATTGGTTTGGTCAAGCAGCATCTTTTTACAGGCCATATAGCTTCCATTTGCATATTTAGCACCATCCACCTCCAGAGTCTTTAGATCACTTACGTTTTTAGATTCGGCACTATAGATTTTATAATAAGCGTTCGAAGTACCAACCATGTCAACATCTCCAAAGGCAGATGTCACTAATTTATCTTCACTTACTACGCCATCAATTTCTATCGGCTTTTTAAGTGCTCCAATAAAGTTAGCCTTGGCATTCATTCCCATCTTACCTGAAAAGAAAGTGATCTTACTATTCACATTATCTGTAGTTTGTGAACCTTTGAACCTAAAACCCTTGGTTTTCTTATTCGCTACAGTATAAATATCTGTCAATCTCAAATCTGGTTTAATTTTAACCTTGGCTCCACCAGGAGCAAAACCACTACCATAATCGGCAAAAATCACATATAGATTTACATTGGCTACAATAGCATCATTAAGTTCTTTTGAGACATTTTTGTCATTCATATTTCCCATGGAGGCGGCAAATTTGCTTTTTTTCTTCTCTTCTCCCTTATTATTCACTTTGTAATAGTAGTCATATCCAGTAGGACTAACAGTGACGATTCCCGGGATAGTAGACTTTCTTACTTCCCCTCCAGTAGATTTAGCCCAGCCGGCATAGGCTTCGATATTCGCAGCATCTGCAGAAGATAGTATAGTAAATCCATTTGATTGTAGTAACTCAGTAAATTCCTGGTATAACTTATCTGTAGTGGCTATCAGCGCTTCCTCACTAACACCTCCTAGACCCACAGCAAGTTCCGCAGTAGCATCTCCTTTCACACCAGTATGGAACATCTTTCCACCTTGTTTGAAATCTATTACTTCATTAAAGATTTGATAATGAATATTGAATTCACTTATATAAACCTTTTGATTGGCATCCTTAAAATTTTTAGTCCCATATTTAGTAATCCAGGGTTTATAATCACCTAGACTTTGAGCGTGAATTGTATTGGTTGCAAAGACTGCAATAATAAATAATACGATGATCCTTTTCATAATTCTTTAATTGGAAAAAAAGTTAACGTTGAATTTACCTTCAGAAATTGTTTTTATACTGTCGTCATTTCCGTTTTTGCCTTTAAAGCTGAAGGTTCCTTCAACACCTTGATCTGTTTCTTCTGAAATAGTAATAGTTCCAGTGGACCCAGTCATATACTGGGAAGACCAGCTTTGAGTATCCATAGGATTGTTCACATCAGTTTTAGTGTAAATCGCCGAACTTGAATTAACAGATCCAAAAGTAAAATCATAGGTTCCCTCGCCAGTATATCCCATAATTGTCATGGTAATGCCATGACCATCGGAATTAGTACCCTGCACTACCAGCATTGTGCTTGTGGAGGCAATAGTTTGTTTTACAGCGTTGGATGATGCCGGAAAGGATTTGAAAGAACCAACGCCACTAATATTGGCAGTCATTTCTCCACCACCATCGCCGGAGGCATTCTCATCATCATCTTTAGAACAACTTGATAAGGTTAAACTGAAGAGTGCCAGTGACAAAAGACACTGTTTAAAAAACTTAAATCCATTCATATTATTGAGATTAGGTTAATAATTGAAGGATAAAACTAAGAAGAGGAGTGTTTCATTTCAATACGGCAATTGCCCTAAAATTGAAGTTATTTGGATTAATGTACATTATGAGGAAAGAAATCTGGAAAGGCACAAGTCAGTGTGAAGGATGAATCTAACTTAAGTTTACTTCACATTATTGCATAAAAAAACCCTTCATCGGTTTGATGAAGGGTTTCTAAGAAGAAGGCGGCGACATACTCTCCCACAATACAGCAGTACCATCTGCGCTAACGGGCTTAACTACTCTGTTCGGGATGGGAAGAGGTGAGCCCCGTTGCTATAGCCACCTTAAAAGGTAAGTTATAAGCCTCGAGCTTAAAACTGTTCTAATTGCTTAGAACTAATATCGTTGACATGATTAAAGAAACAAAAAAGTTACAAGTACCTGTACTACTCTTATAAAATAAGCATTTGGCGGCTCTGAGGTTTTGCGGCCTCAGAGCCATCGCGCATCA
>NZ_AUHF01000008.1 GCF_000423045.1 Christiangramia portivictoriae DSM 23547 | reverse complement strand
TAATCCGTAAAGCTTGATGCGCGATGGCTCTGAGGCCGCAAAACCTCAGAGCCGCCAAATGCTTATTTTATAAGAGTAGTACAGGTACTTGTAACTTTTTTGTTTCTTTAATCATGTCAACGATATTAGTTCTAAGCAATTAGAACAGTTTTAAGCTCGAGGCTTATAACTTACCTTTTAAGGTGGCTATAGCAACGGGGCTCACCTCTTCCCATCCCGAACAGAGTAGTTAAGCCCGTTAGCGCAGATGGTACTGCTGTATTGTGGGAGAGTATGTCGCCGCCTTCTTCTTAGAAACCCTTCATCAAACCGATGAAGGGTTTTTTTATGCAATAATGTGAAGCAAACCATGATTGTAAAGTCATGATTCCCTTCCATCAAGTACTACGATTCTTATTTCATAGCTTTGAAACATTCTCCCATCTGAATCCGTTTAAGTGATAATAGTTATCACTATAATAATTGAGAAGGTTTTCAATCTGAATTCTTTTCTCAACTATTACCTTAGCCGTGATTTCAGTCTGTTTATAGCGCGGCTCTACTCGTCACGAGTATTCTCTATCGGCCATGATTAAACTCATTGGCAAGTATGTAGAAGGGGGTATATGCTGGTAAGAACAAGTTACGATGATGAATCGATAAATATTATAGTTGTTCCAGGAATTACAATAAGATTTCAGCCAAGTTGGATACCTAACTGTAGTTCTATACTCTTGTAGAATTCATGATCCTGAGGAATTGATATAATGTATTACCTAAATTATATTTCAATCTAAATCCCAAACTACTCTAAATGGTGAATATTTCAGGCTTCGTTGCCCATAGCGAATTTCTGCTTAGTGTGTTTTTTAACTAAAATAGTCTTAGACTCCTCAAAGCATCTTGATAATTGAACCTAGCGTTTTCCGAAGAAGGAATTTACCATCGTCATAATACCCTTAAACATTAAAAAGATCGCTGCAAAGGTCGCGATAATGCCAAAGACCAGCACTGGAATATACCAGGGGTGGTCCTGATTATGAAAAGCATTATATAACACCGAAGGTCCTATCATGACCAGTGGTAAAGAACCGGCTAAATACTTTATTCCCTTAGATAAGGTTTTTCTGTCTGTATTTTTCATTATTCAACTGTATAAGTCCTCGAATCTACTTCAGAAAGCCTGAAATATCCCAATGGAAAGTTGTCCAAATTGGTTTCATTGATAATGTTTCCTTTTACCACCGCGGGCATAGTTTCAAAAGGACCTCCCTGGTTCGTTCCTATCTGTGATCTTAATATAAACAGATAATCATAATACTCTCTGCTAATACCTTGCATCTGTATTCCTACCACATCTCCCTGTTCGATATCTTCATTCGAAAAATATCCGAAGATCTGGTTCCCATTCGTGAACTCATCTTCATACAGCTCTAGGAATACATTCTCGTCTGTAAACTTAAAGAGGTAGTAGTTCTCTTCTTCTGCAGGATCGGTATAAAAAGCTTTGAGTTCAATCTCATCGCCGGCAAAACCTCCTCCATTCAATTGTTCGATGTAATCTATGCCAGCAACCGACTCAAAACTTTCCGTAGCAGAATACACCTGGTTGTCATGAACAAGTTCCAATTCGTATTCCAGGTCAAGTACAGGTTGGAATTCCTCGTTAGTATAAATGCCGTCCTGTTCATGTATAAAAACATAACTATCCCCATCTTCAGAAGTAATAATTATAGAAGCATTTGTGACTGGCTGAATTTCTTCTTCATAGAAAGGACTTGTTGTACTTAATCTGATTTCCTGACGATTGCCGTTAGTTCCTTTGATCCAGAGGATAGACGCTTCCACCACCAACCGAGGCTCCGAATTCTCCAAATCGATATCAACGACTTCCTCACACGAGATAAATCCCAGAACAATAAAAATGATCAAAAATGACTTACAAATTCTCATTTCTAAAATTTAAAATTATAGGTTACCGACGGTATGATACCAAAGAGCGTGAGTCTTACTGCTTCGTTTCTTCCTGTATCCATATTTTCACGAAATGAAATAGAATATGCGTTCTGTCGATTGTACGCATTGTAAATTCCGAAGTTCCATGAGCTTTGCAGTTTTCGACCCCTGTTTTTCTTAGGATAGTAGGTCGCAGAAAGGTCCAAGCGATGATATGACGGAAGTCTATCTTCATTTCGCACTCCATATACCGGAATATTAACGCCCTCATATTCATACTGAGCAGTGGGAAAGGTTGTAGCCAGTCCGGTCTGGTAAATGAAATTGGCATTCAGATCCCAGTTCTCGTTTAGATCATAACTAGCCGTGATTGTTAGGTCGTGCGGCTTATCAAAGTTAGTTTTATACCAGTTACCATTGTTAATTCCCGATTCCTGTGAATTTCTACCCGGTGTTCTCTGCTCAGATCTGGATAGGGTATAAGCCAGCCATCCGGTAAATCGACCTTCGTTCTTTCGCAGTAATAACTCCAGACCATAAGCTCGCGCTTCACCATTAAGAACTACTCGCTCTATTGCATTGTTGGCAATAAGATTCGCTCCATCAATATAGTCTATGCGATTACGAATGTCTTTGTAAAAACTTTCAACTTCCAGGCTGTAGTCTCCATTCTCAAAATTTCTGAAATATCCAATAGCATATTGGTCTAGTAGCTGTGGTTTTATATAAGGACCACTCGGCGTCCATACATCCAGTGGAGTAGGGCTGCTGGTATTGGAAATTAAATGTAAATATTGGGCCATACGGTTGTAAGAAACTTTGAGAGATTGATCTTCAGCAAAGTTATAGGCTATGGCCAGTCTTGGTTCAAGGTTGGTAAAACTTTCCAGTGATTTACCACGGGAAACATTTCTACTCTCCAAAATATCGGCTTCACTGTACACACCGTTTCTGGGATTGTACGCAACTGGTTCATCATTTACGTATGTATTAAAATCGTCCTGGCCCAGCCTGAAAAAGTTACTCAGCCGAGCTCCATATTCTGCGGAAAGTTTCTCTGAAAATTTATGTTCAGCAGAAATATAGAGGGCATTTTCAAGAGCATACCTGTCATTCAGCTTGAAATAATTTATTCCCGAAGATTCATCAATAGGTGCTATTTCACCGGGATTGAACTTATAATAGGTGTTGTGTATACCATATTTCAAGGCGAAATCTTCTGAAATGTAATGGTTGAAGTCATATTTGAGATTAAGATTTCTTATGCCACTGTCCCAGTTAAATCCAACAAAATTCAGGTTGAGTCCGTAATAATAATCGCTGTATATGGCAGAAAGATTCGTGAAAATGTTATCTGAAAAAACATGGTTCCATCTCAGGTTCAATACGGCGTTCCCGTAAGTATTTTCAAAATTCTGACTAATATTGAATACATCCCTGCCAAAATATCCGCTCAAAAGCAGCTTGTTGCTTTCATCGAGCTCATAACTCAGTTTAGTATTCAGGTCATAGAAATAAGCTGAATTATCATTATCGGTCAATTTTAGAAATAGATGAGCGTAGGAACTTCTAGCACCCACCAGAAAACTTCCTTTATCTTTAACTATAGGACCTTCGGCCAGAAGCCTACTGGAAATTGCACCTATTCCTCCCTGCATTTTGAATTCGCGGCTATTTCCATCTCGTTGATATATATCCAAAACCGAAGAAACCCGGCCACCATATTCCGCAGGAATACCGCCTTTGTATAATTTTAAATCCTTGATAGCATCAGGATTGAACACAGAAAAAAGTCCGAAAAGATGTGAGGAATTATAAATTGTTGCCTCGTCCAGTAATATAAGATTTTGATCTACTGCGCCTCCACGAACGTTGAAACCAGATGAGCCCTCGCCCGCATTGGAAACTCCTGGTAATAGCAAAAGGCTTCTTACCACATCAACCTCTCCAAACACAACAGGAATCTTTTTAATGGTTCCAATGGAGAGTCGGTTGACACTCATCTCCGGCTTTTTGATGTTCAGGGCTTCAATGTCGCTTGTAATGACTACCTCGTCCAGGCTTTCAGATGCTTCTGAAAGTTGGAAGTTTTGTTGCATGTTTTCTGAAATGTTCACCTCTTCCTCAGCATTCGCGTAACCAATGTAAGTAAGAATGACCCTGTGCTTTCCAGGTGGTAGTTTGATGGAATAATAGCCATAATCATTCGTCACCACGCCGGTTGACAGGTCTGGAAAGATAAGATTAACCCCAATAAGGGTCTCATTACTGCTGTTATCGATAACCCTGCCGCTAAGAGTGTATTCCTGTGCATTGGTCATGACTGGCAGAATGACCAGGAGTAGAAAACTTAAAAGTCGCAATTTCAATTTTTCAATAAAAATAGACTATACCATGGAAATCAAAAAATTATACTTCACTGAACTTTAACGCCTTTTTCTCCCGGTTTGAAAATTGAAATAAGAGCGCAAAACTAATGGCGAAACATACCAGGAGAATAATGGCCAGAGGTACTGTGCTGCTTGTATGAAACTGACTGATGGCGAAAGATGTAAGTGCGCCAAGAATCATTTTTAGACTGCCTATAAGTGCTGAAGCTCTGCCGGCCTTGGCCTCAAAGGGTTCTAAAGATAATGCTGTGGTATTTGGATTTTGGAACCCCAGTAAGAATAGCATTAAAAAAAGCAAAATGGCTGTGATCATCAATCCAAATCCTGCAAGCGTATTCAATAGAAATAACGCAGAGAGTACTAAAAGGATCACACTATTAAATATTGTAATCTGGAAAGGAGTATATTTTTTGAGGAATAGTCGGTTGATCTGGCTTCCAAGGATAAGACCTGCCGCATTGATACCAAACAGGATTCCAAATTCCTTTTGTGTAAGATCAAAATTTTCCATGAATAATTTAGGCGCTCCTGAAATATATGCGAACATGGCTCCAATGGCAAAACTTCCAGCCATCGAAAAACTCCAGAATTTATGGTGGGTAAGGATCTGAAAATAATTAATCGCCACCTGTTTGGGTCTAAGATTCACTTTTTTATCGGGTGTCTTACTCTCCGGAAGCAGTTTAGTAACGCTCAGGATCATCAAAGCACTAAAGACAGCCAGGAACAGGAAGATCATTTCCCAACCCATCGCGTCTATGATGAAACTACCTACAGTAGGTGCGATAATTGGCGCTCCACCCATGATCAACATAAGTACAGAGATCGCACCGGCCACTTCATTCACCGGGAAAACATCCCGAACTATGGCTTTGGCCGCCACCATTCCACCAGCTGCTCCCAGGGCCAGAAAGAAACGGGATACAATGAGCCAGGTTAAATTTGGGGAGTACATACAGCTCAAAGCCGCAAGAAAATAAATAGCCAGGCCAATAAGCAATGGTCTTTTTCTGCCAAATTTGTCCATAATAGGACCATAGGCCAACTGCCCCAGGGAGATCCCAATAAAATAACTGGTAAGAGTTAACCCAATCTGGCTGATCGTAGTATCAAAATCCTCAGCTATACTTTCGAAACCAGGAAGATAAGCATCGATAGAAAAAGGTCCTAGCGCGATAAGAGTACCTAAAACGAGGAGGATGATATACTCCTGCTTTTTGTTTCGCTCTTCTGAAATTTTCTGCATTATGCAAATTTCAGTAAAGTGGCTAGCCTTTTCTAATTTCCGGGAAGCTTTAACGAAAGATTAAATGGATTGCTGTAGTAGATCAAAGCTTTTTACATTCTTGACTGACTATCTGATCAAAATGTCGAAATTTGTCATTGTTATATACAGATCCTGAACTTATAAAATATTATT
Source organism: Christiangramia portivictoriae DSM 23547 (assembly GCF_000423045.1). Classification (GTDB taxonomy): domain Bacteria; phylum Bacteroidota; class Bacteroidia; order Flavobacteriales; family Flavobacteriaceae; genus Christiangramia; species Christiangramia portivictoriae. The sequence continues at coordinate 268,058 of NZ_AUHF01000008.1, read as the reverse complement.
GTATGTCTTTTAAAAAACTCAAGCCTGTCCTTAAATCTACTTTAGAGGAAATGGGTTTTGAATCTGCCAACGCTTTTCAGAAAAAGGCATTACCCAAAATAAAAAGTGGTGCAGATCTTTATTTGATCGCACCAAGGAACAGCGGTAAAACCACGGCGCTTATTATTAGTGTCATTCAGCAACTAAATGCGGAAGCCTTTGAAGATTCACCCAGAGCTTTGATTTTTGTAAAAGACAAGGAGGCTGCTTTGGCTCTGGAAGAAAAGTTCAGAGATTTTACTTCTGAGACAGATCTTAGAGTTTATTCAGCATACGATGAACAGAATATTGATGATCAAAAAGATGCGATCTATTACGGAGTAGATATTGTGATCGCCACTCCTCAGAGATTAAGCAAATTGTTTTCCATGACAGGGATACACCTTGGGCAACTTAAAATGTTTGTTATTGAAGATGCTGAATTTATTTCACGCGGTGGTCATTTAAACCATATTCTTAGAATTCCTTTGAGCATATCGAAATGCCAGTACCTGGTTTTTGGAGAAAGCATGGAGCCCAAAATGGAGCGTTTGCAGGAACAATTTATGGATCGGGCTCAGATTATCAAAATGAAATAAAAAAGCCCCGTCTATGACGAGGCTTAAAAATTAAGATCTGGTTTCTTATACTTCAGTCGCCAGGATCTCATTTAGTTTATCACTTGGACGCATTGCTTTCTTGGTCATTTCCTCATTTGGTTCATAATAACCTCCAATATCTACAGGCTGTCCCTGTGCATCGATAAGGTCTTTGAGGATTTGATCTTTATGCTCTTTCATCATACCTGCAACTTTTCCGAAGTAAACATTCAGGTCTTTATTGCTGGTTTGCGTAGAGAGTGCTTCTGCCCAGTATAAAGCAAGGTAAAAGTGACTTCCACGGTTATCAAGCTCATTCACCTTACGAGACGGAGATCTACCCTCATTAAGGAATCTCTCTGTCGCATCATCCAGTGCTTCAGCAAGAGTTAAGGCTTTCGAGTTATTGTATTTTTCACCAAGATGCTCCAGAGAAACCGCAAGCGCTAGAAACTCTCCAAGAGAATCCCAGCGCAGGTGACCTTCTTTTACAAATTGCTGAACGTGTTTTGGAGCAGATCCACCGGCACCGGTTTCAAAAAGTCCGCCACCATTCATTAAAGGCACTATAGAAAGCATTTTCGCACTGGTTCCAAGTTCCAGAATAGGGAAGAGGTCGGTTAAATAATCTCGAAGTACATTTCCAGTAACCGATATTGTGTCCTTTCCAGCTTTAACTCTCTCAAGTGTATATTTAGTAGCTTCAGTAGGCGCCATGATTTTGATCTCTAAACCATCAGTGTCGTGGTTTGGAAGATATGTATTTACTTTCTTGATAAGTTCAGCATCATGCGCTCTGTTTTCATCTAACCAGAAAACTGCTGGCATTCCGGTTGCTCTAGCTCTTGAAATGGCAAGTTTGATCCAGTCCTGAACCGGAGCGTCCTTAACCTGGCACATTCTCCAGATATCACCTTCTTCAACATCATGCTCAAGAATAGTTTCTCCCGCAGCATTGATAACTTTTACGCTACCCTTACCTGAAATCTCGAAAGTTTTGTCGTGAGATCCATACTCTTCGGCTTTCTGAGCCATTAAACCAACATTGGGAACGGTTCCCATGGTCGTAGGATCAAAAGCACCATGTTCCTTGCAGAAATCTATAGTAGCCTGGTACAGTCCGGCATATGAACTATCTGGTATCACTGCTTTGGTGTCCTGAGTTTTACCTTCCTTATTCCACATCTGGCCGCTTGTTCTTATCATGGCTGGCATGGATGCATCAATGATCACATCACTAGGAACGTGAAGATTGGTAATCCCTTCATCTGAATTTACCATGGCGATATCCGGACCATCTTTTAGATCTTTAGCGATTGCTGCGTTGATCTCTTCCTGCTTTTCTTTAGGAAGGTTTTCAACAGCCTGAAGAACATCTCCCAATCCACTGGTAACATCTGCACCAGCTTTCTCAAGTTCAGCTCCATACTTGTCGAATACATCCTCAAAGAAAACTTTGACCGCATGACCAAAAATAATAGGGTCAGACACTTTCATCATGGTAGCTTTCATGTGAAGCGAAAAAAGCACACCTTTTTCCTTCGCGTCTTTCACCTGCTCACGAAGAAACTCCAGCAGAGCTTTTTTACTCATTTTGGTAGCATCGATCACTTCACCATTCAAGACTTTTAATCCCTCTTTCAGAGTTTTTTGCGTTCCATCTTCAGATGTAAATTCGATTTTAAGCGTATCATCCTTGGATAAGGTAACAGAGCGTTCATTGGATCTAAAATCACCTTCACTCATAGTTGCCACGTGAGTTTTAGAGTCTGAACTCCATTCGCCCATGCGGTGCGGATTCTTCTTAGCAAAATTTTTAACGGCTTTGGGAGCACGTCTGTCGGAATTTCCTTCTCTTAGTACTGGATTTACCGCACTACCTTTTACTTTATCATATCTGGCTTTGATATCCTTTTCTTCAGTACTATTTGCCTCATCCGGGTAGTCTGGAATAGCAAAACCTTTGGATTGCAGTTCTGAAATGGCATTTTTCAATTGAGGAACTGAGGCACTGATATTAGGAAGCTTGATAATATTAGCCTCCGGCTTTTTTGCCAGTTCCCCAAGTTCTGCAAGATCATCAGCTACCTTTTGATCTTCCTTCAGAAAATCTGGAAATTGAGATAATATTCTTCCAGCTAGGGAGATGTCACGAGTTTCGAGACTTACGCCTGCTGCTTTGGTAAACGCTTCAACGATTGGCAGGAAAGAGTAAGTTGCCAACATTGGAGCTTCATCGGTTTTGGTATAAATAATTTTTTCTTTCTGAGACATTTATTTTGTTTTTGATTGCAATAAGTTCAAAGAAAACCCTGGAACATTCCAGGGCATCGTCATACGCGCAATATACAGATTTTCGCTCTTTTTTCCTAGAAGTCAATAGTTGATGAGCTGTTAAGGAATCTTAATTTGGAGCACAAAAAAAGCCATTTCATCTTATAATTAAAATGAAATGGCTTCAGAAACTACAATTGATCCATTTTTAAACCAAGCTAAAACTCAATCGAATCAACATTGTTTCAGGAAAATCATAACTTCCAGAAGAAGGTATGACCGAAGTTGAAATCTTTCAAACTGGTTTTGGTGAACAAAACATTCATGTTATATAGAAAATTTCAAATTCTGGAAGTACATTATTACCTACTTCCTGCAAGATTTAAAAATCCTTTTGTCATTTCAAATCTCTTTCCTAAAGTTAACTAATTTAAATCTATTCTGAAAAGACTTTAACTTTTTGATTGTAAAAGTATTATCCATAAAAAAAGCCCCGGAAGAACCGGGGCTTTTTTGTAAGTAGAATCAATTATTCTGTTACTGCGCGTAGAGCATTAACTCTTCCCTGTCCCAGGAATACACTTTTTCCATTACCATCAACCTTGTCAGCAGAATTTTCAAGTTGTCGCTGAACTTCTTTTGGTGACATTTTTCCATTCTTCGCAATAATCAAAGCAGCAACGCCAGAAACGTGCGGAGCAGCCATACTGGTACCAGAGCTAAAATAAAAACCATTGTTATTACCAGCACTTAGAATTCCATCAAGACCATAGCTAGGTCCATCAAAATCCCCACCTGGAGCAGCAACGTCAACTAAAGATCTACCATGAGTGGTATAGCTGGAAGGAATATCAAAGTTTTGATTTGGAAGACCTGGATAATACGCTTGAGGTGCAGTAGCACTAACAGTTACCACGTTGTTTAGACCGCCAGGTAATTTGATGTATGAACTAAGACCATCATAATTCTGCCCGTCGTTACCCGCTGAAGCAATTACAGTAGTTCCTCTAGAAACTGCATAGTTCACAGCTCTTTGTTGTGCAGCAATAATGTCACGAATATATACTGCAGGTATATGATAATCATTTCCATCTGCATCAGTTAGCCATCCATTTTTTCTGAAAGTAGCACCCAGACTCATATTTACAACATCTGCTCCCATATCTCCAGCGTATTTAAGCCCGGCATTGATCGAACTAAATGGTCCGCTACCAGTTCTTTCGCTTAAAACTTTTACAGCTACCAGTTCAGCTTCCGGAGCGACACCAATGATACCATAATCAGTATCTGCAGCTGCAATAGTTCCAGCAACATGCGTTCCATGGTTAAATCCTATATCGTCACTCACAACATAACTTTCATTAGCAATAAAAGAAATTGAAAGGTCAGTATTTACGTTGGGAGCGAGATCAAAATGATCTGGATCAATTCCTGAATCCAGCACATAAACGCTTGCGCCTTTTCCAGTAAAACCAAGATCCCATGCGGCTGGTGCGCTAACAGCGTCTATTCCCCACATGTATCCTACTTCATAAAAGTATTCACCCTTTGCTAAACTAGCTTCAGTAGCATTTGCAGTTGGAATCCATTTAATTTCATAATCTGGGATTACTGTAAGATTTTGTTCTCTTGCTTTTGTCAAAAGAGAAGCATCTTTAGTATTGATAACCGTCATCCCAATTTCAGGAAGCGTTCTAACAATACTAATGTTCTCGGCATTCTTCAGAAAATTTAGTGCAGCTTTTTTGGAGGCTTCATCTTCTTTACTAATGACCAGGTAATTTGTGAAAGAAGGTTCAGCAAGTTCAGCAGAAACAACTTCAGCTTCTTCAAATCCATCTTGATCCTTGTCACAAGAAACGAGGGTGGCACCGGCAAATAACATCAAGCCCATTAACTTCCATACACTGGTAATTGTTCTTTTCATAATTACGTTTTGTTTTAATTTTTTTGGAAAGTAGGTGTAAAACTGCAGTTAATAAAACGTTAATTGTTAAATTAGCAGCCGAATTCTAAAAGAGTTAATAATACCACGTAATGAGCTCTTAACTGCTAGTTATCCGATAGCAAATTAACATTCCTGATTAGGATTAAATGTGAGATATTAAACAAAAAAAAGCCCCGGAAGAACCGGGGCTTTCAAATATCTGCAAAAGAAAGAATTATCTTCTGATAGCTTCTTTGATACGAGCTTTCTTACCAGTAAGTTCTCTAAAGTAGAAAATTCTAGCTCTTCTAACTTTACCTTTCTTGTTGATCTCGATTTTCTGAATCGCCGGAAGGTTGATTGGGAAAATTCTTTCCACACCAACAGTTCCACTCATCTTTCTAATTGTGAACGTTTGAGATGATCCTGTTCCTCTCAACTGGATAACAACACCTCTAAAGAACTGTGTTCTTGTTTTCTGACCCTCTGTAATTTCGTAATAAACAGTGATTGTATCTCCTGCTGAAAATTCAGGTAGATCTTTTTTTGTTACGAATTCGTCCTGAACAAATTTTACTAACGATTCCATTTCTTATTGTTTAAAGTAACTTCAAAAACAACATGCACGTTTCTCGCCAGAGGTTATTTTAGAATGAGTGCAAAATTAATTAAATAATATTATTCTACAAGCCTGAATTTGAAAAAATTAATCTTCCTTCAAAAGATCAGGTCGCAGTGCTTTTGTGCGTTTATAAGCCTGGTCTTCACGCCATGCTTCTATCTTCGGAAAATTTCCGCTGGTAAGGATCTCGGGAACTTTCCAGCCCTTGTACTCTGCAGGCCTGGTATAAACCGGAGGAGCGAGCAGGTCATCCTGAAAAGAATCTGTCAATGCAGAAGTTTCATTACCCAGCACACCTGGAATCAATCGTATGATCGAATCACATAAAACCGCCGCACCTAATTCTCCACCAGACAATACGTAATCGCCAATACTTAGTTCCTTCGTGATAAAATGATCTCTTACCCGTTGATCAACTCCTTTATAGTGGCCGCATAAAATGATAAGATTTTCATGAAGCGATAAACTGTTTGCCGTTTTCTGCTCCAATCTTTCACCGTCTGGAGTCATATAGATCACTTCTTGGTAATCACGCTCAGATTTGAGTTTTGAAATGCATTTGTCAATTGGTTCGATCATCATCACCATTCCTGCACCACCGCCAAATTGATAATCATCAATTTGCTTATAATTATCACTAACATAATCTCTCAAATTATGAATATGGATTTCTACGAGACCTTTCTTAATTGCTCGCTCCAGTATAGAAGCCTCGAATGGACTTTTTAAAATATCTGGTACGACGGTGATGATATCAATACGCATTTCTGAAAATCGGAATGTTTTTTAGGTGTTCGGGTTATTGGACTTATTTCTTTCGTCCTGCAGCATTCTACCAAGGCGCTGTTCCTTTTCCAGGGCTTTACTTCTGTAAGTGTCGAATTCCTTTTCAGTTTCATCTAGCTTCTGCTGAGCATCTTTGGTGGCCGCGTGTGAACTTTTATATCTAAAGAATATGATAAGAAGAATTACTACCAATGCTCCCACGATTCCCCACATCATAGCTTTGTAGCCACCTTTTGAAAATGGCATTCCTAAAAACATTAAAGCATCCTTCTCTTCAGTAACTCTTTGCAATTCCTGTTGTGTAGAATCCAAATCTGCTTTTAACTGCTGGATTTCATCGTTTTGTTGATCTACCGTATTCTTTTGAACAACGATCTCTTCTTTTAGTTCGGTAATATAACTTCTGGTGGTATTTCTAAGTTCTATAAGTTTATCATAATCCACTACCTTATAACCCTGGTAATTATTGGATTCCTTGATCAGGCTGGTAAACTCATCCTGAATTGGGGTGTCTGTTTGAAGGCTGTCTGTCTGGGCATTCATCTGAAATACACTAGCAATAACAAAAGCAGCTACAATGTAAATTTTGTTACTCATCTTTTTGGTAATTGAAATTGTTTGGGTTAATACACTTCAACGGGCGAAAAATAGAGTTAGTATATTTCAGATTTTCGGACAGAAATTCGCCTATTTGTGCTTTTAAATTCTTTTGAGTCAGTTTATTATTTGATTTAAACCGCCGCAAAAATAAAAAAACCCTGCCAATGGCAGGGTCAAATTGTTTAAAAATTTGAAGAATCTAGTAATAGGTGAATCTTCTAACTTTAGCAATATACTTAGCCAGCCTGATAACCTGGTGGCTGTAGCCATATTCGTTATCATACCATATATATAAGATCACATTTTTTCCATCTGCAGAGACAATAGTAGCGTTGCTATCATAGATAGCTGGCGCAGAAGAACCAATAATATCTGAAGATACCAGCTCATTATCTACAGAATACTGTATCTGCTCAACAAGTTCGCCTTCCAGAGCGTATTTTTTCAGAATAGAATTAACTTCCTCGAGGCTGGTTTGCTTCTCAACCTCAAGATTCAGGATCGCAAGTGAACCATTCGGCACAGGTACTCTAATCGCATTTGAAGTCAGTTTTCCTTCAAAAACAGGCAATGCTTTAGAAACTGCTTTTCCTGCTCCAGTTTCAGTAATCACCATATTTAGCCCCGCAGCTCTTCCACGACGATATTTGCTATGCATGTTATCCACGAGATTCTGGTCATTCGTATATGCATGAATGGTTTCAAGGTGACCATGAACTACTCCAAAAGAATCCTGAACTGCTTTTAGAACAGGGGTGATGGCATTGGTGGTACAGGATGCAGCGGAGAAAATATCAACCTGATCTGGATCATGTTCCTTCTGGTTTACACCATGTACAATATTTGGAATTCCTTTTCCTGGAGCAGTTAGAAGAACTTTGGCAGCTCCTTTAGAACTTAAATGTCTGGCAAGAGCTTCCTTATCTCTAAAAGCACCAGTATTGTCGATCACCAGAGCATGGTCAATTCCGTACCTGGTATAATCGATATCTTCAGGTTGGTTTGCTGAAATCATATGAACGGTAGTTCCGTTAATGATCAATGCTGAATTTTCAACGTCCACATTTACAGTTCCACTAAAGGGTCCATGAACAGAGTCACTCTTCAATAACGAAGCACGTTTCTCCAAAACACTTTGATCCACTTTACCTCTGGTCACGATCGCCCGAAGTCTGAGCTGATTTCCTTTTCCGGTTCTGGTCATTAATTCACGAGCTACCAGTCTACCAATTCTTCCGAAGCCATAAAGCACGACATCTTTAGGAGTTAAGATCTCATTTAATTTCGCATCACTCAGCTTACTATTCACAAAGGCCATCGCATTATTGTGAGTTTGACCATCAAGATGATATTCGTAAGTAAGTTTTCCAATATCCAGTTTTGCAGGTGGCAAGTTCAAACCCTGGATAGCCTTCGCAATTTCTACTGAATCGAATATAGATATAGGTTTGCCTACAAATTCCCCTGCATATTCATGAAGGTCCAGAATATCGCTTACATTTTTGTTGATTAGCTGATTTCTGAATAAAACGAGTTCGATCGATTTGTCATACCAAAGGTCGCTAACGATGTTGATGAATTCAACCGTAGCTTTGCGACGATCTGCCTGGAATGAAAGTTCTTTTTCGTAAACTTTATTAAAGTCCATTTTGTGTTGTGATGTTATATTTTCCGGCAAAAGTATATATTTCAAACGTTTTCGTAAAGGTTTTTGATATAAAAAAAGCCCTTCAATTTTGAAGTGCTTTTTTATTAGATTCTAATATGAGTTATCTCCAGATCATACGCTGTTTTTCGCCTTTACTATTGTGATATGTCACCACGATAGGATTGGACTTTATCCTGTTTTCCATGATCTGTTCCACATCTCCAATGGAATTTACCTTCTTATTATTGATTTCAGAAATGATTCCGCCAATCAATTCTGAAGATGGTAAATCGTTTGTTAGCATTCTGCTAATTCGAACGCCATTGGGTGCATTGTATTTTTTCAGCTCTTCTTTGGTTGTATTTGCAACTTCAAATCCTAGCGTTGGAATGGAAAATGTTTCAAGCTTGGTAAGCTCGATATCCACAGTCCTGGTTTCACCGTCTCTTAATAATTGTACCTTGACGATATCTCCAGGTCTCTTGGAATTGATGTAACCGGTAAGATCTGAAAATTTGGCAATCGTGATATTGTCTATCTTCCTGATCACGTCGAACTCCTGGATTCCAGATTTTTCTGCACCGCTACCAGGTGTCACTGCGCCAACAATCACGCCTTGAGAAATATTCAGGTTGCGATCATTGGAGATCTGTTCATTAATAGTTCCTCCTCGAATACCAAGAATCCCTTTTTGAACATCTCCATACTCCATAATATCTTCTACTATTTTTCTGGCATTGTTAGAGGGGACGGCAAACGCATACCCTATGTAACTGCCGCTGGGAGAGGTGATCGCAGTATTGATTCCAATTAATTCACCATTAATATTTACAAGGGCTCCACCGCTGTTTCCAGGATTGATGGCCGCATCTGTTTGTATAAAGGACTGTGGTGAGCTGTCATAAACGTTAAGATCTCTCGCTTTTGCACTAACAATTCCGGCAGTGACGGTCGATTTTAAATTAAATGGATTTCCAACTGCCAGTACCCATTCACCAATTTCAGCATTATCAGAATTCCCGAAAGGAATGTAATCCAGCTCTTCTTCCGGTTCAACTTTAATGAGGGCTATGTCAAAGGTTGGATCGCTACCAATGACTTCAGCCGTATATGTCTTGTTATTATTTAAGGTGACTTCTATTTCGCTGGCTCCTTTGATAACATGGTTGTTGGTCACAATATAGCCATCAGGAGTTATAATCACCCCTGATCCAGCACCCTGTAGGGCGCGACCACCTTCAGTGCCGTAAGGATTGTATTCCCAAATACTTCTTGGGCCTCCCTTAAAAACGGCCACATTTTTTACGTGTACCACGGCATGTATGGTCTTTTCCGCAGCATCTGTAAAATCTACATTCGTACCGTAGTTAGGTGTGTTGCTGACCGGAAGAAAATTTTCTGCTACAGTAGTATCCTCTACGTGTGTTGTAGAAACTTGATCTTCCACAAATAACTTATAACTTCCCAGGGTCATTGCGCCACCAAGGGCAGAGGCCAGAATTAAATTTGCTGTTTTTCTCATTTTCGGATGTTATTTGATGATTTAACCTATAATTTTTCCAACTTAGTATTCAAGTTGCGACTTTTAACGACCATTTAACAGGCTATGGTTTCTGTTCAAAATCGTATATTCGCGCCTCTTGAAAACGAAGAAATGAATCTAGAATTCTATAAATATCAGGGCACTGGAAACGATTTTGTCATGATCGATAACCGCGATCATAAAGTATCCAAAAATAATACCAAATTGATCCAACGTTTGTGTGACAGACGGTTTGGAATTGGAGGTGACGGACTCATCCTTCTTGAAAAACCCGATATCGCTGATGATGACTTTAAAATGGTGTATTTTAATGCAGATGGAAATCCCAGTAGTATGTGTGGGAACGGTGGACGTTGTTTAGTCGCCTTCGCAAATTTCCTGGGAATCGTTCAGCAAACCGCTCGCTTTACAGCAATCGATGGCCCGCATGAAGCTACCATCAACAATGACATAGTAAGTTTAAAAATGCAGAATGTCACTAATATCAAACTGCAGGAAGAATTTAGTTATCTGGATACTGGTTCACCTCATCATGTGTTGTTTGTAAATAATATAGCTTCTGAAGATGTAAAGACAAATGGCGCAGAAATTCGCTATTCTGAAATGTACAAAGGCAACAACGGAACCAACGTAAATTTTGTTCAGCAAATGGACGATGAGCTACTGAAGGTTCGAACCTATGAACGCGGTGTTGAGGATGAAACCTTCTCCTGTGGAACTGGTGTAACCGCAGTGGCAATTGCAGCGTATGAGACGGGCAGGATCAAAAGCAGGGAGGTTCAGATTGAGACCCCGGGAGGTTCTTTAAAGGTGAGCTTTGTGAAAACAGCTAGAGGATTTGAAAATATTTGGTTAATCGGGCCGGCGGTTCAGGTTTTTAAAGGTAATATCGTATGTTAACGCTACAAGGGAAAAAAATATTTCTGAGAGCATTGGAGCCTGAAGATCTGGATTTTGTTCATGAGATCGAGAACAACGAAGCATTCTGGGAAGTAAGCGCGACTCAAACTCCGTATTCAAAGTTTTTAATTCGACAGTATATAGAGAATGCTCATCGTGATATTTACGACATCAAACAGTTACGGCTGGTAATTAGTACCAAACGTGGAAGAGCAGTAGGGCTAATTGATGTTTTTGATCTTGATATTCAGCATCAGCGAGCGGCAATCGGCATTTTAATCGCAGATCCAAAAGATCGTAAGAAAGGTTATGGAAGAGAAAGTCTTGCCCTGCTATGTGACTTTTGTTTTACGCATCTGGGACTACACCAGGTATATGCCAATGTGACTGAAGGAAATGAGGACAGTAAAAAAGTTTTCGAGAAGAATGGTTTTCGAAAAGTAGGCTTGAAAAAGGAATGGAGCCTGCACAATGGGGAATATAAAGATGAATTACTCTACCAATTGATCAACGATGTACATTAAAAAGATAATTCTTGCGGTTGCAATTCTGGGTTTGATTGGCGCAGGTATTTTTAGTTACTATATATACAATAGTATCTTCACTTCAAATATTGAACTGGATAACTCAGAGAGAGTAGTATACATCCCGACGGGAGCCACTTTCCAGTCGGTTCTGGATACATTGAAACCTTACCTGAAAGACGAACAATCCTTTAAGCTTGTCGCAGAGAAAAAAGGCTACGCTTCCAAAGTTAGACCGGGAAGATATACTATTGAAAAGGGGATGAATAATAATGACCTTGTAAACAGGTTAAGAGTAGGTAATAATCCGGTACGAGTAATTTTCAACAACCAGGAGCGTCTGGAGGACCTGGCAGGACGCATATCGCAACAAATCGAAGCAGATAGCATCGAGTTGCTGAAGGCTTTTAATGATAAAGAATTTCTTGCTGAAAATGACTTCGATGAGAATACTGCCCTAGGAATGTATATTCCAAACCAGTATGAGTTTTACTGGAATACTTCTGCGGAAGAATTTCAGCAGCGTATGAAAAAAGAATATGACCGCTTCTGGACCACTGAAAAACTTGCAAAGGCTGAAGAGATTGGCCTGACACCATCTGAAGTAATCACCATTGCATCCATCGTTCAGAAAGAGACAGCTAAAGTCGATGAACGACCCAGAGTAGCCGGGGTATATATGAACAGGTTTAAGAATGGCTGGAAACTAGATGCAGATCCCACCGTCATTTATGCGATCAAAAGAAAAACTCAGAATTTCGATACGATTATTAAACGGGTACTCTACAAAGACCTGGAAATAGATTCACCATACAATACTTACAGGTACTCCACATTGCCACCGGGCCCCATCTGGATGCCCGACATTTCGTCGATCAATGCCGTCTTAAACTATGAAGATCATGAATACTTCTACTTTGTGGCAAATGTAGAGAACTTTGGATACCATAAATTCGCTAAAAATCTTGCTCAGCATAACCGAAATAAGCAGGAATACGTTCGCTGGATCAACCGGCAGGGAATAAAAAGATAATGACCATATTTTGTGAATTTTGTAACTTATTAAATGACAGGAAGTTATACTAAGGTTAATGTTGTAGATAGTTTATAATATCTTTAACATGCTGTAAGTCAGTTTTTTAAAAAATGTCGTACATTTGCGCCGCGAATATGAGGAGGGTGTAACTCAGAAATCTGAACCGCCATTAACTTCTCAAAAACACATGTAATGAGAAAGAAAATTGCAAAATTTTCAATCTTGCCTCTTGCAGCAGGCTCTATTTTTTTTAGTTTTTCAACGAAAAAAGCTGCAAATCTTGATTTAGAAGATTACTCAACTTACAATCTGGAACTTGATTACACTGTTCCAGACGTACGCGATGAAATCGAACCTGAATTTCAACTTTCAACCACTTCACCTTTTCTTGGTAAATCATACGTTGGTTTTAAAGAGGCGCTGGCATTCAAAGAGTCCCGGGGAAATTACAAATCTATTAATGAATTCGGATATTTGGGTAAGTACCAGTTTGGAAAAGGTACCTTGGAATTGGTTGGAGTTTACGATACCGTAGGTTTTCTCAATTCACCAGCCTTGCAGGAAGCCGCTTTTTATGCGAATGCGTCCAGGAACAAATGGATACTTCAGCGTGATATCAAACGATTTGTGGGTAAGAATATAAATGGGGTTATCGTAACTGAATCTGGTATTCTTGCTGCTGCACATTTAGCGGGACCTGGAAGTGTAAAGAAATATTTACGCAGTTGGGGAGCACAGGCCTTCAGTGATGCCTTTGGAACTACAATTAAGACTTATATGAAGCGTTTTGGCGGGTACGATACTTCTTTTATAAACACTACTAAAAACGCCAGAGTGAATTTTGATGCTCTGGACGAATCTTAGACTATAGATCCTTTTGAATTATAAAAATAGCCGGTCTCTTATGGAGGTCGGCTTTTATATTTTTCCAATCGGCCGCAGTTGCTGTTTTAATAAATTCGGTACTTAAGGTAAGATCACAGGCGACACAAATCCTTGTAGTTGGCTGCAATATTTGGATAAGATCTTCGAGAAACTTGTTGTTTCTGTACGGAGTTTCGATAAATATCTGAGCCTGGTTCCTTTCAGCTGAAATTCTTTCCAAATTTTTAAGCTCATTTTTCCTTTCTTTTTTATCTATAGGAAGATAGCCATGAAAAGTAAAGCTCTGGCCATTCATTCCGCTCGCCATCATCGCTAATAGGATGGAGCTTGGACCAACCATAGGAACCACCTGTATGTTGGCTTCATGGGCCAGTCTTACAATCTCGGCACCTGGATCTGCCACACCGGGGCATCCGGCTTCACTCATTAGTCCCATATCCTTGCCAGACTTTGCGGCGTCCAGAAATGTTGGTATTTGAGAAGCTTCAGTGAACTTATTCAATGCGGAAAGCCTAAGTGCAGGTTGCGATTTTTCGGGAAGTAATTCTTTTATAAATCGTCTTGCTGTCTTTTCATTTTCTACGATAAAGTCATCAATGTTCGAGATGACTTCAGCATTGATTCCGGGAAAGACCTTTTGTGCATCTGAATTGCCAAGGCCTACAGGGATGAGATACAATCTACCTGTTGTTGGAGTCTTGGAACTCATAATTCTCCAGATTCAATTTTTCTTTTCAATTCATCTGTCGCCTCATTCAGCATCATATATACATTTTCAAAACCCTGGTCACCACCATGGTATGGGTCTGGAACATCTACATTTTCTGAAGGAAATATTTCCTCAAGGATCAAGTGAACCTTCTGGCGTTGCTCATCGGTTTCTGCCATAGCGATCACATCCCTGAAATTAGAATTATCCATCACATAAATGTGATCGAAATCCTGAAAATCTTTTTTGCTGAATTGCCGTCCTCTTTGCTGAGAAATATCAAGACCATTTTTACTCGCTATCGCGATGGATCTTCGGTCTGGTTCCGAATCTACGTGCCAGTCACCGGTTCCTGCGGAGTCTACGAAGACCTTCTCAGGATCAACTTTGGATTTAAGAATACCCTCGGCCAGCGGCGATCTACAGATATTTCCTAGACACACCATTAATACCCTGGTTTTCATAAAATTTGAAATTTATAGAGTCAGCTTTTTGTTGAGGTCCTCAACGAATTTTTTGAATTGTTTGTCTGTCGCAGCAAGGTTATCCACGGTTTTGCAGGCATGCAATACGGTAGCATGATCCCTGCTTCCAATTTGAGATCCAATACTTGCCAGGGAAGCTTTGGTAAACTTCTTCGCGAAGAACATCGCGAGCTGTCTGGCCTGTACGATATGACGTTTTCTGGTTTTGGATTGTAAGGTATCCACATCCATTTGAAAGTAGTCGCTTACAACCTTCTGAATATAGTCTATGGAAACCTCTCGCTTGGTATTCTTCACATAGTTATCCACAATCTTTTTAGCGAGTTCCAGAGTAATATCTTTCTTGTTAAAAGAGGAGTGTGCGATTAAGGAAATGATAGCGCCTTCCAGCTCCCTGATATTGGTTTTTATGTTATTTGCCAGGAATTCTACGATATCTTCAGGCATCTCCACACCATCTCGATATAGTTTGTTTTTGATGATAGAAACCCGAGTCTCAAAATCCGGGTTCTGAAGTTCAGCAGATAATCCCCATTTAAATCTTGACAAGAGGCGCTGTTCAATATCCTGCATGTCTACAGGCGCCTTATCACTGGTTAAAATAACCTGTTTTCCATTCTGGTGCAGGTGATTGAAAATATGAAAGAAAACATCCTGTGTACCCGCTTTTCCCGATAATAACTGAATATCATCAACTACCAGGACATCAATGATCTGGTAAAAATGAATAAAGTCATTACGATTATTCTTTTTAACCGACTCGATGTACTGTTGAGTGAATTTTTCCGCAGAAATATATAAAACCGTCTTTTCAGGATATTTATCCTTTATCTCGACACCTATGGCATGAGCCAGATGTGTTTTTCCAAGTCCCACCCCGCCAAAAATCAATAGCGGATTAAAGGAAGTTCCTCCTGGTTTGTTTGCCACAGCGAGTCCGGCGGAACGCGCAAGTCTGTTCGATTCGCCTTCCAGGAAATTATCAAAGTTATAATTAGGATTCAACTGTGACTCGATCTTCACATTACGAATTCCAGGAATTATAAAAGGATTTTTAAGTTCCGGGCTTTTATTCTTTACAGGGACATCAACTTCCTGAGAAGCCATTTGCGATCTCTGGGTACTTGGGATCTTCTCTGTAAAGGGAAGTTTGTTACCGTAAGTGTTCTCCATTTTGATCACATAGACCAACTTAGCTTTATCTCCCAATTCACGGGTAAGGGATACCTTTAATAACTTCACATAATGTTCTTCCAGCCATTCATAGAAAAATTTGGATGGCACCTGGATGCTCAGGGCACAATCTGTTAGTTTCACTGCTTGGATAGGTTCAAACCAGGTTTTGTAAGCTTGAGGGGTAATGTTATCCTGAATAAAAGACAGACAGTTATTCCAAACCGATTGCGCAGTTTTTGACATTATTAGTTAGACGTTATTTTTGGTTACTAGAAAGTTCTAAAGTGGCTTTTGAAGGATACAGATCTCCAACTTGAGCAGAGCAAATATGTGAACAAATTATCTAATAAAAAAACCAATTTAGGGTTGAATTTTAAGAAAAAATATCGCATACTTGATTCTGAGCCTGAATATAAAAAACCTTTCTGGGAAAGGCGACAAAAATCACATGAAATCACACGAAACTTTTGTTAAAGTACGATATGCCGAAACCGATCAAATGGGTGTGGTACATCATAGCATTTATCCGCAATACCTTGAAATTGCTAGACTTAACTGGCTTGACACACTTGGTATCTCCTACAAAAGTATGGAAGAGGAAGGGATAATGTTGCCGGTATTCGAATTAAATTTAAAATATCACAAACCGGTTACTTTCGATGAAAAAATCAGGATAAAAACACGCCTTCGCGAGCAGCCAAATGTTAAAATCATCTTTGACTATTCTCTGTATAATGAACAGGGAAATTTGGTTACCTCAGGCTACACTGTACTGGTATTTATGGATGCAAAATCCAGAAAGCCGGTTAGGTGTCCAAAATACATGTTGGAGGCACTTGGTTATTGATCTTCAAGACCTGAAATTTCAACTTTATAAGTATTATCGAACTTTGAAAAAATACTCTCCACGTCACTTTTTCTAACGGCTATATAAATTTTACAATCCAGTTCCAGTTTTTGATCAATAACATTCAGGTTGTTTTTTTTAATCACCTGCATGACCTTATTCATTTCAGGATAGTCGAACTTGATGACAAAAATCTCATCGATGGTTCGCTTGATGATGTTTGAAGATTCCAGTGCCATTTGTGCCGTAGTCTTATAAGCGTTGATGAGTCCGCCAACCCCCAGCTTTACACCGCCAAAGTATCTTACCACCACAATAAGAATATTGGTGACATCAAAACTTTGAATCTGGCCATAAATGGGCATTCCCGCCGAGTTGGATGGCTCACCATCATCGTTCGCGCGATAATGGTGATCTTCCTCTGCCTTTCCGGTTTGCCAGGCATAGCACCAGTGTCTTGCTTTGTGATGGGCTGCACGTAATTCTTCCAGGTGTGTTGCCGCATCTTCTTCAGTTTTGATGGGAAAGGCATACCCGTAAAATTTAGAATTCCGATCCTTGAATAGAACTTCCGGCGAGGCTTTAGTAATAGTTTGATACGTATCCTTCATATGGCAGAGTTGGCTACAAGAATGATGCTAATGATCGCCAGGATAAGTCCTATCCAGTTTTTCCTGATCAATCGTTCCTTGAACAGGACGATACCTACAATGGTGGAAAGAGCGACAATACTTACATGGTTCATCGTAAATATGGTGGAGCTTTCATAACCTTCACTGCGTAGCGCCAGCACCAGAAAGTAAATTGAAAAATAATTCGGGACTCCGAGTGCTATGCCTCCCAATAGATTTTTGAGCTGAAGTTTTAGCTGGCCGCGTATAGCCTGGTATAGCATGACCAGAACACCCAGAAATCCAGCCGTCGCAAAGATGGTTGAACTAAAGAGGCCTACATCAGTTTTCGAGACATAACTGGTTTCAAGATATTTTAAACTGGTATCAATGATTCCGCTACCAAGAAAGACCAGCAATGGAAAAATTAGATTCTGCCATTTGATACTAATGCCATCCTTTGTTTTGATAGAGGTAAGGTAAACTGCCACCAGGGCAAGTAAGATCCCGGCGATCTTCAGGATGCCGGTGCTTTCATTATAAAGAAAAATTCCGCAGAATACTGGTATGGCGACCGACATTTTAGTGGCAACCGCAACGACTGAGAGTCCGCTTTTCTGGGTCGTGATAGCTGCAAGGTTGAAAACGGTAATAAATAAGACCCCAAGCATTAAGGCTCCGGGGAACCACTTTTCAGAAGGAACGGTGCTGATCTCAGAGCCGTTGATAAATCCAAAATATCCTACCGTACAGGCGATAAAATAATTGATCACGATCGCCTGAAGTGTATTGACTTCATACTTTTTATAAAGCCGAAATACTATAAAAATGATGGTTGAAGAGAGAACACTTAGAAGCAGGTAGATCAAAATAACTCTTTTTTAGCGGTGAATAGGTCAATCACGTCTTCGCGTGTAGGTTCCAGTGTCCATACATGCATTCCCAGTGATGCCGCCGCTTTGGTATTCTCTGGCGTATCATCTATAAATAAACACTCCTCTGCACGAAGTTCATGCTGTCTAAGGATAAATTCGAATATCTCCACATCCGGTTTACGCATTCCTATCTCATGAGAGAGGTAAAACGCATCAAAACAGCTTTTAAAATCCTCGTAGAATGGAACTCTGGATTGTATGTTTTCTATATGATTCTGGTTGGTGTTGCTTAGCAGGATGAGTTGGTAATCTTCCTTGTTTTTCAATTTCTGAAGAAATTCAAGTCTATATTTTGGGAAGTCAAGCAAAATCGAATTCCAGGAATTTAAGAATTCTGTGTGTTGTAGCTGCGGAAATTCAGTACGATAAATATTGGATATTTCATCTGAAGTTACAAAGCCCTGTTCATAATCCCGGTTGCGACTATGGATATGTTCCGGCAGATCTTCAATCTGCATTCGTTTAAGATTTTGCTGAGTGGCCGTTTTATCTAGATTGATAAATACATCTCCAAAATCAATTATGATGGTCTTAATCATGATGTTTATTTCTGAAAGTTTCTAAAAGATCTGTCTCAATTTGGCGAGTAGAAACAGGTTGTAAATCTAAAACCGGCGCTTTAACACCATTACCGAAGCGGTTGTCACCTGTAAATACCCGTGCCTCATCCCAGAGATTTGAAGATATGAACTGCTGTAAAATATTCTCGCCACCCTCAATGATAAGTGATTGGATTTCCTGTTCATGGCAAATTCTGCAAATTTCTCCGGCAATATTTTCTGAAAATTCAATCTTCTGGTATTGGAGATTTAAATGTTCCTTATCGTTCAATTGTTTGTTTAGAACGATGGTTTTGATTGTACGATCGAATAGCGCGAGCTCTTTGGAAAGTTTAATTTCCCTGTCGATCACTAGCCTTACGGGTGCATTTCCAGTCCAGTTTCTAATATCCAGTCGGGGATTATCTGCGAGGGCCGTTCCCGTTCCAACCAGGATACCAGCTTCTTCACTGCGCCATTTATGAACCAGCTGTTTGCTATAGCGATTGGAAATCCAGACCGGTCTATTGGTACCTTTAGTTTTTGGAGCAAGAAAAAGGTCCCGGGTCTGGGCCCATTTTAAAATGATATAAGGTCTTTTCTTTCTGTGAAACGAGAAAAAACGCCTGTTCAAAGCGGTACACTGCTCTTCAAGAATTCCAACCTGAACTTCTTTTCCAGCCTCCAGTAATTTTTTAATTCCGCGGCCAGCGACTTTTGCAAATGGGTCCATCGTGCCAATTACTACCCTGGGAATTCCTTTATCAATAATGAGATCACTGCATGGAGGGGTCTTTCCAAAATGGCTGCAAGGCTCCAAACTAACATAGATGGTGGCTTCTTTTAAAAGCTGTTGATCCTTAACTGAATTGATCGCATTCACTTCAGCATGAGCTTCGCCGGCTTTTTGATGCCAGCCTTCGCCAATGATCCTGTTATCATGAACAATGACGCTGCCCACCAGAGGATTGGGATAGGTGTTTCCAAGCCCGTTTTCAGCCAGTTCTATACAGCGTTTAATGTATTTTTCGTGTATATTCACAGCACAAAAATAGAATTAATTAGGCAGAATGGATACATGGAAAATTCGGGAAATCAAAGCCGAAGATAATCAGCAGGTTAAACATTTAATTCAAAGCGTCTTGGTGGAAATGGGAGTTCCTAAAGTTGGAACGGCCTACGAGGATAAAGCTTTGGAAGATATGACTGCAGAGTATGCAGGAGAGTCCAAAGCATATTTCGTGGTAGTGGAGAACGGTAAAGTGATTGGCGGCGCCGGGATCGCAGCTTTGAGAGGAACGGAAGAACCAATATGCGAACTCCAAAAGATGTATTTTCTGCCCGAAGCGCGAGGCAGAGGAATTGGGACGAAAATGATCAATACCTGTTTGGATTTTGGGCGACAGCAATCTTTTGAGAAATGCTATATTGAAACACTTCCCTATATGGAAAATGCCCGGAAATTATATCATCGTACTGGATTTGAAACGGTAGAAGAGCCGGTAGGGGATACCGGTCACTACAACTGCACGGTTTATATGCTTAAAGATCTGTAAAACTGAAACACCAATGCAGTTAGCGAATTTTAAAAAAGTATTTTTTGAAGAACTTTCAGATTTCTATCCGGATACTGAAGTGCAATCTTTCTACTTTATGCTGACGCAGCAATTCCTGGGAAAATCCAGGCTGGAACTGGCACTTGAACCTGAGTGTGAAATTTTAGAAGAGCAGAGGAATCAATTTCAGGATGCCCTGGACAGGCTAAAAATTCATGAACCCATTCAACACATTTTGGAGAGATCAGAGTTCTTTGGATTAACTTTCAAAGTAAGCAAAGAAGTGCTGATTCCCAGGCCAGAGACTGAAGAACTGGTATCATGGATTCTTGAGGACTTTTCTTCCGAAGAAAAACTCATCAGGATTCTGGATATTGGATCCGGCAGCGGCTGTATCCCAATAAGCCTGGCAAAAAATTTAAGTTCTGCGGAAGTGCATTCCTGGGACGTTTCAGCAGAAGCTTTAAAAATTGCTGAATTCAATGCTAAATTTAACAATTTAGGGGTTAATTTTCAACTGAAGGATATTCTGGAAACGAAAGATCTGGAGCAGGAATTTGACGTGATAGTTTCCAACCCGCCCTATGTGCGCAATCTGGAAAAAAAAGAGATGCACGCAAACGTACTTAATCATGAACCTGCGCTGGCGTTGTATGTGGATGATAAAGACCCACTTATTTTCCATCGCAAGATTAGCGAACTGGCAGCTAAAAACCTGAAAGTTGGCGGAAGTTTGTATTTTGAGATTAACCAGTATCTGGGCGCAGAAACTCTGGAAATCGTAAGGAGATTTGGTTTTGAAGCAGGTTTAAAAAAGGATATTTTTGGTAACGATCGAATGCTTAGAGCAATTAAAAAGAATGAAGGAGCATTATAACATTATAGAGAACGTGGCAGTCTTCTGTGCCAGTAGCGATGGAGTAGATCCTCAAATTTTTCAAACAGCTTTTAAACTGGGTGAAGAGCTTGCCAGGCGAGATATCCGGCTGGTTTATGGCGGTAGTAAGCTTGGTCTCATGGGACAGGTTGCAGAAGGGATCATGCAAAATGGTGGTTTTGCCACCGGGGTTATTCCGGAGTTTTTAAAGACGAAAGAAGTAGTGCACAAAGGGCTGGACAGGCTTATCACTACTGCAGATATGCACGAACGCAAACTAAGCATAAATGAACTCAGTGATGCTTTTATCACGCTACCCGGAGGTTTTGGGACTTTTGAAGAGCTGTTCGAGATCGTGACCTGGGCTCAGCTTGGTTTGCATCGAAAACCTGTTGGTTTACTTAACATCAACGGTTTTTATGATGATCTTTTGAGGATGCTCAAAACAATGACAGAAAAAGGTTTTCTAAAGGAAGATAATCTTGAGATCCTGCTTGTGGCCGATAACATTGAAGAATTGCTGAGCCAGATGCATGGCTTTAAGCCCAGGCCGGTTCCCAAATGGATGAATAAAAACCAGCCCTGATATGAAGATTCATAAACTTTGTCTGTATACTTCAGATATACCTCGGCAGTATTCCTTTTACAAAGATTTACTGGGAATGGAAATTATCTGTTATGAAGAAGATCATTTCGAGATACAATGCGGATTTTCAATCTTAAGATTCGAATACAGGGAGCAGTATGAACCAACACATTTTGCTTTTCATATTCCCGATGAACAGGAACAGGAGGCATTGAACTGGTTGCAAACGATTGTCCCGGTTCTACAATATAACGACCAGTATATCATCGACTTCAGTAACTGGAACGCGAAGTCGGTTTATTTCTATGATAAGGATCGCAATATTGTGGAATTCATCTCTCGCAGGAATTTTAGAAAACCCGAACTTGGTGTATTTTCTGCTGAAAGTGTCATAGGAATCGCAGAAATAGGATTGGCGACCAGAAACATCAAAGAAATTTTCAAACCATTGAATGTAGAGGTCGATCTTCATAAATATGATGGAGACTACGAACATTTTTGCGCGATTGGTGAAGATTCAGGTTTACTGATTGTGGTAAATAGTGCAAACAAAGAATGGTTTCCAACAAATGACCAGGCAAATCCTTCAGATTTTGTACTGAATTTTGAACATGAAAAAAGAAATTTTCAGTTGAAATTCGAGAAGGAGAATTTAAATATTTCCGAATAAGACAGATAAAATATGGACGCGGAAAAGAAGATAGCGGCTTTAAGAGAGGAATTACAACAACATAATTACAATTATTATGTAATGGATAAACCGCAAATAAGTGATTATGATTTTGATATGAAGCTCAAGGAATTGCAGGAGCTGGAGGATCAAAATCCTGAGCTGTTCGACGAAAATTCACCTACCCAGCGTGTAGGTGGAGCGGTTACCAAGAACTTCAGGACCATCGTACATGATCAACGTATGTATTCGCTGTCAAATTCTTATTCAAAGGAAGAGCTGCAAGATTGGGAGAAAAGAATTCGTAAGAGTGTGGATGGTGATATTTCCTATGTCTGCGAGCTTAAATATGATGGTGCTTCTATAAGCTTAACCTACGAAAATGGTCAGCTATTCCGGGCGGTTACTCGAGGTGATGGATTTCAGGGTGATGAGGTTACGAGTAATGTACGCACCATACGTTCGGTTCCATTAAAACTGAAAGGTGATTTCCCGGAACGTTTCGATATCCGGGGAGAGATCGTGCTGCCATACGAAGGTTTCGCGAAAATGAATGCAGAGAGAGTGGAGGGCGGAGAAGAACCTTATGCAAACCCGAGAAATACAGCTTCCGGAAGTTTGAAATTGCAGGATAGTGCTGAGGTGGCTCGTCGCCCGCTGGAATGTTTGCTCTATAGTATTGTTGGTGCTAACCTAAATATCAAAACTCAATTCGAAGGTCTGGAAATGGCGCGAAAATGGGGTTTTAAGGCTCCTGCAGAATCAGAATTAAAATCATCCATCGAAGAGGTTTTTGAATATATCAATTACTGGGACAAGCATCGTCATGACCTGCCTTATGAGACAGATGGCGTGGTGATCAAGGTTAACGATTTACATCAACAGGATGAGTTGGGCCATACCGCTAAATCTCCGCGTTGGGCGATTGCCTATAAGTTCAAGGCAGAACAGGAATCAACGATCCTGGATAAGATTACGTACCAGGTAGGACGAACGGGGGCGATCACTCCTGTGGCAAATCTACAGCCGGTGCAACTTGCTGGGACGGTTGTAAGGAGAGCTTCCCTGCATAATGCAGACCAGATCGAAAAACTGGATATCAGGGAAGAAGATACTGTTTACGTGGAGAAAGGAGGAGAGATCATTCCGAAAATTGTGGGAGTTGATTTTACAAAGCGCGACCCGGATTCCAGTCCTACGGCCTATGCTTCTCATTGCCCCGAGTGTGATACAGAACTTATAAGAAACGAAGGGGAAGCTCAGCATTATTGCCCAAATACCAACGGCTGCCCTCCACAGATCATTGGCAGGATTCAGCATTATATATCAAGAAAAGCAATGGATATAGAAGGTCTTGGTGGTGAGACCGTTGCCTTGCTGGTAACGGCAGGACTTATCCATAATTATGCAGATCTCTATACGTTGACCAAAGATGATATTCTGCCTCTGGAAAGAATGGCTGAAAAATCTGCGGAAAATCTTATAAGTGGGATCGAAAAATCTAGAGAGATCCCCTTTGAAAGGGTTTTATTTGGATTAGGAATAAGATACGTTGGAGAAACGGTGGCCAGGAAACTGGCCAAACATTTCAAGTCGGTAGAAGCTTTGATGGCAGCCAGCAAAGAAGAGCTGGAGAACATTGATGAAATTGGAGAACGTATCGCCTGGAGCGTGGGTGATTTCTTCAGTAATACTGAAAATAGAGAAAACGTGGAGCGTCTCCGGCAATATGGAATTCAAATGGAAGTATCCGCAGAGAAACTGGCGAATCAAACCAGTATTCTGGAAGGTAACACGTTTGTGATCTCTGGAGTATTCAACAAGGTTTCAAGAAACGACCTTAAGAAAATGATCGAGGATAATGGAGGAAAGGTATCCAGCTCGATCTCCTCCAAAACGAACTACCTGGTGGCCGGTGAAAACATGGGGCCTAGCAAACTTGCCAAAGCAGAAAAACTGGGAACTCAAATGCTGAGCGAAGACGAATTTCTGGCCATGCTGGATAAGTAGAAAGTTGTGAGAAAAATTTTCTTAATACTGGTATGTCTACAAATTGGTTTCATCTCGAAAGCACAATCCATTCCTGAAGATTTTGTGTATCTCAAAAACGTACTGCCTTTTGTGATAGAAGAAGTTCGCTATGCCGGAAATCATAATTTTACAGGAAGACCTGTTCTCGGATATGAATCGGCACAGATTGTTCTCACAAAAAAAGCGGCAGAAGCCTTGAAAAACGTGCAGAAAGAGCTTATTCAGCAGGATTTGATGCTGAAAGTTTTCGATGGTTATCGCCCACAATCTGCTGTTAATGAGTTTGTAGTCTGGGCTCGAAAACCGGCAGATACGCTGGCTAAGCGTGAATTTTACCCAAACATTGATAAAAGCAGGCTCTTTGAACTGGGGTATATTGCCTCAAAGTCAGGACATTCCAGGGGTGGGACTGTAGATCTTACCTTGGTTAATGTAGAAACCTGTGAGGAATTGGATATGGGTGGAGCTTATGATTTTTTCGGAGAAATTTCTCATCATCGTTCTGCTTCGGTGACTTCAGAACAAAAATCGAACAGGGAAACGTTGCGAACAGTCATGCTTCGAAATGGCTTCCGAAGTTATTCTGAAGAATGGTGGCATTATACTCTGAATGCTGAACCTTTTCCCTATCAGTATTTCGATTTCCCGATAAAATAATTAAACCGAAATTTTCGCACCGTCTGCAGAGAATTTTTTTCCATTTTGAAAGAAGAAATCAACCCTGCCCAGGTAGACGCCATAGCAACCAACCTGGTTTACCAGCACCGGGTTTCCAGCCTTATTGGTTTCCACCGTTGGTTTGTCAAGAAATGTATGGGTGTGGCCTCCAATAATCAGATCAATATTTTCGGTAGCTCTCGCCAGTTTTAGATCGCCCGTTTTTTGAGATGAATAGCTATATCCCAGGTGTGACAAACAAATCACCAGATCGCAGTTTTCTTCTTCCTTTAGAATACGACTCATATCGGTAGCCATCTCAATAGGGTCTAAATATTCCGTTTCCTTATAAAGTTTCTTGCTTACCAGTCCCTGCAATTCGATCCCAACGCCAAAAACACCAATCTTGATACCGTCTTTTACAAAAGTGCGATACTTATCGGTTTTTCCATCCATAATAGTATTACTAAAGTCGTAATTTGAAATTACGAAAGGAAATTTTGCGTGTGGCAGCTGGGCGAAGAGTCCGTCGATACCATTATCGAAGTCATGATTGCCCAGAGTTGCTGCATCATACTTAAGCATGCTCATGAGCTTGAATTCAAGTTCGCCCCCATAGAAATTGAAATAAGGCGTTCCCTGGAAAATATCTCCAGCATCCAGTAACAAGGTATTAGGATTTTCCCGGCGAATTTTTTCCACGAGGCTCGCTCTTCTGGCAACTCCTCCCAGATTTGCATTTCTACCCGCATCTGGACCGAAAGCTTCAATATGACTATGTACATCGTTTGTGTGCAGGATCGTGATCTGTTGTCTTTCAGGTTTAAATGATAAAGCTGATAGTCCGCCAAGGCTTAGCATTGCGGTAGCGGCTGCCGTATTTTGAATAAAATCTCTTCTCTTCATAATTACTGTCTTATATATCGATCATCGATCACGCTTCTAATGGTGTCGGTCTTTTTAAAATAGTCTATCATCACATTCCTGATCTTGTATTCACTGGACTGTAGACTTACAGGGTTGGCAAAGAATTTCATGTTATCACCACCGCCCACCAGGTAATCTGAGGTCGCTACAAAATAGGTGCTGTCTTTGGAAACCTGCTGTCCCTGGATCGTAAAGTTTTTTATAAGGTAGCTTCCATCTGCAATGATCTGAACGCCACTCACCGGGTGCGCAGTTTTTGCCTTACTGAGGTAATCCATCATTTCCATTATTTTCTCACCTTTCAATTCAGCAATCACTACTTCATTTTCAAAAGGCATGATCTGGTATGCCGTCCTGGTACTCACATTTCCCACGGGGATTTCTGCCCGGATTCCACCATGATTAAGCAGCACCATGTCGATGCTATTTCCGGTATTTTTTTGAAAGACTGGATTCACTTGTTCCATCAGGGCATCTGCCATAAGGTTGCCAATGGCAGTATTCAGGTCTCCATCACTTTTGCTGAGAAAACTGGGATTGTAGCTCAGTGGTGAATCAAGGGTTTCATTCAGGTGCTGTTTGTATGGCGCTATAAATTCAGCAATTTTAGGATCTTCCTGGACACTATTGTCTACAGCGATCCTTTTTCCCTCTACCTGCTCCAGCTGCCTGTATTCAGATTTACAGGAAATCATCACGATGGTAGCAGCTAAAAAGATCTTGGTAAGTTTTTTCATTTCAGTCACAATTACTTTTCAAATATAGCAAGAATAGCTGGCAAGGTTGGTACATAAAAACACTTATAAGTGCATTAATGCAGGAGCCTTTAGCCATGGTGGGCCCGGTGGATAGTATGCCTCTCTTCAATTTGCGGGCAATAGTGTTTTGTAATTTTTAGAATTGCATCTTATACATAAGAAATTGTTTTTCCAGGATTTTTTCAAATCCGGAAACAGCTCCAGTGTGCGGGATGTCCCGATCCGGAATTTCACAAATTCAACAAAGCTGTTTAATCTGCGGAATCTTCACTTCGGAAGCCACCTGAAGAGATAGCAGGCTGATAGAAATTATTTACATTTGCCGACCGAAACCTTGGAATGATCACGAATAAAATCAAATCTGTTCAGCTTAAAAAAGCTATCGGTATACTGAAGGAGAACAGGCAGGTCGGCTCTGCAAATTCAAACCGGGTATTACTGGTCATTGCTGAAGATCATTTGGAAGATTACGGGAGCATCTCTGAGGTGTATCTTGACCTGGGCGTGCCGCAACAGGATTTTCATATAATTATCTGCGGAAGTGCTTCAGTTGAAACGGCGAAGAATATGTTGCAAATTGGTCTGAAAGATATTGGGATTGATGGTTCTGTGAGCAATAAAGAGCTCGCGACACTCTTAGAACATAAGTTTGGCTTAGCGATCGTTATTGCTGGAGAAGAGGCTTTGTTAGCATATTATGTTGCATCCAAATCACAGGCAGCATTATTGATAGGAAATTCTCCAGATCCATTTTCGATCCTGGATATAGAAATTAGTGAAAATGATGCTTCTCTATTTGAGGCTGAATTGATAAGATATTATAGAATTATAAAAAATAAATAGGAATGGAAGCTTTTATTGGAACCGGAGTAGCACTGGTTACTCCTTTTAAAGATGATCTAAGTGTAGATACAAACGCTCTTTCAGCATTGGTAAAAGACCAGATAGCGAACGGCATCGAATATTTAGTGGTGCTGGGAACCACTGCAGAAAGTGCAACTCTTAGCAAAAAGGAGAAAGAACTTGTAAAGACCGTGATCAGGGAAGCTAACCAGGGAAAACTACCTTTGGTTCTGGGAATGGGTAGCAATGATACGGCCGGACTGGTAGAAGAGCTGATGACCGAGGATGTGGAAGGTTTTGATGCGATACTTTCAGTATCTCCATTTTACAATAAACCAACCCAGGAAGGAATTTACCAGCACTTCAAAGCAGTGGCTGAAGCTTCACCATTACCAGTTATTCTGTACAATGTACCTGGCAGAACAGCGAGTAACATCCTGCCGGAAACCATCAACAGGATCGCCAGAGATTTTAAAAATGTAATAGGAGTGAAAGAGGCTGCCGGAGATATAGTACAGGCGATGAAGTTAATTTCACTGGTGCCGGAAGATTTCCTCGTCATTTCAGGAGATGATATGATTACGTTACCTATGACCCTGGCTGGCGGGAAAGGAGTGATCTCGGTAATTGGACAGGGCTTGCCTAAAGAGTTTTCAGAAATGGTGCGTCTGGGCTTAGCTGGGAAAGTTGAGGCAGCTTATAAGTTACACTATCGCATAGCGCCATCTATAGATATGATCTTTGCTGAAGGAAATCCTGCCGGGATCAAGGCAATGCTTCATAAAAGAGAACTGGTTCAGAACAACCTGAGACTGCCTTTGGTAAAAGCTAGTGACGCACTTTACGCAAAGATTTCAGCCTTTGTCAAGAATTTCTAGCTGCCAGGCCAACAAAAATAAATTTTAAAAGACTTTCCTGATACAATAAATGCCCATAAACAGGGTTATTTGAGTAGTTTAGGAAAGTTTTTTTTATACTAACAAAAAATGTATTTTTGCCAGATGTTTTTACGTATCATGAAAAAAGGAATTCTCGCACTAGGTCTTTTGCTGCTCACTGTATCCTGCAGTGAATATCAGTCCTTGCTGAAAAACGAGGAAACTGCGCCTAAGTATACGGCAGCAGAGGAATTATATACCCAGGGGAAAGAGGAAGATGATAACGGAAAGTTGCGTAAAGCATTGCGGCTATTGGAACAGATAGAGCCGGAATACCGGGGTAAACCTCAGGGAGAACGACTGGTTTATATTCTCGGTGATACATACTACCAGTTAGGGGATTATTACAATGCTCCCTTTAACTTTGAACGTTTCGTGCAGCTGTATCCAAACAGTCAAAAGGTAGAAGAGGCAGAGTACAAAGCTGCGGTTAGCTATTATAATCGCTCACCACGCTTTAACCTGGATCAAACCGACACCAGAAAAGCGATCGAAGAACTTCAGGTTTACCTGAACAAGTACCCGGAAGGTGAATTTGTAGATTCAGCGAACGATTATGCGACGGAGTTGCGAGTAAAGCTGGAGAAAAAGGCTTATGAAATCGCGAAGCAGTATCATAAAACCAGGTATTACAAAGCGGCTATCGCTTCTTTCAATAACTTCATTGCAGACTATCCGGGCTCTCCATTCAGAGAGGCCGCTTACTACTATAGATACGACTCTGCGTACCAGTTGGCGATCAATAGTTTTGAAGTATTGATGGAAGAAAGACTTGAAAATGCCAGGGAATTTTACAATTCCTATAATAAATATTATCCTGATGGAGAGTTTGCTCAGGACTCTGAGGCTTCCATGATGGAAATTGATAAAAGGTTAGAGAATTTTTAAAAAAGGAATGATGGATTTTAAAAAAATTGATGCCCCGGTCAACACGACTACGATCAACAAAAACGAAGTAGATGCTCCTACCGGAAACATTTACGAGGCGATTTCTATTGTAGCGAAGAGAGCTGGACAAATTAATGGTGAAATCAAAAAAGAGCTTTTAGAAAAGCTTGATGAGTTCGCTACGTACAATGATTCTCTTGACGAGATTTTTGAAAACAAAGAGCAGATCGAGGTTTCAAAATTCTATGAAAAACTTCCTAAGCCACAATCCCTTGCGATACAGGAGTGGCTTGACGACAAGATCTACTGGAGAAACACCAAGGATACCGAAGAATAGAATCGGTTAGCAGATATGTCTGTACTTCAAGGCAAAAAAGTTTTACTTGGCATTACCGGAGGTATTGCTGCCTATAAAACTGCTTCACTGGTACGACTGTTTGTGAAGTCTGGTGCTGAGGTCAGGGTTGTAATGACTCAGGCTGCCAAAGAATTTATCACTCCGCTTACGCTTTCAACACTCTCAAAAAATGAAGTTTATTCTTCATTTACGAACGATGAGAATGAGAACGAAGAATGGAACAATCACGTGGAACTCGGCCTTTGGGCCGATTTCATGCTTTTGGCCCCTGCCACCGCCAGTACGCTATCCAAAATGGCTTCTGGAAACAGCGATAATATCCTGCTGGCCACTTATCTTTCAGCGAAATGTGAAGTATTCTTTGCTCCGGCAATGGATCTTGACATGTATAAGCATCCATCTACGACCAAAAGTTTCGAAACACTTCAGGCTTACGGGAACATCATGATTCCGGCAGGAACCGGAGAGCTGGCCAGCGGACTTTCTGGAAAAGGAAGAATGGCAGAGCCAGAAGAGATCATTCAATTTATCGAAGATCATTTATCTAAAGAACTTCCGCTTCAGAATAAAAAGATTGTGATCACCGCCGGTCCAACTTATGAAGCTATAGACCCGGTTCGCTTCATTGGCAATCATTCCAGTGGTAAAATGGGTTTTGCCCTCGCATTAAAGGCGGCAGAGGCTGGCGCGAGGGTGATATTGATCTCAGGACCAACGCATCTCCAGATCTCACATTCCAGTATCGAAGTACAAAGAGTGACGAGTACCCGGGATATGTATGAAGCCGCTCACGCTCATTTTGGCAGCGCAGATGTATTTATTGCTGCGGCTGCTGTTGCCGATTACCGGCCGAAATATGTGGCAGATCAAAAGATCAAAAAAAACGATTCCTCCTTAACCCTGGAGTTAACCAAAACCGAAGATATACTGGCTTCCCTGGGAGCTATCAAAACAAGTCAGAAACTCGTAGGTTTTGCTTTGGAAACCAATAATGAAGAGGAAAATGCCCGAAAAAAGCTTGAAAAGAAGAATCTTGATTTTATTGTCTTAAATTCACTTAAGGATTCTGGTGCAGGCTTTCAGGGAGATACCAACAAGATCAGGATCATTTATCCAGATAGCAAACTGGAATTTGATCTTAAAAGCAAAACTGAAGTTGCCCAGGATATCATAACTGAAGTAATCAAAATGTTCCATGCGTAAAATTGTCTTTCTCGTATTGTTCGCTTTTATTTCCCAAACTGGGATCGCTCAGCAATTAAATTGTGAAGTAGTGGTAAATGCGGAACAGACCGGGCAGGCAAACCTTTCTGTATTTAAAACCCTGGAAAGATCGCTGAACGAATTTATCAACCAGACCACCTGGACAGACAGGCGCCTGCAGGATCATGAACGTATTAATTGTAGTATGTTCATTACGATTAACAGTTTTGAGGGAGAGAGCTTTAACGGCACGATCCAGGTCCAGTCTTCCAGACCTGTTTACGGGACGAGCATGATCACCCCGGTCTTTAATTTTAACGATGAACAGTTCAGTTTTAGTTACCGTGAATATCAGCCACTAAATTATAGCCAGAATACCTATACGAACAATCTTGTATCTGTAATCTCTTTTTATGTTTATACGATATTAGGACTGGATGCAGACACTTTTGCTCCGGAAGGAGGGACTGCATTTTTTGAGGAAGCCAACAGGATCGTTACTACGGCGCAACAGGGAAATTCACAGGGATGGCGAGGTTCAGATGGTCAGCGGTCACGTTTCAGGTTAAATGCAGATCTACTGGCGAATACGTATGCCGAATACAGGGAAGCATTATATGATTATCACCGGTTAGGTCTCGATGTGATGCATGCCGATGTACCGGCTGGAAAAACGGCCATTGCCGGGTCTTTAAATAAGCTGGAAGTGATGAACAACCGCAGGAACAATTCATTGTTGCTTCGTGCTTTTTTTGACTCCAAGGCAGATGAGATTGCCTCGATTTATAGCGGAGGGCCTGCTTATCCTGCGAAGAATGAGCTTATACAAACACTCAATAACATCGCTGCCAGGTATGCCCGTAGCTGGCGAAATATTCAGTAGTAATTTTGGTTGACTACGAGTATTTTCTCTCGTATATTTAGCACAAATTTGAACCATATTGCTTACATCTCTTTCCATAAAGAATTACGCGCTTATTGAAGATATTACCATGGATCTTCAATCTGGTTTTACGATCATTACCGGGGAAACCGGCGCCGGAAAATCCATTATGCTTGGTGCCCTGGGATTATTGCTGGGAGATCGCGCAGACTTCAGCAGTATTAGAAATACAGACAGGAAGTGCGTCATCGAAGGTCATTTCAGTATAAAAGATTATGCGTTACAGCAGTTTTTTGAAAAGGAAGACCTTGATTACGAGCAGAGCAGTATTATTCGACGTGAAATTTTACCATCAGGGAAATCCAGGGCCTTTATCAACGATACGCCTGTAAAGATCACCTCTTTGCAGAAACTTGGCACGTCTCTTATCGATATTCATAGTCAGCACGAAACCTTGAGTCTAGGAAATTCTGAGTATCAATTCAAGGTGATTGATACCATAGCAAAAAATGAAGCGCTCATCCTTCAGTATAAATCTGAATTAAAGGAGTATCGGAAATTTCAGAAACGATATGAAGAGCTTAAAGAGGAGCAGGCACAGGCATCAAAAGAATATGATTACAATCTGTTTCTTCTGAATGAATTGCAGGAAGCCGGACTTAAAGCAGGAATGCTGGAAGACCTGGAAGAAAGATATGAATCTTTAAACAATGTGGAAGAACTTACCGAAAACCTTAGTGCCGCTTTAAGCGCCATACAACAGGAAGAAATAGGAAGTTTGGAAACTTTGAAGTCGGCTCGATCTCATATATCCCGAATCGCCAAGTTCTCCGAAACTTATGATAATTTCTTTGAAAGATTACAGAGCGCGATCATAGAGCTGGATGATCTGGAGGCAGAAATGGCAGATGCACTTGAAGCGGTGGAAGCGAATCCAGAGGAACTGGAAAAGGTAAATCAAAAGTTGCAGATCATCTATAATCTGCAAAAAAAACACAATGCTGAAAGCGTAGAAGAATTATTGCAAATAGGAGAGGATCTTCAGGAGAAAGTTTCGGTTACAGAAAATGCTGAGGCAGCTTTGGAAGCAGCCGAAAAGGCCATCAAAAAGCAACATCTTGTGATATCTGCCACCGCTGCAAAACTGAACAAGAACCGTTCAAAGATCATCCCAACGTTTATCGAGCAGACTGAACTAATCCTGAAGGACCTGGGAATGCCGAATGCGAGACTCAATATTGAACTAAGTAGCTCATCAGATTTTTTAAGCAACGGCAGCGATAAGCTTGAATGGTTTCTTGCCGCAAATAAAGGTGGGAGTTTTAAAGAGATCAGGAAAGCTGCATCGGGTGGTGAGCTGTCCAGGATCATGCTGGCGGTAAAAAGTATCCTTGCAGCACAAAGTAAACTGCCTACCATCATTTTTGATGAAATTGATACCGGCGTCTCTGGTGATATCGCTCATAAAATGGGAGAGATCCTGGCCAGGATGGGAGTGAATATGCAGGTGATCGCGATCACTCATTTACCACAAATAGCTGGAAAAGGAAGTTCCCATTTTAAGATATTTAAAGAAGATAACGAGGTAGCCACGCAAACCAAAATCATCAGGCTGGAACAGGATCAAAGAATAGATGAACTGGCAATGATGCTTGGTGGGACCGGTGGAAGTGATTCTGCACGTGCCCATGCAAAAGCGCTGCTGAATTAATACCAGATCATCTCAGGCTCAAAAGGTGAAGGATTTCTTTCAACTTTGCTATATTTACAGGCTTAACAACCACAAAAAATAAATCACATGTCATATAACCTGCTAAAAGGTAAACGAGGAATCATATTTGGTGCATTGGATGAGAATTCAATTGCCTGGAAGACAGCAGAAAGAGTTCACGAAGAAGGTGGAACTTTCGTGTTAACAAACGCTCCAATTGCCATGAGAATGGGAAGTATCAAACAACTGGCTGAAAAAACCGGTTCTGAGATCATTCCTGCCGATGCTACCAAGGTAGAAGATCTTGAAAACCTTGTAGAGAAGTCTATGGAAATCCTAGGAGGAAAGATCGATTTTGTACTTCATTCCATCGGGATGTCTGTAAATGTGCGTAAGGGAAAACATTATACAGATATGAACTATGATTTTACGACTAAGGGCTGGGATGTTTCTGCAGTTTCGTTTCATAAAACCATGCAGGTGCTGTATAAAAAGGATGCGATGAATGAGTGGGGAAGTATCGTGGCACTAAGTTACATGGCGGCACAACGTGTTTTCCCTGATTATAATGATATGGCAGATAACAAGGCTTATCTGGAGTCTATTGCCCGCAGTTTTGGTTATTTCTTCGGAAAAGACAAAAAAGTGAGAGTAAACACCATTTCACAATCTCCAACTCCAACTACAGCAGGAACTGGAGTTAAAGGCTTCGATGGTTTTATTGCTTTTGCAGAAAAAATGTCTCCGCTTGGAAATGCTACTGCTTTAGAGTGTGCAGATTATACGTTGACTTTATTCTCAGATTTAACCAGAAAGGTAACTCTTCAAAATCTATTTCACGATGGTGGGTTCTCGAACACGGGAGTTAGCCAGGAAGTAATGGAAACTTTTGTTAAAGATCAGGAATAATTAAATTCTAAATATCAACTGCCGGAGCCTGGACAATTTGTTCGGCTTCCGGCAGTTCTGTTTCAAACCATCAGCATGCAGCCAGAATATTCATTTGTGATTCCTGTTTTCAACAGGCCTGATGAGATCAGGGAATTGTTGCAGAGCATGCTGAACATGCGTGCACCAGTATCTTTTGAAGTGGTGATCGTTGAAGATGGCTCTACAAAATCTTCAGAAACCGTGGTTGCTGAATTCCAGGATCGATTGGAGATTAGTTATTACTTTAAAATGAATTCAGGTCCGGGAGACAGTAGAAATTACGGTATGAGAAAAGCCAGGGCTCCATATTATCTAATTCTGGATTCAGATGTGCTGATGCCTGAAGATTACCTGGAGGAAGTTCACAATTTTTTATCTGCCAGTTATTATGATTGTTTTGGCGGGCCAGACGCCGCCCATCATTCTTTCTCCAACATTCAGAAGGCTATAGATTACAGCATGACCTCACTTTTTACCACCGGTGGAATACGTGGTGGTAAAAAAGCTGTCGATGAATTCCAGCCACGTAGTTTTAATATGGGATTAAGTGAAAAAGCCTTTGAGCTTACTAATGGATTTGGAAGAATACATCCCGGTGAAGATCCCGATCTAAGTTTGCGATTAAAGCAATTGGGAGTGAGAAGTTGCCTGATTCCGAATGCGCGTGTTTTCCATAAGAGGCGTATCGACTGGAAAAAGTTCTTTCTTCAGGTTAAGAAATTTGGAATGGTGCGACCTATTTTAAACCAATGGCATCCTGGATCGTCCAAAATCACCTACTGGTTTCCGACTTTGTTCATGCTAGGCCTTATAGGATCGATTGTTCTGTTGTTTGCGGGCTTTAGTATATTTATAGCCTGTTATCTTATTTATTTCCTAATTGTAGCGGTAGATGCCGCGATACGCAATAAAAGTCTATATATTGGGTTATTGGCGGTGAGAGCGGTAATTATCCAGTTCTCTGGGTATGGATATGGTTTTTTAGTTTCGAATTATCGAATTAATATACAGCAACAGGAACCGGAAGTGGCATTTCCTCAATTATTTTTCAAAAAACATGGCAACCAGGAGTAGAAGAAGATTTAAAAAATCAAGCATCAAGACATTCGGTTTTTTCCTCATCTTTTCTGCGATCGTGTGGGTGCTGGTGCAATTTTCAAAAACCTATACGCAGGTGATCGAAGTGCCGGTGAATTATCTCAATATTCCACTGGATAAAAGTATTTCTGAAGAGCGTCCCGATCACGTAGATCTCCAGTTGCAGGATAACGGCTTCAGTATTTATTACTATAAAATTTTTAACCCGAAACTGGATATAGATCTTTCCGAAGCTACCGAAAGCGATAAAAATCTTATCTACTCGATCGAGAACCATATTGCGGAAATCGAACAGCAATTAAAAGTTACCCTGGAAGAATCCAAGATCATTCAGGATGAAATCGTGATCCCATTCCAGTTCAAAAAAGAAAAAATGCTGAAGATCAATTCCAATATTGAGATTAGTTATGCTGTGGGATACTCGGCAGACGAAGATTTGGTATTGGTGCCAGACTCGGTGAAAGTGAGCGGGCCCGAGGAGCTTATTTCAAAATTAGAATCGGTCCCAACCTTTAGGAAAAAACTGGAAGATGTTAATAAAGACCTGGACGGCAGTGTAAAACTGGATACTACAGGCTTTGGAGCGTTGAGTTTTTATGAAAACAGTGTACGCTACAGGCAGAATGTCGAAAAATTTACGGAAGGTAAAGCCGAGATCCCGGTAGAAGTCATCAACGTTCCAGACAACCTGAACCTGGCTTATTTCCCAAAATCTGTAGTAGTATACTACCAGGTAAACCTGGAGGAATTTGATAAGGTGGAGGCGGCAGACTTCTCGGTAGTTTGTGATTATAAAAGTGTAAAACCGGGTGACGATTATATGATCGCTCAGATTAAAAGCAAACCGAAGTTGGTCAATAATCTTCGCTTGAATGAACGTAGAATTCAATTTGTGATCAAACGATGAAAATAGTAGGGCTCACCGGGGGGATTGGAAGTGGTAAAACGACTGTGGCTGGATTTTTTAAGGAGCTCGGCATTCCTATATATATTGCAGATGATGCAGGCAAGAGACTTCTTGCAGAGAGTAGGCCTATAAAAGAAAAGGTAAGCAAGTTATTGGGAGATAAGAGTTATAGTGCGAGCAAACCCGACAGGAAGTACATCGCGAACAAGGTCTTTAATGACAAACAACTCCTTGCAGATCTTAATGCCATCATTCACCCGGCGGTGGCAAAAGATTTTGAAGCGTGGGTTTCGCGGCAGTCTTCCGCATATGTGATTTACGAGGCAGCCATTCTTTTTGAAGTAGGAGGTTATAAGAAATGTGATCTCAGTATCCTGGTCACCGCTCCGCATACGTTAAAAATCGAAAGACTTCAGCAACGGGACGATAGTAGTATAGAGGAAATCGAAGCTCGAATGGATCATCAATGGCCAGATGAAAAGAAAGCTGAACTAGCTGATTTCATTATAGAAAACGAGGATTTACACCAAACCAAACTGCAGGTTCACGATATCCATAACCAAATCTTAAAAGCACGCGAAAATTGACGGAAGTTCTGTTAACATTTGGTTAAACAGCTTAAGCTCTAAATGTTAAAATATTACTTTTGACCGCATGAATAAGAAGCTTTTTGTCCTTCTCGTAGCGCTGATGAGCTTGTCTTTAATAGGCATCATATTCGTTCAGGGATATTGGATAAAAAGTACGATCGATGACAGGGAAGAGCAGTTTTCCTATAATGCGAAACAGGCTCTGATAAAGGTTTCCGAAGAGATTCAGAATGCAGAGTTTGAGCGCTATTATTTTCAGTTCAAGGATCCGGATAGTATCAATAGCACGTTAAGCGATCGAACGCTTACCGAATATTTCTACACCAACAGGGACGAAAACAGGAACGAAACTTATTTCAATTCAGAAACCATTCTGGAAGAAGATTATAAGGTTTCTTCAGGCTTTTTACAATTTGCGGAAGACAGTATCAAGTTCACCAAAATGATCAATAAAAAGGTGACAGATATCGTGCAGGAAAATAATCTTGAAGGTGGAAATTTAAGTGCCCGGCAGCGAATAGAGCATATCGAGAGACTTTCCAGGATGGAAGAGGTCGAAAAAGATATCGTGAGATCTGCGATTTCAGAACTTGTCGTGCGAATTCCTATTCATCAGCGCGTTTCAGAAGAAAAGATCAGGGAGCTACTGGAGGAGGAGCTGGCAGAAAGAAACCTGAAAACCGCTTTCGAATTTGGAGTTTTTAATAATTCGATAGCAACCACCGTTCATTCAGATAATTTTAGTCTCGATCACCCGGCGACCTATGCCGTGCCACTTTTTGTGGACTCAGCAGGTCGAAGCGGTTATCAGCTTTTGGTGAATCTTACAAACAGGAAAGAAGCAGTGCTTTCATCGGTAATTTTGATGGCCTGTTTGTCTATCATCTTTACACTAATCATTGTGATCGCGTATTCAAGTGCGTTATCCCAGTTGATCAAGCAAAGGCAGATTTCCCAGATCAAGACCGACTTTATCAATAACATGACGCATGAGTTCAAAACTCCAATTGCGACCATCAACCTCGCGCTGGATGCGATCAAAAATCCGAAAGTGATTGAAGATCGTTCCAAAGTGAACAGGTATTTGCAGATGATCAGGGATGAAAATAAAAGAATGCATGCCCAGGTGGAAAATGTTTTACGAATTTCAAAACTGGAAAAGAATGAACTGGATCTTAAAAAGGAAAGACACCAGTTGCACGACATTATTCTGGATGCAATCACGCATGTGGAATTGATCATTGAAGACCGTGGTGGTTATGTACAAACCCATTTTGGGGCTTTGCGTTCATCTGTACTGGCAAACCAGGATCATTTTACAAATGTGGTGGTGAATATACTAGACAACGCCATCAAATATTCTGACGATGCACCGAAAATTGACATTTATACCACCAACGTTAAGAACTATATCTATTGTGAAATAAGAGACCAGGGAATTGGAATGACCAAACTGGTTCAAAAGAAAATATTTGAAAAATTTTATCGCGAACATACCGGTGATATTCATAATGTAAAAGGTCACGGACTTGGTTTGGCATACGCCAGACAGATCATAGACGATCATCATGGACAGATCACAGTGAACAGCGAAAAAGGGAAGGGAAGTACCTTCATCATTAAATTACCACTAATATCATAAAATATGGAAACTGAAAACAAAAAAATTCTATTAGTAGAGGATGATCCAAATTTTGGAACAGTCCTTAAAGATTACCTGGCGATGAACGATTACGAGGTGACGCACGCGAAAAATGGAATGGAAGGATTCGAAAAATTCAAAAAGGATGATTTCGATCTTTGTATTCTTGATGTGATGATGCCTTACAAAGATGGTTTCACGCTGGCCAAGGAAATTCGTGAAAAGAACGAAGAAGTGCCAATCATCTTTCTAACGGCTAAAGCCATGAAAGAGGATGTATTAAAGGGTTACAAGGTAGGAGCAGATGATTACCTGAACAAACCTTTTGATTCTGAAGTTCTTTTAATGAAGATCAAGGCGATCATGCAGCGTAAAGCTACAGATAGCGTGGCAGATTCTAAGCAATTCGAATTTGAGATTGGTGGTTTCCACCTAAATTCAAAACTTAGATTCCTGACTTTTAGAGATGAAGAGCCACAAAAGCTGTCTCCAAAAGAAAACGAATTATTAAGACTACTTGCTTTGCATGAAAATGATCTGATGCCTAGAGAGTTAGCCTTAACTAAAATATGGAGAGACGATAACTACTTTACTTCAAGAAGTATGGATGTGTATATCGCCAAATTGAGAAAATATCTTAAGAAAGATGAGAACGTGGAAATTCTGAATATCCACGGTGAAGGTTTTAGACTTGTGATCAAGAACAAGGAAGAGACCGAAGCATAAAAAAATCATTCAGTTTCCGAGAGGTGCTGCATCATAACACTCGTTATGATGCGGTATCATTTCTCGTGAACTACAATTTGAGGCTATTATTTAGCTGCACCTACTATCAAATTTTACCTGCTGCCGCATTCTTAACATGAAAATAAGAGCGGTTTTCTTACAATACGTATCTTTACGGCATTCCATAAAATGCCCCGGGATTGAAATATGCAGAAGAAATACTCAACTTTCCTACTTCTTTTCTACGAAAAGTCTGCATTAGCTTATTCTTAATTTTATTTTTTAGCGTTAATAGTTTTGGGCAAACAGAACCAGATTTTAAATGGCTCGACGACTATTCCTTGGGATCTGGTGGTTTAGGTAATGAAGGTGGAATTGTGATTTCAGTGGATACAGATTCAGAAGGGAACGTGTACGTGCTGACTTTTGGGAATGGTGTTTACAAATATGATCCTTATGCTGAAAAATACGATTTAATCATTGCGGATCAACTCGCAGAAAGCGAGGATTTAAATGGTCCTTTAGATCTTGCAATAGATAACAATGATATTATACATATTGCCGATAGTGGCTCAAAATCTATAAAGAGGTTTACGACTGAAGGAGATGAACTAGAAAAAATTGGTGGATTATTTGGAACCGGAGAAAATGAATTCTTAGAGCCTACAGGTTTAGAATTTGACGATGACAACAACTTATATATCGTTGACTCTTACAGAGGCGACAATAATAATGTTGACGAAAAATATTTTCTTAAAATCTATTATGCTAACGGTGATTTTAGAAGCTTTAAAGGAACAAATGAATACCCCCTAAATAATCCTTATCGAGTTGCTGCTACAGATGATTATATACTAATAAGTAATGCTGAAAATAATGGTGAGGTTTTAGTCTTCGATAAAGATTTGAATTTTATCCGTACACTAAATAATATTGGATCGCCAGGTAGTTTGTTCGTAGATAAATCTGGATTTATATATGCTGTAGATTATGCAGATAGGGTTGATTTTAATGACGTTTTTAAATTATTAAAGGGAGATTTTTTTATAGCTCTATCCCTTCGATCTGAAATTAGTAATGGAATAGCTTCTGGAGATTTTAACATTCAAGTTTATAACCCGGATTTAAGCTACAAT
Organism: Christiangramia portivictoriae DSM 23547; assembly: GCF_000423045.1. Lineage (GTDB taxonomy): Bacteria > Bacteroidota > Bacteroidia > Flavobacteriales > Flavobacteriaceae > Christiangramia > Christiangramia portivictoriae. The sequence continues at coordinate 227,479 of NZ_AUHF01000008.1, read as the reverse complement.
TCTACGATTAGTGATTTTCCAGCTAATTCCAACGAAGATCATATTCAGTTTCCTTTAGATGTGACCTTGGATGAGACCTGTGGAAAATTGTTTTTAAATGATTCTCGAATTGAAGGTTTTGCAACCTTGGCATCTAAACTAGAAATTTATCAACGCACTCCATCGTATGATCAGGAAAAGCCTGAAATTGATTGCCCTGAAGATATTGTAGTAATTGCTGAAACAGGTGACGATTTTGCAATTGTTAGTTATGATGATGCTACCGCATTAGATAATTGTGATAGTGATGTAGGAATAGCAAAAACGGAAGGTCAGGATTCAGGAAGTGAGTTTTCCATAGGTAAACACGAAATAGAATTTACCGCGACTGACGATTCAGGTAATACAACTACCTGTACTTTTACAATTACTGTAAACCCTTCAGAAGATGAAGTTACACCACCAGAATTTGACAATTGCTCAACGACGACTATTACTAAAAACAACGATCCTGAAGAATGTGGTGCCATAGTAAGATTTGAAACTCCAACGGCTTCCGATGAAAATGGAAATGTTGAGGTCACTAGGATAGATACAAATACAGATCTGGTTTCCGGAAGTTTATTTCCCGTTGGAACCACAACAATAACTTTCCAGGCAGATGATGGAACAAACGATCCGGTTACCTGCAGTTTCGATATTATAGTTCAGGATACTGAAGCTCCTGTGTTAACCTGTGAGCAAACCAGAATAGTGGAGGCGGAACCAGGCGAAACTTCAGCAGTGGTCAATTTTATATTACCACCCGCACGTGATGGTTGTGATGGCATATTACCGACTCGTATTTCTGACGGTAGTATGGCATCAGGATCCAGGTTCCCAATTGGAACTACCAATATTGTGTTTGAAGCTACCGATCAAGCTAATAATACTGGATATTGTACACTTCAGATTAGGGTATTGGCTCCCAAATCACCACCAGAATTTAACAATTGCTCAACGACGACTATCACAAAAAACAACGATCCCGGAGAATGTGGTGCCATAGTAAGATTTGATACTCCAACGGCTTCCGATGAAGATGGAAATGTTGAGGTCACAAGAATCGATGCAAATACAGACTTGGTTTCCGGAAGTTTATTTCCCGTTGGAACCACTACAATTACTTTCCAGGCAGATGATGGAACAAACGATCCGGTTACCTGCAGCTTTGATATTATAGTTCAGGATACTGAAGCTCCAGAGTTGACCTGCGTACCAGATATCACTGCTCAGGCGTCACCTGGGAATGATTCAAAATCAATAAATTTCTCGCCTCCTACAGCCTGTGATAATTGTGATGGCGTTTTACAATCCAGGGTTTCCGAGGGAAGTCTGGTTTCTGGGAGTAATTTTCCAATTGGTTCTACTGATGTAGTTTTTGAGGCAACTGATTCCAACGGTAATATGGGTTACTGTACTTTGAATGTCAATATTCTTCCTCCTAATTACGCACCTTCAATAGCATGTCCTGCTGATATATCTGTTCCCAATGACAGCGGAATTTGTGGCGCCCTGGTAGAATTTGCTGATCCAACTGTGACCGATCCTGAAGATGATGATCTTACAATTACCCGGACAGATGATTCAGGTTTAAATTCTGGCGATATATTTCCGGTAGGAACTACCACAATCGTTTACCAGGTTTCCGACGGAATTAATCCGCCAGTCTCCTGTGACTTCACGATCACAGTAGAAAATACGGAGCAGCCCCAGTTCTCCTCATGTCCGGAAAATATGACGGAGTTATTAAGTGTTTCAGAATCTGGTAAGATTATATTTTTTGATCTACCGAAATTTGAGGACAACTGTTCAGAAGCAGAATTGTTTCAAACCGCAGGTCCTGAGTCTGGTGAGTTTTTTCCAGCTGGTGAAACTGAAGTAAGATTTGAGTTACGAGCAAACAATACGGTGGTGGACCAATGTTCCTTTACAGTTGATCTGGTTCGGCAAACAGAGAGCTTTCAATGCATCGAATCTATAACTATAAATCTTGGAGAAGAGGCTCAGAATTCTTCAGTCACAGAAATACCAACCTCAGAATTTATTCTCTCTGATAGTTCCAATCTTGATTTTGAACTAAACGTTCAGCAATTTACCTGCGAGGATATTGGAACTTTTGATCTGCCCATTCGAGCGACAGATGTTACCACAGGTGAAGAGTTGAGTTGTACGGTCGAGGTTACTGTGCTCGATCGCGGCGCACCTCTTATTATTTGTCCGGCTGGTATCCAGGAGCGGGTAATCCCGGCGAACGGAAATTTTGTACTACCTCAGATAGCCGACCGTCTGAGCATTGTAGATAATTGCGCAGATTTTGAAGACCTGGAGATCATTCAGGATCCGCCGGAAGGAACTTTATATGCCAACCCCGGCGATTATGAGGTGAGTATTACCGCAACCGATCCTGCAGGAAATGAAGAAGTATGCGAGGTGATCTACAGACTAACCAGGGAAGAAGAACCCGAAGAATTTGCCCTCAATTGTCCCCAGAATGAAAATGTGATCAAGGCTGATGAAAATTGTGAGTATTTCGTACCTGATTTCTCCAAACTGATCAATTACTCACCTGCCAACGCCACATTTAGCCAGTCCATCCCGGTGGGAACTAAAATAGAAGAGCAAACAGTTATTACCGTAACCGCAAGTTTTAATGGAGAATCAGATTCCTGTACTTTCGACCTGGTACTCAAAGACAACACGCCACCCGTTGTGAATTGTCCTGCCGATAAAACCATTGTTATTTCTGAAGGGGAAAGTATCCCAATAGCAGATTATAGAAACGAACTGGAGGTTAGTGATAATTGCGGACTGGGAGAGATCACTCAGGTTCCGGAACCAGGAACGCTAATTTCGGAGGATACCGAGGTAAGTTTTCTGGTTTTTGACTCCGCCAGCACAGCCAATGCTGCCGTTTGCAGTTTTATGCTGACCTTAGCTGTTGATACTGAAGGCAATGACATACCTGTTGCCAATGAGGATTTCTATTCCACTCCGGTTAATAGCACCTTAAATATTTCTGTGGAAGAAGGAGTTCTGGCCAACGATATGGATGCCGATGGCGATGAACTTACGGCAACGCTGGTAGAAGACGTGACTAATGGAACCCTGGAATTCAATTCTGATGGTTCTTTTGTCTATACTCCAAATGACGATTTCGTTGGTGAAGATACCTTTAGATACTATGTATTTGATGGTTTTACAGAAGTTGAAACAATAGCTACAATCAATGTTCTACCTGTGGATACCGGAGAATTCCAGTGTGTGGAGAACTATCTACTAGAGCTGGATGAAAATGGTACGGCTCAACTTCCGGTGAGCGAGTTATATACCGGAGATGCATCCGGCGTTAGTTTTAGCCTTGACCAGGAGTTTTTCGACTGTAATGACCTTGGAACAAACCAGATCATTTTAAGCTATTCAGGAGAATCTGATGGAGCCTGTGAAATTAGGGTAGAGGTGGTGGATCGTATCCAGCCAGAATTTGAAGTTCAGAATATTGATATAGATCTGGATCTTTCCGGCAATGCTATTATTACTGCGGAAGAAGTGGTCGTAAATTTCAGAGATAATTGTGACGAAACGATAAATTTTGAATTAAGCCAGGATAGTTTTAGTTGCAAGGATCTGGGATGGAACGAGATCAATGTGATCGCGACAGATGCCAGTGGAAACTCCACGACAACTTCTGTAGAAGTTCAGGTTTTTGCTGAAATCAGAATTTGTAACGGCACTGGTGAAGGTTCAGAATATATCTTTATTTACCCTAATCCAAATCGTGGGAATTTTAAAGTGGCGACACCTGCTGATGTAAGCATTTCCCGGATCGAGGTTTTCGATCATCGTGGAAGATTTATCACTGGAAAGGATTTTCCAGAGAACGCCAGTGAATATGCTATTAGTACGGGGCCGCTGCAGGAAGCAGTGTACGTGGTTAAGATGATCACCAACGAAGGTGAAAAAACTAAGCGATTTATAATTAAGAATTAATCTTTTCCTGCAGGTGTGCGGCAATCAATTCAAAATTTGTAGTGCGGTCAAACCAGGTGATCGATTCATCTTTTCTGAACCAGGTTAATTGTCTTTTGGCAAACCTTCGGGTATTTTTCTTGATCTCAGCAACAGCAGTTTCCAGATCCCACTGCGCATCGAAGTGGGCAAAGAGCTCTTTATAGCCAACTGTATTCAATGCATTGTACTTCCTGTAAGGATATAATTCACGAGCCTCTTCGAGCAGTCCGTTTTCGAGCATTATGTCTACCCTTCGGTTGATGCGATCATAAATTTCCTCTCTTTCTGCAGTAAGACCAATAGAGATTGTCTTAAAATTCCTGGTATTCTTTTTCTTCTTCAGAAAAGTTGAAAAGGCTTTCCCAGTGCCAATACATATCTCCAGTGCGCGAATAAGACGATGTGGATTTTGAATATCGGCTACGACATAGTATTCAGGATCCAGTTGCTGCAACTTTTGCTGAAGAGATTGCAGGCCGTTTTTTAATAGCTCTTCATTCAGTTCTGTGCGAATGTTGCGGTCTACTTCAGGGAAATTATCCAGGCCTTCTACTACCGCTTTTGTATACAGTCCGCTGCCGCCTACCATCACCACCACATCATGCTTTGTGAAAAGCTTATCGAGCTTCGCCAGCGCTTCTTTTTCAAAATCTCCCACATTATAATCTTCAGTGATTGATCTGTGCTGAATAAAATGATGTGGAGCCGCCGCCAGTTCTTCCGTTTCTGGTACAGCAGTTCCAATAGACATTTCCTTATAGAATTGCCGGGAATCTGCCGATATGATTTCAGTATTGAAAAATTTCGCAAGCTGAATCGCAAGCGCGGTTTTTCCAATGGCCGTGGGACCGGCAATATTGATAAGTGTTTTAGTCATTTAATTCGTATCCACAGCTATGGCAGTACTCTGCGTCATCCAGATGCTTAGTTTCGTTACAATTAGGGCAGACCTGAGTATTCTTGGGAGCATCGGTCGCCTTGCTGTATTCTGCGCTCACGATTCCCGTTGGAACGGCGATGATTCCATAACCCGTGATCATAATGAGGGAAGCGATCAATCTGCCCACCGGTGTGACCGGGGCAATGTCTCCAAAACCAACGGTAGTAAGGGTTACGATACACCAGTATATGGAAAGTGGAATATTGTCAAATCCTCCATTTTCGCCTTCAACAAGATGCATCAAAGTTCCGGCGATGATACAAATGATCAGGACCGCAAATAAAAAGACAAGTATTTTAGCTTTTGAATTCTTCAGCGCAGAGATTAGTTTCTGAGATTCTCCAACATAGCGGGTAATTTTAAGCACCCTGAAAACCCGTAACAGCCTTAATGCTCTAATGGCAAACAGTAGGTTGGCGCCTCCAAAAAGGAACCCGATATAACTGGGTAAGGTAGACAACAGGTCCACCATTCCGAAGAAACTGAAAATATAGCGCTTTGGTTTGTTAATGGTCAAAATACGCAGCACATACTCAATGGTAAAGATCACCGTGATCACCCATTCTGCGATATAGAATTCGGTCGCGTATTTTTGCAGCATCCAGGAAACGCTTTCCATCATTACCAGGGCGACACTAATCAGTATCACCAGCAATATCGCCACATCAAAGGTTTTTCCCGCCGGTGTATCGGCCTCGTAAATTACCTCATGCAGTTTGCGTTTCCAGCCAGGAAGTTTGTCCTTATTCTTCAAATTCTACAATTCTTGAGTTCTAATTTAACTATTTTCCTCGAGTACAATAAGCGACTGACTTTGAACTGTCATCAATTCATTAAAGAATTTTTTGAGTCCTTCGTAGTATTCTGGCGTGTACAGCGTTTGAGAAAGGGTCATTCTGCACTGGATCATGACCACATTTTCAGAAAATTTCACTGCATTAAAGATTAAAGCACCGCCTTTTTGCGGCAATCTGAAAGCTTTTTGCTCCGGAAGTTCTTTTACTGAATAGCCTTCTGGAATATGAATTTCTGCAGAATAACTAAAAGCATTCTTATATCCGAAATCGATAGGATAGGTACGCTCATCCAGGTTAAAAGGATTCTTCTCGAAAAACTGGAAACTGAACGGATTCAGATAGATAAGATCATTGATCTTCTGGCTTACATTTTCAAGCGTATATTCGATTTGTAGTCCGTTTTCCACCTCATCCAGGTTTTCGACCGCGACCTCTGTAGACCTGGTGAACTGCTGAGCTTTAGAAAGATCCTGGAAAATCTTTTCCTCACCATTTTCCCTGATCTTATTTCTGAAATTCACAGCGTGGTAACCACTCAAATGCTGATTAGATGTACCTGACGCCGTACCATCCTTGTGTACTTTTATAGAATCTTTAAAAGCATAATTGCTGAAATCATCTGGTTCGATAGTCATCCAGTCGCTGGAACCTTCAAGATTGATTTTTCTTGCAAATGAATTCAAGGCACGAAAAGGGAGTCGGCCAAAGTCTAGTTGATCATCTGTAGCATCGAGATTATACTCTTTTCCATCTAGTTTTAGCTGAACGAAGAAATAATTATATTCTGAAATCGCAGGATGCACTCTTGGAGCGAAACCGTTTCTTCGGGTAGATGCCAGGACAGGCGATACTTGAAATCCTTCTGAAGCGTATAAGTTATGTAGCAAGCTGTTCAACTCAAGAACATTTCCAGATTGATTGTCTATAATATCCTTGATGTTCATATCACCATGAATATCATACTCACCGCTCCACTGGTAATTCTCCTGAACGAAATAATAGATCTTCTTTGCTTTTTCCAGTGAATTTGGCATACTTCGGATAGCCTCAGGCAGAACATCCTTTACAGCATTGTCCTTTTTCCACTGTTTCCCCCAATTGCTGGAAGTGCGAATTTCCTTGTCGGCATCATCCCAGGTTAAGGTATACTTTCTTTCAAAACCATCGGTTCTGGTAACCTGCTTTAATTCATACTCGATCTTGGCAATGTAATTATCTTCACTGGTCATGTAGTCTTCCTCGATAAACGCAGGAATGTCCTTCATCACATACAAAGTTTCCAGGCAGCCAGCCATGGAAGACGTAAGGCCAAAGCTAATGCAATGTTCGATCACTTTCTCTTCGCGTTTTAGAAGTTTCATGCCTCCTGTAAGCGTGGTGTGATATTCATAATTACCCGGGATCTTCGACGTGAATTGCGAATGCATCTTCGGAATATCCTCCTGAAACTGCCAGGTTTTAAAGTTGAAGTTAAACGGCGAAACAAGCTTATAGGAATACTGAATCACATCACCCGGCTCTACATCTGGAAAAGTGAAGGAAAACTCATCGTAAAATTTGTGTTCACTATGGAAGGTGGCTAAGGTTTCTATTTTTTTCTTTACGATACGACCGTTTACTAATTTGAAGGTGTGAGCTTTCAGGTCTTTTACCTCCATGACCTTGTCATTATCGCTGTTCTTTCCCAGGATTACCTTAACGGTAGCATAATCAATTCCCTGCTTATCCAGGATCTTGACCTTCGCCTTATAATCTGTCACCACATCATAATCTTCATCTGGATCAAATTCAGTAAAACCAGATTCATATATATAAACGGCATGGGCTGTGCTGTCCAGGGCGTAATTTTTAGCTAAAAGGTCTTCTCTTGAAACTTCAAATTCTTCAGAAGCATAATTGGAATTCTGGGCAGGTAATAAGCTGATACATAATAAAAATAGCAGCGTAAAAAATTTACTCATGAATGGATAATTGGATGATTTTAAATTGATGCTTTTTTCGTAAAAAGCTTTGGATAATATGTTCAGCATCACGGTTATTATTCATGGGTGTAATGATGGACCTGATGATATCGAGATTGTTGATCTGGTGATTTAGATTGAAGTAACCTACGCCTTTAAACTCGCCATCCTCGATCAACAAAGCGCTTTTTTCGTCAACTTCTCTTCCACGACCTACCAGCAGCATATCCTTATTTTCATAAGAATAGCGATCTATAAGTTTACGCACACGCTCATTATAGGCATCTGCGTGTTCCTCCTGCACGCAGGCACCATGACAGCTTTTGATCGTATAAGCGAAGCAATTCCCATCGCCTCCATGCAAACCAGCCAATCGTTCACATAATTCATATTCTTCCACCCATTTGGTAAGGGAGTTCCTGGCAGATCTTAAAGAACTGAAGGTGGTGATTCGATTACCAGATTTGGTAGCCTTAGCGATCTTTAAATTGATATAACCATTTTCGTCTACAGTATGATACAGGCCGTGACTAAAAATATCTCTTTTTAGCGCCCGGTTATATTTTGGTTTGATCTGTTTGATTTCCTGGTTCTCTTTCAATAATGCAATAAGCTCGTTGCCCGTGAGCTCATAGGATACTGAAGCGACTTTCTTCTGCATTTCACGTGACTTTGGATTGTCGTTGGTGAAATGCTGATTTACTCTTTTTCTAATATTTCTCGACTTTCCAACATATATGATATCACCATTCTCATTATGGAAGTAATAAACACCGGTTTCTGAAGGCAGCTCTTCCAGGATAAATACTAGCTTGGTATCTAGATTTTTCTTTGGTTCTTTTCTAACGAGCTCTTTCATGATGTCTTTTTCGACATCTTTTGCCAGTAGCATTTTAAATAATTTGATCGTCGCCTGCGCGTCGCCTGAAGCCCTGTGACGATCGCTTAGAGGAATTCCTAAAGATCTTACCAGTTTACCGAGGCTGTAGGAAGGCTGACCGGGAATTAGTTTTTGGGAAAGTTCCACGGTACAAAGGCTCTGGCGTTCGTATTCGAAGCCGAGTCGTCTAAATTCGGTTCTCAAAATCCGGTAATCGAACTTAGCATTATGCGCTACCAGGATACAGTCTTTGGTAATTTCTACGATTCGTTTAGCGACTTCATAGAACTTAGGAGCATTCCGAAGCATTTCATTATTGATCCCGGTTAGATTAACTACAAACGGCTGTATAGGCTGTTCCGGATTCACCAGGCTAATGAACTGATCTACGACCTTCAGGCCATCGAACTTATAAATTGCAATTTCGGTGATCCCTTCTTCATTGTATTTCCCACCGGTTGTCTCTATGTCTAGTATAGCGTACAAATACTCTCTCCTCTAATTTAATTATAGTTGCGTTCTCCAAAAATACTGCTGCCAATTCTCACCATGGTAGAGCCACATTCCACGGCAATCTTATAGTCGCCACTCATACCCATGGAAATCTCCCTGAGTTCAGGGAAATCCTGGCTAAAGTCATCAAAAGCCGACTGCAGGCGCTTGAATTCCTCCCGAACCTGTTGCTCGTCTTCTGTAAAGGTTGCCATTCCCATCAATCCAACGATATTCACATGCTTCATTTCAGCATAAGCATCAGATTCCAGGATCTCACGAGCTTCCTGCCTGCTAATGCCAAATTTTGAATCTTCCTCCGCAATTTTGATCTGTAGTAAACAATTGATCGTGCGATCATTTTGCTTAGCGCGTTTATTGATCTCCTTTAGTAATTTCAGGCTGTCCACAGCGTGAATAAGGCCTACATACGGAGCCATGTACTTCACTTTATTGCGTTGTACGTGTCCCACCATATGCCATTCTATGTCTTTGGGAAGTTCTTCCCACTTATCGGTCATTTCCTGGATCTTGTTCTCTCCAAAGATTCGTTGACCGGCTTCGTAAGCTTCCATAAGATCTTCGTTAGGCTTGGTCTTGGAAATAGCGACCAGCTTCACATTCTCAGGAAGTTCACTTCTGTATTTTTTTATATTTTCTGAAACACTCATCCTCTAAAACTTTAATTAAGGATACTTGATCCCTGGTAGGGCAGGTTGGTTATCGCGCTGAGGTCAAAATTCATAAATAGTAAGACCACTTCGCAATTTCGGCTCAATATAAGTACTTTTTGGCGGCATGGTCAAATTTTCATCGGCAATTTGCTTGATTTCTTCGATACCGGCAGGTAACATCCCAAATCCGACTTCAAATTCACCACTGTCTACCCTTGTTTTCAATTCGATTAGATCATTGCGACCGTGAATGTAGGCGATTCGTTTGTCGTAACGAAGATCTTCAATTCCCAGAATAGGCTTCAGTATCTTTTCGTATAGAATAAACGAATCCAGTTCACTTAAAGAATCTGTAAATTCAGCATTATGCTTCCGAAGATATAAGGAATAGAACTCGCCATCCAGGTACATATTAAAATGATGCTTTTTGGAAGGTTTATAAATATCTATTCCGCGATTTTCTATTCTGAACCATTCGTCCAGCAGGATCAGAAATTCTTCTTTGGTATGGCCATTCAGGTCTTTGATGAGTCGGCTGAATTCAAAAATTCTCAGGTTACTTTCAGAAATGAGGTAACTCATAAAGAAGTTATAAGCTTCCTGGCCGGTATGATCAGGATTTTGCTCCCTGCTTTCCTTGGCCAGTAACCAGGAGGATGCGCTACGATGGTGACCATCTGCAATGTATAATTGTTCGATTGCCGCAAACTGTTGCTGGATCCTCTCAATATTGGCAGGCTCGTCTATAAGCCAGAGTGAGTGAATCTCCTTATTGGCCGTGGCAAATTCATATTCTGGCCTGGATTTCATCCTTTCTTCCAGCAATGCATTGATCACAGGATCATCTGGATAAGTAAGCAAAACCGGCTCTGTATTAAAGCCAACCACCTTAAGGTATTCCTTGAATAATTCTTCCCGGTGAGCAATGGTGTCTTCATGCCTTTTGATCACGTTATTCTCATAATCCTCAACACTTGCCGCTGCTATAATGCCGCAGCAATCGCCATCACGGGTATGAATCTTATAAATATAATAAGAGGGAAGTTCATCCTGTATGAAAGTACGGTCCTCGCGAAACTCCAGGTAACGGTTCTTGACCATTCCAAATCGCTTTTCCCCGCCAATTTCATGCTGAAATTTGTATCCGGGATTGATGATATGCAGAAATGAATACGGATTGAATTCCAGCTGAGCCTTCAGTTCTTCCTCATCATAATCTTCATAAGACCGGGATGCGACAAGCCCGGCAAATTCTCTCGCCGGGCGAACCGCTTTAAAAGGTAGTATTTTTGTCAATTTCTAAATGCTATTTCCAGGCTGCAAGTATTTCAGTAAAACCAGAAATACAGCCTTCATACTATATCAGAAGTTCTAGCTGCTAAATTGTTCCGAAACTTGTTCTGCTTTTCTGCTTTCAGAATAATCATAGAAACCTTCACCAGATTTCACTCCAATCTTACCAGCACGAACCATATTGGTAAGCAGCGGGCATGGTGCGTATTTAGGATTTTTAAAGCCGTCGTACATCACCTCAAGGATAGAGTGACAAACGTCAAGCCCAATAAAGTCTGCCAGTTGCAACGGCCCCATTGGGTGTGCCATTCCAAGCTTCATCACGGTATCGATCTCGTAAACTCCGGCAACACCGTTGTACAGGGTTTCGATCGCCTCGTTGATCATGGGCATAAGGATCCTGTTTGCTACGAATCCCGGATAATCATTCACTTCTACCGGCACCTTGTGAAGTTTCTTAGAAAGTTCCATGATCGTATGGGTGATCTCGTCACTGGTATTATATCCACGAATGATCTCCACCAGCTTCATGATTGGCACAGGATTCATAAAATGCATTCCAATCACTCTTTCCGGGTTGGATACTGCCGCGGCGATCTGCGTGATCGAAATAGAACTTGTATTAGTTGCCAGGATCGTATTGGCATCAGTATTTTCATCAAGATCCTTAAAAATCTTCAGTTTAAGATCTGTGTTTTCTGTAGCGGCTTCCACCACCAGGTCCACACCTTTAACTCCTTCAGCAATACTGGTAAAAGTAGTAAGGTTAGATAAGGTCTTGTTTTTTTCATCCTCGGTGATCTTTTCCTTGGACACCATACGATCAAGGTTTTTGGAAATAGTATCCATTCCTCGTTTCAGGCTGTCTTCAGAAATATCGATTAAATGTACTTTATAGTCGCTTTGAGCAAAAGTATGGGCAATCCCGTTCCCCATCGTTCCTGCTCCTATTACGGCAATATTTTTCATAGAAATATAGATTTTATACGTTCCGGTTTCTTTCTCTTCGGAAATATCCTGAACGGTTCATTAGATTACAAATTAAAATTGGCGATCACCTGGTTGGCAACTTTAAGGGCATTTGCCGCCTGTTGCATGGTCACTACCGGTTCGGTATTGTTATGGATCGCTTCAGCAAAACTTTCCAGTTCTTCGAGTATGGCGTTATTGGCTGAAACCTCCGGATTATCAAAATAGATCTGTTTTTTGACACCTTCGGCATTCTGAAGGATCATCGCAAAGTCATCTGGATCTTCTGGTACATCTTTCATTTTTACCACCTCGCATTTTTTCTCCAGAAAATCCACAGAAATATAGGCATCACGCTGAAAAAATCTTGATTTTCTCATATTCTTCATTGAAATCCTGCTGGCGGTAAGATTGGCGACACACCCGTTTTCGAATTCTATACGCGCGTTTGCGATATCTGGTGTGTCACTAATTACTGAAACTCCGCTGGCGTTGATCTTTACCACTTCAGATTTTACCACGCTCATCACCGCGTCAATATCGTGGATCATAAGGTCGAGCACCACCGGAACATCTGTCCCTCGCGGATTGAATTCAGCCAAACGATGCGCTTCAATAAACATTGGATTTTCGATGCGATCTTTAACTGCCTGAAATGCCGGGTTAAACCTTTCTACATGACCAACCTGTCCTTTAACCCCGTGTTCATCAGCAAGTTTGATCAGTTCTTCAGCTTCTTCGTAGGTGTTGGTAATGGGCTTTTCAATAAACAAATGTTTGCCCGCAGTGATGACTTTTTTTGCCACATCAAAATGGGCGAGGGTAGGAGTGACCACATCGATCACATCGGCATCTGCGATAAGCTTATCCAGGTTATCATACATGGTATAGCCAAATTCTTCTGAGATCTTTTTTGCATTTTCAGCATTCGCATCGTAGAAGCCTACAAGTTCATATTTTTCTGACTGCTGTAATAATTTAAGATGAATTTTCCCTAGATGACCAGCACCCAGAACCCCTGCTTTCAGCATATTTTTTGCATTTTTCACAAAAATAGCATTTTGATATTAAATACTTTAGAATTCCAGCCCAAATTGGGAGTGCAAATTACTTGGGAATAGTCGGCTTCTTTGCCTAATTTTATACCCGTATCAAAGCAAAACAGACTTGAAAGACACTTACAGACATCAGGGAAAAAGACAGCAGCTGGTAAGAACGGTAGAGAAAAAAGGAATTACCGATAAGAAAGTGCTGGCGGCCATTGGCAAGATCCCCAGGCACCTGTTCATGGATAGCAGTTTTGAAGATCATGCATACCAGGACAAAGCGTTCCCAATAGCTGCAGATCAAACGATCTCCCAACCCTATACGGTAGCATTCCAATCTGAACTGCTGCAATTAAAACCAGGTGAAAAAGTGCTGGAAGTAGGAACGGGAAGCGGCTATCAAACGGCAGTTCTCTGCCTGCTTGGCGCAAAGGTGTACAGTATTGAAAGACAAAGAGAACTATACAAAAAGACAAGAACCTTTTTGTCCAAAATAGGATACAGGCCTAAATTTCTGAGTTTTGGTGATGGGTATAAGGGGATCCCGGAATATGCACCCTATGACAAGATCATCGTGACTGCCGGGGCACCAGAGGTTCCAATGGATCTGCTGAGCCAGTTAAAAGTTGGGGGTCGCCTGGTCATCCCCGTGGGAAAGGATACCCAGATCATGACTTTGTTCATTAGAAAATCTCCAAAGGAGTTCGATAAAACCGAATACGGAAACTTCAGATTTGTTCCATTGCTTCAGAACAAAAACTAGATACCATCTCGAGAGTTGAGATCAAAACAAAAAAAGCTCCTGTAAAGGAGCTTTTTGCATTTAGTTTCAGCAGTAATTATTCTGAATCTATTTCGATTGGTTTATCAACCACAATTCTTTCGTCACGATTTGCGATCTCCCAGGCAGTTAGGAATACCAGCTGCGCACGTTTGGCTAACAGATCGTATTCGATCTTATCTGGAGTATCGGTCATTTTGTGATAATCGGCATGAGTCCCGTTAAAATAGAAAATGATCGGGATATTGTTTTTCGCGAAATTATAGTGGTCACTTCGGTAATAGAACCTATTGGGATCGTTCTCGTCGTTATACTTATAATCAAGATCTATGTTCATAAATTTTGAGTTCACATTCTCGCTTAATTCATGAAGATCTGTGCTTAGCTTATCGCTTCCAATTAGATAAACGTAGTCTTCTTTTCCTTCATGATCTGGATCGATTCTTCCAATCATATCGATATTAAGGTTGGCTACGGTATTAGCCAAAGGGAAAATTGGTTCGTCTGTATAAAATTTAGAACCAACAAGTCCTTTTTCTTCCCCGGTTACATTGAGGAAAAGAATGGAACGTTTTGGAGTGAATCCATCTTTGCTGGCTTCTACAAAAGCTTCAGCAATTTCAAGAACCCCAACAGTACCTGAACCATCATCATCTGCACCATTATAAATATTCCCTTCATCATCCATTCCAACGTGGTCGTAATGAGATGAAATGACGAGGATTTCATCTGGTTTTTCAGAACCTTTTAAAAATGCAACAACATTTTCTGTAGGTTTTACATTTCCTCTTCTAAAATAGCTTACTGGTACTTCCTGGTAATAGTCATCACCGCCAATTGGAGAAGGCAGGTTTAGACTTTTATATTCGTTCTTAAGATATTCTGCAGCCATTTTCTGCCCAGGTTCTCCTGTCTCCCGACCTTCAAATTCATCACTGGCAAAGGTGTAGAGATGTTCTTTGAGCTCTTCAGAAGTGATCGTGTTTGCATATTCCATAGGGTCTGCATTTTCGATCTTTTTGTTATGAGCGCTACATGCGGCCAGAACTGCAGGTATGGCCAGAAACCAAATTTTTTTCATATTGTTTATTAGTTTTTCGTTAATGCCGCCAATATAGCGGTTTCCTTGCAAAGGATATGAATGTCCCTTATTAAATAGACTAGGCTGAACCAGGAAGGTTTAAACTTCAACAGAAAATTGGATATACAGGTATCGTTTAAAAAAAAATTGTTTTTGGAAGTGTTGATAATGAGAGCACTAAAAATTAGTATAAAAAAGTTGAAAGAAATGTTGTTTTAAATTGAAAAAGCTTGTTATATTTGCACCCGCATTCAGCAAATAGCTGATGAGGCACTCAGGAGAAATGGCAGAGTGGTCGAATGCGGCAGTCTTGAAAACTGTTGAGGGTCACACCTCCGGGGGTTCGAATCCCTCTTTCTCCGCAATGTCAACTGATTATCAGTAACTTATGGAGTTGACACCCAAATTCACACCCAATTCTATAAAGGATTGGGTGTTTTTTTGTTTATACTTTTATTATTATTAATTCTTGCATTCTTGTACTATACCTGTTAGATAATCTCTCTTGCTTGTTCTTCCAGGTTCGCCCAAGGTCCTGACCTCCAAATTTCACTTTACCATTTTCCCTGAAGTTTAACTGATCTACCACTTTCATTAATTGTTCGTGCTTTGGGTTTTCTTCTGAGAATAATTTGAACTGTTTTTGTTTTGCCGGAGTGAGTTTCATAGCAATAATACCAGCCTTTTTATACTGGTAACCTTCTTTGTAGATCATCTGGAGACCAGTTAAAGCTGTTTTGACTAATGTAATGCTTGAGTTAGTTGGAATAGGAGTATATACTGATATCCTTGCTCGATACTGCTTAAGATCATTCCTGAATGGATTTGTAAATAAGAATATCTGTAGTAGAGAATAATTGCTATCCTGCCTCCTGAGTTTTTCTCCAATCTTTATAGCATATGTAGAGACTCTTTCTTTCAATTCTGCATAATCACTGTACATACTTTCAAAAGCCCTGGTGACTGCAATATTCTTTTTAAGCGGAGTAGCTTCTAACGACAAAGTGGTTAGTCCTGCTAGATCTCTTTTTAGTCGCAGGCCGACAACTGAAAATTCTTTCCGGACATATTCATCATGTAATTCTACAAACTGCTGAGCATTTTTGATATTAAGAGCTAATAGTCTCTTTTCGTATTGTCGCCCAATGCCCCACACCTCACCAATCTTAGTCCACATAAGGGCTTTCCTGGTTTTTATTGGGTCATTGATGATATGAACTCCACCCGTACGATCTGCAAATTTTTTCGCAATCTTATTCGCAACTTTTGCCAAGGCCTTTGTGGGTGCAATGCCGATACTAATCGGAATACCAGTTTTACTTCGAACAGCTTTAATCATTTCTTTACCGTAAGAATTGAGATCAAAATGTCCTTCAAATCCTTCCAGGAGTAGAAATGCTTCGTCGATAGAATAAATCTCAATATCTGGAGTGAACCTGGAAAGTATATTCATTACTCTTCTGCTCATATCTCCGTAGAGAGCATAATTGGAACTGAAAACATATACTCCATTCTTTTCAAATAGCTTTTCAATCTGAAATGCCGGAGCACCCATGGGTATATCCAAGGCTTTAGCTTCGTTACTTCGAGCAATGACACATCCATCATTATTGGACAGAACTACCACCGGTTTATTTTCCAGAGAGGGATTGAAAACCCTTTCACAGGAGGCATAAAAATTATTGCAGTCTACCAGTGCGTACATTACACATACTTGATTACGTTGGTAACTATTCCCCAGATCAGGAAGTCATTTTCTGCCGTAACCTTTATAGGTTGGTATTTCTGATTCTCAGCAACTAACCAGATGACATCTTTTTCAATTTTGATGCGCTTTACAGTAAATTCCCCATCGATAAAACATACGGCTATTTTACCATTCCTAGGCTCCAACCCTTTAGTTATGACTAAAAGATCCCCGTGTTCTATACCAGCACCAATCATTGAATCACCTTCGACTCTTCCAAAAAAGGTAACATCTCGATCTTTAATTATTTCAGAATTGAGATCTATAGATTTATCCAGATGGTCATCTGCAGGTGAGGGAAAGCCGGCTGTTATACTACCAATAAATGGAAAACTGAAAATTCTGGGAATGGCTAAATGAAGCAATAATTTCATGCTTCAAATGTAATAAAATTGGATTTAATCCAAAAAATAGGAATATATCCATTTTAAGATGATTCTTCACTTTTTGGTTTTATTAATCCAATATTTTTACACAGTCCTGACTAATAAATTCTTTCTTGTTATTAATGCATTTTGGTAAACCTGGACTTTCCACATGTTCACCCCTTTTAATTTTATCTGCAACTTCAAAATTAAGTTCAAGTAATTGAATAAGTAAAGTTTTTCGTTTGCTAAATCCGTAAGCAGCAAAAACAGAATCGTCCAGTTTTTTATGCAAATCCTTTAGGGGGCTAGCTCCAGGTTGTTCAATAAGTCGATAAATATCACGTAATGAGTAATCATATTTATTCATTATTTCATTTCGCTTTTCTCTCAATTCTCTACCAGCTAAAGCTACTCTTTTAACATCTTTAGGTTTTGGATCTTGTGGAAAGGGAAAGGTGTCCCAAATTGTGTTGGGAGTATAACTAGGGTCTCCTTTTAGGGTAGCTCCTTTTTCATGGTACCATGCTATATGAATAGAAGATTGAATTATACCAAATGTATAATCATCTTCATATGCAAAAACCATAATTGAATCATTAGGGTTAATTTTAGAAGAAATAAATTCAAAAATTGGTCGTGATGATACTCTCGAACAGGCTATAAACCTACTGATTTTAGAAAGTTCGGATTTCATGTCTTTTCTCCCGTAAGAAAGTTGCCACCAGCTTTTCAAAAAATTGATATGATGTTTATTAACCTTAGCCTTTGGATTTTTTTCAAGTAATTTCTTATTATTTTCTTCCTGGTCATTTGCCTTTTTTTCTCTATCAGGTAAAACCGTTTGTTGGATTCTATTAAAAGGTCCAGTATAACTAGCGGCCTCCATTATATCAATTCCTGTAAAATCAATAACAAATCGTTTTGGTTGACTACCTTTAGAAGAAACAAGTTCTCTTCCAATTAAAATAGGTTTCAAAACAGAATTATTATTTTCAGATTGTTTTAAAATTTCTTTAGCCTCCTCAGTTGCCAATAGAAACCCTGCATGACCATGGGTTTGTCCTTGAAAAACCTTTTTTGGTTTTCGGTTAATCTCCAAAATCTTTGCTCCGGATACGTCAGCATTCAATGAGAGGCTACTATTTATTTCTGAAACCTCATGTTCAATTTGTTCGCCATATTTATCCTCGATGTAAAGTTTTTTCTTACCGTTAAAATGTCCCTTAGTCCAGTTGGCAATAGAAACAAAAACTACTGCATCACCTGACCAGGGCTGGGAAGAAACAGCATTAAAGATTACTCCATTGTTCTTACATATATAATCTAATCCACCTTCCCTACTATAGTTTTGTCTTATGGTATTCGTACCTATCAATCCCGCAAATCCACCATCTTTCAGTACATGATGTGCTTTGTAAAACCAGTAAACACAATAATCAGCACGACCGGGGATATCCTGATAAGCACTACGCAATTTGTTTACATATTCTCCTCCATACTCATCCTGCATATTTTTATTGGATTGAAATGGCGGATTTCCAATTATTACATTAGCATCTATCCAATCTATGAACAGTGCATCTGCAAATATTATATTTTCGTCCATATTATCTAATGGCAAGGTTTCCTCCATTTGAAATCCAAGCCCAAATTGCATTGTGTCCACCCAATCTTTCGTTTCTCTAATAGCTATTTCTTTAGCGAGCATTAGAGTTACTTTTGCTAATTCAACAGCAAACCTGTTATAATCTAAACCATGAAACTGTTTGATTCTAACAATTGACTGCGTACCGATTTCAGCTGCACTTTTCGGAAAATCTTTATGTATTCTATTGAGCAATTCCATTTCGATCCGTTTCAATTCACGAAAAGCAACGTATAGAAAATTTCCACTACCACATGCGGGATCAAGAACCTTAAATTCAGCTAACTCTCTACGGAGTTGCTTCATATCTTTTAGTGTTTTAGCTTTCGCTATCTTTTCGCGCCATGGTTGAATAATAGTAGGGTGAACTATTTTGAGAATATCTAGTTCAGTTGTAAAATGTGCTCCAAAATGCATGGCGCGCCTTTTCGCCCATGCTACTTTGAAAAATAGTTCCAAAAATCGCTGGATTTACTTTGTTCCACTTTTGAGAAGCGGCTGAAAAAAGCATAGCTAATTCTTCATCCGTCAGTTCCATTGATTCAGGATTGGCAAACAGACCTCCGTTAAAATATTTCACATCCCGGAACCGTCCACCTCGTGCCTGTTCTTTAGTATTCATCTGCTGAAATAATGAGTAAATTAGATCATAAGAATTACCTTTTCCACTCTTGCAATCAAGGAGAATTTGAGTAAATATATCTTTAGGTAAAAGCTGATAATCCTCAGCAAACATTGTGAAAATGGATTGTAAAATAAAACGTTGAGCACAATTTCTATCTTCTCCTCTTTCTAATAAGGAATTAAAAACTTTAGCTACCAGGTCAGCAGTTTCCCGAGTTGCTTCTTCAAGGTTATTCTCAAATATTGGTGTAGCTGGTTTTGGCAGCATAAAATTAAATGCTGTATAACGGTCTGGAAGTTCTTCAAGCTTAATGCGATCAAGGGGTTCATCTTGTAAAGAAAAGTCGTATATAATGAACTCCTTGAAATTACAGAGAATTGAATACTTTGGTTGATCAGGTCTAAGCTTCCACCAATAATCAAATATTTGAGTTCTATGACTTGGTAAGTGAGCACCCTTTTTTTTCATTTCAATCAACACCTTGTTTTTCCAAAGCAAATCTGCAAAATTTGTGGTGTTTTTAGATTTCACACGAAATTCTAAAGTAGCTCCTGCTTCCTTATAACCGTCATGACCAAATGCTTGAAAAAACCTATCACAATAAACTTGGGCTTCCCCCTTTTCGTCACCATCTAAGGTTAATGCGTACTTTAAAAATTTATCAATTTGTTCTTTCATACAACGATTTAAGGCTTTTTTATGGTAGCAATCTAACTAAATTCTATCTTCTCCTATGAATTGATTTTTGATTGTTGATAGATCTTAATCATTACAATTTGGAGTATCATTAAAATTTACATTTTTTTCGTATTGGTTTTCTGGTGATAATAATTTGAGATAAACTTGTTCAACACCGATAATACACTGAATTACATATGGGTATTGCAAATCATTTTCTTTTAACTGACTAGAGATCATTTTAATATCTGTAGGAGAAGGTGCAGGTTTTGGTTCCGGATGAGTATGCCATTCTCCTAGGTATGTGATAGTTTTTCCACTATTCCAGAACTCATAATTTATTAATAGCTGGGCTATTTTTTTATTTCGCTGAAATGAGTGCCGTGTAGCTTTATCGAAAGAAGAGGGGAGCGAGGCTCGATTTATATAAATATGCTGGTCTCTTACCTGACCCATTAAAATTCCTCCTGCCTCTTTATCTCTTTTTTTGAGCTGGCGGTATTTCTTAAAAATTTCCAAGGTCTCTCTATTCAAAATAAGAGTATAGGGACCAAGCTTTACTTGCTTTGTCATTCAATAATTCTCTTTTCTCCAAAATAATAATTCGCTGTTTCAGCTTTTAGAGTAATTTCTAATTCTTTTGCGATTTCCAGATTTCCAATCCAAGAAAAAACATGAGTTTTATAAGCATCGGGATTTTTTAAAATTTTCGTGATATGTGGTACAAGAGCCCCTAAAAAGAATTGAACCGAATTAGGTGCATATGGGGTATAAATACTTTGACATCCTGCTTCCTGTTTGGCTAGTGCCTCGTGGGACAAGTCCTCAATTAAACTATGAATGAAGTTACCATTATTGTGATATCGTTGATAATCGGGATTCTCTGGATGGAGAAAAATACAATGGCCTGCAATGCCATACGGTTCAACCCATAGGAGAAATGTAGGTCTTGAAAAAATTTTGTACTGAAGTGCCTTGGCTATTGTTTGTTCCTTATTATATTCTCCAATACAAACAAAGAGTGCATTAGTTCTTTGGATAAAATTCGAATCCTTCTCTAAAACTTCCAATACGGATTCTGTTTTTACTTTTATAGATCGCAGGGGGTGTCGCAGGGTGAGATAATCCTTTAAAGCTTCTGTCTTTTTCCAATTAATGTATTGAAAACCTAATAGATGGCGACCAGTATTTTCTAGGCTTAAATAATCCGTATCAATCAAATGAAATAGGATTCCAGGACCATCCAAAAAATGAATTAAATGTGAGCCTATACTTCCCAGTCCGGCAATAGTATAAGATGGAGCCTCGGTCATGGGGAGACCAACAGATCGGTCCATTAATCGGGAGATAGAATAGACTTGTGGATAAATTCTTATAATGTGCTGAGTAGGTTTCACTTTAAGGAGAAACTCAAATTTTTCATTTACAGTTTTTGCCTGGAAACCCGTAACCTTTCGCAAAGGCTGATGACGCCAGCCGAAGTAACGTGTAGTTTCATTTATCACCTTTTGAAAAATAAAAAATCGAGAGTCTGGATTTTGATTATAAAAATTGATAAAATTTTTATAAAGCGCTGAATCAAAATTTTCTAGATTCTTCTTTAGTTGAATATTTGTTAAGTGGAAAGGCGGCTTCCTGAAGAAAGGTAGCTCCCCAAATACAAAAACGGGATACTGATTATATTTGATATTCTGACGTTGAAGCATTTCCTTAAAAGGCTTTATCAGGGCCTCATCCTGATAAATAACTTTCTTAAGGCTAATTGGGTTTTTATCCAGCAAAAGAACTTGAGTAAATTTACCTAAAGGTTTTTCCGCTATAATAAGATATTTATATTCTACCTGATCTTTTTTTCCGTAGGTCTGAGACCAATAAGATTCAAATTCCTCCTCGTAAGCTGACGTTGGAATTTCTTCGAGGGCTTCTTCCAAAATAGTATGAGCCCTGTTCAGGGCTTCTTTAAGCACTCGAACAGTTTCAGTCATAATTGGTTGCGCCTGATTTGAAAAAAGACATATTTTGCCATCAGATTCAACGTGAGGCCCAAATTCAAATTTTGGATAATCTACCTTGGAAACAAAGACTCTTGGAAATACTACTGGATATTCACTGGGAAACTGCACCCATAATTTAACGGGCTTCATAGAACCATCTGGAAAAATTATTTTGGAAGCTACCTCCCATAATTCCAGATCCTGTTCAAAATCAAATTTGTTTTTATGATATGATTCCAGGACTCGATATCTGATTCCTCTAAGTGCTGTTTTTAGAGCATCTATGGCTTCCTGGTAGTTGTTCATGCACTTTTATCTCTTGAACTGTTAATAATTACCGGATTGGATTGGGTATCTGAGCCTTCCATCTTATCTTTTGCCAGCTGGCAAGGGAAGCGTTTTCCTAGGTGTTCTTTCCACTTTCGACAAGCTTCCTTTTGGTTTTCAGCTGCCATTGCTTCTTTGGCGCTTTCTATAAAGGCATCAAGTCGTTCCTTAAAAAAGTTTTTCTGTTCTTGATTATAAGAGGCGAAAAGGTCTTCACCTACCGGAGATGTTGGTCTTGGACACTGAAACCCATTATTTTCAAGAAACCTTGCGATTTCTTCAAGGGTGAGTGTCATTGATTCATCATCTCGATCTGCAGGGCAGTAATTTCTGCCTGCTAAAATAGTCATAGCAATTCCGGGAGGCATATCATTATCAATATGATCTCCCCAAGCTTTAAGATAACGTACAATACGACGCAATTGGTGATCTTTTTTACGAATATCATTCAACCAATCTTTATACTCACCATAGAATTTTTCTCTCTCAAGAATAAATTCCTGTTTAAATCCTGATTCAGTTTTTTCTTCGAACCAGATTATAAATGCTACAGGATTACTTTCCGGCCACTCTTCATTTAGATGTGCTAATTCCGGTCTATGAATCTCCCGAGCGTAATATATTGGAATATCAACATGATAGTTAAAGTCATTTCCGGGACTACGGAAATGTACACGAACGCAAGGAGGTTTATCTTTAATTTCTTCATAGTTACGATCGGACTTTCCTTGTTCGATTGCACGGATTACCCAATTATGAAAGGTCTGAGCTTTAGGTCTTTGATGTTTTGATAATTGTCCGAAAAAGTATAGTCCATCATCTAAGTCATATTCACAATCCTTATTTTCTGGATTAATAATTGTATCCATAACATAAGAACCCTGACTTTGAAAGGTAATATCATGCCTGGTTTCTCCAGAAGATTTGATGATATTATAACCCGATTGAATACGTTTCCTCAGGTCATTTCGACGTTTTCGTAATTTCTTTCTTCTTTTATCGGTGAGTCGGATTTCTTTGTTGAATTCAATAAATAAATTATTACAATTGGCCATCTACTTTTGTTTTGTATGATTTTTCTGTTTCGAAATAGGCTTTTATTTCTTCTGTTTTCTTATATATGTCAGCTTGATCCTTTCCTTTTCCTTCCATGAGATCAAGCGCATCAGGAGTGGCTACATCTAATTGTACCAGGCTTTCTTGTTGACTGCTAACTTTAAAACTAGGAATTCTGTTATACTCAATATTTAAATCGGGTAATTTCTGAAGTTTCGACATGAAGAAATCAGTAAAAAAACTTTGTCCAGTGAGTGAAGTCTCAAATAGGTCATTTCCCCAATGATAAAATGATCTTTCTCGTTTCATCCGAGTAGGTTTTCCATCTGTTAAGGTTAAACTACTTAGTGATAGTATTTTTACAGAATCATATTTTTTAGGTAAATTTTTTTTATCAAATCCTTCTCCTACAAAATAATCCAGAGCCTCTAATAAACCTGTTAAAGTTGGGTTGTTTGACCAAACTCCCCCGTCTACAAATTGTTTATTGTTGTACAGAGGGATATCGACCATTGGGAAGTATGTTGGTGCGGCAGAAGTAGCCAATGCTACGTCTACCATCTTACATTCATTATCCCGATCTAAATCTCCTTCGGGATGGTCATATTTAAAGACAAAAGGCCTAGCTTCCGTAACAGTATAAGTAGGTATGCATAGAAGATTATGTGAATCTCCTATAGTATGTTCTCCAAAAATGTTTTCGAGAGCCTTTCGCAGGGGTTTGTCAGAATATTTTCCTGTACCAATAATTTGACTTAGAAAACGACGAGATACTTTTTTTCCGAAAAAATTATAATTTTTTGATTCAGGAAAAATTTTTGGTCCTTCTTTCTTATAAAATTCAACTAAATCTCTTGCTGGAATTTTTAAGGAGAGCCCTAAAGCAATTAGTCCACCAGTAGATGTACCACAAATCATATCAAAATGATCCGATATATGACAATTAAATTTAGATTCAAATTCTCGTAGAATGGTTGCAGAGTACAGGCCTTTAATTCCTCCACCATCAATAGATAATATTTTAAAATTCTTTTTTTTTTGATTTCCAGTATCCATTATCTAATAAGTATTTTAAAGGAAGTTATTCCTTTGGAAAGAAACATGTCAAGAGTATTAAAACAGTCAAAAAAGTAATTCTATCAATAAGGTTTATTTGAGTTTTGGTATAAAAAATCAGAACTTATTCTTTTCTTTTTTATGATTGCTGATTGAAATAGCGACCCTGAAAAACGAAAGTTCCATTGTACAAATAGAATACAGATATACTTTTTTTTTAACAATATTTAATCTCCTTTTCTATGTTTATGCGGTTTAAGAGAAGATGTATTACCCGGGGTCTTTTTATTATCACGTTGACGCCTGTCCGGTTTACCGGTTGATTTAGCAGTCCTTTTTGGACCTGGCTTAATTCCCATAAGATTATTTTTTTGTTAAATAAAGATTGCAAAGCATAAAATTAAAGGAAAATTTCAATGCTTCTATAAAAGATTTGCATGACTTCTCAACATTTTCTTAGAATTATTAACTAAAATTGATTCCAAAGTTGTTAGCAATATTAGATTGATAGATTTCACAGCAATTACATAGCAGATCACCAGACTGTAGGAATTTGTAGAGTTCTTCCCTATTGCGAACAATAATATGAAATGAGTTTTGGCAAGTTTTACAATCATTAATTTCATAAACTGCATAGAATTTTGCATTTCTGAACTCATTAAACGAATAGGTGTTTTTATACCTATTCAGAAATTCTTCTTCTGAATAAATAAAACCTTCAATCGTACTAACGGTTTTAATTGCAAAATACATATCAACCATCTTTTGAGTTTCTAAATTGAGACTGGGACCGATATAAACTTCTTTCTGTTTCATGATTTTACTTTAAAATGATAATATGTTTTTACAATATTGTGATTTTAATGGAATACTATAAAGCAATAAAGAGGCATTAAAGCAATACTATATTATTGTAATATAGGTTTATAGTTTTATTTCAATATGGCGTTTGATAATGTTTTTAAATGACTCAAATTAATTGATTTCGCTTCGCTCAATAGGTTTTCCCTATCGTTTTTTAAGCAAAAGCATGATTGGCTAGGAAAGCCTTTCTATAATCTATAGCATCATTTTTCAAATGTAGTTGGGTGAAAGATATGCTTGATGATAGATACATTCTTATTTGTATATCCATGTTTTCTATAATGGTTAAGGTAACTATCATCTTTATAAGAAGATTTGTAAGGGGCACTGAAAATATTAAATCTATGTTGAACCCAGAAGGTATCATAGCCTCTCTCACTTAATTCCTCCAGTTTGGCGTATGAAAGTCGCTTATTTCGGCTGTCAAGTTCAATTGCAATTTTTCTACCGTTAGGATTAATAATTATAAAATCTACAATACCGTATTTCTTCTTGTATTTATTTTTCAGGCTCTCTGAGAAGTCAAAATCTTCCTCACATTTCAATCCTAATTCAAGCCTTTCACACGTTTCTTTTATAGATAATTCAATAGCGCGGGTACATCTTTTTTTCAGGGTAGGGTATTCATCTTTATCAATTTTTTCGGGATCAGCCTTTTCAATATCGTCCATTATCTGGATCATTATTTCAAAGGAAGTTAATGTTGGTGTTTGTGGATTCAGGTAATTCATAATATTCAGTTTTAAATTAGTTAGACTTCAATCCTTTCTTTTTTCGTGCATAACTAAAAAGCCTGTTAAATCCTGATAAAGACGTATATAAAACGCAGTGGCTTTATGCCGTCTTCAGGATTTTACAGGCTAGTTTTGCTAAAGAAAAAAGAGGTGAAGTCTACTATAAACTGGACTACTATAAATTTACCAATTGCTAAAAATATAATTATTCATCAAAGATTTATTCAAAATAATAAACAGATAGATATAGAATTTGAATCATGTCTTCTAATTTAAAATCTATGATAACGGATAACTTTGTTTCAGGAATCTCTTGATTTTTGCCTTTTCATCAGGATCTGTACTCTGAGAACTCCAGGTTGGAGGTTTTAAACCTTGATCCTTGCAGTAAGTTACTAGCCACCTAGCACAGGCTAAGCCATTGTTTACCGAATCACCAAGGTCGGTATCAAAACATATAGCGTCGGGTAATCCATTTTTTAGTATCCAGTTTTTGAACTCAAATTTATTTTTCACCCAGACTGCATCAACGTTACGCCCGATGGGGCTATAGGATAACCAGTCCATTCTCTTATCCAATGGGTTTAGGCGATCGTCTAACCATAAAAGAGTCTTAGGTTTAGTTTTATTATTAAATAATTTTTT
This sequence comes from Christiangramia portivictoriae DSM 23547, assembly GCF_000423045.1. Classification (GTDB taxonomy): domain Bacteria; phylum Bacteroidota; class Bacteroidia; order Flavobacteriales; family Flavobacteriaceae; genus Christiangramia; species Christiangramia portivictoriae. Next base: position 200,797 of record NZ_AUHF01000008.1, on the reverse strand, counting down.
TTTCTGCTTTTCTGGTTTTACGAAGGTTCTGATTCTTGTTCTTTGAAAAAGATTATAGATTTCAGAAAATAAACCATTAAAATTGGCACAAATAAATAGAGATCTTATTAGGATTCTTTTGCTAAACACACTCATTAAAAATATCGTTTAATAGCTATCCTGCTTACACCGATTTGTTACTATACTTATATTTATTTCTTATTTAAGTTCTAATAAAATGATTTTGGGGTAAAAATTTGGGAAGTCACTTGTTAGTAGATATTATTATTTTTCTTCTTTTATTTTTTCAAGCTTGTTGAATCGGATTAATAATATTATTAATAATGTGAAAATTGATCCTATAAATAAAATTGTAAGTTTATTTTCATTCCAAATAGTTAGATAAAAATCTCGGTGGAGATAAAGTGATCTACAAATAACTACCATTAAGACTAACCCTAAACTTTTAAAAGCATTATTCTCCATAATATTTCTTTAAAAACCAGATAGCTCGAAATGTGCTTGAAAATTTAACCCCTTTGAAAATCAGTGAGAAGTATTTATTTCGAACCATCTGGATAAACTAATACAAACTTTTTATCACGTATTTTTAAATTGTGTTTCTTAAATCTTCAAATGCTGAAAGTTTGATACGTCGAACTTTATTTAAATGGTTTTCAATTTTTAAACGCAATAGTACATGTTCGTTTAAAAATGCGTGGTCGCATTGAATATCTTCGCATTCCTTTTTTTCTTCCAATTTGGGTTGGAATGTTTTACAAGCTTGTTTAATTATACCACTAGATACTTTTAAGTCTTTGAATTGATTTAAAAGATGATTAGCATCTGTTTTAGAAGCTTTTGTTTCTTTAACTATCAAAGAATTAAGAATTTCTAGATAAAAATTAATTTCTTGCGCAATAAAATCTAATTCAGATTTCCACTGATTAATTTCATTTTGAAGTCTTATCACTTCTATTTCTTCTTCATTATGATGTTCCTGAATGCTGTTTACCATAATTCACTTTCATTAATTCCGGTTCAATTTGTTTTACTTTTTTAATATGTATATGGCTTTCTCCTAGTGGGAATGTCCATGTGATATTATCGCCTTGTGCATAACCAAATAGTGCCAACCCCATTGGAGCCAGGACAGATATTTTATCTTTTCTGATGTCTCCTTTTTCGGGCGTAACAATTTGGTATGTTCTCTCAACTGCGAAAGGTGTTTCTATAGTTACCAGGGAATTTAGACGAATCACATCTATAGGCATTTTGGCATTAGAAATAATCCTCGCATCTTTTAATTCCTCACTTAATTTATATATTGAAGCCTTATAGGAATTATCCTTATAATATTTGGCAAGGGACATGATTTGTTTTAGAAATTCATATTCTTTCTTATCAACAATTAATTCTCCGTATTTCATTTTAGTTTTTCTTTAATTCAACATTATCTATGGAAATATTCCTCTTTGTTTATAAGCGGTTTCTACCCTAGATATGGCCAGAATAAAAGCAGCTGTTCTCCAATCAACATTGCGTTTATTTACTTCTGAATGAATCTTATGGAAATTCTCGGTAAGTTTTTTCTCAATTTTCGCCATCACTTCTTCTAATTGCCACAACTCCCCATTTCTATTCTGTAACCATTCAAAATAACTTCCAATTACTCCGCCTGAATTGCAGAAAATGTCTGGTATAATGGTTACACCTTTCTCTATCAAGATTTGTTCTCCTTCCTTATCAGTAGGTCCATTAGCGCCTTCAGCCAGAATAGAAGCTTTTATTTTAAAAGCATTTTCAGCAGTGATTTGGTTTCCTAATGCTGCAGGAATTAAAATATCACAGTCCAATCCAAAGAACTCATTAGATTCGATTTCATCTGCACCTTGAAACCCTTTTATTGATCCTTTCCTTGGTTCACAATGTTGCGCTAGAGCTTGTGTATCTATTCCACCTTCATTATAAAGTGTAGCGTGTGCATCCTGCACAGCGATTAATTTAGCACCATCTTTGGTCAAAAAATGAGAAGCCCAATACCCAACATTACCAAATCCCTGGACTATAAATTTCTTATTACTTAAATCCTTTTCTTCTGCTGCCAGCAATAATTTTATAGATAGATAAACCCCAAATCCGGTAGCACGGTCTCTACCTTCTAATCCCCCTGCACCAACAGGCTTTCCCGTTACCACATGTTGATTATGCGATCGCTCTGAAGATGATATGGTTGACATATAAGTATCTACGATCCATGCCATGGTTTGTGGATTGGTATTAACATCTGGAGCCGGAATATCATGCTCTGGGCCAATATTTTCACCTAATGCATAAGTGAAACGCCTAGTGATCCTTTCTAATTCCGAATCTGAATAATTTCGAGGATCTATTTTGATGCCCCCTTTAGCACCTCCAAAAGGAAGACCAGCCAATGATGTTTTCCAGGTCATCCACATCGCAAGTGCCTTGGCGGCATCAATATCCACGGTATCGTGGTAACGTAAACCTCCTTTGTAGGGCCCTAATGCGTTGTTATGCTGCACTCGGTAACCTGTAAAAACTTCTACTTTTCCATTATCCATTTTTACTGGAAAATGCACGATAATTTCATTGTTAGTAATACCCAAAATCTTTCTAATGTTGGGATTCAAATCTATCATATCGGCCGTTTTATTGAACTGATGCATCACGGTCTCGTACATAGATTGTTTAATGGCTTTTTTAGTGTTTATCATTATATATTATTGAAAGTGTTCACAAAATAATTTCCTGTTATCTTTCCAGGTGCAGGTTCTGCGATGGTCGCAATTAAAGCACAGCCCTTTAAGCATATCCTGGGGTAATCCTTTTAAGTGCTTTTTATGTGGAATGTTGGCCTTTATTTTTCCGTTAGTCAAATTCATTCTATCATAGATTTATATTTTCTCATATACAGAAAGTCAAATGCTATGCCCAGAATAAATAAACAATAAAGCCTTAGTTGTAATAACCAGGTAGTAAGGGTGTTACGCGTGTATTATATTTGGAATCGAATTTTATAAGCGGGGAGAAACGCCCCGGTGGGGGAGAAAAGTACCGTTTGGAGTATGGTCTTTATTTAAGTTTTTTTCGGAGAGTTTTCCTGTCAATTTGAAGAATTTCTGCAGCTTTTGTTTTGTTGTTATCTACGCTAGCCATAATTTTTAAAATATGCTCTTTTTCAACCTGCTGCAATGATTTTGAATTAGATTCGAAGTTTGGGGTAGGATACTTGAGATAATCAGGAAGTTGTTTTATATCTATACTTTTTTCACTCATTATAAGCGCCCTTTGAATAACATTTTCTAGTTCTCTTACATTTCCTGGCCAATTATGACGTTCAAGTATTTCCATTGCTTTTTCTGTAATTTCAGTCCCAGGTTTGGCATATTCTGTAGCGTATTTTTTTAGGAAATTTTTTGCAAGCAAAGGAATATCTATTTTATGATCTCTTAATGGAGGCGTTTCAATTTGCATTACATTCAGGCGGTAATAGAGATCTTCCCTAAAAGTACCCTTTTTTATCATTTGTTTAAGATCGCTGTTAGTAGCGGCAATAACTCTGACTTCAATCTTCTGTGCTTTTTGCTCACCAATACGTCGTACTTCTTTTTCCTGAAGCACCCTTAATAATCTGGTTTGTACCGAAAGGGGAGCGGTACCAATTTCATCTAGAAAGATAGTGCCACCAGCAGCGGCCTGAAAAAATCCTTGTCGGTTATCATTAGCTCCTGTAAAGGCCCCTTTTTTATATCCGAAAAGTTCAGATTCTAATAGTTCTTCCGGAATAGCTCCACAATTAACCGCGATAAATGGATTAGCGGCAAATGAACCCTTATAATGTATAGCTCGAGCCACCAATTCTTTTCCCGTTCCACTTTCCCCCTGTATAAGTACAGTAGCACGGTTATTTTTCACTCGTTCTATAAGATCAATTAATTGTTCAATTTTTTTAGATTGTCCTACAATCCCAGCATATATATGGAGTTTATTAATAGGCAAAGGATTCTTTTCAGAACTTAGCGATCTCTTAGGAAGTGAATTTTCAACAGCCTTTAGAAGTTCTTCTTTAGTAAATGGCTTTACTAAATAATCAAGTGCGCCAGATTTAATCGAATTCAAAGCACCGTCTATAGAAGGATAACCCGTTATTACCAATTTAGGTACCTTGGGAAAATGTTCTTCTACATATTTAATAAGTTCCATGCCACCAATTCCTGGCATTTGTAAATCTGTAATGAGAAGATCTACTGCGTTAAATTTTAAAATATCTATAGCTTCAACTACAGATGCTGCCTGGTATGAGTGAAAATTCTGCTCATGAAGTTGGCGCTGCACTAATTCTAGCATATCATAATCATCATCTACAATGAGAATATTCGCTTTTTTTAGTGCCATAAGTTATAGCTTTAAGGGTAGTTTTATTTGAAACACCGTCCCATTAGGTTTATTGTCAAAAGTAATGATTTCCCCTCGATGACTTTTAATTATTCCGTGAACTACACTCAAGCCAAGTCCAGAACCTTCGCCTACAGGTTTAGTGCTAAAAAAAGGTTGGAATATTTTCGATTTTAAGTTTTCCGGGATTCCTGGCCCTTCATCCTTTATTTCTAAAATAAAATGATCGGAATAACTTGAAACTTCTATATTTATTATGCTGCCTACGGGTGAAACATAGATTGCATTGATCAAAATATTGAATAAAACCTGAGTTAGTTGGATAGTATCTATTTGTGCTTCTAGAACCGGGTTGTCAATTTTGAAGTTATAGGAGATTCTTGCTTTCTCTATATTAGGAGTTAATAATTTTAAAGCCTGATCTATGATCGGTTTTATTTGAATAACTTCTTTATGTTGAGGCATCTCGCAAGCGAAAAACATCAGTTTTTTTACAATATCTCTGGAATATATCGCTGCTTTTATAATTTTTTCAGAGTCCTTCTGAGTTTGATTTTCTTTTGAATTGGATTCTATCAATTCGGCAAAACCAAGAATATTTCCCAATGGAGTATTGAGTTCATGAGCTATTCCGGCAGTAATTTCGCCTAATATTGATAGACGGTCATTTCGTTCCGCACTTCTTTTTAATAGTTCTTCCTTTTTTACATTTTCTCGACGCTCAAAGAATTCACTTATCTCGATTGCAATCTTATTTAAAAGTTTCTGTTCTTCTTCTAAAAAATGGGCATTGCTTAATTTATCGGTGTTATAATAAACTTTTATAAAGCCTTTTCTCTCATTGAAGAGTAGAATATTACTTTGTTGAAAAACTGAATTTACTGGAATGGTAGAAGTGAATATATTATAGTCTTCAAATTCTAATTGAACAATGGCATATTCTGGAAATAACCACGCCCTTTTTGTGATGCTGCAAATTTCTTCTAGGGTTTCCGAGACTGAATCAGAATGTTTACGGATCGCAGAAGATACCTCGTAAAGACAGGAAAGTTCTTTAACCCGCTCTTTCAGTTTTTTGGAGATGGAGATTTCATTTGGCATGCAATAATGTTTATAATGTTAAAGGTCTGGAATTTCTATCATCTTTCCATTTTCAGATTTACCCAAAACTACCACTTCCTTTGATACTTTATATTCTTCAATTGCGAGTATTAGTTGGCCTAAGATCAGACGCCGAAACTGAAATTTCATTTTCTTTTGGATCAATTTGTGTTTTTTAATCGGCCAAACACTGGCATTTAAGAGTAAACTTTAGTATTAATGGCTGTATTATAATTTTGGATTCCAGCCTAATCCAACAAACATCAGTATTGTCACTTGTTTCTTGCGGTTTAATGTATCTATCGAAATGATCTCGAATTTAAACTTTAGAACTAAAAGAAGATGGCGAAGAATAACAAAGTATTTTATCCAAACAACTATCAGCATTATAGTACCATTATATAAGTATTTTTAAGAGATAAATGCCGCTAATTGCTTGAATATTTGCATATAATCTTAAAAATGAATTATGGAAATTACATGGAAAGGGGTCATGCCCGCTGTTACCACCAAATTTACGGCAGATGATAATCTAGACTTGGATATGTTCAAAAAGAACATTCACGCCCAGCTGAATGCAGGGGTAAATGGAATTATCCTCGGTGGAACCTTAGGCGAGGCAAGTACACTACTGGCTGAAGAAAAACGGGAGTTAACCAGATTTACAAAAGAAATTGTTGGCGATCGCATTCCTGTAATTATGAATATTGCTGAACAATCTACAAAAGGAGCCATCCAGGCTGCAGAAACTGCTGAACAAGACGGAGCTTCAGGCCTAATGATGCTTCCCCCAATGCGCTATTTAGCAGATGATAGGGAAACTGTAGAATATTACAAGGAAACTGCTAAGAGTACCTCTCTTCCAATTATGGTTTACAATAATCCTGTAGATTATAAAATCGAGGTTAGTCTTGATATGTTCGAAGAACTACTCAAACAAGACAATATTCAGGCTGTAAAAGAATCTACACGAGATACTTCGAATATCAGCAGGATAATTAATCGATTTGGAGATAGGCTTAAGATTTTAAGTGGGGTAGATACTATAGCCTTGGAAAGTTTAGTGATGGGAGCTGATGGTTGGGTGGCTGGATTGGTATGTGCCTTTCCAAAAGAAACGGTCGCTATTTATAATCTCGTTAAAGCTGGTAGGATTGAAGAAGCATTAAAAATATATCGTTGGTTTCTGCCAGTTTTAGAGCTGGATATCAATGCAAAATTGGTTCAGAATATTAAGATGGCTGAAGTAGCCACGGGAATTGGAACCGAGAACGTGCGAGCACCGCGTTTATCTTTAAATGGTAAAGAGCGTGAAAACGTTCAGAATATCATAGATACAGCCATGGCATCTCGGCCAAATGTTGAAGAATATTTATCTGTTTAATAGAAATTATAAGATATGTTAACAGGAAAAAATTATGTGGGCTATGAGCTCTCTGCGGAAAACACTTCCGTATTTGAATCAATTAATCCGGCAACTGAAGAAAAAAATGAAAAATTTCATATTGCTACAAATCAAGAGGTAAATCAGGCGGTTAAAAAAGCCCAAATTTCTTTCTTAGAATATTCAGCTAAAACTGTAGAAGAAAGAGCCGGATTTTTGGAAGCAATTGGTCACGAGATTTTAGAATTAGGTGATGAATTGATTATAACTTATTGCCGGGAAACTGGTTTACCCGAAGCAAGGGCAAAAGGAGAAATGGGCAGGACTATAGGACAATTAAACGCATTTGCTTCTTATATTAAAAATGAGAATTGGAAAAACAGTTTTGAAGATAAGGCAGATCCTAAAAGAATTCCAATGCCAAAACCAGCCTTGCTTCTTACTAGCATTCCAATTGGCCCAATAGCGGTTTTTGGTGCCAGCAATTTCCCACTGGCTTTTTCCACAGCTGGAGGTGATACAGCCAGTGCATTAGCAGCGGGTTGTCCGGTAGTGGTGAAGGGGCATCCTTCGCACCCGGCTACTGGAGAACTGGTAGCTTCAGCAATTATCCAAGCTGCGAAGAAAACTGGAATGCCAGATGGTGTTTTTTCACATTTAAATAGCAATAACATAGAAGTAGGGACATTTTTGGTAAAGCATCCCAAAATTAAAGGGGTTGGTTTTACCGGAAGTTTGAAAGCGGGACGTGCCTTGTATGATCTTGCTGCAAAAAGGGAAGAGCCAATCCCGGTATTTGCTGAAATGGGTAGTGTAAACCCTGTAATAGTTAGTGCAGCAGCGATGGAGAAAAGAGGTAAGGAGATTGCACAGCAACTTGCCGGCTCTTTTAATCTTGGAGCAGGTCAATTTTGTACGAGTCCGGGGATAATTTTTACTGTGGAAAATGATAAGCTAGCCGATTTTGAGAAAGAACTGGTGTCGGCCAATTCCCAGATCGATGAGCAATGTATGTTAAACCAAGGAATTAAACAGGCTTTTATCAAGGTAAAGAATGATTTTATATCTAATTCTAATATTACTGTATTAAGCGAAGCTGGAGATAAGGATGGAAATATGGTAGCAGGAATTATCGTAAAAATAAATGCTAAAAATTTCTTTGAAAACAATAGACTGCAGGAAGAGGTATTTGGCCCGTTCACCATGTTGGTTACATGTGATAATCTGGAAGAATTAAATAAAGCGGTAGAAAGTTTACAGGGGCAACTTACAGCCAGTCTGATCGCTGAGGAAGAAGAATTTAGTGATCTTAAAAAGACGGTACAGTTAATTCAGCATAAAGCAGGTAGGATAATTTTCAATAGTATGCCCACTGGAGTTGAAGTTTCACCGGCAATGACACATGGTGGGCCTTATCCTGCCTCTACCGATAGCAGGTTTACTTCCGTAGGAATTTCAGCGATCAATAGATGGCTGAGACCAATAAGTTTTCAGGACTTTCCAGAAGCATTACTTCCTTAGTTCATTAAATAAGTATTTAGATGATCTATCAAAGTTTTGAATGTATAGATGCCCACACCTGTGGAAATCCTGTACGTCTTATAAAATCAGGTATTCCTCTTTTAGAAGGATCAAATATGAGTGAGAAACGCCAGCATTTTATAAAGGAATATGACTGGATTCGAAAAGGTTTGATGTTCGAACCACGCGGTCATGATATGATGAGTGGTAGTATGATTTATCCGCCTCATGATTCTGATAACGATTTTGCCATTCTTTTTATCGAGACTAGCGGCTGTCTTCCCATGTGTGGGCATGGCACCATTGGAACCATTACTATTGCCATAGAAGAAGGGCTCATTAGCCCAAAGGTTCCTGGTAAAATCAGGATGGAAGCACCCGCCGGTCTGGTAGAGATTGATTATCAGCAAACAGGGAATAAAGTAGATTGGGTAAAATTAACGAATGTAAAAAGTTATTTAGCTTTTAAAGATCTAACGATTAATTGCCCCGGATTGGGCGAATTAAAGTTTGACGTCGCCTATGGAGGGAATTACTATGCAATAGTAGATCCCCATAAGAACTATCACGGACTTCAGAACTATTCCGCTTCTGAAATAGTGCGTTACAGTCAATATCTGAGACAGAAAATCAACGAGAAATATCCAGATCATTTTATTCATCCTGAGAATGACACCATACGAAATGTAAGTCACCTGTTATGGACGGGAAATGTTATAGACTCTAAATCCCATGGTAGAAACGCGGTATTTTACGGGGATAAAGCTATAGATCGCTCTCCCTGCGGAACCGGAACTTCAGCAAGAATGGCGCAATTATATATGCGTGGTAAATTAAAAGCCGGAGAAGACTTTATTCATGAAAGTTTTATAGGTTCAAAATTTACAGGAAAGATTGAGAAGGAAACAAGCATAGGGAATCATCCCGCAATTATCCCGAGCATAAAGGGTTGGGCAAAGGTCTTCGGACGTAATACTATTACGATTGACGAAAAAGATCCATATGCTTTCGGATTTCAGGTAATCTAAGAAATAAGTATTAATCATGAATAAACAATGCCTAATTATTGGAGGAGGTATAATCGGCCTAAATATCGCTTATTATCTGTATAAGGAGGGCCACGAGGTGACGATTATAGATCGCAATGACTTTTCTTCGGGGGCCAGTTTCATAAATGCCGGCTATATAACCCCTAGCCATTTTATTCCGCTTAGTTCTCCTGGGATAATCACCAAAGGTTTAAAATGGATGCTGAATAAAAACAGTCCTTTTTATGTAAAACCCAGATCGGATATGGATTTTATAAAATGGGCCTGGTCTTTTAAAAGGTCTGCGACTCAGAAAAGAGTAGATCAATCCATTCCTGCAATTTTGAAAATTAATCTTATGAGCAGGGATTTATATCAGGCAATGAAAGAATCTTCAGATTTTGATTTCGAATTTAATAAAAAGGGGCTTTTAATGTGTTATAAACTGGCTGAAACAGGCGATGAGGAAGGGGAAGTAGCTGAAATAGCCTTAAAGCGGGGATTAAAGGTGAAGCACCTAAATAAAGAAGAACTTAAATTGTTGGAGCCGAATGTAGATTTTAATGTAAACGGAGCTTATTTTTATGACTCAGATGCGCATATGACTCCTAATGATTTTATGAGGGATATGAAAGCTTTTCTAAAAAAGCAAGGGGTGAATTTTATATTGAATGAGGAAGTGGAGGATTTCAAAATAAATAGTGGTAGAATTAATACTGTAAAAACTGGTCTTAGAGAAATTCCGGCCGATGAGGTAATTATTGCCGCGGGAACCTGGACTTCGAAACTTGCAAAAAAGTTAAAGATTCCACTTTCACTAGAAGCCGGAAAAGGATATAGTTTTAATGTAGAGAAATCCACTGGAATCAGTATTCCCACTATTTTGATAGAGGCTAGGGTAGCAGTAACCCCTATGAACGGTTTCACAAGATTTGCCGGCACTATGGAACTTTCGGGACTTAATGAAAGAATTTCAAAAAATCGTGTAGAAACTATCGCAAATGCTGCGGAAGGATATTATAAAGGTTTAAAAATTGATGAAGAGGATATAAGCAATGCTAAATCTGGATTGAGACCATGTTCTCCAGATGGTTTACCCTATATTGGTAGGAGCAAGGCTGTTAAAAACCTGATTTTTGCTACCGGACACGCCATGATGGGCTGGAGTTTGGGGCCAGCCACAGGCAAATTGGTTTCGGAAATCATTTCAGAGAAAAAATTATCAATGGATATCAATCCTTTTAGCCCAGATCGAAAAATTTAAAATATCAATATGTTGAAAAACGGAATTGGCGGAAGTACAATAGAAAAGGAACTTAATAAGTTAAAACCTATACCTGGCGCGCCAAATCCTGTTGCACAGGATGGCTTCAACGAACGGCTACAGAAACTTTGCAAACTGATGCAAAAAGAATCAGTAGACATGATTTATATTAATGCCGGGCCAAATCTTTATTATTTTACAGGAACCAGGTGGTCTCCTTCTGAACGTCTGGTTGGCGCCCTGCTTCTTCCAGATGAAACCCTGATATATATAGTTCCAGATTTTGAGATCGGAACTATTAAAGATTTTATGGGAGTACAAGGTGAAATTTTAGCCTGGGAAGAACATGAAAATGTGTTCGAGGTAATTTCCGAAAAGATTGCTATAAAAAATGAATTTAGGTTGGGTATAGACGACACAACTGCTTTCAGGATAAGTGATGGTTTTACCCGGCATATTCAGAATGCCAGACAGTTTTCGGCAGAACAACTATTCATGGAATGCCGAATGTATAAATCTAAAGCTGAAATCAAGAATATCCAATATGCCATGAATATAACCATGGAGGTGCAAAAAGCTGCCGCCCGTATTTTGAGAATTGGCATTTCTACGGCAGAAGTAGTGGATTTTATAGATAAAGCACATAAAAAAATGGGAGCTAAAAATGGCTCTTACTTTTGCATTGTTCTTTTTGGAAAAGATACCAGTTTTCCACACGGAGTAAAGAATCCCAAGGATCTGGAAATGGACGATATTGTTCTAGTGGATACCGGTTGTGAATTTAACGGCTATATTTCAGATATTACACGCACCTATTTTTTTGGGAAACCGAATGACAAACAGCGAAAGATCTGGCAGGTAGAGAGAGATGCACAATTTGCAGCTTTTTCAGCGATACAGGAAAATAGTGCCTGTGGAATAATAGATGATCAAACCAGGAAATTTTTAGAGAAAAACAATTTAGGGCCGCAATACCAATTGCCGGGACTTCCGCATAGAGTTGGGCATGGGATTGGTATAGAGATCCATGAGCATCCGTATATTGTAAAAGATAATTCTATTAAGCTCAAAGAAAGTATGTGTTTTAGTATAGAGCCAATGATTTGTGTTGAAAATGAATTTGGCGTTCGTCTTGAAGACCATGTTTATATTGATGAAAATGGCCCGGTTTGGTTCACCGAGCCAGCCAAAAGTATAGAAGATCCTTTTGGTTATAATGATTGATATTCGGGTATGAAGCCTATTTATTTCAAAATACCAAAAACTGAGAATAAAGCGATCCGTGTCCAGGAAGAAGCCGGAAAGTATTTTTATGGTAAACTGCATTACCACCCGGAATATCAGATTACACTTATTGAAAAGGGAACCGGTTTATTTTATGGAGGAACGAATGTTGTCAAGTTTGAAGAAGGAGATTTATATTTTATAGGTCAGGATGTACCACATTTAATAAAGAGTTCAGCAAAATATTATGAATCCGATTCCCCTGGAATAAAAGGTCTTTCAATTTTCTTTAGTTATAATAGCTTTGGAGAATCTTTTTTTGAAGTCCCTGAATTGAGGGAAATACGAAACCTATTGCTAAATGCAAAAAGAGTAATAAAGCTACGTCGAAATTCTGAATTTAATCTGGAACAAATGATGCTCGATATGCGCTCAGCAACAAATGAGGGAAGAGTGATTCAATTGTTGAAAATATTGAGTCAGTTTAATGATGAAAATTACGAATTCTTAAATGCTACTGGCCTATCACCAACCTTGAATGAAAAAGGATATGATCGTCTCAATAAAGTGATCAATTATACCTTTTCAAACTATGCAACGAATATTTTGGTTGAAAATGTAGCCGAAAAGGCAAATCTGAGTAAATCCCAGTTTAGCCGATATTTTAAGGAAAGGACCGGGAAAACGTATGTTCAGTTTCTAAATGAGGTACGAATTGAAAATGCCTGTGTTTTACTGATAAAGGAAGATTTGAACATTGAACAAATTGGTTACGATGTAGGATTTCAGAATTTATCTAATTTTAACCGGCAGTTTAAAAAAGTTAAAAACAGCACCCCTTCGCAATTTCGTACACAGTTTCAAAATGAGAGAACTATTTTATATTAGATAAATTGGTTATCAGCGGGTTGTTTTTAGGCTCTTAACCTGAGTTTTTCCTTCAAAGGAATTTAATAGTAACCTAGATAGTTTTTCTTACAAAAAAACGTTGTAATCCAATCGTCTGTGAATTATTTATGGTGGTAATAATGCATTTAATTAGTCAATTATATCTAAAGCTAAAGAGCATTCGCCTTTGTTTCTTTAATTTTTTTTCTCAGCTACTTCTTATAATTTATATGGATAATTATATATCCTTAATGTATGTCAAAGTAATAGAAGAATAGATCCTATTTCTCCAATAAGCGTTTATTAAATTCTTATAAAAGCCCGTAAACACTATGTTTCCGGGCTTTTTAATTTATCATCCTATCTATTAAAATCAATAGAAAGGAGTTAAATTCTTAGCTGCTTGGAAAAATAAAAACGGTATAGAAGTATTATAAAGTTCTATTTTGGATGCTTGAGATCTGGGATTTCAATCATTTTTCCATTCTTGAATCTCCCTAGAATTAACACATCTTTTATTTTTTTATATTCTTCAATGACCAGCTGGAGTTGCTCTTTGGTGTCTCTTCTAATCTTGACGCCATTTTTTTTATTTTTATTTCGAACCTCAATGTAATATCCGTCCCTTAAATCTTTCGGTTTTGTCGATGGTCGGCCCATAATTAATTTTTGTTTTAAATATCGCAAGGCTAATTCCTATTAAAGTTTAAAAAGAATAATATAATTCTAAACATCAATAAAATTGTAGCCCATCAAATATGCGTATTGAGTATTTTTATTATTTCAGGTTTGGTTGAATAATAAAACTATATGAATAGGGATTCGGCTTAATAGTATACTCCGGATGAACTAGTCTCCCCCAGGAAGTATCACCTCCCACACCCATTTGCAAATAATCTATATTCCATTGTAAAGTTTCCCCCAATTTTATATCAGCTCCATGTTTTTTAGTTACAGGTACTAGTCCGGAAGCAGATGCGGCTTTTTCATTTTCTTCTAAATCAATTTCTGCCATTTTAAATGGCCATATACTTGAATTTAATAAAGAGTTCGTCGCATATACTGAAAGAGAAAGGTTCTCAGATTCCAGCCTTATCCATCTAACATCGGTTTTGTTTCCGGTTTCCTGAGGTCTTAGGTACCTATGAAATTGATCTTCAATTCTACCTGAATAAATACCGGTTTGTTGACCCGTTTTGCGATCCCAATAAGATTCTTCTGGTCCTTTTCCATACCAACTTAAATCTTTAAAATCGTTTGGTAAAATCATATACATTCCAATTCTTGGAATATTTGGTAACTCTTTTTTGAGCGGTTCAAATTTATAGTTGATTTTAAGATCACCATCTGAATTTACTTCGTAAGCTACATTTACCTTCGCAATATTTTCAGGAAGCGCATAAGCCACCTCAAAAGCAACTCTTTTATCGTTAAGCACTGGTTGTTTAATTAGTTTTGAAGTGTAATTATACGTAGCCGTTTTCCATATTTTAGCCCATTTATCCATTCCGTTTCCTAGGTCATTATCTGTTGGGGCACGCCAAAAATTTAATTGTATGGGCTCATTGGTAATCAATTGATTATTATATTTCCATTCCTTGATTTCCCCGGAAACTTTATCCAAATTCAGTTGGAAATTTTTTCCTTTAATTATAAAGTTGTCTGATTGGGAAATAATATTTACTCCATCGTTGTTTACAAGTTTGAAACCTGATCCTTTAAATGCTGATATTACAAATTCCTCAAAAGCCAATAGGTGATTTGCCGGTAATAGTTCTTCGTCTGAACTTGTTTTTAGGAATACCTGTAATATAAGTTCAATTTTTGAAGAGGTTTTATCGAATTTTATTTGAAAATCCTGCTTTGTTCTAGGCTTAAGGTTATTTATAGAAATCTTTCCTGAATCTATACTTTTTCCATTTTCAAGAAGTTTCCATGTAATTTTTTCATCATTTAATGTTTTAAAGAAATTTTTATTAAAAACCTTTATTGTAGTAGAAGCTTTATCAAATTTAAATTCAACCGGCTGGTAAACCTTTTTTACTTCAGATAAATGAGGGTGTGGATTACGATAAGGATCAACTAAACCGTTATTTAAAAAATTTCCATCTGTAGGTAAATCGGGATGATAATCATAACCGTACGCCAAATAAGGTTTACCTTCAGGATATTTATATTCCAGGGCTTGATCTACCCAATCCCAGATAAATCCTCCCTGTAGAACTTCATAATTCTCAATGAGGTCCCAGTAATCCTGTAAATTCCCTACAGAATTTCCCATCGCATGGGCATATTCTATCATTATTGCCGGTTTTTGAGGATTGTTTTTAGCGTAGTCTTCCAAATGCTCCGGTGAAGGATACATTGGGCAGTAGATGTCAGTATAATCCGCTGTTTTTGCTGGTTCATATTGAACAGGTCTGGAATCGTGATCTTTCAACCATTTATAGGTTGTCTCAAATACCTTTCCGTGGCCAGCCTCGTTGCCCAATGACCAGATGATAATAGAAGGATGGTTCCTATCTCTGTAGAACATTCTTTTTGTCCTCTCCAAATGTGCTGGGATCCAATTTTCCTCGTTTCCTATTTGTGTTTTTTCATCAATCGCCAGCGGATGACTTTCTATATTGGCTTCATCTATTACATAGAGTCCGTATTTATCGGTAAGATCATACCAATAAGGATCGTTGGGGTAGTGGCTGCTCCGTACAGCATTAATGTTATTTTGTTTCATCAAGCGAATATCCTTTTCCATACTTTCACGGCTTACCACATGCCCGGTGAAGGGATCGGTTTCGTGACGGTCCACGCCTTTAATGTAAATAGCCTTTCCGTTTACCAATAATTGGTTTTCTTTTATTTCCACGGATCGAAATCCAATCTTTTTTAATATAAAGGAAGGAGAAACATTTTTGTTTGGTTGCAATCTAATTTCCAATGTATATAGGTTTGGAATTTCAGCCGACCATTTTTCTATATTTTCAATTTCTTCTGAAAAAATTCTCTCTACAGAATCATTTTTTCTAACAAGGATTTCTTCCGAAGCTGAATAAACAATTTCTCCTTTTGGATCTTTGAGTTTTATCCAAAGTTTTGCTTTTTGGTTTTTTTTCGAAGAATTTTTGATGAAAAAGCTGCCCTCAAAAGCACCATCCTCAAAATTGTTTGCCAGATTTGCTTTAATTCCAAAATCCTGAACATGGACTTTAGGAGTATTATAAAGGTAAACTTCCCGTTCTATGCCGCTCATCCTAAGCATATCCTGACTTTCCAAATAACTGGCGTCACTCCACCGAACCATTTGCAAGGCAAGCAGGTTTCTGCCATTTTTCACAAAATGGGTGACATCAAATTCTGCAGGGGTTTTTGAACCTTCAGAATACCCCACGAATTCACCATTCAAATACAATTCAATGGCTTTTGCAGCGGCAAAATGTAGGATAACTCTATTGTTTTCAATAAAATCTTCTGAAATTTCAATGGTTTTTCGATAAGTGCCAACGGGATTATATTCGTAAGGAATATCTGGCCAGGTTTCATCAAAGGGATATCGTTCGTCCAGGTAAATAGGATGTCCGTAACCTTGAGTTTCCCAATTCCCCGGTACCTTTATCTTACCCCATCCTTCTGAATTAACTTCAGGATTATAATAATTTTCAGGACGGTCATTTAAGGATTTTACCCACTTAAAATCCCATTCACCGTTCAGAGAAATAAATCTATTAGAAAGTTCCTTTTCATTTTTTTTGGCTAAATCTTCGGTTTCGAAGGCGAAAAAGTCGGCTCTTGGATCAAGTTTGTTAATTTGAAAAACTGTATGATCTTCGTATGGTTTTTTACCCTGAGCGAATAGGTTTGTTCCTATTAATAATATGGATAAAAAGAAATATAATTGATTTTTCATTAATGGAGGTATATTAAATTTAAGAAGCATTTAAATTACTTGTTTGAAGTACGATACTAAGATGATGGAGAAAGTAGTCTATCTGATCTCGGTTTATTATTATAGGAGGTTTCAATTTCAGTACATTATTATCTGGTCCATCTGTGCTCATTAATACTCCTCTTTCCTTCATTCTGTTGACCAGTGAGTCGGCAGCATGGGGTAGGGGATTCTTTTTCTTGTCATTAAGTTCAAAGCCAAGAAATAATCCTTTACCCCTAACATCACCGATAATTGGGAATTGTTTTTGAAGTACTTTCAGTTGTGCTTTCAGATAACTTCCCATTTCGCTTGCATTTTGCTGTAGGTTCTCGTTTTCAATTACCTCAAGTACTTTTTTTCCTATTGCACATGAAACGGGATTCCCTCCAAACGTGTTAAAATATTCCATTCCATTGGCAAATGCATTAGCGATTTCCGCGGTACAAACCACGGCTGCCAGGGGGTGGCCGTTGCCCAATGGCTTTCCTATGGTTACAATATCGGGTACTACGTTATGTTCTTGAAAGCCCCAAAAATGTGTGCCTAATCTGCCGCAACCTACCTGTACTTCATCTGCAATACATACACCTCCAGCATCACGGGTGTATTTATAACCTAATTTTAGAAAACCTTTCGGTAACTCTATCTGCCCTCCACAGCTAATGATACTTTCACAAATAAATGCTGCGGGTTTTCTATTTTTTTCATGGATGTTTTCAATAGCTTCTTTAATATGGGCAGCATATTGCGAACCAGTATGCTCCCCACGGTATTTTCCTCTGAATGAATCAGGTAATGGAACTATTTGGGTATGTTCAGGTGCGCCTTTTCCTCCTTTGCCATCAAATTTATATGAGCTAATATCTATACAGGCATTAGTATTTCCATGATACCCGACTTCTACAGCAATAAAATCTTTTTGGGCAGTATAAGATTTTGCCATTCTAATGGCCAGCTCATTGGCTTCACTCCCTGAATTTACGAAATGAACTACCGAAAGTTGTTTGGGAAAAGTTTCTAAAAGCTTTTTCGCAAAAGTGACAATATTCTCATGAAGATAACGGGAATTAGTATTGAGCATTTCCATTTGCTTTTTTCCCGCTTTTACAATTTCTGGATGCTCGTGCCCTACATGAGCCACATTATTAACCATATCCAAATATTTGCGCCCCTTATCATCTATAAGATAGGCTCCATCTCCTCTAACAATCTTTAAGGGTTCTTCATAACTTAGACTAAGGCTTTTGCCTAAATAGGTTTTACGTTCTGAAATCAGCGTTTCCGAGTTTAACCCATTTTCCGGTATATTATGTTCTTCAAATAATAACATGGGATCAGGAAAAATTTGATTAAATACTCTTTTGTCCCGGTCTAAACAATGTGTAATCGGATGTACTTCGTTAGGATGATGAAGACTTAGCTGAAGTATAAATGCCTCTTTCTCTTTGGATTTATGCTTTCCAATAATATCTCCCTTCTCAATTTCCCCATGAGTAACTAAGGAAGGTTCAAACATAAGATTCCGGTAAATGGTATAAAATTTACCATTCTTACCAAAGGAATGTTCTATTATGCAAATTTTCCTGGTTTCATTCAGCTCTACAATTTTCCCAGGAATTATTGCACACACGTTGAATTTTCTAAAGTGCCAAAATTGCACCCCTAGTAATAAATTAGACCAAAAGTCACCTCTTAAGGTTTTAACTCGATTTTCCTCTCTTATCAATTCAAGTCGAACCTCATTATAACCTCCATAAATTATATTCTCAGCATTTTCTTTCCAGTGCTCCTTAAGTCTTTTAGCTATTTTTCTTTTATCCTTTGCATCTTGGAGACTGCTAATTGAATCTGTTGAAATATCTATATTCAAGTACTTAAATGAAGTACTTCTTTTAGTCTCAAAAAGATCTGAAAGGTCCAAATTTGTTGAATTACAGAATTTTTGAAATCGTAAATATTTTTTACTCGTCCTATAGCCACATGCGTCTTTAAATAGTTCACCTGCCAGATAGGGTTTTATTTGGTACCAATTTTCAATTAATTCCCAAGCAGCTGCAGTACTTACCTGGTGATATTTGTTTTCAGGTTCAGATTTAGCGTTAATTTCAGATTTAGTAAGGCTAATGACCAATCTTGCACCTACCAGCCAGTAAAGCAATTCTAACTCATTTTCTTGTAAGGGGAAGGAAGTGTGGTAGCCTTTTATTACTTCTAAAGCGGCTTCAAGCAGCTGCTCTTTTTGCATTATGGCATATGTCACACAAATTGCAAGATCATTAATAGTCGCAGTATAAGTAGCGTCTCCAAAATCTATAAAACCAATTACCTTTTCGTTGTTGGGTTGGATTATAATATTGTTATCATTAATATCATTATGTACTATACTTTTACGACAATTGGCTAATTGAGATTCAATAGATTTAAAGCCCTTGTAAAAGTGATCTATATAAATTTTCTTTTGTGATTTAAAAAGGTTTTGATGCGGTTTAGTCCAGGAAGTTTGTGAAACATCCCAGTCGAATTTTCTCTTTATTGGAAATGGATCTTCAAAATTATTTAAAAGGCCTGTAAGATAACCGGCTTTTTTTCCAAGATCCTTCAAGAGTCCCGGGGTATGTACTTTAACATCACTCCAAAGTTCACCGGGAAGCCAGGTCAATAACCTTACATAGTAATTGTTTCCTTCGATTTTCAGTTCATTTATTTGTTTACCATCGATGCCTAGAATTATTTCGGGTAACAAAAGGGTAGGATCACCACCTTCTAAATGATTGAGAATATTATTCTGAAAATTCAGGAATTCGATTTCACATTTTTCTGTTGAAGCTATTTTGAGAATATAATCCCTAGAATCTGTCTTAAATAAAAAATTAAGGTCTAGCTCCCCTGGAAGTGATTTCACAACTCCAGTTTTATTATAAAGCTTTCTTGCAATTTCGTTGATGGTATCCTGGTCAAAGTCCAGCTTCAGATTATTCATAATTATTCATTTAAAAGTAGAAGTAAATAATGTGCCGCAGACCAGCTAAAATTGTAGGCCTCAAGGCCTTTGCCGGATATTGGATTATAGTTTTCGCGAATAGCCTTTCCATTTTTGGTTACCCCTTCAGCATTGTGTATTAATTTTCTGGTCAATTCATTCGCTTCACTCTCATAGCCATATTTTTTTAATCCTTTTATTCCGAAATACGATTGATCTATCCAGGTTGGTCCGCGCCAATATCCTCCATCCGGCTCGAATTTTTCTGAACTGGCATTCAAGGTTTGTAAAGGAACGGATGTATTGAATTGTGTGCTATCCATCATTATTTTCAAAAGATTATTGGCTTTAGATTTAGAAGCAATGCCTGCCCAAAGTGGAATCCATCCTTCGCTACCCTTTATTTTAATAAATGAATTACCATCCAGGGACGTATCATAGTACCAGCCATCCTCCTCGTTATAGAATTGGTGGTTAATTTGTTCTCTTAAGATATCCGCCTGTTTTTCAAAAAGGTCTTCATCCTTTTTAATTTTCAGGATTTTTGCCAGTTTCTTTAAATAAAGCTTTTCCGCATACAAGAAAGAGTTTAGGTCCACACTTTCCTGATCCATAGAGAAGGCATTTTTGGAGTTTGGCAATAGTTTGGTATCGTCAAATCGCACCGCATTGTCCATACCACTCTCCCATTTTGCTGCGATTAAAGTTCCATCTGTAGATCCATATTCGCAAATTCCATCCTTATCATGATCACGATACAGATACCACCATTCATGTTGTTTTTTAATTTTCGGGTAAATTTTTTTAATGAAATCTCTATCGCCATCCTGTTTGAAAATGGTCCAAGCGGCCCAGGCAGAAAGTGGAGGTTTAGTGTTACGGTAATTGTTTTCTTCAATTACATTATCACGGTATACACAATCTGGTATAAAACCGTTTTCGGTTTGGTAATCATACATTGCCAGCACTTGAGATTTGGCTAGATCTGGATCGTAATAGGCTACCGCCACTGCATGCTTCCAGCTATCCCAAGCCCAAAAGCCATAAAACCATTTATAATGATAACTAGGAAAAAATCCATCATATTTTAATCCGCCAGAGGCTGCTCGCCAATTGTTTTGAAGGGTAAGCAAGGATTTTTGTGCTAATTGGTAATAAGTAGAATCCTTCCATTGATCTTGCATTAGGTTTTGGATGGATCCTATTAAGGCAAGCTTTTCTTGTTGGATTTTTTTGTGTTCCTGGTAAAAATGGCCTTGGATAGTATTTATTAAGTCAAGTTCATTTTTATCAAATTCAGTCGCAAATGAGAAAGAATAAATGAATTCGTGGGTTGCTCCCGAGGCAACTTCAATTGGATTTAGATCGGCAGAGTAAGATGTGTCAGAAATAACAATAGAAGACAGCTTAACTTCTGTGGGTAGGTTAAGCAATCCGTAAAAATTATTGGTTTTACTTTTTACTTTAATTAGCTTTTTTTCTTGTTCTAGACTAAAACCGGCTTCAAATATCTTCCCTTCTATAACGGGCTGGATAGAAATTGGTTTATCATCAAAATTTTTAATTTGAAATTTAAATACAGCAGTTTTTGCTGAAACAAAAAACATCGAATGTGATATCTGCCAGTTTTTAGTTTCTTTCTTAAAATTTAATCCAGAAAGTCTTCCTTCGTATGAGTTTCTAATTAAAGTTTTCTGGTTGGCTTCCATTAAACTTTTTATACGAATATTAACTAATGAAGGACTTAACCAAGTACCATTATTCTGTGACATGATAAAAGGACCTGAAAAGCCATCTTGATTAATAGCACTAGGTGTAGAAAATCCAAACCACGAACCTTTATCTGAGAAGATGAGAAAAGATTTATCTTCTGGAGAATCTGGGGTTCCTCTGTAGTCTAATAAGTTATAAATTTCTTTTTTAGCCGAACGATTATGGTTTTTTTGAGCAACCATAAAAAAAGTGCTAATAAAGAGGTAAAAGCATAGCAATAGATATCTATTCATTTTTATAAAAGCTTTAATCTGAAAAACTCAGAAAAGGTTACTTAAATAGAAATGAATTAAATGGAAATAAAATCTTGTTTTGAAAAATGAGAATGTGTGGACGCATGCAAATTACAAAAAATTAGTAAATGCCAAATAAATAGCTTAAAATTTTTCAAGATTTGATAAATCAGTGTTTAAATGAAATAAGATTAACAAAATGTTAAAACTTCAATTCAAAATATTGTGTAGCTCGGTTAAAATATCTTGTTTTGTTTAAACCTTACTAACGAGTGGAATTAAATCTTATTCTGGAGAGATTAAAGAAAAAGGATAGGAAAGCTTTTCAAAAAGTTTTTGAGGCTTTCTATGCTCGTTTAGTATCTTACTCTTATAAATTCACACTCGATCAGGTGGCCAGTGAAGACTTGGTTCAGGAATCCTTTATTTACTTATGGGAAAATATCTCTAACCTGAATATTGAAAAGTCCCTTCAGGCGTATTTATTTACTATGGTAAGGAACCGTAGTTTAAATCATCTAAAAAAAATTAAGGTCTCCGATTCAGATTATTTTATAGATATCTCAATATCCCTAACAGAAGAACTTCAAATAGAGGTTTTTAATGAGAAAGAAATGTTGGAACTAGTTAAGAAGGCTGAAGGGATCCTGGAAAATTTACCAACGAAAATGCAGGAAATCTTAAAGCTAAAAGTAATGTATGGCTTAAGTTATAATGAAATTTCGGAAGAAATGGGGATCTCCGTAAATACCGTAAAAACCCAGTTAAAACGTGCTAAATTTAAAATTGAATCAGCTCTCATAGTCGTTTCTATATTCTGTTTTTTTAACTGATTTAGAAAAAAATCTAAAAATTGTCACCCAAATCATAAAATAATTTGTCTCTAATATAAAGGGGGCATCATACCTAATTTATAATGGAGTATAGTTTATTAATAAAAAGAATTAAAAGGGGATTAACTCCAGAGGAAGAAAAACAATTTCAGGATTGGTATTCTTCTTCAGAGGAGCATCGTCAGTATTATTTTAAACTAAACAACTATAATCATAAAAATACCGCGATTAAGGTAAATACTTCTTTTGCTTGGAAAAAGCTTGAATCCAAAATTGTAAAAAGCAATACTCCTTATTGGAAATATACTGTTGCAGCGATCCTGGTTATTGGCTTGTTGAGTTTTCCACTTTATTTTTTTCTGAGTAGTCCGTTTGACCAGGAAAATCAGGTAGTGGAAATTCAGAAGAAGGAAAAAAAATCAGACGATATAATTTTTAAAGATCAGAACGGGAACTCAATAACTTTTGGAAATAAAGATTCCTTTGTTTCAGGCAAGTATTACCAGGCGAATAAAGATCAACTTAAAATCAATAAAACCCAGGAAGCCCATGGCACTAATACCATTAATGTTCCTACAGGAAAGCAATTTACTGTTGAATTGAGTGACGGTACTAAAGTTACATTAAATGCAAAATCCAAACTTGAATTTCCTACCAGTTTTGAACAAAGCGATAAGCGGGAAGTAATTTTGGTATATGGTGAAGCCTATTTTCAGGTCACACCAGCTCTAGAAAATAATGGTAAGAAATTCGTTGTTAAAAACTTGAATCAGAATATCGAGGTAATAGGTACTTCCTTTAATATTGAGAATTATAATGAAGGTAAAGTTGTGACTACGTTGGTTGAAGGGGAAGTAAATCTTTTATATGGTAAAAATACTGTCACATTAAACCCTGGCCAGCAATCGATTATTGAAGACCATTCTTTAGAAGGTATAAAGGAAGTAGATGTGTATGATTATATAGCCTGGAAGGACGGAATGTTTTTATTTAAAGATGAATCTTTAAAAGGAATTTTTGCGGTTTTATCAAGGTGGTATGATATAAGTGCAGATTTTCAGGAAAAGGAATTAGAAGAAATGAAGTTTAATGGCAGGTTCAGGAAAGACCAAAATCTTGAAAGTATCCTGAACATTATTGAAAATACTAAACGAGCACGATTTGAATTAAATGGAAATAAAATCAAAGTAATGCAATACCAAGAATGAAAAGGAATGGGGTTTATATCTGGACAATCTAAACCCTCATTCCAATTAATTAAGTAATTAACTAACTACAAATTTATGAAAACTAAATTGAATGGTAAACTATTGCCTTTGCCGAAGGGAATATTAATCTTTATTATGAGAGTCTTTATCTTATTCTTTTGCATTAGCAGCTTTGGATTTAACTCTGATAAGCTGTTTTCCCAGAATGCTAAAATAAAAATTGATAAGTCTGCCAATATTAGTGTCGAAGATGCTTTTCAACTAATTAAAGAGCAGACAGATTACACTTTTATTTACCCAAGTAACCTTTTCAATGAAGCGCCTAGTCTTAGATTGAATGCTGGTATTATTTCAGCAGAAGATTTATTAAATCGCTGTCTATCCTTAGTAGATTATACCTATGAGTTCACAGAAGAACATGTAATTCTATTAAAAGAAAAAGAAATTTTTTATGATACGGGTACGCAAACGATTTCGGAACAATCAACAATAACAGGAACAGTTACAGATTCCAAAGGAATGCCTTTACTATCAGTAAATATTTCTGTGAAGGGAACAAATAGAGGAACTCAAACCGATTTTGATGGAAAATATTCCATTGAGGTTTCCCAAGGTGAAGAATTAAGCTTTCAATATATAGGATTTAAAACGAAAACTATTGAAGTAGGGAATCAGCAAATAATTGACGTTACTTTAGAAGATGACCTTGAAAGTCTAAATGAAGTAGTTGTCGTAGGGTATGGTACTCAAAAAAGGAGTGATGTAACTGGAGCGATTAGCTCAGTTAAAAGTGAAGAACTTAATAAAGTTATAACTACAAATCCACTTGATGCTTTACAAGGTAGAGTTTCGGGAGTTACAGTTACAAATTCAACCGGAAGTCCGGGATCTGCACCTGAGATTTCGATTCGTGGAATTGGAACTTTCGGAAACAATGAGCCTCTTTATATTGTGGACGGAGTTCAGGCCGATCCTTATTTTATCAATACCAACAATATTGAAAGTATCGAAATTCTTAAAGATGCAGCCTCTGGGGCAATTTATGGAACCAGGGCAGCAAATGGGGTTGTAATCATTACGACCAAAAAAGGAGAGGAAGGAAAACCTAGAATTGATATTGAATCTTCTTTAAGTATAAATACACCTAGGGAAGAAATGGAGCTATTAAATGCTCAAGAATATATTGCCGTTCACCGTCAAATGTATGAGAATGCAGGCGCAGAACTTCCACAATATGTGGTAAATCCATCCACATATGATACAGACTGGATTGATGAAACCCACAGGACAGGATATCTTTCTAATCATAATATTAGAATTAGTGGCGGTAGTAAAAATATAAATTATAGTGTTGGAGGTAATTACGCTGAGGAAACGGGCTTATTAATTGGTTCCGGATTCACTAAGAAAGGTGTTAATTCTCAGATTAATTTAGAAAAAGGGAAATTAAATGTTTCCACGAATTTAAATTATAGTGAAACCTATAGGGAAGAACATAAATTTTCTATCAGGGAGACCTATTTTATTTCGCCTTTAATACCGGTTTTAGATGAAGACCGTGAATCAGGATTTGGATATAGATCAGGGGATCTTCCAGATCACAGAAATCCAGTAGGAGAAGATCATTTTTTAGAATCCTATACTAAACAGAAATATTTTTTTGGTAATGTAAATTTTGATTTTGAAGCATTTGAGAATTTCCATATTGGAGCAGGTTTTAGCCTTGCTGACCGCCAAAATTATACATACAATTTTCACCAGCCATTTCGAGTAAGAGATGTGCAAGATATTGCTGAACGTGAATTTTCTTTTTTATCTGAATACCATTCAGAATTCAGAAGATTAAATGAAGAATATACACTAAGGTATAACTTTGATTTAAGTAAACATAGTGTGGGACTATTGGCAGGATACCAAAGAATTAGGGAACCATTTAAAAGTACCTATGCTCAGGCTGAGGGTTATAAGATCGATGATGACGGGAATAAGGTGCCAGCTACTATATTAGATCCCGATTTCGATACGCTGGATGCGTTTAGCGATGGCACCTATTCAGCTAGTGGAACGAACGCTGAATATGCTTTAGTTTCCCAGTTTGGAAGAATAAATTATGCTTTTGATGAGAAATACCTCGTTCAGGCTAGTTTAAGACGTGATGGGAGTTCCAAATTTGGAAAAAATAACCAGTATGGTGTTTTTCCCTCTTTTGCTTTAGGGTGGAAAATTACCGAAGAAAACTTCATGGAAAATCAGGAAGTGCTCAATTTTCTAAAATTTCGATATAGTTGGGGACAGGCGGGAAATGATAGTGCCTTAGGTTATTATGATTATGTTGCATTGATATCACAAGGTAAAAGTCAAAATGATGGGGGCTACGTTTATGGTAATCCGCAGAACTCATATTTAGGTAGTATAGCGCGCGACCTCCAAAATGATGATTTACAATGGGAAACCAATACTTCCGCTAACTTCGGATTGGATTTTGGAATATTTGATAATAAACTCCAAGGTTCAATAAACTATTATAATAGTAAAACCGAAGATTTATTAATAACAAGAGAAGTGTCCCCTTCTGCAGGAATTAACAATCCTATTGTAAATGTTGGCGCATTCGAAAATAAAGGATTTGAATTTGAAGCTAATTATCGCAACAGGGATAATGATTTTAAATATTCTGTCGGAGGAACTTTTACGACTATTAATAGTGAAGTCACTAAATTAAGTAATGAAGACCAGGTATTGTATGGTATCGGTTTATTATTCGGATCTGACCATTTTGTAAATCAGACAAAGATTGGCTATGAACCGGGAGCCTTTTTTCTCCCTGTTGCAGATGGAATTTTCCAGAATGAGCAAGAAGTACAGTCTCATAGTGTGAATGGAAATCTTATTCAACCCAACGCAGAGCCCGGCGATATAAGGTTTAAAGATCAAAATGGTGATGGGGTGATAAATGAAGATGATGAAGTATATGCAGGAACCGCAATACCAAAGTATGAATATAGTCTAAACCTGACTGGAGAATACAAGAATTTTGATCTTACCATATTCTTCCAGGGTGTAGGAGGAAATAAAATTTATAATGGAAATGATTTCAGGCTTTTAAGTTTGGATACCGGAAGAAATTATCGAACAGCTGCCCTTGATGCATGGACACCGGCTAATACTAATACAGAGGTGCCTCGAGCAGTTTTAAATGATCCAAATCGCAATAACCGTGCTTCCACTAGATTTCTAGAGGATGGAGATTACCTAAGGTTGAGAACTTTACAACTAGGATATACTTTTTCTCCAGATGTGATCAAAAAGACATTTGTAGATCGTGCAAGAATATTTATAACAGGTCAGAACCTCTTTACGGTAACGAATTATTCAGGCCTTGATCCAGAAGTTGGTGGAAGTGTACTTTCCAGAGGGATCGATGTAAACCTTTACCCAAAATATAAATCACTAATAACTGGAGTTCAACTTAGTTTCTAAAGAAGTATTAAAATGAAAAAATATATAATAAAATCCGTTTTTCTATTAAGTATTTTACTGACTATAGGATGTTCTGATGATGAATATCTAGATAAGCAACCCCCGGATCAGCTTACTTCGGAAAATTTTTGGCGTAATGCCGAAGATGCAAGATCTGGTTTAACGGCAGCTTATTCAGAATTAGAAGCCAGAAGTAATTTCTGGGATGGCTGGCAAGAAGGTCGTTCTGTGGTGGAATATTTTCGTTCAGATTATGTTTTACCTGGCCCTGATGCTACGAATTATTCGCACTGGATGTCGATTTATAATTTCAATTATACTAATGGACATATTTTCCTGGATGTACTTTGGAGTACCAATTATAAAGGAATTAACTTTTCGAATCAGGTTATAAAAAATGTTTCTGAAATGACCGAAGATCAAATCTCCGATAGTGAAAAGGAACAAATTTTAGGAGAAGCCTATTTCCTTAGGGGATATTATCATTTCAAGTTACTCACTTTATTTGAACAAGTTATCATAAGGGATGATATCGTAACTCCAAGTACTTTAGATAAAGCTTTGGCAACGAGAACTGAAGTATGGGATTTTGTTTTGCAGGATTTTAAAACAGCGGCAGATAAGTTGAGTTTTGAAATACAGCCTCAGAACTATGGTCGTGCAAATAAAGGTGCTGCCCTAGGGTATTTAGGAAAAGCATATATGTACAAAGCAGGAGATGCTTCTTCTAGTACCGGGGATGACTATCAGAATGCAGCTGAAGCCTTTTCTAAAGTTATTGAAAGCGGGCAGTATGCTTTAGTTGATGACTTCAAGAGCTTGTTTAATGGTGAAAACGAGAATAATAAGGAATCTATATTTGAATTGCAGTTTAAAAGTGGTGATGCGACTTCCTGGAATGCGACACGTTTACATTCGTTTGTAGCCGATTGGGCCATAGGGGGATGGGGCGGTATTTTAGCTGATGATCGCTTAGTAGCCGAAATGAAAGAAGAGGGAATGATTGCAGAGAACGGTCTTTATGACAATAGATTATATGCAA
This sequence comes from Christiangramia portivictoriae DSM 23547, assembly GCF_000423045.1. Taxonomy (GTDB): domain Bacteria; phylum Bacteroidota; class Bacteroidia; order Flavobacteriales; family Flavobacteriaceae; genus Christiangramia; species Christiangramia portivictoriae. The sequence goes on along the minus strand of NZ_AUHF01000008.1, from coordinate 172,515 downwards.
CCCTTTACTTTGATGATCCATATTTCAATGACGAATCTGCCAGAAGGATGGAAGGGAGTACCTGGAATGATTTAATTGAATCTACCTACGGTGATCCCGATGCGAAAGATGATGTGGCATTTTTCAGAAAATGGCTGCCGGAACCTGTAGAAGGAAATGGATATATAGGCCTTAATGTAACTCTACTTAGATATGCCGATGTGCTATTGATGCATGCAGAAGCTTTGAATGAAACCGGAAATACTGAAAAGGCTGCGGAATTAATCAATCAAGTGAGAGAAGCGCATGGAAATGTTCCTGCCGTTACTTTAAATTCCAAAGAGGCTGTATTTGAACAAATTGTACATGAAAGAGTGATGGAACTAACACTCGAAAGTACTAGATTTTTTGACCTAAGAAGATGGGGAATGCTTGATGCGGCAATGAATGCTGCCGGTAGAGTTGATTTTGACGCGCAGCAACATTCATATCTGCCTGTACCATTATCAGAGATACAGACCAATACTGAAATTAATTAAAAAGAAATTTGAGTTAGCCATTAGTGAATTCGACCTATCTAGGTCGAATTCACTTTTTAAAATAATTAGAGAATTATGAAATTCAGTACAGAAAATGATTTGAATGAATTATTAAACTCTTTAATAATTCCATATAAAGAAAGGGTTCCAGACGTATATAGAATAATAAATGGAATGCTTGAAAAAGGAATGATTTCCAAGGAAGAAGATATAATTAATGACCATATAGCCTTCCGTACACTGGGGTTACCGTACCTAGGAATAACTTCACTTGAAAAAATTTTCCTTCATTATGGCTATGAAAAACGAGACTATTATTTTTTTCCCGAGAAAAAATTAAACGCTTTTTGGTATTCGCATCCAGAAAATAAATATCCACGGATCTTTATCAGTGAGTTAAGGGTTTCAGATTTAAGTCAGAATGCCCAGAAAATTATCCAGAAATACACTAAAAATATAAATTCAGACCCAGTGGATAACATAGATTTTAAAAATGTAAGCGAGGTTTCTGACTTTTTTACTTCCGCATTATGGGAATTACCAACGCTGGATGATTATCAAAGCCTACTTGAAGAAAGTGAATATGCAGCTTGGGTAATTTATAATCGCTATTATTTAAATCATTTTACTATAAGTATCCATGATCTACCTGAAGACTATAACCGACTTGAAAAATTTAATGACTTTTTAAAATCCATAGAAATAAAATTAAATAATTCAGGAGGAGAAATAAAGGAAAGTCGAGATGGACTTTTAAAGCAAAGCAGTTCGGTAGCCGGTAAAGTGAGAGCTAATTTTCTAGGTTCAGAAGTTATCGAAATACCAGGCAGTTATGTTGAATTTGCTCAACGACTGGTATTGCCGGAATTTTCCGATTTACCCCTATCCAAAATAAAGAAGGATCACCGTCGTGATGGTTTTGAAACCGGAAATGCAGATAAAATTTTTGAATCTACCTATGAATCACAACAGTTGAAATAATGAGAAAATCACCCATAGAAATATTGAATAAACTAAAAATTGAAAGTCCTTTTTATAGTTACAGTACAGGATTGGAAAATAGGTATTGTGAAGAAACTAAAGGTAGAAGAATAATTTCTCCAGTAGATAACAGGCAGATAGGTGAAATAAGTTTTCTTTCCAGTGAAGGATATGAAAATGTAATAAATACAGCTGAGCATGCATTCCTAGAATGGAGAAAAATACCAGCGCCAGGACGCGGAAATATTGTAAGACAATTTGGTGAGGAGTTAAGAAAAGAAAAGGAGGCCTTAGGAACTTTGATTAGTTATGAAATGGGTAAATCTCTGCAGGAAGGGTATGGCGAGGTTCAGGAAATGATCGATATCTGCGAATTCGCAACGGGTTTGTCACGACAATTATATGGTCTTCAAATACAATCTGAAAGACCTGCTCACCGGTTATTTGAACAATGGCATCCCTTAGGAATTGTAGGTGTTATTTCGGCATTTAATTTTCCTGTAGCGGTTTGGGCCTGGAATACAGCTATTGCATTAGTTTGCGGAAATGTTTGTATATGGAAACCTTCAGAAAAAACACCGTTTTCCTCGATTGCTTGTCAGGAGATTTTTTCCAGGGTTTTAAAAAGTAATAATTTACCGGAGGGTATTTCTTCTTTAATAATGGGAGATTTAGAAATAGGAAAGAAAATGGCTGAGGATAGTCGTATTTCCTTGATTTCAGCCACAGGTAGTACTGCTATGGGAAGAGATGTTGCTCAGCGAGTAGGAAAAAGATTAGGTAAATCTATTCTCGAACTTGGAGGGAATAACGCAATAATACTTTCCGAACATGCAGATATTGAAAAAGCATTGCCAGCATTGGTTTTTGGGGCTATAGGTACAGCAGGTCAACGTTGTACTTCTACACGACGATTAATAGTGCACGAAAATATTTACAATAAATTTCTAAGACAATTAAAAAATGCATTTGAACAAATAGAAATTGGCGATCCATTGAATGAAGAGAATCATATGGGGCCATTAATAGATGAAGATGCGGTGAATAATTACTATTTAACTATTGAATTAGCTAAAAAACAAGGGGCAAAGATAATTTCGGGTGGAAAAATGGTTTTAGTTGGAGATAACTGTTCACAATGTTACGTAGCTCCTACGATTATAGAAGCAGATCTAAATCTGGAGATTATGAAAACAGAAACCTTTGCCCCAATAGTATATATTGTTAAGTATAAATCAATAGAAGAGGCTATTAAATTAAATAATAATGTTCCTCAAGGGTTGTCTTCTGCACTGTTTAGTTTGAATCTACGAGAAGTTGAAGAATTTCTTTCTTTTGAGGGTTCAGATTGTGGGATCGCCAATATTAATATAGGAACATCTGGAGCCGAAATCGGAGGAGCATTTGGTGGTGAAAAAGAAACAGGTGGAGGAAGAGAAAGTGGTTCTGATGCCTGGAAATCCTACATGAGGAGGCAAACCTGCACTGTAAATTATGGTACTGATTTACCTTTAGCTCAGGGTATTAAATTTAACTTATAGAATTGATAAAGTATTCTTTTAATAAATTTAATAGGCCTGGATTAATAAAGTCCAGGCCTTTTTTTAGATTTTTACAAACACCCTAGACTATTAACTAATGCTTTACAATAATTTATATTATTGAATTAGCGTGAAAGACCTCTGTTAAATCTCTTTTCTTGTTCTTTGTATGATAACAAGTTCTTAATACCTGGTAATGACAGTTTTCGATCTATTGCTGAACCCTTAAAATAAGCACCTTTTTTATCTGTAAATGATATTCCTCTACCAATACTGGTTTTGATTCCTTGATTTTCCAATTCATGGATCACATCATCTAATGAATCTGAAATATCGATTGCCTTAAAAATAAGTTCTTTTAGATTATTACTCCTGGAATTATTAGAAATGAATTCCTCGTTATTTTTAAATTTTTCAAGTTTCCGATCAATTTTCTGAAGTTTATATTCTTCCTCGATCGTCCTGCAAAAATCTAAACTTTTAATATGAGTAAATTTATTGTGGACAGCCTTATTATCGATTATTCTATTACAAACTATATGGACGTGGTTTTTTTCATGAAAATAAACGGCATATTGATTTTTTGAAAAGCCAATTTTATCTGCATATTTTTTAGATATATCAATCCAATCCTGGTTTGATAATTTTCCTTTATCAGAAGGAGCTGACCGAATTTTTATATGAAATGATTTTTTTTTGCAGCGGTCATTTAATCTTTGCTGATACTGCATCTGCTTAAAGATTTGATTTGAATTTCCAAAGCATTCGTTAGAGTATAATAATTCACCACCTCTTTCACAATAAGCAAGAGCGTTGGCTGTGTAGGAAATTGTCTGAAGTTTTGCGATCATCAATCAAGGGTTTTGAGTTCTGATTCAAGTTCTTTTTTTCTTAATCTTTTTTGTAAAACCAAGGTCATTGAGTCAATGTATTTGATCATTACAGTGTCTCTAGCTTTTAAACTTGAAAAGATTGATATGATCTTCTCAGGATTCTTATCAGAGTCCTCAAAAGCCTTTAAAAGACTATAATCATAATATAGTTTGTAATTATCTCTTTGGTTTTTCAACTCACTCTTTTCAATCAATAAAGGTGTTCCATATTCAAACAGCAGAAAGCTGAATAAAATTAATGTTATAAGCCCTAGCAATAATTTAGATGAAAAAGGAGTGTCCTTTCCAAATAAGATATATTCAACTCTAGAATTTTGATTTTGTTCAGCCTTATTGTTTTTAAATTCATCAATATATTCAGCTTTTAAACTTTTCAAATATTCTAATAAGTTCGTATAACTTGTACCATTAGATTCGCAAATTATTTTATAGGCCTGAGCTTGAGTTTCTAAGAGTGTTTTTAATTCTTCCTTTTGTTCTTTAAGAGATTCCATATCATCAACTAATGTTTGCATTAGTTTTGTTACATGCCTTTCTTGCTTTTCAATTTCCGAAGGCTTTTCTATCAAATCTGAATCTTCAAACTTTTCTATTTCTTCTTTCATGATTGTAATTTTTCTATTATCTCACTAAGATGTTTTTTTAATTCTTCAATTTCATCTTCCAGGGTCCGCTCGTCTATAATTCTGAGTTTAACATCGGAATTCAACTTCCTAGCAATTTGATTTAAATTGTTGCCGATTTTCGAAAGATTTGAGGTGTATTTGTTCAAACTTAAATCAATAGGTTTCATTTCCATTTTTTCCTTAAGTCCCAACTTTTCTAGAACGCAGTATCGCACATAAATGGAAGCATTTATTTGAAGCAATTCTGCCTGTTCAAATAGAAATTTTTTGTCTTCAGGTTTTAAATAGAAAAATACTTTTACTTTATTATTTTTTTTGATCATTTTTAAGGTTTATTGTTGATATCTATGAGCAGTTATTACTGCGAATAGCAAGTTAGAGCTCAGGTACCTGAAAGGTAGTTGAGCTCACAACTTGCAACAGAGCCTAAAGGCTCTCATTGCTTATAGCAATTAAATACTCGTTTAGATCATTAAAATTTCTGTAATGAATTCTGCAATCCATCACTTCAATATTAGCATTATCAATGACGAAATTTGTTGCTTTATTTCCTGCATTATCATTATCCAGGAAAAGCTTAATTGTACGGTAGTTTTTAAATTTAGGCTTGATTTTATCGACTAGGGTAGTGCTGTTTAAAATGATAAAATCATCATCTGGATCTGGAATATTTATTTTCAAAGTTTGATAGGAAAGAAAGTCCATAAAACCTTCAAAAACGATAAGAGTTTCAGATGCATTGGTAATTGTTGTAATCCCTTTTTTGTTGAAACATCTTTTAAACTCTTCATTTCGAGTTTCGAAACCTCCTAGGTCATTTTTGAATCCAATCGTATTGTATAGTTTAGAAAAACTATTTTTAGCACAAGAAGTAACGACCTTATATTTTATTTCTTTGCAATAAAACTTTGCAATGGAAGGTTCAATCTTTCTTTTTGCTAAATAATTAATCAGTAGAGGATTCTTCAAGCTCTCTATGTTCAAGATTGTTGATTTAGTTTCATATTGAACCTTTCGGCTAATATCATCATGAGATGATATATTCCTTGATTGCAATTTATCAAGAGCCTCTCCTTTATTACAGTTCTCAAGTAAGCTGACAAGTTTTAAGATAGGGCCGCCATCTCCATAAGAAAAGCAATGCCATAAATTTAATTTTTGATCTACCTTAAATGAGGGAGTCTTCTCGTTTGTTAAGGGTGATAAGTACCAATAGCTATTACCTACAATCTTCTTTGGTTCGATACCGATTGAAGATAGATATGATATTATGTCTTGGTTTTTTATTTTAAAATGTTTCATTATCATTAATAATTAGTTATAGAATGTCCAGTTACGCCGAACCGATAAAATAGTTTTATGGCTCATAACTAGCAGTCAATCAATAGGTTAAAATTGTAAAGTCGGTAATTATCGGCTCGACAATAAGTGTCTTTACAAGTTCGGCATCAGTGTCCTAACTGCTTGAGAAGAAAAATGCCGAGCCGATTTCAGATTAAACTCGATTTAAAAAATGATTATCAATATTTTAAACAAGTTTTAAATTCGGCGCTTTCTAAGAAATGTGCCATTTTTTCCTCCACCTTCTGATAGTCCTTTCATCGACATCAAAAAAATTCCCAATTACTTTGTTAGTTTTTCCAGCCTGAACTAGCTCTTCGAGTTTCTGCTTTTTCTCATCATCATCCTGAGATTGGAGATGATCTTTCTCGGAACCATAACCTGTAGAGTTAAACTGTAGAAAACAATCTTTCTTAACTAATTCACAGTTGATTACGTTTTCTGCACCATACTCAATTGGGTAATTTCTGTTTTTCAGTTGCTTTATATATCTAACGTTATCCCCCTGGGTAGACTCACCAATACAAAAGCAAAAATCTACAAAATTAGATAGCGCTTTAGAGCCTGCTAGATCTTCGAGTTGGATTGGACTGTAAATATCACGCTTAGGGGTATGGGCTACCAAAAGAATTGAAATATTCCTGCCTCTTGCAAGGTCTAGGATTAATTTCATCAAAGCCATGGCTTCATGACTTTTCTCATTGGTTGCAGATAGATACGTAATATTATCAATTATTAGAACATCAGCTTGATGTAGGTTAACGTTTTCTTTTACTGAACTCATCACTAATTCTTCAAAGGTCAAATTCTTGTCTTCTAGACTTTGATTTCTGTCTATTTCAGCTCTAATGCACATATCACTAAAACTATAACTATCTTCAGCAGTAGAGTATCTCCTTTGAAATGCCTTAGTGGATAATTCGAAATCACAATAAACTACCTTTTGAGCTGGTATATATACATCAGAAACAGTCCTTTCTCTTGAAATTGAATCTGCCAATTGCATAGCTAAGACTGATTTTCCTTTCCCTGTATTTGCGAATAAAATTCCTACTTCTCCCTGATGCCAAATAGTTCTATATAAAGGTTTGGGATCTGGCATTCTCATTCCTATTTTAATCCATTCATTTATAAGTTTAGATTCTAAAACATTTCTAGTTCTATCGGTATTATTTGTTTTTTTTCTTGAATTGTTATTTTTCATTTTAATAAGATTTCTAGTCAACAGAATTCTTATTTTTGTAATAGATCGAAAACGTTGACTAACGGTTAATGTTAAAAAGGATCGTGTTGGAGCACGATCCTTTTTTTATTTTGATTTTTTGATAAGTTCTAAGGCAAGTTCAGAATCCACGATTATTTTTCGTCCATCCTGAATAATGGCATCTTTTATTACACCAGATTTTTTAAGTCTACTAGCTTTAGATATACTTCCTCCTATTAGATTAGCAATGCCGCGTAATCCGTAAACGTATTTCGTGGGTGTAATTTTAGCTTCAGAATCTTTCTGATCACTGTTTGTTTTTTCAACATTTTTTTGGAGAAAAAGAAATTCTTTTGCTGTTAACTGAAATAAAGCCTTCTCTTTAATTGCTTCTAAATTCATAATGTCTTGTTTAAAATTAATAATGAACCGTGTACATCGGTTTTAATGTTCGAACAAGGGTAAATCTAGAAACAATTCGACGTCTAATTTTGTCTAAATCAGTTGAATTGTTAAGCTTATAAAGTTTAAAATCAGGTATTTAAAATATTTATAAAGCTAATTTATGTCGTTTTATGTTATAGGCTGTTGTAGAACGCATTTTTTATCAAAATGACCTCATTAGATTGTTTATTATACTCAATGACTTTATAAATATATCTCTTTAAGTTTCAAAAATTCACTTTGAATTTCATTACGATACTTCTCATTATTTTGAAGTAAGTTTCCCTTGGTCTCGAAGGAACTTAGTGAGACATCTGCAAATTGACTTATTAGATGAGCGCTCCAGATCGTTTTCTCATCTTCAGTGCCTTCTATAAAATCTGCAAAATGTCTTATTGTAAAATAAAATTTTTCTTTTACTGAAGATCGTAGCTTTATTTTGTTGAACATGGAGTCTTTTTTCTGAAATATTTTCGTTAGTTCTTCTTCACTTAAAGGTTTAGCACAAAAAGTATTAATTAATCTGTGACATGTACCAAATACTTCAGGTTTGAAAATTGGATCCTTTTGATATTGAGGCTTTTCTTTATGATTTAATAAATAATTTTTTTCTAAATATTTGTAAACTTCATTCAATTCTCGAGTGATTTTTCCAAAATCTACCTCACAATATATCACTCTATTCTTCTCTTCTTTTTTATATAGCGTGTATGCATCGTTTACCCTAATTCTTAAAGCATTTAGTTCCTTGTTTAATAAAATTTCTTCTGAACGAAGGCTTTTCATTTTTGTGTGAGTCTCTTCATATTGATAACATAGACTTTCTAAGGATTCTCTTATATCCTGCAATTCACGTCTGCATCTGGTCGCCTTTTGATTTAGGATTTCATAGGCTTTTTCATGGGTTCTTAAACTGGATCTCACACACTCATAGGTGTCAAAACTTACTAATTGGTCTATAAACATTTCATGGAAGAATTGAACACGTTCAATCTTAGTTAAAATATTTTGCTTGATTTCTCCAATCTTTCTTTCATCTCTATTTAAAAAATCATCATCAAGTAGGGTGATTATGGAGTTAGCGCTATATTTTGACATTGCATAGCAATCTTTCAAATCAGAAAAATTTATTATTAGACTTTCTTGACTATTTACTTCAATCTTTTTAACAATATAAACAAGAGAGTTTAAAGCCTTTAAAAAACCACTCAAATTACTCATAATAAATTAAATTTTTCCATAGCGTTCTTCTTAGTTTTATCTGCAATATCTATATAGGGCTTCATTGCTTTATAGTCGCTGTGTCCTGTCCACTTCATTACTACCTGGACTGGTATCCCAATAGACAATGCACTGCAAATGAAAGATCTACGACCAACATGTGTGCTTAAGAGCTCGTGTTTAGGTATAACTTCATCAATTCTTTTATTACCTGAATAATGCGTTAGAGTAACTGGAGTGTCAATTTCGGCCAAAGCTCCTAATTCTTTTATGTACTCATTTAGTTTTTGATTTGATATGACCGGTAGCGCTTTGTCATCTTTAAATGGAATATCTTGATACTTCTCAAGTATAGCGCTACTGTGCTTGTTCAATTCTATATTCAAACTATCAGAAGTTTTAACCGTTACTATTTCTATATGATTGTCTTTGATATTGCTTCTTCTCAAATTGTAGGCATCCGAATATCGTAAGCCGGTATAGCATAAGAATTTAAGTAAATCCCTAGTCTTTTCCAGATATAGTTTTGTTGAAGGAATTTTATAGTTGAAAATTTTAGCTTTTTCCTCCTCAGTTAAGAAAATTACGGGCTTACTTGAGTCTTTAATCTTCGGTCGAAAGCTTTTAAAAGAATCATTATTATGAAAATTTTTTTCAAAGCTCCATCTGAGAAACCATTTAAGAAAACCGAGTTGCTTTTTGACCGTACTATTCTTCATTTCTTTATCCTTCTGCAGATAGTAGATATAGTCACTCATTCCTTCTTCATCCAAGTCTTTGAAAGATAAATTTTGTTTAAACCCAAGAAGATGTTTTTTTACTGCTGAAAACTTGGTGAATGTAGCATTAGTCCAATTATTCAACCTCCCATTCTGACGAACAAATTCATCAAATACATCTTCAAATGAATTTTTAGATATTGGATTGCTTTCCGATTTACCCTTAGATTTAATCTTCTTAACAGCTTCTCGTATATCTTCTTTATTGGGAAATTTTTCTAATCTCTCATATTCGCTGAAAAGATCCTGGATAGAAACTTTCAATTCTAATAATCGAGAATTGATAGAGGAGGAGCTCTGACCTAATTTATTGAATGCTCCATTTTTCACTAGCTCCTTATCTGAATCCCATTTTTTTAAATCTATTCGGTAGCCTGTTTGGATATCTAAACGATCACCATCAAAATTAACTCTAAGTCGGATAGGAACATTTTCTGTAATAAGAATTCCTTCTCTCTTTCTCCTTTCAAGAGAAAAAATTAGGTTTCGTTTTATATGGATCATAATTGGAGTGTATAGTGACACCCAATATTACACCCAAAAATAGTGACATCAAAAGATATTTTATAAAACTTTATAACAGTGTAAATTTATAGACCCCATGAAATATGGGCTTTTGGCATTTTAGGAAATTCTATGATATGATAGGTGATAGAGCCTCTTTCTCCGCAAGGAATTTATCAAATTCTACTAAAAGCCCGTAAACGTTATGTTTTCGGGCTTTTTTCATTTTCTTCTACAGCAAATAATATCATCTGAAATCAATCAATTAGAGCTTAATTCGGTGCTGAATTCTAAGGAAAAATTCAGCACCGAATTTTATTTAATCGCTTAATATATAGTGATTTGAAATAGATTAGCACCTGTTTTTTGTTTATATTTAATCAAACAAAAAAGCAGCACCGATGTATGAAACCTATTCTACATTGTTTTACCCGAAAGGGAGTAACAAAGATAAATCTGGAAAAGTACCTGTTTACTTGAGAATTACAGTAAATGGCAAACATAGCGAAGTCAGTATAAAAAGAAAAATTCTTCCTGAAAAATGGAATTCAGTTACAGGTTCCATGCGAGGGAAAAGCACCGAAGCTGGAAATTTTAATAGGTATCTGAATAGTATAAGGAGCAGAGTTGATAAGATATATGAAGACGTAACAAAAAAACAAGTTCCTTTTACATCAGAAACCATCCGAAATATTTATTCGGGGAGAGATCAGAAAGAAAATTTGCTATTGAAGATTTTTCAAAGTCATAATGATCAGGTAGATCGTTTAGTAGGAAGAGATTTTGCAGCTGGCACGGCAGAAAGATATAAAACGGCTAAAAAACATGTTGAAGAATACATTGAAAAAGAATATAAAGTAAAAGATTTGCCGGTTAGGGATGTGAATAATCAATTTATTACTGGATTTGAATATTACTTAAAAATCGAAAGGAATTGTAGTCATAATACTGCGGTTAAATACATAACTAACTTCAAAAAGATAATAAGAATAGCTTTCGCAAATAACTGGATACAGATTGATCCCTTTCTTCACTGGAAGGCAAAACTGAAAATTGTAGATCGAGAATTTTTAACAGAGGGTGAAATTCAAAAGTTAATAGAAAAAGAACTACATACGGATAGGTTAGACCAGGTAAAGGATATTTTTCTATTTGCCTGCTTTACTGGCTTAGCTTATGCTGATGTAAAAAAACTTTCAAGTGATAACATTGTTATCGGAATTGATGGAAATAAATGGATTAAAATTAATCGATCAAAAACAGATTCACCCAGTAATATTCCATTATTACCAACTGCTATTCAGATCATAAAAAAATATTCATTTGAAAGAAAACCTCTTAAGAATGACCAGCTATTACCCATACTAACTAATCAAAAAATGAATGCATATCTTAAGGAAATAGCTGACTTGTGTGAAATTGAAAAGAATCTAACTTTCCACCTGGCTAGACATACTTTTGCCACAACTGTGACTTTATTAAATGGAGTTCCTATTGAATCGGTTAGTAAAATGCTGGGACATAAGAATCTGAAAACTACGCAACATTATGCGAAAATACTGGATCAGAAAGTAAGTGAAGATATGAACGCTTTAAGATCAAGGTATCAATAAAGAACTTATTATTTCCTCCAATTTTTAATTTCTCACAAATGATATTCTGAAAATTAAAAATTCTGTTTTGAATGCCCGATTTTTAAGAAGCATACCGCATACCCACATAATCTATTAAAACTGCAAAATTTTATCTTTCCCAGTCTGGTCATCAACTTATATGAAAATAAATCAAAAAATCATTTTCATCCAGCTCAGCACATTGCCGCTTTATTCCGCTAAAAAGCTACATTCCGGGCAAAGAGCTTCGCTTTAAAAGTCTTGGACACCATTCCCGATCTTAGGCCTACATTTCGCAAATCCAAACCTATTAAATAATTTGGATTACTCCCTTCCATCCACGATCGAGAATGGAGTCCGCTTAAGCGGAATTCCATTTAAATATTTGAGGTGGCTTCCCATATTATCATATTTCACATCGTCCTTTAGAAAAACTTCCACGCCTTCACTGTCTCACTCTTTTTTTTGACAGCAAAATACCAACATTTGGAAATTGACGGACTGCATAAGCCAGTCGCAAGTTCCTTTTTATAAGTCCTTTTCAATTCCAAATATTGAAAACTGTATAAGCAACAAAAAAAGGTAACAGCGAAGGCGCTACGGGAAGTAAATCTAAAATGAACATCATGAAATCATACAATAACATATCAATGGAAGCCGCCTCAAAAACAACAAAAAAGGAAAACGCTCCAGATACAAAAAGTAAATCATATAAAAGCAAAAGCCTGAAAGGTTCAGGTAAATTATTAATCTTAAATATTATAATCATGAGCACTTTAAGAAATCATGTACAGTTGATCGGGAATGTGGGCCAGGAGCCACAAATCACCAACCTTGAAAGCGGAAAGAAAGTTGCCCGTTTTTCACTCGCCACCAATGAGTTTTACAAAAATGAACAGGGTGAGAAAGTTCAGAACACCGAATGGCATACCATAGTAGCCTGGGGAAGAACCGCGGAAATTATCGAGAAATATGCCAGCAAGGGAAAAGAGATAGGGGTAAGCGGAAAACTGAAGTCCAGAAGCTACGAGGATAACGAAGGCGTAAAGCGATACGTTACTGAAGTGGAAGCCAATGAAATCCTTCTATTAGGTGCAAGAAATGACGAATCAGTCAGGTAGTTAAAAAATAAGAGGGCGGGTACTTGTTCACGGTAACGCCCTCTTTTCACTTAACCATTAAATACGATTAATATGAAAACTAAAGTTAATGAAATATCGATAAAATATAGGGGTAGTTTTAAAATTGCTGAGGCTCCTAAGATCACCTCTTCAGAAGATGCAACCGCAGTTTTTTACAAAACCTGGAATAAAGATAAAATTGAACTACAGGAGTGTTTTAAGATTATGTTACTCAATAACGCCAATAGGGTTAAAGGCATTTATGAAGTTTCCAGCGGTGGAATCACCGGAACTATGGTAGATCTTAGAATAGTTTTCGCTGTTATACTTAAGAGCTTAACAACGGCAGTAATCCTGTCTCATAATCATCCCAGCGGAACATTAAAGCCCAGTGAGGCAGACAAAAGGTTAACCGAAAAGATCATAAAGGCTGCCATACTTTTGGATATAAAAGTTTTGGATCACCTGATCTTAACTCCAGACGGCCAGTTCTTCAGTTTTGCAGATGAAGGACTTTTATAAACCATAATTATCAATTTAATAGACCTGATAAACTCAGGTCTTTTTTATTTCTTGATTTAGAAAAATCGTATATTTAGAAAGCTGTAAAACAGCGAATTTAAATACTATGTTGAGCCTACTATTCTGACTTTCGCTGCTCAACATAATTATCAAAATTTTTATTTAATAAGATGCAATTCACCCCTGGCCGGGTTTGTATGAAATTTTTGTCACGCCTGCGCGTGACGGAAATGGAATAGCAAGAGGATAACACGCTACGCGATGTTACATATTCCAATTTCCTTCGAACCGCCCGGTTTTTCTGGTGATTTCAGAAACGGGAAAATTCAATTTCTCAGCTATTTGCGTCAAATCACCTGAAACCGCTAGTAATCCTGGCAAAAATTGCGTCAAAGCCTCAAAAATGCGAAAGATATGGACACATTTATCACCATTCGATTCAAACGGAAAACAGCTAAACGGTTCCAGGAGTTTTCTAAAAAACAATTCAAAACCCATAGTAATGCAATGGAATGTATGCTGGATTTTTTTCTGTATAACGAGATCTCACCGAAGGAAAGGCTAGGTCCTACCGGAAGGAAACTCGAAAAACTATTTAAAAGGAGAACAAACGCCATCATTGCGATTATGAAAAATGTAGAAAAGAATAAAGCCAATCCTACCCTGGCTATTTTGCAAGCTTTAATGGAAGAAAGTGAACCCAAAAAGAAACCCCTGATCCTGGAAAAAAGTGATCCAACTTTACCTGAAAAGAAGTTATAATATCAAGACCATTAAAATGTATATCACGATCACCCCTCAGAAATTAGGAAGCACTTTTTCTCAAAGTGCAGCCGATTATGTGGAGTACCTGGAGAAGGAAAACCAGAATCTCGAAATAGAAGATAGGGAGCATTTCTTTAACCAGGATGGGGAGAAGCTAAGCGCACAGGAGGTCGTTCGGAATATTAATGGCAATACTTTTCCTCTTACTTGATTGGAACAATAGTACTAAAAGTCAGAGAGCCGGTTATTATCAATAGTTAAATTCGTCCAGTCACTTATAATCAAAACAGGACTGTGGGTAAGTCGAATACTTTTTTTTAAAGTAAAACACTCATACTACAACAAAAATCCCACTTTAAAATTTACTGAGCATACCTCTAATTCGTAAAAGGTTAAATCAAATTCTAAGAATTTTTATTTTCTTAAATGAAACTTTTGAATTAGGATATGAAAATAATGGATAATAATATTCGACTATAGATAACTAAATTGTCTGAAATTTGTAACCTATGAAATATTGGCATTTTACTTTATTTTTTTTGATCCTTATTAGTGTTGGTTGTGAGAATATAAAAAAGAAAAAAGAGTACTTAGCGGGAAATTCTAAAATTCAGTATAACGGAAGAGTTCAAAAAATAAAGGATTCTTCTGTAATATTAATCGGAGCAGGCTCAAATGCCCAGATGACTGTAGTAGGGGATAGCTGTTTGATTTTTTTATCTAATGAGGACCAGAGAAATGGGTATGTGTCAATAGAGATCAATAATGATTATAAGGGTCGCTACCAGGTTAATAATAAGCCGATAAAGTTACCTTTGGGTTCGGTAGACACTTCAAATGTAATAATTTATAAAGCTACAGAAGCAAGCACAGGTGATGTTATTTTTAATAAAATCATTGCTGAAAATCTTTTAAATACTGAAGCTGAAAAAACTCCGTTAATTGAATTTATTGGCAATAGTATCACCTGCGGGATGGGTGCTCAAACTGAAGAAATCCCGTGCGATACTGCAGAATGGTATGATCAGCATAACGCGTACCTGGCTTATGGACCCAGAACTGCAAGAAGGTTAAACTTGAATTTCCGCTTAAGTTGCGTATCCGGTATGGGGATGTACCGGAACTGGAATGATGAGGATCAGCCGGTGATGCCAGATGTTTACGAAAATCTCAGGTTGAATGCTGATTCCACTAATGCTGCGGATTTAGGAAGAAAACCAGATCTGGTTTCTATAGCATTGGGGACTAATGATCTCTCGTTAGGTGATGGGGAAAAGGAAAGAAGCGACTTTAGTCAGGAGAAATTTGTAGAAAATTATATTGGCTTTGTAGAAAAGATATTTCAGTATTTTCCTGAGACAAAAGTTACGCTGCTTACCAGCCCAATGATTGGTGAAAATGAACAGGGTATTTTGCTGGAAAGTTTTCAGAAAGTGAGAGATCATTTTACCGATAAACCGGTTTTTGTCTTTGAATTCGAACAAATGAAACCGAACGGTTGTGGCGGTCATCCTGATATTAAGGATCATAAGAAAATGGCCGATCAGCTAACTCCCTTTCTGGAGAAGGTTCTGAAAAACGAATAATTTAAATTATTATATGAAACCTAAATTTTCTAATCTCCTTTTTGCAGTAATATTAATCCCGGGATTTATCTACTCAAATGTAAGTTTACCTGCAATATTTGGTGATAATATGGTGCTTCAACGTAATGCCGAAGTAAATATTTGGGGCTGGGCCAAACCGGGAGAGGAAATTCAAATTAGTGTAAGCTGGAGTCAAGAAAATTTCAAGGTAAAGCCAGATAGTAATGGTAATTGGCAGGCTTTAATTCCAACAAACGAAGAGCGGGGAAGCCAGACCATAAGCATCAAGGGTTACACCGAAGTGATACTGAAAAATGTTTTACTGGGCGAAGTCTGGTTAATTTCCGGACAATCTAATATGGAATGGACTGCGGGTGCTGGTATTGAAGGTGGAGAAGAGGCTATAAAAAATTCGGAAAATAGAAATATTAGATTTTTTACCGTGAATCATCGCACGACAGAGTTCCCTCAAAATGATCTAAGAGGTGAGTGGAGCGAAAGTTCTCCGGAAACGATGATAAATTTTAGTGCTGTGGCCTACTTTTTTGCCCAGAAACTGAGTAAAGAACTGGACGTTCCGGTAGGTTTGGTAAATGCAACCTGGGGCGGCACACCCGCTGAGCCCTGGATGCCGTCGAGTACGATTAAAAATGATAGAACCTTAACTAAGGCCGCAGAACTTCTTCCGAAGACTGAATGGGGGCCGAGTAAGCCGGGCTTAATCTATAATGCGATGATTCATCCCCTCAAAAATTTCAAATTTTCAGGTATCCTATGGTATCAGGGGGAATCAAACACTCCAAATGCCGATTATTATGAAGAGATTTTTAGCGCTCTTATCCAAAGCTGGAGAGTTGAATTTCAGGAAGAATTACCATTCTATTTCGCGCAAATAGCTCCCTATTATTACGAAACTGAATTTACCGGGGTCAAAATTAGAGACGCACAGCGCAGAACCTTAAAACTGCCTAAAACCGGAATGGTGATGACGAGTGATATTGGTAATATAAATGACATCCATCCTAAAAATAAAAAAGACGTAGGCGTTAGGTTTGCCAATCTAGTACTGGCGGAACAATTCATTAAGGATATCAAAGCCAAGGCTCCGCTTATTCAGAAGGCCATACTGGAAAATGATAAAATTATACTCATATTCAGTAATTCCGAAGGCTTATACCTGGATAAAAATAGTAAAACCAGACAGTTTGAAATTGCCGGATCTAACAAAGAGTTCGAACCGGCAAAATTTGAAATAAAAGATGACAGGATTATTCTGTCTAACAGAAAACTGGAAAATCCAGTCTATGTAAGATATTCCTGGGGAAACACCAGTATTTCGAATATTTTTAATGGGGCTAAACTGCCTGCGTCCAGTTTCTATATAAAAATAGAATAACTATTTGGTGAGTTTGAACGCTGATTTTAGTGTCGCATCTGAATCTCCTCCTACGAAAATCTCAAAATCACCTGGTTCTACTAAGTAATCTCCATTTTGGTCATAATACCCCAGTTCTTTTTCAGTAAGACTGAAGTTTACAGTTTTAGATTCACCTTTTTTCAACTCTACCAATTGGAAACCTTTGAGCTCTTTAACCGGTCTTACTACTTTTGCAAAAAGATCCCTAATGTATAATTGCACTACCTCTTTACCGTCATAATCACCGGTATTACTGAGTTCAACACTCACTTTCACTTCTTCATTTACAGCAAAGCTATTCTCTACTTTGATATTTGAATAATTAAAAGAAGTATAGCTTAACCCATGACCAAAAGGGTACAATGGTGAATTTTCTTCATCAGAATAATGAGACCAGAAAACCATATTTGCTCCCGGCTGAGGATCTACCGGCCTTCCTGTATTTTTATGATTGTAATAAATTGGGATTTGCCCTACGCTTCGAGGAAATGTCATTGGTAATTTACCGCTGGGATTATAATCTCCGTAAAGAACCTGAGCCACAGCGTTTCCGGTTTGAGTACCTAAATGCCATGCCTCCACAATTGCCGGAATATTTTCATCTGCCCAATTAAGAATTAAAGGTCTGCCATTATTCAAAACCAGGACAACATTCTTATTCACTCCAAATACTTTTTCCATTAATTCCTGCTGAACGCCTGGTAAATCCAAGTTCGTACGGCTTCGGCCTTCTCCGCTCTGGAAGCCATGTTCTCCCAGAACCAGGATTACAACATCCGAATTTTTAGCAGCTGAAATTGCTTTTTCAAATCCGGTTTTATCATTAAAATTAAATTCAAGTTCGTTGATAAAGGTTGGATCTTTCTTTAGTAGATCAGCGCCTTTCTCGTAAACTATTTCATTGCCGGTATACTGTTTCATTCCTTCCAGCACCGAAATGCCTGAATGATCTTCAGAAGCTATTCGCCAGCTGCCAAGCACACTATTATCATCATCTGCCAGCGGGCCAATAATGGCTATTTTCTGCCCTTCCTTTTTAAGCGGAAGCAAATTGTTCTCGTTCTTTAAAAGGACAATAGACTTTTTAGCCATGTCTAGTACAGCCTTTTGATTTTCTTCGCTTCCAATTACTACGCTTTCCCTTTCAGCATCACAATATTTATAGGGATCATCAAACAGGCCTAATTCAAATTTCACCCGGAGGATTCTTCGAACGGCATCGTCTACCAATGCCTCCTCTACTTCTCCTGCTTTTACTAATTCCACGAGTTCATCCACATAAGAAGAAGATTCCATATCCATATCAACTCCTGCTTTAACAGCAATTTCGGCCGCCTGGGCATTATCTCTGGCATAACCATGAGTAACCATTTCTCCTATAGAAGCCCAATCTGAAATTACAAATCCGTTGAAGTCCCATTTCTGTTTTAAAATATCCCTTAATAGAAATTCGTTTCCGGTAACCGGAATTCCGTTCAGTTCGTTAAAACCATTCATAAATGTTTTGACACCCGCTTCTTCAGCAGCTTTAAAGGAAGGCAGGACGATATTATGGAGTGTTACCGTTCCTATATCTGCTTTATTATATTCTTTCCCTCCTTCAGCAAATCCATAAGCAGCGAAATGTTTAGCGGTCGCAGCGATGGTATTAATCGCGGAAAGGTCTTCCCCCTGAAATCCACGAACCCTGGCTTTAGCAATAGCACTACCCAGAAAAGGATCTTCGCCGGCTCCTTCCATCACTCTTCCCCAACGCGGATCCCTGGAAATATCTACCATAGGCGCAAATGTCCAGTTAATTCCCGAGGCAGCTGCCTCAGCTGCAGCAACTGATGCTGATTTCTCAATCGCTTCCAGATCCCAGCTTGCAGCCTCAGCCAGCGGAATTGGACTTAAGGTTTTATAGCCGTGAATCACATCAAATCCTATGATCAACGGAATTCCTAACCGGCTTTCCTCTACCACTATTTTTTGTACGGCCCTTACCTGATCCGCGCCTCTTACCGTAAGCATAGATCCAACTCTTCCTTTTCTAAGGTCCTCATATTTCTTTTCGGCATCACCACCTTCAGGGGAAGGGCCGGTAACATCCCAAAAACCATTATACTGGTTCATTTGCCCCACTTTCTCCTCTAGTGTCATTAGATTGAGAAGAGAATCTACTTTCACTTTTATACTGTCTTTTTGAAAATGTGGTTTGATCATTTTAAAGTCTGTTTTGTTTGAAAATCCACTCAAAATCATTACCGAAATACAGAGTAGAAAAAAAGTTATATTTCTTTTCATTATGGCTGTTTAGACAATTTTAAATTATTATGTGCTGGAAGAAGTATGAGTACCCAGTCATAGCCTCTTCCGGAGGAAGGAGCTTCAAAAATTACTTTTTGACTGCTGTTTGTATTAATTATTTTTTCTGAAGTTCCAGTGCGCGGGTTGTACCAATATGCATTTGGCTTCTCAAAAGCTAACTGCTGGAAATCCACCTGAAAAGCTCTTCCCTGAGGAGTATAAAAAATGGCGAAATCAGTCGCCTTTGCAGCGACAATATAACCCGCATCTTCTGGGTTTAAGCTAAGTATCAGCTCCTGTGCAGGCTTCATTTTATGCCAGTTGAAAGAACTAAAAAGTTTTTTTAAATATTTCATTTGCTCTGCTCCCGGCTGGTCCAGTGCTTTTTTCCAGCCCAAGCGAGCATTTAATGAAGGATGATTTTCACCAGGAGAAAACATTTGCCAGATATCATTGCTGCCATAAGTGTATCCGGTGGCGCCTGCGAGCAAACTCCAGTAAGCAGAGACTCTTACATCTCTATCATCCAATCGACCATAATCTTCCTCTTGCCAAAATCTATCAGGTATATCCTCATAACGTGCTTCCCCATTAATCAATGGTCTCGAAAATTTTCTATTCCTGATTTTCTGCGGATATTTATATTCTTCGATAAGACTGGAATGCCCGCTTTGGAACATATCTATATCCAGCCAGTTTTCATCAAAATAATCGGAAGCTATTTCACCGCCGGAAGGATGATAGGAAATTAAATGCTTTGTATCTTCTTTTTTAAGACCTCGAGCCATACTGCGCACTATTTCCTCGTGTTCTTTAGTCTCCGGGATTCTATCTCCACCCAGGATCCAGATTATATTAGAATGATTGCGATATCTTTTACCTAGCAACTTTCCATACTTTACAGCATTTACTGGAGTGAATATTTCGGGACCCATACTCCATTTTTTTACTATTTTGTCTCCCCAGGCAGGTAGCAGCCCTACATAAAGACCACGCTTTCCGGCTTCAGAAATTACAAAATCCACATGTTCAAAATATCTCTGGTTGAGCTGACCGGGATCCTCTTCGACCAATGGAAGATCACCATATGCGTTTGGTTCGTGAACTCCGTTCATTTCAGCAATAATGACTGTTTGAATAAGTGTAAAGCCTTTTTTCTGACGATTTTCAAGATATTTGATAATCTCTTCACGATCTAACCGGTGAACCAGTTCCCAGGCAGTATCACCTAGCCAGAAGAAAGGTGACCCATCTGCAGTTTCAATATAACTCCTGTCTTTACTTAATTGAAGAAGCGGAAGTTTCTGTGAGAAAAAATTTTGCACCAAAAAGAAAGCAAAAACAAAGAAAATTGGTTTCAGCCTTACTGAAGGTATCATTGAAAACGCCATGTTTTTTCTCCAGTTCATATTAATCCTCCAAAGCTTCCGGATTTAAGATCTGATTGTAATTGTAAATCAATTGCAAGGTGCTGAGATCTGAAGCAAAAACCGTATTAAGGCCTTGAGGTTCCTGAGGAGGATCAGCACTAAAATCATCACCTTCTTTCCATTTACCTGTCGCCGGGTTCGTTTTTGCGAAGCCACCAAAGCCCCAGAAATTTAATCCGGCAAGTACGTTTTCGCTTTCAAAACTCTCCTTCAGTTCAGAGAAAAGCGCTTCATAGAAATCGTCGCGATTCTCTACAGCAGCTTCTGGTGAAAGACTCTCTTTAGCTCTGGGAAATCCAAATTCGGAAATTACGATAGGTTTTTTAAGCTCCTTAGCCACTTCTATATGTTCATCTATATAATTTGAAGCATTATCAATAGAAATCTTAAGAGTTTCCACTTCATTTTCGGGAGAATACCACTGCCAGTTTTTTGGCCACATATGCATGGTCAAATAATCTATATCCGGATTTTCATGAAGTATTTTATAGGTATCAATTTCCTGAAGATAGCTTGCTTTTCCTTCGGCTCCCGTGGAAATCAAGGTATCAGGGTCCAGTTCTTCTAAAATGCTTACCACTTCATTTAACCAGTCTTTGAAAGGTTCCCGGTCTTCTTCGGTAAATATGCGAGGTTCATTGGCCACCTGCCAGGACATGATGGTATTGTCTTCAGTATATTTTTTACCGTTATAGGAATTGGTCCTTCCCAGGATAAAACGGATATGATCTTTGAATGCTTCCCTGCAAGGCGTACAGGTATGGAATTGCTGTGTATATTCAAAATAATCTGGCCAGCTGTATTTTTCTAAAAAGGGATTAGCAACTTCGCCATACCCATTCCAGTTGAGATACGCCGACATCCCGCCAGACCAGATCCAGTTATTGTTTAAGTACAGAACTGCATACATCTTTCTTTTAGCCATTTCAGCAAGAAGAAAATCCAGACCGTTTAGAAGATCCTGATTGTATTTACCCTGTTCCGGCTGTAAAGCGGGTTTCACCTGAAAGTCTTCATTACCTCCTTCAGCTCCCACAAGGATCCTGAGATTATCGATACCGAGGCTATCCATAAGGTCCAGCTCTTTAATAAGTCTTTCCCTATCCCCAATATTGCTGGCGGCAATGAGAGGACCATACCAGTAATTAGCCCCTACAAAATAATAAGGCTTATTGCCTTTTAAGAATTTTCCATCTTTAACGGTGATTTTCTGTACTCCTCCACAGGAAATTAGTACCAGAGAAAAGATGGAAAAAAGGATCTTGAATATTTTCATTTTAGGCATTATTATCTTCAGGGAGGTCATAAATATTTGGCATATCATCTAATAGCCAGGCATCATCTTTCTCTATAAAATCCATAAAATCTTCTGCTCCGTCTGTCCCTGGAACCGGAACGGTATAAGAATCGGCAGAATTTTGCCAGAACATCATAAAGCCAATATTGATATCATTATCAGTTAAAATCTTGTAGAGATTATCAGAATAAAAATTAGGAGCGAGAGTAGTTCCGGCGCTCACAAAATAACCAGTTTCAGTAAAAGCAGGTATTTTCACTCTTTCTTCTGCGAGATCTGAAACCACTTTTAATTTTTGATTGGCAGTTCCGAGGTTGGCACCCTGCTGATTAGCTAAATCTCCATAATTATCCATTCCCACAATGTCTACATATTCATCACCGGGATATCTTTGCAGATAGGATGTAGTAGTAAAGTAGCTGTTATCTGGAGAAAAAGCATATAGAATATTATTTACTCCAAGGTCATCTCTCAAATATTCCACGGTAAACCTCCAGAGGGAAATAAATTCCTGGGTAGTGCTATAAGGTGCCCCCCACCAGAAAAAGTCTTTATCGAATTCATGAAACGGCCTGAAAATTATAGGAATCACACTTCCATCTGAACCTTTAAGATGTTTCGTAAATTCTGCTACTTTCTGGAGTTTTTGTTTGTAATATTCATGATTAGCGCCTCCCGGAAGAATACTTTTAAATGCATTTGCTTTTTGAAATTCTGTCATTTCAGAAGTGTAAAAATCATCTCCCTCGTAAGGTTCCCTTAAATGCCAGCAGAAGATATTCACCATCCCTTTATCATAGGCTTCTATGGTCTTTTCCTTAATAAGCTGCTCCTGCTGATAGAACCAGTTATTGGCTTCGCCATTATTTTGATCGTCGGTAATAAACATAAAGTCAGACCCCAGCATTCCGGGATCGCTCCCCGTTAGCTTTTTCATATCAGAATAACCATCGTTATCATTATAAAATGAAGAAAAAGCATCCTGTTGACCAATGATAAATCTGGAATATGAAATCGCTTTTAGATTATAAAAAAGTGCAACGGTTTCGGCTGTTGCAGCAGCATCTACCATAATAGCGGGAGTTTCTGAAGGAAAAAAGCTTATAGACGCTTCTTCCTCCGGAGTTTCTTCAGGAATTTCCTCTGGATTCTCGCCTGTTTCTGGTGGCGTTTGTTCAGGTTCTTCTCTAATTTCATCCTTGGAACAACCGGAAAGAAAAATACCCGATACGAAAACGAATAGGAATAGATGTTTTTTCATTTTTTCATTTTTTTAGCAGTATCATACAGGCTCTTGAATTGTGGTAAGGAGCTTTCCACATGCTTAGTTTATCTTCAGTTTCATAGGGATTATTATTCTTATCTACCCGGAAAAACCATTCTCCGTTGGCATGATCTTTAATGTGTTCTTTGGTGTATTCCCAAATATCTTCTTTGGCCAGTAGAAATTTCTTCTCACCAGATATATTAAAAGCATAATCCAGGCCTACCATCGCCTCTACCTGGGGCCACCAGTGTCTGTCTTCATCTACCTCCCCGGAATCCAGATCTTTTTCGTTGATCACTCCCGCATTCGGGACATAGGCCTCTTTAAGGAAAACCTCTGCTACCTCTACCGCTACTTTTTCTGCCTTCTTAAGGAGTATACTATTTTCAACCGCTTTGCAGGCTTCAATGATAAGCCAGACGGCTTCTATGTCGTGACCATAAGAAACTACGTTCTTTGCTCGCTGCCAATCAGTATTAAAGAATAGTTGAAAATGCATGTTTTTAGTATCCAGGAATTTTTCGAGGAATAAGTCTGTTAGGTTTATAAGCGCACCCTTTACGGAAATATCTCCTGAAGCGATATACAGATTTGTATATGCTTCCAGAATATGAAGATGTGTATTCATTGTTTTTGCTGAATTATCATCTTTTTTACTCAGTCGCATATCTTCAATTGTAGACCAATCCTGTTGAAAAGCTTCCAGGTAACCATTATTTTTCCTGTCCCGGGCATGGTTTTCAATCAGAAAAAACAGGTCGTTTGCGAATTTTAAAGCTTCCTGATCATTACTTAATTTATAATATTCAGCCAAGGCATAAATAGCAAATGCCTGAGCATAGATCTGCTTTCTCTTTTTAATCGGATTTCCCTTATAATCTAATTCCCAGAAAATACCTTTGTATTCCTTATCATGGAAGTACTTTTTTAAATAATCATAAGCTCTATCAGCAAGTTCCCGACAGGAATCATCCTTTTGAAAATTTCCAATTGCCGAAAAAGTCCAGAGCAATCTGGTGTTTAGAATAGCTCCTTTGTTTGCATTAGGAACTTCCGTATTAAAATGATCTCGTTTTCCTAAAAAACCGCCATGTTTTTCATCCACACTATTTGCTTTCCAGTACTGAATGATATTTTTCAGTTCTTCATTTAGTTCAGTTTTTATATCGGAAGAGAGATCAGTCATTTTTAAACTTTTTATTTTCCTCTATTTGACACAGAATGTTTTTAACCGAAGCAGCAGAGGTAAATTCATCCTGCTTAGTGTTTTTTACATAATCCAAAAGTCTCTCTAATGAAGACACCGCCACATGTGACCTGGTATCTGAAGAGGCGTAATAAATAAAAATCTTGCCGTCGTCATCTTTTATCCATCCATTCCCGAAGAGGACATTCGGAACATCTCCAACGGTTTCTTCATAATTTGGCGCCATAAAATAACCCGCAGGCTGATAGATGACTTTAGAAATATCATGCAAATCGGTCATGAATAGATACAGTGTATATCTTAATCCCCCTGCGGTATTCCGTACGCCATGTGCAAGATGAAGCCAGCCTTCTTCCGTTTTGATGGGAGCCGGGCCGAGACCGTTTTTCATTTCATAAATAGTGTGATACACCTTTTGATTGATGATCTTTTCGTCTTCCAACACAGGATTAGTGATATCCTTAATAAATCCAAGGCCAATTCCGCCACCGCTTCCCACTTCAATAAAGCCGTCCTGAGGCCTGGTATAAAGAGCATACTTCCCATTTACAAATTCGGGATGCATCACCACGTTTCGCTGTTGACCGGAATTTGATACTAGGTCTGGCAGTCTCTCCCAGTTTATAAGGTCTTTTGTCCTGGCTATTCCGGCATTTGCCACGGCAGCCGTGGTATCCCCGATTTTTTTATCTTTTCTTTCCGTACAAAAAACACCATAGACCCACCCATCTTCATGTTGGGTGAGGCGCATGTCATAAACGTTGGTATCGGGTTCGCCGTATTGTGGCATTACCACCGGTTTCTCCCAGAATTTAAAATTATCTACGCCATTTGGACTTTCCGCCATGGCGAAAAATGATTTTCGATCGCTACCTTCTACTCTTACCGCCAGAACATACTTTCCTTTCCATTTCATTGCTCCCGGATTGAATGTGGCATTGATACCAATTCTTTCAAGACCGAAAGGATTCGTTTCCGGATTAAAATCATATCTCCAGGCTAGCGGAGTGTGTTTAGCAGTCACTACCGGATTAGTGTATCTTTCAAATATTCCATTAGAATATTCCTCAGGGAAATTTGGTCTTTCGAGCAATTCCGTATGATTTTTCAATAAACGGTCATAATTAACCATTTTCCCTGCGTCTTTGTTTTTATGCGTAAAATCCATTGTATTAGTATTTACTTCTAATATTATTTTCAATTTTTATTTTATCCCACCAGTTCTTTTTGAGGATTAATATGCAAACACCAAGAACTGCAAGTGAAACCAGTAATGGTAAATTTTGGTGCAGAATGAGATAAAGCGGAGCCACTACCAGAAGTGTTTGAGCAATAGTTCCAATAATGACATTAAACATATCACGTCCAAAAGCCGTATTTCTTTCGAATGCTGGATCTTCCGTCTTTACTTTTTCAAAGATTGGTTTCCAGAAGCCCCATGGTTTTGTACGTCTATAAAAATCTTTAAGAACTTCTTCTTCTGTAGGTGGGGCAGAATAAGTTCCAATGACACTTCCCGCAATAGAAATTAAAAGTATTATCGGGAAATAATATAAATCAAGGGTATCTGTGAAAATAGGAAAGATCATGGCAGGAAGCATTCCAGACAGCATTCCCCAGAAGTAACCTGCTCCATTAAATCTCCACCAGTGCCATTTAAGGACGTTGGAAACCACATAACTTCCATATAATGCAGAAACGATCCATTGAAGTATGGAGTTGACGTCCTGAATGAAAAAACCTAGAATTATGCTAATAATCACTACTAGTATACCACTACCATAATTCATTTTCTTGATCTTATAATGGCCAGCTTTAGGATTATAATGTTTTAAGTACATGTCGTTCACTAAATATGCCTGAGCTGCATTTAAAGTTCCGGCGAAGGTCGACATAAATGCAGCCAGCAAACCAGCCAGTAAGAATCCGAGTAAGCCAACAGGTATAAATTGTTCTATAGCTGCTGGAAGAATTTTTTCAAAATCAAGTATGCCAGCAGTGGTAAGATCTAATTTTTCATAAAATAAGACTGCCAGTATTCCAAAACCTCCTACCATCAGATATCGGGTAGGGATAAGAGCAAAAATGGAAAATGCACTCATCTTTGCAGCTTCTAATGGGGATTTAGTGGATAAGATTTTTTGCATATCGTAATTAGGGGCAGGTCCGGCAAGACTAGATAAAATACCTTTAAACAGCATTAACATGAAAAATATACTGAACAGCGAATACCCGTCAGAGGCAATTTTGGTATTTACTTCTTCGATAATTCCACTCCAGTCCATATTGAGTTCCCATCCAAAGAAAGGATTCATCCATCCATCTGGTACATCCAGAGTATTAGTACCCATTGCCTGCCAGGCAATCACCGCTATGGCAATAGAAGAAATTGTCATCACAGTATATTGTAATACATCTGTCCATACGATACCGGACATTCCTCCCAAAACTGAATAAAATACAGCGAACATTGTGAAAATTATTCCATAAAAATGTGGGATATAAGCTGCCGGGACTTCAAAAGGGATATAGCCTGATACTATTTCCCACGGAATAAAAATTTCAACAAATTTTCCCAGGCCAATAAATCCATATGCCAGAAATCCTAAACAACTTAAAATGGCAAATACTACTATTATTGTATGGGACATGCGTCCACCTTTACCGCCTCCAAACCTGAATAAAATCCACTCTGCACCAGTAGTAACGTTGGATCTTCTTAACCAGGCAGAAAGGTATATCATTAAAAAAACCTGATTAAAAACAGGCCAAAGCCATGGAATCCAAATGCTTTTAAACCCGTATACAAAGGTTAGTGTTACCAGCCACATCGTTCCGGAGATATCGAACATACCGGAAGCATTTGAAAGTCCCAACATATACCATGGTAGACTCTTCCCGCCAAGTAAATAATCATCTTTACTCTTTTTAGCCCTATTACGAAAAGCGAGACCTATAAGGATGGTTCCTGTGAGATAAAGTAAAATGATAATGACATCAAAACCCTGTAGCATTATAATCTAAAGTTTAAAATTAATTTGTTTTACCTGGTCCAGGAAAAGGCTTTCTTCAAGTTTCTCGAACTCTCTAAAATTTTCAGCGCTTATATCATCAGGATATGTTGAAAAATAGTGATCTAATCGAGCATTTCTCCATAGAAGCACCCAGGAAATTCCTGACTTTTTTATTCCTTCATAAAGGGTGTTTGTCCACCAGTCAGGATCTGAGCCCGGGCTTATATTTCCTGTTTCAGTCAGAGCATATGGCTTTGATCTTTTTTGAGCTTCAGATCTCAGGATTTCAAGATTTGTTTGAATGTTTTTTATGAATGCCTCTTTGCCGCCGTAATTATAAATGTCAACCCCGAGAATATCAACATATTCATCACCGGGATAGTATCTTTCAAAGTCCTCTTTACTTTGCATGATGTTAGGAGAATAGGCGAATAAGAGATTTTGAACATTGTTTTGCTGCAGTAGGATAAAAGTCTGTCTCCATAATTCCTTGTAGTCTTCTGCGCTGCAATTCCCTTCTCCCCACCAAAACCATCCGCCATTCATTTCATGGAAGGGTCTAAAAACTACTGGTATAGGCTGATCTTTTTCATCATTTAAGGATTTAAAGAAAACCGAGAGTCGGGATACCCATTTTTCATATTTTTCTCGCTTTAAACCACCCTTTAAAATTTCGGAAACTGCTGCCGTAGTATCCCAGGAACTCCCATCTGTCACCGGGTTATCCAGGTGCCAGCTGAAAGTAATAATCGCACCCTTTTTATACATTTTTTTTACCTGATCCCTCATTAGCAAAAAGGAAACCGTATCGAGATTGAAAGAATGATTTAACTCAATGTGCCCAAGATCGTACCCATGAACCGCCGGAAGCTTTCCGGAAACATCTTTGATGTCACTTCTTATTTTAAGAGGGGCATCTGGCTGTTTCCAGTTTATGCCATATATGGTAGCATCCTGTTGTCCAAAAGCGAAACCATCATTGGGAATGGTTTTTATTCTTTCATATAAAATTTTAGTTTTTTCTGATGCCTTAATATTAGCAAGGTGAATGTCCTCTAAATTTATTCGATACGTACTTTTACATGATGTCATACATACAATAAATGTTAGAAGAATACCTATTTTGACAATATATTTCATGTAATAAGTGTGAATTTTGAATTTTTTTGGTAAAATATTTTATCTTTAGTTTTGTCTTATTATATATTTAATCTCTAAATTTTAAGGAAAATTTAATTAAATCGCCTGAAATGTTAAGAAATATCAAATTTAACTTTCACGGTTATTGAACTTTAATAGAATATTGTCAATTCTTGATTAAATTTTTTCTCAATCGTAATTAATAGAATATGCAAAAGGAGATACACCGGGAAATTACACCCCTGGCCCCTGAAGATAGCTTCCTTGTTTTTGATAGAATCAAGGATGATTTTGATTTTCCAATTCATTTTCATCCTGAGTATGAGCTTAATTTTATTTTAAATGGTAAAGGTGTTCGGCGAGTAGTGGGTGATAGTCTGGAGGAAATTGATAATATCGAGTTAGTACTTGTGGGGCCAAACCTGAATCATGGTTGGGAAATCCACAACTGTAGCAATAAGGATATTCATGAAATAACGATTCAATTTCATAACGACCTTTTTGATGATAAGCTGTTAAGCCGAAGAATAATGAAGCCGATAAAGGATATGTTTGAAAGGTCTGCCCACGGAATATTGTTCTCAGAAAAGATTTCAAAAGAAATAAAACCAAAAATACTTAGATTATCTAAAATAGATAGTATTGATTATTTTCTGGAGCTGATTTCCATCTTACATGACCTTGCAAATTCCAGAAATCAACATCTCCTTTCATCATATATTTCAGAAAATAAAAACTTTGAAAACAGTGATAAGATTAAGAAAATATATGAGTATATACAGGAGAATTATCAAAAAAAGATAAGCCTGAAGGAGATCTCGGATGTTGTAAATATGAGCCCGGTTTCTTTTAATCGATTTATTAAACGCAGGACAGGAAAAACCTTTATTGAATACGTTAATGATACCAGGATTGGTTATGCCGCAAGATGGTTAATTGAGAAGGAATTAAGCATAGCCGAAATTGCCTTTAAATGTGGGTTCAATAATATTGCAAATTTTAATCGTGTTTTTAAAAAGAATAAGAACTGTACACCTAGCCAGTACAGGGAGGAATTTAGTGGAATAAAAAGAGTATTATAAATATTAAAGGCATCATGAAAAGCATATCTGGATTAACTATTTTCTTACTTCCGTTATTAATTATTTGCGGTTGTTCTTCTATGAATATGGATTCGTCATCCAGAGAGAAAAACCACGAAGGATCTGCCGTTAAAGCATTAAATGCAGAAAATTTGACTCCCGTAGCCAAATATGGTCAGTTAAGCTTCGATGGTATTAAATTGGTTAGTGAGCATGGAGAAGCTGTTCAATTAAAAGGGATGTCTTTGTTCTGGAGCCAATGGCAACCGCAGTATTATAATAAAACCACCTTAAAACAATTGAAAGATAATTGGGGGATTAGTGTTATAAGAGCAGCTATGGCAATTGAACATGAAGGTTTCCTGGAAAATCCTGAAAAAGAGAAGCGAAAAATTTATGATGTGATAGATGCAGCAATAGACCTTGGAATTTATGTTATCGTAGACTGGCATGATCACCATGCTGAAGATCATCTTTTAGAAGCAAAGAAATTTTTCTCTGAATTAAGTGATAAATATTGTCAATACCCTAATTTAATATATGAGCCTTATAATGAACCGTTAGAAGTTTCCTGGAGTAAAGTTCTAAAACCATATCATCAAGAAATCATCTCAGCAATTAGAAAGAACGATCCCGATAATATTATAATATGCGGCACACCTAGATGGTCACAGGATGTTGTTTCCGCGGCAGAAGACCCTATTAATGAGACTAATATTGGTTACACATTACATTTCTATGCAGGTACTCATCACGAAGAACTTAGAGAGGCAGCTGCTAATGCAATGAAGGAAAATCTACCAATTTTTGTTACTGAATTTGGAACTACAAATGCCGATGGTAATGGAAAGGTTTTTTATGAGGAAACTCAAAAATGGTTTGACTTCATGGATGAAAATAAGTTATCATGGTGTAATTGGTCTATAGCTGATAAAAAAGAAGCATCTGCAGCACTTAAACCTGGTACTAAGTATAACGAATTAAAGGACTTATCTAATCTTAGTAAGTCGGGAAAATATGTCAGATCCAAAATTATTGAATAGCAATATTTCACTAGTACTTTTCTGCTGAATATATTTTGAACTTACCAATTTCGTATAAAATCAACATTGGCATATTACAGTGTCTAGGTAGGAAAAAATATCATTAATATTTGATAAAATAATATTAACAAGACCTTAACTTTCCTTCTAATTTTGAGTATGGGAAAAATATGGGTATTTTTTTGTTGATATAACAATTGTTTTGTTTTCATATTATTGATACCGTAATTTTTTATATAAATCAACCAATTTAATTCTTATGCGAAGAAAGATACTTCAATGTAAAGGCAGTTGTAGCCTTAGTAGCAAAATATTATTTTTTGCCATCTTCTTTTGTGCCTTCACTCAAATTGGTCTCGCGCAGAACGTTGTGACCGGTAAAGTGACAGATACGGAAGGTATACCTTTATTAGGGGTAAATGTAATTGAGAAAAACACCTCGAATGGAACCACTACCGATTTTGATGGTAATTTTGAAATTAGTGTAGGTGATAATGCAGTCATTGTTTTTAGCTTTGTTGGATTTTTGACTAAGGAAGTGAGTGTTTCAGGAGGTGAAAAACTGAGTGTTACATTGGATACGGATTCTGAAAGTTTAGATGAAGTAATAGTTATTGGGTATGGTGCTCAGCGAAAAGAAGAAATAAGCGGTTCTGTATCCAGTATTAGTAGTGAGGAATTTGAAAATATCCCTCAAGTAAGTGTTGATCAACTAATGCAGGGTAGGGCTGCAGGAGTGATGGTTACAAAGAATTCTGGGCAGCCAGGATCAGCCGTGTCGGTGAAGATTCGAGGAGTTAATACAATTACCGGTTCGAGTGAGCCTCTTTATATTATTGATGGTGTGCCAGTTTCTGGGGATTCTAGAAATATCGCAACAAGTGGACGGTCAACCGCAGACGGTGGAATTGGAGATGGAACTGGATCTACAGATGTAAGTCCATTAGCTGCTTTAAACCCTAGTGATATCGAATCTGTTGATATTTTGAAAGATGCCTCGGCTACGGCTATTTATGGTTCTCGCGGTTCTAATGGGGTTGTTATTATAACAACAAAAAAAGGAAAAAAAGGTGCGGGTAGATTAAGTTATAATACTTATGTCGCTCTTCAAAGGCCAACGAATAAAATTGATGTTTTGGATTTACCGGGATATGCAAGACTGCAAAATACCATTGGAGAAATATATGGATTAGATCCTCAGATTGAATTTTTGAATCCAGATTTGCTTGGCCCAGGAACAGATTGGCAAGCAGAAATATTTGATGATGCTTTTCAATTCAATCATGAGCTTTCCTTCTCTGGAGCCTCTGAAAAAATAAACTATTTTATTTCGTCTTCCTATACAGACCAAGAAGGAACCGTAATTGGTTCTGGTTTTGATCGTGTAACTGTTCGGGCTAATGTGAATGCTACATTAAATGATTGGATAAGCACTGGGATAGCCTTGACAGCTAGTAGGACAAATGATGATATCACCTTAAATAGTTCTACTAATGGAATCATTTCCTTATCCTTATTAAACAATCCGGCTACCGCTGTTTACAATGCAGATGGTACTTTTGCTGGACCTCAAACAGCCGATGAGATTGCTTTTGGAATTCGAAATCCAATTGCTGAAGCATTAAGTATTGAGAATAGATTGACTAGAAATAGGGTTTTTGGAAATTTATTCACTCAATTCAGGATTAATGATAATTTAAGTTTCAGAACTGAATTCGGAGGTGATTTTGGTAATAATTTGAGCGATCGTTTCCAGCCAACATTTACCTATGGTGTTTTAGAAAGGGGGGAGAGCACTTTAAATGTGAGAAGGGAGAATAATGATTTTTGGATTATTAAAAACCTATTGACTTATGATAACACTTTTAATGAAAAACATGATGTTACAATGTTACTGGGACAGGAAGTTCAGGAATCTAAATGGCAGGGAGTTATAGCTCAGGATGGAGATTTTGTAAGTAATGATGTTCCAATTTTAGGAACAGGTGATGCTAATGATTTCAATGATCAATATATTGGAAGTTCAGCTTTGGAGTCATATTTTGGCAGGTTGATTTATTCCTTTGATAGCCGGTATAATGTTACTGCATCGTTAAGAGCAGATGGGTCATCTAAATTTGCTGCAGGTAACAAATGGGGGTACTTCCCATCTGTTTCTGCCTCTTGGAGGTTATCCAATGAAGCATTCATGGAGGATTTTGAAAGTATACAAAATATTAAATTATATGGAGGTTATGGAGAAGTTGGTAACCAGGCAATTCCAAACTTTGCATATGGTGTAAGGCTGAATACCATTTCAACTGGACTGGGAACAGGATTTGAGTTTGCTAATTTTGAAAATCCTGATCTTACCTGGGAGTCATCTACTCAGACTAACTTAGGTTTGAGCTTTGGATTATTTGATTCAAGATTGAATACAACTATAGAAGTATATAACAAAGTTTCAAAAGATTTTCTTTATCAATTAGCTGTGACCGATTTTATAACAGGGGGTAATTCACCTGGAGCTATAACGGCTCCCTGGGTAAACCTTGGTGAAATGGTAAATAAAGGAGTAGATTTAACTATTAATTATTCAACTTTAGGTGAAAGTGATTTCAACTGGCAATCCACCTTAACATTCTCTCATTATCAGAATGAAGTAACTGAGTTGCTTGGGGACCTCACGATTAATGGGAATCTTAGTTTAAACGATTCAAATCAAAACCTTACGCTCACAAAAGTTGGAGAGCCCGTAGGGATGTTTTATGGCTATCAGGTTGAAGGTCTATTCAGGACTACAGATGATATTCAAGGTGCTCCTGTACAATTTGGAAGACCTTTTGAAGATGCTTTATTTTCAACTACCTGGCTTGGGGATATTAAGTTCAGGGATATCAATGGTGATGGGGTGATTAATAATGATGACCGCACAGTAATAGGTAATCCTCATCCGGATTTCACTTTTGGTTTTCAGAATAATTTCTCCTACAAGAATTTTGATCTATCCATGTTTCTACAAGGATCATATGGGAATGATATTTTTAACGCTGTAAAAAGAACTCTAACTGCGGCAAATAGTTATTATGTCAACCAATCACCATCAGTTTTAGATTATTGGTCCATTGATAATCCGAATGCAAGTGCTCCGAGGTTAGCAAGAAATGATACTCCCAATATTAATATTTCAGACCGTTATATCGAAGACGGCTCCTATTTAAGAATTCAAAATTTGACTCTAGGTTATAATTTGTCTTCAGGTACTGCTGATCAAATAGGATTGAGTAAATTAAAGGTATACGGTAGTATTCAAAATTTATACACGTTTACAAATTATTCGGGTTACGATCCCGAGGTAGGAGCATATAATCAGAACGCGCTTTTGCTTGGGGTCGATAACGGGCGATACCCATCTCCAAGAACTTTTTCAATAGGATTGAACGTAGAATTATAATTAAAAGACGATGAAGAAATTTCTAAAAACAAAGACTATAATAGTTATCGCTGCTCTTTTATGCTTTCCTTCATGTAGCAAAGACTTTCTTGAGAGACCTCCAGAGGATTCATATAGTGCAGCAACCTTTTATAAAACAACAGATCAGGTAGAAGCTGCCGCCAATCACCTTTATTCAAGACCATGGTACAACTTTATTTCTAATGTTGCCTGGGCTATTGGAGAATTAAGCTCTGGAAATGGTAGAACTTGGGATCCAAGAAATGCAGATTTTGATAATTTTGCAATTACTGGTGAACATGGGACTTTAACCCAGTCTTGGGAATCCTTGTATGCTGTTATAGCGCAATCGAACTCTTTGATCAATACCTTGCCAAATTCTGTAGATCCAGATGTACCTGAAGAAGTAGTAAATAATTCTTTAGGAGAAGCAAGATTTATTAGAGCCACGGCTTATTTTTATTTAGTTAGAATATTTGGATCGGTACCTATTATTGCTGATAATACAGATTATGTTTTAGAGCCAGTAGTTCCCAGAAATCCTGTAGAGGATGTTTATGAATTCATTAAAAGGGATCTAATGTTTGCGATAGAGAATCTCTACGAGAAAACCAGAGGTTCCAATTACGAATTAAATGCCAGAGTTTCCAGTGGATCTGCAAAAGCAATGTTAGCTAAAATTTATTTGTATGAGGAAAATTGGACAAGGGCATATGAGCTTTCTAATGAGGTCATAAACTCTGGTGAATTTAAACTTTATGGTGGCACAGGAGCAGATGGGGATCCATCGGGAAGTTATTACGATCTATTTCTAACTGCTAATGACAATAATCCTGAATCTATTTTTGCTTTGCAATGGTCTACTTCTGGGCAGTATTCTGAAGGAAATGGACTCCAGTCATTATTTGCTCAAGCTGGTATAACTGGCTTTTCAGATGG
This sequence comes from Christiangramia portivictoriae DSM 23547, assembly GCF_000423045.1. GTDB lineage: Bacteria > Bacteroidota > Bacteroidia > Flavobacteriales > Flavobacteriaceae > Christiangramia > Christiangramia portivictoriae. Next base: position 137,298 of record NZ_AUHF01000008.1, on the reverse strand, counting down.
ATACTCTGCAATAGGTCCATCCTTGGATCTCCAGGCCGCCTATGAGGATAAAGAACAGGATTTGCGTTATTATGCTACGATTATGGATCCCGGATCCTATTATCCAGACTTAAATGGAGGTTATACCGTTTCTGAAAATGTAAATCATCAAGGTACCAATGTAGGGATAAAAAAATATGTAGTGGGAAATGCTGCTACTAATGGAGGGGGAGGACAACAGAGCTATCCTAATAACACGTATATATTACGATATGGGGAACTTCTTTTAATACACGCTGAAGCAGCATTACGTGGTGGAGGACCATATGACGAAGGTGTGAAATCTTTAAATAAAGTAAGGGAAAGAGCGGGATTAGATCCTATTGCAAATCCTACTTTAGAAGATGTTTTTCAAGAGAGAAGGATCGAGTTAGCTTTTGAATTCGAATTCTGGTATGATGTAGTACGTCAAGGCCCTGATTTCGCACTTAATTTTCTTGCAAATACCGAACGCGGGACGTTTAACAACGAAACAACTCCTCCAACTGTTAATTCTGAGATGTATACCCCAACTATGGATGATTTACTGTTTCCTTATCCAAGTAACGAAACTCAGAATAACCCTGCGCTTTTAGAGCCACCTGTGCCATATAATTTTAGTGATGTTGAATAATTTCTTAAAAAAATATTATGAAAAATAACTCAATAAAAAACATGATGACCAAACCAATATATATATTCTTGTTTGCATTAATATTGGTTTCATGTGACAGTGAATTTGATGTAATTAGTCCTGAGGGTGGTGATGGTCCGCCGGTAATTACGAGTGTTAGTGAAGCAAGAGAAGATGTTGTGGTAACACAGGGTGTTTTGGAAAATACATATATAATTCGAGGTGAAAATTTTTCTACTTTAAAAGCCATTTATTTCAATGGTGTTCAGGCAAGTGTAAACCTAGCTCTTACTACAGATAACCTTACCTTTGCCACTGTGCCTGAGAGTGCTCCTTATGTGGGACAGTCTAATGAATTAGTGCTGGAAAACCTTTCAGGGTCTACTAGTTATGACTTTTCACTTTTAACTATCGATGATTTTACAGAAGCTACAATAGAAGGTGTTAAAACTGTGACTTTACTTGGTGGAGATTTTTCAGAGACAAGTTCGGTAACTTTCGTCTCAGGAACTGAAGAAGCTGGAAACCTTGTAGAAAGAGAAGCAGAAATAATATCAGTTTCAGAGACTGAGGTGACCGTCGAAGTGCCTTCTGGAGTGGAGCAGGCTTTTATTTATTTGGAAACTGCAAGAGGTGCTGTAGCGCAATCAGATTCTTATGGATTCAATTATTCAATTTTTATCGATGAACTCAATCCAGAATGGGAAATGAGTCAGTGGGGAGGAACATTTGATCTACAGACAACAGATCCTGCTTTAGGTCAATATTCTATTCAAAGTATTCGTGAAGGTTGGTCTGGACTCTCTTTTCTTGCGCCAGATATTCCTTTCGATGAATATGATGCTATAACGGTTTCATTATATGGTACAGGTGACCCGGGTGACTCGGTTATCCTCGCAATAAATGATTTTGATGGAAATGCTAGTCACCAGCAAATTGAACTAATCCCAGGTGAATGGAAAAAGGTTGTCATTCCATTATCAAACTTTTATCCTAATGGAGGAGAACCGGCAACAATTTTCCGTTTGGATTTCCAGGAGTCTTCTAATACTGGAAAAGCACAATATGTATTCTATGTGGATGACTTTGGATTCCTGTAGTAATAAATATAAATGAACATTATTAAGTTAAAAACCATGTATTCTGGAGCCTAAGATAGGCTCCGGGAATCAGGTTTAAATCCAAGAAATCGATTGTAAAAAAATAACAGATGAAATTATTCCGATTACATTATTTGTTAATGCTGGCGGTTTTAAGCCTCATATCCTGCGATGATGACGATGACCTATACCCGCAACTCGGAGACGATCCTCGAAATATTAATGAAATCGTATCTCAAACAGCTGAATTATCAACTTTATCTCAGGCTTTAGAACAGGTAAACCTGGATTCCGTATTCAGTTCAACAACAACTTATACTCTTTTTGCACCTAGTAATGCTGCATTTGGAGATATGGACATGTCTTCATTTTCTGATGAGGAACTTGAAAATATCCTTTTAAATCATACTCTCAGTACAACTACTGCTGATTTTTCTTCGACTTTTACTACTGGATATACTCCAACGATGGCTACTGGGCCTAACGGGAATAATTTAAGTTTGTACGTAGATACTGAAGGAGACTTAAGATTGAATGGAACTGCCGGGTTAGTAAGTGGTTCTTTTGATATTGGATCTACTAATGGAGTGCTGCATGTAATCGATAATGTTTTAGCGCCTCCTACAGTGGTGGATCACGTTAAGGCAAATCCTAACTTTTCTATGTTAGCGGAAGCTTTGGTACTGGCTGATTTAGAGGATGCTCTTTCATTTAATGATGAAGAAAATGAAGCCTATCCTTTAACGGTTTTTGCTCCAACGAATGCTGCTTTTGAAAGTTTTATGATGCAACTAAATGGAGCATTTGGATGGACTTCTCTAAGTGAAGTTCCCACCGAAATACTTCAGGAAGTTTTAATGTATCATGTTGTCACCGGAAGCAATACACTTGCTCCCATGATTTCAGGTACAGAGCAGGTTACAATGCAGGGTACCAGCTTTTTGATTGATGATAATGCTGTAATACAGGACGGAAGTTATGATACGGCTAATTTTACTATAACAGATATCCAGGGTGTTAATGGTGTAGTACATGGAGTAGATAAAGTTCTTATACCGGAGAGTGTTTTTCAAGACATTTTAGGTGCAACTTTAGATCTAAAAGAAAGAAGTGAAGATAGAGGATTTACTTCGTTCCTGGCAGCCATTGAAAAAGCTGGATTGACAGAACAACTGGAGTCTGAAGAATTTACTGTTTTTGTTCCTAATAATGATGCCTTTAATGCCCTATTCTCACTAATTACAAATTTCGATAGCCTGGATGATTTTGATACACCTGAGGAAATTGAAGCTTTAAAACAATTGCTAACTTATCATTTATACGCCGGACAATTAATGTCAAGTCAGTTAACCGATGGTGGCAGTATTACAACGGTTTACGGAGATAATATTACAGCAGATCTTAGCGGGGATAATGCCCGTTTGAGACCAAGTTTTGAGGAGGCTATTCCCGCTCAAATTGTAAATGCAAATATTGGGGCAATCAATGGTATATTACATGAAATAAATCGTGTTCTTATTCCATCAGATCTTGTTTCAATACTTGGTATAGAATCTGCGGAAGGTGGACAGTGCCCTGTTAAAGATGCGAGTCTTGTTTTCTTTGATTGGAATGGAAAAGACCCATGGTGGGGGAATGTAACTGCCGAAAATGATCCTTCACTTTCGTTAGATGGGGAGAGTTATGGTAGAGCAAATTTCCAGACTGGTGGAACTGGCTGGGTAGACCTGTTTTGGAGAAATGATGCATCTACTTTTAATGGAGCCAGTACCGTCGGTGCGAATATTGACCAATATTCACTGAAATTTGATATCAATGTAATCGAGCCAATTACCGGTGGAATGTTTAGGATTAGATTCAATGATGCCGATGGTGATGACATTTTCTATAATTGGCAACCCTGGAATGATACAGGAGAACCATTTACCACTGACGGATGGGAAACCATTGAAATTCCTTTAGCCGAAATAGGGGTAACTGATTTCAGCCTTATTGATGCCGAATTTGGAATGGCCTTCGAAGGCGCTGACATACTTCTGAATTTCGCAATTGACAATGTAAGATTTGATGCTCCGGGCTGCGGTGGACCTGATCCTGTAGGAAGTGCAGACTGGGTTTTCTTTGACTGGGATGGCAATGATCCATGGTGGGGTAATGTAGGTGTGGAAAATGATGCAGCTATTTCCCTTGATGGTAGTAACTATGGAAGAGCAAATTTCCAGACAGGTGGAACTGGATGGCAGGATCTCTTCTGGAGAAATGACGCATCAACTTTTAATGGTGCTTCAGTAGTGGGTGCGAATGTGGATGATTATGTACTGAAATTTGATATTCTTACACTAGAACCAATCTCTGAAGGTATGTTCCGTATTAGGTTCAATGATGCTGATGGCGTAGATGCATTCTACAATTGGCAGCCCTGGAATGATACTGGTGATGCCTTTGATACCGAAGGTGAATGGACTACGGTAACCATTCCCCTTTCAGAACTTGGAGTGCCAGATTTTAGTCTAATTGATGCTGAATTTGGAATGGCTTTCGAAGGCGCTGATGTTCTGCTCAATTTTGCTATTGATAACGTCAGATTTGAGAAAAAATAAATTGTTTGGTGTTAGCTTAATTTATGCTAAATAATTTGATTCCCTACGGGCAACTGTAGGGAATTTCTTTTTTAAAATTTAATATTAAAACCATAGAAATGACTTTAAAGAAAATCTTCCTTATTCTAATAACTATCATAGGATCGCATCAAACTAATGCTCAAAAATTTGATGATCTGGCTCAAACCCCTCCTATGGGATGGAACAGCTGGAATAAATTTGCCTGTGACATTAATGAAGATCTTATTAAAGCGGCTGCAGATAATATGGTTTCGAGCGGAATGAAAGATGCCGGATACGAATATATTGTGATTGATGATTGCTGGCATGGCGAGAGAGATGAAAACGGGTTTATTCATGCAGATAAGGAAAAGTTTCCTTCTGGGATGAAGGCATTGGTAGATTATGTACATTCCAAAGGACTAAAATTTGGAATCTATTCAGATGCAGGTACTGAAACTTGCGGAGGTGAACCTGGGAGTCGTGGTCACGAATATCAGGATGCAATAACATATGCGCGTTGGGGAGTGGATTACCTAAAATATGACTGGTGTAATACCGGGAAACAAAATGCCGAAGCCTCCTACATTACCATGAGGGATGCTTTATACGACGCAGGTCGCCCCGTTTTATTCGCTATTTGCGAATGGGGCGATAATCAACCCTGGGAGTGGGCGCAGGATATAGGTCATATGTGGAGAACAACCGGAGATATTTATCCTTGCTGGGATTGCGAAGAAGATCATGGTAACTGGTCTTCGTGGGGAGTACTCAGAATACTTGATATGCAGGATGGTTTAAGAAAATATGCCGGTCCCGGCCATTGGAATGATCCCGATATGATGGAAGTTGGAAATGGAATGACTGTGAGTGAAGACCGGGCTCATTTTACGATGTGGGCGATGCTGGCAGCTCCATTAATTGCCGGCAATGATCTGGGTAATATGAGGGAAGAAACAGTGAATATCCTTACTAATAAAGAGGTGATCGCTATAGACCAGGATACTCTTGGAGTGCAGGGATTTAAATATAGCAGTGAAGACGGCCTTGAAACCTGGTTTAAGCCTTTAGCAGGTGGAAACTGGGCAGTGACCTTCTTAAATCGCGCGGATACCGATCATGAAATAAATTTTAACTGGAAAGATCATGAGATTAAAGATCCGGATTTTGATTATGCTGCTAATTTTAAAGCTGTAACATATAACATAAGAGACCTTTGGAAACATAAGAATTTAAAAACTACGGAGAAATCTTTTAAATCTATAGTGCCGCCTCATGACGTTATTACTCTCAAACTAAGCCGAAAATAACAAAGCATTGATTTAAAATAAGTAGGGCGAAAATTTGAATTTTTCGCCCTACTTATTTTTTAGTTTGATTGTCTATAAAGTATCCCGAATTTGACCAAATACGTCATTCTGAACTTGTTTCATAATCTTAAGATCCTCAGATAAATTCATGCTGACGAGATAACTATTATGACTAACAATGAATATACATTTTTCAGTAATCACCTTATTTCTTTAGAGTTTCCATGCAATTTATGAGTGCTCTGAAATTGTGATAAGTAGCTTTCCAAATATGTCCTTTCAGGTCATCCTTAGTTTCCGGTCTGATATCCAGTCCCCATTCATACCAGCCACCAAAACGCTCATCCATAAAATAGGTGTTGGTATATTCCCATAATTTATCAAAATATGAGCGATAATTATGATCGTCTTCAGGAAAGTGATGATGCATAATTAGCAGTGTATTCAAACCTTCGGCCTGGGACCACCAGTTTTTATCTTTATTTACCAGCGTAAGATTTTTATCATCACCAAAATAATAGCCCCCGTCATAAAATCCACCCAATTCCGAATCCCATCCATTTTCCAGGGAATGATCTACCATCTTTTTACCTTTTGCCAGGGTTTCTTCTGTATCCTCACGCCCCAAAGCTTCAGACGCTTCCAGCATTAAATAAGCGGTTTCAACATCATGACCGAAAGAAACATGATCCAGGTAATAATGTTTTTCTATCTCTTCTTTCGACTGATCATTAAAAGTAACCGGTGTCCAATCGGCTTCAAAAAAGAGATTCATATAATTCCGGTCGCTTACAATAGTATCACGAATTAGTAAAAGTAATTCTTCCAGTCTTTCTGCAACAAGATCATCTGGCCAAACTTTATAAAGTTCCGTAAAGGCTTCCAGCAAATGAATAGAACTGTTCTGATCCTTATAGCCCACGTCTGAAGTGGAATCAAAACTGTCGTCTCTGGTAATTGGAGAACCATTCATGTTCAATGACTGGGAATATCCTTTATTTACTGGGTCATGACTATGTTCTTCCAACCAGTAAAAAGTTTTTTTCGCCAGTTGCAGTGCTTCTTCATTCTGCGATGCTCTGGCATAAGCCGCTAAACCGTATAAGCCAAAAGCGTTACCATAGGCGGTTTTCTCTTCAACTTTTTTAGCAATTGGCTCCCCGGTTTTAGAAACCAGGTTATGAAAACCTCCATATTCCTTATCCCACATCACATCCCTTAAGAACTTAAATCCATGTTCGGCATATTTGAGGTAATTAGCATTTTCTGGGAATACTTCAGCAGCTACTGAATTGGTCCAGATATGCCTGGCCTGGGTCACGATCATTTTATCATGTTTTTCTCCCAGTTTGAAATCATAGGTAATTTCACTGTAATAACCTCCGTCCTCATTATCAATGGCCAGAGGATACCATTTATCAAGTAAATTTTCTTTAGCGTCTGTTTTCATTTCAGCGATGAGTTCTTCATTCGAGGTATTATCCTGACAAAAAACAGTGCTAACCGAAAGAAACATGAGTCCTAAAAAGTATCGTATTTTCATAAAAGAATATTTTTCAGATTAAATATATAGCAATGATTTCAATAAGAAAGTCGTCTGAAAATATCCTATGGGAAATAGATAAAAAAGTATTAAGTCCTGTCCAATACATAGGCCTATTTTTAGTTTCTAATTTTTCATGATGCGAAATTTTATTTTACTCTTTTCGATTTTAGGCATAGCAAATTTGTATGCACAAAAAACTTCCGATTCTATAGATATTTTCAGGATTAATGATTTGGAATACCTGGAAAGACGGGGGGCAAACGTTATGCTTGCCCACGATTTTTATCCGGAAAGTCATCAGGGCGGGGTTGGAATTATCCAGAATGGGATTCGTGTGGCGACCAATGGAGACCTTAGACTTGAACCTGCCCCCGGGCAATGGCAGCCAGTTCCAAAGGTTGGAGAGCAACAGATTGATCGTGAAAACCAGGAAATAAGTGTACAGATGAGCTATCCAGATCCTTCCAAAGATCGCAAAGGATTTAATCCCATTATCTACCCTGAGCTAGAAATGAGCTACGAACTTAAGGTAATTCCTCAGGGAAAATCCTTTAAAATCATAGTTGATCTCGACAAACCACTACCGGAAGAATGGGTGGGAAAAGTAGGAATGAATATTGAATTTTTCCCCGGAATCCTCTTCGGAAAACCCTTCTATATGGATGATGATTTTGGCATTTTTAACAGGCAAGCGAACGGACCCGGGTATTATACTGATGAAGATGAATTCCGGTTAAAACCTATGGCCAGGGGAAGTAAGCTTGTTATAGCACCCGGAACTCCAAAACAAACCATAAGCATTGAAAATTTAGGTGAAAACAGGTTAGAATTATTAGATGGCAGAGCTATTCATAGTAACGGCTGGTTTATAGTAAGATCACTGGTGCCGGCCGGAAAAACTAAGAATGCCATAGAATGGCTGGTCACCCCAAATACGCTCAAGGATTTTCTTTATTCGCCGGTCGTACAGGTTTCCCAGGTAGGTTACCATCCCGCACAGGATAAAATAGCGGTGATCGAAACAGATCCCAATGATAACAGAAAACTGGAAGCAAAACTCCTTCGAATTAATAATGAGGGCGGTTATACGGAAGTGATCTCTAAACAACCTGAAGAATGGGGCGATTTTCTTCGATATAAATATTACCAACTGGATTTTACCGAGGTGAAAAAACCGGGAATGTACGTTGTTCAATATGGCGATTATCAAACGGAAGCTTTTCAGATTAGTGAAGTTATTTATCAAAGGGATGTCTGGCAACCTACACTTGAGTATTTTTTACCTGTCCAGATGTGCCATATGCGCGTAAATGACCGCTACAAGGTGTGGCATGGCCTCTGCCATATGGATGACGCGAGAATGGCTCCAACAGATTATAACCATTTTGACGGTTATCTACAGGGGGCTGAAACATTGACCCAATATCAATCTGGCGAACATGTACCCGGAATAAATAGTGGTGGCTGGCACGATGCGGGAGATTATGACCTGCGGGTGGAATCCCAGGCTTCAACCGTTCAGGGACTGTCTCATATTTATGAATTATTCGGGGTGGATTATGATAATACGAGTATCGATGAAAATAAGCGGATCGTAGAAATCCTTCAACCCGATGGTAAACCCGATATGTTACAACAAATCGAGCACGGTGTTCTTTCAATTGTTGGAGGTTATAAGTCTATGAAGCGTTTTTATCGAGGAATCATTGTTCCTACTAACCGACAGTATATTCTCCTGGGAGATCCTGTAAACCATAGCGATAATAAGATATTTTCGAATGCTGAAGCTGATGAGGATATTCCGGTAGGCCTGGAGGGCGCACCAGATGATCGCTGGGTTTTTACTGAAGATAATCCGGCGCGAGAACTTTCAACCGCCGCTGCTTTGGCTGCCAGTGCAAGGGTTTTGAAAGATTATAACCCGAAGCTTGCTGAAGAATGTTTATCCATTGCAGAAGCAATCTGGAAAACTCATGATAAAACTCCATTTGTTCCAAAGACAGAACTTGCTGTTGAATTGCTTCGAACTACGAAAAAACAAGAATATTCAGAATTTCTTATAAATAATTCTGATGCAATCACTTCAGATATTAGTAATACCGGATGGATTGTAGGTCCTGCATTTCCTTTAATACATGACGATAATTTTAAAAAACAGGTGAATGCGGCTGTTCAGAAATATTACGAAGAAGTGGTACTATTAGGTGAAAAAACGCCTTACGGAATGCCTTATGAACCGGATATCTGGGGCGCAGGGTGGGGAATTCAGAATTTTGGAATGAAACAATATTATTTCCACACCAGCTATCCGGAAATCTTTCCGAAGAAATATATGCTAAATGCCCTGAACTTTGTTCTTGGTTCGCACCCTGGTGTCAATACTTCCTCTTTCGCATCTGGAGTTGGCTCTAGGTCATTGACCCAGGCCTATGGAGTGAATCGCGGGGAATTCTCGTTCATTCCGGGTGGAATTGGTTCCGGAACGGCTTTAATAAGGCCGGATTTTCCTGAATTACTGGAATGGCCATTTCTCTGGCAACAAACCGAATATGTGCTGGGAGGCGGTACAACAGATTATATCTTTTTAGTACTTGCTGCAGACCAACTTTTAAATCAGAAAAAATGAAAAACCTGATCCTCTTTCTCGGATTGCTTACCTCAATTTCGGGTTCGGCCCAACAGCTCGTAAATCCGAACGCCAGTCCTGAAGCAATTCAGTTATTAGAATATATCTATTCCTTAAATGGTAAAATTTTAACCGGTCAGCATAGTTATAACGAAGAGCCTGATAAATTTTATAATATCGCACAGGAAATTACCGGTAAATATCCGGCGGTATGGGGAAGCGATTTTTACTGGAATGGGGAAAAAGATCCGGGAGAAAGAATTGTAAAGGCGACCATCAAAAAACATGACGAAGGTTCTATTATAACGCTTATGTGGCATGTGGGGAGACCATCCGAAAATCCTCCGTATGGCTGGAGTGAAAGTGTTCAGAATGAATTTAGTGATAAGCAATGGCAGGAATTACTTACCCCCGATTCTCCTACACATACAAATTGGTTGAAGCAGGTAGATAATCTTGCTCAGCATCTTAAAGAATTACAGAAAGCCGGGGTACCCGTTCTCTGGAGACCCTATCATGAAATGAACGGAGTTTGGTTCTGGTGGGGGAATAATTCAGAGGCTTATAAAAAGCTTTGGAAAATGCTTTACGACCGTTTAACCAATTATCATAAGCTTAATAATTTGATTTGGGTCTGGAATGCGAATTCTCCCCGGGATATTCCTTACGATGAAGCATTTCCGTATAAAAATTTTTATCCGGGAGATGAATTTGTGGATATACTGGCCACCGATGTTTATCACTATGATTACGAACAGAAAGATTATGAAGAACTTTTGGAACTCGCAGAAGGTAAACCTATTGCTTTGGGAGAGGTGGGCGAATTACCAAAACCAAAGATTCTGGAAAAACAGCCAAAATGGTCCTGGTTTATGGTCTGGTCTAACTGGCTACAAACTGCAAATAGCCCGGAGCGGGTAAAAGAGGTTTATAATTTTTCAAATACATTAACTAAAGATGAAATTAAGAATTAAGCATACATTAATCCTGCTACTATTTATCACCGGTGTGGCTCAGGAAGTTTCAGCCCAGGCTGAATTCGAGACCTGGGGCAACCTTACGGGAATTCGAACAGAAAACGGTTTTTTCGATTTTAACTCCAGTCTTGTCATTATAAATAAAAATGGTAACGAGTGGGAAACCCGGAAGGAAGGTCAGAAAACAGATTTTAAAAGAGAAGATGGAGCTAAAACCTTCAATTACGGAATGCGTGACATCAGCTGGAATCAAAAGCTTCAATCAGCCGGAGAAGGAAAAGCAAATATACAGGTAGATTTCACTTCTCCGCAAGACACGGTTCTTCAGGGAGCGTATTTCAGAATAAAACTACCGGAAGCATTTGGCAAAAACGCCAGTTTCAAAATTAGCAATCCCGAAACGATTACTGTTTCAAATTTTCATTCAGAATTTAAAAATGCTGAATATAAAGCTCCTGTAAAATCTGTAACCGTCAATTCAGAAAACCGGGAAATCACAATTATCGTAAAAGAGGCCACCGAATTAATTATTACTTCAGATGAGGATTCTTTAAATCCGGAATACCAGTTAAATTTTGCTATCGCAACTGGAAATATTTCAGCAAATAAAACTTATAAAAACACCTTTGAAATTGAAGTTTCCGGGAAAATGGATAATTCTCCGGTGACTTTGAAGCTCTATCCAGAGCAGGAAGGAAATGCTTTTGATGGAATTGGTGGCAACTTTCGTTTACAAAATCCGAAAGCAGATCCACAGGTGATAGATTATGCACTGGAAAATTTACGGGTGGCCTGGAGTAGAGTGGAACTTCCCTGGAAACAGTGGCATCCAGACCCTGAGAAGGATCCAATAGCTGAGGCGAAAAATGGAAACTTAGATCCTAAAGTAAAGGCTTCCATGGAAATGGCGCAACGACTCGATGAAAAAGGTATTCCAGTGATCCTGGCTGCCTGGTTTGCCCCGGACTGGGCTATAATAGGTGAAAGAGCAGAGGGAGTGAATCTCGACGGAAGCCGCGGGAATCAATTAGATCAGTCCAAAAAGGAAGAAATTTATAAATCAATTACTGCCTATATTTTATATTTAAAAGAAGAATACGGCGTGAAGACCGTGATGTTCTCCTTTAATGAATCTGACCTTGGAATTGATGTGCGGCAAACGCCTGAGGAACACGATCAATTGATAGAAGAACTTGGAAAATATTTTAGAAATGCAGGCCTAAAAACCAAATTTCTACTGGGAGATACGGCAGATGCCAATGGCTGGGATTTTACCACTCAGGCGTCGGTAAATCCGGAAAGCCTGCCCTTTATTGGTGGTGTTTCTTTTCACTCCTGGAGAGGCTGGACTGATGAAAACCTTATAAAATGGCATGATATTGCGAATCGTGTGGAGGAACCTCTTTTTGTTGGCGAAGGTAGTATTGATGCTGGAGCATGGCGTTATCCGCAAATCTTTGAAGAGTCTACTTATGCGCTTGAAGAGATTCGCATTTATTTGAAAATACTTAAAATCGCACAGCCTTTGAGTATTCTTCAATGGCAATTAACATCTGATTATTCGGTTCTTTCCGGAGGTGGAGTATTTGGTAACGACAAGGAAGAACTACATCCCACACAACGCTTTTTTAATCTGAAACAACTGGGAGATACACCTGAGGGATTAAAGGTAATTCCTCTTATTTCTGAAGAGAAAATGATTACTGCTACTGCCCTTGGAGATAAAAAAAGTGGTAAATACACTCTTCACTTGGTGAATAAAGGAGGAGCGAGAGAAGTTATTATTACCGGAATTCCGGAAATTGTAAGTTCATTAAGCCTATATATTACCAATAGTGAGAATTCTTATAGAAAAATAGAAACTTTGAAACCGGAAAATGGGAAAGTGAAATTTAATGCAGAAGGAGCAAGTTTTATTTCTCTTTTTTCTAATAAGAATTAGTTCACGAATGAATGTTTAGTTGGAATTTAAATTTTCGCAATATTAGCCCGTGGTATTTCGCGGGCTTATTTTTCGGATGGACTTCCCACATCTGAGTTTATTATTCAAGATTGAGTTCGTATCAATTTTAATAAGATTTTATCTCTGTTACCTTTAGCAAAATCAGTTTTTAAAACTCTAATCGATATAGTTTTAATTTGTTTCAATTATTTTAATCTGCACTTTAAAACCTTTTTTTAATTATTCGAAACTTCTTGCAGTATTTAAATATATACCTCTAATAATTCACATGAATTGGAGTGGATTGAAACCTTTTTGTTTATTGCTGGGATAAGTACAGTTTCTCCTTTTTCAATTTGTAAACTTTTTTCGGTCGTGGAAATAACTCCACTTCCTTCTGTGCAGATGTATATGATGAATGAATCAATATCAGAATGGTTTCTTGAAATATTTCCTCCTACTAATAAATGATTTGTTTTAAAATATTTACATTCAATTACTTTAGACGCTTCGTTAGTTAATTTATTATACGAAAGTCTGAAATCGTTCTTTCTTTGAAAGTCAATGGCATCCAATGCGAGCTCTGTATGAAGCTCCCGAGATTTCCCCTCACTATCTTTTCGATTCCAATCATAAATTCGGTATGTTACATCTGATGTTTGTTGAATTTCTGCCAGCAAAACCCCGGCTCCAATGGCATGAACTTTACCTGGATTAATGAAAATAGCATCGCCAGCCTTAACTTCTTCAAAATTAAGTAAGGAAACAATTTTTCCTGAATTCAAAGCATTTATATATTGCTCTCTATTAATGCTGTTTTTAAAACCAATATTCAGTTTAGCCCCTTTGTCTGATTGAAGGACATACCACATTTCCGTTTTTCCGAAAGAATTATGCCTTTTCTTTGCCAGATCATCACCCGGATGCAATTGTACTGACAGATCGTTCTTGGCATCAATGAATTTAATTAATAAAGGAAATTTGTTGCCAAATTGCTTATAATTTGCAGAACCCAATATTTCATTTTTATATATAGAAATTAATTCCATTAAATTCTTGCCTTTAGCGCTTCCGTTACTAACTACGGAAATATTTCCCGGTACAGCTGAAATTTCCCAACTCTCACCGATATTTCCTGATATAGTTTTCTTTTTTAAAACAGAGGCTAATTTGTTTCCGCCCCAGATTTTTCTGTGCAGGATTGGCTCAAATTTTATAGGATAGTTTATCATTTCAACAGTTCTATTATTTAATAATATTTTTTTAGTTTGATAGATCGACTTTTGATATTTTCAATCTAGCACCTTAATAACTTACTCAAAAGATGCTTGTAGCTAAAGTTTCATATTCTGATTTAAAAGGAATATCCTTATTCCAGAAAATTAAATAGGTGGAATCTTATTATAGCCGGTCATTTCGGGAAACAGGATCAAAAAAGTTAATAAACCCAATAGCAGACCCAAGGTATTTATAGATGCCTCATTTTTCTTTATGATTTTTTTGTCGCCAATTGTAAAAAGCAATACCAAAGACCATAGATATAATAATGAGGAAAAGTAGTGAGATATTAATACCCCGAAGGGAAAGAAGTGAAAATAGTTCAAGCTCAATTATCATTGATTTAATTAACTTAGGAAATGTCTTAGGTGTTGATAATTAATAAATTTAATAATTTTTATTATACTTCGACATTTTTGATTCTTTAGTTGGAGGTTGAGAAATATGTATTCTTCATCTTTATTAGTTATACTACTTATATTTTTGTGATCTCAAAATTATTTTCTGCTTATGAAATGTTTTTTTGTGTATGAATTTGGAAAACTTGGAACCTTTGAAATCTATTGATCTATTTTTCTCGGACCGAGTTTTTTTTATCAAATTATTTTGGGTAGACTCAAAGGAAATCTAAAGGATAAAGATTTAGCTCAATGGTTGAGAATTCAAAATTTTCCTAAAATTGAAAATGTTCATCTTACAAACTATGCCGGTTCCATAGGTAATATTAATTGTAGATCTACTAATAGAAATAAGGGTTAATAGATTGGAATCTATTTTTTATCCCACCATATAGAAGGCTATATATTGATTTGTTTTTGGATAAGCGCAGATTTGACTACCAATTTAAAAATTTTTAATGGAGTTAGCTTTTTGAATAGATTCAACGCGTTTTATCATAATACTTATTTGTAGTATCAGATATGTTATTAATTAATACTAAATGTTATTCATATGCAATAAAATCGCTCATAATGAAAATTGTTGTACCTGGAGAAAAAATTAAAGGCTTTCGATTTCTCGAAAGCCTTTAATTGTAGCGAGACCGAGATTTGAACTCGGGATCTCCGGGTTATGAAGAAGAGCTATCTTATGAAAAAGGTGAGATATATGTATTCAATAAATAATTTGTCACATAAAAATTGGTGCTAATTTCGGTGCTTTATTTTTTATTTATATAGGTAATGCCAAGTATTTAATAGTACTAAGAATTAGTAGATAGTTCCTCTTTCTCCGCAATAGAAAACCGCAAGGAGCTTATTTTAAAGCACTTGCGGTTTTTTTATGTCTTATTTGGCCGTGATTTGTACCGAAGAAATTCAAAATTCCTTATAGTTTACCTCGCTAAATATTTCCTTATCTCCAAAATCTCAAACCCAGGTCCAAAATCAATAGTCTCATTTAATTTTCTTCCGATTAATAATTGAGCCATTTTACTTTCCGAATTTATCGATTGAGCGGTTTCAGCTTCTACACCAATTCCAAACCACTTTTCTGGTTTTCCTGGCGATTTTAATAAAACAAGGTTTCCTATATCAATCTCTTCAGGACCTCGTAAATCTGAACCAATTTTATTTAGAGTAAACCGACAAATTTTATAACCGCTTTTACCAATTACCATTTCTGCATGAGTTACGTAAAATAAACCATCGTACTTATAACCTTCTTTCGGTGAAAATTTTGAGTTATGTTTCCAGCCTCTAATTACTCTCACAGGATAATTAGATTTCATGCTTTTTAATAGTCCAGCATTTCCAGGAGAGTCCCATTGTTGATGGGCAACCTGTTTGCCACTTGAAGTGTCGTTTCCTCCTTCACCGGTATAAAGAATTTCTTCTCCTAAATCATAATCATCTTCATATCCTCCGGACATGACTATTGCAGCTGCTCCATCTGAAGCATTACCATCTATACCCCTTACGGTTGACCTATGCAAACCTGCTTCTATTAATTCGTAACGATTATTAAAAACCGTGCCTTCGGATATGTTATTTGGGTTGCCAAAAATTGGAGTACTCATCTATTCAACTCTTTTTATCATGTGTTCTATAATATCACTATGATCCTTATTTAAATTGAATTTTTTCTTTACATCTTGGAGTAAATTGTAGATCATGGTATCATCCATATATCTGAAAAGACCAGTGTTCCAGGCTTTTCTTTTTGGAGCATTGGGGTTTTTAAAATAATCCCAGAATAATGGAGCTTCTTCTTCTTTGAAATCGATAGATTTTTCAAAATCCCCTATAGCAACTTCATACTGAGATTCCTCTCCATGAATATCAAAACCTGCAATCTCTGCTATGGAAAATATAAATCTTTCTGATTCATTTTGTCCCGGGCGCTTTGAAGTTAAAACCATCAACTTGCCTTGTTTTGCGCTAAGCATTCTTCTAGGCTCATTATTTGTTTTAGGCCCATGGTTGTGTCCGGGGTAAAACAGCAACTCTTTTTTGGCAATAGAATCATAGCATGGACAGCCATTTTCGAGTGATGGAGGGTTATTTTTCCAATAATCAGACTGACAATTGTTTTTAAAAGACTTTTGAACTTTACACCAAGTGCGGTTTTTGAAATTGTAATCTGCGTTATTTGGGGAACAAACGTCTGACCAATCATTGTCTACATAGGTTACTTTGAAGGCAATATTTCCATCTACCAATTTTTTATCTGATAAAGGCTTTGATATAATCTCAGAATAATTGATTTTTTGGAATTCTCGACTCAATCCGTTTGATTGAATTTTACTGTATAAGTCTTGTATTTTCGTTAGATCAAATTCAAGATATTCTATACCAAAATGTTCAAAAGCTTTTTTAATTGACTTTGGAATAATTGGGGCGATCAAAGCAATCCTCGGTTTTTCTTGATTCATGATCCCGAAGTATTCTAATAATTGCCCAATATCAGATCTGGTTACAACATTCCTTTTTAATTCAACTATTAGCTTCCGGTTAGATCTATCTCTGAATATTAAATCTGCCCGTCGACCATTTGAGAAAATATGTTGTCTAGAGATTAACTCGAGATCTGGTTCGATTAATTCAGAATGATAATTTTCAAAAACGTCCTCAATTTGACGTTCACTTAATTTTTGTTCCATTATAAACTTAAGGATTGGTTAGATTTATTTACAACGGAATTTTTGTAGGGAAAAATTCAAAGGTAATATACTAAAATATTGGTTTATAGGATAATACATTACCTCACTAGTCTTAGCTTAAATATAAGTAGAACAATTATTAATTAATTATTGTTAAAGTAATTTCTGATGAGGATTACTATAGCATTAATAAGAAGTATGTTTGAGAAAAGCATTTCCTGGCCGATGCCAATGTTGATGGGCCATTTGTTCGCCACTTGAAGAGTCGTATACTCCTTCACCGGAATATAGAATTTCTTCCCCCAAATCATGATCATCTTCATATCCTTCAAACATGCCTATAGCAGCTGCCCCAGCTGCAGCATTACTATCTATACCTCTTACGGTAGATCTATGTAAACTGCTCAAATTTATTCGCACCCGTTACTAAATTTTGTTTTTTCCTGAATATTATAAGGATTGCCGAAAGTAATATTGCTCATATTAATTAGGTTAGTATCTATTTAAAAATAAGTATTTTATCTAAACAATAAATATGGCCTACTATGGAAGAATTTTCATATAAAGCTGCGGTGTTAGATTTAATTTATCTTCAGGATCAACTCGCAGTTTTCACCAAGAAATATCCTGAATACGAGCAGATTGCTGATATTCTATGTGCTCATGATTATTTTGATGATGATATAGATATTCCTATTCCTACAATGACGAGTATAAGTAGAGATACCGGAATTAAGTTTACTAAAGTGAAAAAGCAACTAAAGGAAATTCATGATTTAATTTTTTCAAAAGATGGTGAAAATCTATCCTTCAATAAAACGCGTTATAGAATCTGCTTTTCAGATCATGGTGATCATTTTGAAATTAACTTAAAACACTTACCTGTAGTTCCAAGAGTAGGTGATAATTTAGATATTCCCTTTATAAAAGCTCGTTTAGCTTGGGGACTTTTCTATGTAGAGGAAATTGATCATGTATTTGACAATGGAACTCAGATAATCGAAATATGGTGTAAAACCGGACGAGCTAATCAATATTTATAATTTCGAAAGGATAAGGCTGAGGCTTTAGGAGAAATTGAAAATGAAGATGTTTGGAGGCTTAATAACTACGATTTGGGTCGTAAGTTATTAAGAAGAGAAATTGATTGGTAAATTATTCCCAAAAATTCAGAATTCGCTATTTCTTTATTTAATAGTGGCTTAACTAATTAGGTTGATTTAGTTTTGGATGTATTTTTTATAAGGTAAGGACTGAATGTCTATTGCAAAATTTAATTCTGAGCCAGTTCCTAAACCAGAGGATGTTATTCCAATCACCTCTCCTTTTAAATTAAATAACGGGCCTCCAGAACTACCGTGGTCGATTGTAGCATCTATTTGAATTCTTTCTTTACCCCGAAACGCAGATACAGCGCCCTTAGTAAGTGAATTTTCCAAGCCTTGTGGACTACCAATTGCAAATATATCCTCTCCTATTCTTGGTCTTTCTTCGGAAATGGTTAAATAGGTAGAGGATTGATACTCAGTTTTAAATATTATATAGTCGAGTTCATTTTCTTCACTATAATCCAAAATCTCGATAATTTTAAAATATTCTCCATTTTTGTAAATAACATTGACACGATCGGCATTTAAAACGTGATAATTTGTAATGCCTATATGTGGAGAAATCATAAACCCACTGCCTTGTCCAAATTCCTTTTCATTTTAATTGAATAAACAACAAAAATACTTTTTTCAAGTTCAGGATATAGTTGTTCTAAGCTCTTGGTTTTTTCTTCTTTTTCTTCATTGGCCTCCCGGCTGTCTTCCTTTCTAATAGGACCATTTGATTCTTCCGTAGCGAAATCTGAATTAGTTTCTTCCAGAACCGGGTAACTTCTATTTACATTTTTTTCTCGATCATGCTTACTAATACATGCACTAAAAATTATAAATAAGGAGAGAACGCTGAGATGTTTTAAGTTCAAACTAAAAAATTTTTAGGATTTTAAATCTAACAGTTTACCAACTTTGGAGGTGACCTGTATTGTGAATCTACGATTTAAATTCTCATCCTTTTCTCGGGATTGACCGAAATAACCACTACCCGCTATAAGGAGCTCACAGTTTTTTTTAATACTATCGAAGGGAATATTACACTTGTTTTTCCAAAAGTTGACTAAGGCGAGCGCTCTGCGATAACTAAGGTTATAACCAACATCTGGAATTACCTTATAGTTCCAATCACCATTATAAAGGGTGCGTTGAGTATTTCCTTCTACGATAAGCAAATATTCAACGGTAGGTTTCTGTTCGATTAATTTTGAAATTGTTTCAAACAAATTTTCACCAGCCTTTTTTAAATATTCGTGTTCTTTTTCATCCAAATCACTAATTTTTGAACTACCAGGATTGAAAATTACATCGACATTTAATTTATATCGCTTATTATAATTATCGTAAGCAAAATAGCTGGTGTCCAATGATTCTAAAGCAGTTTCAACTTCTTTAATTAACTCCAATTTTTGATTTTGGGCCTTTAATTCTGCATTCTTTTTTTGAAATATTAAAAAAGTAATAACAAAAAGGACCAACATTACGAAGAATAAACTTGTGAGTAGATCAGAATATCCTATCCAAAAAAAATTCTTTTTTTTCAAAATTAAAGCCAGATTAGGTCAATGAAAATATATATTGATACCGAGGTAACGGTCAAGCATGCGGAATAGAACGCTGTTTGTTTCATATAATAACTCACTCCTTTTTCTTTTTGAAGGACTATATTTGCATTTTTGGGTAATTGAATATTTAAATTTTTGAGGATTTCTGACTGGTTCAGAATTGCCTTTTCTATAACATCCAAGGTTTTATTTGTCCTTGAAATACCCTGCAAGGCTTCTAGATGATCTAATTTTTGAAAATTCGGACTTATTTCTTTTAAAGTATTATTATAACTTTCAATACTCTGATCGAAAGTTTCGTTATATTTTTTTATTGCAGTTTCAAAACTTTCACTGTATTGACCAATGGCGGTTTCAAATCCTTTATTGTATTTGTGAATAGCGTTTTCCGCCGTTTTATTGAATTTTTCAATTGAGGCGTTAAAGGCCTCAGAAAGGCTAGAATCATATTTACTTATTGCAGATCCAAAAGCCTCAATTTGTGCCGATACTGCCTGATTTAATTTATCTAATGCTCTATCAAAGCTTTTATTAGTCTCGCCAATTGCTACATTCACAGCCTCGGAGTAATATTCAAAACTTTGAATATGTTCGTTAAAGAACTTTGTTGCCTCATTACTAGACGTTATCATATCCTTCATTTCCCCAAGAATATAATTTACATTTTGAGTTGAACTAACTAGACTTTGTAAATTATTGCTTAATTCTGTAGTATTACCCAATGAATTATTGAGTTCCTTATAATAGCCAGGAAACGCTGAAAAGGTATCCATCATTCCAGATAGTGACTTAAATATTTCTGCGTTGCTAGCAGATAATTTAGAAACATCAAGATTTCTTACTTGCTTAAGTAAAGCTATTTCTTTATCAATTGTTTCTTTGACTAATTGGATGTTTTGATCTAAATTAGATACAACCCCTGGAGTTTTACTTGAAAAAACTCTTAATTCTCTAGATAATTCTTGAATTGCTACGTCATCTGATTTAATAAGTGTAGGTAATAATTCTGTTTGAACTTGAGATAAGAAGTCATTTTTCCCCTTATTCATTTTTGATTTAGCCAACTTATAAACTATTACAGATAGAAAAGTTGTGAAGGCTAAACCAATTACACTAACTATCATTGCATAGCGCACTCCATCTATTAACGGAGATAATCCTGATAAATCTGAATTTTCTTGGGGACTACTTGTTAAAACTGGAGTTAAGTCTACATAGAATAAACCTATTATAATCCCAATCATAGTACCGGCAAGTCCAAGATACAATGGAGTTGGTAATTTATTAGAAACCTCTTCATCTACTGTCTCAACGTTCCTTTCGACAATATCGTGGATAATATGAAAATCAATAACTCCACCTTTATTTTTTGAGATATAATTATTGATAGTATCAATAATTGTTTTTTTTACGTTGTTGGTACCTTTATATAAAAAAAGGTGCGATTCTTCATCCAGTGATATTTTTTTACTAAAAATACTTTGTAGTTTACTTGTACTAATGAGGATATCGATAACAGCAATAACCTGAAGTATAAAAATTACGCCTAAAAGTACCTTTTCACCAATCAATACATCTTCCATATTAGATATACTTTATTTTTAATTTTTTAGTTACTATTAAATCGTCCTCTTCTTGAATGACCTCTCCAGGCTCTACCATTTCGAACCTGGTATGATGAGATTCTTTAGCATTAATTATTTGACAAGCACGTTTTATATAAATATCTGTGGAAGCCATTATGCTATTTATAGTTGAAATTTTCATGTCAGGATATAATATTAGATACTTGTCATTTTTCCAAATATAAACACTATCGCTGTCGGGGGATTTAGTTGCTTCTGGAGCATAAAATGCTTTTTCTCTATCTGGTGCTTTTAAATATAATTCAGAATGACTATCCTCTTTATCGTAAAGATTTATTGGTTGAGATACTTCATCATTTTCTTCCTTTATTTGATTTTGTGAAGAAAAAGTTTCAGTGTTTGTTTGTTTTTGAATCGGAGCTTCCTCGAGAGGATCAGATTTTTCATTTGAATCAAGGTTATGGTCATATATAGATTCTACTTTTTTAAAATTTTCAGCTTTTGTCTTTTTCAGATATTCAATAGACCTCTCTAATTTCAAAATTCTAGAATCTAAAGATTCACCAGAGGTATCATAACCAATTGCTTCTCTATGCCTATTAAGTCTAGCTTCATATTTATTAAATTTTTGAATTTTGAAAAAACAAAATAATACTAGGCCTAAAAGAATTAATACCAGAATTAAAAGTATGGTTTCCAGTTCAAAGATGTCAAAGGTGTTTTCCTCTGGTATTTGATTTTGAAGCATTAAGTTGAAACTTTTTAAATAAAAGATAGGCCTCATGATATTTTTGTTTTTTGAGCAACTTTAGAAGCCAGCTCGTTTAACAAACCGATAAATGGATAAAAGAATAAAGTTTCTTCTATTGGGGAATCATGACTATTGAGGTCCTTCTCTCTTTCCGAAAGCCCTCGAAGAAGATAATCCTTAAGATTTTCGTTTCTCATGGTTTTAAATACTTCATATGAATTTTGAGAAACTCCAAATGATTTAAAGAAATCCGTTTTTTTATTTAAGTTGTCTAATAGTTTAAAAAAAGATTTTACATTTTCCAGAATACTTTCCTTAAGTTCTTCATTGATTGCGTTATATGAAATCGCATCATTAAAATTCGTACTTAACTCATTTCCAGGGAAAGAATACATTAAATCATCAATTTCCCTGTCTATTGAACCTCTAAGTGCTCCTTTAGCTGTAATAATTTTCGGTTTAGGATAAATCTCCGCTTTTAATTCTGAATCCTTATTGCTGTAAATAGAATTGAAAATTTCATTAAAAAGCTTATTGACTTTGACCTTCATTTCACTTGGATCGAGAATATTTAAGGATTTGGAACCTGTACCACTGAAAAGAATTTGTTTTGGAACTTCTAAGTTCTTCTTTTTCATTAGTTGCGCAAGATGATATATCAAAGCACTATAGAAAATTAAAAAAATGATTTTAGTATCCTCATCTTTCTTAAGCAACTTTGAATAATCTATTTGAATATTTTCATCAACTAAATTTGTATTATTTTTTAATGAAAAGAAGAAATTTGATAAATCTCTAGAACTACTTTTTTTAAAGATATCTTCAAGAACTTTTATCTCATTTGATAGAATATTGTGGTTAGCATTTAATTTTTCTTTAATTCCTGGATAGAATTTTTTTATAAATCCATTATTGTGAATATTGTTCGCGTAACCATCTCCAAAGATTGCATCTCCTGCGAATTTAACTGATGTTATATATTGCGGTGAATTTTTCTCGAAGACCGTCATATCAGTAGTACCCCCACCAACATCTATCGTTACTGTAGGTTTGGTAAGATTCATTTTATTGTCAAATTCAGTATAAAAATAGAAGGGGGCGATACTTTCAGGTAAACTGTTTAAATTAGAAGATTCTGATTGAGGAAATTCTTTTTGAAAGCATTCTTTCCAAATTTCTGTAAAATTCGACCTTTGGTAGTAAGTCATGCTAGATGGAAATAACCAGGTGATTTTAGTCTGGTTTAAATTGCCATTTTGAAGTAAAACATGATTCTTACAAAGTATAATAAGTTGATGTATAAATTTTTTAATTCGTTCGCTATTATAATCTTCGTTTGTATGAAGCCATTTCAAATTTGTAATTTCTTGAAGATGATCTTTTATTTCCACCTTTCCATAATCAAAACCAATATTGACATGACTAAATAAATGGGAGCTTTTATCATAATTGATAGTATCATTTTCTAATAGGACTGAGCGAAAAGGGAAACTATATTTTTCTCTACCCAATTCATTATTAATAACCTCTTGGGTTAATAGTTGCTCATTTACTTCAGAATTAACTTTTACTTGCCCTCGAAGAGAAATATTTCGATTTCTTAAAAATACAAAGTGATCTTTTTCTAATTTATATTCCTCCGGGAGGTTGCTTTGATTTGTAATATATTCTATATGCGTGTTAGTCGTTCCAAAATCTATGGCAAAATGAAAATTTGTCCCAGTATTCTCATGATGTCTCATTTTTGGAATTATAAAATTATCCCCCCCATCAGTGGTTATTTTAATCAGATCAAAGCTTTTCTCTGTTAAATAATAAGAGCTATATAAATTTTGTTTTGAGGACCTGTCAAATTCTTTGCCTTCTATTTTTGTATTACTCGCTTTATCAATTAACTGAATATTGACATTTTTTCTAGAAGTATTTTCAGCTAATGCAATAGTGTAATTGATGGGAGTCTGAGACTTAACAAAAGGATAAATTCCTAAAGCAAATTCTATATCAATTATTTTTCCAGTCTTATCTGGATTAGGCTGAAGGTTGACATAATATTCTCTTTTATATGGAATTGTATGACCATTTTGGATAGGTATATTTAAGGTTACCGTAACCATTTTTCCATCACCGTACTCCCTAATTTCCAACATATTTTCCTTTTCCAAATCTTCCTCATCGAAATAATCAAAGAATCTAGATGTAAGTGGTAATAAAAAATTCTCACTATTAGGTAGCGTTAAAAAATGTTCAGAATTTAATTCATAAGGCAGTCTAATTATATTATTGGCTAGAAAATCTCCTAAGGTTAAATAAGGATAAGTTTCGTTTACTCTGGGTAAGGTGCGTTTATCTAACGGTCTGGGATCATTAATTGGAACTTCGATCTGATCATCCCAAACGTCTGTTGTATATAATATACTTTGATATTTATCCACTGGTAATACTAGGGGAAGCTTTGCGTGATCTTTTTCCGTTTTTATAATGAATTCTGAATTAACCGGATCTACAGGAAGTGCTTTCTGAATGGAATATCCTGGTAGAGGTTCTATCTTGATTCCTGGATTATTGGGAAGGGTTAGGTCAGTATGATTTTTTGTAGAACTGCTTGAGTTTCTTAATTGAGAAGCAAAATTAGCGTCCCTTTGTTGAATAATTTTGAGAGTTAAATTTAGATACTGATGAAATTCAGGAAAATCATTTTGAAAATGATTTGTTTGATTTAAATCAAATATAGCTTCAATAAATTTTTTGTCCCTTTTATACAAAGCCTTTGGACTGTTGCTTAACATTTTATCTTTCTTTCCCCGGTATATCTTAATATCTCTTTTTGGCGCATCAGCAGAGGCAAAGAATAGTGTACGTGGTGAAGTCCCACCGATTACTTCATCTTGATATTTTAAAATGAAAAATTTGTCAAATCGGTCAAAATTAAGAGAGGAAGCATCTGAGGAGTCTAAAAATAATTGTAGGCTTTCTCCAAGATGACGATTTTCAATAGTATTCGAATTAAGTAGTTTTTTTAATTCAACGTCTTTATCCCAAACTTCAATAGAAAGGTCTTTTTTGTGTTTTTCAAAATTGAAAAAAATTTCCCCAATGTCTAATGCATTAGATACGAGAATATGCACATCATGGTCTGAATCAAGATCTAGACCTGTCAAGTTGCTTTCGCAAACCTCTTTGAATGCAGCTCGAACTAAATCAAGTTGAGCAAAAGGACTTGGAATTGAAGTAGGAAGTTTGTTACCTCCAGTATTTTCCACTTTTATAGATTGAATTACACCATCTCCGATATTTGCTGAATTAAACCAATCCTCTTTCACAGTTGCGGAGTTATTGAAAATTCTAAAAACTTTAGCCATGTCTATTATTTTATTACTGATGCAATTTGTTTTTCTGTAGCCTCTTCAAATAATATCAGAAAGTCCTTCCCTAAATCATTTGAGCTCTGAAATTTCTTATGTGAAGTATTTAAGGTTTTTTGAAACTTATCACCGTGATCTTTATTGTTTAAAAAACTGTTCAAAATTCCACCTTTACTGTCATATTCGTTAATGAAGTTTAATAAAGCATTGTAGTTTGGACTTTCCTTGAAAGGGTGGAATGAGACATCATTATTCTTCATTTCATCGAACCATTCAATAAAATGAGTTTCAAATTCTTTTAAGTATTTCTCGTGTAAACCATCATTTGAATACACCGGATTTAAGTGAATATACCATGGCGATTTAGCAAAATAATCCGGTCTCATTTTCACATTCTTATTGAACAAAGACATGAGATAAAATTGAGAGAGCGGTGTCATAATAGTATTTCTAAAACTATCACCTAAAGTCTTAAAATTTAAGTTCCTTGTATCTTCCTTAATCCCGAATTCTCGAAAGTGGGTATGGCGTTGTAAATCATTAGATCTTGGTAATTGATTTTTTGTCAAAGTAAAGTCGATAATTGATGTTGCTGCAGCCAATTCTAAAAAGTGGGCATTATTTCTTTGAGAAGCCTGACCATCATTGTGTTCGTAGAAATTACCGGCGTCTTCACCTAAGGTATAGAACGCATCAATTTCGTTGTTCTGGAATATCGACGTAGAATAGTGAGATAAAGCAGCTTTTGCTTTACCCATGAAAGTTCCAGAATCAATAGTTTTTTTATTAGAATCATCTGGTTCATTTACTTTAAAGTAAGGCATCATAGATAGAGCACCAATAGGTGCAGATGCGACATTATCAGAACCAGGTATATTTGGGTCAACTTTTCTTAAATTCCTTAATAAAAGCGGGAATCCAGCAGCTCCCGTTCCTCCAAAAATGGAACTTATTACGAATATCGAATCTCCTTGAGAGAATGATGAGGTGAAAACTTTATATTCTGGTGAATTTTTAAATTGATTTAATACAATACTTCCAATGTTAGGATTTCCCTTGAAACCTACTGACATATCTGCATTAAGGTTATCTTCAGAGAATAAAAGCTCCATAAGAGATTGGGATTCTTTTGATAACGAACCGTGACCTATAAAGCTGCGGAATTTTTGATTTTGCGCCGCGTTAACATCTAACATTTTGAATTGATTATTAATGGTCACGCCTGCATTGGTAAGATCATTAAGCGTCTGGATAGAGGTTGAAAAAAATCCTTTATTTCGATCAACCTTAGTTTGTAACTCTTTATAGAGGCTTAAAAGTCTCATCGTGCGAGTTAAATCACCATTACCATTATCAGGATCAATTAAAATGGGAACAACGGTAGTAATGTTTTTCTCCATCTTAACTCCAGATGCTAGAAGGTGAATAAGAGATTTAATTACTCTTGCACCTGTACCGCCAATTCCAAATACGTATAATTTTGACATAATTAAAGAGGGTTTCGTGAGTTGTTAATACTAATTGTCCTATTCCAAATAAAGCTGAAAACAATAACCATAAGAATGGCAAAAAGAGTATTGCGAAAGGCTATAATATTCGTAAAACTCATGGCACTATTGACTTCATTTTCTATATGAATATACATACCATGATAATAGAGCCATACGAATGAAAATGCATATACCGCGATTAAAGTAATCACACCTGTCAATATCCATTTAAAGATTTTTACTGGCTGTGGATCGATTATTCTATAGAATACAGCTAATAAAATCATTGGAATAAAAATTGCCCCAAGACCTATAAATAGGTAGTCATTGGCCATATAAACATCACGAGCAAACTCCATCATAGCATTGTCAATATTTACTTCGTATAATTCTGCAAAAAATGTATTCATATTCTTTATTTTATTGTGACTTTTATTGTTAGAATTGTTTCACTATTATTTGACTTGTTATAAGCGTTAATTATTCCAGAACTTAATTTGTCAAAACCAAAAGTTTGATTTGTATTTCCTTCAATTTTAGAATCATTATCAATACCGACTTCTGAAATCCAATTCGGAATTTCATTGTTAAGCGTAATTTCAAAGGTTTGTAGGTATTTAGTTTTGGTTTTGAAAAATAATATATGTGTGAAGTCAATTCCCCCTATTTCGTCCTCTATTTCTCTTATTATTTCAGATTGCTTTTCTTCGAGACCCTTATTAATAGATCTAATATCATACAACTCGTAATCATCTGAATTTAGTTGGTAATTAATATTATTCATGAAGTGCTTAGAAGGTAAGGGGATATTTGAATAATCAACAGCTACCGCAAACCCGAATTCACCTTTAGTATCCGGCCTGCTAGATCTCTCTGCATCTGTTATTTCAAATGAAGGATACTTTTTCGCATATTTGAAATTACCAATTTTCCCAATATTGTCGTGAATTATAGTATAGGGTAGATCAAATTCAGATTTTTTTAATCGAATGAAATAATTATTGTAGCCAGGTAAATTAAAAATGTCGATATCGTCTGAGAACTTAGATAGAATGCGGCTATCACCAAATATCCATATATAAAATGGTCGATCCTGATTAATTTTTACTGACCCGCCTTCCGCTGGATAATAGGATCCATTATAATTAGATATTAATTGTAAACAGACAGTTCCTAAATTTTTATTTTCCAAAGCTTTTACAAAGCTATTCCTAGTTTTATATGCTTCCGTTTCGAGTTTTTGGATAATTTGCTCAGGAGTTCCTTTTACTGAATAAATAGCATCGGTAACTAGTATCGAAATATCATTATCCTGGTGTCGAGTTAAAATATTTTCAAAAATTAAATTTAAATTACTGCTATTCGTATTGCCAACATTTGGTATGCCTTCTTCTATTAATGAATTAGTAAAATCATTTACATTTTGATTTAAGGGATGAATTTTTGTATTCGCTGCGAAGAAATCAATCGTATCTAAATTTAAAAGCTCTATATCCCTTAATAGCTTTACTAATGCAAGATTAAAATTAGAACCTTCAGTGTTATATGGAGGCATACTTCCAGAGTTCTCCAAATAGAAATTTATGCCCTCAATTTTTGATTCTGATTTGGGTGGTTTTATAGAGTCTTTAGTTTTATTCTCACTTGGATCTGGGTATCGACTTCCACTATTGTTTCGACAGCTACTTATTGCAAGAGAGAAAATTGTAATGAAGACTAGATACAGTTTAAGAGTTTTGTTCATTTTTGATTATTTATTTTTTCTATAAGTCCAGGGAGCAACAGGATTGGGCTCTTGCCATAAGCCCATTTTATTTAACTGTGCTTCTTTCTCTAGTTTTGCCAAAGTTCGATCATCAGAATATTTCTTATAATGCCAAGCTAAACCTTGTCTAACTAGTTCTCTATTGACATTAATATTATCAATAAAAATTTCTCCCAAAACTCTACCGTATCCATCTTTTTTGGTATAGTATACCGTAACATTTTTACCAAATATCAAATTAGAGAGTGCCTTTTTAGCTGCTTTTGAGTAGGGTTGTTTTCTTTCAGGGGTATCTATACCGTCGAGTCTAACCCTAACTTCAAAACCGTTTTCAAACAACATTGTGAAAGTATCGCCATCGGCAATTTTTATTACCTTCCCATTAATTATTTTTTGATTACTCTCAGGCTTATTTTTTGAGTCACCATTGTAGTCTTTTTCACTCAGTATATTCTTGGAGCTATCGCTGGGAGGGTATCTCTTATCGACGTTCTCTTCGCAACTACCAAATAGAATAAGAAATAATAAAACTAGGAAAGGTTTAAAATTCATTCAGTGTTTTATAAGGATTGATTTTTTTATTTCATTGTAACTTTAAACGGCTGTTAAATATTAATAAAATTTTCCTAATTAACTAATTGGAAATAACACTTCCCATTGCATAGGCTTCGACCTTATAAGTAGGATTGTCTTTCATTAATTTTACTTCATCAAAAATAAATTCGAAAGCTGCGCTTTCGTAAGCTGGTAAATAAATTTTTTGAGTCCGGTCCCATTCCTGGCCTTCTTGGGTAGCGATGGCTTTGACTATGATATAGCCGTCTCCACCGGTATTGCGAACCTCACCTTTAACCTTCATACTATAATTAAATATCCTTGAAGAGGAAGTATCTGCAGATTCATTAATTATTTCAGGATTTGGAGGCACAACGCTTTCGAATATGCTTTGATAATTCGCTAAAACTGTAATTCCTATAATTAGGAATAAACCGATAAAAATATATTTCTTCATTAACTGAAAAGTGTTTTTTACTATGTTTTAAATTAATTTTCGCTGTTTACTAATTGGTCTTTTTCAGTCTCTTTTATTCTTTTAAGATACCCAGCTTTTTTTCCAAAATAATAGCCTAGGAAAAAGATTGCTACTGGAATTAAAAAAATGAGGATTACTTGCGGTGCGCCAATTGCGTTGAAAAATGTCATTGATTTAGATTTAAGGGTTAGTTTATTGAGCAGGAACTCTAATTTTAGATTCCTGGATATTCATTCTGGTTTTATTTACTTGTACTATAATAGGCTCCTCTCGTATTTTATCCACAATATCTTTTCGATAATGATCAATTTGCCTAATTGCTATTACTTTTACATCTACATTTATTCCATGCCAATCATTATCGTTGGAAAGACCAATATAGAAGGTTCCTTGGGTAAGTCTATTATTACGTCCATAAGCAGCGATTCCTTTTCCATTGTCAAATTGATAAAATTGAGTTCCCGCCATAAACTTTTGTACATTTTCAAATCCCTGCATAAAATAATACGAGACGTCTTCACCAGTCTTAGGAATCATTAAGTCAGTAATTGTACCTATAGCTAATTTAGATAGCGGGGAAACATCATACAGGCCAGATAAACCCTCAGCCATACCACTTATGGAATGGATATTTTCTTTATATGCTTCTTGAGATTCCTGTCCAACGCCGATCCAGTAAGCCCATGCCAAAACCTTATCTTCCTTCAAGTCGCTAAAAGTATTTTGTGGTAGATCTACTTTAAGATAAGCCGAACTTGGATTTTCATTATAATAAGAGTGTACTCTTTGAGATTTGCTGAATAAAGTCTCGTCAATAGTGTCAGTTTTGACCAGGGTTCTTAAAGTATCCTTATATTTTATTTTATTATACCCTGTAATGCTATCTATTGTATAATTGGAATAGGTAGTATCCTTTAAAGTTTTCCATTCCCAACCAGTATCAAAATTTGGATTTCCTGATTCTCCATATTTTCTTGAAATACGAACATTACAAACCCGAGTGGTCAAAGAAGAGCTATAAAACCTAAAAGCATAAACTCCTTTTTCTCGGACATTAATAGTTTTATTTGAAATATTTTCGGCTTTGAATGCTGAAAAAACTTGTTTGTTAGGTAGCTCAATAATTTCAACGGCCTTTATATTTCTACCTTTTATCATTTCTAAATTGAAAACAATCTCATCTCCTTTGTCGAAGCTGAAGAAAAACTCTTTTGTCTCGTCCATATTTAAAGAGACCGAACTTTCAGTAACTAGAATAGGAGTATTATTGGCAAAATTTAAAAATGGAATTAATAATAGTAGTAAGAAGTAATTTTGTTTCATATAGTTAAAGTCAAAATTTTATCTATCCTTTTAATGGGTTTCAAATCGGTTATAATAATGGGTATTAGCATTCATCGCTACATAGCATTCAAATAAGTATAATTCGATAGGGCTTTCTATAGGCAAAAGCGATACTTCGCTATTTTCTTTTATAATTTTTTTAAATGGCTCAGAATAGGTTTTAAAGCATAATCCTTCACGACCTCCAGCGTGGGCTTCACCGGACAACTCCTTATGGTAATCAGCACCCATTTTATAACATAGGGATGAGGTAAAATGACTTTTCCCCTTTACATGTTGCTGAAGCCTTTTTAGAATAACCTTTGAGATACCTGTATAGATAGGTTCGCCATCTATAAAAAAGATGTATATACCTTGGAAGTCAGAATCATCCTCACGCAATTTATATTTATCCTCAAATAAACTTTGACTCGTCTTTAAACCAACTCCATCTCCAAAATAATCCGCTACGGAAAATCTGTTTTTGGGATCCATTAATTTGGTGAAAGACAATTCAAACGATTTAGAAATTTCTTTAAAACTTCTTCTGTCAGGAACAATACCTTCTGGCCAGCTTGCTTGTAATTTTATTCTAGGATTTTTACTCATTAATGATATCAATTTTATCAATCTCTTTCATTAATCGGTCTGTCTCTGTAAGCGCCACTATCATCTTCTGATAGTGTTCTATTTCTTCATAACTTAATTTACGTTCCTTTCTGTCCTTAAGCCATTTTTGGGCAGGTTGATAACCACCAACATAGAATTGCCAAGCTACCTTTGGAACCCCATCAAAGTACTGCTCATCATTAATCCAGACCTTTCCAAGTAAAGGTTCGTCTTTATACGGCTCAAAGCCAGGAGAGCTTTTTGTGATTTTTCTCAATATTCTATTATCTCCAGAAATAGGATAGGACGTTATGTGTTCTTCAACTTTCTGAGACTCTAGTAAATGAATCTGTCTTAAATAGCCACCAAGTTCAACCAATCTATGAAAGGTTTCTGTATCCTTGGGATAAGGAATTCGAGGAAAGTCTATCTTTAAAAATTCTTCATATTGTCTCCTATACCATGGGGAATGAAGTACAGCATAAACGTAGTCTAATATATCTATGGGAGCGAAAGAGTTTTCTTTCTCTTCTTTTTCAGATGTAAACTGATAACCTATTCTACTTTCAAAGACTTTTACAATTTCATTATTAAGATTTGATACCCTATTACTACCTACTGCTAAAGTTTCAAGATTCTCATCTATATCAGTATAGATATAAAGTGGACAGACAATTCCTCCTCCCCGATAAAACAAATTCAAGTCTGAAATAGTGTCTTGAATAAAAATTAAATTCCATAAGTTACTTCCGGTTGCCTGTCCTTGTCTACCAATTGTTAGACTAATATTTTCCTTTAAGAGGTGTTTTTGAATTTTTTCTCTTGTCCAATCTACGAGTAATGGAGAATAAGCTATATGTTGTTTATCGAAAGGTCTGTAAGATATTTCCGTGATTATGTCTTCTAAATTAATTTGCTGGAGTTTAGGTCTAATTTGATCTATTTTCCATCCTCTTGTATCCCCTTTAGGATACTTCTTACTCGTAGCCCCCGCGAAAAACTCTTCCCTAATATTCTCTATACTTTTTTCCTTGTCGAGAAATTTCTCTAATCGATCAATCAACTGATTCTTTTTTTCATCAATTACAAGGAAATCACGAGATGTTTGTACACCACTTGTCTTATGCCGAAAAAGATCATCCGATTTAAAGCCTCTTTTATATTGCTTAAATGCTTCTCTGTCTGACGGGACAAAGGTGTAATAAGGTTTCTCAGGTTTGAAGTGTTTGAAGTCAATTGATTTCAATCGATTTTTGTTAAGGAAGTCATATTTAATTTTTCTCTTCCCATAACAATCGAAATGATAGATTTCACCTAATTGATCTCCTCTTTTATTATCAGTCTTTATTAGAAGGTTTATTGAAACACCCTGCATAATATCGAATACATTTTCATCTTTGCCCCCGTCAGGTGTTTTTTCTTTTCTTTTAGTATTTCCATGGAGGTCGATTGTGTAGATCTTATCATAGGTCTTTAGTAGATTCCAGCGCATTCCCCGAAAAGTAGGATTGTCTAAAAAGCCGTGTGGATTAATAAAGGCTAAAATACCTTCCCCATTTTTCTCGATAAAATGTTGCCCATATCTCATAAACTTTACGTAATCATCGTTAAGCCAATGTTTACGTTCATTAAAATGGACTCCATCAACATATTTATAATCTTCAATCAATTCTGAAATCCATTCTCCTTTGTTAGAAGAGATTCCGCTATATGGTGGATTTCCAATAACACACATTACGGGGGTGTCACGTTTAATATGATTCGCTTCATTAGCTTCAGTACTTAACCAGTTTGAAAAAAGTGTTCCGGTATCCTTGTGGTGTTCCTCAAGTGAATTTGTCAAATAAACATTCAGTCTTTGAGAATCACCATTTGATTCGTAACCAGTATCTTTTAGTAGCATATCGAGCTTTAAATGTGCCATCGCATAAGAAGCCATCAATAGTTCGAAACCGTTAATTCTTGGAATCAAATGTTCTTCTACGTAACCACTCCAAGCCCCATGCATCTTCTCAAACCTTTCAGAGTATATGTAACTGATAACCTCAGCAAGAAAAGTCCCTGTTCCAGTTGCAGGATCAAGTATTTGCACTTTATGAACTTCTTTCTCTACCTGCTTATAACCAGTAGATGAACGTTTGTCCGCGACGTCAGTGTTAACCTTGATCTTAGTTTTAGAGGTGTCTGCAAGACCTTGTGGAAGTTTAAATTCAGTTTTTAAAATATCGTCTACAGCTCTAACAATAAATTTCACAACAGGTTCTGGGGTATACCAAACCCCTCTGGCTTTCCTGAGTTTAGGATCATACTCGGCAAGGAAAGTTTCATAAAAGTGAATAATGGCATCCTGTGTCTGAGTAGCTCGACCAAAATTCTTCAGAATTTGTTCCACATTTGTGGCTCTAAAAACCTCAGCAAGGTTGTCAACTACTGCCTTAATTCTTTCATCTATATCAGGTCCAGCTACATATCCGAAAAGCTTCCTAAGAAACGGATTTGATTTTGGAATCAGCTCTGCCGCTTCCTGTCTGCTAAAATCTTCTAGGGTAGGGTCGTGCAAGCGAGCTGCAAACATTCCATGAGCTAAAGTCTGTGCATAGATATCTGCAAAGCCTTTCGGAGTAAGATCATGAATAAGAATTTCTTTAAAAGTTTCAAACTGACCTTTTAACGAAGTGTTCTCCTGAGTTTTTTCATCTGAAGTGACCGCATTTTCTAGAATATTCTGAAGTAGCCTGGCCTTATTGGCCATCATGATCGCTAGCTTTTTTGGGGATCTGATCGTCTGACCAATGAATCCGCTAAAATTTATAATGAGGTTTTCGAACTTCTTGAAATTATCTGGAAGCGGAACTATTTTTCCACCTTCGATCTTGCCTATACGAATTTCATGAACCAATTCAGAATGATCATAGAACCTGAACCAGAGATAATCAGTAATAATTAGATTATCCAGAGCATCACGGTAACGATTAAATTGCTCGTCATATACCTTTGAAGAAAGGTCCTTGCCAATATCTTTTGCTTCAATATAGCCTACAGGGATTTTCCCTTTAGTTAGAACATAATCGGGGTTACCGCAGTCGGTCACATCAGCAGGCTCATTAGTAACGTGAATGGTGGGCACTAAGGCTCTTATTAAATTTTCAAGATCAGCACGATAGGAGTGTTCTCTAGAAATACCAGATTGGTATCTATTATTAAGGATCTCAAGATATTGAGAAATATTCATGTAGGTTAGTTCGTTAGTTTTACAAACTGCGTTACTAACTAGTAGGGTAGGAGTAGTAGCAGATCTTCGGATTGTAAATCTAAAAAAATATCCCTAAAATTTTAAGATGCGTTTAAGAAGTTATCAAAAATAAAAATACATCTTATACAATTCAGAAAGTATTTGGAGTGAGATTAATATCTATTTGCTACATTTTTTTAATTAATTTGGGTGGTATTTTTAACTAAAAGAATCTCAAAATCAGGTTTATATCTTCTTTATAATCCGTGATCCACTAATTCTTCACCACAGTTGCGGCATTTACAGGTCCTATAATTAGAAGCTTGTTTCTTTTTGTCTTTTTGTACCTTCTCTATAAAAGCTGAACTTATAATACCGGTTGGTAGCGCCACAAACCCAATACCTATTAAAGCAATTATCGCACTTAATACCTTCCCAATCCCTGTTACGGGATAAACATCTCCATAACCTACAGTCGTCAAAGTTGCAACGGACCACCATAAAGCTTGGCCAATATTTTCAAATTTTTCAGGTTGAGCTTCATTTTCAATTGAGTACATTAAAGTTGATGAAAGAACCAATAAAATTGCAGCCACAAATAAGGTTACAAATAATTCCGATTTAGTTTCTCTCAGCACACTACTAATTGTTTGCATAGATTTTGAAATCCTACCTAATTTGAAAATTCTTAATAACCTAAATAGTCGTAAGATTCTGAGGACTCTTAAATCAAAAGGAATAATAAATGGTAGGTAAAATGGTAAAATAGCTATAAGGTCAATCAAACCATATTTAGAGATAATGAATTTAACCCGTTTTGAAATCTTATTTCCTGATTCATATTTTAAGTCGGAAGTCCATAATCGTAAAAGAAACTCCAATGAAAATATTATAACTGAAAATACTTCAAAACCGCTTAGCAAATTTTCAAAATCGTTCCTAATTTCCTTATATGAACTTAATACCACCAAAAGCACATTTAAAACAATAAGCCCGTATATAAAGTTGATGAAAAATGAATTGTGATGAATGAATTGATAAACTTTCCTCTTAGTCATTGATTAATTTCTGAGATTTTAAAATAGTCTCTATGAGTTGCCTGTTTATGGATCTTTCCTAAATAATCATTGGTTAATAATTATGTATCTCATTTTAATGGATTTCTAAATTCCTATTTAATTCAAAATCCACTATTTGCTTAATCAATAATCAGACTTGTTGATTTATTAAAGTTTTTTCTATAGGAGTAAATTCAAATGTTTTAGAAAGTGATATGTTATGTGAGAACAATTTAAAAGTTTCTAAAGGATCTATTTGTTCAAAATTAATCTTTGAAAATTGTTCTTTATCAAGATCTATCGTATACAAATAATCGTTTTTTTCTTTCCCGTCTCTCTTGTCAATTCGTTGAGAATATCCTGAGATAAATACTTTTTCAACTCCGGCACCAGACATAAAAGCGACTCCTGCGATTAGTAAACCAAGACCTGTTACACATTTTGCGTAATCTTCTTTAAGCGATTTTTGGGTTTTATTTTTCACAGACAATTTGCCTGATTTTAAAATACTTCCAGTCTCATTTGGAATATTTTCGATTTCTGGAAGATCTAAATCGATATGGAAATGTTTTTGTTTTTCATCATATTCAAAATCTAAAAAGAATTCAGGTTTTATATTAATTTCATTTAAAATTGTTTCAAAGTTCATTAGAACGGCTTCACTTGTTCCTTCCAAATTGCCTTCCAATAGTCGCTTTTTGAATTCAAATTCTTTTTGAAATTCATCGTTTTTCTTTCGCTCTTTTTCTGATTCTTCATTTTCAAAAAAGCTTTTTTCATGTCTCCAATTCTCCAATCTGGTCTTGTACCTTACCTCTAAATTTTCAGATATATATATCTTCCGATTTTTGCTATTTTTCCAAAATAGTATTGATCGATAATTTTCTTTGGCTTCCCTCAGAAGTTCCTTTTCAGTTTCCTCAAGTGAAGGCTCACGTTTCTTAAACCTTTCTTTTGAATAGATTTCAGGTTTTAAATTTTCAATTTCCTTTTCTATATCTATTCTTGTTATTGGAGTAATGATTTGTTTATGGATTTCTGTAAATTCGAGGGTCTGTTTATGTATTAGATCTTCATATTTTTTATAAATAGTTTTTAAGTTCTCCTTATATTCTGAAGTCCTTTTTATCTTATTTATAAGAGTTTCGCTTGTTATATTGCTTCCACTTTCACTAAAAATTTGGATAACCGGCTCATAATTTTCATTTAAGTCAAGTTGCACTCCTACATTATTTGTGGAGTTACTAGTTAAATGCTCAGGCCTCCCATTTAAACCGGAAATTCTATTCCTCTTGTAAAGTCCCGTCCCAGGGATCCCCGTATTCAAATATGATCCGCTTTTTCCTATATTGATATTTGCTCCTCTTGGACCGACGGTTGCACTAATACCTGATCTAGATAAATTGATGTTTAAACCTGGTGCTAATTTGATTCTATTTCGATATCTCATCTTTTGTTCAATTAAATAGATTTTAAGTTCTTGTTATAGGCAAAGTGGTTTTGACGGATATGCGGATTTTGGCCTTAGATTCTACGTGTTTAAATCACCTGTTTTTAGCATACCGATTTAATTTTCTTATCGGTTCCTTGAATGTGTTCTCCATTCTAACAGAGGAGTCCACGAGGAACTCATTTATTGTGGGCCAGTCTGTTTCTTCAAAATAACTCAAACCGTCTAATTGATGTTTAATCCGACAGGTTACATTTTCATCCATTCTTTCCCAGTTCAGGGGACCGCCAAAATCCTCTTCAATTTTATCTTTCATTTGATATATATAATCAAATAGGTCTTTGTTTTCTTCTTTACTTCCACGATTAAAGATTATTTCACATCGACAATAATTACTACTTACAACTAAATTTAAACTAACTCCACTCATTCCAATTCCTTTACCAATCCAACTCTCTTTTGAAGGTGAATTATTCGAAAAAAGATTGTTTTTTGAATTACTATGATTTATGAAGTTTTCCCAAAATTTCAATCTGACATGATGGCGATTTTTCAAGGTTTCTTGTACCTCAATTTCTTCCTGAGCTTTTGTAGAAATACTAATTGCAAAATCCTCCGTTTCCTTCGTAGGTAATATTTGTTCTACATTTAGAAATAATTGATTATCGTATGCAAATGGAGTGACTTTAAAACATTGTAATCTAATTTTGAAGTTTAGTAACCATAATACTGATGATGTGACTTCTTTTCTGAAATTTGCAGCAACTAAAATCAGTCTTTGAGAATTTAATCCTTGATTTAAAACTATCTCGCTAATATCTTTCCCTTCGAAGAAATCACATAATTTATCCTGTGCAATTGCAGAAGTACCTAAGAAGTCTTGATATATTTTTATTATATCCTGCTTTGTTAAGCTTGCGCAATAAGATGCATATTTTATAGCCTGCCAAGTTACATCTTTACCAGAATCATCTAATTTATTTTCTACTACTACAATATTTCCAAGTTTATCAAGTGCTAGTAAGTCTAACCTTTCATTTGTTTCGGTAAATCCACAAAATTCTTTTTGAATAATTAATAATTCTTCCCCTAGTGAGGATGGATTATTGGCAATCCATTCTTGTAAATGATCTCTTTCTCTAAATCTTAATTCAGAAAATGTTTTTTGCTTAAGCTTGGTAATTCTGTTACTTTCTTTGTCGATTAAGTACATAAATTCTTTTAAAATTGGTAACAAAGGTCTCTATTAATCCAATTTGGTAGAGTAGGGTTACTGTTTAGATAGCTTAGACCTATTAATTGGGAAAGTTAATTATTTTATTTCTAACGGTAACAGCTATTTTCTAGAGCATAGTAGTAAATTTTTATAACGTTTTTAATTTACAATTTTCATTTAAGAGGATTTTTTAGAATATACTCATCAGCCATCTGCTCAATCTCAGATTTAGATTTAACTTTTCTATTATCTAACCAGTTATCAATTTCACTTTTCCGAAAATGTAATTTGCCGCTTGCTTTTATAAAAGGAATTTTTCTCTTCTTTACGAGGCCATAAATTGAGTTTTTTTTTAATGGATGTATTTAGCAACTTCTTCAAGGTCCATTAATTCATCATCACTTTGTTTACTTTCCAATTGATCCAATTTCTTTTCTATTCGGTCTAATCTTTCCAGGATTAGCTCAAATGGATTTTCCATTAATTAATATTTTTAAATAAATTTTTGTTTTCATATCCAATTATAAATAATTCATTCCTACTGTAAAATGAAAAACTTACCCCCAGTTTCTTTTATAAATTATCAAAGTTAACAAGTAATTAGTTTAAATAATGAGTATATACTTACCCATTTCACAGTAAAATAAGTATATGCTTACCCCGTAAGTTTTTAAAGTGCAATTTTTTTAATATCGAGATATAACGTGCTCTAATATGCATTAACGGGCATTAACGTGCCGTATCGCGACATATCATTTCCTAATATGTTGAAACGATCCTGAACATGAATTATCGGGACACAACGTAACACAAAAGAATCTTGACAGATGGAAAGACTTCCATTCTGGATAAAGTTTTAATTAGTAGAACGGAACTTAGACTAAATGTTGAAAGTTGAAAAGCTTTCTGAGGCCTTTTAAGCCGGCTAAAAAAATTCAACCAGTATTCAACTAATTATTTGTTGAATACTGGTTGATTTAAATTCTCTTTTATCTAGCTAAGATAGTATCAACATTTATTTGTCAACTTTTCAACATGGATTTAATAAAGTCTTTCCTGAAAGTATAGTACCGGCCTTTATTTTCTGAATGCTCTACACACCATTCTTTTTTACCAGGGAGGTAAGTTTTGTAATATTTTTTATAGCTTGAATTATATTTTTCAAGTTTCCATTTTTCTTCCAAAATACGATTCAATTCTCTTCTGCTTATTCTCACTTTTGAATCACTGAAAAGCTCCTGTAGATCACTCAAAGTAAACTTTAATTCACCTACATTGAAATCTTCTAATAACTCATCTAATATCAGAACAAGTTCCTTTTCGTTATTATACATAGTCCCTTTAATTAAATTTTCAAGAGCCTCGGTATGAATTTGAGATCTAGTAAACCACATTCTTGACTGTTTTTTATGCTTTATATTTCTATTTGATAAGTACTTAACAAACCAAGGAATCTCTTTTTCCAATTTGTTGGGTAGATTTGGATCTGAATTATTCAATGTTTTAATTTTTCTAACCCAAAACCTGATTTCTTTTTCGTCAATCAAAATAAAATTTGTCTCATTATTAGAACAAAGAATGAATTTTCCAAAAAATGATTTTTCATCTTTATCTTTACCTTTCGCCTCTGTTTTAAAATCTTTTGCGGTGGAGAGGTTTTTAAGTCTTTCGGTATCTTCTTTCCTGTCTAATAGAACTTCATCAATACCAATCACTAGTTTGTCGGTCCAGTCAGAATTAAACCGACTTCTTAAATCCTCATTTTTATTTAAAGTCATATTATCCTGGAAAATTAGTTTTAACCAATTCAAAAAAGTAGTTTTTCCAGTACTTCTCTCTTCACTTACCAAACAAAGGATAGGAAGTAGTTGTGAAGGCTTATGCCATAATAGAGAGAGGTAGTCAAGTCCAATCTCAAATTGTTCACCGAAAATATGCTTTAAGAAGCCTAGAGTGTGAGTTATATCTGTGATATTGTAACCTCTTTCCTTTTTAGTATGATTTAATTCTGAATATTTATTATAAAATCCACCAATTTCTTTTTCATAATTCTCATGGGAGGGAATAACTGTAAATCCATCATATTTTGGAATGTTATCAAGCTCATCTTTGCCATGATCGTCAATTATAGTTTGTCTTTTCCATTTTATTAATTTCTTGATCTTCCTATTATAGAGGGTGGGTTGTAAAACCGATTTATAATATTCAGACCCTATTCTCAAATATTTCATCGTTTTATTTTTTATATACTAACAATGCAGTTTTAGGATTGTCTCCTTTATATTTTTTGACCTGAATTGATAGTTTAATTATTTCTATATCTGGATCTTTATTCATAATTTGTTCTAAATCTTTTTTTATCTCACTCCAAGTAAATCTTCGATTCGTTGGTTTCTTGCTCATAAAAATTGATAAATCAAATAGTAGATATGGGCTTCAGAATTAATTATATTCTGAAGCCTTTTTATTTGAGTTAATAATTACTTTTTCTATTTCCGAGCGTCTGTATCGAACGCGATTACCGACCTTGTAAGGAGTGAGAATCCCTTTTTTATTCCAGTCTAATAGAGTAGGGAAGGTGACACCTAAAATTTCGGATGCTTCCTTTCGGCCAATCCAAGTTTCAGGTTCTTTTGGTTTAAAATTTTTCGAAAATTTTTTGAGTTCTTTGACTAAATCTGAAATTATTTCATTTTTCAGATCTTCTGGATCAACATTGATCAATTGAATTACTTTGTTTTTCATAAAAATTGATTTTAAGTTCTGGGCAAACTTATCCTGACTTAATCAAATTTTATGTCTTGGGGTAACCCCATAGGTTACCCCAGAATAACGTAAAAAAAAGAATATGAGTTATTTAGGTGTTAAGTGAATTTAGAAAAGTATCTACCCTCTTGATATCTAATTTTTCCTGTCGAGTTAATTCAGTTGATGATTTATCGAGGGATTTTAAGGAGTCTTTAATATTGTCTTCATTTAAATCTGTCAATTTAGAAATAATATTAGCCAAATCAACATTAGATTTATTCTCATTATTTGCGATAAAACCTAATCGATCTAATAATAAAACTCTTTGATTTCTGGAAAATCGGTCCTTATTGGTTTTCTTAGATTTTTTTTCCGTTTCTGTACTTGAAGTATTATTATTTACTTCTGAGTTTATTACGGCTAATTTCATTACAATATATACTAAGTCTTTAAAACTTCTCCAATCTTCATCTATGATACTCAAAAGCTGATCTCTGAAGTTTCCACCGAAAACTTCACTACTATATGGTTTTGCTTCCTGAATGTATTCGGAGTTCTCATCCCACTCCTCAATTTCCTGGTCATTTAAGCTAAAAAGATTATATATTAAACTTTCGAATTTTGTTTTCATAAGTAATTCGTTATGAAAATTCTCCTTACTTAATAAAGGTTCCCAATTTATGTCTTTATATTCTTCACTTAGTTTATCAATCATCCGATAACATGCATGTACTTTGCCTTGCTTGTCTTTGTACAATGAAAGTTGGTCTAATACTTCTCTTTCGGCATCCATCAATAGATCTTTAAGTCTAAAGGTAAAATGTATATATTCATCAATGAAACAATCACGAACTTTATATAATATCGGGAGTTCTCTCATTTCTGAGAACTCAAAAGGTTCTTTAAATTTTTTTTGGGATATATAAAATCCGTTATTGTGAAAATATTGGTGAAGTTCTCTAGTTGTCATCATTTTTGTTTGTTAATCTATCCCAATAACTAGCCATTTGATCGGCGTAATCAATTGGAGTTTTTCCTATATAATTTAAAAATTCTCTTTCTGTACTATGTCCAGTGACATTTATTAATAGAGGAGTAGGTAATTCCCCGTAATGATTGGTTGCAAAAGATCTACGGCATATATGTGAAGTAACTAATTGCCACTTGGGAAAAACACCGGACTCTTTTCTATTTTTCTTCTCATGAATTTTGGCGCCTTCTATCTTTTCTTCTAGGCCTGCCTCGAATGCCACATGTTTTATGTAAAGATTGAATTTAGCCTTTGAACTATCGAAATTCTTACTGTATTTAGGAGGGAAGTCCCATTTATATTTTTTTAATATTTCTTCAACCTTTGGATGTATTAGAATTGTGACTTTAGTTTTAGTTTTCTGCTGAACCAATTCGATAAAATTTCTCCCTTTGTATTTAACTATGTTTTCATTGGTAAGCTTCAATAGGTCACTAACTCTTTGGCCTATAAAACAACCAATTACCAACCAATCGCGGGCAGCTTTATAGTGCTCTTCTTCAAATTCAGTATTTGAAATCTTTTCAATTTCGTCAAAAGTCAGATAAATCTTTTCTACCTCGACTTTAAAACCTTTGACTAAAGGAAGCTCAGGGCTAACTTGATAGCCATACCTTTGGGCATCTAAACAAATTGTTTTTAGAAATTTGAGGTAACGTCCAGCAGTATTTCGGGCTAATTTATCTTTTTCTAGTAAGTACTTAAGAAATGCGTTTCGGAACTTTAAGTTTACATCGGTAAGCCTATATTTTTTTCTGGTATGTTTCTCAAAATTTTCAATTTTCGTCTTAATAGTATTGTATTTTGTGATAGTAGCCTTGGAACTACCTACTTCTCCAGTTTTATCATTAGTCTTGTGCTTCAGCCTATCTACATAAAGCTCACAATAATTAGTAAGTATATTGTGATCAGTTTTTTTTACGACTTCAAATTTTGAATCAATACAATTCTGCAACCAGTCACTATTTATGTAAGTAGAATTTGCAACTGCTTTGTTGTATTCTTGAATTATGTAGTGCCTAAGATCATCTAGTTTTTCTTGTACTGATAACTTATCTGTGAACTCTGCTATCTGACGAACCTTGCCACCTTTATTATTGAAATATCTTGGATTGACCAATATTGGAGTAGATCTTCTAAAATCATTATCCTTATCAATTATTAATCTAGCAGTAATTTTTGACGGGTTTCTTTTTCCCCGAACCTGGAATTTTACGGAAGCCATTTATTCTGTTT
Source organism: Christiangramia portivictoriae DSM 23547 (assembly GCF_000423045.1). Classification (GTDB taxonomy): domain Bacteria; phylum Bacteroidota; class Bacteroidia; order Flavobacteriales; family Flavobacteriaceae; genus Christiangramia; species Christiangramia portivictoriae. The sequence goes on along the minus strand of NZ_AUHF01000008.1, from coordinate 93,613 downwards.
GGTAGTCAAATCTATGAAAACAAAAACTTGTACCGTAACTTGTACCGAAGAAAATTTTATTTGTCCTTTTTTTACTTAATTTCTTTTATTCTTTTAAAGCACTCGTAAATACTGATGTTACCAGTAAGTACAGGGTGTTCATTAGAATTCTTAGTGTTTAATAGAAAGTTGAAAATAAAGTCGTTACGTTCCCTCTTTCTCCGCAATTAGAATCCCGCAATATCATTGCGGGTTTTTTCTTTTATAGAGTTTCTAAAGCTTAATTTCTTTGAAACCTGTAATACTCGCTGAGTTTATGGCTTTTCCCGGCCAAGAAGCAGGAGACCAATTCCATCCCAGTGACAGAGAAGGTGATCCCGTTTCCACCAAAGCCCAGAACAAAGTATGTAGAATCAAAATCCGGATGAATTCCAATATATGGCAAACCATCTTTGGTTTCTCCAAAAGTACCTGCCCAGGCAAAATCTCTTTTAAAAGCAGTATCCGGAAGTAGTTGCCATACTTTTTTTTCTAATTTTTTCGCCTTCTTTTCCAGGTTAGCCTCCCGCCTGGTACTACTTACATAATCCTCATCTTCCCCACCAATGAGTATTCTATGATCTGTGGTGGTTCTCATGTATATATACGGGTTGGCCGTATTCCATACCACCAGGTTTTCCATGTGAAGTTTTTCTGGTTGCTGTTCCCCAACGATGGCGTAGGTGGATAGTAATTTCACGAAATTCTCTCTGATGATTTCCGTGCTTTCAAAACCGTTGCAGTAAATCAATTTTTTGCATTTGATATGCCTGCCATTTTCTAAGCTAACCTGTACTCCGTTCTTTCCATAATCCACATGCGCAATGATTGTTTTGTCATATATGCATAGTCCTTTTTTTGAATTGAACTTCAAAAGATCGTGAGCCAGTTTGTAGGCATCTATGCTTCCCGCCTGGTCGCTTAAAATACCTCCATGTGTATGACTGACTCCATATAATTCTTCAATAGTTTCGCTTTCAAGCCATTTCACCGGGAAACCAGCTTCTTTTCTGGCGTTGAATTCTCTTTTAAGTGCAGCAACGTCCTTTTTATATGCAGCGAAATACAGACTCTTTTTCTTTTTAAAACCACATTTTGATTTCACCTCTTTGACTAAAGCTCCCAAAGTATCAATAGCATCTGAACAGGCTTGATAATTTTGTATCGCAGCTTCTTTCCCAATTTTTGCTATGAGTGCAGAGAGTGGTACATCTATTTCATATTGCAGCATCGATGTGGTAGCCGCTGTACTTCCATTGGCGATATCCCGGCGATCTATTAAAGTCGTTTGAAACCCATCATTGATGCATTGATGTGCGATCAAACTTCCAGTGATTTCGCCACCAACAATTAAAATTTCAGTTTCAAGGTCTTCCTGTAGAGAAGGGTAGCTATTCAGAAGTCCGTTTTTTTGAAGCCAGAATGGTTCACTAGATCTTAAATCCATATCCTTTGAATTGCCGATTGTTTGTAGATTTTAATTGCAGCAAGTGTACTTGATATTTTAGTTAAGGTAATGACAATTAACGTTTTGTAATAGGATCTGAAGCTACTTTTATTACTTGTTTTAAGACCACTTTGAACTAATTAATTCAGAAAAAGAATATGGAAACTATCATAAAACATTCACCAGGAATGGGGAGTATTTTGCAGGAAGGCCTTACCACCTTTAGAGTGTGGGCGCCAAACGCTGAGAAAATTTTTGTAACAGGAACTTTTAATGCATGGAATGCAGATGACCTGGAATTGGAAAGGGAAGAAAATGGTTACTGGGCTGGCACGACCGATAAGGCCAAACCGGGAGATGAATATAAATATGTGATCCACAATAATGGTGAAGTTTTGTATCGTAATGATCCTTACGCCTTTGAGCTTACCAATAGTGACGGTAATTCTGTTATCAGGGATCTAAACTTCGACTTTGGTGATAGTCATTACCAGTTACCTTCTTTTAATCAACTGGTAATTTATGAGTTACACGTTGGAACTTTTAATAGAAAATCGGCAGATACCGTAGGTACTTTTCAGGATGTTATAGAAAAACTGGGTTATCTTAAAAGTCTGGGAATTAATTGTATCGAGTTACTTCCCGTGGCAGAGTTTCCTGGCGGTGAATCCTGGGGATATAACCCGGCACATCCATTTGCCATCGAACAGGATTATGGCGGTCCAGACGGACTCGCAAACCTGGTGAAAGCAGCTCATGAACATGGTATTGGAGTAATCATGGATGTAGTCTACAACCATTTTGGTCCTTCAGACATGGATCTCTGGCAATTTGATGGCTGGTCGCAAAATAACAAGGGTGGTATTTATTTCTATAATGACCATAGAAGCAGTACCCCTTGGGGAGATACCCGTCCCGATTACGGAAGGGAAGAAGTTCGCCAGTATCTAAGAGATAATGCCCTTATGTGGATAGAGAAATACCGTTGCGATGGATTGCGTATGGACGCCACCTCTTACATTCGATTCGAAGGTGGAGGATTGGGTGAAGACACTGCAATTGAGGAGGGGAACCAGATGATGCGCGAGATCAATGCTGAAATTCAGGAGAAATATCCTCATATTCTTACTATTGCTGAAGATCTGAAAGGTCATGACCTGGTTACCGATACCATTGAAAGTGGTGGAATTGGCTATGGTTCACAATGGGATATGAATTTTGTTCATCCCGTTCGGGAAGTTCTAACAGATACTCATGATGACAGTAGGGACCTGGAAAAGATCGCGGGAGCATTGCAATTTGTGCAAAGTAACGATGCATTCAAAAGAATTATTTATACTGAATCCCATGATGAAGTCGCCAATGGAAAAGCGAGAGTGCCGGAAGAAGTTCAGCCGGGGGATGCTGAAAGTGCATTCGCTAAAAAGCGTGCGCTACTGGGGATAGTACTAAGTCTTACCGCACCAGGTATTCCAATGCTTTTCCAGGGTCAGGAATTTATGGAAGATTCATATTTTCAGGATACTGTAGAGCTCAACTGGGACAAATTAGAAAAACACCATGGTATATCCAGGCTTGTAAGCGATCTTATCAAGATGAGAACAGGAGAATTTGCAGGCTACGAGGGTCTGAGACAGCAGCCTGTAAATATCACTCATTTAAATAACGATTCGAAGGTGCTGGCGTACCTGCGTGGTGAAGAGAACTCGAGAGTTTTGATTGTGATCAACTTCAGTAATACAGATTATATGGAGTATAACCTGGATCTTCCGGAAAATTCTAAATGGAAACTTTGTTTAAATACCGTAGCAAAAGAGTATGATGACGATTTTTCGGAGATGGAAGTTAATGATCCAGAATTTTCCAGCAGCCCTTCAGAAGAAGCCTGCAAGGCAACTTTTGAAATTCCCGCGTACGCAGCTTTGATCTTTGTTCCGGAGTAAAAAATAGATAATGAATTCCCGCTGTATGGCGGGAATTTTAATGATCTGCCTCAGTTCTATGTTTAAGCTCTCGATTCCAGAAGCGAAACCGTGTCCTTAACTTTTTATCTTTTTCTTCTTCACTGTTCTTCTTCTGAATCAATTGAAGATAGAATTTAGCTCCAGCCTCTTCATAGGACTGTTTTTGTGGTAATTGAAGTCCGTCATTCGATTTTAGGTTCTTCCATGGCAGGGAAAGCCAGATGTCAACATATTCATCCAGTTTAAATTCGCCTTCAGCATACAACTGTAAGGCCGAGGATTGTATCTGTGTTCTTGGAATTTTCACTACACCGTTCGTAATTCTGAAGGTCTGAGTAATAGGTCTGAATCTAAGTTTTTCAAATCGCTCTTCTTTCAAAAGTACGACCGACTCCTTTACAGGTTTAAAGCCATAAAGTTCTAAATCCTGAAGATCAAATTTTACTGTACCGTTTAAAGAGTTTAGATCCATACTGCCATTGGGCAGCAATCTGGTTCTGGCGTCAATATCTAGATGAAGTGTACCGGCAATTTTCTTAGCAGCTCGTAATTCCTCCATATTCAGATAGTCGAGATCCTCTAATAGCTTCTGAATATCGATGTTCTTGAATTCTGTCTCCAAATGCACCGGCAGTACTTTCGAAGTATCTATGGTGGCGAGAAGTTGAATACCCACAGAACCTTGCTGGTATTTAAAATCTGTATTGGTTAATTTAAAATTGCCTTCGGGATCAAAATTAAGCGATGCCTTAAAATCTGAAACTGCCAGCTCATCCACCAATACACTGTCCAGGGCGATACTGGCTGAAGGATAATAGGAATCATTAATATTTCTAAGAATGTCCTTGATATTGGCAATCTTAAAACCTGCTTTCGAGTCTTTTTTGGTTTTGACTGAATCTGCTCCTATGAATTCAACGATATCCTTGCTATCGAGAAATGGAGACTTGATCTTAAATGTTGAAGTATGTCCAAGTTCAGACTGTTTGTTGTTGATAAAGTCTGAAAAATGATCGATAGTTCCTGTGATATCGATCGAACTCTTGCCTGGAAGGTCTATATCCAGCCGGTCCAGGCTTGCGAGGTCGTTTTTAATGACCAGATGCAGGCTATCCACGGGTATTTGAAGCGCTGTTTCATTGATCTTGACCAAGGTGGCGCCTAGTTTGAGATCACCTTCAGCGTTGGAATTAAGAATACTAAGGTCCTGTGCCTGGCCTTGATAGCTACCCGTAAATTCAAAGTCTCCTGAATTTAATTCAAAGTTTACCGTATTAAGAAGTTCATTGAGATCTCTGGATTTTCCATTCATAGCCAGTGCAAACCTGAAGTCAAACGGGTTTTCATTTTCAGTATTCATTTTGGGTTCCCGGGCGGTTACAGAGCCTTGAATATTGGCTCTTGTTTCTTTGAATTTCAGGTAGAGGTCATCAAGTTTCAAAATAGAATCATTTTCAAAGACAACGTAAGCCTGAAGATCTTCAGAAACAAGTTCGTTGTATTTTACTGAATCCAACTCGATTTGAATGGTTGGGTGAAATTTATAGATATCCCGGAATATATTTGAAACATGGGCTTTTTGGGATGCCTTCTTCAAAGTGTCTCGCTCCATTTCAGCAATGGATTCCAGCCACTGGTCCATATCAAGATAATCTGCATCCAGTTTTACGGCAATACTTCCGGTGTCGGTGTCCTCTTCCAGTAAAAAGGAAGGAAAATCTGTGATCGTACTTTGAAGATAGATAGGGTGGTGGTCTTTAGTTTCCAGGGCAAAGCGGTCCAGGCTGATATTGCTCTTATCAATACCAACGTGTAGTGTATCCATGGCGAATTTCAGGTCGGCCTCAGGATAGTAAAATTCTGTTTCAGACAATTGTAGGTCACCTTCCGCATTTCTAAGTAGTTGATCGAAATATTGAATATTGCCCGTGAACTTACCTTTAAATGAAAAATCACCTTTTCTTAAAGAAACCAACTGGATATTGAAAAGATCCTGGAACACCCGAATGGAACCTTTTGTATCTGCATCTACATTTATGAAAATTGGCTCGTTGATGTTCTCTTTCACCTCTGGAACCCTAACCGTTCCGCTAAGTAGAGTTTCTGCATCCTGGTAATCGAACTCCAGCTGATCGAACTGGATAACTTCAGAATTTTTTAAGCGTACCCGGGCTTTCAGGTTTTGAAATAGGTTATCCCGGTAGATCACAGAATTAATATTTAGTTGAAAGCCGGGTTGAAATTTTTTGTAGATCGCTGCCAATGTCTGGTGCAGGGTTTTTAAGTTCTCCTGCTCCTCTTCATTATTGGACGTAAATTTGGTCGCCGTATCGATGAGGTTATCAATATTCAGCGCATCGGAGTCCAGTCTTAGTCGGGCCTCTGCCGGTTCTGCCGGATTGGAAGCCATTAATGCAGAGACATTCTTAACATTTCCGCGGAAGTTCAAATGCTCGCCATTGGGCAGATCAATTTTTAATTCCCTGAGTGTAGAATTGTTATGATCCAGCTCCAGCTGAAGTTTTCTTAAAGGTAACTGCACATTGTTTTCTTCCAGTATAACCCGGGTGTTTCCCATGCTAAAAGTACCTTTCCCGGCATTCAGTATCGTATAAGGATCATCGATATTACCATCGATAGCGGCCTCCAATGAAAACTGGCCACCCTTGAAGCTGAAATTTTCATTATTCAGTGCCTTTGCCATAGCTTCATTCGAACCATTCACCTGGATTGTTGCTTTTACCTGGTTTCTGGATGTTGCTGTAGACTGGTAATAACTATTTTGAGCATTTAACTGCATATCGCCTAAATTCGCTGAAAAGTCCTTAAAGAACAATTTGATATCGCGTTTCCCGGGTTGTTCCATTAGTGAGTCAACTGAATGTAAATTATTGGTAAGCACACCATGTGTGGCTACATTCACCAATTGATGTTCTTCGAATAGCTCCAGGCGGTTATCCTTAGTGCTGAAGTCTACATGGATAAAAGGCACGTCGCCGTATGCGAATTTTCCTTTAAGCTCCAAACGAGTTGCCATGGGTTCCTGAACCTGGTATGGTTGAATCTTTGCCGCCAGAGAATCTGGCAGGAATTGCTGGATCTTTTTAAGATCGGTTAGCTTATTTTCTAAACTGAATTCATAGCCTGTAAGTTGCTCAAATTCAAACTGAGCTTTGGCATCAAAATTCTGATCTTCCAATTGAAGATTGAAAGCTGGGATTTCCAGCTTATTATTTGAATTTCTTAATTTAAAACTCGGACTTCCAGTGACCATCGCACCATTAATAAAACTGCCTTTGCGAGTGTTAAATCCAAGGTCGTTGATAAATACTTCAAAGTCGATATTTCCGCGAATCAGTTCATCCTCAGATCTAATTTCTCCGGTAACATTCTCTGCCACCAGGTCGAAGTATTTATGAAGCATCTTATTTTCAGCAATAAAATGAACATTCTGCAATTGAAATGTCGATATTTTTGGGTGAATCCAGGAGGGAAGTTCGAAGCCGCTATTGTTCTCCAGCTGCTTCCTTAGCTTTAGTTCAATATATTCCTGAAGGGTCTTTTCAGTAAGTACCTGTGTATGTATACTGGCATCTCTAATCCGGATATTTCGAAATTGAACATCACCACGCATTAGGTCTTTTGCCGAGATATTAACATCTGCCCGCGCCAGCTTTATGATGGTTCGCTTGTCCAGAATGGTATCAAAACTGCTTTGTTTGACATCTTCTATACTGAAGCCTACATTTGGAAATCCAATGAAAAAGTTCGCATTCACTTCCCCAATTTCCAGGGTTCCATTACTGTTCGCTTCGTACCATATCTGAAGTTCATCGATCAAAAGATCCCTGCTAAACCATCCCAGGATAAAAAGAAACAACGGCGCTACAAACAAGAGACCTGCCGCAATCAGGACACGCTTGATCCATTTAGATTTTCCTGTCTTCTTTTTTGAATTGGTTTGATCCACAGCTTCGATGATGCTTTTTCAGGTTTTTACTGAGTTGCTCCTGCCGCACCAAAGTACATTAAAATTAAATTGGTACCACTTATATGGAAAACAGCTTGATGACCTGCTTTTTTAGTCTTTAGCGTATTTCCTTCAGTATAAGAACGGGTAATTTTGGATCAAAATCGATATCCTCAATAGCGGCTTTGTTGAAAATCTTTCCGAAGAATCCCTGTTTTCTTTGATATAGCGCGAGAAAATCACTTTCCCTGCTTTCTATAAATAAATGCACCCCAGTGGTAGGACTGGTTTTAGTAAGCATATGAAAACTGGTATTTACTTTTGACAGTTGCTTTAGCAAATCCTCTTTATTCTTTTCCTGCTCTGTGGAGAGCGCTTTTCCTTCAGTATTGATATACAGCACCCTGATGGAACATTCGGTATTCTGGGCCAGTTCAACCAGGTGTTCCAGTTCACTCGGCTTGAAAGGCTTACGTAAATTTGTTGGGAATACGATTTCGAGATTTGGATCGATCGCAGTCTCGTACTTTTCAGGAATCACGAGTACAGGACATTCTTTGATCTTTTCAGTGATCTTGGAAATCTTGTTATTTTCAGCAGTATTAATACCCGCCGTATCTCCGGGAGAGCCAACAATAATCATATCAATTCCAAGTTTAATCACCTGCTCCTGAATCCCTTCCACCAGGTTACCGTCATAACTAATCTGCTCAAACTGATGTTTTTGATTCTCCTTTCTAAAACTAAGCCCCTGCATGATGCGTGCAAGTCCTTTTTCAGAAACAGAAGCATTGGTTTCCTCCTCGTCCTCCTTGTGGATAGACATGGCCTCGCTCAAAGAACCACGGGAGCTGTACACATTGATTAGGTAAAAGGTACATGGAAACTTTTTGAATAATTTCATGGCAAAAATCAATGCACTCCATGAATGTTTGGTGAAATTGGTAGGGACTAGGATCTTCTTTTCCATAAATAGTGTTTATAGTAGCAAGTTTGAGTAAAGATAATTAAACTCCTTCGTTTGAAATCTGACTTTACACCCGCTTAGCAACAATTTTTGCCGAATATTTTAAAATTTAAGCCTTTTGTTGCTTTTGTGTTAATCATTTAACCAATAGTGTTTATTATCATAAAACTCTGACTTCCAAATTGTCGTAAATATATCGAGACTAAAAAGAAGGAGGTTTATATGAAGAGATAAAATTCAAAACTATGGTTCAATTTTTAATTTTTAATCATTGAATTAGCCTAAGACAAAGCCGGAGAGTCCGGCTTTTCTCTTTTAAGTGATTTCCAGGCTGCTGTAACCCTGTCCATTTCTGGTTAATTTTATCTGGGTGGATATTCGTTCCTTTAAAGAATCTACATGACTAATAATTCCAATGGTCTTGGAACTTTCGGCTTGCAGCCGTTCCAGAGTATCCAGTGTTTGATCCAGTGTTTCAGGATCCAGCGTTCCAAAACCTTCGTCTATAAACAGGCTGTTGATCTCTACGTTTTTAGAAGCAAGATCAGACAAGGCCAGGGCCATGCTTAGACTGAGTATAAAAGTCTCGCCACCAGACAGCGTTTTTACAGATCTTCGCTGCCCACCCATGTGTTGATCTATAGCTACCAGGCCGTCATCTTCTTTTTCTTCTGGTTTATCAATAAGATAGCGATCGTTTAGGTCCTTCAATCGAACATTCGCAAGACTGAGTAATCTGAACAATGTAAGATCCTGTGCGAAATCATTGAATTTTTTACCTTTTGAGTCTCCAATAAGTTCATTCAGAATTCGCCATCTTTTGCTAAGCTTTTCCTTTTCTGCAATTTCTTCCTGAAGTTTTGTTTTACGATCAACTTGCTCCTCGTAATTTTTCAGGACGCGCTCAATTTCCTTACAGGCAGTTTCCATACTGGCCAGCTCAGTAGTTTTTTCCTGTAGCTGTTTTTCAAGCATGTCGCGTTCCTGTTCAGGTTCGATCTTTTTCAACCTGGACAGTTGTTCCAGAAGTGTTTTGCCAGAGGCTCGGGCACTGGTCAATCGATCGGCTATAAGTTGCCTTTCTTTTCTAAAATCACTGGCCTGGGATTCGCTAAGTAGATTTTTCCGTGCCTCTTCTATGCTTTCAAAATTGTGCTTTTCACAGAAATTTGCAAGATCACTTTCTACCAGCCTTTGGTTTTCCATGATCTTTGCATATTGCGAACTTATGGCCGCCAGTTGTTCTTCGGTATGGTCTCTTTCCTGCAATAGCCTGATCCAGTTCGTATGCAGTTGCTGTACATCATTCTGGATATTTGATCCCGAATAAAGCCTTTCGATCTGTAATTTGAGGGTCTTTCCAGCTTCAATTATTTCCTGAAGCGCTTCAGCAATAGGTAGAGCATTTTTATAAGCATTGCCAAGACGCGAATATCTTTCCATTTCAGCCAGATCTTGTAGTTTCTCTTCCAGGCTTTTTTCGTATTCCTGAAATTCTTCTCGGGTCTTAATATGGCTGAATTCCTCAAAATGAATGCTCAACTGCTGAATCTGCTCTTTTTCCTGCTGCTGAAGTGTTTTTAATTTCTCAGAAAGCTCTGTAAAACTATTGCGCAGAGTTTCCAGTTTTGACGCTTCTCGCGTAAGTTGATCCCGGGAACTCTCGTACTTCTTGGAAAGGCTGGTAATTTCAGTTTCCAGAACTGAAGCATTAGCCTCATTATCTTCTGCAAGCGGGTGATGAGTGGCTCCGCATAAAGGACAGGGCTTTCCATCCACCAGATTTTTCCTGTGTTCTTGCAGGCTCGCCCGCAACTTTAAATTTTCAAGGCTAAGCTGTTTATTTTCCAGGTTAGATCTTAATATGGCTGTGTCTTTGGATAAATTGTTGATCCTTTCCGGAGCAGATTTTAACTCAGGTTCCAGGATTTTTAACTGCTCCAAAATCGCTCCAGATTCTTTCTTACAATCCTGAAGCTCCATAAAAGAACGGTAGGCATCCCGCGATCGCTTCTGAAGTACTCGTAGCTTTTCCTTTTCTTCGGAAATATCCACGATTGTCAAAACTTGATGTTTCTGAAGCAGTCGGTTTAATTCTGATGAATTAGTACTAAAAGCAGAATTGAGACTCGATTTTAACTCAGCAACATCATCACTTACTAAAATCTCTGTATCTCTTAATTCAGTTTTTAACTGTTCTTTTTTAGTGTTATAAAGAGAAAGTTTATCTGCTCTCTTTTGTTGTAGATCCAGTACCTGTTCTCTAAAACCGAACAGGCTTTTTTCAATATTTTCTTCTGACAGTTTGGACTGCACAAGGGTTGAAGCATTTTTCAGAAGCTCCTCAATATTCTTTTTTGTAGAAATAAGCTTATTAGAGAGTCTGGTTTTCTCAACCTCTAGTTCCCTTATCCTGGAAATATTCTGAGACCATTCCCGAAACTTTTCAGCTTTAGGTTCCACCTTTTCGTGGAATTTCAGTTGTTTTCCCTGTTCCCTTTCAAAAACTTCCAATTGAGCTTTCGTCTGTTTTTCAGAAGACTTTAGCGTATGAAGCTGAGTTTCCAGTTCTGAAACAGATCTTTTTAGTTCTATCGCTTTTTTGATCTTTTCAATCTCAGTTTTCGAGTTTTCACAGGTCTGCGATTTTTCCTTTAGATCCCGCCTTTTCTTGGTAAGCAGCTCTTTATCCAGTAAATTCTGATCAATGATCCTGATCTCATTTTGCTGCAGTATGATCTCCTGGCTGGCTTCCTTATTTTTCTCAAAAGCCCTGATACCAAGCTGTCGATAGATGCCGGTTCCAGTGATCTTTTCCAGCAATTCACCTCGTTCCTCTTTCTTTGCTCTTAGAAACTGGGCAAATTCACCCTGCGCCAAGAGAACTGCTTTGATGAACTGGTCATAATTAAGCCCGATCAATTCTTCGTTCTTACCTGGAATGAGTGACTTCTTGAGATCAATCAATTTTCCAGATTGATGATCATGAAGTTCCATTTCATAATCATTCAGATTATTATTCCGGTTGATTTCTATGCTCCATTGAGAACTGTAGATCCCGGAATTACAGCTATAAGTGATACGCGCCATCGCGTTTTTCTGGTTCCGGGTAAGAATTGCTCCTTTAGTGGCAATTTCGTTTTTAGTGATCTTCCCCAATCTGGGCACATGATTAAACAAAGCCAGCGAGATTACATCGAGAATAGTGCTTTTCCCGCTACCCGTTGGACCGGTGATGGCAAAAAGCGAATTGGTGGTGAAAGGCTCTTTGGTAAAATCGATACTATAAGACCCCTTAAGGGAATTGATGTTTTCGAACTCTATTTTTAAGATCTTCATTTAAACGCCTGTATTTCCAGATTGAACATCTTCCAGTATTTCATCAAAAGCAGCCATGATCTCATGTTGATCATCTTCCGCATAATTATGTGTCGCGATCAATTCAGCAAAAACATCTTTAGGCTTTAGATCTTCAAGCTGCTGTTCCTCATGGTACAACTGGGAACTTCCATCTATCTGGTTTTTGAATTGAACGCGTTGTTTCACGATCTCAAACCCATCAGTTTGAAATTGATCTACTAACTGGTCGAGCGCATAAACTTTATGGGCATCGTATTGTTCTTCCACGAGATCCACTTCTATTAAAGACTTTAAACTGGCGTGATGTTCCAGGGAATTAAGTTTTAATTCCAGTTCGCTAAGATTGCCACTGAGTTTAAGAAGCCTCCTGAAGCTGGGAATGGCAATACTTTTTGGTTCGTAGCCAGACCTTGTGTCCAGCAAAAGAATTCTTTTTTCATCTGTTCTTTCGCTAAAACTTAGCGGAAATGGGGAGCCGCTGTAAAAAACTGGTTTTTCTGCAGATACCCGTTGTGGTTTGTGAATATGTCCCAAGGCGAGATATTTAAAATAATTACCGAACTGCGAAGCCCGGAAAGCAGCAAGATTGCCAATCTGGATGTCCCGTTCACTTTCTGAAGATTCGATCCCAGCCGTATATAGATGGCCCATGGCAATCGCAGGTATTCCAGGATATTTCTGCTGGCAGATCGCAGCAGCTTCTGCAAAAATTCTTTCAATGCCCGTTCGAATAGCTTCAACTCTATCTTCATGATTGGAAGCCTGTTCACCGCTTCTTAGATCGGCATCCCTAAGATAAGGGATCGCAGCTATGACCAGTTCAATCTCTCCAGTGCTATTTCTTACCGGAACGATCACATCGTCTAAATTCTGTGTTAGACCGCCAATCACGGTAAGGTCCAGGGCGCGCATAATTTCCTGGGGAGCGTCGAGCATTGCCGGGGAATCGTGATTTCCACCGGTAGCTATTATCTTGCAGTTCAATTTTTGCAAGCGAATAAGTGCTCTGTAATATTGCCTTCGCGCTTCTGAAGACGGATTCGCCAGGTCAAAAACATCTCCGGAAATCAGGAGCAAATCCACCTTTTCAGTTTCAATGAAATGGGCAAGCCAGTCGATGAATAGATCGAAGTCCTGGCTTAGATCATGTTTATGTAGTTTCTTTCCAATATGCCAGTCGGCAGTATGAACTATTTTCATGTATACATCTTAGTTTGCAAAAGTATGCTGCACCGGTGACAGATCCTGTCGTCATAGGTGATGGATAATTGAATTTCAGACAAGAAATTCGCGAAATCAAGATAATCAAATTTGAGTTTCAGGAAAACCTGAAGTATCCAAAATAGCAGATTTTTACCAACAATTTCAGTGATGAATTTCTGTGAGTTCATAGCGTTTTTAAAGTAGTAATCTTGAGAATGTTAACAATTCTATAGAACCTTCTGCTGCTTTTTAGTTTTACATTTGAGATGTTATGGAAAAGGAAGATTACAATATAAATATTATCGGAGCTGGTTTGAGCGGACTCGTTGCCGCCATGGTGCTTGAAGATCATGGATATCAACCTACGATTTATGAAGCTGAAAGCCACGTAGGAGGAAGGTTGCGAACTTTTGAAGTAGATGGATACCAGCTGGACAGAGGTTTTCAGGTAATGTTGAGTCAGTATCCAAAAATTCAGCAATATCTTGATCTGGAAGCACTGCAGCTTCAAAAGCTGAAACCCGGAGCTGTGATCTATCAAAAAGGGAAAAGTACCAGAATTGGCGATCCTACGAGGGATTTTTCAGCTTTGTTTCCAACCATTTTTTCCAGTGTTGGATCAATTTCAGATAAGTTGAAAGTGCTTCAGTTAAACCTTGAGCTCAAGAAATTAAGTCTGCACGAAATCTTTAAGAAGAAAGAAACCACGACGCTGCAATACCTTCAGGACAAAGGATTTTCAGAAAAGATGATCAGTAATTTTTTCAGACCTTTTTTCTCCGGAATTTTTCTTGAACCAGATTTGAACACTTCCAGCAGAATGTTCGAGTTCGTCTATAAAATGTTTGGTGAAGGCGATGCGGTCATCCCGAAAGATGGAATTAACGCGATCCCAATGCAGCTATATAAAAGGCTGAAGACCACCAAGGTGAATTTTAATTCCAGGATCAAGCAGGTAACCGATGATGTACTGACGCTGGAAAACGGTGAACAGGTGAAATCTCATTTTACCATTATCGCTACGGAAGCAAGTTCGATGGTAGCCAATCTTCGTGGGCAAAAGCAGGCCTGGAAGGCATGTCGATGTCTTTATTTTACCGTAGAAGAAGATGTGATTGGTGATGCGACCATCGGTTTGCAGTCTGATAAAGATAAGCTGGTCAACAATATTTTTTACCACTCCTCAATTTCAAACAAAAATTCTTCAGCAGGAAAGCTGCTTTCGGCCACTATAGTTCGTGATGTGGATTATAGCGAAGAAGAACTCGTGGAGAAAGTTTCCGAAGAACTGAAAACTGAATTTGGTATTAGAACGATCAAATTTTTAAAACAGTTCTTTATTCCAAAGGCGCTACCAGATCTTAGAGATATTCAGTATGAATTACAATCTACAGAAACTCGTTTGAGCACGCAGGTTTTTCTTGCCGGAGATCAACTGCTCAATGGTTCACAAAATGCTGCCATACTTAGTGGTGAACGGGCAGCATTAGGAGTGATCGAAGTATTGGAAGGATAAGGTTTAAAGTGGGATTCTTTCTGCAATCATTGCATTAATACCAGGCGAAACCTTAATTCTGCTATCGTTTTTTAGATTACATCAAAATTTTAAACTGAAATTGAGAATATGCTAATTCAGTAAAAATAGAAGGAATTTGGCATTTTTAAATCTTCAGAAAACAACTAGTTTTATACCTATTTTCAACCGAATGATATCCTGACATGAAGGAAAACCGACATTATGTTATCGATTTTGACAGTACTTTTACGCAGGTAGAAGCATTGGATGTGCTGGGCGAGATCAGTTTAAAATCGCATCCTGAAAAGGCAAAAAAATTACAGCGATTAACCGAGCTTACAGATCTTGCCATGGCGGGAAAGATTGGTTTTCGCGAATCCCTGGAACAAAGACTGGAGATACTGGAAGCTGAGATGCGAATGATCCCACAGGTGATTGAAGACCTTAAAAGCAAAGTTTCTGTTTCTTTTGTGAGAAATGAAGCCTTTTTTCAGGAAAACAAAGATCAGATTTACATTGTTTCCAATGGTTTTAAGGAGATCATCGTTCCTATTGTAAAGGAACTTGGAGTTAGAGAAGAAAATGTTTATGCCAATACTTTTACTTCTGAAAATGGACATATCACTGGCTTTGACAGGGATAATGTGTTATCTTCAAGCAATGGCAAAGTAGCCCTGCTGAAGCAAATGGATCTTCAGGGCGATGTTTACGTGATTGGAGATGGCTATAATGATTATGAGATCAAGGCGGCAGGACTGGCCAATAAATTTTACGCTTTTACTGAAAATGTTCAACGAGGAGAGGTACTTGAAAAAGCAGATCATGTAACTCCCAGCCTGGACGAATTTCTATATTTACACAAAATGAACAAAGCAATATCATACCCTAAGAATCGAATCAAAGTATTACTTCTTGAAAATGTACATGCAGATGCTGTAACCTTGATGAAAGAAGAAGGCTATAATGTAGAAACAGTTTCCGGAGCTCTGGACGAGCAGGAACTCGCCGAAAAGATCAAGGATGTTTCCATTCTCGGGATCAGGTCCAAGACCAATCTTACTGCAAAGGTGCTGGAAAACGCAAACCGGCTTATCGCTGTAGGGGCGTTTTGTATCGGGACGAACCAGATCGATCTGGAAGCCTGTCTTAAAAAAGGAGTCGCGGTTTTCAATGCGCCTTATAGTAATACCAGGTCTGTAGTGGAACTGGCGATAGGAGAGATCATCCTGCTCATGAGAAATCTGCCCGATCGAATTGCAGAAATGCATCGGGGCGAGTGGAACAAATCGGCTAAAGGGAGCTACGAAACCCGTGGGAAGAAACTGGGAATCGTTGGTTACGGGAATATTGGATCACAGTTATCGGTGGTGGCAGAGGCTATAGGCTTTGATGTGTATTACTATGACCTGGTGGAACGTCTTGCTTTGGGGAATGCCACGAAATGCAATAGCCTGAAAGAGCTTTTCGAAAAAGTGGATATTGTCACGCTGCACGTGGATGGTCGCAAGGAAAATACCAATATGATTGGTGATAAGCAATTTGGCTGGATGAAAGAAGGAAGTGTTTTCCTGAATCTTGCCAGGGGACAGGTAGTAGATGTGGATGCCTTACGCAGGTATATGGAAAGCAAGAGGATCATTGGAGCGGGTGTAGACGTGTTTCCAAAGGAGCCTAAAACAAACCAGGAGGAGTTTGAATCACCATTGAGAGGATTGCCAAATCTAATCCTTACTCCCCACATTGGAGGTTCTACGGAAGAAGCTCAGGAAAATATTGGAAATTTCGTACCGGGAAAGATCATTAATTACATTAATACAGGAAGCACAACGAATTCTGTAAATTTCCCGAATCTGCAACTTCCAATTCTTGAAAATGCCCACAGGCTTATCCATATTCACCATAACAAACCTGGTATTATCGCTCATATTAACAGGATACTGGCAGCTAATGATATCAATATCGTTGGGCAGTACCTGAAAACGAACGAAACCATTGGTTATGTAATTACAGATATCGATAAAGCATACGATGATACCGTGATCAAAGAATTGAAAGGAATTGAAGGAACCATTAGATTCCGAGTACTTTATTAAGCAGTAGTTTATTCAAATAAGAAAAAGGAGATCATACCTGGTGTGTTCTCCTTTTTGTGTTTTTAGGGTAGTTAATTAACTAAAAATTAAGAGGTTAAGTGGCTTTGGTGTTTATCTTTATCGGCCCCCGTAAAAAGATCTAATTATAAAAAAATCCAAAGTGGACATCATATTATTTTGTTCAGTAATGGTTGCGGCGATTACCGTTATTGGAGCCATCTATTATCAATTGAGAAAGGACAATTCCAAACAGGAAAAGTTGATCAAATCGTACAAACGCGAGCTGAACTCACTGCGTAAAGTTCGGAAGCACGTAAAATCGGCATAGACTTCTGGGCGTCATTCATATCTAAATCACCGATTGGGTTACCTTCTTTTTTAAGTTGGGAAGCTGTCAATCACATTGTTTTTGCCCTGAACGATTAAATTGATGCATTGAACACCAGTCTCCTTTCCATAATTGATTCAGGTAATGTAATCTTCTTTTATATCTCTTTCCAGGGGTTTTAATTCTTAAATACTGTTTTCCAGATCATTCACTTTATTCTGACTCTAATTTGGATGTAGTTTAGTGATATCAATAAATCATTATTCATCATTCAAAAAACGTACATTATGAAGACTTTATTTATTTCAGTATTACTTATCGCAGTAACAGCATTTGGAAATGCACAGGAAATTGAATTGGACGAGGCTGAAGTTCGTCTGGAAACGAACAAAGCAAAATTTGTTAGAACTGGAGATGGTTTCACTTATGCTGTGAGTGAAAAAAGTTCTGGAGAATTCGAAAAGAACCCCATGGCCTTTATGAAATCCAACCTGGATATTAATGCGATGCTGGAAGAACTCGCCAGTGAGAACTTTGTTTCTTACCAGGTCACCTTCCGAAGCGATAAAGGCTACCTTTCGGCAGAATTTGACAAAAATGGAGTGCTGCAAAGAACCAGTCAGAAATTCAGGAACATTGTTTTACCAGCAGAACTAAGAACAGAACTTTACAATTCTAACAAGGGCTGGAGCGTGATTTCAAACAATTATATTGCTTCAGGAAAAGGGGATTTAGTGAATAAAGAGATGTATAAGATCAAGTTAGAAAATGCAAATCAAAAGCGAACGGTTAAACTTGACCCGAGAACATTATCCAGTGTTTCGGTAGCGAGTAACTAAAAGCAGGTTAGTAGTTAGTTAGTCAGAGGGCTGTCGGGTAAGTTCGGCAGCCCTTTATTCGGTAATCACAAAATTGCGATTCTATACATACATAATTACAAAAAGCCCCGGCAGTTTTACTTATTAGAAATAATGATAACTTGTAGAGGCCAAAAACATTGAATATGAAAGCCTTGATCATCGATGATGAGGAATTAGCACGTAAACGTGTTGTCAATCTCCTGGAAGATATTGCTCAAATAGATATCCTGGGAGAATGTTCCAATGGCAAAACCGCTATTGAAAAGATCAATCAGGAAAAGCCAGATCTTATATTTCTCGATATAAATATGAAGGATATGAATGGCTTTGATGTACTCAAAAAGATTGAGATACAGCCCAAACCAATCGTGATCTTTGTCACGGCTTATGATACTTATGCATTGAAGGCCTTTGATGCAGAAGCTTTTGATTTTCTTCTGAAACCATTCAAGGATGAGCGATTCTTTAAAACTATTAAAAAAGTATTGAATACAACTACTTCTGAAGCTGAAGAGAATTTTGAAAAACGACTCGTAGAACTTTTTCACGAATACTCGAAAAGTACCCTGCATTTAAATTCGGTCGCCAAAATACCCGTTAAACAAGGCAACAAGACTTCGCTGGTAGATCCCCGGGAAATACATTACATACAGGCATCTGGTTATTATGCTGAAATTCATGTAAATGAAAGGAAGCATGTGTTACGCGAATCGCTGAATAATCTGGAAGAGATCCTGGATCACAATTTTGTGAGGATACACAGGTCTACGATCGTCAACCTCAATTTTGTACATGAGATCATACATTCAGACTATTCTGAGATCGATGCAAAAATGATCTCAGGAGAATTACTTCACGTTAGTAAATCTCATAAAAAAGAATTTCTTGATAAAATCGGAATCTAATGAGTCTTCATGAACTTAAACAAAAGTATATAGATTTCAAGCTGGTGCTTCTTCTCGCCGGTTTCTACCTGATGTTTGATTTGATACATATTGCAAAAACTGCGTATATGCAGAAATTCATGCCCAAGGAAATGGAACTTTTCAACTGGCATGACTTTCTTGTCTTCAACATGTTATTTGATTATATCATCGTGGTAAGCTACATGACGCTCATTGCGATGAGTACCAAGAGATTTCTTAACAAGAACTATTCATGGGTAAAGATCATTTCCATACATACCCTGTTCTCCATTTTAATAGGTATCATCATCAGGCTGGTTTTTGATTTCTATTCCATAATAGCCGGTAGAATAAGTCTTGCAGAATTTGATCTTCGGAAGAGTGTGAACGCCTTCGTCTATGTTCTTGACCTAAATTTTCTGATCTATTTCGCGATGACCTTTATCATCTATACCTATTATTATCTTCGGCAGGTAAAAGAAGCAGAGAAGCGACACTCGA
The DNA here is from genome assembly GCF_000423045.1 of Christiangramia portivictoriae DSM 23547. Lineage (GTDB taxonomy): Bacteria > Bacteroidota > Bacteroidia > Flavobacteriales > Flavobacteriaceae > Christiangramia > Christiangramia portivictoriae. The sequence continues at coordinate 74,481 of NZ_AUHF01000008.1, read as the reverse complement.
AACTGGAAAGTCAGTTAATGAATACCAGGATGCGCATGCTTTCTTCCCAGCTGCAACCACATTTTCTGTTCAATACGCTAAACAGTATTGCGGTGCTGACAGACCTTGATCGTAACAAAGCGAAGGATACCATTGCAGATCTAAGCGATTTTCTACGTGAGATTCTTTACCAAAGTGATAGAAACCGGATAAGTCTGGATGAGGAGCTTAGGATTCTGGAGTATTATCTCAATATCCTAAATGTCCGGTTTTCAGATCATCTAAGCATCGAAAAAAATATAGATGGAAAATTGTTATCAAAGAAGATTCCCGCAATGTTGCTGCAGCCTATGATAGAGAACTCGATCAAGCACGGGTATTCCTATGATCATACAGATCTTCATATTTTGATAGAGATACGGCAGGTAAGGGGATACCTTATCATCAAGGTGGAGAATGACGGGGAGCCTTTACAACTTTCACACGCAGAGTTGCTGGAAAAAGGGGTGGGTTTACGAAATATTGACGATCGCTTAAAAAATCTATACAAAGAGAAATACAGCTTTGAGATAAGGAACAGGACAGACGCCAGCGGTGTGGTGACACTGGTAAAAATTCCCGCGTAACAGGATTGTTTAAGAAACCTGTAAGGACTTTCCCAAAAAGATTAAATTTGTTACCGTGCCAGTGAATAAAGATCCAAAATATTATCCTCCAGCAGAAGAGCGTCTCAATATTATTTCCCACGGAATAGGTTTTCTGCTGAGTATCCTTGCCCTCTTCCTGCTTACCGAGCGCGCATTAGAATTTGATTCCTCAGCTTATCTTGTAAGTTTTTCAGTATTTGGAGGCAGTATGATCCTGTTATATGCGGCGAGTACTTTATATCATAGCGCTAAAGATCATCAGAAAAGAGCGAAGTTGAATATACTGGATCACGCTTCAATTTACATTTTGATAGCAGGAACCTACACACCCTTTGCCGTGATCACTTTGCCCGGACAAATTGGGAATATCATTTTATGGACTGTCTGGTTGATCGCACTCGCAGGAGTTATTCTGAAGTTTTTCTTCACAGGAAAATACCAGCTTCTATCAACGATCATGTATGTAGCCATGGGCTGGATCATTGTCTTTGCGGGCAATTCCATGCTGGAGAATCTAAGTGCACAAGGTTTATGGTGGCTGGGAGCAGGCGGAGTTTCCTATACTGTTGGCGCCGTCCTTTTTATGCTGAAGAATCTACCGTTTAATCACGCCATATTTCATGTGTTCGTATTACTGGGGACATTTTGCCATTTTATGTCCATCTACCTTTATGTAGTCTAACTTTGAACTTCTGAAACTTCAGTTGTAACGTTTTCGAAATCAAGTTCAATCTGGTGCCTGGTAAGATCTTCAAATACTTCCCGCTCCCGAATAAGATGCGCCTGGTTATTATGCCACAAAACTTCCGCAGGTCTTAACCTGGAATTAAAATTACTGGCCATGCTGAAGCAGTAAGCCCCGGCATTGCTGAAACTTAAAATATCACCTTCCCTGATTTCAGAAATACGCCTGTTATTCCCGAAAGTATCAGTTTCACAAATGTATCCTACAACACTATAGAACCTGTTCTTGGCATCAGGGTTGCTAATATTGGTAATTTCATGATGTGAACCGTAGAACATGGGCCTGATCAAATGATTAAAACCTGAGTCTATACCGGCAAACACCGTTGAGGTGGTTTGTTTGATAACATTCACTTTAGCCAGGAAATTTCCAGCTTCACTTACCAGGTATTTTCCGGGTTCAAAAGCCAGCGCCAGGTCACGCCCATATTCTTTACAAAAAGCCTTGAACTTCTGCGTAAGTTGTTCGCCAAGATCTTCAATATCTGTTTCTATATCACCTGGACGGTAAGGAACTTTAAAGCCGCTACCAAAATCGATGAATTCAAGTTCTTTAAAATTTCTAGCTGCTTCAAAAAGTATTTCAGAAGCATGCAGAAAAACACCGATATCAAGAATATCACTACCGGTATGCATATGGATACCGTTAATATGCATTCCTGTATTTTCTACTATTCTAAGTAGGTGCGGCATTTGGTGGATACTAATCCCGAACTTGGAATCAATATGACCAACAGAGATCTTTGAATTTCCACCTGCCATTACATGAGGATTAATACGAATGCAGACAGGAATTTCAGGATGCCTGCTTCCAAACTGTTCCAAAATGGAAAGATTATCAATGTTGATCTGGGCACCGAGCTTAACTACTTCCTCGATTTCTTCAAGAGAAACCCCATTAGGAGTGTAAATGATCTTACTGGGAGACACACCTGCCTTGATTCCCAGTTTTACTTCCTGAATCGATACGGTATCCAAACCGCAACCCAGAGAATTAAGTAGTTTAAGGATGGAGATATTGGAAAGAGCTTTTACAGCGTAATGAATTCTTAGTTCATCCACTTTAAAAGCATTGGTTAACCTCTGATATTGAGAGATAATCTTATCAGCATCATAAACGTAAACCGGGCTGCCAAAATCATTTGCTACAGTGAGTAGATCCTTATGTGTCATTTCTATTCCTAATTTGCCGTAAAACTACAGCGTTTTGCAAAAGTTACCCTAGATCAATTTTAAATATAACCAATTTATACCTTTTGTTAAATATGTGTATTCCTAATTGGTAACTTGAAGAGAAGCCTGCCTTTTGCGCATAAGGATAACGCCAATTCCAATGAAAATTCCAATACCTGCCATCACGGCTCCCACATATTGGGCAGATACAATTCCATACCCGTAAGCGATAGGTAGCCCGGCAAGATAGGCACCACTGGCATTCCCCATATTAAAAGCACTTTGATTAAGAGAGGAGCCTAACATCTCAGAGCCTTTGGCAGTATTAATTACCGCCATTTGTATAGGGGTGGCAATACAAAATGCGATCACCGGAATTACAAAAGTGGTTACAAGCACCCCAATCTGGTCGTAAGCCACAAAAGTATTTACTAAAAGCGCTGTTACCATAAGGATCAGGGCTATAATAACTGCTTTGATCGGACTGAACATCTCAGCCAGTTTCGCACCCAGAAAGTTTCCGGCGACCATTCCTAAACCGGCAAGGATCATCGCATAACTTACAACACCTTCAGAATGACCTGCGACATCTGTAATTAGCGGAGCTATATAGCTGTACCAGGCGAAAAAGCCACCAGTTCCTATAGTTGTTAGAAGGATAACCATCCAGAGTTCTGGTTTCCGAAGTAATCTTAATTCTTCTTTCATTCCGCCGGCATTGGCAATTTTAACTTCGGGCATCCAGAATTTGATGCTAAGAATTGCACAAATCCCCACGATTCCAACCGCAAGAAACGCAATTCCCCAGCTAAAATTTTGTCCCAGCCAGGTGCCAAGCGGAACCCCTATGACGTTGGCGACCGTTAACCCGGTGAACATCATTGCAATGGCCTGGGCTTCCTTGCCGGGGCTGGCCAGTTTGCCGGCCACTACAGCGCCAATTCCGAAGAATGCTCCATGGGGAAGACCGGAAAGAAACCTGGCGAGCATTAAAAGCTCGTAAGAATTTGCAAAAGCAGACAGGGTATTGAATATGGTGAACCAAACCATAAGACCAAGAAGTGTCTTTTGAGGCGGCCATTTGTTTCCAAAAATTGTAAGCAGGGGCGCGCCAACGACTACTCCAAGGGCATAAGCCGAGATAAAATGTCCGGCTACCGGGATGGAAACCTCCAGGGCAGTTGCGATCTCAGGCAAAATTCCCATAATCACAAACTCGGTCATCCCTATTCCAAAACCACCAATTGCCAATGCTAATAATGCCTTTTTCATTAGAAAATATTAAGGGGCAAATTTAAATGAGAATAGAATGCCTTGCTAGTTATAGATCAGATTTCTGCGATAACCTTTTCGTTTTTCCGAAGATATTTCAAAAGCCCTGCGTAATAAGAATTTCCGAGTATTAGGCTATCGTTAAGAAGCTCAAAAAAGATTGGTACAATAGTATGTATTTGTTACTTTTGCTGTCCATAATAAATACAGAAGAAATAGCTGATTATGAATATACACGAATATCAAGGAAAAGAAATTTTAAGCAGCTTTGGAGTCCGCATTCAACGTGGAACCGTAGCAAGAAACGCTAAAGAAGCAGTAGAGGCTGCAAAAGCACTTACCGAGCAAACTGGTACTGGATGGCATGTGATCAAAGCACAGGTTCATGCTGGTGGACGTGGTAAAGGTGGTGGTGTGAAACTTGCCAAAAACCTGAAAGAAGTAGAAGAGATTGCCGGAGAGATCATCGGGATGAATCTTGTAACACCTCAAACTTCTGCGGAAGGGAAAAAGGTACACCAGGTTTTAGTTGCTGAAGATGTTTACTATCCTGGAGACAGTGAGCCGGAAGAATATTATATGTCTGTTCTTTTAAACAGAGCTACCGGCCGTAACATGATCATGTATTCTACCGAAGGTGGAATGGATATTGAAACCGTTGCTGAAGAAACTCCAGACCTTATATTCACTGAAGAAATCGATCCATCTACGGGATTACTTGGATTCCAGGCACGTAGAATCGCTTTCAATCTTGGACTTAGCGGGAAGGCATTTAAAGAAATGACCAAATTCGTAATGTCTCTGTATGAAGCTTTTGAAAAATCTGATTCTTCACTTTTCGAGATCAACCCGGTTTTGAAAACAAGTGATGATAAGATTATGGCGGTAGATGCAAAGGTGACTTTGGATGATAATGCACTTTTCCGTCACAAGGACTATGCTGAAATGCGTGACGTTCGTGAAGAAAATGCTACGGAAGTTGAAGCAAGAGAAGTTGGATTGAACTACGTAGATCTTGACGGGAACGTTGGATGTATGGTAAACGGTGCAGGACTTGCTATGGCAACTATGGATCTTATCAAGCAGGCAGGTGGAGAACCGGCAAACTTCCTTGATGTTGGTGGAACAGCTGATGCCAAGCGAGTGGAAGAAGCTTTTAGATTAATCTTAAAAGATGATAAGGTAGAAGCAATCTTGGTGAATATCTTCGGAGGGATTGTAAGATGTGATCGTGTAGCACAGGGAATAGTAGACGCTTCCAAGAATATGGGAGATGCGATGAATGTGCCAATCATTGTAAGATTACAGGGAACAAATGCAGATATCGCTAAGGAACTGATTGATAATAGTGGACTAAAAGTTTACAGCGCAGTACAATTCCAGGAAGCAGCAGACAAAGTTCAGGAAGTACTTTCTTAAGAACTTCAATTTAAGTCATAGAAAAACCCGGCCATTTAGCCGGGTTTTTTGTTTCAATAAACTAATTCCTCCTTAATTAAAATTTCCGATAAGAAGTATCAGATACTAGAGTCATCTACCTTTAAATTTTGTAACGAAGTATAAATTAATAATATTAATTAGCCATTCAAATTTGCAAAGAATGAGAGTCCATGGCTGAATTCAGCTGACAACTAAATCATAAAGTTTTCTAAAATATAAATCTTTCAGGCAATTGAACTAAAAAAGATTCGTTCTAAATAAAGAAGAAAGCTTATATTTAAAGATATGAGAATGAATAACTTAAAAGTCGCTTCCCAGATTAATAAAAATGCTTGATGATATTATTGTTGAATTTGTTTTAGCCAACTAAAAATTTATCAAAATATAAAAGCTTATTAATCTGAAGAGCGACTTCTAATTTTGATACGATACTATTTCGATCTTTCCGGGTACCAGTCCATCAGTTCTACTTCAATCTTCGAATTCTCTTCATTGACAAGGCGTTTAAATTCTTCCACATCTGAAAGTCCGTTTTTACCTCGATAATGGTACGGAATTACTTTTCTGGGTTTGAATGCGAGAACGCCCTTCGCAGCACGATCTACTGGCATGGTGTAGGGTAAATTCATGGAAACCAGAGCTACATCAATATTTTCAAGATTTCTCATTTCCGGGATATCTTCTGTATCACCAGAGATATAAAGTCTTTTGCCATTTCGTTCAAGAACATAGCCGTTTCCACGACCCTTTACATGCATGGCATCTTTAGATTGTGGTAAATTATACATAGGAATGGCTTTTATATTTATTCCCATAAAATCTCTGGATTCTCCGTTGTTTAATACAACGTAATTTGCTTTTAGTTCTGCAGGTAACTTGTCTTTAACCGCCTGCGGTACGATTACAGTGACACTATCAATACCAATCGCCATTAGTGTCTCGGCATTCATATGATCTCCGTGTATGTCTGTGATCAAAATAAAATCAGGTCTTTCTTTATTTTCAAACGCTTCGGCACCGCCAACTGGATCTGTATAAAAAGTTTTGTCTCCCCACTTGAAAACAGCAGTAGCATGTGAAATTGGTTCAATTTGAAGATCCAGTGAATCCTGATCGTAAGGCAGATTTACTTCTGCACTATTCTCTGCAAGAGTATCCTTACTACTTTCATTTTCCTGGCCCTGATCTTTACAACCTACAAGTATTAAACCCGCAGCAATTAGAGTAGCCAAATTTTTCATAGTCAATTTTTTGCCTAAGATAAGGCTGCAACTGCCTTTGACTGTTTGGTTTAATAAAGAATTATGAAAGGATTAATGACATTTTAATATCACCACGGGCATAAGGATTATCCTTCTCGATAGGAATTTCTTTAAATCCATATTTGCGATATAAATGGATGGCATTTGCGAGTTTTCTATTAGAATAAATGATCAATTTACTCCAGCCGCTTTCTTTGGCAAACTGTAGGGCATGTTCTATAAGAAAATGTCCAATCTTCTGCCCGCGAAATGCTGGTTTTACTGCCATTTTTGTTAGCTCGAAAACTCTATCTTCTATCTTCATCAAGGCAACACAAGCCACTATTGAACCATCTTTCTTTACATAGAAGATCTTGCCACCCGGTTCAATAATGAATTTCTCAGGGTTTCCCAGAACCTCTTCATCATGTGGTTCTACATAAAAGAATTCATTTAGCCAGTGCAGGTTCATCTTTTCAAATTCCTCAGCATACTTTTTATCCCAATTGAGTATCTCCATGATTGTTGTTTCGTAATTCAAAAATATAAAGAAGCTTTGAGTAGCGAACCTTTACACGTATCTATTTCTTTATATTTATAGATCTTAAACGCTGCATTATGAACTTCCGAAGATATTTCAAAATTTTTCTGCTAGGCCTCATGAGCACTTTCTATGCCTGTAAGTCCAGTCCGGAACCGGCTGTAGTTGAAAAAAATGAGAATATTGAAATTCTGCCGCCTGCCGAGCTCTACGGAAATTTATTTTATGACGTGCAAACAAGAGCTATTTTCCAGGATAGTAAAACCTTCGTTGATGCGATTCCCAAATATAATGTAGGCCTAATCAGGCAACGTTACGATATGCTGGAGGATACCACTACTGCCGGTTTGAAAACTTTCCTGAATCAACATTTTGAAATTCCTGAAGCCGATCAGGATTTTAAAAGTGATAGTCTGCAGATAGGTAACCACATAAAGAGTTTATGGGAAGAGCTGAAAAGGCCTGCAAATGATAGTATTTCCGGGACCCTGATTCCGTTGCCAAATAATTATATAGTGCCTGGAGGTAGATTTCGTGAGGTTTATTACTGGGATAGTTATTTTACCATGTTAGGATTGCAGGTGGATGACGAAAATGAAGTCATCAGGAACATGGTGGAAAACTTTGCGTTCCTGATCGATGAATTGGGTTTTATTCCGAATGGGAACCGCACCTATTACCTCGGAAGATCCCAGCCACCCTTTTTTTCGCTTATGGTCGAAATACTGGCTGATATTGAAGGTGAGCAGGTTTATGCAGAATTTCTGGGAGCACTGGAAAAAGAACATAGCTTCTGGATGAAAGGCGCAAGCCAGTTAAATCCAGGAAATGCGCTGCATAGAGTTGTTATGCTGGAGGATGGTACCGTGCTGAACCGGTATTATGATCAATTCGCGACACCCAGACCAGAAAGCTACCGGGAAGATCTGGAAACTGCGGAAATCGCTTTAAAAAGAAACCTAGATTTGAAGAAAGAAGAAATCTACCGTAATCTAAGAGCGGGTGCAGAGTCCGGTTGGGATTATTCCAGCAGATGGCTGGTGAGAAATGAAGAAAACGAGTTCAAACTTTCAAGTATTCGTACGACTTCCATTTTACCTGTAGATCTGAACGCGCTATTGTACAAACTGGAAAAGACCATCTCCAGGACAGCAAAAATTTCAGGAGAACATGAAATATCGGCTAGTTATGGGAAGCTGGCAGACGATAGGGCGGAGGCGATCAAGACGTACTTCTGGGATTCTGAACTCGAGTTTTTCCAGGATTACAATTTCGAAAATCAGGAATTTACGGGAAACCTATCTTTGGCAGCAATGTATCCTTTGTTTTTTCAGATCGCAGATGAACAGCAGGCAGGTAAGGTGGCTATAAGAATCAAAGAAGAATTCCTGAGACCGGGTGGAGTTGTAACTACGCCTTATAATACCGGACAGCAGTGGGATGCACCAAATGGCTGGGCTCCTTTGCAGTGGATCACTATACGGGGGTTGAGGAATTATGAGCATCTGGAACTTTCCGAAGAGATAAAAAAGAGATGGCTTAAGATCAACCGGGAGGTATACGATAGAACTTATAAAATGACAGAGAAATACAATGTACTGGACCTTTCGAAAGAGAGTGGAGGTGGGGAATATCCCACCCAGGATGGATTCGGGTGGACCAATGGAGTTTATAAAAAATTAGCTTCAGAAGAATAGTTTATGGAGGAAATAGGTTTATATATCGAGTATGCCGCTAAATTTATTGAAGTTGCCGGAGTGGTGGTAATACTTCTGGGCACGATCATCGCACTATTCAAATATGCCCTGGCAAAGCAAGGACATGGAAGCAGGTCTTATAAATTACTAAGACAGGAACTAGGAAAAGCAATTCTTCTTGGACTCGAAATCCTGGTCGCTGCAGATATCATCGCAACCGTTGTGACAAGACCAACATTGGAGGAAGTGATCTCCCTGGGAATCATTGTCCTGATTAGAACCTTTCTAAGCCTTTCCATAGAACTTGAAATTGAAGGCAGATTTCCCTGGCAAAGAAAAGAAAGCGAGAACAGGCTGGACCAGGAAGCTTAGCACATGACATAAAAAAGCCACTGAGATTACAGTGGCTTTCATATTCTATTAAACTATCCTTATTTACAAGGTGTACTCAGCGAGTAACTTCTGTACTTCATATATATCAACACTCTTGTTGAACTTTTTAGTAATACTTGGAGACTGTTGTCCAGAAATCCAGATCTTAAGTTCTGCATCCAGATCAAAGCTGCCTGCAGTTTCCACGCTAAAGCGCGTGATGCTTTTGTACAGCACTGTGAAATACTCCACTTTGCTACCAGTAAGACCCTGAACATCCACGATGATGAGGCGTTTATTGGTAAAAATGAAAGTATCTCTAATAATCTTGAAGCCAGCTATAACATCTTCAGAAGGTATCAGCAATTTGCCATATTTCTCCTGAATAACGGTTTTCTCCAGTGCTCCTGCATTACCTAACAAAGAGGATAGTAGTCCCATATCTAGTATTTCAATGATTTCATGTCGATTACAAATCTATACTTTACATCAGATTTTACGACTCTGTCAAAAGCAGTATTAATAGAATCCATATCGATCATTTCGATATCTGAAACAATATTATGCTCTCCACAGAAATCCAGCATTTCCTGAGTTTCCTTTATTCCGCCAATCAGCGAGCCTGCAAGTCTTTTTCTTCCCATGATGAGTCCTCCACCATGTATATCAACTTCATCGATCGCACCAACTAACGTCATGGTTGCATCTCTTTTGAGCAGAGCGACATAAGGATTCGTGTCATGACCAACAGGAACTGTATTTAAAATAAAATCGAATGAGTTCGCGTGTTTCTTCATTTCGTCCTCATCCTTGGATATCAAGACTTCATCTGCACCCAAAGATTTTGCATCTTCAGCTTTCGCAGGAGAAGTAGTGATCATGACCACGTGAGCACCCAGAGCGTGAGCGAATTTCACTCCCATATGTCCAAGACCACCAAGTCCAACAACACCAACTTTATCACCTTTTTTCACATTCCATTGCCTAAGTGGGGACCAGGTCGTAATTCCAGCGCACAATAAAGGTGCAACAGCTTTTGTATCCAGATTCTCTGGCACTTTAAGGACGAATTTTTCTCGAACCACTACCATCTCTGAATATCCGCCAAAGGTATGACCTCCTAAATGTTCATCTTTTCCATTATAAGTAGCGGTCATACCATTTTCACAATACTGCTCAAGCCCGTCTTCACAGGATTGACATTCCTGGCACGAATCCACCATACATCCAACCCCCACAAGATCACCCTGCTTAAAGTTTTTCACATCGGCACCAACTTCTACTACACGTCCTATAATTTCATGGCCTGGTACCACTGGATATTTACTGTTTCCCCAATCATTTCTTACCTGGTGAATATCACTATGGCAAACTCCGCAATAATCTATTTCTATCTTTACATCATTAGCAAGAATTTCCCTGCGTTCAATTTCCATTTTCTCAAGATCGGCATCGTTTGATTTGGCGCCGAAAGCTTTTATATTCTTCATTTCTGTCTTTTTTGGAAATTTACTTAAAATATAGCTTTCAGAAGGCTAATGCCTGGTAGGTTTAACTATTCTTAACGTGTTGAATTGATCATTGTCAAGTTTCAGGTAAACCATTGCTTTCAAAGAATTCTTAGTACCTTAGGAGCTCAATCTTGAAACTTTAATTATGAGCGATTCTAAAGGAATCAATACTATATGCACACATACCGGAGAACTGGAAGATACCCAGTTTAAAGGTGCTGTTTCGCCGCTGTACATGGCAACATCATACGCTTTTGAAGATGTGGAAACAAAACGTTATCCCAGATATTTTAACACTCCCAACCAGGTAGCCCTTGCTAAAAAAATGGCTGCGCTGGAACATGGAGAAGCTGCATTGATCTTCGGAAGCGGAATGGCCGCAGTGAGCACTTCATTAATGGCGTTTTTAAGGTCTGGTGATCACGTTGTTTTTCCAGATGCACTTTACGGAGGAACCAGTAATCTTGCGGTAGAAGAGTTCGCCAAATTCGGAATAGAATATACTTTTGCCAAGGATTCTACCATAGCTTCTTTAGAATCTGAAATCAGGGAGAATACAAAGGTAATTTATATAGAAACACCATCTAACCCGTTGCTGAAGATCACAGATATCGAAGGAGTAGCTAAACTAGCTAAAAAGCACGGACTCGTTAGTATGATCGATAATACATTCGCTTCACCAGTGAATCAGAATCCGTTGGATCTGGGGATAGATATCGTTCTGCATTCTGCAACAAAATATATGGGAGGGCATAGTGATATCCTGGCTGGAACTGCCATAAGCTCAGAAGATCATATGGACCGCATCTTTCAAATGGCGAAGAATTTTGGTGGGAGTTTAAGCGATTATACGGTCTGGTTACTGGAAAGAAGTATTAAAACAATGGGTTTACGTGTTAAAGCTCAAAATGCGAACGCCATGCAACTTGCCGGGTATTTAAGTACACATCCCAGCGTAGCAAATGTCTATTATCCAGGTTTAAAAGATCATCCAGATCATGAACTGGCAGCAAAACAAATGTCGGGTTTTGGAGGAATGATGTCATTCGAACTGAATGCTGAGATCGACGTGCAACATTTCATGAAATCTCTAAAACTAATAAAACCTTCCATGAGTCTGGCCGGAGTGGAAAGTACCATTCTCTTACCTTCCAAAACAAGTCATGGTTTGTTAACCGAGGAAGAAAGAGCTCAGCAGGGCATCAAGGATAATCTACTAAGATTCTCTGTTGGAATAGAAGAGTTCGAGGATATCAAGAACGACCTCGAGCAGGCTATAGCAAATACCAAATAATACTTTATGAAATTAGATATACTTGCGATCGGGGCACACCCAGATGATGTAGAATTGAGTTGTGCCGGTACCATTGCAAAAGAGATTAGCAGAGGAAAAAAGGTTGGAATTCTTGATCTTACCAGGGGAGAACTTGGTACGAGGGGAACGGCAGAGATCCGAGATCAGGAAGCAGCTGCAGCAGCCAAGGTTTTGGGAGTTGAGGTTCGCGAGAATCTTGAGTTTAGTGATGCATTTTTTACTAACAACACTTCCCATCAAATGGAGATCATTAAGATGATAAGAAAATATCAGCCAGAAATTGTTTTGTGCAACGCAGTAGATGACAGGCATATCGATCATGGGAAAGCCGCGAAATTAGCTAGTGATGCCTGTTTTTTAAGTGGTTTGCGCAAGATCGAGACCATTATGAATGGTGAGAGTCAGAATGCATGGCGACCTAAACATGTGTTTCATTATATCCAATGGAAGAATCTAAAACCAGATTTTGTAGTGGATATTACAGGTTTTCTGGACAAAAAAATTGAATCAGTAAAAGCATACAGATCGCAATTTTATAGCGAAGACAGTAAAGAGCCGGAAACACCCATCTCCAGTAGTAACTTCCTGGATAGCATTACATACAGGGCACAGGATATGGGAAGGCTTATCAATACTGATCATGCTGAAGGGTACAATGTAGATCGCTATGTAGCAGTAGATTCTGTATTTGACCTCATTTAATTGAATTTTTTTCTTTGCTGAATTGTACAAATAACTTACATTTGCAACCGCTAATCAAATGGTGGTTGTAGCTCAGCTGGTTAGAGCGCCGGATTGTGGTTCCGGAGGTCGCCGGTTCGAAACCGGTCTTCCACCCTCACAAAGCTTCTCAGAAATGAGAAGCTTTTTTTGTTTACGCAACCTTTCTCAATTATTTGCATCTACCTAATGAATCAAATCAATGAAAATGAGAGAATTAATCCTTCTTTTTGTCGCAGCCATTTCTTTAAATAGCTGCAGCAGTAGTGATGATAGTCTGTTAATCGTAGACCTTACAGTAGACAGTCTTTCAGGAACCTGGAAATTGACCGAGGCATATGTAAGCCCGGGCGGAGAGACCACCTGGCAAACGGTTGAAAATGGTACAGAATATACATTTTTTTCTAATGGTAATTTCAATGCTACGCAGGACGAATGTTCAACAGGAACCTACAGTCTCAATCTCAATGACAGCGAACTTTCATTCACTTGCACAGATAACACAGAAAGTATGCGCTCCTTCAGGGTAGTCAGCATTACTGAAAGCGAAATGGAGATAAGTTATATTGGTTGTATAGAAGCTTGCAGTTATAGATATCGCAAGCAATAAACTTCAGTTCATGTTTATCATACGGTTTTGATATATTACTTTTGAAAAAATTGTTTTTCAGTATGAATTCCAGGCAAGATCAACTCCAGGCTTTTGACAGACTATTAACCATCATGGATGAGCTCCGGGAAAAATGTCCCTGGGATCGTAAACAAACCATGGAATCCCTTCGTCATCTTACCATTGAGGAAACCTATGAGCTTGGTGATGCCATTCTGGATAAAGACATGGAAGAGATACGGAAAGAACTTGGAGATGTATTATTACATCTGGTGTTTTATTCAAAGATTGGAAGTGAAACGAATGACTTCGATATCGCAGATGTTGCGAATGGAATATGTGATAAACTTATAGATCGGCATCCTCATATTTACGGGGATGTGATCGTCGCAGATGAAGAAGAGGTAAAACGAAACTGGGAAAACCTCAAATTGAAGGAAGGTAAGAAAAGCGTTCTGGAAGGAGTGCCCAGATCTTTACCAGCCATGGTCAAAGCTAATCGTATACAGGATAAAGTTGCAGGAGTTGGCTTTGACTGGGAAGAGCCTAAGCAGGTATTTGAAAAACTTCAGGAAGAACTCAGAGAGTTGGAAGCGGAGGTAACAGATGATAACAGTGACCTGATTGAAGCAGAATTTGGTGATGTACTGTTTTCTATGATCAACTATGCTCGTTTTCTAAATGTAAATCCTGAAAATGCCCTGGAGCGTACCAACAAAAAGTTCATTAAGCGATTTCAATATCTGGAAGAGAAAGCGGCAGAGCAAGGAAAATCACTGAAAGATATGAGTCTTGCTGAGATGGATGTGTTCTGGAACGAGGCCAAGAAAGTTAAAGCAAATCGCAATTTCTAAAAATATAATAATGCGAGATATTATTTTAGCAAAGACCAGCTATTTTCATAGAGATCGGTCAATTTTTCAAACTTTCGGTTTTGTTGGAAGATAGTTATGTAGCAAATTCTACATTATTGCTCAGAGGTAAATTTTCTGAATAATTCACGTGTGAATCATTCAGAAGGTTCCTATAAAAGAATATAAATCCGGAGTGGATGTTTGCTGAAATTTGCATTCATCCAAATGAAAAGTAGACAATTTAATCATCAGTTGAAGTCTTATAAACAGCGTCAAGATACAGACGATACCTGATAGCTAATGTAACCTTAATTTCATCGCGGTTTCAGTCATTTTCTTAAGATCTTTTCCATTTTTCGGCCTTTGGCTAATTCATCGATCAGCTTTTCCATTTTTCTACAATCGCGATACAAGGCAAATTCTTCAGGAATCTCTTCAATACGATATCCGCACACAACGCCTTTGATCATGTGGGCATTTTGATGGATTCTGGCTTCTTCAAAAAAATCCTTGAATGTGGCCTGACCGTTAATAAAAGATTCTAATTGGTCCTGGTTGAAACCTGTAAACCATGAAATTACACAGTCAAGTTCTTCTTTTGTCCTGCCGTTCTTTTCTATCCTGTTCAGATAATGCGGATAAACAGATCCAAAACTCATTTTCGCGATCTGCTCATTTTTCTCTGCTGTTACTTCTCCCATATTTAAGTGATTGGACAGCTCAGCAAAGCCTATTGTTAGGCATCACTCCTTTTCCGGTTGTTCTTGAATATTACAGCCTGTCATATGTAATCTTGGAAAAACAGGCTGTAATTTGATTTTAAATTAGTACAGAGTTTTGATCTTGGCAAGTTTTTCCTGCCATACCTCAAGATCTGCTTTATGCTGAGCGATATTTTTATGTACATCCCGTACCAGTGGATTGTCATTATCTACATTGCTGAAGAACTGTAGATTGTTTTCAAGCTGCCTGATCTCACTCCTGGTTTCTTCGATCTTCTTGGTAAGGAAATAGTGTTCATTCCTAATTTTCTTATCGTCATCTGCATCATCCAGAGCCTGGATTTTGTTCTCGTACTTCATCATCTCTGCTTTCGTGTTGTCCACATCGAGCTTTTTAAAGAGTTGATCCAGCGCTTTGTTAAACTTTCCTTCGATAAATCTTTTGTTGTAAGGAACCCGACCAATATCTTTCCATGACGCGATCTTAGCCTTGATGGCAGTAAGATCTTCTTTTTTAGTGCCAGTAAGTTCCATCGATTTCATATCATCCAGCAAAGCCTTCTTTTTTTCGAAAGCTTCCACTTCTTCCTTGTTCTCCTCGTTCTTTTGCGCGTGCATGCGATCAAAATAATGGTTACAGGCCTTTTTGAACTGTTTCCAGACCTTATCGCTGTCTTTTCGGGGCACGTGTCCAACTTTCTTCCAGTCGTTCTGGATTTTCTTCATGAGAGGCGTGACCGTTTTAAAGTCATCGCTATTCATGTTATCTTCCGCAATTTTAATAAGTTCTTTCTTTTTCTCAAGATTATCGTATTGCTGCTTTTTTAAGTTCTTGTAATACGCATTTTTCTTGCGATTGAATTTTCGAACATGTTTCTTGAACTCGTTCCAGGTTTCCTGATTCTTGCTCCTGGGAACCTTTCCCGCCTTAAAGAATTCTTCGCGCAACGCTTCAATTTGTTTGATGCTTTGCTGCCATTTGTTGTGGCTGTCAAAATCCTGCTCTGCGATCTCTTTTATCTTCACGATGATATCTCGCTTGTTTTCCCAGTTCTTCTCGTATTGTTCGTCTAGCTGTGAATAATATGCCTGGCGGCGATCGTGAATTTGCTTGGTGGCAGCACTAAACCGCTTCCAGATATCCTCGCGATATTCCTTGGCTACTGGACCCAGTTCTTCTTTCCACATTTTATGTAGCATCTGTAGTTCACGGAAAGAACGATTGGTATCTTTTTCCTGCGCCAATTCTTCAGCGCGGTCTATCACCTTAAGTTTTTGCTCAAGATTATGCTTGAAGTCCAGATCTCTGAATTCCCGGTTTAAATGTAGAAAATCATAGAAATTCTCAACATGATGGTGATAGGTGTTCCATACATTGTTATATCTGTCTCGTGGAATTGGTCCGGCAGTACGCCATTTATCCTGGATTTCTTTGAAATGATTGTAGGTGGTATTAATATTTTCCTCTACACCAAGTAATCCTTTTAATTCCTCAATAAGTTCCAGACGTATGCTGAGGTTCTGGTTAAGATCTTTTTTAAGGCGTTTGTAATAATCGTTTCTCTTTTCCCGATAATCGAAGTAGATGGAACTAAATCTTTTATTGAGCGGGGTAGAGTAGTGGAAGTCAATTATATTCCCACCTTCAGCGAGAAATTCTTCTTTTTTCTCTTCCAGTTCTTCATCGTACTTAGCGTTGAATTCTGTTCTGATTTCCTGAACATGTTCTTTGATCGCCTGCACTTTTTCAGTCTTTAGCAATTTTTCCAGTTCATCAACCAGTGCTTCCTTACTCATGGAATGATAGTCTTTTTTCTCGATCGCGTGCCTCTCTCCGGCACTTTCATCTTCGCTATCTTCCGCAACCGCATTATCCATATCCTCTTCATGATTGCCGGAACTCTTCTGGTTTTCACCAACCACTGCCTCGCCTATATCACTATTAAGATCTTCATCCTGTTCTTCTGATGTTGCCTCTGGCCTTCTGGTTTCCGATTCCGAGATCATAGCGTCCTCATGATCTGTCGAATTTGAAACTTTTCGTACAGTTTTGTTTTCAGGTTCTGCCGATTCTGAGCTTTTCTTAACAGGATAGGTATCTCCATCACCTTCCATGGCTGTATATGGATCTTTATCGGGATCTATTTGTTCAAGTTTTTTCTGATCTGAAGTTGCCTTTCCAGAAGCAGATTCATTCACGATAGCATCTTCATGGTCTGTGCCAGTATCACCTTTTTGTTCAGATTGCTTCTGAAGATTTTCAGAGTTTTCCTGCGGTTCATTCAAAGAATGATCTGTAGAACGGGAGGGCTGCATGGAGTCCATTTCGTGGTTCTCAGACATTTCATTTTTCTTGTTCTCATTTTCTGTAGTGGACATATCTTCCAATGTTAAGGTTCTTCAAAATCGAATTATTCTGAAAGATAACAACTCCACCAAAATTGGACAAGGGAATGATTCTATTTATAAATCATATATAGCTATGAAATTGAATTCAGGTATTCCAGATTGACCAGCTTTTCTCAGCCTGCAGTTCTAGCATCTGGTAACCATTGATAGTCTTAGCACCACGTTGAGAAGCCAGCTGCATCAGCATGGTTTCCTCTGGATTATAGATAAGATCAAAGATAAGATGCTGGCTGGAAATACCTTCCAATGGGATTGGAGGATAACGATCTGTATCTGGAAAAGTGCCTAAAGGAGTTGTATTGATAACCAGTTTGTTACTATTAATCAATTCAACATTCAGTTCATCATAAGATAGACTATTTTCCGAAGCAATTCTGGAGATAAAAGTGAAGGGAACTGACAGTTTGTCAAGAGCATATGCAACGGCTTTTGACGCTCCTCCGGTACCAAGAATTAAAGCAGAGGTATGGAAACTTTCCAAGTGTTTTTCGAGTGATTTTTGAAAGCCAAAGTGATCTGTATTATACCCGGTGAGTTCACCTTGTTCAGAAATTTTGATGGTATTTACAGCTCCAATCTTTTCAGCTTCCGGGTCGAGTTGATCCAGAAATGGAATCACTTTTTCCTTATATGGGATCGTCACATTCATTCCTGAAACCTCTGTGGTTTTAAAAATTTCAGGGAATTGATTTATATTTTCAAGATCGAAATTGATATACCTGGCATTTATATTTTCATTGCTGAATTTCCTGCTGAAGTAGTTCCTGGAAAAAGAATAGTCGATGTCTTTACCAACAAGTCCAAAAGTTCTCATTTTTCTGAAGTGATTTTTTCATACCAGGCGAGTCCAAGCACAATACTAATGCCTATTCCTATGAAGAAAATTGCCGCGAAAGTTTCCAGTTGATCAAAATGTGGCCAGTATCGATCGTAATTATCGATTACCTTGTTCCCATTCCTGTCGATTAAAATCTTTCCCTGTGCGCCAATTTTATAGACCTTTTCTTTCCAGGGCCAAACTACTCCAAGGGAGCCTGTAATAAATCCAATAATCACCGCAAAGGTTTCTTTTTTCCTTTTTTTGAGAACATAGCCTAATAGATGTGATAGGGAAACCAGTCCAGCCAGGGAACCAATTGCGAATACCGCCAAAACCTTTAGCATATGAATTCTTTCAGCATCTGCAGTCCAGGAGAAGTCCAGCGTGAGAACATCAGCCATGGTATCGTAAAGCGCATTGACGGAGTCTACGAGTAGCAAAACATAATTACCTACCAGAATTAAAATAAAGCTGCCTGAGAGGCCGGGAAGGGTCATTCCAGACACACTAATCATTCCGCAGATAAAAACGAACCAGAGATTGTCATTTTCTCTGGCAGGCTCCAGGAAACTAATGGCTATTCCCGCGATAATCCCCAGCACCGCAAAAACGATGGAATTGCGGTCCCAGTCTTCAAAATCTTTGCTAATGTAATAGATGGAGCCAATGATCATTCCGAAGAAAGCAGACCAGACATACAATTCGTAATGTATGATCAAATAATCCAGGATCTTGGAAACACTAAAATAGCTCACCAGCATTCCGAGGATTAAAAGGAACAGGAACTTGCCGTTAACGTAGTGATATAAACTTCTGAATCTACCCGAAATAAGTAGTTTAAAGGCTTTCAGATTGACTTTTTGTAAGGAATAAATGAACTCTTCATAGAAGCCAGCGACAAAAGCAACAACTCCACCAGATACGCCTGGAACCTTGTTCGCAGCGCCCATAGCCAGGCCTTTCATGACCAGCAGGAACTTATCTGTGAAGGTCCTAGTCTGCTGCATTGGCATTTTCGGGTTTGTTGCCTGCCAGTATTTCCAAACCTAGTATAAGGAAGAATCCGGCCAGCATCAATACTACCGACCATACTGTTTGTGGATCACCGTCAAAATTCCAGGGCAGGACTGAAGCTTCCTTCAGAACGACCTCTTTATCTCCATACATCGCCGTTTCCAATGTTTCTTTCCAGGGCCAGATCTTATTCAGTGAACCAGCAATAAATCCGGTTAAAACTGCAAGAGTGATACTGCTGTAATGCACAAACAGCCATTTCAAGATCTTGGAAAATGTAAGCAGGCCAAATACAGCTCCAACACCTACAATCCCTATGGTCTTAAGGTCAAAGTCGTGAGCCGCTTCGGTAATGGATTTATACGCACCCAGCAAAACCAGAATAAACGCTCCTGAAATTCCGGGAAGGATCATCGCACAAACAGCAACTGCTCCAGCAAAAAATAAAAACAAATAGGAATTGCTGGCTGACAGGGGAGGAAGGCTAACGATATAAAAGGCAACAGCAGCACCGGCTAGAAGCGCGGCAAAAATTTTCCAGTTCCACCTGGGAATTTGTTTTCCTACAAACCAGATGCTCGCTATCACCAATCCGAAGAAAAAGGACCAGATGAGAACCGGGTGGTTTTCGAGCAGGTAATTCGCCAGACGCATCACACTAAAAACGCTTACCAGGATACCTGCGAAAAGAGCCAAAATAAAATTACCATTGAGTTCTTTCCACATGGCTTTAAAACCATCAGACTTCCAGGTTGACAGTAGCCCGAGATTCACACCGCTAATAGTGGTGATCAATTCTTCATAAATACCTGATATAAAAGCGATAGTTCCTCCGGAGACACCGGGAACAACATCTGCGGCTCCCATAGCCATACCTTTGAGGCTAATCTTTAGATAGTCCACTAAACTGCGCTGCATCTTAGAATTTTATGATTTTGCCCAAAGTTAGCAAAATTACTAAGAGAGCTTCACGAACGAATTTATAATTTGCTTAATGCTTTTTCGCTCGAAAATATTTGGAAAAAGTTCTTCGATGATAATGTAGTATTCTGAATCGGTCTTAAGCGCATTGTTCAGGTGAAAATAGCCTTTGTCACCATTATTTGTGTTAAAATATAAACCGGCAAGACGATATTCCACTTCCGCAGTTCCCGGGTAAAATTCCAGAGCCTGTGTCATGCTCGTGATCGCAGTTTCATATTCTCCCAGCCCTATTAAAATATCACATCTTCTAATCCAGGTTTCCAGCTCATAATTTCCCAACTCCAGACTTTTCTTATAGCCTTGTTCAGCTTCTTCAGGGAAATTCAGTCTACTGTTGATCTTTGCATATCGTTTCCAGTACAGCACATTTTCCTCATCGATATTGATCGCCTTGTTGATATAATATAGCGCTTTTGGATAGTTCCGTTTTTTGATATAAAAGTCGGTAATCGCAATCCAGCCTTTATCAAGCAATGGATCTTCGTGAACAGTTTGCTCATAATTTTTGATCGCGAAGTCATCACAACCAAGTTTCTCAAAGCATTTCCCAATTCTAAAATAGGCAAATGATGTAGGATCATCCAGTTCCAGGGTGATATTGTAATTCTCAATAGCTTCATTATAACGCTTCAATTTCTCAAGAACTTTTCCTTTCTCCAGGTAAGCTCCCACAAACCTGTCATCGCTAATGATGGCAAAATCGAATGCTGCCAAAGCTTTGGTGTAGTTCTTCAGGTCAAAATACTGTTTACCCACCTGGTGCCAGGCTACTTCGCAATAAGGATGCTTGTTCAGGTAAAGATTCAGATACTCGATCGCCTCCTCTTTTTGTTCAAGAAAATCAAAGCAGTACATGATATTGTAAAGTGCGGAGTAATCTTCATCATCTGCCTCAAGGCATTTCATGAAACTATATTTTGCGTTCTCGAAATCTTCCAGAAACAGATACTCCATTCCAATAAGAGAAAAAATTTCAGCATCTTCCAGAGTGATTTCCAGGGCTGCTTCCAGCATGGTGATGGCTTCAGCATGCATATCTCGTTTGGAATAGATCTGAGCCTTTTGAATATAGATCTCCTCATTGGAAGCTTCAAGATTCTTAAGTTCATTAAGAATACTGTCTGCAAGATCCAGCTTGTCTTCAAAAACCAGGATCTCAACTTTGTATAATCGAAGGTTTACTGAAGTTGGATGTTGGGCAAGACCCATTTTCACCGCCTTTTTAGCAAGAGCGATCTTACCATTCTCCATGTAATGGTTGATGATATTCTCAAATTCATTCGAATCAAAGAAAAGCACGTCATTTGTCTTTAACATGGATTCGAAGCGATCGAGAGAGAAATTATCTTCTTCGTTATGGCTCAACTGCATAAGGGAGTGATTATGGGATTTCTACTGTTATTAAAGTTAAAAAGGAATAAGAGCAATACCTGCGCGAGGCTGCATTGTTGTTAACAAATTAATTAACAGCCTCCCATATGACTTTTCAACTCTTCCAGTATGTCAACAATAATGCCACATCCTTTCACAATTTCTTCAGAAGATATTGTTAGCGGCGGAGTAATCCTCACAGCTCGTTTTTCGAACAATAACCAGAATAGAATTAACTGTCGGTCCTTTGCTCTCAGCACCAGCTGGTCTGCAATTTCGGCAGACTTCATGATGATCGCCAGCATCAAACCTTTACCTCTAACTTCTTCAATGAGCGGGTGTTGTAAATGTTTTCTGAAGAGCTGTTCTTTCTCTATGGTTTCAGCAATAAGACTAGTGCTCAAAAGCTCCTTGAGAGTAGCCAGTGCCGCGGAAGCAATTAATGGATTGCCTCCAAAAGTAGTGATATGTCCCATTTTTGGGTTATCCATCAATAGGTCCATAACCTCTTCTGAAGCTGTAAAGGCACCAATTGGCAATCCGCCACCCATACCTTTCCCCATCACGACGATGTCGGGAACGATGTCATAATTCTGAAACCCGAATAATTTTCCGGTCCTGCCAAAGCCAGGCTGAATTTCATCCAGTATCAACAAAGCACCGGTTTCTTCACATCGTCTTTTCACTTTCCGAAGATAATCCTTGTCAGGCTCGATAAATCCGGCTCCACCCTGTATGGTTTCCAGAATAACACAGGCAGTTCCCTCGTTAATGTTTAAAAGGTCATCAGTAGAATTAAATTCAATAAAAGATACATCACCAATCAAGGGTTTAAAAACCTGTACACGTTCTTCAAAATCCATCAGGCTCAGAGAGCCCATGGTATTTCCATGGTAGGCGCTTTTTGCTGCGATGATTCCAGTTTTACCCGTAGCTCTCCTGGCTAGTTTTAAAGCTCCTTCTATCGCTTCTGTCCCGCTGTTAACCAGATAGGTCTTGGAAAGAGAACCTGGGAGATTCTCAGCTAGCAGTTTACTGAGTTCTACTGCAGGAGCCTGAGCGTATTCGCCATAAACCATGACATGCAGGTATTTCTCTGCCTGATTCTTAATGGCTTTGATCACGGCAGGATGAGAATGACCAAGAGTACAGGCTGAAACTCCCGCAACAAAATCAAGATAATCCTTGTTATCACTGGTTTTAATATAACATCCTTCGGCACTTTCTACCTCCAGTGCCAATGGGTGAGGAGTAGTTTGCGCTTGAAATTTTAAAAAATCATCTTTCATTCCTGTTTCTCTGTCAGTGTATCCTTAACTGGTTTTTCTGCTTGTTCTATCAGATTTTTGACTGAATCCTGAATCTTCTCATTTTTGTATTTTAATGAATCCTGTGCCCTGTTTTGCAAAATATCAGGTTTAAGCCTGGAATTCTGGTTGAGCAGAAGATCGTCTTCTTCTCGTTCATCAAAAAAGTCCTCGGGAGCTTCAGGCATTTCGATACCTTTAATTTTAGTAAGTTCGGGTAAAGGCTTTCCTGCGAATAAATCTTCCCTGGAAGTAATTTTTTCATCACCTCGCCAGTTAAAGCCCGCAAGTGTCCTTTGGTTTTGAGGAACTTCATCTTCCGGAGGCATTTTGCCCTGCACGGCATTTAAATAATCTATGAATTCGATCTGTTGATCCTGAAAAAGGATTCGTATGTAGCTGGCCAGTGTTTTGTTGATGGAGATCAGGGCGCCTTCATCATTTCTCAAATAATTCAGCGTCTCTGTATTTTTGTCTATTATAACTTCGCGTAACTGGTTTTCTTCAAAATACCCGGTAAGGATTTTACCCTTTAGTTGATTATATCCTTCTATGGTGTCTTTCTGAATTAAAAAAGCATTATCAAATACGAGTAAGCTATCCAGCTGTTCAGTTTTAGGATTTGACTGAAGATGAATACTATCCCCGGTCATTTGATTTAGGCCAGACCATAGGATCGGCTTCTTATCACCAAAACGTTTCAAATTGATAAGTTTCGAGAGTCCGCTTTGCTGATCTGAAAAGATGGAATCACTCCGGCCACTCATAGGGTTCTCACCGGTTTGATCTTCCTTGAACATTCGAACATCGTAAAAACCACGTACGATTCTGTGATCGGGTTTTCCAGTGATCATTATAGTATCACTATGAATAAATAAAGTGTCCCTTTCCTGTAAACTTGCCGCCAGGGCTCTTTTAGTAATAAAAACAGAATCTTTATCTCTATAAACTTCAGCATAATGACCGGTTACCTTGCTGGAGTTGATGGTATCTATAACCTGAATGTTGTTGGTTGCTGAAGCAAAACTGGTTTTACGATCAAAGTAAAGACTGTCTCCTTTTAAAATACGATTCTCATAATCTATCCTGGAATTCTTTACAAAATAGCCATTATCTGCCCTGGTGTCATAAAACCCACGTTCGCAGTAAACGGTGCTGGTTTCGCTTTTGATCGTGGAAGGACCATATAAGTACGCGTAACCGGTTTCAGAATAGAAATCGAGCTGTTCAGAATTTATGGTGTATTCAGGATTTGTTACCACGACTTGATCCACAAAGCTGTACTTGTTTTGTTCCATATAATAGCGGCCAATTCTACTGGTAAGGACACTCGCAGTATCCCGAACCTTACCACCACTTCTGTAATATGCTTCCTGCTTTAATCTGTCGAAAAACAAACTGTCGGTTTCTAAAGTGGTTTGAGGTCTTTTCATAAGGACCTTCCCGCTGGCGAAAGCAAATTCAGTATCACCATTATATTCAGCATAGTTACTGGTCATGCTTACACTGTCACCCTGCTGCATTCTTATATTACCATAAGCTTTAAAGAAATTAGCTTCTTTGTAAAATACGGCGTTATCACACCAAACTTCTATACCATCATGATCAAAGTAAACCTGATTATCGATTTTGCTTAAAATCAAAGCACCGGGATACCTGGCTTCATTTTTTAAAGTTCTGTCAGATTCGTAGTTGATTTCCTGACTATTTTGCGCCTTTCCTGGTTGAAAGAAGATCACGCAAAGAAGTACGCTAAAGATGTTTCGCAATGCAATAATTTTTTTCAAAAGTACTCAATTTTTGAATGCCTGTTTGATGGATATGAACGCGAGATATCATTTTCGATATGCCAATAAATAATTAAAATAAAGACTGAATAAGGGCTGAAACCTTAAAGTAATCTAAAATTACCGGGTTTTAAGACAACCTTAACGATTCAATTAAAACTGAATTGCCTTTCCATTCGTAAGTTTCCATAGAAACTAAAATTTTAATCATGAAAAAACCCTTAGTGAAGGTTGATGTACTAGATGCATCACCTAAAAATTCGAACAAAAATTCGCGAAGGAAGTTCATTAAATTAGGTGGTCTTGGTATAGCCGGTTCCAGCTTTTTATTGTACGGATGTAGCGACGACGATTTATTTAACCCTGGTGGGGATGTAGGTGGACCAGATCCAGTAGATCCAGACCCAGTAGATCCACCAGTTGATGCAGTATTTGACCTTGGAAGTGGAGATGTGGGAATATTGAACTACGCTTATGCACTTGAACAACTTGAAGCAGCATTCTATGCAGCAGTAAGAGAAGGTGATTACTATGCTGGTGCTAGTGATGAAGAAAAAAATATAATGGATGATCTTTATAATCATGAGGTAATCCACCGTGACTTCTTTAAAGCAGCGATTACAGCAGCGGCTGGAGAAGAGAATACACTACCAGATCTTGAATTCGATGTTTCTTCTATTGACTTTAGTAGTAGAGACTCTGTTCTTCAAACAGCAATGGCTCTTGAGGACACAGGTGTTGGAGCATATAACGGAGCAGGAGATAGAATTGCAGATGCAACTTACCTAACATTAGCAGGTAAAATCGTTTCTGTTGAAGCACGTCACGCTTCGGCGATTAGATCCCTATTGAACCCAGATTCTGCAGATTTTGCCGGAGATGATATTATTGATGAGAATGGATTAGATCTAGCGTACGATCCATCTGAAGTATTTGAAATCGCTGGAGGATTTATTGTAACAGACTTTACAGCAGATAACCTTCCAGAGCCAAATACAGGATCCTAAACACTAACATCTAAAAAGAAAAATTATGAGTATTATAAAATTATTAGATGAATTTTCATCTGAAAAATTGACTACCAAATCGAGTTCGAGGCGCGAAATGTTCTCTACTCTTGGTTCATTTGGAAAAAAAGCCGCTATGGCTGCAGTACCTTTTGGATTAGCAAGCACTAAAGCAAACGCGATGTTTCAGGACAGCGGGAATGCTGCTGTAGATGCTCTGCAACTTGCTTTAACTTTAGAATATTTAGAAGCTGAATTTTACAGATTAGCACTTGATTCTGGAGTTCTTCCATCTGGAAGACCAGAAACCGTATACATGCAGATTTATAAGCATGAGGATGCACACGTAGAGTTCTTGAAAGCTGGATTAGAAGGTGCGGGAGCAACTCCGGTATCTATGCCAAATTTTGACTTTACAGCCGGTGGCGCTTTTGATCCATTCAATGATAACGGGATTGGTCAGGATACTGCTTACGCACAATTATTAGCTTTGGCCCAGGCTTTCGAGGATACTGGGGTAAGAGCTTACAAAGGACAGGCTGGCAACCTTATGGGAACCGCATTCCTGGAGCCTGCGCTACAAATTCACTCTGTAGAGGCTCGTCATGCTTCTGAAATTAGAAGAATTCGAGGTCTTGAAGGTTGGATTACTGGAAGTATGAGAGGTGATGGAATGCCAGAAGCTACTCAGCCAGTTTATGATGGTGAAGAAAATGTAATGCAGGGTGGAGTAGATGTTACTACACTTGATTTTGCAAATCCTATTGTAGGAGATGTTACTGAAGCGGTTACCCAGGCTTTTGATGAGCCTATCACCGCAGAAACTGCAACTGCTATTGCTAGTTTATTTATCGTATCTGATGATTCAGATTCCGACTCTGATAGCTAAGCTAACTCAACAACATAGTATATTAAAGCCTCAATTTTGGGGCTTTTTTTATTTAAGCATTGGAATTAAGATTACTTACCATTGAAAATTAAGTGTCTAATATAATTTTCTCGGAATAGATGTTCTGTACCATCATGCTCCGTGAAAAGAATTAAATTCTGAGCCAGTTATAGTAAATGTATTACCTATATGATTCATTAAAATTCGGCGTAATAAGCATGCTTCCTTTTGAGTTTCAGTAAAAAAAAAAGCCCCTGTTCGGGGCTCTTTTATATATCTTACTTAGCAAATTATTAGCTTCTTTCAATTGTCTGGCTTCTATCTGGTCCTACAGAAACGATTGTTATTGGTGTTTCCAGTTCACGTTCCAGATATTCAACGTATTCGTTGAACTCCTTTGGAAGCGTACTTGCACTGGTCATTTTGGTAAGATCTTCTTTCCAGCCTTTCATTTCAGTATAAACCGGTTCCAGATTTTCAGGCTCAATGTTGAATGGAAGATGATCTATGGTTTCACCTTTATATTTATAAGCAGTACATACTTTTAAGGTTTCAAAACCGCTAAGTACATCTCCCTTCATCATGATCAATTGAGTGATCCCATTTACCTGCACCGCATATTTCAATGCAACCAGATCTAACCAGCCACATCTTCTTTTACGTCCTGTAGTGGCTCCAAATTCATTACCTATACGTCCCATTTTTTCTCCGGTTTCATCAAAAAGCTCGGTAGGGAATGGGCCACTACCAACTCTTGTGGTGTAGGCCTTAAAAATTCCAAATGCTTCCCCAATCTCACGTGGAGCTACTCCAAGCCCGGTACATGCACCAGCCGCAGTAGTATTCGAAGAGGTTACGAATGGATATGTTCCAAAATCAATGTCAAGTAGTGATCCCTGTGCACCTTCTGCAAGGATGGACTTTCTATTTTTCATGGATTTGTGAAGGTAATCCTCACTATCTATGAAGGTAAGTTCTTTCAGCGTCTCAACTGCTGTGCGGAATTCTTTTTCAAGTTCCTTAAGATCATACTGCACATCCACATCGTAAAATGCGATCATCTTCTCATGCTTATCTGCAAGTGCTCGATAACGATCCTGCCAGTCTGCCATTTCCAGATCTCCTACACGTAACCCATTTCTACCTGTTTTATCCATATACGTTGGACCAATTCCTTTTAAAGTAGAACCAATTTTAGCTTTGCCTTTTGAAGCTTCAGAAGCAGCGTCCAGCAATCTATGGGTAGGAAGGATTAAATGCGCTTTTCTGGAAATTAGTAGTTTAGACTTGTAATCTATTCCATGCTTAGCCAGATTATCCAGTTCTTTTTTAAAGATCACTGGATCAATAACAACACCATTTCCAACCAGGTTAATGCTGTCATCATGAAATATACCCGAGGGTATGGTATGTAAAACATGTTTTTGCCCATCAAATTCCAAAGTATGACCCGCGTTTGGACCACCCTGAAATCTGGCAATAATATCGTATTTGGAGGTAAGAACGTCGACAATTTTGCCTTTTCCTTCGTCACCCCATTGAAGACCTAGTAGTAAATCTACAGCCATGAATTCTTAAACTTAGTTGGTTGATTTTTTGTTTCCGTAGAAATACAGGGAATGTTTATTGATCTCGATGTCAAAGACCTCTTCGATCGTTTGTTTGATACTCTGGATCCTTGGATCGCAGAATTCAATCACCTCGCCTGTATCTGTAAGTATGATATGATCGTGCTGCCGGTCAAAATAGGATTTCTCGTATTGTGACTGGTTCTGCCCAAACTGGTGTTTTCTAACCAGTCCGCACTCCAATAGGAGTTCGATCGTGTTGTATAAGGTTGCCCGGCTCACTCGATATTTTTTGTTCTTCATCATTATATACAAAGACTCAATATCGAAATGATCTTCAGAATTGTAGATTTCCTGAAGAATGGCGAAACGTTCGGGTGTCTTACGATGTCCCTTTTCTTCAAGATACTTCGTGAAAACGTTTTTTACGACCGCCTGATCGTTTTTATTTACGATTTTTTTGCTCATAATTGCCCTGCAAAGGTAAAAGTTTATTCACGGCTTACCTTGTCTATGCCGTTAATTTTTTTCAGTCTCTGGATGATCGTATTCAGGTTATTGTTGTTCTTCACAACCAGCGTTATTCTTCCGTTGAAAATACCATCAGAACTGTCAAAATTCAGGTTTTTCATGTTAACGCCAAGGTTCCTTGAGATCTCCTTGGTAATTTCACTTACCAGGCCAAGATTATCGATGCCCTGGAGTTTGATGACAGACTGGAAATCCTGCTGTGAACTGTCTATCCATTTTGCCTGTATGATGCGATAGGCATAATTGGACTGCAATTGCAAAGAATTTGGACAGTCTTTTTTGTGTACCTTAATACCATCATTCACGGAAATAAAGCCGAAAACATTATCTCCCGGAATAGGATTACAACAGTTCGCTAGTTTATAATCCAGCCTCTCTTCTTCCTTTCCAAATACCAGCTGGTCATACTTGGCAGTAATCTCATCCTTATGAATGTCTGCAGCGACCTGTGGTTTTTTGATCTTGCTTTTGAAATAACTAACCAGTGAATTACTGCGGGAGTTAGCGAAATCTTTTAGCGCCTGGTTGTCTATTTTTCCAATACCCACACGATAGAAAAGATCGAGACTGGTTTTCAGATTAAAGAAAACCACGAGTTCGTTGATCGACTTCTCGTTAAACTGAATTTTTTGTGCTTTCAGTTTTCTAGCCAGTACAGCCTTGCCTTCTTCTGCAATCTCTTTCTTTTCATCCTTTAATGAAGATTTGATCTTCGCCCGGGCTCTGGCAGTAGTCGCGTAGTCTAACCAGTTTACATTCGGCTTGGCATTGTCTGAAGTTATGATCTCCACCTGATCTCCACTTCGTAATTCATGACTTAAAGGAACCAGTTTGCTGTTCACTCGGGCACCGCGCGTACGCAAACCAATTTCTGTATGAATGCTGAAAGCGAAGTCCAGTGGTGTGGATCCCTTCGGAAGAGATTTTAAATCACCCTGAGGAGTAAAAACAAATATCTCTTTTGAATAAAGATTTAATTTGAATTGTTCTACAAAGTCGACAGCATTCACCTCCGGGTTTTCCAGTGCTTCCTGAAGCCTGGTGACCCATTCCTCAAAACCTCGCTCTTCATTATTGTTATTACCCTGCTTATACTTATAGTGAGCGGCATAGCCTTTTTCTGCAATTTCATTCATTCGCTCACTACGAATCTGGACTTCCACCCATCTGCCTTTTGGCCCCATTACCGTTATATGCAGAGCCTCGTATCCTGTAGATTTGGGAGAAGAGATCCAGTCTCTCAGCCTTGTGGGATTCGGACGAAAATGATCGGTAACTATGGAGTAGATCTTCCATGCCAGGAACTTCTCCTGAGATGGTTCACTTTTATAAATGATCCTGATCGCAAACTTATCGTAGATCTCGTCAAAACTAATGTTCTGTGTCTGGATCTTCCGGTTGATGCTATAAATGGATTTAGGTCTTCCTTTAATGCTGTAATCTAAAGACTCCTTGTCCAGCGAATCTTCGATCACACGACTAAATTCCTTGATGTAAATGTCCTGTTGTTCTTTACTTTCCTTGATCTTAGTAAGGATGTCCTGGTAAACTTCAGGGTCTGTATACTTTAATCCAAGATCTTCCAGTTCGGTTTTAATATTGTAGAGACCAATCCTGTGCGCCAGTGGTGCGTAAATGTACAAGGTTTCCGAAGCTATCTTGATTTGCTTATCGGCACGCATGGCATCCATGGTTTGCATGTTATGCAAGCGGTCTGCGATTTTAATGATGATCACACGAACATCATCATTCAGGGTAAGGAGCATTTTCCGGAAGTTCTCGGCCTGTAGCGAAACATCCTTGTCTTTTTTAAGACTGGAAATTTTGGTAAGGCCATCAACGATCTTAGCCACGGTCTCTCCAAACATCTTTTCAATGTTCGCGAGAGTATATTCGGTATCTTCCACCACATCATGCAACAGGGCTGCGGCGATGGACGTGGCATCCAGACCAATTTCTGAAGCTACTATCTTGGCTACTGCAATAGGATGAAAAATATAAGCTTCACCAGATTTTCGACGCTGATCTTTATGTGCATCCACGGCAGTGTCAAACGCTTTACGAATGAGTTTCTTATCATCTTCGGAAAGTGTCTGGTAGCTTATACGCAGCAATTCTTTGTATTGCCTGGCGATTTGCTTGTTCTCCTTTTCTATCGCAGCTTCGGTCATAAGTTAAAAGTACAATTAAGATAAAAAGTAAACAACTAAATAGCTGCCTTCAAATTCTGAAATCTTTGCAGTAAACTTGGATGGGAGTAATGTACGAAAATATAGGTTTTATGCGGAGTTAGGTTGCTCAATGTATTTCCCGATAATTTTTTTAGACTGCTAATGAGGTATTTGGCATCGTAGGTGGCGCTGGCATAATCATCTGCCTGGTACTCAAACTTTCTGGAGATGTAATTCATTAGAAGTCCTGTCACTTCTGAAATAGGACTATATAAAATTCCGAAGCCTATAAGACCAATATGAAAACTGGGTTCGCTTACGCTCAATGCTGAAGATAATAACGGATTGCCAACGAATAAGGATAGCAGCCACAGAGTAAACCCAGTTGTCGCTATGGAAGCGATCAAATTATAGATAATATGTTTTTTTTTGTAATGACCAACCTCATGTGCCAGAACGGCAACAATCTCTTCTTCTTCCAGGTCATTGATAAGGGTATCATAGAGAGTGACTCTTTTTTCAGAACCGAACCCGGAAAAATACGCGTTGGCTTTCGTCGATCTTCTGGAGCCATCGATCACAAAAATATTGTCCAGTTGAAAGCCTACTTTCGCCGCATAGGTTTCAATTTTGGTTCTTAGGCTACCAGATTCAAGGGCGGTTTGTTTATTGAAAAGTGGGACTATCAATTTTGCATAAAACATGTTCATTAAAATCACGAAGACCGATACGAGAATCCAGGCATACCACCAGAAGTCATCTCCCGCTATCATATAAAACCAGATGATCAAAGCCAGAATCCCGCCTCCCACAATCATGGTCATTAGCAGACCTTTTACTTTATCCATCAAAAAGGTTTTTCTACTGGTCTTATTAAAACCATACTTTTCTTCAATTACAAAAGTGCTGTACCAAGAAAAAGGTGTAGTTAAGAGGTCGCTGCCTATCACAATAGTCCCGAAGAAAATGAGACCAATCGTGATGGGATGATCAGCTAGAGAACGTGCCATCTCATCTACCGTAGCAAAGCCTTCAAAAACCAAAAAAAGTACCGTTAGCATCACCGTAAAGACGGAAGAAAGCAACCCGAACCGATAACGCTCTTTTTTATAGCGTTGTGACGTTTCATATTTGCTGTCGTCGTACACATCTGCCAGTTCCTCAGGAATTGGGTCATTAAAGTGTCTTGCGTTCAGGGTATCCAGCAGCGTGTCGATAAGAAAATCGGCGATCACAACTCCAAGAATGATATAATACAGGGTTTCGGCTTGCAAAATCTATGCTTTTATTGGTTAAAACCACGTTGTCTTCGTGCTTCAAAAATAAGGATTCCGGCAGCAACAGAAACATTCATACTATCGATGGCTCCCTGCATGGGAATGATAATATTCTGGAGAGAATTTTCCCGCCAAGATTCGCTAAGTCCGGTGGCTTCAGTTCCAACAACGATCGCAGCAGGTCCTTTAAAGTTCACTTCATGATATGCTTTGGCTTCCTGTAAAATGGCTGCATAAATATGAATGTTCTTATTCCGAAGAAATTCGATGATCTCTGAAGTTTCCCCGGTGGCTATATTGTTGGTGAAAACACAGCCAACACTACTTCTAATAATGTTAGGATTATATAGATCTGTTTTGGGATTGGCGATAATGACCGCATCTACTCCTGCAGCATCTGCAGTTCGTAGGATCGCTCCAATATTTCCTGGCTTTTCGGGTGCTTCAGCGATCAGGATCAAAGGAGAAGCTGAGTTAAAGTTTAAATCTTCCAGTTCGTTTTCACGGGTACGAAAAACGGCAATAACACCTTCAGTACTACCGCGATAAGCGACTTTCTCATATACTTCCTGGGAAAGTTCGGTCATCTGTTCTGTATGTTGATCGCCTTTTTTAGCGAGCTCAAGAACCTCCTGAAAATCGATTTTTTCAGGTACATAATAAATATGGAGCAGTTCGAAATGATGGTTTACGGCCAGTTCTATTTCTCTGAGGCCTTCAACAAGGAATGCTTTTTCCTTTTTTCTACTTCTTGACTTTTCCTGTAATTGCAGCAACCATTTTATTTCCCGGTTTTGCAGGCTGGTGATCTTTTTCAACATAATCACAAAAGTAAGCAGATATTAAGCATAAAAAAAGTTGCCCGAAGGCTCGGGTAGACGCTCTGCAGCATTCCATTCCGGTCCTTCGGGCAACCTTGTACAATTGTTCAATTATTCAGATTCCTGCTCGCTATATTTTTTTGAATAGCGTTTCCACAGTTCTGTTTGATGAGTTTCCAGGCTAATTTCCCTTCCGTCGATAAAAGCATGTGATAGGATATTGCTACGCATGTCCAGGGCATCACCTTCAGAAATAAAAAGAGTTGCAGATTTACCTTTTTCAAGAGTTCCGTAATCGCTATCGATTCCAAGGATCCTGGCATTATTGGAGGTGATAAGACTTAAAGCGTCTTCTTTATCCATCCCGAAGGCAGCCACCGTTCCAGCATAAAAAGGGAGATTTCTGGTATTCATACGCTCCATTTGTCCGCTGCTTTCCAGCCCAACCATCACTCCTGCATCATGCAGTAACTTCGCCAGTTTATAAGGCTGGTCATAATCTTCGTAAGCATTGTTGGGCGTGCTGTGAGGGCGATTTACCAGAACCGGGATCTCTGCATCTTTCAATTCTGAAGCGATCGCTAACGCATCGTATCCTCCAACGATCACTACTGAAGATAGCTCGTTGTCTTTTTTAAACTGAATGATATCAAGAATTTCCTTCTCCCCATTTGCATGGACAAAAACCTTTTTATCTCCGCTGAAAACTTTTTCCATGGCTAGAAACGGCAGGTTCTGATCATTTCTGTTTCCATTCAAATAAGCTTTGGAAGAAGCAAAGAAATCAGACAATTTCTGAATTTCCTCGGTGTACTCTTTATTAGGTTTAAGGCCAGGATCTTCACCTCTCCACCAGCGACCACGTCTAAACGAATCTGGCCAGTTGATATGCAATCCATCATCAGCCTTTACAGTAGCATCCTCCCAATTCCACGCGTCAAATTGAACGATGGAGGAGGTCCCGGAAATCAATCCGCCTCGAGGAACCACCTGGCCGAGTAGCACTCCGTTGGGTCGCATGGACTCTACGATCTTACTTTCTGTATTGTAGGCGATAAGACTTCTTACATTAGGTAACATGTCACCCATCTCATCCTGGTCTTCCGTGGCCTTTACAGAAGCGATCTCTACCAACCCCAGTGTGGTATTTGGAGCGATAATCCCTGGATATACATGTTTTCCTGTAGCATCGATCTGTTTTCCAGGATATTGTCTTTTTGTGAGATCTGCAGCTATGATCTCAGTGATCTTACCGTCTTCCAGTATGATCAGGCTATTCTCGATCACTTCTCCATTTCCAATATGAGCGGTAGCACCTACAATACTGATCGCTTCAGCCTGCTCTGGTGCCGGGGTTTGTTGAGCAAAACTGTTTCCGCAGAAAAGTAAACTCAGCAATCCTATATATAAATTTAATTTTTTCATCTTCAGTATATTATTTTACAGCTTCCAAAAGATCACAGTGTACATGCTGCTTTTCTTTCTTTTTCACTGGTTGTGTTTTAACGCCACTGTTCTTTTCCTTAAGCATCTGGCTTACAAGACTGCTTCTTTCTTTCTGAATCTCTTTCCGAAGTTCCAGGTCTCTGTCCTTATCGAAGTAAACAACTCCCTCGATCATCGTTTTCTCAGGAATCGAGTAGATCGACAGCGGATGTTCGTTCCATAGAACAAGATCTGCCTGTTTGCCTGTCTTGATGCTTCCAACCAGGTTATCTACGTGAAGTAATTTTGCAGGATTGATCGTTACCATTTTCCAGGCGTCCTCTTCACTCATTCCGCCATACTTCACACTTTTGGCAGCTTCCTGGTTCAGGCGTCTGCTCATTTCAGCATCATCACTGTTAATGGCTACCGTGAGACCAACTTCGTTCATGATGGCCGCATTATAAGGGATCGCATCGTTCACTTCATATTTGTAAGCCCACCAGTCTGAAAAGGTAGAAGCTCCAACACCATGCTCTTTCATCTTATCTGCTACTTTGTAGCCTTCAAGAATATGGGTAAAAGTATTGATATTGAAATCGAACATTTCAGCAACATTCATCAACATATTGATCTCGCTCTGAATATAAGAGTGAGAAGAGATAAAGCGCTCTCCGTTCAGGATCTCTACCAGGGTTTCCATTTCCAGGTCTTTTCTGAAATTCTCGCCAGCAGCCTGCTTTTCCTTTTCATAGGCCTTTGCCCGGCTGAAGTAATCTATAAAAACCTGTTCTACACCCATTCTGGTTTGTGGGAAACGATTTCCGCTCCAGTTGGATTGTTTTACGTTTTCACCAAGCGCAAATTTGATGAAAGGTGGTGCCTGTTCGAAGATCAATTCATCTGCCGGAGCTCCCCATTTTAATTTCAGAATTGCAGATCTACCACCAATTGGATTGGCAGAACCATGCAGTAGCTGAATTGTGGTAACACCACCAGCGAGATTACGATAGATGTTGATATCTGTTGGATCCACGACATCTTCCATGGTCACTTCAGCAGAAGAGTTGTGACCTGCTTCATTAATATCTGATGCGGCGATATGGGAATGTTCATCAATGATTCCGGCAGTTAAATGTTTCCCGGTAGCATCAATCACCTGAGCCCTGCCGGCACTAAGATCTGTACCAATCTTTACGATCTTACCGTCTTTTACCAATACATCTGTATTTTCCAGAACTCCTTCATCTTCGCTGGTCCATACAGTTGCATTCTTAAATAGAACATCCTGCTGCTTTGGTCTTTCCTTAAAACCATAGGCAACATTTGGATAGGTAACCGCGATCAGTTCACGAGGTGCACTGTCACTTTTCGTTTTACTGTCTTCATTTTCTTCCGCTTTTTCAGAATCTTTCATATTAGCCTGAAAACGGGTTTCTTTTCCATTTGGCAGAATCGCTTTTCCTGAAATGTTCTTAGAATTTGCAGGAACCTTCGCTACCAGCCTGATGTACTCAGTTTTGGTAGTATCTGGAGAAGAGATCAAAAGATTCATCCAGTTTTCAGACACACTCAGTTTTGATCCTATTTTAGTATCATCCAAGGTAACTTCCGCATTTGGCTTCGTAGGTTCTCCAGTAATAGCCAGCAGGTACGTATTCCCATCCAGTTCCAGGTCATATTTCCCGGTTATGTCGGTTACATTCATGCTGTTTAATACCTTTTTTTCACCCTGAACCCAGTTCTCGAATAACGTGGTCTCTTTGTCAAAAAAGTCTCCGGAAGTAATCAGGAAATTCGCCCAGGCACCTTCCTTAATAGTACCAATCTTTCCTTCCTGTCCCAGTGTTCTGGCAGGAATAGTGGTAAGAGCGGCCAGAGCTGCCTCTTTGGTCAATCCAAATTCCATTGCTTTCACCAAATTGGATTTGAAATCTTTCGCTGGATCGATGTCATGTGTGGTGATCGTAAAAGCAATTTCCTGCTTTTCCAACATGGCCAAATTCGCAGGTGCCTGATTCCATTCTCTCATTTCTTCAAGCCCCAGATGCTTGGTGAGATATGGGTCTTCCACATCGAAAGCTGCCGGGAATTTTAACGGAACGATATACGTAGCGTTGGAACTTTTCACTTTGTCCAGTCGCTGATATTCTTTCCCACTTCCTAAGAGTACATATTGAATACCAAATTCATCACCTACTTTATCTGCTCTAAATTCGTTCAGCAGATTGTCTGTAGCGAAGATCTGTACAAGGTTTTTATTTTTATTCAGGGCTTCTAACGCAAGATCTTTATTCTTGGCATTTCCTTTCTCATACCAGCTGGCATCGATATAGGTTTGTCTAAGCAGGGCAGTAGCACCCATTAGTGAGGTAGGGTAGGACTGTCTGGATAGTACACTTTTATCAAAAGAAAGGTATTGAGCAGATCTGTCGTTCAGGATTCGGTCGCCCTCGCTCACATTAGGTGTAAGTGCCACCAGCATACCAGAACCACGTACGATTCCATCTGGGACATGAGTATTTACGGCACCAAAACCAGCTTCCAGCAATTTACTGGCATCGCCGGCGTCATATTTAAAATGTGCCACAGCATTGGTTTCTGGACGAATATGATCGTTCCAGTAAAATCCTTCGCGATTAGCATCATACTGCGGTCCATTACCGCCCTCCACACGTTTTGGTTTTCCTATTCCAAAACTGGAATACAGGTCTATAAAAGAAGGATAAACTTCTTTTCCGGCAAGATCGACCACAATACTGTTTTCCGGAATGGAGACTTTCTTTCCAACAGCGGTGATCTTCCCATTTTGAATGGCGAACATTCCATTTTCAATGATCGTCTTTGGATCCACGTGGATCCTAGCGTTTTTAAAGACGGTGTAATTGGTGTTTTCGGTTTTAACACCATCGTTTTTCGGGAAATAATCCTGTGCATAAGCTGAGCTCACACTAAGGACTATTCCCAAAAGCAGAAATTTTAACTTCATAAAATTAGGTAGTTTTTGGAAATATAGATTCATTAAAATTTTAAGAGCCTTAAAGTACTAAAAATAGCAGAACTGTTAATCTTCTTATAAGTCGTTTCTCGAATCTTTGTAGTAATTAACCAGCAATGCGACTACATAGCTATAACTTTTCATACCTCCAGCCTGGTTATTGGCGATTAGGTAGCGATTGTATGTGGCCGCAAACAGGGGTTCCAGGGGATTTTCATGTTCCAGCCAGAACCGCTGGACCTCCCGGTAATTTTCCACAATTCCCGGGTTCATGCTTTCCAACAGGCGATCTGCTTCCTCTTTATCTCTGCGGAAGATCTCACTCAGGCAGTAACTTAGCGCGAAAGTGTAACCGGAATATCGAAAATAAGGATCTGGATGGTTCATGGTAACCAGGCAGGCGATAAAATTCGCTTCATTTTCCTTGGCAAATCCCAGCTGATGTCCAATCTCATGACTGG
Organism: Christiangramia portivictoriae DSM 23547; assembly: GCF_000423045.1. Lineage (GTDB taxonomy): Bacteria > Bacteroidota > Bacteroidia > Flavobacteriales > Flavobacteriaceae > Christiangramia > Christiangramia portivictoriae. Next base: position 36,803 of record NZ_AUHF01000008.1, on the reverse strand, counting down.
CGGTTGTGGGTATTTTATATGGAACTATAATGCTGTTCACCTGGGCTTCATTGGTTAATGGATTCAGATAACCGTTAAAACCCATATAGCTTAAAGGAATACTATAGATCGATCGCTTCAGAGAATTGCCTTTGTAGCTTAATTCCGGATAATTCAGAGCAAGATGATCATAACCTTCTATGGTTCTTCGGAAGAGCTCATTCTTTGAAATTTCAAACTTGACGGAAGCGGAATCATTTTCAGCTAAATCTGCATGCAGCTCATTGGACCTGCTTATCAGAATTTCTGAAAGTCTTACCAACTCTTCAGTGGTATACTCATTATCGATTTCAAGGGTTTTGTGAAGTGGCTGCCGGTAATAATTAAAACCCCAGAAAAGATGAAAGCAAAAGTAGATGATAGACAAAGCCGCCAGAGCATCGGGAATCCATAGCTTCGGATTTTTAAATTTAAGGCGAAATCTTCTCCAAATCCATTTCAGTAATAAGATAACCAGTAAAGCGTACAGGAGATCCCCCAGCGAAAATGGTAAAAGCCCTATGCTGTATCTTAGAATACTGGAGATTACCGGGTATAGCCCGTTGGAATAGTAAGTTTCGATGAAGAGCGATCCTTTTTCGATCATGCTCAACAGAATGATCTGGACTGGTAACAGGATCGCAAGGATCAGGGTCGTTTTCTTGTTCACTTTTTAAAAGTACTAATAATTCATATCTGGCCTAATTTTACCTTGGAGAAACCCGTTAAATTATTCTGAAGAAATCTCAATTTTTGTTTCAGCAGCTTAAAAGGTATCTTTGAAAACAATTGAAGAATTACAGATATGAACGAAGAAATAAGAGCATTAGAGCCCAGGATTTTATGGAATAAGTTTGCCGACCTCAATGCGGTGCCAAGACCTTCCAAAAAAGAGGAAAGGGTTATTGAATTCATCAGGAAATTTGGAAACGACCTTGATCTAAGGACCGAAGTGGATTCCGTAGGAAATGTTGTGATCTATAAACCTGCGACAACAGGACTGGAGGACAGGAAAAAGATCGTTCTGCAGGCGCACCTGGATATGGTACATCAAAAGAACAACGATACCAACTTCGATTTTGACACACAGGGAATCGAGATGTACGTGGACGGTGACTGGGTGAAGGCGAAAGGGACCACGCTGGGAGCTGATAATGGTTTGGGTGTAGCCACGATGATGGCGATACTGGAAAGCGATTCCATCGAGCATCCCGCGATCGAAGCTTTATTCACGATAGATGAAGAAACCGGAATGACCGGAGCGAAAGGTCTAAGCCCTGATCTTCTGGAAGGCGAAATTCTACTGAACCTTGATACAGAAGAGGATGACGAAATTGGTATTGGTTGTGCCGGTGGTGTGGATATCACTGCAAGCAGAGCTTATGATGTGGAAAGCACTCCCGACAGTTATCGCGTTTTTGCGATCAAAGTAAAAGGACTTATGGGTGGACATTCCGGGATGGATATCGTTAAAGGCCTGGCGAACGCCAATAAATTAATGAATCGACTGTTGCTGAATACTTCGGAAGAATATAATCTCAGGCTTTCATCGATTAATGGCGGTGGATTGAGAAATGCGATTCCAAGAGAAAGTGAAGCGATCATTGCCTTGCCTGAAACTGAAGAAGAAAAATTCAAAAAAGAGCTGAACAAAAGGATCGATCTTATCAAAGCAGAATTCGCTTCGCTCGAACCAAATATGCAGATCGAAATTCAGAAAGTTGCTTCTGAAGTAGAAGTGATGGACATGCAATCTCAGAAACAGCTGTTGCTGGCTCTTGCCGCGGCGCATAATGGAGTTTACAGAATGAGTCCCGAGATTGAAGATTTGGTGGAAGCATCCAATAACGTCGCGAAAGTTAGCGTTGAAAATGGAAATATTGAGATCAAGTGCTTAACTAGAAGCTCTGTTGAGTCCAGTCGTGATGACCTGGCAGATTCACTGAAATCTGTTTTCAAACTTGCAGGTTTTGAGGTGAAATTATCTGGGGAATATCCTGGATGGGCACCAAACAGCGATTCAAAAATCCTGAAAGTACTGGATAATATCTATGAAAGAATGAACGGCGAAAGGGCCAATATTGCGGCCTGTCATGCCGGTCTGGAATGTGGAATCATTGGAAGCCATTATCCTCAAATGGATATGATCTCTTTTGGGCCTACCATTCGCGGAGCGCACTCGCCAGATGAGCGTGCGAGCATTAGCTCAGCTCAGAAATACTGGAAATTTTTATTAGAGGTTTTACAGAACATTCCTAAGAAATAAACCTATATCCTGAATTTAAAAGCCCCATGCAGATGCACGGGGCTTTTTTTACTTGGATATATCTATTTTATTACTGCTCTTCTCCGGCAATTCCAACTACAGAAATCTTAAATACAAGATCTGAGTTTGGTGGGATCGCTCTTCCATAGCCTCTTTCCCCGTAGCCTAAGTGGCTGGGAATAAACGCAACTACTTCATCACCTACCTGCATCTGCTGGATCGCTTCCTTGAAACCTGGGATCATTGGCGCATCAGGACCGTATACAACGTTCATTGGCTGGTAACCCATAGCCTGGTCTCTTCGATGATCGTAGATACCAAATTCCTCGGCAAGCTCTTTTTTATTAGTGTCAAAGATCTTTCCATCTGCGAAGTAACCTTCATAATTTACTTTTACCGTTTGTCCCTGTTTAGGCTGAGTTCCATCTCCTTCGGTAACAAAATGTAATTTGAGTCCGCTTTCCAGGGAATCGGCTTTTGATTCCAAAGCTGCGAATTCTTCAACTCTTTTTGCCCTTACTTCCTGTAACTCTTTTTCTTTAGCTTCATTTTCAGCTTCAAGATCTGCCAGTTCCTGTTCAAAAACTTTCGGAGCTTCAAAATTCTTGGCAGCTTTTCCTTTTCGAATGATATTTACTTCATTCATAACCACATCCTTTACAGGACGGTCTCGAGGACCGGTTTCAGTCTTTCCGATCGCTTCCACGACATCCATACCCTTTACCACTTTTCCGAAGACCGTATGCCTGCCATCAAGCTGCATTACTGGTTCCAGCGTGATAAAAAACTGACTCCCATTGGTTCCTGGACCAGCATTGGCCATAGACAAAATTCCTTTTTGATCATGACTTAATGAATCTTTAAATTCATCTGGGAATTTGTAACCTGGACCACCACTTCCGGTTCCCATTGGATCACCACCCTGGATCATGAATCCATCGATCACACGGTGAAATACGATCCCGTCATAATATTTTTTGCCTTTAAAGGTGCTGTCTACCATTGTGCTGCTTCCTTCAGAAAGCGATACGAAATTAGCAACGGTCATTGGAGTCTCTTCGTGATATAATTCTGCAATGATGGGTCCCATGGAGGTATTGAACTCAACATACATCCCGTCTTCAAGTTCAGGGTATTCTTCTTTACATGAAAATAAGCTAATCGCCACTGCGAAAAGCACAAATAAACTTTTTGTCCTCATTATTGTTCTTTGGTTTCTGTGTTTGATAGTTCTTCTTCCTTAATAGAGTGTAAGGTCACTTTTGCGCTAATGGGTTTGTTGCTGCCAATACGTTCCTGATCTCCGTAATATCCAAATGCTTTGTGCGAAGGGAATAGGAACGTCACAGTTTCACCTTCTTTCATCAATTTAAGACCCTGGCGAAGACCGGTAAATAGTTTTTCTCTGTCTATGGCATATTCACGGGTAGGTTTGTCACCTTCAGCGTAAATAGCGTCCCCTTCAATGGTAGAGATGCTGTAATCGAATGTTACAATATCTCCAAATTCAGGAGTCTCTGTATTAAGACTATCCATGGAACGGTTATTATAGTAGTACCAGAAACCATCTGCAGATGTCAGATATTCTGTACTGGTATTTTCGCCCATTACCTGCTTGATATAATCCTCTTCCTGGGCGATCATTTCCCGGTTCTTTTCAACAGATTGATCGATATACGAACCACTGTTCTGGGAAACGGGATAGCGAGCTTCAGGAGATTTACAGGAAACTATGGCGATCGCCATGGTTATTAGGAATAAAAACTTTCTCATTGTGTTAATTCTTGCTCATATTCAGGCAGGATCTTATTGAATTTTACGATGGTATCGTTCATGGAAAGATCGCTTTTTCCTCCCGCCGCATTAATATGTCCTCCACCTTCAAAATGTTTGCGGGCAAACTTATTTACGTCGAAAATACCTTTGGACCTGAAACTTATCTTGATAATTTTTTCACTTTCATTTTCAATAAAAATGACTGCAAATCTTATTCCATCCAGGCTTAAACCATAATTTACAAAACCTTCAGTATCACCTTTCTTAAAATTGTGACGGTCAAGTTCTTCCTGGGTCAGGCTTATATAGGCGGTATTAAATTCAGTCAGTACTTTCAAATTCTGTAGTGCGGTACCAAGCAATTGTAGTTTGTTGCCAGAATTAGTATCGTAGATGTTATTATGGATCTGTGAATTTTTAGCTCCCTTGTCCATTAGGTCGGCTATCACACGATGCGTATCGCTGGAAGTAGAGCTAAATCTAAAACTTCCGGTATCTGTCATGATCCCGGTATATAAACAGGTGGCGATTTCTGGAGTGATGTTCTTGCCGGCACGCAATTTTTCTATGAATTTGTGTACCATTTCACAGGTAGAGCTCATCGTGGAATCACTGTAGGTGTAATGAGCATAATCTGAAGGTTCCTGGTGATGGTCTATCATGACAAAAACAGCATCAGAAGCTCGAAGCGATTCTTCCATGTCTCCACATCTGGAGAGATCATTGAAGTCCAGGGTAAAGACGATCTGCGCTTCAGCAATCAATTGATCTGCAACTTCTTTCTGTTGCTCATAAATATAAACTTCATCACTACCTGGAAGCCACTTTAAAAAATGTGGATAATCGTTTGGAGCAATGACATTGGCCGTATGGCCCTTGTCTCTCAAAAAATGCATTAACCCAAGCGTAGAGCCTATCGCATCACCATCGGGTCCTTTGTGTGGAACGATCACGATATTCTCTGCTTTTGCCAGCTCTGCCGTGATCTCAAGTATTCTTGTGTCTATCATAATCGAGGTTAAATATACAATATAATAACACTATAGAAATAGAGGAAGCCTTAAATTTGGGTTCGAAAATTAACGAGATGAAATATAGAATTTTGATCCTTCTGTTCATTTGCAGCCTTTTGTCCTGCGGGTCTTTCGAAGAGATCGCAACAGAAAAAAAGGCAGATTATGTCATTGCTTTTGGAAGCTGTAACCGAGAAGACGCACCCCAGCCATTATGGGATGAAATTCTTAAAAATAAGCCTGATGTTTTCCTGTGGGGAGGCGATAATGTGTATGCAGATACAGATGTTCCTGAAGTTTTAGAAGAGGCTTATGCCGTCCAGAAAAGTAATGAAGGTTATCAAAAATTAGTCAACAGCGTACCAGTTTATGGAGTTTGGGATGATCATGATTATGGACAAAATGATGGAGGGAAGGACTACTTGATCAAAGAGGAGAGTCAGCAGCAATTTCTTGATTTTATGGGGGTTGCCCAAGATGATCCAAGGCGGGACCGCAAAGGGATCTATCATTCTGAAGTTTTACAGACTCCCAAAGGTTCTATTAAGGTAATCATGCTGGATACCCGTTATTTTAGAGATGATCTGCTCAGGACCAGCGAGCCTGGACGGCGTTATGAACCTTCCAGCGGTACCATTCTGGGCGAACAGCAATGGAAATGGCTTCAGAAGGAACTTGAAAGCAGTAGCGCAAACTTCAATATCATTCTTTCCAGTATCCAGATACTTTCAGATGAGCATGGATTTGAAACCTGGGGAAATTTTCCTTCGGAAGCGCAAAAATTAAAAGATCTAATTGTCACTTCGGAAGCAAAAAATGTTATCCTGTTAAGCGGAGACCGTCATATTTCTGAATTTTCCGAAGAAAGAATTAACGGGCTTAGCTATCCTTTGGTTGACTTCACCAGTAGCGGACTCACCCATACTTACGAAGCTTTTGACGGTGAGCCGAACGTGCACAGGGTGGGAGAGGTAGTGTCCAAAAAAAGCTTTGGCTTGCTGAAATTTGATTTTGAAACAGGAAAGGTAAGCATGGAAATGCGCGGACTCAATAACCGTAAACAGCAGGATTATGTGGTTGAATTCCAGTAAGTCAACATATTATAAGAAAGCACTTGTTTATGCACATAAATAATTTATTTTTGCACCAAATTTAAAAACCAGATAATGGCAGATAATAGAACATTCACCATGATTAAGCCAGATGCAGTTGAAAACGGGCATATTGGTGGAATATTAGATCAAATCACCGCTTCAGGATTCAGAATCGTAGCGATGAAACTTACTCAAATGACCAAAAGAGATGCTGAAACTTTTTATGCTGTGCATAATGAGCGTCCGTTCTTTGGCGAATTGGTTGAATTCATGACTCGCGGACCTATTGTTGCTGCGATCCTTGAGAAAGACAATGCTGTGGAAGATTTCAGAACATTGATTGGTGCTACGAATCCAGAAGATGCTGCTGAAGGAACTATTAGAAAAAAATATGCTACCAGTATTGGTGAGAACGCTGTACACGGAAGTGATAGCGACGAGAATGCACAAATTGAAGGTGCTTTTCATTTCGCAGGTAGAGAGATGTTCTAAGACGAACTGCTCAAAACATAAAAAAACCCGGAATGTAAGTTCCGGGTTTTTTATTTTATCAAGTTGCTAAATCTCAATTGGTTTTGTAAACCATGACCATTTAAAAATATAGCCATCACCTTCCTTGGCGGGGTGCAGCCGTGGAGAAATACTAATGGTAAGTAGCACTGTAATTAGAGTGTTCGGCAGCCCATCCAGATGAAAGAAATACCTCAGAATTTCATTGAAGACGAACATAAGCCCGGTAAAAACCAGTAAAAAGGCCATAAAATACTTCAGTCTTTTGTTCATAATTTCATATTAACGTAATACCAGTTTTTTCACCAGGTCCTGGTTCATTTCCTCATTGAGGTTTCGAATGATCTTTTCTTTTCCGTAACTCAACTCCTCTCTAAGAACCGAAGAACTCAATTGCACAAACAGTGTGTCATGCTTTAGTTTAAGGCCGGTCGTGTATTTAGCAATGGCCGGTCCCATCTGGTTGTTCCAGACTTCCCTTATCTGTACCTGGTTGAGACCTTTGGTGTCAAGTTTGTTCTCGTCCACAAAACTCTTGAGCAGATCACCAAGGACCATTTCCTCATTCTTTCGTCGCTTCTTCATTAGTGCTCATTAAAGGTTCATATCGTTTATAATAATATTTTTTGTCGTCGCTGTTTTCGATCACCAGTTCGTCTTTCGTGGCTTTCAGAACTGTCTCCTTCCATTCATCGAAGGCTGTCTTATAATGAAGGGTCAAAATTTCATCTTCGATCTTCGCCATAATTTTTTCTGAATCATTAGAAGCTTCTATATAACCACCATCGATCTTAGGCTGAAGTTTCTTTCGAAAACCTACGCTATCCCCAATCTCAATATAATCAATGTACTGACTCAAACTATATTCTATGACCGAATCATTTTCAACTTCTACTTTCTCGATCGTCCAGTACCCGTTGAGGTTCTTTAATTGCTCATTGGGGTCATTCTTCGAGCAGGAAAATAGCATGATCGCTATGACTAAGTATAATGCTTTTTTCAAAGTTTAAAAATTTTATAGGATTGATTACTGCCTTTTACCACTTTCTCGGTTCTGTCTGCATGCGTGTCACTAAGAAAGATCTGTCCCAGTTCATTCGTGGCCACTAATGCTACAATATGAGCAACCCTGTTCTCATCAAGTTTGTCAAAGATATCGTCCAGCAGGAGAATTGGGTTCACCTGGCTAATTTTTTTTATAAAATCGAATTGCGCCAGCTTTAGAGCAATCAGAAAGCTTTTTTGCTGTCCCTGGGAGCCAAACTTTTTAATAGGATGTCCCTCGATCTCGAAACTTAGATCGTCTTTATGGGTTCCTACTGAAGTGTACTGCAAAGCCATATCCTTCTGCAGGTTTTCTTCGAGCAGGCTTGATAGTGATTTTTCAGAAAGCCGACTCTTATAATTAATATCAACCATCTCCTTATTATTCGTGATATCGGCGTAGCGTTTATTGAAAATGGGAATGAATTCTTTTAAAAAGCTTTTTCGCTTTTCAAACAACTCCTGTCCCAGATGGCTAATTTGTGCATTGTATACCTCGAGTGTATCGCGATCAAAGGTTGAATTGGCAGCAAAATACTTCAAAAGGGAATTTCGCTGGGAGATCTGCTTGGTATAATTCAGTAACGATTGAAGGTAGGATTGATCACTTTGTGATATGACTCCATCCATGAATTTTCTTCTTGTTTCTGAACCTTCAATAATAAGATCCCTGTCTGCAGGAGATATGATCACGGTAGGAATAAAACCAATATGATCGCTCACTTTATCATAGGTCTTGTTATTGCGTTTAATCACCTTTTTCTGCCCCTTTTTTGCACTTACCAGGATCTTTTCAATTTTCTCGTTCTTCTCGAATTCCCCATCCACTACAAAGAATTCAGCTTCATGATTGATATTTTGAGAAGTGATAGGGTTAAAGTAGCTCTTTCCGAAGGAGAGATGGTAAATACTATCCAGAACGTTAGTTTTTCCAACGCCATTATTGCCAACCAGGCAATTGATTTTCTGATCAAAAGCAAATTCAGCCGTCTTAAGATTCTTATAATTGAGAAGGCTAAGATTTTTTAGGTGCATAAAAGGCTGTTTTTCAGCAAGAAATATGATAAATGAAGAGGTGTTTTTAAGGCTGCAAAAGGACTTCAAATTATGGAAAAAATACAAATATTTTCTCTTTTAATTTTCACAAAATATTATATTTTTGCCACGCATTAAAAATTTTTTATGGCATCTTATAAGAAAAGAGGATACAAGCCTTCCGGGAAAACTGAGAAGGAACAAATCGAAGAACAGGAATCTACAACTGCTGAAGTTTTTAACAGTTTGGATGAAGGGGCAAGTAGAACCGAAACCTGGGTCGCCGATAATCAAAAGTATATCTACATTATAGTAGGAGTTGCTATCGTTGCGGTACTGGGATACCTTGGTTATAACCGTTTTATCCATGAACCAAAACAAAACGAGGCAGCCAATGAGATGGCAATGGCACAAAATTATATGGCTTCCGCACTAAGAGCGAATGGAGCTCAAAGCGATTCGCTTTATAATCTGGCACTTAATGGTGGTGAAGGGAAATATGGATTTCTTGATATTATAGAAAATTACGGAGGTACAGATGCTGCCAACCTTGCGCAGTATAATGCCGGTTTTGCATACTTAAGAATTGGAAAGTACCAGGAAGCGATCGAGCAGCTGGAAGGTTTTAGCAGTGATGATGAGATTTTCTCTGCACTTGCAACTGGCGGGATCGGTGATGCTTTTCTTCAGCTTGATCAACCGGAAGAAGCATTGGGTTATTATGAAAAAGCTGCGGAAATGCGTACTAATTCATTTACAACCCCTAGATTTCTTTTGAAAGCTGCGATCACAGCAATCAATACCGGAGATGCAGATGCTGCGGAAGAACATTTAATGAAGATCGAGGAGGAATATGCAGATTCTCCTGAAGCAGATAAAGTGGCCGTCTATCTTGGGCAGGCCCGCGCTATGAAAAAATAATATATGGCTACAAAAGGTAATAACCTTTCAGAGTACGATAAAGATACGATCCCAAACGCGAAAGACTTTCGGTTTGGGATCGTTGTTTCTGAATGGAATGAGGAGATAACAGAAGGCCTGTTTCAGGGTGCGTTTGACGCATGGATAGAGAATGGGGTGCAGAAGGAGAATATCGTTAGGTGGAATGTTCCAGGAAGCTTTGAACTTATTTACGGCTGCAAAAAGATGCAGGAAAGTTTCGAAATGCTGGACGCGATCGTCGCCGTTGGAAATGTGATCCAGGGAGAAACCAAGCACTTTGACTTTGTCTGCGAAGGAGTAACCCAGGGCATCAAGGATCTGAATGTACAGACCGATATTCCGGTTATATTCTGTGTTCTTACCGATAATAATATTGAGCAGTCCCGCGCCAGAAGTGGTGGGGAACATGGGAACAAAGGAACAGAAGCCGCCATTGCTGCTATAAAGATGGCTCAGCTTAGAAAGGATGCTAAATTCTATAAGGGATAAGCAGGGATTTTTAAAACGGCATTGTCTTTGTATTCTTATTAATAGATGAAGGCTTCGGAATTCTGAAGCATTTTGAGTAAATTTGGAACAGCAAACAATCTACAGTTTTGAAAATCAATTTAGGCAAGATCAGGAAAAATACGAGGTATAACTACACCCCGCGTTACTATAAGGGGAAGGATACCGGTAACATTTATGATTTTGACTCCAAATTCAATAAATACAGGGAGGCTACCAATGCGATAGATTTTGGCTCACACTGGGCTGAGGCTCGTCAGGCAAGTCGTACGCGAGGCAACAGGAGTATTAATCGTCGTGTGGTCTATATTATTCTTATACTGGTCTTTATCTGTCTGTGGATTTTAGATTTTGATTTGTCCATTTTCTCGAATCCACGATAAATGAATAATATTATTCAACTCTTGCCCGATCATGTCGCAAACCAGATCGCTGCAGGTGAGGTGGTTCAACGACCGGCTTCAGTAATCAAGGAACTTCTCGAAAACAGTATAGATGCTTATGCAGCTCGAATCCAGGTGGTCATCAAAGATGCTGGTAAAACTTTGATCCAGGTCATTGATGACGGTGCGGGAATGAGTATTACCGATGCACGTATGAGTTTTGAACGTCATGCAACCTCCAAAATTAAAATTGCCGATGATCTTTTTGCCTTGAGAACCAAAGGTTTTCGCGGTGAAGCTCTTGCGTCCATTGCTGCAATCGCGCATGTAGAATTAAAAACCAGGACAGAAAACGAAGAGATTGGCACCTGTATCAAGATAGAAGGAAGTAAGATTTCCTCTCAGGAAGCTTGTGTGACTCCCAAAGGAACCTGTATAAGCGTTAAAAATCTTTTCTATAACATTCCTGCTAGAAGAAACTTTCTAAAGTCTGATAATGTCGAAACCCGGCATATCATTGACGAATTTCAACGTGTGGCCCTGGCTCACCCGGATATAGGTTTTTCGCTTATGCATAACGGGAATGAACTCTTTCAATTACCTGCCGCAAATTACCGCCAGCGAATTACGAATATTCTAGGAGGGAAAACTAATGAGAAATTAGTTCCTGTTGAAGAAGATACGGGAATCGTCAGGATTTCGGGATTTGTAGGAAAGCCGGAATTTGCCAAGAAAAGCAGGGGAGAACAGTTCTTCTTTGTAAACAATCGTTTTATAAAGAGTCCCTATCTAAACCACGCGGTGGTTGCCTCTTTTGAAGGGCTTTTGAAAGAGAAAAGCTATCCCAGCTATTTCCTTTACCTCGATGTTGATCCTAAAACTATTGATATTAACATTCATCCTACTAAAACAGAGATAAAGTTTGATGATGAACATGCTTTATATGCTATTCTGAAAAGTGCGATCAAACATGCACTGGGACAGTTCAATGTAGCGCCTATTTTAGACTTTGACCGGGATGCCGAATTGGATACGCCTTATAATTACCAGTCCAAACAGGCTAGTGCGCCTCAAATTGAAGTAGATAGAAATTTTAACCCGTTTCAGTCTGAAAACGCTGCCAGGTCTTATAATCCACAAAATACTGGGTATAGAAAAGAAAAACCTGCAGAATGGGATAGTCTTTATACCGGACTGGATGCTGAACCTTCTACGGAAGTAGATGTTCGTCAAATAGAATTTGAGAGTGAGGAAGTAACGGGCAACCTTTTTGCCGGGAAAGAAGATGAAATAGAAAAATCTACTTTTCAGCTGCATAAAAAATATATTATTTCCACGCTAAAAAGCGGTATTCTGGTAATCGATCAGCATCGTGCGCATACTCGCATCCTTTACGAGGAATTACTAAAGAATATTACCGTTTCTGCAGCTGTTAGTCAGCAATTATTATTTCCTTTGAAACTTCAGTTCAATCACCATGAAATGGAAATGCTTCAGGAGATCAGGGAATCTTTGGAACAGACAGGGTTTATTTTTTCTTCCTTCAGCAAAGATGAAGTAGAGATTTCTGGTATTCCAACCATGATATCTGAAAGTGAGGTAGAGATTTTACTGGAACAGCTAATTGCCGATTTTGAAAAAGATGTCCCCGATAATGGATTTTCTCAAACAGATCTTTTATCCAAATCTCTGGCGAATTCCATGGCGGTTAGATCTGGAACCATGCTGAATACAGCGGAGCAACAACATATAGTCAACCGACTTTTTGCCTGTAAGGAACCGGCACTAAGTCCTTCAAACAGAACCATTTTCACTACATTGTCTATAGAGGAACTGGACAAAAAATTTGCCTGATGGGAAGAATTACAGAAACGGTAAAGGTTTTATTGATCATCAACGTCATATTTTTCATTGGGAGCCAATTATTAGGTGACGTAGCCTACGATTATTTCGCACTTTGGTTCGTCAAGAACCCGAACTTCCAGGTTTGGCAGGTGATCACGCATATGTTCATGCATGGTGGCTTTACCCATATTCTTTTTAATATGTACGCATTGTGGGCTTTTGGTGGTCCCATTGAACAAATGCTGGGGCAGAAACGATTTTTATTCTTTTACTTCACGGCAGGGATAGGAGCAGCCCTGCTGCATACTCTGGTAAATTTTTACGGCTACCAGTCTGGAGTTCAGGATTTGCTGGATGCCGGGATGAACATGACCCAGGTGGACAACTTCTTCCTTACCGGTGAGTATCCAAAGGCAATTCTGGAAACGGTACCCATGGATACCTTGCAGAGTGCTTATGAAGCCTTTACAACACCTGCTGTAGGAGCTTCTGGTGCAATATATGGTATTCTTGTAGCGTTTGGAATGATGTTTCCTAATGTGGAATTATTCCTGTTATTCGTGCCTGTACCCATCAAAGCGAAATATTTTATACCTGCTATCATCTTACTGGACCTGTTCTCGGGAGTGACTGGCTACTCGTTATTTGGTGGTTCGATCGCACATTTTGCTCATGTGGGTGGAGCACTATTTGGCTTCCTGATGATGTATTACTGGAAAAAGAATCAGTTTAACGACAATCGCTGGTATTAATGAGTGCAGCAGATAAAATAAGGTTTAAGATGCAAACCGCTACGGTGGTGGAGAAACTCATTGCAGTAAATGTACTGGCTTTCCTTGTTTTCTATCTATTTAGAACCATAGCCTATTTATTTAATATTCCTTCAGATTTTCTACTCGAATGGTTGGTATTTCCGAAGGAACCGCTGGAATATATAATGAAACCATGGTCTATCATCACCTACGGTTTTTTGCACAGTGGCATCTGGCATATCGCGTCCAATATGCTTATCCTGTATTTCTCCGGAATGTATTTTCTGAATTATTTTTCAGCTAAAAGATTACTGAATTATTATTTCCTTGGTATCATCATAGGTGCTCTGGTGTATATGCTCAGCTATAACCTGTTCCCGGCTTTTCAGGGGACCGGCAACTCATATTTGATAGGAGCTTCTGCAGGGGTAATGGCGGTACTCGTAGGAATAGCTACACATGTCCCGAATATGAGGGTAAGATTGATGCTGATTGGAAGTGTGAAATTCTGGTATATCGCTGCTTTTTTAGTTGCATTAGATGTAATTCAGATTCCAATGGGGAACGCAGGCGGGCATTTTGCACATCTTGGAGGCGCAGCATTGGGGTATATTTATACGAAACAACTGCAAAAGGGAAACGATATTGGAAAATGGTTCGAGGATATGATGGATAGCCTTGTAGCGCTTTTTAAGCCAGGCGAACGCAAGCCTAAGATGAAAACAGTTCACCGCAATAAGACCCAAACCACAAAGAAAAAGCAAACAAAACCAAGGTCTGCTTCCAATTCCAAAAACGAGAAGCAACAGAAAGTTGATGCGATCCTGGATAAAATAAGTAAAAGCGGATACGAAAGTTTATCAAAAGCAGAGAAGGATTATTTATTTCAGGCTGGTAAAGAAGACTAGATGAAGCACCTGAATCTATTTGACAAGCTGGTCTTTGTACTTAATTCGCTTGCCGCCACAGCCTTATTATTCTCCTATCTGCTGCCACATGTTCCTCCAAAAACTTTTCCACTACTTTCGGTGCTTAGTCTTGGAGTTCCTGTACTAATTATTCTTAACGCGCTTTTTCTTGTATACTGGTTATTCCGGCTTAAAAAACAGCTACTGCTTCCTCTAATCGTACTTTTGCTGGGTTATAACTATATCGCTGTTTTTGTAAACTTCGGAAATGAGCATGAAGAAGAACTGGAAGCAGATCTCAGTTTGATGAGTTACAACGTTCGCATGTTCAATGCTTATAAATGGACTAACAGAACCGATATTCCTGAAAAGATCACCGCTTTCGTAAAGGAAAAGAAACCTGACATCCTTAGTATACAGGAGCATTATGTGGGAGCTGCTGAATTATCCAAACTCTATCCTTATAAGTTTGTAAAACTGAAGGGTAAGAATTCAGAATTTGGATCGGCAATTTTTTCCCGGTTTCCCATTGTCAAAGAACATTCTGTCGACTTCCCTCATGATGGGAACAACAATGCTATTTATGCAGATGTGCTTGTGAATGGAGATACCCTACGCGTATTTAACGTGCATTTTCAGTCTCTGAATATCAAGCCGGGTATCAATGACCTGAAGAACGAAGATTCTAAAAAACTACTCGGGAGAATTGGCTACGGTTTCTCTCTGCAACAGGAACAGGCAGAAATGATGATGAGAGAAGTAGACAAATCTCCGCACAAAACCGTGATTATGGGCGACTTTAATAACACCAGCTTCTCGTATATCTATGAACTGGTGGGTCAGGACGGTCGCTTTAAAGATGCTTTTCTAGCTGCCGGAACAGGCTTTGGCAAAAGTTTTAAACTTAATTATTTTCCCCTTCGTATCGATTTTCTGATGATTGAAAAGCAAATGGAAATACTTCAATTTGAAAGATTTGAAGTTGATTTCTCAGATCATTTCCCGATCTCCACGTCAATCAAATTATAAGTTTTGTTCCTGCAGGTAAGCTAATGAAGCTGGTCCTTCATTAAAGATAAGATCGAGAACACAAAGATTATTGATAAAACCCTTCTTGTCTTCAAAAACCTGTGGGTAACGATGACTCATGAATCCGGCATCAGACTTTGCATTAACGAGCGCTCTGTGATCTCTCATCCCTTCAGGATGCAGTACATAATCAGCAGTTTGATCGAACGACCACTCCACCTGTAGAGCATCGGCAACAAATTCCATACATCGATAATTAAAATCAAGCAGGTATTTGAAGGTATTGTCGTAAAGCGGCTGCAACTCATCTTCATAAAATTCGAAGAAAGGAGAGGTCTGGTATGAAGCTTTGAACGCACGCCAATGCTGTAACTGCCAGGGAAATGCGTTTTCTATCTGTATGTCCCGGTATTTTTGCCTGGTGCTTTTAGGAAGACCCAGAGCAGCGCTATGCTTAATTGGAATATTCAGCGTAAGTTTTCCATTCGCATCATAGATATACATACGATTGCGATAGGTTTGTTTTTGGTAATTGTCTTCAGATTCAAATACGACTGCTTCGGCTTTGGTAAATGCAACCCACTGGCTTACAGGTCCAAAATAAGAAGGATGTAATAAAACCGGATCCATGGCTATGCTTCTCTACGTTGTTTAAAAAATTTCCAACCAAAGAAAACAACCAGTGCGATCAGGAAATATGGTAAAAATGAAGTTGGGTCTCCATCGCCTTTTACTGTTGTAAAAACACGTTCCCAGCGTATTTTATCAAAGCCGCTGGCATTGGAATCCCAACTTAACCAGATAAAAACAGGCTTTCCTACCACATGATTTTCTGGGACGTAACCCCAGGTTCTGCTATCTTCAGAATTATTTCTGTTATCACCCATCATCCAGTAATAATTCTGGTGAAAAGTATATTCAGAGATCGGGTTTCCATTTAACAATACTTCAGTCCCATTAAGACTCAGTTTATTATTCAAGCCATATTCAGAACCTTCATAAGTTTCGATGATCTCCCTGTAAAATGGCATACTTTCAGGAGTGATGTCTACAGTCACACCTTTCTTCGGAATATAAATGGGTCCAAAATTATCGTTGTTCCAGCGTGCGCGGTCACTAGGGAAGAGCCTGCTGCTTTTAGACAGCGTATCTGCTGCTCTCTGGATGCTGGCCACATTGGGATGATTCTTCAGTCTTTCAAAAGTCTCTTCAGTAATAGCCACAAAAGTAAATTCATTTGTCGCCGGATTATATCCAAAACCATCTGTAATGTCATAAACTTTGTACAGGGTTTGAGGATTGAATGGCTGGCCTTTGGTCACACCCGTATAAGTAAATTGCGGCTTTGCTCTATCAGGGAGTTGTAGTCTTTCACCGTTGATATAAACCAATCCATTCTGTACCGAAAGCGAATCTCCGGGAACTCCCACCGCACGTTTTACATAATTAGATTTTTTATCGATAGGTTTTTCGTAATACTTTCCATCTCCATATTGCTGAAAAGCATTTACGGTATCTACGGGCCAGTTAAATACAACAATATCATTACGTTCAATATCTTCAAAACCGGGAAACCTAAGATATGGGATCTGAGGATCGTTTAAGTATGACTTTTTGTTTACAACCGGGATGGTATCGTGCACCATTGGAAATGCCACGGCGGTTTTAGGAATTCTTGCACCATAATGAAATTTGCTTACCAGTAGAAAATCGCCTACGAGCAGGGTCTTTTCCAGGGAAGAGGTAGGAATGGTGAATGGCTGCATGAAGTACGTGTGCACGATCGTCGCAGCGATAACAGCAAAAAGAATGGAACTTATCCATTCACCAACTTCGGTTCGTGGTTTCAGGTCTCTATCAACGATATAAGGATCATTGGTAGCGTAATTTATGTAATAGATGTAGAAACCTAAAGTTAGAATGACCGCAAAGGTTTCGGTTGTAGAATTTCTGCCAAAGCTTCGAATGGTTTCTACCCAGGTCACCGGGATGATGATCAGGTTTACGATGGGAATAAAGAAAAGAATCACCCACCATTTTGGCCGGTTGATGATCTGCATTAGAACGATCGCATTATAGACCGGAATCGCAGCTTCCCAGGCTTTTCTACCTGCTCGCTGATATAGTTTCCAGGTTCCTAAAAAATGAACCACCTGTATGATCAGGAAAAAAATGAACCATTCGGTAAATGTCATATTGAATTCTTTTACTGGTTAGGCTGAAAACGCCCGCAATTGTTACAAATTAGTTCTTAAAAAGATCTGCAAGCACATCTTTCATGCTATAAATACCTGTTTTATTCTGAAGATATTCTGCAGCGACCACGGCTCCAAGGGCAAACCCCTGCCTGCTTTTAGCGGTATGTTTGATCTCAATGGTATCGATCTCAGAATCGTAGCTTACCACGTGTGTTCCTGGAACATCTTCAATTCGTTTAGCATGGATCGGGATCTTATATTTATTTGCCGAGTCCAGTTGCCAGCCTTTCAATTCCCTATTTTCATGAAGAATCTGTTCAGCAAGACTAATGGCCGTACCGCTGGGAGCGTCCAGTTTTTTGGTATGATGAATTTCTTCGATCTCTACAGAATAATCTTGCAGTCCCTGCATCATGCCGGCTAATTTTCGGTTCAACTCGAAAAACACGTTCACTCCGAGACTAAAATTGGAAGCATATATAAATGCTGAATTTTCTTCGGAACAGATTTTAGTGGCTTTTTTATAATCCTCAAGCCAGCCGGTAGTACCGCTTACCACAGGAACACCCGCTCTAAAACAAGTCGTAATATTCTGAAATGCTGCATCGGGTATGCTGAAATCTATGGCGACATCAGCCTTTTTAAGATCATGATTTTCAATGTCATCGCTTACCTTCAGTACGATCTCGTGACCTCTGTTTTGTGCGATTTCTTCAATGGTCTTACCCATTCTTCCGTAGCCTAAAAGAGCGATTTTCATTTAAAAATTAAAGTTTAGAGTAAGTCCGTAATTTGTTTTTCCGGTAAGTGAATTGAAATCGAGATTTGGTTGCAAGGTCAGGTCTTCATCCACGTTGAACTGCCGTAAATGAGCCTCGACATTGGCATCGATAATGTTTAGAATATAAACACCTACCGTCACCAGTAATGAGATCTCCTTGTTTTTCTGATAGAATTCCTGTGCGCTAATAAGTCTTTCTGTACTCACAAGAACCCGGTCACCTTTGCCGTTGAACTCATCTTCCCTGCCTGCGATGCGGTTCTTATAGGCATCACGAAATCTATTGTATTCTTTATCGTTATCCAGGTAGAAGTAAATTCCTGTAGCCAGACCTCCGTAAGCAATAGGAATTTTCCAGTAGCTCCCGTTATATGCCTGTCCTAACCCGGGAAGTATAGCCGAGTAGAATGCAGCTTTTGCCGGGGCAAGCGCGTTGTATGGTTCGTAGTCCTTCTCTACAACTTCGGTTTGAACACCTTTCTTCGCCTGGATGCTTAGGGAGTCGGTTTGCGCCTGCACTCCTGAAAAAAAGAACAGTACCAGAAATAAACTAAGTAGTGATCTATTCTTCACTTTTAATAAGGTTTTTGATACGCTCAAAATCTTCTTCCGAAGAGAACGGAATGGTAAGTTTTCCACTTCCTTTTTTGGTCACTTTCACATCCACCTTGGTTCCCAGGTATTCTGAAAATTCCTTAATCCCTTTTTTATAGGTTTTTGGAACGCTGGTCTTTGCAGTTGCATTTCCTGAAGTCTTGCCCTTGCCGTTAAGCTCACGAACCAATTGCTCGGTTTCCCGAACCGATAATGATTTTTGAAGGATCTTCTCATAGATGTCAAGCTGTTGCTGGGTGTCATCTATATTGATAAGCGCACGGCCATGGCCCATACTAAGAAAACCATCTCTCATCCCGGTCTGGATGATAGGGTCCAGTTTTAATAGCCTGAGATAATTGGCAACCGTAGACCTGTTTTTTCCAATTCGGTCACTCAGTTGTTCCTGGGTTAACTGAATCTCATCGATCAATCTCTGGTAAGAAATGGCGATTTCGATAGGATCAAGATCCTGTCTCTGGATGTTCTCTACCAGCGCCATTTCCAGGGATTCCTGGTCGTTTGCGATTCGAATATAGGAAGGAATGGTTTGAAGGCCTACCAGTTTTGAAGCTCTGAATCTTCTCTCTCCAGAAACCAGCTGGTACTTGTCAAACTCCAGTTTTCTCACGGTAATAGGCTGGATGACTCCAAGTTCCCGTATGGACGTGGCAAGTTCCTTAAGTGATTCTTCATTAAAGCTGGTTCTTGGCTGAAATGGGTTTACTTCAATAGAAGAAAGTTCCAGTTCAACAATATGCCCAACAAGTTTATCGGCATTTTTATCTTCAGCAGATTTTATATCGTTATCAGGATCCTTGAGCAAGGCTGAAAGTCCTCTTCCCAATGCCTGTTTTCTGGTAGCCTTAGCCATTCTTAGTCGTTTTTCTTAATTATTTCGTGGGCCAGGCTTAGGTAGTTGCTGGCTCCTTTACTGGAAGCATCATAATTAATGATACTTTCTCCATAACTGGGTGCTTCACTTAAACGAACATTTCGTTGAATGATTGTTTCAAATACCATCTCATCAAAATGTTTTTTAACCTCATCTACCACCTGGTTGGATAAACGCAATCTTGAATCATACATGGTTAATAGCAAACCTTCAATATCGAGCTTGTTATTATGTAATTTCTGAACGCTTTTGATGGTATTTAATAGTTTACCAAGACCTTCCAGCGCAAAATATTCACATTGAATAGGAATGATCACAGAATCTGAAGCAGTGAGCGCGTTTAAAGTAAGCAATCCCAGGGAAGGAGCACAATCAATGAGGATATAATCATACAATTCCTTCAAAGGAGTAATGGCACGTTTTAACATGCTTTCCCTGTTCTCCTGGTCTACCAGTTCTATTTCTATAGCTACTAGATCTATATGAGCAGGAATAATATCCAGATTTGGAGAATTGGTTTTTTGAATGGCATCTTCTGCTTTTACCGAGTGCTCCAATAGTTGATAAGTTCCGTTTTCCACTTCTTCAACATCTATCCCCAATCCCGAAGTGGCATTGGCCTGTGGATCGGCATCAATCAATAAGATCTTTTTCTCTAAAACCCCAAGTGAAGCTGCAAGGTTTACAGATGTTGTGGTTTTACCCACTCCTCCCTTTTGGTTGGCAATAGCAATGATTTTACCCATTAATTCAGTATGATTTTTGAGAGGTAAAAATACAATTTATTATAGGTTTAGAAAATGTATTTGTTAACAGCTTCTGAAGATTGCTTAAAATAAAAAACCGCCGCCAGATTGATTCCAGCGGCGGTTCTTTCAGTAACAAAAATGTTTATTCCGCTGAAGTTTCTTCAGTTTCTGGCATTAATATACCTAAGAGGTAGTTAGAGCCCAGGAATTCTTCGGCTAATTCCTGAAGCTCTTCGGCTTCAAGATCATCAACCATTTCGTTAAATTCACCAATCTCACTTAGTTTAAAACCTTCTTCTTCAGCTTTTCTAAGCTGCTGCATCCAGAACCGGTTTTCCTGCAGTTGCTCCTTGCGCTGTACCTTAAAGGTTTCTTTCACTTTCGCAAGATCTTCTTCCGTAGGACCATCTGTTCTAAGCTTTTCAACTTCAGCAAGCGCAGCCTTCGTAAGCTTGTCTACATTCTCAGGTCCACATGGGAAGGAGATCGAGAAATTGTAGCTGTCATAAGGAATTTGAGACATGTTTCCACGAGCTCCAACTCCGTAAACACCACCTTCTTCCTCACGCAGTTGTTCTACCAATTTAATGGTAAGAACTTCTCCAAGTGCTGAAAATGCAAGATCTGCTTCTTTATCATATTCAGTTTCACCATTCCAGATAATACTCACCTGGCTTTTAGGATCGGAGCCTTTGTATACGGTTTTGGTACGCTGCTCATCTGTATTTTCTCTAAATACCGGGGCTTTATACTCTTCTTCTGAATTAGAAGCGGGCAGACTTGCGATATACGTGCTGGCATATTCCTTCAATTGAGCTTCATCTACATTTCCAACAAAGAAAAATGTAAAATCTGAAGCATCAGCAAAACGTTCCTGGTATTTCTGGTAAGCAAGATCGTAATCCATCTCGTCAAACTTTTCTGGAGTAGGGAAACCTACATACCTTGGGTTTCCTTCATTTCTGAATTTTCCCAACTCATTCTGAAAATAGAAATTAGGATTGGACATCAGGTTACCAAGAAAATTCTTTTGCTTGGTCACGAAAGACTGGTACGCCTCTTCATCTTTATTAAGATCTGTAAAATACAAATGGATCATCTGCATGAGAGTCTCGAAATCCTTTGGAGTGGAAGAACCATTCAATCCTTCAGAATAAGTTGATATCTGCGGATTTACATTCACGATCTTACCGCTCATCAATTTATTCATGTCATTCTTGTTCAAACCTCCCACACCTGCTTCGTTAAGCCCGGCATTGGCATAAACTGTAGACATAAATTCATCATCTGAATATAATGAGCTTCCTCCTTTGCTATATGCAGAAAACAGGATTTCATCATTTTTAAAATCTGTCTTCTTCAACATCACTTTGGCTCCGTTGGAAAGGATCATGGTGGTAATTCCCAGTTCTTTATTTACGCTGGATTCTTTTATAGAACCTTTTGTGGGCATTTCAGTAATTAGATTTTCACGAACCTCTTCATCTGCATATTCTTCGATCTCTGAGTTCTTAACTTCATCAAGTACAGCAAGCACCTGGTCTTCAGATATCTTTTTGATTGATTCTTTTTCTGGTCCTGTAAAAACGATCACTCTGTTCTCATCATGCAGGAAGTTGTTGATCAATCCATTAATATTTTCCAGTTTGATATCATCAAGGTTGTTCTTGGCAAATTCGTAGGTCCATTCTGTTCCAGGAATTGGTGAATCTTCCAGGAAGTGACTTACATACTGTCCAATGATTCTATTGCTTTCCTGCTTGTCTCTGTCCTTATAAGATTTTTCGAGTCTGGCCAGGTATTCTTTCTTGGCTCTTTCAAATTCAGCTTCACTAAATCCATATCTTTTAACTCGCTCATTTTCTGTAACCAGCGCTTTTAGAGCATCCATTTGTGAATTTTCCCCAGCCATTGCGAAAGACTGGTAAGCGTTTTTCTTTGGAGAATAAGTTCCGCCGTAATAAGAGAAACCATAAGTAAACGGAGGAGTAGAGGAGTTGGCAAGTTCCTGAAGCCTGTTATTGATCATGGAGGAAAACATGTTTTTCTCCAATTGTTTCTTATAATCTGCTATAGTTACTACATTTTCTGCTTCATCCATATCCTTATAATAGATACGAATCTGGCTGAAGTTAGCTTCAGGGTCTGATGCAATCGCTACAAAAGTTGAATCATGGTTGGGTACACCATATTCTTTTCGTTCTACCGGGTTTTCTCTGGCCTCAAGATTTGAGAAATGAGATTTGATCTTTTGTTCTATAGTCTCTACATCAAGATCCCCAACCGCAATCACAGCCATAAGCCCAGGGCGATACCAGTCATTATAGTAGTTTCGAATAGTTTCGTAATCTGCATTTTCGATGACATCTTTCTTACCAATTGGGAGTCTTTCAGCATATCTCGAATTGTACATCACCTTCGGAAGGTATTCCTGCATCATTCTCTTGTCTGGCCCAAGTCCAAGTCTGTATTCTTCCAGGACTACTCCGCGTTCGCCATCGATAGCTTCTTCAGTAAGAAGAGCATTATGCGCCCAGTCTTCAAGAATGGTGAATCCTTTTTCAAGTTTTTCAGGATCATCACTAGGGATTGGCAGGATGTATACGGTTTCATCAAAGCTGGTGTAAGCATTAAGATCTGCTCCAAATTTTACTCCAATACTTTGCAGGTAATCCACCAGTTCATTTTTTTCAAAATTCTTGGTCCCGTTAAAGTTCATGTGTTCGATAAAATGAGCAAGCCCTTGCTGATCATCGTTTTCCAGAATAGAACCTGCTTTGAGCGCAAGGCGTAACTCCAATTTGTCTTCTGGCTTCCCATTGTTGCGAATGTAATAGGTGAGGCCATTGTCCAGTTTCCCGATTTTCACGTCTGGATCCATCGGGATCTCATCGGTATCGCTTGTTTGGGCGATTCCAATTCCAGTAAATACCAGAAACAGCAGCCAGAGGTTGCCTGTTAGGTTTTTTTTCATAATAAATTTAAATAGGTGTTAATTAATCGCTTACAAGATACTATTTCCAATGAATAATCGAAGAGGATTGATACGGTTTTGTCTAAAATATCTCAGGTATAAAAAAACCGGACTGTTATAGCCCGGTTTTATCTTCTCAATTATTTTACTTGGCTTTTTTAGATTTGATCATTTGTTCCAGCATGTCCCACATTTCTTCAGGAACATCTTCCAGTAAGTTAAACTGTCCGGCTCCTTTTAACCATTCACCACCATCTATCGTGATCACTTCTCCATTCACGTAGGCCGAGAAATCTGATACCAGGTAAGCAGCCAGATTTGCAAGTTCCTGGTGATCACCAACCCTCTTAAGGGGTACTTTTTTAGCCAGATCGAATTTTTCCTTCAAATCTCCTGGAAGCAATCTATCCCACGCGCCTTTGGTAGGAAAAGGTCCTGGTGCAATAGCGTTGGATCTAATACCATATTTCGCCCACTCAACGGCTAGTGACCTGGTCATGGCAAGCACTCCGGCTTTTGCGGTAGCACTTGGAACCACGTAAGCAGACCCAGTCCAGGCATAGGTTGTCACGATATTCAGAATATTCTTGTTCTCCTGCTTCTCGTCGATCCAGTGTTTCCCGAAAGCAAGCGTGCAGTTTTTACTACCTTTTAGTACAATATCGATAATAGTATCAAATGCATTAGCACTTAAACGTTCTGTTGGGGATATAAAATTTCCTGCGGCATTGTTCAGGAGGATATCTACAGATCCAAATTCGGCTATCGCCTGATCTCTCATGGCTTCTACCTGATCGTAGTGTCTTACATCACATTGTAATGGAAGACATCTTCCGCCGGTTTGTTCTTCCAGTTCTTTTGCTACCTTTTCCAGCTTTTCCATATTTCTGGAAGTGATCGCCACGTTTGCTCCGAGTTCCAGGAAATAAGTAGTCATTGATTTTCCTAGTCCGCTACCACCACCGGTTACTACGATTGTTTTTCCGGCTAACGCATCATCACGAAGCATTTTTTTCTTTAAATCCATATTCTGGTTGGTTATATGATTATTCGTCGATTAATATTTCAAGTAATTGTATCGCGGCATCGCTGATCTTGGTTCCCGGGCCAAAAACCGCCACTGCCCCGGCATCGAACAGGAACTGGTAATCCTGTGAAGGGATCACACCTCCCACGATGACCATGATATCATCACGTCCTAATTTCTCCAGTTCTTCTATCACCTGTGGAACAAGGGTTTTATGTCCGGCGGCCAGTGACGATACCCCAAGAATATGAACGTCATTTTCCACGGCCTGTTGTGCTGCTTCGGCAGGAGTCTGGAACAAAGGTCCAATATCCACATCAAAACCAAGATCGGCGTAACCTGTAGCAACTACCTTGGCTCCACGGTCGTGACCGTCCTGACCCATTTTGGCTACCATGATACGGGGTCTTCGCCCGTCAAGTTCAGCAAACTTATCGGCCATTTCACGAGCGTTCTTAAATGAGCTGTTGTCTTTCATTTCTTTTGAATATACTCCGCTGAATGACTGTATTTTAGCTTTATATCGGCCATAAACGCTTTCTAGGGCATCGCTAATTTCACCTAAGGTAGCCCGATTACGGGCAGCTTCCACTGCAAGTTCCAGTAAGTTAGCATTTTCTTCTTTAGCAGCCCTGGTCAATTTTTCAAGGCTTTGGTTTACTTTACCTGCATCTCTCTCTGCTCTTATTTTCTGAAGTCTGTCTACCTGCTGCTTTCGAACGGTTTGATTGTCTACTTCCAGAGTGACCATCTCATCTTCCTTATCCAGGCGATATTTGTTTACGCCAATGATGAGATCGGTCTCGCTATCTATCCTCGCCTGCTTCCTGGCAGCAGCTTCCTCAATTCTCATTTTAGGGATGCCAGCCTCAATAGCCTTCGTCATACCACCAAGCTCCTCAACTTCTTCAATAAGTTTCCAGGCCTTGGCAGCGATCTCTTCGGTAAGTTTTTCCACATAAAAACTTCCGGCCCATGGATCTACAGTTTTGGTAATGTTCGTTTCCTGCTGAAGGTAAAGCTGTGTATTTCGCGCTATTCTTGCGGAAAAGTCGGTAGGCAGTGCGATCGCTTCATCGAGAGCATTGGTGTGTAAACTCTGGGTTCCACCAAATGCTGCTGCCGCTGCTTCGATACAGGTTCGAGCAACATTATTGAATGGATCCTGCTCGGTCAAACTCCAGCCACTGGTTTGTGAGTGTGTTCTAAGACTGAGGGATTTAGGATTCGTAGGATTAAATTGCTTAACCAGCTTTGCCCATAACATTCTTCCTGCGCGCATTTTGGCGATCTCCATAAAGTGATTCATCCCAATGGCCCAGAAAAATGAAAGTCTCGGTGCAAAACTGTCAATTTTCATTCCTGCATCAAGACCTTTACGAATATATTCCAGTCCATCGGCCAGTGTATAGGCGAGTTCGATATCGCAGGTTGCACCGGCTTCCTGCATATGATAACCAGAAATACTAATGCTGTTAAACTTAGGCATGTTTTGAGAAGTATACTCAAAAATGTCTGAAATGATCTTCATCGATGGAGTAGGAGGATAGATATAGGTATTCCTAACCATAAACTCCTTTAAAATATCATTCTGGATCGTACCAGATAGTAATGCTGGTTTTACGCCCTGTTCTTCTGCAGCGACTATATAAAAAGCCATAATTGGCAACACGGCACCGTTCATGGTCATGGAAACCGACATTTTATCCAGCGGTATCTGATCAAAAAGGATCTTCATGTCTTCGACCGAATCTATAGCAACCCCGGCTTTACCCACATCTCCGACCACACGTTCATGATCACTATCATAACCACGATGCGTGGGCAGATCAAATGCTACCGATAGTCCTTTTTGTCCTGCAGCCAGATTTCTTCTGTAAAAGGCATTGCTCTCTTCAGCAGTGGAAAAACCTGCGTATTGTCTAATTGTCCAGGGCCGGCTAACATACATGGTACTGTAGGGGCCGCGAAGATATGGTGGAATTCCGGCAGCAAATTCGAGATGCTCTGCTTCTGAAAGGTCTTCTTTGGAGTAAGAGGTTTTGATCTCTATTTCTTCTGGGGTCTCAAAAGTCTCTGTTTTAGCCTCATTGGCTGGAAACAGTTCTTTTTCATTAAGACTTATATGTTGAAGGTCTTTACGTGACATCGCTATTAATTTTGGGTGGTTTCTACAGAGCTTTCTTTTTCCAGACGTTTCTGCTCTATCGTTTCACTTAATCTTCTTTCCAGAATTGGCTTCAAAAGCGTTTTTCTTGGATTCTGCCTTAAAAAAGGGAACAATTCAAGATCGTCTTTCATTCTGTCATCCGGGTTTTCGAATTTGTTGGTTCCAATAAGGACCATTTCTCCCGAATCAAACTTGCGTTGTTCTTCCTGAGCACTTTCCCTGATCTTTCTCTGGATAATACCTTCTTTCAACTCCTTTAAAAATCCTCCCCCTTTTTCGATATCCTTGAATATCTGCAATGCTTTTTCAGCGATCTGCCTGGTAATTGTTTCGATGTAATAAGTACCAGCAGCGACATTTCCCACTTTCCCAAAATAGCTTTCATGTCTCATCACCAGTAACTGATTACGGGCAATGCGATCACCAAACTCGTTATTCTTATGGTAGATCGCATCGTATGGCATGTTGCAAATACTATCTGTACCACCCAGGATCGCGCTCATACATTCTGTAGTGGTTCGAAGCAGGTTTACATTATAATCATACAAAGTTTTGTTCCGCTTGGTTGGTTGTGCAACGATGTGACAATCTTTCTGGAAACCAAATTCTGGTGCAATGGTGGCAAATAACCAGCGTAAAGCTCTAATTTTTGAAATTTCAAAGAAATAATCTGAACCTACTGAGACGTAGAACTGTATTTTCAAAATTGCCTTTTTTTCTGAATCCAGTCCTTCAAAGTGATGGAAATATTCTGAAACCTGGGCCAAAGCGTATGCCAGTTGCTGGGGGATATTTGCCCCGGCATTTTGATATAACCCCAGGTCTATGCTTAATACTGAAGCAAAACCTGAACTTTGATGTACAATTTTTTCAAGTTCTGAATGATCAGACTTGAGGTTATCAAACCAGTTTCCAGATCGGGCAAGATTGCCTATGATGTCATTTCGTAAGTAAACCTTTCTCTTCGTATTACCAATTGCGTTATCCAGCTTCAGTATAAATTCTGAATTAAGGAACTCACATTGCAGGTAAACCGGAACATCTTCTGGTAAGGATTTAAGAATTTCTACGAAATCGATTTCTTCAGAAGCTAAAATGAACCATAAGGATTCTGTTCCCTTCTGTAGTTTTTCCTGTGCTTTGTTCACTGTGGAAGCTTCAGAAGTGATAAAGATTTTTTCACAGATATTCCAGTGAGCCGGGTTGGGGATCGAAAGACTTTCTGAAATATCTTCCGAAGAATAAAAGGGTTTTATATCGATGCCGTGGAGAGTTTTGGTAACCAGTTTCTCGTTGTAATCGGCACCTTTAAGATCTGCCTGGATCTTTTGCTTCCATTGCTTTGCAGAAACATTTTCAAATTCCTGAAATAACAATTGCTTCATGAGTTTTAATTTTTGAAGGGAGAGATCAATCTATGGTATCGTATTCGATAATATAAATATCTTCATTAGGCCTTTTCATGTAGTACTTCTGGCGGGCAAAACGTTCGAGTTGTACCGAATCCTGAAGATCCTCAATGATAGCCTTGTCTTTTGCGATCTCTTCCTGATAATAGCTTTTATTGCGCTGGAGTTCTTCTATTTCCACATCCAGTTCGTGGTGTATAAACCAGGAATTGGTATCCAGAAAGAACATCCAGCCTATGAAAATGATGCTTATCAGTACATATTTGTTACTGATAAACCGGAACCATCGTTTTTTACGCAGGTCTTTTAATTTCATAGATTTTAAAGATACAAAATTAGCTTAAGCGATCTTTGATAATAGTCTGAACGATATCCACAGCCACCGTATTGTAACGGTTTGTTGGAATGATGATATCGGCAAATTCTTTGGTAGGTTCTATAAACTGCTGGTGCATAGGCTTGAGGGTCGTCTGGTATCTCCAAAGTACTTCTTCAAGGTCCCGCCCACGATCTGCTATGTCACGTTTTAATCGGCGAATCAATCGCTCATCACTATCGGCATGCACATAGATTTTTATATCAAAAAGATCGCGAATCTCAGGATGTGTAAGAATTAGAATTCCTTCAACAATTACAACTTTACGAGGGTGTATCTCTACGAATTCCCCGGTTCTGTTATGTTCTTTAAAAGAGTAAACTGGTTGCTGGATATTGTGACCGGCGCGCAACTGTCTTAAATGTTCTGCCAGAAGATCGAAATCTATGGATTTGGGATGGTCAAAATTAATTTTTTTACGCTCCTCAAAAGTAAGATGAGAGGTATCCTGGTAGTAAGAATCCTGGGAGATCACATCTACCTCTTCATGTTTTAATTCGTCGATGATTTGGTTTACAACCGTAGTCTTTCCACTCCCGGTACCACCGGCAATCCCAATAATTAGCATGTTTCTAGAATTTTTGCAAAGGTAATATTACTTTTTAAAAATCTTTGGAAAGTACTGCCTGGCTTTTGAAATAAAAAAACCGACTCGTATAAGTCGGTTTTGAAATTGTTGATGGTATGCTATTCAGCGCTTTCCTTGACAGCAGCGACTTCTTCAACAGTCACCATATCATCGATATTATTGCTCCAGGAATTCATTACATAATTCATGGCATCTGCAACCTCCTGGTCACTTAAGCCCATTGGAGTCATAACGTTATTATATTTCTCGCCATTCACTTCAATAGGACCTTTCATTCCATATTTTACTCCGCGAATACTTTCCTCACGTTTTTCTGTAAGCCAGTTTGAGCCATCGAGTGGAGGATAGGTACCAGCGATTCCTTTTCCATTAGGCAAATGACAGGTCACACAAAGATCTGAATAGATACCTTTTCCTCTCTTGATACTTGCCGTTAGAGGAGTTTGCTCGCTTGATTTTTCAGAAGAAGGAATCACGTAAGATTCATCCTCGGTCTCTTGTTCTTTTTTTTCAGATTTGCAAGCCACCATTGCGGCCAGTCCAAATACAAAAAGTAGTTTCTTCATGTGGTTATTTGTTGGTTAATTTTGCGATTCCTTTGCCTTCAATAGCTACGTAAATATCTCCGTCTGGTCCCTGTCTCACGTCGCGCATACGACCTGCATCTTCAATAAGTTTGGTTCTTTTGGTGATCTTTTTGCCATCCAGGTCCAGCAGTTCAAGATATTGAAATTTTAGAGATCCCACCAATAGCTTGCCTTTCAATTCTGGAAATTTTTCAGAAGTAACATAGGCAAAGCCGCTTGGTGCAATGGATGGCAGCCAGTAGAAAATAGGATCTTCCATTCCAGGTTTGCTGCGCTCATCCGTAATAGGCGTCCCGCTGTAATTCTCACCATAAGTTACAACCGGCCATCCGTAATTAGCACCTTTCTTTACAATATTTATCTCATCTCCACCTTTAGGACCATGCTCATGTACCCAGATCTCTCCGGTTTCAGGATTAAGGATCATTCCCTGTGGATTTCTATGTCCGTATGAATAAATAGCTTCAACAGCATTCTCTTCCCCTACAAAAGGATTGTCTGATGGAATTGATCCATCATCGTTTAACCTGTAAACCTTGCCGTTGTCACGAGAAATATCCTGAGGATTAACATCGCGTTCACCTCTTTCACCTGCACTAAAGAATAAATAACCGTTCTTATCAAAGGCTATCCTGGAGCCAAAATGCTGTCCTTTAGTAGTATTTGGAGAAGCTTTGTAAAGCACCTCTTTAGATGTTAGTTTGTTTCCTTCAAGTTTAGCACGCATAATGGCAGTATTTCCACCTTCTCCAGTTCCTTCCGGGGAAGCGTAGGAGAAATAGATCCAGCCATTGGATTCATATTCTGGGTGAAGCACCACGTCCAGCAAACCTCCCTGACCGCGATCATACACTTCAGGACCACCGGAAACCTTGATCTTTTCACCATTTTTAAAATGGATGATATCACCGTTCTTTTCGGTAATAAGCATGCTGCTGTCTGGCAGAAAAGTAAAACCCCATGGAATGTCCAGACCGTCTACTACCATTTCAAATCCATACGCAGTTGAAACTCCGGCTTCAATAGGATCTGGAACCCGTTGATTTTCTTCGGAAGTATCTCCGGGTACCGCAACAGGATCTTCAGTATTTTCTGATAAGTCATTCCCAGAATTCGAATCACCACAGGCATAAACTGAAAGTAAAATACCAATGGATGCAATATACTTTTTCATATTTCTTCTCTTTTTTAAAGCAATGTTTGAACTAAGATATAAAAAAATGAAACTTTCCATGGTAGGATATGATTTATTCTTATATTTGCCGCCCAATTAATGCTAAACAAAGCATTTTTCGGGGTGTAGCGTAGCCCGGTTATCGCGCCTGCTTTGGGAGCAGGAGGCCGCAGGTTCGAATCCTGCCACCCCGACTTACTAAGAAGACTTAAAAGGTAATTTCATGAAGATCATGTAATTACCTTTTTTATGTCCAATATGTTTTCATTTAATCGTCCTTCTGGATTGCCTTCCTGTTGTTGAACGAAAGTATATCTATTACTGCTATAGGGCAGCACTTAAAATTAGGGTAGGTTCCAGCTATTGATCACGATTTATGAACTTAAAATAATCTTATCATTTTAAGTTTCGAAAGTCAGATCTAATTCCACAATTCTTAAAAAATTATATCATATTTTAGCAAGCTAATTTCTATGGCTATGATCGATCAAAGTGACGTATTAAAACGTAATAATGTTACTGTAAAAGGAAATGGTAGTCAGCCGATTGTCTTTGCACATGGATATGGTTGTGATCAACTCATGTGGAGATTCGTTTATCCAGCATTTCTTGATGATTATAAAGTCATTCTATTTGATCATGTAGGTTCCGGAAATTCTGATGAATCTTATTATGATATACAGAAATATAATAGCCTGCAAGGTTATGCAGAAGATATCCTGGAAATTTGCCATGCATTGGAACTGGAAAACGTTATCCTGGTTGGGCACTCAGTAAGTTCCATGATCGCTCTGCTGGCAGCTAATAAGAAACCTTCTTTGTTTTCGCATCTCGTTATGATTGGCCCATCTCCTTGCTATATCAATAAAGATGAATATAAGGGAGGATTTAGTCAGCAGGATATCGATGAATTATTAGAAACTTTGGAAAGCAATTATCTGGGCTGGGCATCTACAATGGCGCCGGTTATTATGGGGACTCCAGAGAAACCTGAGTTAGGTGAAGAATTAACCAATAGTTTCTGTAGAACAAATCCGGAAATAGCAAAACACTTTGCGAAAGTCACTTTTCTTTCAGACAATCGCCAGGATCTCAATAAACTTAAAATTCCGACTTTAATAATTCAGTGTGCAGAGGATGCTATTGCGCCGCTCACGGTTGCGGAATATGTAAACCACAACATTACGAGTAGTACCTTAGAATTGATCGATGCAACCGGGCACTGTCCAAACTTAAGTGCTCCGGAAGAAACGATCAGTGCTATAAAGAATTACCTGGAAAAAAAGGACTAGATGGAAGAGGGCAGTGAAAATAAACCTGAAATATTTGAATCTGCTGAAGATTTGTACCATGATGCACCTTGCGGCTATGTTTCTTTTAGAAATGATGGTACGATATACAATATAAATAAGACGCTACTGGGATGGCTTGGATTCGACAGAAATGAAATTCTGGGAAAGAAGAAGATTTATGAGCTTTTTAAAATGGGTGGAAGAATGTATTTCGAAACTCATTTTTTTCCCTTAATAAGGATTCAGGGTTTTGCAAATGAGATCAATTTTGAAATTCGAAAAAATGACGGATCTACCTTTCCAGCATTGATGAATGTCAAGGAGTTAAAAGGTCCTACAGTTCGTGAAAATCGCTACAGAGCTTCAGTTTTTGATATTTCCGATAGAAAAAAGTACGAACAGGAACTAATGAATGCTAAGCTGAAGGCTGAAAAACTGGCCCAGGTAAAAGCAGAGTTTCTTGCTACCATTAGTCATGAGATAAGAACACCCTTGAACGCTATTGTTGGAATAGGTGACCTTCTATCTAAAACATCTTTAGACCCTAAACAGAAAGAGTACGCTGATATACTCAGGTTATCTTCTGGGAATCTCCTGGGTTTGGTAAACAATATTCTGGACCTGAGTAAACTGGAAGCCAAGGCAGTACGATTAGAAAAGAAGGCATTTGCCATTCGCACTCTCATTAATAGTTTGATCCATACCTTTAAGCTGAAATGCGATGAGAAAGGTGTCGAACTAATTTCTGAAATAGATGATGAGATCCCAAATTATATCATTGGTGATCCAATTAAGCTTAGCCAGATACTTACAAATCTTTTAGGTAATGCGATTAAATTTACCTGTGAAGGTCATGTGAAGTTAATGGTGAAACTTAACCCATCATCTTCAGAAAAATCTGCTCTTAACTTTAAAGTAGTTGATACGGGTACTGGGATTCCAGAGGATAAGCTGCAAAGCATTTTTGATGAATTCTCACAGGCAAGTTATGAAGTAAATCTAGAATATGGTGGTACAGGTCTTGGTCTCAGCATTTCGCAGCAAATTTTAAAGCTTCATGGCAGCCAGATTAAGGTAAAAAGCGTATTAGGAGAAGGCTCTGAATTTAGCTTTGATATCACTTATGATAAGTACAGCAATTCATTAAATGAATTGGATGCTGATGACAGCATTCAAAGAAAAAAATTGGATTTAGCTAAATTACTGATCGTTGAAGATAATCCTGTCAATATTTTTGTTATTTCTGAGTATCTTAAGGAATGGAAAATCAATTTCGATACCGCTAAAAATGGTAAAAAAGCCATCGAAGCTGCGAAGAAAAAGCATTACGATGTTATTCTTATGGACCTTCATATGCCTGTTATTAACGGTTTTGAAGCATCCTCTACCATTAGAAACCTTAATCTTGAAAAACAACCTGTAATCCTGGCATTATCGGCTACGAGCAGGGAGGCTATAGAATCTGAGCTCGATCGTGCAGGAATAGATGATTTTATTTCCAAACCATTCGGTCCGGAGGATCTGCATAAGCTTATCGCAAATTATATAGTTACCTCTTCAGAAATGGAAAAAATCAGCGATCCCGTAGAGGATGAGATGGGAATTATCTCTTCGGAAGAAAATAAAGAAGCCTCTAAGAAATCTATAGACCTAAGCCGATTTGTAAAAAT
Organism: Christiangramia portivictoriae DSM 23547; assembly: GCF_000423045.1. Taxonomy (GTDB): domain Bacteria; phylum Bacteroidota; class Bacteroidia; order Flavobacteriales; family Flavobacteriaceae; genus Christiangramia; species Christiangramia portivictoriae. Next base: position 3,196 of record NZ_AUHF01000008.1, on the reverse strand, counting down.
GGCTAATAATAAACCGGAATTTCTACAGAAGTTTATAGTCAACACGCTGACCGCTTTTCAAGACTATTTAGAAGATTTTAAGAAAGCTGTAGATCTACGGGATGCCAATCATATCTCCGAGCTTATTCACAAAAGTACCATGTCTGTATACTATATTCAGTCTGATAAACTGGTAGAATCACTAAGAGACTGCCAGATATGTTTTGAAGATAAGAATGCAAATCCTGATAAAATAGAATCTGTCATTAAGCGAGCCATGGCAGAATTTCACCAGGTAATAATCTCTTTAAAGGATACAGATGTAGACACTTTAATGCTCGAATGGCAGACTGAGGTTAAGTGATATTTCCTACATTATCGTATCAAAGCTAATCAACCTTTAATTCATTCTTATCCTTTTTAAATACCAGAGTTCTGTGCGGAAAGGGTATTTCCACTCCTTCCGCATCAAACCTTTTTTTGATACTCTCATAAAGTTCACATTTCATAACAAAGGCTGAAGCGTAATCCCATGCCCACGCCCAGGCTCTTATGGTGATCGATGAGTCTCCCAGATTCGTGACTCGCACGATGACGAGGGGAACGCCATTGCGAAGATCCTGGTTGGACCTGTTATCGAATAGATTTGGATGGGCCTCGCATTCTTCTTTCATGATCTTTTTCGCCAGATCGATATCACTATCATAGGAGATGCCAATTTCTATCCACTGGCAGATCTTTTTTTCATCCAGGTCATAATTGGTCACCTTTTCTTTATTGATAATGGCGTTTGGAATTACGATCATCTTGTTCTGGTAATTTCTAATTACAGTATGCCTAAGAGTGATATCTATAACAGTTCCCACCAGATCATCTGTAATCTTAATTACGTCACCAACTCTAAAAGGTTTAAATGCGATGATAAAGATACCTCCAATGAGATTCGCCAGTGCTTCCTGGGAGGCCACACCTATCACCAGGGCCAGAATACCTGCACCGCCAAGGGCTGTTTGCGCAATGCCTTTTAATGCTGGAAATGCCAGGGTAGCCACGATCGCTCCAAGAAAGTAAACTCCAAAAACGCTCAGGTAGCGTAGGAACTTATAACTGGTTGGATCGCCACCTGAGGCAGTAGTCTTTTTTATGGTTCTGGCAAACAATGCTTCCACTGTGCTGGCTGCAATGATTGTGAGAATTAGCACAATACCAACGTAAAGGATCAGCTCGAAATTTCTAGTGGCAATACCATATTTATCTTCTGAAATAAAAACAAAACTCAGGGCGATCAAACCCAGGACGACCCATAGCGTATTAAGAATACGTTTTATCAATCTGAGTCGGGTATGCTCTTCATTGGGAAACTTTTCAGTAGCTTTTTTTAATAGCCAACGCATGAGATACTTCGTTGCAGCAAGAAGAAGCAGGACAGAGCCAACTACAACCAGCGCATAGATGACAGACTCGCGATAAGTGTTCCAGAAATTGATCATAGAAAGGAATAATAAGAAATAGAAGTCTGCTGCAATTTAATAAACTGTACGGTAATAAGTATGTGTTTATCATGCGTACAAGAAATCATAGTATAATACATCGGTATTTAAAGTTTTAGTATCTATTGAGATTTCAATCAAATCTTCATATTCTCAGTAATATCATCAGCTTCTCGCTCAGGAAAATGATGGTAAGAAGTATTTAATCTGATGTTTAATTTTCTTACAAAATGTTTGCGAATAATGTAAGAGATGTTATTCATCTAAAACTTTAACATTTCATCGGAAGCCAGTCGTGGCACTATATTCAAATTTATTTGTTAAAATGATACAATACGGTAATTTTTTAACGTAAAAAATATTTATATATTAGGTAAACCAAAAATTTATCAAACAATTCTGAAAATCACTTTATTGGTGTAGCGATAAGGTGCTGTTTATTTTTTAATAGGTCTCAGTTACCCTACTGGATTGAGAGTAATCGTTAATTTAATCTCTGCCTATGAAAATTTTTACACAATTCAGGTTGTGGGTTTTCCTACTAATTACTGTTGGAAGTACCCAGAATTTGTTTACTCAGGAAATTGCGAATAGTATCATCTTCGAAGATAATGTAGATAATGCTACAAATGCTATTGAGTTCAATGACTTATCTGCCACACTCAATTCCGATTCCGGTTTGTTCCTGGGAGCAGGGGCGAGCACTGGAATACTGGAATTGCAGTATCCTACGACCCTTAGCGCTGGACAAACCACATTTACGAGACTGGATTTTGATTCAACACTTCTGGAAGCACTTTTGCAGGGTAGCCTGGGAGAACTTGTAGGGGACATTGTTGAAACCATTGTTTTCGGTAATCACTATCTGGTCATCGAATTTAAAAATAATGGCTCCTCGGTACGTACATATCGAACAGACTCTTTCCCTATAGCCGATGACTTCAGAATCGTTGTAGATCGTAATGGAGATTTCTTTGCAGCCATTACGCCTCCAGATCCATTCAATACAATAAGAATTGAGGACCATACGAACGCCTTACTTGGACTGGGTTTTGAAAACAGTACAGATGTTTTCTACTCATTATCACAACTTTCGAATGAAACAGACTGTTATAAACCTAGGTTTACAGCAGGGGACGCAGGTGGATTGAACCTTGATGCTTTAGATCTGGGAATGCGGGTATTACGTCTGCTGAAAATGCTATTGACAATGACCCTGCATCTTTTTCTCAGATAAGTCTTGGAACCGCCGGGGTTATTTCCAGCATTTCTCAACTTTTTTATCTCCCTGGCTCAACTCAGGTTACAGATCAATTTACCATAAGTCTGAAAACTGACGGCGCATTGGTTTCGGCTGATATAGCCAGCAATATTGAAATCATTGCCTACAACGAGAATACAGAAGTATTTAGTACCAATGCATCAACTTTGCTGGATGTAGAATTATTAACAAGTTTTGGAAACAATGAAGTTGTTGATCTTACGATCGCGCCGGGTGTAAGCTTTGATCAAATTGAAATTAAGTTAAGTGCCCTTGTTAGTGTATCGTTGGAACAATCCCTGGACATACACGATGTGACTGTACTCAACCAGACTTGTCTGGACGCTCAGGATGATGATAACGATGGCCTAACCAATGGAGAAGAAGCTGAGATCGGTACAGATTCAAACGATCCAGACACGGATAATGATGGCATTAACGATGGTGATGAAGTCGATGGCGGAAG
>NZ_AUHF01000007.1 GCF_000423045.1 Christiangramia portivictoriae DSM 23547 | reverse complement strand
TTTCTTTGGTTTTTGGGCTTTTGAGGTAGCTGCTGTTGCTAAATTAAAGGGATTTGGAGAAGAGGAGTTTAAACATCTACCCTACTTCCCAACCTTCAATGATAAATAAAGGTTTTAAAGAATTGCTCCATGAATGCCTTTCTTCTGCAATTCGCCTGCCTGTTTTGGTGTTCATTTGATCCTTAAAAGCAGTAACTTTTCATAGAAATGGTTAATCGTTAGAGCCTTCGAAGCTGTATATTCTTCATTGTTCATCTGCAGGTTCGGCACCCGAATGAAAGGCGAAGGCCAGTTCTCGGAGCAGGTAAAGCAGCAGTTTAAAATTGCTCGAAAAATGTATCTTCAGGATCGTGAAAAGCCCAGTCTTGACTGTAAGTTGCATGAGGAATACAAGGATGGGCAAACGAAGCTTTTTTAATTTTTCTGAAATTTCTATTTATGCTAACTTGAAAACAAAAAGCTATGCCAGAATTACCAGAAGTCGCCTATCAAAAATTATATATTAATTCCACCAGTCTTCACCAGAAGATTATAAAGGTAGATACGGGAGCAGACAAGATTTTCCAGTCACCTAAAAAGGAATTTAAAGACAGACTTGAAGGAAACGAGATCAAAGCGGTTTCTCAAATTGGTAAATATCTTTTTCTGGAACTAGTGAAAGATGGTTTTCTGGTAGTTCACTTTGGAATGACGGGTAGAATGGACTTCTTTCAGCACGATGATGTTCATAAACATGCGCAGCTAACACTTACTTTCGACAACGGTGGGAAACTGTCTTTTATTTGTCCGCGGAAACTCGGGAAACTATTTCTTACTGATGACATCGAAAACTTCAGAAAAGACAAGAAACTGGGACCGCATGCGACTGAAGTTTCAGAAGAAGAATTCATAGCGCTTTTCAGCAACAAAAAAGGCAATGTAAAAACTGCATTGATGGACCAGGCTTTTATTGCAGGTCTGGGGAATTTGTACGTGGATGAAATGCTTTACCAGACGGGAATTCATCCTCAATCGAAATGCGAGAATCTCGCTGACAAGGATCTAAAGGCGATGTTCAAAAAGATGAATATCATCCTGGAAACGGTGACAAGAAGCAAAACCGAAGGTGAGCAGATTCCCGATTCGTATCTTAGAAATCATCGGGAAGCAGGTGGTGACTGTCCGAATGGGAAGGCTAAGATCAAAATGATAAAAATTGGCGGTAGAAGTACTTATTTTTGCCCAGACTGCCAGGAGATACGATAGCTTCTCAAAATCAAGAATTGATCTACTCTGCTATCAGATTCTGTAGGTCAAAATCCAAATGTTTTATTAGTACTACAGGCCTTCCGAACTTGATTCGATACTTTTGCAGGAAGAAATTCCAGGCATCATTTCATCAAGGTTGCAAATCACCATTATAGGAACATTGAAGTTTGAAACGATGTAGGGAATAAATACTAATCCGGGCAGGAATACCCGCGAAAACTACATAAGATCGTGAAAGAAAAACCAGGAAATACCACACTACCATCAGGGAAGGAAGAGCTAGCCAGACTCGCCGCCCTGGAATCGGGGAACTACAAATATTCAGTTGAAGATTACTTTAAAACTCCGGAAGCATTTTCATTCAAATTATCTCCAGATGGAAAATACATTGGATATATGAAACGAAGAGCTTCAGGAGAACGGGATCTTTATCTAAAAGAAATCATTTCAGAAAAAGAAACTTTGCTAAAAGCACAGGGGGAAGATCTTATTCGTGGATTTGCCTGGGCCAGTGAGGACAGGCTCGTTTATATGCAGGATAAAGGTGGTGATGAAAATTACCATGTTTATGGGGTGGATATTTCCGGAGAAAATGATGTCGACCTTACTCCATATGACGGGGTGCGTGCCAACATCATATCTTCTTTAAAAGAGGATAAAGATCATATGATCATCCAGATGAATAAAGACAACTTGCAACAGGAAGAACCTTACAGGCTGAATGTGAATACCGGAGAGATCACAAAACTTTACAGCGTTGAAGAAGGGGACGATCCGGTAGCAGGTTATGATTTTGACAGCAAGGGGAATCTTCGTGCGATTACTAAAATTGTTGATGGTGTAAATACAGAGCTGTCATACAGGATTGATGGTGAATTCCAACAATTGAAATACACAGATTTCAGCGATTCCTTCAGTATAGCTTCACTGAGTGTAACTTCTGAAAATCCTGATCATGCGTACGTAGTTTCCAATCTGGATGGTGATAAAACCGAAATTCAGATCTATGACCTGAAAGCTAATAAGAAGAAGGAAACAATCTTCAGTAATGACACCTTTGATGTTTCCGGACTCACCTTATCCCGAAAGCGTAATTATGAAATTGATTATTTCAGCTACACAGGTGAAAAGACCGTCGTGGTTCCTGTAAGTGAAACCTACAAAAAGATCTACGGAAGACTGAAAAAGGAGTTTGGAAATAAGCAATTCTATACTGCTGGCAGAACAGAGGACGAGAGTAAATATTTGATCGCGGTAACCAGTGATAAGATCGTGGGTGAGTATTATCTATATGATGTGAATAAAGACGAAGTAAGGCTTTTATATAAGTTATTACCGCAATTAAAAGCGGAAGATATGGCCTCTATGAAACCGATCACTTTTAAAAGCAGGGATAACAAAACCATTTATGGTTATATCACGCTTCCGCAAGATTATAAAGCGGGACAGCAACTGCCACTTATTGTGAATCCACACGGCGGGCCGCAGGGAATCAGAGATTCCTGGGGTTTCAATCCTGAAGCTCAGCTCTTCGCAAGTCGTGGTTATGCCACTTTACATGTAAATTTCAGAATCTCGGGTGGCTATGGAAAAGAATTTTTAAAAGCTGGCTTTGGTGAAATAGGTCGCAAAGCAATGGATGATGTCGAAGATGGAATCGATTATGTGATCGATCAGGGTTGGGTAGATAAAAACAAAGTTGCTATTTACGGCGGAAGTCATGGTGGTTATGCGGTGCTTCGTGGTATGACCAAAACTCCTGAGAAATATGCCTGTGGTGTGGATTATGTTGGAGTTTCTAACTTGAATACATTCATGAAAACCATCCCGCCCTACTGGGAGAAATACAGGGAGATCATGTATAAGATCTGGTATAATCCAGATAATCCTGATGAGCAGGAGATCATGAACGAAATTTCACCGGCTTTGCATGTAGATAAGATCCAGAAGCCGCTATTCGTAGTGCAGGGAGCCAACGATCCCCGGGTGAATATCGATGAGGCAGACCAGATCGTGGAAAGTCTGAGAGCACGTGGTGTTGAGGTGCCTTATATGGTGAAATATGATGAGGGCCATGGTTTTGGAAAGGAAGAAAACCGACTCGAATTGTACAAAGCCATGATGGGTTTCTTTGCTGAACATCTTAAGGATAAAACAACAGCTCCTGGAAATGTATAATTGGTATAAAATCCAAACAAAAAGCCGGTGCAAATTGCACCGGCTTTTTATTTTTTCCCATTCCATTCATCATAAAACTGCTGAAGGAATTGCTCCATGAACTGATGCCTTTCTTCTGCAATTCTTCTGCCCGTTTTGGTATTCATTCGATCTTTTAAAAGCAGTAACTTTTCATAGAAATGATTAATCGTTGGAGCCTTCGAAGCTTTATATTCTTCCTTGCTCATCTGCAGTTTAGGCGCGATATCAGGATCATATAGAGATCTGTTCTTAAAACCACCATAATTAAAAGTTCTGGCGATCCCAATAGCTCCCAGGGCATCCAGCCTGTCGGCATCCTGAACGATATCAAGTTCCAAAGATTTAAATTGCTGCTGAACATTTCCGCCTTTAAAGGAAATATTCTCGATGATCTTTACCACGTGATCTATGATCTCTTCTGAAACCTTTTGAGTTTTTAGAAACTCTCTCGCCTTCGCCGGGCCAACGGTATCATCTCCGCCATGAAATTTAGAGTCGGCAATATCATGTAGCAGAGCGCCTAATTTCACGACCAGGAGATTTGCTTTTTCTGAAGCTGCAATATTCAGACTATTCTTATAAACTCTTTCAATATGAAACCAGTCGTGACCACCTTCAGCATTCTGCAATGTTTCTTTCACGTAAGCGATCGTATGCTCGATCAGCAATTCTTCGGTCATAGTTATTTGATATCTGCAATAATGGTTCTTTCAATTTTAGCGATAAGACTTTCAGCATCCATTGAAGAAATCTCTAGGGGACCATGTGCTTTTAGCGACATATTTACACCCAATCCCATTGGGAAGTTTCCGTATTTAAAAAGTTTCCATGAGTTATTGATGGTAACAGGAACAACCAGTGCTTCCGGGTTCTTTTTAAAAAGCATCAGCATCCCATTTCTTCTGAATTCTTTAGGTTCGCCGGTTCTGCTACGAGTGCCTTCGGGAAATATAACCGCCGAGCGTTTGGTGTTTCTTAGATAATCTCCAAAAGCCGACATTTTTTGCAATGACTCTCTTCTGTTCTTACGATCTATCAAAACAGAACCGCCGTGTCTTAAATTGAAAGAAATACTTGGAATTCCCTTTCCCAGTTCCTTTTTACTTACAAACTTGGGATGATGTTTTCTAAAATACCAGATTAGAGGTGGAATATCATACATTCCCTGGTGGTTGGATACAAAAATGACCGTACGATCTGTTGGTATATTTGCAGGTTTCTGAATATCAAAAGTAGTTCCCAGAAGGTTAAGACATCTTAGCAGGAAAAAATTGAAAATATCCACACTTTTCTTATGTGCTTCATACCCTCCAAGTTTCAGGCATATCCACTGGATAGGATGAAACAGGAGTAAATTCAGAAAAAAGAAGAAATAGAAAATTACCGTAAGCGGGTAAGCAAGAATTTTTTCCATAGGCTATAAAAATACAAAAATAGCCTTTTAAAGAAAATGCCCCACAAATTCTATTCGTTGATTGTCTGCGTACATGTAGTATTCACGCATCCAATGTTTTGCGGTGGGCTTACCAGGGCACAATCTGAAGTAATGCCAAACTTTTCGTTATACTCTTTCTCCAGATTCGTATAATCTTCAACCAGCCTTTGCAATGGCTGCCTGTCAATATCATTGGAAAAAATGACATAAGCCTGTGGACCTCCACAGGGTTTGGCGCCCAGAGCCAGATAATCACAATCTTCAGAATCATCGCAGTGAGATTCACCCACCAAAGCTTCTATTTTCTGAAGCTGTTCATGCAGTTCCTGCTGGTAATCCTGTTGTGATTCCGGCTTGCTTACAGAACAGGATAGTAACCAGATCGCGAGTAAAAAATATCCCGAGAAAACTTTCATGGTATTCAGATGGAATTTCACTGGAATGGTTGCGTGGTAAAACAAAAAAAGGCTGAAAAATTTTCAGCCTTTTAATTTATGATGAAATGCTTCCTAGCAGAACTCGTTATAAGCTCCAATAAGGTTTTCAGCGATCATATCTGCCGGGCGACCTTCAATATGGTGACGCTCTAGCATATGTACTAATTCACCATCTTTGAACAAAGCCATAGATGGAGAAGAAGGAGGAAACGGTACCATAAGATCTCTCGCTTTCTCTGTAGCTTCTCTGTCTACACCTGCAAAAACAGTTACCAGGTTATCTGGTTTTTTGCTGTTCTGTAAAGACATTCTTGCTCCTGGTCTCGCATTTGCTGCAGCACAACCACAAACAGAATTCACAACTACCAAAGTAGTTCCTTTCTTTTCCATTGCCTGCTCTACATCTTCTACCGTATGTAATTCTTCAAAACCAATACTGGTAAGATCTTCTCTCATTGGTTTTACTAAATCTGCTGGATACATATATCAATTCTTTTTATGAAACTTTATTAAGTCACAAAGATACCAAATTAAGTTCAGCTTACATATCTCAAAATCCTATGTACTAATAGGTTCAGTTTATAACCAAAGACCTGGGAACTCGCCATGCTTATGATAGATTACAAATCGAAAATGTTATCTTAGCGGCTAAAGAAAATTGCTCAATGATCAAATGGCTTGCCGCAGTTCTGGGATATATGTACTTCAGGTTTCCCGGTGCTATTATAGGATTTATAGTAGGTTCCCTGCTGGATAATTATGTGCGCACTTCTGGCGGACTATTTAAATCCATGGCAGGAGGACAGAAGCAATCGGTTTCTCCCGGAGATTTCGAGCTCAATTTACTCTCTTTAAGTTCCATTGTCATCAAGGCCGATGGGAATGTCTCCCAGCAGGAACTCGATTACGTTCGTGCATATTTCATCCAGGCTTATGGAAAGGAGCGTGCCAATGCGACCTTTCGTACCTTCAATGAAGTTGTTAAGAACAGGCAGGTTTCAGCCTACAATATTTCCAGGTATCTTGCTGCGAGGACAAAATATCCTACCAGGCTGCAAATTATTCATTTTCTCTTCGGAATAGCCCAGGCCGATGGTCATGTGAGTGAAGCTGAAGCAAACGTCATCAGGGAAATTGCCGGTCATCTTCAAATTGGAGCCAGGGATTTCGAAAGTATCAAGGCAATGTTCTTTAAGAGCACTACTAGCGCTTACACGATCCTGGAAATTGAGAAAACTGCGACAGATGCCGAAGTGAAAAAGGCATACCGTACCATGGCGAAAAAATACCATCCGGATAAACTGGGAGATATGGATGAAGCCTATAGAAAGGGCGCTGAAGAGAAATTTAGAAAAGTCCAGGAAGCTTACGAGCAGATCCAGAAGGAACGCGGACTTTAATTCTCCAGTATTGCCAAAAGTTGTTCTTTGTTTAGATACTGGAAATATCTGGCCGTGGCTTTAAAATCCTGATCCAGAAAGACTATTGCCGGTAGCGAAAATGGCCTGTTTTTACGCCTGGCCATAAGCAGGGCGATCTGGTGAACCGGGTTTCTTCGGTTTAATCTTTCGTTTGTAAACTGTTGTTTTCCAAAGCGAACTGTATCTGTGCTTTCCACATCAAATTTCACCGCATAAAAATCCTTTTTCAATTTCTTCTGAATAGCTTCTGAAGTAAAAACCTCTTCATCCATTTTTTTGCAGGGCGCACACCAGTCGGCATAAAAGTCTATAAAAACCTTTTTTGGTTTCTGCTGAAGGGAATCATACAATTGCTCAAAAGTGAGCCATTGTACTTCAAACGTTTTTTGTGCGGAAGCTTCCGTAGAAAGAATCAAAAGAAGTACCGCGAAAATTACCGAAAATTTCATACTACAGGGATTCGATCTTTAAACCTACAAAAACAGAACGCGGATTCCCGGGACCATAAATATAGTTACTGTCACGATTCTTGCCGAGATCAAAATCATCCTGATAGGCGTTGGTCACATTCTTAACTCCACCAAAAATTTCCATATTTGAATTCACCCTGTCCAGCGGAATTTTATAGCCCAGTCGCAAACTTAATTCTGCAAAATTTGGTGTCACATCATACTCATCCACGTCTTGCCCTGTCCCTTCACCCGCAAAATGTAAGATATCCATTTTCCCGGTATAGACCAGGTTCGCGCTGGCATTAAAACGTTTTCCGGGAGTATAGGTTAGCGTTGCATAGCCATAATCGTTTGGAGTGCGTAGAAAATCTCTTTTTGCTTCCAGGCCTTCAATGTTTTCAACAGGTTCTTCAAACTTGCTGGATTGTAAGGTAAATCCGGCTTCCAGTTCAAATAAATAATCAAAATTTGCCCTGGTTTCCAGCGTAAATCCTTTTACCGTAGCTCCAGATCCATTGCGTTTTTCAAATCGTTCTCCAAATTGATCTTCTCCCAAAGGGAATAAATAAAAAGCATCGTTCAGTTTTGTATAAAAACCTTCCAGCGTGTATCCCCAGATAAAATGCTCGGTAGCCCGGTCATAATTGATGGAGGCGGTAAAACTGTTACTTCGTTCTTCAAACAGGTCTTCTGCGAGGGAAATTCTTGAAATTCCGCCGCCGGCAAACGCGATGTGCAGATCTGTATCAAAAGCCTGTGGAGCACGGAATCCCGTTCCCCAGCCTAGTCTGAACTGCGTGGTTTCTTTTAGTTTATATAACAGAGAAAGACGCGGACTCACAATCGCATCATCCACCAGATTATGTTTATCGACCCTGAAACCCGATAGAAAATTAAGGTTCTCTGTGACATCCCAGTCATTTTGAAAGAAAGCTCCAAAATTTCTGGTAGTCTGGTCGATAAGGTAGTTGTAAGAAGGGATGATATCATATACATCATCATAGACGAATTCTGCTCCCGTAGTAAGCGTAGTGGTTCCACCCAGAAAATTGTCGATTCGCTGGTTAAATTGTCCGCCTCCCTGGTGTGTTTCCACTTCAGAAGTTCCGTAAGGAGGATTTGCGAAGAACTGCTGTTTTTCAAATTCGTCATCTGGAATGATTCCGGTATAATGATCACGTTTGGTTGATTGACCACCATAATAAAGAATGATCGAACTTTTGTCATCATTGAAATTTACCTGGTAATCAAGACTTCCCATAAGCACGTTGTGAGTTCGCTCTTCACTTTGCTGTGCCAGGTAAGCGGGACCATCTACCATCTCTCCGCCATATCTGTATTCGTATAAACTGCTCAGGCTTAAATTGATCTTGGAATCTTCAGTTGGAAGATAAAAAGCATTTACACCGAACGCATTGTCCTTGAGTTCGGGCAATTCAGAAAAATTATCTCCATTGGCATCATACATTTCACGAGTTCTTCGATTCACGAAAAAGTTGGCTCCCGCTTTATAATCCTTTGAAACTACCGTCGCGTTTCCATTTAGAACATCCTGGTTGGCTTCACCATCAATATTCTCCAGGGTGTAGCTGAGGCTATAGGAGTTTTGCTTCGGAATTTTGGTGATCACATTCACGGTCCCTCCAATAGCGCTGGAACCATACAGAGCGGAAACACCTCCACGAACCACCTCAATACGCTCGATCATATTCACCGGAATTTGCTCCAAACCATATAAACCTGTTAGCGGACTAAAAATAGGTCGGCCATTTACAAGAATCTGGGAATAACCACCCTGCAAACCATTCATGCGAAGTTGCGTATAATTACAGGTCTGGCAATCTTTTTCAATTCGTAGTCCCGGCTGGAAGCGCAACCCGTCTGAAAGATCTGTCGCCACGACCTGTTCCAGGGTTTCACTGTTGATGAGATTTACAATTACCGGAGAATCTGTACGTCTTTTTGCTGTCCTGGTCCCGGTGACCACAATCTCGTCCAAACCATTGGGATCAATTTCCATTTCAATGTTCAGGATTCTGGACTCATCCATCTTTATATTTCTGTACACCGTTTTAAAACCCTGGGACTTTACAACGAGCTTATAGTCCCCGGCCGGAATTTCCAGCTCGTAAGATCCATTTTCATCAGCGCTGGTACCATATGCTCCGCTTTCTGTATAGATACTGGCGAAGGCGACTGCTCCTTCTGGTGAATTGATGGTTCCAGATACCTGGTAATTCTGTGCAAGGAGATTCAATGAACCAAAAACAATGAAAATAAAAAATATACAACGCATTGAAAATAATTTTCACGAAGATATAAAATAAAATTAGACAAGACTAAAATTTAGATTTATTGAATTAAAAATGTATTTTTGGTCTTGTTAAATTATGTTCTATGTTCAGTTTTTCTGAAGAAAATTATCTCAAAGCCATTTTTCATCTGCAAAATTCTTACAAGAACGGGGTAAGTACCAATGCTCTTGCTGAAGAAATGCAGACCAAAGCATCTTCAGTAACCGATATGATTAAAAAGCTTTCAGAAAAAAGTCTGGTTATTTACAGGAAATACCAGGGAGTGAAGCTTAGTGAAGCGGGGAGAGCGGCCGCCATAGAGGTTATCAGAAAGCACAGGTTATGGGAAGTATTTCTGGTAGAAAAACTGGATTTCAACTGGGATGAGGTGCATGAAGTGGCAGAGCAGCTTGAGCATATAAAGTCTGAAAAACTTACGGCAGAGCTTGACAGGTTCTTGGGATTCCCACAAAGAGATCCACATGGAGACCCAATTCCAGATTCCAAAGGAAATTTTTCTGTGGCCAACCGGGTTTTGCTCTCTGAACTTAAAATAGGGGAGACCGGGATTTGTGTAGGAGTAAAGGATTCGAGCGTAGAGTTCCTGCAATACCTTGATAAAAACAACATTTCGCTGGGTGCAAGCGTAAAAGTGAAACAAAAAGAAGATTTTGATCAATCAATGTTGATTGAAATGGATGGAAATACCTTGATGATTTCTAACCAGATATCGACCAATTTATACATTAAAACACCTTAGAATGGAAGCAGTTATTAGCTATTTTGAACAATTGGATCCGGTATTGGCCGCGTTATATGCTACCTTGTTTACCTGGGGGCTTACGGCATTGGGTGCGTCGCTGGTTTTCCTGTTTAAAGGAATGAACCGCGCATTCTTTGATGGAATGCTCGGGTTTACAGGTGGCGTTATGGTAGCGGCAAGTTTCTGGAGTTTACTGGCACCTGGAATTGAAATGAGTCCGGGTGAAGGATTTGAGAAAACGATTCCTGCGCTGGTAGGATTTGGATTGGGAGCACTGTTCATCTTTGGTTTGGATAAGGTACTTCCCCATTTACACGTAAATTTTAAAATGAGTGAAGCGGAAGGGGTTAAAACTCCCTGGCATAAGTCTGTACTATTAACCCTGGCCATTACTCTGCATAATATTCCAGAAGGTCTAGCGGTGGGTGTGTTGTTTGGCGGAGTAGCTGCTGGATTTGAAGGTGCCAGTATTGGTGGTGCCGTTGCTCTGGCCATTGGTATAGGATTGCAAAACTTTCCTGAAGGTTTTGCGGTAGCGATGCCATTGCGAAGACAGGGTTTGAGCCGGTGGAAAAGTTTTAATTATGGGCAGCTTTCTGCCATCGTAGAGCCATTTGCCGCGGTCCTGGGAGCCTGGGCAGTTTTAACTTTTGAGCCTATCTTACCATACGCTTTATGTTTTGCAGCCGGAGCGATGATCTTTGTCGTGGTAGAGGAGGTGGTTCCTGAAGCACAGCAGGGTAATTTTACAGATATTTCCACGATGGGCTTCATAGGAGGATTTATGATTATGATGACCCTGGACGTTGGTCTTGGGTAGCATTTTGCAACACAGGTAAATAGCGATCGTCTTTTTGAAAAACTCAATATGCGATCACTCATCATTTTCCTGGCCCTATATATTTCCTTTCAATCAACGGAAAAGCAACCAGCACCTTCAATTTCTGAACCTGAAGGGATGAAAACTGTTGTAAAACTGAATGTTTCCTCAGCTTCTTTATGTCTTGGTGATGAGCTGCATTTTGGAGAACGCAGCATCAAACTAAAGGAAATTATTTCAGATTCGCGCTGTCCCAGCAATCCTATTGTGACCTGTATATGGGCAGGGCAGGTACGGGTGAAGGTTGAAGTCTTTGAAAAACGAAAGTTGATTGGAAATGTGGAATTTTCAGGTTCTAAATCTATAAACCATCTTTTTCCTGATTCGAAGGAGTTGAAAATAAGCCTGGTTAATGTCAAACCATATCCGGTAAATCCCGGGAAGATTCCATCAGAAGATTATATGGTCAATTTGCGTATTACGGAAGTATTATAATTAATCGCTACAACCACAACCGGAAACTCCACAGGCAGTTTTGTCCTTCTTTTTAGAACCGCCGGCGAAAGATGGTTTCCAGATAAAACGCGTGACCATATAGCCCAGAGCTATCAGAAAGGTAATTAAAACCAGTATTTCCTGAAGTATTTCCATAGTTATTAAGTCGATTTATAATTCTAAACTTACTTTATTTAAGTACCTGGAATGCGATAAGTGCGACCACATAAGCAAATGCGGTCATAATTACCAACTGCAAAACAGGCCATTTCCAGGTATTGGTTTCCCGTTTTACGATCGCCAGTGTACTCATACACTGCATTGCAAAAGCATAAAATAGCAATAAGCTTATCCCGCTGGCAAATGTGAATAAGGGTCCGCCAAGGACAGGATTTGTTTCTGCAGCCATTCGATTTTTAATGGTTTCCTCTTCGTCGCTTCCCACACTATAAATGGTTGCCAGTGTACCTACAAACACCTCTCTTGCGGCAAAGGAACTTATGATCGCGATCCCGATCTTCCAGTCGTAACCTAACGGAGCAACGGCAGGCTCTATTCCACGTCCCATGATTCCTATGTAAGAATTCTTCAGTTTATAGGAAGCAATGGCTTCCTCCACACTTTCATCTTCTACATTCTCGTTGTTCTCATACTGAGCAGTCACGATCTCTTCAGCTTTGTTGAAATCATCCCCGGGACCATAGCTTGCCAGCACCCATAGAATTACCGAAATCGCCAAAATGATCTTTCCGGCGCCAAAAACAAAAGATTTTGTCTTTTCAACCACGTTGATCGCCACGTTCTTAGCCATAGGAAGCTTATAATTAGGCATTTCTATGACGAAGTATGATTTTGTTCTGGTTTTCAGAATTTTATTCAGTAACCAGGAAGAGAAAATAGCCATTCCAAATCCTAGCAAATAAAGGATCATCAGGGTTAATCCCTGGTAATTAAATCCAAAGAAGCTTTCATTGGGAATTACAAGGGCTATAATGATAAGGTAAACCGGCAATCTTGCTGAACAGGTGGTAAATGGAACTACCAGGATAGTGATCAATCGTTCTTTCCAGTTTTCGATATTCCTGGTTGCCATTACTGCGGGGATTGCACAGGCCGTTCCCGATACCAGTGGTACCACGCTTTTCCCACTGAGACCAAAACGTCTCATGATGCGGTCCATCAAAAAGACTACCCTGCTCATATAGCCAGATTCTTCCAGAATGGAGATAAAGAAGAATAGAAAAGCGATCTGCGGTATAAAGATGACGATACCTCCAAGACCTGGCACTATGCCTTCTGAAATTAAATTGGTAAAGGATCCTGCGGGGAGCGCGTTTTTGGTCCATTCGCTTAGTGAGGCAAACGCGGCGTCGATCATATCCATTGGATAGCTCGACCAGCTGTAGATCGCCTGGAAGATCAAGAGTAGAATTGCGAAGAAAATAACATATCCCCAAACCTTATGGGTTAGAATACGATCAAAACGAGAACGAAGATCTGTCGCTGCATTCTTGTCTATGGTCAACGTCTCCTTCAGTACCCCGTTAATAAACTGGTACCTTAAAATTGTTTCTTTTTGCTGAAGCCTCTTGAGATCACTTACAGACTTCGTATTAAAATCTGAACTTCTGTTAATCTCGCCCCGGTTTATATTTCCGAAGTTCACATCCTGGGTGATTACCAGCCAGAGCTTGTATAGAGATTGATTAGGAAATGTTTTGCGTAAGTTTCCGAAGTATTCAGGATCGATCACAGAGGCATTTACGCAGGGATCTACCGTCATATGTCGGTAATTCAGGATTAATTCCTTTAAGGCGTCAATACCCATGCTTTTTCGGGCGCTAACCAGTGCGATCTTTGTTTTTAAACGCTCCTCCAGCAATTTTAAATCCAGGCTAATCCCCTTTCGATCCATCCTGTCTGCCATGTTAATCGCAAGAATGGTAGGAATTCCAAGGTCTTTGATCTGGGTGAACAACAGTAAATTCCGCTTAAGATTTTCGACGTCACTCACTACAACGGCAACATCTGGATAATCTTTATCGTTTTTATTGAGAAGCAGTTCTATAACGACATTTTCATCTACAGAACTGGCGTTTAAACTATAAGTACCTGGAAGGTCAAGAATATGAGCTTTTAATCCACGTGGAAGTTTACAGATCCCTTCCTTTTTCTCAACGGTGATCCCGGGATAATTCCCAACCTTCTGGTTGAGTCCGGTAAGCTGATTAAAAACAGAGGTCTTTCCAGTATTGGGATTTCCAATTAAAGCAACATTAATTTGCTTTCCCATATTAGCCTATTAATTCGATTTCTATAAGCAAAGCAGTTTCTTTTCTAATGGCCAAATGACTCCCGTTTATATTTAAATACATAGGGTCATGGAATGGCGCAGTTTGAACTAGTTCTACTTCGTTTCCAGGAAGGCAACCCATTTCCAGCAATTTTAAGGGAACCATATCTGCAGAAAACTCTTTAATGATTCCGCGTTGGCCTCGCCTAAGATTTGCAACGGTCACCTTCATTTTATTTAGATTGATTTTAAACAAGGCAAAAGTAATGGAATTTGGTCCAATACAAAAGATTAGCTTTAATTAATTAGCGATCCTCCTGCCTTAGGATCTCTATATCGTGCATGAGATCTTCAATGGCTTCTGGCTGAGTACCGTCGTAAAACCCCCTAATTTGCTTCTTTTTATCTATCAGCACGAAATTTTCTGTGTGGATCATATCATATTTACCGCCATCGCCGGTGGATTTTGTAGCCAGGTAAGACTTGCGAGCTAGATCATAGATCTGTTTTTTGTCCCCGGTTACCAGGTTCCATTTTTCATCCATCACCCCTTTTTCATCGGCATACTCTTTAAGGACAGGAACACTGTCGGCTACAGGAAATACGGTATGAGAGAGCAGCAAAACATCCTTGTCATCCTTGATCTTCTCCTGGATCTCGATCATATGGTCTGTCATGATCGGGCAAATGGTAAGACAGGTGGTAAAAAAAAAGTCGGCTACATAGATCTTATCCTCATAAAAATCCTGGGTAATGGTATCCCCGTTTTGATTTAAAAGTTTAAAATCTGCGATCTTGTGGTATTTTCTAACAAACTGTACGGTAGTATCGACCAGTTCTGCATTGACCATATCGGGTTGATAAACAGGCAATCGTTCCTTTGGTTTCAGCAATGTATAGATAAAATACATGATGATGACCGAAAGTATCGCCAGTACAATGGCAAAAGGTTTATATCGGGCAAAGAACTTGAGCATTGGCGCAATTTTTTACAAAGTTATGGCCTGAGGCTCAATTAGTCCAATTTCTTCTGTGGAATTTTTCGTGTTGCTCACTCGATCAAACTAAACTTTTCTAGAAGCTTTTAAAAACTTACTTTTGTGCGATTTAAAATTTGAAGTTAGCTGATGGATCCATTTCTAGTAAAAGCCATACAATTAATATTAAGCCTTTCCCTACTTATAGTTCTCCACGAATTGGGTCATTTTATTCCGGCCAAATTATTTAAGACCAGAGTTGAAAAGTTCTATCTGTTCTTTGATGTAAAATTTTCATTACTTAAGAAAAAGATTGGTGAAACCACCTATGGAATTGGTTGGTTGCCGCTTGGAGGCTATGTGAAGATCGCGGGGATGATCGATGAAAGCATGGACAAGGAACAAATGTCCAAACCGCCACAGCCCTGGGAATTTAGAAGCAAGCCGGCATGGCAGCGATTAATCATCATGCTTGGTGGAGTAACGGTAAACCTGGTTCTTGGTTTTCTGATTTACATGATGATCATGTTCGTTTGGGGATCTGCTTATGTGGGCCCAGATGAAATGCCAGATGGATTTGCGGTGATCGATGATTTTAAGGAATATGGTTTTGAGGATGGAGACAGGATTCTTGAAGTAAATGGAGATGAGTTTCAGAATAGTCTTGACATCAACAAGCATCTTTTTATGAGAGATGTGCAGAATATTACGGTTTTACATCAGGATGGTTCAGAAGAAACCATTGAAGTACCGGCAGAGATAGGAACCCAGATGTTTGAAAAAGGAATTATGCAGCCATTTGTGCCTATACAGTCGGCAGTACTGGATACGGTCATCGCTGAACATGCTGCATCAAAAGCCGGTCTTAAGAAAGGCGACAGCATTATTAGTCTGAATGATGTGGAGATAGGTTACTGGCATGAGATCGCTCCTGCATCCATGGAAAATAAGGAAAAGACTATTGAAGTTGTATTTGACAGGAATGGAAAGATCATGAGCAGTGAGATCACTCCAGATGAAGATGGATACCTGGGTGTTGGTCCAGCTTCAGAGATCGAGATCAAACGCAATAAATACGGATTCAGTGAAAGCATCAGCAAAGGATTCGATTACGGTTACTGGACGCTAAGAGATTATGTGTACCAGTTCAAATATGTATTTACCAAAAAAGGAGCTACGCAACTTGGAGGCTTCGGGGCGATTGGAGGCTTGTTCCCTGATTCCTGGAACTGGTTCGGGTTCTGGAACACCACGGCCCTGCTTTCCATTATCCTGGCATTCATGAATATTCTGCCTATCCCGGCACTGGATGGTGGACATGTGATGTTTCTGTTGTATGAAATGGTTACAGGTAGAAAGCCAAATGATAAGTTTATGGAGATCGCCCAGATGGCTGGTTTCTTCTTGTTGATAGCGCTGGTGCTTTATGCAAATGGAAATGATATCTACCGCTGGTTATTTGAATAATCTCTGCGGAAGAATTTATAGATATAAAACAGTCCTTTTGGGCTGTTTTTTTTGTTTAGTAGTATCTGTAGAAATATAAAATCCATCATTACTGAAAATTTTATCAATCTGTAATTAATTGACTTTCTGAAGGATTCGTAATCGAAGTAAAATTCTTCGAAAAAAATCTGAAATTTGTTTTGACAGCATTTAAAAATTGATTTATATTTGCAACCGCTTTCAAAGCAAAACATTCCTCCTTAGCTCAGTTGGTTAGAGCATCTGACTGTTAATCAGAGGGTCCTTGGTTCGAGCCCAAGAGGAGGAGCAGCAAAGCCATTCGTTTTTCGAGTGGCTTTCTTGTTTTTAGTACTTTCCTCTCTAATCCCATTTTTAAACTTAATTTAATATAAGCGTGACCTTAAAGAGACATCGCTGTACTTTCTTTGTGTGTACAAAAGCACACGAAAATCGTATTAAGTTTTTGTCGACTCTACATAATAGTGTGCGAGGCTGTCCTGTAAAAACAGGGCAGCCTTTTTTTATTAACTTAGACCAACCTCAGGTTTAACTCTTGGGAAACATTCAGTTAACATAAAGTCTGTTTCTTTGTCGCCGACAAAAACTTATAATACGATTTTATGAAGACTAGATTCAGCACACTCGTTTTGTGCCTGTTCGTCACATTGGGACTTGGAGCTCAGGAAATAAGTGACACAAAATTTGGAAAAGGCCTGCTTAATTTTACCGCAAAAGATAGTTCCTTTAGCGTGAAATTTGCGCCAAGGTTCCAGTTCAGATCTCTTACTACATGGAATCACGATGGAGAAGAGTACATGGATCCAGAGCAAAATTTCCTGATTAGAAGAGCAAGGCTAAAATTTGATGGATTCGCTCTTACGCCGAAACTGGTTTATAAGATTGAACTTGGTCTTTCGAATAATGACATTTCCGGAGCCAATCAGTTTACGTCCAATTCACCACGGTATATTCTCGACGCAGTTCTTAAATGGCATTTTCATAAGAACTTCGAACTATGGGCGGGGCAGACCAAACTTCCTGGAAATGTGGAAAGGGTTATTTCTTCAGCGAGTTTACAGCTTATAGACCGATCTATTGTAAACAGCAGGTTCAATCTAGATAGAGATATTGGACTTCAGCTACATCATAAATTCAAACTGGGAGAAAAATTTGTGATCAAAGAGAAGCTGGCGTTTTCGCAGGGAGAAGGACGAAATATAACTAGTGGTAGCCAGGGAGGAATGGAATACACAGGAAGAATTGAGCTTCTGCCATTCGGAGAATTTCTTGAAAAAGGAGATTATTTCCAGGCAGATCTTGAACGAGAGCCCTCTCCTAAACTAATGCTGGGAGCAGTTTACGATATTAATAATGATGCCGTAAGAACGAGAAGTAACCTGGGAAGTTTTATGCTGTTGGAAGATGGAACACTTTATAAAACCGATATCCAAACGTTTTTCCTGGATGCAGTTTTTAAATACCGCGGACTTTCAGTAATGGCAGAATATGCCTATCGCGATGCAGAAGATCCTATTGCCAGGATTCAGGGAGAAAATC
This sequence comes from Christiangramia portivictoriae DSM 23547, assembly GCF_000423045.1. Lineage (GTDB taxonomy): Bacteria > Bacteroidota > Bacteroidia > Flavobacteriales > Flavobacteriaceae > Christiangramia > Christiangramia portivictoriae. The sequence continues at coordinate 332,815 of NZ_AUHF01000007.1, read as the reverse complement.
AGGCAGCTGAGTACAGGGTGCTGGAAGGGCAGGGAATAAACTTTCAAACTGCGTACCTTTTCAAAAGTAATTATGAAATTGCTGCTAGATACTCAAGAAACGACTATTCCGATATTATCGAAGTGGATGATGTCGAACAATACACTCTGGGAGGATCCAAATATATTGTAGGACATAAGCTAAAGATACAGGCAGATATCAATTATTCGAAACAAGCTGGAATAGAGGATTTTATATCATTTAGAACAGGCTTCGAATTTCACTTTTAAAATTAACAATTAGGTAACAGTAAATCCACGATTTGGTTGGATACTTGCACCGCTTTTTAAACACAATAAAATGGAAAATATTTACTTGTTGATGCTGGTTGCATTAGTGGTTCTTGCCATTGCCGATTTAGTGGTTGGAGTTAGTAATGACGCCGTGAACTTCCTGAACTCTGCGATTGGTTCCAAAGCGATCTCATTCAAAACGATCATGATCGTGGCCAGTGTAGGGATCTTTATTGGTGCTGTTTTTTCCAGCGGAATGATGGAGGTAGCCAGAAAAGGTATTTTTATGCCCGGTCAGTTCTATTTTGATGAGATCATGATCATATTTATGGCTGTTATGATCACAGACATTCTCCTGCTGGATTTTTTCAACACACTGGGAATGCCAACTTCAACAACAGTATCCATTGTATTCGAATTACTTGGAGCAGCGGTAGTAATGGCGCTTATCAAAATTGGAGCTTCAGATACTCAAACGCTGGCAGATCTTTCCTCTTACATCAATACAGATAAAGCAACCGAGATCATATCCGGAATATTCCTATCTGTAGTCATCGCATTTACCATAGGAGCATTGGTGCAGTGGTTGTCCCGCCTAGTGTTCACGTTTGAATACGAAAAGAAAATCAAGAATTTTGGTTCTATTTTCGGAGGAATTTGTCTTGCAGCCATCAGTTATTTCATCATTTTCAAAGGGATGAAAGGAACTCCGTATTACGACAGCTTTAAAGATGTGCTTTCTACTCAGGTATATACCGTAATCCTGGCTAGTTTCCTATTCTGGACACTTTTCAGCTATCTCTTTATGAAGATATTTAAGAAAAGTATCCTCATCTTCGTGATCGCAGTAGGGACATTTGGTCTTGCGCTTGCCTTCTCTGGAAATGACCTGGTAAACTTTATTGGGGTTCCAATGGCAGCTTACCACTCTTATGAAGCCTGGGCAGCATCTGGCCAGATTTCTACAGAATTCTCTATGGAGGTATTACGTGATAAAGTACCGGCAGAACCAATATTATTATTTATCTCAGGTGCTATTATGGTGCTTACACTTTGGTTTTCGAAGAAAGCAAAGACCGTAGCTGAAACTGAAATTGGACTTTCCCGACAGGGACATGGAACTGAAAAGTTCGATCCAAATATGCTTTCCCGTGCTCTGGTAACAGGAACGACCAAACTGGCTGATTCCATTCGGCTAATTGTTCCGGGAGGGATGCGTAGAAAGATAGGCCGTAGTTTTAGCAAACCTGATGATATCCTCATTGGAGATAAAGCGGAAGAGCAGCCAGCATTCGATATGATTCGAGCAGCGATTAATCTTACCGTTGCCGGTGTATTGATCTCTATCGCGACTTCCTATAAATTACCTTTATCTACTACCTATGTAACATTCATGGTGGCCATGGGAACTTCTCTTGCAGATAAAGCCTGGGGTAGAGAAAGTGCTGTATATCGTGTTGCCGGAGTTTTAAAAGTAATTGGGGGATGGTTCTTCACTGCCTTTAGCGCCTTTTCAGCAGCAGGAATTTTAACCTATATTATTTTCCTCGGAAAAGGGCCTGCAATCGCCATTCTACTTCTGGCAGCGATAGGTTTGCTTGTGAGAAACTATATCTCACACAAGAACAAGGAAACCGCAAAAGCCGATAAATCTGGCCTGAAGAAATCTGAAAGTAAAACTGTTCAGGGAATCATCCTTGAAAGTGCTGATAATATTTCTAATGTAGTTAGCAGATCCAATAAGATCTTCTCTGATACCTTTGCTGGTTTGTCCAAACAGGATAAGAAGAAGCTGAAGAAGAGTAAGAAAGGTGTGGAAAAACTGGAGTCTGAAATCGAAGATCTAAGAGACCAGATTTTCTTCTTTATTAAAAGTCTGGATGAAACCAGTGTACGTGGAAGTAGTTTTTATATCTCTATTCTTGGGCACCTTACCGATATTGCTCAATCCCTGGAATATATTTCCAAGAAAAGTTACAAGCATGTGAATAATAATCACAAACCGCTTCGATATAATCAGCTTCTAGATCTTAAAGAGATTGATGATATCTTAAGCGAATTGCTCACAGAGATCGAAGTGATCTTTAATAACAGGGAGTTCCAGGATATAAGTCGAATTGTTGCAAAGAAAGATGTGGTGCTACAGAGGATTTCTGAAAAGATCGAAAAGCAAGTGTCTAGAACAAGAACTGAAGAATCCAGTCCAAAAAACACAACCTTGTACTTCAACTTATTATTGGAGACCAAAGACTTAATGAAAGCGATCATGAGTCTTATGGAAGAATACAATTCCAGTTACAAAAAGGTTTAAACATAACGTTTTACCGCTAAAAAAGCCACATTTTCTAAATGTGGCTTTTTTTTGTAGTAAAAACCTATTTACAGGCTTAAACGTTATAAAAACCTGGTTTCTAGTTTACTATCTATTTTTGCTGGATTATAGTACGTTAAACTGCGGAAATGGGCATTTAAACGCTGCTCATGGAAAACCGTACAAACGCTGGTTTTTCATCGGTCAATTTTAGTATTTAGCCGGTTTCTCAGAGCTTTAATTCACAAACTTAAGTTAGCGTTTTACTTTCCTTCGGAAGAGCTGTTATAATTTTCTAATTTCACCAAACCCCAAACTACTTCGGCTTCAGCTTGCTGTAATCGAACCACCAATATGAAATTTTTAAAGGATGTATTCCCAAAATACGTCAGCACCCCAACTTTTTTAAAGTTTAAGGATTCCCGAGCTATTTTACTCCCAGTAATCGCGTTTGTGTTGACTTTATTGTCAAGCTGTAATCCCGTTGCACTTGTAAATCCTGATAGTTATAGTGAGAAATGGGAAAATACCTATGTGTGGTTCTCACCTTCAGATCTTAGTACTATTTACGTCTCCGGAAAGGGAGATCCTGAAACAGCTTTGCCTGTTCCAAATGATTCCGACTATCTTATAGAATGGAGTAAAAAAGGGGAGGTTTATGAGCTAAAGATCACTTCATATTACCAGGATATCGACTTCGCCTGGTTCGATGGTTACGATGCCGAGAACAATTCCGAAGAGATTCCATGGGTACAGGAGGGTAATACCCTTGAACTGGTAAGTGAAAAACTTCTCCCTTCAGAAAACGGAAGATATCGCATTTCGCTGTCTGATGATTTGAAGAATTAAAGGCGGTAGGAAGCAGATACTTCCAGCAATAGATTCTTTATGGATATGCCGGGCGTGAAATCTTAATTTCGGTAAATTTGTGTATGCCGCTCTTTAAATATTCGAGTGCACTCAAGAATTTACTATGAATCAATTTACCGCGACGTATACAGACCAGTACCAGTTAGCTATGGCGCAGGTCTATTTCAAGAAAGGACAGAAAGACCAGCAGGCAGTTTTTGATTATTATTTTAGAAAGCTTCCATTTAAAAGTGGTTACGCCATCTTCTCGGGTCTGGAAGATCTTCTGGATATATTGGCCAGACTTCGATTTTCAGAAAATGATCTTCAGTTTTTAAAAGAACAGGGTTTTGAAAAGGATTTCCTGGAATATTTAAAGGATTTCCAGTTCAAAGGAAAAATCTATTCAGTGAAAGAAGGTGATGTGGTATTTCCAACCCGGCCCATCCTGCAGGTAGAAGCGAGCATTATCGAAGCGCAGATCATAGAAACGATTCTTCTTAATTTACTCAACTTCCAAACCCTTATTGCTACGAAGGCAAGTCGAATGCGATTAGTGGCTGGAGATGCGACTTTGCTGGATTTTGGATTAAGGCGTGCCCAGGCTAGCGGAGGATATTTTGCTACCCGCGCCGCAATCATTGGAGGTTTTAACGGGACAAGTAACGTAGTCGCTGGAAAAGATTTTGATATTCCTGTTTCTGGAACAATGGCGCATTCTTTTGTGCAAAGCTACGATGATGAGCTAACTGCCTTTAGAGATTTTGCTGAAGGTCGTCCAGAGAATTGCGTGCTTCTTGTAGATACTTATAATACCTTGAAAAGTGGAATTCCCAACGCGATCAAGGTTGCCAAAGAAATGGAGAAGCGTGGTGAAAAGTTACTGGCCGTAAGGCTGGATAGTGGAGACCTAAGCTATTTTGCCAAGGAAAGCAGGAAAATGCTGGATGCAGCCGGCCTGGAATATGTGAAGATAGCGGCTTCCAATCAGCTTGATGAGTATGTTATCAAAAGCTTGCTGGAACAACAGGCTCCCATTGATATTTTTGGAGTGGGAACAAACCTGGTGACTGGAGATCCTGATGGCGCTCTGGATGGAGTTTATAAACTGGCATTTTCAGCAGGGAAACCTAGAATAAAGATTTCAGAAAGTATCATTAAGATCACCTTGCCACATAAAAAGCAGGTTTTCAGGATCAAGGATGAAAACGGAAAGTGCATTGGTGCAGATGCCATTGGATTATATCATGAGAACAGCATCGAGGAAATGCACCATCCATTCGAGCCTTATAAATCGATGAGCCTGAAACATTACGAGCAGGAAGCTTTGCTGGAACTGGTTATGAACGAAGGAAAGGTACTTCAGGAAAAAAGAAGTCTCAGTGAAATTTCGGAATACAGCATCTCAAGGCTGTCCGAATTACCTATTGAATACAAGCGCTTCAACAATCCGCATATCTACAAAATAGGAATTAGTGAGACCTTGAAAGAGGAACGGGACGGGTTGATTAAAATGCAGAAAAACAAATTATAATGAAAACGCTTGTTCTTATAGATATTCAAAACGATTTTATGCCTGGTGGTGCACTTGCTGTTAAAAATGGCGATGAAATCATTCCTCTCATAAATGAGCTACAACAAAAATTTGATCTGGTGATTGCCACCCAGGACTGGCATGCGAAAGGTCATTCCAGTTTTGCTTCAGCTCATCAGGATGCCAGTGCTTTTGATGTCATTAAGCTTAACGGACTCAACCAGGTGCTATGGCCAGATCATTGCGTTCAAAATACACCTGGCGCGGAATTTCATCCAGAGCTGGATACCAATCGCATCGAAACGATTTTCAGAAAAGGCACAGACCTGGCGATCGACAGCTATAGTGGTTTTTATGATAATATGCATTTAAAGTCAACAGGACTTTCCGGGTACCTCAAAGAAAAAGGGGTACATCAGGTATATTTCGCTGGTCTTGCCGGAGATTACTGTGTAGCTTATTCGGTCCTTGACAGTATCTCGGAAGGTTTTGAAACTACTCTTATCGAAGATGCGACCAGGTCTATAGATCAAAAAGGTTTTGAGAAAATGAAACTGGAGATCCTTAGAAAGGGCGGGACTATCCTGAAGGCTGCAGATCTGGTTTTTTAGAAGTCCAGGTAATAGATATAACCTACATTGAACCAGAGTACAAAATCATTGAATTTGTTTTGCGGTCCCTGCACGTCCAGGCCTTCAAGCTTGTCGGTATCATAATAGGTTGCCCTGGCTTCAAGCTGCAGATCGCTGAACCTGCTCAGCCTGTAACGCAGTCCTGCACTTCCGAGAATGGCAAAGGTATTTCCAGGTTCCAGAAACAGTCCATCCTCAAAAGTATCAAAAAGCACTTTGGGACTATCTAACGGACCAAGATCTGAATATGCAGTTGGTCTATAATGCACAAAGTGAACTCCCAGCGAGATATAAGGTGCAAACAGGTATCCAAAATCCCTGGCTTTTTTTATTCCCAGAAAATGGTATTCAAGCGAGGTTCCGGCTTCAATGACTTCGGTTTCTCCATGCATTGCCCGAAGCTGCTGTCCTCCCAGGCTGTTTTTCTCAGCTACGGGGCCATAATGATCGAGGTTAGATCTTAAGTAATCGATTTCATTTCTAATTCTGAAATACTTTGTAAACCACAAACTGCTTGGACGGCAGCTGCATTCAGGTTTAAAGGCAAAATTCATATAATGAACCAGGCCAACACCAAAACCACCATTATCCAGATTATTTTTAACATTCCAGCGTTCCCCGTAATCGGTAAAAAATCCGGCAGGCCCGGCGATCACCCCAACTTCATTCGAAAAACTAAGCTGTCCCGAAGCATTTTCAGAATAGCCCAGGATAATAATGAAGAAAAGAAGAAAAACCTTATTGATATTCATTGAATGCAGCTTGCAACGTTAGCAAATATAGCAAAACTACGTTAACACAATATTTATAAACTGCCTGCGAACAAAGGGGTGGAAAGTAAAAGTTAATTTTATATGAAATGACAGAATGAATCCAGTAATCCTTATAGAATATTTATATTTGCTGCATAATTTGGACAAAAAATTTATAATTTAATAATAGCGCCAGTCATTATGGAAAAAAATATCAAAAATTTCCTGGAAAAGGTGTCAACCAGAAACCAGAACGAGCCAGAATTTATGCAGGCTGTTCACGAGGTGGCTGAAACCGTAATTCCTTTTATTGAAAAGAATAAAAAATACCAGAACAAAATGCTTCTGGAGCGTATGGTGGAGCCAGAAAGGGTTGTGATGTTTAGAGTGCCTTGGCTTGATGATAACGGGGATATACAGGTGAATCGTGGATTCAGAATCCAGATGAACTCAGCAATTGGACCATACAAAGGAGGTTTGCGTTTTCATCCATCGGTAAACCTTAGTATTCTTAAGTTTCTTGCGTTTGAGCAGACTTTTAAAAATAGCCTTACAACACTGCCTATGGGTGGTGGTAAAGGTGGTTCAGACTTTGACCCGAAAGGAAAATCTGATAATGAAGTGATGCGTTTCTGCCAGAGCTTTATGACCGAGCTTCAAAGGCACATTGGTGCTAATGCTGATGTACCAGCTGGTGATATTGGGGTTGGTGCTCGTGAGATAGGTTTCATGTTTGGCCAGTACAAAAGAATTCAGAATGAGTTTACAGGAATCTTGACCGGTAAAGGCCTTAGTTACGGTGGCTCTTTGATTAGACCTGAAGCTACAGGATACGGGAACGTTTACTTCGCTCAAAATATGCTGAAAACCAAAGGAGAGAAACTGGAAGGGAAGACGATTGTAATCTCAGGTGCTGGTAACGTAGCGCAATATGCTGCGGAAAAAGCTACTCAGTTGGGAGCTAAGGTTGTTACCATGTCTGACTCCGGCGGATTCATTTACGATAAAGATGGTATCGATGCAGAGAAACTTCAGTTTATCATGGAATTGAAGAATGAGAAACGTGGCAGAATTAGCGAATATGTAGAGCAGTATTCTGGAGCTGAATATCATGAAGGTAAAACGCCATGGAACATCAAATGTGATATCGCTTTGCCTTGTGCAACTCAGAATGAACTGGACAAGGAAGACGCTGAAGCACTAGTGAAGAATGGCTGTATGTGCGTAGGAGAAGGGGCGAATATGCCGTGTACTCCTGAGGCAATCGAGGTTTTCCATAATGAAAAGATCTTGTTCTCACCAGGAAAGGCTTCCAATGCCGGTGGTGTTGCAACTTCAGGTTTGGAAATGTCTCAGAACTCTATGCGTTACAACTGGACTTCAGAAGAAGTAGACAAGAAACTTCACGAGATCATGAATGATATTCATGAGAAATGTGTGGAATATGGTACTACTGAAGATGGATATATCGACTACGTAAAAGGAGCGAATATCGCTGGATTTGTAAAAGTAGCAGATGCCATGCTAGCACAGGGTGTTGTATAATCAAACCCTCAAAATATAAAACTAAAGCCGCTGAAAAGCGGCTTTTTTTATACATTGCCGCCAAATTTTTTCAGGATGCTGGTGCATACCAAAGCGATCGTAATCAGTGCATTAAAATACGGGGAGGCAGATCTTATCGTAAAGCTTTACACGCTGTCTGATGGGCTAAGAACCTATATGCTAAAAGGGGTGTTGAAAAGCAGGCGTGGAAAATTCAAAGCCTCCATGTTCCAGAGTCTCACGCAACTGGATATCGTGGCAAATCATAAAAACACCGGGAAGCTGGAGTATTTGAAGGAAGCGAAGGTACTTGCCAGTTATTTAAGCCTGCATACGCACCCCGTCAAACAGGCGCTGGTCATGTTCCTTGCTGAAGTTCTTAAGAACAGTATCAAAGAAGAGGAGAATAATGAGGCCCTGTTTCACTACCTTGAATATAGCCTGCAATATCTTGATGCTGCTGAGAAAATAGCGAATTTCCATTTATTATTTCTGCTGCAGCTTACCAGGTATCTTGGGTTTCAACCACAAAACTCTACTTCAGAGGCTGAGTATTTCAATTTGCTCGACGGAGTTTTTCAGGAAATTCCCACAAATGACTATTGCATAGAAGGTAATAATGTAGTTTTGCTGAAAATGCTATTGGGCACCGAATTTGATGCCTTAGCGAATATAAAATTGAACCAGGCTTCACGCACAGATTTCCTGAAAATGCTTCTTCTTTATTTCGAATTGCATATTGAAGGTTTTCGCAAACCGAAGTCTCTGGGAGTATTAAATGAAATTTTTGGATAAATGCGGGCAGGGCTCTTAGTACTACTTTTCTTCTTTTCTTATTTACATCTCGCTGCACAGGAGATCAGGATCCTGGATAGTGATACCGGCGAACCTGTTCCCGGGGTGGCCATTTACAATCAGGATCAGTCAAAATATACCATTTCAGATATTGAAGGAGTGGCGATCATTACTGATTTTTCAGATACCGAAGTCATTATTTTTAAGTCGGTTTCCTATAAACAAGTATATCGCAGGAAAAGAGAGATCCTTCAGAACAATAATATCGTTGTTCTGGAGCCGGGTGAAAATCAGTTGGAGCAGATCACCTTGTCTGCCGCGCGGTTTAAACTGAAAAAAGATGAAATTCCGCAGAAGATTGTGAGCATCGTTCCTTCTGAAATTTTAATGGCGAATCCTCAAACTTCAGCAGATCTTCTGGAAAGTACGGGACAGGTCTTTGTGCAAAAGAGTCAGTTAGGCGGTGGAAGCCCCATGATAAGAGGTTTTTCAACCAACAGGCTTTTACTCACCGTGGACGGAGTGCGTATGAATTCTGCCATATTCCGAAGCGGAAATCTTCAAAATGTGATCTCGGTAGATCCTCTAATGGTAGAGAATGCCGAAGTTATTCTTGGTCCGGGATCTGTGGTCTATGGGAGCGATGCTGTTGGCGGGGTGATGAATTTTTATACCCTGCAGCCAGATTTTAGTTTTACCGGAGGTACTTCAGTTTCAGGTTCCATTTATACTCGTTTCGCTACGGCCAATAATGAAAATACCGTACATGCAGATGTGAATGTAGGTCGGGAAAACTGGGCTTTCAGGACTGGGATCACGTATTCAGATTTTGGTGACCTCAAAATGGGTAAGCACGGCCCTGATGACTATCTGCGTCCTGAATACGCGGAAAGACAGAACGGGATCGATGTAATGTTGGAAAACCCAGAACCGCTAGTTCAGAGACCTACAGGTTATGACCAGATCAATCTCTTGCAAAAGGTGAAGTATATGCCGTCCAGGGACTGGGATTTTAATCTTGGACTCGTGTATTCTCAAACTTCAGATTTTCCAAGGTACGACCGACTCTATCGTAAAAAAGATGGCCTTTTGCGTGCCGCAGAGTGGTATTATGGTCCGCAAACCTGGTTTCTTGGAAATGTAAAAATCAACCACCGCAGCCGTTCAGAATTCTATGATAAAGTTCAGTTCACAGGGGCTTATCAGTATTTTGGTGAGAGCAGAAATGATCGTGATTTTGGAGAGCCTATACTTTTTTCAACGGAAGAAAATGTAGATGCTTATTCAGCAAATCTGGATTTTGAAAAGTCGTTGTCTGAGAGCAAGTTGTTCTACGGTTTTGAATATGTATTTAATTCGGTTGCTTCTGAAGGAGACTTCAGAAATATTCAGAATGGAGAAACCGGAGATACGGCGAGCAGGTATCCTGATGGCTCAGAATGGCAATCTATGGCGGTTTACTCGAGTTACCAGTGGAAAATAAATCAGGTTCTGTCATTGCAGTCGGGTTTGCGCTACAATCATATTCTGGTAGACGCGAATTTTGAGAACAGATTTTATGATTTTCCATTTGAGGAAGCGAATATCAGCACGGGAGCACTTACCGGAAGTCTTGGGCTTAACTGGCGTCAAAATCATTTTGTAGGATGGCGACTGGGACTCTCTACCGCTTTTCGTGCACCGAATATTGATGATATTGGTAAAATATTTGATTCTGAACCTGGGTCTGTTGTCGTCCCAAATCCAAACCTGAAGTCGGAATATGCCTATAATGCAGAACTTGGTGCCGACTTTAATTTTAGCGATAATCTTCGTCTTGGAGTCACCGCCTACTATACGTATCTCGATGATGCGATGGTGCGAAGAGATTTTGATCTTAATGGCGTTACCGAGATCGATTATCAGGGCGAATCCAGTAGGGTGCAGGCGATACAAAATGCGGCCAACGCTTATGTTTATGGACTGGAAGCCGGAATAGAAATAGACTTTTCGGTAGCCTTACGTTTAAACTCTCAATTCAGTTATAACTATGGAGAAGAAAATGAAGGTGGTGAATATGTTCCGTTAAGACATGCGGCGCCTATGTTTGGAAGTACCCATCTGGTCTGGAACAAGCGAAAGTTAAAACTCGATCTTTTTGCAGAGTACAATGGTGAATTTGACTTTGAAGATCTGGCTCCGGGAGAGCAGGATAAAGCCTATTTATATGCAACAGATGCCAATGGAAATCCATATTCACCGGCATGGTATACGCTCAACTTAACGGGACAATACAGGTTCAATCCAAATTGGCTGGCTACAGTTTCTCTGGAAAATATTACAGATCAGCGTTATCGTACCTATTCTTCCGGAATTGCTGCGGCAGGTAGAAATTTGATCATTGCCCTGAAATACAATTTTTAGCAACTTCATTACTTTCCCAATTCAGAATTATCTGATGCTGAAAAGCGGTCGTTTTTTAGCGAGGAATCATATCATCTTTTGTTAAAAATCCTTATTTTCGCACATCATTTGAAAATAGGAGAAAATGAGTGCAAAATTCCCTGAATATAAAGGTCTTGACCTGCCTAAAGTGGCTGAAGAAATTCTTCATTACTGGGAAGAGAATGATATTTTTGAAAAGAGTATAAGTTCACGCGAAGGCAAGGAATCTTATATCTTTTTTGAAGGACCTCCATCTGCAAACGGCTTACCTGGTATTCACCATGTCATGGCCCGTTCTATCAAGGATATTTTCTGTAGATACAAAACTCAAAAAGGTTTTCAGGTTAAACGTAAAGCAGGTTGGGATACTCATGGTCTTCCTATCGAGCTTGGTGTGGAAAAAGAACTTGGAATCACCAAAGAGGATATTGGTACTAAGATTAGTGTTGAGAAGTATAACGAGGCATGTAAAAATGCCGTGATGCGTTATACCGATGTCTGGAACGATCTTACCAGAAAGATGGGTTACTGGGTGGATATGGAAGATCCGTATATCACATACAAGTCCAAATACATGGAAACTGTATGGTGGTTACTTTCAGAAATATACAAGAAAGATCTTATTTACAAGGGCTATACCATTCAGCCATATTCTCCAAAAGCTGGAACAGGTTTAAGTTCTCATGAACTGAACCAGCCGGGAACTTACCAGGATGTGACTGATACTACGGTAACGGCGATGTTTAAGATCACAGACTCCTCTGCTGCACCGGTTGGCGCTGGTCTGGAAGGAGCTTTCCTTATCGCATGGACCACGACACCCTGGACTTTACCATCGAATACTGCACTTACCGTTGGACCTAAGATCCAGTACGTAAGCGTAAAGACATATAATCAATATACGTTTGAGCCAATCACCATTATCGTGGCAAAAGATCTGGCTGAAAAACAATTTGATAAAAAATTCACAAAGGTTTCTTCGGAAGAAGAACTTAAGGCTTATGCTGAGGGCGACAAAAAGATCCCGTATTTAATGGGTGAAGAATTTGTTGGGAAAGACCTGGTTGAAATTAAATACGAGCAATTACTGGATTATGCCCAGCCTAATGACAACCCTGAAAACGCATTCAGAGTCATTGCAGGAGATTTCGTAACGACTGAAGATGGTACGGGAATCGTACACACTTCTCCAACTTTTGGGGCAGACGATGCGCTGGTAGCAAAACAGGCTTCTCCGGAGGTGCCGCCACTTCTTGTGAAGGATGACAATGGCAACCTGGTACCATTGGTAGACCTTCAGGGTAAATTCAGACCTGAGTTAGGTGAATTTGCCGGGAAGTATGTAAAAAATGAATATTATGATGATGGGCAGGCACCAGAGAAATCTGTAGACGTAGAGCTGGCCATCAAACTAAAAGAAGAGAACCGGGCTTTTAAAGTTGAAAAATATGTTCACAGCTACCCAAATTGCTGGAGAACAGATAAGCCTATATTATACTATCCACTGGACTCATGGTTTATTAAAGTGACCGAGTTCAAGGACAGAATGTATGAGCTTAACCAGAATATTAACTGGAAACCAAAGTCTACCGGGGAAGGAAGATTTGGAAACTGGCTGGCCAATGCAAATGACTGGAACCTTAGCCGTAGCCGCTACTGGGGAATTCCATTACCAATCTGGAGAACCGATGATGGCAGGGATGTGAAGGTTATAGGATCTGTAGCGCAATTAAAGGAGGAGATGGCGAAAGCTGTTGAGGCCGGAGTGCTGGAAAAGGATATATTTTCAGATTTTGAGGCTGGTGACATGAGTGAAGAGAACTACGAGAAGGTTGATCTTCATAAAAACGTGGTTGATACCATCTCGTTGGTTTCAGATTCAGGAAAACCTATGAAGCGGGAAGCAGACCTTATCGATGTTTGGTTTGATTCTGGTTCCATGCCTTACTCTCAATGGCATTATCCATTCGAGAATAAGGAAAAAGTGGAAGATGAATGGCGTAAGGCAGATTTTATTGCGGAAGGAGTGGACCAGACACGTGGATGGTTCTATACGCTGCATGCGATCGCAACCATGATCTTTGATGATGTTGCTTATAAGAATGTTGTTTCTAACGGACTTGTACTTGATAAGAACGGGCAGAAAATGTCCAAGCGTCTTGGAAATGCAGCAGATCCATTCGAGACCCTGGCGGTTTACGGCCCGGATGCCACGAGATGGTACATGATCTCCAATGCAAATCCATGGGACAACTTAAAATTTGATATAGAAGGGATTGGCGAAGTTCAGCGTAAATTCTTCGGAACCTTATATAACACCTATTCGTTCTTTACACTCTATGCCAATATAGATAAATTTACGTATGCTGAAGCAGACGTAGACCTTGACAAAAGACCTGAAATAGATCGCTGGATTTTATCAGAACTGCACACACTTATTCAGAAAGTGGATAAGTTCTATGCTGAATATGAGCCAACAAAAGCAACGCGGGCCATTTCAGAATTCGTTCAGGAGAACCTGAGCAACTGGTTTGTGCGTTTGAGCAGAAGACGCTTCTGGAAAGGTGATTACGAGCAGGATAAGATTTCAGCTTACCAGACTTTGTATACCTGTATGGAGACTGTAGCCAAGCTGGGAGCGCCGGTAGCACCATTCTTTATGGACAGGCTTTTCAAAGATTTAAATAACGCGACAGGAAAGGATACTTCAGAATCAATTCATATTGCAGAATTCCCGGTTTATCAACCAGAATTTGTTGATAAATCCCTGGAGCACAAGATGGAGAAAGCGCAGACGATCTCTTCCCTGGTACTTTCGCTGCGTAAGAAGGAAATGATCAAAGTACGCCAACCTCTTCAAAGAGTAATGATTCCAGTACTTGACGATACTCAGAAGCATGAAATTGAAGCGGTTGCAGACCTGATAAAGTCGGAGGTAAATGTAAAGGAGATCGAGCTTATAGATGATGCTTCAGGGCTGCTGGTAAAGCAGGTAAAACCCAACTTTAGAGTTCTTGGCCCAAGATTTGGTAAGGATATAAATCTGATTGTCAATGCAGTAAATAATTTTACGGCAGAGGACATCGCAAAGATCGAGAGAGAAGGAGAGATCGAATTAAAAATTAACGAAAAAATGGTTAATTTGTCCCTTTCTGAGGTGGAAATTAGCTCTCAGGATATTGAAGGATGGTTAGTGGCCAGCAGTGGCAATCTAACTGTGGCACTGGATGTTAGTATCAGTGAGGAGTTGAAAAGGGAAGGTGTTGCCAGGGAACTGGTAAACAGGATCCAGAACCTCCGAAAAGATTCAGGCTTTGAAGTGACTGATACAATAGATGTGACCCTACAAAAGGACGGCATGATCGAGGATGCCGTGAACGATAATATAACCTATATTAAAACCGAAACATTAACTGCAAACCTCGATTTTGCAGAGGTGGTTGAAGAAGGTGCAGATGTTGAATTTGATGATGTCGCCACTAAAATGTTCATTAAAAAACATTAAGCCATGTCTACAGACGTAAAAGAACGCTACAGCGATGCAGATCTAGCCGAGTTCAAGGCTTTGATCAAATCCAAGATCGAAAAAGCACAGGAGCAGTTGTCCAACTACCAGTCTGCTTATAAGAATGACGGGAATAACGGAACAGATGATACCTCTCCAACATTCAAAGCTTTCGAAGAAGGAAGTGAAACTATGAGCAAGGAGGCTAACTCTCAATTAGCCATCAGGCAGGAGAAGTTCATTCGGGATCTTAAGAACGCCCTGAACAGGATCGAAAACAAGACGTACGGTATTTGCAGAGTTACCGGGAAGCTTATTGCCAAAGAAAGACTGTTATTGGTGCCGCATGCAACTTTAAGCATTGAAGCAAAAAATATGCAGCGCTAAGCAATACAAACAAACGTCCGGAACAATTTCCGGACGTTTTATTTTTACTGAAGAAAGATGTTGAAGAAGTTTTGTCTGCTGGTTCTTTTCTGTATGAACATGTCTTTGCATGCCCAGCGTGACACCCGCGAAATCTTCAATGCTGCCGGGATTAAATCCATTGATATTCTCACCAACGAAGTTTTCAGCATTAAGATTATCGCCACGAATACAGACAGGATCAGACTGTTGACTCATTCAGAAGGAGAATACTACAACCAGATCCTTGTGCTCACTGAAGTGGACCAGGGTAATTTGAGTATTACGAACAGCTATCCGCAGGAACTCACCGGTGGGTTTGACAAACTAAGTGCCCATAAGGTCTTTTCGCTGGAGCTGGAACTGGAGGTTCCGGAAGATCTTGAAATCTCTGTAGATTCCAATATAGCTTCTTTAATTACTTCTGGTGGCTTCAAACAACTTACCGCGAACCTGAAAGATGGCTATTGCAATTTAAAGGATTTCTCCGGAAATGCCACTATTAATACTTATGATGGTAATATTCGTATGGAAACAGCTTCTGGTATTGTAGATGCAGCAAGCAGAAATGGAACGGTAGAGATCCCGGAACATCTGGCAGGTAGAAACCCTATAAAACTTAAGTCCATAGACGGGAATATATTGGTACTAAAAACTAAATAATATTAGTATTTTTGGTGCGTTTCAATTAAAAAATTACCATGTCGCTTAAAAAAGCCGGAATCATCATTATCCTGATCCTGTTAATAGATCAGATCTCTAAATTTTATATCAAAACAAATTTTGCGCTGGGTGAAGAGATCGAGGTTTTCGACTGGTTTAGCATTCTTTTCGTGGAAAATGAGGGAATGGCCTGGGGAACCAAAATTCCTGGCCAGTATGGTAAACTTGCGCTAACGCTTTTCAGGCTGGCAGCTATCGTTGGAATTGGATACTGGTTATGGGATGCGGTTAGAAAGAATGGATCAAGAATTCTAATTGTCTCCATAGCCCTGATTTTTGCTGGTGCTTTTGGGAACATTATTGATTCAGTATTCTACGGAATCATCTTTGATGACAGTTACGGGCATGTAGCCAGTTTTTTACCTGAAGCCGGTGGTTACAGTTCAGTTTTCTACGGGAAGGTAGTAGACATGCTTTATTTCCCTTTATGGAAAGGTTATTTACCTGAATGGATCCCTTTCTGGGGTGGTGAATACTTTACGTTCTTCGAACCGGTTTTTAATATAGCAGATTCAGCCATTAGTGTAGGAGTGGCTTTGCTCTTGATCTTCAATAAAAAAGCATTTCCTAAGGTAGAGGAAGAATAATATCAGGCGGCAGTTTTATCAAAAATCTTCTGGAACTTCTTAAGCTCAATTGGTTTGATAAGATAATCTGTAACCATATTGAAGGATTTCACTCTCTCCAGATCGCGAGGATCTATAGACGAACTCACCACATAAAGGGTAATCTTCTTGTTCAGGTTGTTCTTGATTTTGAGGAATTCATTTAAAAATTCCCAGCCATCCATTACAGGCATGTTGAGATCCAGAAAAATAATGTCTGGAATAAGATCTTCATCTGTCGCAGAAGACATGGAGTCCTTGAAATAATCCAGGGCTTCCTTGCCATTCTTATAAATAAGAAGATTCTCTGATAATTTTTTGATCTCTATGATCTTTTTAACCAAGTTCACGTATATCTTATCATCATCGATGATACACGCTAGTTCTACTTTCTGCCCCATTGTATAGATCTAGAATTTTATTTTAAAGGTAGTCCCTATATCAAGAGTACTACTTACAGATATGGCTCCCCCCAGAGCTTCCACCTGATTCTTGGTAATGAATAATCCAATACCTTTGGCTTCCTGACTGGTTTGATGAAAGGTTCGGTACATTCCAAACATTTTATCGCCATATTCGTCAAGATCGATCCCCATTCCATTATCACTAATCTCAAGAAACTCTTTTTCGTTCTCGATATAAGTCTGTATAAAGATCACCGGTTTGCGACCAGGTTGTTTATATCTTATCGCATTTGTGATTAAATTTAGCAAAATACTTTCTAGATACTCAGGTATATAGCTAATTTCTTTCAAATCCTGAAACTCAGCGACGATTTTTGCATTTTCCCGATTAATAAGAGAGGAAATTGATGCCAGAACGATCTCCAGAGCCTCCTCGAATTTAATCTTCACCCGTTCCTTTTTCAGCGAACTTTGAACGCTAACGATATTGTTTAATCTTGAAATTGCTGCGTCCAGGTTACCGGCAACATCATCCACATTGGCAAGCAGATCCAGCTTGTCCCGATCTGTTTTAGCTTCGCGCAAAAGTTCCACGATAAGACTTAGGTTACTGCTATGGGATCTTAAATGATGCGAAACAATGTGTGCAAAATTAAAAAGTCGGGAATTTTGCGAAGCGATGATATCCAGGGAATTCTGAAGGTTAAGCTCATTGTTTTTATTTTCATCGATATTCTGTAAAACTCCCCTGATTCCAATAACCTGCTGATCGTCGTCATATACTGGTTTTCCGGTAAGGCGTACCCAGTATTCTCTATTCTGAAATGAAATCATTTTCAATTCCAGCTTAAATGGAATCCCGAAGTTTTCACACTTATCGAACGCAGCCCTCATCCGGTTATGATGCTCTTCAGCATAAAAGCTTTCCCGCTTGTCATAAGCAGGTTGAAAATCCCGGGGGCAATCGAGAATTTTCTTGGTTACATCATCCCAGTAAAGATTTTTGTTGATGGTATCTACGTACCAGCCTCCGGTAGAAGTCATTTCTGCGGTTTCGCGATAGTAGAAGAAGTTTTCTTCGATCGTATACTGGTCTCGCTTGGTCTGGTGAATATTCACAAACAACAGAACTGCTGTTTCCCTGAAAGAATTCCCTTTGCTGTTTAGATTCTTACATTCGAACCATCGATATTTTCCATTCCCAAGTTTTAACTTGATTTCGAATTTGAAGGTCTCATCCTCTGAAACGAGTTTATCGAAATGTATTCTGAAATCATAACGATAATCGGGATGAAGGATATGATTGATAAAGAATTCAAAACGATCTTCTTCTATCTCTGGATCACCAACAAGGTTGCTGAAATGATCAGACCAGCTAATCTCTCTGGAAAACAGATTGATCTTCCAATAGGCGATATCGAAATCCTGAAGTATGCTGTTTAACTGAAGGTCGCTAAGCATTAGGGTCTTTTGTCAATGTTAAATGTACATTTTTAAGCTAGTTGTAGCAAAAATTATTTCTTTCTGAAATCGTAGATTCTGTTTGGCGTCACGCAATAATCCAGAGGAATGTCACTGCTAAATGTATCTGTTATATTTTCTACAGGGCCATAAAATGAAACTCCAATTTTGATGATATTCTTTTTGCACTGGCTAAGAAACCGGTCATAAAAACCTTTTCCATAACCAACCCTGTGGCCGCTTTTATCAAAAGCAAGAAGAGGTATAAATACAGCGTCAAGCTGCTTTGCAGCAATCTGGATCCCATCTGCAGGTTCTGGAATATTCCATTCATTCCTGGTGATCCTTGTTTGATCGGTTAGGAGATAATTGATCATTTCACCAGTTTCAAAGTTGGACTTGGGAACGATGATTTCCTTGTCCTTTCCCTGCAGGACATGAAGTAAATATTCTGTATTCACTTCTTTCTGTTCAGTAATGCTAAGGAAAATATGGAAATAGCTGGCGTCCCAGATCTTAAGTTCAAGACATTTGTTTGCAATATCGATGCTCATGTTCTCGATATCTTCTTCAGCAAGCTGACTTCGTAAAAGCTTGAATTTCTTCCTTATCTCAGCTTTCTTCATCTACTGCTACTTTAGATTGCATGGAAATATGAAAGATCGCATCACCCTGATACACGATCGGGGATTCATTGATGTTGATCACATAACCTTCGCTATTGCTCTTGATTTTATGCCGAAATTTACCATAAGGATCTGTAATGGTAGCGATATATTCTCCTTTTTCAACATGCTTGCCACAGGGAATTTTTACATGTAAAAGTCCGCTGTACTTCGCCCGTAACCAGGAACTATTCTCAATAAGCACGGTATCTTTCTTTACTTCGGGATATTCGAATTTATCGCTGAGCATTTCCAGATGACTCAAAATTCGCATGGCGCCCTCAACACCAACCTTGGCTACGTCCTTATTGGAATCTAATGATTTTCCACCTTCAAAAAGCAACACCGGAATACCTAATTTCGCACAGGTTTCACGATAGGATTTAGTGATGGTCTTGGAATGTATAGTGAACGGCGCATTAAAGATCCTCGCATATTTGATGCTTTGTTCATCACCTTTTTTAACCCGTATTTGCGGAGCATTGAACCTGGCCGCTCCTCCGGTATGGAAGTCCAGGCAAAAATCTGCAATGGGCAGTATTTTTTTTACGAATTGAAATGCGAATCTGCTTGCCAGTGAACCATGTTTCGTCCCGGGAAAAACGCGGTTAAGATCACGTCCATCGGGAAACTCACGTGCCATATTCAGAAATCCGAAGATATTTACGATCGGGATACAAATGATAGTACCAATCTTTGGTTTATTGATTCCTTTGGAGATGATCTGTCTTACGATCTCGACTCCATTGATCTCATCACCATGAATTCCCGCAGTTAGCAGTACTACAGGGCCTGGTTTTTTAGAGCGTTCAATGATGACTGGTACTTCTACAGAGGTGGTAGTGTACAATTTGGCCATATTAAAATTGATGGTCGCTCTTTTGCCCGGTAGCACTTTTTCACCCAGGATCTCAAGAACATTGTTCTTGTCTATTCGCGGCATAGGTTAGACGTTTCGTTCTATATATCTAATAATCGTTTTAGCGATATCTTTTCCGGTAGCTGCCTCAATTCCTTCCAGTCCAGGTGAACTGTTCACTTCCAGGATCAAAGGGCCACGGCTACTTTGCAGCATATCCACACCGGCTACACCCAGTGCCATTGCCTTCGCTGCCTTGATCGCCGCGTTTTCCTCTTCATCTGATAACTGTATGATGGAAGCTGAACCACCACGGTGAAGATTGGATCTAAATTCACCTTCTTTTCCCTGTCTTTTCATGGCGCCTACAACCTGCCCATCTACTACAAAAGCCCGAATATCGGCTCCGCCGGCTTCCTTAATGAATTCCTGGACGATCACCCTGGCCTGCAAGCCGTTAAAGGCTTCGATAACAGATTCTGCTGCATTCTGAGTTTCGGCAAGTACCACTCCCAGTCCCTGTGTTCCTTCCAGAAGTTTGATGATTACCGGGGCTCCGCCAACATGATCGAGAATTTCTGTAACATCCTTGGAGTAGTTCGTGAATACCGTTTTGGGCAAACCAAGCCTGGCTCTCGATAATATCTGTAGACTTCTCAATTTATCCCTGCTTCTTACCAGCGCCTGAGATTCTGTCGTGGTAAAAGTTCCCATCATCTCGAACTGTCTTACAACGGCTGTACCGTAAAAAGTTACTGAAGCTCCAATTCTTGGGATAACGGCATCTGTATCATCCAGAAAATGATTCTTATAATAGATGCTAGGTTTCTTTTTTTCAATAACCAGGTCACACTTGGTAGGATCAATCACTTCTACTTCGTGGTGCCGCTTTTTTGCAGCTTCTACCAATCTGCTTGTAGAATAGAGTCGTGGATTTCTGGATAATATTCTAATCTTCATATTGCTTCAGGTTAAACGAGACATCGATAAGCTCGGTGTCCACTATAAATTTTTTAGTTAAAAACTTTCTTCCAATCAACACCGGATATCGCATTTCCTGTCTGTCTGATAGCGATAAAGATATCTTATATACTTTTCCGAAGAGCCTGATATTGGTGCGCACCAGATATCGTTGCTGAATAATACCGTTGCTGCTTCTCACAAATACAATGTCGTAATCCTTAAAAACAAAAGCTCTGCCATTGTACAGAGGATGCTCGGCATCCAGAAAGGTACAATGTAATTCATCTTCAACTTCCTTGATATTCTCGCAATGTATCGAAGAGCTGTAAGCTCCCGTATCAATTTTAATGGCGATATCGTTGAGGTGCAAAGCAGGAAAATCTGCCTTGTCAAATCTTCCTATCACAATCTTTTCCATGATGCAATATACTAAAATGCCCTAAGTCCCGGCGCCATGCAAAGTAAGCGAAAGATTATGCATTTTCCGGATACCTGTACTTATATTCTTAAAATTCACTTCGGAAATCAAAAAAGGTTTAGTGAGCTTATTTTAATGTTTATTTTTGAGGTAATGGAAAAGCCAGCTCTGGAAGTACAGTTAAAAACCTTACCCAACAGCCCGGGTGTTTATCAATATTTCGACAAGAACGGAAGGATCCTTTATGTAGGGAAAGCCAAGAATTTGAAGAAAAGGGTGACTTCGTATTTTACCAAGCGACATGATAGCCATCGGATTGGGGTTATGGTCAAGAAGATTCGGGAAATCAAACACATCGTGGTTGCTTCGGAAACCGATGCATTGCTGCTGGAAAATAACCTCATCAAGAAACACCAGCCTCGTTTCAACGTAATGCTGAAGGATGACAAAACCTATCCCTGGATCTGTATTAAAAATGAGCGTTTTCCACGTGTTTTTCCAACCAGGAAGCTTATTCGGGATGGGAGTGAATACTATGGACCATTTACCAGTTTCAAGACGGTAAACACTTTGCTCGATCTAATCAAAGGTTTATACAAACTTAGAACCTGTAATTACGATCTCGCCGAGGACAAGATCCAGAACGATAAATACAAAGTTTGCCTGGAATATCACCTAGGGAACTGTGAAGGTCCCTGTGAATCCTTGCAGCCAGAAGAAGAATATAATCGCAATATTGAAGCGATACGCCAGATCGTAAAAGGTAATTTTAAGGATTCCCTTCAGCAGTTTCGTAATCAAATGAAAGTACATGCTGAAAATATGGAATTTGAAGATGCTCAGCGTATCAAGATCAAGATCGATGTGCTGGAAAATTATCAATCCAAATCTACAGTGGTAAATCCACGTATCAATAATGTGGATGTATTTTCAGTAGTAAGCGATGAGGGTTATGGTTATGTCAACTTTCTTCAGTTATCTCACGGTGCGATCATACGCTCCCATACCATCGAGATGAAGAAGAAGCTGGATGAGAGTGATTTGGAGTTGCTGGAACTGGCCATAGTGGAGATCAGGCAGCGCTTTGACTCAAAGTCCAGCGAAATCTATGTTCCATTTAAAGTAGATGTAGGGGAGGACCTGAAGATCACGGTTCCAAAGCTGGGCGATAAAAAGAAGATCGTGGAGTTGTCACAGCGAAATGCCAAATATTTCAGGCAGGAGCGATTCAAGCAGATGAAGATCATAGATCCAGATCGACATGTGAACCGCATCATGGCGCAGATGAAAGAAGATCTTAGACTTAGCGAAGAACCTCGACATATAGAATGTTTCGATAACTCGAATATACAGGGAACCAACCCGGTTGCTGCCTGTGTGGTTTTTAAAGACGGGAAACCAAGTAAGAAAGATTATCGAAAATTCAATATCAAGACCGTGGAAGGTCCAGATGATTTTGCTTCTATGGAAGAGGTGGTCTTTCGTCGTTATCGAAGATTGCTCAACGAAGAGGAGCCACTTCCACAATTAATTATCGTAGATGGAGGAAAAGGACAGCTTTCCAGCGGTGTAAAAGCGCTGGATACCTTAGGTTTACGCGGAAAGATCGCCATTATAGGAATCGCAAAACGACTGGAAGAGATTTATTATCCCGGCGATTCCATACCTTTATATCTTGATAAAAAATCTGAATCTTTAAAGATCATCCAGCAGCTGCGAAATGAGGCGCATCGCTTCGGAATTACATTTCACCGGAATAAAAGAAGTAAGTCTGCGTTAAATACTGAACTGGAATCCATCAGCGGAATAGGGGAAAAAACGGTTGTGGAATTGCTGAAAAATTTCAGATCCTTAAAACGAGTTAAGGAAGCAAGTGAGAAGGAACTTGCTGAAGTGATTGGAGCTTCGCGGGCGAGCATCGTCTATCAACATTATCATACAGAGAATGCGTAAATATCTTTTCATCCTTGGTCTTATCATTTCCTTTGGAGCAATTTGCCAGGAAGAGGATAGGCCGAGGGTTGGACTGGTATTAAGCGGGGGTGGCGCTAAAGGTCTTGCGCATATTGGTGTATTAAAAACACTGGAGGAACAAGGAATTAAGATCGATTATATTGGAGGGACCAGCATGGGAGCAATTATTGGCGGGCTCTATGCGTCTGGATATTCAGCCAGTGAACTTGATTCTATTTTTAAAAACACTCAGTTCGATGTTCTTATCCAGGATGACCTGCCAAGGCGGGCTAAAACGTTCTACGAAAAGGAGGATTCAGAAAAATATGCGATCACGCTTCCTTTTGATAATTTCGACATTTCATTTCCCAGCGGACTATTTAAAGGTCAGAATATTTACAATTTATTATCAAGACTTACCATCCACGTAAGCGATGTAGAGGATTTCAGCGAATTGCCTATTCCATTTTTCTGTATCGCCGCGAATGTGGAAACCGGTGAGGAAGTGATACTGGATGGCGGTTCCCTGGCGAAAGCCATTTCAGCCAGTGGCGCGATTCCAACGCTTCTAAGTCCCATTAAAATTGATGGACAATTGCTTACAGATGGTGGGGTTGCCAACAATTACCCAATCGAGGAATTGCGGCGCCGTGGTGCCGAGGTGATCATTGGGGTGGATGTACAGGATAGTCTGGTGAAAAGAGATAAGCTGCGCAGTGTCTTTGAGATCATGAGCCAGATCTCAAATTTCCGTACGATCAACGACATGAAGGAGAAGGCGCCGAAAACAGATATCTATATTAAACCAAACGTTAATTCCTTCTCGGTGATGGCTTTTGACAAGGGCCAGGCAATCATAGATTCTGGTGCAGTAGCTGCTAATAACATGATAGAAAAGCTCAGCTTTCTTAGTAAGCCAGCCGATAGCTTGATAATCCGAAAGCCGGTTCCCAGGATCGATAGTTTCAATATCAGTGCTCTTACGGTAAAAGGGAATAATACCTATCCAAAAGCTTACGTACAGGGTAAGCTGAAACTTGATTATGATGAAACTTACAATTTTGAAGATCTAAGCATCGGCATCAATAACCTGTCTGCTACCGGGAATTTTGAAAGGATCAATTACCAGCTGGTTCCTGAGGATGAAAATGGCAATTATGCGCTGGCCATGCAGATCGAGGAGAGCGAGAACAAGATGCTGCTACGCCTGGGATTACATTATGACGAACTCTATAAAAGCGGTGCTTTGGTGAATCTTACCCGCAAGAGTTTGTTATTCACCAATGATGTTGCCTCTCTGGATCTTATTGTTGGGGATAACCTGCGTTATAATTTCAATTATTACCTGGATAAAGGTTTTTACTGGAGTTTTGGAATAAATTCACGCTATAATACTTTCGATAAAGGCTTGCTCTTAAATGGCATCAGGGATACGGAAGGTCTCAGTGAATTTCAGGATATCAGGGAACTTGAGGTTACGGTAAAGGATTTTACAAATCAGGTTTATGTGGAAACACTATTTCAACAGGTGTTCTCCATAGGCGCAGGACTGGAACACAAATATCTCAAATATAGCAGTAACACATTTAACGATGCCATTAACCAAAGTCAGGAACTTGTTCTCGCGAACGATCATTATGCCGGAGCATTCGGGTATGTAAGATTCGACTCCTACGATAACAAATATTTCCCCACCAAGGGAGTTCTATTTGATGGAGATTTTCATATTTACCTGTATTCTTCAGACTATAATAATGATTTTTCAGAGTTTTCCATTGCCAAGGGAACTTTGGGATATGCCGTGCAGCCTTTTCCCAAATTCACGACCCGTATTAGTACAGGAACAGGTTTTAAAATTGGAAATGACGAAAGCCAGGTGCTGGATTTCTTTCTGGGAGGTTATGGGAATGATTTTATCAATAATTTCAAACCTTTCCTGGGTTATGATTTTTTAAGCCTTTCCGCAGATAGTTATATTAAAGCGCAGCTGGAATTTGACTATGAGCTCTTCAGAAAAAACCACATTATCGCCAGCGCCAACATTGCTAATGTGGAAGATGACCTGTACACGACCGGAAACTGGCTAAGCATGCCCGATTATAATGGCTACGGAATTGGTTATGGGATCGAGACTTTTATGGGGCCACTGGAAGCGAAATATTCCTATTCTCCAGAAACGAAAGAAAGTTACTGGTTCTTTAGTCTTGGATTCTGGTTCTAAGCTGTACGGGTATCATTAAATTATCATTTTTGAGCCCGGTTTTTACACTAGATTTAAGATTGTTTCGGTAAATTTTCTTGATATTTGTGTAAATCGAAATAAATACTGGAAATAATAACAATCTTTCAATGAATGAATTCATTTTTGATCGATTTTAAAATATAGTCACATGCCTTTTTATCATAAACTCGGCAAGATCCCGCATAAGCGTCATACGATTTTCAGGAAACCTGATGGAAGCCTTTATTATGAACAGCTTTTTGGAACGATTGGCTTCGACGGGATGTCTTCTAATCTATACCACGAGCACAGGCCAACCCAAGTGAAAGAGATCAAAGGAAGTTATGATGTGCGACCCAAGATCGCGATCGAAAATAACCTTAAATCATACCGGTTAAAAGGTTTTCAAATCACTCCGCACCCAGATTACCTGCAAAGTAGAAAAGCAGTGCTAACCAATGCAGATTGTGATATTATTCTCGCATCTCCTCAGGGTTCTAAGGAAGATTATTTCTACAAAAATTCTGATGCAGATGAGTTGATCTTTGTTCATAAAGGATCTGGAAAATTGAGGACCCATCTTGGAAATATTGATTTCAAATATGGAGATTACCTGTTGATTCCTCGCGGAACCATTTATAAAATGGATTTTGATGATGAGAACAACAGGCTTTTTATTGTTGAGTCCCGTAGACCGATCTATACTCCGAAGCGATACCGGAACTGGTTCGGGCAACTGCTAGAGCATTCTCCATTTTGTGAAAGAGATTTGCGCCAGCCGCATGAACTGGAAACCAATGACGAAAAGGGAGATTTTTTAATCAAGATCAAGAAGCAGGGAGAAATTTTCGATATGGTCTATGCCACCCATCCATTTGATGTTGTAGGCTATGACGGTTATAACTACCCGTATGCTTTTTCCATTCATGATTTTGAGCCCATAACAGGAAGAATACATCAACCGCCACCGGTGCATCAAACTTTCGAGACAGATGCCTTTGTAGTCTGTAGTTTTTGTCCGCGTAAATATGATTATCATCCGGAAAGTATTCCAGCTCCTTATAGTCACAGCAATATAGATAGTGATGAGGTGCTCTACTATGTAGATGGTGATTTTATGAGCAGAAACGATATTGAAGCTGGTCATATATCATTACATCCGGCAGGAATCCCTCACGGGCCGCACCCAGGAGCAGTTGAGAGAAGTATAGGACAGGTGGAAACTGAAGAGCTGGCCGTAATGGTAGATACCTTTAAGCCGTTGAAACTTACAGAAGAAGCGATGAAAATTGCCGATGAGACCTATTACAGGTCGTGGTTAGATGGAGAACATTAAAAAATGAAAGAAGATTTATCAGCACAGGACAGGGCGATGTGGTAACAATTTGAAATTTGATTTCGAATTTATATCATATTTACATCTTTTAAAATAACAACTAATGTCAACAGATAATACATCATTAAATTTAGAAAAAGTAGTTCCTGAAGCAGAAGACTTCCTGCCAATCCTGGGAACAGACTTTGTAGAATTATACGTAGGAAATGCCAAGCAGGCGGCCTATTATTACCAGCATGCGTGGGGATTCCAGCCAATCGCCTATTCTGGATTGGAAACTGGACGTAAGGACAGCGTCTCTTATGTATTGCAACAGGGAAAGATCAGAATTGTACTTACATCGCCATTGCAGCCCGAAGGAGATATCAATGCGCATATCGACAAACATGGTGACGGGGTGAAATTCGTTGCTTTATGGGTAGACGATGCGAGAAAGAGCTATGAGGAAACTACAAAAAGAGGAGCGAAATCTTATGTAGAACCCTATGTAATGGAGGATGAAAACGGGAAAGCTGTAATCTCTGGTATTCATACTTACGGGGAGACCATTCATTTATTTGTGGAAAGAAAGGATTATACCGGTCCGTTTCTACCTGGATACAGGATTTACAATACCAAAACACAGGTACCAGATACAGGCTTAAAATTTATCGACCATATGGTTGGAAATGTAGGCTGGAATGAGATGAACAAGTGGGTTGAGTTCTACGGAAAAGTAATGGGTTTTGCACAGTTGGTTTCTTTTGATGATAAGGACATTTCTACAGATTATACTGCGCTCATGAGCAAAGTGATGAGCAACGGGAATGGTAGGATCAAATTTCCAATCAACGAACCAGCGGAAGGGAAAAAGAAATCTCAGATCGAGGAGTATATCGATTTTTACAATGGTGCGGGAGTGCAGCATATCGCCCTGGCGACAGATAACATTATCGAAACAGTAACGGCGTTAAGGGATCGCGGAGTAGAATTCTTATACGTACCGGAAACTTATTATGATGATCTTCTGGATCGTGTTGGGGAAATCGATGAAGACCTGGAGCCACTGAGAGAACTCGGAGTCCTGGTAGATCGCGATGATGAAGGGTATTTGCTTCAAATCTTTACAAAGCCAGTACTGGACAGGCCAACCATGTTCTTCGAGATCATCCAGAGAAAAGGTGCTCAATCCTTCGGAAAAGGAAACTTTAAGGCTCTGTTTGAGGCAATTGAGAGAGAGCAGGATTTGCGAGGTACATTAAATTAAGATTAATTATTTAACGAAATTTAAGTGTCCAAATGAAATAAATGACAATTCGGTAAACGTTTAGTTAAAGTTTATTTAAGAGTTGCGGGTAAGGGAGAAATATGAGACTTTTGCACCGCATTTCTGGAGTGGTTACCAGAATTGAATTTTTTTTCATAATTTAAGTTTTAGTTGGTTAATAAGACAAAATTCCCCATCATTAATTTGATGGGGTTTTTTTGTTTTGATACTTTTGGAATAGTAATTGTAATCCATCATACGCCTGAAAATTCTGTTACTTAGACCATTAAACCTATGAGAAATTATATTGCAATTACCTTCCTTTTTTTAGTATTCATGACCAGCAATGTGTTTTCGCAGGAAGCATTTGGTGAAGGTGAGTGGTTTAAATTCAGGATCCATTATGGACTATTTAATGCAAGCTACGCCACACTCAAGGTAGACGAGACCAGATTTCAGGATAAGCCGGTATATCATATCAAGGGGCGGGGAAGATCCACAGGTTTATTGGGTTTATTTTTCAAGGTTGACGATGATTATCAAACTTATATAGATAAGCGAACCGGAAAACCATATCGTTTTGTGCGGAATATCAATGAGGGTGGTTATACTAAAGACCTGGTGATCGATTTTGATCATGATGATAAAAAAGCGCATGTTCTTAACAGGGAGAACAATCAGAAAAAATCATATGCTGTGCCTTATAATGTGCACGATATGTTATCATCATTTTACTATATTCGCAACCAAATTAAAAATGATGAGTTAAAGCCGGGGGATGAGATGCGTTTGAACATGTTCATCGATGATGAAAACCTTGATTTTAAACTCGTTTTTCTGGGCCGCGATACGATCAAAACCAAGTTTGGTAAGGTTGCAACGCTCAAATTCAGACCTTATGTACTGGCCGGAAGAGTATTTAAGGAGAAAGAAAGTCTTACTTTCTGGATTAGTGATGATAAAAATAAAATTCCGGTAAAAATTGAGGCAGATCTGGCTGTCGGGTCACTGGATGCAGATCTTGAAGCTTATAAAGGTTTAAAGCATCAATTTAGTATACAAATGGATTAAATATGGAGATACAACCCGAAATCGCGGAACGAATTGGAAAGCTTGAAGAAAAGTTCAAAAATTCGGGACAGGATATGGGTTCTTATCTGGATGGCCTTTTGTACGACCGTTATCTTTCCTACTGGGATTATATAAGTGTAGATACGTTATTGAGTTTACAGAAAACCAATACGCACTTCCCGGATGAGATGATCTTTATCACTTATCACCAGATCACAGAATTATATTTTAAGCTCATTATTCATGAGCAAAAGCAGATCATAGAAACCACCAGTTTGACTACTTCCTATTTCGTTGAAAAACTCAATAGGATGAACAGGTATTTTAGAATTCTTATAGATTCTTTTGACGTGATGATCAAGGGAATGGAAAGAGAGCAATTTCTGAAATTTAGAATGGCGTTATTACCTGCCAGCGGCTTCCAGTCGGCCCAGTTCAGGATGATCGAACTATATTCGACCCCTTTGGAAAATCTTGTTGATTTCAATTTGAGAGATCAATTTACAGTAGAAAACTCTTCCGAAGAACTTTTTGAGAATATTTACTGGAAAAAGGGTGGTATCGATCTGGAAACAGGCGAGAAAACTCTTACGCTCAAGCAATTTGAAAAAAGATACACTCCCAGGTTTCTAAGAATTGCGAAGAATGTATACGGAAACACCATATACCAGCGTTACCAGGCCATGCACCAGGATGATCGTACTAATGAAGATCTTAAACAGGCATTACGTAATTTTGACGTGAACGTTAATATTAACTGGTTGCTCATGCACATGGGCGCTGCTTACCGATATTTGAGCAGGAAAGATGAAACGATAAAAGCGACTGGCGGTACGAATTGGAAAAAATTCCTGCCACCGAGTTTTCAAAGAGTCTCTTTCTTCCCTGAATTATGGAGCGAGCAGGAATTAAACGACTGGGGAAAACAATGGGTAAATCATACCTTTAATACAGAAAATCAAAAAGCATAAAAACTTGAAGAAATTAGGCTTATTAGTAATGCTAATGCTGGCAATGACTGCCTGCAATGACGATGAGAAAGAACAGGCCGTAAATGAGGTCGAGACCAAAAAAATTCCTAAGATCGAGAAACAGTATGGTTTTATCCTTAATAATTATGAGGTGATTAGGGATACCATACGGTCTGGCGATAGTTTTGGATACATCATGGATCAAAATGGCGTGGGTCATGGAAAGGTCTTTGAAGTTTCAGAAAAGGTGAAAGATACATTTAACCCGGCAAGGATCACTGCAGGTAAAAAATACATGATCCTGAAGGCAAAAGATTCGGCCAGGACTCCGCAGTATTTTATATATGAGAATGACAAGATCAATTATACGGTGGTATCTATAGGTGATTCCATTTATGCTGAAAAGAAAAAAAGGCCGGTAACCATTAAACAACGGGAAGTAAGCGGTGTGATCACCTCTTCACTTTCAGAAGCAATGCAGGCGCAGGGCTTAAGCAATCTGCTTGTTTATGAGCTGTCCAATATTTACCAGTGGAGTATCGATTTTTTCAAACTTCAGAAGGGAGATCAGTTTAAAATGGTTTATCAGGAGAAATACATAGACGATACTATTTTCGCCGGGATTGAAAAGGTAGATGCCGCAGTCTTTAAACACTCAGACAGACCTTATTACGCATTTAGTTATATGACCGATAGTATTTCTGGACAGC
Organism: Christiangramia portivictoriae DSM 23547; assembly: GCF_000423045.1. Lineage (GTDB taxonomy): Bacteria > Bacteroidota > Bacteroidia > Flavobacteriales > Flavobacteriaceae > Christiangramia > Christiangramia portivictoriae. Next base: position 302,185 of record NZ_AUHF01000007.1, on the reverse strand, counting down.
CCAGTTTTTATGATGAAGAAGCCAAGGCATTGCAAAGCTTTTTTCTGAAAGCTCCGCTAAATTATTCCAGGATTTCTTCACGGTTCACTAAAAGGCGTTTTCATCCAGTACAAAAAAGATGGAAGGCACACCTGGGGACAGATTATGCTGCTCCACATGGCACGCCCATCGTAAGTACAGCCAACGGTACGGTAATCGCATCGAGCTATACCTCTGGAAACGGAAATTATGTGAAAGTGAGACATAATGGAAAGTATACCACGCAGTATCTTCACATGAGTAAACGCGCAGTAAGAAACGGGCAAAGTGTTAAGCAGGGAGACGTAATTGGTTATGTTGGTAGTACGGGTCTTGCCACAGGACCTCATGTATGCTACCGCTTTTGGGTTAATGGCAAGCAGGTGGATCCTTTCCGCCAGAATCTTCCTTCAGCAGAACATATTACCGACAATCTAAAAGACGATTATTTAAATCATATAGAACCGATCCGGGCAGAACTGGATCAAATTCCATATAAAGAAATTTAAATGAAAAATATCAATCCAACCACGACCAAAGCCTGGAAGGAGTTAGAAGATCATTTCAAAGAAATCCAGGTTGAGCATATGAAGAATATGTTCAATAATGATAAGGAAAGAGCTGAGAAATTCACCATTAGATGGGAGGATTTTTACCTTGATTACAGTAAGAACAGGATGAATGAAACTACCGGAAAACTTCTGAATAATCTTGCTGCGGAATGTGGTTTAAAAGAAGCCATGGATGCATATTTCCAGGGAGAGGCCATCAACCAGACAGAAGGAAGACCGGTTTTACATACTGCTTTACGAGCTGCTACAACAGCCAATGTTGAGGTGCATGGCGAAAACGTAATTCCTGAAGTACAGGAAGTAAAAGAAAAGATCAGGACATTTACTGATGAGGTAATTGAAGGGAAGCGCAAAGGTTTTACCGGAAAGAACTTTACCGATATCGTGAATATAGGGATTGGAGGGTCTGATCTTGGACCGGTGATGGTTGCGGATAGTCTTAAATTCTATCAGAATCATCTGAATTTACATTTTATTTCCAATGTAGATGGAGATCATGTACATGATATTATTCAGGATCTGAATCCAGAAACAACCCTGTTCGTGATTGTTTCCAAAACGTTTACGACGATGGAGACCATAAGCAATGCCACGACGGTGCGAAACTGGTTTTTGAAAAAGGCTTCAGAAGATGAAGTTTCAAAGCATTTTGTAGCAGTTTCTACCAATCTGGAAAAGGTAAAAAGCTTCGGAATAGATCCCGACAATATCTTCCCAATGTGGGACTGGGTTGGCGGTAGATTTTCATTATGGAGCGCTGTAGGGCTTTCAGTAGCACTTGGAATTGGGTACAGCAATTTCGAATCTCTTCTGGAAGGAGCCCGTAAAATGGATGATCATTTCAGAAGTACAGATTTTGAAAAGAATATTCCGGTGCAGCTGGCACTTATAAGTATATGGTATAATAATTTCTTTGGTGCTGAAAGTGAAGCGGTGATCCCTTATTCTCAATACCTGGATAAATTTCCATCTTACCTGCAACAGGCAATCATGGAAAGCAATGGGAAAAGTGTGGATCGTAATGGTGAGAAAGTTAATTACCAGACCGGTACTATTATCTGGGGAGAGCCAGGTACGAATTCACAACATGCATTCTTCCAGTTGATTCACCAGGGTACCAAACTTATCCCGGCAGATTTTATCGGTTTTAAGGAAAGTTTGTTTGGAGACCAGGGACATCACGATAAATTGATGGCGAATTATTTTGCTCAGACTGAAGCTCTTCTTAATGGTAAAACTGAAGAAGTAGTGGAAGAGGAATTGCGCTCCATGAGGTTTAACCAGGAAGAAATTGACAGGATCAAATCATTTAAAGTATTTGAAGGTAACAATCCAACGAATACCTTACTGGTTCAAAAATTAACTCCGGAAAGCCTTGGTAAACTAATCGCGATGTACGAGCATAAAATATTTGTACAGGGTGTAATCTGGAATATTTTTAGTTATGATCAATGGGGAGTCGAATTGGGAAAACAACTGGCAAACAAAATTCTTTCAGATTTTGATGCTAAAAACTCTGAAGGTCACGATTCTTCAACAGAAAATCTGCTGAAGTTTTATATGAGCTAAGAACTTTACGAGTTATATATTAAAAAAAGCCTGGAGTATTGCATTTCAGGCTTTTTTATTTGGAAATTTCAACCGCTCCCTGGTTTGATGATTAATTACGGCCCACCTAAAAATATATTCTATGGAAGTGCTAATAATTCCCAATTAGGAATACCACAAAAATCTGTTCTTATAGGTGTAAAAATTAATATATCTGAAATTTTATCTCCTATTTATTGCCCGATTTAACGTCTTTAACATTGTTGGAGCTTATTTTGAATCATTCCATTTAACATAATATTTTGTTTTACTCTAATTAGCAGTATATTGCGCCGAAATTTGTTGAAATGTTAAACTTCTGTACGTTAAATATTTTAACATTGAGATAATGTTAGAGAAGAACAATTAGTTTTCTTTTGCATCGAATTTTAAACAAAACTCAAACACACAAAAAAATGAGGAAATTATTACTCTTAGCGATGTTCTTAACGTCTGCTACGATTTTTGCTCAAGGAACTGTTACCGGTGTGGTAATGGATTCCCAAACATCAGGTCCACTTCCAGGAGCTAATGTGATGGTAGTTGGTACTAACAATGGTACAATGACAGATTTCGATGGTAACTTCACTTTGAACGTTGCAGATTCTGAAGGTACTATCAAAATTACCTTCGTAGGTTATACTTCCAAGGAAGTAAAATTCAATGTAACTGGTGATACTCAGGATCTTGGACAGATCGTATTGGGTGCAGATGATAACGCATTGGATGAGATCGTGGTAACAAGTTTCTCACTTGCTATCGACAGAAAAACACCAGTAGCTGTTTCAACTATTAGTGCTGCAGAGATCGAAACCAAGATTGGTAACCAGGAATTTCCTGAAGTGCTAAAATCTACTCCTGGTGTATACGCTAACAAAGCCGGTGGTGGTTTTGGTGATGCTGAGCTTAGAATGAGAGGTTTTGAAGGAGAAAACATCGCAGTAATGATTAACGGTGTTCCTGTAAACGACATGGAAAATGGTCGTGTTTACTGGAGTAACTGGGCTGGTCTTTCTGATGTTACAAGAACTATGCAAACTCAAAGAGGTTTGGGTGCTGCTAAAGTAGCTGTTCCATCTATCGCTGGTACGGTAAACATCGTAACTAAAACTACAGATGCTGAGAAAGGTGGAAATATCTACGCGGCTACTGGTAACGATGGTTACACAAAATTTGGTGCTACAGTTTCTACTGGAAAGTCTGAAAATGGACTTGCTGCAACAGTATCTGCTTCCAGAACAGTTGGAGATGGTTATGTAGACGGTACTGAATTTATTGGGTACAACTACTTCGTAAACATCGCAAAAGAACTTGGTGAAGATCACGAACTTTCTTTCACTGCTTTTGGAGCGCCACAAAGACACGGGCAACGCCAAAACAGATACACTATCGAAACTTATAGAGAAAGTGAGAGAGGTATCAAATTTAACGGAGACTGGGGTTACTTAAATGGTCAGGTTACTCATATCGAGGATAACTTCTACCATAAGCCACAAATGTCCCTGAATCACTACTGGGATATCAATGAGAATACTGAATTATCTACTGCACTTTACGCTTCCTTTGGAACTGGCGGAGGTGGTGGATGGGCCGGAACTAATAAGTTTGGTCTTGATTCTAAATACAGAGATGGTTACCTTCAACCGGTAAACCTTGATCTTATCGTAGATGAGAACATTGAAAGAGGAGCTGATGGTTCAGAAACTATCTTGAGAGCTTCCAGAAACGACCACAACTGGTATGGAGCACTTTCTACTTTATCTACAGATCTTACAGATGATATCGAACTTCTTGCAGGGATCGATTTAAGATACTATAAAGGAGAGCACTTCCAGGAAGTTACAGATCTTCTTGGTGGACAGTACTACTTTGATGATTCTAACGTAAACAATCCTGTAAACCTTGCAAAGGTTGGAGACAAGATTAGCTACAACAACGACGGTATCGTTCTTTGGGAAGGTGGATTCCTTCAGGGAGAATATTCTAAAGATGATCTTGATATCTTCGTTTCTCTTGCAGCTTCGAACACTTCTTACAAGCGTGTTGATTATTTCAACAACCTTGATTCAGATCCTAACCAGGAATCTGATTATGCACACTTCTTTGGATACCAGCTGAAAGGTGGAGCGAACTATAACTTCACCAGAACTAGTGGTGTATTCGCAAACATCGGGTACTTTGAAAGAGCACCTTTCTTTGATGCTGTATTCTTAAACTTTGTAAATGACCTTAACCCAGATGCTGAAAATCAAAAGATCTTTAGTACTGAACTTGGATATACTTACAGAAGCTCTGTATTGAGAGCTAACGTAAACGTTTACAGAACGAACTGGAGAGACAGATCTTTGATCTACTCATACAACAATCCTGATGGATCTCTTGGAGTTGCAAACATCTTGGGTGTAAATGCAATTCACCAGGGTCTTGAACTTGATTTTGAATACCGTCCTTTCGAGGAACTTTCTATCACAGGTTTCGCTTCTTTTGGTGATTTTAGATGGGAAGATGATGTAACAGGAGTACAGATCTTTGACGAAGAGCAGAATCTAATTGATGAGATCAACCTTTTCATTGAGGATACTAAAGTTGGTGGTACGCCACAAACTACTGCCGGTCTTGGAGTAGACTATGAGTTCCTAACAGATATGAGATTAAGAGCTAACTATAACTACTTTGGTGACTTCTGGTCAGATTTTGATCCGGTAAGCCGTACGAATCCTGATGCTGGTGAAACTTGGAAGCTTCCAGATTTCGGAACACTTGATGTAGGTCTATCTTACGATTTCTCTGTAGCTGGTTTTGATGCTGCTTTGAATGCGAACGTTTATAACATTACAGATACAGAATATATTGCTAACGCACAGAATGGTCTTCAGAACAACGCACGTACTGCACTTGTATGGTACGGTTTCGGAAGAACTTACACTGTAGGAGCTAAACTAAACTTCTAAACACAACACGATGAAAAAGACATTTTATGTACTAATGGCTTTTGTAGGTCTGGCTTTAACGAGCTGTGAGCCAATGGAAGACATTCATGATGAGATCGACAACGACCTGGATAGCCAGCTTGCTGTTGCTGAGAGAGATTATGTACTTACTGAAGATGATTACGAGGAACTTGGACAGAGCTTTCCAAACTTCGGTTCAGTAGAAGATGCAAGAACTTTAATTCCTTCTTTACTTTCAGACCTTTACCCAACTTATGGTGCAGGTTCTATTATCAATGTAGGATTTGATCTTTTCGATCCGCTTAGAGTTCAGGACTATTCAGTATCTGCTTCAGACTACGGGATGATCGATCTTTCAACAAACTATTTCTCTGGAATGGGTGATGTTGCAGATTTCCTTGACGCAAAGTATCCACAGGCAGAGGATGGAGAGTATGTTAGACTTACTTACAACATCCTTGCTGAAGAGATTGCTTACGAGCTTACTGCAGATGATTTTGATGTAATTGGAGACGAACTTGGAGATAAATATCCAGATGCTGCATCTAGCGCTGCGCAATACAGCAACTTCGATAGAAGATCAGACAGAGATGCTTACTGGAGCAATGATATGATCGTGGAAGCTCTTGGTGTGGCCATTTCAGAAGAATTTGGTGACATCGCCGGTCAGCAATACAACGTAACTTACGCAATCTATGATGGTAGCTCTGGAACTGAAAGTATGACTGTTCAGTTCGATGGTAATACCTATGTAGCCGTTGGTGGTACTTCTTACGAAATTTCCAGTGAAGATTATGATGCAATTGGTGATGAATTCGCTGCTGCATATCCTGGACCAGCTGGAAATGCTGCTCAGTTTGGAAGTTTTGATGTTAGAGAAACCAGCGACAACTACTGGAGCGAAGCTATGCTTTTAGAAGCTTTTGCTTTTGTGATCAACGAACAATTTCCTGCAGCTCAGGATGGAGACCAGTTTGTATTGACTTACAGAGTTTATAATGGTTCTGTAGCTACAATCGTGGTAAACCTTGTTCTTGACGGTGGTGCTGTCACTATCGATGAGGATGCTTCAGTTTCAACTATTGAAGAAACTAAAGTTTTCGCTTACACTAACGGAGACTGGGACGAGCCTTACATGCTTCCTGAAAATTCTTATACTGAAGAATTCGGTCAGCGTTTCAGCAACTTTGGAGACGAGGATGAAGCTCTTGCTAAAATCGCGATCTTCTTAGGTAGAGAATTTCCTTATGCTGAAGAAGGTGAATATAAAGCTGTAGCATATCGTTTCTATAACGGTGAAGCGACTGTGACTGAGTATGCTAACTTTACTTTCGAAAATGGTAAATGGATGGCTATTCCTAGTGTAATTTCAGATGCTCTTCAGTTTGGATTTGAAGACGGAATGTGGGTGCCTGATAACACGATTAACTATACACTTACTTCTGCAGATTACTCGATCATTGCCGATGCTTTATCAGGAAATGCTGAACTTTCAACGCAACTTGCAAGTGTAGATCGTTACGGTAACTTTGACCGTCGTCCGGGAGCCAGCGCTTACTGGAATGATGCCAACTTACTTCTTGCAATGCAGGCGCTTTTAAATGAGATCGCTCCAAATGCTGAAGAAGGACAGAAGTACTTACTTACTTTCGATATCTATAATGGATCGAATACTACAGAAAGCCTAAGCCTTATCAAAGAAGGTGGAATGTGGGTAGTAAACCAGTAGGTTCAGAACTCAATCTATATAAACCTCTTATCTTCACGATAAGAGGTTTTTTTTTGACTTAAATTGTCAGATATTTGCAACTATAATTTACAATTATGAAAAAATATACCGGACTTTTTTTGCTGGCGCTCATGTTGGGTTGTTCAGGTGATGATGATGCTACACCAACTCCCGTTCCTCCAGTTGAAGAAGAAAATCCAGTAGCAACGGCAGATGAACTATCTGCTGTTCAAAATGAAACCTACACTTTCAACAGAGCGATGTTGCTGGAAAACGATGAACTCGTGGATAACGCGATCATCACCAGTATTGATGCTGAAACTGAAGCAGGCGGAACGATCACAGATAATCGTGATCAAACCTACACCTATGAGCCTGCATTAGATTTTACTGGAAATGATACCTTCTCGTATACGATTTGTGTACCTGGAGATTCAGACAGGTGTTCCAGTGCTGTAGTTACCATTATCGTAGGTGATGCCGGGGAACCAATAGCAGCCGATGACAGCTATACCACCCAGGAAGGAAAGACCTACACCATAAGCAACCATCTTGATAATGACCAGGTGGTAGATAATGCGCAAGTCACTTCAGTAGAAAGCACGAGTGGTAACGCCAGTGTAACACTTCAGGACGACGGAAGCATTCTTTATGTGCCAGAATCCAGTTTTTCTGGTCAGGATACATTCACGTATACCTTATGTGATGATGATGATACACCAAATTGCTCTACTGCTACTGTTACCATGACCGTGGAAGATGAAGGTTCACCGGTAGCTTCAGATGATACCGTGGTTATAGAAATTGGAACTTCCGAAGAAGTGATCACAAAACTTCTGGATAATGATGATCTTACTGATGATGCCACCATAACTTCCATAGATGATTCGGGAAGTAACGCAGGCATAGTTTTGAATAATGATGGGACTGTAACCTATACTCCACAGGCCGGTTTTCTAGGTGAGGATAGCTTCACTTACACCATTTGTGATGATGATGCAGATGCCACTTGTTCTACTGCGACAGTCACAGTGAACATCGTAGAAGCTGTTAAATTCAATGTTCCTGATGATCTTAAATCGTATTATCAAGATGCCAGCTTTACGGTAGATCCAGACTTGTTGTATTCAGAGCTTTCAGATCTTACGAATGCGCAACATACGAACCGACTGACTTACACAGATCGTCATGATTATTTATATGATGCCGATGCTGCTCTTGATGACGAGTCTATGGTTGTACTGGTTTATTCTGGTGAACTTAGACCAGATGATGAATTCCAGTTAGGTGACCTGGATGGAGATGAAAGTTTTAATACAGAACACATTTATCCCCAATCCCTTTTAAATACTGAGGAATCTGTAAGTGACCTGCATTTACTGAGGGTTGCAGATGTAGATGTTAATTCTGAAAGGCTTAATTACCCATTTACCGATGGAAGTGGAGAATATAAGCTTGTAGGCGGTGATAGCTGGTTTCCTGGAGATGAATGGAAAGGTGATGTTGCCAGAATGGTAATGTATGTAAACCTTAGCTACGGAGACTCCTTTGACGAAGTTGGGAATCTTGAACTTTTTCTGAAATGGAATCGGGAAGATCCGGTTTCAGCCTTCGAATTACAGCGAAATGATGTGATAGAAGCAGCTCAGGGAAATCGAAACCCGTTCATAGATAATCCATTCCTCGCTACACTAATCTGGGGTGGTGATGCTGCGGAAAATCGTTGGGAATAGCCTTTAACTTATAACATTTATATAAAGATTATATGTATCAAACAGTTCAATTTATACACTCTTACTGGGCCTATCTGGTTCTTATAATGCTCTTGATTGCAACTTTTAATGCAATCATTGGTTTTGCGGCGAACAAGGAATACAGTGCAACTAATTTTAGAATAGCCTTATTTACGCTAATCGTTTCGCATATACAATTGCTTATAGGAATTGTACTTTACTTTACCTCTGGTAATATGGCGAGATGGGAAGGTGGTATGGGAGAAGTTATGGGTAACGATACTACCCGACTGTACCTGGTGGAGCATCCATTAATGATGATCATCGCGATCGCATTGATCACTATTGGTTACTCCAAACATAAAAAGAAACTTACTTCAAAGCCAAAATTCAAGATGCTGGCTATTTTCTACGGAATCGCTTTTCTGGTAGTATTATCCAGAATTCCGTGGAGCGCATGGTTCTAGAAGAAGAACATCCTGTTAAAAAAGCCTGGTATTAGACCAGGCTTTTTTTATTCTACAGCTTTAATCAAATAAAGATATACAGGAAAATGATCGCTGTAGCCAGGCTGGTAGCCAGAGCTGCCATATGTACGCATAGGATAGCCACGGTACTGCCCGCTCTGAGTGATGAGGTAGGGCGCATTGAAAATTCCTGCTTTATAGTATTGAAATCCTTCAGAAGTTCTACTCAGTAAGCTTTCAGAAAGATAAAATTGATCGAACAGGTTCCAGGAATCACGATATGCCAGTGTTCCGCGACCTCTTTTGAGCATGTTTTCCATAGGATTATACAGGTCTCCTTCCTTCAAATTCTTGATTTCAGCTTTGGTTTGTAGGAACTTTTTAAAGCTTTTATTAGTAGGATCGTCGTTAAAATCTCCCATTCCTATAATTCTTGCCTTTGGGTCTTCCTGGTAAATAGAATCAATGATACGTTTATTTAGCATGGCCGCCTTTTCACGTTTGTAACTGCTTTTAGCTTCACCACCAGACCTGGAAGGCCAGTGGTTTACTATAAAATGAGTTTCCTGTCCCATGGCCATACCGCTCACGACAAGTTGATCCCGGGTGTAATCCCGCTTATCGTTATCGTAGATCATTAATTTACGAGCCTGTGAATTCGTAACTACGAAAGACTGCGAACGATACAGCAGGGCGACATCAATACCTCGCTCATCTGGAGAGTCGTAATGCACGATCTTGTAATTGAATTTCGCAAGGTTAGGGTGGCCGATCAAATCTTCTAAAACCTTCTTATTTTCAATCTCACAAAGACCGATCACCAAAGGTGGTTTTTTAGATTCCAGGGTTCCTATCTCAGAGAGAACGCGGGAAATATTGGCTATTTTGACAGCATATCGTTCCTCGGTCCAGTTGTCTTTACCTAGAGCAGTCCTGTCATCATCAAACGTGAGGGTGTCATCTACGGTGTCGAACAGGTTCTCTACATTGTAGAAGGCAATGGTTTCAATGTGGTAATCTCTCATATTCTGACAATATAGGTTTTCTGAAGTCGTCAGATATAGCCCAATTACCAAATAAATCGCTGTAATATATTTCTTCAAATTTTTATCATTTTAGACCGCAATTAAAGTACTGGTTTTTTGAATATTACAGAAAAATGATTTAAAATTATCCCATATTTCGACTACGAGGCACTGCATGAATAAAACCTGTTTTTGGGCGTGTCTGTTTTCTTTGCTATATCAAAGTTTATATGCCCAAACTCCGATCATAAGTGGTCGGATTATAGATGCAATTACCCAGGTGCCCTTACCCCAGGTTAAAATTGCAAAAGAGAATTCTTTTGAAGAGACATTCTCAGATCCTGAAGGAAAGTTTTCTTTGGAGATTGATGGTATTATATCTAAAGAGGTTATTCTGCACATCAGCAGATCGGGATATCTTGGGAAGAGAATATCCGTTAATTTAACTGGGGTTGATGAACTGGACCTTTCCTCCATTTTGCTTAGTCCAGATTCAAGCCAGGATCTATCATTTCAGAATACCATAAGCCTTTCAGAAGAGGATATGGTGGATGACGAAGCTGGTTTTGATAATATTTCAGGAATTCTTCAGTCCACCCGTGATGCATATTTCAGCGCTGCCGCATTTGATTTTAGTCAGACGTTTTACAGAGTGCGTGGGCTCGGTTCAGAATATGGAACATTAATGATCAACGGTGTTGAAATGAATAAGGCCTATAATGGCAGACCTCAGTGGAGCAACTGGGGAGGCCTTAACGATGTCCAGAGAAACCAGGTGTTTACGTCGGGTATCTCTCCATCTGAATATGATTTTGGAGGTCTTGGCGGTACGACGAATATTATAATGCGAGCTTCACGGTTTGCCAGCGGTGGTAGAATAACAGCCTCAGGTTCCAACCGTAGTTATACTGGAAGATTAATGGCAACCTATGCTAGCGGAGAACAGAATAATGGCTGGTTTTACGCATTTTCCATAGGACGCCGTTATGCCACGGAAGGCTATATGGAAGGAACTCCTTTCGATGCAAATTCTGTTTACCTGGGACTTGAAAAGATCATAAGTCCTGCTCATTCATTAAATGTAACCGCGATCTACACGCCTACGCTTCGTGGAAAATCTGCTCCCCTTACGCAAGAGGTTGTTGAAATTAAAGGAAGTCGTTACAATCCATACTGGGGATTGCAGGGGAATGAGATACGGAATAGCCGGTTGAAGAACATTCAAGAACCCATCTTCATGCTCAGCCATTTCTGGAATCCATCTAAAAATTTGCATTTGAATACCAACCTTTCCTACCAGTTCGGTGAAGTTTCGAATACCCGCATAGATTATGGAGGTACTAGTTTTGTTGATTTTGAATCACAACGTACCTATCTTGGAGGAGCATCAAATCCAGATCCGGTTTATTACCAGAAGTTGCCGGGATATTTCCTGAGATTTGAGGGCCTTGAAGATTTTCAGAAAGCTTATCTGTCTGAAAAGGAATTAGTTGATAAAGGACAACTTAACTGGACAGATATTTATAAAGCTAATACTAGTCCGGATGCATTGTACGCTCTCGCGGCAGACGTTAATAGAGACCGAAATTTTGTGGCGAGTAGTATTTTGAACTTACAACTGGATTCCAGTCTGCAGCTCATTAGTAGTTTCAAAATTTCTTCGCTGAACAGTCAGAACTTCGCCAGGATCGAAGATCTTTTTGGTGCATCCAGCTTCCTGGATGTTGAAGTTTTTACTGGATTTTCTCAGAATGACCTCAGAAATCCTGATCGAAAAGTTTTTGAAGGACAGGACTATAAGTATAATTATGATCTAACTGCGCAAAAGGCTGAAGTATTTGCTCAGCTACAGAAGCAATGGCGAAGCTGGGAACTGAGTATTTCGGGACAGGCCTCGGCCTCAGGCTACCAACGTTTCGGAAACTATCAGAATGAAGCGTTTCCAGTAAGTTCATTCGGAAGCTCACAGAACGTTGATTTTTTAACTTCAGGCTTTAAAACTCATTTGCTGCACAAATTTTCAGGACGTCAAAGCCTGGAATTAAACCTGGCCGCTTATTCCAAAGCACCACACCTTAAAAACACCTTTATCAATCCAAGGCAGAATAATTTGCTTGCTCCAGGCATCTCCGAAGAGATTATTAAAGCTTCAGATCTTAGTTACCGTTATCGCACCAATCTTTTTAACCTTAGGATCACAGGTTATGCTCAGCGAATTGCGAATAGTACCGAAGTTTCTTTTTATTATACCGATGGACTTTCCGGTCTTGGCAGAGAAAATTCCACTGCATTTGTTCAGGAAGTGCTTTCAGATATTGACAAACAATTGCTTGGCGTCGAATTAAGTTCAGAATACCAGGTTACTTCCACTATTAAAGTAAAGCTCGCTGGTGGAAGCGGACAGTTTATTTATAAAAACAACCCGGCGCTAAGTCTTTACTCCGGCGCTTTCGATAATTTGGATTATGAAAGATCCTTTCTTAAAGGATATCGCTTGCCGGGTGGTTCACAATCTGCTTTTCAGCTTGGTTTTGAATACAGAGATCCAGCATACTGGTGGTTTGGGATTTCGCAAAACTATTTTACCGGTGCATTCATAGATGTGAGCCCATTAACCAGAACATCAAACTTTCAAAAAGACTACGACGGTCTGGAGCTCGTGGAATATGACGCAACGATCGCAAGGCAATTGCTGGAACAGGAACAGTTTGATCCCTATTTTCTTACCAACATTATTGGAGGTAAAAGCTGGAGAATTAGAGACAAGTATCTTGGTTTCTTCGCTAGTATCAATAATGCTTTGAACACTACTTTCAGGACCGGTGGTTTTGAACAGGCTAGAAATGCCAATTATAGAACTTTAAAGGAAGATAGGGATCGCGAGATTCCAATTTTCGGCAATAAATACTGGTATGGAAACGGCACCAGCTATTTTGTAAACTTAAACCTTAGATTTTGATCGATGAACAGAACATTTTTTCTTAGTTATCTTCTTACTATTAGTCTACTTTCCTGCGTGCCTACAGATGACTTCGAGATCCCCGGTTTATTGGAAGAACCTGTCGTTGTAGATGGAAGTTTTACCAGTATTGCGGCGGTAAAAGGCAATTACAAAATGGAAACCGGTGAAATTCATAACTTCAGGGATACCGATACCTGGTTTGAAGCTTTTGTCATTAGTGATGATGCTGGAGGAAATTTTTACAAAAAGCTCGTAGTACAGGATAAACCTCAAAATCCTCAGGCTGGGATTCAAATTCTGGTGGACGATAATTCCCTGCACCAGACATATAACTTCGGAAGAAAAGTCTATGTAAAGCTTGACGGACTCAGTTTGGGATTTAATAACGGTGTTTTGCAACTAGGGATTCAGAATAGAGGAGATGTGGTGGCAATACCCTCTTCTATGATCGACGATTTTATCATTAGATCTGAAATAACGTCTGAAATTGTTCCGAAGAGATTAGCCATTTCAGAATTCTCAGAAGAAACCAAGAATTTATATGTGGAAGTGAACGATATTCAATTCGATATTAATCTGGTGAGAGAAACAGAAAACTTTTCATTTGCATCACACAGGTATGATGAATATGATGGTGAGAGACAATTGGAAAGCTGTACAAGCGGTGAGACCCTATTTTTGAGTACAAGTACCTATGCAAACTTTAGATCTTTATTGCTACCCACAGGCTCCGGTAAAATTCAGGGGGTTCTTAGTCGCAATTATTATGATGAACATTTTGTGCTTATCGTAAACGATCCAACCGCGCTGGATTTTGATGCTGAACGATGTGATGACCAGTTTTTCAAATGTGATTCAGGAGGAAATTTCAGCAGAAATGTAATCTCGGAAGAGAATTTTGATGGTGTAACATCCAATACGACCCTCTCGGCAAGAAAATGGACCAATATTAATGTGAGCGGAGGTGAAAAACGCTTTACGCCCACGATGGTAAACGGCAACCGGCTACTACGAATTTCTGCTTACAATACACTTGAGAATCCGCTGGAGGCATGGCTAGTCTCTCCTGTCATAGATATTAGCTCGACAGGGGCGAATCTGGTAAGTTTTGATTTGCTTGCGTCCTATGATAACGGCATATTTTTAAAGGTGTTTTTTACTCAGGATTTTACTGGTGATCCCAGAACCACAGAATGGAAGTTGCTTGATGCCGCAATTCCATACGGTCCATCGGGAGGATCTGGAAATGTATTCAAAACTTCAGAACTGGATATTTCCTGTTTGGAGGGCGAGGTCTGGATAGGCTTTAGATACCTGGGAGCTGCTCCAGATAAAACTACCACTTACGATCTGGATAATTTCAGAGTTTTAGGTAACTAAAATTCTAAAAATAGCCCTCGGGTACTTTGAAATTGAAAGGTATAAGCATTCTAAGCCTGCTTCTGGCATTTATCGAATAGAAGGTGAATTGTTTTTAAAGTTCGTATAATTCAATAGGTAATTGATCCGGATCATAAAGGAAAGTGAACTTTTTGCCAGTGAATTCATCGGTGCGTATGGGCTCGGTCTCTAATTTTTTGCTTAACAGTTCTTCAATAGAAGCCTCAAGATCCTGCACGCCAAAAGCTAGATGTCTCAATCCTGCCGCTTCCGGTTGGGTTAGTCTGGCAGGTGGATTGGGAAATGAAAACAGTTCCAGTATATATTCTCCGTTTAAGGAAAGGTCAAGTTTAAAAGATGCACGTTCTTCCCTGTAGGTTTCCTTCTCAACTTTAAAACCTAACACTTCTGTATAAAACTGTTTAGACCTTTTATAGTTGGAGCAAATAATGGCAACATGATGTAATCTTTGAATATTCATAATTTTAATCTGATTATTTGCAGTAGATGGCTGGAGATGTGCTAGTTGAATAATACAGTTCTGGGTTTACCTAAATTAAAATTCTGAAAGCCAAAATCGTTGGTTTCAATAGAATTCGTTTTAAAAATGTTAGGTCCCTGACCAGGAATTTCAGGATAAAAAGAAAAGGAAAGCTGAAAATTGTTGAAAACCAGGTAATCATTTCTAAAGATAAAACCAACACCGATCGCAGAATACAGGTTATTGCTGCCAAGATTCGTATCCTTCAGGATACCGGCGGTATAGTTTAAAAACGGATTCAATCTAAAACCAAAAAGGTCCCATGGTGAATAGAATTGAGTTTGCAATTCCAGTACGTATTTTTCTGTTCCCGTAAGATCACTATCGAAACCTGCGATGCGAGCTCCGGTTGTTCTCCGGTAATCACTTCCATAGTTACCGGTAAACAGGTTGTTATCGTCTATGCTCAAACGGTCCCCTATCGAATTCATCCGGTTCGTCCCAATTATGAATTGCGGTTTTACAAACTGTCTCATCTTCCATTTTTCTCCTAAACCTATGAGATTTGTAAAATAATTAGCCTGGAATGAATAAGCAGTTTGCTCTGCTCTTGAACCATTGAAGTAACTGCCAGCTTCAAAGTTAGTGCTAACATATCCCCAGTCGAAGTAATTTCCAAAGGAAGCTCTCGCACCCAGATACATTCTGGTTTGGTCATTCTTGTTCTGGAAGCCTCCTGTTAAAGCGTAAACTTTGCCTACCGGGACATCTTCAGTAATACCATCATTAAAGATATATTGGTCCTGAACGAACTGTCTTGAGGAGATCCCTACGCTGGCGAGATACCGCGTCTCATCTGAAAAAAAATTGATACTGTCATACGCAGCAGCAGGAGACTCTTTAAAGTTCACATCCAGAAAGCCGAGGCTGGTGATAAGATTGGTACTTCTCTCTTTTTCAGAATTACCTTTAAACAGGCGATAGGAGTGCCCCACCCAGTAGTCCTGAGATATATATTTAAAGTTCTGATCATCAAACACCATAGCCTCATCGGGAAGTTCTACCTGTCTATACTGTTCATCCACATACAATCCTGCTGCCCATCTGGCAAATGGAGAGTAGAACTCTCTTTCAATAAAAATGCTTTTACGATAGAATTCGTTGAAGTCGCTTTGGTACCGAATTTCTCCTGTTATGAAGGTGTTCTTGATATTCGGAACACGGTAGATGCCAGAATAGGCATTTTTACCATCACTTAGCCTGTTCGCAAAACTAAAATTTAGCTGGTGGCCAATTCCTACAATGTTATATTCTTTGAGAGTCAGCTTGTTTTCATTAGTCGAAAAAACTCCCTGCGGAGTCAAACTCCATGAATCCAGTGCCAGGATTCTAACGTCTACAGAATCTGAATTTTTAATGGGATGAGCGGTGATTTTAACTTCTCTTATATAGCGCTGTGAACGTAGCAATCTTTCAGATTCATCGAGAAGCAAAGTGTCCAGATCCTCGTTTTCCTTCAGTAAAAGAAAATTCCTGATCGCGAAATCTTTGGATTTGATGTGAATCTGGTTTCCGGTTCTCTCCACCCAACTGTTGGCGGTTTCCGTAGAATCTGTAAAAGAGAAACCAAAAGGATCTTTTGTTTCTATGATCACATGTCTGATGGGCCTTCCTTCCAGTTTCGAATAATCCCTGAACTTCTTCTTAACCTCCTTTTTTGGTTTTTCAGTAGTAGACCTGAATAATAATTTATGAACCCTTTTGGTAATTTTTCTTTTTTCTGAAAAACGTTCCAAACGTGAATAGATGTTTGTGGTGTCCTTTTCCCCGGTTGGATTTTCTTCCTGTGCCTGAAGTTGTAGGCTAAAACAGAGCACAGTACAGACGGACCAAAGAATTTTAATCATGGTCCTGTTGAAATGGATAGAATATTTGGGGATATTCAACAAATTAAATCAAACCTCTTAAGCAATTTTCTATTGAAATGAGCATGTCACGATAAGCGTGAAGGTTAAATTCATGCCGGCTCAATATTATAAAATCTAATCTGTTCTTTGCAAGCTTTACGCCAATTCTTCTTTTCGTTCTCTAAAATCCAAAGGCTCAAGTACTTTTAAAGCTTTATCGATGGAATTTATCCTGTCAAAAGTAAGTAAGAGGCGCAATCCGTTTCGGGTTTGTTTCTCCTTCATGGTGCAGTTTTGCTTATGTGTTTGCACGTATTGCAATACCTTCGTAAAATTCGCTGTTTGATAGAATCTTGAGTTTTGATCTGCGATAAAGTAGCCCACCATTTTATTCTTTTTCAGCACCACTCTTTCCAGACCGATCTTGGCAGCGATCCATTTGATTCGAACCGAATTTAAAAGATCGACCGCCTGGGTAGGCAATTCACCAAACCGATCTTCCAGTTCTGCTTCAAATTTCTGCAGGCCTTCTTCCGTAGAAAGTTCGTTTAACTTGGTATATAAATTCAGTCTTTCCGCGATATTATTAATATAATCATCTGGGAATAATAACTCGAAATCGGTGTCTATCTGCGTGTCCTTGACAAAATCCTTGAGCTCCACGTCTTCTGTTTCAGCATAAAGATCACGGAATTCATTTTCTTTAAGTTCTTCAATCGCTTCATTCAGGATCTTTTGATAGGTGTCGAATCCAATGTCGTTGATAAAACCACTTTGGTCTCCTCCAAGAAGGTCTCCGGCACCACGGATTTCAAGATCTTTCATGGCAATATTAAATCCACTTCCCAATTCTGAAAATTGCTCCAATGCAGTAATTCTTTTACGCGCATCTTCGGTCATTGCTGAATATGGCGGAGTGATGAAGTAACAAAATGCCTTTTTGTTGGATCTTCCAACTCGACCACGCATCTGGTGGAGATCTGAAAGTCCGAAGTTATTCGCATTATTAATAAATATGGTATTTGCTTCAGAAACATCGAGTCCGCTTTCCACGATGGTTGTAGATACCAGTACATCAAATTCACCATTAATAAAGCTTAGCATCAGTTTTTCCAGCTTTTTACCTTCCATCTGGCCATGACCAACTCCAATTTTCGCATCGGGAACGAGTCGCTGGATCATACCGGCAACTTCTTTGATATTTTCTACCCGGTTATGAATAAAGAAAACCTGTCCGCCACGCTGAATCTCATAGGATACGGCATCACGAATTATTTCTTCTGAAAATCGGATGATATTCGTTTCTATAGGATAACGGTTTGGCGGTGGAGTCGTGATCGTAGATAGATCTCGCGCTGCCATCAAACTAAATTGTAATGTTCTTGGAATTGGCGTCGCCGTAAGGGTAAGGGTATCTACATTTTCACGAATTGTTTTTAATTTATCTTTTACCGCAACCCCGAATTTCTGTTCTTCATCAACGATCAATAAACCAAGATCTTTAAATTTTACTGCTTTACTAACCAGTTGGTGTGTTCCAATAATGATATCTACCTTACCTTCGGCAAGATCAGCGAGAGTTTCCTTACGCTCTTTGGCAGTTCTAAAACGGTTTAGATAATCTATTCTCACCGGAAAATCCTTCAGTCTTTCTGAAAAGGTCTGGTGATGCTGAAAAGCAAGTATGGTGGTTGGAACAAGTACTGCGACCTGCTTGTTGTTATCAACAGCTTTAAAAGCTGCACGAATGGCAATTTCAGTCTTTCCGAAGCCAACATCCCCGCATACTAGCCTGTCCATAGGACGTTCACTTTCCATATCCTCCTTCACCGCAGCGGTTGCCGAACTTTGATCTGGCGTGTCTTCATACATAAACGAAGCTTCCAGTTCATGCTGAAGATAGGAGTCAGGATCATATTTAAACCCTTTTTCAAGTCTTCTCTTCGCGTAGAGTTTGATTAAATCGTAAGCAATGTGCTTGACCCGGGCTTTGGTTTTCTTCTTCAGATTTTTCCAGGCGTTGCTTCCCAGTTTGTAGATCTTGGGCGGCTTCCCGTCTTTACCATTAAATTTAGAGATCTTATGCAAAGAATGAATACTCAAATAGAGAATATCGCGCTCCCCGTATATTAATTTGATCGCTTCCTGCTTTTTCCCTTCCACATCGATCTTCTGGAGCCCGCCAAACTTCCCAATCCCGTGGTCAATATGCGTTACATAATCCCCAACTTCAAGATTGGTAAGCTCCTTCAGCGTGATCGCCTGTTTTTTCGCGTATCCGTTCTTCAGATTAAATTTATGGTAACGTTCAAAGATCTGGTGATCTGTGTAGCAAACCATTTTAGAATCATCATCGATAAAACCCTGGAACATTGAAAAAACAGGAGTCTGATAATCTACTTTTTGATCCTGGTCCTCCAGAATATCCTTGAATCTTCGCGCTTGCTGATCGCTAACGCAGCAAATGAAATTCTTATAACCGGCTTCCTGGTTTTCTACCAGATTCTCAATAAGCAGGTCGAATTGTTTGTTAAAGGAAGGTTGCGGTTTTGTGTGATACTGGATTTCAGTTTTAGGCTGGAGAAATGCCGTGTTACTAAGTTCTATCGCTGTAAATTCCAGCAATTGTTTTTTGATGAGTTCGCCATTAGCAAACAATTCTGAGGGCTCACTGTGTTGTACATCTTCTGAAAGTTTCTCAAATGCTTCCTTCGCTTTACTGAAAAGCTTGTCTGCCTGAGCAGAAAGTAAATCCAGGTTTTTAATAAATACCGCGGTATTCGGGGAAATATATTTCAGAAAACTTTCACGAACCTCGTTGAGATGTTTGTTCTCAACATTTGGCATGACTGAAATCTTTTTCTTTTTGTCGGTGGAAAGCTGAGTTTCCACATCGAAAGTTCGAATACTGTCTACTTCATCGCCAAAAAATTCAATTCTATAAGGTTCATCATGACTAAAACTGAAGACATCTATAATTCCACCTCGAACCGAAAACTCTCCTGGTTCAGTTACAAAATCCACTCGCTTGAACTGGTATTCGAATAATACTTCGTTGACAAAATCGATAGAAAGCTCATCGCCTACAGCAATTTTCAGGGTGCTACGATCAAGTTCTTTCCGTGTCACGACCTTTTCAAAGAGCGCATCTGGATAGGTAACAATGATCGCAGGTTTCTTACGTGAGTTAATGCGGTTGAGCACTTCAGCACGTAATAAGACGTTGGCATTGTCTGTTTCCTCAATCTGGTAAGGTCTTCGGTAAGAACCCGGGTAGAAAAGAACATTCTTTTCACCTACAAGCTGTTCAAGATCATTGAGGTAATAGGCTGCTTCTTCCTTGTCATTGAAAATTAGTAAAAACGGTCTTTCAATTTTATTGAAAGCTTCCGCAGTCACAAAAGAAAGGGCAGAACCAACAAGGCCTTTGAGGTGAATGTTGGAAGTTTTATTTTCAGAATAGGCAAGAGCATTTTGCAATTCCCGTTGTTGGGGGGATTGTGCAAAATTCTGGGCGATAAGTTTTGTACTCATTGCCGCAAATATAA
Source organism: Christiangramia portivictoriae DSM 23547 (assembly GCF_000423045.1). Lineage (GTDB taxonomy): Bacteria > Bacteroidota > Bacteroidia > Flavobacteriales > Flavobacteriaceae > Christiangramia > Christiangramia portivictoriae. Next base: position 281,825 of record NZ_AUHF01000007.1, on the reverse strand, counting down.
TTTCAAGAGTGCTGCCTTACAACCAGATGACTCATTTTTAACGATTAAATAGCATACGTTGGATTTTACCAAATTCATAACACAAGAACCGCAGAGCTTTCTATAACTTCCCCTGAAAATTAGACATGCATCATAAGAAGCTGGCGTACTATCTTGCCAGGATCACTCTTGGAGTCAATTTTGGAATTCATGGATTGGTTCGGCTGCCAAAGCTGGAAGGTTTTGCTCAGGGCATCTTAAAAGGTTTTGAAGGCAGCATGCTGCCAGAGTTTTTAGTAATCCCTTTCGCTTATGCAATTCCTATTGTTGAATTAATCTTGGGCATTATGTTGTTGCTTGGACTTTATACTCAAAAAGCGCTGACAGCTTCCGCGCTATTAATGATCGTCTTAATAGCCGGCAGTGCATTTAAGGAAGATTGGGGTGCAGTCAGCACCCAGATGGTATATGCTCTGTATATATTTTTCCTGATCTATTTTCAGGAAAATGACAAGTGGAGCTTAATAGCCAGTAAGAAAATCAATTAAAGAATTAGAAGTAGAGAAATATCATTATGGGAATCGAGAAATTTGATGTATTTGTTATTGGAACCGGAACTGCCGGGAAAAGTGTCGCCAAGGAATGTGTGCAGGCTGGTTTGAAAGTGGCTATTGCCGATAATCGTGAATTTGGTGGTACCTGCGCCAATAGAGGCTGCGATCCCAAAAAAGTTCTTGTAGGGCTTACAGAAATTCTTAACCGTGCTCAAAAAATGGTTGGAAACGGGATTGTAGAAATGCCGGAAATCAGCTGGAAAGATTTACAGCATTTCAAGAAGAAGTTCGTGGATGCCGTGCCGGCAGCTACCGAAAAGGACCTGGAGAAATTGGGAATCAAAATGTATCACCAATCTCCAAAGTTTCTGGATGAGTCTACAATTTCCGTAGAAGGCAAAACTGTGAAGTTCGATAAACTCGTTATTGCAACAGGAATGAAACCTTTGGAATTACCAATCCCAGGTCGGGATCTCGCTATTAACAGTGATGACTTCCTGGAGTTAGACGAATTGCCAGAGAGTATGATTTTTATAGGAGCCGGTTATATAGGAATGGAATTCGCTCATATCGCCGCACGTTGTGGAGTTGACGTGACTATTGTTGATGGGGAAGAAGCTCCATTGAGCAACTTTGATCAGGATATGGTAAAATATCTAAAGGAATGCTCTGAAAGTCTGGGAATCAAATTCGTGATGAATGCCAGGGTAGAAGAAATTGAAAAACTCCAGAAGAATTATCGCGTCACTGCAGACCAAAAAGGTAAAAAAATAGAACTAAAGGCGAGGTGTGTTGTAAATGCTGCCGGTCGTGTTCCTTCCATAGATGAACTCGAACTGGAAAAAGGAAATGTAGAATTCTCGAAAAAAGGAGTTCTGGTGAATAAAAACCTTCAGAGTATATCCAATCCTAATGTCTATGCCTGTGGAGATGTTTCTGCCAGTGAAGGTTTACCGTTAACACCGCTTGCTTCCCAAGAAGCACGGGTAGTAACGGCCAATATCATGGATCTGGACAGACCTCATGAATATGATTATCCGCCTCAACCTTCCGTTGTATTTACACTTCCTAATTTGGCTTCCGTAGGATTAAATGAAAAGCAAGCACGAGAAAAAGGTTATGATTTTAGGGTAGAGGCAAAGAATGCTCCAGAATGGTTCAATGCCAAAAGGATCAATGATGATGTTTATGCGTACAAAACCCTCGTGGATAATAAGACAGGACTGGTGCTTGGTGCTCACCTGGTAAGTAACGAAGCTAGTGAAACCATTAATATGTTCGTGATGGCGATGTGCGGTAAACTGGATTGTTCTACTTTGAAAGGAATGATCTTTACGTATCCAAGTTGGTCCAGCGATATCAAATCGATGATCTAGGCGTTATCTCCTTTCATCAATTTATATAAAGGCTGCTGCTTTCTATTTATAAAGCCGTGGTAGGAAATGTTCAGAAATATAAGAACTGCACCTGCTGCAGCGGAATATGCGATGATATCATAGGCTCCAATTTGCTTTACATAGATGGCGATAAGTGCCCAGACTCCAACTGCCGCAAACTCGCGCATATTCCTGCGGTAAATCATCATAATATTTAAAATCACCGTTGCCAGAATCATAACCAGGGTCCACTGCACTTCGGATAAAAATGCCCCTTCCCAGCCAGTTTCTTTTAACCAGGCCGCGGTATTGGCAATCGCTGCAACTGCGATCCAACCGGAATACAGGCAAATAGGCCACCAGTAAAATGCGATGATTTTAAAAGGTGGATCGGTAAGTTCCATTTCAGTATTGATGATGATCTTACATAATTTCGCAAGGATCAGAAACATGATCACTACTGAAAATCCTGGAAAATCATACAGCCAGGCTATACTCCATAAACAGGTACCAATATTTGCCAGAACAAACCAGAATTTCGAATTTTTGATAAATTCCGTGTGTTTGCCATTACCAAAGGCCTGGACAAGCATATAACCACTAAAAACAACCAGCGATAGGAAAATTAATCCCCAAATCGAAAAAGCGTAGCCGGCAGGTGTAAATAAATTGGAATACTGTTCACTAATTTCTCCAATCGTCCTGCCGTTGATATTTCCTGTTTGTGTGTAATAAGTAAAGGCGATGGTGATAATTACAGAAATAAAATTGGCTACAGCTAGTTTCTTGATCATAATAATGGGGGCGTTATTGAATTGGAATCACTTCTTTGCCAGTAATGGCGAATATACGATCTCCATCCTCAGGTTCCATAAAATAGTTCCCGGTAAATTCACCAAAGGCCGGAAGTATCATTTGGTTAGCGCTTTTGTAGAAACATGGAAGTTTAAGCATTTGTCTCCCAAATCCAAACAATTTATAACCGGGATGAATATGACCGCAAATATTAAAGAAACCTGCGTGTTCTTCAGGGTGATGCGTGAGTATGAATTTATCGATACGTAATTCCTGGTAAATCTGTATTCCCAGTTCCTGGTACCGCAGGGGAGATATAATATCGTGGTTCCCGGCAACAAGATGTACCTGATTATCTATGGAAAATATCCATTCTGAAAAGATCTGCCATTCCATATTGAGAGAAGAATGGAACAGGTCTCCCAGGAAAATAATATGTTCCGGATCAAAGTCTTTCCGAATTCGGTCCAGCCTGTCAAAGTTTTCTACGATCGCCTGGTAAGGCACTGCGCTTCCATGTTTTCTGAAGTGAGTCACTTTTCCAAGATGTACATCTGCGACCAGTAGTATTTCCTGTTCTGGCCAGTAAATCACGCCGAGTGGATGCAAAACAAAGTCCTGGGTAAGGATTCGAATATTTATATTCATGCTAAAGTGAACATAAGATTTCGGCTGCTTTCTCCAGTGTTTCATTGGTCTTTGCAAAACAAAAGCGAAGCTGCGAGTGATCTTTCTCGTTAATATTGAATACTGAAACCGGGATCGCGGCAAGTTGATGCTCTTTTACCAGTCTCTCAGCGAAATCGGTATCTTTTTCTGTGGTTATTTCTGAAAAATCCAGTAATTGATAATAAGTGCCTTTCGATGGTTTGCTACTAAATCTTGAACCGGAAATCAGCTTCAAAAAAGTATCTCTTTTTTCCTGATAGAATGCTGCCAGTTGCAGGTAATGTTCAGGTTGCTTCAGATATTCTGCATAAGCCCTTTGCATAGGATGATTTGCAGAAAATGTAGTGAGTTCGTGAATTTTCCTTATCTCTTTCATCAATTCTGCTGGTGCTACACAGTACCCGGTTTTCCAGCCGGTGTTGTGGAAAGTCTTTCCAAAGGAGCCGCAGATGATACTTCTTTTTGCAAGTCCTGGAAACCTGGAAGCACTTTGGTGGATTGTTCCATCAAAAATCAAGTGCTGGTACACTTCATCACTTAGTAATATGATATTCGTGTCCTTCAGAAGACCTTGCAATTTGAGCATATCTTCTTCTGAAAGTACCGTGCCAGTTGGATTATGTGGAGTATTGATGATAATCATTCTGGTACGGTTCGTAATGGCACTGGCCACTTCTTCCCAGTCGACCTGATAATCGTTACCCTTTAGTTGCACTAGTACTGGTGTACCTCCTGCCAGTTTAATGGATGGCTCGTAGGAATCGTAAGCCGGCTTCAGTACAATAACTTCGTCATTCTTCTGTACGAAAGCGGTAATGCTGTTATATAAGGCTTCCGTAGCTCCTGAAGTGATCGTGATTTCAGTTTCCGGTTTGTAATACCTTCCGTAGAGATTATTGAATTTTTGAGAAATTAACTCGCGCAGCTCCATGATCCCGGCATCAGGTGGATATTGATTATAACCATCATTCATAGCCTTTGTCACTAAATCCTTAAGCTTTTGATCTGTTTCAAAATTCGGGAACCCCTGGGAAAGATTAATGGCATCATGTTCCATGGCCATCCTGCTCATCACAGAAAATATGCTTGCTTTAGTTCCCGGTAGTTTTGATTCCAGCTTCATATCGAGTATTTCAATTACTGATTTTAATGTATAAAAAATCCCGGACTAAACTAGCCCGGGATCTGTGTTTATCTTGATGCAATGGTTTATTTCACCGATGCTTTCAGGTAATCTCTGTTCATTCTTGCGATGTTTTCAAGAGAAATTCCTTTTGGACATTCAATTTCACAGGCCCCTGTGTTCGTACAGTTACCAAAACCTTCTTTATCCATTTGCTCAACCATGGCCAGTACTCGACGGTCTGCTTCAACCTCACCCTGAGGTAATAATGAAAACTGACTCACTTTGGCTGAGGTGAACAACATCGCGCTCGCATTTTTACATGCAGCAACACAGGCACCACAACCAATACAGGTAGCAGCATAGAAAGACATGTCTGCACTTTCTTTGTCTACCGGGATAGAGTTCGCATCCTGCGTATTTCCTGAAGTATTTACAGAAATATATCCACCAGCCTGCTGAATTCTATCAAATGAGGTACGGTCTACCACTAAATCTTTAATTACAGGAAAAGCTTTTGCTCTAAATGGTTCGATCACGATCGTGTCCCCATCCTTAAATTTTCTCATATGCAACTGGCAGGTGGTCACTCCACGGTCTGGACCGTGCGGCTCTCCATTGATCTGCAGGTTACATGAACCACAAATACCTTCACGACAGTCATGATCAAAAGCTACAGGTTCTTCACCTTTAGCGATCAACTGTTCATTCAGCACGTCCATCATTTCCAGGAAAGACATATCCGTAGAAATGTCGGAAACCTGGTAAGTGGTCATTTTTCCTTTTGCTTCGGCGTTTTTTTGACGCCATATTTTTAATGTAAGGTTCATACTTTTAGTATTGAATAATTAGAAATGAGATTGTTCGAAAAGAATCCCAGATCTCAAATCTATTTATAACTCCTTGTTTTTACTTCGATATCCTCGTAATCAAGTTCTTCCTTATGAAGTATGGCATCGGCCGGTTTCCCGGTATATTCCCACGCCGCTACGTACATAAAGTTCTCGTCATCTCTAAGCGCTTCTCCTTCTTCAGTCTGGTGTTCTTCCCTAAAGTGACCACCACAGCTCTCTTCTCTGTGTAGCGCATCTTTTGCGAAAAGTTCTCCAAGTTCAAGGAAATCTGCCACACGCCCTGCTTTTTCAAGTTCAGCATTCATTTCGTTTGCAGTTCCAGGAACTCTAACATCTTTCCAGAACTCTTCTCTTAAAGCCTGGATTTCAGAGATCGCTTCTTTTAAACCAGTAGCGTTTCTGGCCATCCCTACTTTGTTCCACATGATCTTCCCAAGAATCTTATGGAAATGATCCACAGATTTTGTTCCCTTGGTATTGATCAGTTTTTCCAGTTGTGCTCTCACTTCATTTTCCGCCGCTTCAAACTCAGGAGTATCAGTTGGGATCTTTCCGGTTCTAATATCTTCTGAAAGCGCGTGGCCAATAGTATAAGGCAGCACAAAATATCCATCTGCAAGACCTTGCATCAATGCAGAAGCTCCAAGCCTATTTGCTCCGTGATCTGAGAAGTTAGCCTCACCAATTGCGAAACAACCAGGAATAGTAGTTTGTAAATTATAATCAACCCAGACACCACCCATGGTATAGTGTACCGCCGGGTAGATCATCATTGGCGTTTCGTATGGATTTTGATCAACGATCTTTTCATACATCTGGAAAAGGTTACCGTATTTGGCTTCTACAACTTCCTTTCCTAGTTTCTTAATATCTGCGTCTGAAGGATTATCCAGTTTTCTGGTAGTAGCAGCTTCCTTACCATATCTCATGATAGCCGAGCTAAAGTCCAGGTATACCGCTTCTCCGGTTTTATTTACTCCAAAACCTGCATCACAACGTTCTTTAGCTGCTCTGGATGCAACATCACGCGGCACCAGGTTACCAAAAGCAGGATATCTTCTTTCTAAGTAGTAATCTCTTTCTTCTTCTGAAAGTTCTGTCGGTTTTTTCTTTCCGGCACGAATCGCTTCAGCATCTTCTTTTTTCTTCGGAACCCAGATCCTACCATCATTCCGAAGTGATTCAGACATCAGGGTCAGTTTTGACTGATGATCTCCTGAAACCGGGATACATGTTGGGTGAATTTGAGTGAAGCAAGGATTTGCGAAATACGCTCCTTTTTTATGAATTTTCCAGCTTGCCGTCACGTTGCTTCCCATCGCATTGGTAGACAGGAAAAATACATTTCCATATCCTCCCGAAGCGATTACCACAGCGTGTGCTGAATGTCTTTCCAGTTTTCCTGTAACTAGGTCCCTTGCGATGATTCCGCGAGCTTTCCCATTCACCTTTACCACATCAAGCATTTCATGCCTGTTGAAGGTCTGGATCTTTCCACGGTTGATCTGGCGGTTCATTGCAGAATAGGCTCCCAGCAGTAATTGCTGTCCTGTTTGCCCTTTTGCGTAAAAAGTTCTTGATACAAGTACTCCACCAAAAGATCTGTTATCCAACAATCCACCATATTCACGGGCGAAAGGTACTCCCTGCGCCACACACTGGTCGATAATGTTCCCAGATACTTCAGCCAGACGATAAACGTTGGATTCTCTGGAACGATAATCTCCACCTTTAATAGTATCGTAGAACAGACGGTAAACCGAGTCACCATCTCCCTGGTAGTTTTTCGCTGCGTTGATACCTCCCTGAGCTGCGATCGAGTGAGCTCTACGTGGAGAATCCTGGTAGCAGAATGTTTTTACATTATATCCAAGTTCTGCAAGCGTTGCCGCTGCGCTTCCCCCGGCAAGTCCTGTACCTACTACGATCACGTCTATATTACGCTTGTTCGCAGGATTTACCAGATTGATATCGTTTTTATGATTAACCCACTTTTCTGCCAATGGGCCTTTAGGTGCATTTGATTCAAATATTCCCATAGCTTAAATTTTTTCTAGTACAAAATGAATATAAAAAGGAATAACAGCGAATGCGAGTGGTACTAAAACCGCAAAGGCATAACCTGTTTTTCTGATAAATCCATTGTACTTAGGATGATTAACACCAAGTGATTGAAATCCACTTGCAAACCCGTGAGACAGGTGAAAACCTATCGCCAGCATTGCTACTCCGTAAGCGATCGCCCATAGAAGACCGTATTGCGCGTCCTGAAAGGTTTTGATCGTAAGGGTATAAAGATCCTTTACTTCTTCGCCGTTTGCCGTGGTGTATAAAGTATCATCAAGACCTCCAAACTTCATTTCTGCCCAGAACATGCTCATGTGGATAACAATAAAAGCGAGGATCACAGTTCCTAAAATCCCCATGTTTCTTGAAGACCATTTACTGTTCGTAGATGGTTTGAAGTTAACGTATCCCTGTGGTCTTGCCTTGCGATTGTGGATTGTTAATAGTAATCCATCGATTGCGTGAAAAATGATACTAATGTACGTGACGTAGGATAACACTTTAACCGCAGGATTGGTGGTCATGAATAACGCGTATTCGTTGAACTGGTCTTTTGCCATTTCACTAACGGGTAGTAAAAGTTGCAGATTTCCAAATAAGTGACCTACTAAAAACAGGCACAGAAAAAGGCCGGTGAAAGCCATCCAGTATTTTTTTGCCAGTGATGACTTTAAAAGCGCAGATTTCGCCATAAATGTTTAGAATTATTTTTTTATATAAGTGCAACAAAAATACGCTTCATTCTAATTTTTAACAAGCTTTACAAAGCTTTTTCCAGTCTATTTAGACTTAATTTAAAGTACTTTATAATTTGTTGAATCTTTGAATTACAGCGGCTTTTGGAAATTGAATTTCAACGATTGTTAAATTGAAACCGTGGATGATACTTAGTGTTTTAGCAAAAGCTTAACTGAAGCTCCATATCAAAATTTTGTAATTTCACTTTTCACTAAAAAATTTATGAAAAAAAGAACCGAGGAATTGATCCGGAAATTGTCTGAAACTTTTGAGGGAGACCCATGGTTCGGGCAGTCCCTTATGAGAAAACTGGAAAATGTACCCTACATCATCGGTTATAAAACCTGTGTTCCAGATTCACATAGCGTTGCAGAAATTGTCGCTCATCTTATTTGCTGGAAAAAATTCGTTCACGAAAAATTACAGAACAATGATGATTTTGATATCACAATAGATTCTGAAATGGACTGGCCGGAAATCAAGATCCACAACAAAGAAGAGTGGGAGGAACTCAAGAGAAACCTGGTGGCAGCGCAATGCAGGATTTACGAAGCCTTGCGGGAAAAGCCAGATGATTCCTATCTCTCAGTGATGGTTAGCGGTCGGGAATATGATATGGAGCATCTTATTCTGGGAATCCTTCAACATGATATTTATCACCTGGGACAGATCGGTCTAATAGAAAGTCAGTTAAATAGAACTGAACCGGATACTGGTGTATTTAAAGCATAGAGCATGGACTTTATAGATTATTACAAATTGCTGGAACTGGAAAGATCGGCTTCTCAGGCAGATATCAAAAAGGCTTATCGCAAGCTCGCCAGGAAGTACCATCCAGATCTAAACCCGGATGATAAAGAAGCCCAGATAAAATTCCAGCAGATCAACGAAGCTCACGAGGTATTGAGTGATCCAGAAAAGCGTAAGAAATACGATGAATACGGGAAAGACTGGAAACATGCCGATCAATTCGAGGAAGCCAGACGACAACAGCAGGCAGCTGGTGGATTTGGAGGTGGCTTTGGTGGAGGTTTTCAGGGCGGTGGCCAGCAGTCATATTCAGGAAATTTTGAAGACGATACATTTTCAGACTTTTTTGAGCAGATGTTTGGAGGAAGAGCCCGGGCGCAGGGAGCCAATAGAGGCGCACATTTTAAAGGTCAGGATTTTAATGCAGAGCTGCAGTTGCGGTTAAGTGAGATCTACAAAGATCAAAAGCAAACGCTTACTGTAAATGGCAAATCCATAAGGCTAACCATCCCTGCAGGTGTTGAAAACGGCCAGACAATTAAAATAAAGGGTCATGGAGGCCCGGGAGTACAGGGTGGTCCAAAAGGTGACCTGTTTATCACGTTTCAGGTTTTAAATGATACCAACTTCCGCAGAGAAAAAGAGCATCTTTATGCTACAGAAAGGATCGCGCTAACCACGGCAATTCTTGGAGGAGAGATCACTGTAAAAACCTTTGATGGCGAAGTGAAATTGAAAGTTAAACCTGCAACCGAAAACGGGAGTAAGGTGAAATTGAAAGGGAAAGGTTTTCCAAAGTATAAGCAGAAAGATCAATATGGCGATCTCTATATCACTTACCAGGTGGACATTCCGAAGAACTTAACAGAGGAACAGAAGGAGCTGTTCCAGAAACTTAAAAATACGGGCTTATGAAAGAGGAAGATTTAATCCCGGCAGAGGAAATTTGTGTACGTTACCAGGTGGAACGGCAATTTGTCACATCACTAAAGGATAGCGGAATCATTGAGATCGTAACGGTACAGGAAACTGAATATATTCATTGTGATCATCTTGCCCGCTTTGAAAAAATGCGCCGGCTGCATAAGGAGCTTGAAATTAATGTGCAGGGACTTGAAGCGATTAGTCATCTCCTGGGTAAGGTAGAGCGATTACAATCTGAAAATATCATGCTAAAAAACAGATTAGGTCTCTACGAATAATCTAGAATTCCATACGATAAAGCATAAGGTCTGCCGGATCACGCGGAATCTGGATATTCCTGATGTGGCTAAAGCCTAATTTCTGCAGTAATTTTTGAGATCCAAAATTATCCTTTCTAGTAATTGCCTGAAGCGCCTGCAAATTAAAAACGTTATTAGTAGCATCGACCAAAGCGGCAGCAGCTTCACAAGCATAGCCTTTTCCTTCGTACTCCGGAAGAAAAGCGAAACCCAGATCAATTTCATCCAGTCCTTCCCGATCATACAGGCCACAGGCTCCAAGCCTCGCATGATCAACTTTTCGTATCACGCAATAATTGGAAAAGCCCAGTCGATGTAACTGAGACAACATTTTATCTTTTATATATAATCGCGCATCCTCAGTATTTTGAAGATTGCGATCACCTATAAACTGAAGGCATTTGGGAGAATTATAAAGCTCGAGAATAAAGGCATCATCATCCAGAGACATAGGTCTCAACAATAATCGATCGGACTCAAAACTTCGAAATTCTCCCAATTAGCCAGGTTATTATTTTACTTCAAAAGTAGATTCGGTAGTAGCCCTATTCAGGTCAAGCACCATTTTATAGGTGCCTTTCGGAATATAGAATTTCTCATCCTGAGCTTTCGAAATACTGATTTTATCAGCCTTCTCTAATTTTTTCGCAGCATCTTCGGTAATACTAAGATCGTAAGTTCCGGTGTTAAAACCCTGGTCTGCCTTCACATTCATTGTTTGCAGGGAAGTTCCATCCTCTGCCAGGATCTTCAGGGTGCCATTCCCTTTCTTCGAAGTATAATAGGTGAACCCAAGTTCTGGAGTGTAAGGATCCGTCCATTTATTATAGGAATTCCCCCATCTGTTACTAAATCTGATTTCCTTTTCCGAAGAAACCGTTAGTGCACTTTTGATATCGTCCATGTTCATGGCGGCAATGGCAGAAATATCTGCGATATAAAGCGAGCGTCCATGAGTTCCCACTACCAGATCCTGTTCTTCTTCCTGAACTCTAAGATCGTGAACTGCTACATTTGGAAAATTGGTGCTGAATGCCTGCCAGCTATCACCGCGATCCAGGCTTACATACAGCCCATTATCGGTTCCTAAATAAAGCACATTTTCATTTGTGGGCTCTTCTCGAATTACATTTACAGATGAGGTTGGCAGGTTCGCGCTGATGTCTTTCCAGTTTTCTCCGGAATCTTCAGACACATATACATAAGGCTTGAAATCATCAAACCTGTAACCATTTAAACTGGCGTAAACGCGATCCTTAGAATGTTCAGAAGCGATCACACGCGAAACCCAGAGGTCCTGCGGAAGATTAGCGCTTAATAATTTCCAGTCTGCCCCGGCATTGTCACTTCCGTAGATATATCCGTCATCACTTCCAGTATAAAGTTTTCCGAATTGAAATGGAGACTCAGCAATGGTGGCCAGCGTTCCATAAGGAACATTCCCTTCTTTGCCACCACCGGTAAGATCTTTGGAAATACTGGTCCAGGTTTCTCCCTGATCCATACTGCGCATCAGTTTATTTCCACCCATATATAAAATGTCCTGGTTATGAGAAGATAAAAGAATAGGCGTTTGCCAGTTGTAACGATAAGGACTTTCGCCCAATTCGTGTTTAGGATGTATGTATAGACGTTCGCCAGTTTCCCTGTTTATTCTGAAATAATTTCCAAACTGAAACCCGGTATATACAATATCTGCATTCCTGGAATCGATCTCCACCTGCATTCCATCACCGCCCATGATACTTTTGTAGTTGTAATCTCCGGAAGCGGCCCAGCCATTGCCTTCAGTATTCGTGTGTGGTCCTACCCAAACGCCGTTATCCTGAAGACCGCCATAGACATTATAAGGTTTTTCATTGTCTACATTGACCGTATAGAATTGTCCAACTGAAGGGGAGTTGTTCTTCACCCAGTTTTCACCGTCATCATAGGAAATATTGATTCCGCCGTCATTTCCATCAATAAGATGTCCGCTTTTTTCCGGATTGATCCATAAAGCGTGATGATCTGCATGCACATTCTGAGCATCGATGGAGGTAAAGGTTTTCCCGCCATCCTTGGATTTTAAAATTGGCACTCCATATATATAGATCGCATTTTCATCCTGAGGATCTACGTGTACCATCCCGAAATAATAACCATAACTATAATAAAGGTCATCCAGGTAGTCTTCATGAGTTCTTTTCCAGGTTTTCCCGGCATCGGTACTTTTATAAACTTCAGCTCCAATCACCGGAGTATCAAAAAGCTGGGTGTTGGCATCTTCGAGATACGTGGCCAGATCCTGAGGTCTTGCCTCATCTTTCCGGATCAATTCCTTCACTTTCTCTGCGGAATATTTCTTCTGAAAATCATTGGATCGCAGGTATGTTTCCAGCTCCTTATCGTCAAGCTTTAGAAAAGCAGATTTTTTCATGTTTCTGAAATCATCTTTCTGGAGTCCGTTTTTTTCTGAAGATTTTTTGCCTTCAGACTTTCTTCGATCCTGGTTATCCACGATGGCGTAGATCGTATTGGAGTCGTAGACAGATAGTCCAATTCTTCCTACTCCTTCGCCCGTTGGGAACCCGGAAGCTTCCGTAGAAATTTTTGTCCAGCTATCCCCGGCATCGGTGCTTTTATAAATTCCGCTGTTCTTCCCGCTTTCTCTAAAATCCCAAGCTTTACGATCCTTGTCCCAGGCCGCCGCGTACATTTCATTATAGTTTTCAGGATTTACCGCTACATCGATGATCCCGGTTTGCTCATTGATAAAAAGGTTTTTGTTCCAGTTTTTACCACCATCTTTGGTTTTGTAAATTCCTCTTTCCTGGTTGCTGGAATATAAATGACCGGTGACGCCCACTACCACCTCATCGGGATTTTCAGGATTGATGAGAATCCGGCTGATATGGTGAGAATCTGGAAGTCCCATGAATTCCCAGGTTTTTCCCTGGTCTGCCGACTTCAGTAAACCTATCCCGGCATAGGAAGAACGAGAGGCATTCACTTCCCCGGTTCCAACCCAGATAGTTCCAGAATTCCAGTCAACAGCGATATCACCAATATTCTGCGAAGGGCTGTTGTCCATTACCGGCGTAAACGAGATCCCGTTGTTATTGGTGTACCAAAGACCGCCGGTTGCGTAAGCCGCATAAAACTCGGTTGGATCTTTAGGATTTACCGCGAAATCGGTGATACGGCCACTCATCACGCTAGGCCCAATGTTTTGCAGCGGAATGTTCTTAACAATAGATTGCTGGTTAAGTTCCTGCTTTTGTTCGAAGCCTTCCTGTAAAGCTTCTCCGCTTGTGGCAGTTTGTTGTGCAATAATAGGAGAGATCCCTATTAAAAAAGCACCAAGAAAATGGTAAGTTTTTTTCATAATTGATATTGTAGTGCTTAAAAATAGCAAAACCCGCGCATACCTAAAATTTTAAACGGCTTTAATGGCTTTTGGAGTCAAATCTCTTAATTTTGAAGAAATTGAAAAATACTTTTTATGAAATATGATCGAATAGATTCGAAACTCTTTATAAAAAACCGTAAGAACTTTATGGACAAAATGAAGTCTAAAAGTCTGGCGGTTTTCAACTCAAATGATATTTACCCGATTGGCGCAGATAGCACGATGCCTTTTCAGCAGAACAGAGATATATTTTACCTGAGTGGAGTAGACCAGGACGAAAGTATTCTGGTGTTGTTTCCGGATGCTCCGGAAGAAAAGCACAGGGAGATCCTTTTTCTTACTGAAACCAATGAGCATATTGCAGTTTGGGAAGGCGCGAAGCTTACGAAAGAAGATGCGTTTGATGTTAGCGGTATTCGTACCGTTTACTGGATGAAGGACTTTGAAAAAGTTTTTTTTGAAGTAATGACCCAGTGTGATACCGTATATTTAAATACGAACGAGCATTATCGAGCCAATCACGATACTCAAACCAGGGACGATCGTTTTATCAAATGGTGTAAGGATAAATACCCTGCGCACCAGGTGGCAAAAGCAAACCCTATTCTGCAAAGACTACGCTCGGTAAAGGATCCAATTGAGCTGGAGCTTATGCAGAAAGCCTGTAATATTACAGAAAAGGCTTTCCGTAGAACTTTAGGTTTTGTAAAGCCGGGAGTTTGGGAATACGAGATCGAAGCGGAGTATTATCATGAAATGATCCGCAACAGGTCCAAAGGTTTTGCTTACACGCCAATAATTGCGAGCGGGAACAATGCCAACGTATTGCATTATGTGGAGAATAACCAGCAGTGTAAAGCCGGGGATTTGATTTTGCTTGACACAGGGGCTGAATATGCGAATTATTCCAGTGATCTTAGTAGAACCATTCCGGTTTCAGGTCGATATTCAGATCGCCAGAAAGAGGTTTACAATGCGGTGAATAAGGTGAAAAAGGAAGCGACAAAAATGCTTGTTCCGGGAACCATGTGGAAGGAATATCACATGGAGGTTGGTAAGATGATGACTTCTGAATTATTAGGTTTAGGCTTACTGGATAAAGCAGATGTTCAGAATGAAGATCCAGACTGGCCGGCGTATAAGAAATATTTTATGCATGGAACTTCGCACCACATTGGGCTGGATACTCATGACTACGGAATATTAACCGAGCCTATGCAGGCAAATCAGGTATTCACTGTAGAGCCAGGAATCTACCTGCCAGATGAAGGCTTCGGAATACGTCTGGAAGATGATGTGGTAATTCAGGAAAAAGGAGAACCTTTCAATTTGATGAGGAATATTCCGATCGAAATCGAAGAAATAGAAGATATTATGAATTCATAAAAGGGATTTAAAAACTAATGTTTAGAAATACCGTGAATTCCAGGTTTAATTCTGGGGCTCACGGTATTTTAATTTTAAGCGCATGATGAATTTAAAATATAAAAACAACGAGATATTTTATACAATATCGGGAACTGGCAATAAGAAAATTCCCTTAGTCTTACTCCATGGATTTTTAGAGGATTCGACGATCTGGGATGATATTATAAATAGCCTGGGAAAGGAACGGCAAATAATTTGCATAGACTTACCCGGTCATGGCAGATCCAAAGATTTTTCAGGATCGCATAGCATGCAGGAAATGGCCAATATTGTAGCTGTTGTTCTTAAAAATACTGGTTTACAGCAGGTTAGTCTGGCAGGTCACAGTATGGGTGGATATGTTGGTTTGGAATTTCTCGATAATTTTCCTATGATGTTAAAGGATATCATGTTGATTAATTCTACACCTGCTGAAGATACTGTAGAACGAAAAAAGATTCGGGACAGGTCTATACATATCGTGGAGACCAACAAGGATGCTTTTGTAAGTATGGCAATTTCCAATTTATTTTCTGCCGAAAGTCGGGAAATTTTTAAGGATGAAATCGATCGCTTAAAACAGAACGCATTACTGTTGAATATTGAAAATATACAGCAGACTTTGCGAGCTTTGAGAGACCGAAAAGATCATACCGATACCTTAAAAAAATATGCAGGTAGAAAAATGATCATTGCGGGCAAAGAGGATACTTTAATTGATATTGCTGATATTCAGAAGCTGGCAGGGACAACGAATTCAGATTTGGTAGTGCTGGAAAAAGGTCATAATTCCTGGATGGAGGTGTCAGAATATTTACACAAAAACATGCTATTGATCGATTAATTTAACCTTTTTATCGAAAAATTAACTTTTTTTTATACTTTAGAGTCTTAGAAATCAGAAATTTATAAACCTATGAATACAAAACACATTCGCTCGTTCTCCATTACAAAGGTGCAATGCAACTTGTTTGGTCATAAATTAAAAGTTTCTAAAAACATCACGAACCATGTGCATGAATACCAATGCTGTAGATGCGGCATGGAAATGACCGACACGGCAGACGGCCTACTTGCAAGGCTTACTCCAAAATTCAAAGAAACCAACGCCTACCTGGCTAAAATTCATCAGAAAAGACAGCAGGCATTTTACGCTGAAGCTTCTTAACGCATTCAATTCTAAACTTTGATCCTTCTAATTTGAATTTTTTATCTAACTGAATACATATTCCAGGCTGAATCAAGGAGAAAAAATTCTGTTGAATTGTCCAGTTTATAGCCAATCCCCAATCGAATTAGATGCTAGATGTCTGGCCGAATTGGTTTTTAGAAAATTAATCCTCTTCCTTATCCATGGAATTCCATCCTCTGGCAATCAATGGTAATTTTTGATTCGCCCTGGTGATCAAGTGCATTCCTTCATTTTCCTCGGTCATATGACCAATAATGGTTAAGTGCGGATTTCCTTTGATTTTATCATAATCGGACTGGGCGATTGAAAAGAGCAATTCGTAGTCCTCACCACCGCTTAGTGCGATCGTGGTGCTATCGATATTGAATTCTTCGCAAACTGAAATCACAGCAGGATCCAGCGGAATTTTCTCTTCATAAAGATTGGCTCCTACTTTTGAGCTTTTGCAAATATGAATGATCTCAGAAGATAAACCATCGCTGATGTCGATCATGGCATTTGGCTTTACACCAAGATCCTTCAGCAGTTTTGGAATATCTTTTCGTGCTTCAGGTTTTAATTGTCTTTCAATAAGATAAGTGTACTGCTCAAGATCTGGTTGCGAATTTGGATTTGCTTTAAAAACTTCTTTCTCACGCTCCAATACCTGAAGACCCATATAGGCTGCTCCAAGATCACCGGTAACCACGAGAAGATCGTTAGGTTTGGCTCCATCTCTATACGCGATATCTTCCTTTTTTGCATGACCAATCGCCGTCACACTAATCAGGAATCCGGAAGTCGAAGATGTGGTATCACCACCGATAACATCAACATTATAGACTTTCGAAGCTAATTGTACCCCAGCGTAGAACTCTTCCAGGGCTTCCACCGGGAACCTGTTTGATACAGCGATAGAAACTGTAACCTGGCTCGCGGTAGCGTTCATTGCGTAGATGTCTGAAAGATTGACCATAAGTGCTTTGTAACCCAGGTGCTTTAAAGGCATATAGGCGAGATCAAAATGCACTCCTTCCACCAGTAGATCTGTACTAATCACGGTTTCTTCCCCATCAAACTTCAGAACGGCGGCATCATCTCCAATCGCCTTGATCGTGGAATCAAGTTTTGGGCTGAAATGTTTGGTTAGGTGTTCGATCAATCCAAATTCACCTAATTCTGAAAGGTTCGTCTTACTTTCCTGACTATTATCAAACATGCAATGAAAATTTAGACTGCAAAAATACAAGAATAAAATGCAATTCAGAAGAAAGCATGTAAAGCTTCTGGAACTACGAAATTATCGTTGCAGAGACTACTGAAATGTCTATTGAAGACTTCTATCATTCAATTCTTAAAACATATTCTTAGTCTATGGTAAACCGCTTGTTTTATAGTATATTTGCAGTCAATTTAGATGTAATCTTTATAGCTTATGATTAAAGTTAGCGAAGAGGCTAAAAAGAAAATTTCTGTCCTCATGACTGAAGAGGGATTCAACACTTCAGCAGACTATGTTCGGGTAGGAGTGAAGAGCGGAGGATGTTCTGGGTTGTCTTATGAACTTACGTTCGACAATAACCAGGCTGAAGGCGATAAAGTCTTCGAAGATAACGATGTAAAGATCGTTGTTGACAAACGCAGTGTGCTTTATCTGGCTGGAACTATTTTAGAATATTCCGGAGGATTGAATGGAAAAGGATTTGTTTTTAACAACCCGAACGCACAAAGAACCTGTGGATGCGGTGAAAGTTTTTCACTGTAAAAATTATGTATCGGTTATCACCGATCTTTAATTTAATTAGAAATACGAAGAATGGCATATACTGAAGACGATTTAAAGAAAGAGCTCGAAACAAAGGAATACGAATATGGATTTTATACAGATATAGAATCTGATACTTTTCCTGTGGGCTTGAACGAAGATATCGTAAGAGCAATATCCAAGAAAAAGGAAGAGCCGGAGTGGATGACGCAATGGCGTTTGGAAGCTTTTCGGGAATGGGAGAAAATGGAAGAGCCGGATTGGGCTAATGTAAATTATCCAAAACCAGATTTCCAGGCGATCTCTTATTACTCAGCTCCAAACAAAAAGCCGAAGTATGATAGTCTTGATGAGGTGGATCCGGAATTACTGGACACATTTAAGAGATTGGGTATTTCGCTGGATGAGCAGAAAAAACTTGCCGGTGTGGCGGTAGATGTGGTGATGGATTCAGTTTCTGTAACCACCACTTTTAAAAAGACACTTGCTGAAAAAGGTATTATTTTCTGTTCTATTTCTGAAGCGATCAAAGAACATCCGGATCTGGTAAAGAAATATCTTGGAACCGTGGTTCCTCAGAAGGATAATTTTTACGCTGCTCTTAATTCGGCAGTATTTAGTGATGGATCATTCTGTTATATTCCAAAAGGTGTTCGCTGCCCAATGGAATTATCCACATACTTTAGAATAAACCAGGCAGGAACCGGGCAGTTCGAGAGAACGCTGGTTGTTGCAGACGAGAGCAGTTATGTAAGTTACCTGGAAGGTTGTACTGCGCCATCGCGTGATGAGAACCAGCTGCATGCTGCAGTTGTGGAGCTTATCGCTTTGGATGATGCTGAGATCAAATACAGTACGGTACAAAACTGGTTCCCTGGAAATAAAGAAGGAAAAGGTGGAGTTTTTAATTTTGTAACTAAACGTGGACTTTGTGAAAAAGGAGCGAAAATTTCCTGGACTCAGGTAGAGACAGGATCGGCAGTTACCTGGAAATATCCAAGCTGTATTCTGAAAGGTGATAACTCGGTAGGGGAATTTTACTCAATCGCAGTGACGAACAACTTTCAGCAGGCAGATACGGGAACCAAGATGATTCACCTTGGTAAAAACACTAAGAGTACGATCATTTCCAAAGGTATTTCCGCAGGAAAATCCCAGAACTCTTATCGTGGTCTGGTTCAGATAAATGGTAGAGCGCAGAATGCCAGAAATTTTTCACAATGTGATTCGCTTTTGATGGGGAATGAATGCGGAGCGCATACTTTTCCATATATCGAAGTCAAAAATAAATCTGCGCAGGTAGAACACGAAGCCACAACAAGTAAGATCGGGGAAGACCAGATCTTCTACTGTAACCAGCGTGGTATCGATACTGAAAAAGCGATCGCGTTGATCGTAAATGGTTTCAGTAAAGAGGTGTTAAATAAACTTCCTATGGAATTTGCAGTGGAGGCTCAGAAATTACTGGAGATCTCACTGGAAGGTTCAGTAGGATAATTGATCCGGAAAATAACTTGATCGATGAAAAGGTTTTTTGAAATACTGATCGTAGCTATTTTGTTCGTATCCTGCCAGGATGATGAGCAAAAGGATCTGCAAACAGAGCCGGCGACTGCTAAGGTTGAGGATAGTCTGGAAATACTGCAGGGAGACTATGTTTATGTAGCCGATGCGGCAGTGCTTCGAGGTGAAAATTTCGTGTACGGAGTTAAACAGGATTCGGTTGCGATGCTACTATCAGAAAAAGTGAGCGATCTGAAATCTGACGATTTTGAAATGATCCCGGTTCGTGTTAGAGCGAAAATTCTCGCAAATCCAAGACTGGAAGGCTGGGATGAGATTATCGAGATCAAGGAAATCCTGGAAATTTCAGGAGCCAGTATTTCAGATACGATAGAATAAAATAAGAAAAGAATATCAAACAGTCTGCAAAAGCAGATTCAGAAATAACAGACATGCTTAAAGTAAAGAATTTACACGCCAGTATTGAAGATAAAGAGATCCTTAAAGGAATTAACCTGGAAATAAATCCCGGAGAAGTTCACGCGATCATGGGACCAAACGGTTCCGGGAAGAGTACCCTTTCTTCAGTAATTGCAGGAAGAGAAGAGTATGAAATGACCAAGGGAGAAATGATGTTCGAAGGTGAAGACCTGAACGAACTTGATCCGGAAGAAAGAGCTCATAAAGGAGTATTTCTATCATTTCAATACCCTGTGGAAATTCCAGGTGTTTCTGTAACCAACTTTATCAAGACGGCTATTAATGCGCAAAGAAAAGCGCATGGAAAACCAGACATGCCAGCCAATGATATGCTGAAGATGATTCGTGAAAAATCTGAAATGCTGGAAATCGATAGAAAATTTCTTTCCAGATCTTTGAACGAAGGATTTTCAGGAGGAGAAAAGAAGCGTAACGAGATCTTCCAGATGGCTATGTTAGAGCCAAAATTATCTATTCTTGATGAGACAGATAGTGGATTGGACATTGATGCGTTAAAGATCGTTGCCAATGGTGTGAACAAACTTCGTTCAGAGGATAACGCCGTATTACTTATCACGCACTATCAAAGACTACTTGATTATATCGTGCCCGATTTCGTACATGTACTGGTAGATGGAAAGATCGTTAAGTCTGGAGGAAAAGAACTTGCTTACGAGCTGGAAGAAAGAGGATACGACTGGGTTAAGCAGGAAACAGTTTAATACTCGAATCGAGAAATTGAATTGTTGAATTAGAAATTAGAATGTAATGGAATTGAAAGACAAATTGGTCTCGTCATTTTTAGCCTTTGAGGAAAATTTGGACCCGAACGAGAATCTTGACACCTTGAGAAATGAAGCGATCAAAAATTTTGAAACGCTTGGTTTTCCTGGTAAAAAGGATGAAGATTGGAAGTATACCTCACTAAATTCGGTATTAAAACATGATTACAGTGTTTTTCCGAAGAAAGAAGACGCGATTGAGTATCGTGATATCAAGAAGTACCTTATACATGATATCGATACGTATGACCTGGTTTTTATCGATGGGATCTATTCTTCTCATCTGTCGCAAACGACACACGATAAGATCGATGTTTGCCTCATGTCTGCTGCTCTCAATAAAGACAAATACAGTGCGGTCATTGAAAATTACTACAATAAAGTAGCTCCAAAAACCAGCCTTAATTCACTGAATACAGCATTTGCCAGGGAAGGAGCTTTTATTCATATTCATAAGAATACACAGGCAGATAAGCCTATACAAATCATCAATTTTGCTACTGGAAACGAGTCTGCCCTAATGTTACAGCCTAGAAATCTGGTTGTCGTGGATGAGAATTCGCATGTGCAGATCATTGAAAGACACCAAAGTCTTACAGATCATCCGGTGCTTACCAACTCTGTTACTGAAATCTTTGCTGATAAAAGGGCGATTATAGATTATTATAAGATCCAGAATGATAAATCATCTGCTTCACTCATTGATAATACTTTTATCAATCAAAAAGGTGAAAGTAATGTTTCTGTTCACACCTTCTCTTTTGGTGGAAAATTAACCAGAAACAACCTGCACTTCTATCAAAACGGAGAACGTATTGATTCTACCATGAAAGGAGTTACGATCATTGAAGACAAGCAGCACGTAGATCACAACACGCTCGTACACCATATCGAGCCTAACTGTGAAAGTCACCAGAATTATAAAGGTATTTTTGACGATAAGGCAGTTGGAGTTTTTAACGGTAAAGTAGTGGTAGAGAAGGAAGCGCAAAAGACAAACGCTTACCAGTCTAATAACAACATCCTGGCTAATGATAAGGCCACGATCAACTCGAAACCACAGTTGGAGATCTTCGCAGATGATGTGCGTTGCAGCCATGGTTGTACAATCGGGCAGCTTGATGAAGAAGCTTTGTTTTATTTGCAGTCCAGAGGTATTCCACGAAAGGAAGCCAGAGGGTTACTTATGTACGCCTTCGCGAATAATGTACTGGAAAGTGTAAAGATTCCAGAAGTGAAGAAGCGAATCAACAAGCTTATCGCAGGAAAACTTGGAGTCGAGCTAGGTTTCAATTTATAGATAATAAAAAGATATTTCAGGATGAGTCAGTCAACTCAGGTCAGTAAAATAGATGTTGCAACGATCCGTCAGGATTTTCCAATTCTTGACCGGAAGGTGAATGGCTATCCGCTGGTATATTTCGATAATGCCGCGACCGCACAAACACCTAAGCAGGTGATGGATGCGATCGTGGATTATTATTCGAACTACAATGCCAATATTCATCGTGGAGTTCATGCGCTTTCTCAGGAAGCGACAGATAAATATGAGCAGGCCAGGATAAAAATTCAGCGACATTTTAATGCTGAACATGCTCATGAGATCATCATGACCTCAGGAACTACGCACGGAATCAATCTGGTGGCGAATGGTTTTTCTTCTTTGCTGAAGGAAGGTGATGAGATTCTGGTTTCAGCCATGGAGCATCATTCGAATATTGTGCCATGGCAGATGCTGGCAGAAAAGACCGGAGCCAGGCTGAAAGTCATCCCTATGGACGAAAAAGGGGAACTGGTTCTTTCTGAATACAGAAATCTGATTAGCGATCGCACGAAACTTGTTTTTGTAAACCATGTTTCCAACGCATTGGGTACGGTGAATCCTATTCAGGAAATTATCGATATTGCTCATGCTGCTGGTGCAGCGGTCTTAATAGATGGAGCTCAGGCATCACCTCATATCAAAGCCAATGTTCAGGCATTGGATGTTGACTTTTATGTAGTTTCAGCGCACAAGATGTGTGGACCAACAGGTGTTGGAATGCTCTACGGAAAACAGGAATGGCTGGAAAAGTTACCTCCCTACCAGGGTGGTGGTGAAATGATCGCTACAGTAAGCTTTGAAAAAACTACTTACGCTGGCTTGCCACATAAATTCGAAGCGGGTACACCAAACATTTGCGGTGGTATAGCTTTTGGCGCTGCTCTGGACTATATGAATGCGATTGGCTTTGAAGAAATTGCTGCTTACGAAGAAGAACTACTTCACTACGCGACTTCTAAATTGAAAGAAATAGAAGGTGTGAAAATTTACGGCGAAGCCTCAGAGAAGACGGCGGTAATCAGCTTTAACGTAAATGGATTGCATCCATACGACATAGGAACCTTGCTGGATAAAATGGGGATTGCGGTTAGAACAGGGCATCATTGTGCACAACCGGTAATGGATTTCTTTAAGATTCCCGGAACAGTACGAGCATCCTTCGCATTTTACAATACCAAAGAAGAGATCGATACATTTATGGAAGCGTTGAAAAAGGCTTTGATGATGCTACAGTAATTTGATTATCTTAGTGAACGAATAATTACTATGGATCCTTCAATTCTCTTATTCATCTAGCAAACTCACATCTTTATAGCTTTATTGCTGGTTTTGTATATTATTTTTAGAATGAACTCTACCTTTTGGTTCAAATTGGCCTGGGTTTTAGCAATCCTAATTGTACCGTTCATAGGATCTATTGCTTATTTAATTATCGGGAAAAAATCTTTATCAGCAGCCTAATGTCTTCCGTTGAAATACATCAAATAAGCGCCTGCGTGGCGCTTTTTTTTGTAATATGCCTTATCTAAAATTCCAGTTATGAAACTTTCAATATTATCTTTTATTCTAATATTCTTCGCTATTAATGACTGTTCTAATGAAGCTCAGGAAGAAATCAAATCTGTAAGCTATAAAACTTATACCCGCGGATCTTCCTCAACTTATACTATTACTCCGGAAGTGATCAAAGTAATAAGCACTGGGTTTGATGCGAGGGAACGTACCATTAAAATTTCCGAAGAGCAATGGAATACTATCATTTCAGAAGTTAAGAAAATAGACGTATCTAAAATTGAAAATCTGGAGGCACCAACAGAATCCAGGGCCAGTGATGCGGCTGCTCATGCCGAGTTAAGTCTCATACTGGATGATTCTGAATATAAATCTTCAACCTTCGACCACGGCAATCCACCCAATGCAATAAAACCATTGATTGAGGCTATTTTAAGATTGGCAGAAAATCTTGAATAGCAGGCCTGCATGTCGTACTTTTGTGCAAAATTGAGTTATGACGATTCAGGAAAAACAGAATGAAGTAATTGATGAGTTTGCAATGTTCGACGACTGGATGCAGCGTTATGAGTATATGATCGAACTTGGGAAATCACTTCCGCTAATAGACGAAAAATACAAGATCGAAGAGAACCTTATAAAAGGCTGTCAAAGCAAAGTATGGGTTCATGCAGAGCTGGATGGCGACCGCTTGTTGTTCACGGCAGATAGTGATGCCATTATTACCAAAGGAATTGTCGCGATCCTGATAAGAGTATTTTCAGATCAACATCCTTCCCAGATCATTGATGCAGACACTCAGTTTATTGATGAAATTGGTCTAAAGGAACATTTGTCTCCAACCAGAGCAAACGGACTTGTAAGTATGATCAAACAATTAAAAATGTATGCTTTGGCATATCAAACACAATTGAATTAAGATGGAGCAGGAAATAAATACACAGGAACTGGGAGAAAAAATCGTAACTGTTTTAAAGACCATTTATGATCCGGAAATTCCGGTGGATATCTACGAATTAGGTTTGATCTATGACGTGATGGTATCTACAGATTATGACGTAAAAATTTTGATGACCCTTACCACACCAAATTGTCCGGTAGCAGAAACCCTTCCATTAGAAGTGGAAGAAAAAGTGAAGTCACTGGACATGGTTAAGGATGCTGAAGTTGAAATTACCTTCGATCCACCATGGAGCCAGGATCTCATGAGCGAAGGAGCAAAACTTGAGTTAGGATTGCTTTAAACCATAGACATGGCTGAAGAAATTGTAAACAGAGTAGCCGAGAGCAAACTGGTAACCTTTAATCTGGAAGATTTTTATCCCAGGGGAGAACGTATCGTTTTTGATATTAGTGACTGGCTACTTGAAGGCCTTGTACTAAGAGAAAAAGATTTTAGAGAACAGGCCAGGAATCATAATTGGGAGCAATACAATGGTGCTTACGTTGCACTGGTGTGTTCTACAGATGCCATCGTACCTTCATGGGCTTTTATGCTGGTAAGTTCTTACCTGCAGGGGATCGCAAAAAAAACTATTATTGGAGACCTGGAGAACCTGGAAAGCCATTTGTATCAGGAGGTGATCGATCACCTGGATGTGAGTGACCTGGAGGATAAGCCGGTTATTATCAAGGGGTGTTCCAATAAGCCAGTTCCAAAGAATGCTTATATCATGATCATGCAGAAACTACAACCTGTAGTTAAAAGCTTAATGTATGGAGAGGCTTGTTCTTCAGTTCCGCTCTATAAAAAACCAAGAAAATAGTAATGAAGAAAGTTTTATTCACAGCTTTTACGCTGTTCTTGTTTGGATCTTCCCTTGCACAGGAAGAAAACGATTCCATTCCTCCTAATGGATGGCAGAAAGAAGGAAATGTACAGTTATTATTTAACCAGTCTGCCTTCAATAAAGAATGGACTGGTGGTGGAACTTCCAGCATCGCCGGAAACCTCACTGTAGACTATCAGTTTAATTATCGTAAAGATGATTTTACGTGGGATAATAGAATTCTTGCGAATTACGGACTTACAAAAGTAAAGGATGATGAATTCGAAAGAAAGACCAGTGACCGACTTGAACTCAACAGTATTGCCGGGAAGCAAGTGGAAGACACGAAATTTTATTACTCCTGGTTTTTGAATTTCAGAACCCAGTTTGCGAAAGGTTATGAATTTTCAGAAGATGCCGAAACCGGGGAAACCATTCGAACCGAAACCACTCATTTTCTTTCACCAGGTTATTTACAAACCGGGCCCGGGATGATGTATAAGAAGGGTGATAATTTCATGGTGAACCTTGCACCGGCCACGGCAAGATTGATCTTTGTAGACAGTGATTTCACGAGTCGTGCAGGTTATGTTGATGGGGACTACTTTGGAGTTGATGAAGGAAAAAGCACCAGGTTCGAACTAGGCGCTGCACTTACCGCATTCTTAAGCTATGAGATTCTTGAAAACGTAGAAATGGAGCATTCACTTGCTTTATATTCAAACTACCTTGAGAACCCGGAGAATGTAGATATTGATTATTTACTTAACCTCAACATGGGCATCAATGATTACCTTTCTGCTAACCTGATCTTCCAGGCGATCTATGATGATAATGCCGTGGGAGCTTTCCAGATTCGGGAAGTATTTGGAGTTGGGATCAATTTCGGATTCTAGAAAAAAGCTATAGATTTATGAAAAGCCCGTGAAGTTCACGGGCTTTTTCAGTTAAATTTTTGTTGAAGTATGTTGGCTTCTAATGCAGAAGCTATCTAATGATTATCTTTGTTTTTATGATTGAAAAAACCGACCTGTCCTTTGAAAAAGCTGTTCTTGTAGGTATAGTTACCAAAGACCAGAACGAGGATAAACTTGATGAATACCTGGATGAGCTGGAATTTCTAACTTTTACCGCTGGTGGTGAAGTGCAGAAACGTTTTACGCAGAAGATGGACATGCCGAATCCTAAAACCTTTATAGGAACCGGTAAGATGGAAGAGGTACGCGAATTCGTGGCAGAAAATGAAATTGGTGCCGTGATCTTTGATGATGAACTTACACCGGCTCAACAGAAGAACATCGAAAAAATATTAAAAGCCAAGATCCTGGACAGGACTAACCTGATCCTAGACATTTTTGCACAAAGAGCTAAGACCAGTTACGCCCGTACACAGGTGGAACTGGCACAATATGAATACTTATTACCAAGACTTGCCGGGATGTGGACTCACCTGGAGAGACAACGTGGTGGGATTGGAATGCGTGGACCAGGAGAAACAGAGATCGAAACCGACCGTCGTATTGTTCGTGACAAAATATCCTTGCTTAAGAAAAAACTGGAAACCATCGACAAGCAGATGGAAGTGCAAAGGGGGAACAGGGGACAACTGGTTCGTGTAGCTCTTGTGGGATATACCAACGTAGGGAAGTCTACCTTGATGAATGCAATTAGTAAGAGCGAGGTTTTTGCTGAAAATAAATTGTTCGCAACACTGGATACTACCGTAAGAAAAGTAGTGATTCGAAACCTGCCATTTCTCTTGAGTGATACCGTAGGTTTTATAAGAAAACTGCCTACTCAACTGGTGGAATCTTTTAAATCCACACTGGATGAGGTACGGGAAGCAGATCTTCTTTTGCACGTGGTGGATATCTCTCATGCCAATTTTGAAGATCATATTGCATCCGTAAACCAGATTCTTACAGAGATCGAAGCCCTGGGCAAACCAACCATCATGGTTTTTAATAAGATTGATGCTTACGAGCCTGAAGAGATCGAGGAAGATGATCTGGTGACAGAGCGCACTTCAGCCCACTATACACTAAAGGAATGGAAGAAAACCTGGATGAATAAAATGGGTAACAACGTGGTCTTTATTTCTGCTACTGAAAAGGAGAACTTCGAGCATTTTAGGAAAAGAGTATACGAAGCCGTTCGAGAAATACATATCACAAGATTTCCGTACAATAATTTCCTATACCCGGAATATGATAAATATGGCGAGGCTAAGGAATAGTTAGCTTAGAAATTTGATGCCGGTAAGATTTTCAGAAACAGCCCATAATTTTGCGGCTGTTTCTTTGTTTTTAGCCTGTCTGGCAATTTCAGCTTCTGCAGGCTGCCCTTTCATTTCTCTGAAACCATCAGGCCCGATATAGCAACCGCCTGCCAGTTCTTTATCTAAAGCAGCCTTGAGCGTAGGTTGCGCTCCTTTTTCCGCAGAATGAGAGATGAACGGTTCCATTGGTTTTGCAATAAGCATTAGCCATGCTGGCAAATGTCGCATCAGTTCAGTAGAAGAAACACCTGGATGCGCAGCAAGTGAACTCACATGGCTTATAGAATGCGCTTTCAATCTACGTTCCAGTTCCAGACTAAAGATAAGACAGGCCAGCTTACTCTGCCCATAAGCTTTAAATTTCGAGTAGGATTTTTCACTTTGAAGATCATTAAAATCAATTTCGGCATTTTTATGTGCGATAGAACTTAAGGATATGATCCGGGAATTCTGGGAACACGTCAAAGCTTCTTTTAATAGTCCGGTAAGTAGAAAATGCCCCAGGTAATTGACTCCTAATTGCAGCTCAAAACCGTCTTCAGTTGTTTGATATGGCGGCATCATTACCCCGGCATTGTTGATAAGAAGATCGAGTTTTTTATATGAAGATAAAAATATGGAAGAGAAGGATCTTACAGAATCCAGACTCGCCAGATCCAGTTCCTGTATTTCAACCAGTGCATCGCTATGCGCTGCAATGATCTGGTTACGCGCCTGTTCAGCTTTTTCAAGATCTCTGCAAGCCATGATCACTTTGAAATTTTTAGCAGCAAGCGCTTTTGCAGTTTCAAAACCCAGGCCGGCATTAGCTCCTGTTACAATGGCTACAGGTGTCTCATCAGGACGTGAATTAGAATTTTGATATTCGTTCATCGATGTTTTTTTAATACTTCGGAAAGATCTGGAGATCAATTATTTCTTATTTTTAAAAGATACAATCTATATCAATGAAAAGCATTCTATTTCTCCTCGTTTTAGCAATTAATATGAATACGCAGGCTCAAATACACCAGGGCTCCTGGAAACTTACTTCGGAAGACGGCAAAGCCGTGACCGATAAAGAGGTAATTCGTATTTATGCTGATGCTTATTTTACTGAAGGAGCCAAAGATCTGGATTCGGATGAATTCCTTTGGGCTCGAGGTGGCGAGTATGACCAGGAAGCGGCTCAGGTTCGAATTGATTTTGACACAAGGCAGGAAGAACCTTCAGCAGCACTCATTGTACATAAGATCGAGTTCGAAGATGAAAACAGCTTTAGTATCGAAGATGAAAAAACAACTCAAAAATGGACTCGCATCTCTGCAAATACAAATGATCTCACCGGCAACTGGCTGATCACAGCCAGAGAAAGAAACGGTGAAATGAAGCGAATAACGCCAGGCGATCGAAGAACGATAAAAATGCTGGGCGGCGATCGCTTCCAATGGGTAGCCTTTAACTCAGCCACCGGTGAATTTTTTGGTACCGGCGGTGGAACTTATATCGCAAAAGATGGCCAGTATATAGAGAATATAGAATTTTTCTCCAGGGATGCTGGCAGAGTGGGAGCGAGTCTTGAGTTCAATTACGAACTCGAGGATGGGAACTGGGTACATTCAGGGAAAAGTTCCAAGGGTGATCCTATCAAAGAGATCTGGTCATCTTATGCTGAAGCTTATTACGGAAACTAATAAATGGAGTGCTCAAATTTGAAATCAAATTCCTTCTGAAATCTTTCTGAACTTACTTTCTTTCCTGCTGAAGCATTATCCTGACTAAAATGTGGCGCTTCGAGTTGCCGGTCCTGTGCGATCTTCGTGTAGTATTCTTCGCGTGTAGGATGCTCTGGATATACAAGGTTATAAATAGAATTCGTAGCAGGTTTTTCAATTAATGCCAGAATGGCCTTGATGCAATCACGACGATGCACCAGGTTTACCGGGGCTTTAGGAGAACTAAGGTCTTTTTTTCCAGAAAGCTGATTCACAGGATGACGATCATCTCCAATTAAACCACCAAAGCGCAGAATTTCAGATTTAAAGTTATCATTGTTTAACAGCAATAGCTCAGCATTGCGTAGTTGTACTGCGATATTAGAAGAGTTATCGGTCTCGGTATTTTCGCTAACTTCAGGAAAGCCCGGTTCATTTTTATAGACAGAAGTGGAACTTACGAAAATGATCCTTGGACAATAACTTTTCTCAAGGTAAGGAATAATGGTCCTCACTTTCGAAACGAAGTCGGCTTCAGGATTTTTTCGAAGGCCGGGAGGAATATTGACCACGATACAGTCAGACTTCGCCAGAAAAGACCTGATATCGCCCTGTATCCCTTTTTCATACAATTTGATAGTATATGGAACGAGTCCCGCCGCGTGAAGATCTACAAACTTCTCATTTCTTGTTACTGAAGCTTTTACTTCATGATTCAATGCTCTCAATTCTTTTCCAAGCTCGAAACCAAGCCATCCACATCCTAAAATCGCAATCTTCATTTATTCCTTAATTCTTATTGTTTTCTTTAATATAGTAGCATCATTCAAAACGAATGGCCGAGGAATCATGTCCTCCGGTCTTTTTTCAGGCTTCAATTCTTCATTTTCGAGAAGATCGTAAGCCGATTCGTAAAGTACAAATTCTGGTTCATCTTCTGGTGCTATCGTGAATTCAATTCTCAAAGTATCCCTGTTCGAAGCATAGTAAGTAAGAATTCTTTCTTTCCAGCGCTGCGTATGCATATTGAAATACTGCTCTCCCAGTTGCTCATCCTCAGCTCTAAGATCATTGACTTTGAAATCCTTAAAATCTATATCCCTCGTTTCGTACAATTCCAGGCGGTTCATATCCCGGTTTGGAGCGATCTTTAAAGAATAGGATTTCAGGTTCGTTAAGCTGTCTTTCTCAAGCTCTTCCAGTAGGATGGTAGGTTCCGGAATATCGATATTTGGAGCAGCAGATTTTCTTCGGAAATTACTACCATATTTACTGCTGAAGTTCGACTCTGTCCCCGAATTTTCTGAGTCTTCAGTAAAATAGGAGTTCGTCCATGGATCTGGCATGAGATCGTAACTATACCAGAAACTGGCCTGCAGATCGAGATCCTTCAGATACACCAGGCTATTTGGTTTAGGTCTTTCCGAAGAAAAATCTGAGTAATAGTGCGCAGTGAAGAGCAACACATTAAATACCAGGAAGCAAAGCACCGCGAAAGACTTAAGTTTTCTGAAGTATCCAAAAAGCGGCAATAAGAATAGAAACACTAAGCTTACAAGAATAGCGGTAATAAAAAGCATTTTAAGACCCAGGGCGACCGGTAAACTCCAGATGAATGGCAGTAGTAAAATAATCGCTGGGAAGCTTAGCAATACCATGAAAATGCGGTTGGGCCTTTTCTGTCCAATCATAACGAAGAGCTGCAGCAATCCGAAGAATACGGGAATGATAAAATAAGCGGCTCCCTGGAGATACAGAGCAATAAGCGTACAGATCACCAGCCACAGAGCAAGCGGCGCTATAAAAACGGAAGCCTTGTGCGAACGTTTGCGAAACCAGTGGTAGGTGATAAAACTTACCGACAGGGCAAGAAAGATGATCAATGCAATGTACCAGTAGCCATTGTATGTAAAACCATGTTCCATTTCAGAGTACTCCGGATATATAAAAAGACAGAACTGCCAGAATGCCCAGCTGAGCAGGCCTGACAAACCAATGCTGATGAACATGGGTAAAAAGCCTTTAAAGATTTCAGTAATATTAAGACGGTCTCTTCGAATTCCGTATACAACGAGGAGGAGGAAAACCACTATGGCGAAGATTAGCATCGGAATGATCCAGTCGAACGGATATTTTACAAATTCTCCAAATGGTAAATTAAAATAAACAAGATCCCTGTCACTGGATAGATCTTTAAGATTGGCTTCGCTAAAGTGAGCAAGCAAGGGCATAAGGTAGCTGCCCTGGTGAGCAAGGGTTTCGGGATCCAGGTTGGCGGCGGTATCATTCGCCGTATGATAGTCAAAATGATCATCAATAAAAGCAAAATTATAACCGTTGATATTGCCTTTTGCACGCAGGACGGTAAGATCTGTGTCGTTAGGAAGCATTTTATAAATGCTGTAAGCGAGAGAGTTACTTACAGGGTATTCGACCTTAGCATCTGCAAAGGCTTCGATCAATTTCGCATTTTTGCCGTTTGTTTCCAGTAGCATAAAAGGATTTCCGCCACTTCCCCTGGCTTCAAAATTAAGAGCTAATCGTGCATCTTTGGCCCATGGATGATCCTGAACAAAGATCTCGGCGCCAATTAAACCAATTTCCTCAGCATCTGTAAAGAGCAATATGATATCGTTTTGTGGTATAGTTTCCTTTTCGCGGAATGCCCTAATGCCTTCCAGAATGGTGGCCACCCCACTTCCTGCGTCACTTGCACCTGGTGAAGAATGCGTGGCGCTGTCGTAATGAGTCATAAGTACCAGCGCATCACCATCTCGAGCACCTTCAATTCTGGAGAGAATATTTTGGGGTTTGCTCAAAACAGCATCAGAGTTTAGGAAATATCCTTCCTGAGTCTGTACTTCCAGACCCATTTTCTGCAATTCCTGTACGATGTAATTTCGAACTTTTGGATGTTCACTGCTCCCCACATAATGTGGTTGCTGTGCAATGGCTTCCACATGCTGGAAAGCTCTTTTGGTTGAAAATTGATCTAATGGAATTTCTTCGGAAAGCCTGGCCTGGGGAGCATCAAAATTAAAACTTAACCAAACCGCTACAAAAATAAGCAAGAAGGCAATTAAGCCTGAAAATTTAGAGTTCATGCAATGAGAATCAAAGTATTAAAGTTAGTTAAGTTTTTGAAATATGAATAAGGGAATAAGTGCCATAAGAAACAAATTCAAAAGCCTTATATTTAAGTAATTGATAATCAAATAATTAAATTATGGGTATTAAAAGTTTTACAGGTAAGAGAGCAGCGCCGGAAAAACCTGCGGAAGTCCCTATGCTGGTTAGAGACTATATGACACAAAAGCTTATCACCTTCAGGGAACATGAAAACATCATGGATGTTGTGGAGAAACTAATAAAACACAGGATCTCCGGCGGTTGTGTGGTCAACGATAGGAATGAATTGCTGGGAATTATTTCTGAAGGAGATTGTATGAAGCAGATTTCAGACAGCAGGTATTACAATATGCCAATGAAAGATCAAACGGTTGGAAAAAGAATGATTTGTGATGTGGAGACCATAGACGGGAACATGAATGTTCTTGATGCCGCGAAGATATTTATTGAAAAGAAATTCCGGAGATTTCCTATTGTAGAAAATAATCAGTTAATAGGTCAGATATCACAACGAGATGTTCTGGAAGCTGCGCTAAGATTAAAAGCACACACCTGGAGTTATTGATCCTGTTTCCGTATTTCTGCCTTTCTCATGGGCATGCCATCTATCAGGCTGAATAATTTTTCGGTTTGAACAATTTCCTGTTGCCTTAATTTAATCCCGCCATCCAGCCCAATTAGGAATATTTCAAAACCAGTATCCGGGGCAATTTTCAGATCTTCGTTTAAAGATGAGTTTATCCATGCCGATTCTTCAGGAAAAATAGTTCGGTATCGATCTTTAGAAGCTTGAATCAGCAAAAGTTTTCTTTCTGAAAGCTTGTTTGGTTCTTTTATTAATACATCAAATTGGGTTGCTAGCAAATCTGATTTAGATTTCGAGGAATAGATGACAAGGATTCGGTTTTCCCATTTATAAGATTGCAGATCCTGCGCTGTTAAGGTCATTCCGTAGAAAATTGAGATGATGATTACTATTAGATTCCGCATTTACTTTAGAGTTGTGTTGATCAAATTGTTTCTTTAATACTGCCTAACTTCTTTTTACCAAAGCGTAAAAGTCATTTTCGAGTGGCAGGTAGCCCATGTCATACACAAAGAAGTATTGCTTCCCGGTTTTGGTGGTATAGATACTGGTAAAGAATTCAAAGTTAAAGCCCCTGGAAAGTAATTTGGATTTAGCAACCGAAGTTTTATCGCCTGGATTTAATTCCTGCAGGATCCGGTAATTTTTACGCAGCGAATTATTCGTGTTTCTGATGAGGTTACTCGCATCCTTATTCATCCTGTTGTGATATGCATTACGGCAATAATCACTACAGAATTTTTTATCTGTTCTTCCAACGATCTTCTCGTTGCACTCCTCGCAAGTTTTTTGCATAGGGAAATATACTAAAAAAGTTATTTCCAAAACACTTGTGATGAAGTATTGAAAATAAATTTATAGTCCAATGAACTATACTACATACTGTAAGTCAGGTATTAAGAGTAAATAGTGAGATTGGATTTTAATGGAAAGACATTCTTTTTCTGAATGAGCAATCATCGTGATAAGTGTAAACCTATGAGTGGATGAATTAGGTTGTATGATAGAATAAATAGAACTTTGATCAATTAAAAGCTGATACCTTTAATCTAACGGTTGGCTTCCAGATTATTTACTGCACTGGCGATAGAGCAAAACTAAAACCAGGAACTCTAATTCCTGCGTTTAAAATTTGCGGAAGTTTGCAATTGATATGTATCAAAATCGTCTTCAAAATTTACCTGAATGTCTATGGTCACTGCAAAAGTATTGGAACTGATTTTTCTACCACTAATAGATCCGGCATTTACCGGGTAGTTACCTGTAATACCACAAAAACAGCTTCTTCCCAAATATGCACTGGCGGTTGCAAAACTTTCTGAATCAAGTTCAAACTCCTGTGTGCCTGCGGGAATTTCGAAATATAACCTTTGTGCGAATTCATCATCTGCCACTTCTTCGCGGCCTTCGGTTTCAAATATATATTCGAAAACCAGCATATCGCCTTCAGTAATAGATATGTCAAAACCGCGATCTGTTTCCACTGCCTCTATTTTTGAATCATCGGAATAATCAAACTCGGCATAATTGCTGTCGTCCCCGGTATCACAACTGCATATAAATGCAAAACTAAATAGGAGTAAGATTTTACTAATTGGGTAAGTGGAAATTTTCATGGGGATTAGGTTTTAGTGTTGTTACACTATAAGATAGATCCATGTTATAGAAAAAGGTTGCGTGCGTGCAGTTCTTCATTCTGGTTTAGATTGTTAAGATTTATAGATTTGAACCAGTTATCCATCGATATTCATTTCAACAGTATTCAGTAAATATCTTTCCCGGCTTATATTTTCGCTGTAAGCTTCTTGCAGTTTCCGGTCCAGGTCGATTAGTGTTGCCATTGGCAAATTCCTGTCTGCAAAAATCCTGTAGATAACAGGCTGATCAATTTTAAAGGGCTTGTTACGAATGATTGCCGAAACCTTTTGCTCAATATTATCAATTTCAGTTTTTTCTGATTCCACATAGTAGACTTCTTCAGCATTAATAAAAATATTGATATAAAACGCCTCGGATGTCTGTATATGAGTTTGAGAGTTCATCTCACTTCCGAAGAAAGTGAACAGGCAGATAAAGATAATCTTGTGAATATAAGACTGAAGAGTAATTGGTTAGCTTCAGCTATCTATCACAATTATCGTGCAAATGTCCTTGCAGTATATGATTGTGGTTGCCGAACGTGTTGCGGGTGGGTTGCAAACTTTTTGATAAAATCGATCTTTTAAATAGGGATCGTTACTTTTTTTTGACGCTGATAGATATCAAGGTTAGTGTTTATGTTATCCACTCTCTAATCCTAAATTCGGCTATGGTATCATTTTCTTTGGTGATAAAATAGTAGTGGGTGCCCCCGGAAGAATTGCCACCGGAGAACTCCATTAAGTATTTTCCGACCTTCATTTTGTATGCTTTCTGCTTAGACACCTTATCAAATGCAGAATAGTCCAAATCTTTTAGTACTATAAAATTGAGATGATATGGTTTGAATGTTAAACTATCGCGTTCTCCATTTTCTATTTCTTTGAGTTCTTTTTTCAGCCTTTGTAAGCGGTCTGAATTCCAGGATTCTCCCTGGGAATTTTGAATGTCGGTTTCAATTTTTTGTATTACATCACCTAAACAATAAGAGAAGATCATATTATCCTGGGGTAGGAATAACTTTAGATCACATTCCGGGGCGGGCATTTCTCTTGTCGACCATACAGTGGTTATCTTAAGGCTACTATCATCAGGATCACCGTAGGATGCTTGGAGATCAATTTGTTGCTCAAAAATGGTGTCACCACTATAGGTGTAATTAATTTTTAAACTATCACCATAGACCTTGGTTTTAGTTCTATAGGAGGGTTCTTCATTACGTATTTTATTTTGACTTTTTTCTTTTGCATCCTGCGAATTACAAGCGTTGAGCGTCAAAACTGCCAATAGAATTAGAATTGTTTTCATATCTGCAAAAAGTGGCTAGTGGTAGTTTATAATTATGCTTTACCCATTTTCAAATGCTTACAAACGAAAGTAAACAACTACAAGTGCTTTACGACCGATTATTAGTTGCAGTTCACTACATCTTTGTCCTGTTGAAATGAACGAATGATTTTCAACTGCAACAAAATCTTTAGTTATGAGCACTTTAAGAAACACAGTACAATTAATCGGACATGTAGGAAATGAGCCTGAAATCGTAAACCTTGAATCTGGTAAGAAGTTAGCCAAATTTTCAGTGGCGACCAATGATAGTTACAAAAATTCAAAAGGCGAGAAAATCACAGATACGCAATGGCATAATATTGTTGCCTGGGGTAAAACTGCTGAGCTTGTAGAGAATTATATTCCGAAAGGGAAGGAGATTGGAATTGAAGGAAAACTAACCAGCAGGAGTTACGAGGATAAGGATGGGATCAAAAGATATATAACTGAAGTTGTTTGCCATGAACTTTTACTACTTGGCAAATAAGCGGTAGAACTTAAAAGTAAATTTGCTGGGCTGCTCTGTAAGTATTGGCATGCGCTTCAATGATATATTTAATCTCTTTTGAATAGCCTCCGCCCATACTGCACTCCACAGGGATTTGAAGATCGTGACAGGTTTGTAGTACGAACCTGTCGCGCTCTTTACAACCCTCTATCGTGCAGGAGAGTCGGCCAAGTTTATCGGTATCCAGTATGTCTACCCCGCAAAGGTAAAAGATGAAATCAGGTTTCACCTTTTGAATGAGATCTGGCAAAGTATTTTTTAATTTCTGAAGATATTCTTTGTCCCTGGTTCCATCTTCCAGTTCAATATCCAGGTCTGAAGTTTCTTTACGAAACGGATAGTTACCCTTTCCATGCATGGAAAACGTGAATACTGAAACGTCGTTTTGAAAGATCTCAGCCGTGCCATTCCCCTGATGCACGTCCAGGTCCACGATCAGAATCTTTTGAGCCAGATTTTGATCCTGTAAATAACGGGCGGCGATTGCCTGATCGTTCAATAGGCAAAATGCTTCAGCTCTATCTGAAAAAGCATGGTGAGTTCCACCGGCTATATTCATGGAAATACCATGTTCAAGTGCATATTTACAGGCATCGATCGTGCCCTGTGCTATAATTTGTTCTCTATCCACAAGTTCTTGCGATAGCGGGAAACCAGAAACTCTTATCTCTTTTTTACTTAGCTGCAGGTTTTTTAATCTTTGCACATATTCACTGATATGGGCTCTCAAGATCAGACTTTCTTCGATAATCTCAGGCTTAAAAAAATTCTCTTCCTCACAGGTACCTTCATGCAATAATTGCTTGGGAAGCAGATCATATTTTTCCATAGGAAACCTGTGACCTTCCGGCAATGGATGTTTATAGATGGGATGAAAGGCGATTTTGAGCATAAAAAAAGCCCGGAAAGTTATTTCCAGGCGATTTGAGTTTTAGTTTATCGTAATTCCGTTGGAGACATTCTCCTCATCAGGATTCACAAAAACAAGTTTTCCTTCTTTATTTTCGGTCATCAGGATCATTCCTTCGCTTTCTACTCCGCGTAATTTTCTGGGAGCAAGGTTTACCAGCACAGTTACTTTTTTACCGATAATTTCTTCTGCTTTAAAATGTTCAGCAATACCGGAAACTACCGTTCTCTGATCAATTCCAGTATCAACTTTAAGAATCATCAGCTTTTTGGTTTTGGCCATCTTTTCAGCTTCGATAATAGTTCCAACACGCAGATCCATTTTGGTGAAATCTTCAAAAGTGGCAATCTCTTTCTGTGGTTCAGCTTTCTGGTTTTCCATTTCGTTCGCGGCTTTAGTCGCTTTTAATTTTTCCAGTTGTTGCTCCATCGCTTCATCCTCGATTTTACTAAAAAGCAGTTCCGCTTTTCCAATTTGATGTCCCGCTGGAATGAGCGCTTCACGACTTCCAATAATGTCCCAATCTGGTGTTTTGGAAGTATTCTCTCCAGTTTGATTCAGCATTCGCTTTAACTTAGCAGAAGTGAATGGCAGGAAAGGTTCGCTAATGATGCTGAGTGCGCTGGCAATTTGAAGTGCCACATACATGATCGTTTTCACCCGATCTTCATCAGTTTTAATTTGTTTCCACGGCTCTTCATCAGCAAGATATTTGTTACCAAGCCTGGCCAGGTTCATCATTTCACCCTGAGCTTCACGAAAACGGTATTTTTCAATCGAACTTGCAATGACCGATGGATATGCTTTTAATTCAGCAATGGTCTGTTCATCCACTTCAGTATATTCTCCCGGCTGCGGAATGATCCCATCGTAGTATTTGTTGGTCAAAACCACCACACGGTTAATAAAGTTTCCGAAGATAGCTACGAGCTCATTATTATTTCTGGCCTGAAAATCCTTCCAGGTAAAATCGTTGTCTTTTGTTTCCGGAGCATTTGCAGTCAGTACATAACGCAATACATCCTGTTGGTCTGGGAAATCCTGCAAATATTCATGTAACCATACCGCCCAGTTCTTTGAAGTTGAAAGTTTTTTACCCTCAAGATTCAGAAATTCATTTGCCGGCACATTCTCGGGTAAAATATAATCACCATGAGCTTTTAGCATGGTAGGGAAAATGATACAGTGAAAAACAATATTATCCTTCCCGATAAAATGTACCAGTTTGGTGTTTTCGTCTTGCCAGTACGGTTCCCAGTCTTTTCCTTCTCTCTCAGCCCATTCCTTGGTAGAGGAAATATAACCTATAGGAGCATCGAACCATACATAAAGTACTTTGCCTTCGCCACCTTCTACAGGAACCGGAATTCCCCAGTCAAGATCCCTGGTAACAGCACGAGCACGTAATCCATCGTCGATCCAGGATTTCACCTGTCCATACACATTGCTTTTCCAGTCGGCTTTATGGCCTTTCAGGATCCACTCCTTTAGCCAGTCCTCATACTGGTCCAATGGTAAAAACCAATGCTTGGTTTCTTTTAGAGTTGGAACTGCACCGGTAATGGCAGATTTTGGGTTGATAAGATCTGTAGCATTCAATGAAGTTCCGCAGTTTTCACACTGGTCTCCATAAGCCTCTTCATTCCCGCATTTTGGGCAGGTCCCGGTTACAAATCTATCTGCAAGGAATTGATTTGCTTCCGCATCGTATAGCTGCTCTGTAGATTCTTCTATAAACTTACCGTCCTCATACATTTTTTTGAAAAAGTCTGAAGCCGTTTTATGGTGAACATCACCTGAAGTCCTGGAATAGTTATCGAAGGTAATTCCGAAGTCTTCAAAAGAGGTTTTGATGATCGCATTGTATTTGTCTACTACATCCTGTGGGCTTACACCTTCCTTTTTAGCCTTGATCGTAATTGGCACACCGTGCTCGTCACTTCCACATACAAATGCCACATCGTGTCCCTGCATTCGTAAAAACCTGGAATAAATATCTGCAGGCACGTAAACGCCCGCAAGGTGTCCAATATGAATAGGCCCGTTCGTATAAGGTAAAGCCGCTGTGATCGTAAATCTCTGAGGATTTTTGCTCATTAGAATAAGTAAATTTTTAAGAGCGGTAAAGTTAAGCAAAGACGTTCGATTACGCGTTAAATTCTTGTAAAAGCGGAACCTTGTGGAACTTATCTGTATACTTTTACTACAAAAAACAACCAATGCGTAAAATTCTAGCCATTGTTGGCCTGCTGGCCATAGTTTCCTGTAATAGTAATAAAGCTGTAACTGGCTCTAATAATATTTATAGTCTTGAAAATTTATGCCGAATGTCTGCGGAAGATATTTCGCGTAATTATCCGCAATCAAACACAGAAGAAGGAGTGGATGAATTTGAGGAAGGAACCGAGACCAAACCATATAGTATCCTTTTTCCTCAAACTGAAGACGAGGTCTTGATCACGTGGCAAACTGAGGAGAAGAAAAAGGTGAGTTCTATCAATTATTCGGGAAAAGGTAGATGGACCACTGCTGATGGAATCAAGGTTGGAATGAGCCTGGAGGATCTGAACGAATTGAATGCCAAGCCAGTGTCTTTTTACGGTTTTGGATGGGATTATAGCGGTGCTGTGGACTGGAATGGTGGAAAACTGGCGAAATCTGGCATTGGCGTTTTCCTGGAAACTAACAAGGACATTCCCAATAAATTTTATGGCGATAAGATCGTTAAAGGCAGTAAAGAAGAAATTGATGCCCTAGATCTTCAGGTAGGTTCTGTGATGTTGATGAATGAGGTAAACTAGTTTTACGATTGGCTGCTCATAATGATCTGGGTAAGAAAGGGGAGGAGTTGGCAGTTCAGTTTCTTCTGAAAAATAATTTTGAGATTCTGGAACGAAATTTCCGTTATCGAAAGGCTGAAGTAGATATTATTGCCAGAGCCGATAGAACTTTGATAGCGGTAGAAGTGAAATCCAGAACTTCAACACATTTCGGGAATCCTGAAGATTTTGTAAAACCTGCACAGATAAAATTGCTAGTAGAGGCAATGAATCACTATTCCGAAAAACATCGTTCAGATCTGGAGATCAGGTTTGATATTATAGCGATCCTAAAAACTGGATCCAACTTCGAAATCGAACATATTCAGGATGCTTTTCTTTATTTCTGATCGTTTGGAATTTTTCTGAATTCAAAGCTTATTTCATTCTCCTTTCCAGAGATCACGGCATTTAAATTAGCTGCATTTTCGAAGTAACGAATCTTTTGAGGGAATTCATTAGCTAAATTCTCAGCAACAAACTTTTTCTTCTCCACAACAATTACTTTGAATGTTGTGGGTTGGTTATCTCCTCCAGTAATTATTAAGCTCCATTGCCCCCTATCTTGCTGGAGAAGCATCTTTTCTTTAAAATGGTATCATTCATTTTTAGTGTAAAGCCAAACCCTTCATATTCCTTTCCAGAGTTTTTCCTCCAACTTTCAAAAGTTTCCAGTCCTTCGGCCTCATTCACTCGTATCCAATCCCCCAATAGCCAGTTAAAATCATCCTGGTTTGTTTGCGCGTCTTTACAGGGTAAAAGCAGTAGAAAAAGAATAAAAAATTTAGTTCCCATGTTAAAAATCTTTCTATTAAAATACGAAAAAAGCCGGTCGATAGACCGGCTTTTTGTTATAGCAATTTAAAGCTCTTACCAGATGCGTACTCTGTCTTCAGGCTTTACATACATCTTATCTCCTTCTTCAATAGTAAATGCGTCATACCAGGCATCGATATTCTGAAGTGGCACATAAGCTCTGTACATTCCAGGTGAATGAGAGTCGGTTTTAATCCTGTTTTTTAAAGCTTCATCTCTCATTTTGGTTCTCCAGACGGTAGCCCATGAAAGGAAAAATCTTTGCTCCGGTGTAAACCCATCTATTTTACCAGGATTTTCATTGTTTTGAAGGTGAATCTGCAACCCATCATAAGCAGCATTTACACCACCAAGATCACCAATATTTTCTCCCAGGGTAAATTTCCCGTTAATATAAACACTGTCTAGAACTTCAATGGCACTATATTGTTCTGCAAGATCGTTTCCAAGAGTTTCAAATTCTTCAAGATCTTTCTCGGTCCACCAGTTATTCAGATTTCCTTCAGCATCAAATCTAGCGCCGCTATCATCAAAACCATGAGAGATCTCATGACCAATAACAGCACCAATTCCGCCATAATTTACAGCAGCATCTGCTTTGTAATCATAAAAAGGAGGTTGAAGAATTGCAGCAGGGAACACAATCTCGTTATAACGAGGATTATAATAGGCATTTACTGTCTGTGGAGACATGAACCATTCGCTCTTATCTACGGGCTGTCCAAGATCTGCCATATTTTCTGCAACTCTCCATTTTTGAGCGTTCAGCATATTCTGGAAATATGAACCACCTTCTTCCGGAGAAGTGATCTCAAGATCAGCGTAGTCTTTCCATTCATCAGGATACCCGATTTTTACGTTAAAAGTACTTAATTTTTCGAGCGCTTTCTTCTTAGTATCCTCGCTCATCCAGCTAAGATTATTGATTCTATTCTCATAAGCTTTCAGGATATTATCCACCATTTCCTGAGCTTTTTGCTTAGCCTGGGCCGGAAAATGCTCTTCAACATATAATTTTCCAAGCGCTTCACCCAGAGTCCCGTTTATAGAACTAAGTGCTCTTTCATTTCGAGGACGTTGTTCTTTTGCTCCCTGAAGGGTTTTGCTGTAGAATTCCCATTTTTCAGTTTCCAGATCTGTAGTAAGTGCACTGGCAGCTCCGTTAAAAAGATCCCACTTCAGGTAAGTTTTCCAGTCTTCAACAGAGTTTTCAGCAATGATCTGCTGCAGAGCTTTCATGTATTTTGGCTGTGAAACGATGATCGTATCAAGATCTTTAGCGCCAATTCCGTCAAAATAAGCTTTCCAGTTCATGGCCGGAGTCATCTTCTGCAACTCGGCAACGGTCATTGGATTATAGGTATTTCTTGCGTCACGACGCTCTACTTTATCCAGTTTTGGCTCGGCAAGTCTGGTTTCAAATTTCAGGATCGTTTCAGCAGCATTTTTCGCTTCTTCTTCAGTGTAGTCAAGATATTGTAACATATCTGCTACGTAAGCTTTGTATTTTGTTCTGGTTTCCTTGGAATCTGAATCATTTTGAAGATAATAATCTCTTTCAGGTAATCCAAGGCCGGTAGGATTCAGGTAAGCAGCATTCATATCAGAATTTTTGCTGTCTGCCCCAACACCAAAGCTAAAGAATCCGGCACTTCCGTATTCGCTCATTTCCACTAGGAAATCCTGAAGATCTTCTTTGTTCTGGATAGCATCGATCTTTGCCAGGTAAGGTTTTACCGGATCGATTCCCTGCTCATTTCTGGCAACGGTATCCATAATGCTTTTGTATAGGTATACCGCCTTTG
Source organism: Christiangramia portivictoriae DSM 23547 (assembly GCF_000423045.1). Taxonomy (GTDB): domain Bacteria; phylum Bacteroidota; class Bacteroidia; order Flavobacteriales; family Flavobacteriaceae; genus Christiangramia; species Christiangramia portivictoriae. The sequence goes on along the minus strand of NZ_AUHF01000007.1, from coordinate 239,081 downwards.
CCTGGTCTGTGGAAGGGTCAAGACTATCACTGGAAGCAGTTTTTTCCAGAAGTCCAAGAGCATCCTCATCGGTTCTTTGTCTCAGTTCATCAAAACTTCCCCAACGGGTTCTGTCTCCTGGAATCTCTGTACTATCCAGCCAGCGACCATTTACATAGCGAAAGAAATCTTCTTTTGCAGTGGTTGAGGTGTCCATGTATGCGAGGTTGATACCATGGATTTCATCGTCTTTTTCCTCTGTTCTTTTTTCGTCATCATTACAGGCGGTAAACAAGCCTACGCTGAGAACAGATAAAAACAAAATTCTGTTTATTCTTTTCATCGTTTTAATTAAGAATTATAAAATAATAGGGCTAATGTAGCAAAACACTCAAAATAATCCATAATCGCGCCCTGCTGAATCGAGAACAATCAGCTGAAAATTAACAATTAAGCTTGTGATAGTGATCTTGTCTTGACTGACTGGGATCTACTTATTTTTTAGTTCTGAAATAAGGTTTTTATCGAATTCAGATTTTAAACTGGTGAGTTCTTCTACATTTTCATTGGGCACAGCGATGGAAAGTACGTAGTGATGGATCTTCCAGGTGCCATTTTCTTTCGCAACTACTCCAGATCCACGGCATATGCCCATCTGGGTGTCCAGCAGTTCATCGAACCAGGCAATCTTCGAGTTCTGGTGCACATATATATATCTTTCGAGCGAAGTGAAATTCCATGCCTTCCCGGCATCGAAATATGGCCTGGCAAACTTTTTAAACTCTTCTGCCGTCCAGTTCTCTGTTGCATCGGTTCCAATAAATACAGCATCACTGGTCATGAGACCAAAGTATTTATCAAATTCAGTATTAGAAGCGGCGAGGTGCCAGCTGTCCAGCGTTTCATCAATTCTTTCCCTGATCGCTGTTTTATTTTTTTCTGAATCTTTTACCTGAGCATGGGATGGCAACATGGTGAGAAATGCGATAACAAATAGAATTTTTAAAGCTGAATTTTTCATTGGTCGAATATTTGTTTTAAGATACTATATTTTCAACAGTATCTTCAGTGGATATGGAATCCATTTCCCTCTCCATCCTTTCAAACTCGTCCAGCTCTTTTTCAAAATCCTCCAGAGTTTTCAGAAATAATTCATTCATCTGAAGTTTGAGATTATTAAATTCCAGGTAAATCTCCTGCGTGGTACGATTTACAGCTTGTGCATCGGGCTGTTGCTTTTTAGCGTATTGCTCCAGTAAACTAGCTTTTGTTTTTAAAACATTCAGTCTGGCTTCCACGGGCACCGCGCGAAGACTATCGGGAAGGGAAATACTTAGTGAATTCATGATCTGGGAAATTGCCGTGGCATTGTCCATCACTTTTCGAGTGGTAGTATTTTCCAGTTTACGTACTTCATTTTGCGCTGTGATAAACTCCAGCCAGTTTGAGGCATATTTTTTTGCCTGCGGCTCCAGGTCAAAACCCCGGGTATCTATCGCGATCTTTTTGTCGAAGGAAATAGTATCCTTAGCATCATTGGTATTTTGAACATCTTCTGCTTCAGACTTACAGGAAGCGAGGCATAGAAGAATTAGCATGAATAGTGGGAACTTCATAAGTAAAAGTTGAATGCACAAAGTTATCCATAATTCTACGAATGCAGTAACAGATTTTAGATTACAGGATCCATAGTGGATAGCATCAAGAAAAAGCTAAGATTACGAAATCCTCTGTATAATTAAATATATTTGCACAAAATTTAATTTATGGCCGAAAAGATATTGATTATCGGTGCTTGCGGACAGATTGGAACCGAACTTACGCTGAAATTGAGAGAGATCCATGGCAATGAACAGGTTGTAGCCAGTGATATTCGTGAAGGAGCAGATGAGTTGATGCGGTCAGGTCCATTCGAGATCCTGAATGCTACCGATGAGGTTCATATAAGACAGATTATAGAGACTTATCAGATTAAAGAAGTTTACCTGATGGCTGCGATGCTGAGTGCAACTGCAGAAAAAGCCCCGATGAAAGCCTGGGACCTAAATATGAATTCACTTTTTCATATTCTGGACATGGCCAAGGAAGGTTTGATCAATAAAATCTTCTGGCCTTCCAGTATTGCTGTGTTTGGGCCTACAACTCCTAAGGATCATACTCCACAAACCACAGCGATGGAGCCAACCACGGTTTATGGGATTAGCAAGCAAACCGGTGAGCGCTGGTGTGAGTATTATCATAATAAATTTGGTGTGGACGTTAGAAGCATCAGGTATCCGGGTATCATAAGCTACAAGACGCTCCCTGGCGGAGGCACTACAGATTATGCGATCGAGATCTTCCATGAGGCTCTAAAGAAAAATGCATATACCAGTTTTCTGGACAAAGATGCAGCATTACCAATGATGTATATGGATGATGCGATCAAAGCCACAGTGGAAATCATGCAGGCACCTTCGGAAGCTATTAAAGTTAGATCTTCTTACAATCTATCAGCGATAAGTTTTACTCCCGAAGTTCTTGCGGCGAACATTAAGAAACATTTGCCAGATTTTAAAATGTCTTATGATCCGGATTTCAGACAGGCTATAGCAGCATCCTGGCCGTCCAGCATAGATGATTCAGCAGCAAGAAAGGATTGGGGTTGGGATCATGATTTCGATCTGGATAAAATGACCGAAACCATGCTTAAAGGTGTAGGACAAATTACAGAGCAAGCCCATTAAATAACAAAAGCCGCTTTATAGCGGCTTTTTAATTTTTAATCAGGAAAACTAATTACTCAAGGATGCGTACATCTGTAGCATTCACTCCTTTTTTTCCTTCAGTTTCTTCGTATTCTACTCGATCACCTTCCTGAATAGTTTCCCCATTCAAACCGGTAATGTGTACGAAAATGTCTCTTTTGGTGTCGTCGTTTGTAATGAACCCGTAACCTTTAGATTCATTGAAAAATTTTACTGTGCCTTGCATAATAATGATAATTAATAAAGAACAAACATAACAGTAAAATTTTTAGAATCTACTGGAAATCAGAATTTTTTGGGAATATTGTAACTTTTAGAGCCTGTCAATTCCCTTATCCCTCATTTTCTTCATGTTTTTTTCTGATAAGGTATAGTCTTCCAGTTTTTTTCCCCGCCAACGCACCACCAAAAATATGGGCATTAGTATAAAAGCACTTGCCAGCACCGCAATTCCAATGATCCTGTCACCGGTAAGCGTATCATCTGTAAGCCTGTAATAGAACCCTACACCAATGGCGATGATAATAGCGATCACCAGAATTCTCAAAAATATCTTCATACTATACTGTAACTTCAATTAATTTCTGCCTGTAGGCTGTCAACAATTTTGATTTGGAAATGAATCCAATATATTTTCCTTCCCTTACCACAGGTAAATTCCAGGCATTACTTTCCTGAAATTTACGCATGATTACCTTCATACGGTCGTTTTCAAGGTCAATAATTTCCGGAGCCTGCTGCATAATTTCCTGTACCTTGACTTCATTGTATAATTTTTCATTGAACATGATAGACCGTATATCATCCAGCAATATGATACCCATAAAATTTTGATTTTCATCAATGACCGGGAAAATATTTCGAGAGGACTTCATCACCCCATTGTGAATCACATCTCCCAGGTTCATGTCAATTTCCAGGGCGATAAAATTCTTTTCCACTACACGGCTAATATTCATCAGGGTTAGCACAGTCTGGTCTTTATCATGGGTTAACAAATCACCACGTCTTGCCAGCTCCATCGTATATACAGAGTGAGGTTCGAACTTAGTGGTGATCAAATAAGAAATCGCCCCCGTAATCATGAGTGGTATAAACAGTTCGTAGCCATGAGTAAGTTCAGCAATAAGGAAAATAGCAGTAAGAGGAGCGTGTAATACTCCAGCCATGAGTCCGGCCATTCCTACCAGCGTAAAATTACTTACAGAGATCTTATTTTCAAATATCCCGAGATTGTTCACGACTAATGCAAAGCAATGTCCCATCGCACTTCCCATAAACATAACCGGTGCAAAGATCCCTCCAACACCGCCGGCACTAAAGGTCAATGCCGAAGCGATGATCTTAAAAATAACTAGTCCTGCCAGTAAAATCACCACGACCCAGATATTTTCTAGGTAGGCATTAAATAAATTTGTACCCAGGGCTTCAAGATAATTTTCCTGTAACAGGTTGTTAATTACATTATAGCCTTCACCATATAATGGAGGTATAAAATAAATAAGAACTCCCAGCCCTAAACCGGCAAATATAAGCCGCACGAAGGGTGAGGATATTTTTGCCAGCAATTTGGTGGTGCCAAAATAAATTTTTGAAAAATAAACTGAAAATGCTGCTGCTACCACGCCTAGTACCATATAATAAGGCACTTCAGAAATTGTAAATTGATCTTCTAAAGTAAAAGGTAAAATAATCTGGCTTCCGAAGAAAAAATAGGAGGTAAGTATAGCAGATACCGAAGCGATGAGTAGTGGTAGAAGGGATGCCAGCGTTAGATCCAGGCTAAATACTTCCACAGCGAAAATAATCGCGGCGATGGGAGCTTTGAATATGCTGGACATTGCACCAGCTGCGGCACATCCAATCAGCAAGGTTCGGGAAGCCTGGTTCATTAAAAATATACGCGAAATATTGGAACCAAGAGATGCTCCTGTGGCTACTGTTGGACCTTCCAGTCCAACCGATCCTCCAAAACCAACCGTAATTGGTGCAGTGATGAGAGAGGCATACATCTGGAATCTTTTCATGATTCCCTTTTTTCGGGAAATAGCATATAAAGTCGTTGGAATTCCATGGCCAACCTTCTGCCGCAGTATGAACTTTATGATGAGGTATACGATCAAAAGACCCAGTACCGGAAAAATAAAATAAAAAGCATCGTGATAATTGGCAACAAATTCACCTTCCAGCAAACTTTGAATAAGATGCGTGAGGTTTTTGATCATCACCGCAAAAATTCCTGCAACAAATCCTATGACCGCGCTCAGGAACATGAGGAACTGTCGATGAGAAAGATTCTTGGATTTCCAGGTTAGAAACCTGTGCAATAAGGTTTTGCTAATATTTGCCACCGCTAGTGAATTACCGGATGAAGATAAAAAATCCCGCAATAAGCGGGATTAAATTTTTATGATTTCAACTGCAAGTGTAAATCTGTAAGTTGCTGTTCGTCGAGTTTCGCCGGAGCGTCGATCATTACATCTCTTCCAGAGTTATTCTTTGGAAATGCAATATAATCTCTGATGCTTTCCTGTCCGCCCAGTATAGCTACCAGTCGGTCGAAACCAAAAGCGATCCCTCCGTGAGGAGGTGCTCCATACTGGAAGGCATCCATAAGAAAACCGAATTGCTCTTCAGCTTCCTCCGGAGTGAATCCAAGATACTTGAACATCTGCGATTGTGTTTCCTTATCGTGGATCCTGATGGAACCACCACCAATCTCATTTCCATTAAGTACAAGATCATACGCGTTGGCACGAACCTTCCCAGGGTCTGTTTCAAGTAGTGCGAAATCTTCTTTCTTCGGACTTGTAAATGGATGGTGCATAGCATGGAACCTTTCAGTCTCCTCATCCCACTCGAGAAGAGGGAAATCTACTACCCATAGTGGTGCAAATTCGTCAGATTTTCTAAGTCCCATTTCATTACCAAGATGCATTCTCAAGGCACTTAACTGACTTCTTGTTTTATCAGCATCTCCAGCCATTACCAGAATTAGACCCCCAGGTTTAGCTGAAGAAGCTTTAGCCCAGGCTTTTAGATCTTCCTGAGAGTAAAATTTATCTACTGAAGATTTTAAACTACCATCTTCATTGTATTTGGCCCAAACCAGGCCTGTTGCCCCAATTTGAGGTCGCTTCACCCAAGAGATGAGTTTATCAATTTCTTTACGGGTAAAGGATGCGGCTCCCGGCACGGCAATTCCTACTACTAATTCCTGCTGATCAAAGACATTAAAACCTTTGTTCTTCGTTACATCATCCAGCTCGGCAAATTCCATCCCAAAGCGAATGTCTGGCTTGTCGTTCCCGTATTTACGCATGGCGTCTGCATAGGTCAGTCTTGGGAATTCGTTCACTTCTACGTTGCGAATTTCCTTCAGTAAATGCCTGGTCAAACCTTCAAAAATGTTCAGAATATCTTCCTGTTCCACAAATGCCATTTCGCAATCTATCTGTGTAAATTCAGGTTGACGATCTGCTCTTAGATCTTCATCACGAAAACATTTTACGATCTGGAAATATTTATCCATTCCACCTACCATAAGCAACTGCTTGAAAGTTTGCGGAGATTGTGGAAGTGCGTAGAACTGACCTTCGTTCATTCGGCTAGGTACCACAAAGTCGCGGGCACCTTCAGGAGTGGATTTTATAAGATATGGAGTTTCCACTTCTATAAAACCAGCATTGGAAAGATAATTTCTTACTTTCATTCCCACCTGGTGGCGAAACATTAATTTATCCTGAACTGGTTTTCTACGAATATCCAGGTATCGGTATTTCATTCTAAGATCTTCGCCACCATCAGTTTCATCTTCAATAGTAAATGGTGGTGTTTTGGAAGAATTCAAAATTTGAAAATCCTGTACCAGCAGTTCTATTTCTCCCGTTGGGATATTAGGATTTTTAGCTTCGCGCTCGATCACTTCCCCGGTCACCTGGATGACGAATTCCCTCGCCAGTTTACCTGCCTTATCCATAAGTTCTGCGGAAGATCGCTCTTCATCAAAAATGAGTTGTGTAAGACCGTAGCGATCACGAAGATCTACCCAAATCATAAAACCTTTATTCCTAACTTTTTGCACCCAACCGGAAAGGGTTACAGTATTTCCAATATGCCCGGCATTAAGTTCGCCGCAGGTATGACTTCTGTACATGAATTCTTATAAATTTTGAATGGGCACAAAAGTAAGAAGTTAAACAGTTTTACTGAACCTTTTCTGCATGAAAATTCATCAAATGTTACCAAAAGTAAACTTTGAATAAAGATATAAACCGCTGTAAGACAACTAAATATAATTTCAATGTTAACTCAATGTTACCTGAATGCTTCTATAAAGTAAACTTTTTGTATATTTGTGATGTAAACGTTAATACCGATTGAGACATGAAGACTTTGAAAAATATATTCGTAGCAGCAATTCTGGCAACAGGAAGTGTTGTAATGGCGCAGGATAATGATCCAAAACCCGCTTTTGAGAAGCAGGGTGAATTAATTAAAGGAACATTTTATTATGAAGATGGAAATATTAAACAGGAAGGTACGTACAAGGACGGCAGACTCCACGGAGAATGGATTTCTTACAATAAAGACGGTGAGAAGACGGCCATCGCCAATTACGAAAATGGCCAGAAAGATGGAAAATGGTTCTTCTGGACTGAAGATAAACTTACTGAAGTGGACTATAAAGATAGCGTAATTGCTAGCGTTAATAGCTGGAAAAGCGAAAGCTCACTGGTTAGCAACGAGTAAACGTTTTATCACAAATAATAAGAAACCCGAAGCATTTGCTTCGGGTTTTTTGTTGGGTACGATCTCGAAATATCTAGCTGGATGTCTCGATTCTGTTTGATTCTTCAGTTACTTCCGAAGAGCTTCTTTTGGAATGTATCCACATCTTAATTCGTATCGCGATATAGAATAATAGAGGTACGATGATAAGTGTTAGGAAGGTCGCTATAATCAAGCCGTATATCACCGTCCAGGCTAAAGGACCCCAGAATATCACGTTATCACCCCCAAAGTAAATGTTGGCGTCAAATTCACTGAACAAACTGAAAAAGTCCAGGTTAAGCCCGATCGCCAGTGGAATCAATCCAAGAATGGTGGTGATAGCCGTTAACAATACAGGCCTTAAACGTGCTTTCCCAGATCGAATGATCGTTTTCAAGAGTTCATCCTGTGATAAATATTCAGATTCTGGTATTCCCAACCGCAGTTTTTTCCTGTCTATAAGGAGTTGTGCATAATCGAGCAGTACCACACCATTATTCACCACAATACCTGCAAGGGAGATAATTCCCATCATGGTCATCATAATCACAAAGGCTGAACCGCTAATTACAATTCCTCCAAATACTCCAATAAAACTCAGGAAAATTGCAATCATAATGATCAATGGTTTCGAGATAGAGTTAAACTGAAAGATCAGGATAAGGAATATGAGTCCGAGTCCGCTGAAGAATGCTCCAACCAGGAACGCCTGTTGTTTATTTTGTTCTTCGATCTGTCCTGTATAATCTACCTTGATCTCATCTGGGACACCGTCAAAATTTCTCATTTCATTCTGGATCTGAGCAACTGCGGCGCCGGCATCTGTATAACCGGGAGAAAGTACAGAGTAGATCGTGACCACTCTTCGGGTATCCCTGTGCTTGATCGCACTGAAGCCAGATTTATTGCTTTTTGTAGTTACTGCCGAAACCGGGATTTCTCTTAACTGACCTTTGTTGTTCCTGAAAGTGATCGTTTGATTAAATAATGCGCTATTATCATACCTGGAATCCTCATCGAATCTTACATAAATATCATAATCTTCGCCGCCTTCCTTATAAACACCGGCTTTGGTTCCAAAGATCGAGTTTCTAAGTTGTTGACCCACCTGTCCTGCACTCACTCCTAATTCACCCGCTTTCTCGCGGTCTACCTCAACCAGCATGGATGGTTTGTCCTTGTTTACATCGATCTTCAGCTCATCAATAGCAGGGATGTTTTTGGTGTTGATGTACTCCCGCATCTGCTCTGCAGTGGCGATCAATTGATCATAATCTTCACCTTCCAGTTCGATATTAATTGGAGGTCCGGCGGGTGGACCATTCTGATCTTTTTCTACGGAAATCAAAACTCCCGGGTACACGCCATCCAGAGACTCCTGAACTTTCTGTCGTAAAACCTCACTGTCCTTTCCACGGCGATATTTGTATTCCCTCATGGAAGCTGTGATCTTACCTTTATGAGGCATTTCTGCTGCAGAACCCCCATCTGTTTGAGGATTTCCTGCACCTTCTCCAACCTGTGAAACAGCGCTTTCTACCAAAAAGTTGTAACCGTCATCCATGTACTCATCACTGTTGAGTACTTTGTAAACCCTTTGTTCGATCTCTTTGGTGATCGCATTGGTTTTTTCAATGTCGGTTCCTTCAGGGTATTCGATATATACAATAATCTGGTTCGGTTTATTGTCGGGAAAGAATTCAACTTTGGTTCTTTGAGATCCCAGTGAAGCACCAAAACCTACAAAAGCGATAATCAACATCAAAAAGGTAGCTCCAACGATCCAGTAAGGACGCTTGTTTTTAAAAGCAGCGGTAAGGCGTCTTTCGTACCAGTTCTCCAGTTTAACCAATGAACTTTTTTGAAACTTATTAGCCATCTTACGAAGAAACAACCTGTAGATCCATATCATGATCGCAGTAAAGATCATTAGGGATCCTAAAGCAGCGTATTGGCCACCAAACAAAAATATGAGCAGGCCGATTCCTGCAATAATGGATGAAACCCTGATAATGGTTTTTAACGGCATGTTTTTGTCTTCAGTTTTCATGAACTGGGAAACCAGCACCGAGTTGAAGAAGATCGCCACGACCAGGGAAGACCCGAGTACGACCGATAGGGTGATGGGAAAATAGATCATGAACTGCCCCATTAAACCTGGCCAAAGTCCAAGCGGTATAAATGCGGCAACCGTAGTTGCAGTCGAAATGATAATTGGGAATGCTATTTCACCAATTCCTTCTTTTGCAGCATCCACCCGGCTCATTCCTTCCTCATCCATAAGTCGGTAAACGTTTTCGACTACCACGATCCCGTTATCAACAAGCATTCCCAGACCCATGATCAATCCAAAAAGGATCATGGTATTCATGGTATAGCCCAGTTGGTTCAGGATCATCAAGGACATAAACATAGACATAGGGATCGCAAATCCAACAAATAGTGCATTCTTAAATCCTAAAAAGAACATAAGAACTGTGACTACCAGAATGATCCCGAAAATGATATTGTTCACCAGGTCATCTACCTGGCCAATGGTTTTGGAAGACTGGTCGTTGGTGATGCTTACCTCCAGGTTTGTTGGGAAAACTTCAGCTTTTGCTTTTTCGACGATAAGCTCGATCTGCTCGGCTGCGGCAACCATGTTCTTACCTGAACGCTTCTTTACATCCAGCATGACCACCTGCTCACCAAATTCACGGGCATAAGTGGTCTTTTCCTTTTCTTTGAAAGTAATATCAGCGATATCCTTCAGGTAAACATCTGCACCATCTTCAGATTTAACTACAAAATTGTTCAATTCTGAAGGTTCCTGGATTTCTCCAAGAATCCTTATGGTTCTTCGTTGCCCGCTGGTCACATAATTACCGGCACTCATGGTCATGTTACCATTCGAAATTGCACTGGTGATATCGTTGAAACTTACCGAAGAAGCCATCATTTTATAGATATCCACCGCTACTTCAATTTCTTTATCCTGTGCTCCTCGAATATCTACTTTCTTGATCTCAGGAAGATTTTCAATTTCATCCTGTAGATATTCTCCAAATTCCTTCAGCTTCATCACCGGGTAATCTCCGGAAATATTGATATTCAGAATTGGTATTTCTTCTGAAAGGCTTAATTCGAAAACATTAGGTTCTACTTTCGCGCCATTAAAGGTTGGCCAGTCCTCGCCTGAAGTTTCAGAATCTATTTCATCCTTTACTTTTTGTTTGGCTAATTCAACTGAAATTCCTTCGTCAAATTCTACCACGATCATGGAGTAATCTTCCTGGGAGGTCGAGGTGATCTCCACCACGTTGCTAACCGTCTTTAGCTTGTCTTCCAGAGGGTTCGTAAGCAACTTCTCTATATCTTCCGCAGTATTCCCGGGATAAACCGAGCTTATATAGATCTTGGTTTCTTTGACTTCAGGAAAACTTTCACGGGGCATGCTGAAATATGCTGATATCCCGAAGAACAGGATAAGCGCCATCGCCACGTAAATGGTCGTTTTATTTTTTATTGCCCAGGATGAGAGTGCAAACTCTTTATCCAGGCTGTTTTTTTCTTTCGCCATAACTGCTTAGTAATTCATTATTTTGACGGTTTGTCCCTCTTTTACACTACGTGCACCATCTTCGATGATCAGGTCACCATCCTTCAGGCCTTCCAGGATTTCGATCGCATCACCTTCAGACTTTCCGGTTTTCACGATCATTCTTTTGGCGACCGCTTTCTCACCTTCCACCTCTTCAAGAATATACAGGTACTGCTCTCCTTCTGCATTTTCAGAAAGAATGTTCTGTGGAACCAGAATCGCATTTTCACTGGTGTAATCGTTAATTCTTACTCGTGCAGTAAGATTTGGCTTGATCTCCTTATCCTTATTGGGAACGTCGATCTCGGCGGTAAAAGTCCTGTTGTTGGGATTAATATAACTACCAACCTGTTTAACTTTGGTATCTACTGTCTTTCCAAGCACAGGAAAAGTAACTTCCACTGGTTTTCCCTGGGTCACATTCGTAAGATAGTTCTCAGGCACGTCGGTCTTGATGTACATGTCATCAAGGTTTACGATCCTAAGGATTTGCGTCTGGCCGGGCGAAACCACGTTTCCCTGCTCAGTAATGATTTCATCGATCGTTCCTGAAAATGGTGCGCTTACCACAGACTTGGAAAGCTGACTTTTCATTTGTTTGACAGCATTTACCTGTCCTTCATAATTGGATTTGGCCTGTAAATATTCGATTTCGCTACCAATTTGCTGTTCCCAGAGACGTTTCTGTCTTTCAAAAGTTGTTTTGGCTAGATCCAGCTGAATTTCCATTTGTGCGAGTTGCTGGCTCAATCCACCATCATCGATCTTCGCCAGGGTTTGTCCTTTTGATACCTTCTGGCCTTCCTCCACATAGATCTTCTGAAGAACTCCACTCATTTCAGCATTTAAGACCACATTTTTTCTGGTCTCCACGCTTCCCTGAAGTTCAAGAAAGTGATCGAAATGTTCAGCTTCCACAGCAAAGGATGTCACCAGGGGAATATTTCTTTCCGGGTTAATTTCCTTCAGCCTGGAATCCAGTTTTTTAATTTCAGCTTCCAGCTCAGATTGTTGAGCGGTAAGTTCATCCCTTTTCTTCTGAATAGTTTCAATATCATTACTTTCCAGAATTTCTTCCGTAGATTTTTCTGAACCGCCACCACAGGCAGCTAGCAAAGTGCTGAACGATAAAATATATACTAGTTTTCTCATTTTCTGAAGTTGTTTCTAATTATCTGATGTATAAGTGCGGGTATCTAAAAGGTTTTCCAGTTCTACTTTGGCAGTGATCACCTGTAACATGGCCTGTAAATAATTTTGTTGTGCCGTGTATAACTGTCGCTGTGCTTCACTAAGTTCGAAACTGCTGGCAATCCCTTCGAAGAACTTTACCTGATTCTTGTTCTCAATTCTTTCTGCCAGTTCCAAATTCTTGGTAGCGTTTCTGTAGTTGTCAAGGCTAAACTGGTATTCACTTTTGGCACTATTGATATCGCTTTTTACCTGGCTTTCGGTTTGTTCCAGATCGAGCATGGCCTGTTCGTATTCGAGTTTGCGCTGCTGTGTTTTCGCGCTACGCATCCCGCTGCTGAAAATTGGTATGTTCAAACTCACTCCTAATATGGACTGTCCAAAATATTCCTGGTTGCCATTTAGGAAAGTAAACTCATCACTAAAGCCCTGGTAGCCGTAATTCACAAAGGCACTTAAAGTAGGAAGGGCTTTGGCCTGCTGAAGTTTTATCTGGATCTCTGCGGCTTCTGCTGTATTTTTAGCGATACGATAATCGATATTTTCTTCCACTGGAATGGTTTCAGACAATAAGGAAAGATCGAAGTATTGAAGCGCCAGCTCATTGAGATCATCGGTCGCTACCACGTTCTTCTCTACGGGTATGCCCAGGCTTATGTTCAGCATATCGTATGCGATATCCAGCATTCTTCTGCTTCTGGCCAAATCATTCTCCAGGTTGAGCTTGGTAATTTCCAATTGCTCTACATCTTCCTGTTCCGTAAGGCCGTTTTCAAAGATTTTCTGGGTATCGTTGAAGTTCTTTTCAACAGTCCCGAGGTTCTTTTCAAATATCTGTACGCTTTCTTCTGCCAGTAAAACATTACCATAAGCGTTGATAATTCCCTTCTTGATCTCCAGATCTGTTTTGGTCTTGGCATTCTTGGAAATTTGCAGTAGTGTTTTTACAGACTGAATTCCCACGATATAGGAGCCGTCGAAAATTAACTGATTCCAGGTAGCTGTGGCATTCACGCTTTGCTGAGTACCAAATTGTACCGGGATAAATCCTTCCGGAGTATTTACCGGGACATCATTCCTGTTCACATTATCGAAATACTGTTCCACGATGTTCACGGTGCTTTGCGTATTATCAAATGCACTGGCGGGAAGTAGGGTAACCGGTTGCTTCAAATAATTCTGGTAATCTACGCCAGCGCTTATTTGAGGCAATCCCTGTGCAATGATCTCCCATTTTTGTTGTAAGGCGATCTCTACATCCTTTTGTGCTATTTGTGACTGGTAATTGTTTTCCAGTCCAAATTCTATCGCTTCCATAAGGGAGAAACGATAGGTTCTGGTAGTATCCTGCTGCGAAAAACTATGCAGGCTAAAAACCAGCATCATTAAAATTGCTATGCTACTTTTCATCTAATTCAATTAAATCTTCTAAAGTTTTTATTCCTTTTTGAGTGCAAATAGCACGTAGGTGGTATTCCAGAAAATGATCCATTAAGACTGGCTGAGTATATTTTTCAGGAGTAAAAAGATCTGTATCCTTGATGCCCATAATCCCAACGAAATGGATCCGGCTTATAAAATCAACATTGATTTCCTTTCGATAGTAGCCGCTTTCAATCCCGCGTTTGAGATTTTCCTGCATACAATTTTCCAGAAGCTTATATTGCTTTTCCTTCAGACTCTCATAAACTTTCGGGTAATACTTCTGAAGCTGATAATGAGGAGAGAATTTTTCTCCTTTCAGATGCTGGGCGATATAACGCTTGATCTCATAATTCTCCTTAATAGGATTTTGATTTTTATCCTGAATTTTACCAATCCCACAACCCATGTTCTGAATCACCTGTAAACCAGCAGCTGCGACCAGTTTATTTTTGGTAGAAAAATGGGTGTAAATTGTCTTTTTCGAAATCCCGATCCTCTCGGCAATGTCGTCCATGGTTACACTCTTAAAACCATAAGACAGGAACATCTCTGCAGCACTATTTAAAATTTTCTCCCTCACTTCCTGTAAATTTTATGCAAAAGTAAGCTTCGGAAACTTTAGAAACAAAAAAAGTTTCTTTAGTTTACCTAGTTTTAACATTCGCTTAAAATTTGAAATAGTCTTAATTATGGTATTTTAGCGCAAAAAATTTCAATCCATGCACACCATTGCGGAATATCGAGAGGCCATTGTCGATTATCTTCATGCAAAGATACAGGTCAAAGATCCGGTAAATCTATATGAGCCAATGGTTTATATCCTCGAGCAGGGTGGTAAGCGTTTAAGACCAGTACTGGTTTTAATGGCTGCTGAAATATTTGATTGCGATCACAAAAAAGCGCTGGACGCCGCTCTGGCCATTGAGGTTTTTCACAATTTTTCATTGGTTCATGATGATATTATGGACGACGCGCCCATACGTAGAGGAAAGAAAACCGTGCATGAAAAATGGGACATCAATACTGGTATTCTGTCTGGCGACGCGATGCTAATTAATGCCTACCAGTTATTCGAAAATTACGAGGGTGATGTATTTAAAGAACTGTCAAAGCTTTTTACCAAAACAGCTATTGAAGTTTGTGAGGGACAGCAATATGATATAGATTTTGAAACCCGTGATAATGTAAGTATTGAAGATTATCTATTGATGATCGAATATAAAACTGCTGTTCTGGTAGGAGCATCTTTGCAAATGGGAGCCATTGTTGCAGAAACTTCTTCAGCGTGCAAGTCGGCAATTTATCAATACGGAAGATTGCTTGGGATTGCATTTCAGCTTCAGGATGATTACCTAGACGCTTTTGGGGATCCTGCTACTTTTGGAAAACAACCTGGCGGCGACATTATTGAAAATAAAAAGACATTTCTTTATTTAAAAAGTCTTGAGCTCGCCAGCCCGGGGGAGGCCAGGCAACTGGAACATTTGTATTCCATTAGCCCAATGGAAAACTCAGGCAAGATAGAAGCGGTAAAAAACCTGTTTGAAAGCAGTGGTGCGGCAGAACTTACCAGAAAGGAAATCGAAAAATATACGGCCATGGCTTTTGAGGTGCTGGACAGGATTGATATGCCAGAGGAAAAGAAGAAGCCTTTAAAAAGTTTTGGTACCATGCTTATGGAAAGACAGGTATAAGTTTACTTTCCTTTGAATATTGTAGAAATCTGCACGCCATATCATTGAATTTCAGGGGCTGTTAAAATTCTTATAATCCTATAGAGAATTATCATAATGCCTGCAAGCTGTTTTTTTTAAATATTGTATTTTTGCTAATGTTTTTAAGAACAAAAGAAACTGTTGTTTCAATTTTATGGAAAAATTTTCATTTCTAAATGCCGCTCATACTGCATACTTCGCAGAACTTTACGATCAATATCTAAAATATCCTGATAGTGTAGAGCCCAGTTGGAGGGCTTTTTTTCAAGGATTTGACTTCGGAATGCAACAAGATGGTGTGTCTGAAGATGTATTGCAAGAAGCTCCTGTAGATTTTTCAGAAGGTGAGATACCCACACACGTAGTTAAAGAATTTCAGGTAATTCGATTAATTGATGGCTATCGTACCAGAGGACATTTATTTACCAAAACAAACCCTGTAAGAGAACGTAGAAAATATGTTCCAACTCTGGATCTGGAGAATTTCGGACTTGAGAAAAAAGATCTGCAGACTACTTTCAATGCGGGTGATATTCTCGGGATTGGACCATCGAGCCTGGAAGAGATCATCAAGCATCTTGAAATGGTGTATTGTGATTCCATCGGGATAGAATACATGTATATTCGGAAACCGGAAGAAATTGAGTGGATTCAGAATCGACTGAATATCAACGATAATCATCCAGATTTTGACGATACCCGAAAGAAACAGATCCTGAAAAAACTGAATGAAGCAGTTTCCTTCGAATCTTTTCTACACACAAAGTATGTTGGGCAGAAGCGATTTTCACTGGAAGGTGGAGAAAGCCTCATTCCAGCACTGGACGCGCTAATTGAAAAAGCTGCTGAACTTGGTGTGGAGGATTTTGTGATGGGAATGGCTCACCGTGGTCGCTTAAATACCCTTACTAATATCTTCGGAAAGAACGCGAAGGACATTTTTAGTGAATTTGACGGGAAGGATTACGAACAGGATATTTTTGACGGGGATGTAAAATATCACCTTGGCTGGACATCCTGTCGCACTACAGATAGTGGAAAAGATATTAATATCAATATAGCTCCAAACCCTTCTCACCTTGAAACCGTTGGCGCGGTGGTAGAAGGAATTTCAAGAGCAAAAATGGATCGTAGATACAACGGAGATAACTCCAAAATTCTACCCATCCTGGTTCATGGTGATGCTGCAATCGCAGGTCAGGGCCTCGTGTATGAGTTGGTTCAAATGGCTAATCTGGAGGGTTACCAGACTGGAGGAACGATTCATATCGTAGTAAATAACCAGATTGGATTTACCACCAACTACCTGGACGCCAGAAGTTCAACCTATTGTACAGATGTGGGGAAAGTAACTCTTTCACCAATCTTACACGTGAATGCAGATGATGCGGAAGCCGTTGTCCACTCCATTTTATTCGCTTTGGACTTTAGAATGAAGTTTAAAAGGGACGTATTTATTGATCTACTGGGTTACAGAAAATACGGTCACAACGAAGGTGATGAGCCACGTTTTACTCAGCCTAAGCTTTATAAAGCAATTTCAAAACATGAAAACGCCAGAGATATTTATGCTGAAAAGCTAAAAGAGAGTGGTGTTATTGATGATAGTTACCTTAAAAAGTTAGAAGAAGATTATAAATCATCACTTGAAGAAAAACTGGAAGATTCCAGAAAAGAAGAAACTACTCGCATTACTCCGTTTATGCAGGACGAATGGGAAGGTTTTGAGAATGTCCAGGAGGATGAGATGATGAAGGAGATCGATACGACTTTCGATCTTGACAAGCTTGACAAGGTTGCCAAAGCGATTTCAGAACTGCCGGAGGGCAAAAAGTTCATGAGAAAAATCCAGAAGATCATCGATGGGCGCAAGCAAATGTATTTCGAAAATAACAAGCTGGACTGGTCTATGGCCGAGCATCTTGCTTATGGATCTTTGATGACCGAAGGTTATAATGTTAGAATAACCGGACAGGATGTGGAGCGTGGAACGTTTTCACACCGTCATGCAGTCGTGAAAGTGGAGGATAGTGAGGAAGAGATCATTCTTCACAACAATATTGAGGACAGAGACGGAGACTTTTTTATCTACAATTCCCTGTTATCTGAATATGGAGTTGTTGGTTTTGATTATGGTTACGCCATGGCAAGTCCAACAACACTAACGATCTGGGAAGCACAATTCGGTGATTTTGTGAATGGTGCACAAATCATGATAGACCAGTACATTTCTGCTGCGGAAGACAAATGGAAACTTCAGAATGGTCTGGTAATGTTGTTACCACATGGTTATGAAGGTCAGGGAGCAGAACACTCTTCCGGTAGAATGGAGAGATTCCTTCAGCTTTGTGCCAAGGATAACATGTATGTGGCAGATATTACAACTCCAGCGAACATGTTCCATATGCTTCGGAAGCAAATGAAAGGGAAATTCAGAAAACCACTGATCATATTCACCCCGAAAAGTTTGCTCCGTCATTCCAAAGTGATCTCTACAAAAGAAGAATTCGCAAATGGTTCTTTCCAACCCGTTTTGGATGATCCAGATGCAAAGGCAGATTCAGTAAAAAGCCTGGTGTTCTGTACCGGTAAATTTTACTATGACCTGCTAAGCCATAAAGAAGAGAACAATCGTGATGATGTGGCGCTGGTAAGAATAGAGCAGTTATTCCCACTTCCAGTAAGCATCATGAGAGAGATGTTGAGCAAATATAAGAACGCTGAAGATGTGGTTTGGGCTCAGGAAGAGCCTAGAAACATGGGAGCTTACGGGCACATGTTACTGCACTTCGAGGAAGCAAGACAGTTTAGAGTATGCAGTCGTAAATTCTACGGAGCACCTGCTGCAGGTAGCTCAGTTAGATTTAAAAAGCGTCATGAAAAAGTGATCGCCAGCGTATTTGACAAAGATTTAAAAGAAGATTAAAAATAAAGAACCAATATTCCTGAAATCAGGAACCAAAATAAATTACAATCATGGCCTTAGAAATGAAAGTTCCTTCACCCGGCGAATCGATCACAGAAGTTGAAATAGCTCAGTGGTTAGTAGAAGATGGTGATTACGTTGAAAAAGATCAGGCAGTAGCCGAAGTGGATAGCGACAAAGCAACTTTGGAACTTCCTGCAGAAGCTAGCGGGATTATTACTTTAAAAGCTGAAGAAGGAGACGTAGTAGAAGTTGGAGAAGTAGTCTGTTTGATCGATACCGACGCTGCAAAGCCTGGCAGCGACGATAGTGAAAGCAAAGATGAAAAGTCTGCTGAAGCCGAGGAAAAAGAGCGCCAGGAAAGTACTGAAAATAAAAAAGACAGTGATAAGGCTGAAGCTAAAACTGAAGATCCTTCAAAATCCAGCACACCAAGCCAGAAACAGGATGATACCTATGCAACCGGTTCTCCTTCACCTGCAGCTAGAAAAATTCTGGATGAAAAGGGAATTGATAGTAAGGATGTAAAAGGTTCTGGCAGAAATGGTCGTGTTACGAAAGAAGATGCTGTAGAGGCCAAAGCTTCTATGGGAACTCCGGGCACAGGTAGTAGAGGAGAAGAACGCAAGAAGATGTCGATGTTCCGTAGAAAATTAGCGGAACGCCTGGTTAGCGCTAAAAATGACACGGCGATGCTGACTACTTTTAACGAGGTAGACATGTCTCCAATTTTTGCGTTAAGAAAAAAATACAAGGAAGAGTTTAAAGAGAAGCACGGAGTAAGTCTTGGCTTTATGTCATTTTTCACTCTGGCAGTGATTCGTGCTCTGGACGAGTATCCGGCTGTAAACTCCATGATCGATGGAGATTATCAGGTGAGCTACGATTTCAAGGATATTAGTATTGCTGTGTCTGGTCCTAAAGGACTTACAGTGCCAGTAATTAGAAATGCTGAGAACCTTAGCTTTAGAGGAGTCGAGTCTGAAGTGAAAAGACTAGCAATTAGAGCAAGGGATGGTAAGATCACTGTAGATGAGATGACAGGAGGTACTTTTACGATTACGAATGGCGGAGTATTTGGTTCTATGTTATCAACTCCAATCATCAATCCACCACAATCTGCTATTCTTGGAATGCATAATATCGTGGAAAGACCAGTAGCAATAGATGGGCATGTAGAGATAAGGCCAATCATGTACGTGGCCTTGTCTTATGATCACAGGATCATTGACGGTAAAGAATCTGTTGGATTCCTGGTTGCTGTAAAAGAAGCACTGGAAAACCCTGAAGAATTACTTATGGGTGGTGATATCAAGAGAGCTTTGGAATTGTAGTAGCATTTCCATTCAAAATAAGAAAAAGGGTACGCGAAAGCGTACCCTTTTTTACTTGAACAAAATTAAAACAAAACTAACAACCTGAATATATTCAGGCTTAAAACGGCTATCACCAGGATGGTGATGATGTAAAAAGCCAAATGTGAAGATATTCGAAGTTTAATGACCTAAAGATTATTGGTTAGATTAACCCAAATATAGGGTGAGATCTTTCCTGGCAAAAGGGTGTTTTTCCCCTATTTCAGGAACAGCGCTTTTCCTTTGTAATCGATCACTGCTTTACCTTTTTTTAGAATATCGGCTCCAATGATTCCCTGTACCTTTTCAGCGTGATGATTTTCCAGAGCTTCATTCACATGTTTGAGATCGAAAAGAACCAGGTCAATTTTTTTCTTTTTCCAGTTTCCAATCTTGACGATATTTTTGGCTGAAACCTGGGTCAGCATGTTCGTTGCACCTGCACCAGCCGCTTTGATATCGCTGTCTTCTGAAAGCAGATCAAAATGTTCTATGGCATCTATGCCTACACAAGTACTTGAAGCGCCGGTATCCAAAATAAAACTTCCTTCAATCCCATTAATTTCAGCCTTGAGTTCGAAATGATTTGTTTTAGTGTATTTTAATTTGATACGATGGTATCCTTTTTCCTGAAGCAACTCTTTTAAAGACATTCTTTTTTCCACAAATATATAATTCCTTGATGTAGCGGGAAACATCAGGACCTTCAATCGCTATTTAAATTAAATTTTAGCAAAAATACATCTTATCTTTGGCGTCTATGAGCACATTGGTT
This sequence comes from Christiangramia portivictoriae DSM 23547, assembly GCF_000423045.1. GTDB lineage: Bacteria > Bacteroidota > Bacteroidia > Flavobacteriales > Flavobacteriaceae > Christiangramia > Christiangramia portivictoriae. The sequence continues at coordinate 218,612 of NZ_AUHF01000007.1, read as the reverse complement.
CAAATTACAGCCTTACCCCGGGAGCTTGAAGATCATCATTTGCTTCTGAATAGAGCAGTCAATAAATCGAATATCAGAAAGGATGATATCAGAGACTGGAGTATTAGGAAGCGTTCTATCGATGCCCGTAAAAAACCGGTTAAACTGAATTTACAGATTGAGATATGGAAACACGGAGAATTACGAAATGCCAGGCCTTCTTTATCCCTTCAGGATGTTTCCGAAGCAAAGGAAATAGCAATTATTGGAGCTGGCCCTGCTGGATTGTATGCAGCACTCAGAGCTGTGGAAGCAGGATTGAAACCTGTGGTCTTTGAACGTGGAAAAGATGTGAGAGCCAGACGCCATGACCTGGCCAAAATCAATAAGGAGCAAACCGTAAATCCGGAGTCCAATTACTGCTTTGGAGAAGGAGGAGCCGGGACATACTCAGATGGCAAATTGTATACTCGCTCCAAAAAGCGGGGAAATGTTTTAAAAGCGCTGGAATGGTTCGTAGAATTTGGGGCAGATCCAGATATTCTTGTAGATGCACATCCTCATATTGGGACCAACAAACTACCTAAGATCATTACCGCTATGCGGGAAGCGATCGTGAAGGCTGGGGGTGAAGTGCATTTTAATTCTAAACTAACAGATCTTAAGCTGGAAGGCGATAAGATCGTAGCCATCGAAATCAACAAACAGAACTGGTTAAACTTCGATGAGGTAATACTTGCGACTGGACATTCGGCGAGGGATATATTCTATTTGCTGCACGAGCAAAATATAAAGATAGAGGCCAAGCCTTTCGCACTGGGAGTTCGAATTGAGCATCAGCAGAAATTGATAGACCATATCCAGTATCATGGAGATGATGAAAACCCCTATTTGCCACCGGCTTCGTATAGCCTGGTAGAACAGGTAGATGGACTTGGGGTGTATTCCTTCTGTATGTGTCCGGGAGGTATTATTGCACCATGTGCTACAGAGCAGGAAGAAGTCGTTACCAATGGCTGGAGTCCCAGCAAACGGAACAATCCATATTCCAACTCAGGAATAGTGGTAAGTATAGAACCTACAGATCTGCCAGGTTATAAAGAGAATGATCCATTCGTATGTCTGGACTTTCAGAAGATGGTTGAGAGAAACTGCTGGGAAGCAGCTGGCAAAACTCAGCAGGTTCCGGCCCAGAGAATGAAAGATTTTGTCGAAGGAAAAATTTCGAAGGATTTTCCAAAGACGAGCTATCAGCCTGGTATTGTAAGTGTAGATTTAAATAAGGTTTTGCCAGATCTTATCGCAAGAAGACTGAGAAAGGCTTTTGTGAAATTCGGAAAAAAACTGAAAGGTTATTATACCAACGAGGCGGTGTTGCATGCTCCGGAAAGCAGGACTTCTTCGCCAATTCTAATTCCGCGTGACCCGACGACTTTGGAACATATAGAAGTGAAAGGATTCTACCCCTGTGGAGAAGGAGCTGGTTATGCAGGCGGAATCATTTCCGCAGCCATCGATGGAATTAACTGTGTGGATGCGATTGCTAAGAAGTATGAGGCAACTCAGGCTGAGGACAGCAAGTAGATAATTGCATTTTGAAGCCTGGATTTTACCTTACTGAAGGGGATTATTATTAATGAGGTGAATCTGGTTTATTTTCTTGCGTTATACAGCTGTGCTTTGAATAAAAACCTATACAGCAAACTTAAAATTAGTTCCCACGAGTCTGGGATCGGTTTGGGTAGCCTGCCTGGTGAGTGTTATGATGCTTATGGAGATATAACCAAGATTGGAAACCACTTCACCATAGCACAGGTAGATTCCTTTAGATCTTATAGGATATTTTTCAGCTACTGAAGGGAAAAGAACCACATCAAAAATCACTCCTTCAGGATCATAGAAAGTCCCGAAATACATGTATTTGCCATTAGAAGTTCCGGTTTTTTTTGAATTTACCAGGTTACCATAAATTTCCACATTTTTGCCAATATAATCTTTCAAATGCGAAGCTGTGACCACATCATCCTTTAAAGGGTCCTTCAGTAATTCAAAATGGCTGCATAGTGGAAACCCCAGGAGTTCCATCTGGTCGTAAGCTTCGATCATTTTAGAAGCTTCAAATTCTGGCAATTCAAAATCTTTATGCTTTGGTTTGAAGAGTAGCGGCTGATTCGTTTTTGGTTTATTCTTATCCAGTTTGAAATAAGCTTTCCATAAAAGTTCGTGTTTGTCTATGCCCGTAAACCTGAAGGCGTTGATCTTCAGTAATAAGCTAAGTTGCTCAATAGAAATATGGATACGGTCTATAAAATCATCCAGCGAACTAAATTCTCCAAAGAATTGCCTGTTTTCCAGTATTTGCTGAATAGTTTTTACTTCCAGTTCCTTAATGTATCCAAAGCCCAGGTAAATGTTTTTTCCGTAGATGACATTGGGGTGGTCACTTTTATTAATGCAGGGAGCGTGGATCGTGCCACCCCAACGTCTTATCTCCTGAATATAGGTTTGCAGATCATAGAAACCACCTCCATTGTTGATCGCCGAGACCATAAACTCCAGTGGGAAATATTTCTTCAGGTACAAACTCTGGTAGCTTTCCACGGCGTAGGAAGCCGAATGTCCCTTTGGAAATGCATAGCCGGCAAAGGAGGAGATCTGCTCCCAGACTTCATCGATTAATTTTGGTTCGTAGCCTTTGGTATTACAGTTCTCGCGGAAGGTATTCTCGATCTTTTGCATTTGTCCCCGGGAAGTTTTTTTTCCGCTCATCCCTCTTCGCAGTACATCTGCATCGTCCAGGCTTAAACCGGCAAAATGATAAGCGACTTTCATCACATCTTCCTGGTAAACCATCACACCATAAGTATCGGGCATGATCTCGTACATGACCGGGTGAGCTTCCTTTCTTTTTTCAGGAAAGCGATGTCTTAAAATGAATTCATCTTTCATTCCCGCGCTGGAAATTCCCGGTCTAATTACAGAACTTGCTGCAACCAGGTTCAGGTAATCCCGGGTTTGCAGTTTTGTTAGTAAACCTCGCATGGCTGGAGATTCCACATAAAATACTCCCATGCAATCGCCGGTGGTGAGCAACTCGTTAATAGCAGGATCTTCCTTAAACTTTTTAATATTCTCGATATCCTCCAGGTGAGCATCCGGCCGATTCTGTTTTACGATCTCGATGGTATCGGTGATTTTCGAGAGTCCGCGTTGGGCAAGAATATCAAATTTATGAATGCCCACTTCTTCAGCAATGTTCATATCTATCTGCATCGTCCGGAAGCCTTTGGGAGGTAAAAACGTAGCAGCATAGTTGTGAACCGAATCGTTCAGGATCAAAATTCCGCCGGAATGAACACTCAAATAATTAGGAAATCCTTCTATGAGTTTGCTGTACCGGATCACCAGTTTCTCCAGGTGATCCAGATTCTGATAGGAATAGAAGCCAGAAGCGAGCTTATCGATATTTTCCTTGGGCAAACCAAATACCTTTCCCAGTTCCCGGGCTACCGCACGCTCTTTAAAAGTCACATAGGTCCCCATAAGCGCCGTATTCTCATAAGTCCTGAAAATATAATCTGTAATGTCATTACGGTCCTTCCAGGAAAAATCAAGGTCAAAATCTGGTGGAGATTTTCGGTTGGGATTTATAAATCGCTCAAAATAAAGATCAAGTTCTATAGGATCCACATTGGTGATGCCAAGAATATAGGCAACGATAGAATTCGCACCACTACCGCGTCCTACAAAAGGATAATTTTGTGAACGCGCATAATCCACAATTCCCAGGTTGATAAGGAAATAAGAAACGAACTCAAGCCTGATGATAGATTCCAGCTCTTTTTCAACCCGCGTATAAACTTCACGATCTGCTTCGGGATATTTTTCAGGAAGTTTCTCGTAAGTGAGCCTCCGTATCATATCTGCATCCTCTTCGATCGTATTCCGGTAGACCTTTAAATTTCGATTCTGTCCCTTTCCAAAGTCATAATGCACCCGGCAGGCGTCCAGCATTTGCTGTGTATTTTCCAGAATATGAGGAAAGTCTTCAAAAGCAGTTTCCATTTCCTTTTTGGGATACATTTTATGAGAAAACTTGCCCTGCTGGCTTTCCGGAAGCTTGCTTAGCAGTAAATTATTGTCGATCGCCCGGAGTAAGCGGTGGGCATTAAAGTCTTTTTTATTCCGAAAGCTCACTGTTTGTAGAATGACCAGTTTGTCCTTCAGATTTCTATATTCTGAAAACCTTAATTTCCCGATCTCCTCTTTGGAAACCCCTATATATTCATTACTTCTGAAGTTTTTACGTTTCTGTTTCGCCACATTTCCGAAGGGATAAATGATAAAACAATCAGGTAGTGGTGGAGCTACCGTTTCAAAATCTTTCTTTTCATGCAGGTGATTTGAAAGATGATCGTTTAGCTGAAGAAATCCAGTATTGTTTTTTGCTAGGCCAATATATTGTTGCTCGGCAGCATTCCTAAAGTCAATTCCCAGCACCGGCTTGATTTTAGTTCCATTGGTAAGCCTTAGAAATTCCAGGCAGGCTGAAGTATTATTGATGTCTGTGATAGCGAACTGCCAGATATCGTTGGAATAGGCGAGTTCGCACAACTCCCTGATGGGAAAAGTTCCATATCGTAGCGAATAGTATGTGTGGCAGTTTAGATACATCAATTCAGCTTTTTATACTTCAGAATAGTCATCGCTATTGTTTTCTATGAGCAAGAACGATAGGTGGTTCCCCGTTAAAAGGATTCTTCATTCTGCCAATGGTTTTAGCATCCATCGCCGCAGCACGCATCACCGCATGTTCCCCAAAACGATTTTTGATCTTATCCAGGGAATTGTAGAGATTCAGCATATCTTCAGAATCATCAAAAAGATTGATCTGGTAGTGACCACCCACGAGTCCGCTAAACTTTACCCCAATCAACCTGATAAGCAGGCGCCTGCTGTATAGTTGTTTAAAAAGCTCTTCCACCTTGGGAATTAGGATATGATCTGCACTGGTATACGGTATTCGTACCTGTTTGCTGTAGGTTTGAAAATCTGAATACCTGATCTTCACACTCACTGTGGAAACGAGCTTATTTCCCCGGCGAAGCTGGTAGGCGAGACTTTCTGCCATGGCAACCAGCGTACCGTGTAAACGAATCATATCGATGGTATCGCGGTTAAAGGTTCTCTCAGTTGAAATGGACTTGCGCTCGTGAAACGGAATAATAGGAGGGTTATCGATCCCGTGAGCACGTTTCCATATAGTACGGCCATTCTTTCCCAGAACGCTCTCCAAAACCTCTACAGGCATCTTCTGAATCGTCTCGATCCTGCGAACGCCGAGATTTAATAATTTCTGAAAGGTTTTATTTCCAATCATCGGGATCTTGTTCACTGCAAGCGGAGCAAGAAATGATTTTTCTGAACCTGCTTCGATCACTTTCTGAGCATACGGTTTGCCTTCGCCGGTAGCAATTTTTGAAACGACTTTATTGGTCGAAAGTCCGAAGGAAATTGGTAAATAAGTTTCCTTTTTGATGGTTTCCTGAAGTTCTTTCGCAAACTGGGTAATCCCGAAAAACCGATCCATTCCCGTAAGATCTGCATAGAATTCATCTACGCTGGCCTTTTCAAATGAAGGGACTTTACTGCGAATAACTTCGGTGACCTCGTGGGAGAATTTGGTGTAGGTGGAAGCATTCCCTTTGATCACGATAGACTGTGGGCAGAGTTGCCTGGCGACTTTCATGGACATTCCGGAATGCACCCCAAACTTACGAGTTTCATAGCTGCAGGCTGCCACTACACCACGATCTCCCAGTCCACCTACAATAAGGGGTTTATCGATCAATTTAGAATCCAGGCGCCTCTCTGCGGAAACAAAGAAGGTGTCAAGATCGAGATGTATTATTGATTTCTCTAATTTCATAATAGGAATAAATCCATTAAATAGGAATAATTCCAAAATTATAAATTTATTCTGGTTTTTGATGTTGAGGGAGCGTTAAAAGAAATGAGAACTTTGGAAAAATTGTTGAATTAATCCTGTAATTTGAAATCCATGTACTTAGCAAACTCAAAATAGTGCATCTCCTAATACACCAAAGGTAAAAGCGTATATTCAAAGTGAAAAAAATGTTCTATTATTTGTGAGAGAACAAGCTAAGGATGAATATGGATTTACGATGGGTTGTGTGTTTTTGGGGGAGGCAATATTTCAAAGTCATTCAGGTGAGAAACCTATGAATATTGAATGGAAATTAGAGGAGCCTATGCCACCGTTTATTTTAAAAGAGCGTCAGAAATTAGCTGTTGGTAAACTTGACTTATGATTGAAGAATCTATTGTAAAATATTTAAATTACTTCAAGAAGTTGAACCGTGGTTATTCCAAGAATCTTGGTCGTGCTCCGCATAAACCAATTTTACTGCTTTCAGTTCTTCAGTTGATTCAAGATGGAAGTATTAACTCCAATAAGATATTTATCACTCCAGAATTAATCTTGACCTTCAAAAGAAATTGGAAGCAGCTTGTTGATACTGGTCACACCGCTAATTTCTCACTTCCTTTTTTTCATTTGAAATCTGAACCCTTTTGGTACTTAATTCCCAAAGCTGGTGGTAAACTATTAGTTACAAAATCAAAAAGTATTAAAAGCTTCAAGTATCTAAAAGAGAATTTGGCATATGCTGAGATTGACAAGGAGTTGTATGTTCTATTACACAATCCTATCTCAAAAACATTGTTTGAACAATTTATTTTGGATCAATATTTTGCTTCAACAAAGAATCAATATTCAGTACAACAAAAAACCAGTGACGAAACTAGTATCGAAAATTCCATTCTGAATGGATCATCCGAGATTTATAAGAATCAGATTTCCAGCTTAAGAGAACGCCTAAAAGATGACGAATTCGAGGAGGAAATTTTCGTTCGGGGCGGGCTGTTCAAAAGAACAATTCCAAAAATATACGAATATACCTGTTGCATTTCTGGACTTAAGATTGAGACCAGTAATAATGTTCAAATGGTTGATGCCTGCCATATTTATCCATTCAGCCTTTCTAGTGATGACACAGTTCCTAATGGTATCGCATTGTCTCCAACGATGCATAGAGCTTTTGATCGAGGGCTGATCACAATTAATTCAGATTATATAGTTCGAGTTTCACCAACCGTAGACGATCAAAACTCAGAGTTTTCAATCACCCAATTCGATGGTAATCAAATTATGCTTCCTAGAGAAGAACGTTGGTTTCCATCTCTACAATCTTTAAGGTGGCATAACAAAGAAGTCTTTCAACTATAACAACCGATATTTCGTAAAAATTTGATCGAGATTATAATCAATCTATTTTTTTCGTAACTTAATAATTCATTAATACCCAGGATTATGAAAAGTTCTTCAGGAAAACGCGGACTCATAAAAAAATATGCTACAGATTTTATCTTTTCTGAAAAAACCAGGTTTGTTCTGGATGGCACCGGTTTTAGCAATTCTTCCGAAGAACCTGGATCAAAGATTATAAAATTCAGATTTGATAATTCAGATTCAGATAAAGCGACCAAACCCGTCTTTCGTTGTATCTATAAAATGATGAGAAAATTTAATCTATCCTTAAATTAAGCGCTTATAAAAATTAACTCTTAGACATAAAATAAAAAATACTATCTTCGTTTGTATGGAGGAACCCGAAAATCCTGAGAGTAGGGGAAACACTTAATCTAACCAAATGAAGTTTAAAACTTTACTAATCATTGCCATCGCTGCAATGACATTATCCAGTTGCTCTTTTAGGCTGGTTGACTTTACCGTAATTAGTTCTAAAAATGTAAACCTTGACATCGACAGAGCTCAGGGTGTAAAAACCGAGGGTAAGAAATCTTATTTCCTTGGAATTGGGTGGAACATTAAAGATGCTATGGATGAAGCATTGGAAGAAGCAGGCCCGGAGTACGACATGCTAATTGATGGTGTGGTGAGATACACCAGCTATCCTTTCGTTTCTGGAGTGACCGTAGAAGGTACTGCTGTAAGCACTAAAGCAATGAAAGCCCGTATGGGAGAAGCGGGTTTCCAGGAGTGGTTAAAAGGCCAGAACGTATTTTCTGAAGAAACTGCGGTAGTGATTCCTGAATAACCACTCAAAATCAATAAAAGCAAAAAGCCCGGTCAATTTGACCGGGCTTTTCTTTTGAAACTAAAAAACTAAATTAGTCTTCAAAATATACTGCAGATACTCCAGAAAGCATATTGTTTACAGCTGGAGTTGCATTTCCACTCGCGTTTGACACATCGTCAAAAGCCAGTACTCTACCGCCACCATTGGCAAGTTCAGCAACATAGATCATATCAGAATCTGCATCATAAGCAACATTTACCGGGTTACCTAATAAAGTAGCTGCTCCGGAAATTCTCATTTGATCTGAAAGCGCTAAAGTTCCAGCATCCATGGTATTATTAAATTTACTGTCAAAATCGGTAATTACATGAAGTCCACCATCAGCGTCAGATCCTGCATCTCCAATATCTGAAAGCACCATTGTTCCACCATCATAGTCAAGACCATGAGTTCTCACAATTCCTTCTACCATAACAGTTTTTGTAGCGCTTACCATTCCATCTGTATTATTAGACAGGAAGTTATCAAAACTAGCCAGCATGTTTGTGGTATCTACAATTGCATACAAGGTGTTTCCAACAAACTCGATACCCCAAACCTTAAAATCTACGGTTACCGTGTTTCTTAAAGTAAATCCATTGTCTTCTTTGCTATAGATATAAAATCTTCCATCTGCTGTGGTGTCATCACCATCTACATCAGCATTATCTGCAACTACAATTAGGTCACCGTTCACGGCAACATCTCTTGGGCTCATTAGATCATTAGCACTCATAAAATCTGCAGATACTGTAGACATTGATCCATCCCACATATCTACATTTCCGTAAAACTGAATTTGTTTAGGATCTCTGGAGGCTACGATTAAAGAGTTGTCATCTTCATCATAAAAAATTCCTTCCGCATCTGTGGAAGAAGTATTTACTGTATATGAAGTACCATCGTCAAGATTATACTGAACTACAGATCCAGAATGAGTGGTAGCATATAACATGGCAGAATCCATCTCTACGATATCATCTGTCACATCATCGTCATCATCTGAACATGAAGTGAATCCTAACATAGCGGTCATCGCCATAAACAGTAAAGGTTTTTTCAAAATTTTCATAGATAATTTTTTTAATTGATTATTGATTACGTTAATACTTACGAAACATAGCAACTCCGGTTTTCAGAAGAGAATTTTTTAACTCAAGCTTAAAGATTTTAACGAGCCAATGTTAAGGTGAGATTAAATTAAGCCTAGAATTAACAAATAAAAAAGCCTCTGTGAGGGCAGAGGCTTTTTTTACCGATCGGAAAATATTCCTAGTATCTGTAGTATTCCGGCTTGTATGGTCCTTCAACCGTTACCCCAATATATTCTGCCTGATCCTGTTTAAGTTCAGTAAGTTCAACACCAATTCTTTCCAGGTGAAGCTTGGCAACTTTCTCATCAAGATGTTTTGGTAACATATACACTTCATTCTCATATTTGTCTGTATTATTCCAAAGTTCCATCTGGGCGAGGGTCTGGTTTGTAAATGAGTTACTCATTACAAAGCTAGGATGTCCTGTAGCACATCCTAAATTTACTAAACGACCTTCAGCAAGAAGAATAATATCTTTACCATTAATAGTATATCTGTCTACCTGAGGTTTGATCTCTACTTTAGTGCTTCCATGGTTGTCATTTAACCAGGCAACAGCGATCTCATTATCAAAGTGACCAATATTGGCTACGATCGTTTTATCCTTCATTGCTTCAAAATGCTCTCCACGTACGATGTCCTTGTTTCCGGTAGTCGTAATGACGATGTCTGCCTTTGGAAGCACAGTTTCAAGCTTCTTCACTTCAAAACCATCCATGGCAGCCTGTAATGCACAAATTGGATCAATTTCAGTAACAGTTACAATAGAACCAGCACCTTTAAAAGATTGAGCAGTTCCTTTCCCAACATCACCATATCCACAAACAACTACTCTCTTACCGGCCAGCATCACATCTGTAGCACGACGAATCGCATCTACTGCACTCTCGCGACAACCGTATTTGTTATCAAATTTAGATTTGGTTACAGAGTCATTTACGTTGATCGCCGGCATTGGCAATGTTCCGTTCTTCATTCTTTCATAAAGTCTATGAACTCCTGTAGTTGTTTCTTCTGAAAGTCCTTTAATACCTTCAGCAAGTTCAGGGTATTCATCAAGCACCATATTGGTAAGATCTCCACCATCGTCCAGGATCATATTTAGCGGCTTACGCTCTTCCCCGAAGAAAAGTGTTTGCTCGATACACCAGTTAAATTCTTCCTCGGTCATTCCTTTCCATGCATACACAGGAATCCCGGCAGCAGCTATAGCAGCAGCAGCATGATCCTGAGTAGAAAAGATATTACAGGAACTCCAGGTTACATCTGCTCCAAGTTCTACCAGAGTTTCGATAAGCACTGCAGTCTGGATCGTCATATGTAAACAACCCGCAATTCTGGCACCTTTTAAAGGCTTGGATTCCCCAAACTCTTTACGCAATGCCATAAGTCCCGGCATTTCTGCTTCAGCAAGTTCAATTTCAAGACGGCCATATTCGGCTAGCTCAATATCTTTGACTTTATAGGCGGTATACGGTACTGTTTTAGTTGACATATTATTATATTTGAATATTAGCAATTTTAATGTCGCAAAAATAGGGAAAAGCTTAGAAAATATATGCCTCTTTATAAAACAATAACAGTTGATGAACGTACTAAAGTCTTCATTTGGAAGGTGGAAGAGTCATTTGACTGGCTGGTAAATGGGATCGATCTTACAGCTCATTGTCAAAAGAGAGTGGACGGTATGAAATCTGAAATTCACCGTCGTGGCTTTATGAGTATAAGGCATTTATTGGCTGAAGCCGGGTATACAGATCACGATCTTTATTATGATGATCATGGTAAACCACATTTAAAGGACGATAAGTATATTTCAATTACGCATTCCTTCAATTTCACCGCGATCATCATTAGTAATCGTGATGTAGGGATCGATATAGAGAAGCAGCGCGAGAAGATCCTGAAAATTGCGAACAAATTTACTCCGCTTAGCGAATATCATACCCTGGCGAATGAGGAAGCTTTGATCAGAAAGCTTACCATTGTGTGGGGTGCCAAGGAATCTGTCTACAAATTGATTGCCAGGCCTGGAGTTGGTTTTTTACAGCATATCAATGTGACCGACTTTGATTTTGAAGATTCGAAAACAACCGCTCGTGTGGGATATCAAGAACTGGATGCGTGGTATGATATCGATTTCCTTGAATTTGAGAATTTCACCTGTGTGTATGCTGTGCCTTCAATTTCTGAATCTGTAGCTGAATGATTCAGGTACAATCTTACCTGGAGGAGATCAGGCAGGCAGCTTTTGAAGAGCGTAAATTACTGTCTATTCTGGTAGATCCAGATAAATTCGATGTTGCCAGAGCTTCAGAATTCTTTCAAAAAATACCAAAAGAGACCACGCATATTTTTGTGGGTGGAAGTACCGTGAAAGAGGGTGAAACCTGTGCTGTGGTAAAAGCTATTAAGAACTGTTGTAGTTTACCAGTGGTTCTGTTTCCAGGCGATCATTCGCAAATTTCTACGGAAGCAGATGCTTTACTTTTTTTAAGTCTTATTTCAGGTAGAAATCCTGAATTTTTGATAGGGCAACAGGTGCGCTCTGTAGAGAAAATTAAAAATTCAGATCTTGAAGTGATCCCAACGGGTTACATCCTTATCGATGGTGGCAGGGAAACATCAGTTCAAAAAGTAAGTAATACCATTCCTATAGATCAGAAGGAGGTAAAACAGGTTGTAAATACAGCGCTGGCAGGACAATATTCTGGAAAACAATTGATCTATCTTGAAGCGGGAAGCGGCGCAAATTTTCCGGTTTCCTCGCAAATTATCAGGGCGGTAGCCAGCAGTCTTGAAATCCCCATCATTGTGGGTGGAGGCATTCGCAACCGGCAGCAAATGAACAATGCTTATCAATCTGGTGCGACCATGGTGGTCATGGGAACTGCTTTTGAAAACTGATATCTTTTGGGAATATGCTTTGGAATGTCTGTGCTCAATTATCTATTCTGAATATTGCACTTCGACAGGCTCAGTGTGGCATTTCGACAGGTTCAATAGTACAGTATGAAAAGATTGTTGGTTGAAGAGCAGCACTTCGACAAGCTCAGTGCAGCACTTCGACAGGCGCAATGAGAAAGATTCAGATATTAATAGTATAACAAGTAACGAACATAAATTTATGGCAATGCATAAAATGACTTTACCAAGATCTGTTCTTTATACTATTTTGGGAACGATAGGTTTGATTCTGACGTTTCAAGAGATTCAATTTGATGATACAGCAGATATTATCAAACTATTCATTTGTGGTACATTGTTCATTTTAGGAATTTCACATTTGGTAAAATACCTGATAAGGCAATAGTCCAACTCTTTAATATTTATGAATTTCAGAAAAAAAATTGGTGACTTCAGTTAAAGCTTTTGATAATGGCTAACTTTGAAATCCAAACCGTCATTATGAACATTTCAGTAGAACTTACACTCACCCCAATTCAGGATGATTACGAACCGGCGATCATCAACTTCATAAAAAAAATGCGTGATTCGGGACTCACCATCAAAGAAAATCCGCTAAGCACTCAGGTATACGGTCATTATGATGAGGTGATGGGATTACTCCATAAAGAGATTAAAAATGCCTTTGAAGCGATCGACCGCGGACTCATGTACGTAAAAATTGTAAAATCTGATCGCTCCGACTATGCAGCCCATTTTTGATTACCTGTTTAGTCAATACTCAGAATATCCTACACTTTACATCGTTCTGGAGATCATTGCTGTGATCTTTGGTTTTCTTTCTGTCTGGTATTCCAAGCAAAACAACATTCTTGTGTACCCAACCGGTATCGTAAGTACGATGATCTTCGTGTACCTGCTATGGCAATGGGAATTGCTAGGCGATATGATGATCAATGCCTATTACTTTTCCATGAGTATTTATGGCTGGTACGTATGGACCAGGAAAGTAGACGATGATCACTTTACACCAATTACTTCTACCACCAGAAAAGAAAAGCTTCTATCTTTTATCATATTTATTGCAACACTGCTCTTGGTTTTTGGTATCTATGAATGGTTCGATAAATGGAATAACTGGACGGCTTATGTAGATACGGTCACAACGGCAATATTCTTTGTGGGAATGTGGCTTATGGCGCGAAAGAAGATCGAAAACTGGATCTACTGGATCATTGGAGATATCATTTCTGTACCGCTGTATTTTTATAAAGGCTTAACTTTAACCAGCTTACAATATCTATTATTTACCATTATTGCCATTTACGGTTATCTAGCATGGAAGAAAAACTTACGCAACGACCTTCGTCCTGCCTGAAAATAGTCCTTTTTGGACCCGAATCCACAGGAAAAACCACGCTTTCTGAAGATCTTTCCAATTACTATGCTGAACCGCTGGTGCCAGAATTCATGAGGCAATACCTTCAAAAAGTATGGGACAAGGAACACAGGATTTGCGAACCACGTGATATTTTACCCATTGCCCGGGGACAGATGCGTTTGGAAAATGAGAAATCCATGCAGGCAGACAGGATTTTAATATGTGATACCGATCTACTGGAAATAAAGGTTTATTCTGAAGCATATTACGACAACTTCGTAGATCCGCAACTTCTTAAACATGCGTTAAACAACGAATACGCTCTCTACTTTTTAACGTATATTGATGTTCCGTGGACACCAGATGATCTAAGGGATAAACCTCACGACCGTGAGGGAATGTTTGAGAGATTTCAGGAAACGCTCGATAAGTATCAAAAACCATATATGATTCTGAAAGGTGATCGGCAAACCCGATTAAATTCCGCAGTAAAAAAGATTGACCAACTATTAAAAACTCATAACCAGTGAATTTTAACGAAAAAGATATCCTTCAGATTGAGAAAAAAGGAATAAGCAAAGATGAAGTAGAAGACCAGATCGCCATTTTTAAGCGAGGCAATCTTAAAGTAAATATCACTGAAGCCGCTACGGTAGGAAATGGAATAAGCAGGATCGAAACTTCAGAAAAACATGAGCTCATAGATTTTTACAATTCTGAAAAATCGAAACATAACATACTAAAATTCGTACCGGCCTCTGGTGCAGCCTCCAGAATGTTCAAGGCTTTGCATAAATTTTCCGAAGAATTCGATCCGGAAAATGATGACCTAAGAACATATCTTGACAAAACGGGCGATGCAGATCTTCAAAGATTTTTCAACCATATAGATAAATTGCCATTCTACGATCATGCGGTGAACAAAGCCAGAAAGATTCACCCGGATTATGAGGATCTGTCTCATAATCACCAGCACTCGATTCTGGTACATACTATTTTAGATCAGGATGGTCTTTATTTAAGCAATCTGCCTAAAGGCCTTGTTCCATTCCATAAATATGATAGCCATATTTCAACTGCCTTTGAAGAGCATTTGTTCGAGGCTGCGCAATACATTACAGTAAATGGAGTCGCCAGGCTACATTTCACCGTAGCTGAAGGTGATCGGGAGAAATTTGAAGCTGAGTGGAAGGATGTGAAGGATCGGGTTGAAAAGTCCACAGGTGTAAAATTTGAAATTAGTTATTCCTACCAGGACCCAAAAACAGATACCATTGCGGTCACCAATGAATTCGAACCTTTTAGAACTAAGGAAGATTCTTTGTTTTTCAGGCCGGGAGGTCACGGTGCGCTTATTGAAAATATGAATCAGTTGGATGCAGATGTCGTTTTTGTAAAAAATATCGATAATGTGGTTACTGAAGACAATGTTCAGAATGTGGCCGATCATAAAAAATTGCTGGGAGGAAAACTGCTGAAGGTTCAGAATAAAGTATATGAATATCTTACTATCCTCGACGAGGGTAACGTTTCTCATGACAAGCTGGATGAGATCCAGTCTTTTCTGAATGATGAACTATTTATAAAGTCTGGGAGCGATGGCGATATGTTTGTGGAAAATCTAAAACATAAACTTCGCCGGCCATTACGTGTGTGCGGGATGGTTAAAAATGAAGGAGAACCTGGCGGTGGCCCTTTCCTGGTGAAAGACAGTGATGGGAATAATTCTCTGCAAATAATCGAAGGGGCACAGATCGATAACAACAATCCTGAACAGGCTAAAACAGCGCGTGAATCCACCCATTTTAATCCAGTGGATATTGTGTGCGGACTCAAAGACCACAAAGGAGAAGCTTATGATCTCAATGAATATGTAGACCAAGAAATGAGTTTTATTGCAGATAAAACAAAGGATGGAAAGGAATTAAAAGCTTTGGAGAGACCTGGATTGTGGAATGGCGGGATGGCACGGTGGAATACGATCTTTGTAGAAGTTCCTGTGGAAACCTTCAATCCTGTAAAAACGGTTGCCGATCTTTTAAAAGATTCTCACCAACCGGCTTAATGGATCAACATCAAATTGAAACAGAGCTTGAGTTTAAAGCCGTGAGGAGTTCTGGTCCCGGAGGACAACATGCTAACAAAACAGCCACGAAGGTGGAACTTAGCTGGCATGTGGAAGATTCAAAAGGGCTTTCAGAAACCGAGAAAAGCAGAATACAAAGGAAGCTCGCCAACAGGATCAACCGGGAAGGCTTTTTGAAAATGTCGAGTGAGGATTCCAGGAGTCAGCATTCCAACCGCGAGATCGTCATCCAAAATTTTCTGGATTTACTGAAGTCTGCTTTAAAGAAACAGAAACCTCGCAAAAAGACGAAACCTTCTCGTGCTTCCAAGCTTAAAAGGTTGCACTCAAAGAAAAAAAGATCAGAGATCAAGGCAAATAGAAGAGATCCGTTGAAGTAATCTGGGTATTAATTCCTCAGTTTTTATGTAGATTCCACGTTTATTTCGCGCTTGGCATCTTGATGTTAGAGACTCAAATTATTATATACTCCTGTATTACTGGAGTTTAAGGGATATGAACAGAGTTTTAGAGTTTGGTACAATTATTACTATTAAGAAGATAGGTTAGTATTGGGAACAAAATGAGTTACACTTAATTTATTTTGTTTTATAATTTAGATTTTCGGATTGAAAGGGCTCCCTCGGGAGCCCTTTCTGTTTTTTGATAATTCCCGAACTGGTTGATTCCAGTTTTCCACACCTCATTCATAAACATCACAGAATATCTACATAATTAAATGTGAAAGCTCGATCACGAAGTACTCTATTGAATTGAAAACCAGAAACTTGTATTTAATACACTGAGTTTGGTATGATTTTGACTCTAAGCTTTCCATAACCACAAAACAATCATTATGAAAAAGTTTATTCTAAGTACCGCGACTATTGCAGCTCTATTCTTTACGACAGGAAATTTACATGCACAGGATGAAGAGATAGAGGTGGAAACAGAAGTGGAAATGGAACAGGAAGCAAATGAGTTTGAGTCTATCGATGTCATTTCTTTACCACAAAATATCAAAGATGCGGTCATGACAGATTATAATGACGCAGTAGCCAGCGAAGCATGGGTGATGACCAAAGAGGATGAAACGAAAGTCTATAAGCTTAAACTGGACGTTAAAGGAGAGCATGAAGAAGTATTTATAGATGCCGATGGGAACTGGCTAAAAGAGGAAGATATTGATTAGTAAGTACTGTCTGTTATATGAGATCCCAACTCAAGACAAATTGGATCACCTATGAAGATTGAAAACTTAAGGTTTACAGAATTGGCAGCAGTCGGCTCCATCCGGATGGAACTACCGTAACAACTAACACCAGATCCATTTCTGTAAATTTAAAAGTTCATGATGAAGATCTGATCAAATGGAAACCAGTTACTTGCAAAGTTGAAATTTTGCAGGCTACCAAAAGAGGCTTTTTTAAAGCCTCTTTTTTTATGCTTTCTTTTAAAACCATATGAGTTAAAGATTCTTACCTTTGCAGCTCACTAAAGTTATTCTATGTCTAAAGTTCTGGTCGTTGAAGACGATGTTGCCTTCGGTACTATGCTTACAACCTTTCTTGAAAAAAGAGAGTATAAGGTTGAGCTGGTATTTTCTGCTTCAGAAGCATTCAATAAAATTGAAAAAAGCAATTTTGAACTTGTACTTACCGACGTTCGCCTGCCAGATCATGATGGTCTTGAAATTCTGAAAAGAGTTAAGGCAAAGGATGCCGCGACCCAGGTTATAGTGATGACCAGTTATGCTGAAATAAGTATGGCGGTAAATGCCATGAAAGAAGGAGCCTTCGATTATGTTTCAAAGCCATTTCGACCAGAATCCATCTTACAGACTATAGAAAATGCATTAAGAACCAAGGTCGTAGCACCAAAAGAAGTTGCTTCGAAACCAGCGAAGAAAGCCAGCAAAGCCAATTCAACAACACAAAGACTTGATCTTGTAGAGGGGGTTAGTGAACCTTCCCGAAGACTTGCCGATTATGTAGAGCTTGTGTCTCCCACAAATATGTCTGTGTTGATCACTGGTGAAAGTGGTACTGGAAAGGAGCAGGTCGCGAAAAGCATTCACCTGGAAAGTAAAAGACATGCGGCACCCTTTATAGCCGTAGATTGTGGAGCTATTCCTAAAGAAATAGCTTCCAGTGAATTCTTTGGGCATATTAAAGGTTCCTTTACCGGGGCGATTAATGACAAAACAGGCCATTTCGAAGCCGCTAACGGTGGAACATTGTTTCTGGATGAAATCGGGAATCTAAGTTATGAACTTCAGGTTCAGTTATTACGTGCACTTCAGGAAAGACGTGTAAAACCTGTAGGGAGCAATACCGAAATAGAAGTAGATATTCGAGTGGTCACAGCAACCAATGAAGATCTGTCGAACGCGGTAAAAGAAGGAGATTTTCGAGAAGATCTCTATCACAGACTTAATGAGTTTTCTATAAAAATTCCTGCACTTCGCGAGCGTAAGGAAGATTTGATGCTCTTTGCCAATCATTTTCTCGAAGAAGCGAACAATGACCTGGAGAAAAATGTGCTTGGCTTTACAGATAAGGCTATTGATGCTTTCAAGAATTATAACTGGCCTGGTAATCTTCGTGAACTTCGGAACATGGTGAAAAGAGCAGTATTGCTAACCCAGGAAGATCTAATTCCGCTAAAAGTTTTACCTCATGAGATCGCGACTTCCAGTCGTTCTACGGAAAATGATTACGGATTGTTCAAGAATAAAAACGAAGAACAACTAATTCTTGATGCTCTTGAGAAAACCGATGGCAATAAAAGCAAGGCTGCCAGAATGCTATCGATAGATAGAAAAACACTTTACAATAAGCTGAAGCAGTACGGGATTAAACTTTAATTTCTTCTTCAATTTCCTGTATCAGTTTTTCGAGCTTTTCCATAAGGTTGGTAAAGCTTGTCTCATCTATGTTTTTTCTCTCTTCAAGTATGAGAAGGTCCTGAGTAACGCTCTGTGCCTGCATCTGTTTAAGCATAGGCAGCATTCTATGAGCAGTTTTACCTAAACTGTCCTTATCCGTGCTCTCCCAGGCCCGTTGTAACTGGTTCATACTTTCCCTGGTTCCTTCGATAAACGCCCTGATAATTTCCTTAAAGGCATCATCATCTTTGCTTGCAAATTCGTAAATCTCAGAAAGGTCATAGAAACCGGTTTGTGGTGCTTTAGATCCAAGCGGTTCGCTGCCGGATATTTGTTCCTGATGTTCCAGATCAAGCACTTCCGCGATTGTATGTTTCAGCGTGGCAGATTTGTAGGGTTTCAGGAGCTTATCGTCAAATCCAGCGTCCATATAGACCTGTTTCTCAAGATCTGTACGCCCCGATAATGCGATGACGGGAAGATGCATGATTTCATCGGTACTGCGAATCCTTTTGATAAGTTCAAAACCATCCAGAACCGGCATCTGTATATCTGTTAGAATAAGATCATACTCTTTCTCATTGATTTTTTCCAGCGCGATCTTGCCATTTGCAGCCGTGTCAATTTCAAATCCCATAGATTTTGATAGCTCCACAGTAAGCGATAACTGTCCGGGTTCGTCATCTACAACAAGCGCTTTTAATCCTGAAGCAGCATAATTTTTTTCTGCAATTATATGAGCAGATTCTTCTAGGACTTCATTGGAAGCCTGGTATTTTTCTACAGGAATGTTAATGATGAATTCACTTCCTTCTCCGGGTTCACTTTCTACTCTTATATCACCTTCTAATAAATGCGCCAGTCTCTTCGTGATGGCAAGTCCAAGACCGGTGCCACCAAATTTCTTTTCAATGCTATTATCTTCCTGGGAGAATTCCTCGAAAATACTATCCTGTTTTTCTTTAGAGATCCCGATACCCGAATCCCTGACTCTTAGTTCAAGAATTTCCTGATTCTTCTTTGGTTTTATGAGACTTGCAGCGATGACAATGCTTCCTTCTTCAGTGAATTTCCAGGCATTAGAGATCAGGTTTGCCAGGATCTGTTTTATCCGGAAGGGATCGCTTACCAGCTGTACCTGCGCTTCCGGAGCAACATTTATTTCAATGGAGACATTCTTGGTTCTTTCCGCAGGAATGATATTATTTACGGTATCCTCGATGAGCTTCTCGGGCTGAAATGCGAGTTTCTCTATTAGCATTTTTCCCGCTTCGAGTTTGGAGAGATCCAGTAGATCATTCACCAGTCTCAGGATAAATTCTGAAGATTTTTTAATCTGCTTTAAGTAATAAGCCTGCTTTTCATCAAGATCGGTTTTTTGAATAAGATCTGTATATCCCATTACGGTGGTTAGTGGACTACGAAGATCATGAGTGATCGCGGCCATAAATTGTTCCCTGCTGGCCAGTAATGATTCTGCAAAATTCTTGGCTTCTTCCAGCTGCACCCTGTATCGCTGACTCCTGGTAATATCACCAATAATATTGATGATAAAATAGAGAATGATGAGTATGATGATACAGCTCCCAATTAGAATGATCGTGGAAGTTTTGTCCAGCATGTTCTGGAATGTCTCAGCCCTTTCCAGAGAATTTTCTCGTTCGCTTTTTTCTAAATTGGAGAGTAATCCCTGCAATTGCTGATTCAGGATCATATCATTATTAAGCAGTTCATTTTCTTTTTGCACCACTTCGTTCTGAAACTGCCTGTTGGCAAATTCCAGGTCGGTAAGTACTCTTTTAACAGATTTGACCAGCGAATCCAGGCGCTGAGTAGTAATATTCTCAGCATTGTCTTCTCTTGAATATTCCAGCCATTTTACCAGTACATCCTTCTGGTATGATTTTAAGTTCCTGAATCTGTTCTCGTAATTATAATCCTGAAAAGACTGGTCAATATTCCGAAGTTCTCCAAGTGCTTTACGGTAATAATTGGTATTCCTGTCGGTATCTCGTAAAGCAACCAGTTCCTTCAGGTTTTCGGTCTTTTGTTCCAGAAGTTGGTAGATACTATCGGCTTCGTCTTCAAAATCAAGCTCCGTATAACTTTTCTCCAGTTCATCGATCTTGGATTTGATGCTATCGATCTGGGAATTATAAAGCTGCAGTTCTTCCTCGTTTCCGGTTTGTATCAAACGCCGGCTTGTATTTTCAGATTCGTTAAGGTTGGTGGAGATCTCAGATACCAGGATGAGCTGCTGCGTATTTTCAGTATTTGTCTGGGCAATTTCAGAATAGGTAAGTACCTGGTTATAAATATACCAGACAGCAAGCCCGGCGAGAATGGAAACAATTACATATCCTGCAACAACCTTTACTGTTAAAGAGCGTTTTGTATTTAGCATAAACTTCCCGTGTCCTTTAAAACTTTATTCCCAATTTTCTCCAAATGTATTGCATTTCTAAAAAAGCATATTACATTTGCGCCATAATCTCATAAGGGGTGCCTTCACGGGCTGAGATCATACCCAATGAACCTGGGCAGGTAATGCTGCCAAGGGATACGCACGAAACTGCGGTGTATGTACTCCTGTTTTTGCCAGTATTGGTGATCTCAGGATTTTTTATTTTATAACTAAATCAAGAAAGAATAATTGCCCCTTTTATTCGTAGAAAATTTTGCGAATGAAACATTTATTATCTTTTGTGGCGCTGCTGGCAATTTCTCTTCAAGCCTATGCACAGGATTACAAACTCAGCGGTACCGTTACTGAAAATGGAGCACCAATTGATGGAGCTTCAGTTTACCTGCAAAGTACAGGATCTGGAACCATTACCAATGAAAATGGTTATTACGAGCTTCAACTTTCAGAAGGAAAATATACGCTAATATTTTCCTTCGGAAATCAGAAGAGCAGGACGGTAAATCTCACCGAGGACATGACTTTAGATGTTGATCTTGCCGGTGCACAGGAATCTCTGGACGAAGTTTTTCTTTCTTCAGTAAGGGTGACCGATGAATCTCCAATTACCTATAGCAATTTAAGCAATGAAGAAATTGCCGACAGGAATCTGGGACAGGATATTCCGGTACTTATGAGCTATATGCCCAATGTTGTTACCACCACAGATGCCGGGAACGGTGTTGGTTACACGGGAATTCGGGTGCGTGGTAGTGATGCCACCAGGGTGAATGTGACCATCAACGGGGTGCCTTATAATGATTCCGAAAGTCAGGGAACTTTCTGGGTAAACCTTGGGGACTTTGCATCTTCCGTAGAAAATTTACAGCTACAGCGTGGTGTGGGTACCTCCACGAATGGAGCCGGTGCTTTTGGCGCGAGTCTTAACATTCTTA
Organism: Christiangramia portivictoriae DSM 23547; assembly: GCF_000423045.1. Lineage (GTDB taxonomy): Bacteria > Bacteroidota > Bacteroidia > Flavobacteriales > Flavobacteriaceae > Christiangramia > Christiangramia portivictoriae. The sequence goes on along the minus strand of NZ_AUHF01000007.1, from coordinate 196,780 downwards.
CAGATGCATATAATGAAGAAGCCCAGGCTGAGATTGCGAACAGTATCGGGTCCTATAACACCTTTAAGCACACCGTTAAATTTAGCACTGGTCTTATTAATGATCATTTCAGTTTTACGGGACGTGCATCAAAAATTAGAAGTGATGGTTATATAGACCGCGCAAGTAGTGATCTTAAATCGTATTTTTTACAGGGATCATTTGTAGATGATAATACACTTATTAAAGCACTTACTTTTGGTGGTAGCGAAAGAACATATCAAGCCTGGTATGGGATTGATGCTGAAACACTTGAAACCGATCGAACTTTTAATCCTGCCGGGATCTATACAGACGAGGATGGAAACACGAAGTTCTATGATGGGCAGACAGATAATTACAAGCAAGATCACTACCAGTTGTTGTGGAACCAGGATTTTGGTTCTAACTGGTCTACAAACCTTGCCCTTCATTATACCTACGGTCGTGGATATTACGAGGAATATGAAGAAGATGCAGACCTCCAGGAATTTGGACTGCCTCTTTTCATGTCTAATGGAGAAGAAATTACCTCTTCAGATCTTGTAGGAACCAAGTGGCTGGATAATCATTTCTACGGAACTGTTTTTAGCGTGAACTATGAAACCACTAACTGGGATCTTACCCTTGGTGGAGGATGGAACAAGTACGATGGCGATCATTATGGCGAGGTGATCTATACCAGGTTCGCCCGAAACAACAATCCTTATGAACCATACTATTTCAACCAGGCAGATAAAACCGACTTTAATATCTACGGAAAAGCAAACTTTGCGATTTCTGAAAAACTTGGAGGATATCTGGATCTACAATTAAGAACTGTGAGTTATGAAACCGATGGACTTCTGGATGACCAGACCCGATTTTTAAATGATGACAACTTCAGTTTCTTTAATCCAAAGGCTGGATTAACCTATCAATTGAACGAAGGTGACCAGTTCTATCTTTCTTACGCCCGGGCCCATCGAGAGCCAAGCCGTGGTGACTACGAAAATGGAGATCCGGAGCCAGAAGAATTGAATGATTTTGAACTTGGGTGGAGACATCAAAGCAGTAATTTTATCCTGAATACGAACCTGTATTTTATGGATTACCAGAATCAGCTGGTACTAACCGGTGGCCTTGATGATGTGGGTGCATTTATACGCCAGAATAGTGGTAATTCCTACAGACTTGGTCTAGAGGTAGATGCAACAGTTAGAGTAACAGATAAATTCAATATTCGACCAAATATCGCCTTAAGCCGAAATAAGAATGTGGACTTCGTCTCTCCGTTTGATGGAGAACTGGTATCCTATGGAGATACAGATATTTCGTATTCTCCAGAGATCGTAGCTGCGAACATGCTGGAATATTCACCGGTTGACGGGCTCGAACTTAAATTTCTCTCTAAGTATGTTGGCGATCAGTTTATGAGTAATGTCGAAGCTGAAAATTCTAAACTGGACAGCTATTTCGTAAACGATTTTAATGTACAGTACACCTGGAACAAGGCCTGGATGTTCCGTGAGGTCGTGCTAACCGGACTGGTAAATAATGTCTTTGGAGAAGAATATGTTTCCAATGGATACTATTTTACCTACGATATTGGTAGTGATACAAATCCTTCTGGAGTGCAGACGCTTGATGGAGCCGGGTATTATCCACAGGCTACAACAAATTTCTTATTGGGTCTTACATTGAAGTTCTAACCAGCTTCCATGTATTTTTGCAGCCTTCTTTTCAAATTGTAGGGGTTTGAAGAGGAGGCTTTTTTTAGTTGAATATCTGCAATACATTGCCAGATCGCTCAACCCTGTAAGGTTTCATACCGTATTCACCTTCTCCTTCTGAAAGTTGCCCGGTGATCACATTATAAGAATTATCATCACAATTGCAGTTTGCAATCACTCCATTCAGGCTCATCGCAGAGCAGGATTTTGGTGGATGGTTTGGATCGCTTAGTTCGAAGGCTACAAATTGATCGTTGTTGATATTATAGATGACCACTCCTTTTACTCCATAATTGTAGGTTGCATATGCATTTCCGGGGAACTGAAGATTGTTGTATTCTGGTAAGGATAAATTTACCTGGAACCTGAAATTCAAATCAGCCAGATTAGGGTTGTTGTTAAATGAATCATCGGTCCCTGAACAGGACGTAAGTAGTAGATATACAGCGAGTAGACTCAGGATTTTTTTCATAGAATTTGCGTTGAGGCGAAAATAATATAATTGCGCTAAAAGATTAAATTTCTTACATTTGTTTAAAGAAATCCCGCTAATCATGGGATTTTTTCAATTTAAAAGACATTAGTTAAACCCGGAGCACTAAAATTTTGTAGATCCGGGCTTTTCCACGTCGTGGAAATATAAAAATTACCAGATCATTAAGCTATTAATTCCGGAATCCAACCTTGAGTTGTTTCCGAGGAATTTTAAAACGATAAAGTTATGAGTAAAGTATCTTATTACACCCCTGAAGGCTTGAAAAAACTCAGAGATGAGCTTAACCATTTAAAAGATGTAGAAAGACCAAAAGCATCAAATGCCATCGCCGAAGCCAGGGATAAGGGCGACCTTAGTGAAAATGCAGAATACGACGCTGCCAAAGAAGCACAGGGATTACTGGAGTTAAAGATTTCGAAACTGGAGGAAGTGGTAGCCAACGCAAGAGTAATCGACGAATCTCAATTAGACACCTCAAAAGTTTTAGTGCATTCTCATGTGAAAATTAAGAACCAGACCAATGGCGCTGAGATGACCTACAAGCTGGTTGCACAAAGCGAAGCCGATCTTAAATCTGGAAAGATCTCTGTAGACTCTCCAATTGGTAAGGGTCTGCTCGGTAAAAAGGTAGGTGACACTGCTGAAATTCAAGTGCCAAACGGTACCGTTACTTTCGACGTGATCGAGATCTGGAGAGAATAAAAGTTCATTACAGTTAAAATATGATCCTTTTCTTTCATCTTATTCTTAAGATTTGAGAAAAGGATTTTTTAATTTTAAGGCTAACCAACCACACCCATAATTATGTCAACATTATTTACAAAAATAGTTAGAGGAGAAGTGCCAGCTTACAAAGTAGCAGAGAACAGTCAGTTTCTTGCGTTTCTCGATGTGAATCCTAACGGAAAAGGTCATACGCTCTGCATTCCCAAAAAGGAAGTGGATAAGATCTGGGATCTTGAGGAAGAAGTCTACCAGGAGCTAATGCGTTTCTCCAGAAGTGTTGCTCTGGCATTGGAAAAGACCGTTCCCTGTAAGAGAGTCGGAATGGCCGTCATAGGTCTTGAGGTGCCACATACGCATGTACATCTTATTCCGTTGAACACCATGGACGAAATGAACTTCTCTAATAAGGTTAAAATGACTGAAGAGGAATTTCAGGAACTTGCAGATAAAATTCATGCGAACGTAGAGCTTTGAAAAACATCCGTGATTTTAAACTGAGTTTGGAACTCCGAATTGACTGGAGCGATCTGGATATGTACCAGCACGTGAATAATCTTACATTTATGCGATTTCTGCAAAGTGGAAGGGTAAATTTCTGGGAGGCTACAGGTATACACGATTTCTACCAGAAAACAAATGTGGGAACCATGCTCGTTTCCACCAATTGTGATTTTAAAAGACCTTTAGGGTACCCGGGAACCGCACGGGTTTTAACGAAGCTGAATAAAATTGGGAATACCAGTTTTTCTCTAAAACACCTGGTAGTGGACGACGCGCGTCAAATATGTGCTGAAGGTCTGGATACTGTGGTATGGTATGACTTTAACAAAAACGCTACTTCCCCTGTACCAGATTGGTTAAAAGATACAATGAGCAGTTTCTAGATCTTTTTAAGGCTAATCTGGAAGGTTGTGCCTTTACCTATCTCACTTCTGGCTACCCTGATCTTTCCCTGGTGATATTCTTCGATAATTCTTCTTGCCAGGGAGAGGCCTAATCCCCAACCTCGTTTTTTAGTAGTTTGTCCAGGTTCGAAGATCACTTTGAACTTGTTCTTGTCTATTCCTTTCCCGGTATCTGTAATATAAATATGGGCCTGCTTGATGTCCTGCTTGATCTCGATCATAAGTTCCCCTTTGCCCCGCATGGCATCGATCGCATTTTTCACCAGGTTTTCTATGGTCCAGCTATAAAGCTGTTCATTGAGCATGACCCAGATGGGTTGCCTTGGAGTTTGAATACTGAAGTCTATAAGATTGGAACTTCTCAGTTTAAGATAATCAAAGCTTTCCCGTGTGGCTTCTACGATATTGATCTCCTTGAGATTGGGAGCCGATCCAATTTTGGAGAATCTTTCAGTAATGGTTTGTAAACGGTCGATATCCTTTTCCATCTCTTTGATATAAGAAGGATCCACATCTTCAGATTTTAAAATTTCAGTCCAGCCGATTAATGAGCTTAGCGGAGTCCCGATTTGATGCGCAGTTTCCTTCGCCATTCCCGCCCATAACTTATTTTGTTCACTGTTTTTGGTAGTGGTATAGAAAAAATAAACGACTCCAATAAATAGGAAGCCTATAAGCGTAAGCCCTATTGGGTAGTATTTAAGTTTATTAAGTGCGGGTGAATTTCCGTAGTATAGATTCTGGATCTGCCCTTCGCCAAGATCTACGGCAATAGGTTCATTTTCTTCCTTTAACTCAATGAGGTAATCTTCTAATCTTTCGCGATCTTCCAGAATCACAGGGTCAATATTCGTCGTGTAAGCGATCGCGCCATCTTCATTGGTGTGTATGATGGGAATGGTCGTGTTGTTATTCAGTATTTCGAGAATCAGGCTAAGATCTGCATCTTCAGGAGCAGCACTTAGTTCTTCCTGCGCCTGTGCCCATATATTCATCTTTGCTCTTTCGTCTTCCTTAAGCCGTTGAAAAAAGATGCTGGTGTTCCAAAGGACCAGCGCGGTAACCACAAGACAGGAAAGAATGATAAACCAGCGGTTAAAGCTGCGTTCGTCGGGTAGATTCATGTATTACTACGGCTTTATAGAATAAATATAAGCGTTTTAAAATGATTTTTATTGTAATGCTTTGGCTTTTCATTCCCTCTGCATTTCTTTATCTTTGACGAAAATAGTATATATGTTCAGCATAGAGCCAAAAGATATAGGAACAGGTAAATTACACCAGTATTTACTGGGGTCCATAGGACCAAGACCCATAGCTTTTGCTAGTACGATTGATGAGGAAGGCAATCCAAATCTTTCTCCTTTCAGCTTTTTCAACGTATTCGGTGCAAACCCACCGGTTCTTATATTTTCTCCTGCCAGGAGGGGACGGGACAATACGACCAAACATACTTTTGAGAACGCTAAAAAAGTAGATGAGGTGGTGATCAATGTTGTAAATTATGACATTGTTCAGCAAATGTCTCTTTCCAGTACCGAGTATGGGGAAGGCGTTAATGAGTTTGAGAAAGCAGGTCTCACAATGCTGAAATCTGATCTGGTGAAGCCATTCCGCGTGGCGGAATCTCCGGTTCAAATGGAATGTAAAATCGTTGATATCATCGAAACCGGAACTGAAGGTGGAGCAGGAAATCTTGTGATCTGTCACGTGGTGAAGATCCATGTAAAGGAAGAAGTTTTGGATGACAACGGCTATATCGACCAGTACAAAATAGATCAGGTAGCCCGTATGGGTGGCAATTGGTATTCAAGAGCCAGAACGGGAATGTTCGAAGTTCCGAAGCCGCTTTCTACTTTAGGCATTGGCGTGGATGCCATGCCAGAAAAGATTAGGAATAGCACTGTACTAACAGGTAACGATCTTGGAAAACTTGGCAATGTAGAAGCGCTGCCAGATGATGCTGAGGTGGAAAACTTTAAACAGCACGAAGCTGGGGTAGCTGAATTAGTTGAAAGCAGGGAACAGGAAAAAATACACAAACAGGCGCAACGCTATCTTGAACAGGATGAGCCATTGAAAGCCTGGAAATTATTATTAGCAAAATAGAGATAAAATGGAAGTACAGGGAAAAATCAAATTAATAGGTGAGACCAAAACCTTCGGAAATAATGGATTTCAGAAGAGAGAGATGGTTGTAACAACAGAAGAGCAGTATCCACAGCATATCATGATCGAATTTGTTCAGGATAAATGCAGTCTTTTGGATGCTTTTAAAGTAGGTCAGCCGGTTAAGGTTGGTATCAATCTAAGAGGTAGAGAATGGGTGAGCCCACAAGGGGAGACCAAATACTTTAATTCTGTACAGGGTTGGAGAATTGAGAACCTCGCCGCTCAGCAACCTTCAGGTGGTAACGTTCCACCACCAGACCAGTTTGAGCCAGCTAGCGATTTGAATGAAGAAGATTATGATGATCTGCCATTCTAAGCAGTAGTCTTATAAAAATTAAAAGTCCGGTGATTTTTTCATCGGACTTTTTTAATTTGTCCAATTCAATTTCAACAAGGTGTATTTTATAGGTCCAGATGATAAATTTCCGCCGGTAGAGCTTGCAGATGAAGATGGTTTCCTGGCTGTTACCCGCGAGTTAACGATCAAGCGTATTCTGGAAGCTTATCATTCAGGAATCTTTCCCTGGTACAGTGAAGGTCAGCCGGTTCTATGGTGGTCGCCAGATCCCCGCATGGTCCTGTTTCCTGAAAAGCTTAAAATATCAAAAAGCATGCGGCCTTATCTGAACAAAAACAAATTCCAGGTCACTTTCAACCAGGATTTTGAAGCGGTTATTGATCACTGCGGAAAAGTATTCAGAAAAGGTCAGGATGGCACCTGGATTTCTCCCGACATCAAAAGGTCTTACCTGGAATTACATCAAATGGGTATAGCCATTTCAGCTGAAGTATGGGATAATAATGATCTCGTTGGAGGTCTTTACGGAATTTACCTTCGGGATAAGAAAATTTTCTGCGGAGAGAGTATGTTTGCCAGGGCAAGTAACGCTTCCAAGTTCGGGTTAATTAAAATGGTGCAAAAACTTCAGAATGAAGGCGTGCGTTTGATAGATTGCCAGGTTTATACAGATCATTTATCCAGTCTTGGAGCAGAGGAGATCCCTAGAGAAGAGTTTCTCGAGTACCTGAAGTAATAGGAAGGTGTTTTAAATCTTCATCTTTTCACCCAGTTTCCTGATTTCATCATAACGAAAACAATCAATTTCATGATCGTTTACCATCCCGGTTGCCTGCATATGGGCGTACATCACGGTGGAGCCGGTAAATTTAAAACCACGTTTCTTCAGGTCTTTTGATAACTGGTCACTTATAGCTGTAGTCGCCGGCGCCTGCTTGTAATCTTCAACCTTATTTTGAACGGGAGTGCCCTCTACGAAATTCCAGTTATAGGCGCTAAAGCTTCCGAACTCATCCTGAATTCTTATGAACTGCCGCGCATTGTTTACGGCAGCCCTTATTTTTAACTGGTTTCGGATGATCCCGGTATTTTCCATTAGTTCTGAGATCTTAGGTTCTTCGTACAAAGCGATCTTCCTGTAATCGAAATCATCGAAGGCTTCCCTGAAATTCTGCCTTTTTCGTAAAACGGTAATCCAGCTCAATCCGGCCTGGAAGGTTTCCAGAGTAAGAAATTCAAATAAATTACGGTCGTCCAGAACCGGGACTCCCCATTCCTGGTCATGATAAGCTTCATAAAGTGCATCTCCTACACACCAGCCACATCGTTTTAATTCATCCATATTCTAAGATCTAAAATAGTATGTGATGGTTCCCGGCTGCTCGTTCTTGCCTGCAAGCTTGCTAAACCTTGCGCCAGCCGCATATTCCATCGCTCTTTCCACCAGGCATTCATTACCTGAAGTAGAACTGCCCTTATTCAGGCTGGTGTCAATAACATAACCATTCGCATCCACTTGAATGTTGATCACGATCTTGCCTGCAACATCACAGGTGTACACAGGATTTGGGATCTTTACTGCGCGACGACCCTTTAAGGAGAAAGAGATACTGCTATAGTCATACACTGCAGATCTCTGAGAGCTCTCTTCAGAGGAATCGTCACCGGTAGAAGCCTCTTTCTTTTTATCTGCAGTTTTCTTACTTACCTGGTAATTTCCGTCGCCCTGGGTGTCTTCGCTTTCCTCGGCTTCCTGGCTGGCACTATTCTTTTGGAAAATCTCATCCAGTTTGTTTTTCATGTCTGCGTCCCGCGCTTCCTTATCTTCATTGTAAGCCTTGTTGGTCTGGATATTTCTTTGTTTTTGCTGAGGTGGTTCTTCCTGCTGTTCAGGTTTTTCTTCCGGAGCTTTTTCCTTTTGAAATTGCTCGAGATCCACTAGCATTTCTCCGGCTCTTTTTTGTTTGTTAGCCATGTTGAGATTGTACAGCGCGAGGAAAAGTACGGCAAATAGCAGCGAAGTAATAATTAAAGCCTTGTGTTTGTCAAAAAAATCCATGGGACGAGAGTTTCCTCTATCAACTGTTCTCCCGTGAAGGTAAACATTTTTCGAAAGATTCGATGTCCATGGCATTTTCTACGGAATAGTCTCCGATTCCGGTTCTTCTCAATGCGGAAAGATGTGCTCCGCTATCCAGTGCCATCCCGAACTCGTGAGCCAGGCTGCGAATGTATGTTCCTTTGCTGCAAACTACCCTGAAGTCTATATCGGGAAAATGACCATTTTCAATATCAAACGCAGCTATTTCGATCTGTCGCTTTTTGACTTCAACTTTTTCCCCTTCCCGTGCATATTCATAAAGTCGCTTTCCATCTTTTTTCAAAGCTGAAAAAACAGGAGGTGTCTGTTCGATCTTTCCAATAAATTTTTTGCTGGTTTCCAGCAACTTTTCTTCCGTAATATGAGCAGTTTCAAAAGTTGCATCAAATTCGGTTTCGAGATCAAAAGAAGGAGTTGTGGCACCAAGACTAATGGTTCCCGTGTATTCTTTGATCTGTCCCTGTAGATCGGGAATGGTTTTGGTGAATTTCCCCGTGCAAATAATCAAAAGTCCGGTAGCAAGGGGATCAAGAGTTCCTGCGTGACCAACTTTAATCTTTTTAATATTGCAGCTCTTTCTTATAAGCCATCTTACTTTGTTGACCAGCTGGAAAGAGGTCCAGTTCAATGGTTTGTCGAAAAGCAGTACTTGTCCCGCTTTGAATTCTTCTGCTGTGAATTGCTTATCCTGCATAGGAGAATATGATTGCAGCGATTCCCACTATAAAACAATAAATAGCGAACCAGGAAAGCTTACTTTTTTTAACCAGGCTTATCATCCAGGTGCAGGCTATAAGTCCCGCTACAAAAGCCGCTATAAAACCAACGGCAAGTGCTGTAAGATCTGTGGAGCTGGATGTCAATTCCCCGCCCAGGAGATCCTTGGCGATTTTTCCGAAGATAAGAGGCACCACCATAAGAAAGGAAAATCTCGCGGCCTTGGTTTTATCATTTCCCAGTAAGACTGAGGTGGAAATGGTAGCTCCACTTCTTGATATTCCAGGGAGCATTGCAATGGCCTGTGCTATTCCAATAACAAAAGCATTGGAATAACTAACCTTTTTCCCGGTATCCTTTGCTTTGTCTGCCAGCCACAAAAGCACTGCTGTTACCAGAAGCATGACGCCTACAAACAGAATGTTGCCACCAAAAAGCGCTTCCAGCTGCTCTTCAAAGAGTAATCCTACAATTACTGCAGGGATCATGGATATAACGATCTTAAGTGAAAACTGGGTTTCGTCGTTCCATTTAAAACTAAAAAGTCCCTTGATAATCTCAAATACATCTTTTCTGAAGATTACCAGGGTACTTAATGCTGTTGCGAAATGCAGAACTACGGTGAAGAGAAGCGATTCTTCCGGAACACTGGTGTCCCCGAGAATGGCTTTTCCTAATTCTAAATGTCCGCTTGAGGAAACCGGTAAAAATTCAGTGAGTCCCTGGATGATCCCGAGGATCACCGCATCTAATAAATCCAAATTTGATTATTTTTTATGTGGGTTCAACAGGATGGCGTAAACTTCGATCGCAAATCCTATGAGTACAAGGGTTGGAGCGAGTCTAATACGTTGAAAGTTGTAAATGGCATCATTAAATTCATTGGGATCTTCACTGCCACCACCAGACATTAATATAAAGCCAAGCGCAATCACAGCAAGACCAATAAACATGAACATATAATTTCTTTTACCAAAAACGAATCCGGTATTAAAACTTCCTCCCTGGTGAATTTCTTTCTCTTTTTTCATGTCCTAATAGTAAAGTTCGTCTGTTTTTAGATTGAGAAAACGCGATGTCGCGAAAAAAGTGCTTATCCAGGTAATGATGATACCCATTAAAAAGATCCCGGAAAATAAAATAACCAGCATTTTTACATCTCCAAGCAGGTTAAGTTCCTGAAAACTGTTGTCCAGATAGTATAAAACTGCGGCCATTCCTATAAGTGCGAGAATTGCCCCGATAAGTCCCAGTTTTACACTTTGCCAGATAAAAGGTCTGCGTATAAAACCTTTGGTGGCACCTACCATTTGCATGGTTTTGATGATAAATCGTTTGGAATAAACCGCAAGCCTGATACTGCTATTTATAAGCAGAACGGCTATAAAGGTAAATACCGTACTGGCAATTAACACCCAAAGACTTATTTTTTTGACGTTATCGTTCAGCAATGCGATCAACGGCTTGTCATAAACGACTTCGTCTACAAAATTTTTGGAAGTTAGCTCCGCCGCGATTTCATCCACCTGTTCCGAAGAAACGAAATCGGCATTCATATAGACATCAATAGAATTCTGTAGCGGATTGTATCCAAGAAATTCCATGAAATCTTCTCCAATTTCTTCACTATGAGCTGCCGCTGCATCTTCCTTGCTTACATAGGTAGTAGTCTTGGTATATTCAGCCATCGCCAGGCTTTTCTTCAATTGCTCGATCTCTACTTCTTTGGCGGTGTCTTTTAAATAGACCGTTAGCGCTATCTGTTCTTTAAAGTGATCTGCCACTTTTTTGGTGTTCAATACCAAAAGACCCAGCATTCCCAAAAGAAACAAAACCAGTGCAATACTAATCACAACAGAGAAATAGGAGGATATGAGTCGGCGTTTTTGATACCTTTCAAAAGATGTGGTCATATAGTGACTTCAGATTTTTTGTAAAAATAAGAAAGTTCAGCTTTCTCAATATTTAAAACGTTTAAACTTTTAAAAATATTGGATGTGGTAGAAGTGGCTTCAGGGTTTGTGCCGGCTAATTTTCAGCTTGCATTGAAATAAGTACATTTGAGCAAAACACATTTATGAAAATCTTAGTTTACGGTGCAGGAGGTGTAGGTGGTTATTTTGGTGCGAGACTGGCAGAATCGGGTCATAGGGTAAGTTTTATTGCTCGTGGTGAACATATGCGGGCGATCAAAGAATCAGGCCTGCAATTGGAAAGCATTAATGGTGATATTACCGTGTATCCTAAAATAGTTACAAGCAAAGTAAGTGAAGCTGAAACACCCGATCTAGTGTTGCTGGGAGTTAAAAGCTGGCAATTGCCAGAGGTTGCTTCAGCATTAAAAAATATCATAACTAAGGACACGATCGTGCTGCCTTTACAAAATGGAGCCGATAATTACGAGAAATTGACCAGGGTACTTCCGAAGGAAAATGTACTTGCCGGTTTATGTTTTATCGTAAGTTTTATTGAAAAACCTGGGAAGATCAAACACGCCTCTTTTGAGCCAAGGATTGTTTTTGGCGAAGCAGATAACAGCAGGTCTGAACGTGTTTCGAAATTATGCTCTGTGTTTTCAGAGGCTAAGATCGATTTTCTTAATCCGGAAAATATTCAACTGGAGATCTGGAAAAAGTTTTTGTTTATCTGTACCATCAGCGGGATTGGAGGGCTCACGCGGGTAAGTATCGACAAGATTCGAAGTAATGACTACCTGTTTGATCTTATGAAGAAAACTTCCGAAGAGATCAGGAAGGTTGCCAATGCCCGGGGAATTGCGCTTAATGAGGAGCACCTTGAAAAAGAGTTCCAGATCATCGAAAATCAGCCAGAAGGAACTACAGCTTCCACTCAAAGAGACATTATGGAGGGAAAACCTTCAGAAATCGAAAACTTCAATGGCTTTATCGTTAGGGAAGGAGAGCGACTGGGAATCGAAACTCCTGTGAATAAAATGATCTACGAATGCCTGAAGCCTATGGAAGAGCAGGCAAGAAAAACCCTTAAGTGTTAATTCATAGCGCTATAAAAGTCCTTTAAAATTGTATTTTTGCGTCCATATAAAAATGGCAGGAGAGATCCCGCTGTCTGTGACTCGGGTTTATAAACTTTCCCGGGCAGGCCATAAGAATTTAGTTAAGCAAATATCACATGAGTTACCACTTTAATAAGATTGAGGAGAAATGGCAGAAATACTGGGCAGAAAACCAGACGTTCAAAGCTTTCAATACTTCTGAGAAACCAAAATACTATGTGCTCGATATGTTTCCATATCCTTCCGGAGCAGGTCTGCATGTAGGGCATCCTCTCGGGTATATCGCCAGTGATATCTATGCAAGGTATAAACGTCACAAAGGCTTTAACGTGTTGCATCCACAGGGATACGACAGTTTTGGGCTTCCGGCAGAGCAGTATGCGATTCAGACGGGTCAGCATCCTGCGCTTACAACACAAAATAACATTGCCCGTTATCGCGAACAACTTGACAAGATCGGGTTTTCCTTTGACTGGAGTCGGGAAGTGCGTACCAGCGAGCCAGATTATTATAAATGGACACAATGGATATTTATCCAGTTATTCGAGAGCTGGTATGATCTGGAAGCTGAAAAATCCAGGCCGGTGTCTGAACTTGTGGAGCTATTTTCTTCGGAAGGGAATACCCGGGTGAACGCTGCCTGTGATGCTGATATTGCTGAATTTTCTGCGGAAGACTGGGCTCAATATGCTGAAGATGAGAAAGAACAGATCTTATTAAAATACCGACTAACCTATCTTGCTGAAACTGAAGTGAACTGGTGCCCGCAACTGGGAACTGTTCTGGCAAATGACGAGATCGTTAATGGTGTTTCTGAAAGAGGAGGTTACCCGGTTATTCGAAAAAAAATGACTCAGTGGAGCATGAGAATCTCAGCTTTCGCTGAAAGATTGCTGCAGGATCTGAATAAACTGGACTGGACCGAAAGTCTGAAGGAGAGTCAGCGTAACTGGATAGGGAAATCTGTAGGTGCCCAGGTTGCGTTCAAAGTAATGAACAGCGATGCAGAATTTGAAGTTTTCACTACTAGACCTGATACCATTTTTGGAGTCAATTTTATGACACTTGCTCCGGAACATGAACTTGTATCTAAAATAACTACTGAAGATCGCCGGCAAGAAGTAGAGGCTTATATCGAGGCTACAGCGAAACGAAGTGAGCGGGAACGTATGGCAGATGTAAAGACCATTAGTGGTGCTTTCACCGGAGCTTATGCAGAACATCCTTTTACAAAAGAGCCAATTCCAATCTGGATTGGGGATTATGTGCTGGCAGGATATGGAACCGGCGCCGTGATGGCTGTTCCTTGCGGGGACCAGCGGGATCATGATTTTGCAAGGCATTTCGATCTTCCCATAACTAATATTTTCAAAGACGTTGATGTCTCGCAGGAAGCACATGCGGGGAAAGAAGGAACGGTAATCGCAAATTCAGATTTTCTTAGCGGGCTGGAATACAAAGAAGCACTCAACCGGGTGATCCTTGAGCTTGAAAAAACAGGTCAGGGCTATGGTAAAACAAATTACAGGCTTAGAGACGCTGTCTTTAGCCGACAAAGATATTGGGGAGAGCCATTTCCTGTTTACTACGTGAATGGACTGCCAAAAATGATAGATCTTGAGCATCTTCCATTGAGATTGCCAGAAGTTGAAAAATACCTTCCTACTGAATCTGGCGAACCACCTTTAGGGAATGCTACCAACTGGGCGTGGGATACTGAAAAAAATGAGGTAGTTTCTAATGATAAGATCAATAACTCAACGGTATTTCAGCTGGAATTGAACACCATGCCAGGATGGGCCGGTAGTAGCTGGTATCTTTTTAGATACATGGATGCTGGTAACCCAGATGTATTTGTTTCTGAAGAGGCTCAGCAGTACTGGGAGAATGTCGATCTATACATTGGTGGGAGTGAGCACGCTACGGGACACTTGCTGTATTCCAGGTTCTGGACTAAATTTCTTAGCGATCGAGGAAAACTGAGTGTTGAAGAGCCATTCAAAAAGTTGATCAACCAGGGAATGATCCTGGGAACCAGTGCTTTTGTATACAGGCTGGAAGGAGAGAATGTTTTTATTTCCGCCACCCAGATCAAGGGTAATAATGTGCAGCCAATTCATGTGGATGTATCATTGGTGAATGCTTCAGACGAGCTTGACGTGGAAGGTTTCAAAAAATGGAGACCGGAATTCGCAGAAGCCAAATTCGTGTTGGAAGACGGTCGTTACATCGTGGGCAGGGAAGTGGAGAAAATGTCCAAGTCCAAATATAATGTGGTGAATCCAGATGAGATCTGTGAAAGATATGGTGCAGATACACTAAGAATGTACGAAATGTTCCTGGGACCACTGGAACAGGCAAAGCCCTGGAATACAGCTGGAATTACGGGTGTACACAATTTTCTAAAGAAGTTCTGGAAGCTGTACCATAATGGGGCAGATTTTCAGGTTTCAGCTAAGAAGGCCTCTGCAGATTCTCTGAAGTCCTTGCACAAAACCATCAAAAAAGTAACAGAAGATATCGAAGACTTTAGTTTCAATACTTCAGTTTCCACCTTTATGATTTGTGTAAATGAGTTAACCGCACAGAAATGTTCCAGCAGGGAAGTTCTTGAGCCGCTAGCCGTATTGATCGCTCCTTATGCACCGCATATAGCAGAAGAGCTTTGGCAAAAACTTGGTCATGATAAATCCATTACAACTGCGAATTATCCGGAATTTGAGGAAAAGTATCTTGTAGAAAGCAAGAAGAATTATCCGGTATCTTTTAACGGGAAAATGAGATTTACGATCGAGCTGCCCATGGACCTGAGTAAGGATGAAATTGAGAAAAATGTTCTTGAAGATGAAAGAACAAAGAATCAACTTTCAGGATCAACCCCTAAAAAAGTGATAGTTGTCCCAGGTAAAATTGTAAATATCGTAACATAACCCCCTTTAAATTATTAGTTAGGGGTGTAAAAAGTTATTTATAACTTTTTACACCCCTTTTTTTATTTTCTTTCTTATTTTTCGGAAACTAATTTATCAACTATGAAAATTGGAATTCCCAAGGAGATTAAAAATAATGAGAACAGGGTAGGAGTAACTCCAGCAGGGGTGCTCGAACTTTCCAAAAAGGGCCATCAGGTCTATGTGCAATCCGCTGCGGGTGATTCCAGCGGTTTTGATGACAAGGATTATCATGCGGCTGGTGCCACCATACTTCCTTCTATAGATCGGGTTTACGAGGTGAGCGACATGATCGTAAAAGTGAAAGAACCCATCGAGCAGGAATATGATCTTATAAGAGAGGGGCAGGTGGTGTTTACCTATTTCCATTTTGCTTCCAACCAGAACCTCACAGAAGCCATGATGCGAAGTAATTCTGTGTGTATTGCTTATGAAACGGTAGAGGATCGCGACGGCACTTTGCCATTATTAACACCTATGAGCGAGGTAGCTGGAAGGATGGCTATTCAGCAGGGAGCCAAATATCTCGAAAAGCCTGTACAGGGTAAAGGGCTGCTTCTTGGGGGTGTTCCGGGTGTCCCACCGGGAAAGGTTCTTGTTCTTGGCGCTGGAGTAGTAGGGATACAGGCAGCGAAGATGGCAGCGGGATTAGGTGCCCAGGTCACTGTTCTTGACGTGAACATGCATAAGTTGAGGTATGTGAATGATATCATGCCGAGCCATGTGGTGACCGAATTTTCCAATGAATACAATATCAGGAAGCATCTAAAAACCACAGATCTTGTTGTGGGCGGAGTGCTTATTACCGGAGCAAAGGCTCCAAAACTGGTTACCAGAGATATGCTGAAGACAATGCAACCTGGTTCGGTAATCGTGGATGTAGCGGTAGATCAGGGAGGGTGTATTGAAACCACGAGACCCACGACCCACGAGGATCCGGCATACATTATCGATCATATCGTGCATTACTGCGTGGCAAATATGCCAGGAGCGGTTCCATATACCTCTACGCTTGCTTTAACCAATGTCACCCTTCCTTATGTTCTTAAATTGGCAGATGCCGGTTGGAAAAAAGCATGTGATGAAGATCAATTACTGGCGAAAGGTTTGAATATCGTTGGTGGGAATGTGGTTTATAAGCCAATCTTAGAGGCTTTTGGCTGGAATGAAAGCTATGCTTAGCCGAGGTAAAGGGCTACAAGTCCTTCTGGCGTGATGACCCTGATTTCCTTGTTCTTTTTATCTACCTTGTCGATAAATTCATCATTCATAGGGATCAGGATCTGTTTGCCAGCTTGATCAATTTCGAATAGGGCCTGAGCTGTGGAGTCGTTGATAGAAACGATTTTTCCGATATTCCCATGCTGTTGATCGATAACATCATAACCTATTATTTCATGGAAATAAAATTTATCGTCGGGAAGTTCTGGTAACTGTTCGAGAGGCAGATAGAGTTCTGCTCCAATCATATCTTCCGCATCCTGCTCGGTATCGATGTCTTCGATCTTGGCTCTTAATAGCGTGCTTTTATGGAGATAAGATCTTTCAATAAAAAATGGAACCAGGTTTTCGTTGTATTCAACGAAAACCGATTCCATTTCTGTGTAAAGTTCAGGTTCATCGGTGTCCAGTTTAATGAGCACCTCACCTTTAAAACTAAATTTTGCGACGATGCGCCCCAGGTAGAAACATTCTTCCTTCGTCATCGTCTACTGTTTTAAGCGTCTTTCTTGTCTTCAGTATTAGCTTCTTCTGCAGTTGCAGCTCCCAGTTCTTCTTCAGCGGCTTCAACAGTTGCCTCGTCTGTAGCTTCTGCAGTTGCAGCAGCTTCAGCAGCAGCTTTTGCTTCAGCATCTGCAGCTTCCTGAGCTTCTGCTTCACGCTTGGCATTTACTTCTTTTTCAGCTTCAAGAGCTTTCGCTTTTTCAGCTTCCTGAGCTTTCGTCAAAGAATCTTTCTTTGCGTCTACTTTTCCTTCTTTCTCTTCCAACCAGGCGTTGAATTTCTCTTCAGCCTGCTCTTCAGTTAAAGCACCTTTCTTAACTCCACCTGCAAGGTGTTTCTTAAGTAAAGCTCCTTTGTAAGAAAGAATTGCACGAGCAGTGTCAGTTGGCTGAGCACCGTTCTGTAGCCATTTTACAGCTCCATCAACATCTAATTCGATAGTTGCAGGATTTGTGTTTGGATTGTAAATTCCTAATTTGTCAAGAAATTTACCATCTCTTTTAGCGCGTGTATCCGCTGCTACGATCCAGAAAAAAGGTTTTCCTTTTTTACCGTGTCTTTGTAATCTTATTTTTACTGGCATAAAAATTAAATTTTGAGGTTCTCGACCCCGATTATTAATAAGGCTGCAAAGATACTACATTTTTCTAATTCTGAATACTTTAGCTCTATAATTTAAAATGGCTGATTTGGCGTGGTAAAAATCTTGATTTGGGAGTAATTTTCGTTAAAAAATAGGTTTGCTGTTAAAAGAGGTTAATTAGTGCTAAACCCTGTTAAATAGGTTGTTATCGAGGTTTTCGCAGCATATCTTTGGGTAACTAATATGAAAAAAAATAAAGCAATGAGTTATTCAGAAAATGTATCTAAGAAACTTAATGAGTTACTAGAAAAGAATTATGACGCTGAGAAAGGATATAAACTGGCAGCTGAAAAAGTAAATAACCAACGATTAAAAAGTTTTTTCTCTGCACGTGCTCAGGAACGTTACGATTTTGGACATGAATTGAAAGCTGAGATCAGCAATTTTGGTGAAACTCCAGACAAAGGAACCAGCATCGCGGGAGATCTGCATAGAGGATGGATGAATTTAAAAGCAAGCTTGT
The DNA here is from genome assembly GCF_000423045.1 of Christiangramia portivictoriae DSM 23547. GTDB lineage: Bacteria > Bacteroidota > Bacteroidia > Flavobacteriales > Flavobacteriaceae > Christiangramia > Christiangramia portivictoriae. Next base: position 178,819 of record NZ_AUHF01000007.1, on the reverse strand, counting down.
CCGGAGATAAAGATGAGGCAGTTCTTGAAGAAGCCATTAGAGGAGAAAAAGCTGCAGTAGAAGAGTATGAAGAGATCTTAAAAGATTCTGAAGTTCCAGCAAGTACAGGAAATGTATTGATGAAGCAAAAGAATGCGATCGTAGCATCTCTTAACGAAGTAAAGGCGTTAGAAGATATCGCCTAAGAATGACTGAAGATCAGAAATGAACCGGTCTGATCTTTTGTTGAAGATAATGATGCGAACCATGTTTGATTGAAGTAGTAGTAGTTTTTTGTGTTCGTATCAGGCCTCACAGAATTTCTGTATTTTCAGAATTTTGTGAGGCTTTTTTTATGGTTAATAATTCCTTAAAACAAAGTTTTTTATCAGCCTCAAAGTTCATTAATTTAGCGCGGAAGGTTGGCGAAAAGCAACCGACTGATTATCTTCTTTTAAGGCTCTAAATACCAAGGAATGTACCTGATTTTTGACACTGAAACCACCGGTTTACCTAAGCGATGGGATGCCCCATTAACCGATTCTGATAACTGGCCACGCTGTATACAGATCGCCTGGCAGTTGCATGATGAAATGGGAAACCTTATCGAGAATCAGGATTATCTGATACAGCCAGAAGGCTTTGATATTCCTTATGATTCTGAAAGAATTCATGGGATTTCAACAGATCTCGCAATTGAGCAGGGAGTTTCCCTGGATGAGGTGCTGGAGAAGTTCAATATTGCCATTAAGAAATCGAAATTTATCGTTGGTCAGAATGTAGGTTTCGATCTCAATATCATGGGAGCCGAATTCATTAGAAAGAGTTTTGAAAATTCCCTACAGGAGATGCCGGTTCTGGATACCTGTACCGAGAAAACCGCTGAGCTGTGCAAAATTCCTGGTGGGCGTGGAGGAAAATTTAAATTACCTACGCTTACAGAACTTCATGAATTTTTATTTGATGAACCGTTTGCCGAGGCGCACAATGCCACCGCAGATGTTGAAGCTACTACGCGCTGTTTCCTGGAGCTTATCAGGCAGAGAATCTATACCCTGGATGAACTGGATGTTCCGGCAGGGTATTTTGAAAATTTTTCAGAAGAGAACCCGGCGAAGATAGAGTTGATAGGTCTGAAACATATTAACTTAAAAAAAGCTTCAGATCGAATAAGAAAGAGGCTGGAAAAGCAACAGCCTACAGAGGATATTTCAAATGAAGAAATTCAGGAGAACCTTGAAAAGCTTGATGAAATACGTTTTGCTCATCTTCATAATCACTCCCAGTTTTCAGTATTACAATCTACCATTAGCATACCTGATCTGGTCGCCGCTGCGGCAGAAGAAGATATGAGCGCTGTTGCGTTAACCGATCATGCGAACATGATGGGGGCTTTTCACTTTGTTAAAGAAATTGGAGCTTACAATAAAAAGATCGCCGAGCATAATGCGACAGCAGAAGAGAATGGCGATGAAATTAAAAAGCCATTAAAGGGTATTCTTGGATGTGAGTTCTTTGTTTGTGAAAACCACCTGGACAAGAGCAGAAAGGATAATGGGTACCAGGTCGTCATTCTGGCCAAGAACAAAAAGGGTTACCATAACTTGGCAAAGATGTCCTCCAAAGCCTATACCGATGGATTCTATTATGTGCCTCGTATAGATAAGGAAGTAATTAAGCAATATAAGGAGGATCTCATCGTACTTACCGGAAATCTTTACGGAGAAGTTCCCAGTAAAATTCTGAATGTTGGTGAAAAACAGGCGGAAGAAGCCTTGCTATGGTGGAAAGAAGAATTTGGTGAAGATCTTTATATCGAATTGATGCGCCATGACCAGGAAGATGAGAACAGGGTGAACCCGGTTCTGGTTGAATTTGCCAGGAAGCACGACGTAAAATTGATCGCTACCAATAATACATATTACTGGAAACAGGAGGATGCCAACGCGCATGATATTTTATTATGTGTAAAAGACGGGGAGAAACAATCCACTCCTATTGGTAGGGGTAGAGGATATCGTTATGGTTTGCCTAACACAGAATACTACTTCAAGTCCGGGGATGAAATGAAGAAACTGTTTAAGGATCTTCCCGATGCGATTAGTAATATCCAGGAAATCGTAGATAAAATTGAACCTTTTGAACTGGCAAGAGACGTTTTACTTCCGGCATTTGAGATTCCAGAAGAGTTTCAGAGCGAAGAAGATCTTGTAGATGGAGGGAAGCGAGGGGAAAATGCTTTCTTAAAGCACATCACTTTTGAAGGAGCTAGAAAAAGATATCCAGAGATAACTCCTGAAATAGAAGAGCGTCTCAATTTTGAGCTGTCGGTCATCGAAAACACCGGTTATCCGGGTTATTTCCTTATTGTGGAAGATTTTATAAGAGCCGCCCGTGCCATGGGTGTTTCGGTGGGACCTGGTCGTGGGTCTGCTGCGGGATCTGTAGTAGCTTATTGTTTATGGATCACCAATATAGATCCTATCAAGTATGATCTGCTTTTTGAGAGATTCCTGAACCCGGATCGTGTAAGTATGCCCGATATTGATATTGATTTCGATGATGAAGGACGAAGTCGGGTCATGGATTATGTAATAGAAAAATATGGTGCGAACCAGGTGGCGCAGATCATCACCTACGGAACCATGGCCGCAAAATCCTCCATTCGTGATACCGCAAGGGTATTGGATCTGCCGCTTATGGATTCAGACAGGATCGCGAAACTTATTCCGAATACGAAGCTTGGAAAATTGTTTGCCATGGATGAGAAGACCATTCGGTCTAAATTTCGTGGAGATGAAATTGAGAAAATCAATGAGCTTCTAAATATTGCTGAAGGAGACGACCTGGAATCAGAAACTGTGAACCAGGCCAGAATCCTCGAAGGTTCGGTTAGAAATACAGGGATTCACGCCTGCGGGGTGATTATTACTCCCGGCGATATTACCAATTATGTACCGGTTTCCGTAGCTAAAGATTCGGAGCTTTATGTCACGCAGTTCGATAACTCTGTAGTAGAAAGTGCCGGACTTCTAAAAATGGATTTCCTGGGGCTCAAAACTTTGACGCTAATCAAGGATACCGTGAAGATCGTTAAAGGCCGGCATGATATAGATCTTGATCCAGATAGTTTCCCGCTAGACGATGAAGAAACCTATAAATTATTCCAGCGAGGAGAAACTGTTGGGATATTCCAGTATGAATCTCCGGGTATGCAAAAACACATGCAGGCCCTAAAGCCAACCGTTTTCGATGATCTTATCGCGATGAATGCTCTTTACAGACCCGGGCCAATGGAATATATTCCAAGTTTCATTGCCAGGAAGCATGGAGATGAAGAAATTTCCTATGACCTGCCGGAGATGGAAGAATATCTCGAAGAAACTTACGGGATTACCGTATACCAGGAGCAAGTAATGCTGCTATCCCAGAAGCTGGCAGGATTTAGTAAGGGTGAAGCTGATATGCTACGAAAGGCGATGGGAAAAAAACTGGTTGCCTTACTGGCGCAATTAAAACCGAAATTTATTGATGGCGGGAATGCGAAAGGTCACCCGGCCGAGGTGCTGGAGAAAATTTGGAAAGACTGGGAAGCCTTTGCGTCATACGCGTTCAACAAATCTCACTCTACCTGTTATGCCTGGATCGCCTACCAAACCGCTTATTTAAAAGCGCATTATCCTGCGGAATATATGGCAGCAGTGCTATCTAATAATATGAATGACATCAAGCAGGTCACTTTCTTTATGGAAGAATGCAAAAGAATGAAACTGAATGTTCTTGGACCTGATGTGAATGAATCCTATTACAAGTTCTCTGTAAATAAAGAGAACGCAGTAAGATTTGGAATGGGTGCCATCAAAGGTGTTGGATCTGGAGCAGTTGCTACCATTGTAGAAAACCGTAAATCTAAGGAAGGTCCATATCGTTCTATTTTCGACATGGCTAAAAGGATAGATCTTCGAGCTGCGAATAAAAAAGCTTTTGAAAATCTTGCCCTCGCCGGAGGATTCGATGGATTTGGTGGCACGCACCGGGCTCAGTATTTTCATGACGATGGCAACGGGATGAGTTTCCTGGAAAAGGTAGTGAAGTATGCTCAGAAATTCCAGGAGAGTCAGAATTCCTCCCAGGTAAGTCTGTTTGGGGAAGCAAGCGATGTGCAGATTCCAGAGCCGGAAGTTCCACCTTGTAGTGAATGGGGAACTATGGAGAAGTTACGAAGAGAAAAGGAAGTGGTTGGAATTTATATTTCTGGTCATCCACTGGATGACTTTAGAATAGAAATGAGCTATTTCTGCAATGGTAAACTATCAGATTGCCGGGAACTGGAAAACATTGTGAACAGAGAACTAACCATTGGCTGTGTAGTAGTGGATGTTCAACACCGGGTTTCCAAAAATGGCAAGGGTTGGGCAATATTTACGGTAGAGGATTACGATGAGTCCTACGAGTTCAAAATATTTGGAGAGGAATACCTGCGAATGAAGCATTTCTTTGTTCCTAACAATTTTATTCATCTAAAGATATTTGTTAAGGAGGGCTGGACCAATAAAGATACAGGCAAGAAAGGAGAGCCAAGAATACAGTTTCGGGATATTAGTTTGCTGCATGATATCATGGATAAGAATGCGAAGAAACTAACTATCCAGCTTGACGTTCAGGATTTGAAAGCTGAAAAGATCCAGTGGCTTAACGAAACTTTCAACACGCATAAAGGAGATTGTCAATTACAATTTATAGTGTATGATATGGCAGAGCAGGTAAAACTTAAAATGCCCAGTCGTAAACGAAAAGTGCAGATCTCCCAGGAACTCATCGAGGAGCTTGAGAAAGAACAGTATATGTATAAATTGAATTAGATTCGTATTTTTGAGTTTTTGAGCCAGCGATTGAGGCAAGCTACCGTGTAGCGCCGAAAGCGCGGTCACGCGACAAGCGTGAGGCTCCCTTATAAAACCAGACAATATACTTATAGTCAAATGCAATATAGAGCCTGTAAGGATTCTTTATATTATTGACTACTTTTACGAATCGAATATTAAACAAATAAAATTAAAGATATTATGGCTATTGAAATAACCGATGCGAATTTCGAAGAACAAGTACTAAAAAGTGATAAGCCGGTAATGGTGGACTTCTGGGCTGCATGGTGTGGACCTTGTAGAATGGTTGGACCAATCATCGATGAGATTAGCTCTGAATATGATGGGAAAGCTGTTGTTGGTAAGCTTGATGTAGATGCAAATCAGGAATTTGCTGCTAAGTATGGTGTTCGAAATATCCCAACCGTACTTGTATTTCAAAACGGTGAAGTGGTAGGTCGCCAGGTAGGTGTTGCTCCAAAGCAAACTTATGCTGATGCTATCGACCAGTTGTTGTAATAAGCAATGATCAATATACTGAAGCCTCGCAATCGCGGGGCTTTTTTTATTGCAAAACTATGCCTACTTTCAGACTGCAATGAAAATTAAGAAGGAGCTGCATAACACCGGAGGTTTTTTAAACCTTGACCTTTTGGCCAAACAGGTGGTTGAAGGTTATATTTCAGGGATGCATAAGAGTCCGTTTCATGGATTCTCAGCAGAGTTTGCAGAACATAAGATCTATAATAATGGAGAGAGTACCCGGCATATTGACTGGAAATTGTTCGCGAAGTCTGAGAAACTGTATACCCGGCGCTATGAAGAGGAAACTAACCTGCGTTGTCATTTAATTATCGATAATTCAGCATCCATGCATTATCCCAGGATCGAAAAGCAGAACAGGCATCACCTGAATAAGATCGGCTTCTCTGTGCTGGCTTCAGCCTGTCTTATGGAGATTTTGAAAAGACAGCGCGATGCGGTTGGAGCTAGTGTTTATAGTGACGAGTTTGAATTCTATGCGCCGGAAAGAACTGGAGAACGACATCATCATATGTTGCTCAATAAATTTGACGATCTTCTGAAAGCTAAAAGACCACGAAGTTCTACTGATACCTATACGTATTTACATCAAATCGCTGAAAAGCTGAAGCGCAGAAGTTTAGTTTTTCTCTTTACAGACATGTTTCAGGAAGATACAGAGGAAGAGAAGCTGTTCGAAGCTTTAAGGCATTTAAAGTATAACAGGCATGAAATCGTACTTTTTCATGTAATGGATCAAAAAAAGGAACTCGAATTCGATTTTGAGAATAGTCCGCGTAGATTTACAGATGTGGAATCGGGAGCTCAGATAGATCTATATTCTGAGAATATTCGAAATACTTACCGGGAGGAAGTCAAAAATTACCTGGAAAACTTAAAAATGCAATGTGCCAAATACCGCATTAGGTATGTGGCTGCAGATATTCATAAAAACTTTGAAAATATTTTGACGGCCTATTTGCTTGAGAAACAAAAGTTTGGATAGTTATGGAAATATTATTTTTAAAAAACTCAAAAAAACGTTTGCTCAATCTAAAAAGGGACGTATATTTGCCCTCGCAATAACGCAACGGTCTGGTAGTTCAGTTGGTTAGAATACCTGCCTGTCACGCAGGGGGTCGCGAGTTCGAGTCTCGTCCAGACCGCAAAGTTGCAAAAAAGCTCCTCTATACGGGGGGCTTTTTTTGGCGCTAAAGATTAGTTGTGTTGTTTTTGTTCCCTGAGAGGGGAATGTGTAGTTGACCGTCTTATAATCCTTGTTGTGTGGATTCACGGTTAACCAATGAAAAGCTTTTTTCCACTTGGTGGAAGAAGGCTTTTTTGTTTTTGGGCGCTGCTGTAATCACATTTATGCAGTCATAGGAGTTGGTCTGCAGGATTCCCCTATCTTAGCAGCCGAAAATTTATCTATGAGTACAACGAAAGCAGAAAATCTTCAGAAGGAATACCTACGAATAAAGAAACTAAGTGAATTTGATCTCGATCTCTACGAGCTAAGAGAACAGTTCAAGAGTTTGATGGAACTTGCCGGGCATATCGCCGGAACTGAAGTATCTGTAGTGAACCTTATAGATAATTATTCACAATGGACGCTTTCAGCAGTTGAAGAGGATCCTAAGCGTATTGCAAAGGAGAACTCTATTTGCGCGTATACCATACGGTCCAATAGTTTTATGGAAGTACAAAGACTTGATCTCGATGAGCGGTTCAGGGACAAACCTTATGTGGTAGGTGAGGAAGCTTACCGCTATTACCTGGGAATGCCACTTACCCTGAGCTCAGGCGAGAATGTTGGTTCTTTATGTATGCTGGACACGAAGCAACAGCAGATAGGAGAAGATAAGAAGCTGGCGCTCGCTGTGATCGCCCGGGAAATTGTACATAAGCTGGAACACAGAAGAAAATTAAATGAAACTCTGTATACACTTTCTGAAACTGTTCGAATAAAAAACCAGGTCGCTCATGATGTTAGAGGTCCGGTACATGGAATCGCGGGTCTTGCTGAGTCTGTAGAAGATGAAGATCTATCTGCAGATGAAATGAGAGAGTATTTTACTCTTATCAAAAATTCTGGAAAAGGCATTATAGATCTTACCGATGAAATTCTCAATAGTGGCCGAGATCAGGAAATGCAAGCAAGCAGGAAAATAAATATGGCTGATCTGCAGGAGCGGCTGCTGCAACTTTATGATTTACCAGCCAAATCCAAGAACCTTGATTTCAAAGTTTTCGTAAATCGTGAGAAGGATCAGCTTAAGTTTAGTAGAAGACGGGTTCTTTCCATATTCGGCAACCTGATCTCCAATTCGATAAAATTCACTCCCGCCGGTGGCCGTATAGAGGTGCATATGGATTTTGTGAATACGGAAACCGGAAAACAGCTGGAAGTTCTGGTGCAGGACAATGGTAAGGGAATGAGTAGCAAGGCACTAGAGAACTATTTTGAAGATGTTTCAGAATTATCCTCAGGAACAGGAGGTGAAAAAGGTTTCGGACTTGGTTTAAAACTGGTCAATGAGCTGGTGCATGAACTGGGAGGCTCCATGAAAATTGCTTCAGAAGTCAACAAAGGCACTAAAATTAGTATTCTTATTCCTGTATTATAGGCGCCTGCCCGAGGTAGTTTGTCTTAAGTTCAGTATTGATAAAATTCCATTTATCAGAGTTCAACTCAATGCTGTAATGGACTTGAAAAAACAATGAGAATTAAGTTAGTGCGCGCAAATTATTACGACACAGATAGTCTTATGGCTTAAAAATAGCTACCTGATTAATGAATCTGGAATGCTCATTTAACAGGAGCTACAATCAGCTTAAATTGATTATTTTTGAAGCCATTTCAATATTTAAAAGACGCAGTCTATATGTATACTTCCCTAAGACATTTTTCGAAAGGTCTTTTTTTATGCTGTTTGTTTATTAGCCTGGGCGCTACCGCTCAGATCCAGGAACCTGTAAAGTGGACTTCTGAAGTTGAAAAAGTTTCAGAGAATAAATATGACCTCATTTTTGAGGCTAGTATACAGGATAAATGGCATTTATACTCCCAAACTCAACCTGAAGGAGCTGTAAATTCTACAGTTTTTACTTTTGAAGATCTGAATGCCGGGTATGAATTGGTAAACGAAACCAGGGAAAGTGAATCTATTACTGAATTTGACAAGGTTTTTGAGACAGATCTAAGCTATTTTCTGGATCAGGCAACATTCACTCAGCGAGTTAGGGTAACAGATTCCAGTTTAACAAGCATAATTGCCAAAATTGAATACCAGGCTTGCGATGATGAAGCCTGTATTTTCGATTCCAGGAAATTTACTTTTCAGCTAAAGGAAGATAGTACTCCGGCAAAGCTGGAAACTGAAGAGAAAGGTGCTCCTAAAACCGAAGACCAGCGTTCGTTCTGGGGCATTTTTATCATTGCATTTCTCTCTGGATTTGCTGCGTTGCTAACTCCATGTGTGTTTCCAATGATCCCCATGACCGTTAGTTTTTTTACCAAACAGTCAAAATCACGTGCAGCGGGAATCAGGAATGCTATTTTCTACGGAATATCCATCGTGGTTATTTATGTACTTCTGGGTTCACTGGTAACCTTGATTTTTGGAGCGGACAGCCTGAATGCTTTATCCACCAACGTGTGGTTTAACCTCATTTTCTTTATACTTCTGGTAATTTTCGCCATGTCCTTCATGGGGGCTTTTGAAATCGTTTTGCCAAGTAGCTGGGGAACCAAAATTGATTCTAAAGCAGACAGAGGTGGTTTAGTAGGAATATTCTTTATGGCATTGGCCCTGGCCATCGTTTCATTCTCATGTACAGGTCCAATCGTGGGAACTTTATTAGTAGAAGCAGCTTCCAAAGGAGGTATCGCACCAATTATAGGAATGCTGGGGTTTTCGCTGGCAATAGCCCTGCCTTTTGCACTGTTCGCGGCCTTCCCTGGCTGGATGAACAGTTTGCCGAAATCTGGTGGATGGTTGAATACGGTCAAGGTGGTGCTGGGATTCCTGGAACTCGCACTGGCCTTTAAATTCCTGTCGAATGCCGACCTTGTTTTGCAGCTACACTTGCTGGAAAGAGAAGTTTTTCTGGCGATCTGGATTGCGATTTTTGCTGTTCTCGCTTTGTATCTCTTCGGAAAAATCCGTCTGCCACATGATTCTCCTCTGGAATTTATTTCTGTTGGAAGATTATTATTAGGGATCATAGTTCTTACGTTCACCATTTACCTGATCCCGGGCTTATGGGGAGCACCTCTCAAAATCATTAGTGGATTTCCTCCACCCTTGCAGTACAGTGAATCACCTGATGGCATTGGAAGTGCCGGAGGTATCAATTCGAACGTGAATGCTAACCTTCCTGAAGGAGCCGATTATGGACCACATGACCTGGTAAGTTTTCATGATTATGAACAGGGAATGGCCTGGGCAAAAAAACAAAATCTACCAGTTCTTCTTGATTTTACCGGACATGCCTGCGTGAATTGTAGAAAGATGGAAGAAAGAGTGTGGAGCGAAGATGAAGTGTTAAATTTGCTTCAGAATGAGATCGTATTGATCTCACTATACGTGGATGATCAACGAGATCTTCCCGAGAATGAACAATATGTTTCTGAAGCTACAGGAAAGGAAATTGAAACTATTGGAAATAAATGGAGTGATTTTCAGATCACAAACTACCAGGCAAATGCACAACCTTATTATGTGCTGCTCGACAATGAAGGAAACAAGTTGAATGATCCCATTGCCTATGAACCAGATGCTGAGAAATATTTGCAGTGGTTGAAGAACGGGGTGAAAAATTTCAGTAATGATGAGAAGTCGGAAATTCTGATTGAAAACTCCTCTTCCATTTTTCAGTAAGTATAGTTTTTCGCAAAGTTTCGTTTTTAATAATATTTCGGTAACTCTTTAATCTTATCGCACCTATCTGAGTTTTTGTTTGAGGCTTACTAAACCTGAAAATGAAATTAGATTCTTCCGAAGTGAAGCAAAAACGTTGCTTTATTAGAATGTGTGAAAACAGATTTGTTCAAAGCGCTAAATGAAAAAATCTCAATATTCAATTTCCTATATAAAACTGAATACTGAGATTTCTAAAATTTACTCGCCCGTTTTTTATGGATGCGTGTTAGTCCTTGTGTTCTTCTACGGTCTTACGATCCCAGCCTCTGTCCTCACCTAATTGCTTCTGTTCCTCGATGCTTTCCTTTCTAAGATTATGAAGCGTGTACGCCATATAACCGGCATAAAGAACAGAAAAAATTCCAATTCCTACTTTCCCGCCTTTGATCGCGGCCTTTTTACCCGATTTATAGATAATTCCTCTAATTAGAAATTTAGTTCCCAATTTCATTACATGTCCAATTCCCATTTTCTTAAGTTTTAGTTAGTTATAATTTTATGCTTTTCCGGTAGGTTTGACCAGCAGTTCATTTACGTTTACAGATGCAGGTTGTGAAACTGCATAATACACGGCATCAGCAATGCATCCAGGATCTAGCATTGGTTCGTCGCCGCCGTAGTTCTTGTCTTCGAGGAGTTCAGTATCTGTGATACCATCTCTAAGGTTCGTATCCACTGTTCCTGGTTCTACCGCAGTCACGCGAATGTTGAATTCTGGAGAAAGTTCCATTCTCATCGCTTTGCTAAGTTCGATGATCGCCGCTTTTGATGCTCCGTAAATGGCGCCACCTGCAAAAATCTCTTTACCGTCCACGCTGGCGATATTCACTATATGACCATCTGCCTGGTTTTTCATAAGCGGCAGCACAGAATAAATACATCTAAGCGTTCCCTGCACATTCACTTCAATAGTAGACAGCCACTCATCCAGATGTCTGTTTTTAAGATAGGTGAGCGGCATAATTCCGGCAGAATTTACCAGGATATCTATTCTGCCATATTTTTCATCCACTTTGCCAAATGCTTTGGTAACACTTTCTGTACTGGTTACGTCCAGTTCCACGACCATGGAGTCGCCAGAGAGCTCTTCCTGGATTTTCTTCATTTCCGGCACGCTTCTGCTGGCCAGCACAACCTTGTAATTCTCTTTTGATAACTTTATGGCGATTGCCTTACCAATGCCGCTACTGGCTCCAGTGACGACTGCTACCCGATCCTTTTCATTCATCTTTTTCATTTTGGATAAGATGTCCAATCGCCAGCGTTTTCTGCGTTAAAATAGAGGCAAATAACACATATTTAACGAATTCCAACTTTTACAGAAATAGATTCATTTTATCTTCGTAGAAATTATCAGGATTTGAACAAACACCTTTATAAATTATTTCTATTATTATTTTTCGTTGCTGCCTGCAGTAGTGAAGATGATGGGAACCAGCGTGTACGAACTTCTGCAACCGCATGGGTTCTCGCCACAAACCACAATGGAGAAGTTAAAAAGTTTGATATTAATAACGCTACTTCAAGTACTTTCAGGTTGAATTCCTCAGATGCCGAAGGTATTTACTATAATCCTGCTGATAATGGTTTTACGATTGTTTCCAGGATTCCGGGTAGACTGGAGTCGTATCATAACATTACCGACTACGCGAATAATGTGGAAGTAGAACTTGATGCTGATATTCTCGGGAATATTCATTACCAAAGCGGTAGAGATCTTGCAGTCCAGGGTGAGTTCTATGTGGTCTCAGATAATACAGATCTCGATCTTGACGAAACCACCCCGGAAGGTCGACTCTTTGTTTATGTTCGCGAAGAAAATTCATTCAGACTTCGAAATGTCGTGACCACAAAATTTAAGCTTTGGGGTCTGGAATTTATTGGTAACGATCTCTATGCAGCAGTAGACGAAACGAATAAAATTGCTGTATATAGAAATTTTGCAGCAACCTATACTACCAATATACTTGCTACAGCCAATAAGCAGGTGGCTTTTCAGGGATTGCTTCGCACACATGGGCTGGATTTTGATAATGGGATCATGGTGCTTTCAGATATAGGAGAAGCTGAATCTGCTACAGATGGAGGATTGCATATCATTCAAAATTTTGAAGAAAAATTTAATGCCGCTCAGAATGGCTTTGTGGCCCTTGAAGATCAATTGCGCATCTCTGGAGACAATACTCTCTTAGGGAATCCTGTAAACCTTGTATATGATAGCGCGTATAACGTAATATTTGTTGCTGAAGCTGCAAATAATGGAGGTAAGATCCTTGCTTTCAATGATGCGACTTCAGTTTCAGGAAATATTTCACCAGATCTGCAGTATGATATGCCGGGAGTTTCCTCCGTATTTTTTCACACAGAATAACATTTGCTGAATAGTCCTTCAGAAAAATTTAAGTATTTCAATGGCCCTTTATAGCTGGTTGTTTTTGCTGGCCTTCTGCCCGTTTTAATTGAAGTTTAGTGGCAGATTAAAAAATTGATATACTTTTGCAACTACAAACCAACAGATTTATGGCTAAGAATTTAGTGATTGTTGAGTCTCCTGCGAAGGCTAAAACCATTGAAAAGTTTCTTGGAAGTGATTATAAAGTCGCTTCCAGTTTTGGGCACATTGCCGATCTGCCAACTAAAGAGATAGGGGTAGATACTGAAGGGGATTTCACACCTAAATATATTGTATCCAAAGACAAGAAGGATGTTGTAAAAAAGCTTAGAAGTCTTGCTAAAACTGCTGAAATGGTATGGCTGGCGAGTGACGAGGATCGGGAGGGAGAGGCAATCGCCTGGCACCTTGCTGAGGAACTTAAGCTGGAAGACGACAAAACCAAAAGGATCGTATTTCATGAGATCACCAAAACGGCGATCCTGAAAGCGATTGATAATCCCAGGAAAATAGATTATAATTTGGTTAATGCCCAGCAGGCACGTAGAGTCCTGGATAGGCTGGTAGGTTATGAGCTTTCACCGGTGCTTTGGAGAAAAGTAAAAGGAGGACTTTCAGCAGGGCGAGTACAATCTGTAGCAGTAAGATTGATCGTAGAGCGTGAAAGAGAAATTCAGGATTTTACCGCACAGGCTTCTTATAGAATTGATGCTGAATTTTCTACGGAAGAAGGAAAGTCTTTTAAGGCTAAGATTCCGAAGAACTTTGATACCAAAGAGGAGGCAGAACAATTTCTGAAGGATAACCTCGGCGCTAGCTTTAAGGTGGCAGATCTTACCACAAAACCAGCGAAAAAATCTCCCGCACCTCCATTTACCACATCGACCTTACAACAGGAGGCTGCTAGGAAACTGTACTTTTCAGTAAGTAAAACCATGACGATGGCGCAACGTCTTTACGAAGCCGGTCATATTACTTATATGAGAACAGATTCTGTAAACCTTTCCGAAGAAGCAAGAAAGGGAGCCAAGGAAGAAATTGAGAAAGCCTACGGAGATAAATATGCCAAGGCACGGCAGTTCAAAGGAAAATCCAAGGGAGCGCAGGAAGCTCACGAAGCAATTCGCCCAACCAGCTTTAAAAAACATACGATTTCCGGAGATCGGGATCAGCAAAGATTATATGAACTTATCTGGAAAAGAGCGATCGCTTCACAAATGAGCGATGCGCAACTGGAGAGAACCAATGTAAAGATCGATGCAGATAAGCATGATAACCAGTTCACTGCAAATGGTGAGGTGCTTAAATTTGATGGATTCCTGAAAGTATACCTTGAAGGTAGTGATGATGAGGATGAAGAACAAAGCGGAATGTTACCGGCTTTGAAAGTTTCTCAATCTCTTACCAATGAATATATCACGGCAACCGAAAGATTTACCAGGCCTCCATATCGCTATACGGAAGCTTCACTCGTGAAGAAACTGGAAGAACTTGGAATTGGAAGGCCGTCTACATATGCGCCAACAATCTCTACCGTTCAATCCAGAAATTATATAGAAAAAGGTTCTGTAGATGGGACCGAAAGGGAGTATCTGCAATTCACATTGAAGGATCAAAAGATCAGGGAAGATAAGTTATCTGAAACCGTTGGAAGTGATAAAGGTAAACTGGTTCCCACTGCTACAGGAATGGTTGTTAATGACTTTTTAGTGAACCATTTTTCCAATATTCTGGATTATAACTTTACGGCCAGGGTCGAAGAAAGTTTCGATAACATAGCTGAAGGAAATGAAGAGTGGAAGTCTATGATGAAGGACTTTTATAAGGATTTCCATCCTCATGTTCAGGATGTTGCACAAAATGCTGAAAGAGAAGTTGGGGAGAGAATACTGGGTGAAGATCCCGAAACCGGTAAACCTGTAAGTGTTCGTCTGGGTAAATTTGGACCAATGGTGCAGATTGGAAGTGTGGAAGATGAAGAAAAACCTCGTTTTGCCAGTTTAAGTCCGGACCAGAGCATGGAAACGCTTACTTATGAGCAGGCGATGGACCTGTTTCAGTTACCAAAAACTTTAGGTGAATATAAAGGCGAAAGTGTTGAGGTGAATAACGGTCGTTATGGTCCTTACGTGCGCTTCGGCAAGACCTTCGTATCTCTCGAAAAAGGGGAAGATCCTTTAAGTGTCGAGTTTGATAGGGCTATGGAACTCATAAAAGAAAAGGAGAAGGCCGATGCACCTATTTATGAATACAAAGATCATCCGGTACAAAAAGGAGTAGGTAGATTTGGACCTTACTTAAAATGGAACGGAATGTTCATTAATGTGAACAAAAAGTATGATTTCGACAACCTTTCAGATAAGGATATTGAACAATTGATCGATGACAAGATTCAGAAGGAAAAGGATAAGTTAATCCATCACTGGGAAGAAGAGGGAATTCGTGTAGAGAAAGCTCGCTGGGGACGTTTTAATGTTATTAAAGGCAAAGCCAAGGTGGAGCTTCCTAAGACTACCAACGCCCAGGAACTGACTCTCGAAGAAGTACAGGATATTCTGGAAAAAAGCGGTAAAACCAAGAAAAAGGCTGTCAAGAAAAAGCCAGCTAAAAAGAAAGCCGCACCAAAGAAAACTACAGCAAAAAAGACCACGGCTAAGAAAACAACGAAAAAGACATCCCCTAAAAAGAAATAATATATGGAGTTCGACTTTCTTAGTCCTGTATCAGAACAATTACTGGATGAGGTCACAAACCTGAATCCACAAACCATAGGTGGTCAATTAAAACTTCATACATCCAATCAGGGGTTGCCAGACCTGGATAGGGTGAATGTAGCAATATTTGGGGTAAGGGAAAATCGCCGGGCAGTAAGCGGAGATTCGGTCCCCGATTTTGTGCAATTACGGAGGCAGTTATATGGATTGTATCCCGGAAACTGGCATTTAAAACTTGCAGACCTGGGTGATATCAACGCAGGAGATACGGTAGAAGATACATATTATGCGGTTTCAAGTCTTTGTTCAGCACTTATAAAGCAGAACATTATCCCTGTTATTTTAGGAGGAAGTCAGGATTTAATCTATGCTCAATACCGTGCGTATGATTCCCTTGATCAAATGGTGAACCTGGTAAATATTGATAGTAAGTTTGACCTTGGTGATGCAGATAAGCCTATTAGTAATCAGTCGTTTGTAGGAAAAATCGTCGTAGATAAGCCTTATAATTTATTTAATTATTCAACTATCGGTTATCAAACTTATTTCAATTCCCAGGAGGAAATTGAATTGATGGAACGATTGTTTTTTGAAGCTTACCGGTTAGGCGAAGTCACCTCAAATATTGGTCATATGGAACCCATCATGAGAAATGCAAATCTTGTAGGTCTCGACATAAGATCTATAGATTCGGCATCTGCCAATTCAGATTATTTCAGCAGTCCCAATGGCTTCAATGGCAGGGAAATTTGTGCATTATCACGTTATGCGGGAATAAGCGATAAAGTAAGTTCATTTGGTGTCTATGAATACCAGAATGAGATGAATAAGCTTACAGATACACTGCTCGCACAGATCATCTGGTATTTTATTGAAGGGGTGAATTATCGTACCAACGAGAATACCATTTCGGCTAAAAAAGAATTTATAAAGTACCAGGTACCTATAGATGACGATATACTGGTGTTCTTCAAGAGTCCTGTGAGCGGGCGATGGTGGATCGAAATTCCTTTTTTAAATTCGGTCAATAATAAATTGAAAAGGCATACGTTATTACCATGCAGTGAAGAAGATTACCTGGAGGCTTGCAACCAGGTTATCCCGGAACGATGGTATAAGGCTAAAAGAAAAAACGAGGTATAAAATATTAAAGTCAGGCATTATCGGTAATTGCTGTATTTTTATCGGAAATATTGTTTTTTAAAAAATATTTAGATAGGTTTACTGCCGTAAATCAAAATGTCTTAACCTAAGATAATTATGAAGAAGTATATTTCGCTCATTGCTGTTCTGGCCTTGCTTTCAAGCTGTGGTGGAGGCGATCGTGGACAGCTAGTAGGTGCGGAGGGAAAGAAGTGGAATCCGGAGAAACCTTATGGTATGACATTAATTCCTGGTGGTTCGTTCGTCATGGGTAAATCTGATGATGATATCGCCGGGCAGAAGAATGCACCTCCAAAAACGGTTACTGTTCGTTCGTTTTATATGGACGAGACGGAGATCACTAATTCTGAATACCGTCAATTTGTAGATTGGGTAAAAGATTCGGTAGTACGGGTTGAACTAGCTAAAATGGCTGAGTTGCAAGGTGCTACTGCTGGTGATGATGGAATTGGCGAATTTGCCTTTGCAGATGCTGAAGAAGGAAACATGACACCGTACGAAGAGTATATGCTGAACACTTACGGGCAGGGTGGTCCTTCAGAAGATTACTCGAACAGAAGGCTCAACAAGGATGTGGAGATATACTGGGATACTGAAGATTATCCAGATGTTTACTATGCCGAAGTAATGGACTCCATGTACATTCCAATGAATGAAGTTTACAACGGGCAGAGAACGATCGACGTTAAAAAATTAAAGTTCAAATATTCTTATATGGATATACAGTCGGCTGCCAAAAAGCAGGGTAACCGTAGTAACTATATTAAGAATGAGGAAGTTTCAGTTTATCCTGATACGACAGTTTGGATTAGAGATTTCAATTACTCCTATAATGAGCCTATGCATAATGACTATTTCTGGCATAGTGCATTTGATGAGTACCCAGTGGTAGGTGTTTCCTGGAAGCAGGCGAGAGCATTTACACAGTGGAGAACTAAGTATCACAACGACTTCCGAAGAGAAAAAGGAGACGCCAACGTACCTTCTTACAGGTTACCTACAGAAGGTGAGTGGGAATACGCCGCTCGTGGAGGTCTGGAAGGTGGAACGTACCCATGGGGTGGTCCTTATACCTTGAATGATCGTGGATGTTTTATGGCTAATTTCAAGCCACTTCGAGGAGACTACGCGGCAGATCAGGCTCTTTATACTGTAGAAGCCAAATCTTATGATCCAAATGATTACGGATTGTACAATATGGCTGGAAATGTAGCAGAATGGGTAGATTCGAGTTATGATCCAGGATCTTATGAATACATGTCCACAATGAATCCAACGGTAAATAATCCACAAGATTTGAGAAAAGTAGTAAGAGGTGGTTCATGGAAAGATGTAGCATACTTCTTACAGGTGAGCTCGAGAGATTACGAGTACATGGACTCAGCACGTAGCTATATTGGATTTAGAACTGTTCAGGATTACCTTGGAACAGATGTTACCCTAAATCAATCGAGTAAATAAACTTAGAACTTCAACCTATCAATAAACCAACAAGAAAATTTAAAGCTTAAAGTTATGGCAAAATCAAGAGGAGCAAAACGGGTGACCAACATGGTGTATGGTCTTGGTGCATCTGTAGTTATTTTAGGGGCGTTATTTAAAATTATGCACTGGCCGGGTGGTAATGAAATGCTTATTGCCGGTCTTATCGTAGAAGCACTTGTATTTGCATATTCTGCATTTGAACCAATCGATGATGAACTGGACTGGTCATTAGTATATCCAGAACTGGCTGGTGGAACAGGTACTAAAAGAGAAGCTGTGGTTGTGGAACAAAAAGAAGCAGAGGCATCTTTGTCTAAGAAGCTGGATGCAATGCTGAAAGAAGCAAAACTAGATGCAGATCTTATGTCCTCACTAGGTAATAGTATTAGAAATTTTGAAGGAGCTGCCAAAGGAATTGCCCCAACAGTTGACTCGATGGCTTCTCAAAAGAAATACAGCGAAGAATTAACCGTAGCTGCTGCTCAAATGGAAACTTTGAACAATATTTATAAAGTACAGGTTGAATCTGCTTCCAAGCAGGCAGAGGTGAACCAGGCAGTTGCAGAGAATGCTGGTAAACTTAAAGCGCAAATGGATTCGTTAGCAAACAATATGGCTTCACTGAACAATGTTTACGGAGGTATGCTAACTGCTATGAACGGAAAACCAAGAGTCTAATTGAATTTTCAATTAAACGATTTATTAATTAAAATATCTAATTAGACATGGCATCCGGAAAACAATCGCCAAGGCAGAAGATGATTAACCTAATGTACCTGGTTTTCATCGCTATGATGGCACTAAATATGTCCAAAGAGGTACTTACCGCTTTTGGAATGATGAATGAAAAATTGAGTACGGCAAATGCTACTGCTGAGAACCGAAATGCCGCTTATATGGCCGGTCTTGCTGAAAAAGTGGATGAGCAGCCAGCCAAGTACACCTCAATTAAGGAAAAAGCCGATCAAATCGACCAGTTATCTGCTCAACTCAATGATTATATTGAAGGAGTAAAGAATGATCTTACTGCAGAAATGGAGAAGGAGGAGAACGGTAAATGGAACTACGAAGAAATGGATAAGTCAGATCAGCTGGATGAAATGTTCTTTCAAAGTGGAAGAGTTTCTCCTGCCGGTGAGGAATTTGTAAATCAAATTAATACTTATCGTGAAGAAGTATCAGCGATCCTTGAAGATAAATATCCTCAGCTTGCAGCTAATGTAAGAAGAGAATTTTCTACGGAAGAGGTGACTGATGGTGATGGTGTTACCAAACCGTGGTTGTATTACAACTACCAGGGATTTCCATTGATCGCATCTTTAACGAAAATGACTCAGATACAATCTGATATTAAAAGTACAGAAAGCGAGATCCTATCTCAAATGTTATCGGGACAGTTACAGAGTGATGTTTCTTTAAGTAATTACCAGGCTATCGTAATTCCAGATAAACCAGCATTTTTTAGCGGTGAGGAATTTAGCGGTAAAGTAGTACTTGGTCGTTTCGATAATACATTACAATTCGAAAAGGTTACCATAAACGGGAAAGAGGTTGAAAACACTCAGGCTGGACAGGTAGTATTAAAGTTTCCTGCAGGAAATGTAGGTGAGCAAAAAATTACTGGAGAGCTTCAGTATCTTGAGAATGACTCGTTGAAAAGTATCGAGATCTCAGATTCTTATAACGTAATTCCTTTACCTAATTCAGCCGTGATTTCCGCAGATAAGATGAATGTGGTTTATCGTGGGGTTCAGAACCCGATGACGATCTCCATTCCGGGTGTAAGTAGCGTTAGTGCAAATGCTCCGGGACTAAGAGCTTCTGGTGGTGCTGGAAGTTATATGATGGATGTGACCACGCTGCAGGCTAGAGAAGTTACTATTAGCGTGAGTGGAGAACTTCCAGGAGGTAAAACAGTTTCAGATAGAAAAACCTTCCGTGTTAAAGATATACCTAGACCTGTTGGTACGATTCGTGGAGAGGATGGTTCTGTATCTATGCAGAGAAATTCTTTAGAGATAGCAACTATTGGTGCTAACCTTCCGGATTTTGATTTCGATCTGAACCTGAATGTAACTGGTTTCAAATTTAAAGTACCGGGACAGCCTACTATCAATGTGAATGGTAGCCGTTTGGATGATAGAGCCAAAGCCGCTTTAAGAAGAGCAGGAAGAGGTGAATCTGTACAGATTTATGATATTAATGCTTCCCTTCAGGGGAACTCAAGTTATAAGCTTAAGAAAGTTGCGCCGGTCGTAATTGAGCTTACAAACTAAAAATTGAAGACAATGAGCTTGAAAGAAATTTTTGTTTATGGTTTTGTGATGATGATGAGTGCTTCTTCTTTCGGTCAGGCAAACATCCTGAATGCGAAAAAACCCGAGGATATCGGGAAGAAATCGCAGGCTCAGGCTATGGTAGATCAGGAAGACAAACCTCTTGAATATGGATACGTTGGAGACCGTGATATTTTATGGTCTAAAAGCACCTGGGAGATCATCGATCTTGATGAAAGAGTGAATTTCCCAATGTATTATCCAATCGATACCAATAATATTGGATCAAGCAGAAGATCGCTTTATGATGTCTTAACGAGCGCTATTAAGCAGGGTAAGATTCAGAACGTTTACGCCGATTCTTATTTTACTGAAAAGCGTACGCTAAAGGATATTAGTGCAACCATTTCCAAGGTGGATACGACAGACCTGGGGATCGAGCAGTACAATGCCGGGGAAGAAGTAGATGCTCAATTTATTGATCGTCGTGATCTTGGTGCGGCAGATATCGTGGAGTATCACATTCGTGGAATATGGTATTTTGATAAGCGTCTTGCAGAATTGAAATACAGAATTCTGGGAATCGCTCCGGTAGCACCAGATGTTAACTTCATCGATTCAGGACAAACAGATCTTGTTGAGTTGTTCTGGGTTTGGTATCCGGATGCACGTGAAGTTTTGCATGACGCACTTGTATTTACCGGTGGTAATACTGCCCAAACCATTAACTTTGATCACTTGTTGAACGCCAGACGTTTCGACGGAGTTATTTACAAAGAGGATAACGTACAGGGTGATAGAGAGATTGACGATTATATAGCAGATAATGCGTTTATGCAATTGCTCGAATCCCAAAGAATAAAGGAGCAAATTCGAAATTTTGAACAAGACATGTGGAGTTACTAATTCCATAGTATCATATTGAAAAGCGCTCTTTCCGGAGCGCTTTTTTTATTTTAAGACCATGATCATAAAAAAAGTAGATTTTATCATTGTAGGCTTAGGTCTTGCCGGTTTGGCCATCACACGTGAACTTAATAAGAGAGGCAAAAGTTTTGTAGTCTACGAGGACAGTTCCCAGGTTTCTTCCTACGTAGCAGGAGGAATATTTAATCCGGTTATTCTGAAGCGATTCACCCCTGCATGGAAAGCTAAAGAACAAATGGACATTGCTCTTCCATTTTATAGCGAATTAGAAAATGATCTTCAGCAGAAAATTATATATCGATGGGACATCTTTAGAAGATTCCACTCCATTGAAGAGCAAAACGACTGGTTCGTAGCTGCAGACAAGCCTCTGCTTTCACCTTTTCTAGACCAAAACCTGGTCAGCAATTCGAATTCCTCAGTAAAGACCGATTATGGTTTTGGACGAGTAATGCATACGGGAAATATTGATACGGAGCTAATGCTGAACGCTTATCGGCAAGAGCTGCAAAAAAAGCAACAACTGAGGGCTGAAAATTTTGACTATGAGCTCTTGCAGATGAATGGCGATATTTTAATTTATAAGGACATACAAGCAAAGCAGATCATATTTTGTGAAGGATTTGGTCTATCCAGGAACTCGTATTTCAATTATATCCCGTTGCATGGAAACAAGGGAGAATACATCATCGTTAAATCTCCAGCGCTTCAACTGGACTTTGCGATCAAGGCTTCGGTTTTTATCATGCCGCTTGGAAACGACCTATATAAGGTGGGTGCAACCTATAACAATCATGATAAAACTGCAGAACCAACTTCAGAAGCCAGAGAGCAGCTGGAAGCATCTTTGAAACAGGTGATCAATGTTGATTTTGAAGTGGTGCATCAGGTTGCTGGTATACGTCCTACTTCCGGGGACAGGCGACCAGTAATGGGTAGGCATCCTGAATTTAAAAACATGTACTGTTTTAATGGTTTTGGAAGTCGGGGAGTACTCATAGCTCCTTATCTTGCTCCAAAATTAGCAGACCATATTCTAAAAAATTCACTATTGAACGCTGAAATTGATGTATCCAGATTTCAGAAGAGATACTGGAAGAGAACTTAAGCTTTTCCAGCGTCCTTTTTATAGCTGAAGAATAAATTTATCCAGATATTTCGTGATAGTCGCATAATTACGGGCATCAGGATTACCAATGTTCCTACAATGGCAAAGAAGGATGTTAAAAGGCTGGAATTCAGGAATACATATGCAATCACAAATGCGGCCACTGCAAAGGCAATACCAACGGCATAACTAACGTACATGGCACCATAAAAGAACGAAGGCTCTATTTTGTACTTTGTGCCACAATTGCTGCAACGTTCGTGCATTTCATACACCCTGTTAAGCTTATAGGGATTTTCCTCTTTGTACATGCTTTCTTCCTGACACACAGGGCAGGTACCTGTGGCAATACTATAAACTTTAGTTCCTTTAAGCATGACGATCGTTTTTTTTGCAATTCAAATTTAAGCATCTTTGCACGAAACCTAAAGTTACAATAGTTACAAAATGCTCAATATTCATAATTTATCAGTGTCGTTCCAGGGTGAATACCTTTTTAAGGAGGTAAGTTTCAGGCTTGGTGCAGGAGATCGAGTGGGTCTTATTGGAAAGAACGGAGCTGGGAAATCCACAATGCTGAAGATTATTTCCGGAGAACAGGAATATGATACCGGGCAGATCGCAAAGGATAAGGAACTTAGAATTGGTTTTTTAAAGCAGGATCTGGAATTTGAACAGGGTAGGACAGTGATTGATGAAGCGCACCAGTCATTCGCAGAGATCAAGCAACTGGAAGCAAAAATGGAGCATATTAATGAGCAGCTTGCCACCAGGACAGATTATGAAAGCGAAGGCTACAGCCAGTTGATCGAAGATCTAAGCGAAATCACTCACCAGTACGAGATCATTGGAGGATATAATTACGAAGGTGAAACTGAAAAGGTTTTGCAAGGTTTAGGATTTCAGCGAAAGGATTTTGGAAAACTGACCCAGACATTCTCCGGAGGATGGAGAATGCGTATCGAGCTTGCAAAATTATTATTGCAAAGCAATGATATCTTGCTGCTCGATGAGCCAACCAACCACCTTGATATAGAGAGTATCATCTGGCTGGAAAGCTTTCTGAACAATTATTCCGGGTGTGTGATGCTGGTGTCCCACGATAAAATGTTTCTGAATAATGTTACTAATAGAAGTATCGAGATTTCTCTAGGTCACATTTATGACTATCGTAAACCTTATTCAGAATTTATCGAATTCAGAAAAGAACTGCGGGAGCAACAGCTGGCAGCTCAAAAGAATCAGCAAAAAGAAATTGAAAATACAGAAAAGCTTATCGATAAATTCAGAGCCAAAGCCAGTAAGGCTTCCATGGCTCAATCCCTTATTAAAAGGCTTGATAAAATAGACCGTATAGAAGTAGATGAAGATGACAACTCAGTAATGAGCGTAAACTTCCCTGTTTCGGTCACTCCGGGGAAAGTGGTTATTGAAGCTGAAGATCTTCAGAAGTTCTACGGAGAAAAACAAGTCCTTAAAGATGTGGAGCTACTTATAGAAAGACAAAGTAAGATCGCATTTGTGGGTCAGAACGGACAGGGAAAAACAACCCTGGCCAAGATCATTATTGGAGAGATCCCACATGAAGGAACCTTAAAACTAGGTCATAATGTCCAATTAGGTTACTTCGCTCAAAATCAGGCTGAATACCTGGATGGTGAAAAAACGGTGCTGCAAACCATGGAAGATGCCTCCAATGAATCGAATCGTACCAAGGTAAGAGATATGCTGGGTGCGTTTTTGTTTCGAGGAGATGAAGTTGAAAAGAAAGTGAAAGTGCTTTCAGGAGGAGAAAGAAACAGGCTGGCGTTGTGTAAGATGCTGCTAGAGCCTTTTAATGTTCTGGTGATGGATGAACCTACGAACCACCTTGACATCAAATCGAAGAATGTACTGAAGGATGCTCTAAAGAATTTTGAAGGGACACTGATCATCGTTTCTCACGACAGGGACTTTTTGCAGGGACTTACCAGCCGGGTTTACGAATTCCGTGATCATAAGATTAGAGAATATCTTGGAGATCTTGATTATTACCTGGATCAAAGAAAGATGCAGGATATGAGAGCCGTGGAAAAGTCTGATAAAGGCAGAAAAGTAAAACAGGATAAGACTAAAAATAAACAATCCTCCTTTGAGGATCAGAAAGAAGCTAAGAGACTTAAGAACCAACTGAGCAAAGTGGAGGCAAAGATCACTAAACTCGAGAAAGATATCAAGTCCAAAGACAGGGAGCTGGCTCAAAATTACGAGAAGACGATCACCAAATCAGATTTTTTGAATAAATATAATGAATCAAAAAAGAAGCTGGAAAATTTGATGAAGGAATGGGAAGAAATACATTTCAGCCTGGAAGAAATAAGCTAATTCTTTTTTTTAATTAAACTATCAGGACTTCAATGAGTCCAACGACTACCATGGATAAACGCAAGATCATACTTTCTCTACTGGGCGTCGTGCTCATTGTAGGTGCTATTTTTGGGGCAAAAGCTATCATAGATAGCAAAGAGCAGCCTAAACCAAATATTCAGAAAACCGTAAAAACTGTATTTGTTGACACGGTCAAAAACAGTTCCATAGCTATTAAAATACCCGCAAATGGAAATCTTGTGGCGAAAGACCGAGTAGAACTCTATGCAGAAGTTCAGGGGGTGTTTCGCTACAGTTCTCAGGATTTTAAGGCAGGACAGGCCTACAAAAAAGGACAAACTCTACTGAAAATAGATGCCCAGGAGTATGAAGCCAGTGTGCAATCTGCGAAAAGTGAGCTTTACAACCAGATCACGGCTATCATGCCAGATCTAAGACTGGACTACCCGGAGATCTTTCCGAAGTGGCAGAAGTATTTAAACAATCTGGACGTGAATAGCTCCATTCCTGCATTGCCAGAACCTGCAAATGATAAAGAACGTTATTTCATAAGTGGTCGCGGAATTAATTCCGCTTATTTCAACATTAAGAATCTGGAACAGCGCCTGGTTAAGTACAGGATCACTGCGCCATTCAACGGAGTTCTAACCGAAGCTTTAGTAACTGAAGGAACCCTGATCCGGAACGGGCAGAAGCTTGGGGAATTTATAGATCCGGAAGTTTATGAACTTCAGGTTTCCATAGGAAAACAATACGCAGATCTATTAAAGCTTGATGAAAAAGTAAGTCTTACCGATAACAGCGGCAGCAAAACTTATGAAGGTAAAGTAAGCCGAATCAATGCCAGGATAGATCAGGCTACTCAAACTGTAAATGTCTTTATTGAAGTGGCTGCTGAAGGTCTCAAGGAAGGCATGTATATGCAGGCTAACCTGGATGCGAGGAATGAGGATAATGCGGTCGAAATTGATCGAAGTCTCGTTAATGACCGAAACGAAATATTTACCGTGCGTGATTCTGTTTTGAAAACCATGGAAGTAAAACCGGTTTATTTTTCAGATCGTAAAGTAGTCATTAAAGGTGTTCCGGATGGAGAAGTGATCGTTACAAGACAGGTTTCTGGAGCCTATAATGGAATGCCAGTCAAGATCGCCGAAGAAAATAATACAGCGAACACCGCAGCAAATTCAAATTCTGAAAGTCAGGTTCAATGAGAGCGATCATAAGTTACTTTATCAAGTATCATGTTGCGGTGAATATCATGATCATCGCCTTTGTGATATTTGGCGTGGTGGGAATGTTGCGTATGCAATCTTCTTTTTTCCCATTGATCGAATCTGAGATCATTAATATCAATGTTACTTATCCTGGAGCTGCTCCTGAGGAGATCGAGGAAGGAATTGTACTGAAAATTGAAGATAACCTCAAAGGCCTGGTTGGAGTAGACCGTGTTACTTCAGTTTCCAGAGAGAACGGTGGTAGTATCACTGTGGAAATAGACTCAGACGAGGATATTGATGTAATGCTTTCCGAAGTAAAAAACGCAGTGGACAGAGTTCCCAACTTTCCCTCTGGAATGGAGCCTCTGGTAGTTGCAAAACAGGAAAATATCCGGGAAACCTTTGACTTTTTCGTTAGTGGTGAAGGGGTAGATCTGGCCACGCTGAAGCAAATTGGAAGGCAGATCGAGTATGATCTTAGAGCCATGGATGGCCTTTCCCAGATAGAATTATCTGGATTTCCTGAAGAAGAAATTGAAATAGCAGTCGATGAAAATGACCTGCTTGCCTTTAATATTACTTTTACTGAAGTTGCACAGGCGGTCGCCCAGGCAAATATTCTAACCACCGGCGGGAGTATTAAAACACAGGAAGAGGATTTCCTGATTCGCGCTGATAATCGTTCCTACTTCGGAAAGGAACTGAATAAACTGGTAGTGAAATCACAGGCTGATGGTACTACGGTAACACTTGAAGACGTTGCTACGATTCGTGACAGGTTTTCAGAAACTCCGAATGCCTCTTATATCAACGGGCAGATTGCCGTAAGCGTAAATATCTCCACCACCAATAATGAAGATCTTATTTCTGCGGCTGAAAAGGTGCGCAAATATGTGGAAGAGTTCAATGAAAAGAACGATACCCTAAAGATCATCGTGGAAGATGACCGTAGTATTACCCTGAATCAAAGGACACAGCTGCTCATTGAGAATGGTGCCGTTGGGATCATTCTGGTTCTTTTGTTTCTTTCTTTTTTCCTGAATACCAGGCTGGCATTCTGGGTGGCTTTCGGGCTTCCTATCTCGTTCCTGGGGATGTTCATTTTTGCCGCGGGATTTGGGGTCACCATCAACGTACTATCCTTATTCGGGATGATCATCGTGATTGGGATCCTGGTAGATGACGGGATTGTTATTTCAGAAAATATCTACCAGCATTACGAAAGAGGTAAAAAACCGGTACAGGCAGCCATAGATGGAACCATGGAAGTGCTGCCGCCCATCCTTTCAGCAATCATTACCACGGTTTTAGCCTTTTCCACATTCCTGTTCCTAGACAGCCGGATTGGAGAATTCTTTGGTGAAGTTAGTACAGTCGTTATTCTGACTCTGGTGGTTTCCCTGGTGGAAGCTTTAATTATTCTTCCAGCACACATTGCTCATTCCAGGGCACTGGTTCGAGAAACCGAAGAGGATCAAAAGAAGAAGAAAGGATTATCAAGGCTGTTCCTTAAACTAAGGATCATCAACAAATACGGAGATCAATTGATGGCCTATTTGCGGGATAAACTTTACGAACCAGTCATACGTGCTACCGTTGCGCACAGGTTCCTGAGCCTCTCGATTCTCATCACATTATTTATCTTAACGGTAGGCTCGGTGATGGGAGGTGTTGTGAACGTAACTTTATTTCCAAGTATCGCCAGCGACCGGGTAAGCATAGATCTGCTAATGCCGGAAGGCACAAACCCGAAAAAGACCGATAGTATCATTTCTATGGTTGAAGATGCCGCATGGAGAGTGAATAAAGACTTTACTGAACGCCAGACAGGAAATAAGCAGGTCGTCAAGAATATTGTTCGAAGAGTTGGACCGGGTAACAATAAAGCTTCTTTGAGAGTGAATTTGTTGCCGGGAGAAGAACGTGATTTTGGGTCTCCTGAAATTACGAATGCTATTCGGGATGAAGTAGGGCAGGTCTACGGTGTGGAACGTTTAACGTTTGGTAGCGGTGGGAACTTTGGCGGGAAACCGGTCTCAGTATCACTCCTGGGAAACAACCTTGAAGAGCTGGAGCGTGCCAAGGTGGAGCTTAAAGAAGCAATGGAAGAGAATTCCACCTTGAAAGATGTTACAGACACAGATCCTGACGGGATTAAGGAAATCACCATAGATCTCAATGAGAATGCTTATGCTTTAGGACTGAATCTAAGAGAAGTGATGAGCCAGGTGCGGGCAGGGTTCTTTGGATTGCAGGCACAAAGATTCCAGCGCGGGCAGGATGAGATCAGGGTTTGGGTGCGATATGATCGTGAGAACCGGGAATCTATCAATGACCTGGACGATATGCGAATTGTAACTCCAGACGGGAACAGGGTTCCTTTTGGTGAAATCGCGACTTATGAAATTAGACGTGGAACAGAATCCA
Source organism: Christiangramia portivictoriae DSM 23547 (assembly GCF_000423045.1). Lineage (GTDB taxonomy): Bacteria > Bacteroidota > Bacteroidia > Flavobacteriales > Flavobacteriaceae > Christiangramia > Christiangramia portivictoriae. The sequence continues at coordinate 150,448 of NZ_AUHF01000007.1, read as the reverse complement.
TTAGTCACCTGGAAGGACTTCGTGAAATTAGGGTGGAGGCAGATATGGATGATCCGGATGCCAGTGCTACAGATGCAATAGCCAATATAGATGATAATATACTTCCGGAGATTTTGTCCAAATATCCAAGTGTTTCCGTATCCTATGAGGGACAGAACCGTGAAGCTGAAAAACTTACGAAATCTGCGGAAAAGGTATTCCCAATTATCCTGTTTCTAATCTATGCGGTGATCGCATTTACCTTCAGAAGTTATAGTCAGCCATTATTGTTAATGATCATGATTCCATTCAGTATCATTGGAGTAGCCTGGGGACATTACCTGCATAGTTTTCCGGTGAATATTCTTTCACTATTGGGAATCATTGCGCTGGTGGGAATCATGGTAAATGATGGACTTGTGCTTATTGGGAAGTTCAATTCCTATTTGAGGGAAGGAATGCGTTTCGAGAAAGCTCTTATTGAAGCCGGAAAGTCAAGATTTAGAGCTATTTTCCTTACCTCCTTAACGACCATCGCCGGGATTGCTCCGTTGCTGTTGGAAAAAAGCAGGCAGGCACAGTTCTTAAAGCCAATGGCAATTTCGATCGCATATGGAATTTTTGTGGCAACCTTTTTAACTTTACTGGTGTTGCCATTGCTACTTTCCATTACAAACTCAGGAAAGGCCAGAGCAAAATGGTTAAAAACAGGCCATAGGGTAAGTCGGGAATCTGTGGAAAGAGCGATCAAGGAGAAAAATGATGAGGATGAGCGACAGAACGAAATCGATGAGGCGAATAAAAGTCAGAATTACTAGAAAACAATTGAAATTGAGAATAAATAATTTCGAATGACATTAAGAAAATATATTCTTAGCTTTTTGATCGTACTGTTTTGGAGTATGGGGAGCAACGCCCAGGATAGTCTGGATAGTCTGCTCACGAAGCAGGAAGTAATTTCCAGGGCGCTGGAGGAAAACTTTGGAATAAGGATCGCTGAAAATAATGTTGAGATCGCCGATAATAACCAGAGTATTCTAAATTCGGGATACTTACCAAGTCTTACGGGACTTGCGGGTGCAAACTATGATTTAAACGATCGGGTTACAGAGCCGGAGAATGGTGAGACAGTGGACCAGCGTGGGATCGAGAGCAATCGTTACAATGCATCCATCAACGTAGGCTACACACTATTTGATGGCCTTGGGCGTTTGTACAATTATAAAAGTCTTCAGGAGCAGTACGATCTCTCCAGGCTGGAAGCCAGGGAAACCATAGAAAACACTATTTTACAGATTATGAGTGTGTACTATGAGGTCGCCAGACTTTCAGAAAATATCAATGTACTGGAGGAAACCCTGGAGATTTCTCAAAACAGGGTAACACGGGCTCAATATCAGTTTGAATATGGACAGGCCAATAATCTTGTAGTCCTCAATGCCAGGGTAGATGTCAACAATGATAGCATCTCGCTAATAGAAACCGAGCAACAATTAAAAAACACTAAGCGGGATCTAAATGTGCTTTTGAACCGGGAGATCACCGCGAATGAATTTTCCGTAGATACTACCGTAAATTTTGTAAGCGATCTTGAACTGGATGGATATATTTCGGAGGCTGAATTAAATAACGTGTCATTGCTGCAAATCGAGCAAAATCTGGAGATCAGCGATTATGATATTAAGATCAATAAAAGTGGATATTTACCAACCATAGACCTTACGGGTTCTTACGGCTGGAATTTAAACCGAAGTGCCGCGACCGCATTCTTTCCAGGAAGTACGACTACTACAGATGGTCTGGCTGCCGGTGTTAGCTTGCGCTGGGACCTGTTTGACGGAGGTTTCAGGAATATCCAGGTTAGGAATTCAAAGATTAGATATGAGAATCAGCAAATTCAGAAAGAACAATTAATCAGTCAGGTGCAGCGTGACATTGCGAATTCCCTCGGAAATTACCGCAACAAACTTTTTATCCTGAACGTGCAGCAGGAAAATGTTGAAACGAACCTCAACAACTTCAATCGTTCTGAGGAACAATATAAGCTTGGAAGAATTTCCTCCATAGAATTCAGGCAGGCGCAGATTAATTTACTGGATGCCAGGACAAGTCTCAACCTGGCCAAGTATGATGCCAAGCTGGCGGAGTTACAGGTTCTGCAACTTACTGGTCAATTACTGAACGTAAATCTTTGATTGATGAACGAACATTTCTTTCAATGTCCTTACTGCTGGGAAGAAGTCTCTGTACTGCTGGATCCTTCTGTTCAGCAACAAACTTATATTGAAGATTGCGAGACCTGTTGCAATCCTATTGAATTTCACATTGAGTTTGAATCTAACGAATTGCAGGTTTTCGAAGCCCGGCCAATTGAACAATAATTTTTATTCACAGGTAAACCTGATCTGTTTTTAAATTATCTTAGTAGCTTACCCTACACATAAATCATGTTGGCAACATTTGATCTAGCCGGTCATGTCATCGGCATCATAGTAAATACAGATCTTACAGATCAACTCCTGGATGAAGTGATTCTGGAGATTAAAGCACGTCTGGAGCAATACGAACAGGTAAATGTCTACCTAGAACTGGAAAGAGGTCATGAAATTAGCTTTAAGGCTTTATTAAAAGGAATAAATTTTAAATATTTAAATGCAGATCTTTTTAATAAGATCGCAATAGTTACTGATAGTATTTGGTTTCAAAAGGCTGTTAATGTGAGTGATATATTTTTGAACGTAGAGGTTAGGACCTACGATATAAAGGATAGACTGAATGCGATCCAATGGATTTCTATATAAAATTTAAAAAAAGTTTGGATAGAAACTAAAAAACGTCTTATATTTGCCGTCCAATAGCGCGGGATAGAGCAGTAGGTAGCTCGTCGGGCTCATAACCCGAAGGTCACTGGTTCGAGTCCAGTTCCCGCTACTAAGAAAGACAAGGCTTCACAGAAATGTGAAGTCTTTTTTTATAGCTTGGGTACAACATAGGTACAACATCTTATTATTTTTCTATAAGAAATATAATTTGGCGAAAATTAATGCCAGTTGTATTCGTATTTTATTTAGAACATTTTTTAACTTGGAATCTGTTCTATTTTGAATTAGTATTTGTTAAAAAGTGCCAAATCAAATTTTAATTGGTGCAAGCCATACCCTTTCAAATCATAGATTTTCTTCCGGCAACATTTTTTATATTTAGGACCGCCACATAAAGGACATTCCTTATTGGGATGATATTTGATACCATAGATGGCCGTTTCCAATAGGGCAATAATATTTTCAAAATCAGATAGCCCAAATTCTTCTTGATAAAATTGTTCGATACCTTCAAAGTGGTGTTTATATTCCCCATTTGCATAATCCCCCGTGGATTCTTTATAATGGAAATTCGCAAAAAAAGGATATATTACTTCTCTATAAAACTCTTCAAATACAATTCCTCGTCTTTTTCTTTTCATAAGTTTATGCGGAATGTCTAAACAACATTCACCATCCTTAGAAATATGAAAATCCCAATTTCTATTGATGATCTTAGTTTTCTCGACTACTATAGGTACGGTATGTGGGTACTCAACTTCATTTATAAGGATTAGGATTTTAAATTGACCCCAGAGCTTATCATTTCTGTCTAAGATACTTATTTTGCCTTCGAGAGCTAAATATCCAGTTTTAGGGCTTTCAACTATTTCAAAGGCAAAATATTTGTTCAGAAAATTTTTGATGTCAGTATTGAGTCCTTTTTCACTCATAGTTGAAGTAGGGTTTACTTTTAGAAGCTATTGGATACAAATCACGGCTATTTCTGTTGGGGTCCGGAAGGGTATTAATAGTCAATACCAAAACACCCTTATCATTTTGAACAGCTAGGTTGTTATCTACCAAGTAGCGTTCCCAATCAAAGTTGTATTGATGATATTTTCTTCCATCCTCATAATCGTGAATTTCTTTACTTCTCTGTTCAAAATACTTATCCTTTCTAAGTTGTGTTGTCACATTGTGACCTACAACTATGCCACTGTTTTTTGCGTTACTTTGCATTTTAGGAGCAAGACTAGTATGAATACTGCACGTGGTAACTTCACCAGATTCACCAATGCCGGAATAAAACCAATCCACCTGCTTGGAATGACCCAAATCCAATCCTGCCCTTGTATGAATATCTTGAATGCCATTTTCTTCAAAAAATTCTTTTAGATCATTTTTGACAAAATAGGATATCATAGAAAAGGACTTTAAGGCATCTTCGACAGCTTTTAGCTTTTCTATGTTTTTTCCGCCGAAATAGACCATTAAACCATCACCCTGTATTCGATGCACGTAGCCACCGCATAGGTTTACTGCAAACATTGAAGCTCGGATGATACTTTCTGTAATCAACCTTACCGTTGCTTTTGTGAAATTGTTGAAGAGTTTGGTGCTTTTCTTAACATCGATGAAGCCTGAAATTATCCAATGCTCTTCTACTAAGTCTGTCCCCTTTAAGTGTACAAAGTCTGGGTGACTTCCCAACGGCTGATAATCGAAAGTCTCTGGCACACCCATCCCTTTCGCAAATAATTTCATTTCACGAGATAGCTCTCGACCAGGAAGTTCGTTTCTTAACGTTTTAAGATATTCACGGTTGCTTTCCAACAGAGGTTCACTTAATCCGTAGATTTTGTTTGATTTTGTAGGGTCGTTCTCGACCGCTTTTTTAATTACGTTTTTGTAGTCTTCAAATAAGTTCATTTTACGAGGTTATTTTAATTAATATGTAGGTTAAGGGTGCCAATAGCACAAATTGTATGATTAATAGGCCACAAGCCAATTTTAGTTTTTTGAATTTTGATTTCAAGCCTTGTGAAAGAACGAAAACTTGATTTCTCAAGTCTTTTACATCCTCTATTTTGTCCTGCTTTTTTGAAAGCTTGAAAAATTCTTTTTTGCCTTTCTGTGCGATACTAGCAAAATAGTATAGCGATTCCACATCTGACTTAGGTGAGAAATAAGGCATACTTGCCAATGCCAGCAGTATAAGACTGCCAACACCAAATGCAATAATTACTGCTAAAAATATTAAGAGCCATGTTTCTTTATCAAGAAGTTCCTGAATTTGAGTTAACAGCGTAATTGCCCCACCTGTGATAAAGGTGTTTATAGCAATATATACTGCTGTTTTATTATTTACACTATCATAGTAGTGGTCCAATCGGGTTATGGTATATTCCAATCTTTCTTTTTCCATATAGAATTAAATTATTAACTAGGCTGAATCCTAAGAACCAGCCTAGTTGATTACTTGATAGCCTTTGCAATGGCGGAAACAGCCGTAACAAAAGTTACTACAGTAAGAATTGTGGAAATAACTTTGGCGTTATTTCCTTTTAAATGTAAACAGGTGTCTTTTTCACAGAGACTCAACCTGTCATTTTGAAATGAATAATTCATAGTCAAAATTTAAATTAGCCCTAATTCACAGCATTTGGGTTTCGCTGATGCGTTACTTGCTTTTATCGGTAACACCTTTAAATTTTCCACCGCTGGTTTTTACGTCCATAAATTTTCCTGAGTCGGAATTTCTTTTAACGTAAAGCCCAGTTTTGGGGTTGAGTACTTGGGTACGGTTTTTAACTGCCCCTTTTCTAGCATTGTCACCCAAACGGTTTGTTCTTTGCCATAACAGGTTATTTTAAATAATTAAACAAATATTCCTTGCCACCATTCTGGTAGCGGATTATTACTCTAATTGAAAAAGGGAGATTATGTGTGAAGGACTTGTAAATACCGAAATAAGCGGTATATTTGTTTCGCCAAAAACAAAGTCTTTACAGATAATATTCCAATCTTATCTTAAAGTAAATTATAGAGCTGATATCTTAGATGTCAGCTTTTTTTATAGTGCTTTTATAAATTCCATATACTTTTTTTCTTTAACAATAGTGCCCAATATTTCATTGACAGATAAAGCATTGACTCCATTAGTTGAGGCACATTCCTTTATTAAATCGTTTCTTTCGACAAGGCATCCGTTTATAGTTTTGCAAAAATAAATAGCAGCAAAATCCATAATGTGCAACCCGTTGTACTTTATACTTTCCTTACAGGAAAACTTAAAAAATTCGCCTTCCAGCGAGTATGTCTCTATTTTACCTTCTCCAACCAAGCGTTTCAAACGATTTTGTTCTACGTAATCGTAACAAGGCGATTCTATAGCCATTTCAGTTACATAAAAAGAATCTGTTGAATTGTCTAATATCTTTAAACTATCTAAGAGGAGCAATAACTCTATGTCACTGAATACATACATCTAATTTCGCATAAAGTTTTTACCACCAAACCTCGCTTTAATATCCTTTACTGTCATATTTGACAGTTCTGCCGCCCTGGTATGGGAAAGTAAAGATTTACCCTCTTTATTATCCATATTTAATCCTTTTGCCAACAGACTGTAAAATCGTTTGGGTTTTTCTACACCGTGATAATCACCAAAAGAGGTTTCATCATTTTCTCGCCATTGGTCATAATTTTCTTTCCACGAGTGGTAAGTGTCCCAATTAATAATACTGAGAGTTAAAGCACGCATAATAATAGCCCAAATAGATATACCATAGGCGGATTTAATATTCTTTAGCTCTTCCAGTGTGATACCGTTTCTATTATCATTGAAGTGGTCGGATAGGATATCTTCAAAAAGCAACATAGCACCTGCAAAGTGATTGCAAAAACGTTCAATCTTATTATGGTCGTCAATATTAAAATTAAGGATCAGATGAGCCAATTCGTGCAAAGTTGTAAAGCGTCTTCGTGCAATGTCTGGATTTACACCGTTGAGTACGATAATTGGAACTTCGCCAGCCCAACCAGAAAAAGCAACAAAACTATTTGGCTTTTCTACCTCAAAAATTTTGATGCCTTTGTTTTCCAATAGGTGGATAACATCGTATATCGGGTTTTTGCCAAGCTTCCATTTCTTGCGAATAACCTTGACCGCATCTTCAATATCATCACCATTGGTTATCAAGATATCTTCAACCGGATTCTTGAACTTCATTTTATCGTCCATTATGTTTTCAAGCTCGATGATGTTGAAGAAATCACTTGAAATGGTTTCGATGATTTCATTTTCAAAAATTTTGTGAGAGTCTTGTTTTTCCCTATACTCAATGTTGGTCATCGAGAATGCAGACTTGTCGGTCGGATTATATTCTAAGTTTGTGCTTTCGGTATTAATTATATCGAATGGTTTCAACTTCAAAACCTTAGAAAAACGTATCAAATGATTTGTTTTCATTTCTCGTTTTCCTTCTTCAAATTTTTGAATATATGAAACTGAAAACCCTGTGTAATCAGCAAATTCTTGCTGAGATAGCCCTGCATCTTGCCTTAACTGTTTTATTCTCTTTCCGAGTTCCATTTTTAAACGTGTTAGTTCAATATTTTTACAAAGATAAATAATTTATTACATACGCACAAAAATATCAAATTTTATTTTATTGTGTGTGTTCTGTAAACTACACTGTTAAATAGATGTATTTTTGTCCCAAAAAAAGCATATATTTGGGACAAAATGTAACATTGAAGTCTGTAAAAGAGAAAATAAAGGATGAAATTCAACTTGGGAAAAAGGGTAGTATAGTATTGCCATCAGATTTTGAAATAAAGTACGGTGTAGAAAACACAAAGAAATCATTATTGCGACTTACCAATGAGGGTTTTTTAGAACGTTTGGCACGTGGAATTTACTTATATCCTGAAAGAGACGAATTATTAGGGGTGCTATATCCAGACATAGAAACTGTCGCTGAGGAAATAGCAATTCGCGATAATGCCCGTATAATTCCAACTGGAATACAAGCTTTGAATTTGCTAGGGATGTCAACACAAGTGCCATTGAATGCGATCTTTTTAACGGACGGTTCACCACGAACAATTAGAATTGGTAAGCGAAAAATAAAATTCAAAAAAGCCAGCCCGAAAAATTTAGCTGCCAGGGGTAGGTTGAGTGGTCTTGCAATACAGGCGCTAAAGGAGATTGGAAAAGAAAAGGTAACCAAAGAAGAAATCGCCAAAATTAAAGCACAGTTAAAAAAAGAAGATCCTGAAAATATATACCAAGATATGAAGCTGGCACCTTCCTGGATAGCCGATATTTTTGGGGATTTACTAATGTATTATTATGAGTGAGTTTATAAGCCTAACCAACGAACAGAAAACAAGAATATTTACCCAAGCTGGTGTAAAAGCCAACCTTCCTGCATTTGCAGTAGAAAAAGACTGGTGGGTCACAGAAATGCTTCGCATCGTTTTTTCGTTGCCTTACGCAGAAGCATTTGTATTTAAAGGCGGTACATCACTAAGTAAGGGTTATGACTTAATAAATCGATTTTCTGAGGATATTGACTTGGCCATCGACCGTGCTTATTTAAATATGGAAGGGGAATTATCTCGTTCACAGATAAAAAAACTTCGTAAGAAAAGTGCCAAGTTTATAAGTACAGAGCTACTAGCTGATATAACACAAGCAATAAAAAAAAATAAACTACCCCTTTCTTCGATAGGCGTTGAGCCTTTTGAAGATTCTGATACAGATCCTTTACGGATTTTTATAACCTATGAACCATTAACAAGACAGAGCGAATATATAGAACCAAGGATACTCTTAGAAATCAGTTGCAGGTCACTTCGTGAACCCTGTGAGGATGTTCCTATAAATTCCATTGTTGATAGAGAGTTTGAGTCAGCGGATTTTACCAATCCATCTTTTGATGTGAGAACGGTAGAACCACAGCGCACATTCTTAGAAAAGATTTTTCTGTTACACGAAGAATGGCAAAAGAAAAACATAAGGGTTGATAGGCTAAGCCGACACTTATACGATTTAGAGAAGTTGATGGACAGCGACCACGCAGAGAAAGCCTTAAAAGATGGTAAACTATTCTATGATATTGCAGAACATCGGAGTACTTTTTCGCCATTAAGAGGAATTGATTATTCTAATCATATACCAAGTTCGATTAATATAGTACCGCCAGATTCAGTTATAGAAGATTATGCCAATGACTATAATGTTATGAAAGAAAGTATGTTCACAGGGGAAGCCCTCTCGTGGGATGATATTCTGAAACGTCTTATTTTACTACAAGAAAGAATTAGGGTATTGGTGTGGTAATTTATTATCATACAATATCCACGCAAGGTAAACTCGAAAAATACACCCATCAAAAGACTACGGCATAAAGCCATCGCGCCATCCTACGCTTATTTATTCCGTTTCCTTTTGAGCTGAGATTTTAGCTTCCGTTTGGGTTATGCTTAAATATTGTTTAATCTAAATTCAAAAGCTATGTATTTACAAAATTTGCAACAGGATGAAATCTTTGTTCCATCTGAAATGAAATCCTTAAAAAGTCTGACCCAGATGGAATCCCGACAAGGGCTTGAAAATGCCATTATATCAAACGGCAAAATCGTCAATGTGGTATCAAATAGCTACGGACACATTCCTAATCAACTATTCTTCAAGAAAGCTGAAGAAATGCTGACCGATGCACAACTGAATTTCCACAAACGCACTATTAATAAAAACGACAGGTCATTTATTACTGACTTTATTATCGATGATAAAAGCCAGTTTACAGTCAAGAATGATGAGGACTTGATACTACCGATGCTTCGGTTTAAAAACTCTTATGATGGAAGTGAGAAGACCTCTGGCCACTTCGGGTTTTATAGAGAGGTGTGTTCAAATGGTCTGCACGTTTCACAAGTGGAAATTGAGTTTTCCATCAAGCACAGTAAGAACAATACTCACCTAATTATGCCGAGGCTAAACAATCTGTTCGATAAATTTCTGACTAATGAATTCTATACCATTACCAAGAATTTCGACAAGATGAAGGAATTTAAAATCATCGATATACAGGAATTTGTGAAGGCGATTCTCCACAGAACAAAATTGTTTAGATACGAATGTAGCGACAAGAATAGCGACCCATCAAAAAAGTCTCGTGAAGTCATCGAAATCTTAAACTACGAAGCATTGTTGCTCAATGAAGAACCAAATCTTTGGTTGGGCTACAATGCATTCAATTCAGTACTACACAACGTCCTAAAGAAAACCTTTGGCCAACAAGAACGGTTGGATAAAAAGCTGTTTGATGAAGTCTATGCTATGGCATAAAATAAATAAAGGTTTATCCAGTACCTCAAACTGGATGGCTAAGTATATAACAGACGGTTACACCCAAATCCACTCAGCACATTCCCCTGCATTTCGCGAAAAGCTTCATTACGGGCAAAGAGCTTCACTAGAAAGGTCTTGGACACAATCCCCAATTTCAGCTTTCCATTCCGTTAACCCTTCCCGCTATGCAGGGAAGGAACACTACATTCCCGAGCCGAAATCGTGAAGTAAGTCCGCTAAATAGAATTCCATTTATTCATTTGATGCTACTTCCTATGTTTTAATATTTCACAAACGCCTTTAGAATTACTCCCGCACCCTCACTGTCCCTCCCTTTTTTTAATAGCAAAATACCAACATTCGGAAGTTGAACGCACTGCATAAGCCAGTCGTACCTCCTTTTTATAAGTCCTTATCAATTCCAAATATTGAAAATGTTTCAGCAACAAAAAAAGGAAACAGCGAGGGCGCTATAGGAAGTAAATCTAAAATGAATCTTATGAAATCTTATAAAAACATTCAAAAGGAAGTCGCACCAAAAAAAACAAAAAAGGAAAACGCTCCAGATATAATAAGTAAATCATTTAAGAAAAATAATAAAGCAAACTATCTGAAAGGTTCAGGTGGCATAATTAGTAATCTTTAAATCTTTTAATCATGAGTACTTTAAAAAATCACGTACAGTTAATTGGAAATGTCGGACAGGATCCACAAATCACGAACCTCGAAAGCGGTAAAAAAGTTGCCCGTTTTTCACTCGCCACTAATGAGTTTTATAAAAATGAAAAAGGCGAAAAAATACAGAATACCGAATGGCACACTATCGTGGCCTGGGGAAAAACTGCAGAAATTATTGAAAAATATGCCGGAAAGGGTAAAGAGATTGGAGTAGCTGGAAAACTTAAATCCCGTAGCTATGAGGATAAAGATGGAGTAAAACGGTATGTAACCGAAGTAGAAGCCAACGAAATTCTTTTACTAGGTGTAAAAAATGGCGATAGCCAGTAATAATAAAATAAGAGGGCGGGTACTTGTTCACGGTAACGCCCTCTTTTAATTATCAACCCTTTAAAAAGTCAATAATGAAAACTAAAGTTAATGAAATCTCAATAAAATATCAGGGAAATTTTAAAATCTCTCAGGCTCCTAAAATTACTTCTTCGTTAAGTGCATCCGAACTATTATTTAGTGAGTGGAATAAAGATCAGATAGGACTGCAAGAATGCTTTAAAGTTATGCTTCTTAATAATGCCAATAAGGTTAAAGGAATCTATGAAGTTTCTACGGGTGGAATTACCGGCACATTAGTAGATTTGAGAATTCTTTTTGCGGTAGTTCTAAAGAGTTTGACTACCTCTGTTATTTTAGCACATAATCATCCCAGCGGAACTTTAAGACCGAGTGAAGCAGATAAAAGGCTTACAGAAAAAATAAAAAATGCTGCTGTGTTATTTGATATCAAAGTCCTTGATCATTTAATTATTACTCCAGACGGCAATTACTTCTCTTTTGCAGATGAGGGACTGTTATAATAGAACTTCCTTATAAATTCTAAAAAGATCTGATTTTTCAGGTCTTTTTTATGGAATCTATTTTTCACTAAAATTCCAAAAAATTGTATCTTTAAAAAGCTGAACTTCAGCAAATATAATTTTTATAGCTATCCAATTTTTGACTTTCGCTGATAGCTGTATCCATCGATAATTTACAATTTGGAATTATTCGAATTCCGAAAAAAGCAATTTGTGTATAAGCAAATTGTATGAAATTTTGTCCGCTGTGCGGACGAAAATGGAATAGCAAGAGGGTAACACGCTGCGCGATGTTACGGATTCCATTTACGTTTTAAACATCTGATTATTAGTTATTTACAATCAGTCGATATTTCAAAGTTTCTACAATTTGCGTCAAACAGCTTGAAATAGCCAGTAAACAGGGGTGGATTTACGTCAAATCTTTAAAAAAGCGAAAGAAAATGGATTCATTTATTACAATTAGGTTTAAACGGAAAACTGCCAAACGTTTTCAAGCATTTTCGAAAACACACTTCAAGTCACATACTGAAGCAATGTCAACTATTCTCGATTTTTTCTTCTATAACGAAATTTCGCCAAAGGAAAAATTAGGTCCAACGGGACGAAGAATTGAAGCAAAACTTTTAAAAAGAATTAACGCAGTTATCGCCATAATGCGAGACGTGGAAAAGACACAAACGAAACCGACGGTAGCAATGATTCAATCCCTTTTTGAAACAGAAGAACCTACAAAAAAACCGCTGATTGTAGAGAAGAAATATGTCGAAGAAAAAAAGGAAGTACGCTTTCGCGAAAAGCAAAACCCAAGTAACCAACTTTAATTTTTTGAACCATGTACATCACAATAACACCTCAAAAGTTGGGTACTAATTATTCACAAAGTTCAGCTGATTTTGTGGGCTATTTAGAGAAAGAAAACGAGGGTTTAGAACAGCAAGATATGGAACACTTTTTCAATCAATATGGCGATGAAATTTCCGCTGAAGAAGTGGTAAAAGAAATCGATGGCAACACCGCAAAATTGAAAAATAAAGAACCCAAGTTTTATTCGATTACGGTCAGTCCGTCAAAGTACGAATTGCGAAAACTTCAGAACAATAGCCAAGATTTAAAAACCTACACGCGTGAGTTGATGAAGGATTATGTTGCCAGTTTCAATCGAGAAATTCACGGAAGACCGATAACCATAGATGATATAAAATACTTCGCTAAAATTGAACATCAACGAACCTTTAAAGGAACAGATTTTCAGATTAAAGAGAATCAACCTTACGCTTCAAAAATTCTTCAGCTAAAAACTGAAATCCGAAATGTTCAAGAAGGAAGAGTTGAAGGAAATTTTAAAAGTATGAAAAGGGAAGTAGCAAAATTGGAACGCCAAGCACCGCATCAACAAAACGGAAAACGGATTATCCAGGGAATGCGAAAAGATGGATACCAAAGTCATATCCATATCATCGTTAGCAGAAAGGATGCTTCGAATTCGGTTAGTCTTTCTCCAGGAAGCAAACACAAAGCTTCGGTAGTGGAAATGCACGGTAAAAAGGTAAAGCGCGGTTTTGATAGAGATACCTTTTTCGCGAAAGCGGAAAAAACGTTTGACAAGACTTTTGACTATAAACGCAACTTTGCAGAATCCTATAAAGCCCGAAAGGATTTTGTAAAGAATCCTAATCTATACTTCGCCGCCTTGATGAAGTTGCCAGCCAATGAAAAAGCATTGGCTTTCAAAATGATCACAAAAACGGGATTGCCCATAGTGCCAAGTATTCCAATTATTCAAGCACAAATTGCACTTCGGGTTTTTAAGCAATTAAGACGTGGTGTAGAAGTGGCCATTAAATCAAGTTCAATAGGGATCTAATTGATATGGAGATAGACAATTTTATATCGGTACTTTCAATTATTGGTTTATCCAGTATGGTTTTCTATGCGATGTTTCGGGTTAGCAAGTATGCGTTTCTTTTGAATATCGCAATACTTTTATTTCTCATTTTCTTTATTTCTGAAGGGAATGAATTAGTATCAATATTGCTGTATCTAGCGTGTCCTCTAATGCTAATTAATATAGGGTTCTATGTCTTTCTACACAAAACTGAAACCGTACAGAATGGCGATAGAAAATATCAAGTCAATTTTGCTACGACCAAAGGAAATTTCAAATTGGATAATATCAAAAGGGGCGCATCCATAATAGGTTCTGCCGGAAGTGGAAAGACCGAAAGTGTGGTGTATGGCTTTTTAAAACATTTCCGGAAAGAACAGTTTTGTGGAATTATTCACGACTACAAAGATTTTGAACTGACCGAAATGGCATTTCCACTTTTTAAGGATAGCGATATCCCGTTTAAAGTCATTTCCTTCGATAAAATCATCCACAGGGTAAATCCTATTGCACCACGTTATTTAGAGAATGAGGAAAGCGTAAATGAGGTGTCAAGGGTATTGATTGAAAACCTTTTGGAACAAAGAGAAAGTGGAACAACAGGAACAACCAAATTTTTTAACGATGCAGCTGAAGGTTTGATTGGTGGTTTGATTTGGAAGCTGAAAACCGACTATCCCAACTACTGTACGCTTCCACATTTAATAGCGATTTATCAATTATTGGACACGGATAGCCTTATTCAATTTTTGGAGACCAACACCACATCGAGGGCAATGGCAGATGCATTTATTAGTGGTAAGGATTCTGATAGGCAGACCGCTGGTGTAAAAAGCACCTTGGCCAATGCGCTGAAACGAATTAGCACACAGCGCATTTTTATGGCATTATCCGCAGACGAAGTGCCACTAAATATTAATAGCGAGGATAATCCAGCAATTATTTCAGTAGTAAATAATCCAAAATATGAAACATCCTATTCGCCTGTTGTTGCAACCATTATTCACACTATTACCAAGCAAATGAGCGCACGCGGTCAGAGACCGTCTTTTTTATTGATGGAAGAAGCACCTACCATCCGATTACTGAATATGCACCGCATTCCGGCAACGCTCAGAAGTTATGATATTGCTACTGTGTATGTGATGCAGGACAAAATTCAGAATGATATGATGTATGGCGATAAGGCAAGCAAAGCGATTTTGAGCAACCTATCCTACCAGTTCTTCGGAAAGGTCAATGACCCAGATACGGCTAAATATTATGAACGCTTTTTTGAAATTATAAAAGATCCTACCAAAAGCATAAGTCGCGGCCATAATCTCGATTTTGATACTCGTATTACGACTGGCGAAAAAGAAATCCCAAAGATAAGAGCAGACGTTTTTTTTAGATTGAAACAAGGCGAGTTTATTACCTATGCCGATGGTAAGGATAAGAAAGTTCAGTTTAAATTAGCCCGAATTCAACGGCAGCTTCCTGAAGAATCCATGCAATTTTCTAAGGCAGATTTAGCGGCTAATTTTGAGCGGATTTATGATGAGGCTAGGTCAATATTTAAATGATCCTAATCTCCATTTAAGAATTTATCGTGCTGATTATCTAAGAAACTTTATCTTTAAAATTTCCTAAAGTTTAATATATTTTTGCCCCTAATTAAATATAGGATGGTAATCTTTTTATTACAAATATGAACAAACAACAACTAGCCGCCAAAATATGGGAATCTGCAAATCAGATGCGATCCAAGATTGAGGCCAATGAATATAAAGATTATATATTAGGTTTTATATTCTATAAATACCTGTCTGAAAAACAATTACAATTTGCCAAGAAAGCAGATTTTACTGATGCTGATATTGAAGTATTAAGTGAAGAAGATGAAGAAACTGTAAACTTCATCAAAGACAATTTAGGTTACTTTATCGCTTATGACGATTTATTCCACACCTGGCTAAAAAGCGGTAGAGACTTTGATGTTTCAGACGTGCGTGATGCTCTTTCTGCATTTAGCCGTTTGATAAGTCCTAAACACAAGAAACTCTTTGATGGGATTTTTGACACGCTGCAAACAGGTTTGAGCAAACTGGGAGAAAATGCTGCAAAACAGACCAAGGCTATAAACGACCTGTTACATCTTATTAAGGATATCCCGATGGATGGAAAACAGGATTATGACGTGCTAGGTTTTATCTACGAATACCTCATAAGTATGTTTGCCGCAAATGCCGGTAAAAAGGCGGGAGAATTCTATACACCGCACGAGGTGTCTGTCCTAATGTCTGAAATTATCTCAGATCACTTAAAAGACAGAAAGGAAATTCAAATCTATGATTCTGCAAGTGGCTCTGGATCATTGCTTATCAACATAGGAAATAGTGTTGCAAAGCATATGGACGACAAGAACAATATTAAATACTTTGCACAAGAATTAAAAAAGAACACCTATAACCTTACCAGAATGAATCTGGTAATGCGTGGTATTTTGCCCACAAATATTGAAACGCGCAACGGCGACACACTGGAAGATGACTGGCCGTATTTTGATGAGAATGATCCCATCCGTACCTACAAACCTTTATATGTAGATGCTGTAGTCTCGAACCCACCCTACTCGCAAAAATGGTCGCCAGCTCATAAAGATGCAGACCCTAGATATGCAAGATTCGGACTCGCACCTAAGACTAAAGCAGATTATGCTTTTCTACTACACGATCTGTTCCACATAAAACCAGATGGTATTATGTCTATCGTATTACCCCACGGTGTGCTCTTCCGTGGTGGTGAGGAAGGTAACATACGTAGGCAGCTCATAGAGTCTAATCATATAGACGCTATTATAGGATTGCCACCTAGTATTTTCTTTGGCACAGGAATTCCAACGGTAATAATCGTTCTCAAACAAAAGCGCAGTAATACAGATGTCCTGATCATAGATGCATCAAAAGGCTTTATCAAGGAAGGAAAGAACAACAAACTAAGAGCATCAGACATCAAGAGAATTGCAGACGCAGTGCGGAACAGAGAAAGTAGACCCAAATTCTCGAGAGTTGTAAAAAGAGACGAGATAAGAGGCAATGACTATAATTTAAATATACCGCGCTATGTAGATTCATCTGAAGATCCAGAGAACTGGGATATTTATGCATCAATGTTTGGCGGTATTCCTATTAAAGAAATAGATGAGCTAGGGGTATATTGGGAATCCTTTCCTGGATTGCGAGATGTTATGTTCTCAAACAACTCTGCGGTAAATGCGAGATTACAGGTAGAGGATATCCATTCAGCTATCCTGGAGCATGATAGCATTAAAACATTTATATCAAATTTTAAAACTGCCTTTGCTAGTTTAGAAGGCTATCTTAAAGAAGAACTACTTAGCGATATGGATGCCGTGCGCATATCACGAGAAAAAACCATTCTAAGCAACGATATTTTTAAACGTTTAAAATCCCTGCCGCTTATAGATAAATATCAGGCATACCAGCTGCTGGATGATGAATGGGACACCATAAAGATAGATCTTGAGATTATCCAGACAGAAGGTTTTAATGCCACACGTGTGGTAGATCCTAATATGGTATTGAAAAAGAAAGACGGTAAAGAGCAAGAAGTGCAAGAAGGCTGGAAAGGTCGTGTGATGCCTTTTGAACTGGTGCAGGAGCAATTTTTGCACAGAGAATTACAAGAGTTACAGCAAAAGGAAAACCGTCTCGTGGCTATTGTTACAGAAATAGAAGAGCTTATAGATAACCTGCCAGAAGATGAAAAAGAAAGCAGTCTTCTTAATGATAAGAATGATGCTTTTATGGCAAAGGAATTAAAAGATGCGCTAAAGGATATTTATGCCGATGTCGAGTCTGAAGAAATAAATGCCCTCAGGGCTTATTATGAAGTGCTGGACAATAAACCTAAAAAAGCCGAAAAGCTGGCATTTATTGAAGCTAATAAAACGATACAATGGACCGCGATGGATGCCAATAAGGATGGTACCTATGGTAAAGGAGCTGTGAATAAATATCTGGCACAGTTACAGGCAGCCTTTAATTTCCCAAAAGATTCTCTCGAGTCTCAATTAGTAATGGCAGCGAGCTTACTTGCCGAAGAAAAAGAGGTGAAAGCAGTGGTAAAAAAAGAAGCGGCAGCTCTGCATCTACTCACTAAAGAAACCATTGAAAACTTAACCGAAGCACAAGTCTATTATTTATTGGAACACAAATGGGTAACACCAGTAGTAAAGGCAATGCATAGTTTACCACTTGAAATACTGGATACGCTTTCGCGAAAGCTACAATCACTCTCTGAAAAATATGCCGTAACCTACTCAAATGTAGCCAGGGATATCAATGAAGCAGAAAATTCACTGTCAACCTTGATGGATGATCTTACAGGAAGTGAGTTTGATATGCAAGCCATCAATGAGTTTAAAACATTATTAAAAACCGATGGATAAAATGGCAGAAAAAAAGAAAAGTCCAGAAATTCGGTTTGCAGGTTTTACAGACGAATGGCGAGAAGTAGAATTAGGCGAAATTCTAACAGAACGAAATGAACTTCAAAAAATATCTGAGGATGCACCTATTTTAGCTTTTGCATCAGGGCAAGGCGTGATTGACAGAAGTGAGAGAAGATCAAACAATCGAGACCACTTGACTTTAGATCAGGAAAATAAAATTTACAAATTAACAGAGCTTGAGGATATCGTTTACAATCCATCAAATCTTAAATACGGCGCAATAGATAGAAACAAGCATGGTAGAGGTGTCATATCGCCAATCTATGTAACTTTTACTACAAAGGAAGAGCCGTCATTTATTGAACGAATAGTAAAAAGCGAAAAGTTCAAGTTAAGAGCATTACAGTATGAAGAAGGAACAGTAGTAAAGCGCCAATCTGTTAAGCCTGAAAACTTATTATCACTTAAGATCAATTTACCAAAATCAAAAAGAGAACAAAAGGAGATAGGTGTTTTATTTGATAAGCTTGAATCATCCATAGTTAATCATACAAAAAAATATGAAAAACTATTGAAATTGAAAAAAGCAATGCTTATCAAGATGTTTCCACAAAACGGTGCAACAGCTCCAGAAATACGTTTTAAGGGATTTGATGAGAAGTGGAAAAGTAAAAAACTTGAAAATTTGGGCACATTCTTAAAAGGTAGCGGTTATTCCAAAAGCGATCTTTTAAAAAATGGAATACCTATTATTTTATATGGTCGTCTTTACACGAATTATACATTAATCATTGAAAATGTTGAAACATTTACGAAACCAAAAGAGGGTTCCCTTTATAGTGAAGGTGGTGAAGTAATAATTCCTTCTTCTGGAGAATCATCTGAAGACATAGTTACTGCTTCCGTAATTAAAAATGCTCAAGTGATAATAGGAGGTGATTTAAATGTAATACGCCCAAAAGAAAATTTGGATTCTACATTTTTAGCCTTGTCGATCTCAAACGGGATAATGTATAATGAATTAATAAAAAAAGCACAAGGTAAATCAGTCGTTCATATTAGAAATAGTGATTTACAAGAAACTAATTTATTGCTTCCAGATATCTCGGAACAAAAAAAAATTGGACAATATTTTGAAATCTTAGATAGGAATATATCAAAGCATAATTCCCAGATTGCAAAACTTAAGACTATTAAGAAAGCCTTTCTTAACAAATTATTCCTCTCGCAGGATTAAAGTCATCACACCGTATGATATTCAAGAAAGAAACAGAATTTGAAGAAGCATTAATTGCTGCGCTCACTACTAAAGGTTGGGAGAATGAAATCCTTAAATATCCTACAGAAAAGGTATTGATAGATAACTGGGCAAGCATCCTGTTTGAGAACAATCGTAATATAGACCGTTTAAATGACCATCCCTTAACAGATGGCGAGATGCAGCAAATACTGGAACAGGTAAAAGCGCTGCGGACGCCACTTAAACTCAACAGCTTTATTAATGGTAAGACAGTTGCCATTACCAGAGACAATCCCAATGACACGCTACATTATGGTAAAGAAATAAGTCTAAAAATATACGATCGCTTTGAGATTGTTGGTGGCCAGAGCAGGTATCAAATTGCACAACAACCACAGTTTAAGGGCAAATCAAAAATTTTAAATGATAGACGTGGGGATTTGGTTTTACTAATTAATGGTATGCCTGTCATCCACATTGAGCTTAAAAAGAGTAATGTTGCAGTAAGTCAGGCCTATCATCAGATAGAAAAATATGCAAATGCCGGATTGTTCACAGGCATATTTTCACTTATTCAAGTCTTTGTGGCAATGGAGCCGGAAGAAACCAAATATTTTGCAAATCCAGGTCCAGACGGTAGGTTCAACAAAGACTTCTATTTTAATTGGGCAGATTTTAATAATGAGCCTATAAACCATTGGAGCGATATAGCGGCATCGCTATTGTCTATTCCTATGGCGCATCGTCTCATAGGTTTTTACACCGTACCAGATAGTAGTGATGGTATTCTAAAAGTGATGCGCAGCTACCAGTACTATGCTGCAAATGCCATAAGTGATAAGATCACAAATACAGACTGGAAAAGCAAGCAGGCTTTGGGCGGTTTTGTATGGCACACCACAGGATCTGGTAAAACGATGACTAGTTTTAAGAGTGCACAGCTCATTGCAAATTCTAAAGATGCAGATAAGGTTATTTTCCTGATGGATCGTATTGAGCTGGGCACACAATCACTTAAAGAATATCGAGGCTTTTCAGATGACAACGAAGATGTGCAGGCTACAGAGAATACTGGTGTGCTCGTCACAAAACTTAAAAG
This sequence comes from Christiangramia portivictoriae DSM 23547, assembly GCF_000423045.1. Taxonomy (GTDB): domain Bacteria; phylum Bacteroidota; class Bacteroidia; order Flavobacteriales; family Flavobacteriaceae; genus Christiangramia; species Christiangramia portivictoriae. The sequence continues at coordinate 130,087 of NZ_AUHF01000007.1, read as the reverse complement.
CGATGATCCAGCAAATACATTGATAGTTACTTCTATCCAGAAAATGAGCAATATCAATGACGAAGAAGGTGGATTAAAATCGGCTGATATTGAGATAATGAATAGTAAGCGTATTGTATTCATTGTAGATGAAGCGCACCGCAGCACCTTTGGCGATATGCTTATCACAATCAAGAATACCTTTCCCTGGGCTATTTTCTTTGGTTTTACGGGCACGCCCATACAAGATGAAAACCAGAAAAAGATGAATACCACATCTACGGTATTTGGCGATGAGCTTCACAGATATAGTATTGCCGATGGAATACGGGATAGAAATGTATTGGGTTTTGACCCCTATAAAGTGCTAACCTATAAAGATAAAGACCTGCGAACAGCGGTTGCTTTAGAAAAAGCCAAAGCTGTAGATGTAACAGAGGCCCTAAGCGATGATAAGAAAAAAAAGATCTTTTTGAAGTATATGAATGAGGTCACTATGGCTGGATCTTATAATAGCGCTGGGCAATACGTTACCGGTATTGAAGATCATCTATCATCGTCACAATACGACCGTGAAGCACATATTACAAAGGTGGTAGAGGATATTCTGGAAAACTGGCAAATATTGAGTCAGAATGGAAAGTTTCACGCCATTTTTGCGACGAGCAGTATTCCTATGGCGGTTCTTTACTATCAAGTCATAAAAAGAGCCAAACCAGATTTAAAAATTACTGCGCTATTTGACCCTACTATAGATAACAATGGTAATAGTGAGTATAAAGAAGAAGCTCTTGTAGAAATTATAGAAGACTATAATGAGCGGTACGATCAGGACTTTAGGATGGCAAACCATGCTAAAATGAAAAAGGATATTGCCGCCAGACTGTCTCACAAGGAACCCTATTTAAGAATAGAAACCGAGCCAGAAAAGCAACTGGATCTTCTAATAGTGGTTGATCAAATGCTTACAGGATTTGATTCAAAATGGGTCAACACGCTCTATATGGATAAAAAGATGCAGTATGAGAACATCATACAGGCATTTTCTCGTACTAATAGACTCTTTGGTCCAGATAAACCACACGGTACGATACGCTATTACCGCAAGCCACATACAATGGATCGCAATATAAGAGCGGCCATAAAACTGTATTCTGGAGATAAGCCCATCGGTTTATTTGTGGAGCAGCTCGACTATAATTTAAACGCTATGAATAGCGTTTTTGATGACATTGCCCACTTATTTAATGCTGCTGGAGTAGAAAACTTCGAGAAGTTACCAGACAACCTTGCAGAAAGAGGTCGTTTTGCAAAGTTGTTCAGCTATTTTAATGCGTATCTGGAAGCCGCAAAAATTCAAGGCTTTAACTGGAAAAAACTCAAATACACATTTGGAAAAGGTAAGGAAAAAAAGGTTGTAGAATTAGCTCTGGACGAGAATACCTATTTAATTCTAGCCCTGAGATATAAAGAACTCTTTTCTGATAGTGGCGGTGGCGGCAGTTTAGATGTTCCCTACGAGATAGACGGGCACCTTACAGAAATTGATACCGAAAAGATTGATGCTGACTATATGAACTCCCGCTTTGAAAAGTATTTAAAAATACTTCAAAGCGATAAAATTGGGAAAGAAGAAATACGCCAGACCCTTGATGAGCTGCACAAATCATTTGCTTCCCTAACCCAGGAAGAACAGAAATATGCGAATCTGTTTTTGCATGATGTACAGCGTGGTAGCGCAAAATTGGAAGCTGGAAAAACTTTTAAAGATTACATAACACGTTATCAGTTTAATGCAAAGAACGATCAGATAAGAAAAATCGCAACGGTATTAGGATTGGATGAATCACGCTTACGCGAAATGATGGATTCAGGTTTAAATGCAAAGAACATCAACGAGTATGGCAGATTTACAGAACTAAAGGATACCGTAAACAAAGAGAAAGCAAAAGCATATTTTGACGCACTTGAAGAAACAAACTTACCACAATTCAAAGTCAACATTAAGGTAGATAATCTTCTTCAACATTTTATCCTTGAAGGTGGATTTGAGCTTTGATTAGTTTAAAAGATCAAGAAATAAATTAAAACGGCGCTTTGTCCTTTGAGCCTCTTGCAGTAGCCAGCCATTTGCCGTCCTGTTTAACCAGTTTAAAAACACCAGGCGTTTTATCATAAGCTGTGGTATATTTTACCCAAGCCACGTCACCCATAATCGTATCCTGCAAAACAGTAAAGTTGGAATCATCCTTTACCGTAGCATTAAACATGTTTATAGTATTCATGTAGTTTGAATATGCCTGTGGTGTTGAGTTAGCCTTTAAAGTTTCTTCATCTTTTTCATAAAAGCTTTCAATAACAATTTGGGCTGTGGCACTTGGTCCCGAGATTTTAGTTTTAGAATCAGCACAAGAAAGTAACAGCGCTATGAGCGACAAAACAACAAATTTTTTCATATCAGTATTAATTTGGGTTATTAATATATCTATGCGATAGTTTCATTTTTATATTTCGTTCGCCATCCTTTTCATTCAATTCCAAAATTGCCCTCCGGTCATTGGATAGTGAAAATTTGGGCAGCACATAAACGAATCGAGCCATTTCATTTTCCTTAATCTTAGACGGCAGATTATGCTCATATATCGGTTCTTGATAGAGCCTTTGCAATGATTTTCTTTTCCCTTTTTGCCGAGTTTCAATCGAAAGGTTCAAGAAATTCAAATCGTAATCCAACGTAGAATTATTTTCAATCTCGATAACAAAATAGAGCTCATCCTTATCAAAAACAATATTCTCTACGGTCAAGATAATACCTTCGTTTCGTTTCTTGATGCGCCCTATACGCTGTTTTCTATTGAGTAGATATGAGCAGAATTTTTGGTGATAATAGGTGCTGTTATCTACAAGTTCTTCAGAAGATTCAACAAGAACCGAATCCTTTACAAACGGTTTTTCATTTCCGATACTATTTGATAGCGGAATGAAATAATTAAACTTAGAAAGCTGTTTTTTATACCTTACAATATACGAAAAAATCGAACCATTTCTATTGACTACCAGTAAATTACTTTCCTTTCCAGGGGTTGCTTGAAGAAGTCCAAAATACTGTTCTTTTTCACGGTTGTAGGTAAAAACAAAATTATCTGAACCCGTTATTCCTTGTCGTATGGGTTCTGGAAAAAATAGCGCAACGTTTTTGGTGTCGTTGGCATAGATTGTATCAAGTGGTATTGTTTGCTGTTGTGCTTTCGCGAAAGCGGAAACAATAATAAGCGCGGAAATAATAATATACTTTCTCATAAGAGTGCGTTTTAAATGCCCATTATAGGCTCATAATTTAGGTTTTAGAATTAATCTGTAATTGTTCAGTACAGTAACTTTTACATTGCGGTTACTACGCCTGAGCACCTTTGTTACGCCACCTACTTGCGGAACAGTAGGGATGTTGATGTCGCCAATAATATCATCCAACACTTCAGTAGTAGCTTCTGCTCTAAAATTGTTCTGTACGTAGATGCCTTCACTACCATCAAATAAATCAAAAGCTTTGAGTTTTGTGGGATGGTGCTGTATGTTTTCAATTTCAATGAGCGCTCGGTTGGGCTGAAAGCTGATAAATCCAAACACAGGTGTATTCTTGGGCATCAGCTTACCATTGATTGTAGCAGTTTTGATCAGTCGCATTCGCAATCTGGTATTCGCTTTTACGACTTGGTCGCCATCAACGACCACATAAATTGCTTCATCTGTATTGCCGATGATTGAAACTTCGTTGGGTTTAGGCGCAGCAGCAAAGAACAATTGATGTTCCAATCCCAATTCTTTCGCTTGGATTTTTTGTTCTCGTTTTACTTCTACAGAATCAATCTTTGAAACCGCTTTGCGAACAGTTCTTTTCTGTCCCAAATTTTGGTATCGCTTTTCTGAATATTGGATCTTACCAGCTTCATATATGCTATCTACGATACGCTCTTTTTCGCGATCTGGAAGATCTGGGTCGTAAAATCCCAAAGAATCAATCAGTTTTTCATCATAAATGCTGGGCGCATTATTTTCACGTACTTTCTTTAAGTCGTTAATCGCATCCAGTTTGGAATCATACTCTTTTTGACCTTCTTCTAAATCTGGAACTAAGGTTTGCTTAAGGTTTTCAGTTTCACTTTCATCATCGCCCATTACCATTACGGAATAAGAAATGATGAATATGACAATCACGGCCAATACTGCTGCAAATACTATTTTATTCTTTTCTACTTTCATCGTTTAGTTTTTTTAAGGTGTTCTCGAAATATTTGGTAATCAATAATCCGTGTGGATTGTTGGGGAAGTTTCTGTCAACCGTAATCAAGTTTCCGGTGGAAACCAACTCATAGGTGTCGATGATTGAACCTCTATTAATTTCAAAAATGGTGGTTGTTGTAAAACTATACGATCCATTATTTTCAGATAGTCGTGAATCGATGCCCAGTACTTTTTGAACCAAGGAATACTGAAGCAACCTGTTGTAAACACCATCCGCTTTTTTCTGGCGGTAGAGATTGTCCACAGAACTATTGCCCAACCACAATGCCTTTTCCAAATTACGTTCATAATTACTCGCATCTATGTTATAGAAGTAGTTATGGAACAGATCCAAATGTGCTAAAGCTTCAACCCGAAAATTTTCCTTTTGGGTTACGAGCTTCAGCGGAATTATACTGCCATCGGTATTGATAGCAAAGGCACTATTAAGGGCTTTTTGATGGGTGTTGAATACCATCCAAACCGAAAATGTGCTGGATAGTAAGGCGCAGACAACCACTGCCAAAACGATAAACCGATTCAAATTTAGGACGCTGTAAATGTTCTTGTATGGTGTTTTCATTGTGAAAATATTTAGTTGGTAAATAGTCTTAGCGTAAATGACGTGGCACGTTTATAAAGGGTGAATTTCAAGAAAACAATAAAACCTACTGATCCCAACTGAACCACAGGTGCAAAAAAGCCCTGGCCAACCTCTGTCCCAAAAAGGTTGACCCAAAAATTGGTGTTGATTTCCGTGTATATGGCATTGATAAATATATTGACCAGAAAGAAGGCTGGCACGAGCATAAACACCGCTGCATATAGTTTGAAGAACGTGTAGGCGAGCGAACGAAACTTTTCAAAAACTGCAAGGCTAATGACCAAAGGAAAAAATGCTTGCATTATTCCTAAAAGGAAGAAGCGCTCTGCTAAAAATAGCGGGTAGATGAACAAATCCAATATCCAAAGTAGGGTAGTTAAGATAAATGCCAATATTTTAAAACCGTATAAAGGTGTAACCAGGGCTTCATATAAAAGTGTCATCGCTGAACTTGCGGCATCAAAAAGACTTACGTCTTCCTCTAAAGGAATATCCTGCATTTGCAAAGGCAGTAATGCTGGTGCTGTTCCTCGATATTGTTCTTCAATGGCGACTAAAATCCCATCAAAAAATCCCAATACCTGAGTTGAGAATATGACCAAGATGACAATGGTAAAATTCTTGACCAATTCACCAGGACTCAATCCCCAAGTGTAACCGTCCTTCTCTGCAATTCCTTCGTTATACTTTTTAAGGATGTTGACCAAAGAGAACAAGACAGCGAGCGTTTTCATTCCCGCAATTGTGTATTGCGAAAAATTGCTGGCTTGTATGGTCTGGAAAACGGTATCGATATATTCCAGACCAATTCCTAAGAGAATGGTCGCGGTCATTTTAGTAGAATGTTTCTCGGTTATTGACTTTATCTTGCATCTTTCTGAAAGAAATAATGTCTCGATAGCGTTTTGTTTTTGTAGTTATGTTGGAAACCATCTGCTTTGATTCAAGCTCCTTTGCTTTTAAGATTTCAGCACGTTCTGCATCGCTCATTTTGAGATAATCGCTGGACAGGACTTCATCAATAAAATCTACCGTCTCCAATGAGTTTTGAACAATAGCATCAAAAGATTTTACAACCCTTGAAACTTCCTCTGGTTTGATGTAGGGCGAGTTGAGTATGTCCTGTACATCGTTCTGCATTACGGTGATAAGGCGCTGATTGTTCTGTCCAATTTCCTCAACTGCTCTAAGCTGCTGTACCACACTTGATACTTTCTCAATGCTCTCCTTTGCATCTTTTAAGAATTTTACAGACTTAATCATTTGAGCTGTCTGTTTACCTGATTCTACAAGTTGTTTTACCAAGCTGATAAAATTGGTATTGTCATAAGTGGGCATTCCCTGACACGCAGCGCGTGTGGGCAATAAAAAGATGAATGCCGTTGCGATAATTAAGATTTTTGTCTTCATAATATTATGTTTTAGATGCGAATTGAATTATTGCTTTTTGCATATCCTGATGCTCTTTGTAGAGCTTCATTATTTCCTCATTTTCTTGTCCATCGGTCAAGTAAGCTGCATATACTTCCTTCGGAACTTCCAGACGGAAGATGTTACTTTCTCTGCCAATTTTGATAAACATTTCGGTGTACTTCCGTGGACCGGAAAGATTGTTATTGATTGATTTTAATTGGTTCAAATCGTGGCTGGATAGATTGAGACGTTTGACCAATTCGTCATAGCCTTTTTCATTATTCAGGCTATAAATGACCTGCGTGTTTTCAAGAATACTCGCTGAAGTGGAATTTTTCGGAAGCTGATTAATGGATTGAAGAATGATACCGATAGCTCCGTTCTGTTTTCGTATTGCTTGGTAGTAGAATTCGACACTTTCCAGGACATTTTCAAACTTTAATTGTTTTGCAAACTCATCAAAGAGGATAATGCCTTTTTCTGCTCTATTCTTCCAGATGGTTCTTTGGATAGCTGACTTAATCAGTTTTAACATTACAGACAGGATTTCCTTATTGTCCTTCACTTCATCCAATTCAAAAACAATTAAACGCTTGTCCTCAATTTTATAGGTCTGATCTTCGCTCACTTCAAAAAGGAAGCTATATAGACCATCCCCGACATATTCTGACATTACGTGCAAGAAGCTCGTCACATTGAAATAATCGGGATGGATTTTTAGGCTGCTCAGAAGATCTTCCTGATTCCTTTCTATAAAGCTGTAGAAACCATCCAGTGAATGATTTTCTGAAGTGCTATCGTAATAATAACGCAGTATTTTTTTGACTGATACCGATTGTGCCTTTGTAACCTTTAAGTCTGAAGCAAACAGTTCAAAGAGGAACACGGACAAATCTTCCAAACGTTCTGGTGTAAGGTCATTAGTGTGGCTAATGTAAAATGGATTGATACCAAGGTTCTTTCCACTTTCGTAGCGAAGCACCGAATATTCTTCAGGATAGAGCTTTGCAAACTTGGTATAAGAGCCACCTAAGTCGATAATGACCAGGCGAACGCCAATTTCAAAATATTGACGTAGAATGTTATTTGCCAGAAAAGATTTGCCCTCACCAGTTGGTGCAAAAATGGCGAAGTTTCGTGCCTTTATTCTTTTCTTCTTTTCGTCCCAAACATCCTTTAAAACAGGAATGTTATGCTCACGGTCATTAAAAATGATTCCGGTGTTATCACTTTTATAGTTAGTGTTATTGATAAAAAGACAAAGTGCGTGTTTTAAGTCAGTTACATATAAATCGTTATTTGAAAAATTGGACGAAAAACAGCAGTAACTATTTAAAATATAGTTTTTACGTTCTTCGCCTCTTGGGTAATACGGGATGATATCCAGTTCCTTAAATTCCGTCTTTATTTTTGAAGTTATTTTGTCGAGCTCTTTGACTTCCTTTGCCCAATAGATAATATTGAGATGACCACGAATAATTCGGGCATTATCATCAGCATTGATTTGGTCAAGGATGTGTTGGATTTTACCAAGCACTACTTTATTTTGTGAACCAAAGTTTGAACTTTTGTTTAGTTCCTCAACCTTCTTATCGAGCAGCTTACGCCATTTTTGTTTGTCATCCAAATAAAGAATTTGATTGACAATGTGGTTCTCGTTAAGCGTAAGCCCTAAGCCATCAATAAACCCTTGATGAAATACAAAATCGTCAGAAGTGAATTTCTCATTGGTTTTGCTACTCTGTACACTTTCGCCAAAGCACAGTTCGCTGTTGATGGCCAGGGCATCAAAATGGTTTTCGCCAATATTGACGCTTTTTTTATCAAGTAAAGTATCGGTGTCGTAGCCTTCATTGAAGCCATTGAAGTAGGCACTTGTTAGTTGCCGAATATCTTTCGCATTAAGCGAAACAAAATCCATCTTTCGGCTGTTATTGATAAAGGAAACTGAATCACTTACCGAGTTCGTGAAGCTCTTGATATTATCATCCAGTTCCTTTACGATTTCTTTTGAAACTTTCCTGAAGGGATTGACATATTTCGGATTGTTGAGTGCCTTGTTTTTAGTCAAGATGAAGAATAAATAACAGCTGTGCTCAATATGCCTACGACCTTTAAAATGCTCGTGGGTAGCCTTTTCCAGAAAGGTTGAATTCGGAAGTTGTTCTGAAGTATATGATTTTTTGAGGTAGATATCCTGCTTGTGAACCACAGTACCAACTGGCAATGATTTCAAAGCCTGAAACCAAGCACCGTGCATATCCTCAAAATCCTTTTCAGAAAGAGAGTATATTTCTGGTAGATTCCCTTTATAGCATAGGACAACGTTACCATTGTTGGCAAACACGATATTGTCCTGAATATCTGCGATGGGTTGATATGCTGAAATGTTAATCTTGTTCATAATCAAAGCCTGAGGTTTTTTTGTTACTCATTATTTTTGGGAAAGCATTTGCCATTTGAAAAATTTGTGGATTGTGTGTTATCCTCGTCAGCACCACAAATAAGAAAGAATTGAGTACCAATACTCCTATTATTATCCCAAAGCTGAAAGAGAAAATGATGATGAGCAACGAAGCCAAAATGGAAACCATCATCAAGGCTAACAGGGAAATGGACAGTCCAAAAATGACAGCCCGTTTCCGAATGTTTTTATAGACTTCGAACCGCTTCATCTTTAAACTACGATTCCTATTAAGTATGTGAAGATGCCGACTACTGCACCTGCAATTAGTACAAAGACTAGTATTCTTGTTATCCCTTTTTTGAGGTCCGCATTTTCGCCGAAGAAATGTCCAGCATTAAATAGGAAGCCAACCAAGAAGATAACACCCAATAAAATCGGAAAGATAGTCCTGATGGTATCGCCAACATCGTTAACGGAATTTTCTATGCCACCAATTTGAGCAAAAAGGGAAGTGGATAAGAGCGAAAGAATGGACGCTAAATAGTGTGATTTTTTCATAACGGAAAAATTTAGATTTTAAGTTCATTTTTCATTATTAGAATTTACATATATTTGATTGTAAATAACTGAAAATCAAATAAATGTGAATAAAATATTCTTTGATATTGTTTGAATTTCAATGTTATTATTTGACATCAAATTCTATGGATTTCTATAGGGAAGTTGTTAATAACCTGAAAATTGGAAATGAAAAATCTCCTCAAAAACGTCAGTTTTGTGATTTTGCTCATGAAAATGTGTCTCATTTTCGGGCAGGAAATCGATGTTCAAAAGAGAATTGTAATTGATGTTGGACACGGTGGAAAAGATGCTGGAGCAATTGGCATAAATGGCATTCAAGAAAAGGATGTGGTTTTGTCGATTGCAAACGAAATTTTAAGACTTAATGACGACTTGGATAAACCTTTAGATATTTATTTAACTAGGTATAGTGATACGCTTATTTCGTTATCGGATAGAACCAAATTGACTAAAGCCTTAAATGCTGATTTATTTCTGTCCTTGCATTGCAATCACTCTGATAATACAGATGCGAGAGGAATAGAGGTTTATGCTTCAAGAAAACATGGAAAATTCTCGAAACCGTCAGTTTTCATAGGCTATCAAATTGAAAGAGCTCTTTGTAAAGCAGTAGGCTACGAAAGTAGAGGTGTGAAGTTCGCCAACTTTCAGGTGCTGAGCGAAACTATAGATTATTGTCCTGCTGTTTTGATAGAGTTGGGCTTTTTGTCGAATAGGGATGAAGCAAGCTATATTTCAGATAACAATATTAAACCCATCGCACTATCGATATTATCATCCATTCAAAATCAATAGAATTATGAAAAATATTTTTTTAGAGTTAACGAAAAGCTTGAAGGACATTGTACTACAGTTTGTTTCAGAAATGATTTTATTGTGTAAATCCTTTAAAAGTTAGATTACCTAAGTTTATTATTTACACATTATAAAAAACAATTTACTCAATAGTATATTTAAGTACTTGCTTAAATAATATAATAGTGATATATTTGTTGCCACTTTAAATCAAAAAAAATGAGCTTGGAAATTACTTGTACACGGAACGAAGCAGACAAGAAGCAAATATCGAGATGTAAGGAAACCATAGAGAATTCTTCGGACAGCTTTAAGGTAATAAGCAAAATTTTGGCTCTCGCTGGAAGCGAGGTAAGACTTAAAGTACTATTCCTTTTGAACATAGAAAATGAACTGTGTCCTTGCGATATTGCGGACATTCTTGAAATGAGTGTTCCCGCCGTGTCCCAGCATATCCGAAAAATGAAGGATGCAGGAATTATTACATCGAGACGTGAAGGGCAAACATTATATTATTCGCTGGTAAAGAGTGAAGACAATGTTTTGAATGGAATTTTCAATTCAATTTCGACAAGAAAGAAAACAGCTTAGAATTTTTATATTATGGTACCGAATAAACCTTCAAACACCGCAGCTTATACCGGCATTTTTACCGCAGTTGCAGCATCAATATGTTGTATAACACCTGTATTGGCGCTAATTGCCGGAACAAGCGGAATCGCATCTACCTTTTCCTGGGTCGAGCCACTTAGACCCTATCTTATCGGTCTGACCATTATTGTTTTGGTCTTTGCCTGGTACCAGAAACTACGGCCGAAAACTCAGGAAGAAATTGATTGCGCTTGCGAGGATGATGCAAAACCTACGTTTTGGCAATCCAAACAGTTTTTGTTCATCGTAACACTATTTGCCGGATTGATGTTGGCTTTCCCTTACTATTCCAACCTATTTTATGCACAACCCACCAAGGATATCGTATATGTCTCTCAATCCAATATCGAAAAGCACACTTTTGAAGTTGAGGGAATGACCTGTGAAGGATGTGAAGCTCACATAGAAAGCGAGATAAATAACCTGGATGGTATTTTGTCAGTCAAGGCGAGTTACGAAAAGACTAATACCGTCGTGGAATATGATAAGAGTAAAACCAATTTAACTGCCATTCGAGAAGCAATAAATAAAACAGGTTATAAGATAATCGATACTGAAAACAAAATAGAGAAGTAGATGAAAAAGTACGATGTATTTGTAATAGGTTCCGGTATGTCAGGTATGACCACTGCCAACAAATGTGCCTCCAAAGGTCTTACGGTAGGCATTACCGATGAACTCCCCTACGGTGGAACCTGTGCGCTAAGGGGCTGCGATCCTAAAAAAGTGATTATAGGCGCAACTGAAGTACGCGAATTTGCCCAAAGGCTTAAAGGAAATGGAATAGATACAGTACCTAAAATCAATTGGGAAGATATTATGGCTTTTAAACAATCTTTTGTGGATGCCATGCCTCCTAAAATTGAAAAAGGATATAAGAATAAGGACATAGACACCTATCACACCTCGGCTAAATTTTTATCAAATAATACCTTACAGTTAGGTGATGAAGTTATTGAAGCGGATAAATTCGTTATCGCAACCGGAGCAAAACCTCGGGTACTGGATTTTGAAGGTGGAAATTTGGCTCTTTCAAGTACAGATTTCCTTAACCTGAAAAAGCTACCTGAATCTCTTTTATTTATTGGAGGTGGCTACATTGCCTTTGAATTTGCTCATATCGCCGCGCGTGCTGGTGCCGATGTAAGCATATTACATCGTGGTGAACATCCCTTGGAAAACTTTGATCAGGACATTGTACAACATCTTGTGGATGCAACCCGAAAGCTGGGAATCAAACTGGTTTTGAAAACCGAAGTCTCTAAAATTGAAAAGAAAGAAGACCACTATGTAGTAACAGGAAACTCAAATGGAAAAAAGTCAACTTATATGGCAGCATCTGTCTTTAACTCAGCCGGTCGTCCTCCAGCGATTTTTGATTTAGATTTGAAAAAAGCAGACATCTCTTTTTCAAAAAAAGGAATCACAGTCAACGATTACCTCCAAAGCACCTCTAATCCTAATATTTATGCAGCCGGAGATTCGGCAGATTCTAAAGGTTTGCCCCTTACCCCTCTTGCGGTGATGGAAGGACATGTTGTGGCTTCAAATATAATCAAAGGAAACCAGAAAAAAGTCAGTTATCCCCCAATGCCTTCGGTGGTTTTCACTTTACCCACTATGGCAACTGTTGGTTTATTGGAAGATGAAGCCAAAGAAAAGGGATATGAAATCAATGTCAATTTTGAAAAAGTGGATAATTGGTTCAATGCGAGACGCCTGAATGTGGATGAATATGCTTTTAAAACAATCATTGATAAAAATAACAATACCATTTTGGGCGCACATCTTATTGGGCCTCATTGTGAAGAAACTATTAATCTTTTTGCAATGGCGATAAAGACCAAGATGACCATTAGCGATTTGAAGACAATGATATTTTCGTACCCTACAATGGCATCTGACCTAACCTATATGCTTTGAAAATTATTTATGGAAACTACTATATTGAAATCTACGATTACCTGCCCTGAATGCGGGTACAAAAAAGCAGAAGAAATGCCGACTGAATCCTGTCAATTCTTTTATGAATGTGAGAATTGCAAAACGGTTCTAAAACCAAATGAAGAGGATTGTTGTGTGTATTGTTCTTTCGGAACTGTGGCTTGCCCGCCGATTCAAGAAAACAAAAGTTGTTGCTGAAAATCCATATTCTAAGTTCACTTGCGCTTATCCCCAACTCCTTTATCAAAAGCAATCAAATTAAACAGCCCTCGCATACGACTACGCACACGGTTACCGTAGCGTTCTTCCAGTTCCTCGGCATTTAGGTTGGTAGTGGCGTGAGTTTTGATTTTATGCTTTGTTTGGAGGTAAAGTTCATACCGCGATAAAAGTACTTCACCCATCACATTCAGATCCTTACCATAAAACCTTCCTGACGGTTCTACACCCAGATCGTCAAAACAGAAGAATTTCGTGTTTCCATAATCCTCGATAGTCTTAAAACCAAGATGGTTAAAACTGAACGTCACATTTCGGCAAGGGATCATTTCGTAAGGGCGTTGCAACGGTACTAAATGTCTTAAAAGTTTCATTAGGCTGGTTTTACCACAACCTACAGGACCAGAAAGTAGAATACCTTTGTCAATGTCAATCTCAAATTTTTCACAGTTGTCTTTGTCCTTGATGAAGTAGGAACAGAGCTTCAACAAAATATCTTTATCCTCATTGTAAATCCTGAACTTTTCGCCAAAGAGCAATTTGCCCTTGGCATTCAAGTAAATCAGGATTTTTGGGAAATCGTAGAGTACACTTTTGCCATCAAATTTTCCGAGCGAATATTCCACTCCGCCTTCGGTTATTTTAGAGGGGTTGTCCATAATCCTTGGTTTTACTGGTTTTAAGGTTGTCTCGATTTTGGGACGCTCCCGCTTTTTTTGGTGTGTTTTCTTCGGCAAACAATTCGGTCCTATCCATCCAGTTTTTGGCTAAGCCCTGCCAATCCCTGATTGTTTTTCCATCGCTTGTTTTCCAATCGTTAGCTTCATAATGCGCAAAGAATTTTTTTCCTTCATCAGCATTAAAATCTTTTTCAACAAAAAAATCTAAAACGACCTGCCTGCCCTTTGGCTGTTTATTATTATTTACCTGTTTGTTATTGTTTATATTAGATACCAGTGCTTGTCCACTCACGGGACGGTGCGGGTACACAGCTTGTTCGTTGTTGGGATGGTGCTGGTACACTGCCGGTTCACGTGTGGGATGGTACAGTTCCGCAAGTTGTTCCAATTCGGGATCGTACTGTCCCATATCCGGTTCATCAGTTGTCCCTATAATGGACATCTTGATTTTACTTCCTTTGTAAGGATTGTTGGACGGAAAATAGGAAAGATAATCCCACAAATCGAGGTCGGTCACGCACCGATGGTACGTCGATTTTGAACCGATCTTGGCCACACGCATCAAATCGCGACGGTTTACGTAAAATTCATTGGCAAAGCGGCTGCTATTCCATTCTTGGAACAACGCCATATAAAGGCTGATATGGGTAGGGTTTAGGCGGTCATCAAAATAGAATTTCTCAAAAGCCGCATTAAGTTGCTTTATATAGTTCATAGCTTAAGAATTTAGACCGTGATGCACTCGGTTCCCATCCATCACTTTTTGAATTTCCTCGGTATCGTAATAGATAATTCCACCTACTTTTGTGTACGGCAATGTACCATTGATACGAAGGTTTTGCAAAGTGCCAGGGCTTACCTGAAGCAAATCCATAACCTCGGAAGATTTGAGGTATTTTTTGAGTTTCCCTTTGGATTGGCGGGTAAGTAATTCTCTAATGTCCTCGAGCAATTCCATTTTGAATTCTCGAAGGTCGTCTGTGGTAATAATACTTGTCGGCATAATAGAACGGTTTTAATGGAGAGGGACTATCTGGGTTTAAGATTTTAATTGATGGTCCCTGACCTGATTTAGCTCACGGACTTTAATATTTTAATAAATATGAGTTCGTGAATCTTCGATTTTGACTTTCGTTCTACAAATTTGAATAGGTTTGTTGGATTTTATTCGACAGAACGACCGTACTACGGTCAAAATTTAACTTCTTGGAATTTGATGGATGTTGTGGTGTTTTAATGGTTCTAGATTGGAAATAATGTATCAAACTACATTAGATTATATAAAGAATTCTTCCAAAAACATAGAACCGTAGGTCAACCGTACTACTGTCTTTTTTTAAGAGAAATAAGATGCCTCTTATTCCTCACTTTTATCCATTTCTATAAGTAGCGAGGTAGAAAGATCATCAAGAAAAATTGTCCTGCTATTCTTGCGGTTTTTTATGTCCTGAAAGGTTTTGTAGATGTCTTTTGGTTCTATATCGAACAGCTGTTGCAATTTTTTGGAAACCTGCATTATGCTTTGATTATCCTGTTTACCCAATCCCTTTGAGCATAGCGCATATACCATTTCTACATAATCTGTATTTGAAAATGGCCAACGTAGCTTTTCCAATGGTTTAACACCATTTAATTTGTCATTCAATCCTTTCCGTATACGATGCTTTTTTTCATTCAAGTAAATCACTAATAAATCATAAGCTTTGTATTTGCCAAGCAGCATATCCCTTGGCGTGCAAAACTCTGGGTCTTGAAAATAGAATTTGGAAGTTGTGATATGGAATGTTTCGAGGTAATCTCTGGTATAGTATTCCTTGTCGAAAAGGGTAGTACCGGAATTTACATAACGTCCAAAATCGATATTGTACGAAAAGAAGCGATTGAGCTTGTTGATTTTTTTCTTAATCGATTTTAGTTGGGCATCTTTATCGCCCTTTGGCAGTTGAATCTCAAACGAATGTATTTCTGAATAATATATCAATTGAACTAAAGGTATTTGCTTAATAATCTTAAAAAAATTGATTTCAGATTCCATTGAATCAAAACCTTTAGAAATAATTTTCTTTTTAAACTTGTAAAGGGTTGTACGACATAATTGAATAGAGTGATAGGCTTGCTTCAAAATTTCCTCATTTTGAAGCTGTATATTTTTCAAATCTTTTGAGAATAATTCTGATTCTAATTGTAAGTCCATCACCCATCAATTTACATTTTAAAAAAAAATTTTTGAACCGTTAACCTTGAAAACAATCTTCCAATAGTGAGTAATAAATATAAGTGTGTTCTATAAAAACTACTAAATTACATACCGTATTTCAATATATGAATTCCGTATTTTTGTACGGATCGAATTATAAAGGGTATTTTTACTATAGACAGTTACTTATAAGAAATTTTCTCATTTAATTTTTTAGAAATCGATCTAGAAATTCTTTTCTATTATTGGTGCCTGTTTTTCTAAAAATGTTAGAAGCATGTTTGGAGACGGTGTTTTCTGCAATAAATAGTTGTTTTGCGATTTTTTTGTATGAACTTTTTGATAAAATAAAAAGTGCAATTTCGAATTCTCTTCTGGTTAAATTCTGAAATATTATCTTGTTCTTAACCAAATTTTGATCAGATTCCTCATTAAAATTCAATACTTTATAAAGTTTGCCTTGATTTTTGATTAAATAGATGTATCTGTATATTTCTAAGGCTGTTATTGTGTAAAAGGCAAGATTCATTACGGTAAAAGTTAACCATTGATAATCTCCAATTACCGTTAGAATGGGTAAGAGTACTATACAACCAATACTGGTAGTAGATAATTTTTTTCTTTTGGAAAAGAAAGAGTTTTGATTTTTTATTTCAGAGATCCTTCTATAAAACAATCCCAAAAATATAAAACCTAGAACTGAAGTAGGAAGGGTAAAAAGTATTCTGGCTGAATCTAAAGAACCCGTTATCAAATAGGGAATTAAAAATAATATGATAAACCCCACAATTAACGTGATTCCAATATTTTTAATGCTGAAATACCGCTTTAAAAATATAATGTCATAATCTTTGTAGAGATAATATATGAGGTAAACACATAACGCGATTGCTACCCCATAAGTTATTATGTATTGAAGTATCAAGGGTTTGAGAAAACTATGGTCTGGTAGAAAACCGCCGGTTAGATTATAAAGAACAAATAAACATCCAAGAATTATATATCTTCTAAGACTAAGTTGCTTTATTTTCGGATTTTGAATTAATGCAAGAATCACTATTATCGTATCGATTAATAGATAGAAAAATGTTGTCCAGTGTATTGAGGTACCAAACATCATGCTTATTCATTAGACTCGAATTTATTTGTATCTAAATTTTTAGTAACATCATTCCAATGGAACAGTTTTCCGTTCATGGCGATATAAACATCAGACTTCAGAAATTGTAAAGCACAAATTGCGTAACCTAAATTAAAAGGTGCGTCTGTATCTTTTGATGTACCCAAAATGAATGCTCCCACCAGAATTATAGTTTTATTAAGACTACGGTTTCCAATATATTTTGCGGTGTCTTCCATAGTATAAGTACCGTGAGTTACTAAAATTTTATTTGTATTAGTAGCTTTTATCTTTTCCACCAAGAGCTTTCTGTCATTCTCTGTAATGGCACGGCTGTCTTTCTTGAAAACACCTTCGATAGTGTATTCAAAATCGATATTTGCTTTGTCCAAAAAATCCATAATCCCTACATCAGAGGAAGTAATACCACCATCATCCGTATAATCCAATCCTTCGATTGTACCGCCAGTTGTGAATATCTGAATCATAAATTAAGGACTTTCTCTACTTATAAAGATAGCGTTAATTTTTTTGAAACTACTTTAATTTGCTCAGTCAAAATTGGCGGTCTAAGAATCCTGCCACTTCATTTTCTGCAATCTAATGGCATTAAGAATAGCAAGCAAAGCAACACCTACATCGGCAAAAACAGCTTCCCACATAGTTGCAAGCCCACCTGCACCGAGAATGAGGACTATAACCTTGACTCCAAATGCAAGCCCGATATTCTGCCATACAATACGTCGCGTTGAACGACCAATTTTAATCGCTCTTGCAATCTTGCTCGGTTGGTCGGTCTGGATAATGACATCGGCCGTTTCGATGGCTACATCGCTACCCAAACCTCCCATAGCAATACCCACACCACTCGCTGCCAATACGGGCGCATCGTTAATGCCATCACCTATAAAAGCTACTCTTATATCGGATTGCTCTTTAAGCTTTTCAACCTCATTCAACTTATCTTCAGGTAACAACCCGCCTTTTGCCCAATCAATATTTAACTCTTTTGCCACTTGTTGTGTAATAGAGTCCTTGTCGCCTGATAGCATTATAATTTTTGAAATTCCTGAATTTCGAATTTGTTCAATGGCCTGGTGCGCATCATCCTTCAGCTCATCTGCAATGGTTACATAACCTGCAAATGTTCCATCTATGGACACCATAACAATCGATTCTACAACACCATCTGTTTCTGTGGGGACCTTTATACCATTTGAAGTAAGCAAAGCTTTATTGCCTACCAGCACGGTTTTCCCATTGACCGTTCCTTTTAAACCTCTTCCGGCAACCTCTGAAACATTAGTCGCTTGATAATCTGAACCGTCCGCTTTATATTCAAGAATCGCCTTAGCAATGGGATGAGTGGATTGTTCTTCCATTGCCATCAGGTACTTCATAAGCTCGGTTTCCTCAAATGTGATGGCATTGATTTCCTTGATTTTGAAAACACCTTTGGTAACAGTTCCTGTTTTGTCCATTACAACCGTGTTTACTTGCGTCATTGCATCGAGAAAGGATGCACCCTTGAATAGAATACCGTTTCTTGATGCCGCACCTAAACCTCCAAAATAGCCCAGAGGAATAGAAATGACCAAGGCGCAGGGGCACGAAATCACGAGGAATATCAATGCTCGATACAGCCAATCCCTAAAAACATAGTCCTCCACAAAAAAGTAGGGTAGGAGCGTAAGTCCGATAGCGAGGAATACAACTATGGGTGTATAAATTCGTGCAAATTTTCTAATAAATAATTCCGTCTTTGATTTTCTGGCAGTTGCATTCTGTACCATATCCAGAATTCTTGCAATAGAACTATCCTTAAATTCCTTAGTGGTTTCAACCTCAATTACCCCATCGAGGTTGATGCTTCCTGCAAAGACAGTATCGCCTTTAGCAATAGTATCAGGTTTGCTTTCGCCTGTCAAGGCAGCAGTATTAAAAGAACCCTTCTCAGAAAGCAGAATACCATCGAGCGGAACTTTTTCGCCTACACGTACCTGTATTTTTTCACCAATCTCAACAGACTCGGGATTTACTGAAATAAAATCGTCGTCACGATAAACCAAAGCTTCATTCGGCCTTACGTCGAGTAAAGCTTTAATATTTCCTTTTGCACGGTTAACGGCTGCATTTTGGAACAGTTCACCCACGGCATAAAATAGCATTACGGCTACACCTTCAGGATATTCGCCAATGGCAAATGCACCAATAGTAGCAATAGACATCAAGAAAAATTCTGTGAATACATCGCCACGTAATATGCTTTTCCAACCTTCCTTAATAACTGGAAAACCAACAGGTAAGTAAGCTATGGTATACCATAGAATGCGAATCCATCCTTGAAATTGGGGAATGGCATCAAAATAATCTACCGCTATCCCAACGATAAGCATAACAAAGCTTACGAGAGCAGGAATATATGTTTTAAATGAACTTCCATCTCCGTGATCGTGGTTATGGCCATCGTCATGACTGTGCTCGCCCTGGGCTTCTTTTGGTTCTAAATCACGCAAGTTTACTTTTTTCTTTTTCATATTATGCATTGATCCATTGTTTAGCATCTTCCTTGTTATCCATTTCAAAAAATTTAATTTCCGATTTTGTAAAGAAATCGGTTGCTTTTGCAGCCCATTCCTGCCATTTCCTTTCACCCACAAACACCATTTTACCATAGTCTGAAATATGTGCCGTGTCCAATTTAATATCTTCCCAAAATCCTTTTAAGGTATATCCTTCAAAATCTTCCATTTCAAAAAAGAAATCGACCTTTTTTCCTTTTTTAATTATATCGTGAATGAGCGGATGCAACTTTTCAACTTCATCTCGTGAAATTTTACCGCTGATTTTCGCGGAAATCAAATTGTCTTTTTCTGAATTTAGTAGCTGTATCATTTTTTCTTTTTAGTCATCACAATTTACTGAAATGTTTGCGCAACTGCTGTGCAAAGTCAGTTACTGCATTTTTCACAGATACCTGTCACGACCAGGTTTACATCTTCAGCGACATAGCCATCCGGCAAGTTAATGTGTGGTATTTTATGCTCTGTCAGACATACGGTTTCGTTACAATTGTTACAGCGAAAATGCAGGTGCAAATCTTGTTCAATCTCACAATTGCAACCTGGCTCACAGAGCGCATATTTTGTGATTCCGGTACCATCTTCTATTTGGTGCACAATACCTTTTTCCTCAAAGGTTTTAAGAGTTCGGTATAGGGTGGTTCTATCCGCTTTAGTGAACGCAGTTTCAATATCAAGCAATGCCAGAGCAATCTTTTGTTCAGCAAGATATTTATAGATCAATATGCGCATAGCAGTGGGACGCACGCTGTGATCGTTTAATTTTTTTTCTATTTCAGTCATTTTGTGTGATGTTATAGTTGATACTCTTAGCCTTATTATAGGCTTCCCAGCCTTCTTTGGCAGCATACGGGACGATTAGTAATGCCGCTACAGGGTCCGCCCACCACCAGCCCAGCCAGTTGACCAAGAGTAATCCTATAA
Source organism: Christiangramia portivictoriae DSM 23547 (assembly GCF_000423045.1). Lineage (GTDB taxonomy): Bacteria > Bacteroidota > Bacteroidia > Flavobacteriales > Flavobacteriaceae > Christiangramia > Christiangramia portivictoriae. The sequence continues at coordinate 109,709 of NZ_AUHF01000007.1, read as the reverse complement.
GTACTACAACGGTCTGGTACAGACAAATAAAGGTGTCCTTAGCATCGGCCAGTAAGGCAGGACTGTCAAGCTTCTTTCCATATTTTCTTTTGAAATAAATCAAGATAGGGTTCACGACTAGCGAGACTAATAATATGACTAGTCCCATAGTGCTCCAGTTTGCGGTTTCTTGGTTGATTAGCTTTGATATAGAATCATAAGAAATGAAAATACAGATGAGGGTAAAGGAAATTGCAATCACATATAGCGTTATTTTTTGTCTTCTTTTCACCTTTTCTTCATCTATGCCCTTGATCTCGCCGTGTAATCGCCAGCCCAACGTTCCCGCACTTATAACTTCTATGGTGCTGTCCAGTCCCCAGCCAATTAGTGCCGAACTGTTTGCCGTAAATCCCGCAATAAGAGATACCACTACCTCAATAACATCATATATCACGTTCCAAATCTGTAAGATTCTGGCTTCTTTTAAATTTTTCTTTCTTGTCTCTTTCATATCATTTTAATGTGAGTGTTCTGCATCGCCTTTATTCATCTCTCCCATAAGATAATAAGCATTATTGTAGGCAAAACGCGAATTATGATCTGGGGTTTCAAAAAAACGTATGGCTATCCAGTCACCATCTTTCTCGCCTGTTGTAACTTCTACTGGCGTAAAACTCCATGCGTTGTCATCCCTTTTCGCTTTAAACACATAATCCTTACCAGCTTCTGTAACAATAGCGCTTTCAGGTAGTGCAGTAGTCTGCTTGTTATCAACTTCAATCTTACCTCGAATATACATTCCTGGGATTAGGCCATTATCTTTGTTCTCAATTTCAGCGTGTACGTGAACCGCCTTGGGATCTTGCTCGAAAGTCTGGCTAACCGAATAAATTTCGGCTTCTAGCTCTTTACCTGGTTTCGATTCAACGCTAAATCGTACTTGTTGACCTTTCTTTACCCTATCAACATCTTTTTCAAAAACCATCAAATCTGCGTGTACGTGGTCAGTATCTACTATCTCCATTAAGTTTGTTTGAGGCTCTACATATTGTCCAGTTTTTATAAATACTTTTTCTACAATACCTGCAATGGGACTGTGCAATGCAACACGCTGGTAAATAGTACCGTTTCGCACCCTATTTACATTGATGTTATATTGTCGCAATTGAGCTTCCAACCCATTTACCATTGCGGTAGATGACTGATAATCTGCCGTGGCTTTTTGATAATTCATACCGGATGCCACGCCAGCTTCATAAAGCCTTTTTTGACGTTCATACTCTTGTTTTAAAAACCGACTGTTGCTGTACGCATTTAGGTAATCACTCTGTATCTGTATAATACTGGGATGAGACATATAGGCAACCGTTTGATTTTTTTTGACTTCGTCGCCTTCAATTACTTCTATGGATGCAACATTTGCTCCCGCTAGCGCGGTAATAATTGCTTCGTTTTGTGGTGGTACTTCCAGCGTACCGTTTGCTTCTACATAACCACTCATATTGCGTTGCGCAAGTGTGTCTATTTGCATTTGCAAAGCTTCAAACTGCTGTGCCGTGAGCATTACTTCTTTAGCCTCCCCCTCAGAATGGTTATCTTCTAATTGAGAATTGGTCGCTTCAACCTGGCTATCTTCCGTTTTTGAGTCACCACAACTGGTCAATGTAAATGCTATTAGTATTGCAGCAATCGGCATATATTTTATCGTATTCATCTTTTTTAGTTTTGGAAATATTGTAGTTCAAACAAGGCGTCTAAATAATTATTGAGTGCGTCGAGTGCATCCATTTCGGTTTGTATGGCGTCACGTATAATTTGTGTGAATGCTGCATAATCCAGCGCACCTTCCTTGTATGCGAGCAATGCGCCCTTGCGCTGGTCTATGGCAAGTGGCAGGGCTTCGGTTTTATAAAAAAACCATGTATCCCGCCATCGTACATACTCTTGTTGAGCCTGCACAAATTGTGATTGCAACTCACGTTCTTTAAAGGCTGCATTGGTTTCTGCAATCTGTGCATCCAGTTTTGCAGCTTTTGCACGACTGCGGTCTGGACCCGATAGCAGCGGTATGGAAATCCCTGCTTGATAAGTGTAGAAACCGCTATCACCATTTACACGCTGCAAGCCACCTTGTAGGTTGAACTTGGGCAGCAAGTTTGCTCTTGCCGCATCATAGCTTGCCTGTGCTTCGTCTATACGCTTTCTTGAAATTGATAACTCGGGATGTTCATTCAATGTATCATCGGTCTCTAAAATCGAAATTTCGGCAGCTTCCAATTCATCAGTTACGGTGTACATCGTATCTGGCGTCAACCAAAGATTGAGTTTTTGTAATGCAATGAAATAATCTGTCTCTGCTTGCTGAAATTTATTATTGATTTGTAAAGCCTGATTACGTGCGGCGCCATATTCCAGTCTTGAAATGGCTTCGACTTCATAATTGAGTTCTACAGATTGTGCAAACTGACCGTAAATACTGTCCAATTCTCGGTATAAAACAAACTTCTTTTTTGACTGAAAAGTTTCTGACCATGCTTTTTTTACTTCCAGTTCTATCTGAATTTCAGAAAGATTTAAAGCGGTTTGTGCTAACTCGATGCGTTGTTGTTGCAAATGTTTTTTGGCACCTATTCCCAGAAGATCGATATTCTGTTGGCCGATGCCGATTAAGGTATAAATGCCCTGACCATCTGCCAATTCTTCACCACCTGTAAATACCTGTGTATTACCAAAGTCATAAGCATTGCCCGTTAGGGTGTTCTGTCTTTCGATTTCGAGCTGGCTCGCTTTAAGTGCAGGATAATTCTCTTTGGCAATTTCTACGGCTTGTGATAACGTGATGGGTGTGATACTGTCCTGAACAATGTTATGTTGCACAGGTGCTTGAATTTGTTGAGCTTTCGCAAAAGCGGTACCACCTAACATAAAACCAAGTATCAAAATCGTAGTCAAGGCTTGCGGATTAAAAGCACCGATCTTATTCTGCTCTTTGCGCTCGCGTCTCTTTTCTATGAGCGTATAGAGTACAGGAAGAACGACCAGCGTAAGCAGCGTGGCAGTAAGCATCCCACCAATAACCACTGTAGCAAGCGGTTGTTGTACCTCTGCCCCGGCTGATGTAGAAAATGCCATAGGTAAAAAACCGAAAATATCGGTAGTGGCTGTGAGCATTATGGGGCGAATACGTTCTTTAGTCCCTTGAAATATTCTATCCTTTATGCTTGTAACACCTTCTTCCTTTAAAGAATTAAATCGGTTAATAAGTACCAGCCCATTAAGAACTGCGACACCAAATAGCACAATAAATCCTACACCTGCGGAAATACTAAATGGCATATCGCGAAGCCATAAGGCAAATACACCACCGATGGCTGCCAAGGGTATTGCGATGTAAATCATTATGGATTGTGAAAAGGATTTTAATGCAAAGTATAACAGTATAAATATCAAGAACAGGGCGATGGGTACAACTATTATCAAACGATCCTTTGCGCTTTGCAAGTTTTCAAACTCTCCACCATAGGTAATATAATACCCTGATGGTAAGTCCAGTTCTTTATCTAATTTTTGTTGTATATCCTTTACGACAGATTCTACATCTCTGCCTCGTGCATTTACACCTACATACGTTCTTCTATATGTATTGTCACGTGAGATTTGCATAGGTCCAGGCACGTATTCAATCTCAGCTATTTCAATAATGGGGACCTGACTTCCATCCTTGAGATCAATGTACATATTGCGCAGGTCATCAATACTTTTTCTATGACTTTCATCAAATCGCACCACGAGATCAAATCGCTTCTCGCCTTCAAAGATAACGCCTGCGGTACCACCAGCAAAAGCAGTACTTATATAGTCATTAACTTTTTGAATATCCAGTCCATATTGCGCCATTTTATCGCGTTTAAATTTTACAGTCATCTGTGGTAATCCAGCTGTACGTTCTGCACTCACATCACCCGCACCAGGAACGGTCTGTATAATAGCTGCCATTTCTTGAACCTTATTTGATAAAACCTCTAAATCTTCGCCATAAAGCTTCACGGCAATATCTTCTCTTACACCTTCTAAAAGTTCGTTGAATCTCAACTCGACCGGTTGGGTAAATGATAAATTAACACCTAATAGTTCATCATCCAGTTTGTCCCTAATGGCATCAATCAAGCCTTCTTTAGTAGTGGCTGTCGTCCAGTCATCCATATCTTTATTAAGGATGATGTACATATCTGCAATGTCCATAGGCATAGGGTCTGTAGGGATATCTGCAACTCCTATGCGGCCTGTGACCGTTTTTATTTCTGGGAAATTTTCTAATAGAATAGTTTCAATTTTCTTTGAAACTTCAATGGATTCTGTTAGCGAACTTCCAGGCCTTATAAACGCCTGCATTGCTATATCTCCTTCATCGAGCTGCGGTACAAATTCTCCTCCCATATTAGAAAAGATAAAACCTGCGATTAAAAGTAGAAAAGCGGCAGATGATAAAACGATAAGCTTCAGCTTAAGAGCTCCTTTTAATAAAGGCATATAAGCACTGTGTATAGCACCTATGATTTTATCACTTACCTTTTCAAGCCAGCGCTCAAATCTGCCAAACCAATTTTTGGTATTCTGTACTGGTTTCATAAAGAGTGCAGACATCATTGGGACATATGTAAGGCACAAAATGATAGCACCTATCATTGCAAACCCAAAGGTGTATGCCATAGGTTTAAACATTTTACCTTCAACACCTGTAAGAAAAAGTATAGGCGTGAAAACAATGAGAATAATGATTTGCCCAAAAAAAGCAGAACTCATCATCGTGCTTCCGGCATCATAGGCAACTTTATCCATCACGGCTTGATTGAATTTTAGCTTGCCAGACCTGATTCTTTTTTGGATCTCATACACCGTTCCTTCTATAATAATTACCGCACCATCTATAATAATCCCAAAGTCGATAGCGCCTAAACTCATTAAGTTTGCCCATACATTAAATTGCTTCATTAGGATAAAGGCAAAAAGCAAGGACAACGGTATAGTAGTGGCCGTTATGATTCCACCTCTTAAACTACCCAATAGTAAGACAAGGGCAAAAATCACAATTAAGGCACCTTCCAGTAAATTGGTTTTAACGGTATCGGTAGTTCTCGCAATTAGCTCACTACGATCAATTATCGGGGCGATTGTCAGACCTTCTGGCAGGGATTTTTCAATTTCTGCCATACGATCCTTGACATTCTGAATAACAGCATTTGGATTAGAACCCTTAAGCATCATTATCATACCGCCCACAGCTTCCTTGCCGTCTTGTGTAAAAGCACCATAACGCACTTGATTCCCGAAATGGATACGTGTTGCTACATCTCCAATAGTTACAGGAACGTTGTTCTCGTTAATAATTGAAATATCTTTAATGTCTTCCAAAGAGCGAATAAGCCCTTCGCCTCTTATAAAATTTGACATTTTATTTTTCTCTATATAAGCGCCACCAGTATTCACGTTGTTTCGAGCGAGAGCCTCATAAACTTGTGAAATACTGATACCCATACTGTTCAACTTCTCTGGATTTACAGCAACCTCGTACTGTTTAATACTGCCTCCAAAAGAGTTGACCTCTACCACGCCTTCCAGTAAGGTGAGTTGTCGTTTGATAATCCAATCCTGCACTGTGCGCAGTTCCATAGGTGAATACTTGTTATCAAAACCTTCCTGTGGTTTTATAGTATATTCATAAATCTGACCTAAACCAGTAGAAATAGGCCCCATAGATGGACTTCCAAATTTTTCAGGTATGGATTCGTCCAATTCATTGAGTTTTTCCTGTACCAACTGTCGAGGAAGATATGTGCCCATATTGTCTTCAAAAACAATCGTTACTACAGAAAGTCCAAAGCGTGAGATAGATCTTATTTCGGTAACGCCTGGCAAATTACCCATAGACAATTCTACCGGATATGTTACGAACTGTTCAATATCTTCCGTTCCCAGATTAGGCGATTGCGTAATGACCTGTACCTGATTATTAGTAATATCTGGCACTGAGCCAAGGTTTACGGTTGCCATTGACCAGATACCAACTCCTATAAGAGTCAACGTAAACAGGCCAATAATAAATTTATTATTGATCGAAAAATCAATGATTTTGTTAATCATAGATTAGGGAATTAATTCAGTTAAAAATTAGGTGTACGCTTTCGCGAAAGCGAAAACATCATAAAGTTTTTCAATTAGAAAAACTTCAAAACAGGATAGAGCTATCCTATGAAAACTGAATTATGCCGTGGAGGCTGAAAAAGGGAAGTGTGGAAATCCTTGCCGTGGTGTTGAAAAGAAGTAAGGATCATATTTGAGATTGGATCTTGAAACGGCTCAAACGCCATTAGCTCAAAGTCGATAGTATGTACGTGACAGCAATGACATTGACAGAACGGTGAACATAGGTCGCTATCGTTGTGATCTGCATCTGCTGTTTGTGAAAATTCAAGTTGTGTATCATCGCTATCAGGAACGGTATCGCTACAAGGCGCAAAATTGAGCACCAAAAAGTATAAGGATAGTATGATTGTAAATATTTTCACGAAACAAAGGTAAAAAGATTTAGATGCAACTGTGTTGCAAAATTAGGATGGTTTAGAAATTGACCACGCTATCCAATGCGTCATCAGCATCTTTATGTATGAAATTGGCTTGATACCGAATAGTTGTTGTCACCGAGGAATGGCGATATAATTTTTGCAACATTTGAATCGGTATTTTATCCCCAGAGATATTTCCAAAGCTATGTTTAGCAATGTGCATACTTATATTCTTTTTTATACCTAATTGCTTGGCAGCAATCTTTAATCTTCTGTTCAGATTTCTCGTTATCGATTGTGTACGCCTTGTTACTTCTTCAGAATCCCTAAGATCTATACTTTTTAATTGCGGAAATATAAGATCATCATAAGATGAGCTTTCTCTATATAGATTAAAAATATCTATAGCCTTATCTGGAACTTTTAGAGAAACTAACTTGCTGTTTTTGTTCATTCGATAGAGTAATCGCCCGTCATTAAAATCTGACCATTTTAGTTTAAGAACATCACCTACTCTTATTCCTGCAAAGTAAAAACTCACAAGCCAAATATGAATTGCTTTTTGCTGAGCTTCGGTTATTCCTTTAGCATTTTCCAGTTTTTGAATTTCTGCTTCGGAAAAACCTATTTTTTGAGATTCAGGTATTCTGATGGTCATTTTGCCTTTCCCAAAAGGGTATAAACCTCTGTCGGTAATGGATTCTGAAATAGCTAAATTAAAGACCGTTCTAATAAGTATAAGATAATTAACTACCGTTCTGGGCGAAAGGCTTTTTTGATGTAAGAGATAGGTTTCAAATTTTTTAAGAACAGTAACATTAAGTTTATTGAACGGAAGTGAATCCTTACCGAGAAATTCCTTGAATTTTTTAAGTCTGCCTAATTCAGTGTCATATTGATGGTGTTTGTTTCTATTCTTAAGATTTTGAAGATGCATTTCTGCTACAGCAAAAAAATCAAGACCTTTAGTAACTATAATTTTATTTTTTATTTCTGAAACCGTCTGATATTCAGGGTTCATTTCAGACTTTATGACCTTATCGTTTGCTTCTGCAACTTTAGTCGCAATAAAATTGTTCAGTATACTGGAATTAGGATGTGATTTCCTAATATTACGATTTTTTTCATCCCAATATTTTTCTTCGATGTATTGACCTGTGTTTAGATAAGAGCTTTTGCGGTCTTTTGTAATCCTAATTGCAATTGGAAGTAATCCAGATTTGTTTTTCTTCTTTCTTAATACTACTCGAACTGTTGCCATCACAAAATATTTTGATTATAAATATACTCATTTTAGGTACAACATAGGTACAACATTTATTGACTTTGTTTGATATTAAATGTTATGAAATTTAATTATATATCCTATAAAACATTGATATACAAAGGTATTGTGCTAGTTTATTATATTAGTATCAAAAACTCATAACCCGAAGGTCACTGGTTCGAGTCCAGTTCCCGCTACTAAGCAAGACAAGCCACCTTTACGGTGGCTTTTTTTATTCTCACTATTCTCTGAACCCCTTGCTGAGTCTTTGATTACAGATATTAACTGATTCATTTTTTTGGTTCGATAATGTCTTTTTTCAGGAACTATAATTAAACCATCAGGGAACAAGGTATTTTGAATTTTAAGCTTTTTATTGATGTCTCCTGAGACCCATCGTTTACTGAGGTTCTTGCAAAAATCTAGAGCTTGATTAACTAAATCTGACTGGTTCGATAAATTTTCAGGTATTTCAGAAATTTTTTCTTGAATAGAAAGAATCTGTTGAGAGAATTCTTGTTTAAGAGCCTGAAAAGTTTCTTCATCTTGGTCATAACTCAACAAATGATTTTTTCTCAAAACACTTAATTTTTTTTCAACTTTACCTAGTTCATTGTTAAGAATATCGCGTTGATTTGAAGATGAAGATTTAACTTCATTCAAAACCTTTTCGATGTGTTTAGATATCAGAATTTTATCATCTTCATCAACTTCAAATTGTTTGAGAAACTCAACGAAAGTATCATTCACACCTGGTTTAATACTCCTTGGGGTGGTGAAAGCATTCATATTACCACCTTTGCAGCTCTGACATTTATAATAGTGAATCTGTTTTTTCTTTGCTATATAGCTGGTAATTGGTGTACCGCAATTAGCACAATATATAAATCCAGTTAAAGGTCTATGTTCGCTCACAGGAGCTTTTTCATATCCTGATTTTCTTATATTTTCTTCCAAACGTTTTTGGACTTGGTCCCAAATTTCTTCCGAAACTAGTGGTCGCCAATTACCTTTTACTGGTACATCTAACATCGCATTAGTATTTACACCAACGTAAAATGGTTTTCTCCACATTTCAGATATACCTTGCTTGGTAATTTGAAGGTGATATTGGTCGTCCAGATTACGTCTTATATTCGCATCTGTCATGCCTTCAGCTTTCCATTTCCATGCTTTTTTTAGGATTTGACCATCATCATTAATTCTTATTTCCTGACCTTGTTTACGATTATTGAAATTGGAAACGCGTTCGCCATACGTGGTGTATCCACGAGGTGGTTTACCCAACCAATTACCTTCCATAAGAAAGGACTTCATGCCAGGTATGGTTCTTTCTAATCTTCTCATATTTTCTCGTCTGCTTTCAAGAAGCTTGTCGAAAATTATCATTTCTCCTTCTTCCGTTTCCGTACTTACACCAGAGCTTGTTTCAATTAGGTGAACTCCAACTTTATGAACGAGTTTGTGCACTAAACCAATTGCTTCACCTCCTGACCTTGAGAACCTGCTTATGAATTTTGTTGCTATATAATTAGGTTTGATTTTAGCTTCGACCACGCTATCGATTAAGGCTTTGAACTCTTTTCTAGTCATATCGCCTTTCGCACTTTCGTAAGTTCCACCATGAAACTTTGAAATAGTGTAACCATTATTTTTTGCAAACTCTTCGATACTTTTTCTCTGTTCCTGAATGCTGGAATTCAAAGTTTGGTCCTTACTGCTAACCCTGGTGTAACCCCATAAGGTTTTGTGTTTAAGTTTCATTTCTTGCACCTTTCCGTTTTTCTTGTATTTCTGGAAATTATTTAAATTCATATTACTTAATTTTAAATTATACATTCTAGAATCATTCTGGCTATTGCCAAGGCGTCATCTAATATGGCCTCACCGTCTTCATCACTAACATCATTATATTTATCTATTTTACGCAATTCTGCTAGTGATAACCTTGATAATTCAAAGTTATTATCGTCATCATTTGACATATCGATAATCTCCGCTTTGGTATCTCCTTTAATTTTTTACAAGGCGGAAGAGAAATCCCTATAAAGGGTTATTCTTTTAAGGTCCACAGGCTACGCTGTCATGACCACCACGTAAGTGGGTCTATATGAAATTTACTAAGAGCTCTTTTAAAATTTCTACTTCAAAACTACTGGGTTAGATTTTTAAAAACAAGGTGTTTTAAAATAAAAAACACCATAAACAATTGATGGTCACTTATTTATGACTATTGAATAATGGTATAAAAAAACCTCAATACGGTGCAGGTATTGATGTGATTATTTGTAATTGGGAATTAATTTTAATGAAGGTAATCCCAGGAATCACCCTGCAATCCATCCTTACAGATGTAATGAACTCCAGGTTTATATTTGTTATAATCGTCGATATAAACGTGGTCGAATGAAAATTGCTCTTTAATATATAATTCAATTGCTGGAATAATTGATTTGTTAGTGCTATGAAGCACAAAATGGTTATGCCTTCCATCTCTCACACCATATTCTTCAGTAGTAAATAACATTCTTAAACTGGATTCATGTTCATTGTAATGCTGAAGGTTATGAAAAAGTTTAGTCATTTTGTTATGACAAGCTAGCGAAGTCATTTCATTTTTATAACTAACTGTTACAAATAAATCCCAATCCATTTTCCAAAAAAAATTAGCCTTATTCGGATTTTCCAAAATCAAATCGATTAGTTGCTTTTTATCATTTGAATCATCCAAAAGTCTTTTTTCATCTTCTATCATCAAATCCATATTGAAGTATTTTCTAAAAACTAATGGAATTAACTTGCGATTACTAACAAGTTTAGTTTGTTTCTTTAGATGAGGATATTTATTAATCAATCGGTAAACACTACTTTTGGAAGTGTCTGCTACCTTCATAAAATTCTTTAATTTTAAGTACTTCATATTTTCTGATTTCTATTAAACACAGAGGGGATATAAAGGAAAATCCCCGCCATTATCTGATACATTTTATGGCCAGAAATCAAATAGTACAGGTTATGGAATACTTTTTTTAATTTTTTTTGGTGTCTCATGAATGGGACACTTTATAGAAGTTTGAACAAAAATTTTAAAAAAAAATTCGAATGGAACATCGATTACATGATGGGGGTAGGGTGTAAAAACATATGTAAACGGGGTTACGCAGTAGGTCCTGGGTCAGAGATTACGGGGGGAGGACTGGTGATATATTTTTATTATTTTAGTGTACCACGATAGATATACCCACCCCCTATACCGTAACATACGGCCTCAATAGTACATATAAATAGCTGTTATTTGTCGTTTTACCACCAATATTGCAGCCACTTATTCGAATATTTTCCTGTTCACTCTTCAGTATAAAAATTATCTTCAATTAAAATCAAATTTTATAAATTGTGCGAGCTTAGAGCCCTATCCCCTTAGGCATTTCATTAAACTAACCGCATACCTATGAGTTTCAAGACCATCCTCGAACATTACCGTGAATTTTCATTTTCAGAACGAGATAAGGGAGAGAGATTTGAAAAATTAGTACATGCTTACTTACAAACAGACCCAGCATATTCTGGAATACTAAAATATGTTTGGATGTGGAATGAGTTTCCAAGTAAATCAGATTTTGGAGGTAAAGACACTGGAATTGACTTGGTCGCTCTAACTTATGAGGGTGATTTTTGGGCGATTCAATGCAAGTGTTATGCTGAAAAGGCTCGAATTGATAAAGCTGAAGTTGATTCCTTTCTATCAACATCTAGTCGTCATTTTAAAAATGAAAAGTTTGAATCTATAGGTTTCTCAAGACGGCTATGGGTATCTACCACTAACAATTGGAGTAATAATGCTGAAGAAACTTTAAGAAATCAGAATCCTCCTGTTACACGAATTAATCTTTCTGAGCTTGAGCAATCACCAGTAGATTGGGAATTGTTGCAAAAAGGAATTACTGGTGACTTGGCTAGGACTGAAAAGAAAGTTCTTAGACTGCACCAAACAGAAGCTCTTGAAAAAACACAGGACTACTTCAATGAAAATGACCGTGGCAAGCTTATTATGGCTTGTGGCACAGGAAAAACTTTTACATCGCTAAGAATTGCTGAAAACGAAACTAGGAACAAAGGTCTAGTGTTGTTTTTAGTGCCTTCTATTGCGTTATTAGGTCAAACATTAAGGGAATGGTCGTCCGATGCTGAAAAGCCGATTAAACCCATCGCAATATGTTCTGATTCAAGGATTACAAAGCAAAGAGGCAACAATAGTGATTCTGAAGATTTAAGTGAAGTTGATTTAGCGTTTCCAGCTTCTACAGATGTAAAAAGTGTAATTAAGCAATTTCGGAATATCAATAAGAATGATGAGGACGGTATGACCGTCGTTTTTTCAACCTATCAATCTATTGAAGTTATTGCTAATGCCCAAAGACATTTATTGAATGAAGACAATGGAAATGCTGTTTTTGACTTAATTATTTGTGATGAGGCTCATAGAACTACTGGTGTAACGTTGTCTGGTAACGATGAATCTGCTTTTGTGAAAGTTCACAATAATGAATTTATAAAGGCTAGTAAGCGATTATATATGACCGCTACACCGAGATTGTATAGTGATGACTCCAAATCTAAAGCTGCACTAAATGAAACAGAACTTTGTTCAATGGATGATGAATCTAAATACGGTAAGGAAATTTATCGGATTGGTTTTGGTGAAGCTGTGGATAGAGGTTTACTTACCGATTACAAAGTTTTGGTTTTGACTCTCAGCGAAAATGATATTCCGCAATCTGTTCAGAAAATGGTGTCAAACCCATCTAATGAAATTACATCAGATGATGCGTCTAAACTTATTGGTTGTTTAAATGCGATGTCAAAGCAGGTTCTAGGTGATAATGGTCTAATTAAAGATGTAGACCCTGAACCAATGAAACGAGCAGTGGCATTCTGTCAAAATATTAAGGTTTCGAAAAGAATCACTGGCACTTTTAATGATACTTCAGAAATATATCTTGATTCAGTAAAACCTAAGCATCGGGAGAAACTTGTAAATGTGTCTTCAAATCATATTGATGGGAGCATGAACGCACCTCAACGTGATGAACTACTGGGGTGGTTAAAATCACAATCCGCGGACTCCAATGAATGCAGAGTTTTAACCAATGTTCGTTGTTTGAGCGAGGGGGTAGATGTACCATCGTTGGATGCAGTTCTGTTTTTATCGGCTAGAAATTCAGAAGTGGATGTTGTACAGTCAGTAGGAAGGGTAATGCGAAGAGCTCCAGGTAAGCAGTACGGATATATCATTATACCAGTTGTTATACCTTCCAATATCGAACCTGCAGAAGCATTAAATGATAATGAAAGATTTAGGGTCGTATGGACCGTATTGAATGCTCTTAGAGCACACGATGATAGATTTAACGCAACTATTAATAAAATCAACTTAAATAAGAGTAAACCAAGCCAGATTTTAGTTGGTGGCGTTCCAGGTTATGGCACCGACGATGCTCCTGAAGGAGTAGAGGAACCAAAGAAGAAATACGGTGATATCAATGAGCAAATGGCATTACAATTTGAAGAGCTTCAAAGTGTAGTTTATGCTAAAATGGTTCAGAAAGTTGGTGACCGTGTTTACTGGGAAAAATGGGCAAAGGATGTCGCACAAATTGCTGAGAATCAGATTGACCGTATCAATAATTTGATTAAACGTGATGAGAGTCATAGAGCTGCATTTGAGAAATTTTTAAATGGGTTGAGAAAGAATATAAATCCTTCTATTTCTGAAAGTCAGGCTATCGATATGTTATCTCAGCATATCATCACAAAACCAGTATTTGAAGCATTATTTGAAGGATACAGTTTTGTAAAGAATAATGCAATTTCTTCAGCAATGCAGTCTATGTTAGATGTGCTTGAAGGACAGGCAATAGGTAAAGAGACCGAAACCTTAGATAAGTTCTACCAAAAAGTGAAGATGCGTGCTGAAGGTATTGATAATGCTGAGGGAAAACAGCGAATCATTATTGAGCTTTACGATAAATTCTTCAAGACCGCCTTCCCTAAAATGGTAGAACAGCTAGGTATCGTTTATACTCCAATTGAGGTGGTCGATTTTATTATCCATTCGGTAAATGATGTACTTAAAAAAGAATTTGACCGCACCGTTTCAGATGAAAATGTTCATATCCTAGACCCCTTTACAGGTACAGGTACCTTTATTACCCGTTTACTACAAAGTGGGTTGATTAAAGAAAAAGATTTGGAACGTAAATACACTCAAGAACTGCACGCTAACGAAATTGTTTTATTAGCATATTATATCGCTGCAGTCAATATCGAAAATGCTTTTCATGACCAAACTCCAGACCCAGATGATGGAATTGGTAAAGAGAAATATATACCATTTGATGGAATTGTATTGACCGATACATTTCAATTAGGAGAAACGGACCACGGTGAAAAATTGTTCTCGGATATGTTTCCTCAGAACTCTAAAAGGGTGCAGGCGCAACAAAAAGCACCTTTAAGAGTAATTATGGGTAATCCACCATATTCAATCGGACAAAAATCTGCTAATGACAATGCTGGAAATCAAGAGTATCAAATATTAGATTCTCGAATATCCAAAACTTATGCCTCCGACACAAGTTCAATAAATTCTAAATCACTCTATGATGCTTATATAAAAGCATTTCGCTGGGGTACTGATAGGTTGGACCCTGAAAACGGAGGTGTGATTGCTTATGTGAGTAATGGCGCATGGCTAGATGGTAATAGCACCGATGGATTCCGCAAATCGCTGGAAAAAGAATTTTCTACTATTTATGTTTTTAATTTAAGAGGAAATCAACGTACTTCTGGAGAACTATCAAGAAAAGAAGGCGGTAAAATTTTTGGGTCAGGTTCCCGTACTCCAATAGCAATCACGTTATTAGTAAAAAAACCTAATAATTCCGAAAAAGCTCAAATACACTATCATGATATTGGCGATTACCTTAGTCAAAAGGAAAAGTTGGATATAATTTCAGATTTTAAATCCATTAAAAATTTAGGATGGAAAAAATTGAAACCCAATGAGCATGGTGACTGGATTAATCAGCGTAAGGGTAGTTTTAATACCTTCATACCAATTAGAGAAAAAGGAAAAACAGAAAAGCAACAGTTTTTTAATCTGATGACTCTTGGAATTGGAAGTAATAGGGATGTTTGGGTTTACAATTTCTCGAAAAAATCTTTAAATCATAATATTAATAAACTAATTAAAACTTATGATGAACAGTTGACAATAGAGGATTTAGACAAATCCAATGTGAATCAGCTAATCGAGAATAATCCGAAGAAAATAAGTTGGTCAAGAGGTTTAAAGAAATCACTCGTTAGGAAAGTTGATATAAATTTTGATTCCACATTGGATAGAACCGTAATTTACAGACCCTTTACCAAATTACATAATTATTTTGACAGGGATTTGAATGAATATCTATATCAAATGCCTTCTGTATTTCCGAATAGAACTGCGGAAAATTTATTAATAAATATTTCAGGAAAGGGTAGTAATAAAGGTTTTTCTGTACTTATGACAAATTCTTTGGTTGATATGCAAACACTGTCTAATGAACAGTGTTTTCCTATTTATTATTATGAAGAGAAGGAGCAATCTCAAGGTAATCTATTTGATGCTACTTCAGAATCAAGATATATTCGTAGAGACGGTGTAAGCGAGTTCATTTTTGAACGAGCTAAAAAGCAATATGGTAAATCAGTAAGTAAAGAAGATATCTTCTATTATGTGTATGGAATTCTACATAGTCCAGATTATCGAGAGACGTTTAAAAATGACCTTAAAAAAATGCTCCCTCGAATACCTTTGGTAGATAAACCAAAAGATTTCTGGTCGTTTAGCAGAGCTGGTAGAGAATTAGCTGATTTGCATATCAATTATGAAAAGGTTGACCCTTACGATGCTGTTGATGTTATTAAAACATCTGATAAAAAGGAGTCCGATGATTACGAGTTTTACAGGGTGAACAAACTTAAATTCCCGAAGAAAACTGAAAAGCACACAATAATTTATAACAGTAAAATAAACATCATCAATATTCCCGAAAAAGCTTATGAGTATGTGGTCAATGGTAAGTCTGCTATTGAATGGGTGATGGACAGATACCAGGTCAAAGTAGATAAGAAATCTGGAATCAAGAATGACCCTAATGATTGGAGTAGAGAAGTAGAGAATCCACGATATATTTTGGACCTGATTTTAAGCTTGGTTACAGTGAGTGTGAAGACCGTGGATATTGTTGAAGGACTCCCTAAAATAGATTTTGAGTAAACTACATTAATTTGATGATAGTGATACAGTCAAATCTTCTGGTAAATATTCATTGTATTTAGTCCTTAAATAATCAAGGTTCTTGTTATTATCCATCAGGTTAATATTTAGTTTTTCCTGAATATATTCATACCTGGTTCTTGCTTCATTAATAATATGGCCCCATGTTAATACGTGGACATCAACAAGGTCTGTAGAAGTGACATGACCATATTTTCTATCAATTTGTTCGAGTTCATATTCTATATCAGCTTTAACATCTTTTGTAACCAGAAGAAACTTCCATTTTGTTTTCTCTTTTGGAAATCTCCTATCTTTACTTACCCTGGAGGCATAAAGCTTAATTTGACCTAATTCATTTACACCAGCGTCAACACGAGGTTTCTTTAACTCAATAACTAAATTCGTTTTATGTCCTGGACTACCTTGTGGGAATTGCTTCCACAAACAAACATCAGGTATAATTTGAAGGTCATCATTAGGTTCCTGGTTAACTACTTCCTCAAAATCATCTCGACCTAAATTTTTGATATACGCCTGAAGAACATTTTTCAGTGTTACATCATCAACACCATAAGCGTATTCATCACCAAATAGCCATGTTTCATTTACAATAATTTTATGCAGATGTTTTCTTTCTAAAACGTTTTTATTCAATTCAGAATTGTAAATAAGCTCTTCTAACCCATTTAGGAATCTCAATCTGTTTTTAATCTCGGTCATGGTGTCGATTATTCCTGAAAGCGAAGTATCTTCTAGAATCTCTACTAGCTCATCCCTTTTCTCTTCAGGTAGTTCAATAACTTCTGCCAAAATTTTACGTAGAGAAGAAGAATCTTTTTCGAGAGCTTCTTTAATCAGAGATAAAGTAAATTTTTTCGTTTTGTCATCTTGATTTTCGAAATCAGGTAAATATTCATTAACCTGCAACGCCACTATGTCGAAGACTTGTCTTTTACTATGCTCAACAACGCCTTCAGCATTATCCTTATAAGGATACAATCCTTTTGACTTCAGGTTCCTTATGAATTCTCCTGAATAATGATGTAAACGGTCCCTCACGTAACTTCTGGCAAATTTCTTTGCTTCATTATAAGCATCCTGAATCATGGAGTCTAAATCTTGAATGTCGATTCTGTTTTCACGATGTAATTTTTCAATATAAATCGATTGGATGAAAATAGAAATAGGTATCGTAGACCGAATACCAAGATTGATTTCTTTAAAAGGAACGCCTTTAGTATTACAGAGATATGTTTTCTTGGGAATATCGAAGCTCCACTCAATCACTTTTAATACGAAGCGATAGGAAAGTTCACCATCTTCAATTAAAAGGTCAGTTGAGTCAGTGTTCTTAATCAGTGATTCAAATTCTAATTTATTGCCGTTAAAAGAAATTGTAAAATCAGGATAGTTAATCCAATATGAGGCAAATTTTTGTTCAATTTCTTTACGGTTTTTTGAATTTAAAGCATAACTGGAATTTTCATCATTTATATTTTGAATTAATACTTTAAAACCAGTTTTATGTTCGCCTTTGGGTAAAGGCTTTACATCACCTAAATCTGAATATGATAAATGATTTCGGTCAAGTACTATATTAAAGGTTTTAAATTTTTCACCATCTTTATAAATGCTTGTAAAAGTAACCAAATCCCCTAGCGCTAGGGCCTTATAGCGACCCTTGCCTTCTTTACCATGATAGTAACGACCACCAGGACTAATATTTGAAGATTTTTTATCGGAACCTCCCAGTGCACCGAAAACTCTTTGTGCTTTCTGATAATCAATACCCACACCATCATCCTTTATCGTGATTTCTTCTATGCTACCTAATTTATTTTTTGAATATTCAACTTCAACTAGTGTAGAATCAGCATCAAGTGAATTCCATAGCAATTCTGTTAAAGCTGTTATACCATTAGCTCTTGTTAAAGATTCAATATGGTCTTTCTCTACTCCTAAATTGATTTTCTTAGACATAGGTTGGTGGATGAAGTGTACGGTTTAAAGAATAAAGATAGATTTTCTTAAGACCGAAGTTATAAAAATTACTTAAGGTACAAGATACCCGAAATCTAGATATTTTTTGAGAAAATTTTCACGTCTCGGATGTAGTAATTACATTTAGACCCAATATATTCTTCACCTTCTGTACAGTCCTAGTTGATTTAGAAGAAAGTAGCGCCGTTTCCCGAATAGACCTTCCTTTATTTAAGTACTTCACCACTAGATGGTGTTTATTTAGATATTCACTGTTAGACATGCTAACCCCTATTTTTCTCCCAACTTTGCCTCCATTTTTAATATGCTTTCGGTAACCACTTTCAAGCCTTTGTTGAATTAATGCTCTTTCTGTCCTGCTGAATTCGGCCAGAAGAGTTATCATAAGTTGTGACATTGGGTTGAGAGTACCATCTGAATTTAGAGTTTCAATATGATAGTTCTGAACATAAAGAGAAACACTTTTTTTATGTAAAGCATCTACTGTTTTCAAAACCTCAAGGGTGTTTCTACCCAAACGAGAAAGCTCCCAAACAAGGACTTTGTCAACATTATCAGTTTCGATTAATGACATTAGGTCCATCCATGCTTTTCGGTCATAATTTTTAGCTGCACCCGTAATTTTCTCGTTAAATTCACCAATAACATTATAGTTGTTTTTAAATGCATGTGCTCTGAGGTCACTGATTTGTCTTTCAAAAGATTGTGATTCCTTGCTAACTCTAGTTAAGATTGCTACATTCATAAAATGGGTATTATCGTTATATCGCAATATAGCGATTAATGCAATTTAATCCAAAGGAAAAAACTAATACAGAAAGTTGTGGTTTTACAGCAATGATTCAAGAAAAAAGTAACACGGTTATAAAGTAAAACACAAAAGCGGTAGGTTTTTAAAACTACCGCCCGAAACGGGATATTTATAATAAGTAAATAGAAAACTCAACTAGCTAACCAGCCAACTTGTCCTGGTGCACCCAATAAATTTCATTGATAGTATTCTTTCCAATATTATTGTCATAACTACAGGTCATCAAACCTATTACTTTCAATAAATTGATGGCATCTTCGAAACTACACCAATCCATGCCACCGATAAATATTGGCCATGAATAAGCAGTGCCGTTTCGTGTTTCTAGTTTACTACTTAGGTCTTCTAAATATATTTCTTGTGTTGGTTTAACATTTTTGATGTAGGTAATTTTTTTTTCTGTAATCTTCCAATTACCTACAATCGATTTTTTAATTAATTTCTTCATTTCTTGTTTATGTTTTACTAAATAATATTTCTACAATACTATATGATAAATAAGTAAGAGACAAGGCGATTTCAACAATTTTACAAATTTCAACAGATATAACATGTTGTTTGCTAGTCACTTATAAGTGAGGTTTATTGTTGACCTAATGAGGTTTTCTTGCTTATTTAACATTTTAATTCAATAGATGGCTTATATAATTCACAATCTGAATTCAATCAAAGCACTTCGATTCATTAACTACGTCAAGATTTGATTATTACCTAATTTAACAAATAGGACCGTTATATTTTTAAGTTTTGAATTTTTTACCTATTTTCAACCAGTATCTTCCCTACAAGACATATCTAAATTCTAACTAACATTTAATTATGCCTAATTACACCAGAACTAAAGTGGAAGATTCATTCATACTGCAGAATCTACCTTGGACATTAAAACTTAAAAATCGTTTTGGAAAGATTGAAATATTCGAGTATAAACTTCACCACAATCAGAAGGAATATATTTTAATCTCAAAAGAGTGTTTCCACGATGTGACTTATTCTTCGAAACACTTAGAAACTTTCCTTCAAGATTTTAAAAATTGTGATTGGAAGAACCAAGAGGCGGTGAAATCTTTCTTAGAACTTTTTAAAGAAATTAATCCAAAATTATTCCCAAAATTTTATATCACACACAAATATACTCACGCAGATGAAGCTTTACGAAAAGCTTACAAATCTGCCGTTGAATGGGCAGAAGGTGCTGAAGATATAATGATTTTTGATGATAAAAATAAAAATGATATTTCAGATAACGAATTTTTCATGGATGATTTGAATGAGATGATAGAATTGCTGAAGGCGATTCGAGAACATGACTCCAAACTTCATAGACAGGCTGAGGAACGTGAATTAGTCATGCAAGAAAATCGAATTAACGATTCCGTAGCTAAAATAAATGACATAAAATCAAAATACAACATATAATTGGTAATATGAGAGAATGGATAGTTGATTTATATAACAAGAGTGGAGGTCTTCCCACTAAAACTAGAATATTTGCAGCCAATCAAGGCGCCGCTATAAAGTTGGCAAAGGAAATGAATCCAAATTATAGAACGGGTAGTGTTAAACCAGCAAACTAACTAATTATGAATAAGATTTCAGAGTGTGCATGTGGAAATAATAAATCAGGGGATATCGTTAAAGAATGCGCGAATTGTGGAGCACACACATGTCGAAGGTGTTCTTTCTCAAGTTGTTCTTGTGGAAGCTCAACGTACAGAAACAATTTGAAAATTATATAATTGCGTAATTATACTTAAAGTTCAAGTTTCGCTATTGAGACTATATCATCAACAAATTGGTTCGATATTTCAATTTTGCTCGCTACTAAGTATATAAACCCTTGAAAATCAAGGGTTTTTTTATGGAAAAAAGTTAGCTGGGCCAAAATTGGGTCAAGTTTGATTTCCGAAGAATAATTGTGGAATGCTATTAGGTTGAAAAACAGATGTTTGTTTTTTTTGCCGCCTTGGAATTTAATTTTGAAAGGGATTGTTTCCCGCTACTTAAATTTAATAAAAAAGCTGTTTTTCAATTGTTTGTCCCTGGTGTTTAATAATAAATCAAGATGTTATGAAGCAAGAAGATTATAGTTTCTATCAGAATTTCAAATCCAGACAAGATCTAGAACAGTTTGATGATAATGCATTATTGCTTTATTCGCTTCAGATTAAATATGGGATTGAAGATATTATTGAAGTTGCAGCAACAGCTCTGGTTGATGGAAGTGATGATAAAAAAACGGATATAGTCTATATAGATACTGAAAGAAAGGAAGCTGTAATAGGGCAAGGCTATTTTTCTGTAAAGGATAGAAAGTCTGCACCATCTAATAAGGCTTCTGATTTAAACACTTCAGTCTCTTGGCTTTTGACAAGAAAAATTGATGAAATTCCTGAAAGGCTTCAATCTGCAGCGACCGAATTAAGGAAAAGAATTAATGATAACGAAATTGACACAATTACTCTTTGGTATTCTCATAATTTACCTCAATCTCAAAATGTACAAGATGAACTAACGTCTGCTGAAAATACATTGAAATCCATCCTAACTTCTAATTATAAAAATACGAAGGTAGAAGCTACTTCAATAGAAGTTGGTTTAGAAACTTTAGAAAACTGGTATTTAGGATTAACCACTCCAATTTTAGTTACAGACGATATTGTATTAAAGGATATATCAGGATTTGAAATTGAAGAGGATAAATGGAAAGCTTATTCTACAATTATTCCTGCAAGCAAACTAAAGGAGCTATATGATGAGCATGGTACTGATTTATTTTCAGCTAATGTTCGTGATTATCTAGGATCTAGAAAATCTGATTCAAATATCAATAATGGGATAAAGGATTCTGCTGAGAATAATCCGGAGAATTTTTATGTTTATAATAATGGAGTAACAGCCTTGGTGAATGATTTTAATGAAGGAGAAACTGAACTTAAAATTAAGGGAATATCAATTGTGAATGGGGCTCAGACTACTGGGGCTTTAGGTTCATTAGATCATGGAATTGACGAAAATGTAAAAGTTCCTATAAGATTTATTAAATGTCAAGATGAGGAAATTATCACATCGATTGTTAAATTTAATAATAGTCAAAATAAGGTAAATGCTCCCGATTTCAGAAGCAATGACCAAATTTAAAAACGTTTAACGCTCGAGTTTGAAAATTTAAAGAACGTTGACTACTCTTCAAGACGCGGCGGATCAATTGATATAATTAGGAGAAATCCTAATGTGATTCCATCGGTAACTGCTGGACAAGTTTTAGCTGCTTTTCATCAAGAACCAAGTACTGCTTATAACCAAAAAAGTAAAATTTGGGAATCAGATCATTTATATCCAAAGTTTTTCAATGAAAATACAACAGCGAAACATATTTTCTTTATTTACACCTTACAGAGAACAATTGAGGAGATGAAGTTTGATCTTATGAAGCTGCCTAATCCAACCTCGAATCAATCAAATCTATTAAAATTTCTCAGGTCAAGGGGGTCAATTGTATTGTTTGTTACGGCTATTTCATCTTGTATGGAAGAAATACTAGATAGACAAATTAGCAATTCATTTAAATTAAAGTTCTGTAAGGATATGACTGTTGAGAAAGGAATTGAGAAATGGAACCCAATAGTAAAAATTTTATCTGCCTTTAGTGATACCCTGAATCTAGGATTATCCGATGGAATAAAAAATGATCAAAAAATTGACCTGGCTATAAATCAGTTTAAACAGTTAGTTACGGCTATTAAAGCGGCTAATTCTGACACTTTTGAAACATTTGCTGAAGAGATTTGTGACTAAAATCTTTATAAATAATTTTATAGAATATTAATTATTGATTGTTTACGTAACTTAGGTCCGGGTCAAAATTGGGCCAAATTCGTGTTATTGAAATTTTGTAAGCAGCTAAAAATAAGCGACCTGTAAATTGAAAAAATGTATAAAAATAGCTTTTTCGTTCCCAGTTCCCGCTACTAAGCCAAAAGCCATTCAAACGAATGGCTTTTTTTATTCTCAATTTTTTAGAATTAGTTCTATTCATTTTCAAAAAGCCTGCTCAGAAATTGATCATATTTTTCAAGCTCTTTTGGAACATCTGCAGTCTTTTCCATATCGTGAAAATGTATGGACGCCTTGAATTCCAGACCAATAAATTTGCTCATTCTGTGAAAAGGATAGAGCGGCCCTTCATCAACAGTTTTCTGCTCAAAAAACTCACCTTCAAGCTTAAAAGCATCTTCTGGGGCATTCCAGCTGGTAGTAAGGATATACTTTTTACCATGCAGACTTCCGCCGGTTCCATAATTTACTGATGGATTTTTACTGCTCCTCCCGTCGCTTCTGTAAATTCCTTTTTGATGACCGGCTGTGAAAACTTTGTCGATGTATTCTTTAAATTTAAAGGGTAGCTGGAACCACCAGATTGGAGTGTGATAAATTATAATATCAGCCCACTTGAAGTTCTGTACCTCTCTCTCTACATCGTATGGCTTTCCCATCTCAGTTGCTCTTACCTCATAGTTTGCCTAATTAGCAAAATAGTCCTTGCTATTACTGAGTAATGTTTGATTAAAACGGCCTGGAGAATGTGCGAATTCATGTCCTCCATTAATTATAAAAATGTTCTTCATCATGTATGGCTTATCAATCCCGAACAAAAGTAGTGTTGATAGTACTGTCATAAAAATAGTATAAATCATACCTTTTTATAAATATCATAATAGATGGTAAATCTGGAATGGTATCGCACATTTATAGCTATATGAGAAGAATACGTTAACCAGGGCAGCGGAATCACTGTTTACGAGTCAACCCGGTGTAAGTGTACACTTAAATGCACTTGAATCCTACGTTGGGAGAAAACTTTTTGAAAGGACGTCCCGAAAAATGATCCCGACAGAAGATGGTAAGCAACTCTATAATTTTGTTCTGGATGCAGTGAAAAAACTGGAAAAAGCTGAACAGCATTTTAAAAAAACTTCAAAGGAAGCAGTTGCTGCCATCAATATAGGGATGTGCACAGAAACCTTTCAAGCCATACTGGAACCTGAAATTCCAGCATTAGAATTTAATCTTATGGCAAAGTTTGGGGAACATCAGGCTCAAATCAAAGATCTGCACAATGAGATCCTGGACCTGGTTATTACTCCTATAAATGGCAAAAAAAATCTCTTGCCACTTTTGATGCATTTACGAAAGAACATATTGTGCTGGTCGCTGGGAAAGAAACCTATCTATCCGAAATAGAAGATCTCATTGCAAGAGATGAACTTGTAGAACTGGAGAAAGCACTTATAAAGAACACCTGGTATAGCGCCTCTAATGATATGGATCATTTCAGAAGATTCTGGTTTGAGAATTTTAAAAGAAGAGCCGATTTTAAACCGAATTATATTCTACCTAATATTGGATCTATTTTAAGGTCTATCAAGAACAATGACGGATTCGCCATAGTGCCAGATTTCCTGGCTCAGGAATCTTTGCAGGCTGGAAAAATTCAACTTGTGTGGGCAGGAGTTAAGGAAGTGAGTAATATTCTATATTTCGCTACGCGCAAAGACCTCAAATACAAATAGGAAACCGAAGTAATAAAGAATATTTTCCGAAGGAAAATGAAAGATCTTAGGTAAGCTCATTACAGTTGTGAATTAGTAAGACAGACTATAGCTCTTCAGAAATTGTAGATAAACCTTTTTTTAGCCTTTCCAAAGTACTGTAATAAAATTTGAAGATAGCAGCGCATTTGAAAAAGAACATACAAATCAGCAAAGCTTTAGAAACAAAAAAACCGACCAATAGGTCGGTTTTTATTCATTTGTTCTGAAAATTACATCGCAGTATATCCAAATCTTTGTCCGGCGACAGATACTCCAACCATAGCTCCAGCCTTTGGCATCGTAGCTACCGCTGTACCGTTAGTAAACTTAATTGTTCTTGATTTTCCTTTTTCCAGAATTACCGCACTGGCATTTCCAGAAAGCTCGTAATCACCCGCCTTGAATTTGTCGAGATCTTCCTGGTTTTCAAAAAAGATCACTTCTCGGTAAGCTTTTCCACCAACCTGTAATCCAACATCAACCTGCTTTAAATTCGCATAACCTACCATTGCTCCGTTTTCGTAAACAATTCCGTTACCCGAGGCTCCGCCTATGATATAAGCTCCTTTTCCAACATTCGGAAAAATTGCATATCCTGCTGAACCTGCAAATAGTTCAGCTAAATTAGGTTCTGCTGCAGTCATTGCCGCTTTAGCTTCCGTGGCATCAGCTTTAAGATCGGTCATATCTCCAGTCTTCGTAGAACCGCAACTAACAATTCCTACAAATAGCAGTAGCAATCCGGTCTTTCTTAAGTAAACATTCAAATTTTTCATAATTCTTGTTTTTTTGGTGTTACAAAGCTAATTTATAGTAGGTTCAGCTTCTGTTAAGTGTACGTTATTTGGGAATCTCTTAATGGTACATTCTAAAAACTGTTAAGAATTATGGTTCGTTCGCGGTAAAAAGGCGTTATATTAGTTACAACCTAAATGTTTATGATATAGTCGTTTACGTAATTCTGTTATCGTTTTGAGCTAATAATAAAACCTATTGAGTTAAAGTGTACTTTAGTTTCTAAATACATTAGCGCTTGAATTTAGTTAAATATTAGGGGCTCGACTTGTAGGGAATCGGCCCCTTTTATTTTATTTATTCTTCAGCTTCAAAGATCTCTTCGATAGTTTTTTCAAATAATCTGGCTAATTTAAAAGCCAGTGGTAAACTGGGATCGAATTTTCCTTTTTCAATAGCATTTATGGTTTGCCTGGATACATCCAGTTGCTTGGCGAGTTCTCCCTGGGTCAGGTCATGTTCTGCGCGTAGGATTTTAATGCGGTTCTTCATCGATATCTGTATTGACCAATGACTACTCCGGCGAAATAACTTATCCCAATTACAATGACAAGATGTGAGATTTCAGCATCAAAAGTTATAAGATTGGTCACGTCCATAGTCGAGTAACTAATACCTAGAACAAGCGCTATACCTAAGGAAATTCCCATAGCTTCCAGGTGAATCTTTCTCTGTAACTCATCCAGGCTTTCGAGATGCTTGATGTTCGCCACGATCATGCCGATTCCAAGAAGAAAATTAATGATTAGTAACACTGCTGTGATCGTTGTGTTGCCTTCCCAGAGAAAAATGTTACCAAATACTAGCAGGGCCAGCGATGCTACCCAAAGTGCGGTCCATATGGCCAGAAGTCTGGTTCGGCCAGCTGAGCTTCTTTTGTTTACTGATGAATATTTCATAATGTCAAGTTTATTTGACACAAATATAAAAAAGATTTTGATTCAGAATGGTTTATTTTACAAAAAGTAAATAAAACTTTACATATTTGCTCTATAGTGTAGATGAAAAGCTGATAAGATTTTGCTAAACTAAGCTGCTTTCACGATTGGAAACTAAGTTTTCAATATCTTCGAAGCACTCAAATTCTTTTATGATGATGAATACAGATCGAAAAATTTCTGAAGCCGACTTTGATATAACCATTCCGGTGAAGATTGGGTATGATGCACTCAATGAGTTTCTAAAACAAAAACTGGTTGGGGAGATCATCAGTAAGGAAAATGAGGAAGGTGAAAAATCTAATTACGCTCAAATCCTGGATATCACCATGGAAAAGAGCGATCTTCCTGAATACGATCTTTGTTTGCCGGTAACTGTACAAACGCTTACCAGCTTGTTCAAGAACAAACAGGTTAAATTTTTGTTCTATGCCAGTTTGCACCTGGACAGGGAATTGCAAAAAATCGAACTTGCAAATTATGAGGTTGATGGTAGGAACAATAACTGGTTGATAGATCAGGCCCTGGAAACTGTGGTCAATAAATGGCTGTATGCGAAACTGAAGGAGAAGATGAATTTTAATTTTATGCCTCACCTGGAAGAGCAAATGAATTCCCTGAACAATAAACTGGAAAACAAGATAGAAGCTAAAGAAGGAGTCAATCTCATTGGATTCCTGGAAGACCTCGAAGTTGCGCAATTCATGGCAGAAGAAAATGACCTCTGGATCTCGATGCGTTTAAAGGCTAATGGTGTGGTGGAAATCAACAAGATAAAACTTCCTTAACATGCAATTGCATCCATACATCGATCATACTCTCTTGAAACCAGATGCGAGTCCCGGCGCGATTGAGAAGCTTTGCCAGGAAGCGATCCAACAAGGGTTTTACGCCGTTTGTGTTTCCAGTTGCTACACCCGTCTGGCCTCCAGGCTCCTTAAAGGAACAGATGTAAAGCTTGCCGTTACAGTTGGATTTCCATTGGGGACTTCTTCTTCGGAAGCTAAAGCACAAGAGGCAGCTATCGCCATAGATCAGGGAGCAGATGAGATCGATATGGTGCTGAATATAGGTTATCTCAAAGCCGGTTTGACTGATGAGGTAGAGCAGGAAATAAGGGCTGTAAAAGCTGGGATAGGAGGTAAAACCCTAAAAGTCATACTGGAAACCTGCTACCTGAATGATTCAGAAATAAAAAAAGCCTGCGAAATTTCGGAAAAAGCCGGGGCCGGGTTCGTCAAAACATCTACAGGTTTCGGAACTGCCGGGGCAAGTATCGAACATGTCAAGTTGATGAAGCAAAGTGTTGGAAAAAAGATAAAAGTCAAAGCCTCGGGAGGAATTCGTGATAAGGAAACAGCTATAAAATATATCCAGGCCGGTGCAGATCGAATTGGTACCTCCTCCGGAATTCAGATAGTTTCTGAGGCCTAGAAAAAATAGGACTTTTCTTACTTCATTTTGTTGATATCGTCTTAATAACTGCACTCTAAAGTATTTGTTTACAGAAGGTTATTACGTCAATTTTTAACTAATTTATTCCTGCTTAACTTTTAATTACTGGTGGTTTGAGACAATCTAATTCAATGTTTCGGATAATTCTTGTTTGTTGTCTGGGGATGATCATGAACGCTTCGGCGCAGGTGCATAAGTCTTTGCAGGAAGTTAGTATGATCAATAGTTTTACCAATGCTGAAAATGTGCATATACAGCAGGCTAACGGTGATGAACTCTGGATCACTACTCCGCTAAAAGTCATTAGATACAACTCTGCGGAAGTAGAGGATTTCAATAGATTTCGCGGAATACCAGCTGAAATCGGGAAACAATATCGATCTACTTTAACAGATTCTAAGGGGCAGGTATGGCTTACCGGAGAGAAGGGACTGGCTGTACTTGATAACGGAAAAGAGGATTTTAGATTTGTAAGCTCGATGACCGGGAAGGTTTTTGAGATGCTGGAAGATCCGGCGGGTCAACTTTGGCTCGCTGCAGAAAACGGAGTTTTTAAGCTGAACGTCGATTCAGATGCCAGGGATTTCGGACTTTCAAGATTTCTATCTGAAAATACACAAGCCACTGCATCCACCATTTTTAATAATGAAGTCATTTTTGCGGGGCCTAATGTTGTGCTAGCCATCAATAGAAGATCAGGGAAGTTTAGACGACTAAAGACCTCATATTACGAAAATCTGGATTTCACTGCCTTGTTGCCAGTCTCCAATAAGTTACTGCTGGCTACCAATAAACAGGGAATGTTCGAATTCGATGCGCAACTGGATAGATTCCAGAAAATCTACAGGCTGCCCTTCGATCTTACCAGGGGACATGTTACAGGCCTGCTGCATTCCAATGAAAAGATCATAGCGCTGACCAGGGATAATGGGGTTTATAAATTTGATGAACAACTTACATTTATCAAAAAGGAGGAAAGCTTTCCGCAGCAATTATTCGCAGCTCAGCTCAACGATAATAATTTACTTTGGCTTGTTGGCAACGATGGATTATATCTGAAAAATCTATCTTCAGAAGCGATATGGCAACTGCATCATGATCCTGCTAAATACTCAAGTCTGGCGGGAGACCGCCTTAGCGCCATGGCTACAGATTCTCGTGGCTACGTTTGGTTTGGAACCAGTGAAGGATTGAGTATCTGGAATCCAGAAACCAACCGGTATAGCCACATAAAGAACCTTAACTATAAAAAGGCGAGACAAAGTCCAGATAAAATAACTTCTATTGCTGCAACCGGCCAGTATGTATGGGTGGCAACCCTGGAGGACGGAGTTTATAAGATCAATATCAACACGCTCCTCAGAGCACATTACGCACCTACTGCGCTTTACAAAACTGGCATTGAGCAAGCGAATACTTTATTTATCGACTCTTCCACAAATACCTGGGTTGGAGGTGAAAATGGATATTTGACCAGGATCAGCGCATCCAATGATATCAAAACTTTTCCTGTGAAAGAAGTACAGGCCATTGCAGAACTGGGTCCTAGAAAATTGATAGTGGCAACCAGAACCCGTGTGCACTCCATAGATCCCGTTAGTGGTCGAATTAGTGATATCGATAAGCTCACTGCCAGTGAAACCATGCATTATTATGCAATCAACCAACTGTATATTACTCAGCAAGGCCTGGGACTTTTCGCTACAGAGGGTACAGGTTTGATCGCTTATAACTTCGAAACTGAAGCATTGCAACTGTTTGATGAAGATTTTGGCCTGCCATCCAATAACGTGCAGGGAGTGATCGTAGAGGATGACTATTACTGGATCTCTACAGAAGATGGTCTCGCCAGTTATAGCCCGGAGGAAAAGAACCTAAGGGTCTTCAGCGAATTAAATGGGCTCACGAGCTCTGAACTAACAACAGGATTCACAAAAATGACCGATGGGTCACTCGTTTTAGGCACTGCCAATGGCGTAAATGTTTTCAAGCCGAAAAGTATGCTGGCCCAGCAGGAAATTAAACCTGAAGTGGAGTTTAGAACTCTAATGCAGGCCTCTGTACGTGATAAAAAACAAAGAAGGGTTTCGTTGCTAAGAGGTTCGATCATAGACGTACAGGAAAATTCTGGTTTCCAGGTAACTTTCCAGGGATTATCATTCTGGTCTCCAGAGGAATTATTGTATAGCTGGAGAATACCAGGTATAGATAGTGATTGGTCTAAGCCGTCAAAAGTGAATTCTGCAAGTTACGCCAGTTTGCCTCCGGGCAGTTATACTTTTGAAGTCAGATCAAAACTACCAGATTCGGGTTGGTCTCAAGTCAAACAAATTCCGGTGGAAGTCTCGGCCGTATCAGGAGGCATAGGCGTAGTGTATCTGTTTATGGGAATTGGCATCATTGCGGCCGTAATCATTTTCGCTTACGTTTTTGTGTTACGATCCAGAAATGCCGACAGACAGGCCAAGGAGGAGCTTAGAGCAAAATTGCAGCAGGAGTTTCAGAAACCAGTAGAAAGTGCCGTGCAATCCCTAAGCAAGATCTCCACCTCTAACAACGCCGAAAATCAGGAGGATTTAAAGAGGTTTGCCGCAAGGTTCGATGATCTCTTTAACCAGATTCTTAATTTCAATTATGAAGAATCTGTCTACGAAATTTCAAGTATTAATTTAGAAGCACATCTTCCACAGGTCATCAGAGAGATCGAACCTGTTTATAAGATGAAAGATCTGGAGGTGATTGTGAACGACCATTGGGGAGAAGAACCATTTTATTATAACCTTGAAATGCTGGATAAGATCTTTTTCAGCTTAATATCGGGAAGTGCCGGGTATTCATTTAAAAATGGAAAGATCATCCTCAACCTCATTCGAACCGGAGTTGGAGATCTCAAGGTTCAGATCACAGATACAGGCAAGGGTATTCCTTCACAGGATATAAGGGTGCTTGAAAAGAAACGTGGTCTGGATCAACGCATGAAATTCAGGGATAAGAGCGGACTCCGTTATATCCTGAAGGCTATGGAACTTATTCAAAAGGCTGGGGGAAGCTTTAATTTTGAAACTCAGAAGAATGAAGGTTCCACTTATACTGCTGTTTTAAAGAACAGGCACGAAGATTATCGCAGAGTGCCACAACGGGCTGCGGATATCCTCCAGGCGAACACTGTTAAAAAAGCTATTGCTGAATCTCTTCCAGCGGAAATTGAGAAAATTAGTGCTAGCAAAATATTGATCATAGATGCTCAGGCTTCTTCCAGGGAACAGCTGGCAAAATTGGTAGGACAGTACTGCCAGGTATTTCAAGCGGCAAGCGCAGAAGAAGGAATGGAAAAGGCAGGAATGATCTTTCCAGATATCATCATTGCCACGAGCATGCTCCCAGATATGAACACGATCCAGCTTTCCAAAATGCTAGGACGTAATCCGAGTCTAAACCATACTCCTGTTTTTATGATTACGGAAGAGGATCAGCATTTTGATCCTGAACAGTTAAAGGATATCGCAGAAATTATCAGGGAGCCACTGAATATGACCATTTTGATGGAAACAGTTGCTTTAACCTTAAAAGAACGACAGGAGTTCCGTGAAGATTTTATTAAAGATCATTTACAATCCGGAGAAATCGCATATAGGTCAGACCGGGATAGAAAATTCCTTCAGCTATCAAAGCAGATCATTCTTGATGCTATTGAAAAGGATAATTTTACAGTGCATGATCTTAGCGCTTCATTGGGACTTTCCAGC
Organism: Christiangramia portivictoriae DSM 23547; assembly: GCF_000423045.1. Lineage (GTDB taxonomy): Bacteria > Bacteroidota > Bacteroidia > Flavobacteriales > Flavobacteriaceae > Christiangramia > Christiangramia portivictoriae. The sequence continues at coordinate 78,231 of NZ_AUHF01000007.1, read as the reverse complement.
AACGCCTTATTCATGAAGCTTAAAAGTCTGGTAAATCTTTCACCGCAGGATTTTATGGAGTTCATACGTGCGGAATACGGTAGAGAACTGCTGAATGATGGAGATTATAATATGATGGAGATCGCTTTTAAAGCAGGCTATTCCAGTCCTAAACACTTTAAGGACAGTCTGAAGAAATTCTACGGAAAGGACTATATCTCTATCACAAAGGATTAAATTTATTAGGTAATAAAAAAAGCCTGTTCTTAATGAACAGGCTTTTTTGTTACTAATTACTAATATGATGGTTTTATCCTACCAGCTGAAGTTCACTGAAATCCTTCCTGATTATCATGCTTTTCTCCTCAGCATTATAGTGTAGAGCTTCTAAAGGCACTTCTTCGTTTTCGTAAAATACTCTTCTAATTTCAAATGGAAGCCCATGTAGATTGATCTTAAAGGTGTCGTAAGTAGCTGAAAACTTTCCGCTTTTGTGCTGCTGTATGATCACTTCATCCTCTTTCCCTGTGAGCTTGAAGGTGCGAAGACTGTAAATATTTTGTCGGTATTCGTACCCATCATGTGCATCTTCATAAAATTCTGAGTTCTCTTTCCCTAATTTGTAGTAAACATCAAGGGTCATTTGGTCGATCTCCACCTCATCTACATATTGCTGAACAGGATATTTCGGAATAATGGCTCCTGCTTTGATGAATATAGGTACGATATCCAGTGGCGCATCTACCCATATTTCTTTTCCTCCCTGCAGTAAGTCATTGCTCCAGTAGTTGTACCACTGGCCTCTTGGGATGTACATTCTTCGTCCCTGTACATTTGGTTCCTGAATCGGGCATACCAGGATCTGGTTTCCGAAGATAAACTCATCTGCCCTGTAATGGGTTTGTACATCCTCCTGGTCGAAGTATACCAGAGGTTTTAGGATTGGCTGTCCTTCCTGAACGTAGTAATAGAATGCAGTGTAAAGATATGGCAGCAATTGATAACGCAATTCTACAAACTTCCTGCTAATATCCAGTACATCCTCTCCAAAGAACCAGGGTTCCTGTTCGCCATGATCTCCCGAGGAATGAACGCGGCAGAATGGGTGGAAGATCCCTAGCTGAATCCATCTGGTATAAAGTTCTCCGGAAGGCTGTTCTGCGAAACCACCAATATCAGATCCCGCGAAGCTCATTCCGCTCATGCACAGTCTCTGGATCTGGACATTTGCCAGCCATAAATGTTCCCAGGTAGCGACATTGTCACCGGTCCAGGTGGATGTATAGCGTTGTCCTCCGGAATAATTCGCGCGGGTAATAATAAATGGACGTTTCGGGAAATTGAATTTTTTCACACCCTCATAGGTAGCTCTCGCCATCTGCATTCCGTAGATATTATGAGCTTTTCTATGGCTACAGGCATGGCCATCATAATCGTGTCTAACATCCAGAGGAAAGGTTTTACCGGGAACCTCCATCACTGCTGGTTCGTTCATGTCATTCCACACACCTTTAACTCCAATTTCTCCAATAAGTTCTCTGTACAGGCCACTCCACCATTCACGCACCTCAGGATTGGTGAAATCTGGGAAATAACATTCCCCGGGCCAGACCTTACCGCGCATATATGGTCCATCTGCGCGACGGCAGAAATAATCCTTTTCCAAAGCTTCCTTAAACACATCGTAGCTAAGGTCTATCTTGATTCCAGGGTCGATGATAGCAACCGTTTTGAAGCCATCTTCTTCCAGTTCGCTAACCATTCGTTTTGGATCAGGAAAAAATTCTTTGTTCCATGTAAAGCAACGGAAACCTTCCATATAATCAATGTCCAGGTAAATTGCATCACAGGGAAAATTCAATTCCCTAAATTTTGAAGTGATCTCCTTGACCTTACTTTCCGGATAATAGCTCCACTTACACTGGTGAAATCCAAGCGCCCACATGGGTGGCAATTCTGGTTTGCCGGTAAGATCTGTATATGTGGTAAGAACATCGGTCATTTGGGGGCCATAAATAAAATAATAATTCATTTCCCCTCCATCTGCCCAGAAGCTGGTTACATTTCTTCGTTCACTACAAAAATCAAAATGTGTTTTAAAGGTGTTGTCAAAGAAAATTCCGTAGGAAATATTCTGTTGAAGTCCCATGTAGAAAGGAACTGCTTTATAGAGCTCGTTCGTATCTTTTCCATAGGCATATTGATCTGTATTCCAAAGGCTCAGTCTTTTTCCTTTTAGGTTAAAGTTGGTGGGCTTGTCTCCAAGGCCAAAAAAACTTTCCTGGTCTTTTGAAGATTTACTCATTTTCACAAAGTTCCCGCCAAATTCAAAGCTTTCTTCCCAATGGAATCCAAGTTCATCCTCCAGAATGATCTTCCCGCCATGTTCATACATGCCTACACGCAGATCGTCCTTAGCGACCTTGCAAATGAACTTTTCAGTCTTTACAATCACGTGCGTGTCGTCTTCTGAAATTTCCAGGTGATTGAACCCGTGAGGATGGTTTTGATCTACCGCATACGAAAAATCATTTTCGAAAATACCATTGGTACTATATCGAAAGCGCATCATATTGTCCCGAAGGATGGTTAATTGCAACCTTACTCCATTCTTGGTCATGAAATAAACCGTATCCTGATCATGCTCATATGATATCAGGCTGGAAGGGTATAAATTCCCTTTGTGTTCAAGTTCAGTATTTGTAATCATTTTTCTTAGCTTCTAATGATTCTGGCGACCAAAAAATGGAGGCCAGAGTATAATGTTTTGATATTATGCGAGTTTGAATACCACCGTTGCGAGTGGAGGAATGGTGATTTTAGCAGAAAATTGCTTTCCGTGAAAGGCTGAATTTTCAACTTTAATAGTCTTATTTGTCACGCCCGATCCTCCATATTGAGTAGCATCTGAGTTATAGATTTCTTTTAATTTCCCTTTCTTCGGAAGACCAATACTATATTCCTTCAGGACGGTGGGTGTGAAATTACATACCACTGCCAGCAACTCTTTTTCTGAAGTTCCCTTTCTTAAATAACTAATTACAGAGTTTTGATCGTCGTCATACGAGATCCATTCAAACCCTTCTTCACTGAATTGATTGTCATATAAAGCAGGTTGTTTTTTATATAACAGGTTGAGGTCTGTCAGTGCTTTCTGGATTCCTTTGTGTGAATCCTGTTCCAGTAGATGCCAGTCCAGGCTAGTGTTGTAATTCCATTCGGTGTACTGGCCCAGTTCAGCTCCCATAAACAGAAGCTTCGCTCCGGGATGTGTGTACATATAGCTATACATCAATCTTAAATTTGCAAAACGCTGCCAGTCGTCACCTGGCATTCTGCCAAGCAGGGATTTTTTCCCGTAGACCACTTCATCATGACTTAGCGGCAATACAAAATTTTCTGTAAATGTATAAGTCATACTGAAGGTGATATCATTTTGGTGATACCTGCGATGGATAGGATCTTTTTTAAAATATTCGAGGGTGTCGTGCATCCAGCCCATCATCCATTTCATTCCAAAACCCAGACCTCCATGACTTACCGGCCTGGAAACTTTAGGAAAGGAAGTGGATTCTTCAGCAATCGTTTGTACTCCCTGGAAACTGCAGTAAACTTCAGAATTTAAATCTTTTAAAAAGCTTATGGCTTCCAGGTTTTCTCTTCCGCCTTCAGCATTCGGTTCCCACTGGCCGTCTTCCCTTGAATAATCCAGGTACAGCATGCTGGCTACGGCATCTACACGAAGCCCGTCAATATGATATTTGTCCAGCCAGAAAACGGCATTGCTAATCAGGAAGGAACGTACTTCATTGCGTCCATAATTGAAAATAAGGCTTTTCCAGTCCTGGTGATAGCCTTTTCTAGGATCTGGGTGTTCGTATAAATGCGAGCCATCAAAATTACCAAGACCATGTTTATCTTCAGGAAAATGTGAGGGCACCCAGTCCAGAATGACGCCGATACCGGCTTTATGAAAAGCATCCAGTAATTGCATGAATTCCTGGGGATCTCCAAACCTGGAGGTTGGAGCGAAGTAACCGGTTAATTGATAACCCCAGCTCGGGTCATAAGGAAATTCCATGATTGGCATGAATTCCACATGCGTAAACTCCATTTCCTTTACATAACTCACCAGCTCATTTGCCATTTCAATATATGTAAGGGAGCGGTTTTCAAGAGTGTTTTTTCGCCAGGAACCCAGGTGTACTTCATAAACCGCGTAAGGTTTGTCCAGCGCGTTCACTGCTTCGCGATTTTTCATGAATTTCCCGTCGTTCCATTTGTAATCAAGATCCCATACAATGGAAGCTGTGTTTGGCGGATGTTCACATTTCAGAGCATAAGGATCTGCTTTTTCAAGGATTTCTCCGTTGTTATTAGATACTATTCTGAATTTATATTTATCACCTTTCTTTACGCCGGGAATAAAACCTTCCCAGATGCCACTTTCATCCCAACGCACATGGAGAACATGATCTTCTGCATTCCAGTAATTAAAATCTCCAATGACAGAAACCGACTTTGCCGACGGTGCCCAGACAGAAAAGTATACTCCATCCTGTCCATTATGAGTAATTAAATGAGCGCCAAACTTTTCATACAGTCTGTAATGCTTACCCGATTTAAATAGTGAAATGTCAAAATCTGTAAATAATGAGTAAACCTGTACTTCCTGTTTCATGCGTCGTTTTTAAAATTTTTTGCAATCATTTATTTCTGAAAATAGGGTTGAAATGAACCCTGATCTTTTTCCGGAAATTACCGATCAAGAAATAAAAATAACAAACTGATATTTAAAAATACCGCCAATTCTAAAGTTGTTTCACATTTTAAGTATTAATTGACAAGTTTATATTAAAAATGCATATTTGTCTATAAATTACTGAGTTTAAAGCTTTAAACAGCATGTTTATTGCAGAATTGCAAATGACACGAACCGATTTAATCAGGTAGCCTGAAGACTATCGATTTTATTAGGCGCTACCGGTGCGGGAACAGCATTCTCAACCGGCTTGGTTGATTTTAAGTAATGAAATATTGACTCGAGATCTTTATCGGTTAGTTCGCTGTAATTTTGCCATGGCATTGGTGGCAGGATCATCCTTCCGCCAGAATCTCCCTTTAATTTTCCCTCTCTAATCGCTGTTTTAAATCTTTGCATGTTCCAGTTACCAAGTCCCGTATCACTGGAGGTCAGATTCGAAGCATAACTGATTCCCCATGGACCAATGGCCATGGTTAGATCACCACTCATTTGAATCCAGCCGTTCTGGATCGCTTCTTTTGAAAATGCAGGAAGACTATCACTAGACTGATGTCCTGAAAGCGCCAGCTCTGGTATCACCTGCGGTCCTCTTTCTGTCATCCTTTTTGGGGAATGGCAATCATGACAGCCTATAGTGTTTACCAGGTATTCACCATGAGAAATGCTGTCCTGTAGACTGAGGGATTCGTCAGGAATTTCAGCATATTCCTTTTTGTCCTGGCAGGAAATAAGTACGATTGTAATAGCGAGAAATCCTACATTCATCATACCCTGAAATGAAAAGTTTCTATTTTTCATAAGTTTGTAGTTAGTTGATTATCAGTCATTAAAATAAATAAAAATTTTTATTATCACCAATTGTAGTGATATGACGTGGGTTGGATTGTGAAGTTTTTCTGTGATTTTGCCTGCTAATACTATCTTTGTGAAATGACTACAAATAACCTTGAACAGGGATTTTTTGGAATCGGAATTCAAAATGGGAAAACGCCTGAAAATCTCGGGGTGCTATGGCGTTCTGCTCAGAACATGGGGGCAAGCTTTATTTTTACCATCGGCAACCGGTACGCCAAGCAGGCTTGCGATACACACAAGGCTGTAGGTGCAATGCCATATTTTCACTATGAAAGCTTTGAGGAGTTTTACAAACATCTACCAAAAGGTGCAATGCTGGTAGGTGTGGAACTAGCTGAAAGCGCGGTGCCTCTGGAAACTTTCAAACATCCCCGGCGCTGCGTCTATTTGCTTGGTGCCGAGGATCATGGGCTGTCCAACGAAGCGATCGAAAAATCGCATCATCTGGTGAAATTTAGTTCTACCCTGAGCCTGAACGTTTCTGTGGCTGGAAGTATCGTGATGTATGATCGCGGGATGAAAACTGAATTCTCTACCTAAGCTTCTTTTTCAGAAGCTCGTTTTTTACTGAACAGATTTTTCTCTTTGATCATTTTAGCGGTAAGGCCGGGAACCATTTCTTCCCATTCAGGATTTCCTTCCCGAATCATTTCGTACACTTTTCTGGGATGAATTTCCAATGACTCCTTGTCATATTCAGTGATATCAATCACCTTTTTATTGTCTATGAAAAAGTTGTACAGTTCGCGCATTCTCGGGTGCACTTTCAGGTTTGTACTGTCTATGATCTCGCCGGTATTTTCGTCGAGCATTGGATAAAGATATACCTTCAGACTTTTAAAGAAAAGTTTACCGAAAGCCTCCAGTATTCCGCCGCTTAGATGTCGGTAATACTTTTCATTGAAAATATCTACCAGGTTATCTGCTCCCATGGCCAGCCCGAGTTCTTTTTTAGTATGCTGCGCAAAATATTCCACGACCTTATAATATTCCTGGAAATTGGAGATCATCACGGTTTGTCCAGAAGCACAGAGCAGGTCTGCCCGATCGAGAAAATCCTTCTCGTCAATTTCCCCTTCTGCTTTCAGATTGTTCAGGGTCATTTCAAAGATCGTGACTGTATTTTCAGGATCAACCTCTTCCTGCTCCAGAAAGAGCTTTCTTGAGGTCATGTACATGTTCAGGTTCAAATTGGTTACTGGCCGGAAACTACCTCTTAGTGTCAGGATATTTTTCTTATAAAGAACATTGGCCGGCAGGATATTGTTGCCATCTTTGGAGAACATCACTGCGTCTGTAATTCCATCCTTTACAAGCTCCAGACTCATGAGTCGGTTATCAACATCTTTAAAAACAGGTCCTCGAAAGTTAATCGAGTCAATTTCGATCTTATCTGTACTTAAATGATCGTATAGTTTTTTAATGAGAACTTTAGGGTCGTTACTTTGGTAAAATGCAGCATATATAAGGTTTACACCCATAATTCCCAGGCTAATTTGTTGCTGGGAAGCGTTGTTTTCATGAAACTGAACATGTAAAATGATTTCGCTGTATTCCTGCTTTGGTTCCCGCTGGAATTTGATTCCAAGCCACCCGTGGCCTTTATATTTCTTCGCCCAGTCTATGGTCGCTACCGTATTGGCATAACTAAAGAATAATTTATCCGGGTATTTTTTTCTTGAAAGTCTTTTTTCGATCAATTCTGCTTCGTAATCGATCATTCTTTTTAAACGAGCCTCGGTTACATAGCGGTTTTGAGGGTCAAGTCCATAGATCGCGTCACTAAAATCCTTATCGTAGGCACTTAGCGTTTTCGCGATCGTCCCTTTTGGATTTCGTGCTCTAAAGAAATGGCGAACAGTTTCCTGTCCCGCTCCAATTTCAGCGAAAGTTCCATAGATGTTTTCGTTGAGATTAAGTCGTGTGCACTTATTCTCTACGGAAAGTATGTTTTGGAATTCATCCTCGCTTAATTCGGCCATTTGCAGATTGTTTTGGTTGGTTGCTGAAAGTTAGGAATATTAAAATAACTCACTGCTTGTTTTAAGTAATGTTTAAAAGAATTTAACTCGATTAGGCTGGCCTGAAGCTATCCGGTTTATTCTGAAATTAATCCTTTTAAAATTCAGTAACTTGAGCTTTAAATCCTTCAGTCATGAAAAAACTCATTATTGCTCTTTTTGCACTCGCAACTTATAATTGTAATGCTCAGACTCATCCCTTCAGTCTGAGTAAAGATCATGACGCCTTGCTGGTAAGGGATGTAAATCGTTCGGCAGCTTTTTATTCCGAAGTATTAGGCCTGGAAGAAATAGATAATGGAGGACTGGCTAGCAGTATCAGGTGGTTTCAGCTAAATGATCTCGTACAGATTCACTTAATCGAAAGTGAGGAAGTCCCGGCGAGTCACAAAGGAGTACACATGAGCCTTCATACTTCACAACTGGAAGCTATGATGAAATTTTTACAAGAAAAGCAAATTCCTTTTGAAAACTGGCCGGGCGAAAGTAGCATTACAAATACACGCCCGGATGGAGTCAAACAAATTTACCTGCAGGATCCAGATGGATACTGGATTGAGATCAACGATCACCAGCTTTAGTGCTTATCTGCAGCTACTTTATAGGTAGGATCTTCTAAAATATTCACTTCAATCAGGGCATCGGCATTTTTGAGTAACCTGCGACAGTCATTGCTTAAATGTCGCAAATGCACTTTTTTGCCCACCTTGCTGTAACGTTGGGTGATTGCACTAAGTGCTTCAATTGCAGACATGTCTGAAACCCGGCTGTCTTTAAAATCAATGATAATTTCGTCAGGATCGTTCGCCACGTCAAATTTTTCAGCAAAATTCGTGGTGGACGCAAAGAATAACGGACCATAGATCTCATAATGTTTCACCCCATTTTCATCAATATGTTTCCTGGCTCTAATACGTTTAGCGCTTTCCCAGGCGAAGAATAAGGCAGAAAGAATCACTCCAACCAAAACGGCCAGGGCAAGGTTGTGCAGGAATACGGTAATCAACGCAACGATGATCACCAGGAAAATATCTTTCTTTGGTACTTTATTGAAGATCTTCAAACTTACCCATTCAAAAGTTCCAATAGCCACCATGATCATCACTCCAACCAGCGCCGCCATAGGTAATTTTTCGATGATAGGGGCGCCAAATAAGATGATGGCTAAAATTGTAATCGCTGCAATGATACCAGAAAGTCGGGCTCTTGAACCGGCAGAAAGATTTACCAGGGTTTGAGCGATCATAGGGCAACCACCCATTCCAAAGAAAAACCCATTCAGGATATTGGAGCCACCCTGCGCGATACATTCCCTATTGCCGTTTCCTTTGGTTTCAGTGATCTCATCAACCAGGTTAAGGGTCAATAAGCCTTCAGTTAAACCAACTGCTGCCATGATCATGGAATATGGAGCGATCAATTCTATCGTTTCCCAGGTCAAAGGAATCTGCGGAATATGAAATGGAGGAAAACCACCGCTAACAGAAGCGATATCCTTTACCGTTTTGGTGTCAATTCCGAAGAAATAGACCAGCAGAAACACGACAATGATAGCCACCAGTGAAGAAGGGACCGCTTTGGTAAACCTTGGCAACAGCACCACAATAGCAATGGTCAAAGCAACAAGGCCGCCCATGATATAGAGCGCAGTTCCAGACAACCACTCCACATCTCCATTTACCACAGTTTTAAATTGATCCAGTTGGGACATAAAGATCACAATGGCCAATCCATTCACAAAACCGAACATGACGGGATGAGGTACCAGTCGAATAAATTTACCAAGTTTGAAAACACCAATAATGATCTGGAAAACTCCCGCCAGCGCTACTGCCGCCAGGACATATTCGAGTCCGTTTGATTTCATTAAAGCTATTAGAACTATCACCGTTGCTCCGGCTCCTCCAGAGATCATTCCTGGTCTTCCACCAAAGATGGCAGTGACCAAACCGGCAATAAATGAAGCGTAAAGTCCCATAAGCGGAGGAAAACCAGCCAGAATAGCGAAAGAAAGTGACTCGGGAATCATGGTCATGGCCACCGTCAATCCTGCGAGTACTTCAGTTTTATAATTAACCTGTTGTTTGAAATCGAAGAGGTTCAAAACTTTTTTCATAAGAAGGCGTTTTCAGCTTAATTTTAAGAAGCGGCAAAAATAGTCATTAAAAACAGAAGCGCAACCTTATCAATTTTTTGATTGATATTTTTACTAAATTTTGATTATCAAATGATTATATTCATAATATCATAATAGAAAGGTGCGCTAAATAGCAGATTGTAGTGGGCTGAACGCCGAATGTTAGAAATTGAACAAACATTAGGTAACAGTTTACAAATGAAATACCTTTGCAAAAATTTTCATTATGGCACATAAGGCCGGCTTCGTAAATATTATAGGTAACCCAAATGTTGGGAAATCCACTTTAATGAATGCTTTCGTAGGAGAAAGGCTTTCAATCATCACTTCCAAAGCACAAACAACCCGTCACAGGATTCTGGGGATTGTGAATGGAGAAGATTTTCAGGTGATCTTAAGCGATACTCCCGGGATCATTAAACCTGCTTACGAGTTACAGGCTTCCATGATGGATTTTGTAAAATCTGCTTTTGAGGATGCAGATGTACTAATTTATATTGTGGAAATAGGAGAACAGGGTTTAAAAGATGAGGCGTTCTTTAAAAAGATCGAAAATTCTGAAGTTCCGGTTTTACTATTGCTGAATAAGATTGATAAATCCAACCAGGGGCAACTGGAAGAACAGGTAAAGTACTGGAGCGAAAAAGTTCCAACGGCTGAAATCCATCCTATTTCAGCACTGGAAGGCTTCAATGTCGCTGAAGTATTTAACAGGATCATTGAATTACTACCGGAATCCCCGGCTTTTTATCCGAAAGATACGCTTACAGATAAACCTGAACGATTCTTCGTGAATGAGATTATACGTGAGAAGATTCTTATGCATTACAAAAAGGAAATTCCATATAGCGTAGAGATCGAAACCGGTGAATTCTTTGAAGAAGACAAGATCATCAGGATGCGCAGTGTGATCATGGTGGAAAGAGATACCCAGAAAGGGATCATTATAGGACATAAGGGTGCCGCATTAAAAAGAGTAGGTGTGGAGGCAAGACAGGACCTGGAGAAATTCTTCGGAAAACAGGTGCATCTGGAACTCTATGTGAAAGTGAACAAGAACTGGAGAAGTGATGCCAGGCAGCTGAAGCGATTCGGTTATACAGATAAGAAGTAATTACATTTCAAGAATACAGGAAGCGAAGGCAGTTAGCTTAAAAACATTAATTTTGTTTCCTGAAACAACATCATATTATGGGCAATATTGTCGCCATTGTAGGGAGACCAAACGTTGGTAAATCTACCTTTTTTAACAGGCTTATACAGCGTAGAGAAGCCATCATCGATTCTGTTAGTGGGGTAACCAGGGACAGGCATTATGGAAAGTCTGACTGGAATGGTCAAAAATTCTCCCTCATTGATACCGGTGGATATGTGAAGGGGAGCGATGATATTTTTGAGGCTGAAATTGATAAGCAGGTTGAACTTGCCATCGAAGAAGCAGATGCGATCATTTTTATGGTGGATGTTGAAACAGGTGTGACTTCCATGGATGAAGAAGTAGCCAACCTACTTCGCCGGGTGGAAAAACCCGTATTGCTCGCAGTTAATAAGGTGGACAACAATAAACGTCTTGCCAATGCAGTAGAATTCTATTCGCTGGGTCTGGGGGATTATTTTCCAATTGCCAGCACTAATGGTAGTGGAACCGGTGATCTTCTGGATGCACTGGTAAAAGCATTACCAGAAATTGAAGAAGAGGAAGATACAGAATTACCAAGATTTGCTGTTGTTGGTCGTCCAAATGCAGGAAAATCTTCTTTTATTAATTCCCTGATTGGAGAAGACCGGTATATTGTTACCGATATCGCGGGAACCACCCGTGACTCCATCGACACCAGGTATAACAGGTTTGGATTTGAATTTAACCTGGTAGATACTGCAGGAATTAGGAGAAAATCCAAGGTAAAGGAAAACCTCGAATTTTACTCGGTAATGCGTTCTGTACGCGCGATCGAAAATTGTGATGTATGTTTACTTGTACTGGATGCCACCCGTGGATTTGATGGTCAGGTTCAGAATATCTTCTGGCTAGCGCAAAGGAATTCAAAAGGAATCGTGATCCTGGTAAACAAATGGGATCTGCTGGATAAAGAGACTAACACCCTGAAAGAATACGAAGCGATGATTCGCCGCGAGATCGAACCTTTTACAGATGTGCCAATCGTGTTCATTTCTGTGCTCACCAAACAACGAGTATTTAAAGCTATCGAAACTGCGGTTAAGGTTTTTGAAAACCGCAGTAAAAAGATTAAGACTCGTTTATTAAATGATGTCATGCTGGAGATCATCGAAAAGAATCCGCCACCGGCTTATAAAGGAAAATTTGTAAAGATCAAATTCTGTACGCAGTTACCAACGCCGCATCCTCAGTTTGCATTTTTCTGCAACCTGCCTCAGTACGTGCGAGATCCTTATAAACGTTTCTTAGAGAACAAGTTAAGGCAGGAGTTTGATTTCCAGGGAGTGCCTATTAGTATCTTTTTTAGAAAAAAGTAAAAGAAAACTTAAACTTTTAACGTTCTAGGTAGTCTAAACCTCAAACCAATGCTTGTTGTGAGCATTGGTTCAAATTTTTATACTATCCTTATGCGAAATTATTTCAGCTTGCTGCTACTTTTAGTAAGTGCATTAAGCTCTGCCCAGGAATTCGAAGTATCCGGAAAGATCGTTGATACAGAATCCAAACCCCTTGAATCTGCCACTGTTTACGTTGAAAAGATCGCTGATAGCAGTCTGGTCACCTACACGATTTCTGAAAAAGATGGTAGTTTCCTGCTTAAAGGGAATACTGAAAGTGAGGCGGTAAACCTCTTCGTAAGCTACGCCGGTTTTAAGCCCTACCGTAAGCAGATCAATATTACCAAAAAACAGGATCTGGGAGCAATTTCACTGGAGGTTCTGGACAACGCACTGGACGAGGTTACTTTAACAGCAACAAGGGCTCCAATTTCCGTTAAGCAGGATACTTTGGAATTTAACGCGAATTCCTTCAATACCAGGCAGGATGCGAATCTGGAAGAGCTTATGAAAAAGCTGCCAGGAGTAGAAGTAGACAGTGATGGTAATATTACCGTGAATGGAAAGCCTGTTTCCAGGATTCTTGTTAATGGTAAAGAATTCTTCGGAAATGATCCCAAAATCGCTACCAAAAACCTTCCGAAAGAAATAATAGATAAAATCCAGGTTGTAGATACCAAAACGAGAAGCGAGGAATTTACCGGGAAGGCGGGAGATTCAGAAAATAAAACCATCAACATTGAGCTGAAGGAGGACAAGAACAAAGGTTACTTTTCAAGGGTGACGGCTGGAGGCGGGACAGATGACCGCTACGAGCTTAGTGGTATCGCCAACTATTTCAAGGATGACCTGAGGGTTAGTGCTCTTGCGAGTTCCAACAATATAAACAGCAGCGGATTTAGTTTTGATGAGGTTTTTGATATGATGGGTGGAAATGCCAGAAGTGTGCGGATTAATGGTAATGGTAGTTTCAGTATCAACGGCAATGGTTTTGGATCCAACAACGGGATCACTAAATCTGAAACCGCAGGTTTTAATTTTGTAAATGAATGGGACAATGGTATGGAACTCACTGCAGATTATTTCTACGGAGGTTCTGATACCGAAACACGAACCAGGATTGAAAGAGAAAACATCCTGCCAGACTCCAGGTATTTCACTAATTCCACCAGCTCCAGTAATTTGCTGAATGACAGCCATAGAGCTACACTACGTTATGAAGTGGAATTTGATACCCTTACCAGGCTTTCCATCGCACCACGATTTAATGCAAACATAGGAACGTCTTACCGGGATAGATTTGAAGAAAATCTTGATGAAAACATGCAGGTTCAAAACACTACACGTATCGACGAAACCGAAGATCTTACCAGTCTGGACTTTAGTAACGATATAAATTTCATCAAACGTTTTGGAAGCCGAGGCTCTTATCTTCAGCTGGATCTGGATCACGCCCACAGCAAACAGGATAATGAGAATATTTATTTCTCTGAAAGTAATTTTATCAATAATCCCGAGAATGATATAGTGCAGGATCAATTTATAGATCAGGATGAGAATTCGAATTCTTTTAGTGTAGGCGCTTCAAAAAGAAGTGTACTGGCAGAGAAGTTCTTTCTGGATATCAATTATGAATTTGATACTCAAAAGAGCAGTAATACCAGAAGTGTTTTCGATGCGGTTGATGGTGAGTATACCAGTTTCAATCAACTGCTGAGTAATGATTTTGAGTTTCGTAGTTACAAGCATACTCCAAATGCTGGGCTGAATTATGAAGGCGAAAAATGGCGGGTTAGTTCTGAGGTTGGATTGCTTAGTACTACTTTGAAGACCGAAAACTTTATGGAGGACATTCGCTTTGACAATACCTTCAATAATATTTATGTAGATGCAGATCTTCGATATTCTCCAGAGCGGTCTAAAAGTATAAGTATTGGATACAGTACAAATGCCGATGTACCTTCAGTGAGACAGTTGCAGCCTGTAGTGGATAGAACCAACCCTACTAATATCATTGTAGGTAATCCTGAACTGGAACCAACTTTTAATCAACGAGTAAATCTTAATTATAGAAACTTCGATTTTGCTTCCAGGAGCGGGATTTTTGCTTATGCGTATTTTAACTTTACCAATAATCAGGTTGCAGCAACCAGTAGCGTGGATAATTTTGTAAGAACTACTACCTATACTAACGTAGATGGCGTGGTGAATGGTAACCTGGGCGCATCTTACAGTAAAAGTTACAAAAAGGATGCTACAGAATTCAGGTATCGAATTGGAGCGAATGGTGGCTATAATAGAAATGTTGGCTTCATTAATGCCGTGCAATACGAGTCTGATCAATTTACGGTAACTCCAACCTTGAGACTTACGTACGCTATCGATGAGGTGTTTGAAATTGAACCAGGCTATTCGGCAACCTTCAATGATATTCAGTATAATATAAACAGCGGGAGAGATCAAAACTATGTAAATCACAGCCTGTCTCTGGAGACCACTACTTACTGGCCAAAGAATGTAGTTTTTGGAAATGATATTTCATATAACAAATTTGGTAATGTTGCTCCGGGATTTGACAGTACGAGCCTGTTGTGGAATATGAGTTTAGGCTACCAGTTTCTCAAAGACAATGCAACGGTAAAAGTTAAAGTGTATGACTTACTGGATCAAAATGTGGATACACGTAGGCTTGTAGGCGACGATTACATTCAGGACGTAAATAACCTGGTTTTGCAGCGATATGCGATGCTAAGCTTCACCTATAAGCTAAGCAGTTTTGGAGGTGGTAAAGCACCTGGCAGAAGAGGGGGAAGAATGATACGTATGTAACTCGAAGAATAGTAGGTATTTAGATACAAAATTTCAGAAATTTCGCCGAAGTTGTCCATTCAACGATTAAAATACGACCTAGCCGAAAAGATTAGGATTACACGACTTAATTGTCTATATTATAGGTAGTTAAGTATGAATCATTAAAAAATAGGCGTATGGAAATCTTTACTGAATTTGTGGATAACTACAAGATGAGTATTCATGGCCTCAATATTATCGCAAAGATACTGGTCGCGCTTACCCTGATGTTTATTTTTGCAGCCATAGTTGGTGCAGTTATAAACGTAGTACTTCACACAGTTTGATAACACTTTTTCTGAGGAATCAGGTTATCATGCAAAAAGCCGGAATGTCAATTCCGGCTTTTTGTATTCAATATCATAGTCAATTATATGCATAAAAAAACCCGATTCAGAAGAATCGGGTTTTTAAAGGTGGTGCCTCCAGGAATCGAACCAGGGACACAAGGATTTTCAGTCCTTTGCTCTACCAACTGAGCTAAGGCACCAGTTGCTTGTTTAAGCGGTGGCAAATATAATTTCATTTTTAGGAACTGGCAAAGGAATTTTTAAAAAAATGCTTTTGTATTTTTGAAGTTGAACAAAATCAAGCATGAATTTAGTACTCGATGCAGGGAATACGTCAGTAAAAGCAGCTGTTTATCAAAACGATACACTTCAGCATAAAGTTGTATTTCCAAAAGAATTTTTTTTTCAGGAATTAGAAAAAATTTTCAGCGACTATCCTGAAATCACTCATTCGATACTTTCCGCAGTCACAAAAGTCGAGGGAATGATCATTTCTGAATTAAAAAGTCGCACAGTTTTTCTTCAGTTATCCCAGGATACACCGGTTTCTTTCAGGAATGAATATGCCACTCCGCATACTTTGGGATTGGATAGAATTGCGTTAATGGCTGCGGCTGTACACCAATTTCCGAAGAAAAATGTACTGGTGATCGATGCTGGTACCTGTATCACATTCGATCTTAAGACTGATGAGGAAAAGTATCTTGGAGGAGCAATTTCACCAGGATTGGAAATGAGATTTAAAAGTCTGCACAAGTTTACAGCAAATTTACCGTTAATATCTGCGAAGCCGGATGTTGATCTCATAGGTAATACCACCGAGAGCAGCATGCAATCCGGAATTATTAACGGACTAAAAATGGAATTAAAGGGGGTTGTGGAAACCTATGCTTCTGAATTTGAAGATTTAACAGTAATATTTACCGGTGGAGATAGTCAACTTTTGTCTATACCAACTAAAAATAGCATATTTGCCAACTCAAATTTTTTGTTAGAAGGACTTAATTTCATTCTAGAATTTAACAAGACTCAATGATTAAACGATTTATAGTAATCGTAGCTTTATTTACAGGATTTATCGCTGAAGCTCAGGAAAATGTTTCTTCGCCTTATTCATATTATGGTATTGGTTTGACGAACTTCCAGGGAACTGTTGAAAACAGGTCTATGGGAGGTTTGAGTGTGTTTATGGATAGCATCCATGTAAACTTGCAGAACCCTGCCAGTTATGGTAGATTAAAGCTTACAGATTTTACTGTTGGTGCAAGTCACGATCGAGTGAAACTTGAAACTGACGGAGCATCAGATAACTCCAAGATATCATCGCTTGATTATTTAGCGCTGGCCTTTCCAATTAGTGATAAGGTTGGGATTGGTTTTGGAGTAATGCCTTATACCTCGGTTGGATACAAGATTTTGGATGTTGAAGATGACGCCTCTAGTTTGTTGACTGGTAGAGGTGGGATGAACAGAGTTTTCCTTTCTGCCGGATATGCCGTCAATGAGCATTTAAGTTTAGGGGTTGATGCCGATTATAACTTTGGAAACTTCCAGAATACCCAAAGTATCAATACTGAAGGTTTACAATATGGAACCAGTGATGTGAACAGATCAGACATTAAAGGTTTCACTTTCAATTTTGGAGCGAGTTATCAACGCCCGATTTCAGAGAAGCTTAATCTTCATCTTTCTACTACTTATGCACCGGAAATGGATCTTGATTCTGAAAATTTCAGAACTATTTCCACGATAGATTTTGCCAGCGGTACAGGAAGAACGCTGGATGAAAGGGAACTGGATCTAAGCGAAACCCAGTTTGCCTTCCCGTCTAAGTACAGTCTTGGAGCAGGAATAGGACAAACGAACAAATGGTTCGTGGGAGCTGAATATTCCAACGTTGGTTCAGGTTCTTACCAGGATAGCTTTAGCTTTAGAAATGATGGTGGGCAGTATGAGGATGCTTCTCAATTTAGTCTTGGAGGCTTTTATGTGCCAGATTATAATTCTTTCACAAGTTATTTGGAAAGAGTGGTTTACCGTGCTGGATTCCGGTACGATGAAACCGGTCTTATCGTCAATGGTGAATCTATCAATGAGTTTGGCATGTCTTTTGGATTAGGACTACCGATTGGACAATTGTTCTCCAATGCAAACTTCGGGATCGAGCTTGGACAAAGAGGTACAAGAGATGCCGGACTAGTTCAGGAGAAGTTTTTAAGACTGTCTGTAGGACTATCTTTAAACGACAAATGGTTCACGAAAAGAAAATTTGATTAACCACAATAAACTACAACGATGAAAAAGAATTTCTTAGCACTTTTGACAGTTGCCATGGTAGGAACTGGAGCTGTTAGTGCACAGGATTGTACAACTACCGCAGCTTTGGCTTATGATGCTGCTAAAGCAAAAAATTACGAGGCAGCTTATCCAAAACTTATGGAAGTGATGGAAGACTGTCCAAAATATAGTCTTGCAACTTACCAGTACCTGGAAAGAGCTATCGAATCTAAAATTGATAAAGCCGAAGAAGGCGATAAAGGTGAATTGGTAAAGGAACTTATCAAAGTATGGGAAACCAGACTGGAATTGTATCCTGAAAAAACCAAGGCTGGAAAAGTGTATTCAGATATCGCTCAGTTGAAGTATGATAACAAACTTGGGGATAAGGAAGAGCTTTATAAGGCCTATGACAAAGCCTGGAATGAAGATGTAGAGAATTTCACCAGCCCTAAGGCATTATATGCATATTTTGACCTTGTAGTTGATATGCAGGATGCAGGAGAAAGAAACCTTCAGAATGTGTTCGATCAATACGATAAAGTATATGCTAAGATCGAAAAAGAAGAGAACGATGCTGCAGAGGCACTGGCTCCACTTCTTAAAAAGCAGGAAGACGGTGAAGAGTTAACTGCGAAGGAAGAAAAGAAGATCAAAAATGCTGAAATTAACCTGAAGAACTATAGTATGGTTAGAAATGCATTAAATGGGAAATTGGGTGCAAGAGCAGATTGTAGTAACCTTATCCCTTTATACAAGAAAGATTTTGAGGAAAAGAAAGGGGACGTAAAATGGTTACAGAATGCAAACGCTAGACTTTCGGCTAAAGATTGTACTGAAGATCCATTGTTCATCCAGGTTTCTGAAGCTTTACATAAGTTAGAGCCATCTGCAAAGTCTGCATACTCTTTAGGGCAGTTAGCTGAAGCTAATGGGAATGGTTCAAAGGCGTTGGAGTATTACAACCAGGCAGCAGAGCTTGAAACTAATAAGTCTGACCAGGCGAAGATCTACTATAGAATCGCTGGTAACTATAAGGATAAAGGACAGTACGGTCAAGCCAGAAACTTTTACAACAAAGCGATAGCTGCAAAGCCATCTCTTGGTAGCGCTTACCTACAGATCGCAAATATGTATGCTAAGAGTGCAAATAGCTGTGGTACAGATACTTTTACAAAAAGAGCAGTGTACTGGTTGGCGGCAGATTATGCTTCCAGAGCAGCAAGAGTTGATCCATCGATCGCTTCTAACGCAAATCAGGCAGCAGCTTCTTATAAAGGTCTTGCTCCACAGAAGTCTGATGTATTCCAGTCTTCTTACAAGCCAGGACAGTCCATCACTTTTGGATGTTGGATCGGGACATCGGTGAAAGTACCGAATCTATAAGATGAGGCTAACATATAGCAATATTATTTCAGGCATTGTCACGCTCTTAGGCGTGACAATGCTTTTTTCATGCGAAGGTAATCTTCGCGAGGTCCGTGCATTTAGCATGGAGGAAGATGCTCCGCAGGCCATTGCCGAGGGCATTAATTTAAAGTTTACAGATTCGGGCAGACTGGTAGCAACACTCAAGAGTCCGCGTATGCTGGATTTTACCAATAAAAGCTTTCCTTACCGGGAATTTCCCGATGGAGTAGAAGTGGAATTCTTTGATGAGAAGAACGAAAGCAATACCGTAGTTGCAGATTATGGGATCGTTTATGAGGCAACTAAGCTGGTAGACCTCCAGGGTAATGTTGTTATCATAACTGCAGATAGCACCAAACTGGAAGCGAGTCAGTTATTCTGGGACCAGGATCGCAACTGGGTATTTACAGATAAACCAAACAAGATCAGGTTTCCGGATGGATCGTACACCGAAGATCTTGGTTTTGATTCTAATCAGGATTTCAGTAATTTTCGTTCAAGAACCAATACGGGAATCCAAATTGTAGAAGAAGAAAAAGAAGATGAGTAAATTTTTCAAATATTTTGAATACGCATACTTGATGTTCGCAGCATTCTTTCTTTTTGAAGCAGTGCGCATCTGGAATGATGAGCGGCAACGGGCTTACGTATTTCTGTTCTTTGTGGCAATTGCAATATTCATGTTCTTCTTCAAACGGCGATTTAGGCGCCGCTACGAAGAGCGCAATAAATAGCCTGAATGGAGGTTGAGATAGTTATCATAGTTTGCTCTTTAATTCTTTCTGCGTTTTTCTCAGGAATGGAAATCGCTTATGTTTCTTCCAATAAGATCTTTATAGAGATAGAAAAGCGCCAAAATGATTTCCTGGCGACCGTTTTAAAACGCCTTACCAAAAAACCTTCTAAATTCATCGCAACCATGCTTGTTGGAAACAACATAGCGCTGGTGGTTTATGGATTTTTCATGGGCGATCTGCTTATGTACTGGTTAGGCGGTCTCGATCCACAGAATGGCATTATCAATTATCTCGTTGTGGATCTTAGTCTGCTTACTCAAACAGTTATATCTACTCTCGTAATTTTGCTTACTGCGGAATTTCTTCCGAAGGTATTTTTCCAGATCTACGCCAACAGCATGTTAAAATTATTTGCCGTACCTGCCTATATTTTCTACCTGCTCTTCAGTTTTGTGTCTTCTTTTGTTATCTGGATTTCAGATATTATTCTGAAGAGATTTTTCAAAACCGATGGAGATGAAGTTCAATTAGCCTTCAGTAAAGTGGAATTAGGCAACTTCATTAGTGAACAAATGGAAACTGTTGAAGAGCACGAGGATGTGGATAGTGAAATTCAGATCTTTCAGAATGCTTTGTCATTTTCAGATATTAAGGCTAGAGAGGTGATGATTCCAAGAACCGAGATCATCGCGGTAGATCAAAACCAGGCGCCAAGTGACCTGGTTGAAACCTTTACAGAAACCGGACTATCGAAATTGCTGGTTTACAACGATACCATTGATGATATTATTGGTTATGTACATTCCTTCGAGTTGTTTAAAAGACCAAGATCTATCAAATCAATCCTTTTACCAGTAATCTTTGTGCCGGAAACCATGTGGATCAAGGATGTTCTGAATATACTGATCAAAAAAAGAAAAAGTATTGCAGTGGTTATCGATGAGTATGGAGGTACCAGTGGGATGATGACGGTTGAAGATATTGTGGAGGAACTTTTTGGAGAGATTGAAGATGAGCATGATTCAGCAGTATTGATCGAGGAAAAACTGGCAGATAATCACTTTAAATTTTCAGCCCGGCTGGAAGTAGATTATTTAAACGAGAATTACAGGACTGAAATTCCCGAGGGAGAAAACTACGAAACCTTAAGCGGATTTATAGTCAACCATACCGAAGAAATTCCGCAGCAGGGAGAAGTCATTAAGATCGAGGATTTCGAGATCAAAATCCTGGAAACTTCCAACACCAAAATCGAATTGGTAGAGCTGAAAATCAATCCGGAAGACTAAAAATTGAAAGTTAAGAATTTGCTAATTTTAAATTTTATTATTAGCCTAAAAACCTTATTTTCGCCCCCTATATTTTGACAAATTTTATATTCAAATGGCAGTATTAAACAAAATCAGACAGCGTTCTGTTTTCCTGATTATTATCATTGCACTGGCTCTTTTCTCTTTTGTATTGGCCGATGTGATTAGAAATGGAGGCTTTAGTGGCCAGGATTCCCAAAATGTAATCGCAACCGTGAACGGGAACGATGTGGATAGAGAGGAATTTGCCCGTGAAGTGGAGGCTTTCGAAAGAAATATGGGTAATAATATTAGTACTACCCAGGCGGTAAACCGTATCTGGGACCAGAAATTACGCCAGGTAATTCTTGAAGAAGAAGTGGAGAAATTAGGTTTAAGAGCGGGAGAAGATCAGGTAACTGAACTTGTGCGTACTCAAATGGCTGGAAATCCAAACTTCTCTAATGAAGCTGGAATGTTTGATGAGAACAGACTAAGGGAATATGTTGCCAATTTAAAGGAAACCTCTCCAGAGGCTTATGCTCAGTGGCAGCAGTTTACTTCTAATCTTGCGCAAACCGCCAAGATGAATGCTTATTACAACATGGTTAGCGCTGGTGTTGGAGCAACATTACTGGAAGGTGAGCAGGCTTACAAGATGCAGAATGATAATATTAATATGAAATTTGTCCAGATTCCTTATTCTTCAATTCCAGATAGTGAAGTTGAAGTTTCTAAATCTGATATCAAGTCATATATCGAAAAACATGCTTCCAAATATGAATCTGATGCTTCCAGAAGCATGCAGTATGTGATTTTTGAAGAAGCCGCTTCCATGGATGATGAATCTGAAGCTAAAGAAGCACTTTCAAAATTAAGAAGTCAGCGAGTTGAATATAACGCAGCGATAGGTGCGAATGACACTCTTCCAGGATTTGACAGTACAGATAACTATGCAGATTTTATTGCCAACAACTCAGATCTTCCTTATCAGAACATCTTTAGATTCAGAAATGATCTGAAAGGTGAGAACGCTGAGCAGATCTTCAATCTTAACGAGGGAGAATCTTTTGGTCCTTATAAGGAAAACGGATTCTGGAAACTTAGTAAGGTTGTGGAGACCAAAAATATTCCAGATTCTGTAAAAGCAAGTCACATTCTAATTAGCTACAACGGTTCTCAGTTAGGTGCAGCCGGTAATAGAACAAAGGCTGATGCTAAAGCTTTAGCTGATAGTATTGCTGGAGTTGTAAGATCAGACTCCGGTAAATTCGCAGCACTTGCTTCTGAATTTTCAGCCGATACTTCCAATAAAGAACAGGCTGGTGATCTTGGATACTTCGTTCCTGGAATGATGATCCCAGCATTTGAAAATTACGTGTTTGAAAATAAAACCGGAGATATAGGTGTTGTGGAAACTCCACTTGGATATCATGTAATTTCCATAGATGATCAAACTGAAGCTGCCAGAGCGGTGAAAGTTGCGACCATTGCCAGAGAGATACAGGCTTCAGAAAAAACAATGAACGAACAGTTCAACGAAGTAACGAAGTTTGAGATCGCTGCGGCTGAAGGCTTTGGTAAAGTAGCAAAGGAAAGCAATTATGAAGTACGTACTGTAAAAGATGTAAAAGCGCTTGATGAGAACATTCCTGGTGCTGGTGCTCAAAGAAGAGTGATCCAGTGGGCATTTGAAGATGATGCCAAAGTTGGGGACGTAAGAAGATTTGATACGAACAATGGCTACGTTGTTGCACAGCTTACTTCCAAGCAGGACAAAGGTCTTATGAGTGTTGAAGAAGCTTCAGCTGAAGTTACTCCAATTTTGGTTAAGCAAAAGAAAGCGGAACTTATTAAGGAAAGACTTAAAGGAAATTCTCTACAAGAGATTGCCGGAAATCAAGGTGTAAGTGTTCAAACTGCAGATGCGGTGAACCTTAACAGTCCTACTCTGGCAGGAGCAGGTGAAGAGCCGGAAGTAGTGGGTACTGTTTTTTCACTCGAAAAAGGAGAAATGAGTGAGCCTATCGCTGGCGAAAAGGGTGTGTATATTGCAGAGCTTGTAAGTAAGTTCGAAGCTCCAAAAATGGAATCCTATAAAGCCTTTGCTAACCAGGAAAGTGCTTCAAGAAGAGCTCAGGCTACTTCCAGAGTTTTTGAAGCTTTGAAGAAGAAAGCAGATATTCAGGATAACAGGGCTAAGTTCTACTAAGGCTTAGCAATTACAGTTGTAAAAAAATCCTCATCGAAAGATGAGGATTTTTTTATTTGATCATTTCAGAATAGCTTAGGATGTCACGATATCCATTATTTCTAAAGTATTCTTTCGATAGTTCATCACCGGTCGCCATTACAAAATCTCCTCCCCAGCCGCCAAGACTTTTTACAAATCCTTTATAATCCGGGAACAATTGATCCTGTATCCTTGGAGTAGCTATTGCCTTTGAAATCAGGATTTCATGCGCCTTTAAAAGCATTTTGAATTCTATCAGGTTATCACATCTCAGTACCTGTTCAGTAATGCCAGAGATCTTCTCAATTAGCGCTGTTCTGTTGGAGGTGCTCTGCTTGCGGTAATGGGCGATCGCCTCTCGGCTATTCTGTTTACGATTGAGATACACGAAAAAAAGTTCATTCTTAAATGGAGGATCAAAATCTACCGTAAATACTGAAGCTTCCCGGTCAGTTAGTTGAAAGCTGATGGGATGATCGTTATTTGCTGCAGCAATATCATAACCACTGCCACCAAAAGTGGCCTCCAGAAGTTTATAGGCATCAAGATCCAGCCAGTTCGCAATATTGTTGATTAAGGTAGAGGAGGTTCCCAGGCCCCATTTTCTATTAAACTCCAGTAAAGTCTTAATATCATAACCATTCCTGAAATTTTCCGGTTTTATAGCGTAGGCGTACTTCAGGATCTGCTGTAAGCGTCTTGCAATTTCCTTTTGTTCGGGATTTGCAAGAACAGAGTTTTCTGTTGAAAACTCACCATCGTTTATTTTGAAATCTGCCTGGAACCAGCTTTGCTTGTCTTTGTCCAGACTTTGCCAGGAAATAATGGAAGAATCATTGGCTTCCACCAGTAAGGACTGGCCTTTTCTGGTTGGTAATGCTAAAGATTTCGCGCCATCCAGAATGGCATATTCTCCCGTAAGCAATAATTTGCCGTTACTATGATATTGCTGCATTAGCCTCGTATTCTTTCAAGTTGTTCGATCACTCCACTATGCGTAATTGTGTTTTTGGTGAAGTAAGCGATCATTAGTTGTTTTTCCTCTTCGGTAGCCTGTTGCTGGTTAAGGATATTCATAAGGTGCATTTTCATGTGTCCTTGCTGAATTCCTGTAGTGGTAAGAGATTTAACCGCGGCAAAATTCTGCGCTAATCCGGCAACGGCTGTAATTTTCATTAATTCTTCAGCAGACGGATCCTGCAACATATTCAGTGCAAGTTTTACCAATGGATGTAGTGAGGTAAGGCCGCCAACCGTACCAAGAGCAAGAGGAATTTCCATCCAAAAGTGAAAAATACCATCTTCCAGCTTCGCATGCGTCAGGCTTGTATAGCGTCCATTTCTGGAGGCATAGGCATGAATACCAGCTTCAACCGCGCGAAAGTCATTCCCGGTAGCCAGTACCACGGCATCGATCCCGTTCATGATTCCTTTATTATGTGTCACTGCGCGATAGGGCTCAATTTCAGCAATTTTAATCGCCTGTATGAATTTCTCTGCGAAATCTCTTCCCTGTATCTCTGGGTTGTCTGATAATTGATCTACAGGACAGGAAACTTCTGCTCTTACAATACATTCAGGAACATAATTGGAAAGTATGCTCATTACAATTTCCAGCTGCTTTTCATCTTCTGAAAAATAGTTGGTGACTCGCGCCTGGTTCCGCAGGACATCTGCGAATTTCTCGAGGCATGAATTAATGAAGTTCGCACCCATGGAATCACGTGTATCGAACTTTGCGAATAGCTGATAATAATGCTCGAGTTCTGAAGTTTTATCTACTAGCTCAAGATCCAGAATTCCGCCGCCACGCTTTTCCATATTTTTGGTGATAGGAGCTACAGCATCGAGCAGGTTTTGACGATTTTCCTCGAAAAAACGTTCCAGATTTTTTTTACTGCCCCTGAACATGAAATGAACCTGGCCAATTTTGGTCATATTTAAAACTTCAGCTTTAAACCCTCCACGTTCTCCCCAGAATTTCGCCGCTTTGCTCGCGGCAGCAACTACCGAGCTTTCTTCAATCGCCATTGGTATGGCGTATAGCCGGTCATTGATCTTAAAGTTTGGAGCAATCCCAAAGGGAAGATAGTAGTTGGAGATCGTGTTCTCTATAAATTCGTCATGCAGCTTTTGAAGGCTTTCGTCTGTATTCCAGTAATTCTGGAGTATAGCTACAGCTTCAGGAGATTTTGACAGGTAGTTTTCTGCCAGCCAGTCGATCTTTTCTTGCTTACTGAGCCTGGAGAATCCGTTAACGGGTTTGGTCATTTGAGTAGTTTTCAGGAGCACAAAGATACGAAGCTAATTTAAGACCTGTATAAAGTGGTTTCATGCCCCGGGATAGCCCTGTCTCTTTAACACTTACTTAGTAATTTACAAGATATGATAGTCATTTTTTGGTTAAATTTTAGTAAACTTGGCCTGCATTAATTATTCTACAAATTTTATGAAATTCCCCTATACTTTTGTTGCCTTTTTACTCATGGCGACTTCAGTGCTATCTGCACAAAAGAAGGAAGTTAGTCTTGAAGAGATCTGGAATGGTAGTTTCCGCCAGGAAAGGCTTCAATCCCTGCAATCTCTCAATAACGGAGAAGAATATGTGGTGATGAACCGCGATCGCGAGACCGGTACGGTGAGCATCGATATTTACAGTTATAAGACTGGTAAAAAAACCCGTACACTTCTGGACAGTAAAGACCTTACCGAAATTAAAAGTTTTCAAAGTTTCAAATTCAGCGAAGACGAGAATAAAATTTTACTTTCTACTGAAATTGAGCCTATTTACAGGCGTTCATCGAGAGAAATCGTTCACGTCTATGATATAGCTTCTAAAAAACTCACAAAAGTTAGCGACAAGAAAATCCAGGAAGCTTCTTTTTCCCCAGATAATTCCAAGCTTGCTTATGTGTTCGAAAACAACATTTATATGCTGGATCTTGAATCTATGAAAGAAACACAAGTGACCATGGATGGGGAGATCAACAGTGTTATTAATGGTATTACAGACTGGGTTTATGAAGAGGAATTTTCTTTTGTAAAAGCCTTTGCCTGGAACCCAACCGGTGAAAAGATCGCTTACTTAAGGTTTGATGAATCAGCAGTACCGGAATTCTCTATGGATCTCTTCGGAAAAGACCTTTACCCAACACAACAGGTTTTTAAATATCCAAAGGCGGGTGAGTCCAATTCAGAAGTTAGCCTGCATATGTACGATGTAGAAGCGAACTCTTCCGAAGAAATTAAACTGGGAGATTATGCAGACTTCTATATCCCACGAATCAAATGGTCTTCAGAAGAGATGCTGCTAAGCGTTCAGGTTTTAAACAGGCATCAGAATAATCTGGATCTTATCTTTGTAAATGCTGAAACCAATGAAGCCAAAGTGGTCCTGAACGAGACTGATGAGGCTTATGTGGATATCACAGATAATCTAACGTTTCTTGAAGACAATAGTTTTATCTGGACCAGCGAAAAAGATGGCTGGAATCATATTTACCACTATGCTGAAGATGGAAAGTTGATCGATCAGATTACTTCAGGAGAATGGGAAGTGACCAATTACTATGGTTTTGACAAAAAGGCTAAACGCATCTATTTTCAAAGTACTGAAAATGGAAGTGTGAACAGGGATATTTATTCTATCAAGCCCAATGGAAAATCAAAAACAAGGCTAACCAGGAAAGATGGTACAAATTCAGCCGACTTCAGTGCAGATTACACCTACTTCATCAACACATTTACGAATGTGAATACGCCACCGGTTTATACGCTGCACCAGGCTAAAGATGGTAAGCAGGTGCGTGAGATCCTTAATAACAACGAGCTCCTAAAAAATAATGAAGCTTATCAATTTTCACCAAAAGAACTTTCCAGTATCAATGTGAATGGAAATGAGCTGAACATGTGGACGATCAAACCAGCAAACTTTGATGAGAATAAGGAGTACCCGGTTTTAATGTTTCAATATTCCGGTCCCGGATCACAGTCGGTTTCCAATTCATACTTTGGAAGTAATGATTACTGGTATCAATTACTGGCGAACAAAGGATATATGATCGTTTGTATTGACGGTAGAGGAACAGGTTTCAAAGGAGCTGAATTTAAAAAAGTAACTTACCAGGAACTTGGAAAATTTGAAGTGGAAGATCAAATCGCAGCAGCCAGACAGTTAGCTGAAATGAGTTATGTGGATGCAGATCGTATTGGAATCTGGGGTTGGTCATACGGTGGATTTATGTCTACCAACGCAATATTAAAAGGTAATGATGTGTTCTCTATGGCGATTGCCGTAGCCCCGGTTACCAGCTGGAGATTTTACGACACGGTTTATACTGAAAGATATATGCGTACTCCGCAGGAGAATGCTTCCGGATACGATGAGAATTCCCCGTTAAGCCATGCAGATAAACTCGAAGGTGATTATTTGTTGATACACGGTGGCGGTGATGATAACGTACATGTGCAGAATACCATGCGCATGGTGGAAGAACTCGTGCAGGCGAACAAACAATTTGACTGGGCGATCTACCCAGACAGAAATCATGGAATTTATGGTGGAAACACCAGACTTCATCTATACCAGATGATGACAGACTTTATACTCGAAAAACTTTAATTTAATATCCTCTAATAAATGGCAACTACAGACGTACGCGTTAAACAAAAAGAATTATTTGGCCACCCGGTAGGTCTCTATATTTTATTTTTCACTGAAATGTGGGAACGTTTTTCCTATTATGGAATGCGTGCTATTCTGGTACTCTACCTTGTAAGTGCAACTACTGAAGGTAACGCAGGACTGGGATGGACCCAGGCTGAGGCCCTGGCGCTCTACGGTTGGTACACCATGCTGGTATATGTCGCATCGATACCGGGAGGAATCCTGGCCGATAAAGTATTTGGGCAAAAACGAGCCGTCCTTATAGGAGGTATTGTGCTGGTTGCGGGACATGGTATACTGGCAGTGGAAGAAATGTGGGCATTCTATACAGGTCTGGGTTTAATTATTGCCGGTGTTGGTTTCTTAAAACCGAATATCTCAACCATGGTGGGAGGTCTTTACAAAGAAGGTGATATTCGAAGAGATAAAGGATTTACGATTTTCTATATTGGTATTAACCTGGGAGCTTTCCTCTCAAGTTTGATTGTGGGATATGTAGGAGAAAACATAGGATGGCATTATGGTTTTGGTCTGGCCGGGATCGCAATGGCACTTGGATTGATTGTTTACCTCGTTGGACAAAAACACCTGGTGAACGTTGGAAACCTGCTTTCCAAAGTGGAGCGGGATGAAGGTGCTTCTCTTGGTAATTTGTTTGCCGACTTATTTAAGTCTCCGGTTCAATTAGCAATCACCGGAATTCTACTTGTAGCTTCAATTGCAGGATTTTTCTTTATAGGAATAGGTTACGGCCTGCTGTTCATTTTCCTAACCCTTGTGATCAGTATGATGATGATGGTTTATAAAGATCTTACAACCAAGGTGATGAAAGACCGTTATGTGGTAATGTTACTATCTTTTATCCTGGTAATTGTATTCTGGGGAGCTTTTGAGCAGGCCGGTGGATTGATGAATATTTACGCTCTGGATAATACAGATAGATCATTGCCATTTAGTTTACCATTAATTGGAAATGAGGTGCCAGCATCATGGTTCCAGTCCTTAAATGCCCTGTTTATTATTGTTTTTGGTCTCGTGGTGGCAAATTACTGGGCTAAGCGTAAACTTAAAAGTAAAGAGGCTTCTTCCATTTTCAAGATGGCTACAGGGGTGATCATCATGGGGCTTGGTTTTATTTTCATGGTATTTGCAGCTCTACAATTCGAGTCTAATGGTTCATCTGCCATGTACTGGTTGGTACTGGCTTATTTATTCCACACCATAGGTGAGTTGTGTTCATCTCCGGTTGCACTTTCCTTTATCACGAAATTGGCTCCGGTAAGATACGCATCGCTTATGATGGGTGTTTACTTTGCGGCCACAGGACTTGGAAACAAAGTTGCTGGGATCATTGGTGAATTTGCTTCAGAAGCAGGAGATATTGCTATTTTCTCAGGAATCACCATTTTCACTGTGATATTTGCAGCGATTGTTCTTATTATGCTAAAGCCACTAAAAAGGCTTACTCACGGCGTGGAAGACAACGAAAGAGAATTGCCTGAGCAGGAAGAGTATGATCTGGCAAATACCAAATCTTAAACTCATCCGGTTATGAGTGTGCAGGGAACAGTGAACCTGGAAAATGATTTCTTTAAGAGTAAAGTATTAGGCCATCCTGCAGGACTTTTTGTCCTCTTCTTTACTGAAATGTGGGAACGCTTCTCTTTCTACGGAATGCGGGTGCTTTTGGTAAATTTTCTTACCATGGCGATCGTAGGCGTCGATAATCCCGGTTGGGGCTGGACCGCTGAAAATGCCGGAGCTCTCTTCGGAACCTATGCCGGATTGCTTTATCTC
This sequence comes from Christiangramia portivictoriae DSM 23547, assembly GCF_000423045.1. Classification (GTDB taxonomy): domain Bacteria; phylum Bacteroidota; class Bacteroidia; order Flavobacteriales; family Flavobacteriaceae; genus Christiangramia; species Christiangramia portivictoriae. The sequence goes on along the minus strand of NZ_AUHF01000007.1, from coordinate 48,408 downwards.
ACTCCAATTCTGGGCGGACTCATCGCAGATAAATTTACTGGTTATCGCTGGGCAGTGATCATAGGTGCTGCGATCATGACCCTGGGTCATGCATCCATGGCACTGGAGACTGAAACTTCTCTTTACCTGGGACTTGGTTTATTAGTGATTGGAACCGGTTTTTTTAAACCAAATATCACCTCCATCATTTCTGAAATGTATGAAGGTAAAACCGATAAAAAAGATGGTGCCTATACCATTTTCTATATGGGTGTAAATGCAGGGGCATTCTTCGGAATGATGCTCTGCGGTTATCTTGCCGAAAAGATTGGCTGGAGCTGGGGCTTTGGCCTTGCCGGAATCTTCATGCTTCTCGGGACTTTACAATTCTGGCTCGCGAAACCTCTCTTCGGAAAGATTGGTGGGGTTCCAGATAAAGAACTGGCGGCAAAACATTTACAAGAAGAGGAAAGCAAAGGAGTACAGCACAAGCCAAATCCTTTTACGCTACTAGATAAGATACTGGTCTTTGCTTCTGCGTGCATTGGATTTTTATACTTGATCAACGATCCATTGTCCCGGATTGGAGATCTCAATTTACTTCCCGTGGTGATGCCTTTCGATTTTGGTGGCGAACCTTTTTCCGGCCCTATTGGAATGGCTTTGATTGGTTTAATACTATTTTTGATTCTGGTAATATCCAGAATTGCCCGATATGCGCCAATTGTTCGTGACCGCCTGATCGCAGTGATTATTTTTGCTGTATTTACAGTATTCTTTTTCCTGGCATTCGAACAGGGAGCATCTTCCCTGATCATTTTCGCCAGGGATAATGTAGACAGAGTGCTCACTGGAAACTCTGCCATGGTTTTCAATATTATGAATGCACTGCTTACCGTAGTGCCGCTGGCAATCATCACTTGGGTGCTGTATCTACTATGGAAGCAGACTTTTTCTAAAATCCCAGGTTCTAATATCATCCTGGGAATATGCTTTGCGGGGATCTGGGCTTTGGTGATCTGGATGTTAGTGCGTGAATTTTCAGCAACTACGACCGAGATCACGGTGTCGTGGTTTAGCATTCTGAATTCTTTCTTTATTATTGTTTTTGCATCTTTCTTCTCGAAATGGTGGGAAAGTAAATACAATCCTTCTGCAGCCTACAAATACTGTTTTGGGCTTGTACTGCTCGGTCTTGGTTTTGGACTACTAGCTCTTGGGTCAAGCGGACTTGCAGCAGGAGCGAAAGTGAGCATGATCTGGCTTATTCTGGCATATTTGCTTCATACTCTTGGTGAATTATGTCTGTCACCACTTGGATTATCATACGTAAGTAAGCTGGTGCCAGCAAGAATGATCGCCTTTATGTTCGGGATGTGGTACCTGGCGATCGCCATTGGAAACAAACTTGCCGGATCACTTGGAGGTATGATCGAATCTGTCACAGAACAGTATGACCTTTCTACCTTCTTCCTCATATTCACCATAGTTCCGATTGCAGGTGGATTGCTGGTAGCCTTGCTGAATCCATTGCTCAAGAAATTGATGCACGGAATCAAATAATTAAAGCCATATTAAAGCGTTTCTATTAGCTTAGGAACGCTTTTTGCTCTTAGCTAAATTCATTAATTTTAGCATATGAAAAAACTGATTTTTTTTCTCATTCTCATCATGGCTGTATCAGCGGTACAGGCGCAGGAAATTAAGTGGATGAGTATGAATGAAGCTTTGGCAGCTCAAAAGAAAGAGCCAAGAAAGATCTTTGTAGATGCTTATACTACCTGGTGTGGTCCATGTAAACTTTTGGATAAAAACACTTTTGGTAATAAGGACGTCGCGAATTATATCAATAAACATTACTACGCTGTAAAATTTAATGCAGAAGGTAATGAGGTAGTGAGATACAAAGACAAGGTATTTAAGAACCCGAATTATCAAGCCGACAGGAAAGGAAGGAATTCTGTGCATGAGTTTGCCCTGGCTATGGGCGTAAATGCCTACCCAACGATGGTGTTTTTCGATGAACAAGGCAAGTTTCTTTCTCCACTCAAGGGATATCTCACTCCTCAAAAGCTCGAAATATTCTTAAAAGTTTTTGCCTCCAACGACTATAAAACTGTTACTACAGAGGAAGACTGGAAAGCCTACCAGGAGAATTTTGAAAACAAATTCTCTGGATAGCAAGCCAGTTACTTCAGGATATAAGCTCCCTTTTCAGCAGTAGCATGGAAAGGGATTTTTTTATTACGCGCAGTCTCTTTCCACTTTTTTACCAGATAGGGATAATTGCTTCCATCGGCTATGACCTGTTTCGGTTTGGAATTCATTAGCAACCTTTCAAAATTGATTTTAGGAGAATTCCGAAGCAAAAGTAACTCAGGGGAAATCTCTAGCTCTGGCAGGATGATACTATCACTCTGGACATACAGTAAACCACGCGGAGTCGTATAGGCCTTTTCTATCGCCTTTCGCTCGAGTCTCTTGATCTTACGTTCGCGTATGTAATCGATTAGTTGTGGTGCTTCGGAAGTGCTTGTAGCAACTAACAAATGGTCGTTCTCCTTAAAAGTAATGCCGCTTGTTTTGTAGCGATGCATGATCATAACTTCAGCTGAAGGATTTGAAATTCTAGTGGCGATGCTGCTAAGCTGAAGAAATATGATTCCTATTAGTAAAACTGTACTATTTCTAAAGCTCGCTTTTTGCCAGAACATCAATAAACCTGCTAAAACCACGTACAGAGCCATCATATGATAAAGATCGAGGTCAATATTACTTAGCACGAATTGCTTTTGAGAAGCGATCTCTGTAACAATCCAGTTCATGCCTGCCAGCATTTCATTGAATATCCGTACAAAAAGATCTGGTAAGTAGCCAAAATATGCCAACGCCAGCACTACAATACCTGAAATGAGCAATACACCCAGAAAAGGAAGGATAAATAAGTTCGTAAGCAGGAACAGTCCCGGGAACTGATGGAAATAATAAATACTTAAGGGCAGGACGCCAATCTGCGCAGCAATACTCACGGAACTCAATTTCCAGAAATAATCAAGGAACTTATCATCGATGTTTACTAATTTATATAGTTTTGGCTGGATCAGCAAAATGCTGAATACCGCGAGATAACTTAGCTGAAAGCCGACTTGTAGTATATAGTAAGGATCGATAAGCAGGAGGAAGAAGAATGATAGAGCAAGGCTATTAAAAGCTCCGGTTTTCCTTCTTAAATTTAAACCCACAGCCAGGAAGCTAAACATGGTTACTGCTCTTACTACCGATGGCTGCAGCCCTGTGAGTATGGCAAAAGCCCATAAAATTAGAAGCGATAGAAGCAAGCCTGCGAATTTCCCGGATCTAGATCTTTTTAGAGGTTGTAAGAGCCAGTTGAGTATCAATAAAAGGATTCCAATATGGAGTCCGCTAATGGCCAGGATATGCACCGCTCCTGCCGCAGAGTAGTCTTTATAAAGTTCGTCATTCAAATCGCTGCGTTGACCAAGTATTAATGCCTGAAATACCGCCAGCTCGTTTTGCGAAAAATCATGTTTTCGAACTTTGCCGATAAGGTCCCTTCGTAAAGACCTGGAATAACTATGCAAACTCTTATTATAAGAATGAACCTCTACTTCTGAAGAAGTTAATTGCAACTGCCGATGGATCTTCAAACCCTCCAGGTAGTCCTTGTAACTAAACATAAAAGGATTCGATGGTGGTTTGACGTTTTCTGGCTTAAACGGGAGCAATAAAACATCACCAGGCCTTAAAATTATCAGCTTCTCTGGGTTTTTATTGATGCTGAGCAGGATTTTTCCGGTAAGCTTGAAAGATTTATTTGTAGTCTGAAGTGATCTGGCTTCAATAATATATCTGGAACTATACTGATTCGGTTTTAATTCTTCTGAAACTTCAGCTTTAAGAATTTGCCCATCTTCAAGTTCAAAATTGGTATAATGTGAGGATATGTTTTCCGGTTGCCTAAGCTGAACTGCAGTAAATCCCAGGCTGGCAATTAATAAAAAGGTGAGTATTCCGAAGAAGTTATCTGGAAATACTGGTTTCGTACTTCTGTGATAGGCGATGAAAAAGAGGAGCAGGAAGCCCATGCTGATTAACAGGCTTAGAACCAGATCTACCCAAATGGAGAAGCCCAGCAGAATTCCCGCTAACAGGTACAAACTAAGCCGTATAAAAACGAATCCTGAACTTTTCAAGCTGTAGAATTAACCGCCTGAAAGTAATTAATTTTTTAAATCACGCGACGTGCCAGCACAAAATTATCTTTCCAGTAAGTTTCTGAAAGTGAGGAGATAATAACGCCTCTGGAAGTTGATGAATGTATGAAATAAATATGGTCTTTGTCTGCCTGAACAACCAGACCAACGTGGTTGATAACCTTTTTGTTCTTGTCCGTTTCAAAAAATAACAGATCACCGGTGCTGACTTCTTTTAAATATAATCTTCTTCCCTTTAGGGACATTGCCCGTGATGTTCTTGGTAGCGACAAACCTTCTTCCAGAAAGCTTACATAAACCAACCCTGAACAGTCCATTCCTTTTTTGGTGGTGCCACCAAATTTATACCTGGTGCCTTCAAAACCTTTGGCATGCTTTACGATCTTTTCAGCGACTTTGGCATCAGTTTTATGCTCTCGCTCATTCACCAGCCTTTCCGGCTTATTTTCGTTTCTTAAAACCCTGGATTGCGCTTCTTTGGTTGTGATGACTCTGGATCTGCTTCCGCAGGAACTGAGAATGGCCAGCAGCATGCAGACCAACACTAATTTTAGAAAAACCGCTGTTTTCATTCCCTACATTTTATTGATGATGAGTTTGGCTGTATTCTTGCTGGCACCAGCTCCACCAAGCTTTTGTTCCAGTTCATGATATTCTCTAAAGATCTCTTCTCGTTTTTCATCCTGAAGTATCTTAGATAGTTCTTTTTTCAGATTTTCAGTATTGAGTTCACTTTGAATCAATTCTTTTACCACCTCGCGATCCATGATCAAGTTAACGAGTGATATATAATCCAGGTTAATAATACGCTTAGCAATGTGATAAGAGATATAACTGCCTTTGTAGCACACTACTTCGGGAACTTTGAAAAGTGCGGTTTCAAGGGTTGCAGTTCCGGAAGTCACTAGAGCCGCATGCGCAAAACTGAGGATATCATAAGTTTTATTCATGATAAGGCTCACATTCTTCCTGTCGGTGAAATCCTGGTAGAATTCTTTGTCCTGGCTGGGTGCGCCAGCGATCACAAATTGGTAATCCTTGAAATGATCTGTAACGCTAAGCATGATACTCAGCATTTTTTCTATTTCCTGTTTCCTGCTTCCCGGTAATAACGCAATGATAGGCTTGTTATCTAAATGATGTTCTCTTCTAAATACTTCAGGTGGCGGCACCTGCCTGTTCTGAATAGCATCGAGTAATGGATGACCTACAAATTCTACAGGGAAATTATGTTTCTGCTCATAAAATTGTTTTTCAAATGGCAGAATAACATACATGTGATCCACATCCCTTTTGATCTTTTTAATTCGGTTTTCTTTCCAGGCCCAGATTTGCGGGGAAATATAGTAATGATTTTGATATCCCTGTTTTTTAGCCCATTCAGCAATTCGCATATTAAAGCCAGGATAATCGATATATATAATTACATCCGGCTTATATTCATTGATATCTGTTTTGCAGAGTTTAATATTGCTGAAGATCGTACGCAGGTTTATAATAACTTCAGCAAAACCCATAAAGGCCAGTTCCCGGTAGTGTTTCACCATTGTTCCACCCTGGGCCTGCATAAGATCACCACCCCAAAATCTGAAATCTGCATCAGGATCTTCTTCTTTCAGCGCTTTCATCAAATTGGATGCGTGCAGGTCTCCGGAAGCTTCGCCGGCTATAATATAATACTTCATAACACGAATTTGTAAATCGCTACAGCGACGGCTACAATAATGGTTGCCAACAGTACTCCGCGTGCATGGTAATTCTGTTTCTTCCGTAGAAAAATATAGAATGGCAGGAAGTTGAGAATAGCACCCAGAGCAAAGACCTTTCCTAAATAATCGTTGGCGACAGCATCGGCCAGGGTAGCGTCTATCCCGGCATTTGAGAATAATCCGGTATAAACCAGGACTCCGGCAATGTTGGCCGCCAGCCCGGTAATAAAACCAGTTAGAATATCCTGTTTAATCATCAAACTCCCAGTTATTCAGTTCTTTTAAAAAGTGATGTGCTGTAAGATCGAATTGTACAGGAACAATGGAGACATAACCATCTGCCAGCGCCTGCTCATCTGTATCCTTACCTTCATCTTTATTTACAAAAGTTCCGGTTAACCAGTAATAATCACGACCCTGCGGGCTCGTTCTTTTATCGAATTCTTCTTCCCAATGAGCATTGGCCTGTCTGCATACTTTCATGCCTTTAATATCAGCAGAACCTAGCTTGGGAATGTTTACATTGAGAACAACACCTTCCGGAAGACCATTTTTCAGTGTATTTTTAACGATCGCTTTAACATACTTCCTGGCAGGCTCAAAGTCGGCGTTTAACGAGTAATCCAGTAGTGAAAAGCCAATTGCAGGAATTCCTTCTATTCCAGCTTCTACCGCAGCGCTCATCGTTCCAGAGTATATCACATTAATGGAGCTATTAGATCCATGATTGATACCGCTTACACAAAGATCTGGCTTACGGTCAAGTATCTCCTGGGTTGCGATCTTTACACAATCTGCCGGAGTTCCCGAGCAGCTGTATTCTTTATGTTTATAAGACTCCTTGATAGTCACCTGTTCGCAAAAAAGAGTATCGCTAATGGTGATGGCGTGACCCATTCCGCTTTGGGGACTATCCGGAGCGACCACTACCACGTCACCAATTTCCTTCATGACCTCGATTAGAGTACGAATTCCGGGAGCGGTGATTCCATCGTCATTAGTAACCAGAATCAGTGGTTTCTTCTTGTTCATGCTGTTTTATTTGGTTCAGCTAAAATAAGAATTTAAATAAGGAAACGTTATATTAGTGGTTTGACAAATTAGGAGGTTTCTAAGTGTCTGTTGGCATAGTTTTTACTGTACTAGATGTAACCACGCGATGACGAAATTAAAAAGAATTATGAAAAGGAATTTTAAATTACTGGCGGTCATGGTCTTTATGGCAGCTGCGTCCTGTAGTTTTACAACCAAGACTTTTGACGATCCAGATAAAGACAAATTATTGATAGATCTTATCACCTATGTTCTTAACCAGGGACATTATGATGCAAAGGAGATCAATGACGAATTTTCTGCGAACGTATATGAGGATTATCTTGAAGGAATGGATCCTTCAAAAAGGTTCTTTTATCAAAAGGATATTGAAGACTTCAGTTCATTTAAGGATAAGATCGACGATCAAATTAAAGGAAAAGATATCGAATTCTTTAATCTTACCTACGGAAGACTTCAGCAAAGAATGGAAGAGGCCAGGTCCATTTACAAGAAAATACTTGCAGAGCCATTCGATTTTACTGAAAATGAGAAGATCGATACAGATTATGATAACCTGAAGTATGTTTCTTCCAAGGCCGAATTGACCAAAAGATGGAAAGAACAACTGAAGTTTAATACTTTGATCACGTATCATGATCTTAAGCAGGATGAAGAAACAAAAAAGGAAGCAGATGATTCCTATACTATAAAATCTGATGCTGAACTGGAAAAAGAGGCAAGAGAGTCTACGCTTTCCAATATGGAGCGCTACTATGATTTTACAGATGATCTTGAAAGAGAAGATTACTTTTCAGTATACATCAATGCTATCGTTGAAGAATTTGACCCACATACTTTTTATTTTGCCCCTCAGGAAAAGGACAGGTTTGACATTGCCATGTCTGGAAAACTGGAAGGAATTGGAGCAAGATTGGTAAAGGATAGCGATAATATTACTATTACTGAAGTAATCTCTGGAGGTCCCGCGTGGAGAAGTGATGAAATCACTGAAGGTGATGTGATTCTTAAGGTAAAGCAGGAAGATGAACAGGATGCGGTAAGCATTGTGGGAATGAGACTGGATGATGCAGTAGACCTTATCAAAGGCCCTAAAGACACTAAAGTAACGCTTACAGTACGTAAGAAAGTAATGGGTAATATTGAAGATGTCACCCTGGTTAGAGATGTGATTGAGATCGAAGAAACTTACGCAAAAACTTCCATGGTAAAGAAAGATGGTAAGAACTTCGGAATCATAAATCTTCCAAAATTCTATTTTGATATGGAGGATTATAGTAGCCGGAATGCTGCTTCAGATATCAAGGAAGACATTATAAGATTAAAACAGGAAGGAATGGAAGGTCTGGTTCTTGACCTTAGAAATAATGGTGGAGGATCACTTAAGACGGTAGTGGACATCGCCGGGATGTTTATCGAAGAAGGCCCTATTGTTCAGGTGAAATCAAATGGACAGAGAAAGGAAGTGCTTAGGGATGAAGATCCTCAGGTGCTTTGGGATGGACCACTCGTGATCCTGGTGAATGAACTTTCAGCTTCAGCTTCAGAAATCCTGGCCGCTGCAATGCAGGATTACAAGAGAGCGATCATTATTGGTAGTAAGCAAACCTATGGTAAGGGAACGGTGCAAAATGTGATCGACCTGAACAGATGGCTGCGAAATAATGAAATGGGTGATATGGGTGCTTTAAAGATCACTACGCAAAAATTCTATCGTGTAAATGGTGGCTCTACTCAGTTGGAAGGTGTAAAGAGTGATGTCGTAGTTCCAGATCGTTATAGCTTTGTGGATATTGGTGAAAAAGACCAGGAAAACCCATTACCATGGGATAAGATCGATGCTGCAGATTATGATATCTGGGACGGCTATGTGGGCTATGATGAAGCGATTGCTGCCAGCAAGCAACGTATGAGCTCTAACTCTCAGCTAAAAATGATTGAAGAGAATGCAAAATGGGTGAAGACCCAAAGTGATGAAAGCAGTTACCCGTTAAACTATGCTGAATATGCTGCGCAGGCTACGGAAGATAAAGAGATGGCCAAGCAATTTGAGTCCATCAGAGATTACAAAACAGATCTCACCTACAACTCCCTGCCTTTTGAAGAACAGCTATTTGCTACAGATACCATTCTGAAGGAAAAGAGGTTGAGATGGCATGAAAGCCTGAGTAAAGATGTTTATATCGAAGAAGCTGTGAATGTACTTTCAGATATGAAAATGAATAACATCACCAGAAACAAAATGGCAGGTGTAGACAAGTCCAAAAGAGTGAAAAGCTAATTCAGCTAAATGATTAGAACCCGGGAGAAATTCCGGGTTTTTTTATGCATATAATTGATACTATGAAACGAAAGTATATCTATCCATTTATCATTCTGTTAGTAGCAGCACTCCTGCTTATGACAGAACAGTGTTCTTAGTAGGATAGCCGGTCGCTATCGAGTTTGATAAATATAAATAGTAAGATGGTGAATCCCCAAAGACCTGAACCACCATAACTAAAAAATGGTAAAGGAATACCAACGGTTGGAAAAATACCTATCACCATCCCTATATTCACCAGAAAGTGAATGAATAGTATACCAATGACCGAGTAGCCATAAATGCGGTAGAATTGATTTCTTTGTCGCTCAGCAAGTACAATAAGTCTCAGCAATAAACCAACGAATAGAAATACAACCATGGCGCTGCCAAGGAAACCCCATTCCTCTCCTACGGTACTGAATATATAATCTGTATGTTGTTCTGGAACAAAATGTCCTTTAGTTTGCGTTCCTTCGGTCCAGCCTTTTCCAAACCATCCGCCGCTACCGATCGCGATCTCACTCTGGTTAGTATTGTATCCAATACCTCTGGAATCTACCTCTTTTCCCAGTACAATGTTGAAACGATCCCGGTGACGCTGTTCAAAGACATTTTCGAAGATATAGTTTACTGAAAAACTCAAGGCAATGGATATGATCGCGAAAATGCTGATCAATACTTTACCCGGTCCTTTACGCGATTTCATAAAAAACATGATTCCTGCAATAGCCACTACCAGGGCAGCAACCCAGACAGGTCCAATAATTAGCGTTAAAATGAAGACAGTAACCGCAGATAGCCCGGTAACCAGGTAGAACCCGGAAAGACCTTCCCGGTACAAAGGGAAAAAGAAAGCGGCATAAACAAGGGCGCTTCCGGGATCCGGTTGAGGTACAATTAAGATCGCTGGAATGGCGATAATGATAAAAGCTTTGACCTGGTGATCGAGTCTTTTAATGTTGGTTTGAATGTCGCTTAGATATTTTGCCAGCGCCAGGGCAGTGGCAAATTTAGCAAATTCAGATGGTTGCAATCCAAAGCTTCCAAACGAGTACCAGGAGGTAGCTCCTGAAATTGTTTTTCCGAAGACAAAAAGTCCGGCAAGGGATAGTAGCGATACTAAATAGATGATACTGGAGAATCGCTGATAAAATTTTGCTTCAATGGACAAAATAATTATAACGAGAAAAATGCTTAGACCTACGAAAAGAGCCTGCTTTCCGTAAGGTTGATCCAGGTCAAAAAAAGAACCGCTGGTAGAGCCTAATGAAGCTGAGTATATATTGGCCCATCCAAAAAGTATAAGTGCTAAATAGATTAAAATACTTATCCAGTCAAAACTGGCTCCAGTGCTTCTCGCCATTTATCTGTTTATTGTGAAAGGTTCGCCACTCAATGGCTTGGCATATTCATCTTCAAGACTATGCGACAGGATCCAGTCTTCCATATCTGTTCTGGTAATAGTGCCTTTTAGATATTTCTCGATCATGAGGCTCGCGATTCTTCCGGCATAACGACCGCCCCAATATCCATTTTCAACAAATACCGCGATGGCGATCTTAGGATTGTCTACGGGGGCAAATGCTACAAAGATCGAGTGATCTGTAAGCTGTACCCTCTTTCCGTCGATTCTTGTAAAGTTTTCAGCGGTTCCGGTTTTACCTGCTATTTCAATACCCGGAATTCTTAGAGCAGAAGCTGTTCCACTCTTGTACACTTCATGCATTCCCTCTACAACTGGTTCAAAATGCCTTGTTTCTATAGTGGTTACTTTTTTCGTGGTGTATTTCTCATCCTTAATTGGCTGCCCATTTACCTCCTTCAAAATGTGAGGTGTATAGAACCAGCCTCTGTTTCCTATGGTTGCTGCCATATTTGCCAGTTGAATTGGAGTCATAAGAACTTCTCCCTGCCCGATCGCATTTGAGAGAGTCGCTGTAGCATACCATTTGTAAGTTGGATAGTCGTAGATCTTATTGTAATACTCAGAATCCGGAATTTTACCTGATCTTCCTGTACTTAGGTCGGACCCCAGGTAATCTCCAAGTCCAAAACTCTTTAAATGTGCATTCCAGGCATCCATTCCTTCCTGCGGAGTTGGATACTTCTCAATAATTCTTCGGTAGACATTGGCGAAATAGGCGTTACAGGATTGCGCGATGCCAGGAATCATGCTCAGCGGACTACTATGCGCATGGCAGCCCAGTTTTCTACCGCGGCCATAAGGATAACCATGATTACAGGAAAATGCATCATCTGTATCCACAACATCTTCCTGGAGTCCGATTAATGCATTTAGAGTTTTAAAAGGAGATCCTGGAGGATATTCGGCTAAAAGGCCACGATCATAAAGCGGTTTTGCATCTTCATCAAGGTATAATTTCGTAAAATTTGGAGAGCGTTTTCTACCTACCAAATCTGCCGGATCATAAGTTGGAGCCGTGATCAGGGTTAGGATCTCGCCGGTATTAGGTTCAAGTGCCACAATACCACCTCGCTTATTTTCCATTAATTTTGTGCCGTAATCCTGCAACACGGCGTCGATAGTCAAAGTAATATCCTTTCCTTTTTCGGGCAAAGAGTCAAAAATACCTTCTTTATAAGGTCCAATATCTCTATTGAATCTATCCTTCTGAATGTATTTTACGCCTTTTTCACCTCTTAAAAGTTCTTCATAATAGCTCTCAACACCAGCCCGGCCAATAAGATCACCAGATATATAGTAAGGATTATCATTTACGATCTTCTGGTTTACTTCGGCAATATAACCCAGTACATTGGCGCTGTGGTCTACCTGGTAATCCCTCAATGATCTCTTCTGAATATAGAACCCCTGGTAATTCCTCATTTTCTCCTGAAGTATCGCGTACTCACTTTTGGTAAGCTGCGGTATAACTACTGAAGGTAACATGGGAGAATAGATCTTTGCCTTATCCAGTTTCTTTTCCAGGTCTTCGCGGGAAAGATTCAGAATATTGCAAAATTCGGTCGTATCGAAAGGTTTAAGGTTCCTTGGGATAACCATGACATCATAAGAAGGCTGGTTGCTAACCATCAATTCTCCGTTGCGATCGTAAATGTAACCTCGCTGCGGGTAATCGTAGATCACTTTGATGGCATTATCCTGGGAGCGTATGGCCAGAGAAGTATCGATCACCTGTAAATAGAACAATCTCCCCAGGAATATGATTCCTGTGGTAAGGATCGTGATATACAGCAATAATTTTCTCATCGATGTTTTCTACTGAAAAGTGTTAACGACAGCAATATTAGAATTACTGAAAAGATACTTGAAAAAAGAGTTTTCTTGAGTATTAGAAGTATATGATTTACACTGAACATTTCCAAGGAAAAAAACACGAAATGATGGATAAGTACGAGCAGTGATACATAACTAAATTTCGCTCCAAATGGAGTAAAGGCCAGCCTGATATTCTGGTGATCATAACTGATACCAAATGAGAATCGAAGCAGGTTAGGTCTGGCAAAAGCTGCTACCAGGCATGCGGCGGCATTGATCCCGCCACTATCTTCAAATATATCGATGCTCAGCCCGAGCAAAAAGGATAGAAGAAGAAATAAACTTTGATTTCCGGCAAAGGGATAAAGCAGAATGAACAACACATATAAATAGGGGTTGATATAACCCAGAAAATTAATATTATTCAGAATTAGAACCTGCAGAAATATGAGGATCACGAAGCGGGCGATATTTGATACTAGTTTACTGTTCATCTGGCTCCTGCAATTCCTTGATTTCGTCTTTATTGATATTCTCTATTACATAAACATAACCAATATTAGTCATGTCGTTAAATAGTTTGATGTTGATAGTATAATAACTCTGCGTTTGATCAAGTGTAAAATCCTTAATGCTTCCAATGGGTAAACCTTCAGGAAAAATGAGCGAACGTCCACCTGTAATGATCGTGTCTCCTTTTTGAACCGGTGCCTGTCGTGGCACATCGATTAACTGCACAATGTTTGGATCTTCCCCGTTCCAGACCAGACTCCCAAAATGATTGGTGCTACTCAATTGCGCATTGATCCTGGACCTGCTGTTAAGTATGGAAATTACGCGGGAATATTTATTATTAACTCTGTCTACGATTCCAACAATCCCCTGGCTGGTAATGACACCAAATTCCTTCTGGATGCCAGAATTCTCTCCGCGGTTAAGAGTAAGGTAATTATCGATCTTGGCGAAGTTGTTATTAATCACACGAGAAGGCCGGAAAATATAATCACCTTCAAATGAAGTGCTGTCCAGTTGTTTTGAGATCGAAATGCTATCATTCATGTTAGAAATGATATTTCGAAGCTGGTTGTTCTCAGCAATAAGGCGTTCGTTATATTCTTCCAGATTTAAGTAGGTATTGATGCCATTGGACCACGAATACACGCCACCGGTAACCCAGTTCGCAGAACTAATAAACCGGCTTTTATGAAAGGAATGATTTTGTACTGTGAGAAAAATAGAAACAGCAAACAGGAACAGGAATAGAATTGAATTCTTATTCCTAATAAGAAAATTGAAAATCTGCTGCATAAACTAAGCTTCTCCTACTTGATCAAAATGCCTTTATAGCGATTCAGTGTTTTTAAGGTAATTCCGGTACCACGAACTACAGCTCTAAGGGGATCTTCAGCGATATACACTGGAAGGTCTGTTTTTTGAGAAAGTCGTTTGTCCAGTCCTCTAAGCATCGAACCACCACCGGCAAGATAAATTCCCGTATTATAAATATCGGCAGCCAGTTCTGGAGGCGTTTGAGAAAGAGTTTCCATAACAGCATCTTCGATCCTCAATATGGATTTATCCAGAGCTTTGGCAATCTCACGGTAGGAAATGTTTACCTGTTTTGGTTTACCGGTAAGTAAATCACGTCCCTGAACGCTCATTTCGTCTGGTGGAACCTCAAGATCTTCAGTCGCAGCACCAATCTGGATTTTAATTTTTTCCGCAGTACGTTCACCAACATACAGGTTATGCTGCGTTCGCATGTAATACACGATGTCATTGGTAAATACATCCCCTGCGATCTTTACAGATTTGTCACAAACGATACCTCCAAGAGCGATCACCGCAATTTCAGTTGTACCACCTCCAATATCAACGATCATGTTACCTTTTGGCTGCATGATGTCTACACCAATACCAATGGCCGCAGCCATTGGTTCATGGATTAAGTATACTTCTTTTCCATTTACCCTTTCTGCACTTTCTTTTACAGCACGCATCTCAACCTCGGTAATTCCGGAAGGAATACAGATAACCATTCGCAATGCCGGAGTAAAAAGTTTCTTTTTAAGTGCCGGAATTTCTTTGATGAACATTGTGAGCATTTTCTCGCTGGCATCAAAGTCGGCAATCACCCCATCTTTTAAAGGCCTAATGGTCTTAATATTCTCATGAGTTTTCCCCTGCATCATTGCAGCTTCCTTACCAACTGCGGTAATTTTGCCAGAGGTTCTATCCCTGGCAACGATCGAAGGGCTGTCCACAACGACCTTATCATTATGTATGATTAATGTATTCGCGGTCCCTAAGTCGATTGCAATTTCTTCAATGAGAAAGTCAAAAAATCCCATAGTCTATTTTAAGTGTTGAGGTTGGGTAAATGTAATGAATTTAATGTTTAAAATGGCGTGTCCCGGTCATCACCATTGCGATATTATTTTCGTTGCAATAGTTGATGCTCAGTTCATCCTTGACGCTTCCACCAGGCTGAATGACAGCAGTAATTCCGGCATTACCGGCGATTTCCACGCAATCTGGAAAAGGGAAAAATGCATCACTGGCCATCACAGCACCATTCAGGTCAAAATCAAAGGATCTTGCTTTGGCGATACTATGGGTAAGGGCGTCTACTCTGGAGGTTTGCCCGGTACCATTTGCGCATAGTTGTTTATTCTTTGCCAGAACGATCGTATTTGATTTTGTATGCTTACAAATCTTGGAAGCAAATATCATGTCAGATAACTCAGAATCTGTCGCTTTATTGCTAGTTGCCAACTTAAGATCTTCGATAGCATCGGTTTTAAGATCTTTATCCTGAACAAGAACACCGTTCAGGCAGGTTCTTACCTGGTTCTTCGGAAGTTTGGCATCTTTTTGTACCAGCAGAATTCTGTTCTTTTTGCCTTTTAAAATTTCTTCAGCTTCCGCAGAGAATGAAGGGGCGATGACCACTTCACAGAAAAGTTTGTGGATTTCTTCAGCAGTAGCGGCGTCTATTTCCACATTGCTAATTAAAATTCCTCCAAAAGCTGAAACCGGATCTCCGGCAAGGGCATCTACATAAGCCTGGTAAATCGAATCTCTTTGCGCAAGACCACAGGCGTTGTTGTGTTTCAAAATCGCGAATGTTGGAGCTTCACCTTTGAACTCACTCATCAAATTTACTGCGGCATCCACATCCAGCAAATTGTTGTAGCTTAATTCCTTTCCATGCAGCTGATCAAAAATCGCTTCGAAATCGCCAAAGAACGTTCCTTTTTGATGAGGATTTTCTCCGTATCGTAGTTCTTTACCTTTCAGTTCACTTTGTTTGAAAGAATTAATTTCTCCTTCAGCATTAAAATAATTGAATATAGCTGAATCGTAGTGAGAAGAAATATTGAAAGCTTTGGCAGCGAATTTTTTACGATCGGCTATGTCAGTGCTTCCAGATTTCTCATTTAGCAGTTCTAAAAATTCAGCATAATCATCTACGGAAGAAACGCAGGTAACGTCTTTAAAATTCTTGGCCGCAGCTCGTATAAGGGAAATTCCTCCAATATCGATCTTTTCGATAATATCCTGTTCCGAAGCACCTGAAGCAACGGTTTTCTCAAAAGGATATAGATCCACAACTACAATGTCTATCTGCGGGATTTCATATTGTTCCAGCTCTTTCACATCACCTTCATGATCCTGTCTGTTAAGGATCCCACCAAATACTTTTGGATGAAGAGTTTTTACCCGGCCACCCAGAATAGAAGGGTAGGAGGTAACATCCTCTACTGGAACGACCTCTATCCCAAGATCCCTGATAAATTTCTCGGTACCACCTGTAGAATAAATAGTGATGCCCAGTTCATCCAGCTTTCTTACGATTGGCTCAAGACCATCTTTACTGAAGACTGAAATCAAAGCAGACTTTGCTTGTTTTAATTCGCTCATTGTGTTGTGTTTGTTAAAGCTGCAAAAGTAATTAATAAAGCGAAAAATTTGAAAGTGGCACTAATGAATTATCGATAAATTTTGTAACGAAATTTTGGATTATGCGTCCTATCTGAAATTCATGAGTTAATAGCAGATTTTCAACTATGCTGATCTATTTACGGGTACTTAAAGAGAGTTTTAATTTCGCGATTAGCGCTCTAACCAATAATAAGCTAAGAACCTTTCTTTCCCTGCTCGGGGTGACCATTGGTATCTTCTCCATTATCGCCGTTCTTGCAGCGGTAGATTCCCTTAAAAAAGATATTACCGGAAGTTTGAGTTCCCTGGACAATAGTACGGTGATCGTGATGAGATTTAATTTTGGACCTAGTGATGTTCCCAGGTGGAAGAGTCAGCAATTTCCAGACGTCACTTATGAAGAATACCAGAATCTAAAGAAGAGCCTTCCAGACCTGGATGAAATTAGCTTCGTCCTGGGCATTCCCGGCGGAGCAGCAATTAAATACCAGGATGTTACCAGTAGCGGTGTAGACATTGGCGCGGTGACTCATGAATACTATGATATTGAAGCAATGGAACTGGAAGAAGGTCGTTTTTTCAACGAATCTGAATCTGTAAGTGGTTCTGGAGTCGTCGTTCTTGGTCACGAAGTGGCGCAAACCCTGTTTGGTGGATCTAACGGAATTGGTGAAGAAGTAAGAATTTTTGGACGTAGGGCTACAGTGATCGGAGTCCTGAAAAAACAGGGACAATCCCTGTTTACAGGTTCCAGGGACGGGCAGGCTTTTGTGCCGGCGAATTTTGCGCGTCTGGTTTATGGGACCACCAAGGGAATGGTATTTCCGCAGTTGGTCATGAAGCCAGAAAGCGGAGCAGATAGTGATGAATTCATTGCCTTACTGGAGCAAAACCTGCGGAATATGCGTGGGATCAAGCCAGGGGAGATCAATAACTTTTTTGTGAATGAGTTGAAAGGTCTTACAGAATTCGTAGATAATATAACCGGCCAGCTGAATGTGATAGGTCTGGTAATTAGTGGATTTTCTTTACTGGTAGGAGGCTTCGGAATCGCAAATATCATGTTTGTTAGTGTAAAGGAGAGAACCAATCTTATTGGAATTCAAAAATCATTGGGTGCAAAGAATAAATTTATTCTGTCCCAATTTTTGTTTGAAGCCGTAATACTTTCTGTGATTGGTGGATTGGTTGGGTTGTTCTTCGTGTGGCTGGTTTCAATCGTAGCCTCACAGTTTACGGGTGACTTTGAATTTGTCCTCTCGCCATATAATATGTTCATAGGAACACTAGTGTCAGCGGTCATAGGATTGGTGTCGGGTATTATTCCTGCCATGTCAGCCTCAAAATTGGATCCTGTGGAGGCTATTCGTACCGGGATGTAAAACTTTTCTTAATAAAAACAGTATACGAAGGTTTATTTCACATAAATTATAGTAAAATAAATTAAAGTTCGTTAAAGATCTGATTGCGAAGACATAGCTTGTGTAATTTTAAAACAAAAAGCTATGGAAATGGGAAATGAGATCGAAAAGAACTACCTGCTATCAATACTACAATTAGTAGGTTTTTTTGCATTTCTTTTCTTTATTATCGCACTTCAAATGTAATTTTGAACTCGATACAAGAACAAAAAAACTCCTGGTAAATCAGGAGTTTTTTTGTTCTTATAGTTTAATGTAATCTACAGGATTGCTGCTACTTTCTCGTTCACCCATACCAGGAATTCCTCATCTTCAGCAGTAAAAGGATCTGCAGTGTGACTGTCAATATCTATCTGGCCTACATTCTCACCGTTTACAAATAACGGAATTACGATTTCAGCTTTTACATTGATACTGCAAGCGATATAGTTATCCTGAGCTTTTACATCTGGCACCACAAAATTCTGATTGCTTACTGCTACCTGCCCGCAAATACCTTTGCCAAACGGAATGATCTCATGATCTGTTGGCTCACCGGCAAATGCTTTTAGTTTCAATTCTTCTTTATCGCCATTTCTGAAGTAAAAACCTACCCAATCATAGTAAGCGATATTTTTCTCAAGAAGTTCACAAACCTCTGTCATTCTTAGTTTTACATCCTTATTCGAGTCGCGTAGAATTTGTTCTACCTGCGGTTTTAAGTCCTGCACATTCATATTAACAATATTTGGTGCAAAAGTATTCAATTTGCTGTGTTCAGCATGGAATGTAAATCTATAAATTTGTTAAAAACCGAGTCCTACTTTGCTGAAACTCATCAAGAAATACAGAACGGTATTGCGTTTTATATTTGTGTTCCTGGGGAGCTATTTTCTTTTTTCCAGTGCTTACAACGCATTTCTGCTGTTTTATGAGCAAACTCAGCCAGTACCAGACGCCATCACGAGATTGGTTGCTTACCAGAGTGGAGATGTCATGCATGCGTTGGGCTACGATAATGTGGAAGTGGTAATGCATTATACAGGACTATCCATGAAACTAATGGTGGAAGGTCATTTTCTGGCCGGTATCGTGGAAGGATGCAATTCGGCAAGTATTATTATATTATTCACTTCCTTTATTCTTGCTTTCTTCGGAAAGACCTCCACGACATTGATCTATATTTTAGCCGGCTCGGCACTTATTTATGCAACTAACATCTTGCGAATTGTTATCCTTTCGGTAAGTATTCTTGAATACCCGCAGTATTCTGGTTTTATGCACACCGTATTTTTTCCACTGGCGATCTACGGAATGGTTTTCCTGCTCTGGCTGGTATGGATACGCATCTTCACTAAATACAAAAAAGCATGAAGAAAAGATATAAGATAATTCTTATTGGCTTCATGGTTTTGCTACTTGCAGCGATACGTTTTTTTGAAGATAGTCTATTCTACGATCCATTAATAGCGTTTTTCAGGTCAGATTATCTGCTTGGTATCATTCCACCTATGAATATGGCAAAGCTCATGATACATCTCAGCATACGTTTCACACTTAATAGTATTATTTCGATCGCTATTATCTATATCGCGTTTAGAAACAGAAGCATGATCAAATTTTCTGTGATTCTATATGCATTGCTTTATGTAGGAGCTGTGAGCGCTTTTATATTTCTGGTGCTTAATATTGAAAGAGAACATTATCTTGCGTTGTTTTATGTTAGGAGATTTCTCATTCATCCTTTATTTCTGTTGGTATTGCTTCCCGCATTCTATTATTATAGAATCAATAAAAAATTAAGTTGAAAGTTTTAACCTGAATTTTGAAATCTACTCTAGAATTTCGGTTTTATTTTTACCATTAATATTTGAATATTAGGAAGTAAACGTTCGATGTTTAGAAATTTGTACCTTTGCCGTTAGTGAATAAAGCTTTTCAACATATCGTTTCTTTAAGCATGGCCTTTATGGTCCTGCTATCTACGATGTCTTTTACGGTAGATAAACATTTCTGCGGAAGTCATCTTGTTGATAAAGCCGTATTTTCAAAAGCTAAGACCTGTGGAATGCAAATGTCTGCTGATGCTGAATCTCATTGTTGTACCAATGAAAAGGTTTCGGTAGAAGGTCAGGATGAATTGAAAATATCTTTTGATTCTTTCGATTTCCATGAGCAATTATTCATTACCACTTTTTCTTTTGCTTATCTCAATCTTTTTGAAAGTCTGCCAAAGCAGATCATTCCATTTAAAGATTATTCCCCTCCTTTACTGGTTTCCGATATTCAGTTGGAAGACCAGGTTTTCCTTATTTGATAGTTAGATTTTAGTTTTTAAACCACGCATATTTTGCCGTGGCTTCTCGCTTTATGCGCCAAATTCTAATTTTTAACTCTTATTATATGCTGAATAAATGCATTAAATATTTTATCGAAAACAAACTCATTGCCTTTATATTACTGGCAGTACTGGTTAGTTGGGGAATCATGAATTCACCTTTTAACTGGGACACGGGTTTGCTTCCGAACGATCCGGTTGCCGTAGATGCAATTCCTGATATTGGTGAAAATCAACAGATCATTTTTACCGAATGGTCTGGCCAATCTCCGCAGGATATCGAAGACCAGATTACCTATCCTTTAACCACGAGTTTACTCGGAATTCCCGGGGTGAAAACGATTCGTAGTTCTTCTATGTTCGGGTTTTCCAGTATCTATATCATTTTTGAAGAGGATGTAGAGTTTTATTGGAGTCGAAGCCGAATCCTCGAAAAGTTGAATTCTCTTCCTGACAACCTATTGCCTGAAGGAGTAAATCCAAAGCTTGGACCCGATGCAACAGGGCTGGGCCAGATATTCTGGTATACGCTGGAAGGTCGTGATAAAGATGGTAATGTGACTGGTGGCTGGGATCTTCAGGAATTAAGAAGTATTCAGGATTACTATGTGAAATACGCCCTATCAGGAGTTAGTGGGGTTTCAGAAGTTGCCAGTATTGGAGGTTATGTTCAGGAATACCAGATCGATGTAAAGCCAGAATTGATGCGGCAGTATAATATCGGTTTGGATCAGGTAGTCATGGCGGTTAAGGAAAGTAATCGCGAGATAGGTGCACAAACTCTGGAGATCAATCAGGCGGAATACCTCGTGCGAGGACTTGGCTACGTAAAGTCTGTGGAAGATATTGAAAATGCCGTGGTGACTTCAGAAAATTTTACATCTATCAGGATCAAAGACATTGCCAATGTTTCCATGGGACCAGCTTCTCGCCGTGGAATCCTTGATAAAGAAGGTGCTGAGGTTGTTGGGGGATTAGTAGTGGCTCGCTATGGTGCAAATCCAATGGAAGTGATCAACAATGTAAAAGATGAAATTAATGAGATCAGCTCAGGTTTACCTTCTAAAATTTTAAGCGATGGAACCGAATCGCAACTTACGATCGTTCCATTCTATGATAGGACTGAACTCATTCTGGAAACATTAGGAACATTAAACGAGGCTTTAATTATGGAAATCCTGATCACTATCCTGGTAATCATAATCATGGTTTTCAATTTAAGAGCGTCGATCCTAATATCAGGATTATTACCAGTTGCCGTGTTGATGGTTTTCGTATCGATGAAAATATTCGGGGTTTCTGCCAATATTGTTGCTCTTTCAGGTATTGCTATCGCAATTGGGACCATGGTGGATATGGGAATCATTCTTTCCGAAAATATCATAAGGCATCTGGACATGCAAAATGACCGACCGGTGAATCAGGTAGTATATGAAGCTACTGCTGAAGTTTCCGGAGCGATTCTTACCGCGGTATTAACGACGATCATCAGTTTTATTCCGGTTTTCACCATGGTTGGTGCTGAAGGAAAATTATTCAGACCGCTGGCGTTCACGAAAACCATGGCTTTGACTGCTTCAATACTAGTTGCTTTATTTCTTATCCCTCCATTTGCGGCTATTCTATTTAAGAAAAGAAATTTCCGAAAGGAAATCAGCTTCATATTTCCTGCTGTTCTGATCACATTGGGGATCGCAGCGATAATTTTCGGATACCTAATAGGTCTTGCTTTGATAGCTTTCGGAATTATGGACCTATTATTGAAATTAGATAAGATAGATCAAGTACAGAGTAAAATGTTCAAGATCATTGTTGCTATTGTTACGATTGTAGTTTTGCTGTCAGTCTACTGGAGACCACTCGGTCTTCAAAACAGTGTTCTGTTTAATCTAATTTTTGTAGGCGTTATCTGTTTCGGACTTCTTGCCGTGTTCTTTTTATTTAAAAGATTTTATGTGCGGATATTAACCTGGACGCTGGAAAATAAAGCATTGTTTCTGGCCATTCCTGCAGCGATCATCCTTAACGGATTCTTTATTATGAAGAATACCGGGAAAGAATTTATGCCTTCCCTCAATGAAGGCTCCTTTTTACTGATGCCAACTTCATTACCACATTCCGGAGTTAAAGAGAATAAGAGAGTTCTTCAGCAACTGGACATGGCAGTGGCCAGTCTTCCGGAAATTGAAACCGTGGTTGGAAAAGCTGGAAGAACAGAATCTGCCCTAGATCCTGCTCCATTGTCCATGTATGAAAATATCATCCAGTACAAGACAGAATACATGGAGAATGAGAATGGGAAAAGGCAAAAATATCAGGTTAACGAGAATGGATTCTTTGTGCTGAAAAATGGAAAACTGGCGGCTAATCCTAATTCTGAAGTTGAAAATCGCGAGAAATACCAGCAATCTTTAGTTATAAATCCGTTGAAAATAAATTCGGCGCAGTTGATTCCAGATGAAGATGGTGAATATTTCAGAAACTGGAGACCTGAGATCGAGACTCCTGAAGATATCTGGAATGAGATCGCCAGGGTCACAAAACTGCCAGGCGTTACTTCAGCACCAAAACTGCAGCCTATAGAAACCCGGTTGATTATGTTGCAAACCGGTATGCGGGCACCAATGGGAATTAAGGTTCAGGGGCAGGATCTTAAACAAATTCAGGAATTTGGAATGCAACTAGAAGATATTCTGAAACAAGCCGAAGGTGTTAAAAAAGAGGCAGTTTTTGCCGATAGAATTGTAGGAAAACCTTATTTATTAATCGACATTCAACGTGAAAAACTGGTTCGTTATGGGATTTCCATAGATGAGGTCCAGCAAGTGCTCCAGGTAGCTGTTGGCGGTATGCAATTGAGCGAAACGGTTGAGGGTCGAGAGCGTTATGGCATAAGGGTTAGATATCCTCGGGAACTTCGTGCCAGCCCCGAAAATATAAAAGATATTTATGTGCCTGTAGAAAATGGAGCGCCTGTTCCATTAGGCGAATTGGTAAATATAAGATATGAGCAAGGTCCTCAGGTGATAAAAAGTGAGAACACATTTCTCACCGGTTATGTGTTATTCGACAAGCTTGATGGATTTGCTGAGGTGAATGTGGTTGAAAATGCGCAGGATCTTATACAGGAGAGGATAGATTCCGGAGAATTGAAAGTTCCTGCCGGTATTAAATATCGCTTTACCGGGAATTACGAAAACCAGTTGAGAGCTGAAAAAACACTATCACTGGTTGTACCACTATCTTTATTGATCATTTTACTGATCCTTTACTTTCAATTCAAGTCGGTATCAACCTCACTGATGGTTTTCGCCGGAATTGCAGTTGCTTTTGGTGGCGGATTTCTTATGATCTGGTTCTATGGACAGGACTGGTTCATGGATTTCAGTTTATTTGGAGAAAACATCAGGCAGTTATTTCAAATTAAAACGATTAATTTAAGTGTTGCGGTATGGGTCGGTTTTATCGCACTTTTCGGTATTGCTACAGATGATGGAGTGGTGATGGCAACTTATCTTACTCAGACTTTCGATGCAAATTCTCCGGATAATAGAAAGCAAATCAGGCAATCGGTGATTGAAGCAGGAGAAAAGCGAATCAGACCATGTTTGATGACTACGGCCACAACCATTCTCGCTTTACTGCCAATTTTGACTTCAACAGGTCGTGGAAGCGATATTATGATCCCAATGGCGATCCCTGCTTTTGGAGGAATGTTGATTGCGCTGATCACTTTATTCGTAGTGCCGGTGCTGTTCAGTTGGAGAAAAGAAGCTCAATTAAAAAGACACAGATCATGAAAAATATAATAGCAATATTACTATTTCTTCCGGTTCTAGTGCAGGCCCAAAAATTGGAGGATTATCAAAACCGCGCTTTAAAAAACAATCCGGAGATTCAATCCATGAATTCTTCTATCGAAATTGCCGAGGAAAGGATCAATGAAGTAAATGCACTTTCTGATACAGAATTCGGTATTGGATATTTTATTAGTGAGCCGGAAACCAGGACTGGTGCCCAGAAATTTAGAGTTTCTGTTAGACAGATGATTCCCTGGTTTGGAACTATTCAATCCAGAAAAGATTATGCAGGTTCTATGGTAAGCGTGGAAGAAGCAGATCTTGAAATCGCCAGAAGAAATTTGAAACTGAATGTTTCGCAGGTCTATTTCGATATCTATGAATTGAAAGAAAAATTGGAAGTTTTACAGCAGAATATCGACCTGCTGGAAGTTTATAGAACGATTGCGCTAAATTCAATAGAAGTCGGGAAAGCTTCGGCGGTAGAGGTTTTAAGACTTAAAATGCGCCAGAATGATCTAGAGGAACAAATTAAAATAATCAGGCTTCAGCTGGATGCGTTGAGGATAAGTTTCAATAAGTTATTGAATACTGATGATGAAAATGTGGATGTTCAGGATACCTTGATCATTCCGATGCAGGAAACCGAAAATATAGATATTACCCTGCATCCCGAATTACAGAGGTATGATAAATTTGCTGAAAGTATCAGCAATTCTGAAGCACTAAATCAGCAGGAATCTGCACCAAAATTGGGCTTTGGTCTTGATTATGTGAGTGTTCAGGAAAGACCGGACATGGATTTCTCAGATAACGGAAAAGACATTGTGATGCCGATGGTCTCGTTTTCGGTGCCTATCTTTAATAAAAAGTATCGCTCAGTTTCCAGGCAAAATGAACTGAAGCAAGAACAGATCTCTTTTGATCGTGATGCAGCTTTAAACGATCTGGACAGTAGATTAAGTTCAGCTTTAAATGAAAGAACTTCAGCAAGGATCAAATTCGAAACACAGTCAGATAACCTTTCTCAGGCTCAAGATGTCGAAGAATTGCTTTTAAAACAATATGAAACCGGAACCATAGATTTTGATGATGTTCTGGATATTCAGGAAATACGATTGAAAATTCAGATAAATCTCATTGTAGCGGTGAGCAGCTGGTTCAAGCATGATGCCGTTGTGAAATACCTTACTCTTAATAATCAATAAGATGAAAAAATATACAATTTATTTACTGCTAATCATCGCCGGACTGTTACTGGGATACGTGATTTTTAATAATTCTTCGGAAGAAGTTCATGATCACCAGGAAGCTGAAACTAATGAAATGTGGACCTGTTCGATGCATCCGCAAGTTATGCAACCTGAGCCGGGAGATTGCCCTATCTGCGGTATGGATCTTATTCCTGCTGATGCAACTTCAGACGGATTGCGTACAGATCAATTCAGCATGACCGAAAATGCGATGAAACTTGCCAATATTCAGACCACGATAGTTGGCGAAGGAAACGGAACGGATGGAAGAATAGATCTTTCTGGCAAGATCGAAGTGAACGACGATCAGAACGCAGCGATGCCGGCACATTTCGATGGTCGGGTAGAAAAGCTCTATGTAAACACTGTTGGAGATAAAGTGAGTACGGGACAAACCATTGCAAATATTTATTCTCCGGAAATTGTAGCAGCACAGCAGGAATTGATCACTGCGGCGAAACTGAAAAATTCTCAACCTCAATTATATCATGCAGTGCGAAATAAGTTCAAAAACTGGAAGATTAGCGATACAATGCTGGATGAGATTGAAAGTTCAGGAAACGTGAGAAATTCCATTCCTATTTATTCTCATGTAAACGGGACGGTTACCGAGATCATGATTGAGGAAGGTTCTCATATTAATGATGGGATGCCGATTTTAAAGGTTTCGAACCTGAATTCTGTCTGGGCTGTCTTTGATGCTTACGAATCTCAGATATCGAATTTGAAAGAAGGTCAGAATCTTGAAATTTCGGTAGGTGCCTTGCCAAATGAAGATTTCACCGGAAAAATCTCATTTATCGACCCTATTCTGAATCAGGAATCCAGAACAGTGGAAGTCCGCGTGGTGCTGAATAATCGAAATAATGATCTAAAACCCGGAATGTTCGTACAAGCTGAGGTAGAAAATTTGACCGCTTCAGAAACTGAAAGTTTGGAAATTTCTAAAAGTGCCGTGATGTGGACAGGTGAGCGATCGCTGGTTTACGTAAAAGCAGCCGGATCTCAGCCAGTTTTCGAAATGAGAGAGGTGAAATTGGGAAATACAAGCGGAGAAACTTACCAGGTTCTTGACGGACTTTCTTCAGGAGAAGAGATTGTGACCAACGGGACTTTTACGGTAGATGCTGCGGCACAACTGCAGGGAAAAAGATCGATGATGAATCAGACTTACTCTAAATCTTCTGAAATGAAGATGGATAAGAAACTTTCAGAATCTTTTCAGGAGGACTTCAAAGAATTACTGAGCGACTATTTCAAATTGAAAGATGCACTTATAGCTTCTAACCCCGAGAAAACTTCAGAAATAGCTTCAGAACTGTATAATAGTTCCAAAAAAATTAATCTGAATAATTCAACTAAAATAATTCAGTCTCATCTAAATAAAATCACAGAAATGCTTGAAAAGATTTCCGAAAATAGAAATCTGGAGAGCCAGCGGGAGAATTTCAGGATCTTATCTCAGCAAATGATAGCGATCGCTGGTAATATGGATAATCTTGACAAAACTATTTATGTTCAGCATTGCCCAATGGCTAATAATAATCGGGGTGCCGACTGGTTAAGCCTATCTTCAGAAGTTAAAAATCCTTATTACGGTAATGCGATGCTTACCTGCGGGGAAGTGACTTCAGAACTCAAATAAATACTAATCAAAAACTAAAAAAATGGATTCAAAAGAAAGTCAAATGAAACATAGCGGTAATAACTACACCAGATTTTTTCTGATGTTAGGTCTCTCTTTTATGGCGATGTATATCACCATGTACCTAAATACCTATGAGGTCGATCACGTGTATTTTAGTATGACCAGATTTTACATGACCTGTCTCGGGATTTCAACGATGGCCGTAATAATGCTGTCTTTAATGCTAAAAATGTATAAGAACAGGAAAAAGAATATCGCGATCTATGCCGGAAGTGTGATTCTTTTTCTTGGTGCTCTGGGACTGGTACGTGCGCAGGCACCTATCGTAGATGATGTAATGTATATGAGAGCGATGATTCCGCATCACTCCATAGCGATTTTAACTAGTAAAAGAGCAGATATTGATGATCCGGAAGTTAAAGAACTTGCAGAAGAAATTATCGAAGCGCAGGAAAAGGAGATTGCCGAAATGAAAAAACTAATTGAGAAACTGGAGAAAAAGTAATTTGTTATATAAACAGTTTAGATACGTCAAATATCAATACCTAATAATTATAAATATGAAAATGAAAGTAAGAAGTTTAATTACTATGAGTTTGATCGCCGGGAGTTTAATTTTGACTTCCTGTGGAGATGATAAGAAAGAAAATAATGAGCAGGTTTCTGAAGAGAAACTTGAAATGAGCGATCATTCTGAAGATATGAAATCTGAAAAAGTTTCTGAAGAGGCTAATGCAGAGTTCAGTGATCAGAATGTAACTCAGGCTTACGAGGAATACCTGTCAGTAAAAGATGCGTTGGTTAGAACTAATGCTGCTGCTGCGGGTAAATCTGCTCAGAACCTTCAGAACACACTAACCGAAGCTCAGCCAGAGATCGCTGAAATCGCAGGAAAGCTGGTAGAAACTGAAGATGTAAATGTACAAAGAGAGATTTTTTCAGAACTAACGGCAGCAATGGAACCCGTTCTGAAGGAAGCCATTTCTTCCGGGAAGATCTACAAGCAATTTTGCCCGATGGCATTCGAAGGAAAAGGAGATTATTGGTATTCTAATTCAGAAGAGATCAGAAATCCTTATTTTGGAGATAAGATGCTAAAATGTGGTAGAGTTGATAATACCATCATGTAAAAATACATAGGATCAGGCCGGAATCAGTTCGGCCTGATCCATTTAATTGATAAAATTGAGATTTGGAAAAAGTTAAGTTGAATATCAGGAATGTTGTTTGCCAGCGTTGCATCATGACGGTGGAGGAGATTCTTGACAGGCTGGATATTCCTTTTTCTGAAGTAGATCTTGGTGAGGCCATTCTTGAGCGGGAAATTAGCAGTATTGAAAGGCATCAAATTCAGAAGGAGTTTGAAAAAGTTGGATTTGAGATCATCCAGGATCGCAATGAAAAACTCATCAATAACATTAAATCCCTTATTATCGAGGAAGTTTATTCTGAAAATTCTTCGAATCAAAAACTATCTAGTCTGCTCAGTTCAGAATTGAATTACGACTACAGTCATATTACTCATGCTTTTACCGAAAGTGAAGGGCAAAGCATTCAGAAATTCTACAACGCGGTGCGCATAGAAAGAGCAAAGGAATTGCTTAATTATGACGACTGGAGTATTGGCATGATCGCCGATAACCTAGGCTACTCAACTCCGGCATATCTGTCTACTTCCTTCCGGAAAACCACAGGATTTACTCCTTCCGAATATAAAAATCTTCACATTAAGGACAGAAAGCGACTTGATTCTGTTTAAGTAATCTTAAAACTGAAAGATCTTAGCATAATTTTAAAACCGCTAAACGTTTCTCTTGACTAAATTAGTTGGAAACCAATAAAATCAATAAGTTATGAGAAATGAGAAGCTAATCAGCGCACTTGGAAATTGTATTAACCATTGTAATTACTGTGCTGATGCATGTCTTGATGAAGACAATGTGAAAATGATGAAAGACTGTATTAGAACCGACAGGGTTTGTGCGGAAGTTTGTTCTACCCTAAACCAGGTTCTTGCCACTAATTATAAGGACGTGCAGGGTTTAGTAGATTATTGCAAAAAAGTTTGCCAGGCCTGTGCCGATGAATGTGGAAAGCATGAACACAAACATTGCCAGGATTGTGCAAAAGCCTGTAAAGAATGCGTGGAAGCCTGTGAGGCTTATGCGGCATAAATTGAAAGCTCTGTATCCCACAGAGCTTTTTTACTTTTTGAAAGTTATTCCCATCTCATTGAAGCTCAGGTTCGACACCTAGCCGTATTTTTGCGAAATGTAAATGATTGATGCTTTATGAAAAAAACTTACAAGATTACAGGAATGAGTTGTAACGGCTGCCGCAAACATGTGGAAGAAACACTTGCAGAGGTGGACGGTGTTGATTTCGTGGAAGTCAATTTGCAGAATGAAACTGCGACTATAGCGGCAGAACAGGATTTTCATATGTCGATACTCAGAAATAAACTGGAGTCGGAAGGCGGAAATTATGGTATTGAGGAATTCCAAAGGAATGATGATGGGATGATCATTGAAACGTATGATGTTCATGGAATGACCTGTAATGGTTGTAAAATGCATGTGCAAAAAACACTTGGGAATCTGAATCAAGTTGCTTCAGCAGAAGTAGATCTTCATAATGAAGAAGCAATTCTTGAAATGAAAGAACCAGTTTCGCTGAAGGAATTACAAAAAGCGCTAGAGCAGGCAGGAGGGAACTATACCATTCATAGACCAGGGACTACCAGGCCTGAAGATAAAACACAAACAAAAAATCCTGCGAAGAACGGGAAGGGTGTCTGGTATTGTCCCATGCATTGCGAAGGGGATAAAACTTATGATCAACCTGGCGACTGCCCGGTTTGCGGAATGGACCTGGTCGAAGAGATCAATACCAATAAGAAATCTGTGGAATTTACCTGCCCCATGCATCCGGAAGTGAGTAAGGATGAACCCGGAGATTGTCCAATTTGCGGGATGGATCTTGTACCCAAGCAGCCAGAACCTTCTACCGAGGAAAAAGGCTATCAAAAACTACTTCGGAAATTCTGGCTATCCCTGGCTTTTACAATCCCTATTTTTATCATCGCCATGTCTGATATGGTGCCAAATAATACCTTGCAAACTTGGTTTGATGCCAGAACATGGAATTGGATACAATTTGGACTTTCGCTGCCAGTTGTGTTCTATACCTGCTGGATGTTCTTCCAGCGAGCCTGGCGATCCATCATTACCTGGAATCTGAATATGTTTACGCTTATAGGGATAGGGGCAGGTGTAGCCTGGACTTTTAGTGTTTTCGGAATGTTGGTGCCAGATTTTTTTCCAGCGCAGTTTCGAACAGAATCGGGAACCGTGCACGTCTATTTTGAAGCCGCCACTGTCATACTTACCTTAGTCCTGATGGGGCAGGTCCTGGAAGCCCGGGCACACAGCAAAACCAACTCTGCCATTAAGGAACTATTGAAATTACAACCCGATACTGCACTTAGAGTCAAAAATGGAAAGGAAGAAAAAATTAGCGCCAGCAAAATCGAAAAAGATGATCTGTTAAAAATAAAACCAGGAGATAAGATTCCTGTGGATGGCGAGATTATAGAAGGAGAAAGCAGTATCGATGAATCGATGATCTCTGGAGAGCCTGTTCCGGTAGATAAGCAAAAAGGAGATGCAGTGCGCTCAGGTACCATCAATGGGAATCGATCTTTTATCATGAAAGCGCAGAAGGTAGGGGATGATACCCTACTCGCCCAGATCATCAAAATGGTAAATGAAGCCAGTAGATCACAGGCGCCAATTCAGAAGCTAGCAGATAAGATTTCGGGTTATTTCGTGCCGGTAGTAGTAATCATCTCAGCGGTTACATTCGTCATCTGGTCCATCTTCGGTCCGGAACCAGCATTAGTGTACGCGCTGGTAAATGCTATTGCTGTATTAATCATCGCCTGCCCCTGTGCACTGGGTCTGGCAACTCCAATGTCTGTAATGGTGGGTATTGGTCGCGGTGCGAGTAATGGTATATTAATCAAAAACGCGAAATCTCTGGAACGGCTGAACAAAGTGGATACGCTCATTATTGATAAGACTGGCACGCTTACAGAAGGCAAACCAAGTGTGGATAAGGTAGTGTCGGTTTCTTCGGAATATACTTCAGGAAAGCTTACAGCCATCATTGCCAGTTTGAACACTCATAGCGAACATCCCCTCGCGCAGGCAACTGTCGATTATGCGGAAAAGCACGAAATTGGACTTTTAGCAATTTCAGATTTTGAATCGGAAACAGGACAGGGGGTAACCGGAACTCTCGAAAAGAGCCGCGTCTTTCTTGGCAACAAAAAGCTTATGGACGCGAATCAAATAAAAATTAGTTCAGATCTTGTTGCCAGTGTTTCCGAAGAACAGCAAAGAGGAAATACAGTAAGTTATATTGCCATTGATACAGAGGTCAAGGGCTATGTGGTCATCACCGATAGGATCAAGAAAGACACAAAGAAAGTGATACAGGAACTGCAAGATCATGGTGTTGAGGTGATCATGATTTCCGGAGATCATAAAAATACTGCAGCTGCGGTGGCACAAGCCATTGGGATACATAAGTTCAAAGCTGAGATGCTTCCCCAGAACAAACTTGAAGAAGTTGAAAAACTTCAGAAAAAAGGGAAGATCGTGGCGGTTGCCGGCGATGGTATTAATGATGCGCCTGCTCTGGCAAAAGCTGATGTTGGAATAGCTATGGGAACCGGGACAGACGTCGCCATTGAAAGTGCTGCCTTAACACTGGTTAATGGAGATCTGCGCAGTATCAGGAAATCGATTTTATTGAGCCAGAAAGTAATGAGGAACATCAAGGAAAATCTCTTTTTCGCTCTTATCTATAATACGGTAGGTGTTCCAGTCGCGGCGGGTGTACTATATCCTGTTTTCGGAATATTACTTTCTCCCATGATCGCAGCTCTGGCGATGAGCTTTAGCAGTTTTTCAGTGATTGCCAATGCTTTGAGATTAAAAACAGCCGATCTGAAAGAATAATAATGCAAAAACGGGATCTTCACAGATCCCGTTTTCTCAACTAACTAACACTTAACTTAACACCTAAACTTTTAGTTCCGAATCCTAACATTACCAGATCTACGGCCTTTACGTCTTTTTTCCTGTAGTTGTTCCCATTTCTGGTATTGCTCTGCAGTAAGGATCTTTTTTAACTCGGTTTTCATCTCTTCCACATCGTTTTCACGCATTTCTTCGCGCTTCTCCCTCATCTCCTCACGCTTCTCTCTCATTTCCTCACGTTTTTCAGCATTCTCCTTGCGGGCATCTTTTGCAGTCTCTATTCTGGACATGTAAAGCGTTTTAAGCTTCATTTCCTGATCTTCATTAAGATCCAGCTGCATAGCCAGTCTTTTCGCGCTAAGCGTCGCCATCTCTTCATTGCTTAGATCCTTGCGGCCTTCGCCTCTTTCCTGTGCAAAAGTGCTCAAGCCCAGTGCCAGGAATAATACGGTGATTATCTTTTTCATCTTCAAAAATTTTAGTTATACAATTAAGACTTACTTCTTTATAAAAGGTTTAAATAGAAAAAGGCAGGATTCAATAATCCTGCCTTTTTTATCTAAATTGAAATATGAATCTATTTTATCGGGTTAAGGATAAGATCGATTCGTTTCAATAAATCCTGCTTGTGGTAACGCGTAAGCGTATCTCCAGAATTTGCTGTGTTTCTAAGCTGTCTTTGCAGCGTGGTAAGTTCTCCTCGAACAACTGGTCTAATATCACTCTGCGAAACGTTCAAATTACTTCTGGTCACCCAGCTTCTGTAACGTGCCGGGATCTCATCCTGCTCTTCAGTCATTAGCTCACCCATTTTCTCAACGTAAGCACGTTGGAGATTTCTACGGTAACGATCTATGGATCTGCCATTGTAAATCTCACTCCAAAGGCCTCTTCTAAGGTCGGTCATCATATCCAGTAAGGAATAAGCGCTTTTGCCATTGATCTCCTCATTTTCCATCAATCTCGCCATTCTTCCGAAGTCAAGAAGATTAGAAAGAGTTCTCTCCTGCATTCCACGGATTCGTTCAATATTTCCATCAAATTCAATTTTATTGAAAATATCCTGGTTAATCATCCATTCTGGAGTTGTGAATAATTGCTCCTGAAGGAATTTCATGGCTCTTTTCTGCTTTTCAGCGTCAACATGAGTATAAACAGCACCTTCCTGATCGTAAGTTTTGTAATATTCATACACACCACCAATATTAGCAGTTACATGACCCATATAGCGGTTGTACTGAGATAGAACCTGGCCATAAAGATCATCCAGATCATCATAATCCTTACCATCTTCAGCTGTCCACTCGATCAATTTTGGAACGATTCTCTTTAGGTTTTTGATACCATATTCACTGGCAAGCATCGCGTCATCACCAAGATCTTCAGTTTGAGAACTTGGATCGATCACACCGCTTTGCTGTCTTCCGAAGCGATACTTAGGATCTCCTGCTTTCTCAAGTATCCACTGGTCAAGAATTTCTTTCTCTTCTTTACCTTCTTTATCCAGAATTGGTCTGTATCCCCACTTGATGGCATACTTGTCGTATGGTCCAATTTCAGGCATTAAAGCTACATCGCCGTCTTCTGGCTGCGCGATATAGTTGAAACGTGCATAATCCATAATAGATGGTGCTGTTCCAAACTCCTTCGTAAATTCCGGATCTCTAAGATCCTCTACCGCGTAAGCGACACTACTTCCCATGTTATGAGGTAAACCTAAAGTGTGTCCTACTTCGTGAGAAGATACGAAACGAATAAGTCTTCCCATTACTTCGTCCTTAAAAGCAACTCCCTGCGCATCTTCATTAATCGCTGCAGTTTGTACAAAGAACCAGTTTCTAAGAAGAGTCATTACGTTGTGATACCAGTTGATATCAGATTCCAGGATCTCTCCGGAACGTGGATCACTTACGTGAGGTCCATTGGCGTTTGGAATTGGAGAAGCCAGGTATCTTACCGTGGAATATCTCACGTCCTCCGGACTCCAGTCTGGATCTTCCTCTACTGTTGGAGCATCTTTCGCAATGATCGCGTTTTTGAATCCTGCAGCCTCAAATGCAACCTGCCAGTCTTCAATCCCCTGCTTGATAAAAGGAACCCACTGTTTTGGGGTGGCACGGTCGATATAATAAACGATCTGTTCTTTTGGTTCAACAAGTTCACCGTTCTTGAACTTCTCAATATCCTCATCCTTCACTTCAAGTCTCCAGCGATCAAGATATTCTACGGTTTCACTTTTTTGAGCTGGAAGACCATAATCTGTCTGTTCTGTGGTAAACCATCCCACACGCTCATCAAAATACCTTCTTTCCATAGGAACCTTTGGAAGAAGAATCATTGAATTGCTGAATTCCAGTGAAATGGAACCAAGACTTTCGTTAGATGGCGGGTCACCGGCATTGTAAGTTTTTACGTGTCTAATTTCAATATTTTCAGGATAGGATCTTATCGTATCAATGTAAGACCTGTTATCATCTAACCTGGAAACTTTGTACTGTTTTCTGGTTCTGTCTGGTAAGCCAAGAGCCTGAACATCCTTTGTATACAGGTTCGTAACATCAATTACCGTAGATTTTGAAAGGCTGTCCTTACCAACAGTCTGAATATCGAAAGATTCTATGATGGGCTCAAAATTGGAGTTTACT
Organism: Christiangramia portivictoriae DSM 23547; assembly: GCF_000423045.1. Classification (GTDB taxonomy): domain Bacteria; phylum Bacteroidota; class Bacteroidia; order Flavobacteriales; family Flavobacteriaceae; genus Christiangramia; species Christiangramia portivictoriae. The sequence continues at coordinate 13,812 of NZ_AUHF01000007.1, read as the reverse complement.
ACTGCTTCATGTACCGGAAGAGAATCTGCCGCGTAGATGTCATAAGAAACAACTCTCAGGAGAACTTTGTTTCCTTTTTTCTGCCATCTGTGGACCTGTGTGTTTTGTTTTCCACCACCAAAACCAATTCCGCTGGCAGTTTTTGCAATTCGGGTTACGGTAAGCATTTCACGGTTGAAAAGGCTATCCGGAATTTCGTAGAAATACTTTTCGTCTACCTTATGAACGGTGAACAGACCTTCGTCTGATTTCGCATCCTTGGTGATCACCTTTGCGTAAGGCTTCATTCCATCTTTATCCTTTTTAGATTCTTCAGATGAAGCGGTTTTAGCTTCCTTTTTATCCTGCTTCTGAAAAACAGCACAGCTGGAAACCGATAACGAAAGGGCGATAAGCATAAGCTTAAAGCTCTGATTCTTAATCATAAATAGTTTGTTTTTAGTTAATAAGTTGAGCTGAAGATGAAGATTTACTTTTTCTGAAAAGAATAAATCTACAACGTTCAGCGATGGTAGGACTCACAGATTCCTGAAAGGTTTAAATTTAAGTTAAAAGAATTAATATTTTTGAAACAATCACTTTTTAGACGTTTTCTTATATTTAGGTGATTTTAAAACTAAAACAACTCAAATTATGGAAGAAATAGTAAAGATGGTTTCAGAAAAGGCTGGAATTACTGAATCGCAGGCAAAGATTGCTGTACAGGTGGTTTCTGAAATTTTGAAGGATAGAATGCCTGAAACAATGTCTAAACATCTTGATTCTTATTTGAAAGGCGATGGAGATGCTGGGAATCTTAGCGATATGGCTGGAAAGCTTGGTGGAATGTTTGGAAAATAGGAACTTCTGGAGTATCCCAATGCAAAAAAAGAGGCTGAAAAGCCTCTTTTTTTAATTATTATAATTTTCAGATCTAAGCGATCTTGATGCTAAGTACATCACCTTCTTTATAAACTTCGATCATTTTGTGTTTCCGGAGAGATTTTAATGCTTTGTCCCATTTCTTATTGCTTAAACCACTTTTCTCCTTCACTAAATTCATATCATGCACCTGGTCATCCTTTAGTAGGGTATAAACCGACTTCTCCTCTTCTGAAAGTTCTACCTGTTTCTTTTCTGGCTTCATTTGAGGGAAGAATAACACTTCCTGTATCGACTGGTTGTTGGTTAAAAACATGATCAACCGGTCCATCCCGATTCCAAGTCCAGATGTTGGAGGCATTCCATACTCCAGGGCTCGAAGAAAATCATTATCGATAAACATCGCTTCGTCATCTCCTTTTTCTGAAAGTTTTAATTGCTCTTCGAATCGCTCTCTCTGGTCGATAGGATCATTGAGCTCAGAATAGGCATTGGCAATTTCTTTACCGCAAACCATCAATTCAAAACGTTCTGTAAGTTCAGGATTATCACGATGAGTCTTACACAGCGGACTCATTTCCTTCGGGTAGTCTGTGATGAACGTTGGTTGGATAAAGTTACCTTCGCACTTTTCTCCAAAGATCTCATCGATCAATTTTCCTTTCCCCATGGTTTCATCTACATCGATCCCCATGTTTTTGGCAGCCTCGTATAGTTCCTTTTCAGATTTTCCGGTAATATCAAAATCTGTAAACTGCTTGATGGCGTCGGTCATCGTTACTCGCTTGTACGGAGCTTTAAAATCTACGGTATGCTTTCCGAAGGTAGCCTCAGTTTTACCATTCACCGCCATGGCGCAATGCTCTAGGAGGTTTTCAGTAAATTCCATCATCCAGTTATAATCCTTGTACGCCACGTAAATTTCCATTGCCGTAAATTCAGGATTGTGAGTTCTGTCCATCCCTTCATTTCTGAAGTTTTTTGAGAATTCATAGACACCATCAAATCCGCCTACGATAAGTCTTTTAAGGTAAAGTTCGTTCGCAATTCTTAGATACAAAGGAATGTCGAGCGCATTGTGATGAGATATAAATGGCTTTGCAGCGGCTCCACCTGGAATTGGCTGAAGTATTGGAGTTTCCACTTCAAAATATCCTTTGTCATTAAAGAAGTTACGCATAGCATTGAAAAGCTTTGTGCGTTTCACGAAAACCTCCTTTACCTTGGGATTAACCGCGAGATCTGCATAACGTTGTCTGTAACGGTGCTCGGGATCTGTAAAACCATCATAGGTATTTCCATCTTTGTCTGTTTTTGGGAGTGGTAATGGTCTCAAAGATTTGCTTAGGAGTTGGAAATCTTTCACCATCACGGTCATTTCTCCTACCTGAGTCTTAAAAAGTTCTCCCTCAATTCCTATAAAATCGCCAATGTCCAGCCATTTTTTATAAAAATCGTTGTATTTCGCTTTATCATCACCAGTACAAATCTCGTCACGGTTAAAATATACCTGTATCTTACCGTTGGAATCCTGAAGTTCAGCAAAAGATGCTTTTCCCTGGATTCTTCTCGACATCAATCTTCCGGCAATTACCACCTTTTTACCTTCAGCAAATTCTTCCTTGATCTTTTTAGTCGTATGATCAACCGGGAAAAGATCGGCTGGATATGGATTGATTCCGGCTTTTCGTATCGCCGATAATTTCTCACGTCTAATTTGTTCTTGTTCTGATAACTGCTGCATATTAATTTTTTTATGCATTCAACAAAAATGCAGCTGCAAATATAGTGACTATCAGCCTGCCATACAACGCAATTAAAAGCCGAAATATTAATTCTATCTTTGCTAATATAATAAGTGAATATGAGTATTTGGAGAGTAATTCTTTCAGTATTATTTCCCCCACTGGCCGTTTATGATCGCGGTTGTGGTTCAATTTTGATCGTATTAATTCTTACGCTGCTGGGTTGGGTTCCCGGAGTCATCGCAGCCCTCATCATTTTAAATAATCCCAAGTCATAAAGTATGAATAAGGAAGTTGAAGTTAGAAACCTGGGCCGCAAGGATTATAAGGAAACCTGGGATTACCAGGAACAGCTGTTTAAGGATACTCTGGACCAAAAGATAAGGAACCGGAGACAGAACGAAAATATCGCTACTCGCAATTACTTATTGCTGGTCGAGCATCCTCATGTTTATACTTTAGGGAAAAGCGGTGATCTTTCCAATCTACTTTTATCTGCAGAGCAATTAGAGAAAAAGAATGCTAGTTTTTATAAGATCAATAGAGGAGGGGATATTACCTATCATGGGCCAGGACAGATAGTAGGCTATCCAATTCTAGATCTCGATAATTTCTTTACTGATATTCATAAATACCTGAGGCTTCTGGAAGAGATGGTAATTCTCACGCTAGCTGAATACGGAATTAAATCTGAAAGAAGTCCTGGAGAGACTGGTGTCTGGCTGGACGTGGGAACTCCATTTGCCAGGAAAATATGTGCCATGGGTGTACGGGCCAGCAGGTGGGTAACCATGCACGGTTTTGCGCTGAACGTAAACGCAGATCTTGGTTATTTCGATCATATCATTCCCTGCGGAATCAGGGATAAGGCCGTAACTTCCTTAAATGTGGAGCTTGGACAAAAAGAAGTTGATATGGCTGAAGTTCAGCAGAAACTGATGAAACATTTTAGTGAATTGTTCGAAGCTGAGTTAATTCAGGATCACAATTTGTAAAGCAATATCTCATTATCTTCGCCTTTAACGATCATTTCCAGGCGCTTATCCAGGTCTGCATTGGCCAGATCTATTTCTGAAGTTCCATATACCGGGAAACCGGGAAGCAAATCAGCATCAGCATTAAATACATAGACTTTTTTCGCCTGGGTGTCGGTAATACTGATATAGGTCTTCCGGCCAATTTCAAATAGTTGAGGATCTGTGTAGAGTCCGAAATCAAGATTGACACTGGAATCATCGATCACAAGTTCATTTTCGTTAAGGTAGACCAGATGTTTTGTATTTGCTACTAAACGATTGTTTTCTGCAAGATCGAGGTTTTTTAAATCAGCTTTTCCATTTTGATCGACTTCAATCAAATTGCCTTCAGGTTGAGTAGTGATAAAATCAGACTGGTAGCCGTACCATTCATTTTCAGAAGTATTAAAATTACTTGAGGTTGGAACGCGAACCTTACCCTGCCGACTCAGGATTTGAAGCTTCCCCGATTCCTCCTGAACCAGGATATAATCTTTTGTTCCCAGCCGGATGTGCTTTGGTGCTTTGCTGATGTCACTTTTTGTTCCGTCAAAATCAAAACCAGTAACACTGTTGCCTTTTGGTCCAAGCATGTAGACTTTGTTTTTCTGGGTAAGCACAAACCTGTATTTGCGATTGTTGTCATAATCGAACACTGCCAGGGGCTGCGTGAGCGCATCATTAAACTTTTTAGGAAAGGGTTTTACATCGCGGCCTTTGCGGTCCAGCACTTCAAGCTGAAAACCAGTAGAAAATGCCAGTTGCTTATTCCCATTTTTGAAGAGATCCACTTCGTGTACTTTTCCTGAAATTTGGCTGTCCAGTTGTTTGGTCCAGAACATGCTGCCATTGTTGGAAAACAGGCTGAGTTGATTTTCTGAATCTTCCACCAGAATATCCATCTGGTCTGTTTCATGATTCCGGAAGAACTGAAGAATTCCTGAGATGGGTTTGCTGGTAGTAATGGTCGCAATCTGCTCAGCGCCTTTGGTAAGTCGTTCTGCCTCCGTAGGTTCAGCGATCACAGCATGTAAATGATTATAATTTTGTTCTGAAATTATCTGGAAAGCGGCCAGGCTCCCTTTTTTAAAGTTCGATTGTTTTGCGATCCCCAAACTTTCGCTGGCTGCTGAAATATTCGTGACGCTAAGCATGCTGGATTCTGATGACAAGGAATTCATCATTCTTATATATTGCGCCTTTTCCAGAAGCGTCTTGCCATTTTGAAAACTTACGAGTAATTCCTTTAGAACTGAGATCTCTTCAGAAGCAATTATAAAATGATCGATAGTTAAGAGAAATTCCGGACTCGCGCTATCTGGGCTTAGCAATAACTCCGGAACTCTGAATGAGCCCTTATGAATCTCCACTTCGCGGAATCGTTCCTGAAGCTCGTATTCTGGGAACAGTCGATTTTTTACTATTTCGGTTTCAATACTGTTCCAGATATGAATAGTTCCAGACTTAAGTTCTATTTTGGAACAATGAACAACCTGGTCTAAGATGCCGGATGTGGCAATAGTGTCTTTGCTCTGAAATTTTAATGCGGGACTTATGGAGATCATAGATATAAAGTCTTCAGGACAGAACCTGGCGACTTCCTGATTAAAATAAGATGGGCTTGGATTTTTTCCGGAACTTTCAGAATCGGCATATATGGAAATTCCGTTGTAAACAAGTTTGGATTCGGTCGCATCCATATCCAGCACGTTCCAGCGGTTCTCTTTCTTCGGAAATTTATTTTGAGCATCCATTTTAGAAAAGAGGGTCACCTCATTATTTTCTGAATAGACTATAGAAGTCTTCGTTCGATCTGAAGCATTGAGCGCTTTCCGGAATTGTTGGTTGCCAGGATTGTCATTTGGCCTCACCTGAAGAATCGCCTCTTTACTATGGCTGAATATGCTTAGGTTTGCCATATCACGCTGATAAAATTCAGATTTTTCCAGCCTGAGCTTTTTGTATTGGATCTCTTTGGCGGTAAAAGTTTCGACTACTTTATTTTGAATACTGTCAAGGAGTAAGGAAGTGGAGTCTCTGTGAATGATCAATACTGGCTTTTTATCCTTAGTGCTGTCTTTATCAAAATAAAGGACGAGCTCTTTATCAGAATTGATATGATGTAGAATATCTATGGATTCAGCTATGATATCCTTCAGATTGGCGCTGTTGAAAGTCGCAACGTGCCTCGCAAGATCATTTTTAAGTTGCTGGCTCGAAGGAGAAACGAAGATCACTTCCGAAGAATGTGGAATAAGATCCCTAGGGGTCAGGTTGGATTCAGATTCTTCTGCACAGGAAAACAGGATCAGGCAAAGGAAAAGACTCAAAAACTTGTTCATGGTAATTAGGTAGGCTTACAAAAGTATAAACTTAGAATTCAATCTTCAATTGATCAGGAAGTAGTTTAAAACTTTTCCGATGGTATTTACTAATTCCGTATTTCTCAATGGCTGCCCTGTGTTCTCTGGTTGGATAGCCTTTATTTTTGATCCAATTATACATGGGAAATTCCTGATGAATTTTCTCCATGTATTCATCTCTGTGTGTTTTCGCCAGGACTGAAGCGGCTGCGATGCTAAGAAATTTCGCATCTCCCTTGATGATGCATTTGTGCGGGATGGAGCCAACCGGTTTAAATCTGTTTCCATCTACAATAATGCAATCGGGCTTATTCTTTAATCTCTTTATGGAACGCTGCATTGCCAGGATAGAGGCATTCAAAATATTAATACGATCAATTTCTTCCATAGATATATGAGTTACTGCAAAATCGAATGCATTATCCTCAAATAATTGTCTTAATAAAATCTTATTATGATGGCTCAGGACCTTGGAATCATTTAAAACTTTGTTTTTGAAGTTTTTAGGTAAAACGATGGCAGCAGCTGTGACAGGCCCTGCGAGACAACCGCGACCTGCTTCATCGGTGCCTGCTACCAGTTTTGATTTATCATAAGATCTAAGCATATAGGTTCAAGATTCTAATCTTTTAACAAATTGAGGGTTGAAGGATGCAGTGAATTACAACGTTTTCTTAGACCCTGTTAAAATTTTAATAAGTTAAAGTGTAAGATTTTTTGGAATGTTAAGGAATTATTAGCATTTTTGGCGCAGGCTAATTCAAATTTAACGAAATAATGAAAAAAAGATTACATGGATTTCTAACACTATTACTGGTGTTAGTCGTGCAAATTGGTTTTGCACAGGAAAAAACTGTACGAGGTACGGTTGTGGATGGTGATGGCTTGCCATTGCCAGGTGTTAATGTAGTAGTTAAAGGTACAAATAACGGTAAACAGACTGATTTCGATGGAAATTACAGTATTCTCGTTGAACCTACTCAAACATTAGTTTTTAGTTATGTTGGTTTTAAAAGTCAGGAAATTCCTGTAGGAAGTTCAAACCAATTGAATGTTACTCTTGAAGTTGATGCTGCTGCGTTAGACGAAGTGGTTGTATTGGGATACAGTACAAAGGGAGTTGAAGAAGTAACTGGTTCATCGGTTCAGGTAACAGGTGAGGAAATTGCAGATGTTCCTGTAGTTTCAGCAGATCAGGCATTACAGGGTAAAGTTGCAGGTCTTCAGATCTCTACTTCTTCTGGTACACCTGGTTCTACTCAGGATGTACGTATTCGTGGTCTTAGTTCCTTAGCCTCTTCGAACGAACCACTAGATGTTATTGACGGAGTGCCGGTTGTTAACAATAACAATTCAGGTAGTGCAAACCGTAGTTCCTTGAATCCATTGGCTGCTATTAATAGCCAGGATATCGCGAGTATTACAGTATTGAAGGATGCATCTGCTACTGCTGCCTATGGGGCGCGTGGTTCTAACGGGGTTATCGTTATTACTACTAAGAGTGGAACTTCAGGAGATACTAAATTTACTTTTACTTCTCAAGTTGGTGTTCAAAATGACGCTTTCAATGAAAGAGAGTCTTTAACAGGTGCTCAAAGATTGGATCTAACTCGTGAAGCATTCGTTAATGCTTATGGAGCAAATGGAACCAACGGTGATTTTGGATTTACTCGGGATAACGCAATCCAGTTAGGTGTTGATTTTGGTCTTCTTCCAGCTGGTTACCTGGATTTTGACGGAACTGACTATGACTGGGATGGGATCATTCGTAATGATGATGCTTTAACGCAAAATCATACGTTTTCTGCGTCTGGAGGTAGTGAGAAAGGTTCTTTCTACGCCTCTATTGGATTTAATGATACAGAATCTACAGTTATCAAGTCAGATTTCCGAAGAATTAACGGTCTTGTTAGTTTTGACAGACAATTTAGAGATAACCTAAAATTCTCTACTAGTGTGAATGTTTCTAACACTGAGCAGGGAAATCCAATTCTTGAGCAGGGTTCATTTTTCTCAAACCCATTCATCACAAGATTCTTAATGAATCCATTGAACAATCCATACAATGAGGATGGAACTCCAAATACTGAGTTGTCTTATGGTTCATTGCACAACACACTTTATGTGTTAGATAATAACATTACTCGTAATAAGCTTCTTAGAGGTATCTCTAATTCTCAATTGGACTGGGAGTTATTTGAAGGTTTCACTTTTAGAAATACTTTAAGTTTAGACTACCAGTTGACAGAATACAGAAACTATGAGAATAGATATGAGGGAGATTCTGCACCAGTAAATGGTTCATCGACTGTTAGTGATGAGAAAAACTATAACTATGTGTATCAGGGATCATTAAACTATGGTTTTACTTTAGGCGATGCGCATAATTTTGATCTTACAGCTTTATTCGAATACCAGGAAAACCAGAACTACTATATCTATGCTTATGGTGAAAACTTCCCGGCAGACGGTTTAACTAATATCGCTTCAGCTTCAGCTAACTTCGATGCTTCTTCAAGTCTTACAGACTGGGTGAACGTTGGTTACCTAGGTTTGTTGAACTATAACTACGATGGTCGCTATGTAATAGACGCTACTATTCGTCGTGAAGGATCTTCAAGATTCGCTCCTGAAAATCGATTCGGTACATTTGGATCTGTAGGTGCCGCCTGGAATATTCACCGTGAGTCTTTCATGGAAGGTGGATTATTTAACACTTTGAGATTGAGAGCTTCTTACGGTCTTACTGGTAACAACGCTGTAGGTTTAAATAACTACCAGGCGCTACTTGCTTATGGGGCAGATTACTCTAATAATGGTGGTGCAGAACCATCTCAATTTGGTAATCCAGATCTAACCTGGGAGAAAGGTGAGAACTTTGACGTTGGGGTTACCTTTGGACTTCTAGATAATAGAGTAAATGGTACTTTCACTTACTTTAACAGAAGAACATATGATCTTCTTCAGGATGTGCCGCTATCTCCAACTTCATCTTTTACTTCACAGGCTAGAAACCTTGGAGAGATGACAAACTCTGGTATTGAGGCAGAATTATCTGTAGATGTGATTAGAACGAATGATTTCGTATGGAATGTATCTGCTAACTATGCGACTGTAGACAATGAGGTTACTGAACTTGCTATTGGTGCTGATGGAAATGAGATCGATCCTCTTGCAGGAAGTGGATACAAGTCTACAGTTACTGGATTGCCTGCTGCTGCTTGGTACATGAGAACATGGGCTGGTGTAGATACAGAGACTGGACTTCCAACATGGTACGTTAATGGTGTAGATGGTGAGGTAACTTCAGATTATAACTCTGCAGCAAGAGTATTCCAAGACGATGCGAGTGCATTACCTACCTACTCTGGAGGTTTTAGTACAAGAATTAGCTACAAAGGTTTATTTGCAGATGCTACTCTTTACACCGCTGGAGGTCACAAGATCTACGAGCAGTTTGCACAATTCTACCTTAGAACAAATAGCTTTACTTTAGGTTCATTTAATGGGGTTCAGGAATTATTAGACAGATGGCAGCAGCCAGGTGACGTTACAGACGTTCCTGCTGTAAACTATGCTACGAACAATAACTTCCATGCTACGAGCTCAAGACATCTTTACGATGGAGATTATATTCGTCTAAGAAATGCAACTATTGGATACAGTCTGCCTTCTAACTTAACAGATGGCATAGGAATTGATGCTTTGACGATTAGTCTTAGAGGTACTAACTTGTATACTTGGGTTAAAGAAGATGGATTGAAATTAGATCCTGAGGTTCGAGCTAATGGTTATACTACTTTGACTACTCCACCTGTAAAGACTTACTCTGTAGGCGTTAATGTTAAATTTTAAAAAATGAAAATGAAATTAAAATATTTATTTGTTTTTGGATTAGGACTTGGTCTTGCGACTACATCCTGTTCTGAAGAGGATCTTGAGCCAACACTGGCACAGTCCAAAAGTATAGAAACCAGTATCAATGCTACTGGTGATCTTCAAGCAGTATTAATTGGTGCTTACGAAAGACTACAGGAATCGTCATATTACGGTCGTGACAAGATCGTTATGGGAGAGATCATGTCTGACAATACAAGTTCGAACGCTAATTCAAACCGTTTTGTTACCGAAGCTCAATTTTCTTTAACTCCAGAAGCTGGAATTGCAGCAACTTTATGGACGAACTGGTACCAGGTTATTGGTTCTGCTAACATTGTTATTGGTGCTGAAGGTATTGATGGTGATGAAGCTACAATTAATCACCTGAAGGGTCAGGCTTACGCAATTAGAGCACTAGCTCATTTTGATCTGGTAACTTTTTACGGTCAGCAAAATGTTTCTGGTGGGGAGTCTGCCTTAGGTGTTCCTTATGTAACTAGCTTTAGAGATTCTGAAAATCTTTTCCCAGCAAGAAATACTGTTGGAGAAGTTAAGAACCTTGCATATGCAGATCTTGAAATGGCAGCTTCACTTATGACAGCTGGACTAGACGACCCTGCTAAAGAATATATTTCTACCAACGCGGTTTATGCGATTGAAGCTAGAATCGCTAATTACTTTGGTGATCATGATAGAGCTTTAACAGCTTCTAAAATGGTAATCGATTCAGGTAATTATTCTGTGGCAAGTGAAGATGCTTTCTTAAGTACTTTCTCTACAGATGGTGGTGTAAATGTGATCTGGGAGATTGCTAACACAGCTACAGATAACCCAGGAATCAATGGTTTGGCAAATATCTACCAGGTAGGTGCTTATGGAGACGTGATTGCGCTTCCAAATTTAGCCAATATTTACGATGAAGATGATGTACGTGGTGTTAGTGATTACGATCCTGCAACCACAGTGACGCCTTCAACAGTTATTGGACTACATCCTGATGGTGCTTTTAGAAACGTTGGAAAATATCCATCATTTGCACCGTATGAGGATAATGTACCGGTAATCCGTTACGAAGAAGTTGTTTTGATCTACGCTGAAGCTCTCTTGGCAACAGGTGGTGATGATGCATTGGATTGGTTAAATATGATCCCTGAAAACAGAGGTGCTGAATCTTACGATGATGCGTCTTTAGATAATATTTTACTTGAAAGACGTAAGGAGCTTGCTTTTGAAGGCTTCAGATTTCATGATTTGGTGAGAACTGGTATGGGTGTAGACGCAGTAGATCCTGTGCTACAATTACATAGTGGTATCCCTTACGGAGACTTTAGATTAGCTTTGCCAATTCCAACTTCGGAAGTTGGTGTAAATGCTAACGTTGTTCAGAACCAGGGTTACTAGTTCTATAACTTAGACAATTTCAAAGCCGCTCTTTTAGAGCGGCTTTTTTTATTACCCAATTTCAGAGAGATACTTACGTTATTAATTATAAATTTGTGAGACTATTAATTCCATATGTATAGAGCTTTCGCCTTATTAACGTTATTACTTTCCTTTTCAGCTTTAAGCCAGGAAAATTTTGGACAGGACTCCAAATCACAGGATGAGAAACAGGATAGCATACCTCCGGTAGATCTTTATAAGATCATTTCAGTAAAAAATGATACAACTCATCTCGATACCACACTTACTATACTTAAGGATTACAAATTCAATTATTTAAGAAGGGACAATTTTGAGTTATTGCCATTCTCGAATACTGGTCAAACCTATAACTCACTTAGCTATAATGGTGAAAATGAAAAGGCGTTTCCTGAATTTGGTGCAAGAGCAAGGCATTTTAACTTTATGGAAGTCGATGATATCAATTACTATGAAGTTCCAACTCCCTGGACTCAACTGTATTTTAAGACCGTCCCGGAACAGGGTCAGCAGCTGGACGCGCTGTTTACCATAAATACCTATAGGAACTTGAATATGTTTATCTCATACAAGGGCACCAGGGCTTTAGGCAAATATCAAAATATTTTGACTAGTACTGGAAATCTAAGAATGGGATTTTCATATCATACCAACAGCGATAAATACCGCATTAAAGCCCACTTCGTTTCTCAGGATCTGTTGAATGAGGAAAATGGTGGATTGGACAGTCTTGCAGTACTGCAATACATTGCGGAGGAAGAAGAATTCGATGATCGATCTGTCCTGGATGTTAAATATGAAGATGCTGAAAGCACTCTCTTCGGAAAACGACTTTTTATCGATCACGAATATCAAATTACGAATCCCCGTGATTCCACTAATAGTCTCACTATCTCACATATTTTTGATTACAGTTACAAAAAGTTTGTCTTTAATCAGGAATCTGCGGAGAATGAGCTCTACGGAAATTCTTTCGAGGCAACAAATTTGCAAACATCTACCCGACTATATACCACCTTTAATGAAGCCGCTGTAAATTTTAAAAATGATCTGCTGGGAAAACTCTCCGTTAAGGCCGGACACACAAATTATGATTACGGGTACAACGCTGTATATATTACGGAAGAATCGATAGTAGGGAATAAACTCTTCGGAAACCTTTTGCATCTTGGAGCCAGTTATGAAGAACGCATCGGTGATTTTGATCTCAAAGCTGCAGGAAGGTTGAACCTGGATGATGTTTTTTCAGGTAACTTTCTAAATCTTTCTGCCGGATATCAATTTGATGATCGAAATAGTATTCGTTTCGGTTTCGATCAAAACAGTAGTCTCCCTAACTTTAATTTCCTACTGTATCAGAATGACTATATCAATTATAACTGGCAGAACGATTTCGATAATGTTAGTTCACAAAGATTATACGCCAGTATTTCTTCTGAAAAATACGCAAACATCAATTTTTCTCTCTCACAAATCGATAACTATACATACTTTGCAGAGAATGAAATGGGATCTGTTAAGCCTTTTCAATATGATCAGCCGGTAAGACACTTAAAACTCAGAGCCGAAAAGGAATTTGATTTTGGTCTATTCGGAAGTTATAATACCGTGATGTATCAGAATGTGCTTGAAGGAGCGGGTGTGCTGAATGTACCAGACTTAATTACCAGAAATTCTCTCTACTATAAAGACTTCTGGTTTGATAAGGCGTTATATCTTCAAACAGGATTTACCTTTAAATACTTTACGAAGTATGAAGCCAATGCCTATGATCCGATTCTTGCTGAATTCTATGTTCAAAATGAGCAGGAAATTGGTGGATTTCCAATAGTAGATTACTTTTTTAATGCAAAAGTGGACAAGGCGAGGATCTTTTTTAAACTGGAACATTTAAACTCCCTGGTCACTGGCAATAATAATTTCGCTGCTCCAGATTATCCATACACCGATTTTCTCGTGCGTTTTGGTTTGGTTTGGGATCTTTTTCTTTAAGATATCCGAGATCACTGCTGAAGATTTAAGGACTATTTGCAGTTTCTATTGCTGAATCCGATCTAAAAGGAATTTATTTAAGCTGATTTAGCTGGTGTTTGACTGAAATGTTTAGGAATATCGCAAATCGAAAACTTTCTTCTGAAAGTCATTGTGTAATTAAAAATGGGGTGTATATTTGCAGCCGCTTTCGGAGCAAGGCGAATGTTCGTTGAGAGTAGTGATGATGGGGTGTTTGATAGATATTGACTGATCAAAAATTAAATTAAAATTTTTCAAATTTTAGTTTGGTGGAAAGAAAAAAGTTAGTGTATATTTGCAGCCGCTTTGAGAGCAAGGCGAAAGTTCACTGAAAGATATGTAAAGGGTAGGCTATTGTTGGTCTAAGGCAAAAAAAATAAAAATTAAATTTCTTTAAATTTTATTTGGCTGGAGAGCGAAAGTAGTTTTATATTTGCACCCGCTTTGAAAACGAAGCGACGTTCTAAGAACTGGCTGAGAGAGTAAAGGTAGGGAAGCTTTTGAAAAAAGAAA
>NZ_KE383972.1:590295-590784 GCF_000423045.1 Christiangramia portivictoriae DSM 23547 | reverse complement strand
TACGTCAATTTGTACCGGAGTATCTTCAGAAGTAGAAGCCGAATCATCCACGGCTACCGGCGCATCGTTCACTGGGTTGATAGTGATTGTTACTGTTGCAGTTAAATTACCACACTCTCCATTAGTGATTGTATAAGAGAAAGTATCCTCTCCATTATAATTCTCATTTGGAGTATATTCGAAAGTATCATCATCATTTTTAGTAACAGATCCATTTCCAGGCTGAGTGAAATCTACAATTGTTAAGTTTCCATCTCCTGGATTAGTATCGTTATCTAGAACGTTAATAGTTACAATGTTGTCCTCGTTGGTAGAAGCAGCATCATTATTGGCAGTTGCGCCGATAGGCTGCTCATTTATAGTTACAGAAGTAGCTGTTGAAATACATCCGTCACCATTTTTAGCAGTTACCTGATATGTTCCCGCGTCAAGACCTGTGAAGGATCCACTGGTTTGATAATCACCTCCAATACTATATTGAAGACCATT
>NZ_KE383972.1:81669-588123 GCF_000423045.1 Christiangramia portivictoriae DSM 23547 | reverse complement strand
ACTGTACTTACGGTAAAAGATCCAGTCGCAGTCTGGCAGGTCGGTTGAGATACAGAATCCACCACAGGAGCGTTTGGATTCTGACCCGCTTCCACTACGATACCATTTAAGTTTGTAGTACATCCATCTGAATCGGTTACAGACACTGAATAAGTTCCAGGAGCAAGATTTTCCCTGTCTTCTACATTATTGCTCCCAGGTAAGTCAGACCAGTTATAGGTATAGCTCCCTGAGCCACCTTCAGTGCTGATGTCGATACTACCATCTGAACTGTTTTCGCATGTTTCGTTTGTCTGATTATTTATAACTGTAAATAAAGGAGGAACTACTTCAATAGACTGAGCAGTTCCACATTTTGGTTTGATATCATTTCGATCTAATGGGCATACCTCATTGGGAGAAGCAGATGTCCAAGCAATTAGAAGATTTGTGATTTCAAGAGTCGTTCCACAGGTATAATTGATCCTGTCAAAATTGATAGTTGTGATGCCGTTGCCAGGAACTGGACCTTCACAGCCACTAATTTCTTCAGAAGAAACTAAATTTCCATCGACATCGTACGCATTTAAAGTTCCCCAAAAGGCAAAGGAAGTTCTAGTTGACTTTGTTTTGTTGTCAATGGACACCGCCAATGTAGGGTTCAATTGTGTGTCTCCCGTACAGGTAAAACATGGCTGCAAATTAGTTAATTCCGCTCCAACAACGCTTAGGTCATTTGAAGTACAGCTAGTAGTGAAATCACTGCTTTGGGCTAATAGACGATCACTGCCAAAACAGATCACAAGAAGTAGCGATAAAAATGAAATAGTAGTTTTCCAAATCATATCAATAATGTTTAGAATTATCAATCCTTGTTGTTATATCGATCTTACCCGATATGGTTTATAATTTTTTCAATAGCAATTGATCAAAAGAGCAAGGTCCTTTGATTGGGGATGTCAAAAATATTTTGAAATACAACCGATAGTTTTGAGGAACTACTTTAGAGAAGTGTGGGGGTGACTCTATTATGGTGCAATTCTGAAGTAAAATTAGAGAGAATAAAGGGCTGAAGTGTATAATAATCAGCTTTTTAGATATAACGCGTTATAATCTCGTTCAAAGACTGTATACAATCCCTAGACTGGGAAATAAAATGCAATCTAAAAAGTCATCTGTCAGAATATTGTAGGAATTTAAGATTTATCGCAGAATAAATAACCTAAATTCATTGACTAAATAAGCTGTAAACAATTGATTAACAGTTGCAAAGCAAATAAAAATTTTGTAGTCCGTTAAATTTTCAACTTGTCGGTAAAAAAGAAGATTTGTGTACAATATCCGACAAAATGCATCTTTTAACCATACGGCATCAAATGTTCCAGAATCCATCAGAAACTTTTCGAACTTACTCGCGAAACTCGTAAATTGCAGGAAAAGCGGCCGGCATATGAATAATAATCTTAACGATTACCGTAAAACTTACAAGAAGGATCGCATTGAGGATGATGCAATTCCTGCTGATCCACATTACTTCTTTCAGGAATGGTTTAAACAGGCAGATATTTCTAATAAGATACTGGAAGCAAACGCCATGACGATCGCTACGGTTGGAAAGGACATGATCCCAAAGTCCAGGGTTATTTTATTAAAAGCATTCGGGAAGGAAGGTTTTCATTTTTACACCAACTATTCTTCAGATAAGGGAAAGGCACTGGCAGAAAATCCTAACTGTTGCCTGTCATTTTTCTGGCCAGAGCTTGAAAAACAGATTATCATACAGGGAACTGCCGTCAAAATTTCGGAAGAAGCATCCACCAAATATTTCCATTCAAGACCTAAAGGAAGTCAGTTAGGGGCCGTGGCTTCAGATCAGAGTTCAGTAATCCCCTCCAGAAAATTTCTGGAAGAAAAATTAGCAGAACTTGAAAACCAATATGATTCCGCAGAAATCCCAAAACCAAAAGACTGGGGAGGCTACATTTTTCAACCTGAAACCTTTGAATTCTGGCAGGGTAGAGAGAGCAGATTACATGATCGCATACGCTACAAAAAAACTACCAACGCCTGGAAACACGAACGTTTAGCACCTTAATTTATGAAACGATTAATCTTAGTACGACATGGGAAATCTTCCTGGGAGAATGAGCTTCCAGACCACAAACGACCTTTAAAGAAGAGGGCGTTCAGGGATGCTGAACTGGTTCTTAAGAAATTTCAGAATTTTTATCAACCTGGAGGCCTGTTCTGGAGCAGTTATGCCGTTCGTGCACATGAAACCGCGAAACTTTTTAAAAAGAGTCTGAACATTAAGGAACCAGATTTCGAGGTGAAAGAAGAACTCTATACCTTTAACCAGAATGAACTACTCAGAGAAATACAGGAGTGTCCAGATGATCGGGATCAATTGATCGTTTTTGGTCATAATCCTGCCATGACCATTCTGGTAAATTTTCTCGGAGATAAGAAATTCGATAATGTTCCAACGACCGGTCTTACTGTGATCGATTTTGAAACGGAATCCTGGAAAAACATTCATCAAGGCAAAACTATTTTGCATCTGTTCCCGAAAAATCTTCGCTAAACCTTATGGCTAATAAAAATTATACGAACCGCGAATTAAGTTGGTTAAGCTTTAATGCAAGAGTTTTACAGGAAGCGGCAGACGAAACAGTTCCCCTGATTGAAAGATTAAGGTTTTTAGGGATCTTTTCAAACAATCTCGATGAGTTCTTTAAAGTAAGATATGCCACAGTTAAAAGAATTGACCTGGCAGGCAAAGCAGCAAAAAGTGTTCTTGGCGGAATCAAAGCGAGTAAATTACTGGAAGCCATTACCAAAATTGTAATAGATCAACAGTCTGAAAGTCTTAAAATACTGGAGGATATTCAGGAAAAACTGAAGGAGCATAATATCCACGTGATAAATGAAGATGAAGTAACCTATAAACAACAGGATTTTATAAAAAACTTCTTTTTAAGTAAGGTAAGCCCCGCTCTTGTTACCATCATTCTGAATGAGCTTCCGGAAATGCCTTCTTTAAAAGATTCTGCAGCATACCTGGCGGTAAAAATGGTGATGACCGAAGAAGTAGAGCAGACTGAAGGAATAGACAGGATCTTAAAGAGGAAGACCAAAGAAAAACGTTATGTGCTCATTGAAATACCTCGTAATATTGAGCGTTTCGTAGTGCTTCCGGAGGAAAATGGCAAGCAGTACATCATTCTTCTGGATGATCTAATTCGTTATAACCTGCATACGATCTTTAATATTTTCGACTACGAAAGTCTTTCTGCACACATGATCAAAATTACCAGGGACGCAGGGCTGGATCTGGATAGTGACCTTAGTAAAAGCTTTATTGAAAAGATTTCAGACAGTGTCAAGGACCGTATAAAAGGAGATCCTGTTCGTTTCGTGTACGATAAGAATATTGATAGCGAGACGCTTACCTATTTAATGAATAAAATGGGGATTGAGTCTACCGATAGTATCATCCCGGGTGGGAGATATCATAACAGAAGAGATTATATGGACTTTCCAAGTATGGGAAGGGAAGAGCTGCAATTTGAAAAAAGAGAGCCTCTGCCAATACCTGGATTAATTCTTCAAACAAGTGTTCTAAAAGGTATTGCTGAAAAAGATTATCTTCTGTACACACCATACCAGAGTTTCGCCTACGTGGTTAAATTTCTTCGAGAAGCTGCTTTGGACCCAAAGGTGAAAACTATAAAAATAACGATCTACCGACTGGCCAAAATTTCGCATATCGCCAGTTCTCTTATCAATGCTGTTAAAAATGGCAAGAAAGTTACCGTACAAATTGAATTGCGTGCTCGATTTGATGAAGTTGCTAATATTCGTTATGCTGAACAAATGCAGGAAGAAGGTGTTAATTTGATCTTTGGTGTTCCGGGATTAAAAGTGCATTGTAAAACCTGTGTGATCGAACGTGAGGAAGAAGGCAAACTGAAGAGATACGGTTTTATAAGTACCGGGAATTTCAATGAAAATACTTCGAAAATATATACAGATTATACACTCTTTACCGCAGATGCGGCTATCCTCAAAGAAGTGAATATGGTTTTCGACTTCTTTGAAACGAATTATAAGGTCAACAAATACAAGCATCTAATTGTTTCTCCTCACTATACCAGGAATGTTATCTATAATCTCATTCAAACTGAAATTGACAACGCCAAAAATGGAAAACCCGCAGGAATAAGGCTGAAGTTGAATAGTTTGTCTGATAACGGAGTAATAGATAAGCTCTACATGGCAAGCAAAGCTGGTGTGAAGATCAAATTAATTGTACGAGGTATTTGCTGTTTAATACCTGGAGTTGAAGGTCTGAGTGAAAATATTGAAGCCATTAGTATCGTCGATAAATTTCTGGAGCATCCAAGAGTCTACATATTTGAGAATGCTGGAAATAGAAAAATTTACATTTCTTCGGCAGACCTGATGACCAGGAATCTTGATCAACGTGTTGAAATATCATGTCCAATTTATGATGAGGATATCAAGCAGGAACTCATAGAAACTTTTGAAATAAGCTGGAGTGATAATGTGAAAGCCAGGATACATTGCAAAGGTATGGACAATCCTTACCGCCGAACGAGCGGCGAGAATGTAAGATCACAGTTCGCGCTTTATGACTATTATTTAAGAAAAACTGAAATTTACGAATGATCAAACAAAAGAATTTTGCTGCCATAGATATTGGTTCAAATGCTGTAAGACTTCTCGTTTCTACAATTACAGAAAAAGAGGGTAAGGAGCCAATGTTTAGAAAAACCTCTCTCGTACGCGTACCTATTAGACTAGGAGCAGATGTTTTCCTGAAGAAAAAAGTTTCAGAAAAGAACACCATGCGTATGATCGATACCATGCATGCTTTTAATTTATTGATGAAATCTCATGGGGTCGAGAAATATAAAGCTTACGCAACCTCTGCGATGCGGGAAGCTGCTAATGGGCAGCAGATTGCTTCTATTATCAAGGAAAAGTCTGGTATTGACATAGAAATCATCGATGGTTCCCATGAAGCTGCGATCATTGCAGCTACAGATCTTCGTGCACTTATTCAGAATGATTGTAACTATTTATATGTAGATGTAGGTGGAGGAAGTACAGAATATACGATGTATAGTAATGGAGAAACAATTGCATCACGATCTTTTAAGGTTGGAACCGTACGAATGATGGAAGACCTGGTAGAACATCATACCTGGGAAGAAATGCGGGAATGGGTAAAGGAAACGACCCGGGAGTATGATGACATCGATTTAATAGGTTCTGGAGGAAATATCAATAACATTTTTAAAACCAGCGGCAAAAAAGAGGGTAAGGCACTTAGTTTAAAGTATATGCGGGATTATGACGAAAAACTCAATTCCTATACTTATGAGGAACGTATCACCGAACTGGACCTAAAAAATGACCGTGCAGATGTGATCATTCCCGCAACTAAAATTTATGTGAACTCCATGAAATGGGCGCGTGCCAACTGGATACACGTTCCAAAGATTGGTCTGGCAGACGGGATCATTAAATCACTTTACAATGATTCAAAAAGAACAAAAGTCTAACCGTGAATGCTTTCTTTAGTTCCCAGGTCTTTCATGATCTTGGCTTCAAATTCCAGTAGGTCTTCCCATTTTTGATCTACTACTTTCCGATCTTCACCGTATTGCCGGGCGAACTTCAGGAACATAGTGTAGTGGTTAGCTTCACTGATCATGAGGTCACGGTAAAATTTTGCGAGATCCTTATCTTCCAGTTCTTCAGAAAGAAGTCTGAATCGTTCACAGCTGCGGGCTTCTATCAAACCTGCAATAAGTAGGCGATGTACAAGTTGCGTGGATCTACTACCTCCTTTTGGGAAAAATTTCAAGAGCTGGATCACATATTCATCTTTCCGATCCCATCCCATTTTAAATCCCATGCTTAGCAGCCGGTCGTGAACCATCTTGAAATGTCCCATTTCTTCCCGGGCAAGTGCTGTCATGGCATTCACCAGTTCTGGATACTCTGGAAAACTTACAATCAGTGAGATGGCTGTTGATGCTGCTTTCTGCTCGCAATAGGCATGATCTACCAGGATCTCTTCAATATTTTTCTCTGCAATATCTGCCCATCTCGGGTCGGTAGGTAATTTTAGTCCTAACATAATTATACATCTAAATCAAAAGTTGCTCGCAATTGGTCGAGTAGAGGATTAGCCTCTTTCAGTTTTTCGTACTTTTCCTGGGGAGTAAAGGCATATTTCTTAGAAACAACTTCATCAACATGGATCACCAACCTAATATGGGTATTTCTAAGTCTGGCTTTTAGAAAATGCATGAGTCGGTTTTCTTCTCTTTCCAGATCGATCTTCATCGTTTCATTTGGAAAAGTTAGATGAATATCCTTGTCCTGGAGGCTTGGTGTCTGCGATTCGAATATGGAAGCAAGGATCTTTTCACCTTTACTTTTCAGCTTTTCCGAATAATTCTTCCATTCCCTTACCATATCTTCTTCAGAAAAAGTTTCATTCATTACCTCTTCCACAGGTAACATCGCTTTTTGCTTTTCTGCCAGCTCCTTTTTCTTGCCAATACTTTTTAAAGACAGACCAGAGACTTTTTCTCGTTTGATCTCCGGAAGTGACTTCTTAGTTCGAACAGGTTCCTCGCTCATTGCATTTCTGAGCTCCTGTACCTCATTGTCTTCTGAAGTTTTTGTAGTTGGCTTCGGAATAATATCTGAATCCTGATTTTGAACTGTTTCAGACTTATTTCCAGTAGCATTAAGCTTGGAGACAGCTGAAGTTTCCGTAGAATCTGAAGGGCTCTCGTTTGAATAATAAGATGCCTCTTCTGGTTTAGCACAGGATTCTGGTGCTTTTAACGGGTCTGGAAGTGCTATTTCTTCCGCAGGAGAAGATGTGTCGTGCTCATTTTCATTAAGTAATTGCTTCTTCTCGCTAGAGATTCTTACCGGTTGTTGCGTAAAATGTTCCGGGGGAACTATGTTACGATCAGACTTTTTTTTTTGAGTATCGAATGTGATGGATGCTAGTTGCATAAGGCAAAGTTCAACAAGCAATCTTTGGTTCTGACTTGTTTTATACTTCAGATCACAGCTATTCGCAAGCTCAATAGCTTCCATCAGAAATGGATGCGATGTTTTTTGAGATTGTGCAAAATACCGGGCTTTAGTTTGTTCTCCTACCTCGAGTAACTGGATGGTTTTTTGGTCTTTACAAACCAGGAGATCTCTAAAGTGAGAAGCCAGTCCCGCGATAAAATGATGTCCATCGAAACCAGTGGATAGAATCTCATTGAACTTCAAAAGCAAATGTGGAATGTTATTCTCCAGGATCATATCTGTCACCTGCATATAAGTATCGTAATCCAGGACGTTCAGATTTTCTGTGACTGCCTGTCTGGTAAGTTCATTTCCACTAAAACTTACCACCCGATCATAGATAGACAACGCATCACGCATGGCACCATCAGCTTTCTGCGCGATAATATGCAACGCATCATCTTCAGCATTTACGCCTTCCTGTTCAGCAATATAACCAAGATAGTTCTTGGCATCGGTTACAGTGATCCTTTTAAAATCAAAAATCTGGCATCTGGACAGGATCGTAGGAATGATCTTATGTTTTTCTGTTGTGGCCAGGATAAAAATCGCATGTTTCGGCGGCTCTTCAAGGGTCTTTAAGAATGCATTGAAGGCTGATGCAGACAGCATATGAACCTCGTCAATGATATAGACCTTGTATTTCCCTACCTGAGGCGGGATACGAACCTGATCGATCAAATTTCTAATATCGTCTACCGAGTTGTTGGAAGCGGCATCAAGTTCGAAAATATTGAACGCGAAATCTTCGTCTGGCGCCTGGGTGCCATCTTGATTGATCATTTTTGCCAGGATCCGGGCGCAGGTGGTTTTTCCTACACCTCGAGGTCCTGTAAATAACAATGCCTGAGCAAGATGATCGTTTTGGATCGCGTTGGCCAGCGTATTGGTGATCGCCTGCTGTCCAACAACATCTTTGAATGTTTGAGGCCTGTATTTACGTGCTGATACTACAAAGTGTTCCATCAAGATCTATTGAACTACAAATATAAAAATCCCAATTCTAATCGAGCTGGACCGGGTCGATTTTTATGAACAAATGACCTGAGAAATGAACATAATTTGACTTACATTTGCCGAAAGCAGACCGCCTTATCGCTCCGACTCACATTTCGGAGAGGAAAGTCCGGACACCACAGGGCAGTATAGTGGGTAACGCCCACCGATCGTGAGATCAGGACCAGTGCAACAGAAAGAATGTACAGGTTAAGCTGTAGTGAAACCAGGTAAACTCTATGCGGTGCAATGCCATGTAAACCGGCATTTAAGGATCGCCCGTTCGTTGCCGGAGGGTAGGCAGCTCAAGATTAGTGGCAACGCTAATTTCAGATAAATGATAAGGGATCCGATCTATTTATCGGATGACAGAATCCGGCTTACAGGTCTGCTTTTTTACTTTCCACGTGTTGATACACCCGTACATAGTCTATGATGAATTTTTGTGGAAAATTTGAGTCGTCAATCTTACCAGCCCATTTTCCTCCAAGCGCTAAATTGATCAATATAAAAAATGGTTTTCTAAAAGGGTTGTTATTTGCTCCGGCAGCTTCAATTTCAAATGTGTGATAAATTTTGTTGTCCACCAGAAATTGGATACGATCGCTATTCCAGTCGATTGAATACACGTGGAATTCTTCGGAAACGCTTTCGATGAAAGTAGTATCGGTTTTCGAAACGATCTCATTGTCCCTGCTGGCGTAATGAACACTGCCGTGTATTTCTCCCTTGATTTTGCCAACATGCTCCATAATGTCGATCTCACCAGCTTCTGGATAATCGACTTCCATAAAGTTTGATCCAAGCATCCATATTGCTGGCCAGGAGCCGGCACCTCCAGGTAAACTGGCGCGAACGTCTACGCGTCCATATTTAAAATCAAATTTGCCTGAAGTATGAATACTGCCAGAGGTGTAGTTGGTTTCCGGGGTGTTAATGCGATAATCATTGATCTCAGGATCATAATCTGGATTTTCGAAGTATTCATTTCTGGCCGTTATGATCAACTTGCCATTTCTAACACGTACGTTTTTCTTTCGTGAAGTATAATACTGGGCCTCCAGATTTCTTATGAACCCGGTCTCGTAACTCCATTTTTCCGGATCTGGTTTTCCAGATTTCTCAAATTCATCCTGCCAGACCAGTTTCATTTGCTGGGCGCTCATAGTGGAACTTATTACACAAGAAATTATTGAAAATAGAATAAGCGAATACGCTTTTAAAATCTTAGTTCTGAGAAAGTAAACCATTGGCCCAGGCAAGAGCTTCAGATGTATCAACGAACATTTCAAAAGGTATGGTTGCAAATTGTTTTTCAAAATTTGCGGTAAGTGCGGCCTCATTTTCATGTAGAACAATAGCGATTCCCACCAGAGACTGTCTTTGGATAAGATCGATATATATGATTGGGTTAACGTTATATTTGTTCTTTCTATTGCTTAGATATACCCATTTTCTGTCTCCAAAGTGATCGTAGAAGATTTCCCGCATCTCTTCTATCTGTTCTTTGTCCAGAACCTGGTCCTCCATGATAGTAGAAATCACATATTGCTCATGCAGTTCAAGTTCGGCATACGGGAGTCTTAGTCTTCTTACTTGGTGTGTCATTCTATGAAGGTAATAATTATTCGAAGAAACTAAAAACACTGCTTCCGTATTTTCTTGAATGGCTGAAATGAGGAAATTTACTTAGATCTGTATGTTTCGAGTGCTCGATGATCAGCGAGCCATCCTCATTTAAAAGCTTACGTTCAAAGATAATTTCAGCGATCTTTCCAAATTGATCTGTACTGAAGTCGTATGGAGGATCTGCAAAAATAAGATCAGATTTAATCGCAGTTTTTCCAAGAAATTTGAAGACATCACTTTTAATAGCCATGATTGGGAGATCAAGATCTTCTGAAGTTTTCCTGATAAATTTCACACAATCAAAATGAGCGTCTACCGCAGTAATGTCTTCGGCACCCCGGGAACCAAACTCGAATGCCAGATTACCTGTTCCTGAAAACAGATCAAGAACTTTAAGGTCAGACAGCCGATACTGATTATTCAGAATATTGAATAATGCTTCCTTTGCCATATCGGTAGTTGGTCGAACCGGTAATTTAGATGGTGCAGTGATCCGTCTTCCTTTATGCTTCCCAGATATGATTCTCATGTCAAACTTTTAATAGTTAAATAATCTGCCAATGGATACTCTGGCATTGCTGCCTCGGAAAAACTATAATTATGAAACATCCCTAAAAAAGAAACATTTTTAATGTATCTATAAGCTATCTCATATTCTTTTGAATTCTTCGTAATGTCTCCTAGCAGAGTTAATTCTACCACTTCCGGATCCAGGTCTAATTGTTCAAAAGTAAAAAGCAGGTAATAAATAAAATCTTCTTTGGTTTCAAATTCGAAACTATTGGCAAAGATCAATTTTGAATTCTGAATAACAATTAGCTCATAATGTTGCAAATGAGTGTGCAAGTAAGCCTGAGGTGCTTCCGAAGTTTTGTGATGTAGTAAACTTTCAATTAGAACACTTAGACTGTGACGATATTCAAATTCCCCGAACATGTCAAAAAAGTAATTGATAATATTGGCGTAGGGGATATAAACATTAACAAGCTCCTGGTTTATCTCGTCATGAGCAATAAAGTCGGTTTTCAGGATCTTGGTATTAAACTTCAGGTAGCTTACCGCCTGTGCCTCATCAAATAAATCCAGAGGAACCAGCGTAAAGAGGGTATTGGTAAAAAACAAACTAGCTTCCTCGACCTGCTGTTGAAGCAAAGGTTCCTGTTCGATAATCAATTCAATCCTGGCAAGTACTTTTACGGGATCCAGTTGTTTTTCGAAATCAAATCTTTTTAAATATTCTATCTCCTGCCGCTCCTTATCCAGGATACAAAAAGAAAGTCCATTCAGGCTAACCTGAATGGACATTTTCTTTTTTGTTGTTGTAATATTAGTCGTTGTCGCTATCTCCACCATATCTGTCAAACCCATTACCACTGGTACTAACTTCTGTCATGCTACCAACGCTAATGTATCTTCCGTTTACATCATCTACAGACTGTACTTCATTTTCCTGAAGGATAAGTGTTCTATCCTGATCTGATAAGACTACGGCTTTAGGTATTCTAGCTTCGAATACCGGTATCTTATTATCTCCTTTTTGAATCGTGCCTGCTCTAAGTTCGAACCTCTCGTTAACTCCTTCTACAGGAACATTCATCATTGTTTGATATCTTTCTTTATTACCTTTAAACAGGGAGTCTCTAACTGGAACGAAATCCAAAGTATCGATAATTACTTTTTCAATGTTCTTATCTACTCCATATGTTTTAGCGTACTCTTCATCAAGCATAACAGTATCGCGTCTCTGAGTAATCGCGAATTCAGCTGTATCAATGAAACGTACCAGGCTATCCCAGTTGCCAGTAAATCTTCCAGTTACTTCCTGATGAGCAAGCTCAGCAGCTCTAATATCCTTAAGATTTTTGATTACTTTGGTATATCGTTTTTCCTTGATCTTATTAAATTGTAGTGGTTCGTAAACCGCGTTGAAAGTAAGATATGCCAGGAAGATAATAACCAACCAAAGGAGTATCTGAATTACAAATCTCATGCTTTTAAAATTTAGTTTAGTTTAAAGGTTAATGGGTTACACGCAAATCTACAACTTTTTTTTATTCGCAAAAGTTTCTGTCATAAAAATCCATTAGTATCTTTGAGTTTTTACGCACTTTTTATGGACATACCCACGCCGGATTCCTTCTTTAAAATCCTTGCTGAAGACCTTGAATTTCAACCAACCGCAAAACAGGATATCGCACTGCAGATGCTTTCAAAATTTGTAGTGGAAGGAGGAAAGGATAAATTGTTCCTGTTGAAGGGTTTCGCCGGAACCGGAAAAACAACCATTATAAGTACGCTTACCAAAAACCTCTGGAAGATCCGGAAATCCGGAATTCTGCTCGCTCCAACCGGAAGAGCGGCAAAAGTGATCTCCAATTACTCTAAGAAAGAAGCATTTACCATACACAAGAAGATCTATTTTCCGAAGAAGTCGGGAAACGGCGGAGTTCAATTTACATTACAGCCCAACAAGCACAAGAATAGCCTCTTTATTGTGGATGAAGCTTCTATGATCTCAGATGATGGAGGGAATTCAAAACTTTTTGAGAATGGCTCTTTGCTGGATGATCTTATTCAATATGTTTATGCAGGACACAATTGTCAGCTCATCCTTATAGGAGATACCGCGCAGTTACCGCCAGTGAAAATGGAGCTGAGCCCAGCGTTGGAAGAGGAGAAACTGGGACTTAATTATGACAAAGAGGTTTCTTTTATAGAACTGGATGAAGTGGTGCGGCAAAGTGAAGGCAGTGATATCCTGCACAATGCAACTCTAATCAGGGAAAGCCTGCAGGAGGAGTTCTACGAAAGTTTTCAATTCGAGATTTCTGGAAACGCAGATGTTATACGATTAACTGATGGTTATGAGATCATGGACGCCATCCAGGATTCTTACGGAGAAAATGGGCATGAAGATACCAGTATTATAGTAAGGTCCAATAAAAGGGCGAATATGTATAATCAGCAAATAAGATCCCGTATTTTATTTCAGGAAGATGAGCTTTCCCCGGGAGATTATTTAATGGTTGTAAAGAATAATTATTTCTGGATCAAGCCAAGCAGCGAAGCGGGATTTATCGCAAATGGAGATATTATAAAAGTGCTGGAGATCTTTGGGTTCAAGGAACTTTACGGCTTTAGATTTGCTGAAGTACAGGTTCAAATGGTAGATTACCCTAAAATGAGACCTTTCGAAACAGTCATCATGCTGGATACTCTTACAACCAACACACCATCACTTACTTATGAAGAATCCAACCGCCTTTATGAAGAGGTAAAAAAAGATTATGCCAACGAAAGATCGAAGTACAAGCAGTTTATGAACATTAAGAACAACAAATACTTCAATGCTTTACAGATCAAGTTTTCATATGCGATTACCTGCCATAAATCCCAGGGTGGACAATGGAAAAATGTTTTTATTGAGCAACCCTACCTTCCCAACGGAGTGGGGAAGGAATACCTAAGATGGTTATACACTGCAATCACCAGGGCGCAGGAGAAATTATACCTGATAGGTTTTGGAGACGATTTTTTCGCTGGTAAGTAATTGCTATTTTTACATAAAATTATACCTATGTACGATCCTTCTAAATTACGAATCATCGCGATGATCCCTGCGCGCTATGAAGCCTCAAGATTTCCTGGTAAATTGATGCAGGACCTCAATGGACAAACGGTTATTGCTACAACTTATAAAGCTGCGAAAAACACGGGTCTTTTTGATGAAGTGTATGTAGTAACAGATGATGATCGCATCTATAATGAAGTGAATCAAATTGGGGGAAAGGTCGTACGTAGCGAGAAAGAACATGAATGCGGTAGCGACAGGATCGCAGAAGCTGTGGAAAACATGGATGTGGATATAGTGGTAAATGTACAGGGAGATGAGCCGTTTATCGACACGAATAGTCTAACCAAATTACTGGAAGTTTTCCAGCAACCAGGATCAAACGAAATTGATCTGGCCAGCCTGAAGACCGAACTTAAAGACCTGGAGGAAATCAACAATCCTAATAATGTGAAAGTGATCACCGGTAAAGACCAGTCTGCACTATACTTTTCAAGATTTCCAATTCCTTATCCCCGTGATGCTTCAGTCGAGACTGTTTATTACAAACATATTGGCATTTATGCTTTCAGGAAATCTGCTCTAATGGATTTTCATCGTTTGCCAATGCTGCCTTTAGAAGCTTCAGAAAAAATAGAATGTATACGTTACCTTGAGTATGGCAAAAAGATAAAGATGGTGGAAACCAGTGTAAAAAGTATAGGGATCGATACTCCGGAAGACCTGGAAAAAGCCAGAAAACTGCTAGCTAATTGCTAACAGCTTTCTTATAAGTTTCCAATGCCCTTTCCCGAGCTTCCTTATGATCTACCATTTTATCTGGATATTCATCGGTTCCGAATTCTGGAACCCACTCTTTTATATACTCATGATTTTCATCATACTTATCGATTTGAGTGGTTGGATTAAAGATTCTAAAATATGGAGTAGCATCTACACCACTGCCCGCAATCCATTGCCAGTTCCCAACATTTGATGACATTTCGTAATCCAAAAGTTTTTCAGCAAAATAGGCTTCTCCCCATCGCCAGTCTATAAGCAGGTGTTTGCAAAGAAAGGATCCTACCAGCATGCGTACGCGATTGTGCATAAACCCAGATTTATTCAGCTGCCGCATTCCCGCATCCACTAAAGGGTAGCCTGTTTCTCCATTTTTCCACTTCTCGAACTCTTTTTTATTGTTACGCCATTTTATACGGTCGTATTTAGATTTAAAGGCATCGGTCACCGTATCTGGATAATGGTAAAGGATCTGCATAAAAAATTCTCTCCAAACCAATTCTTCCAGAAAAGTTTTATTATGCTGCTTATCGGCATCTCTCACCATCTGGCGTACGCTCACCGTACCAAATCTAAGGTGTGGCCCCAACCTCGATGTTCCTTCTACTGCTGGAAAATTACGCTTGCCTTCATAGTCCTTGATCAGGCCAGGTGTCACCTGGTAATCTGGTACTTTTAAATCTGATTTTTTAAAACCAATGTCACTAAGGCTTAAATTAGGAAGCCGACTGTTTTCGTACAGATTATCCATATACCTGGTGGTATAATGGAAGTCCAAACCCTTCTTCTTGAACTCCTCCATCCATAAATTTTTATAGGGAGTGTAAACCTTATATGGGTCGCCATCATCTTTGACTACCTCATCCTTTTCAAAAATCACTTGGTCCTTAAAATCACAGAATTCTATATCTTCCTTTTCCAGTAATTCTGAAATTTCCTTATCACGTTCTTTCGCGTAAGGTTCATAATCACGATTGGTAAAAACTTTCTTTATGTCGTAGGAATTCAGTAATTCCTGAAATATATCTTTTGGTTTTCCATGATACATGGCAATCGAACTCCCATGCTTGTCCTGAAGTTCATCGCGCATCTTCTGTAAATTTTCAAAAATGAAAGTGACCCTTGCATCATCTTCCGGAAGCTTTTCAAGAATTTCAGAATCAAAAATAAATATAGGCAGCACAGGTTGGTCATCCCGCAATGCTGCCTTAAATCCCGCATTATCATCTAATCTAAGGTCCCTTCGGAACCAGAATATATTTACTGTGTTCATTAATTAATGTTTAATGTAGATAATCCGCCGTCTACTCCTAAAACCTGCCCGGTGATCCAGGAACTTTTTTCGGTGAGCAGGAAGCCGGCAAGATTAGCAATATCTTTTGCTTCTCCAACTCTTTTTAATGGGTGGCGTTGATCCATTTTCTTTTTCTTATCATCACTGGAAAGTAATTTACCGGCCAGTGGTGTATCTGTTAAAGAAGGAGCGATTACATTAACTCTAAAATTTGGAGCGTACTCGGCTGCCAGTGATTTGGCAAATCCTTCAATCGCACCTTTCGCTGCTGCAACGCTGGTATGAAAAGGCATTCCAACTTTTACTGCGACTGTGCTAAAGAAAACGAGACTAGCCTGGTCAGATTTTTTTAAGTTAGGTAATAATCCGTGAACAGCGCGTACAAGTCCGAAGAAATTAAGATTCATTTCCTTTTCAAAACTTTCGGGCTTCATCATTTTGAATGGTTTCAGATCAATGGAACCAGGACAATAAACCAATCCGTCAATTTGCTCCGGGAGATGAATTTCTGAAATATCATTTTCCAATACGTCAAACTCAAAATGTTTTACCTTATCTGTATCCAGATCTCCTTGCGATCTGGAAAGTGCATAAACTTCATGATCTTCCTTCAGCATTTCGGATATTTCATTTCCTATACCGCTGCTTCCTCCTATAATGACTATATTCTTTTTCATAATAATTAATTTAATATATCGTGTTTTTGAGTCTGGCTCTGGATTTCCGGTTCAGTGTATTCTCCAAATAACTCAATAAGTTTTTCTCTTCTGTAGTCAAAGATTTCCTTCAGTTTTGGTTTGACAAGAATTGGATGTGCCAGTCTGCCAAGAAAACCCATGGGCAGTTTATAATCTACTATATCTTCCATTTCCACACCACCTGGAATCTTTTTAATAAAATGTTTGTGATGCCATAATGCATAAGGGCCAAATTTTTGTTCATCTATAAAGAACTCATGGTCACGAACCTGTGTGATCTCTGTAACCCATTTTGTTTTGATACCTGCAATTGGTGTGACTATATACTGAATTAGCTGCCCTGGATACATGGGTCTGTCTGCACCTGAAAGTATTTTAAAACCCATATAATCTGGTGTAATCGTCTTCAGATTTCGTGGATCTGATAAAAACTGCCAGGCTTCTTCCACAGAAACAGGTAATTTTTGTTTGCTTTTTAGAGTATAGATCTTCATCAGGGTTTCGTTTTTTATAAAATTACATGCAAAGTTGTTTAAAGTAAAATTTAATTAGTTAAACAAAACGTAAATCTGTGTGGGCAGCGTATTTCAGCACTGATTTGTATTTGATTTTATATTACGATTAAACTTATCTTTATTGAAATTTAAACAACCACACATGAAAAAACTATTACTATTCACACTGGTGCTGTGTACCGGATTTTCCGGCTTTGCACAAGTAGAAGCACCGCAACCTAGTCCGCTAGGAAAGATGGAACAAAAAGTTGGTCTCACCGATATCACGATTGAATATTCGCGACCAGCCATGAGGGGCCGTAAGATTTTTGGAGACCTGGTACCTTTTGATAAGGTATGGAGAACGGGTGCCAATCTCAATACCATTATAAGCTTTTCAGACAACGTGAAAATAGGAGGGAAGGAGCTGGCTAAAGGCTCGTACGCTATTTTTACCAAACCTCAAAAGGAGCAGTGGACCGTGATGTTCTATAAAACCACCAATAACTGGGGTGTTCCTCAGGATTGGGACGATTCCAAGGTGGCCTTAACCACCACTGCAGCCGTGGAAGAGATGCCAATCAATATGGAAACTTTTACCATTGTGATCGACGAGCTTAAAAATGATAGCGCGAATGTGAACTTTCTATGGGAGAATACCGTTGCCATTCTGGAAATCGAAGTACCTACAGATGATCGTACCATGGCAAGTATAGACAAGGTAATGAATGGACCAACCGCTCAGGATTATTTCTCTGCAGCATCCTATTACCACGAAGCAGGAAAAGATATGGAGAAAGCTTATACCTGGGTGAAGAAGGCAAATGAGATGAGTGAAGGTAAAGCATACTGGATGCTTAGAAGACAATCCTTAATCGAAGCTGAAATGGGTAAGAAGAAGGAAGCCATTGCTACTGCAAAAAAATCACTTGCAGCAGCAGAAGCTGCTAACAATGCAGACTATGTAAAAATGAATAAAGAATCCATCGCAGAGTGGGAATCTAAATAATTCGCTTCAGCTTTTATAAGAGAAAGGCTTCAGTTGGAACTGAAGCCTTTTATATTAGTATTCCAATTTGATCTCTTTTCTAATGGAATCAAGTAATTGCATTAATTCAAGCGTATTCTTTGTAGACCAGATATCACTTTCAGTTTTATTCTTTAAGAGCATTTCTCCCACGTGCTCTGCTTCGAATGTATAGCCATTGTTTTCTACTCCGTAATCACGCACTTCATGTTTATCATGTTGATGAGTGGTAATAGAAGTTGGTTCATGGAACCTGGAATTCATGATAACTTTGGTTTCTTCAAATTCCAGAATAGCTTCAGTAGGAGTTTTTTTCTTAAAAGTAGAGGTAAGTTCAACCTCTATGTCCTGGTCATAATGAAATTTGATATCACAGGATTCGTCTACTCCGGTTTCTGCTAATTGTGCTTCCGCAGTAATTCTATTGGGCATACCAAGTAAGCGATAGGCAAGAAATACCGGATAAATTCCAATATCCAGAAGACTGCCACCACCAAGAGATTTATTAAACAGCCTTTTCGTTTTGTCAAATTTAGCAGGAAATCCAAAGTCAGCTTTCAGGGATTTCAGGCTTCCATATTCTTTATTCTTAAACTTGCTTTCCAGATCACGAAAATGAGGTAAGAAGGCGGTCCAGAGAGCTTCCATGATAAAAACGTTCTTTTCCCTGGCCAGGGTGATCATTTCACTGGCCTGCTCGTAGTTTAAGGCGAAAGGTTTTTCACAGAGTACGGCTTTGCCATGTTTAATGCATTGGATGGCGAGTTCATGATGAAACGCGTGTGGCGTGGCGATGTAAACCACCTGTACCTGTTCATCCTTTAATAATTCTTCATAGCTTCCATATGATTTCTCTGCCTCAAACTCTGCTGCAAATTCTTCAGCCTTGTTTAAATCTCTACTTGCCACGGCATAAAGCTCAGCATTAGAAGCATGTTGCAGTCCATCACAAAATTTCCCGGCGATCTTTCCAAGACCCAGAATTCCCCATTTTATTTTTTCACTCATGTAGTGCTTACTTCTTTTTTATCATTTCTAAAGAGTTGTATTAGCAGCGCTATGGACATTACCAGTACGCAACCCAGGACATTCAGCCATAAATAAGGCATAATGTTCATTTTAAAAACAATGATCACCATGATCTGGGTGATAATGGCTGCTATAAAAACGGCATTACTTCTTACATATTTTATGAAGAAGGCCAGCAGGAAAATACCCAGTACGTTTCCATAGAAGATACTTCCAATGATGTTTACGAGTTGAATCAGGTTATCAAATAGTTCAGCAAGACTTGCGAAAAGTATCGCTATGGCGCCCCACATGAATGTAAACCATTTGGAAGCGACCAGGTAATGCTCATCGCTTTTGCTCTCTTTGTGATTTCTGCGATAGAGATCGATCACCGTGGTTGACGCCAGCGCATTCAATTCTGAAGCTGTGGAAGACATCGCGGCAGATAATATAACGGCAAGCAGTAATCCAATGAATCCCCTCGGAAGATTATTTAGAATAAAATGAATAAATACATAATCTTTATCATTGCTTTCTGCCTTAACGTCTGAAGCATCAATAAAAGTCTTTGCTTTTTCCCGTATCTCGAACTGTTCTTTCTCCAGATTGGAATATTGTGCCTTAAAACTGGCAGTTTCAGTTTTAGTCTGCGAGGGACTGGAAGCAAATTGAAGACCAAGTTCCTTTTTTTTCTGCTGTACTTCATCATGCTCCAGCATCAAATCCCTGTATTGCTCGGCATAATCTGAGTTTAGAACCGTTTCGGTCGCCGCAGGGTTGAAATTTAAGGGCGCTGGATTAAATTGATAGAAAACGAATACCATCACTCCCACAAGCAGGATAAAAAATTGTAAAGGCACTTTCAGGAGTCCGTTAAAGATCATTCCTAACTGACTTTCTTTTACAGAACCACCAGAGAGATAGCGTTGGACCTGACTTTGATCTGTTCCAAAATAGGAGAGCATGAGAAAAGTACCGCCAATGATCCCACTCCAGATAGTGTACCTGTTGTTGAAATCAAAGCTATAGTCCAGGATATCCATCTTGCCGCTAGTCCCGGCAATTTCAAGAGCCTTTGTAAAAGTGACATCTTCCGGCAGGTAACTCAAAATGATAAAAAAAGCAACGAACATCCCGGTGAGGATCACGGCCATTTGTTGCTTATGGGTAACACTCACAGCTTTGGTCCCGCCTGAAACGGTGTAAATAATCACGAGCACACCAATGGCAATGGTGAGATAGGTAAGATTCCAGCCCAGAACGGCAGAGAGTACGATCGCCGGCGCAAAAATGGTGATTCCCGCTGCAAGTCCTCTTTGTATTAAAAAAAGTATGGCGGTTAAAGTCCTGGTTTTCTGATCAAACCGGGATTCCAGATATTCATAGGCAGTATAGACTTTTAGCCTGTGATAGATGGGGATAAAAACGATACAGATAATAATGATCGCTATGGGTAGCCCAAAATAAAACTGGACAAAACCCATTCCATCATGGAATGCCTGGCCTGGAGTTGACAGGAATGTGATAGCACTGGCCTGTGTAGCCATGACAGATAACCCAATGGTCCACCACCTGGCATCTTTACCACCTCCCACATAATCCTCGACATTGGAACTTCCCCGAGACTGGTAGACTCCATACCAGACGATGAACGCGATTGTACCAATTAAAATGATCCAGTCGATTAATTCCATATCAGGCGAAAAGGTTCATGATAAAATAAAAAATGATGATATAGAAAAGGTTGGCGATCAATACGATCGTATAACTTTTCTTCCATTGATAGGTTTCTGGCTTTTCCATTATTTTCCAATCGAGATCAAGTTAGCAAATAGTCTATAAGCTCCTGGAACTGCCTCCGGAAATTGTCTGAAAAAGCTTAGTCCCGTATAGATATAATAACCTTTGCCATATTTGGCCACCAGTAAACTTCCTGCAGTTGACTCTTCTGAAGGGTCATTCATGGATAGAGGAGCTTCAAAGTCTTCAGACCAAGAATCTGCAAAATACAAACCTCTTTCCTGAACCCAATTTTCAAAATCTGAACTTTCCAGTTTGTTAGGAGAATTCAGGATTTCGTGTTCCGGCAGGTTAAAGTTCACTTCCGCATACTCATTGGTCACCCGGTCGCGTGAAAGCTGTAGCTTGAAAGGAGCAATATCGTCTGTGACCAAACCGCGATTGGTATTATACTGCACGATAAGATTTCCACCTTGATGAACGTATTCAAATAATACGCTATTCTGAGTTTTCAGATCTTCTATTATATTAAAGGATCTAATCCCTAAAACCACAGCGTCATATTTCTTTAATGAGTTTATCGTGATGCTGGAAGGATCAAGCATATCAACTCTGTAACCCATCTGACTTATGGCTTCCGGTACCATATCGCCAGCACCAGCAATGTAACCTACAAGTTCTCCTTTTTTCTTGATATTCAACTTAACCAGTTCCAGTTTTGCCTTTTGAATCAGATTTTGCGAGGGAATATAATCATAATCAATATTGATGATGTTTTGATCATAACGCTCAGTTTGTGTTTGCAGCACCGGAGTTAAGGTTGTTTCACTCTGACCTTCCGGAGGAATGATGGAAAACTTAAAAGATTGCAAACCACCTTTCTCAGCAATGTTTACCTCGAATTCTTGTGGTTCAATGTTCCAGCCTTTTTCAGATTTTAATTTTAGAACACCAGAAAGGTTTGCCTGGTTAGCCTTTATAGTAATGTCTGTTGTTTTCGATTCTGATGAGTTAAAAACAAGAATATCGTCCTGCAAACTGAGCTCAGCCTTAGGAATGACCTCAAAATTCTCATAGGTTTCTCCAAGTACCGGGTCGTTATATTTGTAAAGTATTGGTTTCTCAAAAATAATTGGAGTACCATTGATTTCAAGATTGAAAACTGCTTTATTCTGAAGAGGTGTTTGAGGCAGGCCTCTAAGATGTTGATCATCTACCTTGTACATTCCTATGGAACCATCAGCTTCCAGCCAGTATGGATTTGTAAAATCTGCATCATCCGGAAGTCTGAATACGAGATTTTGATTCCAGGTCTCATTGTTGGTAAGATCTTCTGCAGGTTCTGTTTTTGTATTATTCGGAATGAGTTCTACGGAAACTAAACGGACCTGCGAGTTGCTTCTATGAATGGCTTCCAGCTTTATATTCACATCCTCTGAAGGTGTAACCGAAGCTCGATCTGCAATGGCTTCAAGATAAAGCCCGGAACAGGCATAGATAATATCTTTGATTTGCCGGGTTTTAAGCTCTCTCCAATGATTGTCCTCAAGGGTCTCGATTAGACGGTAAGCTTTTAGAAGTTCTGGAAGGCTTTTAGAAGGATCTTCAAAATCAAAGTTTTCCTGAACTTCTTTCAAAATAGCACCTATTTTGTTACCTCCCTGAATCCTGTTCCAGCTGGTATCAATTCCGTCGAAAATATTGGTTTCATCATTTGGCATTTCACCTTTGATAAGTTCAATAAATTCAGTTTGCTTACCACGAGTACCGGTGCTTCCGAAGCCTTGTGACTTATGTTCACTTCTGCTCAGGCTGGCGATCTCTGGATTGGAAAGTCCTTTTAACGGGAAATATGTTCCGGTATCAAAGGTGATAAACCTCGACTTGTCTGCGTTTTCAAAAGCTTCAGTTCCACCATAAAACCATGGAGAGGTATTGAAGAAAAGTCTTTTTGGGTTATAGGTCGTAACCAAATTTAGTTGATCTGGATACTTAGTGGCATCACCAGCCAGATTAAAAGCTTCCACGCTTAGCATGGCAGAGGATGTATGGTGGCCGTGCGTACTTCCCGGAGTACGATGGTCAAACCTGTTGATGATCACATCTGGTCTGAATTTTCGAATGATCCATACCACATCACTGAGCACCTCATTTTTGTTCCAGATCTCTAATGTCTCTGAAGGAGTTTTGGAATAACCAAAATCGTTGGCCCGGGTAAAGAACTGTTCTCCACCATCAATTTTTCTTGCAGCCAGTAATTCCTGAGTTCTAATCATTCCCAGTTGCTCTCTAAGTTCTGGTCCTACAAGATTCTGACCTCCGTCACCCCTGGTTAATGAAAGATAAGCTGTTCTGGCATTCACTTCATTTGAAAAATGAGAGATCAGCCTGGTATTCTCATCGTCTGGATGAGCTGCTACGTAGAGAACAGAACCTAAAAAGTTCAGTTTCTGGATTTCGGAATAAATATCTGAAGAACTCCATTTTTCGGGAGCCTGCGCATTGGAGAAAGTACAGCCTAATAAGAATAGGGTAAAAAGTATTTTCCGCATTGAATAATAGGTTTCATCAAATATAAAAGTTTTCACATCGTCCTGAAGCCTATTTCAGATCTTTTAGACTAGAGAGCGTCTTTTCCTTCATCCCGGCCATCTAACCGATGTTTTAAGGTAACCGCTTTTTGAAGAATAAGGTTATTGGGATAGGTCACAAGTTCGCCCTCACGGGTGCGTAGATGAAGGTGAAAAGCTTTGATATCTTCGATCTCAGCTTCAATATCCAGGTCTTTGTCATGGATCTTGATGGTGTCACCAATCTTATAGGGAAAGGAAAAAAACAGGATGATCCCACTGGTAACATTACTCAGGATCGACCAGATGGCGAATAAAGCTACTCCTATTACTGCAAATACAGATGAGAATATCAAGGAGAGATCTGTAATTCCTACACCCCAGGCAAGAGCCAGGAGAAAAGCTGCAATTAATATGATAAGAATATTAATGTATTTAAACATCAACCTGGTGCGGGTGATGTTGATCTCTCCTCTACGACCAACTTTGTTTGCGGCCGTTCTCAGTAAAAATTGTATTAGCAATAAAATGATAAGTACTGCGAGAGAATACAGTAATTCATAGCGATAGGTGAGAAGCAATTCCTTCATTGATCAAGTTCTAATTTCTCGCGCAAATGTAAATCTTTATTCGAATTTTTATTCCAGTAATCGGTTCTTAATCGTGCTTTTTTGGTGGCCGTAGTCGTTAAAATTTCAGACTGTTCACCATTTCCCACAGGAGCTGATTCCTCCCATCTTTCTATGGTATAAGGTGCGGATTTATTGAGGTAAATTTTCAGTGTTCTGTTCAATTCTGGATAAAACAACTGGTATATATGATATCGTTCACTGGTAATAAATTGTCCTTCAGCTTCAAAGGGACGCACTGCAATGTGCTGAAGTCTTATAAACTCAAACGAGGGAAGCATTTTAAAAGATCCTACCGGCACCCGATCGAGATCAATTCTTAATAGATTCCAGATCTCATTTTCAAGATTGATTGGATTTAATTTCAAATACTGGTCTGCTTCACCCGCAAAATAGGAGTGACTGCTAATGTCAAAATCTTCCCGGTTGTTCAATTGCATGTATACCTGGCCACACCATTCCTGAACTGAGGCGGCAATCTTCAGGGCATGATCATTCCCGTTAAGAGGAAAGAAGCTACTTTGCATGATACTATAAGGGTAGATGCCAGTATTAAAATTTTTAGTGCTGTTCAATTTGAGGACCGATGCCTTACTTAATGTTGCATCATCTGCTTTTACCTGTTCTGTAATCGAAAAATCTTCAGTAACATATATAAGGGTTGCTGTGCCTTTTCGCAGCTCACCATACCTGGATTGTTCGAGGTCATAGGTAGTTATTTCAGCCTTGCCCGAGTACCAGTAATCTTTAAAGTCTTCAGTTAAACTGAAATCGTTTCGATTAAATTCCCGGTCTGTACAGGAGATTATAAGTATCGAAAATGTGAAAATTGTAAGGAGTCGTTTCATCGTATTGATGACAATTTACGAATTTTCCTCTTTCAATATGTTTATTAAGCTCTTGTAGACCAGATTTGTAGGTAAGCCTACCACGTTAAAATAGCTACCGCTGATGGATTCTATTCCTATTAAACCTATCCATTCCTGGATGGCATAGCCACCAGCTTTATCAAATGGTTTATAATTAGTGACGTAGAATTGGATCTCTTCTTCACTAAGGTCTGCAAACTTTACTTTGGTGGTGTAATTGAGTATGTCCTGCCGGTTTTTATAAGTAAAACATACAGAAGTGATCACTTCGTGTTCTTTGCCAGAAAGCATTCGAATCATCTCCACCGCGTGGTCATGATCTTTAGGTTTTCCCAAAGCTTTTTCTTCAGCATAAACAATGGTGTCACTGGTAATCAGGATTTGATGATCCTTAAGATTGGTAAATGCTTCAGCTTTTAATTTTGAAAGATAATCTGTGATCTCCTGGCCTTCGAGATGTTCAGGATAGATCTCTTTTACAGAACGAACATCTATGGTGACAGGAATTAGGAGATCTTCAAAGAATTTCTGTCTTCGTGGTGAACCCGAAGCAAGAATGATTTCGTGGTCTTTAAGCAAATTCTGAATCATGTTTATAGAATTATGAATTGTAATAGTCCTATGGATAAAAGACCAAAAAACAAAACAGCTTTTAATAGTGTGCTTAACCTTGAGTACTCAGATTTTCTTGACGCTGTCCAGATATTAACTTCAAAAAACAACAAGGGCGCCAGCAATAGAAAGAGGGCGTATAGCACTGCCGCCGTATTTCCGAAGAGATATTCATAAACATAATAGATCAGGAAACCTATGGGAGCCAGACCCAATAAAAAAAGTAACTGATTTGTACGTTTTTTGCCAAGCACGATAGGAAGGGTTTTGTAGCCTGCATTGTAATCACCATCGATATCTTCCTGATCTTTTACTATCTCACGAAGCAGATTCACCAGGAATGCAAATATGGAATAATCGATCAATATTGAAAAGATCGTGGACTGAGTGGGTTGGTTTTGAGGGGTGATCGCCGGTAACAGATCGTATAAGCCAACACCTACCGGAATCAATCCTACGATAAGACTTACCAGGATATTGCCAATCAAAACACTTTGTTGAAACTGGGAGTTGTAGAGGTATAAAATGGCAGAGCCAAATATAAAGAATGCTGAAAATCCCGGTACACCAATCATGTTCGATACATAAAACCCTAATCCTACACCAATGATGCTCAATAAGAAGAACATGCTGTAGGCACTTTTTTCTGAAATGCCAGACTGAACATAGGTTTTGGAAGGTTTGTTCTTTTGATCTGCTTCTACATCAAAAATGTCGTTAATCACGTAGCCGGAGGCAGCAACCGAGACTACGGCCAGAACTAACATCGAAAATCCAAAGAGGTTTAAGGTGATCGCCACTCCAAATGGTTCGAACAAACCATATTTTATAAGATACATGGTAAGGGCAATGAATAGTAGATTTCCCGGTCTTACCAGTTTAACGTAATTCAGCATTTAAGAAGTCTTTTCCATCCATTTACCCTGAACTTTCATAACCTGCTCGATCACATCACGAACACAGCCTTCCCCGCCATTTTTGTGTGATACGTAAAGTGAAATTTCCTTGAGTTCTGGTACGGCATCCTGAGGGCAGCAAGGCAGTCCTACTATTTTCATTGGATAGTAATCTGGAATATCGTCACCCATATATAATACCTGCTCTGGTTTAATATCATAGACGTCTAAAAACTCATCCATTTGCTCCACTTTATCATCTACTCCAAGGTAAATATCTGTAATACCCAGTCCACGAAGTCGTTCACGTACTCCTTCGTTTTTACCGCCACTAATAATACAAACGGTAAACCCTGCACGCAACGCCATCTTCATGGCATAACCGTCTTTTGTGTTCATCGTTCTTAAAAGTTCTCCTTTCGTTGATACCTGCAAGGAGCCATCGGTAAGGACGCCATCAACATCAAATACGAAGGTCGTGATCTGGTTTAGATATTCTTTATAATTTTTTTCCATGTGTTTTCTGAATAGAGTCGGTTAGGGTTTTATAAATTTTTTGTCGGTCTTCATTGAGCATCTGCAAATGAGTCTCGATCGTGTTAATGTCATTTCTAAGGGCAGGACCAGTTTGAGCGTCATAGGGCGGCAGATCCTGAATCTTTTCAAAAGTTTCCTGGATAAGCGGTCTTAAAATGTCAAATGGCAATTCATTTTCATTGCAGTAATCTGCCGCTAATGTGAATAGGTGATTTGTAAAATTATTGACGATCACTGCGGAAAGATGCAAAGCTCGTCGCTGCTCTGAATTTACTTCGAAAACTTTGGTTGAAATCAACGATCCCAGCTCCTTCAGTTTAATAAGGTTTTCTTCAGAATTGGCTTCTATGCATAAAGGTATTTCTGAAAAATTTACCTCTTTATTTTTACTGAAGGTTTGCAACGGATAAAATATTCCGAAGTTATCCAGCATAGACAAATCTTCCATAGCTACACTTCCGGAGGTATGAACCACCAGGGCTTTCGAAGCTTTTAAATTCTGTGCGACTTCAGTAATTGCCGAATCCCGCACCGAAAGTATGTAAATATCTGCTTCAGCCAGTTGCTCGTAATCACTAATAACTTCAGTAGTGTTACCTATAAAGTCCAGCCTGGATGGATTTCGGCTAAACAATTGAATAACATCAACTTCAGGAGTTAATTTGAAGCTTTGGTACAGGTGAATTCCAACATTGCCCGCACCCAGGATCACTACTTTTATCATGCGGCTAAATTACCAAAAAAATCAAGGTGTAGAAATTAACAGCTGTTGACTTGATATTCGAGTAGTTCACTGTCTTTAAACGATAAAAAATCGTTAAATTTGCAGCCGTTAAAACGACACTTTCTCATGCAGAAAAAAATAGCCTCTATCCTTTTTTCTACCCGAATAATGGCCGTCCTGTTTATCATCTTTGCAATTGCCATGGCCATGGGAACTTTTATAGAAAGCTGGTACAGTATCGAAACGGCAAGAATTCTTATTTACAATACCTGGTGGTTCGAAGGGATCATGTTATTTCTTCTCATCAATTTTATTGGTAATATCAAGCGATACAAGCTTCATGAAAAAGAAAAATGGAGCAGTCTTTTGTTACACCTTTCCTTTATTCTCATTTTGATTGGTGCCTTTGTAACAAGGTATATAAGCTATGAAGGAGTGATGCCTATTCGCGAAGGAGAGACTACGAACAAGTTCATGACCTATGAAACTTATCTTACTTTTTTTATCGATGGAGAGATAGACGGTGAGCCACGAAGAAGGGTTTTACAGGAGGATGTACTGTTTGGGCCGGAAGTGGAGAACGATTATGTACTGGATACAGATTTTAATGGAACACCAGTAAAATTTGAAGTGACAAACTTTATTCACGGCGCTGAAGAGACGCTTGTGCCTACAGAGGACGGTGAGAATTATCTTAAGATCGTGGAAGCTGGGGATGGTTCGCGCCACGATCATTACCTTAAGCAGGGCGAAGTAAGCAATATACATAACACCTTGTTTACGCTTAATAGTCCGCAGGATGGTGCCATTAATATTCAGGTTACTGAAGATGGAGAATACCAGATAGACTCCCCGTTTGAAGGAACATATATGCGAATGGCAGATCAACAGCAGGGGACATTGGTTAGTGATTCCACGCAAACTCTTATGCTGAGGTCGCTGTATAATATTGGTAGCATGCAGTTCGTGATTCCGGAACCGATTGTTACAGGGGAATATGATGTAGTGCCTACCAATCCAAAAACAAAGCAGGATCTTGATGCGGTAACCCTGGATATTACAGCCAATGGAAAGACTGAAACCATTACTTTATTGGGCGGACAGGGAACTGTAGCAGATCCACAGGCGATTAATTTTGACGGACTCGAAGTCTTTGTTAACTACGGAAGTATAGAAAAAGAACTTCCGTTTGCCTTGAAACTGAATGATTTCATTGCAGAAAAATATCCCGGAACTGCCGATAGAGCAACACCTGGTTACGCGAGTTTTAGAAGTGAGGTGGAAATCGTTGAAGAAGGAGAAGAGCCTGAACCATATTCTATATATATGAACCATGTACTGGATCATCAAGGTTACAGGTTTTTTCAATCAAGTTTTGATCCCGATGAAAAGGGCACGGTGCTTTCTATAAACCGTGATTTCTGGGGAACCTGGATTACCTACATAGGTTATTTCTTACTTTACTTTGGACTAATGTGGATATTGTTTGATAAGGGTTCTCGCTTCGGGAATTTAAAGGTTATGCTGGAAAAGATCAAGGATAAGAAAAAAGCACTGGCAGTTTTGGCGCTTATGTTCCTGTCTTCAGTTGGATTTACCCAAAATGACGATCATGCACATAATCAGAATTCCAAGCAGCAGATCGATAGCATCATTGTTTCTAACGCGGTAAAAGAGGAGCACGCCGATAAATTTGGAAGATTAATTATCCAGGATGCAGGTGGTAGAATGAAACCTGCTAATACGTATTCTTCAGAATTACTTCGTAAACTAAGCAAAAGCGATACGTACGCCGGTCTAAGTTCAGACCAGGTATTGGTTTCCATTACTGAAAATCCTGCCTTCTGGTACCAGGCGCAGGTGATTTATGTAGAGAAAAAGAATGACAGTCTGCACCAGATCCTGGATGTGGAGGAAGGTAGAAAGTACCTGGCCCTGATGGATTTCTTCGATGAAAAAGGTGGTTACAAACTGTCCCCGTATCTTGAAGGTGCTTATAAAGCTGCAGTTCCGAATAAATTTCAAAAGGATTTTATTGAAACCGATAAAAAAGTAAACCTTTTGTACCAGGCGGTTCAGGGTAAAGTACTCAAAATTTTTCCTGTACCTGAAGATGAAAATAACAAGTGGGTCTCTTACCCTGAGCTTGGAGAAGCTAGTTTCACGGGAATGGATTCGGTTTATACGAAGCAAATCCTTCCGCTGTACATGAGTGCGCTTAAAACAGCACGGGAAACGAGCGATTACGAAAAAGCAAATCAGTACCTGGAAAGTATTCAGAGTTTTCAGGAAAAGTTTGGAGGCGAGGTAATGCCTTCAGAAGACAAAGTAAATGCTGAGATTCTTTACAACAAATATGACGTATTTAGAAACCTGTTCTGGATGTACATGCTGGCAGGACTGGTCATGCTCGTTTTTGTGATTGTGCAGATCTTTAAAGATAACAAAGCGATACGAGGTCTTATCTACGCCGGAGCCGCTACGATTATCGTACTTTTTATAGTGCAT
This sequence comes from Christiangramia portivictoriae DSM 23547, assembly GCF_000423045.1. Classification (GTDB taxonomy): domain Bacteria; phylum Bacteroidota; class Bacteroidia; order Flavobacteriales; family Flavobacteriaceae; genus Christiangramia; species Christiangramia portivictoriae. The sequence goes on along the minus strand of NZ_KE383972.1, from coordinate 558,428 downwards.
ACGGCAGGACTCGCAGCCAGGTGGTATATTTCTGGTCATGCTCCCTGGAGTGATGCCTATGAGTCGATGATCTACGTAGCCTGGGCGACTATGTTCTTTGGTCTGGCATTTGGTAGAAAATCAAATCTTACGATCGCGTCTACCGCTTTTGTAGCTTCCATGATCCTTATGATCGCACACTGGAACTGGATGGATCCGGCAATTGCCAATCTGCAACCGGTGCTTAATTCCTATTGGTTAATGATTCATGTTTCTGTTATTGTTGGTAGTTATGGTCCGTTTACACTTGGAATGATCCTGGGAGTGGTTTCCCTGCTTCTCATGATTCTTACCAATGAGAAGAATAAGAAGAAGATGGACATTAATATAAAAGAGATCACCATCATTACTGAAATGGCCCTAACCGTTGGTTTAGTCATGTTAACTATTGGAAACTTCTTAGGTGGCCAGTGGGCGAATGAAAGCTGGGGACGTTACTGGGGTTGGGATCCAAAAGAAACCTGGGCGTTAATAAGCATCATGGTTTATGCATTTGTGATCCATATGAGACTCGTTCCAGGGCTTAGAAGCAGATGGCTATTTAACTTAATGGCGATTGTAGCTTTCGCAAGTATCATGATGACCTATTTTGGTGTGAACTTTTATTTAAGCGGGCTGCATTCTTATGCCAGTGGAGACAAGGTTATTACTCCAACCTTTATATATTACACTTTAGGTGCGGTAGCAATTCTGGGTACCATTTCTTACCTAAAGTATAAAAAACACTTTGCTAGGAAATAGCCGATTGGTTTAATTTCAAACAACAAAAAAGCCCGGTTTTAAACCAGGCTTTTTATTTATAATGCTGATGCAATTATTTGATGGTTCCTACCATATCTTTTGGATCTACCCATTCATCAAATTCATCATTGCTTACATACCCAAGATTGGCCGCTTCTTCTCTAAGCGTTGTACCATTTTTATGAGCAGTATTCGCGATCTCAGCAGCTTTGTAATAGCCAATCTTCGTATTTAAGGCTGTTACTAACATTAGAGAATTGTTCAGGTGTTCTTTGATGCGTTTTTCGTTCGCTTCGATTCCGCGAGCGCAGTGTTCTTCAAAAGAAAGACAGGCATCACCAATTAATTGAGCACTTTGCAATAAAGCATTCGCCATTACAGGTTTGAATACATTCAGTTCAAACTGACCCTGCATTCCTCCAACGCTCATGGTGACATCGTTCCCCATGATTTGTGCGCAAACCATGGTAAGCGCCTCGCACTGGGTTGGATTAACCTTTCCAGGCATGATCGAAGAACCAGGCTCGTTGGCTGGAATATTAATTTCGCCAATTCCACTACGTGGACCTGAAGCTAGCATTCTAATATCATTTCCAATTTTGTTAAGCGAAACGGCGATCTGTTTCAGTGCACCATGTGTTTCCACAAAGGCATCGTGAGCGGCCAAGGCTTCGAATTTGTTTCCGGCAGATACGAATGGCATCTCCGTAAATTTGGCGATAAACTCGGCGACTCTTTTAGAATATCCTTTTGGTGTATTAAGACCGGTTCCTACCGCAGTTCCACCCAGGGCAAGTTCAGATAAATGCGGCAGAGTGTTCTCCAGTGCCTTGATACCATAATCCAGTTGCGCAACATATCCACTAAATTCCTGTCCAAGAGTTAGGGGAGTGGCGTCCATAAAATGTGTACGCCCAATTTTGACTGTTTGTTTGAATTCTTCAGATTTCTTCTTTAGCGTGTCTCTAAGTTTTCTTAAACCGGGAAGGGTGATCGTAGTAACCTTTTTATAAGCTGCGATATGCATTCCGGTTGGAAAAGTATCGTTCGAAGATTGAGATTTATTCACATCATCATTTGGCTGAAGTGTTTTCTCTCCTTCTCCAATATTCTTACCTGCGATCTGGTGAGCTCTGTTCGCAATAACTTCGTTCACGTTCATGTTGCTCTGCGTACCACTACCGGTTTGCCAGATCACCAAAGGAAATTGGTCGTCATGCTTCCCAGCAAGAATCTCGTCACACACCTGGGCAATAAGATCTCTTTTTTCCACTGGAAGAACTCCAAGTTCACAATTGGTATAAGCAGCAGCTTTCTTAAGATATGCAAAGCCATAAATGATATCCAGCGGCATGGAGGACGCGGGCCCGATTTTGAAATTATTGCGGGAACGTTCAGTTTGAGCACCCCAGAGTTTATCTGAAGGGACTTTAACTTCTCCCATGGTATCTTTCTCTATTCTATAATCCATATTTGTAAATATTGGTTGTTTCACAAAGTTAAGATTTCACTAATCTTAATGATCAAAAAAAAACTTTAAAATTGGCGCTTCCGTTATTCTGAATATCTCAGTTACAGATTGTAATTTTAGTCTGAATCAAAGGACATCAGTTCCTGCTGACCTTTTAGGACATAGAATTCAAATGACTCTAAGTTCTGTTAGCAATTATTTTCTTCGGAATCTATTATAGGCGCTTTGCCGTGACAACTGAAGTTTTTATAGAATAAACTGTAATCATCAGATCTTCAGAAGTCAACATAGAATAATGATTTCTTAAAAATAGGCGAGGTGATGCCGTATCATTGACCAACCGCAAGCGATAACATCCTAAGAAAGAATTTCAGCAAATGTTGAAGAACATTGGCTCTGCAAATATTCCTGTATTATCCAGTTGCAAGATTTATTTTTTTACAATCTGGTTTGCTCAACTTCCATTCAAAATATAAAAATGATGGCAGCTTGAATATTGAGATATATTAATTCTGGAAAAATTGTATGATTTTCTGTGATAAGCGAACAGGTATTTATATCTTTGACCTGATTTAAATCAAACTATACCATTATGTTCGAATTCGATCAATACCTTGGATTTTTAGCGTTCCTTACGATATTAACGATGGGTTTCTGGCTTATGATCTTCCTGGTAGCTTTCGTTCCTTACTGGATCGGTGGGTCTGTTGGAGAATTGATCAAAGAAAAACGTGAGGCTCGTAAAAAAGCCAAAGCGGAAAAAGCATAAAAAAAAGGGACTTATTTAAGTCCCTTTTTTTATTTCCTCTATTCCAGATTTTCTAGTATTCTCCTTCTTCAAAATCTTCTTCGCCACCTCTTCGGCTTTGTCTCTGTTTCTTCTGATTAAATCTGTAGATCATGGACACTGTTACGTTTTGTCCCTGTCTCCACTGGAACTCACTATCTCTCTCGTACGTATCTGTCAATGTATAAGAATCTCTTTTACGTGAATTCAACAAGTCGCGAACATTCAGTGAAATTGTAGCTTTCTCTTTAAAGATATCCTTACTAAAAGCAAGATCCAGAGATAGAATACCTTCCTGTGTTCCCTGTACGCCTTCAAAAGCTCCTCTGTAAAATGCATTGGTTTGCCAGTCGATTTTCGCAGGCAAGGTTACTTTTGAACTAAAGCGGGCGAACCAGCTATTGTTTTCAGCATCATAACTTCTACCATTATAATCCCCCTCGGTTTTAAATCTGAAGAAATTGAAACTTCCATTTAATCTTAGCCAGTCAGCAGGATTGTAAAGAAGACCAAGTTCTGCACCAGTACGATCATTGCTTGAAAGATTCACTGGAATCGTTCTAACGATATTTGTTCCAGCGACATTGTCTTCGATCCTTTCGAATGAATCGGTTTCATGCTGGTAGTAGATCGATGAAGTCAATGTAAGCTTTTCCCATCTTTTTAAGTATCCAAGATCAAAAGCGTTGGAGTAGGCCGGACTTAAGTTAGGGTTTCCCTGGAATACGTTATTAGTACTACTACGAGAAGGGAATGGATTGATAAACCAGCCTCTTGGCCTGTTGATCCTCCTGTTATAGCCTAAAGTAATATTTTCTTCTTCAGCAACTTCGTAAATAAGGTTTACCGTTGGGAATAGTCCCAGGTAGTTGTTATCAAAATCGGTATCAATAGGAATTCCAAAAGCTTCTTCCAGCTGCTCGTCTGTCAATTCACTTTCAATTTTACCTTTCAATTGTGTATTTTCCAATCGCAAACCAAGTAAGAAAGACAAGGACCCAAATTTACTTCCATACTGAGTATAAAGAGCATTTACATTTTCAGTATAATCAAATTCGTTGGTTAGGGTTTCATTCAGAAAAAAAGAACCTGTATTTACGTCCTGTTGAAACAAGTCGTAATCTGTAATCGAATTTTCAAAATTACCACGGTAACCGGCTTCGAATTGAGCATCCTCACCTAGTGGAAGTACATAATCTGACTGGATCAGTATTTCTGTTTGATCCTCGATCTGGTTTACATTTTCCCCGATCAAAGCAAAATCTATATTGCCCGGGTTATTGAAAATATCCTCTGTAATCCTGGTAGCCTGTGTCTCGCCATCGATCTCATATTGGAAATCTGCAGTGAGCGTATGGCCTTTATCATCAAAGTTATTGATATAATTTAGAGCAAATTGCCAGCTATTGTCAATCTCCGCCTGTCTTTCACGGCGTTCTGTTTGTAGAACCAGACCCGATTCACTTGTGTAATAATCAGAATTATTGGTAGTGATATCTACATCATCGCCACCTCTGTAAAATATGGTTCCGGTTAGAGAGGATTGATCGTTCAGGAAATATTCCATCCCAAAATTGGTATTGAAATTTCTGCTAAGCCTGTCGATATCTCTGTCTTCGTAGATTCTGGAATAGTCTGTAGAGCTGTTCTCAAAGTACCTGGTATCAAAGAATCCGCCACCTGGAGATTCGTTATAACGAACACCGGTTGTAGTAAACAGGTTGAATTTCTCTGTACGATAATTCAGGTTAGCATTCGCTCCAGCATTTGTTGGAGTACCCAGGTTGGCTGTAAAAGAACCATTGAATCCTAAAGTTTCCTTTTGAGTAAGAATAATGTTCAGAATCCCCGCTGTACCTTCAGCATCATATCTCGCGGAAGGTGAAGTGATCACTTCAACCCGCTGGATGGCATCCGCAGGCAAATTGTTCAAAACGTTCGTATCGCCAAATCCAGCCATTGCCGAAGGTTTTCCATTAATCAGAATTTTCACATTTTCGTTCCCACGAAGGCTAATTCCTCCATCGATATCAACGGTTACCGATGGTACATTATTTAATGCATCACTTACAGTTCCACCAGCAGTAGTAAGATCCTTTCCAATATTATAGATCTTTTTATCCAGTCTTACATCTACCTGCGTCGTTTCTGCTCTTACAACCACCTCATCAAGGTTTTCAGAACCAAGACCCAGCATAATTGTCCCCAGATCCAGATCTGCATTCACCTGGCGATCTTTAAAAACTTTGGATTCGTAAGAGATGAATTCTACTGTAATAGTGTAAGTACCTTCCTGAACCGTAATCTCGAATTCACCATCAATATTCGTTACCGTACCGTCAATTTTTGATGGGTCATTGGAATTCTGGATGGCTACAGTAGCATATTCAAGAGGAACGTTTAGTTCATCATCCATTACTTTTCCAGAGATGGTATATTTTTTAAGAGGTGAAGGACCCTGAGCGTAGGTTTTGAAACTCAACAGGCCAATAAATAGTAAGAGTAAATTTAGGGTATAGATCTTCCGACTGGTCATTATATAATTTTACCCTATGACCATAGGAAACCCACTTAGTTTAATGAACGAGGGTTAAAATATTGTTAAGCGCAAAATTAATTTCAATCAACAAACGCACTGTAATGAATATCAGGATTTTCTGGTAAGCTGTTTATTCAAAAAAATATAATTTTCAAACTGCTCCTGGGTTAAAAATTTCTGAAGAGACTTATGTTCACTTTTTTGAATGGTCTTTAACTTATTGACTTGTTGTCCGGTTCCCAGGCTGGAATTGATGATCTCATTCTTTTTTATTGTGAATTCAATAATCGCATCTTCCAGAAGCTGCGTCTGGTCAATAGAAAGATTTAACTGATTTCTCCAGGTATAAGCAAGCTCAGCTGCAATCTCTCTAATTTCTCGCCGGTTCTTCTCGTGAATATGTATTTGAGAATATACGAAACCAGCTACTGCCGCAGCGGCCAGACCAATAATTGTAATCCTGTGTTGTAGTTTCATATAATTGGTTATTATAGCAATTTATTAATTTCAGTAGCTGGTCTTCCAACTACTGCATTTTGATCGTTCTCAACGATAGGTCTTTCAATCAACTTTGGATGTTCCACCATAGCCTGCATCAATTCCTCTTCGCTAAGATCTTTTCCTTTATAATTTTCCTTCCAGATCTTTTCACTGGTGCGCACTAACTGAAGAGGGGTGTAATTCAGTTTATTTAAAATCTGCCTCAACTCATCTTTTGTAAGTGGCTCTTTGAGGTATTCCCTGATTTCAAAATCCTTACCAGAATCCTTTAAAAGTTCAAGTCCATCTCTGGATTTTCTACACCTGGCATTATGATAAATAGTATATTTCATTAAATCTTAATATAAACATTTCAGATTAATTAAAAAAAGCCATAGCATTAACTAATCTTCATTTTTTTGTCCCATCATCATCAGGAACGCTTTCAGAAATGGATCAATTGCACCATCCATCACAGCATCTACATTTCCGGTTTCTTCCGCTGTTCTAACATCTTTTACCAGTTTGTAAGGATGCATCACATAGTTGCGAATTTGCGATCCCCATTCAATTTTCATTTTAGAATCCTCAATTTCTCTTCGCTGTGCCTGCCGTTTCTGGAGTTCAATTTCAAACAACTGGCTCTTTAATAACTGCATCGCCTTGTTCTTATTCTCAAGCTGTGACCTGGTTTCAGAATTTTCAATGACAATTCCCGTAGGTTCATGGCGTAGCCTAACCGCGGTCTCCACCTTATTTACGTTCTGTCCACCAGCACCAGATGATCGCATAGTTTCCCAGCTAAGGTGTGATGGATTGATGTCGATTTCTATCGTATCATCTACCAGTGGATATACATAAACTGAAGCAAACGAAGTATGACGTTTAGCGTTACTATCAAATGGCGATATTCTTACCAGCCTGTGCACACCGTTTTCACCTTTAAGCCAGCCAAAGGCAAATTCACCTTCAATTTCCAGTGTCACTGTCTTGATTCCAGCCACATCACCTCCCTGGTAGTTTAATTCCCTTATTTTAAAGTTTCGCTTTTCAGCCCACATCATGTACATGCGCATAAGCATTTCTGCCCAGTCACAACTTTCAGTACCACCTGCACCGGCAGTGATCTGCAAAACGGCACTCATGCTGTCTCCTTCTTCGGAAAGCATGTTTTTAAACTCCAGTTCTTCTATAAGATCCAGAGCATCATCATTCCTTTGCTGGACATCTTCCACAGAAGCCTCGTCCTCTTTATAAAATTCGTAAAGAACCTCAAGATCTTCTACTAAAGTTTCCGCTTTTTCATAATCACTGACCCAACTTTTTTCAGCATTGACCTCCTTCATGATCTGCTCTGCTTTTTTGGGGTCATCCCAAAAATCTGGAGCAAAGGTCTTTTCTTCCATGTTGGTTATTTCGATCTTCTTGGCATCAATGTCAAAGATACCTCCTTAACGCAACCAGGCGCTCTTTGAGATCTCGTATATTCTCTGTAGTTATCATGTGTTCGATTTAGCGTAAAAATAGAATTTAGGGGTGTTTCGGAAAAGTATTTAACGAATAATTTTTAGATTTAGACAGCTTTAAAAAAACACTCATGCGCTACGTACTATCTATCTTTCTGGCTTTCAGCATTTCGATACCAATGAATGCACAGTTCCTTGAAAAAATGAAAGATCTTAAAACTTACCAGGGATTTTTCAATTTCCATTATCATGAAGACAAGGACGAAATATACCTGGAAGTGGACAGCCTGGATACACCATTTTTATATACACAGTTTTTGACTACCGGTGTGGGATCAAATGATATTGGGCTTGACAGGGGACAGCTGGGAAATACAAAGATTCTCGAATTCAGAAAAGCCGGGAATAAGCTTCTGTTAATTGAACCTAATCAAAAATATCGCGCGATCACCTCCAATGAGGCAGAAAGAAGTAGTGTGAAAGAAGCTTTTGCAGAGTCGGTCATTTTTGGTTTTGAAATTAAAGAAACCAATGGGAACAAATATATAATCGATCTTACATCATTTCTAATGGAAGATGCTCACGGTGTAAGCGAAAAGCTGAAGAGAGGCAAGTTTGGTTCCTATAATCTGGATAAATCCAAAAGTGCCCTTGGTCTGGACAGAACGAAGGCTTATCCAGAGAACGTGGAATTTGAAGCGCTTCTAACCTTTTCGGGAACATCTACAGGAAGAACCATTAATTCGGTAGTACCAGATGCAAAAAACATTACAGTAAGACAGCATCATTCTTTTGTAAAGTTGCCAGACGATCATTATAAAAAAAGGCCATTTGATCCAAGAAGTGGTGCGATATTCATCTCCTACCAGGACTATGCAAGTCCGGTTCACGAACCTATTACCAAACGCTACGCAATAAGACACAGGCTGGAAAAAAAGACGCCAGATTCATTAGTAAGCGAGGTGGTTGAGCCTATTATTTATTACCTGGATCCGGGTACACCTGAACCTGTTCGTTCTGCTTTACTGGAAGGTGCTTCCTGGTGGAACGAGGCTTACGAAGCCATTGGTTATAAAAACGCGTTCCAGGTCAAAATGTTACCAGAATTTGCAGATCCTCTTGATTCCAGATATAATGTGATCCAGTGGGTGCACAGGTCTACCAGGGGCTGGAGCTATGGTGCAAGCGTTGTAGATCCAAGAACCGGAGAGATCATTAAAGGCCATGTTAGTTTGGGTAGTTTAAGAATTCGACAGGACTTTATGATCGCGCAGGCGCTTCTCAATAAACCTTTTGCAGCATCTGATGAAAATATTAAACCCATGATGGATCTGGCGCTGGCGAGAATCCGACAATTATCTGCCCATGAAGTTGGACACACTTTGGGATTTGCTCATAATTTTGCAGCAAGTACCAAAGACAGAGCCTCTGTGATGGATTATCCTCATCCACAATTTAGTTTAAAGAACGGACAGATTTCTGCTGAAGATGCCTATGATACCGGTATAGGAGCATGGGACATGGTCACCGTTCAATATAGTTATGGTGATATTCCGAAGGGTGAGAACGAAAGTGAATATTTAAATGAAACTCTTGAAGAAGCTCAAAGAAACGGACTCCTATTCATTTCTGATAGCGATGCCAGGGCTGCGGGCGGTGCCAACGCCCAGGCTCATTTGTGGGATAATGGGGAAAATGCAGTTGATGAACTTAAGGATGTTTTGAAAATACGGAAACAGGCTATCAAAAACTTCTCTATTGATAATATAAGGACTGGAGAGCCACTAACAGTACTTGAGGACGTATTTGTGCCTTTGTATTTTTTCCATCGGTATCAAACGGAAGCTGCAGTTAAACTTGTTGGCGGACTCGAATACGATTATGCAGTGAAAGGAGCCGGCAATCTGAATGTTAAAATCCTGGATGCCGATCTTCAGAAGAAAGCAATAGACGGAGTTTTAAATACTTTGAAGGCAGAAGAAATTGCGATCCCGCAGGATAAACTTCAGCTTTTTCCACCCAGAGCATTTGGATATGGTCGCGATCGGGAAAGTTTTAAAAGCAATACCGATGTTGCGTTTGATATCTTTGGAGCACCGGCGACCGCAGCAGCAATGACCATGCAATTCCTGTTGCATCCGGCCAGAGCTGAAAGGTTGATTCAGCAAAAAGCAGTAGATGATAAGAATCCAGGGCTGGAGTATTTGCTTCGGGAAATCCTTAGCAGTACGATTAAAACAGACTATAATGATGAATACCTTGATAAGGTGCAGCAAACAGTAAATTTCGTAGTTTTTGAACATCTGCTCAATCTCGCAGCCAATGATAGATCCACGAGCCTGGTGAAGTCCATTACAAATGCTGAAATTGATGCTCTACAACAATGGCTTCGGAAGAACAACAATGCGGTTAACAGGGAAATGCTGAGAAATATTGAAGAATTCAGGGAACATCCAGATCAATTTCAGTTAGAACTGAATATTCCGAAGATACCCGATGGATCGCCGATTGGTAACTAAATGTTTTATTCAGGCGTAATTAGGATTGGCAGGAGATTTTAAGTTTTTAACTTAGCGAGCAGTAAAAACGATGCAATGAAAGAAATAGACCTAAGAAGTGATACGGTGACCAGACCAACGAAAGGAATGATGGAGGCGATGATGAATGCTGAAGTTGGCGATGATGTATATAAAGAAGATCCAACGATTAACGCTCTGGAGAAAAAGTTAGCTGATATGTTCGGGATGGATGAAGCCTTATTTTTTCCTACCGGAAGTATGGCGAACCAGGCAGCAATCAAATTGCATACACAACCCGGGGAACAGCTCATCTGTGATAAATGGGCTCATGTTTTTAATTATGAAGGCGGTGGTGTTTCCTTTAATAGCGGGGTTTCCTGTAAACTGGTAGATGGCGATCGAGGGATGATTACCGCTGCTCAGGTAGAAGAGAACATTAATGCTCCAGATTTTTATCATAGTCCGCTAACCAGCCTCGTTTGTCTTGAGAATACAACGAACAAGGGCGGGGGAGCCTGCTATGAGCTTGAAACCATTCAGGAGATTCGAAAAGTCTGTGATCAACATGATCTGGGCTTACACTTGGATGGCGCCAGGTTGTTCAATGCCTTTGCAGAAAAAGAGTATACTCCTAAAGACTTCGGAAAAGTATTCGACACCATTTCGGTTTGTCTATCGAAAGGTTTGGGTACTCCTATGGGTTCAGTGCTTATAGGAAAGAAATCTTTGATGAAAAATGCCATTAGAGTAAGAAAAGTGCTTGGAGGTGGAATGCGCCAGGTAGGATTCATGGCCGCAGCGGGAATTTATGCCCTGGATCATCATCTCGAACAGTTGAAAAAAGATAATGAGCGTGCAGCAGAACTTTCAGCAGTTTTAAAAAAACAGGCATATGTGAAAAGCCTGGAACCAACAGAAACCAATATTATTATATTTTATCTTCAGGATGATGTTAAGGAATTAGAGTTCATGCATAAGCTCGAGGAGAAAAATATAAGAATTAGTAACATGGGGCAGGGAAAACTGAGGATTGTAACTCATCTCGATTATACTGAAGAGATGCACCATTATTTCATTGATACTTTGGAAAAATTACGATTCTAGAGTTTATTAACTAAATATTAGCAGGGCTTTATCACAGAAGAATTTGACTTTCTTTTAATTTTCAAAAAAATAGAAAGCAATGAAAAATTTAAGACCAAGACAGGCGGTTCCCGAACTTATAGTAAAAACTACTAACGGTATGGACTGGAACCTTCGAGATAGCCAACCTGAGAATTTCACCATGGTCATTTTTTACAGGGGTATACATTGCCCGGTTTGTAAAAAATACCTGGAGGAGTTAAATACGATGGTGAACGATTTTAAGGATAAAGGAGTGAATATTATTTGTGTAAGTTCCAATACTAAGGAGTTAGCTGAAAAAACTGTGGAAGAATGGGATGTTGACAACCTTACCATAGGTCATAGTTTTGATGTGGAAGACGGTAGAAAATGGGATCTTTATATTTCTGAAGGGATCAAAGATTCTGAACCTTCAGAATTTGTAGAGCCGGCACTATTCCTGATTAGACCTGACAGCACGCTGTATTCTGCGAGTATACAATCTATGCCTTTCGCAAGGCCACAATTTGTGGATCTTATCAAGTCGATCTCTTTTGTGAATAAAGAAGATTATCCTGCCAGAGGAGAGGCATAAAACTTGAAAAGCAACAAAAAAAAGCGGGCATTGCCCGCTTTTATTATTTGAACATGTCCATTCCAGGAATGTCTGGCATTCCGTCTTTCGCTGCAGAACCAATTTCAGCTTCATTGATTTCTGTAGCTTTTTTAATCGCTTTGTTCATTGTAAGAACAAGGTAGTCTTCCAACTGCTCTTTATCCTGTAGCAATTGCTCATCTACACTAATATTTTTCACTTCACGATTTGCGGTGATGGTCACCTTTAGCAGTCCATCTGCAGATTGTTCATCTATTAATACCGTATCGAGTCTTTTCTTGGTTTGTTCTACTTTTTCCTGGGCTTCTTTCAGCTTATTCATCATGCCCATCATATCTCCAAACATATCTATTTCGTTTTAAAATTGGTAAGCTCAAAATTACTAAATTCAGCTTTGAAATCTGTCATTATGAAAAGACTATTCTTTATTCTGTTAGGATGCATTACATTTGCAGGCGCTCAAAATAACAATGATTTGGAAAAGAAATTACAGGCTCCAATCGCCAAAAAGGTTGAGAAAAGATTAGAGAAGCATGGCGATGTGCGTATCGATAATTATTTCTGGATGAATCAGCGGGAAGACCAGGAAGTTCTGGATTATTTAAATGCTGAAAACAGCTATAATGATCAAATGACTTCCCATACCAAAGAATTTCAGGAGAAATTATTTTTGGAGATGAAGGGCCGCATCAAGGAAGATGATGAGTCAGTTCCTTATAAGCTCAATGGATACTGGTATATCACCAGGTTCGAGAAGGGATATGATTACCCGATATATAGTCGGAAAAAAGGAACTCTCGAGGCAGATGAAGAAGTGATGTTCAACGTCAATGACATGGCGAAGGAATTCGAATACTATAGTCTTGGAGGTCTAAATGTCTCGCCAGACAATACGATGGTGGCATTTGGAACCGACACGGTAAGCAGGAGACAGTATACCATCAGGATCAAAAACCTGGAGACCGGTGAGATATATGATGAAAACATTGAAAATACTACAGGTGGTTCTACCTGGGCGAACGATAATAAAACGCTCTATTATACCAAAAAGGATCCTCAAACTTTAAGATCTTTCAGAATATATAAGCACATTCTGGGAACCGATCCTGAAACCGATGAGCTTATTTATGAAGAGGAGGACGAAACATTCAATTCCTATGTTTACAAATCCAAATCCAGGGAATTTATCATTATAGGTTCTCATAGTACCTTGACTACCGAGTATCGTATTCTTGATGCTAATACGCCAGATCAAGAATTTAAAGTTTTCCAGCCTCGTGAGCGAGGACTTGAATATAGCATTGCACATTACAAGGACCACTTTTATATAGTAACCAATAAGGATGATGCCACCAACTTCAAATTGATGAAGACTTCGCTAGCTCAAACAGAAAAAGAGCACTGGGAAGATGTGATCCCTCATCGAAAGGATTTTTTATTGGAGGATATAGATATCTTTCAGAAATACCTTGTGGTAAGTGAAAGAACAAATGGTCTCAACAAAATAAGGATTATTGAATGGGAAGGAAATAAAGAATACTATATTCCTTTTGATAATGAGACTTATACAGCTTACACGTCCATAAATCCAGATTTTGATACAGATTTGTTGAGGTATACCTATAATAGTCTAACTACTCCAACTTCAGTCGTGGAATATAACATGAAGAACGGAGACAAGAAAGTTTTAAAAGAACAGGAAGTACTGGGTGGTAAATTTGATAAGAATAATTATACTTCCGAACGTATTTGGGCTACCGCTAAAGATGGAACAAGTATTCCCGTCTCTCTGGTATACAAGAAAGGACTTCAGAAGGATCAAAAAAATCCTCTTTTACAATATGCTTACGGCTCTTACGGCTCTACGATAGATCCATATTTCTCCACCGTACGGCTCAGTTTGCTGGATCGCGGATTTATTTATGCCATTGCACATATTCGTGGTGGTGAATATCTGGGAAGGGAATGGTATGAGAATGGAAAACTTTTTCAGAAGAAAAATACGTTTACAGATTTTATAGATGTTTCTGAATTTCTCATACAGGAGAATTACACTTCTTCGAATCATTTGTACGCGATGGGTGGTTCAGCCGGAGGTTTACTAATGGGGGCCGTCGTGAACATGGCTCCAAACCTATATAACGGGGTAATAGCCGCCGTACCGTTTGTAGATGTTATTACCACGATGCTGGATGATAGCATTCCACTTACTACGGGCGAATATGATGAGTGGGGTAATCCTAATGAAAAATCTTATTATGATTATATGAAATCATACTCTCCTTATGATAACGTGGTGGCGCAGGATTATCCAAATATGCTGGTTACTACAGGTTTGCATGATAGCCAGGTGCAATACTGGGAACCTGCTAAATGGGTTGCCAAACTCAGGGAGTTGAAGACAGACAGGAACATTTTGCTATTACATACCAATATGGATGCCGGCCATGGTGGTGCTTCGGGAAGGTTTGAAGCTTTAAAGGAAGTAGCTGAAGAGTACGCATTTTTACTGGATCTTGAAGGGATTAAGGAGTAATTAAAAAATTTGGCTTAAATTTGTCGATTAGTAAAATGTGTGAGAACGCGTTTTATTTAAAGATCATTTTATGAGAGAAGATTTGCATGTTTACGATAACGTATTGCAACTAGTTGGAAACACCCCGTTGATCAACTTAAATAAAATCACTAAAGATTTCCCCGGAAAGTACTCCGCTAAGATAGAAGCTTTTAATCCAGGCCATTCTTCGAAGGATAGGATCGCTTTATATATTATTGAAGAAGCCGAAAGAAAAGGAATCTTGAAACCCGGTGATACTATCATTGAAACTACTTCAGGAAATACAGGTTTTAGTATTGCCATGGTAAGTTGCATAAAAGGTTACGATTGTATCCTTGCTGTAAGTTCAAAGTCATCTAAAGACAAGATCGATATGCTGAAGACCATGGGTGCGAAGGTTCATGTTTGCCCGGCAAACGTTCCTGCAGATGACCCGCGGTCTTATTACGAAGTAGCGAAAAGACTTCATTCTGAAATTAAAGGTTCTGTTTATATCAATCAGTACTTTAATGAACTGAATATAGATGCTCATTTTAATTCTACAGGGCCAGAGATTTGGAAACAAACCGAAGGAACTATTACGCACCTTGTGGCTTGTAGCGGTACCGGTGGTACTATCTCTGGAACCGCAAGATTTTTGAAGTCTCAAAATCCGGATATTAAAATCCTCGGAATTGACGCATTTGGCTCCGTTCTTAAAAAGTATCACGAAACCAAAGAGTTCGATAAAGATGAGATCTATCCATACAGAATAGAAGGACTTGGTAAAAATCTTATTCCATCTGCTACAGATTTTGATAAGATCGATAAATTTATGAAGGTTAGTGACGAAGATGCAGCACATACTGCCAGAGAACTTGCCAGGACTGAAGGTCTGTTCGTAGGTTATACAAGTGGAGCTGCCATGCAGGGATTAAAACAATATCAGGAAGAAGGAGAGTTTAATGCAAACTCCAATGTAGTTCTGATCTTTCCAGATCATGGTTCCAGGTATATGAGTAAGATCTATAGCGATGACTGGATGAATGAGCAGGGTTTTCTCGATACTCAGAAGGATTCAAAATCTCAATCCATAGAGATCATCAAATAAAAGATTAACAATTATTAACAAAAAGCATCCTGTTCTTTGCAGGATGCTTCTGTTTTTATTAGATTTCGATGTTAATAATTTACCTTGTAAAATTGGGCCAATTTTCAGTATTTTTGCGGCTCGTCTAAAAAATGACCGATGAAGGATTTATTTGATAAGATTTATAAAGATAAAGGACCGTTAGGAAAATGGGCGGAGCAGGCAGAAGGATATTTTGTATTTCCTAAACTGGAAGGGCCTATTTCCAATAGAATGAAGTTTCGAGGTAAGAATGTAATTACCTGGAGTATTAACGATTACCTTGGTCTTGCCAATCATCCTGAAGTTCGTAAAGTAGATGCCCAGGCAGCTGCAGATTATGGATCGGCGTACCCAATGGGAGCCAGAATGATGAGTGGTCATACAGATCTTCACGAAAAGTTGCAGGATGAACTTGCATCTTTTGTTAACAAACAGGCCGCTTACCTGTTGAACTTTGGATACCAGGGAATGGTTTCTACCATAGATGCTTTGGTATCAAAGCAGGATGTTATCGTTTATGATGTAGATGCTCACGCATGTATCATAGACGGGGTTCGTTTACATCTTGGACAGCGATTCACCTATAAGCATAACGATATGGAAAGTATCGAGAAGAACCTGCAGCGCGCAACCAAGATCGCTGAGCAAACTGGTGGTGGTATATTGCTTATTTCTGAAGGTGTTTTTGGAATGCGAGGTGAGCAGGGTAAACTGAAGGAAATCGTTGAACTGAAGAAGAAATACAATTTTAGACTTTTCGTAGATGACGCCCATGGTTTCGGGACGCTTGGAAAAACCGGAGCCGGAGCAGGTGAGGAGCAGGGTGTGCAGGATGATATTGATGTATATTTTGCAACTTTTGCTAAGTCTTTAGCAAGTACTGGTGCATTTATCGCTGGTGATAAAGAAATTATCGATTATCTAAAATATAACCTTAGGTCTCAAATGTTTGCTAAATCACTGCAAATGCAGCTGGTTGTAGGTGCCTTAAAGCGTCTGGATATGCTTAGAACCATGCCTGAGCTTAAAGAGAAACTTTGGGAGAATGTAAATGCCTTGCAAAATGGATTGAAGGATAACGGCTTTGATATAGGAACTACTCAAAGTTGTGTAACGCCGGTGTATCTTAAAGGAAGCATTCCGGAGGCAATGGCGCTTGTAAAAGATTTACGTGAGAATCATGGGATATTCTGTTCAATTGTGGTTTATCCAGTGATTCCTAAAGGTCTTATTCTTTTAAGAATGATTCCAACAGCTACGCACACTTTGCAAGATGTAGAAGAAACACTTACAGCTTTTTCCGCGATTAGAGAAAGACTTGAGAATGGAACTTATAAAAGACTTTCTGCTTCAGTAGAAGCCGCAATGTCCAACAAATAAGCTCCCAGTAAGCATATAATTAACAATAAAGGCCGGTAACTCCGGCCTTTATTATTTATTGATCATTTTCTTCTGAATCTTCTTCGGCTTCCCGGCTTAGTTTCTTGCTTCTGGCACGGCGCTTATTGCCTTCATTAGACTCCTCCAGGTATTCATCAACTTTATGAAGATCCAATCTGTAGGAAACTCCTAGGGCAACCTGCCAACGGGAGGGGGTATTCTTAAAATTGACTAGTCCGCTAACATCAAATTGCAAATTATCGCCTACAAGATAAGCACCACCGCCACGCAGAAGATCATCTGCATATAGGTCGCTTTTAATTCCTTGGTATTCTCCAAAGATCGCAAAGTTAGGAGTGACCGTATGAGTTACAGTTGCAATTCCATTATAGCTTCTGTATTCTTCAGTTAATTTATCGGCAATAATGTTCATCACCAATACCCACCGACCCCAATTGTTTTGCGTGATAAGAGCTACCTTCGGGCTAAATTTATTCTCTCCTTCGAACAGGTAAGGATTGTCACCAAACGCAAAGTTCGCCCCGGCGTAGATCGAAACTGCAGGGATCAGGGTTTTCCATTTGAATTTTCTGTTTGCGTACCAGCTTCGAATGTTTGGTTTCTCCTCTTCCATATTCTTATATGGATCGTAGAATAAATATTTAAGACCAAGCGTATTGGATTTGAAATTTCTTCCTGAAGTTTCTACTGTATTGCCAAGAAAATTCCGAACAATATCCTGATTCTCGAACGCACCGGTAAGATTGATCTCCAGGTTTTCCATTAGCAACCCATAACGAAGTTGATAATCCACACCCCAGATATCGATGTCTGCTCCAAGACCCTCGTGCATATCATTCCCGAGATAGAAGCCAGATTCGAGCTGTATTACATTGGTTCCTACTGAAAAAGCACCCTGAGACTGTCCCGGGCGATTGGAGTTTATGGTTTCAGTATATTGTGCCTGAACACTGAAGCCTGCTAGTAGAAAAAACAGGCTGTAGATGCATGTAGTGCGCATAACTTGCGGGGTTAATTGTATCAAAGATATAAGTTTTATTATAATTTTATTGATGAAGCGGCTTTCAATCTGAACGCTAATTTTTACTTTTGTCAAAAGCATTAGAATGTTAGAAGCATCCTTATCTGGAGTATTGAAATTTGTTCTCGTTGTACTACTTATATATTTCGGATTTAAAATAATCATTCGATTTTTTGGCCCTATGATTCTGAAATATTTCATGCGGAAAATGGGCAGAAAGTTCGAACAACAATTCGGACAACAGTTCGGTCAGCAATTTGGCGGCACGACTTCAAAAAGATCGAGCTCAAAGTCTACAACTATTGGTAAGAAACCTAAAGTTACATCTAATAAGGATAAAAAAGTAGGGGAATATATCGATTACGAAGAAATTGATTAATTTCGAGACTCAGCAGGTTATCGAACTTGCTCTTAAAATTTTCAGTTTTAAAACACTTGTGAATGCCCGATATTAAGAAATTCATACCACACCTGCTAGTTCTGGCAGGATTTGTTGTTTTATCCCTTTTCTACTTTCATCCTGTTTTGCAGGGAAAAGAAATCTATCAAAGCGATATCATTCAGTATATCGGGATGGCAAAAGAGCAGACAGACTTCAGGGAAAAAACGGGTGAAGAGCCTTACTGGACAGACGCTGCCTTTGGTGGAATGCCAACCTTTCAGCTTGGGGCATACTATCCTCATAACTACATCAAAAAGCTGGATTCTGTTTTAAGATTTTTACCGAGACCAGCAGATTATCTATTTCTGTATTTTATTGGCTTTTATATTTTACTTCTTTGTCTAAAAGTAGATTATCGGGTAGCTTTTGTTGGTTCTCTTGCATTTGGTTTTTCCACCTATCTCATCATAATACTGGGAATAGGACACAATGCAAAGGCTCATGCCATTGCCTATATGCCTGTAGTTCTTGCAGGGATCATTTCCATCTTTCGAAATCGGAATGTCTGGGGATTTTTACTATTAAGCATAGGAATGGCTCTTGAGATTCAGGCAAACCATTACCAAATGACCTATTACCTATTGCTTCTGGTCATAGTTCTTGGTATCGTGTACTTTATAGATGCTTTTAAAAAGGCCTGGATCGCGAATTATTTCAAATCGCTTGGAGTTATGGTGCTTGCCGTGATTCTCGCACTGGCCATGAACGCTACAAGCCTGCTGGCTACGAGCGAATACGCAAATTACAGCACCAGAGGAGAGTCTGATTTAAATATTACACCTGATGGGTCTTCTAAACCAGAATCGGGTCTTAGTTACGATTATATTACTGAATATAGCTACGGGATATTTGAGAGCTTTAATTTGATGGTTCCAAGATTGCTTGGAGGCGGGAGTTCAGAAAATATTGGAAACGATTCCAATTTATATGAAGCCATTCTAAAGCTCGGTGCTGCCCCGGCCCAGGCCGGTGATTTCGTGAAATCTGCACCAACGTACTGGGGAGATCAGCCTTTTGTAGGTGCACCTGCTTATATTGGAGCAAGTGTGATTTTTTTGTTCATATTTGCGTTATTTCTTATCAAAGGCAAACTTAAATGGTGGGTCGCTGGAGGTAGTATTCTCGCATTGATCCTTAGTTGGGGAAAAAACTGGTTTGGCGGATCCAATCCCGTGACCAGCGCTTTTATAGACTTTGTGCCATTATATGATAAATTTCGTGCGGTTTCATCAATACAGGTATTGCTTGAATTATGTTTACCACTTCTGGCGATCGTAGGGCTTCATAAATTGTTATCCATGAAAATATCATTTGAAGCTAAGTTGAATGCCCTTAAATATTCTGGTTTTATTTCCGGAGGACTGTTGATACTATTTTTACTGCTAAGTTCGGTATTCGATTTTGCGGGTGCTAATGACTCTTTGTACAGGGAGCAATTTGGAATGGACTTTATCAACGCTTTGAAAGAAGATCGAAAAGACATTTTCTTTAATGATGTCATGAGATCTTTGCTATTTATTGGTATAGCAGTCGGTTTGATCTGGGCCTATTTGAAAGATAAAATACAGTCAAATTTACTAATTGCAGGTTTTGCAATTCTATTCCTTGTAGACTTAATAGGAGTAGACAGACGCTATGTGAACAGTAATGACTTTGTACAATCCAGGAAAATAGACCAGCCATACGAGCGGTATGAAGCAGATGATCAGATCATGCAGGATACAACCCATTACCGGGTTTTCGACCTTTCCGGAAGTCCGTTTAATACGGGTAGAACTTCCTATTATCATAATGCTTTAGGTGGATACCATGCCGCAAAACCTGGCC
This sequence comes from Christiangramia portivictoriae DSM 23547, assembly GCF_000423045.1. Lineage (GTDB taxonomy): Bacteria > Bacteroidota > Bacteroidia > Flavobacteriales > Flavobacteriaceae > Christiangramia > Christiangramia portivictoriae. The sequence goes on along the minus strand of NZ_KE383972.1, from coordinate 538,307 downwards.
GGATTCAGGATCTTTTTGACTTCTATATCGCAAAGAATGACATGGAGATTTTAAGCATGCTTCATGTGAAATACTTTATAGTTCCTACGGAGAACGGTGTGCAGGCGCAGCAAAATCCTGAAGCTTTCGGGAATGCCTGGGCGGTCGAGGCGATCAAATGGGTGAACACACAGAATGAAGAGATTCTCATGTTAAAGAACGTCAACCTGCGAAATACGGCGGTTGTTAATACCGAGTTTAGAGATCTTGTAAGTAACGAATTTGTATATAGCTCTGATACTAAAATTGACCTGGTGTCACAGCAGCCGAATGAATTAAAGTATTCGTACGAGTCTGATTCTGCTCAGTTTATTGTATTCTCTGAAAACTATTATCAACCTGGATGGCAGGCATATATTGATGGTAAAGAAGTAGAACATATACAGGCAAATTACACTTTACGAGCTATGAACGTTCCAGCAGGCACACATGAGATAACCTTCAAATTTGAACCTGCGGTTGTCAAGACAGGAAGTACCATTGCGCTCGTTAGTTCTGTATTGTTTGGATTGGTACTTCTGGGTGGTATTGGCTACGAGTTCAAAAATCGTAATCGAATTTAAATCTTTGAATGAAAAAGGCTCTTATTGTTACTTATTATTGGCCACCTGCCGGAGGACCGGGAGTTCAGCGCTGGTTGAAATTCGTAACCTATCTAAGAGAATTTAATATTGAACCGGTAGTATACATTCCTGAAAATCCCAGTTATCCCCTGGCAGATGAAAGTCTTGTTGCTGAAGTTCCTCAGGAATTACAAATTATAAAACAGCCAATTTTTGAGCCCTATAGATTTGCAGAGATATTTTCGAAAGCAGATTCTAAAACAATTAGCTCCGGGATTATAGCCAAAGAGCAGGAGCAAAGCGCTCTGCAAAAATTAATGATATATATACGCGGGAACTTCTTTATTCCGGATGCCAGAAAATTCTGGATCAAACCTTCCGTTGCTTTTCTAAACTCCATACTGGGGAAAGAGGATTTTGATGTACTTATAACAACCGGGCCGCCTCATAGTTTACATTTAATAGGACTCGAACTTCAGAAACAAACAGGTGTAAAATGGATTGCCGACTTTAGAGACCCCTGGACTGAAATTGGTTACCACAAAAAACTGAAGCTTACAAAAGCTAGCAGACAAAAGCATCTCAACCTGGAACATGATGTACTAAACAAAGCAGATCTGTTAATTACTACCAGCCAGACCACCAAAGCAGAATTTGAGTCAAAAACCAATAGACCTGTTCACGTAATCACCAACGGTTTCGATCAATTGCCGGAAGTATCATACACTTCAGAAGATTTTGAGATTTCCCATATCGGATCGTTGCTTGCAGGAAGAAGTCCAGAAGTTTTGTGGAAGGCTATAGCTGAAATTGCGAAGGAAAATTCAGATTTCAGAAATAAGCTTAAGATACGATTGGCTGGAAAAATTAGTTCAGAAGTGAAAAGAACTATTGAAGATCTGGGATTACAGGAGCATCTCCAAATTGAAGGTTACGTAACTCATAAAGAAGCTTTAAGAATGCAAAACCAGGCTTCGATTCTATTACTTTTAGAGATAGACAGCATGGAAACCAGGGGTATCATTCCGGGTAAGGTCTTCGAATATTTTGCATCCAAACGACCAATTCTGGCCATAGGTCCTAAAAACTGGGAAGCGGGCAACATGGTGCGGGATACCCAAAGCGGAAATTACTTTTTATTCAGTGATAAAATCGAAATTAAATCCTGGATTCTCGATCAATTTAAAAGACAACAAACGTATGGATTGGAGAAATTAAATAGTGATATTTCCAAATTTCATCGTAGGGAACTCACCAGAGACCTGGCAGATCTAATAGAGCGAATCTAATGGGAATAATCATTAATCAGTCCATAAAAAACATGGTGACTACCTACCTCGGTTTTGCCATTGGTGCTGTAAATACGCTCTTTTTGTTCACTTACTTTCTTACCAAGGAATATTATGGCTTAGTAAGTTATCTGCTTTCAGCAGCAAATCTCATCTGGCCTTTTCTCGTATTCGGGGTGCACAGTACTTTAATTAAATTCTTTACCTCATACAAAACCAGGATTGAGCAAGATCGCCTGCTAACATTAATACTGGTACTGCCTGCGATATCTGCCCTGATTATTGGAATATGCGGAGTATTATTTTACTCCGAATTAATGGAATATTTTAAGGGTGAAAACAGTTTGATACAGCCCTATATCTGGTTAATCTTTTTGATCGCTTTTGCCACTGCTTATTTCGAAGTGTTTTTTGCCTGGTCAAAGATTTATTACAAGAGTTCTTTTGGAAATTTTATGAAAGAGGTGTTTCATAGATTTTGTATAAGTGTGCTCCTGCTAATGGTTTATAAGAACTGGATTAGTGTTGCTGCATTTATCTACGCTATCTCTGGTGTTTTCGTGTTCAGAATGCTTGTGATGGCTTTGTATGCCTTCTCTTTGCATCCTCCCAGGATTAGCCTCCAAGCTCCTGAAAATCTTTCCAGATTACTGAAGTACTCCGCATTGATACTAATCGCTGCATCTGTCGCTACCGTATTGCTGGATCTTGATAAGGTAATGATAGAGTATTATATGCCTATCGAAAATGTCGCGATCTATGGAATTGCGGTGTATATCGCGACCGTGATCTCTGTACCGCAAAAGGCAATGCACCAGATCACACACCCAATGACTGCAGAAATGCTGAATAATAAAGACAAAGAAGGTTTAAAAAGTCTCTATCGAAAAAGCTCTCTCAATCTTCTAATTATAAGTGCACTGATTTTTATCTGGATTATTACCAATGTCGAAGCTCTCTATTTATTAATACCCAAACAATATCAGATTTCTGTGCTGGTAGTACTTCTTATATCAGTTGTTAAGCTCTACGACAACCTGTTGGGTAATAACAATAGTATTCTTTTTAACTCAGATTATTACAGGATTGTACTGGGAATAGGAGTTATACTCGTCCTGCTCGCCTTTATTCTGAATTATTTAATGATTCCTGCATTCGGGCTGGAAGGTGCCGCGCTGGCCAGTTTTCTCGCTTTCTTTATATACAATACTTTCAAAATTTTCCTGGTCTATACAAAATTCAGGATTCAGCCTTTCTCAAGGTCCACATGGTACATGTTGTTGCTAACAACTGCTTTAACAGCTATATTTTACTTCATCAATCTTTCAGAAATTCCGTTGCTTGACATCTTTTTGAAAGTTTCGATTTCAGGGATTATATATGCATTGATCATTTATTTCTCTAAAATTTCTTCGGAAATTAATGTGATCATCGATAAACTTCTCAAAATATCATAAACGAGAAAACCCCATCCGCAAGGCAGCATCAGGGGTTTTCTAACTAACCAACCAAAAAATTAAATTATGAACTCGTCATCTATTTTATATTATTCATTTTTCGTGCCGAACTTCTAGTTCTGGAAGAATTATTTTCTCTCTCTTGTACAGAAGGTTTAGACCTGCTTGAAGATCTTGCATTTGTCGATTCAGATCTCTGTCTGGTTGGACGTTGCACCCTTGTATTTCTTTCAGCAGAACGAGCTTTATTCTGAACTTTTGGAGATCTTTCATTCTTCCGGACAGCTGTAGAACGACCGGAATTTTGCACGCTATTATTAGCAGGCCTGGTATCCAATCGTGTGTTTCTATTGATCGATCTGGAATCTGCTTTTTTACTTTCTGAAGAGACACGCCCTCTGGAATTGGTACTTCTTTCAGATCTTGCGCTGTAATCATTAGATCTCTTATTCTTAGTCAAAGTACGATCAATAGTAGGTATCCTATTGCTTCTAGAGTTTCTGGAACGGTTCTCAAAAGCTTTTGATCGGGCAGCTTGTTGCCTGTTCCTAACCAATTGATCACTTTTAGTAGTACGACCTCGATACTGTGCAAGATCACGTTTCTGTTTTACCTGCTTTCCGTAGTGATACTGAGTAACACGCTGGGAAGGTCTGTAAAAGTTCCTTTGACGCTTATTTGTTTTATAATAGTTATTGTAAATCGTCGTGTAATGATTGTAGCTTACACGATGCGGTTGATAATAAGCTCTGTACGGCTGATTAAAAACGATGCTAACATTTACTGAAGGTCTACGATAATACGAATGCCATGGTCTGCGTACATAGTGACGATTATAATTATTGATATAACCAGTACGTCGAATCACCCGTCCAAAATTATTATAATACAATTTCAATGATCCTACGTGGGCGAGCATTCCAAATTGATTATAATTCATTACAACATTCCCGGCCTGGATGATCCTGCCATAATAGTCATAATAAACTGGAACGTTCTCGATCTGGATCACTGCGCCATAATCATCATACTGGATAAAAGGCTCATAATTGTATCCTGAGTTATAACTAATATTTACATTGGGTGTTGAAATACTAACATGATTTCCTCTTCGAAATTCTGGATTATAAAAGAAATCGAATTCTCCATTTGGATAAACAGCGAATTCTACTCCGCCTTCAATAAAGATGAATGAATCATCAAAAAAATTAGGATAAGTAGCTTTTTGAGATATTTCGGAATGCGAGTTTTCAGCGCTAACTGACCATCCCACAAACAGGCAAACGATAAATAGGGTCAGATTTCTCATAGTAGTAGTATTTTAATTAAGAACATTTCTTAACGAAATACAAAGCTCATGCCAAAAGCAAACTGCTAACAATTCAGGTCTTGACTATCAGATAATTTATGGAGCTAAACTACTGGGAAACTATAGGTTGAGTTATTTTAATTTTTCTAGAAGATATGGGGAGGTTACTGAATTTTTATCTCTAGCAACTTCTTCCGGAGTACCAGTGGCAATTAAATAACCACCGTTTTCTCCACCTACAGGTCCCAGATCGATCACATGATCTGCACATTTTACAAGATCCATGTTATGTTCTATTACCACGACTGAATGACCTTTGGAAATGAGTGCATTGAAGGATTTCAACAACTTTTTGATATCATGAAAATGTAAACCTGTAGTTGGTTCGTCAAAAATGAAAAGAGCCTTGCTTTTTGTGGTTCCTTTTACTAAGAAAGATGCCAGTTTGATTCGCTGCGCTTCACCACCAGAAAGAGTAGAAGAGCTTTGTCCCAATTGCACATAACCCAATCCTACATCCTTCAATGGCTTCAATTTTTTGACGATCTTATCCTGATCATGATCTTCAAAAAATGCGGTTGCATCATCGATGGTCATATTCAGTACATCATCGATATTCTTATCGTGAAAGTTTACTTCCAGTACATCCTTTTTAAAACGCTTACCATTACAGGTCTCACACTCCAGGTGGACATCTGCCATAAATTGCATTTCAATGGTCACTTCGCCTTCTCCTTTACAGGTTTCACACCTTCCACCGTCTACATTAAAGGAAAAATGTTTTGGCTGAAATCCGCGTAATTTTGCCAGTCTCTGAGAAGCAAAAAGATTGCGGATATCATCGTATGCTTTAATGTATGTCACCGGATTCGATCTTGAAGATCTACCAATTGGATTTTGATCCACGAACTCGACACTTCCAAGATTTTTAAAATTTCCCTCAATTCCAGAAAACTGACCTGCTTTTTCCCCGTAGCCTCCCAATTCTTTCTGAATGGCGGGATAAAATATCCTTTTAACCAGGGTACTTTTACCACTTCCTGAAACCCCTGTGATGGCCGTAAATACACCTAATGGAATCTGAACGTCTATATTTTTAAGGTTGTTTTCCCTTGCTCCAAGAATTTTGATAAAATTTTTGGAAGTTCTTCTTTTTGCGGGGACTTCAATGGTCTTTTTACCGTTCAGATATTCAGCAGTAAGGGAATTGGACTTGAGAATTTCTTTAAGATTACCCGTAGCAACTACTTGGCCGCCATTGGTTCCAGCTTCCGGTCCAATATCGATAATCTCATCTGCCGCGTTCATGATCTCCTCATCGTGTTCTACTACAATGACCGTGTTCCCAAGATCCCTTAAATGTTGTAGCACCCCAATCAATTTTTCTGTGTCTTTAGGATGTAAACCAATAGAAGGTTCATCAAGAATATACATAGAACCCACGAGACTGCTACCAAGAGATGTAGCCAGGTTGATCCTTTGAGATTCACCACCAGAAAGCGTATTGGATTTACGATTCAAAGTAAGATAGTCAAGACCTACATTGGACAGAAATTGAAGTCGGTTTCTTATCTCCTGAAGTAGTCTTTTGGCAATTGTCTCTTCATATTCATTGAGGTGAAGATCTTCAAAGAATGCCCGAACTTTGTCCAAAGGTTTTTCAACCAGGTCTGTAATATTATGACCATTAATTTTTACATAATGGGCTTCCTGTCGAAGACGTTTCCCTTTACAGGCGGAACATTTTGTTTTTCCACGATACCTGGAAAGCATCACCCGATTCTGAATTTTATACGCTTTACTTTCCAGAAATTCAAAAAACTGGTTCAATCCTTCGAAATATTGATTACCATTCCAGACCAGATCTTTCTGTTCCTCCGTTAGCTCGAAGTATGGTTTATGTACAGGAAAATCGAATTTGTGAGAGTTCTTGATCAATTGATCTTTGTACCAGCTCATACTATCACCTCGCCATGGGAAAATCGCATTTTCATAAATCGACAAACCAGTATTAGGTATCACCAAATCTTCATCGATTCCAATAACATCCCCATAGCCTTCACATTTTGGACAGGCTCCATATGGATTATTGAAGCTGAACAAATGTACATTTGGCTCCAGGAAACTAATGCCGTCCAATTCGAATTTATTGCTGAAGTGTCTTGAGCTGTTATCTGATATTCTCTCTATATACAATTCACCCTTACCTTCAAAAAATGCTGCTTCGACGGCGTCTGCCAGTCGATTAAAAAAATCTTCTTCATCTTTTGTGATAATACGATCTACAACTAGAAATGTGTCATCAATTTTCGCTGAAGTTAGATCGGTCTCATCAATACGTACAACCGAATCACCCGTTTTAATCCTGCTATAGCCCTGTTGAGCCAGCACTTTAATCTTATTTTCCAGTGAACGTCCCTCTTCCAGATGTATAGGAGCGAGCAGAAGTAGTTTCTCACGCTCAGGAAATGCCTTTACATAGTTAATTACATCTGTAACAGTATCCTTTTTGACTTCGTTACCAGAAACTGGAGAATAGGTCCTACCGATTCTGGCAAATAATAATTTTAGATAATCATAAATTTCAGTAGAAGTACCAACCGTGGATCTTGGGTTTGTTGAATTGACTTTTTGTTCAATGGCAATTGCAGGAGCAATCCCTTTGATCGAATCAACTTTAGGCTTGTTCAGTCTTCCCAGGAATTGCCTGGCATAAGAGCTAAGACTTTCCACATAGCGCCGCTGACCTTCCGCGTAAAGTGTATCAAATGCAAGACTGGACTTTCCCGAGCCGGATAGTCCTGTAATTACAACAAGCTTGTTTCTTGGAATAATTGCATTTATGTTCTTAAGGTTGTGCAGTTTTGCACCTTTAATAACAATATTTTTCTTCGGGTCAACATTGGCTATATCTACAGTCATTCTCTCTTTATAAGGCTGCAAAGTTACTCATTATCAAGCGGAGTGGAAAGCTGAGAAAAGCCTATAGTATTGTTAAAATATTAAGCTTTTGTTTGCATTTCTCAAATTTTAGTTGCTATATTTGGTGCATAACCAATATTTATACGCCTATACAACACAGTTACTTTTAAACTCTAAATAACCTAACCTCAGGATCTGTTCCTGAAATTTAAAGTAACTGGTATGAATAACACTAAGGTCACCGATGCCTCACTTGTACGTGATTATCTGGAAGGAAACGAGAACGCACTAGGAACTCTTATTAGTCGTCATCAACAAAGAATTTACAGCTTTATTTATTCAAAGGTCTACGATAAAGATATCTCTGAAGATATTTTTCAGGATACCTTTATAAAAGTTATTCGAACATTGAAGCGCGGTAAATATAACGAAGAAGGTAAATTTCTTCCCTGGGTGATGAGAATTGCACATAATCTTGTAATCGACCATTTCCGAAGAAACAAGAGAATGCCCAAGTTTGACAATAGTGGAGACTTCAATATTTTCTCAGTTCTTAGCGATGGTAACCACAACGCAGAAACTCAGATTATAAAAGAACAGATCGAGTCTGATGTGCAGGAACTAATTAAAGAGCTGCCGGAAGATCAATTGGAAGTGCTAACCATGAGAATTTACAAGGACATGAGTTTTAAGGAAATTTCAGACCGTACAGGTGTAAGCATTAATACGGCTTTGGGTAGAATGCGTTATGCTTTGATCAATCTTCGTAAAATAATCGAGAAACGAAATTTAATCTTAACGAACTAATTTCGCAATAATATGAAGTGAATGTCGTTAATCTATAAATACCAAAAGATAACGACATATGGGGAAACTCTACTTTAAAAAATCTTCGAAAGAAGCAAAAAATGTTCAACCACAACCAGCAAAAGAAACAATAGAGTTTTTACTCAATTATTCTAAAGCTTTGGAAGTCGTTGAATATCGAAACATGAAGTTTGAAACACTTCTCAACTAGTAAGAAACCTGTCATCAAATGGCAGGTTTTATTTTTTTGCCTTTTTGTTGTATTCGGCTATGACGCTTTTTCTTCCTATAGTTTTGGTAATGATATCTTTATCCAGGTTCCAGCCACGTGCCGGTGAATATTGCCTGCCATACCAGATAATTTGCAAATGAAGGCGGTTCCAGAGATCTTCCGGGAATAGTCTTTTTGCATCTTTTTCAGTCTGTACCACATTCTTCCCATTGGTTAAATTCCAGCGATACATGAGTCGGTGAATATGGGTATCCACAGGGAATGCAGGTATATTAAATGCCTGAGCAACTACCACACTGGCGGTTTTGTGACCAACTGCCGGAAGTTCTTCCAAGGCTTCAATGCTCTTTGGGACCTGTCCATCGTACTTATCGAGAAGTATCTGGGAAAGTCCATGAATTCCTTTAGACTTCATGGGCGACAGCCCAACAGGTTTAATGATCTCCCGAATCTCTTCGACGCTTAATTTTACCATTTTTTCAGGTGTATCTGCGATTTCAAATAGCAAAGGTGTGATTTGATTCACCTTTACATCTGTACTTTGTGCTGAAAGCAAAACAGCGATCAATAAGGTGTAGGGATCTTTGTGATCCAGAGGAATTGGAATTTCAGGATAAATTTCATTCAGCGTATCAATAACAAACTGAACCTTTTCCTTTTTGGTCATAAAGCATTATTTTTAAGCAAAAGTAAGAATTATGACAACATTAAAGGCCGGGGACAAGGCACCCGATTTTAAAGCTGAAGATCAGGATGGTAATAACATCGCATTAAGTGATTATAAAGGTAAAAAGCTTGTTTTATTTTTTTACCCGAAGGCTAGTACGCCTGGTTGTACTGCAGAAGCCTGCAATCTAAGTGACAACTATGAAGCGATGAGTGCTAAAGGCTATGATATTCTGGGTGTTAGTGCCGATTCCAAAAAAAGGCAGCAAAACTTCAGAAACAAGTATGAATTTAAATATCCTTTATTGGCCGATGAGGATAAAAAAGTAATCCAGGCTTACGGAGTTTGGGGACCCAAAAAATTTATGGGAAAGGAATATGAAGGTATTCACCGTACTACCTTTATTATTGATGAAAATGGAATAATTGAAGAGGTGATAGAAAAGGTGAAAACCAAGGCTCACGCAGAGCAAATCATGGAATAGTTTATAAAACGGTCGAATTTATTCGACCGTTCTAATTTTTACTTTCTGAATCGTAGCAATACTATCGCAATTCTGGATTCTGAATTCTAATTCTTGGGTTTCACGAGTTCCGGTAACAAAATAAACATTACATGGTTTCGCGTCGGTATCACTTAAGTTGAAGTCAACATCGCCTTTTTCCAGTACTTCAGAAATGTAGGAAGTATCTATTTTTTGATCCTGGAAGAAACTTAAAGATTCTTGAGACCATTTTCTTTCTTTGATCTTTATGTTTTTGAGTACACGGGCATTCGGAGAATAATCGCAGGATGCATTCTTGCCACCTAGAAAGAAAATTAAAAGCACAATTCCGAAGAATAGTCCGATGCCAAAATAGCCAAAGCGATGTATCAGTTTCATTAATTAAAAAATCAGAAGATTTATATCACGGTAGGAAAGATTGAACCATTCTGCTATCGATTTGTTGGTCAAAATTCCGTGGTAAAAGTACAAACCATTGCGTAAACCACGATCAAATCTTAATGTATTTTCCAGTCCGCCTTCTTCACCAATGTGTAGTAAATAAGGAGTGAAAATATTACTAATTGAGAGAGAACTGGTTCTGGCATACCTGGAAGGAATATTGGGAACGCAATAATGAATTACATTATGCTTGGTAAAAATAGGTTCATCGTGACTGGTGATTTCGCTGGTTTCTACACAACCACCCATATCGATGCTTACATCAATGATGACTGCTCCTCTTTTCATGCTTTGCACCATATTCTCGGTAATTAACACCGGACTGCGATCTTTGCCTCGAACAGCACCAATCACAACATCTGCACGTTTGAGAGCTTTTGATAAATTTTTTGGTTGGATGGTACTGGTATAGAATGTATTGCTAAGATTTGCCTGAATATTTCGGAGTTTTGTTAGCGAAGAATCAAAGACCTTAACACCGGCTCCTAAACCAATAGCAGATCTGGTTGCAAATTCACCTACGGTGCCCGCGCCTATGATGACCACCTCTACGGGTGGAACCCCGCTAATATTTCCAAACATGAGTCCGTTTCCATCTGCATGATTACTCATGATCTCTGATGCTATAAGTACAGAGGCTGTTCCGGCAATCTCGCTTAAGGCTCTTACAATTGGATAGGAGCCATCGTCATCCCGTATAAATTCAAAGCCAAGAGCGGTAATTCTTTTCTCTGCCAGCTTCTGAAAATATTCTTTGCATTGGGTTTTAATCTGGAGGGCAGAAATAATTGTTGTTTGCGGATTAATACTCTCGAGTTCCTCCAGAGATGGCGGTTCGATTTTTAATATAGTAGGGCAGGAGAATACCTTTCGAGTGTCTTTGGTGATTTCTGCCCCGGCATCTGAATAATCCTTATCACTAAACCGGGCCCATTTCCCAGCGCCAGATTCTATCATCACTCGATGGCCATGTGCGGTGATGGCAGCAACCGCATCTGGACTTAAACATATCCTTTTTTCCTGGTATGCGGTTTCCTTCGGGATGCCTATGAATAACTCACCTTTTTTCTTGTAGATTTCAAGAGTTTCTTCCTGTGGTATTAGTTGTTCTTTAGTAAAAGGTGAAACCTGCTGTTTGCCCATAGTGATTGGTTAAAGCAGTTAAATTACAACTTAATATGGAATTGGAAAATATAAACTAAAGTTTACGGTAGTAGTCTTCAACAAGTACATTGGAGTGTTCCAGGTGTTCATCATATTCCTGGAACTCTTTTAATTCTTTTCGGTCTTTATCCGAAATATTGGAAAATACAGAAACTTCAGTTTCATCTAATTCTGAGAGATCCAATCCATAAATTCTATCGAAAATTTTTATACGTACTAGATATACAATTGATAGAATAATGATGAAGAATGGAGCCATGAACACTAAGTCACCACTGTCCATTGCAATTACATCTAGATAAACATCTTCATAAAATACTGATAGAAGCTGATAGGTATACATTATTAGAGGTACCAAAATCACATGATACCACCAATGTTTGCAGGTAAAGAACCATATCAAAAGCAAGGAGAGAGGGACCAGCTTGCTAGTATAAGTCCAAGCGGCAGTTAAAACATCTAGATAATATTTAGACTCATATGTAAAAAAAGAAGTTTCCCAAACGGGCCCGTTTGGGAAAATTTCATATATATAAAACAAGTATGGTGTAAAAGCAATAAATATTGCGATAATACTACCCGTTAGTAGGAACCCTGATGAGCCTTCTGTCGACAGCTTGTTTTTGAATTTCATTCTTGGTGTCGTTTTCATTTGTAGTTGAAGTTACAAAAAATCCTGCTCCAAATATTGCTGCTGCGAAAAGTACTGCTTTAAGTTTCATAATATAAGATTTTAATATGGTTGTTTCGTTTTGTTCTGAGACAAACATAGAACAACTTAAAATCCTGTGGTTTAAAACATTAATCGTACCTTTGCGCCCTTTTTCAGGGCATAAAATACCTGAAAAATCGCTTTTAAAACTTTAAATATGTTAGTTTAAATCTGTTTATAAATCGTTTAACGAATATAAATTATTAAATCAGGTTTATAAAATATCTCTAAAAGTAATAATATTCTTACAAACTTTTTTTAGCAGCGAATTTCACTTTTTTTGATTTCGTTAACTTAAGTTTAACACTCTTGAATTTTCCGAAGCTACCCGAATATGCACTTTTTGATGGTCTTCGCTAAGTAGTTTCCCTACTTTTTGAGGCCATTCTATGAAATTCCAGTCTCCAGAATCAAGATAATCTTCAAATCCTATATCTAATGCTTCAATATCAGATTCAATTCTATAAAAATCGAAATGATATACCGCACCCTGATCTGACTCGTAATGGTTAACTAATGAAAACGTAGGACTGGAAACGGCGTCCTGGACGCCAAGTGCTCTTGCTAACTCTTTTATAAGAGTCGTCTTGCCTGCACCCATCTCGCCGTAGAAAAGTAGTGTTCTACTCTTTGTGTTCTGTAGAATGTGTTCTACCGCTCGATCCAGTTCGTGAAGTTCGTAGGTTAACTCCATAAATTCAAAATGTCAGATTTGGGATGATAAAGATATATAAAAAAAGGTTATACCGCCGTATGTTTTTGATATTCAAATAAGTACAATGAAGAAGCATGTATTTCAACCTATATAAATGCCGTTTATCGATTATTTTGGATTTAAGACTACAAACGGGATTACAACTTCTTCTAACGAAATTCCTCCATGCTGATATGTATTCTTATAATAGCTTACATAATGATTGAAATTATTAGGATATGCAAAGAACAGATCTTCCTTGGCGAATATATAAGAGCTACTCATATTAATGGTTGGTAGATGAACTGATTTTGGGTTCTCTATAGCAAACACTTCCTTGTTCTCGTAAGTCAGACTCCTGCCTGTTTTGTATCTTAGGTTCAAACTTGTATTCTTATCACCAATGACCTTTGAAGGATTCTTCACATTTATCGTTCCATGATCTGTGGTAATGATCAATTTAAAACCTTGTTGCTGTGCTTTTTGGATAATATCCAGCAAGGGTGAATTCTTAAACCAGCTTTGAGTTAGACTGCGATAGGACTTGTCATTAGAAGCAAGCTCCTTGATCACCTCCATTTCGGTCTTAGAATGAGAGAGCATATCCACAAAATTGTAAACAACTACCGTAAGATCGTTGGATTTCTGACTTTTGAAATTATCTGCCAGTTTTCTTCCTGCCTTTAAACTGGTGATCTTGTGATACTCATATCTGAGATCTTTTCCTAAACGTTTTAATTGCTCTCTTAAGAAATCAGCTTCGTGTAAATTTTTACCTCCTTCTTCAGTATCGTTCTTCCAATATTCTGGAAATAGCTTTTCCATCTCACTTGGCATCATTCCGGAGAAAATAGCGTTTCGTGCATATTGAGTTGCGGTTGGTAAAATACTGAAGTAGGCATCTTCCTTTTCTTTCTTGTAATGCGTGGTAACAATTGGCTCCAGAGATTTCCATTGGTCATATCTTAAATTATCGACGACCACTAGTAATGTTGGTTCTCCAGATTTGATTTCCGGCAGTATTTTTTTCTGAAATAAAGTATGAGACATCACTGGAGGCTCACCTCCCTGTTGAAACCAATCTTCATAGTTCCTTGAAATAAACTTAAAGAACTGGTTGTTTGCTTCCTGTTTCTGAGATTCCAAGATTTCGAACATACCTGAGTCTTCTATTTCTTCTAACTGAATTTCCCAGTAGATCAATTTCTGATATAGATCAACCCATTCCTCATAAGAGTTCACCTGAGATAATTCCATGGCTATTTTTCGAAATTCCTGCTGGTAGTTAGATGTAGTTTTTTCAGAAATGAGTCGGGAGTGATCCAGATTTTTCTTTAAACTCAGCAAGATCTGATTAGGATTAACCGGCTTGATTAGATAATCTGCGATCTTTGAGCCTATCGCTTCTTCCATTATATATTCCTCTTCACTTTTAGTGATCATTACCACTGGAACCGTTTCCCGGCGCTCTTTGATTTCAGCCAGGGTTTCCAAACCGGTAAGACCAGGCATATTTTCGTCCAGGAAAATAATGTCAAAATTTTCCTCTTCGATCAGTTCCAGCGCTTCAGTTCCACTTTTACAGGTTTGTACCTCGTAGTTTTTCTTCTGAAGAAATAATATATGTGGTTTTAAAAGGTCAATTTCATCATCGACCCAAAGAATCTTTATCGTCATAATTTTGATTGTTATGGCTTCCGAAGAGAACCATTATAATTGAAACAGAACTTATTACCGCGGCTAAGTTCATATATGTATCTTTGTTTTGAACATTAGATCATAAAAGCTTGGCTTCACAAACTAAACTCAAAATATTAAACGATCCAATTTACGGTTTTATTACCATTCCCAATGAACGGATCTTTAAGATCATCGAGCATCCATATTTCCAGAGACTACGAAGAATTTCCCAGATGGGTTTATCCTATCTGGTCTATCCTGGTGCCCATCATACCAGATTTCATCATGCTCTGGGCTGTGTGCACCTAATGTTGAAGGCTGTTAGAATACTAAGAATTAAAGGCGTAGAGATTTCAGATAAAGAAGAAGAGGCTTTACTTATTGCTATTCTAATGCATGACATCGGGCATGGTCCTTTTAGTCATGCGATGGAGCACAGCCTGGTGGAAGGAGTAGATCATGAAACTATTTCACTGTTGTTCATGGAACAGATGAATGCTGAATTTAACCAAAGTTTAACTCTGGCGATTCAGATCTTTAAGGGTAGTTATGAGCGTAAATTTATGAATCAGTTAATTAGCAGTCAGATGGACATGGACCGTCTGGATTACCTGAAACGCGATAGTTTCTATACTGGTGCTGTAGAAGGGAATATCAATAGCGAACGCCTTATCACCATGCTTAATGTGGTAAATGATGAATTGGTGGTAGAGGAAAAGGGTATTTATTCCGTAGAAAAATTTTTGATAGGAAGGCGTTTGATGTACTGGCAGGTCTATTTGCATAAAACCAGTCTGGCGGCAGAGCAATTGCTTATTCGAGTTTTGAAACGCGCCAAGGAATTAATAGACGATGGCCATCAGTTGCACGCAAGTGGTAGCCTATTGTATTTTCTTCAGAATAAAGTGGAGCGACAGCATTTTGATGCTCACACATTGGAAATGTTTTCAAGGCTGGATGATAATGACGTGATCTCAGCGATGAAAGAATGGATGTATTCAGAAGATTTTGTGCTCAGTAATCTCTGTGAAATGATCATTAATCGTAAGCTTCTGAAGAGTAAGATCAAAAAGAAGCGTCCATCAAGGGAAAAACTGGAACAACGCAAAAAAGCGCTTCAGAAAAAATATAATATTTCAGAAAAAGAAGCGTCCTATTTTGTATTCGATGGCGAGATTGCAAATCTGGCCTACAAAAGAGAAAAGGATAATATAAATATTTTACATAAAAATGGTAAAATATGCGATGTAGTAAAGGTTTCAGACCAGTTTAATCTCAAAGCTCTTACGAATACAGTGACCAAATACTATATGTGTTATCCAAAAGTTAAAGATTAGTTCATTTTTTTTACTTTTGCCAGAATGAAATTTAAAGCAAAACAAATTGCCGAGATATTGGAAGGTACGGTGGAAGGGAATCCGGAAGCCGAAGTTTCTGAACTTGCCAAAATAGAAGAGGGGAGTGAAGGCTCTCTCACCTTTCTAAGTAATCCTAAATATAATAGCTTTTTGTATACTACGAACGCCAGCGTTACGATCGTTAATGAAGACTTCGAAGTTGAGCAAACGGTAAATACCACTCTAATTAAAGTAAAGGATGCCTACAAGGCTTTTTCAACTTTACTGGAATATTACAACCAGATCAAATTGAATAAGTCGGGAATCGAAAATCCCAGTTTTGTAGCTGAATCTGCCACTTACGGTGACGGACTTTATCTCGGTGCTTTTGCATATATAGGAGACCAGGTAAAACTGGGTGAAAATGTAAAGATCTATCCGAATGCTTATATAGGTGATAATGTACAGATAGGAGACAACACCACCATCTTTGCCGGAGTGAAGATCTATTCTGAAAGTATCATTGGCAATGATGTGACCATTCACAGTGGTGCTGTCGTGGGCGCTGATGGTTTTGGATTTAGTCCTGAAGAAACCGGTGCTTACAGCAAGGTTCCTCAAATTGGAAATGTGATTATAGAAGATCATGTAGACATTGGTGCCGGGACCACCATAGATCGGGCAACTTTAGGTTCCACGATTATTAGAAAAGGTGTGAAACTGGACAATCATATACAAATAGCGCATAACGTGGAAATTGGTGAAAATACAGCCATTGCCGCACAAACGGGTGTAGCCGGGTCTACCAAGATCGGTAAGAATTGCCTTATTGGAGGTCAGGTTGGTATCGCCGGTCACTTAACGATAGGAAATCGTGTCAAGATACAGGCACAATCTGGGATAGGTAGAGATATCAAGGATGACGAAATGCTTCAGGGATCACCGGCATTTGGTTACGGCGATTACAATAAATCCTATATACATTTCAAAAACCTACCTAAAACTATGAATTTAATTCACCAACTGGAAAAAAAGATTAATAATGGCTAATAAGGTTTCAAAACAAAGAACCATAAGGGAAGAGATTTCTCTTGAGGGCGTTGGCCTGCATACTGGAAAAGAAGTAACGCTGACGTTTAAACCAGCGCCGGTAAATACCGGATACGTTTTCAGAAGAACAGATCTGGAAGGGTCGCCAGAAGTAGAGGCAGATGTGAACTATGTTGTGAATACACAGCGTGGAACCAATCTTGATAAAAAGGGTGTGACCATACAGACTTCAGAACATGTGCTAGCTGCATGTGTAGGACTGGAAATTGATAACTTATACATCGAGCTGAACGCTCCTGAACCTCCAATTATGGATGGTTCGTCCAAATTTTTTGTAGAAGCTCTTGAGAAAGCTGGTACTGAAGAACAGGAAGAAGACAGAGATGAATTTGTTGTGACCGACATCATTTGCTATCGTGATGATAATGGTTCAGAAATTATACTAATGCCTGCAGATGAATACCAGGTGACGACCATGGTTGATTTTGGAACGAAAGTACTGGGTACTCAGAATGCTTCTATCGAGCACATTTCAGAATTTAAGACGGAGATTGCCGATTCCAGGACATTTAGTTTTCTGCATGAAATAGAAACTTTACTGGAGCATGGGCTTATTAAAGGGGGGGACCTTAATAATGCTATTGTATACGTAGACAAGGAGATTAGTGAAAATACTCTAGAGAAACTGAGAGTGGCTTTCGATAGAGATGATATTTCAGTTAAACCTAACGGGATTCTGGACAACCTGACCTTACATCATCCAAATGAAGCAGCAAGACACAAACTGCTGGATGTGATTGGAGATGTGGCTCTGGCTGGTACAAGAATTAGAGGTAAGATCATCGCGACCAAACCTGGTCATTTTATTAATACCGAATTTGCTAAAAAATTAGCCAAGGTCATCAAGGCTGAAAAACGAAATAATGTTCCTAAGATCGATCTTTCACAACCTCCTTTAATGGATGTGAACGATATTATGAATACGCTCCCGCACAGATCTCCGTTTCTTTTGGTAGACAAGATCTACGAGCTTACAGATAGTCACGTGATCGGGATGAAGAATGTAACCATGAACGAACCATTCTTCGTGGGCCACTTCCCGGGAAAACCAGTCATGCCAGGAGTATTACAGGTAGAGGCGATGGCTCAAACCGGTGGTATACTCGCACTGAAATCGGTGCCGGATCCTGAAAATTATCTAACCTTCTTTATGAAGATCGATAATGTAAAGTTTAAAAGACAGGTAGTGCCTGGAGATACCCTAATATTCAAGTTGGAGTTACTGGCTCCAATTCGTCGGGGGATATGCCAGATGCAGGGTTATGCCTATGTAAATGGACAATTAGCGACTGAAGCTATCCTGATGGCACAAATTGTAAAATCAAAATAATAACTATGAACCAACCTTTAGCATATGTGCATCCGGGAGCCAAGATCGCCAAGAACGTGGTGATCGAACCTTTCGCGACCATACATAATAATGTAGTGATTGGAGAAGGTACCTGGATTGGTTCCAATGTTAGCATCATGGAAGGTGCGCGTATTGGTAAGAATTGTAGTATTTTTCCAGGAGCGGTTATTTCAGCGGTGCCTCAGGACAAGAAATTCAACGACGAAGATACGCTTACTGTAATTGGCGATAACACTACCATTCGGGAATGTGTGACCATTAACAGGGGAACTACAGATAGAATGAAGACAGTGATTGGAAACAACTGCTGGATTATGGCGTATTGCCATGTGGCTCATGACTGTATTGTTGGAGATAACTGCATTTTTTCGAATAACAGTACCCTGGCCGGACATATAAACGTTGGAGATCATGTGGTTCTAGCGGGAATGGCAGCGATCCAGCAGTTTTGCAGTATTGGTAAGCATGCTTTCGTTACCGGAGGATCCATGGTGAGAAAAGATGTTCCGCCATTTGTAAAGGCAGGTAGGGAACCTTTGAGTTACGTTGGGATTAATTCCATCGGACTAAGAAGAAGAGGTTTTTCTACGGAAAAGATCAGGGAAATCCAGGATATCTACAGGATTTTGTATCAGAAAAACTATAACAATACCCAAGCGGTCGCGATCATCGAAGCTGAAATGCAGGCAACCGCAGAAAGGGACGAAATATTAGAATTTATTAAAAACTCACAAAGGGGTATCATGAAAGGATACTTCAGTTCAAATTAAAAATTTATGGCTACTACCAGTGATATTAGAAATGGTCTATGTATTCGTTATAATCACGATATTTATAAGATCATTGAATTTTTACATGTAAAACCGGGAAAAGGTCCTGCCTTTGTTAGAACCAAGTTGAAAAGTGTTACTACAGGGAAAGTTCTTGATAATACATTTTCCGCAGGGCATAAGATCGAAGATATTCGTGTTGAAACTCATAAGTTTCAGTTTCTTTATGAAGATGGTGAATTCTTTCATTTCATGAACGTGGAGGATTATACACAGATCAGGCTTACAGAAAATGCCCTGGATATGCCGAAGCTTTTGAAGGAAGGCGAAGTGGTTACGATCCTTATCAATACAGAAGATAATATGCCACTTTCAGTAGAAATGCCAGGAAGTGTTGTCCTGGAAGTTACGCATACTGAACCAGGAGTTAAAGGTAATACAGCTACCAATGCGACTAAACCTGCAACCGTAGAAACTGGATATGAGGTGAACGTACCCTTGTTTATTAATGAAGGAGACAAGATTAAGATCGAGACTGAAAAAGGTACCTATAAAGAGAGAATTAAGGAGTAATTTATGAAGTTCCCTCAAGAACACAAGCTTTCCCAAATTGCAGAACTTTTGGATTGTTCATTTGTAGGTCCAGCAGATTTTCCTGTTCTGGGCATGAATGAAATCCACGTGGTAAATCCAGGAGATATCGTATTCGTAGATCACCCGAAGTACTATGATAAAGCCTTGAGTTCTGCAGCAACGGTAATTCTTATCAATAAAGAAGTAGACTGTCCAGAAGGGAAAGCCTTGCTGATTTCTGATGATCCCTTTCGTGATTTTAATAAGCTAACACGATTTTTTAAACCATTTGCAAAACTTCACACGAGCATTGCAGAATCTGCCAGGATAGGAGAGGGTTCAGTCGTGCAGCCTAATGCCGTTATAGGCAACAATGTTACTATTGGCAAGAACTGTTTGATCCACGCAAATGTGACTATTGGCGATAATTGCGTGATTGGTGATCATGTGATCATTCATAGTGGAACGGTGCTTGGAGGAGATGCTTTTTATTATAAAAAGCGGTCGGAAGGTTTTGATAAATTACTATCTGGTGGTAGAGTAGTGGTGGAAGATCAGGTCGAAATTGGCACCAATTGTTCGATAGATCGTGGTGTAACTGGAGATACTACTATAGGGCAGGGTTCCAAGCTGGATAATTTAATTCAGATAGGGCATGATACTATTATCGGAAAAAATTGTTTATTAGCATCTCAAATTGGAATTGCAGGTTGTGTGGTGGTAGAAGATGATGTCACTATCTGGGGACAGGTTGGAATTAGAAGCGATGTTCGAATTGCTACCGGAACGGTTTTAATGGCACAATGCGGCGTTTCAAAAGATACCGAACCTGGTACCACTTATTGGGGCACGCCTTTTGGTGAAGTACGAACAAAACTAAGAGAATATGCGGCGATCAAACAGTTGCCGGAGATTGTCAAAAAATTAAAATAAGATTTATGGATCTAGAGACTAAAGATATTGTATCCAAATTTTACGAATCCAATTTCTACAAAGATGAGGAGGTTTTAAAGGCTTATCTTCATGAAGATGTTGAGTTACGTTGGTACGGTTCTACAGGATTCAGAAAATTAAACCTGGAAGGTATTTCTGAGATTACCAGAGAGATTTCAGAAACATACGAATCATTACGAGCTGAGACTGAAAAGATCATCTCCAACGGCAGTGAAGCTGCAATTCATTTCACCTATTTCGTACGTACCATTGAAAACCCTGAAGAAGAAATGCCACTGGCGCATTTCGTCGCGATGTGGGAACTCAAAGACGGAAAGCTATTCAAAGGAGTACAGATAAGTCAGCTTGGTGAAGAGATCGACGAAGATCCCTGGTCCTAAAATTTTTTAACCCTCTTAACCATAGAGGGTTTTTTTATAATATTTTCATTCTATGTTTGTAGAAATAAATATTTATTCTACATTTGTAGAGAATCAATCTATAGCTTTATGTCACTTTCGAATGCTGAAGAAGAATTAATGCAACACCTCTGGAAAAAGGAGAGAGCATTTATGAAGGATCTCATTGAAGCTTATCCAGATCCCAAACCTGCTACGACGACTATTGCAACTTTGCTTAGAAGAATGCAGGATAAACGTTTTGTCGCCTATGAGCAAATAGGCAGGTCGAGGGAATATTATCCCATAGTGAGTAAGAAAACCTATTTTTCGAAGAGAATGAATGGAATGATCAAATCCTTCTTTGACAACTCAGCCGCTCAGTTTGCTTCATTTTTTACAGAAGAGACCGATCTTACAGATGAAGAGCTGAAAAAATTGAGAAAACTGATTGATGATAAATTAAAAAAGGACTGAGATGCTGGAGTATGTCTTAAAATCTGCGGGCTGTTTAGTGGTCCTTTTCGGTTTCTATAAAATTTTCCTGGAAGCTGAAAAGTCCAACATGTTCAAGCGTTTTTACCTGCTCTTTATTCTGATATTATCAGCTATCCTGCCGCTTATCAGTTTCTCATACGAGGTTGCAGCTCCAGACATTACTGAAGAACCTTCTATGATAATTACCCAGACCCAGAATTCATCTGTCGTTTCAGACCCAGGTTTTTATGAGCAGCATGGAAATACAATTTGGCTGACAGTTTATCTCGTTGGATTTATAATATTCTTATTCCGGTTTCTTCGGAATATCAATAAAATGCTTCGAATAATAAAGTCTGCAGAGCGAAAAGAAGATTTGCCATATATCTATGTGCTGCTACTCACCGCGACAAATCCTTTTAGTTTCCTACATTACATATTCTTCAGAAAAAGTGAGTTTGAGAGTTCAGAAATTTCAGAAGCAGTAATTGCACATGAAAAAGCGCATGTAGACCAGAAGCATTCCTGGGACTTGCTACTTCTGGAATTGATGCATGTAATTTTCTGGTTTAACCCTTTGTTCATTTTTATCAAAAAGAGTGTCAAATTAAATCACGAGTTCCTTGCCGATGAGCAGGTGCTTAATAAACATCAAAACCTGAGAGATTATAGTGAGCTTCTTTTAGGTTACAGCCGGGGACAGGAACCTAATGTTCTGGCTAGTCCCATTAATCATTCATTAATCAAAAAACGAATACTTATGATGACAAAAAATCTTTCAGCCAGACGACTGAGTATGAAAATGCTGCTGCTGGCACCAATTCTTGGCGGCTGCATCTACACTTTCAATGAGGAAATTGTAGCGAAACCAGTGCTGTCTATTGATGAGAGCCTTGAATTGATCGAACTTCAGAAGAAAAAGTCGGTTAATATCACTGTGAACAATGAAGATATTCTTTTGTACGATCAGCCTGTTTCCCTTGAAAATTTTGCAGAGGAGTTGGATAAGGTTACAAAGAACTGGAACGAATGGCAGCTGAAATATCCATACTTTTATGCAGATTTCGCTAATTCAACTACCGGTTTTATTGAAAAACTTAATGCGGAGTATCGTAAAACAGAACTATCCAGAATTTCGGGAACTGAATTTTTAGCGCCAAGCATTCCAGATACAGCTGGAACACCACCACCTCCTCCGCCACCAGTACGGTCTATAGAAGGCAGAGAGCCAGTCTCTAAACGCTCAAAAAGCGATTTTAAAGAAACCAGAAAAAATCTATTCAGCATTCAGGTAATTGGTAACAGGCTTCGAGTGAACGGAGTAAATACGAATCCTGATAAGTTAAGTGAAATTTTGGATAAGCTTTCAGAAGGAAGAACAGATGAAGAGCTTGAAGCGTTCAATTTTAGAATGCAAGTCACAGATCCTGCACCAGGCTTTATGGAAATGCTAAATGACGAATTCAGAAAAAGCAGAATGTCTAGAGTTAGCGGTCATGACATACTTCCGCCGCCCCCTCCAGGACATCATGGTGAAGATCATCAGTCTTCAAAACCGCCAAAACCGCCAAAGTCAGTGAAAACACAACAGGCTCCAAAACCACCAAAACCTCCCAAAAGTCCTAAGGCTACGAAGGCCGGAAGGTTATCACAAACGTCGGTACCAAACCCACCAGCACCACCAGCGGCTCCAGATCCTTTAAAAACGCTGGAGGAAATTCAACTTGAAGGAGGCTCTTTTTACCTGAATGAAAAAAAGGTTTCTGTCGGGAAAGCAAAGAGAACTATTGAATCCAATAATTATACAAATATTCATGTGCATCAAACGGGAGATTCCGAAGGATACATAAAAATTACTGGAAGTAGATAAATTTAGAAATCCCGATGTAGACTCATCGGGATTTTTCATTTAAGATTAATTTTATATCAACTTTATGGTTTTTTCTTACAATAATCTATAAAATGACTTTAGGTTTTATATTTAAAAACATACTTTTGTGTTCCAAAATTAAAAGACACTTATGAGCGTTTTAGTCAATAAAGATTCTAAAGTAATCGTGCAGGGTTTTACCGGTAGTGAAGGTACTTTCCATGCTGAACAAATGATAGAATACGGTACAAATGTAGTTGGTGGAGTTACTCCTGGTAAAGGAGGACAAAAGCATCTTGACAAGCCAGTTTTCAATACAGTTTCTGAAGCTGTAGAGCAGGTTGGAGCAGATGTTTCTATCATTTTCGTACCGCCAGCTTTTGCTGCAGATGCCATTATGGAAGCTGCCGATGCTGGAATTAAAGTGATTATTACAATTACTGAAGGTATACCTGTATCAGACATGGTAAAAGCTTCAGATTATATTAAAGACCGTGATTGCAGACTTATTGGACCTAACTGTCCAGGTGTGATCACTCCGGGAGAGGCGAAAGTTGGTATCATGCCAGGTTTCGTATTCAAAAAAGGAAAAGTAGGAATCGTATCTAAATCTGGTACACTTACTTACGAAGCTGCAGACCAGGTTGTAAAACAAGGTCTTGGAATTACTACTGCCATTGGAATTGGTGGAGATCCAATTATTGGGACTACTACGAAAGAGGCAGTGGAATTATTGATGAACGATGATGAAACTGAATGCATCGTTATGATCGGTGAAATTGGAGGTCAGTTGGAAGCAGATGCTGCACAATGGGTAAAGCAAAACGGTAACAAAAAACCGGTTGTTGGATTTATCGCTGGTGAAACTGCTCCTGCGGGACGTACCATGGGACATGCTGGTGCGATCGTTGGAGGAAGCGAAGATACCGCTCAGGCCAAAAAGAAAATTTTAAAGGAGAATGGAATCCATGTGGTTGATTCGCCTGCTGAAATAGGGATGAAGGTTGCTGAAGTTCTTAAAGGATAAGCAAACCCGAATTTATATAAAACCCTTCTTAGACGCTAAGAAGGGTTTTTTTATGCAAAGCATTGGGCTTTTGCTATATTTGAAAAGACAATTAACCAAGATCAATCTATATGAAATTACTACAAGGAAAGAATGCCATCATCACAGGTGGTAGTCGAGGTATTGGAAAAGGAATCGCTCAGGTTTTCGCCGAGCACGGAGCCAATGTCGCATTCACCTATAATTCTTCGGCACAGTCTGCTGAAGATCTTGCAAAAGAACTGGAAGCTAAAGGTGTAAAAGCCAAAGCTTATCAATCTAATGCTGCCAGTTTCGAAGAAGCTCAGAAATTGATCGATGATGTAAATGCTGAATTTGGATCTATAGACATCGTGATCAACAACGCAGGTATCACCAAGGATAATCTTTTGATGCGCATGAGCGAAGCAGATTTTGACAAGGTGATCGAGGTGAACCTGAAGTCCATATTTAATATGACTAAAGCCGTACAAAGAACCATGCTTAAGCAACGTTCTGGTAGTATCATTAATATGAGTTCTGTAGTTGGTGTTACTGGAAATGCGGGACAATCAAACTACGCAGCTTCCAAAGCGGGAATTATTGGTTTCTCAAAATCGATGGCCCAGGAACTTGGTTCAAGGAATATTAGAACCAATGTGGTGGCTCCTGGATTTATTGAAACTGAAATGACCGAAAAGCTTGATGAGAAAACAGTACAGGGCTGGAGAGATTCTATTCCGTTAAAACGAGGTGGAAAGCCTGAGGATATCGCAAATACTTGTGTGTATCTTGGTAGTGACTTAAGTTCTTATGTAACCGGACAGGTGATCCATGTAGATGGCGGAATGCATACTTAATTGAATAATCTTATGAACCTGAAATTAAACTGGAGTCAATGGAAGGGACTTGCCATAATGGTCATATCTGGCATCGCTACTATTTGTTGCCTCAGGGTTCCCTATTTCGGACTTTTGCAGGGGCACTAATGGGAGTGGGACTAGCCTTTCTTCTGAAATTTATTCCCTTTAAATGGAGTGAATTTCAATTTTAAAAGAAGATCTGCTTCAAATTAAGACCTGCTAAATTGACTATATAAGATTCGTGAAGCTTTAAATTATTCAGAAAGTAAATCATTATAGAATTTGTATTTTCACAGGACTAACCTGGTTTAATGAACATTCAGACGATATTATATATAACCCTGGCGCTTTTGATAGCTCTGGGGTTTTCTTTTTATCAGAATCTTTATAAGAACACGAAAAGTTCCGGCAATTTTGCACTTTTCGGACTACGTAGTTTTTCTTTATTTCTGATTCTTTTACTGCTCATTAACCCCAAAATCACTCACACCGAAAGCTTCGAAGTAAAAGAGAAGCTAATCATAGTATCTGACGCTTCAGAATCCATTCAATTTCTTCGGAAAGATTCTGTGCTTCACAATTTTGAAGAGAAGATTCTCTCTTCAGAAAAATTAAACGATAAATTTGAAATTGTTAATTATCACTTCGGAAGAGAACTGGTACCATCAGCCAGTCAATCTAACTTCGATAAAGAACTTACTGATATTCAAAAATCTCTGGGTCAGGCGGAAGATCTATTGAACAACGAAAAAGGTCTGATTGTTCTTCTTAGTGATGGAAACCAGAATACAGGCAGGGATTTTCAGTATTACAAGTCTGCCGCAACTACCGAGCTGTTACCTGTGATCGTTGGTGATACGAGTAGTTATGAGGATCTGGCTATTGAGCGAATTAATAATAACCGCTATGCTTTTCTCAATAATAAATTTCCGGTTGAAATTTTTCTGAACTATCTGGGATCTAATGAGCAGAAGGTAAAACTACAGATTGAAAGTGCAGGTAAAGTAGTTTATCAACAAAATATCGAACTTTCTCAAAATAATAGATCGCCTATTGTAAATGCTGAACTGGAAGCTAGGAGTACCGGTTTGAAAAATTATACGGTGCGACTAAGTAAATTGCCTGATGAGAAGAACATTAGAAACAACACCAAAAACTTCTCGGTGGAAATTGTAGACGAAAGTTCAAAGATCATGATTATCAGTCCGGGCCCTCATCCAGATCTGGGAGCTTTGAAGACTGCTATTGAATCGAACTCACAACGTAAAGTCGAGATACAATACATTACTAAATTTAATAATCTTGAATTAACTGATATACAGTTATTTGTGCTACACAATGTAAATCGAAACTTTCAAAGAACTATAGAGTCGATTTCAGGATTGAAGGCTGGAAAATTATACATAACCGGTCCCGAAACCGACTGGCAATTTATGAATGAACTTCAATTAGGGTTCTCAAAGAACAGCATCAATCAGCCTCAGGATGTCTTTCCCGTGAAGAATGAGAATTTTGTTATTTACCAACCGAAACACCTGGATTATGAAAGTCTTCCTCCCTTACAGATTGCCTTCGGAAATACTGAGGTAGATGCAAATCGTTATGCTGTGCAGCTGTATCAAAAGATTGAGGGAATTGAAACCGATAGTCCGCTACTCGCTGTTTCCAGAATTCAGCCAAAAATTGGTTTGTTAACCGGAGAAAATATTTGGCGATGGAGAGCTGCCAGTTTCCGGAAGGATCAGAGTTTTGATCGGTTCAACACATTTATTGGAGATCTTGTACAGAATCTGAGCTCTGCGGAGTCCAGTGAAAGATTGCTCACGGAACATCCTCAATCATTCATGGAAAATGAGCTTGTAGAAATTAAAGCTACTTATTATGATGAGAATTACAGCTTTGATTCCAATGCCAGTTTAGAAATTGAGGTATCCGACAGCCTTGGCAACCCTGTTATGAATACAGGTCTTGTTTCCAGAAATCTTGAATATGTAGCTGAGATCGGGAATCTTTCTCCAGGAAGTTATACTTATACAGTGAAGATGGAGGATATGGATTTACAGAAAAGAGGAGCTTTCAATATACTTGATTATAATGCGGAAGAACAAAAACATACTGCAAACCTTGCGGCAATGCAATTTTTAGAGTTGAATAATAATTCACGCTTGTTTTATGATGATCAATTCAAAGTTTTTGAGGACTATTTAATGAAAAATGATAGTCACAGGCCAGTTCTTAAAAGCGAACAAAAAACCGTACCTTTGATAGACTGGTACTACCTGCTATTTCTTATTGTGCTTGCCCTTGCTCTGGAATGGTTTTACCGAAAATATAAGGGTCTAATTTAAGTTCAAAAATTATTATGGAAAGATTACCTAAAATTGGCATCCCTTTATTTATCGGGCTTGTTATTGTAATTATTTTACTTGCAAAATCTACTGTTACCATAGACTCGGGAGAAGCCGGGGTTCTTTACAAAACATTTGGTGGTGGTGTTGTAACTGAAGGAAGTCCTCTTTCTGAAGGATTTCACGTAGTTGCACCCTGGAACAAAGTTTTTGTTTACGAAGTACGTCAGCAATCTATCGATGAGGAAATGACAGTATTATCTTCTAATGGTCTGGAAATTAGTTTAGATGCTTCAGTATGGTTTCAGCCAGAATATGAAGCCCTGGGTAAATTGCATCAGGAAAAAGGAGAGGCTTATATTCAACGTCTGCTTCAGCCAGCGATAAGATCTGCGACCAGGGCAGTAGTTGGGCGTTACAATCCGGAGCAACTTTATGCCAGCAAAAGAGAGGCAATTCAGAAGGAAATTTTTGATGAAACCAATCTACTTCTGGAGGATCAGTATGTACAGGTAAACGAAGTCCTGGTAAGGGATGTTTCTTTACCATCTACGATCAAGGATGCAATCGAACGTAAACTTAGACAGGAACAGGAGTCTCTTGAGTATGAATTCAGACTTTCGAAAGCAGAACAGGAAGCAGAAAGACAAAGAATTGATGCTGAAGGTAAAGCACGTGCCAACAGAATTCTGAGTGAGTCTCTTACCGACAAGGTTTTGCAGGAAAAAGGAATACAGGCGACTATAGAACTTGCGAAATCACCTAATAGTAAGGTAGTTGTCATTGGATCTGGAGAAGGTGGAATGCCAATAATTCTGGGAGACAATTAATAAACAAATATTAAAAAATAAAAAACTGGTTTTATAATTCAGAATTTTATTTAGCTTTGGCATCACAATGACGAATTTTAATGTACATCATCATCATCTTTTACTCCACGCTCAAGCGAGGTAAATTTGATATGTTGTAACACTAACTATAATATCATAACCCGTTTGAGAAATCAAGCGGGTTTTTTTATTCCTAATACTAACTAAATTATGAGTCAGCAAAAATTAAGAATCGCCGTACAGAAGTCAGGAAGACTATTCGATGATTCTATCAAAGTTTTAAAAGATGCGGGTATCTCCATTGATAATGGTAAAGAGCAACTAAAAGCTTCATCCAGAAATTTCCCGTTGGAAGTAATGTACCTGCGTAATGGTGATATTCCTCAATATTTGAGAGATGGTGTTGTAGATGTTGCCATTATTGGTGAGAACGTGCTTATAGAAAAAGGTAAGGATATCATTAGAGGTGAAAAGCTGGGTTTTTCCAAATGTAAAGTTTCCCTCGCGGTTCCAAAGTCTTTCAAATACAATGGCATACAGGATCTTGACGGACTCAAAATTGCTACTTCCTACCCGAATACCGTAAAGGACTATTTGGAGGAAAAAGGGATCTCTGCAGATCTTCATATCATTAATGGTTCTGTTGAAATTGCTCCTAATATTGGACTTGCCGATGCTATTTGCGATATAGTTTCCAGCGGAAGCACGTTGTTTAAAAACGGACTCAAAGAAGTGGAAGTAATGCTCAAAAGTGAAGCGGTGCTGGCCATCTCTCCTAAGATTTCTGAAGAGCGTAAGCAAATACTGGAAAAACTGCAATTCAGATTAAAATCTGTATTGAATGCCCGAACTTCCAAGTATATATTATTAAATGCACCGGATGATAAACTGGAAAAGATTATCAGCCTGTTGCCGGGGATGAGAAGCCCAACTGTTTTACCTTTGGCAGAGAAGGGATGGAGTTCGATCCATACCGTGATTAATGAAGATAGATTTTGGGAAGTTCTGGACGAACTAAAGAGTAATGGTGCTGAAGGAATTCTGGTAGCACCAATAGAAACTATGGTACTTTAATTTAGAATAATGAAAACGATCAACAATCCTGACAGATCCCAGTGGAACGAAATATTAAAGCGGCCAACTCAAACCGTCGCCGATATTGAGCAAACCGTGCACAAGGTTTTTGAAGAAATCAGGCTTACGGGAGATGCTGCCGTTCGAAGATATACGAAAGCTTTCGACGGAATTGATCTCGATACTTTTAAGGTTTCTACTTCTGAAATAGAGCGGGCTTCAGCTGAAATTTCAGAGGAATTGAAAGAAGCCATAGCACTGGCTAAAAAGAATATCGAAATATTTCATGCAGCGCAAAGAACCGAAAGAGTTGTGGTGGAAACCATGAATGGGGTAAAATGCTGGCAGGAAAAAAAGGCGATACAGAAGGTGGGACTTTATATTCCCGGAGGAACAGCACCCTTATTTTCATCCATTCTAATGTTGGCAACTCCAGCAAATATTGCCGGTTGCGAGGAGATCGTACTGTGTACACCACCAGATAAGAATGGTAACGTGAATCCTGCGGTCTTATACACAGCGAAATTATGCGGAGTAACCCAGGTTTTTAAGATTGGCGGAATTCAGGCGATTGGAGCAATGACCTTTGGTACCGAAAGTGTACCTAAAGTGTACAAGATCTTCGGGCCAGGAAATCAATTTGTGACCGTAGCAAAACAACTTGCTACCCGATACCAGGTAGCTATAGACATGCCTGCGGGACCATCAGAATTGCTGGTGTATGCAGATGACTCAGCAAATGCTGCCTTCGTAGCTTCAGATCTATTAAGCCAGGCAGAACATGGAGTGGATAGCCAGGTGATCATGGTAAGTACTTCAGCAAAAATGCTTGGGCTGGTGAGTGATGAAGTAGAGAAGCAGCTCGAAGAATTACCTCGAAAAGCCATTGCGCAACAGGCGATCGAAAACTCCAAACTTATTCTGGTTGATACCGAAGAGACCGCTTTGGAGCTCATAAATGAGTATGGCCCGGAACATTTTATAGTATGTTCTGAAAATGAAGATTATTTTGTGGAAAATATTATAAATGCGGGATCTGTATTTATTGGTAATTATGCTCCTGAAAGTGCCGGCGATTATGCTTCAGGTACGAATCATACTTTGCCAACTAATGGTTATGCGAAGCAATACAGCGGTGTAAACCTGGATAGTTTTATGAAACAGATCACTTATCAGAAAGTTTCAGAAGAAGGAATTAAGAATATTGGCCCTGCAATTGAAGCAATGGCTGAAGCTGAAGGATTACAGGCTCATAAAAATGCTGTAACTCTTAGACTAAAATCCCTGGAAGCCTGATGAATTTCGATCTTAATAGTCTTGTAAGAGACAACGTAAAAAGCCTTCTGCCTTATTCTTCTGCCCGAGATGAATATAAAACCGATGGTAAAGCGATGATATTTCTGGATGCGAATGAAAATCCATTTGAAAACGGATTAAATCGTTACCCAGATCCACAACAAATGCTTTTGAAATCCAAAATTTCAGAGATCAAGGGAGTTCCTGAAAAGCAAATGCTGTTGGGTAATGGAAGTGATGAAGTTCTGGACCTTATATTCAGGGCGTTTTGTGAACCTGGAAAGGATAACGTTATAAGTTTGCCACCAACCTATGGAATGTATAAGGTGCTTTCTGGGATTAATAATATTGAAAATCGGGAAGTGCTATTAACTTCAGAATTTGAACCTGATGTAGATGCAATATTGGAAGCTTTAGATGCAAATACCAAATTATTGTTTTTGTGTTCCCCGAATAATCCATCCGGGAATTCTTTTAATGCTGAAACTATAAAGAAGCTTTTAAGGTCATTTAATGGTCTGGTCGTGATCGATGAAGCATATATAGACTTTTCAGACGATGCAGGATGGTCTCAATCGCTTGATTTATATCCAAACCTTCTCATCACTCAAACATTCTCCAAAGCTTTCGGGATGGCCGGGATTAGATTGGGAATGCTATTCGCTTCAGCAGAGATCATTAAAATTTTGAACAGGATCAAACCTCCTTACAACGTGAATGAACTAACTCAGCAAAAAGCTCTGGAAGGTCTTCAGAATTATTTAAAAATAAAACAGCAAGTTATTGATATTAAGCGCGAAAGGGATGCTTTATCTAAACAATTACTTCAGTTAAAATATGTTGCAAAAATATTTCCTTCAGATGCCAATTTTTTGCTTATAAAAGTAGATGATGCAGATCAAAGATATATGGAATTGATCGGTAAAGGCATTGTTGTAAGAAATAGAAGCAAGCAGCCTCTTTGCGAAAACTGTCTTCGAATCACAGTTGGAACAGCTTCAGAAAACCAAAATCTACTAAAAGCCTTCAAAGAATTAGAATCATGAAAAAAGTATTGTTTATAGATCGGGATGGAACTCTTATCCACGAACCTGAAGATTACCAGATCGACAGCATCGACAAACTGGTATTTTATCCTGAAGCGATCACCTATCTGAATAAAATAGCCAAAGAACTGGATTATGAACTGGTGATGGTCACCAATCAGGATGGACTTGGAACCGATAGTTTTCCTGAATCAGATTTCTGGCCTTATCAAAATTTTATAATCAGGACATTTGAGAGCGAAGGAGTAGAATTCTCTGAGCAGTTGATCGACCGCACATTTGCAAAAGACAATGCGAACACCCGCAAACCCAATACCGGACTTCTGGAAGAAAAATATCTCAATAATCAGAATTATGATCTTCAGCAATCATTTATGATCGGGGACCGGCTAACAGATATGGAATTTGCCATGAATTTTGGAGGAAAGGGCATCTTTATCGATACGCATGAAGAACTGGCGGCAGATGAAATTTCTAAGAAGAAAGAGCTAGTTTATGATAATATCGCTTTAAAAACGGCTTCCTGGAAGGAAATTTATGAATTTTTAAAACTTAAGGATCGTACAGCGGGGATCGAAAGAAAAACGAATGAAACAGATATTAAGATCGATCTGAATCTGGATGGTACCGGCAGAAGCGATATTAGTACCGGTATCGACTTTTTTGACCATATGCTGGATCAATTAGCCAGGCATGGACAGATGGATCTTACGATCAAGGTAAAGGGTGATCTGGAGGTAGATGAACATCATACCATCGAGGATACAGCTATCGCGCTTGGAGAAGTTTTTCATAAAGCGCTTGGTAATAAACTTGGAATGGAACGATATGGCTTCTGTCTGCCCATGGACGATTGTCTTGCCCAGGTGGCCATTGATTTTGGCGGTAGAAACTGGCTGGTTTGGGAAGCAGACTTTAAGCGGGAAATGATTGGTAAAATGCCTACGGAAATGTTCTTTCACTTCTTCAAGTCTTTTACAGATGGTGCCAGAGCTAATTTGAATATCAAAGCTGAAGGTTCTAACGAACATCATAAGATCGAAGCTATTTTTAAAGCTTTTGCCAAGGCGATTAAAATGTCGGTTAAAAGAGATACAGAAAAAATGATCCTTCCATCCACAAAAGGAATGCTATAATGAAAATTGCGATTATCGATTACGGGGCAGGTAATATACAGTCCATTAAGTTTGCTGTTCAGAGACTGGGTTTTGAAGCTATTCTATCCAGCAATGTGGAAGAAATTCAAAATGCTGATAAAGTTATTTTTCCAGGGGTTGGAGAAGCAGGAAGCGCCATGAGAATGCTGCGATCCACTGGATTAGACAAGATTATTCCAGATTTGAAGCAACCGGTACTTGGAATTTGCCTAGGAATGCAGTTGATGTGTACATCTTCGGAAGAAGGAAATACCAGGGGTTTGGGTATCTTCGATGCGGAAGTAAAGAAATTTTTTGGAAACCTGAAAGTACCGCAAATAGGCTGGAATACGATCACCGAACTTCAAGGAAAACTTTTTAAAAATGTTTCTGCCGAGGAATATGTTTACCTGGTTCATAGTTTTTACGTTCCCGAATGCAGTGATGAAATTGCCAGGACAAATTATGGTGTTGATTATTCTACTGCTCTTAACAGGGACAATTTCTATGGCGTACAATTCCACCCTGAAAAGAGCAGTAAAACCGGAGAACAAATTTTAAAGAACTTTTTGAACCTATAATATGCGAATAATTCCTGCGATAGATATTATCGACGGCAAGTGTGTAAGGCTCTCCAAAGGAGATTACGACACGAAGAAAATTTATAATGAGGATCCACTGGAGGTAGCCAAGTCCTTTGGAGATCACGGTATCCAATATCTTCACCTGGTCGATCTTGATGGAGCGAAATCGAGCCACATCGTAAATCATAAAATTCTGGAATCGATTGCTTCCAGAACAGGTTTGAAAGTGGATTTTGGGGGCGGACTCAAAACAGACCAAGATCTGGAGATCGCTTTTGAATGTGGTGCGAAACAGATTACCGGCGGCAGTATTGCAATAAAGAATCCAGAGATCTTCAAATCCTGGATCATGAAATACGGAGCTGAAAAGATCATTCTTGGAGCAGATGCCCGAAATAAGAAAATCGCGGTTTCAGGCTGGCTGGAAGAATCCAAACAGGAGGTGATCCCCTTTATTCAGAATTTTGAAGCTGAAGGTATCAAATATGTGATCTGTACAGACATAAGCAAAGATGGGATGCTGGAAGGGCCTTCTTTCGAACTTTATACTGAAATACTGGAGGAAACTAAGGATATTGGCCTGATCGCTTCTGGCGGAATATCAGCATTCGATGAACTCCCGAAGTTAAAAGAGCTGGGTTGTGAGGGTGTGATCATTGGAAAGGCGATCTATGAAAATCGTATTAGCCTCAAGCAGCTTGAAAATTATATTTTAGAAAACGAACAATAGTAGATTGATTGATAGTCGCTACTCAAAAACCTTGAAATTTTAATCCTGTGCTTACAAAAAGAATCATTCCATGTCTGGATATTAAAAATGGCCGAACGGTAAAGGGCGTCAATTTTGTTGACCTGCGAGATGCCGGTGATCCGGTGGAACTTGCCGCAGCGTATGCTGAAAAGGGAGCAGACGAGTTGGTATTCCTGGATATTTCAGCCACTGAAGAAAAAAGAAGAACGCTGGCAAAACTTGTTCTTGACGTAGCAGAACAACTTAATATTCCATTTACCGTTGGTGGCGGAATTTCTTCCGTAGAAGATGTAGACATACTTCTGAAGAATGGTGCAGATAAAGTGTCCATAAACTCTTCCGCAGTAAAGAATCCTGATCTTATCAACCAGTTATCAGAAAAATTTGGGAGTCAGTGTGTGGTGGTCGCCATAGATGCTAAAAATATTGACGGCAAATGGTCGGTTCATCTGGTGGGAGGAAAAGTACCGACAGAACTGGATCTTTTTGAATGGGCAAAGGAAGTGGAAAACCGTGGGGCTGGTGAGATTCTATTTACATCCATGGATCATGATGGTACAAAAAATGGATTCGCTAATGAAGCCCTGGCAAGACTTTCAGAAGAGTTGAATATCCCGATCATCGCCTCTGGAGGTGCAGGGAATATTCAGCACTTTGAAGATACCTTTAAGAAAGGTAAAGCAGATGCTGCTTTGGCTGCAAGCGTTTTTCACTTTAAGGAAATTAAAATTTCAGATCTAAAAAACAGTCTTAAAAACTCCGGAATCCCGGTAAGAATATAATATGATGGATATCGATTTTAATAAAAATAACGACGGACTAGTCCCGGCGATCATTCAGGATCAGGATACTGGAAAGGTTTTGATGCTTGGATACATGAATGAGGAAGCATATCTGAAAACCAACGAATCTAAAAAAGTGACTTTTTTCAGCAGAACCAAGCAGAGACTCTGGACCA
The DNA here is from genome assembly GCF_000423045.1 of Christiangramia portivictoriae DSM 23547. Taxonomy (GTDB): domain Bacteria; phylum Bacteroidota; class Bacteroidia; order Flavobacteriales; family Flavobacteriaceae; genus Christiangramia; species Christiangramia portivictoriae. The sequence continues at coordinate 503,097 of NZ_KE383972.1, read as the reverse complement.
AAGGTGAGGAAAGTGGTAATTTCCTGAACCTGGTTTCCATAAAACTTGATTGCGATAGGGATACATTATTGATCAAAGTTCGTCCTGAAGGTCCTGTTTGCCATAAGGGAACCGACACTTGCTGGGCTGAGGAAAACTCAGCAGAATACGGTTTTCTTTCAGAATTGGAAGGTATTATTGCCAGTAGAAAGAAACTAAGTGAAACACCAAAGGAAAACAGACAGGAAAACGAGAACAGTTATGTGGTTTCCCTGTTTGATAAAGGGCTCAATAAGATCGCCCAGAAAGTTGGTGAAGAAGCTGTGGAAGTGGTGATTGAAGCCAAGGATCATGACGAAAACCTCTTTTTAAATGAAAGTGCAGATCTGTTGTTTCATTATATGATCCTTTTAAAAGCCAAAGGTTACGGACTGGAGGATATTGTAAAAGTTCTTAGAAAAAGACATTCAAAATAGCCTGGAGACTTGTATGAGAAAATTGATCCTGCTATTGTTCCTGCCTGCACTGAGTTTCTCTCAGAGCATTCAGGTCGATCAGGATCGATATACTGCACAGGAACTTATTGAAGAGTTACTCATACAAAGTGACTGCATTACAGATGTTGTGGTGACCAATGTTTACGGAGCAAATTTTACCGATGGCAGTAAAAGTTTCGGGTATTTTGATGCAGCTGGCACAGGATTTCCAATTAGTAATGGATTGGTTTTAAGCACGGGAAAACTTGAAACAATTTCAGAGCCCACATCAAGTCTGGCGAATGACTTTCATTCCGGCTGGGATGGCGATGCACAACTGGAGGCAGAGCTCGGCATAGATTCTTATAACGCTACGATCATAGAGTTCGATTTTGTACCCAATGTGGCCGGTATCAGTTTTCGATATTTGTTCGCTTCGGAAGAATACCAGTTTGATAATTCGGTTACCTGTAAGTTTTCTGATGCTTTTGGATTCTTTATTCGGAAGGCAGATGAAACCTCGTATAAAAACCTTGCGGTGGTTCCCGGAACTCAAACGCCTATCCTGAACACCACCGTCCATCCATTTATTTCTGAAAATTGTCCGGCTGTTAATGAAGCATATTTCGACAGGTTCAATTTTAATGCTGAAACGATCTTTGATGGTCAAACGAAAGTTCTGAATGCGGTTGCAGAAGTGATACCTGGTGAAACATATCATGTAAAACTGGTAATTGCAGATGATCTCAATGACAAATACGATTCTGCAGTATTCCTGGAAGCCGGAAGCTTTCAATCCAGTGCAGATCTTGGACCAGATCGTCTGGTTCAGAACAACGATGCCCTTTGCTATGGCGAAGTTCTTGTCTTGGAACCAGCTACAGCTGCCGGAGATCAGGTGGCGTGGTACAGGAATGGTAATTTTCTGCCTGGAGAGACTAATAGTCAGCTACGTATAAATAAACCTGGCGAGTATGCCGTGCAAATAACTTCTTCTGAAGGCTGTATCGCTCAGGGAAATATAATTGTGGAATATTATCCCCAGATTGATTATAATTCGGCCGTACTTGAAGCCTGTGGTTTTTCTACTACTGAAACTGCGCAGTACAATTTACATGACAGTGCGTCTCAAATTCTGAATCCTAACCAGAGAACAACGATCGAGGAGTTTTTTATGAGTAGGACCGATGCTGAAAATGCAGTAAATCCAATTGCTGATCCCGAATATTTCATTTCTGAAGCGAGAACAGTTTTTGGAACCGTTCATGATGGTTTTGGTTGCTCTGAAATTGCAGAAATCACACTTACGATAAACGCTGAAATTTCTCTGACCCCTTTCGAAATATGTTCCGTCGAAGAATCTAATGATCCTGAGATAGCACTCACCGACTTAACCGCTCATTTAATTGATCAGAATACAAATGCTTCTAATTTCCAGATCTACTCCAGTGCAGAGCATGCGTTAAATGACGAATTTGAAATTGTGACAAACTTCTCTTTTTCTGAATTATCGCAGGATAAGTTATATGTCAAATTACTGGAGGATAATAATTGTCTCGGTTTTGCAATTGTACCCGTCCAGCTATTAGGAGCAATAGAACTTCCGGATGATATTGAATTAAGTATATGCAGTGACTCAAAAGATCTGTTGCTACTTGAATCTGGATTGGATTCCAGTCTTTATGAAGAGGCTTTGTTTCAATGGTTCTACGAAGGAGAACCAATTCCGCAGTCTGGCTCGTCCATTTATGTTTCTGAACCTGGAAATTACAAAGTGGAAGTGAGTCATCAGAATGCCTGTACAGCATCAAGAAATTTCGAGATAAATCCTGTAGAAACAGCTGTAATTCGGGAGGTAAATATCACTAATCTGGGTAATGAAATTCGCGTAGAGATCGAAGTCACTGGAAATTCGTCTTATGAATACGCGCTTGATGACAGCAGTCAGTTTCAGCAGATCTCAGTATTTAGTGATGTATCGCCCGGGAATCACGTCTTATTTGTTCGTGATACTGAAGGTTGCCAAACTGTTTCCAGAGAGATATCCATTTTTGGATATGATCCTTTCTTTACTCCAAATGGTGATGGTTATAACGATTCATGGACCGTTCACGGATTAACCTCAGACTATTACATACAGATTTACAGCAGGTATGGAAAATTATATACCATTCTAGACTCTAAAAATAGTAGCTGGAACGGCAAATTCGAAAATAACGATCTGCCTGCTGGAGAATACTGGTTTAGCCTGATCCAAGGCGGAAAGGTTAATCTAACCGGTCATTTCAGCCTGATTCGTTAGAAATCTATAGAGTGAAATTTTGAAAATTTATTTCCAGCTGCCCATTTTTCCGGAGTGAAAGTCATCGTAAGCCTGTCGAATCTCTTCTTCAGAATTCATGACAAATGGTCCTCCAAAAACGACTTTTTCATTAAATGGTTTAGCATGACCAATCAATAATTTGCTTGCTACTGTAGCAGTGATATTCAGAATTTCAGAATTATTGGAAAATTCAGCGAGATGCAGGGCTGGTACCGGAATTTCGTTTACGGTCAATTCTCCGGAAACTACATAAAAAAAGATCGTTTCATCCCTGGGAATATCCTGTTCCAGGGTCGTGTTTGCGTTAAAATCCACCACTGCCAGATCAACAGAAGTTGGAGTGTCAAACGCTCCGCGAATTCCTTTAAAATTCCCTGAAACCACCTGGGCTTTGATTGATCTTTCTTCATTTTCCCAGATAGAAATCTGGTCCTTCTGAAGCCCCTTGTATTGAGGCTCCATCAATTTCAATCGTTGCGGAAGATTTACCCATAATTGAAGAACCTCCAGCTCACCCCCATTGTTTTTAAATTCTTCCGAAGAAACTTCAGCATGGAGGAGTCCGCTTCCAGCAGTCATCCATTGTACCCCACCGGCTTCAATGACACTTTCATGACCTCCGGTATCCTTATGGGTGATATCTCCTTTCATGATAAAGGTGACAGTTTCCATACCTCGATGTGGGTGCGGGCCAAACGGCAATCCCTGGTTGTTTGCCGAATAGGTTTGCGGACCATGATGATTTAGAAACAAAAAAGGATCCAGCATCTGCAATTGCCTGGTAGGCATTGGAGACCAGGTTTTCAGATCTCCTATGGGACGGTATTCAGCTTTATGTAGTTTCTTGATATTCCGCATTTGCATTTATTTATTTCTTACATAGATCAGTTTAAAACGGGAATTGGAATTTTCTCTGGATTCTATTTCAAACTTTTCGATCGAATCGATCATTGGTGTTAATTTCTGAAAGCCATAATTACGAGAATCAAAATTTGGCTGCTTTTTCTGAAGCAAACTACCCACATCCCCAAGAAATGCCCAACCATCCTCATCGGCAACATCAGAAATAGTTTGCGAGATAAGTCGAACCACCTTTGGAGTGATCTTGTCTACGTTCTGTTTTTTATTCTCCTTCGATTTGGCCTTGTCGTTTTCATTGTCCTTGGCATTATTTTTCAGGATCTCGATATAGATGAACTTATCGCAGGCAACGATAAATGGATCTGGTGTCTTTTTTTCGCCAATGCCAATAACTTTCATACTTGCTTCACGAAGGCGGGTAGCAAGACGGGTAAAATCTGAATCACTCGAAACCAGGCAAAAGCCGTCTACTTTATTAGAATAAAGTATATCCATGGCGTCGATGATCATGGCAGAATCTGTCGCGTTTTTTCCCTGCGTATATCCATATTGCTGAATTGGCTGAATGGCATTTTCAAGCAGTACACTTTTCCATTTATTTAAATGAGGCTTGGTCCAGTCCCCGTAAATTCTTTTGATCGTAGGATTACCGTATTTGGCAATCTCTTCCATCATTTCTTTTATATGTGCTGAAGGGATATTATCCCCGTCTATAAGCACGGCTAAGTTTGTATCCATTTTTCTGGTTTGGTTGGATAAAGTTAAGGTTTAATTCAGTTTTTGCCAGGTACAGAAAATAAAAAAGCCCGGAAATAAATCTGGGCTTTCATTTTACAGATTCTTAAAACCTGAAAAGTGCATTCATTTTGGATTCCTTCTCAGGCATCAGGTAATCCTGAATCAAATAGACGTTTCCGCCCATCTCTATGGTTTTCTTTGCGGCCAGATTCATCAGCGAAATGTTTTCGCTGGTTTGTTCCTCGTCGATCTCTGTTTTCATCTGATCTTCGTCATAAGTTCCCCATATCTCGGCTCTATTTTCAACAAATAGGGTGTCAATTCTTCCCTGGTAAATTGCCGCCATGATATCGCTTGGTGCTGAAGAAGTATTTTCAGTCTGGCTCTGCTCTTTGTACTTATTTAGTTTATTATCTCGTTCCTCATCCAGAAATTTTTCTGCAACCTTTAAGGATTTTTCATGTACTCCCAGGAGATCGGAGTCATTTGGATTACCATCTACAACTTCATCGACCAAATGATTATAGGTATTGGCCTCCTTGTAGATCGAAAATAGGTAATCCTGGCAGTAAACGATTAAAGGTAATTTTTCTTTGTTCAGGTAATTTTGTAATCCCTGATCTACCGCACGAAAGAATTGCTTGATCTCTTCCTTTTCATCTCTCTCGCTGCCTCCGTGACCGTGAAACTGGGTTTTTTCTCCTCCAGCTCCCTGCGTTCTGAATTGCAAAGCTTTTTCTTTATAATCGTAACCTACACGTTCCTCAAGTTGAGATGGGGTAAGATCATCGATGTCGATGGGAGTAATAGAATATTTACTGGCTTCGTATAATTGAACATCGCTTATTTGTAAGGATAAAACATGAAACTTGCCATCGCCATTCATCGCCGGAATTAATGGTTTTACATAAAATTCTTCGGAAATATATGTGTATGCTTCAAAATTTACCGGAAGACTAAAAGTCTTAAAATATTCTGGAGTTGCGAAAACGGCCAGTCCATCAGACTGATGTCTCCAGAAATCTTTGTCGGCCAGAAGTTCTTCGAACTTCGCAGACATTTGATCTAATGTGCTTTTTTCAACTCCCTTAGCTGAAAGTTTCTTACTTGCTTCAGTCCAGAGTGAATGTAAATGTTTGAGATTTTTTTGTTCGAGAACTTCCTTTCCACCACGTTGGGTTGGAATAAAAATAGACACGCAGATGTCATTTTTGAAGTTTGCTAATTCCTTAAATTCCTGTTCATTAATCATAGACATATCTTTAATTTTTTGGTATTGAAAAGGTAAGTCTATTGTTGGCCACATCAAAGCGGAAGCCCCGTGTTTACTACTAAATCTTTCTTAATTAGTCTCAAAATATTGTGAACTAACTTAAAGTTCATCGTCAGGTTCCACATGAATAAGCACATCTGCTACCTGTGGTACATTCTCCAGGATTTGGTCCTTCACCTCGTGTGCTATGTAATGACCCTCCTTTACGGTAATATTGGCATCAACCGCAATATGTAAATCTATATGGTATGTCATGCCCGTTTTGCGAACATAACATTTCTCTGTTTCTACAACTCCGGAAACTCCAAGGGCGACGCTTCTAATGTCCATTTCTATATCCACATAACGATGCTCATCCATGACTTCTCCCAGTGCAGGCCTTAGGATCAAATAGGCATTAAACAGAATGAAACCTGAAGCAAACAGCGCCGTCCAGTCATCGGCGTTTTCATAACCATCTCCCATCACCAGGGCGATGCTTATTCCAACGAAAGCCATAAAAGATGTGATAGCATCGCTTCTGTGGTGCCACGCGTCTGCTTTGAGTACAGAACTATCTGTCTCATCGCTTTTTTTAGAAACGAACCTGTAGGACAATTCCTTGATAATAATGATCACCGCCAGGACGATGAGCGTATAGGGCTCAGGAACTTCATGAGGTGTTTGTATATTTTTAATGCTTTCATAGGCGATGATCGTAGCTGAAACAATTAAAAATCCAACGACCATAAAAGTGATTAGAGGTTCTGCCTTTCCATGACCGTAGGGATGATTATCATCGGCAGGTTTATTGGCGTACCTGATCCCTAAAAGAACCAGGAAAGATGAAAATACATCGGTAGTGGATTCTATGGCATCTGCGATCAAAGCATAAGAATTACCAAAGAATCCTGTAACAGCTTTGGCAATAGCTAACAGCGCATTTCCCGCAATACTAAAATAGGATGCCTTAACTGCCTCTTTGTACTCGGGACGCATAGAAGTGATTTGAATTGCAAAGCTATTAATTTTAATCATTTCAGCATAGTGCAACAATATATTCCTCCATCGTCCACGCGAATAATCAGTCGGTTACGAATTTTGAGCCTGGTAGCCAGCTATTGCTGGATTTCTTGTTTCAAAGGAGGTTAAGAAAAGTTTGATACAGATATTACATTTCCTGTTATCTTAAATGATCTTAGATCAAGATTTCCGCGAGATTTGGCGCCATGAAACAGTGCTACGTGTTTAAAAATTTATAGCCAAATTTATTTCCACCATACTACGAAAAAGCTAGAATAGCCATTAGCAGACTTCATCCAGATAAGAGGCGATTTTTTCTTCTGAAAAAGTTGATCGATCTCTTTTAATATTTCTGCAAACGAGTGCCAACGCTTACAGAATTCGGGCCTGGAACTCCAAAGGTTTTTCTTTGGGGCGTAGAAAAAGCTGTCCTTTTTTTCCAATTCCTGAAATTCCTGAAGACTAAGATAAGCTCCATTATGATAGTTTACATCAGAATCATTGGAATACAACTGCGCTTTAAAGCAAATTTGTTGCTCAATGTTGCCAGGATCCAGTCCAAATTTATCAAGATATTTTTGTGTTTCGCGATGGTTTAATAATGGCAGTTGTTTGTTCGTGATCTTCTGCATTTTTTCCAGAAACGAATCCTTTCTATTAGGGCCTATAAGCATCTCTTCATCCCGGCCTGCTTCTGGGTCCAGGATATAGATCTTATAAACAAGTTCCACGTGTAGGGCTTGATCTTTTAGTCGATCATAGACTAAAAAGTCAAGTTCTCCCAGGGTGATCTTATGTTGATTTACTTGAATATTGGAAGCAATAAGATCATATCTATCAGAGAACTGAATGGCGATCTCAAAAAAGCTTTCCATCCGTTTTCCCAAAACCGAGTTTCTGGGGTGGGCAATTTTTTCAAGTGCTGCTATAAGTTCTGCAGTGATCTTAACTTCAGGAAATTCGAATACAGGAATGGCAGAGCTGTAAATCTTACGAATATCAGGCGTTTCCAGAAATCCTTTAAACTGACTAAGCAAATCTACTTCCGAAGCATCAGAAAGCATACTGTCTATGACTTTTTTAGCTTGACCGGAATATAAATATCCTCGAGAGACTCAGGATCATCAGGTCCTTTATAATCGCTTCCCATAATTTCGAAATGCGCACGGTGATCAAGCTCATATTCAGACTTAGGAAGCCAGTCTTCAAAAATGTATTTTGCAGTTCCGGCAAAGTTCTGTGCCGTTCCACGATGTCTGAAGATGGCGTAGAGCCCACCCTCAAGTTCCAGTTTCTCAAGACCTTCAGGCAGCTCAGAATAATCATTGACTTCGACAGCTGCCCATTTTTCAAATTTTGTTTGAGGATCAAATTCTCCTCTTAAGAAAGCTTCGTCGTATTGCTCTACAGAGTACAGGTCACGATTGGCAAGGACCGGAGTCTTTACTTTGATACTCATAAAGCGTTTCCAGAGTACTTCTGTTTTATCATTGGCCATACTGGTTTCCTTACTGATTCCGGCAAGTTTAACAGCGTCGATTTCTATTATCTTTGGTTGCATTCGTTAAGATTTTGGTCCCAGTTCATAATTTGGAGGAGGAGTGGCTTTCATTAAATGTTCTACAAAATAATCCCAGCGTCTTCGCATCATATAATACGAATCTTTTCCGAAGCCATGACGCGCATGCGGGAAAATGATGAGATCAAAATCCTTGTTTGCTTCAATAAGCGCATCCACGACCAGGTAGGTATTATAAGGCGGCACATTATCGTCCATGGCTCCGTGGGCCAGAAGCAATTTGCCTTCCAGATTCTCTGCCATGTTCTGGTTGGCCTGTTTTGAGTAATTAGAGGTGCCATCTTCATTACTACTCAGCAAACCAATATAGCGCTCACCCCAGTCATCCTCATAATTACGGTTATCATGATTTCCAGATTCAGAGATTCCTACTTTATAAAATTCAGGGTAGTTAAAAAGTGCGGCAGCAGTGGCAAATCCACCACCGGAATGTCCCCAGATGCCAACGCGATCCAGATCCATGTAAGAATACTTTTCAGCTAATTGCTTTAGTCCGCTGATCTGATCTTCCAGGGTGTTGTCTGCCATATTTCCGTAGCAGGCATCATGGAAGGATTTTGATCGATTTGGGTTACAGGTACCATCGATAATGACCACTATAAAGCCTAATTCTGCCAGCGCCTGGTGATCACTACGGCTAGGGTAAAAGGAGCGGGAACCAACTCCGCCACCCTGAGGTCCTGGATAAATATAGTTCACCACGGGGTAGGATTTATTCTCATCGAGATGCGTTGGTGTGAACATGAGGCCGTAAAGGTCCCAATCTCCATTCCTGGACTTCACGCTAATACGCCTGGCCGGTTTCCAGCCCTCAGCCTCCAGATCTTCAATATCTGCCTGCTCCAGCATAGCGATTTGTTTACCATTCATTTTTTTCAGGACAGCCTTGTTAGGAGTGTCTGGTTTGGAATAATTGTCTACAAAGTATCTACTGTCTGGAGAGATGCTGATTCTGTGATTTGCATCTTCAGGAGTAAGGCTTTGCAGCTTTTTGCCATCAAAGCGAATGCTGTAAAACTGAGCGAAGTAGGGATCCATTGACTGATCCTTCCCATTTGCCATAAAATAGACCATGCGATCTTCCGCATCAAACTCCAGAACTGCCGTAACCACAAATTCCCCTTTGGTAATCTGGTTCTTCAGGTTTCCGGTTTTTGAATCATATAGATATAAGTGACCCCAATCATCCCTTTCAGAATACCAGATAATTTCGCTGGTTTCAGGGAAGTATTTCCAGTTGATACTTCCCTGTCCAGATTCATACTGAGTATCCACTTTTTCTTCAAAAACTTCTCGAACCTCCCCGGTAGTTGCATCTGCAATTCTAAACTTTGCTACCTTATGATCTCTTGATGTGGAAACAAAGGCCAACTCCCTGGAATCCTGGCTCCACTGGTTATCATCGAATGCTCCGGAACAGCTAATATCATCACAAAGAGTTCCTCTTCTTGGATCCTGCGGAATTTTTAACGGAATGATCTCTAAATTCTCTGTGTCTATGATGATACGCTCGATCTGAATAACTTTCTCATCACCCGGGAGTGGATATTTCCACTGCTGAAGTTCTGGAGCTCCAACTTTAGTAGAAGCAAGGTACATATCACTTACATGACGCTGGTCCTGCCTGTAAGTGGCGATCTTTTTAGAATCTGGAGACCATAGCAGAATTGGCTTGTCACTCTTTCTCCAACCGGCATTGTCTGTAGCATAACCATAATTTTCGATTCCATCTTTGGTTAACTGCGTTTCCTCACCGGTGTCAATATTTTTCATCCAAAGGTTCCAGTCCTTGATATAAGCCAGTTTTTTACCATCTGGTGAGGCAACTTCGGTTCGTGAATACCTGGCATTTTCTTCGGTACCTGAATCAAGGTTTGCAAGTAGTTCTTCTTTGGAACCAAAAGTAGTTTTCTTGCCGGTCTTGCTTTCAACCAAAATAAATTCTGAACCATCCCGAGTAGTGACCCGGTACCAGAAATCGCCATTTTCCAGCCATTGAGGATAGACATAACTCCGATAAATCTTGCTATTGGTTTGATAACTTAAAAACTTTTCTGCATTCGAATAATCTTCAGCAGTAAGGCTATCCCGCTCTTGTGAATTTACGGTCGAAAAGGCTAAAAACGAAGTAAGAATTAAAAGGTAGTATTTCATATTTTGAGAACTGGTTTAATATTCAAATTGATCTTCAGAATTTCTTCCGAAGGGAATAAAGGAGACAGTTTTCGCCCGCTTTATTCTAAAATCTCTTATCTGGACTCCAATTTAATTATAATTACTGAAATCTCTGAAGCCTGGAGCGCCTGAAACTTAGAGTAACTGGATTTACAGTTCATTTTGGATATCTTTGCGCAAAAATCAAGCGTTTGTTTAGGAAAAGATTTTATTATTTTATAAAAGTACAGTATTTAGGTTATCGGTTGCATGGATGGCAAAAACAGCCAGACGTAAAAACTGTTGAAGGACTTATTACCAAAACATTTGGCTGGATCATGCCAGATGCGAAATACAAAATTCTTGGTACCAGTCGTACAGACGCCATGGTATCTGCAGAGGAGTCGGCATTCGAATTATTTCTTGATCATGAACCACTGGACGACCTTGAGGAGTTTCTAAAACTCTTTAATAAAAATCTACCCCAGGATATTCGAGCTTTAAGCATAGAAGAGGTGGATGATAAATTCAATATCATCCAGGATTCCAAGACGAAGGAATATGCTTATCTATTTAGCGTTGGAGAGAAGTTCCATCCATTCTGCGCGCCGTTTATGGCCAATTTTCAGGAAGACCTGAATATTCAAAAAATGAAAGAAGCGGCAGTACTTTTTCAGGGCAGGCATCATTTCAAGAATTATTGCGTACGGGTTTCTGAAAAAAGTACCTTCGAGCGTGAGATGCTACGATCTGAACTGGTCGAAAACACACTGTATACCGCTAATTTTTTTCCTGAAAACTCTTATATTTTTCATATTCACGCATCTGGTTTTCTACGTCACCAGGTTCGATTGATGATGGGTACGCTAATACAGGTAGGACGTGGGGAATTGAGTCTTGAGCAAATTAAAGAAAGCCTGAAACCAGACACGCCACATTTGCAAATGGACTTTATCGCCCCGGCATCGGGATTGATCCTTCGAAAACTGGAATTTGATTAGCCGTTTATTTATCGGCTATGATCTTTAAGCCCAGCTTAATCGTTTCATAAGGAATTGCACCTTCAAAATGATTAAAGTAGGTCTTTAAGGAGTTAGGATCATCAAGATCATTTTTTGCCTTTTCGATTGCTTTAAGGTCTGCTTTTGGAACAAACTGATGCAGGTTAATCTCCTCTTCCTCATCATAAAGTTTGATGAGATGCGCGTTGATCGTATTGGTTGAAACTCCTTTTTCTTTAGCCATTTCCTCGATACTAAATCCGCGATCATATAATTCCAAAGTTTCTTTATAGGTATTGGTTTTTTTGGAACGTTTAGTTTTCGGTTTATTCTCTCTTTTATTTTTACTGAAGGCTATAATCTCCTTGATAAAACGGTAGCCATAGTCTTCCATTTTTTTACGTCCAACTCCGTCGATCAACAGGAATTCAGCATCAGACATGGGTCGCTGTTTTTCCATGTCTTTTAAGGCAGCATCGTTAAAAATGAGGTACGCTGGAATATCTTCTTCTTTCGCAATGGAAAGTCTTAACTGTCTTAGTTTTTCAAAAAGAGAGTCGGAAGCCGAAACTTTCTTAGCCTTTTCAGCATTCTCCACCTGTTGTTTGACATCTGCGAGAAAGACCTTCTCTTTACTGAAGAGAACTGATCTTGCATTCTCGGTAAGCTGAAGGTGATTATTTTGATCAAAAGCGATTTCCAGTAAGCCTAGGTTTATTAACTGGATAATATACTGCTGCCAGTTTTGCCAGGAAACGTCCTTTCCAATACCATACGTAGAGAGCTCCTGGTAATTATGCCTGCGAACCACTTCATTTTGAGCACCTCTCAAAACATCAATAACCACAGATATTGGTTCTGAAGCTTTTAAACGATAGATACAGGAAAGTGCTTTTTGAGCGATGATCGTACCATCAAAGAATTTCGGGGGATTACGGCAAATATCACAATTTCCGCAATCCTCCTGAAGATACTCTCCAAAGTATCCAAGCAGGATCTTCCTTCTGCAGGAAAGTGCTTCAGAATACTGCTTCATCCGGTCAAGTTTAGCCAATTGTACCTCTTCATTCTTCGCATTCGAAGCAAATTTCTGAAGCTGGATCACATCAGCATAAGAATGAAAGAGCAGAGTTTCAGAGTCCAGCCCGTCTCTCCCGGCGCGTCCAATTTCCTGGTAATATCCTTCCAGATTTTTGGGCATGTTATAATGGATGACCCAGCGAATATTTGATTTATCGATACCCATCCCGAACGCGATCGTGGCACAGATGATCTGTTTTTCATCGTTTATAAAATCATCCTGAATCTGGGAACGTTCATCATGATCGAGTCCTGCATGATATGCTTCGGCCTTGAAACCTTTAGCTTTTAGTTTGGAAGCAAGCTCTTCAGTAGTTTTACGGCTCAGGCAATAAATGATACCACTTTCAGACTTACGATTACTAAGAAACTTTGAGATTTGATCAAATCTTTTAATTCCGGGTTTCACTTCCAGGCTAAGATTCTTCCGGTCAAATGAAGCAATATGTTTTTTGGCTGAAGGAATATTCAGCTGTCGGCAAATATCATTTCTCGTGGCTTTGTCTGCCGTTGCCGTTAGCGCCAGTATAGGAGTAGATGGAAATCGATTCTTCAGATATCCAAGTTGCGTGTATGCCGGGCGAAAGTCATGTCCCCAACTGGAGATACAATGGGCCTCATCGATGGCGATAAGACTAACTTTTCCATTTACCAGGAAACGATCTACAATTTGCAGACTTTCCGGAGCAACATAAATAAGTTTGAGTTCTTTATTTTCAATCTGCCTGAATATAGCTTCTCGTTGTTGTTCTGTCTGGCTGCTGTTAAGGTAAGCGGCTGGAACACCATTGGCGTTCAAACCATCCACCTGATCTTTCATAAGTGCGATGAGCGGAGAGATAACCAGCGTGATTTCAGGTAGTAAAATTGCGGGAAGCTGATAGCAGATAGATTTTCCACCACCAGTTGGCATGATCACCAGGTTGTCTTTTCCATCAAAGACAGACTGGATGATCTTCTTCTGTAGTGGTCTAAACTTCTCATATCCAAAATACTCCTTCAGAGTAGCCAGCAGCTTAACTTCGTTCATGGCGCAAAGGTAAAATTAAAGGCTCAGAACAACCAGCAGTCAGCTCAATTTTCAGCAGCAAATAATTTACTGATAGGAGAGGAGTAAAAGAGGGTATTGAGAGATTATTCCTATTTTTATAAAAATTCAAAGTGTATATGGCGAAACGAAGAAACCTTTTGTTAAAGCGACCTAAGAATACCAAAACGGTAAACCAGGTACCTGGAACGATGACCTATGTTGGTCACAAAGAAACTTCAGAAACCAAATTAGAGGTTATTGATTATAACTCCCAGCAATATGAAAGGTATACTTCGACTTCGCCCGATGATGCTTTTAATTATGTAGACGAAAAAAGCGTTACCTGGTTTAATATCGATGGATTAAACAATATTGAGGAAATCGAAAAACTCGGTGATTACTACGAATTACATCCATTGGTCATGGAAGATATTGTTAACACCGGGCAGCGACCTAAAATTGAAGAATATCAGGATTATCTCTTTATAGTGGCGAAAATGCTTTACCACAAAGATGGAGAAATAGAGAATGAGCATTTAAGCATGATCGTTGGAAAGAACTATGTGATCACTTTCCAGGAGTCTGATGGTGATGTTTTTGATCCTATTCGTGAACGTCTGGAAACTTCTAAAGGAAGGATAAGAGTTAAAGGGGCAGATTATCTCATGTTTGCGCTTCTGGATGCCATTATAGATAATTATTTCCTGGTGATCGATGATTTAAGCGATCGAATCGAATTACTGGAGGAAAGTCTATTTACTTCCAAACCCAGCGATGATATTGTTTATGAGATCCAGGACCTTAAAAGAAACATTCTGAGAATTAGAAGAGCGGTGTTTCCATTACGGGAAGTCATAAGCAGGCTGGAAAAAATGGATAGCCAGATCATAGATCCACAAACCGGAAACTATATACGTGATCTCTACGACCATATCATCCAGATCTCTGAAAATATTGAGATCTACCGCGAAATGATCTGGGGCCTTATGGATATGTATATGACCACTATAAGCAATAAAATGAATGAAGTCATGAAAGTGCTTACGATCATGGCGAGCATCTTTATTCCGCTTACCTTTATCGCAGGTATCTACGGAATGAATTTCGAATATATACCAGAGTTGCAATGGAAGTATAGTTACTTCGTACTCTGGGGAGTCATGATCGTCATATTCTTTCTAATGCTTTATTACTTTAAACGAAAAAAATGGCTTTAAAACTTACCAGAATCGCAAAGATTACAGCATGTAGTATATTCATCCTTATCAGTTCCAAAACTTCAGCTCAAACTGAAGCTGATACAGGTAAGAAGATCAATAGAATGTATGTAGGAACATATACAAAGAAAGAAGGCCATGTGGATGGTAAGGCCGAAGGTATTTACCTGTTGCACCAGGATCCTGACAATGGCAGTCTTACTAATTGTGGAACCCAGGCCAAAATAGTCAATCCATCCTTTGTAAAGGCGGGACGCCAGGGAAAGTTTCTCTTTGCAGTAAGTGAGCTGGGTCCTGCAGACGATCAATCTGGTTATATTTACTCTTATCAGATTCAGGAAAATGGAAGCCTAAAGGAAGTGAGCAAACTTTCCACGGGAGGATACGCTCCCTGCCATATTGCGCTTGACAGGTCTGGTAAATTTGTCTTTGTTAGTAACTATATGGGTGGAGTCATAGCTATTTACCAGGTTGAATCTGATGGAAAACTAAAGAAAATCAATGAACTAAAACTTCCTGAAGCGAAAACCGCTCATGCTCATTCAGTTAAAATAAGCGGTGATAACAGGACAGCCTATGTTTCAGATCTGGGAAATGACCGACTCCTGGTGTATGAATTTGACGTGGCCACCGGAAAGCTTACAGAGAATGAAAACCTTAAGATTCAACTTCCTGAAGGAGCTGGACCAAGACATTTAAGCCTGAGTAGAAACGGCAATTATGTGTATAGCATTAATGAGCTTAATTCTACCATCACGACCTATCAGGTTTTAAAAGGCGGATCATTGAAAATCGTACAGCATATTAGCTCTCTGCCAGAAAGTTATCTGGACAAAAACTCTGGAGCAGATATTCATATAGGAAAAGAGGGAAAATTTCTATATGCTAGCAATCGTGGTCATAATAGTATCGCTATTTTTAGTATAGACCAGGCAAGCGGCAAATTGAAGAATGTTGACTTTGTCCCGGTAGCGGGAAAAACACCCCGAAACTTTGCAATTTCGCCTTTTGGAAAGTTCTTGTATGCCGCCAGCCAGGATACTGGAAATATTACCACTTATACAATCAATCCTGAAAATGGAAAGTTAAAGATACAGGAGCCCATTTTTGAAATCAAAACTCCGGTTTGTCTGGAGTTTCAGAAATAAAAAAAGCAGCCATTTGGCTGCTTTATTCCTATACGTTCTGTACGACAAAGAAACCATCGTTCCCCTGTGCCTGGTATAGCGGCATGAATATATAAGCATCCCATTCACTATAAACTTTCTCACCGTTCTGTTCGGCTAATAGTTCGCCTTTTTCGATTTTCTGAAAGTTTTCATAGCCTTCTTTCATTTCAAAAATATCTCCATCTTCCAAACCATGGCGATGAATAATTTCAAAGGTTTTCTGCTCTGGAGCGTTTTTCTTACTAAATCTTTCAACACACTCCGGGTAGGTAGCAATTTCTGTTAGATCTAATTTATTTGCTTCCTTCAGAGCCAGCCAGATAACCCCTTCATGATTTTCTTCCGAAGTGTCATCTGTATGCTGACCAGCTTCAAATACAAAACCGGTCATTCCGGTTCTGCTTAAATAGTGATCTATGTCTCCGGTAATGATATCACTAAAACCTCTAATGATATACGTTGGAAAGTGATGTGCCCATTCATCATTATCGTTTACTTCCTGAACTGAAACATAAGGCAAACTTGCAGATGAGGTAGTGTGACAGTCCAGAAAGTAGCGTTTTGAATAATCCTGTTCAGAATATTTATTAAGTACTTCAATGATCTCGAACATCTCTCTTTGTTCATGTGTTTGAGGATCATTTTTCTGGACATTTTCTTCAGTCCAGGTTCTGTTGAGGTCTTCGTCTATGTACCGCTTATTTTCGTTCAGCGCTTTCTGGTTTCCGGAGACTCCAACAATTTTACCTTCGATCTCAGGCTTAGCTTTGTCAAGTTGCTTAAAAACTTCTTTTAATGCAAATACACCACTTGGTTCATTTCCATGAATTCCGGCTGTGACGAATAATAACGGCCCGGGTTTTCCTGATGAATATTCCCCTATGATCCTGTTTACGTTTTCTTCTAGCTTTTCTTTCATAAAAATTAATCCATTGTGGCCAGAGTCCTGTTGCTTAACTGACCTTTATACATCTTCTTGTATTCTACTTTTCTTTCTATCGCTTCAATAATATAATCTGTAAAAGGTGAAAGACCTATATCTTTAAAATGTTCCATTCCACCCGGGCTCAGAACATTAATCTCGATCAATTTGTCCTTTACGATATCAAGTCCTACAAAAAACAACCCGTCACGAATTAGTTTAGGTGCGGTGAGATCAACGATACGTTGCATTTCCGGAGTTAGTTCGCTGCTATCTGCAGTAGCGCCAAGACTAAAATTACTTCTGAATTCTCCCTCGCCAGCAACTCTTCTAATTATTGCTTTTTCACCATCTCTTTCCATCACTTTTCCATTCAGAAGCAAAACGCGTACATCACCATCCTTCACGTCTGGTAAAAATTCCTGTGCGATCACATACCCCTGCGAACTTAGATGGTCAATGATCTGGTTGGTATTCTTTTCATGCTCATCGATTAGATACACATCCTGTCCGCCAGAACCTTCAAGAGGTTTTAAGACCATTTTCTTGTTCTGTTTTTCCCAGAAATCTAAAAGTTGATCTTTATCCCTGGTTATAATGGAAGCAGGTTTAATTTCCTGTGGTAACTCTTCGAAGTATAATTTATCGATAAACGCGTGGGATAGGGCATAGGCATCGTTTAAGACGAGAACATCCAGTTGCTGGATCATTCTTCCAAAGGCCACTCCGGCCTGTTCAGCCCATTGTCTACCTTCTTCCTCTGTAGGATTATTTCTAATGAATAGTACATCCAGAATGGTACAGTCAATCTGCTTTTTTATAGCCTTGGGGCCTTGTAATGCTTCCAGAAATTTCTTGGTAGACTTGGTTTTAGTGTCTTTTGGTGGTTGAGTAGAATTAATAGATATTGGTTTATCGTGGTGAAAATTAAAATCACCAACACCCATTGCATAAACTTCGTGTCCTCTTTGATGAGCCATCTGCATAAGTGCGTTCGATGTACCATCCTTCTCTGTTGCGACATCATTTAATACAAAACATATTTTCATTTACATACCATTTGTGGAAGGCTTAAGCCATTCCTGATTAATTTTAATTTTGCGAACATTTGTTCGCTATGTAGAAACCGTGGTTTTATTCTCAACGGTTCCAGTACTTTTCTATCGGTTAGTTCCCTGATGATATTCGTGTGCTTGATCCCGTACTTTCCTGCAAGCAGGATTTCATAGTCATCATTGGTTTTAAGATGTTCTTTCAGAAGAACAAGACCTTTTAAATAGATAATATCTTTGATAAAGCCGCCACCCTGCATGATTCGGGATGTTATATTAAAAGCCCTTTCCGCAGAAAATCCATAATCCGTTTTCAATAATCTGAATATTTCCTGGAAGCTGGCACCCTCGACAACAGCCTGGCCTGCCAGAACTCTTCCGGCCAGGATCCTGAGTCTGTTTGCTGTAAGGCCATCTACCATAAATTCAGACATTACGGCCATGCCTTCCTGCAAGGGATCATAATCTGCGAGCCCGATACTTAACTGCTTCAATGGCTGTCTGCTCCCATTGTAATGTGTAAGAACGTGTGTTCCAACCTCATGCTGTATGAGCGCTTCGGCTTCGATTCTACTCATTTCGTAGTCTGCAGGAATGTATAATTCACCATGGGAAACCATCATGACGTTCACATCTTTTCTAATGTGAACCTTACAATTGAAGTTCGCATCCTGTTCCTTATAGTAATCAAATTCTTTGCGTGCCAGGCTGCTGAACGCATTTGCGTCTAAGATGTCATTGGAGACACTATAGGTTTCTTCCGGTACCTGATTTAAAATATCCTGAGCCTCCTCGCACAGTTGCCTATCCACACCTTTATAAAGACGAATACTGTCGTACATAAAATTATTTGACCCTCGTTCGCCCAGCATGGTTATCTGCATATCCAGCTCTTCACGCTTCTCACGAAATAGGAAAGACATTGCAGGATCGTCAATATCTTCGATCTTGAGATTGTATAGCCTGCGTTTTAGAATATCAGGATCCACGGGTAGGAGACGGTAATGATAGTCCAGAACCTGTTGATAGTTACTTTCAAAAAATTTCTGTTTGATCTCGTGAATATTGGAAGGGGAAACAAGCCATAGGAATTGATAAGATCTTTCGATATCCGCAAGCTGTTTATCTATATCGAAAACGACCTGCTTTAAATATTTACGTCCCAAAGCATTGAAACTGGCCACTCCGCCCGTGGTTTGAACCCTGATAAAGTCAAAAAATGACCTGTGCATCGCCTTGATAAGAAAATCTTTGAAATTTCTGAAAAAGACAGGGTATAATTTATTTTGTTCACTTCTATAAACCGGCGGAATTTCAAGACTAACCATAACGGCACCACAATTCTTAGCATCCTCAATACTCATTAGGTCTTCGGAATCATCCGCATGACGATGCAGCGTATCAACGAGTTCTGTATCCAGATATAATCCGGTAAAAATCTCGTTAATTGTTAGTAGATCCTTCTGAAGGGTTTCAAGACTGGTTGGAAGCTTTTCAGCAGGTCCTTTAATTCGGAGTTTTTGAGAACCTTCCTCACCAGCGTAAATTTCAAATAGTAGATACGATTTCATTTCTACTGATAGTAAATTGGAAATTGCCATCAATAAATTTTGATAACCTTCAAAATCTTTGTTGCCAATCACCATATAAGAAGATTCACTGGTAATAAACCTTTTAGTGCCTTTATCATTCGGTTTTTTCCGGTAGATAACCAGGTAGGGTAACTCTTTTTCTATATGCAGAATTCCCATACCGGGCAGCATACAGCTTATCTCTTTATTTTCCTTAAGAATTGTTAAGATTTGTTGAATAGAATTTTCAGATAGATCAGGTATTTCCTGCATATTTTGAAAACTTATTTTTAAATCTTCCCTAAACAGCATGTTTAGAGAGGATATGGTTGATTTTAGATTGATTAGTTTACTCCAATTTAGGAAGAATTAGCCGTTCAAAATCTATCTGTGATCTTTTGACAAATTTTTATGACTGACTTAATATAAATTAGGAAACGGAGGGAAGTTTAGAAAAACAAAAAAGCCTTCCGTAAGGAAGGCTTTTCGTGATGGCACCAGGATTCGAACCTGGGACCGCCTGCTTAGAAGGCAGGTGCTCTATCCAGCTGAGCTATGCCACCGATTTGCGGTTGCAAATATAAACCACTTTATATATTAAACAATGCTTTTTTTAGGAAATATTGGGGTTATTCTAAAAAAAGAAAAACTTCCAAATGGAAGTTTTTGATTTTCAGTACAGATACGATTTGAAAAATTAGTCCAATATCACCAATTTTTTTTCAAGGCCCTCTGCGGCTACTACTAATTGATGTAACAGACTTGGATTTTCGTCCATTTTTTCGAATACCTGTATATATAAATAATTGAATCTTCTTATCAATTCAAGCGTTTGAAGAGAAACACTGAAAAAGTTCCCAGACTCTCGAAGCTCTTCTATAGACTTTTTTACAGATTCTATATGAGCGATCTCCTCCTCGGTACTTTGGATATAATGTTCTTGCTGTAGCATACCATTGGTTTTGTTGGTTAGCCAAAGCAGGGGTAGTCAAATAGATTGGGTTCTCAAATATAATTTGAACTTTTAATTAATTCCTGAACCACAGCAAGTTTTAGTTAAAATATGAGAAAAAATCGGTAAGAGGTAAAATAGGTTGCAAATCGAATATTATTTTACATTTGCCTGCTGAATCATGAACTTAAAGATCTCATTAAATCAATCAACAGCATTGTCCCACGAACGCTTTAATTTTGGAAAATAACGATCTATTTCAGTATGAATAACTGGATAATTTACCTGCTGGGATTTATCGCACAATTACTGTTTTCTGGTAGAATGATTGCGCAATGGTTGCTTTCAGAAAAGAATAAACGGGTGGTTACCCCGCAATTCTTCTGGCATGTAAGTCTTTTCGCGTCCTTTCTTTTATTTATCTATGGATATCTTCGAGATGACTTTGCCATTATGTTAGGTCAAACACTAACTTATTTTATATATATCAGGAATCTTCAATTGCAGGGAGACTGGAATAAGATTAATAAGTTTGTGAGATACTTTCTTTGGATCTTTCCTCTTATAGTAGTGATATATGGGTTTAATAATAACCAGTATGATGCAGCAGCTTTACTTAGCAATGTGGATATTCCGCTGTGGTTGTTAATCATCGGGACCGCAGGACAGCTTATATTCACGCTTCGATTTATCTACCAATGGGCATATTCTGAAAGAAGACAATCGTCTTCCTTACCTCTTGGGTTCTGGATATTGAGTTTACTCGGCTCCTCGTTGATCATCTACTATGCGATCCTTCGGGAAGACCCAGTGTTACTCGCCGGTCATAGTTTTGGTGTTATTATGTATCTTCGAAATATCTATATCCAGAAGAATGAAGTTAAGGGATAATTATTTACTGCTTTTACTATTTGTTTGTTTCGCGATTTTCTTCGTAAATCTCGATGCCATTTTTGTAAATATCATGGAGGCCAGGAACTTTACAACAGCCCGGGAAATGATACACCTGGATCACTGGATTTTTACAACCCTTAATAATGAACCACGTTATGAGAAGCCTCCCTTACCCACGTGGTTAACCGCAGTCAGTATGTTGATTTTTGGTACGAAGAACCTGATCGCCGCGAGATTGCCGGCGGCAGTCATGGGAAGTGTCGTGAGTATCTTTTTATACAAATTGGCTTTCAGGTATAGTAAGAATCAGAAATATGCGTTTTTAAGTGGACTCATTGCTGCCACGAGTTTTTATATACTCTTTTCAGGTAGAGACGGGCAGTGGGATATTCATACGCATGCTTGGATGATCATGGCAATTTACTGTTTGTTCCAGATCTTTCAGGGTACAGGTAAGTTATGGCGAAATGCCCTGTTTAGCGGAATCTTTATTGGTTGTTCTTTTCTAAGTAAAGGTCCGGTATCCATGTATGCGCTGTTACTGCCATTTTTGATCGCATATGGCCTGACATATCGCTATAAAAGTTTGAAAGTTACTTGGAAACCTATATTGTTAACAGTGAGTGTCGCGTTCATTTTAGGCGCGTCCTGGGCTTTATATGTATTTCTATTTGATACCAATGCTGTATCTGAAATCACAGAAAAGGAAACCGGTCGCTGGCTGGATTATAATGTGAGACCGTTTTATTATTACTGGAGTTTCGTGATCCAAAGCGGTATCTGGACCATTCCCAGTTTCGTCGCACTTTTATACCCTTATCTTAAAAATAGGGTTTTCGATAAGAAAGCCTATTTGTTTACTCTTATCTGGACGCTATGTGGTGTGGTGCTTCTGTCTATTATCCCGGAAAAAAAATCGAGATATCTGCTTCCTGTAATGCTGCCAATGGCGTTAAATACTGCCTTCTATATTGAGTACTTATTCCGTAGGTTTGATATGTTGCCAAGAAAGGAAACCTGGATCGTTTTTTTCAATTTCGGACTAATTGCATTGATCGGACTCTTGTTTCCACTGGCGGGGTATCTTTATTTTGGTGAACAGATCCAGAATTTTCTTGGCTGGTATATAATGATCTCTATTATTCTGTTTTCTATCGGAATTTTAATTTTCTGGTACCTAAAGACTAAAAAGATCAAAGCAGTTTTTTATCTTACGGTGTGGTTTATTATAAGTATCGTATTTTTTGGATTACCTATAGCTTCAAAAATAGAGGAGAACCCAGCATATCAAAGTATCAGTATCGTCGATATGTACAGAGAGCAATTGAAGCTCAACGTATATGAGTTTCGTGGTTTTACTCCGGAATTGATCTGGGAATACGGTCAGCCTATCGATATTCTTTACAATGGTACGGGTTATGAAAAACCCATAGAATCTGAATTCCTTTTGTTAGCTACAGAAGAAGAGAAAGAAGAATTGTTTAAAACCTTTGAAGGTTATTCTATTGAAAAGATTGAAGAGATCGATATGAATCCTGTGGGAAACAAACATAAGGAGCGCTTATACAGAGATCTGTACAAGATTGATAAATTTTAAAATTTCAGGTATGTTAGATTATCCAATTAAATTCAGACCCATTCTTCAGGAAAAAATATGGGGTGGCAACAAGCTGCGTGATATTCTTCATAAAGAGTCCGACAAGGAAAATATTGGTGAAAGCTGGGAGATTTCCGGGGTAAAGGACTTTATTTCTGAAGTTAGTAATGGCTCGGAAAAAGGGCAGAAACTTACAGATCTTATCAAGAAGTTTAAGGCAGATCTTATGGGGAAGGAGATCTATAAAAGATTTGGAGATGAATTCCCTTTACTTATCAAGTTTATTGATGCAAAGACAGATCTTTCAGTTCAACTACATCCTAATGATGCATTGGCTAAGCAAAGACATAATTCATTTGGCAAAACTGAAATGTGGTATGTGATGCAGGCAGATAAAGATTCCAAATTGAATATTGGATTTGAAAAAACGATCAGTAAGCAGGAATATCTGGATCATCTGAACAACAAACAGATACTGGATATTCTCAATTTTGAAGAAGTAGAGAAAGGTGATTCAGTTTTCATTAATACCGGGAAGGTTCATGCAATAGGAGGAGGGATCTTACTTGCAGAGATCCAGCAAACTTCAGATATTACCTATAGAATTTATGACTGGGATCGAGTGGATAGCCAGGGAAAGAGCCGTGAACTACATACCGATCTTGCACTTGATGCGATTGACTTTGAAAAGAAGGATGATTATAAGCTACATTATGACCAGGTGGAAAATGAATCTTCAGAAATTGCGAGCTGTGAGTATTTTACTACCAATTTTCTTCCGGTAAAAGGTAATCTGAAAAAGGATCTCACCGAGCTGGATTCTTTTGTGATCTATATGTGTGTTTCAGGGGAAGGAAAAATTATTATTGGAGATTATTCCGAAGAAATCAAAGCGGGAGAATCTGTTTTAATACCGGCAAAAACCAGTGATTTGGATATATCTTCTGAAAAAATAGAACTTCTGGAAGTCTATATAAAGTAGACCGCAAGAAGTTCAGCAAATTTTAAAAATTGAGAATTTCATCAATTTTTTCAAGCTCTTCTGCGCTAAACTGAATATTGCTAATCGCTTTCAGGTTATCTTCAAGCTGGGATTTTCTACTAACTCCAACTAAGACAGAGGTTACCCGTTCGTCCTTTAACAACCAGGCAACTGCCATTTGTGCGAGGCTTTGATCTCGATTTTTGGCCAATTCGTTCAGCTGTTGTATTTGCGAAACTACTTCGTCTGTAATTTGCGAGCTATCCAGGTAACTTCCTTCCGTAGCAGCTCTGGAATCTTTTGGTATTCCATTTAGATACTTCCCGGTAAGTATTCCCTGCTCCAGAGGAGAGAATACGATACTGCCGAGTCCGTTTTCTTCAAGAGTATCCATCAATCCATCTTCGACCCAGCGGTCGATCATGTTGTAGCGGGGCTGGTGGATTATAAATGGAGTTTTAAGTTCCTTTAAAATCTTTGCGGCTTTGGCCGTATCTTCAGCATTATACTGGGAGATTCCAACATAAAGCGCCTTTCCATCTCTTACGATCTGGTCCAGGGCACCCATAGTTTCCTCCAATGGAGTTTCCGGATCTGGCCTGTGATGATAAAAGATATCGACATATTCCAACCCCATTCTTTGCAGAGATTGATCCAGACTTGCGATCAGGTACTTCCTGGATCCAAAATCTCCATAAGGTCCTGGCCACATATCCCAGCCGGCCTTTGATGAAATGATAAGCTCATCCCTGTACTGCTTGAAATCCTGCTTAAAGAACTTCCCGAAATTACTTTCAGCAGAGCCATATGGAGGACCGTAATTGTTGGCAAGGTCAAAGTGCGTGATTCCGTTATCAAATGCCGTGTGTAAAATTTCTCTTGCATTATCCTGATCATCATGATCTCCGAAATTATGCCACAGACCTAAAGAAAGTAGAGGCAATTTCAGACCACTTTTGCCACATCGGCGATACTCCATTTGATCATATCGGGAGTCTGCCGCTTTATATGTACTCATACTTATATTTTGCAGGCAATTTAAAGAATATTAAGCCAGGCTAAGCTTAGAGGCGCTACTTAATTTCTGGCAAAAGATAAAAAACCATAATTGCCATCGGCATTTGCTTCCAGCTTTAAGTTAATTTCAGATCCATTTGCAGAAATGACATCATAAGCGTTGGTAAGTTCTCCAAGTTTTCCATTCGGAGTAAAAAAGATCATAAAATCCAGATCATTTGAAGGATCAAATTCTGAGCCTGCATCATTGGAGACTCTCCAGGTACCATTAAAAGACCCAAGATTGGAATCTGCCAACAGTTCATTCGAACTTTGAAAAACAAAAGTGTAGTTTTCAAGATCATCGGTCTTGTCCTGACCATTTTCAGTAAAACTGGTGATTCGCCATTCAGTATCCAGTAAGATCTCATTTAAGGCGATCATTTCAGTTTCTACAAGTTGCATGTCATCATTATCAGTATCACAGGATACGAGGAAAAATACAGCGAAGATTACAAACAAACAGTTCAATCTTTTCATAGGGTGGGGATTTTTTTGTTCGGTTTGCCGTAAAGTTAAAAAGAGAAATAGAATAAATTAAGAAAAATTTAAGAATTAACATTTAAGCGTAAGTTATACGTAATCAGCTATTAAACTTCTTGAGTGATTACCAGGTAGAAAATGAAACATGAATTTCCAGACTCCTATCTATACCGCAATCAATTCAATTCTTATCCCAATTAATGCTGAAGGTCAATCTTAACAAAGCATTGGGTGAATGGGTATACATTGTAAACTAATTTTGCTAATTAATTTCTGAACTATTAAAGTAAATTTTCAATTAAGATGAATCTGGTTAATATTTCCAAAGAGGATAGTGGTTATAAGATCAAAAGCATCAAATACATCAAGATATTTGGAACTACTGTATACAGTTATGATAAAATGTTCAGGTTGGAAACAGAGTCAGGAACGTGGATCAATCAGGCGACTCAAAAGAGAGCTACTGAAGCAGAGTCCATCAAATTAAATAAATGGTTGAAAGATCATCGTAAGTTCATAGAAAAGGCCTGAAATCTTAAATTCATCAAAATGACTTGATGTTACGAATCATATTAAGCTAAAATTAGCCTAAATTTTTTCGAATTTCAGATTCGGGCAAGCAATTTCCAATAACTTTAAAAATGATTAACCAATCAAATTATTAAAATGAGTAGTAAGAAAAAGAATTTTGCGCGGTTTGGAATGGCTGCGAAAGGAGCAGTATATTGTTTAATTGGAGTCTTAACCGCAATGGCTGCATTTGGCCAGGGAGGTCAGAAATCCGGAAGTAAAGGAGCTTTAGAGTATCTAGCTGGAGAATCATATGGGCAAATCTTACTGGTATTAATGGGTCTTGGTCTTTTGGGTTATGTTTTCTGGAGAATGTATCAGGTGTTTACGAATCCCAGGGACATAGAAAATAATATGAAAGGTTATGCAAAACGGGTAGCTTATTTCATTAGCGGACTTCTGTATGGTGGACTTGCATTCTATTCATTCAAACTTGCTTTTGGAAGCAGTTCTTCAGGAGGTTCCGGCGGAATGATGGGTGGTATCATGTCTGGATCTAATGGTGACACCATAGCTATTATTATAGGAATAGGGATGGCTATTAAAGCTATTTACGATTTATATAGAGCTTATTCCAACAAATTTCGTGAAGAAGTTGAAGAAGCCGGTTTGGACAGAAAGGAACAGAAACTGCTTATCAACGCTGGAAAAGTTGGTCATACTGCACGTGGTATTATCATTGGGTTAATGGCCTATCTAACACTTAAGTCTGGTTTGTCTAGTGGAAGTAATGTAGGAACACAAACCGATGCATTTGGATTTATTCAAAACGAATTTGGAAGTGTTGCCTTAGGGATTGTAGCCATTGGATTGGTTGCCTACGGTGTATATATGCTAATCAAGGCTAAACACCCATCCATTAGTGTAGCCTAATAATTAGAACAAAAATTGATTTAAGAGTCCGTCATCAAAGGCGGGCTTTTTTTTCGTCTATTATTACTGAAACCTTGGTTCGCTCACTATCGAATAGTTACAGGTTGTTTAAACAGTAAAATCAATTTGATTCTGAATGTTAGGTATAAAAAATTGATGATTTGAATATGAAACGAAGCCGTATTTTATGCAAGTTATCGAGCTGTTCTTGATCCATTCTAAACTTAGTATTTCTTGCTGGTTAGACTGAAATGATTAAGAAAATTTCATAATCATGCTTACAATATATCAGTCTGATCTCAAAGTTTATGATCTACAGAAGTAGGAATTTTTTACTGAAATCTTACAAGATCAATATTATGACCAATCATCGCACCTGCTATGAGTAAAAATTTAAATGCTTCTGGGAATGAAAACTGGATAGAAGTAATAAAAAAAAGCCTGTCAATCGAAAGATTGACAGGCTTTTGTCGGGGTGGCAGGATTCGAACCTGCGGCCTCCTGCTCCCAAAGCAGGCGCGATAACCGGGCTACGCTACACCCCGAAAGGTCAAAAGTGTTTTTAGTCTTTTCCGTTCCAAACTATTCTATTGAATATCCGGGAAGCGGAGGAAACTTATTCCAATTTTCCGGTCGAAAAGAGAATAAAAGAACCACAGACTAAAAATCTAGCGGAGAGACCGGGATTCGAACCCGGGCATCCAAGAAGGATGACAGCTTAGCAGGCTGCTGCATTACCACTCTGCCACCTCTCCGTTATTTAAGAACTTCGCAAGTATTTTTGCGGTTGCAAATCTAAGTTTTACTTACGTACCAACCAAACCTTTTTCGTGTTTTTGAAATAAAAAATAAGCTTATTTCTAGTCATAGTCCTTAAACTACTTGACTTCAATCAAATAGCTTTCTAAATATCAATTAATTTTTTCTGCGTGTAGAAGCCTATGCAAATTTCGAATGGCTTTATCATGATTTCTAACGAATGGATTCTTAGAATTCCAGACATAACCAGCAAGAACAGCGCAAATCTGCTTTTTTACTTTTTCACTGGCGTTGTCAGTGAAAAATATATCCTGTAATCTTCCTGTATACCACTCCTTAACATAAGTAGCAAAAACATTGATGGCCTTTTGTATATGCTGGGTATATTCCTTATCCCAGTCTATAACTTCCCCACCGAGTTGCCTTGTGGCCAGTTTTGCGCTAAGTAACCCACTTTCTGTGGCGAATGCAACACCGGAAGAGAATACCGGGTCAAGAAATTCTGCTGAATTTCCTGCCAAAGCAAATCCTTCTCCATGCAGAAGCTGTACATTTTTTGAAATACCAGATAATTTCACTGGCTCAAACAGCTGTTTTTGTCCTGTAAAGCGATCCTTATAGAACTCACATTGGTTCAGCATCTGTTTGAATATTTCATCCTGGGAGCCCGAAAATGTTTCAAACCAGTCATTTTCTCCCACAAAACCCAAACTCGAAATGCCGTTCGAGAACGGTATATACCAGAACCATACGCCAGTATTGATGATTTCAAAAGTGATTTGTGTGCCTTCTTTCCCAACCGGTCGGTTTTCTTCCTGAATATGAGTGAAAATTGAGGAATGATTGTAAATTTTTGCGGGAGCTTCCAATTCTAATAACCCTGCGAGCACACGTCCATTTCCGCTTGCGTCGATTATAAATCTGGATGACAAACTTCCTAAGATGCCGTCAGGATTTTTATAGACTATATCCCACTGACCATCATTGTACGCAGCAGATATCACTTCCATCCCGAAATCAATTTCGACACCCCTTTTCTGGATACTTTCAGTTAACTTCAAATCGAAGTCCGCTCTGGGAACCTGCCAGGTCCAGTCCCAGCCAGCTCCGAATTTTTTGCTGAAATCAAATTCAGCTATTTTCCCGTTTTTAATGAATCGAGCCCCTGTTTTTTTCTGGTAGTTCTCTTTTTGAAGATCTTCCAGTAATCCAGCTTCCGCGAAATTGTCCATGCAGCGTGGAATCAGGCTTTCACCGATAGTAAATCTTGGGAAGTGTTGTTTTTCCAAGACTCTTACAGAAACAGCAGTTTTTTCCAGGTAGCCGGCGGCTACCATTCCGGCAGGGCCAGCACCAATAATTATAACGTCGTAATTAATTTTCTTCATGATCTCGCCCTACAAAGCTACTAGAAAATATGATAGCTGAAATTTACAAAAATAAAAAGCTCTGCCATTCAGGACAGAGCTTTCGTGAGATATAAGCAATCGATCTTACCTGCTGGTAGATCTATTGGACTAATGTATCTCTTCTTCCTGAAATTTCAGGACAGTTTCTATAATGCTAACCGTTTATTAACTTCAGCAGAAGTTTGGTAAAATTCTGGAAATGTTTAGATAAAATTCGTCCAATCCTCTGAATTTCTTCCTGAGGAGTTACATATTCAGGATTCAGGTTTACCAGTAAAAATGCTACATTTGCGCGAAGTGAAGCAAATCTAATCCCGTAACCAAGCAGCTTTTTATGATTACCCTGGACAAAGAACTTACACTTTCAGATTTTCAACAGGTTGTTCTGGAGCAGACAAAGGTTCAGCTAAGCATTGATGCGCGTAATAGAATGATCGCCAGTCATCAATTCCTGGAAAAATTTTCCCAAAATAAAGTGATTTACGGTGTCAATACAGGGTTTGGTCCTATGGCACAATATCGGGTTGCCAATGAGGATGCTGTCAATCTACAGTTAAATCTAATAAGAAGTCATGCCAGCGGTGCAGGTGCCGTGCTTTCTAAAATCGATGTGCGTGCTTTGATGTTAGCCCGGCTTAATACTCTTAGCCTGGGCAAGTCTGGAATTGATATTTCTGTGGCAGATGTTCTTATAGAATTGCTCAATTTGAGGATCACACCTTTGATCTTTGAACATGGCGGCGTTGGCGCTTCGGGTGATCTCGTGCAACTGGCACATCTTGCCCTGGTGCTGATTGGTGAAGGAGAAGTATTTTATAATGGAGAACGAAGAAATACCAGCCAGGTTTTTCAGGAAATGAATATTAAACCAGCAAAGATCAGCATTAGAGAAGGCCTGGCGATCATGAATGGAACATCTGCGATGACCGGTATCGGACTGGTAAATACTCTGTATGCAGAGCAATTATTAAACTGGTCTGTTTTCTGTTCTTCTGTGATCAACGAAATCGTAAAGGCTTATGATGATCATCTTTCCGAAGAATTGAACAGGGCAAAACTACATAAAGGTCAGCAGCAAATCGCAGCTCTTATGCGAAAGCATTTAAATGATTCCGGACTTACCAGGTCCAGGAAAGAAGATTTTTATAATGCAGATCATGCTAAAATCGAGTTATTTAAAGAAAAGGTGCAGGAATATTATAGTTTAAGATGTGTGCCACAAGTGCTTGGTCCAGTAAAAGATACTCTTTCACATACTTCAAAGATCTTACTGGAAGAAGTAAATTCTGCCAATGATAATCCCATTATCGATGTGGAGACCGAACAGGTTTATCATGGTGGAAATTTTCACGGGGATTATATTTCGCTGGAAATGGACAAGCTGCGTCTGGTGATGACAAAAATGTCCATGCTTGCTGAAAGGCAGATCAACTATCTTCTTAATCCAAAACTGAATGATATTTTACCAGCTTTTGTAAACGCTTCAAAATTAGGTTTGAACTTTGGTATGCAGGGAGCGCAGTTTCCAGCTGTCTCCACGACGGCTGAAAACCAGATGCTTTCCAATTCGATGTATGTTCATAGCATTCCCAACAACAATGATAATCAGGATATAGTAAGTATGGGAGCAAATTCAGCACTGATGACCCGTAAAGTGATCGATAATTGCTATGAAGTTCTTGCTACTCAAATCGCAACCATTCTTCAGGCACTTTATATTCTGGACTATGATGAACACTTATCTTCAGCAACAAGTTTAAGAATTAGCGATTTGCGAAAAATATTTCCGCAGATAAAAGAGGACAGGGTGCTGTACGAAGACATGAAAAGATTGAAGGATTATCTTAAAACTCAGCAGGCTTATGACTAAGAAGCGATTTGCTTTGGTAACGGGTGGTTCCCGCGGTATAGGAAAGGCGATTTGTATGGCACTGGCCAGGGATCATCAACTCAACATATTACTGAATTATAGATCTAATGACCAGGCTGCACAGCTGGTTAAACAGGAAATTGAAGCCTTGAACCTTTCCTGTGACTTGCTCAAATTTGATGTTGCCAATGCTTCTGAAGTCTCAGAAATGTTAAGTGCCTGGAAAACTGAAAACAAGGAATCCAGCATTGAGGTTCTGGTTAATAATGCTGGGATTAGTGATGACGGACTTTTTATATTCATGTCTAAGGATAGCTGGAATTCAGTTTTGGAAACCAGTCTTCAGGGTTTTTACAACGTGACCCAAAGCGTCCTGAAGGATATGCTGAGAGCTAGAAACGGCAGGATCATTAATATGGTTTCTCTTTCTGGTTTGAAAGGCAATGCTGGACAGGTAAATTATTCTGCTGCAAAAGGTGCGGTGATCGCCGCAACCAAGGCACTCGCCCAGGAAATTGGAAAGCGAAAAGTGACCGTGAACGCTGTTGCTCCCGGATTTATCAATACCGAAATGACCGAAGATTTTGATGCCGAAAAGTACAAGCAGTTAATTCCTTTGAACCGTTTCGGAGATCCTGAAGAAGTCGCCAGCCTGGTAAGTTTTCTGGCTTCAGATAGATCTTCCTATATTACCGGCGAAGTGATCAATATCAACGGCGGACTCTACTCATAAACATGGCAACTTGGAAAGGCAAATCCCGGGGAACTTTACTTGGCTTCAGGATCTATGTAAAGATTATTAAAAGCTTCGGCCTCCTGGCTGCTTATTTCGTTCTGCTTTTCGTGGCTGCCTATTTTATAATATTTTCCTTTTCTTCGACACGCAGTACCTATTATCTTTTCAGAAAAAGACTGGGTTATTCTCCACTTAGTTCGGCTTTCCAGGTATACCGCAGCTATTTTACCTTTGGAAGAATACAATTGGATAGAGTTGCTATCACCAATGGTTTTAAAAACAAATTTAGCTTTGAGTTTGACGGAGTGGAGCATATCGAATCATTGCTGAAGCAGAAGAAAGGCGGAATATTGCTTACAGCTCATATAGGTAATTTTAACCTTGCCAAACATTTTTTTGAAGAACGCCATGCCGAAGCAGTCGTAAATCTGGTGGTGACCGATTTTGAACATAAACAAATCAAACAATACCTGCAATCTGTTACCGGTGATACTGAGGTAAAAGTGATTGTGATGAAAGATGATCTAAGTCATGTTTTCGCGATGAAAAACGCACTGGACAACCAGGAATTACTGGTGTTTGCTGCAGACAGGTTTATGGATCATTCGGCAACCCTGGAAGCGGAATTTTTAGGAGAGCATGTGAAATTTCCCGAAGGTCCCTTCAAGCTCGCTGCCAGGAATAAAATTCCGGTTTTATTCGTACATCTTATGCGGGAAAAGAATTTTCACTATCATTTTTTTGCACGCCCTTATAAACCTGAGCGCTTTACGACGAAAGAAATTTTAAAATCTTATCTTGACGATCTGGAAAGAATGGTGAGAGCATATCCCCACCAATGGTATAATTATTATGATTACTGGAACGATTTCAGTTAGCTATGGCAGAAAACTTATTACATCATCCAATACGTTCAGAAGAAGAAATTCTAAAACTTATTCCGCAAAAAAGACCATTTGTGTTTGTAGACACACTTTTTGAATACACTAATTTAACAGGAGTCACCGGTTTTACGATTCCGGAGGATAGCTTAATGCTTGATAATGGAAAATTATCGGAAAGTGGTTTGATCGAACACATGGCACAAAGCATGTCCCTTCATCGTGGATATCAGGGATCCCTTAGCGGAAATTCGAAGCCTAAAACTGGATTTATAGGTGTTATTAAAACTGTAGAGATACTTGATCTGCCTTTGATAGGGGAAAGCATTATGACTTATGTGGAGATTCTGCACGAGATCATGAATGTAACTTCCGTCTCTGCCCGAACCGAAAATGAGAGGGGAGAGGTAATCGCTATTTCCGAAATGAAAACGGTAACGGTCGATTAATGTCCAACATATTAACCCATACCACAAAGCTTAAAGTGCAGTTTCATGAATGTGATCCCCTGAAGATCGTCTGGCACGGAAATTATCTCAGGTATTTTGAACAGGGCCGGGAAGATTTTTGCAATACGCATGGCATTTCCTATCTGCACGCTGAAAAATATGGTTACTCAACCCCTATAGTTTCTTCAAATTGTGAGCATAAAAAGCCTCTGGCCTATGGAGACCAGTTTGTTGTGGAAACAAGTTTTGAAAATGCTGCAGCCGCGAAAATGATCTTTAATTACAGGATATTTAAAGAAGATGTATTGATATGTACCGGGAAAACTGTGCAGGTGTTCCTGGATCAAAATAATGAACTATCGCTCACCAATCCTGAATTTTATCAATCCTGGAAATCAAAAATGAACTTGTAAATGCGACAGGTTTTTTTAAAATCTGATAGTATAATTTCTCCTATGGGCTTTGGCTCGGGAACGAACCTACAGCAAATACGATTGCAACAATCAGCTTTGAAGCTGCAAAAACCCACTTCTAAATATCCTTCCGGGTATTACGCCGGGATTCTGGACAACGACATTATTGATCATAGTTTCTCACTTATAGGTAATTGCAAAAATTACAGCAAGCTGGAGAAAATGCTGATTCTTGCCATAAATGATGTAGTGATCAAAGAATCAATCGATTTTGAACATACAGCCCTGGTCATTGCCACTACCAAAGGGAACATCGACTTGCTGAACTCAGATGCATTTACAAAAGAACGAGTTGAACTCTGGAAAATGGCACAGGTAGTTGCCGACTTTTTCGAGTTTCAGCAAAAACCAATTGTTGTTTCCAATGCGTGTATATCTGGAGGCCTGGCCATTAAAACCGCGGCAGATTTTATTAAATATGGAAAATTTGATAGTGCCATAGTAGCAGCAGGAGATCTGGTGTCAGATTTTGTGCTATCGGGTTTTCAATCATTTCAGGCGATGAGTGAACTGGCCTGTAAACCATTTGACGCCCGAAGAAACGGAATCAGTCTGGGAGAAGCAGCTGCAGCCGTTTATCTGGACACAAAACCTTCTGAAGATACAGAGATCGAATTCATACATGCGGTTACAACCAATGATGCAAACCATATTTCTGGCCCGAGCAGAGACGGAGAGGGCTTGTATCAGGCAATTAGCAGGCTGAAGCTGTTTACCGGAATTTCTTCCGAAGAAATAGATTTTATTTCAGCCCATGGAACCGCCACTGTGTATAATGATGAAATGGAGGCACTGGCTTTCAGCAGGTCCCAGCTTGATCACGTTCCCTTGCATAGCTTAAAAGGCTATTTGGGTCATACCTTGGGCGCTTCTGCTCTCATAGAATCCATCATGCTAAAACATGGCATGCTAAATAATGAAATGCTCATTTCGAAAAATTTCGAAAATCTGGGTACCTCTGTACCCTTAAATATTACTACGGAAGTTTCGCAGAAAGAACTTGGTACAGCTCTTAAAACAGCTTCTGGATTTGGAGGCTGTAATATTGCCATGCTGTTTGAAAAAACGGAAGCACATGAGTAAAGATCAACATATCGACTTTATAAAAATTCAGAATAACAGCATCACGGCTGCTGAAGGCTTATTGTTTCAAACAGAGAAACAGATAGATCCATTTAAATTTCTCGGTGATGCCTATAAATTCTTTGGAATCACCTATCCTAAGTTCTTTAAGATGGATGGTCTTAGTAAGGCTGGATTGATCGCTGCTGAATTACTTTCAGAAAAAGTTAGTATAGAGAAAAATACCGGATTGATTTTTTCAAACTCCAGTTCCAGTCTGGATACAGATCTACGCTTTCAGGATAGCATGAAGTCTTTTGCTTCACCCTCAGTTTTCGTTTATACATTGCCAAATATCGTGCTGGGGGAAATAAGCATCAGACATCAAATTCAGTCTGAAAATGCATTTTTTATCAGCGAAAAATTTGATCCGGCTTTGATCCTGGATTACGCTGAAATTCAGCTTAAAAATTCAGCCTGCGAAAATGTGCTTTGTGGCTGGCTAAACTTGCACAATAATGAATATGATGTATTTTTGTGGCATGTCGCCGGTCTTGAAGATCTGCAATCTCAACGGGGACAGCTGCTGAAAATCTACGCTACTACACATGAGTGACCTACATACTGAGCTTAAAGAAAGCATTATTGAACAACTAAATCTGGAGGATATGCAACCTGCAGATATTGAAAACAACGAAGCCCTTTTTGGGGATGGACTTGGGCTAGACAGCATCGATGCCCTGGAATTGATTGTTTTGCTGGAGAAAGATTATGGGATCAAATTAACCGACCCCAACCAGGGGAAACAGATTTTCAATTCAATTAATACCATGGCCGATTTTATTGAAAAACATCGTACCAAATAATCTATGAAAACTGTTGTCGTTACCGGGATGGGCATAGTTTCTGCCATTGGTTCGAGCGTAACGGCTAATCTTCAATCTTTACAAAACAATTCAGACGGGTTGTCAAAACCTGATATTCTGCAAACAGGTCACCAGTTCCCGGTTGGAGAGATCAAAATTACCGATGCCGAATTACTGGAGGAATTAAAACTTACTGCAAGCCTGGGTATTACCCGTGCATCATTACTCGGTATCAAAGCAATCACTGAAATTTTCGAAAATTCTGGAAAACTGGCTGATAATGCAAATACCGCTTTCGTTTCTGGCACCAGTGTTGGTGGCATCGATAAAACCGAGCAGTATTTTGATCTTTTCGATGAGAAAGCAGCTCTAAGACCATATATACAGGCGCAACATCCCGGTTATACTACGCAAAAGATCGCAGAATATTTCGGCATCCAGGGACTGGTCACCACTATTAGTACCGCTTGTTCGTCTTCTGCAAATGCGATCATGACCGGAGCCAGGTTAATTCAGTCGGGCAGGTACAGTAAAGTGATCGTTGGAGGAAGTGACTGTTTGACAAAATTTACGCTGAATGGTTTCAATTCCCTTCGAATACTGTCCGATGAACCGGCGAAGCCTTTTGATAGGGATAGAAACGGACTCAATCTCGGGGAAGCGGCAGCCTATTTATTGCTGGAAGCCGAAGATGCGACTAGCGATCAAAGAATTCTGGCAAAAATTTCCGGAGCCGGGAATGCCAACGATGCGTTTCACCAGACTGCTTCTTCAGAAGATGGAGAGGGAGCCTTTAAAGCCATGAACAAAGCTTTGAAGATGGCAAATATGGAGGCGCAAAATATTGATTATATCAATGCTCATGGCACGGGCACGCAAAACAACGACCTGTCTGAAACCAATGCTTTAAAACGTATTTTTAAGGAAACTGTTCCAAAGTTTAGTTCTACCAAGGGATTTACAGGGCATACCCTGGGAGCTGCAGGAGCTGTAGAGGCTATATTTTCGATCTTATCTATACAGGAACAGCAGGTTTTTGCCAATCTCAATTATCAGAATATAATGGAAGATGGTTTAATTCCTGTCAGGGAGAATCGAAAACATCAGGTAGACCATGTAATGTCAAATTCCTTCGGGTTTGGAGGGAACTGTACTTCATTAATTTTCAGTAAACATGAGTAGTATGTACATTAATGGCATGTCTAATATTTCTGCGCAGCCAGATGACTTTCTTACTTCTGCAGAAATCATAGATATCCAGGGAAATATACTCTCAGCCGTTGTTCGCCCATATAGGGAACTAATCAAACCTATGTTATTGCGCAGAATGTCCAAAGCGGTAAAAATGGGGATTTATACTGCTGTAAAGTCGCTTTCCAGATCTGGTTTGGAATGTCCTGATGCGATCCTGGTAGGCACCGGACAGGGTTGTATGCAGGATACCGAAAAGTTTATGCAGCAGATAGAAGAAAGCAAGGAGCAGTTGCTTACACCAACATCTTTTATACAGTCTACTCATAACACGGTTAGCGGGCAGATCGCACTTTTTCTGAAATGCAATGGATATAACATGACTTATACTCAGAATTCAGTGAGCTTTGAAAGTTGCCTTCTGGATGCTCAAATGCAACTCGAACTGGATGAGGATATTCAAAATGTATTAATTGGAGCAGTGGATGAAACTTCAGAAAAATTTACCGGGTTCCAAAAACTTGACGGGCAGATCAAGGCAGAGACTATCCTAAATAAAGAGCTATTTCCCAGCAGTTCCCCTGGAAGTATTATTTCTGAAAGTGCAGCATTCTTCAGTATTTCCCGGGAAAAAACACCAAGATCACTGGCAAATTGTGTTGGCTCAAAAATTATAAATGAGATTCAATCTTCTGAAATTGAAGAAAAAGTAGTCGAGTTTCTTTCTGAATTCGATTTAAAACCTGAACAGATGGATGCCGTGGTGCTTGGGAATAATGGCGATCACAGGTTTGACGATTATTATCAGATTCTTCAGCAGGGTATTTTCAATAATATTCTACAGCTAAATTATAAATCGCTTACAGGGGAGAACAATTCCATATCGGCAATTGGTTGCGCACTTGCAGTTTCTGTACTTCAGCACCAAAAGATTCCGAAGAAATTTAGGGCAAACTCAAAGTCGGCTTCAAAATTCAGACGAATTCTAATTTATAACCAATATCTTGGTAGAAATCACGGATTCATCTTACTGGAAAGACCTTGAAATATAAAATTCTTCGAACCATCTTTAGCTTCGTGCTTCTTGGCAGTGTTCTGGGAGCTCTAAACGATTACTGGTCGGGATGGTTCGTGTTAGTGGTGGTGGTCATTTATGTGTGCATCATTTTAATATTGTCCACGAATATCCGTTCCAATTTTTTTCAGCATACCCTCCATTCTGGCGGAGGGAAGCAGGGTATAGGACTTAGTTTTGATGACGGGCCACATCCCAATACCCTGAAGATCCTGGATGTTCTTGATGCTTATGAGGTAAAAGCTTTATTTTTCTGTATTGGTAAGAACATTAAGCAGCATCCCGAAATCTACCGTGAAATCATTAAAAGAGGGCATGTTGTTGGAAATCATACATATTCCCATACGCGAAAATTCGGTTTTCTATCCACACGCGCGATTATTGCTGAAATTCAGCAATGCGATCGTATTGCCACTGAAGTATCTGGATTAAGTACAAGGCTGTTTCGGCCGCCTTTTGGTGTGATTAATCCAAAGGTTTCCAGGGCTATTTTGGCAACCGGTCACACCACCGTGGGCTGGAGTGTAAGACCTTATGACGCGATTACCAGTTCACCAGGTAGAATTTATGATCGTATTACCAGGAACCTAAATCAGGGAGATTTAATACTTTTGCACGATAACATTCCGCAAACGGTTGAAGTACTGGAACAGTTATTGGTATTTCTGAGACAGAAAAATTTAGCGGCTATCCGGCCAGATCATTTATTAGATATTGATGCGTATACTTAAATTCATAGTGATACTTTTTAGCTGCCAGCTATTCGCTCAGAATGCGACCTTTTCTACTTCGGAAGCTAAAAACTTTAAAGAATCGGTTTCCAGTAAAGCTGAAACCATTGAGAATCTCCAGGCAGACTTCAGGCAGCTGAAGTATATGAGAACCATGGAAAAAACGGTAGAAAGCGGTGGTCATATATGGTTTGCCAGCCCTGGAAAACTGAAGTGGTCTTATACTGCTCCCTACGATTACCAGCTGTTATTTAAGGATGCAAGTTTATATATTATTGAAGATGGGCAATCCAGAAAAATGAATACAGGCCATAGCGAAATTTTCGCGAAAATGGGTGAATTGGTTTCCGGAAGTTTTAATGGTCGTATTTTGGAAATGGAAAGCCTTTTCAGGACAACTTTTTCCAAAGAAGGAACCATAACCAAAGCAAGTTTAATCCCAAAAGATGAGAATTTAGCTGAAATGTTTTCTGAAATATGGGTGTTCTTTAATGCTGAAAAATATATTGAAAAAGTCAAGCTTTTAGAACCATCAGGCGATTATACCGAAATAAAATTGAGTAATTTTAAAATCAATCAGAACATACCTGCTTCGGTGTTCCAACATAAATAATAGATTTTGAAAAATTTATATACAGTCGTCGATTCTGTTCAAGATGGTGACATCATACAAACAAGTTTGAAAGTAAACGCAGCACACGAAATTTATAAAGGTCATTTTCCGGGTAGACCAGTGACCCCGGGCGTGGTGCTTATGCAGTTGTTCAAGGAGGAAGCCGAAAGAATTTCAGAAGAAAAACTTAGTCTTAAAAGAGCCAGTAATGTAAAGTTTACCGCCGTTTTTGATCCTACGCACAACGATGAACTTGTTCTGGAATCCAATCTGGAAAAAAAAGGTGAATACTACGAGCTTAAAGGGATTGCAAAAAGTGAAGATAAGATCTTTACAAAAATCAATGCGCTTTACGAGGTAAATTAAATTTGTTAGGGAGCAGACAAATACTCTT
This sequence comes from Christiangramia portivictoriae DSM 23547, assembly GCF_000423045.1. Taxonomy (GTDB): domain Bacteria; phylum Bacteroidota; class Bacteroidia; order Flavobacteriales; family Flavobacteriaceae; genus Christiangramia; species Christiangramia portivictoriae. The sequence goes on along the minus strand of NZ_KE383972.1, from coordinate 463,754 downwards.
TATATAAATGATATTTTTGTACCAAAGCCAATAAATTGGGTACACTGCCTATTCTTCAAGAGCGTTTTGATGCGCAAAAATGTTGTGTAATTGTTCCTACTTACAACAATGATCATTCGCTTCATGCTTTTTTAATTGAACTTGCTACTTATACCAGTAACATCATTATTATTAACGATGGATCCACCGATACTACCCATGAGATCCTTCAACAATTTCAACTGGCTAACATTGTTGAACATACGATAAACAGGGGAAAGGGAATTGCTCTTAAAAGCGGTTTCAAAAAAGCAGCTGAGCTTGGATATGATTATGCCATTACCATAGATTCAGATGGGCAGCATTACCCTGCCGACCTGGAGAAATTCCTGTTAGAACTTGAAAAACGACAACCTGGAGACCCAGAACTATTACTGGTAGGCGATCGAAATATGGCGCAGGCAGGTATTCCAGGACAAAGCAGCAAAGGTAATCGATTTTCCAGCTTCTGGTACCTGGTGGTCACCACTCAGGAATTAAAGGATACTCAAAGCGGTTATCGACTGTACCCGGTTTCGCTCGTAAACTCTCTGAAATTGATCACCTGGAAATTTGAACTGGAGATCGAGGTTCTGGTGAAGTCGGCATGGAAAAAGGTGGAAGTGAAGAATATTCCCATTAAAGTGCATTATGATCCTTATGAGCGGGTAACTCATTTCCGGCCATTCTGGGATATTGTACGCATTGTATTGCTGTATATGTATTTCGTACTAGTCAGTTTTTTTTACATACATCCGAGGAATAAATATAAAGAGTTTAAGCAAAAAGGAATAAGCAAATTTTTCAAAGAGGATATATTACGAAACCAGGACTCCCCAAAAAGAAAGGCTGCTGCTATTGCTTTGGGAATATTTGTGGGTATCTCACCATTTTGGGGATTACATACGTTACTTGTGTTTACCCTAGCAGCGCTTTTAGGATTAAATAAGCCTATAGCCTTTTTATTTAGTAATATAAGCATACCGCCTTTTATTCCAATTCTTCTCTACCTGAGTTACCAGATGGGAAGTTTTATTCTAGGTAAAGGTTTAGACTGGCAATTGAACCTGGAAAATTTCAATTCTGGCCAGGATCTTTTTTTAGGACTAACCCAGTATATTGCGGGAAGTATCACCCTGGCCAGCCTTAGTGCCGCTATCATCTGGATTCTGTTTTACGGTCTCTTTTCTGTTCTCAAATCAAAGTAAGCTGCGAATGTCTAGATTGTTTTGTAAACTCTACAATATATTACACAGCAGAAAAAATCTGGCGCTGGTTCTCTCGTTCATTTATCTCGGGTTGATGTCCTTTCTTGCTTCAGGAATCAAGCTGGAAGAAGATATCACTAAACTTGTTCCATCCGGGAGCGATCAGGATCTTGTAAAAACAATTCTGGACGAATCGAAATTTTCAGACAAAATCATATTTCGGGTCAAAGCAAATGAAAATGCAGACCGGGACAGTCTGGTCGCTTATGCCGATGAAATGTCAGAATTTTTAAACTCTGAACTTTCAGAATATGTAACCGATGTAAAAGCTAAGATCCCGAATCAGGACATTAACCAGATCTATAATTTTGTTCAGTCTAATTTGCCGATCTTTCTAAACGATCAGGATTACTCCAAAATAGAGCGTAAAACCCATCCAGACAGTATCGCTGCCAGTATAGAATCTGGTTACAAACAACTAATTTCGCCCACTGGTTTCGTAACCAAGAAATATTTCCTTTCAGATCCATTGAACCTTACCAGTCTTGGTCTGGCTCGCTTGCAGGAATTACAGGTAGGTGATCAATACGTTTTATACGAGAACTATATCATAACGCTGGATCAAAGGAACATCCTTTTTTTCATAGATCCCGTTTATCCAGCTTCAGAATCTAACAGGAATAAAGAATTCACGAGCAAACTGGATCAAAAAATCGAATCGCTTAATAAACATTACGTCAATGTTACTGGAGATTACTTTGGAGGTCTGCGCTATTCGGTAGCCAATGCAGAACAGATTAAAAAAGACATTCGTACCACTGTGATGATTACCGTAGCCATATTGCTTATACTGCTGGTGGTTTATTACAGAAAATTCTATGTTCCGGTTCTGTTATTCGTGCCGGGTCTTTTTGCCGGAATTACGGCTGTTGCGATACTCTACATTGCACAGGGTTCAGTTTCGGCCATAAGCTTAGGAATTGGGGCAATATTACTGGGGATTACACTGGATTATTCTTTGCATATCTTAACTCATCTTCGAAATAGTTCTGATGTAAAAAAGCTATACAGCGAAATCACCAGACCAGTCATTATGAGTAGTCTTACTACGGCAGTTGCATTTTTATGCCTTGTATTTGTAAAAAGTACAGCGCTGCGTGATCTGGGAATTTTTGCAGGTTTAAGTGTACTTTTCTCTTCGATCTTTGCACTCATTCTCATTCCGCTATTATACACTCCAGATACTATCCCATCCAAGACAACCTGGCTAGACAAAATCGCAGGCCTGGATTACTCCCGGTTTAAACCTTTGGTGTACCTGCTTTCAGGATTGTTCTTAGTTTCTCTGCTGTTTTTTACAAAGGTTAGTTTTAATGAAGATCTCTCAGCGCTAAACTACCAGCCTGAAAATATTAAGAAAGTAGAAACTGAACTGGAAGCACTAGCGGGAAGATCGGGAAAGACCATTCTGCTGGTAGCCTATGGGAATTCACTGGATGAGGCGCTTTACAGAAATAATGAACTTTACCAGGACCTTAAAAATTTCGAACAGGAAGGCGATATCAGAAATTTCAGTAGTATTGGAGGAGTTGTGCTTTCCACAGATACCCAGGATTCGCATATCGAACAATGGAATACTTTCTGGACTGTAAAAAGGCAGGATTCACTGAAAAACCAACTCGATGAGATCTCCAGTGATTTCGGATTTAAATCCAATAGTTTCAGCAAATTTGAGGAGGTACTGCAGAAGAATTATTCCAGTATAGGGCTTAAAGAATATCAGCAGGCAGGCTCTTTGTATCTCAACGATTTTATATCCCGGGACGCTAATCTATCCACAGTTACCAGCACTGTCAACCTCGAGCAGGATAAAGTGGAGCGTTTTATGACCTATTTCGAAAATGTACCGGGAGTGGTGGCCCTGGATAGAAAGGCGATCAATCAGAATTTTTTAGGGGATCTTAAAGCCGATTTCAATATATTGATAGCCGCCTCTGTCATCGCGGTTTTTATCATACTTCTGCTGTTCTATCAAAATCTCCTGCTAAGTATCATTACCCTGCTGCCTATAGTGATTACATGGATCTGCGCGTTGGGGATTATGTATTTTTTCGATATTGAATTCAATATTCTAAATATCATCATCTCGAGTTTTATTTTTGGGCTCGGCCTCGACTATAGTATTTTTATAACTAATTCATGTCTCAGGGAATATGAAACAGGAACATCTGAGTTACAGACTTACCAGGCCTCCATCCTTTTATCGGTGATCACAACCTTGCTGGGAATGGGAGCGCTCATTTTTGCAGTTCATCCTGCTCTACGATCTATTTCGATAGTTTCGATCATTGGTGTACTTACGGCTGTTTCAGTAAGTTTTATATTACAGCGTAGTCTATTCAGAAAATTGATCTTTCAGCAGCCTGCATCAATTTCCTTCAGAAGAAATAAAGACAATTCTATTGCTGAAAAGCTCTATCATAAACATGCAATTCTAAAGCATTACCGCTTTCACTCGACTTATTCTGAAGCAAAAGCTGAAATCAGAAAAAACCGGGAAAAGTTTTTAAAGATTTCACGTTATCTTGCTGAAGCAGACGAAGTTCTTGTACTAAATTCAGGAATAGGAATACTGCCATTGTTCCTCAAGAAGAAATATCCTGAAATGGAGGTATATAGCTTTGAGCCTGAAGAATTGCCAAGGATTGGAGCCAGGAATGCATACAGAGCCTGGGAGGAAAAGATTTACATACTGGAAGATCTAAACGATTTTCCATTATTGAAAAATTATGTTATTCAGGGTGAAATTCAGGATTCTGCGCTTTTGAAAGATCTCTCTAAATATGCCGATTCTATGTTGTTTGTTGATACCAAAACCTCAACACGCTGGCTACTGGATCAAAACTTTGAACTTGTTTATCGACAGAACGATATTCTTATTTATCGTAAACTTAGTTAATGAAGAATCATCTTGTACATATTCTAATACTGCTTCTATTTAGTTCCTGCGGAATCAAAAAGTCCATGCAGCACAGGCCAGATCTTAGCGGACTCGAGGCAATCGATACTACAAGAATTAAACATTCAGATAGTCTATATAGTTTAGGCAGGAATCAGCTTTACCAGAATGATCTTGGTGTTTGGGAAATGTATCTGGAAGGCAACGCGCTGGAAAGAGGAGTAGCGCACGGGAGCCTTGGACGCGAACTTATTCACCACCAGGAAAATGCTTTTATGTCCAAGCTGGAAGAAATGGTGCCTTCAGATAATTATCGTGGATTTCTGAAAACCTTCGTAAGCTGGTTTAACCGCAAATTATATCTTCACGTTTCCGAAGAATATAAACAGGAAATCTATGGCGTCTCCAGGTACGGACTGGAAAAATATGATGATTTTGCACCAGGCTATATTCGCATGCTTTATTTTCACGGCGCTCATGATATAGGTCATGCTTTACAGGATCTCATGCTGGTGGGATGTACAAGTTTTGCAGCCTGGGATGGCAAAACCAGTGATGGAGAATTATTAATAGGTAGAAATTTCGATTTTTATGCCGGTGATGATTTTGGAGAACAAAAGATCGCAGCATTTGTGAAACCTGATAATGGGCACCGATTTATGATGTATACCTGGGGCGGGATGATAGGTGCTTTGAGCGGAATGAACATGCAGGGAATCACTGTAACCATCAATGCCGGGAAATCCAGAATGCCGCTGGTTGCAAAAACTCCCATTAGTCTGTTAGCCCGCGAAATTTTACAATATGCGGGATCCATCGAGGAGGCAATAGCCATTGCGAAAAAACGTGATGTGTTTGTTTCAGAATCTATTATGATTGGAAGTGGTGAGGAAAAAAGAACAGTTTTAATCGAAGTCTCTCCTGGTAACTTTGGAGTGTATGAAGTAGAGAATCGTGACCAACTTGTTTGCAGCAATCATTTTCAAAGCGCAGCCTATAGTACAGATAAGAATAATAAGCTGACTCGCGAGGAAAGTCATACGCAGTACAGGTTCGACCGTATGCAGCAATTACTTGATCAGGAAAAGAAATTGAATCCGGAAACCGCTGTACAAATTTTAAGAGATAGACAGGGACAGGATGGAAGTTCCATTGGTATGGGAAATGAAAAAGCCATCAATCAGCTTCTGGCACATCATGGGATCGTTTTCAAACCTTCTGAAAGAAAAGTCTGGGTGAGTTCAAATCCTTACCAGATGGGTGAATTTATACATTATGATCTCAAACAGGTATTCTCAAAATTTAAGAACGGTCCTGTGAAAAGTTCTGTAGCTACAAAAGAGCTGAATATTGCTAAAAGTGATTTTCTTCAGACTAAACAATACCAGGATTACGAAGCTTTCAGAAAACTGGAGAGTGAAGTGAAACGAGCAATTAACGGTGGCAGCTCTGTGACAAAGGCCAAGGCCCGGAAATTGATAAAGCTTAATCCTAATTTTTGGGAAGCATGGTATCTAGCTGGAAAGATATACTATGATCAGGAAGAATATAAAAAGGCGTTGATCCACTTTAAACAGGCCAGGAAAAGAGAAATCACCACGGTTCCAGATTTGAAAGAAGTGGAAAAAATGATTAGAAAATCCAGCAGAAAAATTTAAATAAGTAATTGTGCAAAAGAAGGATCAAAGTATGCATTGGCAGGAACTTCAGCAACAATTAAAGTATGCTTTGGAAAATTCCAGGTTCTATCAGGATGTTTTTAAGAAGCAGGCTTTATACCTTGAGGCAATGAGCTCATATAAGGATTTTAGAAAAATACCGGTGACTACCAAAGAACAGCTTCAGCAACAAAACTGTGATTTCATAGCTGTTCCTCAGGAAGAAATTATCGATCATGTAACCACCAGTGGGACTCTTGGTAAACCTGTTTCATTTTATTTGAACGAGCATGACCTGAACAGGCTTGCCATGAATGAGGCTGCTTCATTCAAACTTGCCGGGATTACTAAGCTTGACAAAGTATTAATCACCACAACACTGGATCGAAGATTTATGGCTGGAATGGCTTATTTTCTGGGCCTTAGAAAACTGGGCGCAGGAGCGATAAGAACAGGAGGCGGGCTGCCAGCCTTACAGTGGGAAAGTGTTTTCAGGTTCAAACCAACTTATATCATCGCAGTTCCATCCTTTTTACTGAAGCTGATTCAGTATGCACAAGAGAATGGGATCGATTATCAAAATTGCTCTATTCAAGCGGCAATTTGTATTGGTGAGCCACTAAGGACTTCAGATTTTAAGCTGAATAGTCTCGGAAAAAAGATCTCTTCTCTCTGGGATATCAAGTTGTTTTCAACCTATGCCTCTACAGAGATGGCAACTGCATTTACTGAATGTGAACACCATCAGGGCAATCACGTCCAGGAAGATCTCATATACACTGAAATCCTTGATCAGGATGGCAATCATGTGGCTGAAGGTGAAGTAGGGGAATTAGTAGTCACGCCTTTAAAGGTGAAAACGATGCCTCTTATTCGATTTGCAACAGGCGATATGCTAACTTATACAGATCAAACCTGCGCTTGCGGAAGAAATGGAAGAAGATTGGGTTCTGTTATTGGCAGAAGGCAGCAAAAAATAAAGCTAAAAGGCGTTAGCCTGTACCCACAGCATATTATTGAAATTTTGAATGAATTCAACGGGCTCCAAAATTTCATTATCGAAGTTTCCCTCGACCAAATTGGCGGCGATACACTACAGATCTTAATACCGGAAAGTTTTAGTGAACTCGATGTTCTGAAGAAACATTTAAAAGCAGGCCTAAATGTGACTCCCGAAATTATTTCAAAAGATTCTAAAGAACTTCAGCAGTTAAAATTTCCTGCAGGTAGTAGAAAGCCTAAGATCTTTTACGACCTACGCTAGTTGGGCCTTTTTGCAGAAGATCACGATCTTCTCGTCGTCAGGATTTGTGGTAAAGAAAATGTAAACACTTCCACCGTCCTGTATTCTGTATTTTTTACGGATATTTTCTACTGAAACTGGGAAATTTCTCGTAGTAACATTGGCTTTTGTATTTTTCAATTTTTTCTTTAGGTCCTTATCACTATATCTCTTAATATCAGTTATTTGAAATATCCTTCCAGGAAACTCTTTCCGCAATATTTCTGAAGTGTATAAATGGGAATTAAGATGAAGCTTTGGAACTTTGAAAGAGTTACTTATTTCAGTAAATAAACCACTTTTCATGATCGCGGCATTCGGCTCATATAGATACTTTAATGGCTGCGAAAGCACTGCACCCAGGGTTTTGATTCCTGTGTCGTAACCAAACTTCTGCAGCTTCTTACCCTGGAAATTGATGGTTGTGAGTTCTGGATCGGCATTCCAGTCTTTTTCAATGAGCCAGATCACTTCTTTTACTTCATTATTTACAGCTACAACGTGGATCTCTTTTACAGAATGTAGTTCACGCAATCCGGCTTTAATATCAAGTATGGGCGAAGTTTTCAGTAGTATGCGATGTGACTTTTCCAGCAAAAAATCAAGATGTTCAGGGATATCAGGTAAACAGTCAGAGAGTTGGTAGACTTTAGAGCCACGTTCATCTCTTCTCGCAGGATCTGCATAGATGCAGTCAAATTTCTGTTCAGTATCTTTTAATAGCTGGATGCTATTCCCATGTTGAACATTAATGTTGGTAGCTTCCAGTTCCTTGAAGTTATGGGCAGCAATTTCAGAGAGATCTCTATTCATCTCGTAATACTGAAAACTTTCAAATCGTTTTGACAGAAAATAGGTATCTATACCCAAACCACCGGTAAGATCGGCTCCGGAGTCGCCTTTTACCAGGCTTGCTTTGTATTCAGCTGTAATTTGTGATGAAGTCTGTTCCAGGTTAAGTTTTGGCGGATACAGTATACGCTGTTTATGGAAAAGCAGCGGAAACTTTTTTTCTGCAACACGTCTTCCTTTTATTTGCGTTGCAAGTTCCTGTATGCTAATTTGAGAAAATGGACTGCCTTTCAAAATCAATTCAGGCAGATCTTTTTGTTGATTTTCCCTGATAAATGACCGTACCTCCTCGTCCAAAAGGGCCTTGTTTAGCATCAGCTTTACAGGTCTCGGGTTAATCGTTTCACGATCTTGTATTCACTCAAAGATTCCTTGGCGATTACTTTTAACGCCGTATAAAATGGAACCGCGACCACCATCCCTGCGATCCCGAACAAAAGGCCGGCGATGAGAATGATAAGGAATATTTCTAAAGGATGAGATTTTACACTGGCGCCAAAGATCATAGGTTGCGAAATAAAATTGTCTATTAATTGACAAATCGCATATCCCATCATTACGTAGATCAATCTGGGGAGAATAATACTGCTGAAATCTGCTCCAAGAAAACTGGAAATAACGAATAAAGCCATTAAAATTCCGGCTAAAAGCGGTCCAAGGTAAGGAACAAGATTCAGGAACGCACAAATAAACGCGATCGCAATGGGGTTATTAATCTCAAAAACACTTAGCAGAATAGAATAGAGGAAAAACAAAACGGCAATTTGCATTGTTAACCCTACAAAATAGCGACTTAATAATACCTTGATCTTATTAAAAACTCTTTGAAACTTCTTCTCATCACCACGATTTGCAAATACCAGAATACTGTTCAGCATTAATTTGGAATCCTTCAGAAAGAAAAAGGAAATAAAGATGATCGAAAACACGGCGACCAGGGTAGTTCCTAAAATCCCGAAAACATTGTTCAGAAATTCCGGAATGAGGGCAACATCAAAGTTTCTTACAAATTCACTTCTTTTTAAACCTTCGATTAAATTTAATTCGTTTACGCCCAGGTAATTATTAACCTGATCATTCAGATCGTTAAGGTCGCTTTTAAAAGCTTCTACATCGATTTGTCCCAGATATTTACTTTGTTCAATGATTATGGGAACAAAAACAAAAATGATACCCACAAATATCGATAAGACCAGCAGTAATACTATGATCACGGCAATCTGGTTGGGGAGTTTGAGTTTATTCCGAAGAAAAATAACGACGGGTCGCCCCACTAAAGCAATAATTCCGGCAATGGCGATATATACGATCACCGATTGGATTTCCCATAGAAAATAAAGCGCCAGGACGATACCTATCATGATACCCACTGCCCTTAAAATACCGTTCGCGAATTCTTTTGCTTTCACAGCGTAAATATATTATTTCTAGATTAACTGCACAGTACTTTTGTAATTTCATACAAAGCAATTCCCAGGGACTGGGCGACATTCATGCTGCTATTCTTCCCGAACATCTCGATATGGTATGCCAAATCGCAGTTTTTTAAAATGTCTTCGGAAATACCATGCCTCTCGTTTCCGCCTACTAAAAGGATTTTTTCAGAATCGGCTTTAAAATCTGATATTGGCTGGCTTGACGAAGTGATCTCGACTGCAATCATCTTATAACCATCTTCCACGAGATCTGTGATCATTGGTGTAGCGTCCTCGTACACTTCGAAGTCTACCGTTTTATGGGTGTTTCTGGCCGTGCGTTTTAACCGGTTACTGTCAAGATTAGGTGGTGTTCCATGAAATAACAGCTTTTCAACTCCAAAGGCATCTGCCAGCCGAAAGATACTGCCAATGTTCGCCTCGCTGGTGATATTGTCCAAAAGTAAAATTACCGGGAATTTCTTCGAGTTAAAATTAGTGGTGTCGTGAGTAAGCTGCATAGTTAATTTTCAAATGCGTATTTAATAATGTTCGCGCCCATTTGCAGAGCTTTTACCCTGACTTCTTCGGGGTCATTGTGAACCTCCTGACTCTCCCAGCCATCTCCCAGATCACTTTCAACTGTATAAAGGAGCACTAATCTACTGTTTGTGAAAATTCCAAAAGCCTGAGGTCTTTGCGCATCATGTTCGTGGATTTTGGGAAGGCCGTTTGGGAACTTATAATGATTTTTAAAAATTTCGTGATCTACAGGAATTTCCTGTAAAGATTGATTCGGAAATAATTCTTTCAGCAAAGGTCTGATGTATTCATCCATCCCATAATTGTCGTCTATATGAAGAAATCCTCCACTCACCAGGTATTCCCGAAGATTTTTCATCTCTGCCTCGCTAAATATCACGTTTCCATGCCCGGTCATATGTATGAATGGATATTGAAAGATATCTGTACTTCCGGGAGCGACCGTTTCTGGCTTTTCGTCTAATGAAGTTTGTAAATACTTATTACAAAATTTTATGAGATTGGGTAGAGCAGTAGGGTTGGCATACCAGTCACCGCCACCATTATATTTAAGAACCGCAATTTCCTGTGCGCTTAACTTGCATGATAAGGATACAAAAATTAAGATGACAAATGCCAGCCTGCTCATGAGGTTTGATTGATTAGGGCAACCGTGTGACAGGCTGCGATCGCGGCGGTTTCTGTACGTAACCTGCTATCTCCCAGGCTTACTTGCTGCCACTCTCCATCCATTGCAGTTTGGATCTCCTGAGGACTGAAATCACCTTCAGGTCCAATGAGAATATGAACACTTCCACCTGTCTTGAGTTTGTTTTGAAGATAGGGTTTCTTTTCATCTTCCTCGCAGTGTGCAATCAGTTTATTGCCCTGCAATTGTTTCTGCATCAATTCAGCAAAACTAACCGGTTCGTTTAATTTTGGGAAGTGCAGGTGCAGGGACTGTTTCATGGCACTTAGAAGTACTCTTTGGTATCGTTCCAGTTTTACGGTTTTGCGTTCGCTATGATCACAAATTACCGGAGTGATTTCGTGTACCCCAATCTCCATGGCTTTTTCAAGAAACCATTCATAGCGATCGTTCATCTTGGTAGGGGCAACGATCATATGTAAATAATAGGGTGGTGGTGGCTGATTTTCAGAAGAACTTATTCTGGCAACACATTGCTTCATATCTGCCTGTATGATCTCCGCCTTAAAAAGCACCCCATTTCCATTGGTAATGCTTAATTCATCTCCTTCGGTTTTTCGCAATACTTTAACGATATGTCTGCTTTCCTCCTTTGGAAATATTACCTGCTTATCATTTTCTGAAATATCTGGATTATAGAATAATTGCATGTTAAATTTTGTATCTCGACTGTGCGGTTACTGAAAAATCTGCAAAATCCTGCTGTAGATACTTGTGATAGCCAGCGATCCCGATCATGGCAGCGTTATCTGTAGTATATTCAAATTTAGGTATAAAACATTTCCAGCCCCATTTTTTTTCGGCATCAACTAAAGCCTGGCGTATACCGCTGTTTGCTGAAACTCCGCCACCTATGGCTACCTGGTTGATCCCGGTTCTTTTCACTGCTTTCTTCAGTTTATCCACAAGAATTCCCACGATCGCATATTGTATGGAGGCGCAAATATCTTTCAGGTTGTTCTCAATAAATTCTGGATCTTCTTTTGTCTTTTTCTGAACGAAATATAAAACTGCAGTTTTGAATCCACTAAAGCTGAAGTTTAGATCATCAACCTTAGGTTTTGGAAACTGAAATGCTTTGGGATTACCTTCCCGGGCATACTTATCGATCAAAGGACCACCAGGATAGGGCAGTCCCAGAATTTTTGCGCTTTTATCAAATGCCTCGCCAACAGCGTCATCAAGAGTTTCACCTATAACTTCCATCTCAAAATAATTGGAAACCTTAACGATCTGGGTGTGACCACCGCTTATGGTCATCGCCAGAAAAGGGAATTCAGGCTTGTCAAAACCATCTTCTTCAATAAAATGTGCCAGGATATGTGCCTGCATATGGTTTACCTCAATAAGAGGTACTTCCAGGCCCATCGCGAGAGACTTCGCAAAAGAGGTGCCTACAAGCAACGAGCCCATAAGTCCCGGACCTCTGGTGAATGCGATTGCAGAGAGATCTTTTTTGTCGATATTTGCCTTTTCCAAAGCCTGGTGGATCACTGGAACTATATTCTGTTGATGCGCCCTTGAGGCAAGTTCTGGAACAACTCCGCCATATTGTTTGTGTACTTCCTGGGTCGCAACAATATTGGAAAGAATTCTACCGTTGGAGATTACGGCAGCCGCCGTGTCATCACAGGAGGATTCTATTGCGAGAATGTTTATTAAATGATCAGCCATCAGATTTATTTGGGAATAGATATTGTAAATTAGTCGCAAAGTTAAAACATAAAAACGTATCAAAAAATTCTGGAAAATACTAACGAAAACAGTGGTTGCACTTGTTTTGTTATTCATTATTTTATTGATCGTGTTTTCCATTCCTGCTGTTCAGACTTCGGTAGCACGAAAACTTACCACCTCTCTTCAGGAGAATAGCGATGTTCGTATCAACATTGGTCGGGTCTCTATTAGCTATTTCGGCGATATTCTGCTGAATGACATTTACGTGGAAGATCATCATGAGGATACCTTATTTACGGCAAATGAGATAAGCTCTTCCATTCTAAGTTACTCTAAACTTATGAGTAACGCTCCAGAGCTAGGTGATACAAGAATAGACGGCCTGAACATGCATATGCGCAGGTATAAAGGTGAAGATCGTGATAACCTTGGCGTGCTCATTCAAAAACTTCAGAAAGAACCCACAGGTGACCCGAAGGATTTTCAGCTTACTGCGGAAGATGTGCAGATCACGAACAGCCGCTATAGTTTTATAGATGAAAACCTGGACCGCTCTGATGTTCTGGTAGTGGATGATCTTAATATTTACGCCAATGAGCTGCGAATATTCAATTCCAATATTGATATAGATATTGGAATGCTTAGAGGCTATGAACATCGCGGAATAAGAATAGATCAGCTTTCTACACTTTTCCATTACGATCCAAACAGGATGAGCCTGCAAAATATGATCCTGCAAACTCCCGGATCCCTGGTGGATGCAGATCTTTCTTTTGAATATGACCTTTCAGATTTTTCAGATTTTGAAAACCTCGTACAGGTAGAAGCCAGGTTTCGTGAAAGTATTCTGAATACGAATGACCTGATCACATTTTACGATGGTTTTGGAGAAAATCAACTTGTAAAATTCCAGACAGAACTTGCGGGTACTTTAAATGATTTTCAATTGGAAGGATTCCGTCTCCAGGGTCTGGACAGAACCGAGATATATGGGAATTTTCAGGTGGTAGGATCATTTTCAGATGAACCAAATTCATTCAAGTTAGACGGTAGTTTTTCAGATTTCAATACCAATTACTACGATATGATCAATTTTCTGCCAGGGGCACTGGCAGGACAGTTACCGGAAACGCTTCGGGATTTTGGGAATGTGAATATCAAAGGAAATACGGTGGTAACAAACGGTTTTCTGGATGCAGATGTGATCGTGAGCACTCAACTTGGATCGGCAGATGCAGATTTTGAGCTGAATAATTTCAATAATTCAGCTGCCTCAAGTTACAAAGGTAAACTGATATTTAAAAACTTTAATCTGGGTCGCCTGATTGGTAATTCTCAACTGGGAAAAGCAAGTTTCGATATCGATTTTGACGGAAAAGGCCTGGACCAGGAAAACCTGAACACGCAGCTAAAAGGAAGCATTACCAAACTGGAATTCAATAATTATGCGTATTCGAACATCCAGATCATGGGGAACCTTCGGAATCCTCTATTTAATGGATATTTTAAATCGAATGATCCAAATCTGGAAATGGAATTTAATGGTCTGGCAGATGTTTCAGAAGAAATTAATGTATATGATTTTGAGGCTTCTGTAGGATATGCAGATCTACATGCACTTAATTTTGTAAATAGAGATACGGTATCAGTCTTTAAAGGTGACGTCATCATGAACATGCAGGGAACCAATATTGACAATGCTTTTGGGAAAATTTTGTTGCTGAATACCTCCTACAAAAACCAGAACGATCTTTATTATTTTGATGATCTCAACATAGCTTCCTCATTTGAAGGTCCTGTGCGAACGATTACGATCAATTCTCCAGATGTGATTAATGGAGAAGTAAGCGGAATATTTAAAGTGAATGAGGTTGGGGCGCTTATTGAGAATTCCATAGGAAGTATTTATACTAATTACCAACCGAAAACGATCACGACCAACCAGTATATGGAGTTTGATTTTGACATCTATAACCAGATCGTCGAAGTTTTTTATCCTGAGATTGAACTGGCACCAAATACGTTTATTCGTGGCAGGGTGGAGTCTGATGAATCTGAATTCAAACTAACCTTCAGATCGCCCAGAATCGATTTCTTTGAAAATATGGCCGAAGATATCAATCTGCAGGTCGATAATACTAACCCTATTTACAATACCTTCTTCGAAGCCGATAGCGTTTCAACAGATCTTTACAAATTCTCAGAGTTCAGCTTTATTAATGTGACCCAGCGTGACACTCTATTTATTCGTTCAGAATTTAAAGGAGGAAAGAATAATACTGATGAATTTAACCTGAACCTTTTTCATACGATCAATGAGAATACTAAATCTGTGGTGGGTATCCAGCGATCAGATTTTAAGTTCAAAGAAAAGGTCTGGTACCTTAATGAAAATAGCGATCGCAGCAACAAAATTATTTTTGATAACAGTTTCCGGGATCTGCAGATAGATTCTCTGGTGATGAGTCATAAAAACGAGGAGATCAGGCTTAGTGGGAATATGCGTGACAGCACTTACAAGAACTTTAAAATGAAATTTAGTGAAGTGGATATTGGCAAGATCACTCCAGAAATTGATAGCCTGGACCTGGCTGGGATTCTTAATGGTGATTTGGAACTACTTCAGGAAGACGGTGCTTATTTCCCGGTTTCAAATTTGAGGATTGATAAATTTGAAGTAAATGATCTGGTAATGGGTAATCTGGCTCTGGATGTCACCGGAAACCAGGATCTTAGTAATTATTCCATTTACGCTCAGCTCGAAAAACAGGGGATCGAGTCATTATCTGCCATTGGTGATATTAATGTGAACGGTAGCGAACCAAGAATCGATCTGGAAGTGAATATGAACCGTCTAAACATGGGCGTATTTACTCCTTTGGGAGCAGATGTGCTTACAGATATTCGAGGTTTTGCCACAGGGCGGGCCTTTGTGACCGGAAATTACAAAAACCCCGATTTCTCAGGATCGTTAAGCCTTGCAGATGCCGGACTAAGGATTCCTTACCTGAATGTAGATATAGATTTTCAGCAAAATGCAGAAGTAGATTTAACCCAACAGCAATTTGTTTTTGATAACATAGATATTGTGGATACCAAGTTTGATACCAGAGGAACTCTGGACGGCCTTATCTCTCACCGCAATTTCTCTGAATGGTTCCTGGATCTCACCCTGGTTTCAGACCGGATGCTGGTACTGGATACAGAGGCAGACGAAGATGCTCTTTATTATGGAACCGCCTTTATCGATGGGGAAGCCTCGATCATGGGACCAACAGATGAGCTGGTGATAGAAGTGAATGCGGCGACCGAGCGTGGTACTGTTTTCAAGATTCCGCTAAGTGATACTGAATCTGTGGGAGATAATTCATTTATACGATTTTTGAGTCCGGAGGAAAAAGCAGCCCGACTTGCCGGTGAAGAAATTGAAATTCCAGAAGTAAAAGGTCTCGAACTGGTCTTTGATCTTGACATCACCAATGATGCTGAAGTTGAAGTAGTGGTAGACCAGACGAGTGGTAGCACTTTGCGGGGCCGTGGCTCCGGAAACCTGCTGCTGGAAATCAATACCAATGGTAAATTTAATATGTGGGGCGACTTCATTGTTTATGAAGGTGTGTATAATTTTAAATATGCCGGACTGGTTCAAAAGGTTTTTACGGTAGAAACTGGAGGTAGCATTAACTGGGACGGAGACCCTATGGATGCGCAACTGGATGTAAGTGCGGTATATTCTCTCAATGCAAACCCGGCAGTTTTACTGGAAAACCCCTCGGTAAACAGGAAGATTCCGGTAGATGTCATTATTAATTTGCAGGGCGAGATCGCTCAGCCGGAAATTGGCTTCGCTATAGATTTTCCAAGTGCCAGTTCAACCGTAAAATCTGAATTGCAGTATAGAATCGACGACAGGGCTACTACAGAATTACAGGCTTTGTTCCTGGTAACCCAGGGAACGTTCTACAGTGAGTTTGGATTGCGTGGAGCGGCAATCTACGGTACCCTGGCCGAAAGAGCATCCAGCATTGTTAACGATATTTTTGCTGATGATGATGGTAAATTCCAGGTAGGTGTTAATTACGTACAGGGTGATCGTACACCAGATCAACAAACCGTGGACAGGTTTGGGTTGACATTATCTACCCAGATATCAGATCGTGTATTAATCAACGGCCAGGTGGGTGTGCCCATTGGCGGAGTAACAGAGTCCGTGATTATTGGAGACCTGGAGATCGACTTCCTTTTAAATGCAGATGGTAGTTTAAGGGCATCGGTCTTCAACCGTGAAAATAACATTCAATTTATTGGTGAAGAGATAGGTTTTACCCAGGGAGTTGGGTTATCCTATAATGTAGACTTTGATACCTTCAAGGAATTGATCAGGAAGATCGCCAACACCACTATTGAAGGTTTTAATGATTCAGAAGAAGAAGAAGAAAAAGAACCAGCAACGCCGTCACCTGCTCCGGATTTCATGAATTTTAAATCTGAAGACGAAAATGAGTGATTTGAAAACTTCAGAATTAACGAAAATCTAGCAGAACAAATGATTGGCTTCCTAAAATTAAGTTTGTAGTTTTAGATGATCAAGAAAAGCATTCATGAGCAAGAAATTAAAGAAGATTGGGGTAATGACATCCGGAGGAGATTCTCCGGGTATGAACGCTGCCATTAGAGCGGTGGTTAGAACCTGCGCATATTACCACATAGATTGTGTTGGATATTATCGTGGTTTCCAGGGTATGATCTCGGGAGACTTTATTCCACTAAACGCACGTAGTGTGCGAAATACGATCAACCAGGGAGGAACCATATTACAGTCGGCACGATCCAAGGAATTCATGACCAAAGAGGGGCGGGCGAAGGCTGCTGCCAATTTGAAGAAAGAAGGCGTGGACGCTATGATCCTTATTGGAGGTGATGGAACATTTACCGGAGGTAAGGTGTTTAGTGAAGAGCACAATTATCCTGTGATTGGTGTACCAGGCACTATCGATAATGACATTTTTGGAACGCATTATACCATTGGTTACGATACAGCATTGAATACTGTAATTGAGGCGATTGACAAGATACGTGATACCGCAAGTTCTCATAACAGACTTTTCTTTGTGGAAGTTATGGGGCGTGATGCTGGATTTATAGCGCTTAATACCGGAATTGGCGCTGGAGCTGAAGAGATTTTGATTCCTGAAGAAGATCTTGGTCTGGATAGATTGCTCGATTCACTGGAGCGAAGCCGGAGAGCTGGAAAAACCTCCAGTATCGTTGTAGTTTCTGAAGGTGATAAAATAGGAAAGAATGTTTTTGAGCTGGCAGAATATGTCAAGGAGAACCTGCCTTTTTATGACGCACGGGTTACAGTGCTGGGACACATTCAAAGAGGAGGAAGACCCACCTGTTTCGACAGAGTACTGGCCAGCAGGCTGAGTGTCAAAGCTGTGGAATTGCTTTTGGATGGAAAACGAGACCTGATGGTAGGAATGATGAACAATGAAATTGAAAGCTGCAGTCTGGACAAGGCTTTAAAGGGTAAGCATACGATTAACAAAGACCTTTTACGTATTTCTGAAATCCTCTCAACTTAATGAAAACAATTGCGATTATTGCCCATGATGGGAAGAAACCTGAAATGGTTCAGTTTCTGAATCAATTTAAAGAGATCCTCCATTCCAAAGAGATCAAGATCATTGCTACGGGGACTACGGGTGGAAAAACCGAAGCAGCCGGTTACAAAGTGGAGAAATTACTTTCCGGGCCTTTAGGTGGTGATGCTCAGATCGCTGCCAGAATTGCTGAAAAACAGGTGGACATGGTCATATTTTTCAGAGATCCACTGGATAAGCATCCACATGAGCCAGATATTTTCATGTTAATGCGCCTTTGCGATGTGCATAATGTTCCGTTGGCGACCAATCCGGCGACCGCAAGACTGTTGATTCAGGGCCTTTGATTAGAACTTAACTGCGATCGCGCTTATTTCAACATTTACGAATTTCGGAAGATTTGCAACTTCCACAGTTTCTCTTGCTGGAGCGTTTTCAGAATCAAAATATCTGGAATAGACATCATTAATCTTTCCGAAGTTATTCATGTCACTTATAAAAATAGAGGTTTTTATGACATGATCTAGACTCAATCCAGCTTCAGTGAGTATAGCTTTTAAATTTTCTAAAACCAGTGTGGTTTCAGCTTCCAGATCTTCGGTTTTCAAATCTCCGGTGGAAGGATCAATCGCTATCTGTCCGCTAATGTATAAGGTATTACCGGCAAATATTGCCTGGTTATAAGGGCCTATTGGAGCTGGTGCGTTGTCTGTATTGATAATCTTTTTCATTGCTCAATAATTTTATAAGGTTCTATCGCGATCTCGTCGCTTTTCATATTTTATGTCACTTAAGACGCTTGCCTTGATCCTAATGAGGAAGTTCCAGGATTTTCTTGGTCCAAAAGGCACCCAGCTAAAACTCATCAACCAGCTATCCAGATCACGTTGAAAACGCAATTGGGTAGGAGTTACCCCGCTGTTTACCAGGTCATATCCTGTACTTGCTCCAATCTTCCATTTTGGTGCGATCTCTATATTTCCATTAAACATCAACGAATGTGCTGATACGGTGTTCTGCCGGGCAGAATTGGTGTAATTCATAGCATACGCCACCCGTACATCCCATGGAATATTATAGTTATACCAGCCATTTTCGTTTTCCTCTTCTTCACCTTCAAATGGATCTTCGTCGAAAAGTCTGCCATCTTCGCCCATTCCTGTTCCAAATAGATCATCTGGACGGCCACCGTTTCTATAGGTTTCATTATCCATATCATCGGTTTCTTCCTCTTCTACGCCTTCAAAATCTTTATTGGAGAAAGAATAGCCAAAGTTTACGTTTCCTGCAGTCAAACGAAACAAACTTCCGCCATTTTCGATATTCAGCTTGTCGATTCTTCTATTATTATTATCCAGCGCATAGATATCCAGATTCCCGCCAAAGTTAATGTCCAGCTTGTTTTTGATTACCGGAATAGATCCACGAAGTGAAATTGGAGACAGGCGCAGGGAATCTCCTGCGAGATTATAACTTGTACCAATACTGAAGTTATTAAGTAAAGTGATCTTTTCAGGTTCTATGGCAGTGCTGTCTTTCGATCTTACTTTTGCCTCTATGGTGTTGCTTAAACTGAAACCTAGCGAACTGGAGAAATTTCTTCCCGGCGCTCCATATAAAGTTCCGTCAAATCGCGAATAATCTACGATTTCTTCAAATATTTCACCGTTCTCATCTTCAGATTCCTGAATGTATCGATCGTAAAATTGATCAAACCCTGGGTTAATATTGTAGCTTACCGAAGGTCTCATTACGTGGCGGATCGCCTGTATTTTTTTATCCTTTCCGAAGTTTTTAAAACCATAAAGAGTGGTTCCAAGGCTGGTGTTAAAGTTATAGGTGCGATAAGAATCAAATCCCCGTATGGTATCGATCACCACGTCATCCAGTACTGGGTCATAGGATCTTTCAAATGTTCTTGAAACCCATGTTTCTTCATAACTGGTTCCTGTAGAAACACTTAAATATTTAAAGAGCTTGAAGTTGGTGTTTAGCGGAATACTGTGTTGTGCTCCCAGCCTGGCGTCATCAAACATTTGCGGAGTCAGAAAAAGGGAGTCTGCAGTATTGATCTGGTTTTCTGCGCGTAAATTATACTGCAGATTGATGTTTTCTATAAATCCTTTCTTACTTCCTGTTGCAGGAGCTAGGGGGTAAATACGAGACATGCTTAGCTGCAAGGTAGGCAGACTAAGGTTTACCGAATTGGTCCTGGTATTTTGAGAATGTCGGGCTGCCAGACTTAAATTCACCTGTGGCTCACCAGGAAAGGTTTTACTATAGGAGACCGATGAGTTCAGTTCGTTGTTCAGGTAATTCCCTGTATTCGCCTGGTTGATGGATTCAGCATAATATTCACTGCTTCCTAAGTTCACCGAAGCTGAAAACCTTGAGTTGGGACTGGCTTTTGGGTCCTGGCTATGAGACCACTGGATGTTATAGCTGGATCTTTCTGCAAAATCTGGAAAACCTCTTTCGCTTGTAAATAATTTCTCAAATCTCACTCTCGCGTTACCGCGGTATTTATACCTGTTCGCATAATTGGAAGAAAATTCCAGCGTATATGACCCGTTTGTGTAATAACTACCCAGAGCCAGGAGATCCACGTAATCACTAATGGCAAAATAATAACCACCATTCTGAAGGTTGTATCCATACTGGGAATCACCAAAGGACGGAATGATGAAGCCTGAAGTTTCCTCATCTGTTAACGGGAAATATCCAAAAGGAAGTCCTAAGGGAGTTGGAACATCGGCAATGTACATATTCACCAGGCCGGTCACGATCTTCTTTTCAGGTACGAACTTGATCTTCCTCGCATAGAAGAAATACTCCGGGTCATCTACATCCTGAGAAGTGGTAAACCTTACGTTCTTCATGAAGTAAACCGAATCATTTTCACGCTTGGTCACCATGCCTTTCACATTAAAGTCGGCCTCCTGGGTTCGGGAGTTATAAACCAAAGCTCTTTCTGTATCAAAATTGAATCGAAGCGAATCTGGTTCCACTTTTCTAGTAGCCTGGGTGAAAATGGGTTTTTGGATATATTCTCCCAGGGAGTCCTCTATTCCATAGGCGAAGAACTCATTCTTGTTATTATCAATTACAATGAGTCCGGCTTCAATGGTCATATCGCCATATATGATCTTCGCCTCATTATATAGGTATATCTTATTCTCCTTAGGGCTTAAGCGCATATAATCCTTAGCGCTATAGTCCACAACATCGGTAATAAACTGAGATTTTTTAACTGAATCCTGTTTTACGGTATCGGTCGCCTGCAGGTTTTGAACGATCTCTTCAGAAGTAATTGCCGGAGCTATGCTATCCTTTTGACTTTCAACGGGAATCGAGTTATTTCCGATCTCCTGGGCAGGTAAAATGGAGGTCATAAATAGCGCGAAAACTAAGCAAAAAAGTGTATTGGGGATATTTGTTTGCAATGCTTTAAGTGCTATTTTTGTACGGATTGGCTTGCTTTTTGCAAATCCAAAATTACATATATTTTTTTAGCTGAGTTTTGAGACTGCAGGAAAATAGTAATAAAATATTCACCCCACACTAGCGTTAGCTTTCTATGAGAACGAACTTACTTAAACTTTTCGTATTCACAAGTCTTTTCTTTTTAACATCAACAGCAACTTTCTCTGCTGAAATTCCTCCTAATATGGATGATTTTGTGGTGGTTCTGGATGCAGGTCACGGTGGGAAAGATCCCGGGAATATGGGTAATGGTTATAAGGAAAAGGATATAGCTCTTAGCATTATATTAAAGATTGGTGCTGAGCTTGAAAAATATAAGAATATCAAGGTGGTCTATACTCGAAAATCTGATGTTTTTGTAGAACTCTTTGAGCGAGGAAGAATTGCCAATGAAGCCAATGCCGATCTTTTTGTATCCGTTCATTGTAATTCCCATAATTCACAGGCTTCAGGAACCGAAACATTCGTGCTGGGTCTCAACCGAAACGAAACAAATTTTGAAGTGGCGAAAAAGGAGAATTCTGTAATCTATTTGGAGGATAATTATGAGGTCACTTACGCTGGCTATGATCCAAATTCTCCAGAATCTACTATTGGACTTACGATTATGCAGGAGGAATATCTTGATCAAAGTATTCTTCTGGCAGACCTTGTTCAGAAACAATTCACCAACACGCTGAAAAGGAAGAATAGAGGAGTGAAGCAAATGGGGCTTATCGTATTGCATCAAACCTATATGCCAAGTGTGCTGGTGGAAACAGGTTTTCTAACTAATAATCAGGAAGGGCCTTATTTAAATAGTTCCAGAGGGAAGGATGACATGGCTCGAGCTATCACGAATGCGATCCTGGAATATAGTAAAACCATTAATTTAAATACCCTTGAGCAAATATCTGCAGATCAATCGAATAAAACTGTTGATCAGGGCGTTTTACCAGAGTCTCAGGTTTTCAAAGATATTCTCTTTCGGGTGCAGCTAGCGGCTGGATCTAAAAAACTGGACACCAAACCTTATAATTTCAAGGGGATTAAAGATGTAAGCAGGGAGAAAGAAGGGAAACTTTATAAGTATTATTATGGTGCAACTTCAGATTATCTGAAAATACAGCGAATGCACTCCGAAGCAGTAAAAAGTGGATACCCAGATAGTTATATCGTAGCCTTTAGGAATGAGCAGAAAATAACGCTTAATGATGCGTTAAAATCAAAGCTAAAATAGAACAGCTTTTCTATTTTTATTTCTAAATTTGTGCGTATTCACTTAAAAAATTGCTTTTGAAATATTCCAGAGAGGTAAAAACTGCCGTTCTAGCTATCGTAGCGATAGTCATTCTGTTGTTTGGTTATAGTTTTCTGAAAGGAGAAAACCTTCTTGCCCAGAATCGAATTTTTTATGCTGAATATGATGATGTTGAAGGACTTTCGCCATCTTCTGAAGTTACCATCAATGGACTCAAAGTCGGGCAGGTTAGCAGTATAGATTTCAAAGATAATTCAGGTAGGCTTGTGGTGAGTTTTACTGTAAAGAATGATTTCCAGTTTTCTAAAAACAGTAAGGTAAATATTTATGGTGGTAGCATCATAGGTGGAAAATCGCTGGCAATCGTTCCCGTATATGATCAACAATCTGAATGGGCTCAGTCTGGAGATACGCTTCAGGGTGACAAGGAGGAAGGGATCATGGAACTTGTTAATGACAAACTTACTCCACTGCAAAATAAGCTGGAAAACACCATTACCAGTGCAGATTCCATGTTGACCGCCATTACTGAGATTCTTGATGATTCTACCAGAAATAATATTAGAGGAACTTTTAGAAACCTCGATGCTACGGTATCGTCTTTTAGGGTTACCGCAGATGAACTTCAGGGTATCGTTAAAGGAAACAGTGCTAAGCTAGACCGAACTTTTACGAATCTTGACGAAATGTCTACGAACTTTAATAAGTTTTCAGACACTTTATCTACCATGGATATAGGAAAGATCACCTCAGATCTTGAAAAGGTGATCGCAGATTTTGAAGGAATTTCGAACAAATTGAACAGCAAGGAAGGAACCGCAGGGAAATTGATCAATGATGATGCTGTATACAACAATCTAGATCAGGCTACCAAGCAGCTGGAACAACTCTTACAGGATATAAAACTCAATCCAAAGCGCTATGTTCATTTCTCAGTTTTCGGGAAGAAGCCTGGAGATTACGAAGAACCGAAAGATTCCTTAAAATAAACCATCATGCAAATTGTTTCGCAAATCCTATTTGTGATCGCTCTGTTAGCGGGCGTTGGCTTTTTTGCCAGAAATATTAAAAGACTTATCCGCAATATCAAGTTAGGTCGGGAAATCGATCGTACAGATAATAGCGGTGAAAGATTCGCGAAAATGGCTCGCATTGCTTTGGGGCAGAGCAAAATGGTGAAAAGACCTGTCTCTGGTTTCTTGCATATCATTGTTTACGTTGGATTCATCATTATAAACATCGAAGTTCTCGAAATCGTTATCGACGGTATTTTTGGAACTCATAGAATTTTTTCGTTTTTAGGAGGTACGTACGATGTGTTGATTGCAAGCTTCGAAATTTTTGCTTTTCTGGTATTCGTTGGCGTGGTAATATTCTGGATTCGTAGAAACGCATTGAACATCTATCGATTCTTAGGTCGTGAACTTAAGGGCTGGCCAAAGAACGATGCTAATTACATCCTGTATTTTGAGATGGTGCTTATGGCGCTGTTTCTTATTATGAATGCTACAGATTATCAGCTTCAATTGAATGGAGCAGATCATTATGCTTCCGAGGCTGGAATAATGGGAAGTTTTCCGGTAAGTCAGTTTTTGCTTCCTCTTTTCGACGGAATGAGCAATGCTACACTTATTATTATTGAAAGAGCTGCGTGGTGGTTACATATTTTAGGAATTCTTTTCTTTCTGAATTACCTATATTATTCAAAGCATCTACATATTTTACTTGCGTTTCCGAACGTATATTTTTCTAAGCTGAGCCTTCAGGGGAAATTTGATAACCTGGAATCGGTTCAGAAGGAAGTTGCTTTGATGATGGATCCAAATGCAGATCCATTTGCTGCACCTGCAGAAGGAGAAGAAGATGCAGAACCAGAAAAATTTGGTGCATCCGATGTTTTTGATCTAAACCAGGTTCAGTTGCTCAATTCGTATACGTGCACAGAGTGTGGACGTTGTACTTCAGAATGTCCTGCAAACCAGACCGGGAAAAAACTTTCACCTAGAAAGATCATGATGGATACGCGTGACAGACTTGAAGAAGTTGGTGAAAATATTACCAAAAACGGTAAATTCGAGGATGATGGGAAACAACTTTTGGACAACTATATCCTGCGTGAAGAATTATGGGCCTGTACAACTTGTAATGCGTGTGTGGAAGCCTGTCCAGTAGGGATCGATCCTTTGTCTATTATTCTGGATATGAGAAGATACCTGGTAATGGAACAGAGTGCCGCTCCAAACGAGTTATCCATAGCGATGACCAATATTGAAAACAACGGCGCTCCATGGCCTTACAACCAGATGGATCGTTTGAATTGGGCCAAAGAAAATTAATACATAAGAATTATTTAAAGAACGATACTATGGCAGAAGCACTCAAGGTACCTACAATGGCCGAATATATGGTAGAAGGCAAGAAGCCTGAAGTTTTATTTTGGGTTGGTTGTTCAGGAAGTTTCGATGATCGTGCTAAAAAAATCACCAAGGCATTTGTAAAATTGTTACATAAAGCTGGCGTTGATTTTGCTGTACTTGGAACCGAGGAGAGCTGTACAGGAGATCCTGCAAAAAGAGCTGGAAATGAATTTCTTTTTCAAATGCAGGCAGCAACGAATATAGAAGTTTTGAATGGCTATGAGATAAAAAAGGTGGTTACTGCCTGTCCTCACTGCTTCAATACTCTTAAAAATGAATATCCGGTTCTAGGGGGAAATTACGATGTAATTCACCATACACAGTTCTTAAAAGATCTTTTAAATGAAGGTCGTTTGAAAGTTGAAGGAGGGAAATTTAAAGGTAAGAGAATTACTTTCCATGATCCTTGTTATTTAGGTCGGGCAAATAACGAATATGAAGCTCCTAGAGATCTTCTGCGAAAGCTTGAAGTGGAGCTGGTTGAAATGCGCAAATGCAAAAAGAACGGTCTGTGCTGTGGAGCCGGTGGAGGACAAATGTTCAAAGAACCGGAGCCAGGAAACAAGGATGTCAACATCGAACGTACCGAACAGGCTCTTGAGGTAAAGCCTGAAATCATAGCTGCGGGTTGCCCATTTTGCAATACGATGATGACAGACGGTGTGAAGAATAAAGAGAAGGAAGATAGCATCGAGGTTATGGATGTTGCTGAAATGATTGCAAATGCAGACGAACTATAAGTTTATAAAAGTTAAAACACCGGTCTCTATTTGACTGCAGGGCGAAATCAATTAGATTTGTGGGAACACAAATTTAGCCTATGTTAGTACCTTTTGATAGCCTGCCAGAAGATTCACGAGTTTGGATTTACCAGGCGAATAGATCTTTCACTGAAGAGGAATTACAGGAGATTTCCCTGAAGTTAGACGAGTTCATTGAAAAGTGGACTGCTCATGGTGGAGATCTTAAGGCTTCGTACGATATCAGGTACAAAAGATTTATTACCATAGCCCTGGATCAAAAGCTGAACGCTGCGACAGGCTGCTCTATAGATACTTCTGTACAATTCATACAGCAGTTAGAAAAAGATTACAAAGTAGACCTGCTTGATAAAATGAATGTTTCCTATAAACAGGGAGAATTTGTTGCCTATAAAACTCTTACCGATTTCAGAAAAATGGCAAAGGATAAAGCGGTATCAATGAATACGATCGTGTTCAATAATCTCGTTAATACCAAAGCCGAATATCTTTCAGAATGGGAGGTTCCTGCTTCTGAAAGCTGGCACAAACGCTTTATGAAATAATGAGATTGAGATCCCTGCCCCTCAAATTACCAGTTCTGGTTTTCTTTCTGTTCAGTATCTCTGCTTTCTCGCAAGTAAAAAACCCGCTGTTCACTAAAGATCATGCGGCCCAGAAACGCTGGGTTGACAGCACTTATGATTCGATGAATTTGAAGGAGCGAGTAGGACAGCTCTTTATGGCAAGTATCTGGTCAAAAAATGAGAATGAAGCTGATAGTATTCGCAAGTTGATTTCAGAACATCATATTGGCGGACTTATATTCTCTAAAGGAGGCCCGGTAAAACAGGCGCAGTTAACCAACGAGTTTCAGGAAATGTCTAGTGTTCCATTACTTATTGGAATGGATGCGGAATGGGGTCTTGCCATGCGTCTCGACAGTACTTTTGCACTTCCATGGAATATGACACTTGGCGCCATACAGGATAATCAGCTTGTGGAGGAAGCCGGAGCAGCCATATCCAAACAAACCAGGAGATTAGGAGTGCATTTTAACTTTGCTCCCGTAGTAGACATTAATACCAACCCGGATAATCCAATCATTGGAAATAGATCTTTTGGTGAAGATAAACTGAACGTAACTGAAAAATCACTCGTATTTATGCGTGGAATGCATCGGGAAGGTGCTCTTAGCAGTGCAAAACACTTTCCGGGGCACGGAGATACAGATAGCGATTCTCATAAAACCTTACCAACCATCAATTTTTCTGCGGAAAGGATCGAACGTGTTGAATTATATCCTTACAAGAAATTGATCCCGGAAGGGCTTAGCAGTATCATGGTAGCGCATCTTAATGTTCCAGACCTAGAGCCTACGGATGGCAAACCCGCCTCATTATCTAAAGATATTATCACAGATATTTTAAAAAAGGAACTGGGATTCAATGGACTTATATTCACTGACGCTCTGGATATGAAAGGCGTTTCAAGAAATATGGAACCGGGCGAGGTAGATCTGGATGCTTTTCGAGCAGGTAATGATATCTTACTTATGAGTGAGGATATTGGTAGGGCTTCTCAAAGTATCATGGATGCGGTGAATGCAGGTACAATCAGCGAAAATAGACTGGCACTTTCAGTAAAGAAAATATTATACGCTAAATATAAGGCTGGTCTACACAACTTTAAACCAATTAATACAAATTTCCTGATAGAGGAACTTTATACTTCGCGGGACGAAGCTTTGCTGGAAAAACTCTATGAAAATGCTGTAACCCTTATCAAAAACAATAAAGCAGTTGTACCGGTTAAAGATCTTTCCCAGGAAAAAATCGCTTATGTAAATTTTGGAGATGACGATGGCAGTATATTTCTTCAGCAACTGAAAAAGTATGCTAGGGTAGATTGGGTACAGGCAGATAAGCTTGCTGTACTACTGGAAAAACTCGAGGATTATGATCGGGTCATTATTGGATTTCATAAATCGAATGCTAGTCCATGGGCATCCTATAAATTTTCCAATAACGAATTGGTGTGGTTGCACGAGATAGCTCGTAAAAATAAAACGATCCTTGCACTTTTCGCCAGACCTTATGCCTTACTCGATATCAAGAGTTTCACTAATATTGAAGGAATTATCGTTGGCTATCAAAATCATCCAATTGCCCAGCAAAAAGTAGGGCAGATAATCTTTGGAGCAGCTCAGGCTAAAGGTCGTCTTCCAGTAAGTATTCAAAATGAATTTCCGGTTGGGACTGGCTTTAATACGAAGGATTTGAACAGGCTGGCCTACGGGACTCCGGAAAGTGTCGGAATGAATTCTTTCAAACTTCAGAAGATTGACAGTATCATCAACTATGCTATTTCAGAAAAAATGACCCCGGGGGCACAAATTCTGGTAGCCCGCCAGGGAAAGGTGATATATCAGAAGAATTTTGGATATCAAACTTATAACGAAGATCTGCCGGTGACAGATACTACTGTATATGACCTGGCTTCACTTACCAAGATTCTTGCAACTTTACCGTTGGTCATGGAACTGGATGAGCAGGAAGTATTGGATTTTGATACGAAACTTGGAGAATTGCTGCTATCACTCAAAGGCTCGAATAAATCCAATATCAGGTTACAGGATATGTTAATGCATTACGCCCGCCTGCAAGCCTGGATCCCGTTCTATATCTCTACTCTGGATCCTAAAACCAAAGAGCTTTCTACCGCCTATTATAATGCTCTACCCTCTGAAACTTACAATACGCAGGTAGCAGATAATATGTTTATAAGAAAGGATATTAGTGATAGCATTATCAATACCATCAGGCTTAGCGACCTTGAAAAGACAAGGTCTTATAAATACAGTGATCTTCCTTATTATCTATTAAAATATTACCTGGAGAGCTATTATGAAACTTCCTTGCAGAACATAGCTCAGGAGCATTTCTACAAACCAATGGGCGCGAATTATACCGGATATTTACCAAAAACCAGGTTTGATAGTTTACAGATAGCTCCAACAGAGAATGATCAACTTTGGAGAAAACAGATTGTTCGAGGTTATGTTCATGACCAGGGCGCTGCCATGCAGGGTGGAATAGGTGGGCACGCAGGTTTGTTCAGTACTGCCAATGATGTTGCCAAATTAATGCAAACCTACCTTAACGGCGGTACTTATGGCGGAAAAAGATTTTTACGCGAAGAAACTATCGAAAAGTACAATACCTGTTATTATTGTGAACAGGATGTAAGAAGAGGCGTGGGGTTCGACAAACCACAACTTGGAACCTCAGGACCAACTTGCAATTGTGTGTCCATGAAAAGTTTTGGCCATAGTGGTTTTACAGGTACCTTTGCCTGGGCAGATCCTGAGGAAGAAATAGTTTATGTATTTTTATCAAACAGAACTTTTCCTGATTCAACAAACAGGAAGCTCATCAGGGAAGATATCCGGTCTGAGATCCAGAAAGTGATATACGAATCTATAGATTTCTAATTAATGAAGATTGCAATTGTTTGTTATCCTACTTTTGGTGGTAGCGGAGTAGTGGCCACAGAATTAGGCCTAGCACTTTCCAGACGTGGGCACGAGGTGCATTTCGTAACCTATAAGCAACCGGTAAGACTGGAAACAATCTCCAGCCATATCAGGTTTCACGAAGTAAACGTTCCTGAATATCCATTGTTTCATTACCAGCCCTATGAACTTGCTTTGAGCAGTAAGCTGGTCAACGTTATTAAAAATTATGGTATAGAGCTTTTGCACGTGCATTATGCCATTCCTCATGCATATGCTGGTTATATGGCAAAGAAAATGCTCGCAGAGGAAGGAATCAGGATCCCAATGGTAACCACCTTGCATGGTACAGACATCACTCTTGTTGGAAATCACCCATTTTATAAACCTGCAGTTACTTTTAGTATTAATAAAAGTGACTATGTTACTTCAGTTTCACAAAGCCTGAAGGAAGATACGCTAAAGCATTTTGATGTAAGAACAGCTATAGAGGTGATCCCGAACTTTATCGATGTATCTAAATTTCAGAAAAAGACTTTTACAGATTGCCAGAGAGAATTGATGGCGGCTTCCAATGAGAAGATCATTACTCACGTGAGTAATTTCAGAAAAGTCAAAAGGGTGGATGATGTGGTGAAGATATTCTTCGAAATTCAGAAGTCTATTGGTGCCAGATTAATGATGGTAGGAGAAGGCCCGGAAAGAGAAACAGCCGAAAAACTGGTTCGAGAACTGGGCATTAAAGATAGAGTTCTTTTCTTGGGGCAGAGTAATGAGATTGATAAAATATTATGCTTTTCTGATCTGTTTCTGCTACCTTCAGAAACAGAAAGTTTCGGTTTGGCTGCTCTTGAAGCAATGGTTCACTCAGTCCCTGTAATTTCCACCAATACAGGTGGTTTACCGGAAGTGAACAAGGATAGTGTCTCAGGATTTTTGCATGATGTGGGTGATGTGGATTCCATGGCAAAAAGCGCTGTTTCCATTTTGAAAAACGATGAAGATTTACAAAGGTTCAAACGTCAGGCTGGGGAAACAGCACGGGATTTTGACATTAATATGATCGTTCCCAGGTACGAAGAGCTTTATAATATAGCATTGAGCAATAAATAAAAAAAGGAGCTGGCTGGCTCCTTTTTTATTTATATCTTCTTTTCAATTAGAATTGGTATCTAATACCTAGAGCGATATCTGGAGTAAACTCATCGTGATCATCATAATCTGAGAATCCAATTTCAGGTCTGAAATCCAGCGATAATAATAGGGGGAAGTCAAAATTATATTCTATCCCAACGTTACCTGCCAGTAAAGCAAAAACTCCATCGTTACGATCTATATCACCTCTCCGGTTATCGTCATAATTCCCAAGTCCTGCACCAGCACCAGCATACCAGTTGAAACCTCCTTCAATGTTCCAAACCCATTGGTACAACCCAACAAGCTTAATGGCATCGTAATTACTGTCATTTCTCCATCCAAGATCGAACTCCAACCTGTTGTTCTCACGTGTTGCTCTCTGATATGAAACTTCAGCTCCAAATCCACCCCCATCACCCACTCTTAAACCAAGTGCGTTTTGAGAGATTTGCTGTGCATTTGCCTCATTCAGAAAAACAGCTCCGAAAATTAAAGCTGCAAAAAGAACTACTTTTCTCATTTTTGATTGTTTTATATTCATCACGGCAAATTTATGCCGTTTACCAATATGAGAACGTTCAGGCTAGTAAATGTATTGTTAATATTAATTAAGAATCTGTTAAGCAGGTATTCTGAAACTTGCTAAATTTGAGTATGAAATTGAAGAATTCCCTGTTGAAACTTGCAAAAAACCTGGATGGTGAGCTATATACTGATGAGCTCTGGAGAACTATTTACGCGACCGATGCTTCTGTATATCGGGAAATTCCTTTAGCGGTAAGCATTCCCAAATCTCAAAATGATTTAATTCATCTCATAAAGTTTGCCAGGGAAAACAATACTACACTCATCCCAAGAACCGCCGGAACTTCCCTGGCTGGGCAATGTACCGGAGACGGTATTGTGGTGGATGTTTCAAGACATTTTACAGATATCATTAAGATCGATCCGGAGAACAGGACAGTTACTGTACAACCCGGAGTAATTCGTGACGATCTCAACAGGAAGTTACATAAGCACAAACTTTTCTTTGGTCCTAATACTTCAACATCCAATCGTTGTATGATAGGAGGGATGGTAGGTAATAATTCCAGTGGAACCACTTCTATAAAATACGGTACGACCCGGGACAGGATCAAATCCCTTAAAGCACTGTTGAGCGATGGAACTGAAGTTGAATTTAAAGATCTTGATAAAACCGAATTTCAGCATAAATTAGAGAGCGCTGGATTGGAGGGAGATATCTATCGTAAGATTTATGAGATCCTAGCTTCAGAAGACAATCAGAAAGAAATTATCAGTAATTTTCCTCCCATGCAATTGCATCGGCGTAATACTGGTTATGCTTTGGATGAACTATTGCACACCGAAGTGTTTCAGGACACCGAACGTAAACTGAATATTTGCGATCTCATTGCCGGTAGCGAGGGCACCCTTGCATTTATTACCGAAATCACTCTAAAACTGGATACATTGCCTCCTCCGGAAAAGGCAATGATCGCTGTACATTTTCGATCTATAGACGCTTGTATGCAGGCCGTTGTTCCTGCCATGCAGCATTCGCTTTTTACTTGTGAAATGATGGATAAGATCATTTTGGACTGTACCAGTGATAACTTAAAATATCGCGAGAACAGGTTTTTTATAGAGGATGATCCCGAAGCCATCCTGATGCTGGAAATACGAGCAGAGAGTCAGCAAAAACTTGAAATGGAGCTTGAAGATTTGATGAACACTCTACAGAACGCTAATCTGGGCTATGCATTTCCTGTGCTGTATGGAGACCAAATAGATCTTGCGCTGGAACTTCGGAAAGCTGGCCTTGGATTACTGGGCAATATGAAAGGTGATCGCAAAGCGGTTGCGTGTATAGAAGATACAGCCGTTGCCATACCGGTGCTGGCAGATTATATTGCGGAATTTACCAGGATTATGGAGAGCTACGACCAGCAAGCGGTATACTATGCGCATGCTGGGGCAGGAGAAATACACCTAAGACCTATACTGAATCTGAAAAAGTCTGAAGATGTTGGTTTATTCAGAAGTATAACGCTGGACGTAGCAAAGCTGGTAAAAAAATACAATGGTTCTCTTAGTGGTGAGCATGGTGATGGAAGATTAAGAGCTGAATTCATTGAGCTCATGTATGGACAGAAAGTATACGCTTTACTGAAGGAGCTCAAGCAAGCTTTCGACCCCGATTATATTTTCAACAAAGGTAAGATCATAGACGCCCCGGCGATGGATACTTCTTTAAGATATGTGCCAGATCGAATAGAGCCAAAGATTGAAACCATCATGGATTTTTCTGATGCTGAAGGAATGCTTAAACTAGCTGAAAAATGCAATGGAAGTGGAGACTGTCGCAAATCTGTAGAAGCAGGTGGTACCATGTGTCCCAGTTATCGAGCTACCAGGGATGAAAAAGATACCACGCGGGCCCGAGCCAATGCATTGAGAGAATTTCTTACCAATTCAGACAAGGAGAATAGATTTGACCAACCCGAGCTGAAGGAAGTTTTGGATTTGTGTATTAGCTGTAAAGGATGTAAAAGTGAATGTCCATCCAATGTAGATATGGCCGCTCTGAAGGCTGAATTTCAGTACCAATATTATAAATCGAATAAGCCTGGTCTGAGGGATCGAACATTCGCTGGCATTACCAGGCAAAACGTTTTGGCGTCCAAGGCTCCCGGAATATCCCGATTTGTAATGCAGAACAAATTTACTTCCGGCATAGCCAAGCAGTTACTTGGTGTGGCACAGGAAAGGGAACTTCCAGTAGTTGCAAAAACCACACTTAAGAAATATTACCTGGCACATAAAGACCAGTTAAAAGTCAAAAATCCGGTGAAGACAGTATATCTTTTTAATGATGAATTCACAAATTTTCTGGATGTGGAAGTTGGGATACATGCACTTAAACTTCTAAGCAGATTGGGATACCAGGTGGAAATGACAGATCATCCCGAGAGTGGTAGAAGCTATCTTTCCAAAGGATTTCTGGACGAAGCTCAA
Source organism: Christiangramia portivictoriae DSM 23547 (assembly GCF_000423045.1). Lineage (GTDB taxonomy): Bacteria > Bacteroidota > Bacteroidia > Flavobacteriales > Flavobacteriaceae > Christiangramia > Christiangramia portivictoriae. Next base: position 430,299 of record NZ_KE383972.1, on the reverse strand, counting down.
AAACTTGCTAATGAGAATATTCAGATATTTAACCCTATTATAAACCATAAAACTCCATTACTTGGAGTGGAGCCTTCAGCTATCTTAAGCTTCAGGGATGAGTATTTAAGACTGGCTAGAGATAAGCAAGCTGCAAAAAATCTGGCCGATCATTGTTTTATCGTCGAAGAATTTTTAAAACAGGAGCTTTCAGCCGGTAACATTAGTAAGGAGCAGTTCACCCAGGCACCGGCAACTATCAAAATTCACGGTCATTGTCATCAAAAAGCCCTATCCAATACTTCTAGAACCTTTGATATTCTGAATATACCTGAAAATTATAAGGTAACAATCATTCCCTCCGGCTGCTGTGGGATGGCAGGTTCTTTTGGCTATGAAAAAGAACATTATGAAATTAGTATGAGGATTGGTGAAAACAGCCTGTTTCCAGCCATTAGAAAATCTAAAGAAAATACGATCATTTCTGCGAATGGTACAAGTTGCAGGCATCAGATCAAGGGGAACCGGAAGGACAGCCCAACATCCGGTTAGCATTCTCTACCATGCTCTAATATAAAATGCAAAGTTTTGTTAATACCAGGACATTGTAGATGCCGACTCGTTCAAAACAGTAAATTTAGCGTTTGGTAAAAATGGAATTAATTGTTTTAGAATGTTACAGATTTAATGGACGATAAATCCCGAATTGCACAACTTGAGCAAGACCTACAACAGGCCAACCGTAAAATTCGAGAGCTGGAGAATGCGAATTCAATTGCTGGTGTAGAAACCGTAAGATCGCTTTCCAATAATCTTTTAGAACTTAAGGAGTCTGTTATCGACCATTTGCATCACCCTGTTGTTATACTGGATTGTGATCTGAAAGTTGTCTTTGCCAATCAAAATTTCTGCAAAACTTTTAAGACCACTTCAGAGGCTATTGTTGATCGCTTGATCTACGAGCTTGACATTTCACAGTGGAAAATTCCGCAGCTGCAAAACGTATTGGAAATGATACTGCCTTCCGGTAGTAAGATGAATAATTTTGAGATGCAGGTGGATGGAAGCAATGGGCAAGTAAAGCATTTGCTATTAAACGCCAGCAAGATCAAGTTATCAGATCAAAATGAACATTGCATATTATTAAGTATTGAAAACATTACCAAACGCAAAATTGCACAGGATAATCTAAAAAAGAGTCAGCAGCAATTCCATGATCTTTTCTATTCTTCAGAAAGTTTAATAGCCATTTTTCTTGGACCAGATCATATTGTCGATATGGCTAATGATGCTATTATTGAGGTTTGGGGAAAGGGAAAGGATGTATTGGGAAAACCACTGTTGGAAGTATTACCTGAAATAGAAGAACAGGGCCTGGTAGACCTGCTAAACCATGTGTATGAAACAGGCGAAGCTTTTCACGCCAGCGAAAAACATGTTTCCCTGACTATCGATGGAGTTCAACAAGACAGATATTTTGATATTATATATCAACCGCAAAGAGATGGTGACGGAAACATCATAGGTGTTGCCAACATTTCAAGTGATGTGACAAACCAGGCACTGCTCAATGAAAAGATCAAGAAGAACGAAGCCCAATTCAGAGAACTGGTAAATCTGATCCCGAATAAGATCAATATCGCTACAGAAAATGGGGATTCGTTTTATTATAACAAAAACTGGTTGGATTATACCGGTCTTGAACCGGAAGAACTTGTGAATAAAGGCTGGTTAAGCCTTGTTCACCCAGAGGAATATATACATCTGGATAAGGAGCTAAGTCAATTTAAAGAGCAGGGCAGGGAATTTGAGTTTGAAGCTCGTCTTCTGAATAAGGAGAACGAGTACAGATGGCATCTAATGAAATCTGTTCCTGTTAAAGGAAATCATACAATTTCATCCTGGATTACTTCCTGTACCGAAATCCAGAGTATGAAAGATGAAGAAGTGCACAAGGAAGGCTTTTTAAAACTAGTAAGTCATGAGCTGAAGACTCCTGTAACTTCCATTAAAGGGTATATTCAGTTACTACAAACTGTTTTACCTGAAAAAATTAAAACAGATTCCAGAGATATTCCAGTAAAACCATATTTAAATCGAATCGAGAGTCAGATTGAACGGCTCATCCGGTTAATTTCAGAAATGCTTGATCTAAGCAGAATTGAGCAAAATGAACTTATTCTGGAACTCAGCGACTTTGAGCTGAACAAACAGGTTGAAACCGTAATTGAAGATCTGTCATTCTCTCACTGCGAAATGCAGATAGATATAGACCATGAAGAACATATTGAAATTAGAGCAGATAGGGAGCGAATAGGGCAGGTGATATCAAATCTAATAACCAACGCGGTCAAATATTCTCCAGATGCAAAAAAGGTATCGGTAAGAATTTTTAAGACTCAGGATAACCAGGCAGCCGTAAGTGTTAAAGACTACGGCATTGGGATCGCCTTAAAGGAACAGCAACAAATTTTCAAACGTTTCTACAGAGTCTCCGGCAATAATGATGACACCTATGAAGGCTTCGGGATTGGACTATATCTGTCAAATGAAATAATTGAAAAACATCAAGGAAAAATAACAGTGACAAGTGAACCTGGAACAGGATCAGAATTCACTTTTCTACTACCCTTAAATCAATCACAGTAATGGCCAGAATTTTAATTGTAGATGACGATCAAACTATTGGACTGATGCTTAAAGATATACTTGAGTTTTCAGATCATAAAGTCACTGTATCTCAGCAACCTAAGCAGACCAAGGAAAATATCATCAAAAATGATATTGAACTCATATTGCTGGATAAGCTTATCTCTGGTGTAGATGGAACTGATGTTTGTGCAGAACTCAAAGCAGACCCGGAAGTTGCGCATGTGCCTATCATCATGATGTCTGCACTGCATAATGTTGGTGAACTTTGTAAATCTGTAGGCGCCGTGGAATTTATTCCGAAGCCTTTTGATATGGATACGCTCCTGAACAGAGTTACTGAAGTACTTGCGAGAGATAAAAGCGGAGAATCTGCCAGTTCTTAATACGGTATAGAAGACCTATCATATTTCTAAATTACACGAGACCTTGTGGCACTATTAGTAATATATAGGATTCCACTTTCAAATATGTTCTTAAAAAATTACATTTGTTCAAAATCGAATAAATGGCAGGAAATTCTATAGGTACACTTTTTAGATTAACTACGTTTGGTGAATCTCATGGTGTGGCCATTGGCGGTGTGATTGATGGTTGTCCTGCTGGTGTAAAATTAGATCTTGATAAAATCCAGAATGACCTGGATCGAAGGCGCCCCGGGCAATCTGCTATCGTAACCCAGCGAAAAGAACCGGACACCGTGGAGTTTCTTTCAGGAATTTTTGAAGGACAGTCCACTGGAACGCCTATTGGTTTTGTGATCAAAAATGCCAACCAGAAATCCAAGGATTATTCTCACATAAAGGATACTTACAGGCCTTCCCATGCCGACTACACTTACGACGAAAAATATGGTGTTCGGGATTATCGCGGCGGCGGAAGATCATCAGCCAGAGAAACGGCATGCAGGGTAGTTGCAGGAAGCATAGCAAAGCAACTTTTGAGTTCACTTCAGTTTAATGCTTACGTATCATCAGTAGGGCATATTGAGCTCGACCAGAACTATCAGGATCTGGATTTTTCAGAAATTGAAAATAACCCGGTTCGCTGTCCAGACCCTGTTAAGGCTTCAGAAATGGAAAGTTACATTAAAGAGATTCGCTCCAGCGGTGATACTGTGGGTGGAATTGTAGATTGTGTCATTAAAAACGTGCCAAAAGGTTTAGGAGAACCTGTATTTGACAAATTACATGCTGAACTTGGGAAGGCGATGCTTTCCATCAATGCTGTCAAGGGTTTTGAGTACGGTAGTGGGTTTGCCGGAACTGCTATGAAAGGTAGTGAGCATAACGACCAGTTTAATCAGGATGGCTCTACGAAAACAAATCTAAGCGGTGGAATTCAAGGAGGAATAAGCAATGGGATGGATATCTATTTCAGGGTAGCATTTAAACCAGTTGCCACGCTTATGCAAAAGCAACAAACCATCAATTCCAAAGGCGAACAGGTAGACATGCAGGGAAAAGGAAGACATGATCCCTGTGTTGTTCCCCGCGCAGTACCAATCGTAGAAGCCATGGCAGCCATAGTGATGGCCGACTATTTTCTTCAGAATAAATCATCTAAAATTTAATAGTAGAACAACAGGTATATGAAAAAACTCGCATTGCACTGGCAGATACTTTTAGGAATGGCTGCAGGGGTCATCTTTGGACTTATCATGACTAATTTTAGTTGGGGACCAGACTTTACTGAGGATTGGATCAAACCTTTCGGAAATATCTTTATCAATGCCTTAAAGTTAATTGCGGTGCCCTTGATCCTGGCGTCACTTATCAAGGGAATTTCAGATCTAAAAGATATTTCCAAGTTGTCCAAAATGGGGACAAGAACCATTGCTACTTATATAGTCACCACCGTTATAGCAGTTTCCATTGGTTTGCTTATAGTCAATCTTATTGCGCCAGGAAAAGCAATTAGTGAAGAAACACGCAGTGATCTTATTGCCAGCTATGAGGGGGACGCTTCGGTTAGAATTACCGATGCTCAAAAGCAGAAGGATGCCGGACCTTTGCAGGCTCTCGAGGATCTTGTGCCAAGTAATATTTTTGGTGCTGCCAGCGATAATGGAAATATGCTTCAGGTTATATTTTTTGCGATATTCTTTGGACTGGGACTTATACTTATACCTGAAAAAACAGCAAAACCTGTAAAAGATTTCTTTGATGGCTTTAACGAAGTCATTCTGAAAATGATCGATCTTATCATGCTAACGGCACCGTATGGGGTGTTTGCCTTGCTTGCCGCCCTGGTGGTGGAATCACCGAGTGCAGATTTATTTGCGGCTCTTGCAATGTATGCATTGACAGTTTTAATTGGTCTTGCGCTCATGATTGGAGTATATATACTGTTGGTATGGATCTTTACAAAGAACACTCCTTCCTTTTTTCTAAATGGTATTGGGCCAGCCCAGCTTCTTGCATTTTCTACGAGTTCCAGCGCCGCTACACTTCCTGTTACCATGGAAAGAGTCGAAGAACATATGGGTGTAAATAAGGAAGTTACAAGTTTTGTGCTTCCTATTGGTGCCACGATCAATATGGACGGTACCAGTCTTTACCAGGCAGTCGCTGCAGTTTTTATAGCACAGGCTTTTGGAATGGATCTTACCCTGGGTGCGCAATTAGGTATCATTGCGACTGCTACGCTAGCTTCAATAGGCTCTGCCGCAGTTCCTGGTGCCGGAATGGTGATGCTGGTAATCGTACTGGCACAGGCTGGTATTCCTGAAGCCGGACTGGCGTTGATATTCGCCGTGGATAGACCACTGGATATGTGCAGAACCACGGTAAACGTTACTGGTGATGCTGCGGTGTCTCTAATGGTAGCAAAATCTGTCGATATGATGGGGCCACCCAACGTAAAAGATTGGGATGATGATTATCATCCTGAAAATGAGCAAACTGCTTAATCTAAAAATTTAGATCTTAGTTCGGGAGTAGGGATCATACAATGATCTTTCTTCCCGAACCATTTATATCGATTACTAGCCACAAAATCGTAGATGCTATCTCTAAAACCTTCCGGAAGAAACAGGAAATTTTTTAATAAGGAATATCCACCATTAAGGTCTCTCGAGATTTCAAGGGCTGCAGTAGATTTTCTATAATAAGCCACCCCTGGTTCAATAAGCATAATAGAATCCAGATCTTCAGGATTAAAACCTCTCTCTTCAATTAGTTGTTTCCCGGTATCACTTTGCAGGGACGCAAATCTGAAACGATCTTTAGGGTCATGTTTAATGATAAACTGCACTGCATTATTACACAAATTGCATACTCCATCAAAAAGGATGATCTTATGTCTGGAAGAATTTTCCATAATTATTTCTTTTTAGCAGCTTGTACGAGTTCCAGTTGCGCCATTCCAACCGAAGTGGTAAACATACCATAATTCACCAGCGCTTTATCCTTCTCAATTTTATCGATTGTTCCAACCGCTTTTCCATCTTCCAGTCGAACACGATCTCCAATTTTTAGTTTCGCTTTTGGTTTATTAGCTTCCTGCTTTTTTAACTGCGTTTCTTTTTTCTTTTCTTCTTTCTTCTTTTGCCTGATAGGCTCAATTTTTTTCTGAACCTCTTTTTTAAGCTGCTCTTCTTTATTCTTCTTAGCTTTCAGCCTTTTGGCACTTTCCTTTTTTCGTTTGGAATTTTCTATCTCCACCAACTTGATGAATTCACCAATAAGTTCTTTCTTTTTCTTATTGCTGAAATACTTTTCACTTAAATCGTTGATCTTTTGACCCAGGTAGATCATGCGTTGATTGGTGTCATAAAGCTCCTGATAGCTTTCCAGTTTTTGCTGAATCCTGGTATTTATTTCTTCCAGCTTCTCTTTCTCTGCTGCAGCTTTTTCCTCTTTGGTTTTAAGGCTGTCGGTAGTTTTTCGAAGATTAGAACGCTCTTTTTGAAGGTTGGCGATACTTCTGTCAAACCTGATCTTACCACGTTCTACCTTCTTCTTGGAACGGTTGATTAGGCTATATGGAATCCCATTCTTCTGGGCAACTTCAAAAGTGAATGAACTTCCGGCTTCTCCTACCTGCAGCTTGTACACTGGTTCCAGGGTCTGGCTGTCGAACATCATATTTGCATTGCTCATTTCTGGCAATTCATTAGCCAGTTTCTTGAGGTTGGCGTAATGCGTGGTAAGTATACCAAAACTACCTTTTTCATAGAAAACTTCCAGAAAGGTTTCGGCCAGCGCACCTCCAAGTTCAGGATCACTTCCGGTTCCAAATTCATCAATCAGGAAAAGGGTTTTATTATCACACTTCCGTAGAAAATAATTCATGTTTTTCAAGCGGTAGCTATACGTACTCAGGTGATTTTCAATGGACTGGTTATCACCAATATCAGTGAGAACTTTATAGAACAGGCACATTCGGCTGTATTCATGAACCGGAATCAGCATTCCGCTTTGTAGCATCACCTGTAGAAGACCAACAGTCTTTAAGGTAATACTTTTACCTCCGGCATTGGGACCTGAGATGACCATAATCCTGTTACTGGCAGATAACTCAATGCTTTGTGGATAGGTCTTTTCGTTCTTTTTCTTATTATTTAGAAGTAATAATGGATGGTACGCATCCTTCAGGTGTAATTCCCTGTCTTTAGTAATCTTTGGTAAAATACCGTTAATCTTATTGGCATATTTTGCCTTTGCTGCGATTACATCCATTTCACTAAGAAGATCCTGATGATCTGCAAGCACTTCACGATAAGGCCTGGTGAATTCAGTAAGTTCCTTTAATATTCGCTTGATCTCTTCCTTTTCCTCATATTCAAGATTGTTGAGTTCCCGTGTATGGCGATGAGTTGCTTCAGGCTGAATATATACAATACTGCCGGTTTTGGAATTACCCATAATTCCACCTTTTACCTTACGGCGATACATGGATTTTACAGCAAGTACTCGCACATTTTCGACCACACTTTCCTTGATCTCGTCAAGATAGCCATACCCATTATAGGTGGTTAATGCTGAATTAAAACTTGAGTTGATCTGGCCTTTTACTGCATTAATAGATCTTCGTAACTGTTGTAAATAAGTAGAAGCGTCATCTTTCATCTCTCCAAATCGGTCTATAACTGAATTGATCCTTTCTACAAGGCTGAGATCATATTCCAGATGCGACACAGTCTCAGATAATGCCGGATATAAATGCGCGTATTTTCTGAAGAATTTAAGGTGATTGTTTACAGTTTCATTAAGAGAGGAGATCTTTCTGAAACCTCCTATCTCTAAAACAGACTCTTCTATAGCCAATAACCGAAGTTCAGACTGAATACTATCGAACCCATGATTTGGGATCGCTTCATCCTGTGTTTTCGATTTAATAAATTCATTGGTTTGATCGAGTCCAAAAACGGTCTTTTGAAAACTCGGGTATGGTTGAATCTTTAGAGCCTTTTCTTTTCCCTGTCCTGTAATACAAAGTTCACTTACCTGCGAACATACTACTGGAAATTCCAAATCATCCAGACTCCTGGAACTAATTTTTATCATATCAATTTTTCCCTACATTTGAGGATCTACAAAGTTACTCAATTCTCATGAACGTAAGAATAGATCAAAGCTGGAAAAAAGTTCTAAATGCTGAATTTGAAAAGGACTATTTCAGGAATTTAATCCAATATGTAAAGAAGGAATATACAGAGCATAAATGTTTTCCTCCCGGTAGTGAGATTTTTGCTGCTTTTGATCACTCCACTTTTGATAATACTAGGGTGGTCATTCTGGGTCAGGATCCATATCATGGAGTAGGGCAGGCGAACGGTTTATGTTTTTCGGTTCGTGATCATGTCCAGATTCCCCCGTCACTCGTTAATATCTTTAGGGAAATTGAATCAGACCTGAATAAGCCGGCTCCCTCCAGCGGAAATCTGGAAAGATGGGCAGATCAAGGAGTACTGTTACTCAATGCCACACTTACTGTTAGGGCTCACCAGGCAGGTTCTCATCAAAATAAAGGTTGGGAAACATTTACAGACGAAGTAATCAGGCTTATTTCTGAAGAAAAAGAACACGTAGTATTTATGCTTTGGGGTGGTTATGCCAAGAAAAAATCCAAGCTTATCAATAGTTCAAAGCATCTCGTTTTAACCAGTGGTCACCCTTCACCATTAAGCGCAAATAGAGGTTACTGGTTTGGCAACAGGCATTTTAGTGAAGCGAACAGGTATTTAGAATCGAAAGGTAAACAGCCTGTCAACTGGTAAGCTGGTTAGAATCGATATCCCAGATTCACCATGAACTGACCCGCAATGGTCGGGGATCTGTCGCTGAATAAATTTCTTCCAATACCACCGCTTAGGTCTAATAAAAAACCGCCTTTGGAAACAAATTTGCCACCCAGACCAAAACCTATGGCAAAATCTGTGTAATCATAGGTGTCATATACATACTCATCGATGCTTTCATTATAGTAATATCCATCGTCATATTCACCATTGGATAACATTCCAAATCCATGTACATAAAAACCCCGGGCATATTTAGAGCTAAAGAAGTGCTTGTATTTACCGGTCAACGACAGCTCTTTATAGTAAGCTTCATCTAAATAGTCATCTTTAGACGGATGGTAGAAAGCTTCAATCGCCCAGGTAGAATTTTCAGAAATTATACGTTCGTATGTAATATCAACAATTCCAAAGGCCACAAGATTGAATGCATTCAGGCTCAATTCCTGTTTTCCGAATTCCCTGGAATTTTGGTTGGTAATACTGTCGGTCGTCTGGCAGAATGCCAAAGAAGCTGTTGCCATTAGCAAGCAGGATAGAAATAATTTCATTATTAGAGGTAGATTATTTGCCTCTGAAATTATGAATTAATTCGTTATAATCTACCTTTTCTGAAATAAGATTGAGTCTTTTTAAATTTTCCTGAACTTCAGTGAGATCTTCACTTGAAATTTGTTCCTGACTCCAATGGGTTAAATCCAGCCATTTTCTGATATCTTCCAGTTTTTGTCCATATCTCTCAGCTAATTCAACATCTATATTACGCTGAATTTTAAATTCACTCGTTTCAGCATTAAGAATTTGTAGCATTTCTTGAAGCTCATCAGGTTTTTCATTGATTGCTTTTTCAGAAGCTGCGATAACAAAACACGGCCATGGGGTAGGGCAGTCGGCAATTAGCCTGAAGGTATCATTATCTACCAGCGGTTTGGTGGTAAAATGTTCCCACATAAAATATTGCGCCTCATCACTTTTTAATGCCTTAATGGCTCCATCCAGGTTGTGAACGATCTCAAATTGAAGCGAAGCTGTATCCCAGCCAACATTTTCCGCATTTACATAGGCCATCAAATGCGAGCCGCTTCCCTCGCGACTAATTGCGGCCTTGGTGTCTTTCAAATCATTAATGTTTTTATAAGAAGATCTGCCATCTACGTGTATTCCCCAGATGAGCGGACTTCCAATATAATTCTGAATGATCCTACTAGGGTTGCCGTTAATAATATCGCGAGTAATCCCTTCTGTAAGAATAACGGCTACGTCTAAGTCATCTTCCCGCAAAAGATTGCACATGGCACCCGTTCCTTCCGGAACTTCCTGCCATTTCAGATCTATTCCTGCTTCTGTGAAACTTTTATTCTCGATACAATGATGCCACGGTAAATTAAAGTGTTCCGGTACACCTCCAACTTTGATCCTAGTCATTTGAATGTTTTTCTTTTAGATAATCATAAATGGCGTACTGTGACCGAACTGAGTTTTCGCCTTCTTCTTTCTGCACGTAGGTGTTGGATTCATTTTGATCCTGAATCCGTGCTTTTACATTATCACTCAACTGAATATTTAGAATATCCTTGAATTCATTGAAAATATCTTTATCCAGAACTGGTGAAATCACCTCAATCCTGCGATCTAGATTACGACTCATCCAGTCTGCACTGCCATAAAACATTTTCTCTTCACCACCATTTTCAAAAAGATAAATTCTTCCATGTTCCAGAAACCTATCCACGACACTGGTAATATAAATGTTTTCGCTCATTCCCTTAACTCCTGGAATGAGACAGGTAAAGCCGCGAATAAGCATTCTAATTTCTACGCCGGCTTCGCTCGCCCGGTATAATAACTCGATCATTTCCTCATCTTCAAGGCTGTTCATTTTGGCAGTAATCTTCGCTGGCTTACCATTTCTGGCATTTTCGATCTCATTGTAGATCAATTTGGTGAATTTCTGCCTGGTAGAAAATGGAGAGATCAATAGGTTCTTTTCTCTTGGAATAATCAATTCACCTTCGAGCACCTTGAATAAACGGTCAAGTTCTTTCGTGATCAGTTTATTCGCTGTGAAAATTGCGTGATCGCAGTAGATCTCAGAAGTTTCTGCATTAAAATTTCCGGTGCCAATATAAGCATATCTTACAGTTTCGTCATTCTCCAATCTTTTCACTAACATGATTTTGGAATGTACTTTTACCTTCGGATACGAGTATATAACGTGAGCACCTTTTTCCTCGAATTTTCTTCCCCAGCTAATATTGTTTTCTTCATCAAATCTTGCTTTAGCTTCAACGAAAACGGTTACATTTTTACCATTCTCCAGGGCTTGCATAAGTGAATTGGTAAGCTTTGACTCATCTGCCACCCGGTAAAGCGAGATACTTATATCTGTAACCTTTGTATCTGCAGCTGCCTGTTCTACAAATCGCTCAACGTAATCAAAAGACATAAAAGGAAAATGCAATGCCTGATCTTTTTCCAGAATTGATTTGAAGTAATTAGTACTTTTCTCCAGAGTTTTATGCGGGAGCGGTGGTAATTCTTTAAAATGCAAATATTTGTTCCCCCCGGGATCTGGAAAAGTAAAGAAATCCTTGAAATTGTGATATTTACCTCCCGGCATCATATCGATCTTTCCTAAATTAAGCAACTTTCTGATTTTGCGATGCACCTCATCTGGCATGCTCGCATCGTATAGCAGTCGCGTTGGCTGGCCATCTGTTCTTTGCTTCAAAGATTCGTAAATTTTTTCGGCTAGAACACCTTCATAAATATCATCGATATAAAGTTCAGCGTCACGGGATAATTTGATCTCATAAATTCCGGTGATTTCATCTTCAGAAAAAATACTGAACATTTGGTGTCGCAATATTTCATCCAGGTAAGTGACCTGATGTTTTCCCGCGTTAGCTTCAAAAGTCACAAAGCGGCCACATTCTTCCACCGGTATATTGACAATCGCTAACTTTTGATCATTCTTGAAAGTAACCAGAAAATACAGGATGGAGTTCTTTAAAAATAACTCATTCTCATCATCCAAATGTATAATTACAGGCTCAAGATGTTTTTGTACATGTTCTTTGAAATAATTCATGGCAAATACAGCATGCTCTTCATCATAATGATCTGCCTCCAGTAAATAAATATTATTCGCCGCAAGTTCCGGGATTATCTCTTTTTTATAAATCTCGCCAAACTGGTTCTGTTGTTTTTTAACTTCTTCAATGATCTGTTTAGTGATCTTTGAAGGTTTTAAGGCTAGTTTTTTCCTGATACTCTTCTTGACCCTTTTCATTTGGCGTAACTGAGACACGCGCACACGAAAATATTCATCCAGATTGGATGAAAAAATAGCCAGGAACTTCATCCTGTCGTAAAGAGGATTTATTTTATCTGCAGCCTCCTGTAGTACCCTTTCGTTAAAACTTAACCAGTTTAGATCTCGATGTCTAAATCGGTTTTCACTAGGTTGCGGCATGGGCATTCATTTGTTTGATCAAAAATACAAAGTAAGCCATGCAGAGCTTTTAATATATTGTTAAATAAGCACGTTAAGAAACGATCCTTTCAAGGCAGTATTTTATAAGATTGTCCACAAGTTTCTTTGGATCTGCTGAAAATTCTCCGGTTGCTCTATTGGCCAATACCGCATTCATAGAGACAGCGTGATGCCCTAAAAGTCTGGACATTCCATAGATTCCTGAAGTTTCCATTTCAAGATTGGTAATTGCTTTCCCATTGTGTTTATAGGCAGCAATATGATTGTTCATATCTGTTTCAGGAATGGCGTTTCTAAGTACTCTGCCCTGAGGTCCATAAAATCCAATATTGGTAGCAGTAAAGCCTTTTACTGTATCCTTTGATGAGAATTTTTCGATAAGCTGATCGCTTCCAGCGACTACATATGGATAGGCTTTCTTAGAAGACCAGTTTGTTTGCTTCACAAATTCCTCGGCAAGATCATGTTGTAAAAATGCGTCACTTTTGTAAAAATGCATCAGGCCATCAAAACCCATTGCCAGTTCACTTACGAGAAAGGAGTCCAATGCGATCTCTTCCCTAATGGAACCCGTTGTGCCAATTCTTATGATATCCAAAGACTTCAGCTCATCCTTGACTTCTTTTTTCTCCAGGTCGATATTTACCAGGGCATCCAACTCGGTTAAAGCAATATCAATATTGTCGGTACCCATTCCCGTGGACATAACGGTGATCCTTTTACCATCGAGTAGTCCAGTATGGGTACAAAATTCACGTTTCATCCTGGTGATCTCAATCTTATCGAAATAGGCACAAATTCTTTCCACTCTTGCGGGGTCACCAACAGTGATCACTGTATCTGCAATTTCGTGCGGTAGTAAACCAAGGTGATATATGGAACCATCCTCGTTGAGGATTAATTCTGAAGCTTTTAAACTCATTCTATAATTTTAATAATCTGTTTAATTCAGGATCATAGAGGAAATCGAACTTTCGTACTCCGCCGTAGACCTGATCATTTGCAAGTTCACGATAGAAATTTTTCTTACCACTAAGAACCTGCAAACCTTTTTCAGTAAGTTGTATTTTATTTTCTTTTTCAGAAAAGAACAGGGAGAGCCTGTCCAGAATCTGTTGCATCTGGCTATCACTATATCCATAGTATCCCTGATGCTGAAGCGCATAACCTAACAGATGATTTCTACTGGTAATTGCTCTTGATTCAATTAGTTTCAGGATATTCTTCTCCAGGGAGTTAATACCGGTAGAGCTGTCTGGAAATCTTTCAATATGTGCCCTAATACAACTGGACAGGTATTCAAAATTTGACTTTGTCTTGATCTGAGCTTTCAATTTTAAAGGATCGTCACTACAATACAATTCCCAGACTAGTAATGCGATCTCTATATCTTCAGTAGTTAAAGCAATACTTTTTTCATAGTGATTCCTTAATTCTGAAGTTGAAAGCTGACACAAGGGTTGAAACTCTTTATCTGCCTTTAGCTTCTTACTGCTAACCAGATAAACGGGCATATCCATTTTTTTGTTAGCCAGTACCTGTATTGCGGCCAGCATATTTATATGGCAGAACAGATCATACTCGAACCAGAGATACACTGAATCATAATCCTGCATGGATTTTAGTCTTTCTACTTCAGCTATAAATCGCGCTTCGTAATTTTCTTCTGTAATAGCATAGGTTTCAAACAGGAACTTCTTCCGAATATTAAAAAACTTATCATTCAGTTTCCTGCTTGTGGGTCCTTCACATAGAAGTTCACGCCATATAATTAGTTCGCCCGGTAAATTCAGCTTCTGCATTTGTTCAGCTAAGCCATCACCGTTAACTATGTGTAAGGTCCTTTTGCTCATATTTAAGATATAAAAAACGTGCTGGAATTAACCTCCAACACGTTTAACCTGATATCCTTGCTTTTCCAGGATCTGCATTATTTTCTCACGATCGTCACCCTGGATAATTATCTCGCCATCCTTGGTGCTTCCTCCAACACCACATTTCTTCTTCAACAATTTTCCAAGCTTGATCAGTTCTTCATCGGGACCTTGGAAGTTTTTAATGATCGTAACGGTTTTGCCTCCTCTTCCTTTATTGCTGAAGTGTGCTTCCAGTTGCTGATCTTCAGGAGAAATATCTTCCTGCGAATCATCATTGGTATATGATGATTCATCAAATTCATCATTAGTCGAAAAAACGAAACCTCCCAGATCTTCCAGACCTAATTTCTTTTTCGCCATAACTATTTTTTGATGAGACCTATTTCCACAAGACGCTGATGTAAAAATTCTCCAGCGGTAATATCTTCATATTGCTTCGGATTGTCCTCGTCGATACACTCTTCAAGACAATCAAGCCTCATGTCACTACGGGGATGCATAAAGAAAGGAATGGAGTATCTTGGTTTGCCCCATTGTTCCTTTGGCGGGTTCGTTACGCGGTGAATGGTGGAACGCAGTTTATTATTGGTATGTCTTTCCAGCATGTCTCCTACATTAATAACCAGCTCATCTTCTTTTGGAATAGCATCGATCCATTCGCCATCTTTCCGAAGTACTTGTAAACCTCCCGTAGAGGCCCCCATCAACAGCGTGATCAAATTAATGTCACCATGGGCCCCGGCTCTTACAGCTCCTTTCGGTTCTTCGGTAATAGGTGGGTAGTGAATAGGTCTTAAAATACTATTTCCATTACTTGCCCAGTGATCGAAATAATGCTCCTCTAATCCAATGTATAAAGCAAGGGCGCGGAGCACATAGATACCGGTTTTTTCCAGGTTTCTATATGCTTCCATCCCGATTTTATTAAAATCTGGTAATTCCTGAACCTGTACGTTTTCAGGATAGTCTTCAGAAAGATTGGCATCTTCTGAAGGTTCCTGTCCAAAATGCCAGAATTCTTTAAGATCTCCTTCTTTTTTACCTTTAGCATGTTCTTTTCCGAAGGATATATAACCTCTTTGCCCAGCCAGGCCTTCGATCTCGTAATTCTTTTTAGTTTCAACCGGCAGATCAAAAAAGTCTTTTACTTCCTTATATAGATTGTCAACCAGATCATCACTCAAAAAATGATTTTTAAGAGCTACAAAACCTATTTCCTCATAAGCCTTACCGATCTCATTAACAAACTTCTCTTTTCTTTTAGGATCTTCCGAAAGAAAATCGGCTAGATCTACACTGGGAATATTATTCATTGCCATAAAGCGCTTTTAAAATTTTAGGTAACAAACAAAGTTAAGTAAAATTAAGCAAA
Organism: Christiangramia portivictoriae DSM 23547; assembly: GCF_000423045.1. Taxonomy (GTDB): domain Bacteria; phylum Bacteroidota; class Bacteroidia; order Flavobacteriales; family Flavobacteriaceae; genus Christiangramia; species Christiangramia portivictoriae. The sequence continues at coordinate 414,682 of NZ_KE383972.1, read as the reverse complement.
CCATAGATTCAAAGGCTTTATACAGCTTTATAATTTTACTTACATTTATCAAACAAATCTATAATTTATGTCTTCTGTAGATATCACACAAACCATTATCAAAAACAACCATAGTAACCTGGATCCTGAGATTCTTTTAGATCTGTATACCGCCATTCTCAAGCCAAGAATGATCGAAGAAAAAATGCTGATCTTACTTCGCCAGGGTAAAATTAGTAAATGGTTTAGTGGGATAGGGCAGGAGGCTATCTCGGTAGGAGTAACCAAAGCTTTGCATCGGCATGAGTATATCTTGCCTATGCATAGAAATCTCGGCGTCTTTACCAGCCGGGACATTCCATTGCATCGACTTTTTGCCCAATGGCAGGGAAAAGCTTCTGGTTTCACCAGGGGTAGAGACCGAAGCTTTCATTTTGGAACGCAGGAGTACAAAATTATTGGAATGATCTCTCATCTTGGACCTCAGCTTGGAGTTGCCGATGGTATTGCGCTGGCAAGCAAGCTTCATAAAGAAGGAGCTGTTACCACAGTTTTTACCGGTGAGGGTGGTACCAGCGAAGGTGATTTTCATGAAGCATTGAATATCGCTTCTGTATGGGATCTTCCGGTATTATTCTGCATTGAAAACAACGGTTACGGGCTTTCCACTCCAACAACCGAGCAATACAGATGCAAAGATCTGGCCGATCGCGGGGCTGGTTATGGTATGGAGTCACATATCATAGATGGTAACAATGTAATGGAGGTTTTCGAAAAAATTTCGGCAATTGCTGAGAGTATGCGCAAAGAACCAAGGCCTGTCCTGATAGAATTTAAAACTTTTAGAATGCGGGGACATGAGGAGGCTAGTGGCACCAAATACGTTCCCAAGGAATTAATGAATGCATGGAAGGAAAAGGACCCTGTAATTAATTTTGAAAGCTATCTTCTGGAACATGAGGTCATTTCAGCAGATAAAATTTCAGAAATAAAAGCAACAATATTGGATGAGATCAACGAACATCTGGAGATTGCCAATTCTGAAGCTATGATTTCCGCAGATATCGAAACCGAACTGAACGACGTCTTTGCTAAGTATACTTATGAAGAAGTTTTACCGGACTCCAAGACTTCAGAAATTCGATTTATTGACGCTATCGCTGAAGCTGTTTCCGAATCGATGGAGAAGCATCTCGAACTTGTATTGATGGGACAGGACATAGCAGATTATGGAGGTGTTTTTAAGATAACCGAAGGTTTACTGAACAAATTTGGCAAGGAGAGAGTACGTAATACACCAATATGTGAGTCGGCTATAGTTGGCACAGCCATGGGATTGTCTATTAAGGGCATAAAAGCAATGGTAGAAATGCAGTTTAGTGATTTTGTAAGTTCAGGATTTAATCCCATTGTGAACTACCTGGCAAAAGTAAATTATCGCTGGAACCAGAATGCCGATGTGGTGATTCGAATGCCCTGTGGTGGAAGTGTGGGTGCCGGCCCATTTCATAGTCAGACCAACGAAGCCTGGTTCACAAAGATTCCTGGTCTAAAAGTAATTTACCCAGCTTTTCCAGCCGATGCGAAAGGTTTGTTGAATACAGCCTTTAACGATCCTAATCCAATTCTATTTTTTGAACATAAAGCATTGTACAGAAGTATCAGGCAGGAAGTCCCACAAGGATATTACACCCTGGAATTTGGAAAAGCTTCCTTAGTTCGGGAGGGCCATCAGGTAAGTATCGTAACTTATGGTGCTGGTGTACACTGGGCCTTGGAAATTCTGGATGAATTGGGTATAGTTGATGCAGACCTAATAGATCTTCGAAGTTTACAACCACTCGATGAGGAAGCCATTTATAAGTCTGTTTCAAAAACAGGAAAGGCGATTGTCCTTACAGAAGACTCTTTGGTTAATAGTTTTGCTTCAGAAATTGCAGCTTTAATTTCTGAAAATTGTTTCGAGAGACTCGACGCACCGGTTTGCAGAGTTGGCTCTTTGGAAACACCGATCCCATTCGCAAAAGCGTTGGAAAACCAATATCTTCCGAAGGAAAGATTCAAACTGAAGTTGCAGGAGTTATTGAATTATTAGCAGTCTTTTACCATTAGATTGAGATAATTAAGAATACTTAACACATTCTCTGTTAAATAATTAATAATCTTTTGTTGACGCTTTACTACTGCTGTAATTTAGATTCAACTAATCAATAAATCTATACATTATGGTACGTTTAATCGTCATTTTTCTGATTATTGCTATCGTGGCCGCAATCTTCGGTTTTGGAGGAATTGCAGACGGCGCAGCGGATATCGCGAAGATCATTTTCTATATCTTCCTTGTACTGTTAGTAATTTCTTTACTAAGTCGTTTATTCAGAAGATAATCGAACAATAACATTTTAAATCCAATGTGCTCTGGAACTATTTTCTGTCGCATTGGATTTTTAAATTTAATTCAAATTCTACATGAAAAAGATATTTATTTTACTTACAGCAGTGGTACTGCTAGCATCTTGTGGTGGAACCAGCAAAGTTGCGAAAGAAGCCAGAAAAACTTTTGACGGTGAATGGACATTGACAAGTGTTACCTATCCTAATAATCCAGGACAGTTTAATGTGACCTTATTTAATGAAGCACAGGCTTCCTGTTTTGAAAATAGTACCTGGGATTTTGTATCCAATAATAATCGTGGTACCTATACTGTTTCAGGAACAGGTTGTGATGGTGAGGCGAATTATTTTATATGGTCTATAGATGAAGATAACACTCCTGAGGGTATCTATGATTTTCTTTTGAAGCCTACTAATGAAAATTACAAATCTACAACAGGAAATGAAGGATTCAGACTGAATTTACAGAGTTTAACTGATAATAATATGACCTGGTCACAAACAGTAAGTCTTGACGGCTCACCGTTTACAATTAATATGAATTTTACTAAACTATAATTATACAGAAGCTATGAAAACAGTAATTAATAGAATGTTCGTAATACTTTTCGCATCCACACTTTTATTTGGATGTGATGCAGTGCAGAACGCTAACAATAAACAAAAAGGTGCCGTAATAGGTACTGCGGGAGGTGCGGTAATTGGTGGTGTTATTGGTAATAATACCGGTGATGGAAATACCGCTCTTGGATCTATTATTGGTGGTGTTGTTGGTGGTGCAGCCGGAGCCATTATTGGTAACAGAATGGACGAACAGGCCAAGAAGATCGAGAACGAAATTCCTGGAGCTGAAGTAGAAAGAGTTGGAGAAGGTATCAACGTTACTTTTGATGAAAATAGTGGTGTTTATTTTGATACCGAAAAGTATGCGATCAACGCTAAATCACAGGAAACTTTAAACAAACTGGTAGGAATTTTCAAAGAATATCCTCAAACCAATGTTTTAGTAGAAGGTCATACCGATAATACGGGAAGCGATAGCTACAATTTAACTTTATCAAAGAACAGAGCACAGGCAGTAACAGGCTACCTTGTTGATAATGGTATTGAAAAAGGCAGGTTTACAACCAAATGGTATGGTGAAACCCAGCCAAAATATGATAACTCTACCGCAGAAGGCAGAGCGAAGAACAGAAGGGTAGAACTTGCCATAGTTGCAAATGAAGAATTAAAGGAGAAGGCTAAAGAACAGGCAGAGCAACAAAATGGTAATTAATACACCACATTAAATATAATTTGAAAGATCCCGGTATTAACCGGGATTTTTTATGTTTATTACTTACATTCAATGTATGAATTCAGCAGATGTAGTTATTTTGGGTGGAGGGCTTGCTGGTTTGGTGGCAGGTATTCATCTATTAAAATCTGGAGCTACTGTGTGCCTGATTGAAAAAGATTCATATCCCAGACATAGGGTCTGCGGAGAATATTTATCCAACGAAGTAAAACCGTATTTAAATTTTCTGGGAGTAGACTTGCAGAATACTCATGTACCAGAACTTTCCAGGTTGGAATTTAGTACCGCTAAGGGAAACTTACTGGAATGCACGTTGGAGCTAGGTGGGTTGGGTATTAGCCGTTACACATTGGATCATCTCTTCTTTCAGCAATTCCTGAAAGCAGGCGGTAAGTTTATGCATACTACAGCGGAAAACTGCAATTTTCAAAATGATGAATTCTTAGTAAACTGTAAAAACGGCCATAGTCTAAAAGCGAATTTTGTTATTGGTGCGTATGGTAAACGTTCCAATCTGGATAAGAACCTTGATCGAGGATTTATCAACAAGAGGTCAGCCTGGATAGCTGTCAAAGCGCATTATGATCATCAAAGATTTCCTGACGATCTGGTCGCTCTACACAATTTTAATGGAGGATACTGCGGACTTTCAAAAACCGATCTTGGTACTGTGAACGTCTGTTATCTTGCTACCTATGAATCTTTTCAAAAGCATGGTAAGATTAAGGATTTTGAGCATAAGGTGCTTTCTGAAAATCCATATTTAAACGATTTTTTCAGGAACTCCACGCTGGAATTTGAAAAACCTCTGAGCATTGCCCAAATTTCTTTTGACAGTAAAACTCAGGTTGAAGATCACATTCTTATGATTGGCGACGCTGCAGGTCTTGTCCATCCTTTATCTGGAAATGGTATGGCGATGGCCATACGTAGCGCGAAGCTGGTTTCTGAAGCTCTTCTGAAATTTGAATTAAACCCTGGATATCGTACAAATATAGCTTCTACCTATATTAAATCGTGGAAACAAAATTTTAGCTCGAGGATGCGTACTGGCAGAATTCTTCAGAAGGTACTATTGCACGAAAGGATGAGTGATATCACTCAAGGCATTCTTCAACGCGTACCAGGATTGCTTCCAAAGATCATCAAAAAAACCCACGGAAAGGAAATGCATGTATAAAATAGACACCACAAAAAGATCTTTGGAACCAGAGATCATGGACGATTTTGACTTTAGAGGCGAAGAATTAAGAGTTACTCTGGATGATCTTGAACGGGTCAATTCTTTGCTTGGTGGCAATCAAATTAGTATTGATGGTCTTAAAAAGTTAGATCTCGATCCAACCAGGGAAATCTCCATTGTTGATGTTGGTTGTGGAAATGGAGCGATGCTACGGAAGATTGCTGAATGGGGCAGAAGGGAAAACTTGAAACTCAAGCTCACGGGAGTAGATGCAAATGCTCACGCCATAAAAATTGCCTGCAATTTGTCTCAGGATTATCCTGAACTGGAATTTCTAACTCAAAACATCTTTAGTGCAGAATTTCGAAACTCTCAGTTTGATGTGCTAATGTGTACCCTTACATTACATCACTTTAAGGATTCTCAAATTCCTGAAATATTGCATCAGTTTTATGACCAATCTAATATTGCTGTGATTATCAACGATCTGCAACGTTCCGCATTAGCCTACAGGTTGTTTAAACTTTTCTGTGCAGTCTTTGTGCAAAATGAAATCGCCCGAAAAGATGGTCTAATCTCAATTTTAAGAGGTTTTAAACGACATGATATTCATAAATATATGAATACTATCAATGTTGACACCTATTCAATCCAGTGGAAATGGGCATTTCGTTATTTATGGATCATTAAAAAATAATTATGAGCGTACATATAGTTAACGTAGAGAAGCAACTACCTGAATATTCACGGGAAACCTGCGATATTATTCCCCTGGTAAATGATTGGCTTGGGGAGCAGGATGAGAGATTTCGAAGAAAAGTCGTAAAGATTTTTGAAGGCGCAGCGGTGGACAGGCGTTATTCTATCATGGATCCTGAAGAAGTTTTTACTGCCACCTCTTTTGAAGACAAGAATAATATTTATGTAAGAGAGGTAAAGAAGTTGGGTAGCCAGGTCCTGCAAAAGTCACTGGTCGCTGCAAACTGGGATCCTCGAAGTATAGATTTCATTATTACTGTAAGTTGTACCGGCATCATGATTCCTTCACTGGATGCTTACCTGATCAACGAGTTAGACTTAAAACAGGATATAACACGTTTGCCGGTTACAGAAATGGGTTGTGCTGCGGGTATCTCTGGAATGATTTACGCTCATCAATTCTTAAAATCCAATCCCGGGAAACGTGCGGCTGTGATCGCAGTTGAAAGTCCAACTGCAACCTTTCAGCTTACAGATTTAAGCATGGCAAATATGGTTAGCGCCGCCATTTTTGGAGATGGTGCCGCTTGTGTTTTATTATCTTCGGAAGAAGGCCTGCAGTCTCCAAGGATCATTGGTGAGGAAATGTACCATTTTTACGATGCCACACGAATGATGGGTTTCGATCTTAAAAACGAAGGTTTGCAAATGATTCTTGATCCGGCAGTGCCTGAAACGATCTCTCAGCATTTCCCCCAGATCATTCATCCATTTTTGGACAAACATGGCTCTTCCATAGAAAAGGTGGAACATTTGATATTTCATCCAGGAGGTAAGAAAATAGTGCAGACTGTTTCTGAACTTTTTGGTAACTTAGGTAAGAATATTAATGATACCCGTGAAGTACTTAAATTATTCGGAAATATGAGCAGCGCAACAGTGCTGTACGTTCTCGAAAGATTTTTGAACAAAGATATTGCGAAAGGAGAACAGGGTTTGATGCTAAGTTTTGGTCCTGGATTTTCTGCGCAGAGAATTTTAATAGAATGGTAAAGGAATTCAGAAATACAGACTATTGGGCGATCATCCTTGGAGGTAGCAGCGGTCTTGGATATGCCAGTGCAAAGAAACTTGCTCTGCATGGGATGAACGTTATCATTATTCATAGGGATAGGAGATCTGAATTGAAAGAGATTGAAGATGCATTTGAAAGTATTCGCAAAACCGGTGTGGAATTTCGTAGTTTCAATGCAGACGCAATTCAGAGGGAAAACCGGAATGAACTTGTAGCCAGTATTAAAAGTACTATTGGAAGTCACGGTAAAGTTAGAACACTATTGCACAGTATTGCGAAGGGTAATCTAAAACCCATGTTGGGAGCAGATCAAAATTTGAGTAATATCGATTTTCAGTTAACCATAGATGCCATGGCGTTAAGTCTGTACGACTGGACCAAGGAGCTGTACCATCATGATTTATTTGCCAGAGACGCGCGCATCATCGCTTTTACCAGCGAAGGGAATCAGAAAGCATGGAAAAATTACGCAGCAGTTTCTGCAGCCAAGGTAACTCTGGAATCTTTGACAAGGGCAATCGCCCTGGAATTTGCTGAGAAAGGTATTCGTGCGAACTGCATCCAGGCAGGCATAACCGTGACCAGGTCTTTCCAGATGATCCCAGGCAATCAAACCCTAAGGGAACATGCGTTAAAGCACAATCCATTTAAAAGATTAACAGTTCCAGATGACGTAGCCAATGTGGTGTATCTCTTGAGTAAGGATGAAGCATCGTGGATCACCGGCAGCATCATTCCCGTAAATGGTGGTGAACACTTAATGTAAATTCGCACTTTTGAAAAGTACTGATATCATTTCCAGGTTGCCTTATACAGATCCCTTCCTTTTTGTAGATGAGATCACTGCTGTTAGTAAGGATAAGATCGAAGGAAATTATCTTTTTAAACGAACACACGATTTTTATAGTGGCCACTTTAAGAATCTCCCCGTAACACCGGGAGTGATCCTGGCCGAATGTATGGCACAGATTGGAGTGGTCTCTCTAGGAATCTATCTTTTAGATATAGAACAAACAGTGGTGGAACCTCTTCAAATAGCCATGACCTCTTCTCATGTAGATTTTTTACTTCCCGTGTATCCCGGAGAAAAAGTATTTGTAAGATCTGTAAAACAGTATTTCAGATTTAACAAGCTGAAGTGTCACGTAACCATGACGAATGCAGAAGAAAAGGTTTTGTGTCGTGGAGAAATTTCAGGAATGATCCTAAAACCTTAAAAATGAAAAGAAGAGTTGTGATCACCGGACTGGGTGTTGCCGCACCAAATGCGATAGGAATTGACAAATTTGAAAAGGCTCTAAGGAATGGGGTTAGCGGAATCAAATTTCACCAGGTTTTGAAAGATCTCAATTTTAGCTGCCAGATAGGAGGGAAGCCACCTGTAAACCAGGAGATAGTAGACCAGTATTTTACTCCACTTCAGCAGAAAGGTTTAAACAGCAGCGGACTCCTTTATGGAGTTATCGCCGGGGTAGATGCATGGAAAGATGCAATGCTTCCGGTTTCTTCGGAAGAGGGGCCAGACTGGAATTCAGGGATTATATTTGGAACTGGTATCCTGGGAGTGGACAAATTCAGGGAAGCTATTCATTTGATCGATGCAGGTAAAACAAGGAGACTTGGAAGCACCAGTGTGATACAGACGATGGCCAGCGGGATTAGCGCGTATCTGGGAGGCATGCTGGGATGTGGAAACCAGGTCACCACCAATTCTTCGGCATGTACAACAGGAACAGAAGCGATCATCATGGGGTATGATCGCATCCTTTCCGGGAAGGCTGAAAGAATGCTCGTTGGTAGTTGTAGTGACGATGGTCCATATGTTTGGGGAGGATTCGATGCTATGAGAATTTTGCCAGGAAATTATAACAATAACCCAGAAGCAGCCTCGAGGCCCATGAGTGCAACTGCTACAGGCTTCGTGCCGGGAAGCGGAGCAGGAGCTTTGGTGCTTGAATCTCTGGAGTCTGCGCTTGCAAGAGGAGCGATTATTTATGCAGAAGTTCTTGGTGGTGCGGTTAATAGTGGCGGCCAGAGATCTGGTGGAAGTATGACCGCAGCAAATAATGATGCTGTGCAAAGATGTATAACAGATGCTTTAAACTCGTCGGGAATAGAGCCGAATAAAATTGACTATATCAACGGTCATCTTACCGCAACTACCAGGGATGCTACTGAAATTAAAAACTGGACAACCGCACTTGGCCGGTCTGGGAAAGACTTTCCAATAATAAATTCATTGAAAGGAATGACCGGACACTGTTTAAGCGCTTCCGGATCTATAGAAAGCGTTGCAACAATTCTTCAGATCAAAAATCAATTTGTTTTTGAAAATATGAATTGTGAAGATACTCATGCTGAAATTGCCGGTTTAATAAGCCCGCAAAGTATTCCGAAGCAAACAATAGAAACCGAAATTAATATTGCCGCTAAAGCCAGTTTTGGTTTTGGAGATGTAAATGCGGTCACTATCTTTAAACGCTATAATAACTAGGAAATGACCAATCAGGATATAATTGCCAAAATAAAAACGATCGTTACTCCTTATACACAACGCAGGGAAGGTCTTTTAGAGTTTAATGAAAGCACAAACTTCTTAAATGATCTTGAGATCAATTCTGCCAATCTTGTAGATGTAGTACTGGACGTCGAAGATGAATTCGATATTGAAATAGATAACAATTCCATGGAGGGGATGATGACCGTAGGCGATGCAAGGGACATCATTCTTAAAAAACTGAATACTTGATTATTGGAAACGATATCATCGATCTAAAAATAGCCCTGGCAAAACCAAGAATCCGGAACATTCGGTTTTTATCGAAAATTTTTTCAGAAAAAGAGATCTCTCAACTTGCTAAACAGGATAATCCGGAACTTTCCATCTGGAAAATATGGGCGATGAAGGAAACAGCATATAAGGCTCATCAAAGAATCTTTCAGTTTACAGCCAGATTTGATCCTTTAAGTTACATTTGTGACCTGAACGAACTTCATATTAAAAAGGACGCTGCTATTTATGATATCAAAATAGATCAGGATAAAGAGCATCTCTACGCCTGGCTTGCTACTGAACCTATAGATCACATAAAAATTCCATATAGTAGCGATTACTGGAATGATTTTACAAGGCAGTTTTGCCATCGAACCGGTATAGAGCTTGAGGACATTAAGATTTATAAAAATAAATTCGGAATTCCAGAATTAGCCTTCAATAACAACTCCACCAGGTTGCCAGTTTCCATCACTCACCACGGCAGGTTTGCCGCCGTTTGCTTTCCGTTAATTAACTGCTAAAAGCAGTTAAACATTTAAAAACTCCATTGTTGACAGGCAACCACTTTTGTATCTTCAATCGTGAAATCAAAAATCAAAATTATGAAAGAAGTAGATAAAATGGAGATCGTTCACAGTCAGTCAGCTGAGTTTATTGAACAAGGTGAACAAGGCAAATTTTTAAAGATGATCCCGGATACATTCATCATAAAGGGTGACGAAGTAGATGGAAAATATAACCAGGGCTACGCTATAAGACATTTAAATCGAAGAGATATTCTTCTTATCGACGTGGTAGAAGAATCTACAAAGAATGCAGTGAAGAAATTTGTGGAAGAAGGTTACCAGATAAAAGGAATCCTGATCACCTGTGACTCCATTCTTAAAACTGCCTATGCCGACTTAAAGACTATTTCTGAAGACGCGGGTGGTGCTACCATTTATGCACATCCAAGAAATAATTTTAAGGACAGCTTCAAGGTGAAGGATATTACTAAAAAGGATGCTGTTCTTGATAGCTTTTCAATCAATATTTTTGACCTTCCTGGCGCCAGCGGAGCTTCTGTAGTAGTGTACTCAGAAATTAATGATGGAATGTTGTTTCCGGGTGAAGACGCCGTAGGATCTGATTATTCTTCAGAATTAACGACATTTTCAAGGCCAGAAAAGACCAACGCGAACAATGATTTTGGACTGGCTGAAAGCTGGGCTGCATTCGATACTGAATTCAGTTTTATCTTTCCACGAAAAGGGAAACCAGGTTTCAATTTAGAAGAAGGACATCAGATAGATATCCTGAATTCTTTAGGGAAGAGTTAGTCAAGAAACTCTTAAATAATTTATACAAAGGTTGTTTAGACTGAAAGTATACGATCATGATTGCCCTGAATTCAGCAAATCCGTCGCTATAATTTCTCTCAAAAACAACCTTTTTTATTTCATATTACGAATGAAAAATTGCTGATTTTGATCACAGCAGCGCAACACAGAAAATGATGAAAGTCATTCAAACTAACGGCTTAAACTAAGGTTCTGTTAAACTGCCAATAATTTCAGACAAAACTTTATACTTTAAGGAACAAAACAACCAACTATGGCAAAATTGAACGTTACTCAAAAACTTATCAAAGAACATCTTCTCGAAGGGGAGATGACCCCAGGAAAAGAAATAGGAATCAAAATAGATCAGGCACTGCTTCAGGATGCTACCGGAACTTTGGTACAACTTGAGCTCGAGGCTATGGGGCTAAAAAAGGCTCAAACAGAAGTTGCAGTACAGTATGTAGATCATAATTTACTTCAAACCGATTTTAAAAATGCCGATGATCACCTGTTTCTACATTCTGCAGCCGAAAGATTTGGTCTTTGGTATAGCAGACCGGGTAATGGTGTAAGCCATCCAGTACACATGCAGCGATTTGGAAAACCGGGAAAAACCATGGTTGGATCAGATAGTCATACGCCTGCCGCTGGCTCATTAGGAATGCTTGCGATAGGAACCGGAGGTCTGGATGTAGCATCTGCCATTGCAGGACAACCATATTATGTGAAAATGCCTGAAGTAATGGGAGTAAAACTTACCGGAAATCTGCCAGACTGGGTAAGTGCCAAGGACGTGATTCTTGAAATGCTAAGACGTTATGATGTAAAAGGCGGAGTAGGGAAGGTAATAGAATATTATGGGGATGGTCTCAAAAATTTAAGTGCGATGGATCGTCATGTTATTGCCAATATGGGAGCCGAACTTGGAGCTACTACTACTGTATTTCCTAGTGATGAAGAAACTAAAAGATTTTTAAGATCTCAGGATCGGGAATCTGACTGGAAAGAGATTTTAGCCGATGAAGGTTGTGAATATGAATACCATGATGAAATCATTCTGGATGAACTTATTCCATTGATTGCTTTACCAACCAGTCCCGGTAATGTTGTGCCTGTTTCTGAAGTTGCAGGTAAAAGTATAAGTCAGGTAGTTGTAGGATCTTCAGCAAACCCAGGGCTTCGAGACTTCTGGATCGCTGGCGCTATTGTTGAAGGAAAATCTGTAAATACAGACGTTTCTTTCGATATCAATCCCACGTCCAGACAAATGATTCAAAACATGATCGAAAATCGCGCGTTTGCGAATCTTATCAAAGCGGGAGCAAGATTTCATCAATCTGGATGTATGGGGTGTATTGGAATGGGACAGGCGCCGGCTTCTGGAACAATCAGTTTGAGAACGATGCCTAGAAATTTCCCGGACAGATCTGGAACAAAGGATGATCAGGTACATTTATGTAGTCCTGAAACTGCGGCCGCTTCGGCTTTAACAGGAAAAATTACAGACCCCAGGGATCTGGAGAAACTGTATGATATGAAATATCCTAAATTCCAGCATCCCGAAATAGAGATCATCAATACCGATATGCTGGTTGCACCTCCGGAAGATGGGACAAATGTGGAACTTGTGAAAGGACCCAATATCCAATCCCTTCCTCATATAGATCCTATCTCCAACAAATACAAGGTTCCTGTACTTCTGAAAATGGGTGATAATGTATCTACAGATGAAATCCTAAAGGCGGGAGCTGAAGTTTTGCCTTTCCGTAGTAATTTGCCTGAAATTAGTAAATATGCTTTTACCGTAATAGATGAAACCTTTTACGACCGGGCAATGGACACTAAAGAAAGCCACGGTGGTCATATTGTGGTAGCCAAAGATAATTACGCGCAGGGATCCAGTAGAGAACACGCCGCCATTGCACCTAAGTATCTTGGGCAGGTAGCAGTTATTGCAATTTCTTATGCCCGGATCGCATGGCAGAATCTGGTAAACTTTGGGATTTTACCGCTTGAATTTATAGACATATCAGACTACGAAAAGATCGAACAGGGAGATATTGTAGAATTCGATAATTTGCAAAGAGACATTGAGAATAGGAACAATATTAAAGTTGTGGTCAAGAAAGAAAATGGTGATGAACAAAGCTTTGAAACAAAACACTCCATGAGTGATCGACAAATTCAGGTTTTGTTAAAAGGAGGAATTATTAATGAATTCAAGGAGAAATTAGAAAAACAGGATTTAAAAGCTTAGCAATTAAGTAAAAAAAAGCCCTCTGGAAAGAGGGCTTTTTTAATATGATCTCAATATTAGTGAGAACTCATTTTTGCTTTACGTTTTTCGCATTGTCTGTCTAAATCACGAACAGTTTCTGCGATCGAAGCTTCGTAAGAGTTTTCATTGGACTGAGCAAAAATTTCAGGTCCAGGAGCGCTTAATCTAACTTCAGTGATATAGCCATTTGGCTTCTGATTTTCATCATGCTTAAAATAGATATTTGCTCTTACGATCCAATCATATTTATTCTCCAGCTTCTCTAATTTCTTTTCAGTAAAAGCCTCAAGATTTTCACTTTTATCAATGTTTACAAATTCAAATACAGTTTCCATTTAGTTCAATTTTTTGATTGTTTAAATTAACCGAATATCCATTGGGACACCAAGGCTGTTATGGCTCTTTTAGCAAACATTTAATAAACTATTTAGAGGGCAGATTTTATATACTTAAAGTATTTCTAATTAATAGATAAAGAAAATAAAACAAACATTGCAGGGTAGGACCAATCCTTATTTTTGCTATATGAAAACAACAGACTTTCCAAAGAAAATGATGGGTAAAGCTATTTGCCTGGCAAAAAAAGGAGCTGCAAATGAAGATGGTGGTCCTTTTGGAGCAGTGATCACGAAAGGGGAGCAGATCATAGCAGCTACTTACAACAATGTTAATGGCGATCAGGATTGTACTCAACATGCAGAACTACGCGCCATACAAATGGCTTGCAAAAAACTTGGTACCACAAATCTGGAAGGTTGTGTTCTCTACACGAGCTGTGAACCATGTATGATGTGCCTTGGAGCTGCACATTGGGCAAATTTCGATTATATTTACTATGCGGCATCTGCCGAGGATGCAAAAGAATTTGGTTTTGTTTATTCCAACATGTATTATAATTCTTCTACTGAAGATAGACACGAGGAATTTAAAATGATACAGTTATGTCGTAATGAAGCCCTGAAGGTCTGGTCTCAAAAATAACTAGTTAAGAATTACGCCATTATTAATATGGATAAGCAAAAAGAAAAAGAGAATACAGGAAAGATCAATCAGGAATTACATAATCAGGGTTCTAAGGATAAAACCATGACCAAAACCCATGGTGAGATCCTTAAAGAACAGATCATTGAAGGTTGTGAAACTTATGATCGGAGTAAAAGCAGTATTTTATTAAGTTCGTTTACAGCTGGTTTAGAAATTGGTTTTAGTTTCCTGATGTTGTGTTCCTTATTTAGTTTTTTAGAGGGCAAGGTTGCAGAGGAGACCATTTTCAAATTGATCGCATTTGTATATCCCATCGGGTTTATTCTGGTGGTTTTGGGAAAGTCAATCTTATTTACCGAACAAACCTCGTTACTGGCTTTGCCAGTATTAAACAACCGTAGAAGCGTATTGAGCCTTTTCCAGATCTGGGGTATTGTGATCCTGGGAAATTTAGCTGGCGGGATGTTAATTGGTCTAACGGTTTCATGGCTTGGTTCTGGATTAAATTTATTTCCGGCAGAAGTTGTAGCCAAGATTGGTGAACATTTCGTGAATTATGATATACTCACCATATTTCTTAGTGCGATAATGGCAGGATGGTTAATGGGACTTTTAAGCTGGCTGGTAACGTCATCAAAAGAAACCACGGCCGAGATTTTAATTATATATGTTATTACTGCGGTTATGGGTTTTACGGGATTGCATCATAGTATTATTGGTCATATTGAAATTTTCGCGGGAATGCTGGTATCTGATAAAATCAACTTTCTGGTATACCTAAAAACGCTGGCAACTGCTTTAGCTGGCAATGCAGTAGGTGCCACGGTTTTCGTCGCATTATTGAAATACAGAGCATTTGTATTTAACATCAAGTTTTAACGAAGAAATTCAAATTAGATTTATTTAAATTTAGAAGTATTAAAGAAAATTCTAAGAAATTATGGGAAACAAAAACGAAAAAGATCAGGCAGACTGGCAGAAGAATTCCGGTAGACCTTCCAACTTTCATGAAAAGGATGAAAGCTTATACAAAGGAGAAAACGGTAATCTTCATATTAAAAAAGAAAGGGAAGGGCTATCAGACGAGGAAGATCAAACAATTCAGGACACTTTAGATAGTCTTGAAGGAACAGAAGAAGAATGAGAAACTTCGTTCTTTTTGGAATAATCTCTATTTTTCTGATCACATGCATATCCTGCAAAACAGGTAAAAACATTTACACAGATAAAACCGATTTGCTCAGTTTAATAGAATCCAAAGCATTTGAGATCGAGAATAACTGGGCATTACCATTGCGGGGTGCCCAGATTAATTTGGTCACAAATGAAAATCATTTAAGGTTTAGTAATGATTCCGTACAAATATTCTTACCATACTTTGGAGTTAGACAGTTCTCTGGCGGATATAATGCGGAAGCAGGTATTCGTTACTCAGGATTGGTAGAGGAATTGGAGATAGACTCAAGTTTTACAGATAAAGTTGAGCTAAAATTTGAAACAAATACCGGTACAGAACAAATAAGATACATTCTCTCGATGTATACCAATGGCAAAACCAATCTTC
Organism: Christiangramia portivictoriae DSM 23547; assembly: GCF_000423045.1. Lineage (GTDB taxonomy): Bacteria > Bacteroidota > Bacteroidia > Flavobacteriales > Flavobacteriaceae > Christiangramia > Christiangramia portivictoriae. The sequence continues at coordinate 399,131 of NZ_KE383972.1, read as the reverse complement.
AGTTATTAATGAATCAACGGGATAATATTTCATATCGCGGTTTTTATAAAAGGAAGTAGATAACAAAAAATCCTATTTTACATAATATAAGTTATAGGTCAGATATATTAAAGCCAAACTTTTGAACACACTAACCTTTCTAATCTTTTTTTCATCCATATCTTTTATCTTTTTCGGTATAAGTTGTTTTGTCACAGAACATATGAAATCTGAATTTATACGCTATGGTTTGAAGAATTATGTAAAGCTCGTTGGTGGACTACAGATAATTGGTGCTTTGGGTTTGCTGATTGGTTATTACTACAAACCAGTTCTGGCTATTTGCGCAGCGCTGGGATTAGCTATACTAATGATCTTTGGATATGGCGTTAGAATAAAAATAAAGGATAATTTTATTCAATCTGCTCCATCATTTATTTATGCTATTTTTAATATCTACCTGGCATTTGCCTTATATAAGCTCAATTACTAAAATCGTTTTATAATAAGTAAGCATACTCCCTTTGTAGTAAATCAAGCTTAGGCTGGATATATTTGGTACAGAACGGTCGCTCAGGATTAGAATTATAGTAATTCCGTATAGCCTTCCTGGAATCTGAAAACTCAGCAAGTTCACATACCTCAGTCACAATTTCTGAATCCATTTGTTTGGCAGCATGCTCTAATGAAATTTTGGTGCTCTCGAATTTGGTAGGATCTAAAACATAAACTGCCGACTTGTATTTATGTCGCATACTATGGTCTTTCATACTTTGATGAGTTCTTAAATGAACTAGCAAGATATCTTCCAACGCAATGATATCTGGATTGTATTTGATCAAAACACCTTCATAGAGCCTATCTTTACGTTGCTTAGCAGAGACATACCCTTGTCGTACATCGATGACACCTTTGATAGCCTGAAAAACTGCTTCCGTACACCAGTGGCAACCACCTCCAAGACCTATTATCATTATATTAACTTTTAACTATGTTTTTAGGCTCACTAAATGATTAAATTTAAAAAAATTGTATCATGTGTTACCGTACTAAGTTGAACAAAAAGATATTTTCACTGGAAAAGTCGCTAGACGCAAGATTTGTGGAACCTGAGAAATACCAGCCACAATTGGAAATTAATGCCTTTAGTTTTTCTAAAACTCCGGTAATCACTTACGATTCTCCCGGTGAAATACAAATGTTTCAGTGGGGATTGATTCCATTCTGGGCCAAGGATGATTCCATAAAAAAAATGACCCTCAACAGTAAGATTGAAACAGCAGCAGAGAAGCCGGCATTCAGAAATTCTGTCAGCAATAGATGTCTCGTAATTGCCGAAGCTTATTATGAGTGGCAATGGCTAGATCCCAGAGGAAAAACCAAGCAAAAATTTATGCTGGAACCTCAGGATCAGGAAATTTTTGCTTTTGCGGGGATCTTTTCAACCTGGCAAAACCCTAATGATGATTCAATAGTGAACTCCTACTCTATTCTCACTACTGAAGCTAACGAACTAATGAGCGAGATTCATAACAACAAGAAACGAATGCCTGTGATTTTAAAAGCTCAGGACCATCAAAACTGGTTGAATGGCACTGAACTTAAAAATTTCGCGTATCCATACGACGTCACCTTAAAGGCGACAGCCATAGATTAAATCCTATTTAACTCTAATGCAGGATTTGCAATATTGCTCGACATGATTGTGCTATGATCACCCTAATTCAAACCACGGTCTCTTCGGAAATAAATGCTGGGATATTACCTATTACTTAGTAATAACTGTTCCATCCTTTTTGAACATTACATCCTTGTTCTTGCCCTTCTGTTTAAATTCTACATCAAAAAATTCCCCTTTGGTTGCAGATTGTACATGTTCTACCTCAGTAATTTCATAATCAGCATATTCACTGGCGATGATATCTAATATGACCTGGGGTAATTCCTTCTTTTTAATGTCATTTTCAGTTTCTACCCATGTTCCATCAGCATTAAAATCTGCGCGATATTTCTCTCCATCTATTTTGAAATGAGATTCCCAATATCCATGATCATCTTTTTCCCAATCTGGATCATTTTCACCAGGATATTTTTTTTGAAATGCGCTTTGTACCGCTTCGGGTACAGTATCTTCCTCACTTTTATTTTCCTGGCAGCTCATCACACTAATACTTAAAGCAAAAACTCCGGCGTATATGATTCCTTTCATAACTTTAATTTTTTATAAATCTAAAAACTAAAGCTTAGAGAGGATCAAATGAAATCATAAAATTTTAGAAGGTAGAGAAGTCTAAATTTAATTCAACAAGTGTAGTTTTCCGAAGAGGTTTGGAGAGAAAAGCTTTTACCATGGGATATTTAATCTTTTCCGGATCAAAATCTTCAATCGCTGATGTTAGAATATATATTTCGAACAAATTTCTCCGACTTTCATCAAATTTCAGAAATTCATCAAGAAAATCCCAGCCAGTCATGGTAGGCATGTTAACATCCAGGAACAGTACTATTTTTGCTTGAGAATCATCGATGACAAAAGATTTCAAAAACTCCAGTCCTTTCTCTGGTTGCTGAAACACGTTTACCTTCCCATTTGGATCGAATTTCTCAATCACTAGCTTACAGATGAGATTATTCACAGGATCATCATCTACAATTATGTAATCATGTGTACTCATCATTCTGTTTTTGTAATTTTATTCGGGAATTGAATGCATACCTTAGTCCACTGGTTAGGTTCACTTTCCAGATTAATTTTTCCTCCAATTAAATCAAGCTGAGTCTTTACCATAAACAAGCCCATCCCCTTGCCCTCAATGTGATGATGATGTCTTTTATAAAGTTCAAATAACTCCTCTTTGTTTTTACCAAGTTTGATTCCTAATCCATTATCTAAAAATGTCAACGTATTGAACCTGGCATCTGAATGACTGGAGATCTTTAAAAAAAGCTCTCTGTCCGGATGTTTGTATTTTATGGCATTTAGAATAATATTATAAAAGACGCTATGGAGATAACTTTTCGAGGTTAACATAGATGGAAAACTACCAAAATCAGTATCCACTGTCATTTCATCTTCAGAGATTAGTGATCCAGTCATATGCAGTACATCATCGGTTAAACTCTGGAAATCAACCAACTCTCTGGAATTATTATAGTCGGCTTTGACCTTCAAAATATCATTAAGATCTCTTACCACAGTATCCACGCGCTGAACGTTATTCAACATGTCGCTTATAAGCTTATCCCGCATAATTGGCTCAATATCCTCATCTGCAATAATTTCAGCAATTCCAATAATATTGGCGACCGGTGCGCGTAGGTTATGAGAAACAATATAGCTGAATTGCTCAAGACCTTTGTTCGCGCTTACCAGCTCATTGGTGTAACTTGTAAGATTCTTATTGAGCTCCCTCAGCTTATTCTCAGATTTTTTAAGTTTGGTAATATCTGAAAAGATGCAAATAACACCATTGAGATTACGCTCTTGATCGACGATTCCAGACATAGTAACCTGGACGGGGAAACTTGTCCCATCACTTTTTCTTCCGTGATACTGACTACTGAAGGTATGCTCAAAAGATATCTTCTCCAGGATTTCTTCTAACAGATCTGATTCGTGTAAATCTGGAAACATTAATTCAACAAGATTTTCATCTTTAACCTCTTCATATTTCCAGCCGTAGATCTTTTCAGCGGCTGCATTAAAATATTTTATTTTTCCCTCAGCATCTGTGGCTACAACTCCCTGCCCAATTTTGCTAAGAATATTAGCTTGAAATTTATTCTCGTCTTCAGCTTTCACCCTGTCTGAAATATCTATTCCAACACATTGTAGTTCACCGGAGCCATTTTCATTTTTAAGATATACGATGTCCCATATGGTAGCCTTGCTCGTATCATTCTTCCCTATCTTATCTATCTCCAGCTGGAAATTTTTGAATGGAAATCTGGTGCATTTGTCACCAAGGGCCATGATTTTTTCGTACTGGCTTGGAAGCGAGTCTATCAAACTATTTTTACCTATGGGATCATGATTAGGGTATAACCATCCAAAATCATCGATGTACCTTTGATTACAATATGTTAAGTTTCCTTCCAAATCAATTCGGATGAAATAATTTGTCTGTGATTGGATTAGACTTTTATACCTGTTCTCGCTAATTGCTAATTTTTCAAAGTTTACTTTTTTCTCTGTAATATCCTGTAAGGTTCCTTTTCCTCCAACGATCTCTTCTCCGTCCATCAAAGGGCTTACGATCACATTCAACCACCTGAATTCTGAATTTCTTACGTGTATTCTTAATTCAATATTTTTTGTTTCAGCTTTATCCAGAACCGCGCTTTTTAGATCTTCAAATATGTGTATGTCCTCCTTAAATATCAGGCTACGAAATTCCTCTATTTTAAATCATCACAATTTTCAACAGCTAATATGTTGCTAACCTCCCCGGAGCAGTAAACGGTATTCGCTTTAAGATTGATTTCCAGATATCCAATTCTGGCAATTTTTTCAGCATACTGCAGCTTTTCCGCTGTGTCATTGATTTGCCGGACGTTTTCTTTTTGTTCAGTAATATCCCTAATAATAGTAGCAGTTTTTTCAATCTTTCTACCATCCCTCTTGAAAGGAAGTATAGAGGACGCAACTTCAGCTGGAAATACTGTACCATCTTTTCTAATTAGATTGAGCTCAGATTTTGCTTTTCCGATCTTCCTGCGTTCTTCGAGTAATTCAGCAACTCTATCTTTATCGGTATCAATGATTATATTTCTATGCTGCCCGATAAGTTCAGATTCCTGCATTCCCAGCATCCTGCACATCGCAGGGTTGGCCGAAGTAATAATTCCATTAGTTTTCGCCATGATGATCCCATCAATGCTATTTTCGTAGAAAGCTCTCAGTTTCTCATCTCTTTCCCTTATTTGCTTATCTTTTGATATTTCATCAGTAATATCTCGAAACTTAATAATGATACCATTGATTCCTTCGTCGTTCAAATGATTTCTTAAAATACATCTGAACACACCTACTGAATTTAATAGTTTGACATATACTAAATCCTCTATGCGCTGTTTCTTGTTTTTACATTCATTGAATAATTCAAGGAATCGAACTGGATTTTCGAAATCGATAATTTGACCAATAGCACATCCAAGGACCTTAGTATGATCATTAAATAAATTTCTAATGGAAGGACTACAATAGATAATTTCAGCCTCACGGTTTAAAATGCAAATTATTTCGTGGGAAGACTCTACCAGTTTCCGGAATCTGTTTTCGCTAAATCGAATCTGCTTCTCCATCTGCTCACGTTCACGTTCCAACTTACATCGACTTATCGCATTAAGGATCGCAGGTATGAGCCTTTCTGGCCTATCTTTAAAAATGAAATCGTTGGCACCTTTCTCCATAAGCTTAACCGCTGTACCTGGTGGTAAAGTGCCTGAAAATATTATAAATGGCAAGACACTATCCATTTTTCTAACAGTTTCCAAGGCTTCATTAGAATAAAGGTCTGGTAGGTAATGATCGCAAAGAATAATATCAAAAGAATGATTGTGGAGATAATATTCGAACTCTTTTTTGCTTGTCGCCAGGTAAATCTGGATATCAGTGTTCTCCAGATGCCTTTGTAGTAAGTACGCATCTGTTTTGGAGTCCTCTACATGTAAGAGATGAATTCTTGACGATCCAGACATAAACAATTGACAAATTCTAACTAAACTTCATTTTAGAAGATTGAAAGAATCTTCTTACCGTGAGTTAGTTTTATACGATGTATTATCTAATATATTATTAATTATTTGTAAATCACTAATTCTTTGAATAAGTATTTGTTAATTAACTGATTAAAAGGTCTTACAAAACAACAACAGCGCGATAATTTCGCGCTGTTGTACTAAATTATAGAATCGAATTCTTCCCTATTCTTTTAGTTTATTGGCATAAATATCAAGTTCAACCACAGGTTTCCCCAGCTTCCTGACTTCATCTAGTTGTGTTGCCCGGTCGCCAACCACCAAATAGATCATTCCTGTTTCGTCAATATATTGCTTAATAATAGACTTGAAGTCGTTTTCTGTCATATTCATAAGTTCCTCCTGCTGTAATTCAATAAAATTTGCAGCTTTCTTATACTTGCTTATATCATTCAGCATACCCAGCTTAGCTCCCAGACTCTCATAAGAACGAGTGTTTTCTTTTAATAGCTTGTTCTGCGTCAGTTCAACTTCTTCATCACCAAAATCTTCAGCATAATTAGTCAGCATCTTCTCGATGATCTCCAGGGAGGGTAAAGTAGCGTTTGCACGAACACTGGTTGAGATATAAAATGGTGAAATTGTTTCATTCTGGGCAATACCAGAGTATGCTCCGTAGGTATAACCTTTTTCAATTCTTAAAGTCTGAAATAGTTTACCACTCGAACCACCACCCAGGATCTCATTAGCAAAAGCAAGTTTACTGGCATTCTCATCATTTTCTGAAAGTACCAGTTTGCCCACCATGATCACAGATTGTTTAGCGTCTGGAACATCTATAAAATATAAAGTTCCCGGTTCGCCTGGCGCATCTATTTCAGAGGTAGATATTTCAGGAGCTGCAGTATCCCAATCTGTTTCTAAATTGGAAACAATGTCTATTACCTGATCTTTTCCAACCGCACCTGCTATATGAAATTTGGCATCTTCAGGAGATAATTTAGCATAATAAGCTTTTAAATCATTCATAGTAATATTTGCAGTTGTTTTTAAAGTACCATTTACCGGCACTCCGAAACTATGCTCCTCTCCATATAATAGCTTATAGAACGCTGTAGAGGCAATTGCCTGTGGATTCGCTTCTCGATCCTTCAAACTGGTCTCAAGAGCTTGTTTTAATCTCGATAGTTCTGTTGAATCCCATCTTGGTTGCAATAATATTTCCTTCACGAGTTTCATCGTTGCCTTTAAGTTCTTGCTTAAACAGGTGCCTGAAATACGAAAGTCTTCATTTCCGGTACTTATGTATACATTAGCTCCCAAAAGTCCGAGAGCTTCTTCTAATTCTGCCGGAGTTTTCGTGGCTGTTCCCTGTAACATTAAATCACTTAGCAGGTACGACACACCTTCTTTTCCATCTGGATCCAGTCGTTGTCCACCTGGAATTGTAATATCAAACTGTACAAGCGGTATTTCGTTATTCTCAATTCCATAAATCTCTATTCCATTTTCAAGTTCTGCTGTCCAGATTTGCGGTGCCTTGAATAAAGGCAGATCGCCAAATTCAGGTTCACTTCGATCATATTTGGACGGAGTTTTGTCGTATACAGCTTCCTCTCCCTGGCTAACCTCCTCGCTGGCTACATCTTTCTTGACTTCTTCAATCCACACGTTGGCTTCTTCTGAATTATTTATAGCCAGGTTCAGGCTGCCTTTGGGAATAACGCTGGTCATAATATAATGCTGATCTTTGATATACTTATTGTAAACGCGCATGATATCTTCTGAAGTGACCTCATTTGTAAGTTCTGCCGTTTTCTTTAAGTATCCGGGATCACCATTAAATTCATTATCCTGTACTAATTGAAAAGCTTTGTTGAGTACAGTACTAACTCCCTGGTAAAGTTGAGTTTCAAGTTCGGCTTTGATTCTTTTCAGATCATCTTCACTTACCCCAGATTCTTCGAACCTTTCAAAACCTTTCTGAATGGCGAAATGAACACTATCCAGATCTGTTCCTGAATTAGCACGTACTCTTACCACAAATTCTCCCGCGAGCTCACTACTACTTTGGTAGGTACTAATGCGTGGTGCAAGATTGGATTCTTCAACTACCGTTTGATACAAAGGTGATTTTTTGCTTCCGCTTAAGAGTTGTCCTAATATTTGTAAGGCATACATATCCTTGTTATAATCTTCTACTGTTGGATAAACCATTCTAAGTTCCGGGAGTTTTGCGAAATTATCTTCGAAATAAAGGTTTTTGGTAGTTCTAAGTTCTACCGGCATTGCCTTCATTGGCTCAACTTCAGGTCCTGAGGGAATCTCGCCAAACCATTGGGCAACCAGTCGTTTGGTTTCTGCTATGTCTATGTCACCTGCAATTACGAGCGATGCGTTCGCCGCACCATAATATTGCTGGTAGAATTCCTTTACATCTTCCAGGGTTGCCGACTGTAGGTCTGGTAACTGTCCAATAACGGTCCAGTTGTAAGGATGGTTTTCTGGGTAGAGGTTTTTTCTAATGATTTCATCTGTATAACCATAGGGAGCGTTATCCACGCGTTGCCGCTTTTCGTTCTTTACTACCTGTTTTTCACGATCAAGAGCAGCTTGTGTAACTGTATTGATCATATATCCAAATCTATCTGAATCGATCCAGAGGATCTTTTCAAAAGCGTCTTTGGGTACTACTTCGTAATATACCGTACCATCACTCCAGGTTCCGCCATTTCTGCTCCCACCCCACTCTGGAATCATCTTACGGTTGGCACCAACAGGAACATTTTCAGAATCATTAAAACTCATATGCTCAAAAAAGTGAGCAAAACCGGTTTTACCAGGTTTCTCCCTGTTTGAACCCACGTGCATCATAGTGGCTACTGCCACAATTGGATCACTGTGATCTTCATGAAGGATCACCTCAAGACCATTGTCCAAAGTGAATTTTTCGTAATTGAGTTCGAATTCGGGAACTTGCTGGTTTGGTTCTGCAGACTGGCTAAGACCAACCCCAGATGACAGCATACCTGAAATAAGTAAAAAATAAAATTTTCTCATGGAAGAATAAATTGATTATTCTTCCAAATTAAGGAATTAATATCAATCAGGTCTCAGAGAACTTCGTTTTACTAAGAAGTATACCTAATGGTTTGGTTGCTTCAATATTGTGTAGAATTACCACGATGATACCTAACACCGGGATAGCGAGGATCATCCCAATGATACCCCATATCAAATTTCCAGCAATAACAGAGACGATAACAAAGAATGGATGTACGTCTACACGATCTCCAACTATAAATGGTTGTAATACATAAGATTCCACAAATTGCGTAATTGTAAAAGTAAGCGCAATACCAATAAGTACAGCTGTATCTCCGCTGCTTAGAAATCCAAAAGCAACGGCCATAGTAAATCCAAGAATATTACCAACGTAGGGGATCAAAGTCAAAATTGCGGCAATAACACTTACCAGAATAAAATTATCCACTCCAGAAATTCCGAGGCCAATGGAGTACAATATTGCAAGAAGGCCCATAAGCATTAATTTACCCAGCAGGTATTGAGGAGCTACTTTTATGGATTTTGACAACGTATGTTTGATCGACTCTTTTTTCGAATCGGGCATGATACGCAGCAGGAAGTTTTTAAAGATTTCCCTGTAATTAAGCAGGAAGAATACATATACGAATGTTAAAAGGTAATTTGCCAGAAAACTGGACAGTCCACTAAGAAATGCCGTAATCTTCTTGCGCATACTGGCACTCATGGCTTCATTATCTTCTTCATTGGATTGATTAATATCTTCAGGGTCAAGAGGTGTATGTTCCAGAGCAAATGTTTTAAGCTGCTCAATTTTAGGCGCCATTTGCTCCTGTATCTTTGGCCAGTCTTCTGTAAAATTTCTAACCTGCATGCTTATTAAAGCCATCAATCCAATACTTATCCCGAATAACAGCAAACTATTTATCATGGCAGCCCAGGCTCGTTTCATAAATTTTTCCATCCAGATACTCAGTGGCAGGACCACGAGACTAAGAATAACGGCAGTAGCCAATGGAGCGAAAAAACCCTTGGCCTTAACCAGTCCGGCAATTAGAAAATAGACAGCCAGAATTGCTGCGGCTATGTAAAATATTGCAGGCTTACTTTTGAACATGAGTTGTTGAATTTTGGTTGGTTTGAACAATATCGTAAATGTTTTAATCAATTCTATTAATAAAAACACAAAGAGATAATTCTCGGGAAGGAATAAAAAAAGCCATCCTATTAGGGATGGCTTTTGGATCTATGGAATAGAATGTAGTTAGTCGATTACTTCAACATTTACAGCATTCAATCCTTTTCTTCCTTGCTCAGTTTCAAACTGAACTCTGTCGTCTTCGCGAATTTCATCGATAAGACCACTTGAGTGTACAAAGATGTCTTCGTTTGTTTCGTCTGATTTAATGAAACCAAATCCCTTGGTTGCATTGAAAAATTTTACTTTACCTTCTTGCATTACTATACTAATTAATTGTTATTGTTGCCGGCTCCATTTAAAGATCATCCGGCAGTGATCTGTTATTTTGAGTCTGAAAATCAAACGTCAAAGAGTAATTAGTCAATTACTTCAACGTTAACGGCGTTTAAACCTTTTCTTCCCTGTTCTGTTTCAAACTGTACTCTGTCATCTTCACGAATCTCGTCGATAAGACCAGTTGAGTGTACAAAGATGTCTTCGTTAGAATCGTCAGCTTTTATAAATCCAAATCCTTTTGTTGAATTGAAAAACTTTACTTTACCTTCTTGCATTACTTTAATATTATATGTTAATAGCGCCGGATTTATTATGAGATCACCCGGCCATGATCTCTTATTTTAAGTTTCAAGCTGAAACTTATCAGTAATTAGTCAATTACTTCAACGTTCACAGCATTAAGGCCTTTTCTTCCCTGTTCTGTTTCAAATTGTACTCTGTCATCTTCACGAATCTCGTCGATAAGACCAGTTGAGTGTACGAAGATGTCTTCGTTCGAATCGTCAGCTTTTATAAATCCAAATCCTTTTGTTGAATTAAAAAACTTCACTTTTCCTTCTTGCATTACTTACTTATTAATTGTTATAAATTGCCATTAAACTTTTAAGATCGTATGGCTTCCGATCTATTTTATCCAACTCTCAATGTATCAACTTTACCTAGCTGTCTTAGCATTTTAAAATGCTCACCAACGGCAGATACAAAACTATGCTGGTTATGATAAGGCAAACCGTATTCTTTCGCGGTCTGCGCTACGATATGTGATATTTTTCTATAATGAACATGACAGATATTAGGCAATAAATGATGTTCAATTTGATAGTTCAATCCACCAATAAACCAGGAAAATAACCTGCTCTTTGGAGAAAAATTAGCTGTTGTCAATAATTGATGACTTGCCCAGTCACCCTGTACAATACCTTTTTCATCTGCCAGTGGATACTCCGTGGTTGGAACGATATGTGCCAGTTGAAATATGGTAGTAATCATTAAACCTGTAACAAAGTGCATGCTAATAAAAGCCATAACAACAATCCACCATGCCTGTGGTGCCATGATTATTGGCAGTATGAGTACAAAAAAGAAAGAAACCAGTTTCCAGCCAATTACGGTAAGTAACTGTTTTTTGAATTCTTTACCTTCCTTGAAAAATCCCATTTTCTTGAATTTGGCCATTCTAACAAAATCCTTGGCAGTTACCCAGCTTACAGTAGATAAACCATAAAAGAACCAGCTATACAAATGCTGAAATTTATGGATCCTATATCTTTTGGTATGCGGAGTAAAACGTAGGAAAAATGGAGGATTAATATCATCATCAGCCTCTTCAATGTTTGTGAAGGTATGATGAAGTACGTTGTGCTGAATTCTCCAGATGCTTGCGTTAGCACCAATGAGATTTAAAGTATAACCCAGATATTGATTGACCTTTTGATTTTTGGAGTAAGAGTTGTGAATTGCATCATGCATGATTCCCATGCCAATACCAGCCATGCCGAAACCACTTAAAATATACAGTCCAAACAACAACCATGTGCTTTCAACGACTCCTGTGTTAACAATGATTAAAGGGACTATAAATGTCAATAGCATCAGCACAGTTTTTACGATCATGCTTGCATTAGCATGTTTACTGATGTTATTATTTTTGAAATAGCTATTTACCCGGCTTCGAAGAGTCTTTGAGAAATCGGATGCTCGTTTTTGAGCGAATATTGGATTGTTGATACTGGTACTATTAATTTTACAAACTAAATAATGAAGTAAACAAAACTTGAAATATCCTGAAAGGACTAAAAAGTGAAGAAAACTAAAATATTTACTAAGGCAAATGTAATCTTTATTTTTACATTCACACTATAAATAATTAATTAGTTTTCAAACTTTTACGCTACAGGATAAATTCAGTTTTGTATTTAGTTCCCTTTTCTAGGAGAGAATTTAATCGATGACCTTAACTCTAACAGCGTTGAGTCCTTTCATTCCCTGCTCCAGTTCGAAGCTTACTTTATCATTCTCATCGATCTCGTCGATAAGACCACTCACATGCACGAAATATTTCTCGCCAGTCTGTTTTCCGATAATGAATCCAAATCCTTTAGAGTGATCAAAAAATGAAACCTTACCTTCTGTATCAGTAATGATCTCCTCTTCCTCCCTGTCCTCTTTCTTCGGAATTGCAATTTCGATGTCCTCTACTTCTACTTCTACCTTTTGACTTGGATCTGGTGGAGTATCGGTTAGATTCCCATCGGCATCAACATAAGCGATCATATCTTCGAATGATCCACCTTTGTTGGAATTTTCTTTTCTTTCTAAACGCTTGGCTTCTTTCTCCTTACGCTTTTTGATTTTCTTCTTTTCTTTCTCTCTTTTGTTTTGGGTTTGTCCGGATCTTGCCATTCACTATAAATTAATTAATATTCGTTGAAAATTTCAATGCATTGAACCAACTAAACGAATACCAGAAAAATTTAATGTGTAAGATTATCTTTTGTAGGATTTATTCAGAGAGAGCGTAAGCCATTTTGACCTGCACTAAAATTTTTACAAAGATAGGCATAGCAAATCAATTGTGAAAGCTTTAAATAATCAACTTCCGGGATTAGATTTTATTCAATAACCTATCAGGTGAAGTAATTCTGCTGCTATTGTAATGTGGGAAAGGAATGAATGTACTTACCGGTATATATTTATTACAATATTAATTTATAAAAGCATGGCAATTGATGTCTTCTAAAACAAAAAATCAACTTATAGAATTCCTGTCTGCCAGGACGAAACATGGATAACAGGCCTGGTATAACCTGGATCTTTTTATCATGCATAGCTAATTTATTTAACTCTGAAGCCATTTACACAGGTCTTACATTATTGAATGATTTAAGCCTAAGCTTATAGATGAAGTTCATCAACTTTATATATATAGACATGCTATTGATAAAATGCATTTCAGTATAAAACACAAAGGAGGTTGCCACTTAACTAGGTTTTATGCCAGATCTTTTCGAATCCTGCTTAAGCTCTCTGGCTTCATTCCCAAATAGTTTGCAATATGATAATTCTGAACTCTTTTTTCGATTTCAGGATAGGTTTCGCAGAAATCCAGATAACGGTCCTTGTTCGATTTTTCCAGGGATGATAGTATTCTTTTTCTGAGCGAAACAAAAGCGCCGGTGGTTTTTATTCTGAAGAAGCGTTCAAATTTTGGAATCCTCTGGTATAGTTCTTCGAGCAGCGTTCGATTTAAAGACAATAACTTCGAATCTTCAATGGCCTCCACATAAAGTTTTGAAGGCTGGTTAGTAAAAAATGCTTCAAAATCACTAATCCACCAGTCTTCGATGGCAAACTGAATAATGTGCTTATTACCCTGCTCATCCAGATAGTAAGCACGCAAACATCCCTCTACCACAAAATATTCATTTTGTACCGTTTGCCCGGGTTTAATAAGCAATTCTTTTTTTCGAATGGAAACTTCAGAAAGAATACTTCTAAATTCTGTTTTTTCAAACTCAGAAAACTCGATTTCCCTGGATATATGCTCAAAAATATCTGCAGACATTAGTACCATGTTTGGAGCAAATTTAAGTCTTTAAAAGGGAATCAATAAAAAATGCCGGGCTTTCGTCCGGCATTTCTTTAAATTATTGTGATCTCTTAGTTGGTTTTCTCAAACGATATCTTTGCATTCACCGCATACGAAGTAATTCTATCGCCATCTACATGGGCTTTCATCTCCTTTACGTAAACCGAGCGGATATTTTTTACTGTCTTCGCAGCCTCTGTAACTGCTTTTTGTACTGCGTCATCAAAACTTTTTTCTGAAGCGGCTATCACTTCAATCACTTTTACAATTGCCATAATTTCAATTTTACTGGTTAATTAATTTCAATTTAGCAACTTAAAGGAGCTTAGTTCGAAAGATTAACAGAAGATTGTCAGGTAACCTTAAGTTAATGTGAAATTTGCAGTAAAAATTGAACAAGTCAGAATCATTGAAAAGTAATATTCGATCATTAATTTTTGACAACGATCAATTCGGCTTTTGCACCAGTAAGCAAGTTCCATTCTTTCTTTGCGAGCATCTCCCCTTTTTCGCTAAGAACTCTCAATTCAGCTGTATTGGGTCCTGAGCTTCCCTGATTCAGCGCAACAAATTGAATGCTATTAAAACCATCCTGTAAATTGACCAATACCGGCTTAAAACCAGCGCTTAGCGTCACACTTGCCTCCACTAATTCACCATTGACAATGATCTGTACCTTATCACCGTCAATAAACTGGTGGTCTCGGCAGTAAACTTCCACAAATCTACCCTTCGTTACTACGTTACCAAGGCTCTGGTCAAATTTATATTCTTCTTTTACTTCAGCATCTTTTGCCCATTTTTCTTTCATGGCGTCTGCTTCAGTAAGTAAATTATTTGGATTTTCCCTGAGATCGATAGCTTTAGGCTTTTCTTTTAAAAACCGACTTTCCTTCTCGGCATTGTCTCTTTTCAGAATAGGAAAGCCTGTGGAATTTGATTCTTCGGCTTTGATAACCCTTCCTGTATTGGTGCTTCTTGGAATCTCAATTTGAGAATAGAGCGATACAGAACTGAACATGATGAGTAAAAGAATGAATCTATTCATAGCAAGTGTTTTATGCAGCAAAAGCATATCAAAAATACAGCCAATATTTAATTTCGATTTTATAACGACCAAATTAGGTTTTAGGTGTATTCTTTAATAATAAAATAAAAAAAGTAATTTTGAGTACCAAAAAAGGAAAATTACATGCAGGTTCACGAACTATCCCAAAATAATTCAATCGCTAACAAATTTATAAGTCAGTTAAGAGATGTACACGTCCAAAAGGATCGTATGCGCTTCCGTAGAAATATAGAGCGTTTGGGAGAAATCATGTCTTATGAGCTGAGCCAGGAACTCAACTATCGAAAACGAACTGTTGAAACGCCACTGGGTAATTCTGAAATCGCCCAGCCAGACAATGAGGTGGTGATCTGTTCCATTTTAAGAGCCGGCCTGCCTTTACATCAGGGCATTTTAAATTACTTCGATGACGCTGAAAATTCTTTTATTTCTGCTTACAGACATCATCCCGATAATGATGAAAATTTCGAAGTCCTGGTAGAATACCTGGCTTCACCTTCCCTGGAGGGTAAAACGCTTATTCTGGCAGATCCCATGCTTGCTACGGGAAAATCTTTCGCTAATGTTTTAAAAGCGATCACTCCCATGGGGACACCGGCCAGGATCCACCTGGTTTCTGTTATAGGATCTTCGGAAGGTATTGAATTCTTAAAATCTGAGTTTCCGGAAAATTCCAAACTCTGGATTGCAACCATAGATAATGAACTAGACAAGAATGGCTATATCGTTCCTGGTTTGGGTGATGCCGGAGATCTTTGCTATGGGCAGAAGCTGCAACACTAGAATGGATAACCAATCGCAAAATTAAACACCGGACTGCCAAAATCATTTACCCATCTTTCACCCTGTGGCTTGTTTGGATCATGCATTGGAAAAGCAAGATCAAATCTTATCACAAAACTTTGTATATCGATTCTCAGACCTGCACCTGCACCAATTCCCAGTTCATTTATAAAATCTGACTGGAACTGACCATTTTCAAAGCCAGTTTCTTCCTGGGACTTGCTATTCCAGACGTTCCCGGCATCTATAAAAAATGCCCCGTTTAAGTAAGTGACGATTGGAAACCTGTATTCAGCATTTGCCTCGATCCTGATGTTACCAGACTGGTCACGATACTGTTCGGTATCTTCTGCTCCCTGGAATGTCCCTGGACCAAGAGACCTGGTTCTAAAGGCGCGAACACTATAAGGCCCACCTGAAAAGTACTGTTTGCTAAAAGGCATCACATCAGAATTACCATATGGGATTCCATAGCCACTAAACAATCTGGTTGCTATTAAACTCTGATTTTCAAATCTTAGATGATAGCGAAAATCCATATCCAGTTTTGCGTACTGTGCATAATCCAGCCCAAAAACTTCATCTTTTCCCTGCTCGTTTTCAGAGCCAATAAGACTCATGGTATTTCCAGCGATATCAAAATTGGAATTTAGAAAGAACACATGTTTTTTATTAGAATCTATCATTCCATTGTAGGTGAAGGAATAAGTTAGACCTGCAATAAATTCCTGGTCAAAACTGCTTCTCAGTAACGGATTTTCGTCCAAGATCTCTAAAAACTCCTCGCTTTCATTCCCTAATCTTACAAAATTAAGATCTATGGGATTCAATTCATGTGTAACATACCTGTTAGCATTCCAGAAATAGCCAAAAGCAGCATTTAAGCTGGTAAGAGTAAATAACTGTGCTCTCTTTAAATAGTCCCCTCCCAGGCTTATCCTGGTTTTTGGAATGTCATATTTAAAAAAGTTGTTATTAAATTCTACTGGGAATAAAAGTCTTGGTACAATTAAATCATTGCTAAGAGCGAAATTTAATGAATTTCTTCCCGGGATACCTCCGTCTCCAAGCTGAACCTCATATCCAAAATTGGCTGAAATATCCAAACGTTCACCACCTTTGAACAGGTTTCTGTTAGAAAAGGTAACTCCAAGATGCGGACCAGCAAAATTGTTGGATTTAGTCAGGGCCTGCAGCTCTGCTTTTATCGCTCGCTTTTTTAAAGGTGATAGGAAAATGTTCGCTTCTAATAGGCCAATGCTATCTGTAGCCAGAGTATCAACTTCATCGTACCTAATATTTACAAACTTATAAGAACCTATAGTTCCCAATCTCCTACTGGTTGCCCTGGACGCTTCAGGGCTAAAATTATCACCCGTTTCTATTAACAAATAAGGATCCAGATATTTTGGTCTAAAGAACAATTCATCCTGAAAGTAATTCTTATCCTCGAATCGTTTGAAATTGTTGGTAACGCTGTCTTCATCCACATTATAATTTGCGTAAACATTTACATTTGAAATCCTGTATGGAATAACAGATTTTGCAGGGACATCTTTTTTTAGTCTTAAAAATAAATCAAATTTTTTCCTGTCATACTGGTTGGTATCTGCTTCAAAAATTAAAAATCCTGGGTTGAAGTTGTAATAACCTTCCCCTTTCAGAAAAAGATCGATGCGTTCCCTTTCCAGTTTTAATTTTGGAAGGTCAAATCTCATCCCTTCACCCAGAAGCGTTTTATCCAGATTGCCTTTGATCTCATTATACACTCGTAGCGTATCATTGTCGAGCTGATAGGTAGCCATCGTATAAGGCTCTGGTACGTTGAGATCATAATTCACAGATGCTGTTTTCGCATCTTCATTCTTCATTTCTTCTGAAGTAACATTTGAATAAAAGAAGCCCCTGTTTTCCAATCTGTTTAGAAGCAGATCTTCGGTGTTTTCCAGATCTACATCAGATAAGTAAACCGGCTCCTCCCCTATTTTTTTATTTAAAAATTTATTGATGAAGCCCGGCTTTTCACGTTGTGCTTTATAATGAAAATAGAGTCCCGGTCTCATACCCAGGATCTGCGCATTAGGTTTTGGCCTTAGAACACTTTGCAATTCAGCTTTTAGTTCTGGTTTCTCCTTTATTACGGTATCAGATTCGATTTGAATGCTAGACCCCGTATAGAGCAATTCTTCTTCCGGGATAAATTTTTCCACGCTGCAGGACTGGAACAGTGCTACAGCTATTATTATAATTACTGAAATTCTAATTTTCATCTTCCGTGCTTTCTGTACCTTCTGAACTTTCTGTGTCTGCAGGTTCTTTCTTTTCCTTCTTTACTTCTTCCATCACCGCCTTTTCAAACATATTCTTGAACTTGTTGAATTCTTTGGTAAAAATCAAGGATATACCGCTCACTACCAACTGCCCATCGATCACATTTTCGTACTGACTTCTACTGAAACCTTTTAATCTCCAGATACCACTTTCATCAAGAAGATAGGAAATACTAACATTTCCAATGACCGGGCTTGCCTCATGCCCTGCCTGATTTCCACCCTGAATATCCACGGCACTTCCCACTTCTACGATCAACCTGTCTTCCAGGAATGCTTTTTGAGCACTAATACCCAACTGAGTACGATCCTGAGGGCCATTATCTCCCTGATAATCTGTATAACTATCAAGATTAAAATTTAATTGTAGTCCACTGTTTCCAAGTACTTTGCTTGATAACATGTTTAACTGGTCTGATAAGGCACTGTTTAGGTTATCTCTGGCTACGTCCATCGTACCACCACCTGCACCTGTACTACCGCCCTCTGGAAAGAACCGGTTGAGGACCAGCAATGAGAATACCTGTTTGTTCAATTCCTGTTCCTGGTTGTTCAATTGCTGAACCCTGTTATATACGCTTCCGCTAATGGCGCCACGTTCATCTTCTGGCATGTCTAATCCAAAGGAAATTTTTGGGGCCATTAGATCTCCGTCTACGTTTAAATAAACCAAGAAAGGCAGTTCCTGTCGATACATTCCTTCCTGCTCTGGATCTACAGCGGTCAAACTTGAGGACAGCAATCCTGAAGCGGCCGTTTCTACACGGTAAATGGCTCTAACGTCCAACTGTGCATCAAAGGGATCACCTGCCCAGGAAACACGACTCCCATCGGCTATATCAAATCTTCTTTTCACAAGGTTATAGAGACTCATCTCATAGTAACCATCATTAATGTTATAAATTCCCGTAAGGGCAGTTCTGCCATTAGGATACATATTGAAGATAAGATCTCCTTCTCCCTGAACCTGGAAAATATCACCAGTTTCCTGGTTAATGATCACATTGAACTTTGCTCCTTCATTTACCGTTAACCTTGCGAAAATGTCATAGCCTGAAACCACGTAGCTTTCTTCTTCGGTTTCAGTCAGGATATCGTCGGGGGTTTCTTTATTTACGAATATGACGATACCATCCCTTTCTTTCATTTGAAGTTCGGTTTCCGGTACTACATAGGTAAGATCTGTACTTTTTCGCACATCTACATTCATCGTCACCTTTGGTAAGGTAAGATCACCTTTGATTTGCGCGTCTACATCCACGACAGCAGTTCCGTAGAACAGATCATTATCCTCTTCCGTAGAATTGATGAGCTTAAAGTTTTCTGCCTGTACATCAAGATCAAATCCTGGGTTTAGGAAACTTGGAGTGGTAATTTCACCGTTAACCACGATGGAGTTGCTTTCAGCATCAACGATCTCAAAATTATCGAAATATACCCCTTGATTATCCAGATTGAGTTGTTCATTTGGCAAAGTAAATTGAGAGTCCAGCATCGCGATATTGAAGGAAGCTGAATCAAACTGTAAGTTGCCTTCATAAACCGGTTCCAGTAAAGTGCCATTAAGTTTAAATTTCCCACTAAAACTGCCATCAGCGTTTTTGATCTCTCCCTGGGAAAAGCCTTCGAGAGCAGTCATGCGCACCTCGTTCAAATCCAAATTTAGATCCAGCTTTGCTGAAGGCTCAGCCGCAATATAGGATCCGGTAAGATCCAGATCGATTTCTCCACCTTTCATCGCCATTTCGAAATCGTACTGACTAAATCCAGAAGAATTCCCCTGTAAACTTAGAGTTCCCATATCCACACCTAGCATAGATAGTTTATTAATCTCCATATCTGCCAGGATACCGGTTTCTCCAAAAGGTTCTTCATATACTATATTTCCATTCACCTGACCCTGTGCGAGCTTCTCTTCAGGATTCAGATAACTTAACAGTGCAGCTAACTTAAAGTTTTTAAAGTCAAGGCTCAGGTGTTCTTTTTCAACACCGGGTTTATCGTTGCTTATGCGCATTTCCTGATCTTCTCTAAACAATCTAAAGTTCTGGAAATTCAGGTAACCCGTATCAAAGCTTAGCATATTCGAATTCTCGATCTGCCATGGGTTCCCATTTAAAACAAGGTCCTTATTATCTATATGAAATTGTAACGTATCACCCTGAAAGTTCAATTGTGATGTTGCGTGTACGACCCGGGTGGTGTCATAAAGAGAAGTAAATTCAAGGTTCAGTTTTCTGTTTTGCACATCACCTCCAAATATGGTACGCTTGATAGCCAGCGGACCGGTATTGAGCTCCTTGAATGCGAATTCAAATTTAAGATCCTGTGGATTCGATTTAATATCAAGTTTCAGGCTATCGATCTCGCTATTGAAATAATTTACGAATGGCACATCGACATTGGCATCCAATCTTCTTTCAGATTCTGCAAAGTCCACATCGATCGTTAAGGTATCAAGTTTTTGAAGATTAAGAAGAAAAACCTCTGTTAGAATAGGCGCTTCGCTAATCTTCGCATTCATCTTCATATTAACAGGATTGAAAATAGAATCTTCCTGGTAATTTTCTGTGATGTATCTTTTAAAGTGTCGATCTATGGCTGCTGAAAACGCTGCAGGACTGGCATTGGACTGAAGGTCAAGGTTCAGGATCCTGTTATTAATGTCTACGGAAGTGGTATCCTGTCTTACAAAAGCATCTGCAGAAAAACTGCCAAGTAAATATGCCTTATTGTTATAAACCGCCACACCGTCGATGATTTCAGCTTCAAGTTCGTATTCTGAAGAATTTCCTTCGAACCATCCCTGTAGTTCAAACGCTGCTTTGATAGTCTTTTGGGTAATCCCTAGAGCCTCAAGATCTGCACCATCAAGATATAAACTGAAATCAACTCGTGGAGAAACCGAATCCAGGGCAACATCCAGTTGTGCTTCCATATCCAGGTTTGCATCCTGGTATACTAAATTAACAGGTCCTTTTCCGTTCCTGAGCTCTCCATTTAAATCGATTTGCCTGAACTCATAACCATTATAGGTAAAACTCTCTATTGTAGAATCAAGATTGGCATTAAGATCTGCCACAGAATTACCACTTCCGGTAAGTTTAATGTCTATTTTTAGATCACCAAGTGCATCATTTTGAAGCAGTCTTCCCAGAGAGATCCCGTCACCCTGAACCTCTGCGTCAAAGGCAATCTTGTCACCAAACTCGAAGTTCCCATCTACGTCAATACTACCATCTGAAGTCGCGATCTTGGCTGCAGTCCTTACCTGCTCCATATCACCCTTAAAACTTCCATTAATGCTAATCTTTTCGGGAATTTGCATTCCAAGATCGGCTTCACTTACAAAATTCTGGAGATCCTTGCGGGTAGATGAAAGTCGTACATTAGGCAGATTAAAGCTGAGATTTTCCGGATCCTGTGCATTGACTATGCTGCCGCTACCCTGTATAGTGGTATTTCTCCAACGAAGATTAAGTTTAGACAGGTTTAGATTATCCACTTTACCACTAATGGACAAATTTCCTTTAACCGGAGATTTTGCGAGATTCTTTAAATACTGATTTTCTCGAAACTCTGGCTGAAATCTGAAAAACTCATCCAGGTTCATATTAATATTGGAAAGTTCAGCCTGCAGATTAGCATTTCCAGGATCTTGCAGAAAAGCATCCAAATCATTGTAACTGATTTCTAGGTTACCATTCAAGCTGTTTCCAATTCCGTCGAAGACTATATCTGTAAGCCTTATATGATCGCTGGTAAGTTCTGCCTGGAGATTAAATTGATCTACCTTAATTCCAGATGCTTCAGTAAAATTAAATTCAGAAATATTTAAACTCGCGTTTTCTGGGGCGTATGAAATTTGAGAAGCCTGCAAGTCAAAATCCTGAATATCCAGAACATCAGGATTAAAGGTTCCAGGCTTTACCTGTGCACCGTTTACACGATACAGGATATTATTATTGGAAAGGTCGATTTTATCAATATTGATCTTCCAGTCTGGCCACGAAAAATTTTCGGCAGTACTTTTCTGTTGATCCTTTGCTACTGAGGATTTTTGCTGCTGTAGTTCCAGAATGATATCTGAATTATGAAGTTTTAGCAATTCAGAAGAAATGATACTATCCTGCAGGTTGAAATTGGATGCACTTGTTTCCAGCACATTAATCTTCAGTTCAGCTGAAATCGAATCGGGACTGGAATTGTATATCGCCTGGACATTATTGAAATTTAATTTTTGTACTTCAAAAATCGGGGCGGGACTGGATTCACCTTCCGAAGGTGGAAAAGGTTTCGTTTGGTTATAGGTTACGCGGGCATTATTCAGGATAGCGTCTTCAACAACAAAAGCCATGTTCGTAAGATCTGTTTCAGCAAAGGAGAGCTGTAGTTCTTCAAATTTTGCCTTGGTATCAATACCGCTCACCTTATCTACATAATCCACGTCAAAATTTTTCAGATCAAATTCTCCAAGAGATATCTGCATGCCTGAACTGGTCGTATCTGTCGCGGTGGTTGCAGTTTGAGTAGTATCTGAAGCAAAGGCCTTCATGAGAACTTCATAATTAAACCCCGTAATAGAATCTTCCCGAATAATATTAGCACGAACACGGCGAGCCTCCAAAGCTTTGAGACTGAATCCTTCACCTTTAATTAGAGGCATGAAAGGAATATTCGCCGTAATATGTTCACTATATATGATGGTATCTCCCGCGGGATGTTCGATATATAAATTGTCGACTTCAATATTCCCGTTGAACTGTACAAAAATTCTCTCCAGATCTATCTGTGCACCACTCTTCTCTTCGATCGAGCTTATAAATTTATCCTTGATAATATTCTGTCCCCAGGGACTTCTTATAAAAAGGAGTATTAGAACAAGTAGAATAAGGATGCTCAGGAGTATTTTCCCCAGAATTTTTAAAATCTTGAAAAAGCGTGCTTTGGCTGTGCTCAAAAAATAAATTTTAGAAGTTTCCAAAGTTATCGTTTAGATATATGATGGCGAACTTATAGCTGCGAGTTTACTAATAAACTTGTGTTAAATATATAGTTAGCCTCATGAATGTAGGCTCAAAATAGAGGATTTCAGAATTTGAATTTGTAGAATTTTTCAACAGTCATGCTTCTTTATCTACACATTTTATAAAAAGATAACTTAATGCTTTTTAAAGAAATTGAGATTAACTTGAATTCAATTGATCGCCGAAAAAATACGTTAGAACCCTGTTTTTAAGGCACTTGTAAATATTGTGATTGGTTGGATCAATCCAAAATACAGGGCAACCGTTTGCTTAACCGAATTCTATTGGCACTATTCTAGCATTCAGGGATAGCATAACAGAAAACTAAGAACTAAATTATGAGAAGAGTAATTACAGCTACTGTATTAACCGCAGGTTTGTTAACATCCTGTGTATCGAAAAAGAAGTATGTGGCCTTGGAAGGTGAACTAAATGACACCAGAAGTACACTTCAAAAGACTCAGGTTGAAAAAGAAGAAATTGAAGAAAAATATGCACGCATTGAAGAGCGTGTTGCCGATTATAATGCAAAGATCAATTCTCTTAGAACAGAGAATGAGGGAATGATGGAAATGAATGATCTCACTGTAATGTCCAAAAAGACAAAAGAGAAAATGAAATCTACCATCGCCAAGATGGACCCTGAAAAGGTTAAAGGTGCTGAAACCTTAGAAGATAGTATCAACCTCGCAGTTTCTTATAATCTTAAACAGAATATCTCGGAAGGTGCTGATGCAGACGATATCGATATCAATGTTGACGAAACTGTCGTGATGATCAATGTATCAGATAAACTACTTTTTGGAAGCGGAAGTTACAGAGTGACGAAGGAAGCTCAACCGTTACTCAAAAAACTTGCTGAAGTAATTAATAGTGAACCAGCAATGGAAGTGATGATCGAAGGTCATACTGATGACAGAACCATGGTTAAAGAATCGTATCTTCAGGATAACTGGGACTTGAGTGTTCGAAGAGCTACTTCTATTGTTAGAATTCTGCAGGATAAATATAATGTCGAGCCTTCCAAACTAATTGCAGCAGGAAGAAGCAGCTATCAGCCACTAGTGGATAACACTAATAAGGAGAATATGGCAAAGAACAGAAGAACGAGAATCGTGATCATTCCTAATCTGGATAAATTTTTCGCAATGCTCGAATCTGAAGGTAGTATGGCAGACGCTGAATAAGTTTAAAACACTTATATATATTAAAGAGAGCTTACGGCTCTCTTTTTTATTTACCTTAACTACAGATTAACTTCCTCTTGACGCATTCAACCTTTTGCATTTAGTATATTCATAAAAATAGAAATTATGAAAAAGATTAAAACAGAAAGCAAGAGCGCGAAATTGATTAGTGAAGATAAAAAGGAAATACCTTATAATCCTGAAGTAACCAAACAGGATAAGCAGGTTCTACACGAAAAAGGTAGAAGCCTGAATGAAGGCCAGGATAAGGATTTAAGCAATAGGCAAGATGTGGATTTTACTCCAGATGAACTTGATATACCAGCAAGTAATGATGCCAGAGCTAAAAATAAAACGGAATTAGTAGATGAAGAAAATATGCAGTATAACCAAAAAGGAGCTTCAGATGCTAATTAACCAATTCATAAACTGGTAATACTAAACAAAGCCGCCATTCAACAGCGGCTTTTTTATTTTCAGCCTTTATGACTAACTGCCATTTCTTATTAAAAAAATTAATACTTTGTCTTTAAAACGTTAATGTAATGTTAAAGTTGAATGTCGTTTGTCGATCCTTTCATGTATTTCGTCGATGTAATCTGCTCTTTATCTATATTTGAAGTATGAAAAATACATTATACACAGGGTTATTTAGTATCATACTTTTATTTAGTTTAAATATTTCCATGGCACAAACAAGCGCCACCGCCACATTTACTGCTTCTGTAAATATCGTTCAACCAATAGCTTTGCAAACCACTACTAATATGAATTTCGCGGATGTGGATGCTCAGCATGGTGGTCAGGTAACGTTAAATACGGATAATAGCCGTACGGCTAGCGGAGGAGCGATCTTAAAAGATTCTCAAAGTGCAACTGCTGCAAATCTGCAAGTTAGCGGCCAGAATGGATATGCCTACAGCGTTCAGATTCCAGAACAAAACATTAAACTCAGTAATGGAGCTACAGAAATTACACTAAAGGATTTTAAGACGGAAGTTGAAGCCAATACCTTAAATCAAGACTCTCAAACAATCAAAGTTGGGGCTACTCTGGAATTGGAACCAGGTCTGGACCCGGGCATATACAGTACCACTACACCTATAGCTGTAGTGGTAAGCTATAACTAATACACCTTGTAGGCTAAAGCTTACAATACTATTTCAACGATTAAATTTCCCTTCTGTCAGACCATACATGTCATATCTTCCATTCGTCGACAGTAAATTGCCACTCATCGACTATTATCACCTCTTTAACGAATAAGTTTGGTTGTAGGACTTTAATAAGTTCATATTTACCGCACTAAATAACTCTAAACCTACTCTTTATGAAAAAGATTGCCCTACTCGCAATGCTGTTTGTATGTGCTCTTGGATTCTCCCAAGGATCATCAAATGCTACTGCTACTACAAATGCAGTAATTGTGAGTCCCCTCAAAATCGTTAAGACAAATGATCTTAATTTCGGTAAAATCATCGGGTCTGCTGCCGGTGGTAATGTAATTATTGCTGCAGATGCGGCAGGAACCAGAACCATTGATGCAGATATGGATGCACCAACTACAACCAATCAGGCTGCATCATTCGACATCACTGGTGGTGATGAAACATATACAATAACACTAGAGGCTTCAGATCTAACTGCTACAGGTCATTCAAATATGGTTTTGACGCCTGTAACAAATCTTCCAGAATCAACTTCTTCTGGAACTCAGACAATCTACGTTGGAGGAACATTAGCTGTAAACCCTAACCAGGGTGTTGCAGAATATGCCGGTGACGTAAAGGTTACCGTTAGTTATGAGTAAACAATTCTACCAATAGAAATATCTAGAGCGCCGTCATAACAAATGGCGGCGCTTTTTTATCCAATTGTTTATATGTAACTTTTATCCATGAAAGTATCTTTCATTCTCATATTATTCTTTTTAGTTACAGGCTTTTCCTTTTCTCAGGTTTCAGCCAGTGCAGTAGTCAATTCCACCGCCGCAGTTGTTGAACCTATTGAAATTACCAAGAGTGTAGATTTACATTTTGGTAATGTTATTAGCGGCTATAATCCTGGAAGAGTCATTCTGTCTCCTGAAGGAAGCAGAACTGCTTACGGGCTTCAATTATCTCCTGCCAATCCTGGACAGGTAAGCGCTGCGGAAGCTGTGGTTAAACATGGTAATTACAATTACTCCATTACACTGCCGGAAAACTTCAAATTATTTAATGAGAATAATCCTAATCAATTTCTCTTAATTGACGATTTCACAGCCATTCCTGAATTATCTGGAGAAGATCTGGATATTTTAAAAATTGGAGCAACTCTGAATCTAGAAGCCAATCAGGCGGCTGGTTTTTATACAAATTCTTCTGGTTTTAATGTTACTGTAAGCTATAACTAACTAATCCTTACAGGATAAATCTGCAATCCCCATGCAACTAAGATTTCAATTTGCCCTTCTTGTTTTTATCACTCTTTTACCATTTACGTGCAAAGCGCAGGGTGATCTTATGATCATGCCAAAACGTGTCGTGTTTGATGGAAATCAGCGTAGCCAGGAAGTAAACCTTGTAAATACGGGTAGCGATACTGCATCTTACGCCATCTCATTCATCCAGTACAAAATGAAGGAAGCCGGAGGTTTCGTGGAAATCACCGAGCCGGAGGAAGGACAGTTCTTTGCAGATAAGAACCTAAGGTATTATCCTCGTAGAGTGCGATTGGCACCAAACGAAGCACAAACAGTAAAGTTGCAGATAACCAGGTCTGGTGAACTTGAGAATAAGGAATACAGGTCTCATTTGTATTTTAGGGCTATCGAGAAGCAAACTGCGCTGGGTAGCGAACAAGCTCAAAATGACCAGGATGGTATTTCCCTGAATATCAAGACAGTATTTGGAATTAGTATTCCCGTTATATTGAAAGTTGGGGAATCAACAACAAAGATTAAAATTAACGATCTATCCCTGGATAAGGATACTGGAAATCTAAGTTTGAATTTCAATCGAACTGGTAATATGTCTGCTTATGGAAATCTTCGGGTTTTGTACGATACTCCAGAAAGTGAACCGGTAGAAGTAGGATTGGTAAAAGGGATCGCAGTCTATACCCCAAATTTGAATAGACGCTTTAATTTCGACTTGCAAAACTTCGAGCAGATGGATCCCGGAAAAGGATCTTTGCAAATATTTTACGAAACTGAAGAAGGTGTGATGTTAGGAAATGCGGTTCTAGACCTGGAATAGCCTATGTTCTTATCACAAATTAGACATTCATTTTTTTTAATTCTTGTCATATTCCTGTCGGGACAGTCGGTCGCACAGGAAGACTTTACAATTAATAGTTTACATACGGTTGCCCTGGGTGAAACTGAAGAATACTTATCTGTAACTTTACCATCGAACGACAGTCATCTTGTTGTAAACGGAACCTTGTTAGTGTACGGAGACCTCAACATGTCTGGAAACAAAAGCCAGTTTACTATGGGTCCCGACGCTGTCGTTATTGTATATGGTGACTTTATTGGGAGCAACAAAGTAGATATAAGTATCTCCTCCTATCTTATTGTAATGGGGAATTTTACCCGAACTTCAGGTTCAGATCAAGCTTCCATAGATATCGAAGACGGCAATGTATATATCTTTGGTGATGTTAGTGGCTGGCAGGATAATTTTACAAGCTGTGATGAGTACGAGGGAGATACCACAGGGGTTGCGCAAACAGATTGTGATTATGGCTCTGAAGAAAGTTACGAAGATAACATCGAAACATTTCCTCCGGCAATCGCAGACAAACTGAATTGTTTTAATCTTGTGAGTCCGGGTGATCAGGTGGGCTGTATAGGTTCTACGGTGATCTTTGCGACTCAGGTTACCAGTGACCAGCAATTTTCTTACCAGTGGCAGCAAAAAAGTAGCGAAGACAGCAACTATATAAATATTGATGGTGAAACATCTAAAGATCTGGTTCTAACAGATATCTCAAGCGATCTGGAAGGAATTTTATACAGAGTTAAGATAAAAGCTGTAGCTGATGAGGAAACCGGAAGTGTAAGTGGTTGCAAAGTAACATTTTCCAAACCTGCAAAAGTGATCATCAATGAAATTTTTGAATGGAGTGGATCTGTTGGAAATGACTGGAATAATCCTCTAAACTGGTTGTGCGAAACTCTACCATCTTCAGAAACCGATGTGACAATTCCTCGAGGATTACAAAATTACCCGGTCATACAGAGTGGACCTATAGCCCAAGTTAGAAACATTATCCTGGAAGAATCTAGTTTTATTGAAATCCTGGATAATAAACTTGAAATATATGGCGAGGTTTCTGGTCCCGGACAGATAGATGCAGATTCCGGCACCCTTACATTTAAAGGATACCTACAACAGCAAATTGGCTCCTCCATGATCCTCAATGGAAATATTCTAAATCTAGAGATCGACAATGCGCTGCAGGTAAATAATAATGCAGATTTAAAAATTTATGGCTGGCTTAAAATTAACCGGGGCATATTCTTCACAGATAATAAAGTAACCTTAATCAGCAATCTGGATCAAACTGCACTTATCGATGGATCTGGAACAGGTACCTTAAACGGTACCGTCAAAATGCAGCGATATCTTGCCTCTGCTTCTGGATACAAATATTTTGGAAGTCCGTTTGCTGACTCTACCATTGGAGATTTCGCGCCATACGTCAGTTTAGGGTCAGAGTTTCCAAATGTATATCGATATATCGAAGGAAATAAAGACGCTAATGGTAATGATATCTCAGGATGGGAGGCCTATGATGTTGCTACTAATGCAATGAATTCACTTGAAGGCTATGCTTTCAACTTTGGTAACAGCGATCTTCCAGTGGTTGTGGAATTGGAAGGCAGTGTACAGGATGGCGCGATGAATACAAGTCTAAGTAGTATTCATGGAGATTATACAAAAGGCTATCACCTGGTGTCCAACCCCTATCCATCACCTATTGATTGGAATATGGTGTCTGCCATGACTACCAATATAGATAACGCCGTTTATTTTTTCAATTCCACCAGTGGGGAACAATATAATGGCACCTACTCCTCTTATGTTGCAGGCATTAGCTCTACTGGCGATACTGGAAACATCATTCCTTCCATGCAGGGGTTTTTTGTGCATGCGACCAGTGGTACTTCCAGTTCGAATATTAGCATGGACAATTCAGTAAGAGTAAACGATTTTGAGCAAGATTTCTATAAACAACAGGAATCTCATACTGAACTTGCCCGTATTGTCGCTAGCTTCTCATTTTCTAATGCTGAAGATGCCATAGTAATTTATAATGATGCGTTTGCCAGTAGAAAATTCGATCGTGAAAAAGATGCTTTGAAGATCCTGAATACAAATACCCAGGTTCCGAACTTATATATTATCACTGAAGATCGGCTGGAAGCCAGCATTAAGTCACATAAATTGAATAACGCCAAAAATCTAGAACAAATTCCTCTTGGAGTTAATTTACAACAATCTGGATCCATACGATTCAGTGTAAAAGATCTTGAAAATCTTTCAGCTCAAATGTCTATTTATCTTATAGATACTCAAAATGACAAGGTGACCAACCTCCAGGATGAAGATTACGAGGTTGATCTCGATAAAGGTGAAATCAATGATCGATTCTACCTGCGTTTTAATGATGATAAGGTATCACCAACCGACGTTGTCTTTGAACCTTTTATTCTGAAGAGCGGTCAGGGTTCCATTCATGTGCGGATGAAAGCAGATTCTGCCGAAGGGGATATCGTGATCTTAAGTAATTTAAATGGAAAGATCCTGCAGCAGCTTCCTGCTTCGGCCGAAGCAGATCTAAGATTTGATCATATTATAAGCAACGGAGTGTATTTAGTTACTTATACTTCAGCACAAGGAACATTTACAAAAAAAGTAATCGTGAGAAAATAATTATATGCAATATCGATATTTCATCATAATGATCGTTTTCATGATCGCCCTTTTTCCGAAGCAATTAAAAGCACAGGAAAATCCACCTATCCCAATCAACGTTGAAGTGAACACTGCACAATTTCTCAACTTTGGAAGTTTCGCAGTTGATAATGGTGTAGGAACTGTTACTGTGGATTCCGATGGTACCCGCACCTGGACAGGAGATGTAAAACTGCTAAACACTGGTACTACGGTCTCTCCTGCTCTGTTCGATGTTTATGCTAATCCAGGTACCCTGGTGAATATCATGCATGACAGTCAGTTTACCCTAAATGGTACAAGCGGACAAACATTAACTCTTGAAATTAATAGCTATAGTACGGGTAAAACTTTTATTACCACGGCTGCTTCAGAAATTCCGAACCCGGTTTATGTTGGCGGAACTCTTAATATTGGTCCGCTTTCAGCGAATGGTGCAGGAAATTATAGCGGGTTCTTCACACTTACTTTTATTCAGGAATAGTTCAGCTAGTATCGTATGAAAAGAATTATTCTATTGATTCGCCATTCGTATAAGGTCAGAGTTTTAGTGTTCTTCTTACTGCTTTCGTTTTCCAGCGTTCTAAAAGCTCAGGAATATCCCGATTATGATGAATTCATGATAGACATGACCTCCCGTGAACTGGGGACCATGGAAATTCCTGTAGCAATTAAAAATGAAGTTGCGTATATAAGCTTTCTCGATCTATTTCAACTTTTTCAGCTTAAAAGCGAAACCAATGATACAAACACTGTGATTTCAGGATTCGTTGAAAATATGGATTCCCCGTATACACTCGATCTGGAAAATAAGATCCTGGAGTTGGATGCGCAGGAAATTAAGCTTCAGAATGAAGAATATATACAAACCGCTACCATCTTTTATCTACGGTCTGATCTCTTCGAAAGGTTTTTCGGGTTAGAAACAACCTTTTCCATTCGGGATTTACAAATTGCCTTTTCAACAGAGCTGGAATTACCTATAATCAAGCAAAAAAGAAGAGACAGAGCTCGAAAGAATCTTAACCGAAGCATAGGAATTCTTGAACCAGACACCCTTATAGAAAGAAAATATCCATTTTTTAAAGGAGGAAATCTGGACTGGGCCATAACAACCACGCAGCAAACGAACGGTCAGGATGACAATCGGTTCAATCTGGGACTTGGGACCATGTTCGCGGGTGGTGAAACAAATATCCTGTTAAATTATTCAGACAGAGTACCGTTCACAGGCAGAAACCAGTTTTACCAGTGGAAGTATGTAGATAATGACAGTAAGCTTTTTAAACAGGTTACAGCAGGTAAAATTTTCACGGGCGCCACATCGTCGTTATTTGCTCCGGTTGTAGGTGTACAGTTAACCAACGCACCTCTGGTAAACCGTCGCTCCTATGGAACCTACATTTTGAATGATTATACCGAACCACGATGGACTGTGGAACTTTACGTGAACAATGTGCTTGTAGACTTTACACAGGCAGATGCTTCAGGGTTTTACTCCTTTGATGTGCCATTAATGTATGGGAACACCAATATAGATCTTCGTTTTTTTGGGCCTTATGGCGAAGAATTATCTGATACCAGGGTCATCAACATCCCCTATAATTTTGTACCGGAACATAAATTTCAATATGCGTTGAGTGCCGGTGTGGTTGAAGATGAGGATAACAGAAGATTTTCTAGGTATACAATGGGATACGGCGTTTCCAGGAGTCTAACCATTGGTGGAGGTGTCGAATATTTGTCTGATGTACGCAGTGGAGAATACATGCCGTTCGTGAATACTTCCCTGAGAATGACTTCAAATCTTCTATTTTCTGGTGAATATACGTATGGTGTAAAAGGTGAAGGAATCCTGAGTTACCGGACTCCTTCAAGGGTTCAGTT
This sequence comes from Christiangramia portivictoriae DSM 23547, assembly GCF_000423045.1. Taxonomy (GTDB): domain Bacteria; phylum Bacteroidota; class Bacteroidia; order Flavobacteriales; family Flavobacteriaceae; genus Christiangramia; species Christiangramia portivictoriae. Next base: position 367,113 of record NZ_KE383972.1, on the reverse strand, counting down.
TGATTTGAAGTATGCCAAATATCACGACGACCAGACCGCCATCAATTTCAATTACCTCGAAGAACGAGAATTTAGATTTTCTGCTCCCATCCGGTTAGAGAATTTTTCCGCTTTTAGCCGGTTTTCCATTAATCAGATCCTTCTGCCTACAACAGATTTCACAACTGCACAATTGCTGCTTTCCGGAAATCTATTTGGCATTAGTACCAACCTTACTACCTATGGAATTTTTAATTCCAATCTCGAAAACCCTACGATCTATTCCTCTCTTTCACAAACCTACCGTTTGCCTTACCAGGTTTTATTCTCGCCTCAGGTACAATTCGATCTTGGGGATCAAAGTTTTAGAAACTTAAATCTGGAATTGGAAAGAGTGATTTTTGAGCGGGGTTTCCTTAATCTTTCTTATGAGAATAACGCGCTTAGGGATGCTCACACCTTCGAAATTGGCTTACGTTACGCCTTCAATTTCGCACAGACTTCGGTTACTTCAAGACTTGGCAACAGAAATTCCTCGCATATTCAATCTGCACGGGGAAGTGTTCGCTGGGACGACGCGAATGATTATGTGACTTTAAGCAATCGTCCGGGAGTTGCTCGTGGTGGCATTACCATCCTGCCGTTTCTTGATTTAAATGGCAATGGTAAAAGAGATCCCATGGAGAAGGGAGTTCCTGGAATTGAGCTGAAAACAAAACCGGGTCTCCTGAAATACAATAAAGATAAAACTGAAATCAGGCTGACAGATCTGCAACCGTACGTTCAAACAATGCTGGAAGTGGAAAGCAACAGCCTGGACAATATCGCGTGGAAGGTGAACAATCCTAAGATCCTGGTAGAGACTGTACCAAACCAGTTTAAAACCATTGAAATTCCTGTTAGTGTCTTGGGAGAAGTATCCGGTTTTGTGAATCTGAAATCTGAAGATTCATACCGGGGACAGGGTAGAATTAAAGTGCAGATATTAGATCAGAACGACCAGGTGGTTGCAGAAGTGCTTTCTGAAGGCGACGGGTATTTCACCTATCTGGGATTAAAGCCGGGTATATATAGTGCCAGAGTCGATCCGGATCAATTACAGAATCTAAACTTGAAATCAGGTCCGGCAGTTTATGATTTCGAGATAGAAGTATCGGAATATGGCGATATTGAAGATTCGGTTGAATTTAACCTTCAAAATATTACTGGAAGTCAGGAAGAGTAATTAATCTCAAGAATTTCTAGTGTACGCGTTTCATTTCCCAATTTAAAATCCACAGTTTCACCAACTTTTTTACCTGTGACCGCTCTGGCTATTGGCGCCACAAACGCAATTTTCTGATCTTTAATGTTGGCCTCATCAACTCCTACAATCTGGAATTTCTGAATGTGGGATGTGTTATGGTTCTTTAATTTGATGTGAGCACCAAACCTGATTTCATCCTGCGCCTGTTGCGTAGGATTTAAAACCCGGGCAGACTGAATTCTCTCTGCAAGCAATTTTATTTTACCGTCAATCAGGCCTTTTGCTCTCCTCTTTTCAGTTTCATCTGTGGTATTGATTTCTGATCGTTCAATTTCAAGTGCTTTCATTTCGGAATGTAATTCCTCAAATCCGTTAGGCGTTACGTAGTTGGTAACTCCATCTGGTATCGCTGCTCTCGGTGGTACGATTATGGGTTCTTCCTGATCATCTTCTTTAACAAAACCTCTGCTCATAATTAGTTTTTAATAGATCCTTATTATAGCGAAACACAAGTGAAAAGCCTGCAGTAACTATCATAAATATTTCTGAAAACCTAACAAGAGGTTTGATAGGATACTACATTTATCAAATTTATTTTTCGAATGAGTCTGGAAATCATTGCACTATTTGTGATCATTCTTGGAGTGATCGTTTTATTTGCCCTCGAGGTATTCCCGGTGGATAAGATCGCTTTTATCATCCTTGGATTACTCTTGTTAACCAATGTGGTTTCTCCGGAAGAGGCTATCTCAGGTTTTTCCAGCGCAGCAACCATAACGGTACTCTGCCTTATGATCATCGCTATAGGTCTGGAAGATAACGGAGTGATCGATCTACTGGCTCAGGGAATGAGAAAATTAAAAGGACTCCCCCTCTTTATAATGATCCCGGTTTTTATGTTTATTGCAGGGAGTATTTCAGCATTTATAAATACCACCGCTGTGGTATTGGTTTTCGTAAAGATCATCGATGAGCTGGCAGAAAAATATGACATCCCCAGCTCAAAGTTGTTATTGCCAGTTTCCTTTGCCGGTATCATTGGTGGTAGCTGTACACTTATGGGAACCTCTACCAACCTTATAGTAAATGCCGTGGCAGTAAAAAGAGGAGTGGAACGATTTGGATTTTTCGAATTTAGCTGGTACGGCATCATTTTTATGCTAATCACTATTTTCCTGGTGAGCCTGATGGCAGGATTTCTTCCGAAGAAACAATCCAGTGATCTTAATTCGGTTTATAATTTAGACGAATTTATAACCAAAGGAATCGTTAGTGAAAAATCTAAATTAATCGGGAAGAACCTGCGCGATATATTTGGCAATGAAAAGGACGCGATCGAAGTTATAAGGCTCAAGCGAAAAGGTGTTATCAATGATCACCCAGGCAAGTATACCACCCTAAAAACTGGTGATCAACTACTACTTAGGTGTAGCATAGAACAGCTCATTCAATTAAAGGAAGAAGGCGATCTCACCATTATTAGAAATTCTGAAGCTAAAGCTATAAAGCCAATTATGCAGGAAGCTTCAGAAATTGAAGAAAACATACAGCTGGTCGAAATATTAATGCTACCCAATTCCCCTTTAATTGGAAAAAGCATCAAAACCGTGGGCTGGTATGATCTCCATGGAGCGGTACCCCTGGCGATCCGGAAAAGACGAAGTTTCAGAAATCCAAAAAGAAGGATTTTTAATAAAAAATCTGATGATATTGAATTGCGGGTTGGAGATCGCTTGCTGGTAGAAGTTACTCGAAATGATCTACATGAACTCCAGAAAATGGACAACATTAGCATTCTTCAAAACCACGAGGAAATTAGTCCTGTTTCGAGACAAAAACGATCCCTCAGCCTGGCGATATTGATTCTGGTTATTGCGCTCTCTGCTTTTTCAATATTTCCTATTCTTAAAAGTGCCGTTATTGGTTGTTTTTTAATGATCCTCTTTAAGTGTATCGACCTGGGAAAAATCTATACGCAGGTGAACTGGCAAATTATCTTTTTACTGGCGGGAATGATTCCATTAGGTGTAGCCATGAGCAACACCGGGGCAGATGACTGGATCTCTACCAATCTATTGCTGTTGTTTGATGGGAAGCCTAATTATAGTATCATAGGTTTGTTATTCCTGGTGACCATGTTTTTAAGTGGTTTTATTTCTAACAACGCTACCGCGATCATTATCGCCCCTATTGCGATAACCATAGCCACTAAATTACAACTCGATCCAAAACCATTTATTCTGGCCGTCCTGTTCGCATCTAATTTTAGTTTTTTTACACCAGTGGGCTACCAGACCAATACTATCATCTATGGCATGGGTATCTACAAATTCAAACATTTTTTGATCATTGGTGGCTTGCTATCGATTGTACTTTGGATTACAGCGACTTTCCTGCTCACCAGCCAGATTTAAAAAATGTATTTTTGCTTTAAAAATAATGCTCGGAGTACTCATAATAGGATACGTATGGCCAGAACCTGGATCATCTGCCGCTGGTGCAAGAATGATGCAATTGATCGAGTTTTTCAGGGAACAGGGATATAAAATCACTTTTGCAACTTCTGCGAAAAGATCAGATTATATGGCAGGTCTTGAGGAAATTGGAATTGCCACACGGGAAATTCAGCCTAATAATGATGAGTTTGACACTTTTATTCAGGATTTAGATCCTCAGATTGTACTCTTTGACCGGTTTATGATGGAAGAACAGTTCGGGTGGCGAGTGGATAAATTTTGTCCAGATGCTTTAAAGATCCTGGATACCGAAGACCTGCATTCGCTTAGAAAGGTTAGGGAGCAAATTCTAAAGACAGGACAGGTATTTAATTCTGCTTATTTGAATGCAAACATCACTAAACGGGAAGCTGCAGCGATTTTCAGGTGTGATATTTCCCTTATCATTTCTGAATTTGAAATGAATCTGTTGATCGATAAACTGAAGATTCCAGAACATATTCTTTTTTATTTGCCGTTCATGATGAAGCCTGCTTCTTCTGAAGTGAAAAAGTTTGAAGACAGAAAAGACTTTGTAAGCATTGGTAATTTTCTCCATGAACCAAACTGGAGAGCTGTTCTTCACCTTAAAAACAATATCTGGCCTGTGCTGAGGAAATTAGTGCCGGAAGCTCACTTACATATCTACGGCGCTTATCCTTCTCAAAAAGTCTGGAATCTGCACAATGAGAGCGAGAAATTTCTTGTTCACGGTCGGGCAGAAAATGCTTTGGAAGTGATGAGTGCTGCCAGAGTTTGCCTTGCTCCCATTCCGTTTGGAGCCGGTTTAAAAGGTAAACTGGCTGAGGCCATGCTTTGTGGTACGCCTTCGGTAACCACAAATACTGGAAGTGAGGGCATGGCTGGACAACTTGACTGGAATGGTTTTATTGAGCATGATGACGATCTGTTCATTGAGGCGGCCAGAAACTTGTATTCCAATGAACAACTTTGGAACGAGATGAGCGCAAATGGATATAAAATAATCGAGAAGCGTTTTGACATGAACTATCATCAGGATAGATTGAAAAGCTATCTTTCCCGCACCTCCAGAGAACTTCAGAAGCATCGTGAATTAAATTTTACAGGAAGTATGATGAAACATCATTTGCAGAGAAGTACTTATTTCATGTCCAGGTATATTCAATTGAAGAACTCTTAAAATAGAAAACCGCTGGAAGCAAATGCTTTCCAACGGTTTTCACTACACAAAAAACAGTTTAACCAAACATCATCAGAAGTATCAAACACTGGCTTCAAAAGCCCTTCTGAACAATTTTTTATTAAGATTCTGCAAAGCAGCAGCCTTGTATTTTGTATCCACCAAAAGTGAAATGTTGTTATTGCTTCCACCGTAAGAGATCATCCTTACCGGCACGTCATCCAGAATTTCAAATAACCTCGGGGTTCCGCGATCATCAATAAGTCCTTCGCCAACTACGCAAATGATACTATGATCTCGATCTACACTAATCTCTCCGTAAGCCTGAAGCTCTCCAAGAATAGGTTCCAGGTTCGTAATATTGTCTATGGTAAGCGATATGGCGATTTCAGAAGTAGTGATCATATCGATGGCTGTTTCATATTTATCAAAAACCTCAAAGATTTTTCTAAGAAAACCATGAGCCATTAACATCCTGTTCGATTTGATTTTAATTGCCGTGATATTGTCTTTCGCTGAAATTGCTTTTAAACCTTTTATTTCAGAAATAGCTGAAATACAGGTTCCGGGATCGGTTGGTTTAAATGTATTTTTTAAGAATACTGGTATGTTTTTTTCTATAACCGGGGATATGGTTTGGGGATGCAGAATCTTTGCGCCAAAATAGGCAAGCTCTGCCGCTTCTTCAAAACTTAGCTGAGCGACCGGAAACGTATTTTCTACAATCCTGGGATCGTTATTATGCAATCCATTAATATCTGTCCAGATCTGAACTTCAGAAGCATTGATAGCAGCTCCAATAATTGTGGCAGTAAAATCACTACCTCCCCTATTCAGCGTGGAAATTTCTCCACGATCATTAATCCTCACAAAACCCTGAGTTACGTAGATTGGTGCCCTGTCCTGAGATTCGATCTGATCCTGAAGCAATTTTCCGACCCGCTCTGTATTTGGATTTTCCAGATTGGACACCTGCATAAAGTCTCGTGCATTCAGCCATCTGTTCTCAATATGTTCTGTGCTTAGATAAAAGCTGAACATCTTTGTTAGAATAGTTTCGCCTGCGGTTAATATACTACTCTCTGTTTCTGAAGAGTATATTTGATCAGCCATGTGACGTAATTCTGAAAGTTCTGCCTGCAGCATATCAAACATATATTTTCTGTCTTCTACTGAAGGGAATAAGAGTTCAATTTCATTTTCATGTCTGGAGAAAAGAGCTTCCAATACTTCATCGATCATAGGTTGATTCTGCTGCTGAATATGTCCCGACAATTCTACCAGTAAATTTGTAACACCAGACATTGCTGAAAGAACCAGTAACTTTTCACCATCAATATTTTGAATGATATCTGAAACATTCCGGATGTTTTCTGCTGATCCTACTGAAGTCCCTCCAAATTTTAAAACTTTCATATCTCCCGATTTCTCTGTGCATAAGTACATATACTTTCAGCTGCGCTAAAGAAAATTAATCAATTTATATACATTTGTACATTGTGTACAATAATTAACAATGAAGACAATTACTACCGTAGTCCACGATATTATTAGGCATCAACCATTTCTTGACGATGCGATCGCCCGGGATATCATCAATTTTAGCGGATTAGCCGCCGATATCCAGCCACAGGTTGAACAGGAGATGCGAAAAACAGTAAAGCAGGGAAGTATTATAATGGCTCTTCGGCGCTACGCTCCGCATAGAACCAAGATCAATATGAAAAATTTGCGAGAACTTGGGGATATTATTGTGCGTTCTGGTATTACCGAATATACTTTTCTAAACAGCAAGACGATCATCGCAAATAAAGCAAGACTTCTGGAGGCTGTAAAGGACCAAACCGGCATATACCTTAATTATTCCAGTAATTACCAGGAAAGTAACATCCTGGTCTCTTCTACATTAACCGATCTCGTGGAAGATTGTTTTAAAAATGAAGTAAGGGTGACGGTTAAAAAGGAGCTGTCGTCGATCACCATAGCATTACCAAAGAATAGTTCACAAACAGTGGGACTATACTTTTATATGTTCAAATTGCTGGCATATGAAGGAATACCGGTTTTTGAAATGATTTCCACCTCAAACTACTTCGCACTTTTCCTGGAGAAGGAATATGTCAACAAAGCCTTTCTTTTGCTAAATGAAATTAAGGCTTAAGTCTACCAGTATTCGTAATAGACACCAGTCATGGCTACTACCGTAAATATGACTATAAAGGCAATGGCTAGATAGATAAACTTATTAGTATTACTGTTATTCTGGCTGAAGATGTTTGGGTCTGAAGTATTTTCAGATTTGTTCCCGCTGGTCATGATTAGGTCGTTTGGTTATTTTGAACTCCCAATATACTAATTATCAATAATTTAATGACATAATTTTTCATTTTTTGATAATCTGATGCTTGCTCGAACTATATTTTCAATCAATGTAATAGGTTGATTTGCAGCCAGGCATTATAGATCAATTATCAGAGACTTAATTATAATCCTTGACAATGGCTGCCCATTCCATAGTTTTCAATACTCTTACCAGGACAGGATCGATCATTTCCCGGTATGGAGAACTTTTTGGAAAGGCATAACTATAATAATCTTTTTTCAAACTTTGTTCGACAATTTCAAGTTCGTTGCTCAGGTTTAATTGTTCTATCTGGTACCTTAGAATCGGTTCATCATACACCACCAGAAATGTTTCTTCGTTAATGAGTCTTTCTAATGCTTCTATCTCATTATTAACGAAATCTGCCTCGATATTATATAATTCCAGTAATTCCTGTGAACTGGAACTGCTCACCGTAGTAACCTCAAACCTTTCCAGATCCTGAATGGTTCCAATATCTTCATTGATTCCTTTTACTGTTAATGAAGAGGCGATGCCGGCTGTAAAACTGGATATGATAATGACCGCCATAAACATCCAGATGAGTCCTACAATTCTCCCGCCCAGGGTTCTGGGAGATTTATCACCGTATCCCACAGTGGTCATTGTGACCGCACTCCACCAGAAGCCTTGCAGAATGCCCTTGAGATTCCCACCAAATTCATCTTTATTCTCCTTTCTTTCGAATATCCAAACTAAAAAACCAAAAATGAATATGATGAGCAGCAGTAAAGCGATGATCGAGAAAAACTCCCAGCTAAACAAATTCTGCAGGTGTCTTAAAGTTTGAGATTCTGATCTTTTGGCAACGCTGGTATGCGATATAAAATATGGTTGTGAAAAATCCATACGATGCATCCGGTTGTCTGTTACGGTAACAGGATTGATGCTAAAATCCACCTCTCCTGCTTCAATTCCTGCCAGCAAACTCCCCAGGTCCTGATACTCTCTAAATTCATAGTCCAGTTGCAGTTCCTCGTTTACCATCTTCCAGGAGGCAATACTCAATCCTCTAAATTTGTCATTGTGCTTCTCAACAAATGGAGCGGTTTCTGAAATCCCTATAACCACTTTATTATTTTCCGAAGAAAGGCTATCCTGAGCGATTAAGGTATGAACGCAAATGGCAAATGTAAAAAGCAACAGGAATGTAGATCTGAAAGAAGGCATCATTTTGAACTTTTAAGAAGTTCGAAGATAAACAATCCTAGTTTTTCAAAGAATCCTTCGAAAAAATGTAGGCAATATTCAGTTGCTTCTTGCCAAAATCTTTAGCTTTTGAAACATCCTGGCCCATGTAAATATCAATTCTTTTCTTCCAGCGATAATGCATTTTATCCTTAATATAAAAAACACTGTCGAAGCCCTCGATTTTAATAGGAGAATTATAATCCAGTCCCATTTTTAAAAGATCGCGCGAAACTGCAATCGCATTCATGCCTGGTTTTAAAGTATCTCCCCAGGCAGTGATCCTGGGATTATTCTGTGTTTGATATTCCACTGAATTATAGGCCGTCGCAGTTACACAAATGGTGTCCCAGTCTTCAGTCTCCTTGCTACCATCAAATGCCGTACAGGCAGTTAGGTAAATCATCAAAATAAAACCGGAGATCAAAATCGCAGATTTTTTAAGCCTGTACAGATTGTTGAAGTACAGCATCCTTTAAGATAAAGTGAATCCTTCAGGATATTCTCGTTTAACAAATTGGTTTGCTTCATCAAAATTAGTGACTTTCATGTTGTCTGAATCCCAGATCATTTTCAGGTCTCTACCTGGATAGATCATCTGGTCCTTACCATTAGCGTCCTTTTTCATGTTCTGAATATCGTAGCCTCTAATAGCAAGATTGGCTATCAATAAAGATTCAGTTAAAGGACCTGCGATATCGAACGGTGAACTCAACTTTTTATTGCCGTATCCAGCAATAGCCGCCTCCACCCATTGAGCGTAATGACCATTCATACCATCCGGAACTCTTTCGTACGTCTGGGCTATGTTAACTTCCTCTGTTCTGGAAGTAGGCAAAAGTCGAGGATTGAGTCCGTAGGTACCACACATCATCTTGCCTTTACTGCCAATGATCAATGCTCCATTTCCTCCATCTCCGAAAGTCTCATCTGGACCTAATTCTTCAGGTCGCATTGGCTTTATCCCACCGTCCATCCAATGTAGCTTGATGTCCTCTGCATCATCATTCTTTCCATCAAAGCTCATAATAACATGACTTGAAGGAGGACAGCTATCTGGGAAGTAACCTCTTTGAAATTCATCAACATAAACGCTACCAACACTGCACTCCACTTCTTTAGGGTATTTAAGACCGAGTACGCTAAAAGGTGGTTCTATAAGATGGCAACCCATATCGCCCAAAGCACCCGTTCCATAATCCCACCAGCCGCGCCAGTTAAAGGGAACTAATCCATCTACATAATCCTTGTGGGGTGCGGTACCAAGCCACAGTTTCCAATCCAGTTCTGAAGGGATAGCACTACTGGTTTTTGGCCAGGGAATCCCTTGTGGCCAAACGGGCCTATTCGTCCAGACTTTCACTTCCTTTACATCACCAATTAAACCAGCTTCATACCATTCTTTCATGGTTCGTACACCATCCCCAGAAGCACCCTGGTTTCCCATTTGGGTTACAACTTTAAATTCCTTTGCTGCTTCTGTAAGTTTTCTTGCTTCATAGATATCATGCGTAAGAGGTTTCTGAACGTAGACATGCTTGCCACGCTCCATCGCAGCCATAGTTTGGACAGCATGATTATGGTCTGGAGTGGAAACACTTACGGCATCAAAATTCTTGGATTCTTTATCGAACATTTCCCTGTAGTCCTTATAATATTTAGCCTTTGGAAATGCTTTTCTGGAAGCTGCTGCACGCCGGTCATCAACATCACATAAATATGCGATCTCAGCTTTGCCGCTTTTATAAAAACTCATAATGTCTGACTCCCCTTTACCTCCTACTCCAATCCCGGCGATCAATAGCTTATCGCTTGGTGCCGTAAAACCAGGACCACCCAATACGTGTCGTGGAATGATCATGAATCCGGTGGCTGCAACAGCAGATTTTTTGATAAAATTTCTTCGGTTGTTGGAAGTATTTTTGAAAGAAAATTTACTCATTATGTAAGAAGTTGGTTAGTAACTGCTTAAAGTTATCTTTTTTTAACTTAATAAACAATCATTGCCTGACATATTGCCGGTATAATCAGCTATTGTGTCGGTCATTCCGGTCTTCGGCAAGGTCCTTGCACTTTTGTAGATGAAATGGTGGAGAGCTAATCGAAGCCACAATTTGTAATGGAAAACAATATTTTATGAGTCAAGTTAAGCAGAATGATGCCGTTAAGGTGCACTACACAGGAAAATTAGAAGATGGACAGGTTTTTGACAGTTCGGTTGAACGTGGAGAACCAATAGAGTTTACTCTTGGTCAGGGTCAGCTAATTCCTGGATTTGAAGAAGGCCTTATTGGTATGGAAATTAACGAAAAAAAGACTATCAATATATCTAAGGATGACGCCTATGGAGATCCAAAAGAAGAATTGATTCAGGAAGTTCAGAAAAATCAGCTTCCGGAAGAATTAAAACCTGAAGTTGGAATGCCATTGGTATCTAAAGGACCTGATGGTCGTGAGATCAACCTGGTTATTACAGACGTTAAAGAGGAGACGATCGTAGTAGATGCGAATCATCCCTTAGCAGGTAAGGACTTGGTATTCGATCTGGAAGTTGTAGAGATCAAATAAGAAATCACCACGATTTTAGATAAAGCCCGGAAATTCCGGGCTTTTTTTTTAAATTTTTTAGGTTTCTGGTTAAGGTTATGATAATTCTTTTCCATTAATGCTGATGCTCCTTACATTAGATCAAAATCAATAATAAAGTTATGATAAGAAAAGGATCAGCCGAATGGAAAGGCTCTTTAAAGGAAGGAAAAGGAACTGTAAGTCTTGAAAGCGGAGTTTTGAAAGACGAACAGTACTCTTATAAAACTCGTTTTGAAAATGGAAATGGAACAAATCCGGAAGAATTAGTTGGAGCTGCACATGCTGGTTGTTTCAGTATGCAATTATCTGCATTTCTTACAGAGGATGGTTTTGAGCCAAACCAGGTAGCTACTACCAGTGAGATTACATTTGAAGATGGTGAGATTACAAAATCCCACTTAATTCTAACGGCAGATGTACCGGGAATCGATAAGGACACATTCGATAAGATCGCGAAAAAAGCGAAAGAAAGCTGTCCGCTATCTAAATTACTGAATGCAGAGATCACACTGGAATATGATCTAAAATAGATATGAAATCCCCCGAATTTAAGCTCCTTGTTTAAGGAGCTTTTTTTATGCTTTTTTCTATACAGTCAAATAAGAGCTTTTTTACTCTTCCGTCCATCAAATTACTATTGACAAATTTCTGATTGATCTCGATTTCGACTCCCAGATAATTTTCAGGAAACCTTTTTCTAAGGTATGTTGTAAATCCATCAGCCTTCCCTAAATAAGGATAATTACTGCGGATTCTATAGGCAGACTTTTGATTTAGCAAGGATTTAAATTGCACGCACCACTGTTTTTCTAAGGGAATTCCTGGATCATACAGTATCCCTATGTCACAATTTCTCTCCAGACTATTCAAAACCGGCGTAAATGAATGTACCGAAACATGCAGCACGACATGATTATCTTGCTGAAAATTTCTGATCATATTTTCTACTTGAGATCGGTAAGGTGTATAATATGTGGCGATTATACTGTTCTTCTCAGATTGTTCAAGTTTTGTCGAGAACCGGGAGAAAAGGCTGGGATGATGCAAGGAACGATTGGTTTCGATAAGCAATCTTCCTACCTTTTGATAATATCTGGCATCGGCCAGTGTTTCCAGGGATTTGAACAGATCGAAAGCACCAGGATCAAAACCTTCGTGAGTTTCCAGAACTTCATGATGAGTTTCAAAAAGATAAGCGTATTGTGATGGAATTGCATTGGTAGCATGCTCACAGGTCAAAAGTAATTTCATGGCCTGAACATGCGACCTGACTGTAAACACTCAGCTATTTTGAAATAAGTCCGTTTGATGTTCATTTCTGAAAAATCGCCTCTCAGGGATTTTAAGATTCGTGATGACAGACTTCCATTCTGTAGTAAAAATTCAATGTGATTCTGATGATTGACAGATAATTTAGAACCTACCCTTTTGTAAAGGTTCTTCCAGATACTTTTCACATCGGCCTCCTTGTCCAGATCGAAAATCGCCAGGTATCGTTTATTGGTAATTAATGTGGTTTCAGCATCTTTTATGACATCATCAAGAATCACAAAAAGGTCATCTTCGTGCCATTTCTTTTGATCATCCAAAGATACCAGCTCTTCTGAAACCAGCAATTTCAAGGTTTCCACAACAAAGGCCGCGATGGCGATATCAGCCGAAGGTGTTTCCTGAATATCGATCACCCTAATCTCAATGGCATTCCTGTCAAAACGGGATATGGCTCCTCTTGAATTTAAAAAGTGATGATCCAGTATATTTTCAGTGTCGTACTTTTGGATCGCTTTATTTATAGGCTCAAAGATCTTCTCATAATACTCTTTTTTACTGAAGACCTGTTCAGGGATTACCTTTCCGGTCATATGAGGTATTTCCTTCTGGTTGGTCTTGTAGTAATGCATTCTGGAGTCCTTATAGCCGTTGAACTTACCGTCCAGTACCGGTGAACTTGCAGCCAAACCCGGTATTATTGGAAGCAGCACGCGTACTGCGGCATGTAATTGCTCAAATTCCTGATCATTTGCGAATGGCAAATTAATATGCATGCTTTGAACATTACTCCATCCATGACCTCTGCAATCAAAGATCCTGTTGTAAAGATTGTAGATCTCATTATGATCATGCGGCCACAATTTGGTTTCTTCAAGGGGCTTCATTAAGGGATGGCAGGCACCAGCCAGTAATTTTGAATCGATGCTTTCCAGAAGCTTGTTGATTTCCTTTACATCCTGATTGAACTCATGTTCCAGACCTACGAGGCTGGAAACAGGTCCATTCGTTTTTAATTCCACAACATGCGCTACCAGTTCGTTACTCCATTCAATCTTTCCATTAGGAATATCGGAAGTAAGCACACCGTTTTTAAGTGTAAATAATTCGTCAACAGCAGGATTTACTTGCATTGTATTATCCTGGACGAGCATATATTCCAACTCTACTCCAAAAACTTCAAATAAGTGATAAGCCATACCTAATTTTTTTCCAGTCGTTTTTTGAGTGCCATGATGATATCTGTATAGATCTTTTCACCGTAATACTCATCCTCCACTCCTGCGTCTATATTTGGGTTATCGTTGATTTCAATAACTACCGGACCTTTTTTAGTTTCTTTAATATCAATTCCGTACAAACCTGAGCCCATTAATCTGGCCGACTTAACCGCGATTTTTATAATATCAGGAGGTACTTTTTCTATAGCCAGAGAATCTGCATTACCGTCCTGGTCATATTTATCCTCCGCGTTCCAGTTGTAGATCTGCCAGTGTCCTTTGGCCATATAGTATTTACTGGCGTAAAATGCTTTGCCATCCAGTATTCCAATTCTCCAGTCATAATCAGAATAGGAAAATTCCTGAGCGATGACCAATTCTGATTCCTTAAGCATTGCTGATACCAGTTCATGATATTCAGTTTCGGTCTTAGCCTTTTTGACACCAAATGAAAATGTAGAATCTGGTGATTTCAGCACTACCGGCAATCCAATTTTCTGGAGAACTTGACCTATATTTTCCCTGTGTACGATCATGGTTTCCGGGGTAGGAATTCCTGCATTCTGTAAAGCTTCCGCCATAAATACCTTGTTGCAGCATTTCAGGATCGCATCTGGCATGTCTACCAGTGCTATGCCTTCCTGTTGCGCCTTACGTGCAAAGGCATAGGCTTCATTATTCACTTCTGTACTCTGCCGGATGAAAAGCGCATCAAATGAAGAGAGCCTCGAAAGATCTCTGGGAGATACAATTTCAGTATAAAAGCCCATTTTTTCTGCGATCTCCACAAATTTCTTCAAAGCTTTTGGATTGCTGGGCGGAGCAGGATCACCCTCTTTTACCAGGATCGCCAGGTCATAGTCATAATTCGAAAGTTTGGGTGTATCATAACGCTTTTTGCTAAAATATTGCTCTGCAAATGCGAACATACTTTCCCGATGTTCTTCAGGAATTTCAGCTTCAGATATCGCTTTGATATTTTTAATATTCCACTTATTTGTATAACTAAATTTCACCCGTAATAAAGGGATTTGAAAATGCCGGAAAAAAGTAGCGCTTAGTTCCTTGTATTTGGCAGCGACGTTCTGTCCAAAATAAATGCTGAGTGTAAACTCGTTTGACTTGAGGCTTTTAAAACTTCGCTGTATAAGATCGTCAAATTCATCTGAAACGATTCTTACCAGTTTTGGCTCCCCAAGATCCACTAAGTTTTTAATTGTTGGAATTGCGGAATGACCTCTCGCTTCCGCCAGCAGTGAAACGTAATATCCTTTGGACTGGTAGGAATAATCCCTGCAAAGGTTAAAGATTCTAACGTTCTTTAATTTTGCAAATTCAGGATTGGTAAGATAATCCCGTGAAGAGATAATTTTTGTGTTTTCAGGTGAAATGGTCCAGTTTTCAGGCTGGTTTACAACGATGTATTTATTCATTCAATTAAATGGTAACTCCAATCAAATGTATACTAAAATTCAATCGTAAATTAAGATTTTAAGTTATCCTTAAATATAATTATTAAATTCAGCCTGAAAATCTAAACTTATGAAATTATCAATATCAGGATTACTCCTTTTCTCTTTAGCTTTCCAAAGCAATGCTCAAACGCAGGATTCAGAAATAATAGAAAAAGCGACCAGAATACATGAAAAGGTTATTACGATAGATACCCACAACGATATCAACGTAAGTAATTTTACTACGGAAAAGAACTATACTCAAAACCTGGATACACAGGTAAACCTGCCGAAAATGATGGCTGGTGGTCTTGATGTTAGCTGGCTGATCGTTTATACCGGGCAGGGTGAATTACATGAGGAGGCATACGCTGAAGCTTATGAGAATGCCATTAGCAAATTTGAAGCAATTCACAGGCTTACAGATTCTTATGCGCCTGCATCTATAGGACTGGCCACAACATCTGCTGAAGTGAGAAAGTTGGTTGCTGAAGGTAAAAAAGTGGCGATGATTGGTGTGGAAAATGCCTATCCTCTGGGGACAGACCTGGACAGGATAAAGGAATTTCACGATCGCGGTGCCAGATATATGTCTCTTTCACACAATGGACATAGCCAGTTTTCAGACTCCAATACTGGTGAGGAGAATGATGAATGGTTGCATAACGGGCTGAGCGACCTGGGTAAGCAGGCTGTAATGGAAATGAACAAACATGGTATCATGATCGATGTTTCACATCCCAGTAAGCAGGCGATCAAAGATATGTTTAGGATCTCGAAGGCTCCTTTAATTGCCTCTCATTCTTCTGCCAGAGCACTTTGCGATCATAGCAGAAACCTGGATGATGAACTACTTGCACTGTTTCGCGAGAAAGGTGGAGTTGTTCAAACGGTAGCATTCAGTTCCTATTTAAATACCGAGAAACACAATGCGTTCTCTAAGGCAGAAGCTAATGTTTATAAAACTACTGCTGCAGAATTAGGTCTGGAATACCTCGAAAGAGACAGTGTAAGAAAGCTAGATAAAGATGCCAGAGAGAAATATTATACAGATTTTAGAACCATAAGAACTGCGGCAGGACCTGCCCTCGATGCATTAAATGATAGCGCTTCACCAGTTGCGGTCACAGATTTTGTAGATCATATTGATTATCTCGTGGAAAAAATTGGTATTGATCATGTTGGAATTAGTTCCGATTTTGATGGCGGTGGAGGTATTTATGGTTGGGACGATGCCAGTGAAACACTGAATGTAACCATAGAACTCGTTCGCAGAGGTTATTCCGAAGAAGATATAGCAAAACTCTGGGGTGAGAATCTACTTCGAGTACTGGATGAAGTCCAGGAGGTTAGCAAAAATATGCGTGATTAAATCAATTAAACCGTATCTCCCGGATATTAGCAGGAACTCCTACTCTTTCGTTAGATATAAATATTCTTCCATCACTGGAAAATGCAATGCCTTCTGGTTGCTCAAACTCAGCAGGGTCAAGCAAGTGTATAGACTTGATCGTACCTTGTTTGTTTGTAACTACGATTTTTTGAAATTCGGCATCCAGAATATATAACTCGCCGGTTGTAGGATGAATTGCAAGATCTGAAGGTCTTAATAATTTTCTGGGATTGTGTGTTTTTAAACGGTCAAATTTTGGATCCTCGTAATCGATTTTTAGAACAGGTTCTCTCTGAAGTTTATTGCTCGCAGGATCATATTCATAGACTCCTTTATATCCACTACTGTTATCCAGGTTTCGGTCCTTTACGGTAATCCACAACTTATTGTTAGATGTTGCAGCCATACCCTCAATATTGTTTCTATATTCAAAATCCAGTTGTGTTCCTTCAATTTCCTGGTCGGCAACATCCAGATCGATAACATTAATTAATCTCCCATTACTTTCAGCAATCCAGTATGATCCATCGAGATAGGTTAAAGCCTCATAATCCCCGGCATAGGAAAATTTGTGCTGGTTTATGATCTTCCTGGCTTTCATATCATAAGTAAATAGAATACCATCTTCATCCTGCACACAAATCATTAGGTCATTCTTTTCATAAACGATCCCAGAGACTTCATTGAGCTCCGATGGCAATTCCCAGGTATCTACAATTTCATACGATTTTTCAGCATCATTGAAATCATAGTCATTCAATTGATAAATCGTATAGATGATCCCGGCCAGAACCAGCACTAAGGTAACGATTCCAATAATCCACTTATTCATATAGATACTTTTATGTTCGAATGTACAATTAAGCTTATCTCATGAAAAAAGTTTAACAATTCTTTGAAAAGCTTATTTGAGTATAAAATGTTAAAAAATGTTAATATAGTACCTTTTATTACATAGTACTGTAACAGAAACTATTTTTGCTCGTCTATTAAATAGAAACCATTAGAAAACATCTACAAAATGGTTTAATATTCATCTAAATAATACGTTATGAGACATTCAATCAATCACACGAAGAGAAGACAGTGCTTTATGAACACAGAGGCAAACTTACAACGGCAAGTTTTTCCGAAGCGAAAAGCATAATCTAACATCGTTCATCAATCATTAAACTATTAAATATGAGACATTCAATTCATCACACAAAATCAAGATCCAGCTTTATGAACACTGAAGCAAACGCTGAAAGATCATCTATCTCCAGGCGAAGAAAGTATTAATCAATCATCAAAATTTAATCATCATGACAAGTCTGGAAAGCAATTTACAGGTTTTTGGAAACGAGAGAGCCGGTGGCATCACACACCGGAGACCGTTTCTAAACATTAAATCATCACACAGGTCTAAATCCAGCGATCAAAGATATACTGCATGAATAGACCATTTTATCGATCAAATCATCACAACTACAGTTAAAAGAGAGGTTAGTAAGGTTATTGACCTCTTTTTATTTAACAAAATTTATAAAATAAGCTTAAAATATAATCCACTCCTACAAACATTCGTTTCTTTGCAAACCTTACTACTCAAGAATGTTGAAGAAAATAAAAAATAACCCCATTTTTAAATGGGCACTTATCATAATCTCCAGTCTTACAGGATTTTTCCTGCTCTTCTTTGCGAGTATCTATTTTGGTCTATTCGGAAAAATACCAACAGAATCAGAATTATCTTCCTTGCAACAAAATAAAGCCACTCAGGTTCTTGCTTCCAATGGAGAATTAATAGGTAAATTTTATGTTTTCGACAGACAACCCATTAACTTCGATCAGCTTCCCTCCCATCTTATTGAAGCTTTAATTGCTACTGAAGATGCGCGTTTTTATGAACATGATGGCATAGATAATCGCAGTTTAGGAAGAGTATTCTTTAAATCCATCCTGCTACAGGACGAGTCGGCTGGAGGAGGAAGTACCATTACTCTTCAGCTTGCCAAGAATATTTATGGCAGAAAGGATTATGGAATGCTTGGGATCGTGATCAACAAGATGCAGGAAGCAGTCATTGCAAAACGTTTGGAGAATGTTTATAGTAAGAATGAGCTAATTCAGCTATATTTTAATACAGTCCCTTTTAGTGATAATACCTACGGAATTGAGAGTGCTTCGATGAAATTCTTTAATAAGCACACGGCAGAACTTCGATTGGAAGAAGCAGCAGTTCTGGTGGGAATGCTCAAAGCGAGTCACTACTATAATCCGCGTATATTTCCTGAAAGAAGCAGGCTTCGCCGTGATGTGGTGCTTATGCAAATGGCGAAATATGATTATCTAAGTTCTACACAGGCTGAAGAAGCTAAAATGCTGCCACTCATTCTGGATTATAAATCCTATAGCCACGATAAGGGCATCGCGCCTTACTTTAGAGAACAGGTACGCAAGGATGTTTCAGGTATTCTTGACACTTTAAAGAATAAGGATGGGGAGAAATATAATATCTACAGAGATGGTCTTATAGTTCATACCACGCTTAATTATGAAATGCAACAGCTTGCCGAACAGGCTATGAGAGAACATATGGCTCAACTGCAAACAGATCATGAAAATTCTTACGGCAGTAATGCCCCTTGGGAAAAGAACCGTAAGGTTTTGCTGGACGCGGTAAAACGTAGTTCGAGATACCAGAAGCTTTCCAAAGAAGGATATTCAGAAGAAGAAATTCTTAAAAGAATGGAACAGAAGCATGCTACCGAATTGTTTACCTATAAGGGTATGGAAACTCAAAATGTAAGCAGCATAGATAGTATCGCGCATTACCTTAAATTTTTAAACTCCGGTCTTCTGGCGGTTAGTCCCAAAGATGGTTCAGTCCAGGCCTGGGTTGGTGGTGTGGATTTCCGCTCTTTTAAATATGATCACGTAAGCCAGAGTAAAAGGCAGGTTGGATCTACTTTCAAGCCATTTGTTTATACTGCCGCTTTGGAAAATGGTATGGATCCCTGTACCTATTTTTCGGTTCGGGAAGTTACTTATGACAAAGGATGGACTCCTTCCAATTCTTCTTCGGAAGGAGATGATCCTAATATGAATTATAATTTAAAGACAGCACTGAGTAAATCCATGAACACTATTGCCGTGAAGGTATTAATGGAAACCGGAATACCTAATGTAATCAGGCAGGCAAGAGAACTTGGCATTACATCCGAACTTCCAGCCGTGCCGTCCATCGCTCTTGGAACCGCTTCGCTCAGTCTGGAGGAAATGACGGGAGCATATTCAGCCTACGCTAATTCGGGTTATGCCAGCAAACCATACTATATTAGCAGAATTGAGGATGCAGAAGGAAACGTACTGGCTAGATTCCAGCCCGAAATTTCTAAAAAAAGAGCTTTTTCCGAAGAAACACGCAAAATCATGGTAAACATGATGCAGGCAACCGTAGATGAAGGTACTGCAAGCCGACTTCGCTACAGTTATGGTTTGAGAAATGATATTGCAGGTAAGACCGGGACCACCCAGGACAATAAAGATGGATGGTTTGTAGGGATCACCCCGGAACTGGTTTGTGTCACCTGGGTAGGGTCTGACGATCACCGTATTGGATTCAGAAATACCGCAATTGGCCAGGGAGCAAATTCGGCATTACCAATTTTCGCAAAACTAATGCAGAAAATGAACGCAAATTCAGCATTTAATAAAATTACGAATGCGAGGTTCCAGCCACTGTCTTCAGAACTGGCTAGCCTGATGGAATGTCCACCTGAAGAACGAGACAACTTTTTTGAAAGATTGTTCTCTGGCAAAAATAAAGACAGGAAAGACCGATCAAACGACGCTAAAGAAGAGAATACCAAAAAGAAAAAAGGTTTCTTTAAAAAACTCTTCGGTAAAAAAGATGATAACTAGAATTCTTTATTGATCTGCATTCTTAGTTTCCTGGAATAATCTTCCTCAAGCCAGTCACGGTAATTTTTAGTGCTTTTACTGATGCAATAAGAATATTGCTTGATACGAGAGCTAATATCATCTTTTAGCTCTTTGGCGAGTATCCTGGCATCAAAAACATCTTCACTGTTCTCTACACACATTTTAACGTGTTGTTCCATCGACCATTCAAGAACTGCTTTGGATTTAAGTCCTTTTTTAATGACTGTATCGTAAGCAGCTTCAATATCGAAAGTAACATCTTCGGTTTTGGAAAACTGTGCTCTTATTTCTTCTGGCATCTGGTATTGAAAATCTCTTTCAATATCCTCATCGCTTAATAAGTTTTCAAAATAGAAATCTGGTGATCTGAAAATCTGTTTCCAATCCACGGGACTGCTCCAGTTCCCAAACCTGGCCATGTTGTTACCAAGATCTATCACGGTAAACTCATTTTTATCCTTAAGTACACGAGATCCACGTCCAATCATCTGGAAATACAGAGTCAGTGACTTTGTTGCCCGATTTAATACAATGGTCTCCACGGTTGGTTCATCAAAACCGGTGGTTAGAATACTCACAGAAGTTACGATCGCATCTGGGGTATGCTTGAACCATTTTAGAATATCTTTTCTATCCTGTTTGCTGGTGGTATTGTCTAAATGACGAATAGGTAAACCAGCATTCTTAAAAGTATGATATACTTCTACGGAAGTATTGATACCGTTGTTGAAAATTAATGTTTTCTTACCTCGGGAACGTTCATAGTAAGCATTCAAAAGCTTTTCCTGCATACTATAATTTGAATACAGTTCCTCTGAAGATTTTACGGTATAATCACCATTCATCCCAACTTTTAAATTGGTAAGACCCACATTGTAGCTGTATATATTGGATTTCGCTAAAAAACCTTTTTCAATGAGGGACGTAATGGAATCACCTACGATAAGTTCGCGGTAATTGTCCTTCATTGGTAATTTGATATTGGAACTTAGCGGTGTGGCAGTTACTCCAAGAATAAAGCATTTCTCAAAAAACTTAAATAATTTCCTGAAACTATTATAGTGCGCTTCATCGATAATTACCAGGCCAATATCCTCGATCTTGAGCTTTTCATCATTTAGCCTGTTATTGAGGGTTTCCACCATGGCTACAAAACACATGTAGTCATTTTGATCTGGCAGTTCCTTAACCTTACTGTTGATGATCTTGTTACGAACACCAAAACCTGATAGCATTTTGGAAGTTTGCTTACATAGTTCGATACGGTGCGTAAGTATCAAAACCTTTTTATTGGTTCTTTGGATGTATTCCCTGGTCATTTGAGAAAAGATCACAGTCTTCCCTCCTCCTGTAGGTAATTGGTATAGAAGATTATAGTTTTCAGGATGTTCATCTATCACCCCAAAAATTTTATCTATATCCTTCTGCTGATAATCATATAGTTGTTTGTCGACCTTCTTTTTCTCAATTCCGAATGTTTCTGACGCCATATAGTCCTTTATAGTAAGCAATTTTGCAAAAATAAAGCATTTTAAGCTTTACTCAAAAATAAAATGGACATTATAGAGTCTTATTTAAATGGTTTTCCACTTCGAATTATTGTACCTTCGTATTTTACTGAAATACCTGATCTTGAGATATTCATCCTCTCTGGACAGCCCATCCCCCGGAATGATGCCAATTAAAATTCCGAGGATTTGCGAGAAAAAGATTCCCATTACCAAAATTATTATTCAGCATTAAAGACCTGTCAGCTGTTCGCTAATGTTTCAAAAGAACATTTAAAAGAACTGTTACCAAGTTTTCATGTAGAGAAATGGCCAAAACAGACCTGTCTTGTTCATTGCGAAAAATTCCTCTATCACTTTTATATAATACAGCTAGGAAGAATCAAAATGTATCATGCAGATCTGGACAGTGCTAAAGAACATACCGTTTTTTTATTAAAAAAGGATGATGTATTTGATCTTTTCTGCCTTTTAGACGGGGTAAAACACCAGGCCTATTATGAATGTCTTGATTACACAGAAGTATTGTCCATAGCAATGGATAGATTAAGAGACTGGCTTGATTGCTATCCCGAATATTATAAAAATTTTCTGTCCTGTGCAGGAAGGTCGATGCGAGCCCTGGAAGAGAACGTCTCCCAGATGGTTTTTAATGATATTACCACACGGTTGCTTCAGCTTATGCTCAGGAATCTGGACAGATCCTCCAATAAACTTCAGTACATCAATGATTTGCCAGACAAAGAATTGGCGTGTTTAATTGGCTCCAGTCGAGCAGTTGTAAACAGACATCTTCAGAAAATGAAAAAAATGGGACTTATTCAAATCTCAAGAAATAAGGTACAGATCAAAAACGTACCATTACTTTTAGAGCAATTGAAAAATCATACTAAGGACTAATTTAATTCTGTTATGCTACTTAGGTCATTTTCCCTGCGATGTTAATGAGTTAATTTTGAGTATCAATAATCAATTATTCATCATTAAATTTTTACATCATGAAAAAGTTCATCATTATTATTTTCGCAATTATGTTAAGTTTTGGCGCCCAGTCCCAGGACATTATTCAGCTTGACGAGACCAGAATCAATTTTAGTCCCACTGCAGACCTTATTTTTGAAGACTATCCCAATGGAATGGTTAAGGTGAAAGAAAAATTTGCAGCCCAATTTCAATCTAATGCCATTGGTTTTGCCAAAGCCAATTTTGATGTTCATCGCTTTATCGATGAGGCAGATATTCAATCTGGAGACGTTGTAGTAACCTTACGCAGCAATAAAGGTTACCTGGAAGCCACCTATGACGAAAAAGGAAACCTGTTAAAAACCAGCCAGGTATTCAAAGACATTGCACTTCCAGCTCTGGTGAGAAATGAAATTTTTGGGGAATATATGGGCTGGACCATGACCAGGAATAAATACCAGGCACGAGGACTTCGCGATCAACTCGATGAGGAAAAGTATATTGTGGTTCTTAGAAAAGGAAATGATCGCCAGAGGCTAAAAATCATACCTTCAAAGTATGATTATGGTGTTGCTTCTATTGAAAAATTCTAATTATTCTGAAGCTATATAAGATCAGGTATCGATATTCTCCAGGGAATCTACAGCTATAAAAAAGCTTAATTCTAAAGGACGTTCATCACAGGTTGATCCTGACCTTATATAGCTTTCGTTATTTGTTGAACAAATCTGAAGACAGATAGCGGTCACCACGATCACAGATAATAGATACCACCAATCCACTTTCAAGGGATTCACATAATCTGATTGCCGCTGCTGTAGCTCCTCCACTACTCATTCCGGCAAATATACCTTCTTCCTCAGCCAATCTTCTACTCATTTTTCTTGCATCTTCTTCATTTACTTCCAATACCTTATCAACCTTGCTTGCGTCAAAAATTTTGGGTAAATAAGCTTCTGGCCATTTTCTTATTCCAGGAATCCTGGCATTCTCTTCAGGCTGGACACCAACAATCTGGACATCAGGATTTTTCTCTTTTAAAAAAGTACTCGTGCC
This sequence comes from Christiangramia portivictoriae DSM 23547, assembly GCF_000423045.1. Lineage (GTDB taxonomy): Bacteria > Bacteroidota > Bacteroidia > Flavobacteriales > Flavobacteriaceae > Christiangramia > Christiangramia portivictoriae. Next base: position 343,281 of record NZ_KE383972.1, on the reverse strand, counting down.
CATGATCGTTCCAGTAGTCCCCATAGAAGATACAAAATGTGTCACCTTTTCTTTAGTATCTCTCCAAATTTCAGGACCTGTAGTTTTATAGTGAGCTTGCCAGTTATCGTCATTCCCAAATTGATTTAACATAAAGTAATTCCCGGTTTTCATCTTGTCTTCAGCATAATCACGTGATCCTTCGATCCCATCGTCTGAGCTGGTCAAAGTGACTTTCGCTCCATAAGCCCGCATGGTTTGGACTCTTTCAATCGTCGAATTTTCTGGCATAACCAGTTCGATGTCAAGTCCAAATATACCGGCAATCATTGCCAGAGCAATTCCGGTATTTCCACTGGTTGCCTCGATCAATTTAGTACTTCTGTCTATGGTACCGCGATCAAGGGCGCTTTTGATCATATTATAAGCGGCACGGTCTTTCACACTTCCGCCTGGATTCTGGCCTTCCAGTTTAAAGTATAATTCCACACCAGGTTTGGTAAATACCCTGGTAGCTTTTACCAGCGGTGTATTTCCTACTAAATCTATTACTGAGTTATTCATTACTTATCTGCTGTATTTTTAATATTAATCTGCGGGGTATGAGAAACCATCGAGTTTGCAGGAACAGACCTGGTAAGCCATACATTTCCTCCTATTACCGAATTTTCACCAATTTCTGTTTTTCCACCCAGGATGGTTGCATTCGCATAAATAGTGACATTGTTTTTAATAGTTGGATGTCGCTTTAGGTTACGCATGGTTTTATCTACGGTTAGTGCACCCAGCGTGACACCCTGATAGATCTTTACGTTATCTTCTATTGTAGCAGTTTCGCCAATAACTACACCCGTGGCATGATCAATAAAAAAAGATTTTCCTATAACTGCCCCTGGATTAATATCGGTTCCGGTAAGGCTATGAGCACATTCGGTCATCAATCTGGGAACCAATGGTAAACCAAATTTGTAAAATTCATGGCTAAGTCTGTAAATCGCAATGGCGAAGAAACCAGGATAACTTAAATAAACTTCTTCTACTGAATTGGCTGCGGGATCATTTCTGGAAATAGCTTCAGCATCAAGATTGAGATTTTCAAGGATGCCGGGTAGCCGGGTGAGATAATCACTCCAGATATCCTGGCAAGGCGAGCCAGGCTCCCAGCAAACCAGTTTTGCCAGCACTTCAAAATCCTTTCCCAGTTCCATTAAATTATCTGCTACGGGAGTTTGTTTATCGAATAATGTATAAAAAAGCTTTTTAGTGAACGCCTCTGTCTTCTCCTTAATACTGAAATTAAGATTTGGAAGATTTTTTTGAGATTCAATTTGTTTAATGATTTCTTCCAGTTCCATAGTGTTTGTTCTAAATTCAAAAATACTCAAATGTGCGCAGAGGTATATTGATTTAAGTCAATTCTAACTTTTTGAGAGATGCACCAACGGGAATTTAATTTTAAAGTACCCTATCTGCTGCTGTTACAAATTGATAGCTGTTAGACCACTTGTGATCATGACTGAATCTCGCAATTTTCTGGATGCGGTTTTCGAAATTTGTAATAACGCCATGCTCTGCGACATACTGAACCGCCTGTTCAAACGATTTGAAAATGCTTTTCTCAAAAGCTTCTGTATTGTATTCCTGCTCTTCAGAAAAGGCCTGGGCAATTTCTACATTGTAAAACATGACATCAGCCAGCGCATGAGATTCCATACCTAACTTAAGGTAATGTTTGATGAGCTTATGTGCTACGGAACGTCTCTTCTTTGGTCTCCTGTTATTGGGAGGAAAATACTCCTTCCCTATTTTGAATTTTGCATCCTGCACAAGTTTTTCCTCATTGGGATTGAATACAAAATTGTAATATGTCTTTACATCTTCAAACCTGTTATAGAGGTCAAGGATCTGTTCTTCCAGATCTTCTTTGGCAAGTTCCTTTATATATTTTTTAAAAGCTCTTTTGCTCATCTAGTTTTGCTGTTAGTTTTTCAGTATTGATCTCTAATTTTTCTGAAAGATCCAGAAGCCATTCCAGTTGCCCTGTGATCAAATGTGCCTCCTGAAGATTCAACCTGGTATTATCATCAATTTGCGCTTTTCCTTCGCTTATTTCCCGATCTCTTTCTGTGGCCATTTCATCGAACCTGCGATGTAGTGCTTTACCAGCTTTCGAAATTCCTTCACCTTCTTTCTCTTTCCTGTTCTCGTTCTCCAGAAGAAGTACAGAATTCCTGAGATTAAAAATTATGGTTCTTGTGTACATTTCAAAATCTGAAGAAGCTTTGCTTGTAGGGTGATTCCTGATATAAGATCCCATTGAAGCCAGTGCAGATAGGAATGTGTGGTTAAGGCCTACAATTTCATAGATAAGGCTCAGCTGCTTTTGCTGGGATTTGGGTTCCTGGGTCATTCTCTGGAATGCGCCACTCAATTCTCCCATATCCAGAAAAGCTTTTTTTCGGGCAAGTCTATAGCTTATGGGCAAATTCTCCTTGTTATGGTAATAGTCATCAATTTCCTCCAAATAACCAATATTGGAGTTGATCGAATTGCTAATCACACTGTTCAGCTCTTTAAGTTCCCATTTAGGCCATAAAATAAAATTCCCCAGGCCCGCAAGGGCTGCACCAATCACCGTATCCAGAATACGGAACTGGATGACGTTCAGAACTTCAGGCTGTAGAAGCGCATAAATAAAGATAATACTGAGAGTAATGAACATGGCGGCAGTGGTGTAATTGCGCTGAATTAGTGAAAACGCCAGTGTTAAGCTGAAAATTCCCAGAATAGCATAAACCGTCGTGTTCTGGGTTATGAACACGATTCCAATGGCCAGGGCGCCACCTATAAGCGTGCCTACGATCCGTTTCCTTGTTCTTTGCTTGGTAAGGCCGTAATTAGGCCGCATGATTACAACGATTGTAAGTAATATCCAGTAAGCATTTTGCACCGAAAAATATGAACCCAGTAAGTAACCTGCCAGCACAACAATGGCCAGTCTCAATGCATGGCGAAATATGGAACTATTGAAATGGAAATTGGTTCTTAAGGTTTTTAAACTATACTCCTGCTGTGTTATAAATTGCTGTACGTCCTTATCCTTGAAAATTCTTTTCTTTCCCTCCAAATTACGTAGTATCCGGTCAATATTGCTAATCTTCTGTGCCTGCCTGGCCTGGTAATCATAGAAATTTCTAAGAATGAGCATGCTCTCCCGCTTTTCAGAAATATTGATCGCAGCACGGTATTTCAATAAGCTTTCTTCTACTTTCTTCAACTCTTCGGAAAGCTTATTTACAGGCATCCTGGAATTTGTATGCACAGCAAGTGAAATACGATCCAACTGCCCGGCCATCTTTAATGAAAACTGCCTGAATACATCCAATTCGATAAAATCTGAAGCCAGCACTTTTCGCATCTTGGGATAATCAATAGGATTTGCCATGGCCAGTTCCAGCATATCTACAAGATCTATGAAAATGAGAAGTCTTTTTCGAGTATATCCTGAACTTCCGGAAGACATTCTAAAACTTATTAAAAGCTCCCTAAGACTTTCATGATGCTCATTGAGCTCTGTTTGCTTCTGAAAAAGTTCCTTCTGTATCGTTTCCAGATCTGCTTCAGGATCAAGCATCCTTATCCTAAGTCGTAAATAATCTGCCGTTAGTTCCATAGTTTCGGCGATCTGCTGTTCTGAAGCTCTTTCAGGCTTCAGCAGATACCATACGATACTTATGAGCATGTAGAATAGGCCACCTCCAAAAATAAGTAAGGACTTTTGCCAGATTTCAATTTCCGAAGAGATATTAGCGAAACTAAGGACTACTGCAAGAAGTCCTGCAAATGTTACCAGCGAAGCTCTGAAACCATAGACAGAAAGATAGGCGATACAGAACATCATCACCAGTAACATGGGCGCGACTGCCCAGCTAAACTGAGCGGCGTAGCCTGCAATACAGAAGGAGATAGCACCCAGTAATGCTGCGGCTATGATTCCTATGACCTTATGTTTGAAGCTCCCGGCGACATCGCTTGGGGAAGAAAGTAAACTTCCCATGGCCATGCTCACGCCAATTTCAAGCAGTCCAATATTCGAAAATACCGCAATTGGAATGACAATGGCAATGGTAAGTACAATGGCCTTTGAGAAGTCGGTACTTCTTAGAAACTTGATAAGTTCATTATAATAATGCTGAAAATCTATTTTCAATCTGGCTGGTTTGAAACAATGAAATTACGAAGATGAGCCCAATAATCATGGCTATCAACCCTCTTTTTAGTTTTAAGTTTTAATTATGAAAGCATGTTTGCCAATTGTATGATTGCACATTAATTTGCTAAAAAATACATGTTATGAATAAGCAGATCATTTTAAAGCAACGACCAAAAGGAAAACCTGAGACTTCAGATTTTGATATTAAAGATTTTGAAATTTCAGAAGAGAAAGCACTAAAGCTTAAAACGAAGTATATTTCTGTAGATCCTTATTTACGCGGAAGAATGCGTGACGAAGAATCTTATATTGAACCATTTCAAGTAGGAAAACCTCTCGAGTCGATGGTAGTTTCCGAAGTTATATCTTCCAATACTGAAGATTTTAAAGAAGGGGATCATGTAATAGGAATGCTGGACTGGAAACTTGAGCAGATGCATGATGGAAGTGGTTTGCGAAAGATCGACAAGGAAATGGCGCCACTTTCTGCATACCTTGGTGTTTTGGGACTTACGGGATTAACCGCTCATCTTGCACTTGATACTATCGGGAAATTAAAAGAGGGTGAAACATTACTGGTTTCCGGAGCTGCCGGAGCTGTTGGAAGTGTGGTTGGACAAATTGGAAAGATCAAGGGATGCCGAGTTGTAGGGATCGCGGGATCTGACGATAAAATTGAGCATATCCAGAGTAAGTTTGGATATGACGCCGGCATCAACTACAAAACAACTTCCAATATGAAGGAAGCGATCGCAGAGCATTGTCCAGATGGAGTTGATGTGTATTTTGACAATGTTGGTGGAGAAATTCTGGATGCTACGCTTCAAAATATCAATAAAGCGGCACGTATCATCAATTGCGGAGCGATCTCCATATATAACGAAACCGAAACTCCAACGGGACCAAGACCAGAAGGTATTTTAATTAAGAAGTCGGCTTTAATGCAGGGATTTCTGGTTAGGGATCATCAGGAAGAATTCCAAAGAGCCATACAGGAACTTGCAGGTTGGTTACAATCTGGCAAACTGAAATACGATGAAACCATTGTGGAAGGCTTTGAAAATACGCCGCAGGCATTTATCGATCTTTTTGATGGTAAAAATACAGGTAAAATGGTGGTGAAAATCTAAGGAAGATTTAAACATAAAAAAAGCCCGGAGATCATCCGGGCTTTTCTTTTTCTAAAGACTCTATTGTTCCTGTTCTGTTGGCATGATAAACACATCGTTCACATTTGCACGTTTTGGTTGCGTTAGTGAATAGTGGATCGCATCTGCGATATCCTGAGCCTCCAAAGGAGTCATTTCTTTAAAGTTGGAAAGTAAACCTTCTTTTACTTCATCGTCTGTAATAGATTCAGCAAGCTCGGTGTCAACAAAACCAGGTTCAATGGAAGTTACATTAATTCCGAATTTCGGGGCAAGTTCCATTCTTAATCCTTCAGAAAACATTTTTACGGCAGATTTCGTTGCGCAATATACTGCCCCTCCAGGATAGATCTTATTGGCTGCACTTGAAGAAATATTGATGATATTACCAGACTTTTGTTCCATCATGGTTGGTAATACTGCTGCAACGCCGTTCAGTACACCTTTAATATTTACATCAATCATTTTATCCCATTCATCTGTATGAAGATTTTTTACAAATGACAAAGGCATCAAACCTGCGTTATTAATTAGACCATCAATACTATTAAATTCTTTTTTGGCCTTTTCCACAAGTGACTTCAAATGATCCTTATTGGTCACGTCGCCGATGACTACTAAAGCCTTTCCAGCATTTAAGTCATCTATTTTTTTCTTTAATTCATTCAGACGTTCCTCTCTTCTGGCAGTTATAACAACATTAGCGCCTTCCTTAGCTAGTTTCAATGCAGTTGCTTCGCCAATTCCACTCGATGCTCCGGTAATAATAATCGTCTTTCCTTTAATACTCATAACTTTTTTTTTACAAATTTAAAGGATGATTAGTCTGAAACCTTAGCGTATATAGGCTTTGTCATCAATTTAACCTTAACTGCTAAAGCTTGTTAAAGAAAAAAGCCGCTTGAATCAAGCGGCTATCAGTAATATAATCGTTTATTTTTTTGGAGGTCGGGATGGACGTACTTCTATTTTACTAGGCAGCGTTCTTGGATTCATTTTTAGAAGATCTGCAACAAGTTCTCCTATATCCTCACTCTGTATTTTCCAGGCATCTTCTTCTGAAGGTTCATTTCCATTGAAATGTGTAGCCACAGAACCGGGCATAATGGTACTTACTTTAACCCCTTTGTCACGCAGATCCAGCATGATCGCTTGTGAAAATCCTGTCACAGCAAATTTACTTGCGTTGTAAGCTGCTCCACCTGCAAAATAATTGGTCCCGGCTAGACTGGATATTGTAATGATATAACCTTCGGTCTTTTTCAAAGCTTCCACGCTCGCCTTTACTGAATAAAATAAACCATTAAGATTAGTGTCGATCGTATCCTTCCAGTCATCAATGCTTAATTCATCCACAGCTCCAAAGTTACCAACACCTGCATTGGCAACCAGGACATCTAGCTGCCCCCATTTTTCTAGCAATTGCTGGACTGCTTTCTGCTGACTTTCATAACTTCTAACATCGGCTTCCAGACCCAGAGTATCACCGTGGGCTGATAATTTTTTAGCGGCCTCCTCGGCAGATGATAGTGATCTGCTGGTAACAGCAACTTTGTATCCCATATTAAGAAGCGTCTCTGCTACTCCGTAGCCTATTCCTTTACTTCCGCCTGTAATAAGTGCAGTTTTATTTTTAGAACTCATAAATTTAATTTTAGAGAATAAAACTAAGAAAGGCTTCGAGCAGACTGAAATTTATAGCGGTAAGATATTGTTAATTTTAAAGGTTAAATACTTAATAAATCCTATCAAAACGCTTTTATAGAAATGTAAAAAAACTAACTTTGTCCGCTCAGATATTGAGTAGGTATACACCTGCTTTCACCTAATAGTTACAGACCATTTAATAGAGACAACCTTGGAAAACATTAAAGCACAAAAGTTACTTAATAAGATTCAGCGTGACCTTATGCGCAACGGGATCATTATCAATACGATCGTAGAGGATCTTAAAGAACTACGGAAAATGGTAGTTGAAGAAAATATTCCACTTTTGGCTAAAGTTACCAGATTGACTCACGAACATATCAGTGAAAACCAGGATTTCCTAATTGCTATCCCAGATGATATTCCAGTAGAACTTGATGAAAACGGTGATCCTATTGAAATAGATTCTGAAGAATCCTCTGGAATTGAAACTTCAGAAGAAATCACAGGGCAGGAAAGTTTGGAATATATGTTATCCCTAATGGCTGAGCATTCAAATAAACTGAATGAAGAGGAACTTCGGGAATATGTAAAGGCTCTTAAAGCCTTCGCTGGAGAAGATTATTAGGATTTTTACAGTTTCCAATTCGTTACTTGATCATTAGAAATTGCTATTAAAAGAAAGAAGGAGAATTGATGAAAGATAAAGCGAAATCTAAAAAGAAGTCGCGAATCCGCCTGCTGCACCAATACTACAGTTACACCGGTTTCTATTCCTTTGTTTTAGGAAGTTTGAGAAAAGCCATTCTACCAATTGTATTATTCGTAGCTGCGTTATGGGCGATCGATCACTTTCTTCTGGATATAGAGGACATGTTGGTTACGGTAACTGAAACCTATAGTCCGTGGAAGGTTCTGTCTATATTTTTTATTTCAGAATCTTTGCTAGGCCTGGTTCCACCTGAACTTTTTATTGCATGGGCTGGAAAATCGGCAATGCCATTTTTATATCTGTCACTGCTCGCACTGGGTTCCTACCTTGGTGGGGTAGTTTCTTACTGGATTGGTGTATCGATCACTAAAATTCCTGCGGTGCATAATGCCCTTGAACTCAAATTGGCAAAACATATCAAGAACACCCGAAAATGGGGTGGGTTTTTGATCATTGTAGGAGCACTGTTACCCATTCCGTTTGCAATGACCAGTATCGCTGCTGGGATCATTAGATTTCCGTTCCCAAGTTATTTAATATTTGGACTGCTTAGGTTTGCCAGGTTTTATTTATACGCCCTGGTTATATTTGAAATGGTTTAACGCTTTGTTAGAAGTTGCTTATAAACTTTTCCCAAGGTTTATGGCAAAGACTTACTATCCTTCTACCTTGCGGGCTTATTGAACAAATGTTCATCACTAACTATTAACCAAATAAATCAAAAGCTATGTCTATTCTAACAGTTATCTTAAACATTTTATTACCGCCATTAGCCGTATTCATGAAGCACGGTTTAGGAGTAACCTTCCTGATAAGTTTATTACTTACAGCTCTAGGTTGGATTCCAGGTGTGATTCACGCGTTTCTGGTAAACGGAACGAAATAATAAAAGAAAGACCGGCAATTGCCGGTCTTTCTTTTAATCATTATAATTAATCCTGATCTGCCTCTTTTTTCTCGACTAGTTGCTGCCATTTCCAGGCACTATCCAATGCTTCATCTAGAGATCTCTTTGCTTTCCAATTCAAATGATCATTTGCTTTATTGGTGTCTGCATATGCTGCAGTGATATCCCCTTCTCTCCTGCCTACAATTTTATATGCCAGGTCTTTCTTTGAAACTGTTTCAAAAGACTTAATAACCTCTAACACCGTATTGCCATTTCCTGTACCTAGATTGAAAACTTCATAATTTTGATTGTCTTCTCCAGATAACAGGCGTTTTAAGGCCGAAACGTGTGCTTCTGCAAGATCCATTACATGAATATAATCTCGAATTGCCGTTCCATCCCTCGTAGGATAATCATCACCGTAAACAGATAGTTCAGTTCTTTTTCCAATGGCAGTTTGTGTAATAAAAGGAACCAGGTTCTGAGGAGTTCCAATTGGAAGTTCCCCAATTTGTCCGGAATGATGTGCACCAATCGGGTTGAAATAACGTAAGGATATTGCTTTTAATTCCTGATTAACCTTACACGTATCGCGAATGATCTCTTCCCCTATCTGTTTAGTGTTACCGTAAGGAGATTCAGCCTGTTTTACCGGAGCGTTCTCTGTAATTGGTAATTCATCAGCCTGTCCATAGACGGTGCATGAGGAACTGAATATGAAATTGGCCTTCGATTTATTGTTCAGCTCATGTAGTAAGTAAACCAGTGTTGAGAGATTATTTTCATAATACAGTAATGGATTGGTCACACTTTCTCCTACGGCCTTCGAAGCAGCAAAATGAATCACGTTTTCAATGTCTGGATAATTTTCAAAAAAATCCTTTACAGCAGATTTATCACGTAAATCTATATTTTCAAACTCTGGGGTCTTACCACTAATTTGAGTGATTCCACCCAGTACATCAATAGAAGAGTTCGAGAGATTGTCTATGATCACAACCTCAAAACCTTCCGCTTGTAAGGCCACTACGGTATGAGAACCAATAAATCCCAGACCGCCGGTAACCAATACTTTCTTATTATTCATAATTTTATTTTACATGTGCAAAATACTAAAATTGCCACATAACCAGGTTTACTACTTTATTAAATTGCTCACAAAGCCTGCGCTGTAAACAAGGTCATCTAGAGAATATAAATTATCTTTGTACTCCAAAATTTATTTATGGCTTTAAGACATAAGATTACTGTATTTAAGTGGATTAGCATTCTGGAAGGTATTTCGTTTCTGGTACTATTATTAATAGCCATGCCTTTAAAATATATTTTGGATATGCCGGCGATGGTTAAGCATGTAGGCATGGCACATGGTGTACTTTTCGTAGCCTATGTAGTTGGAGCCCTGCTACTAATAAAACCTATGAATTGGGGGCTTAAGCAGATCGCGATCATTTTTGGCTGTTCCTTTATTCCATTTGGACCGTTCTACGTAGAGAAGAAATACCTCTAAACCTACAGTAATGGATAGCATGATAGATATTATTTGTTTTTTCGAGGAGTTGTTTCTTGAATATGGAATGAATGCTGTTGTGGCACAGTATTTAAATCTCTTGATCAATATTGTAGCTCTAACTTTTGTTGTTTTCGCAACGAATTACCTGGTCAAGCATTTCGTCATTGAAGCAATAAGTGCTTTTACGAATAGAACGAAAACTACCATAGACGATTTCCTAATCAAAAGTAATTTCCCAAGATATGTTGGGAGATTTCTGCCTATCTATATTGTATATGAGCTATTTCCATTAATCTTCATCGATTTTCCGAAAATTCTGGAATTCTTCTACTACACGATGAAGATTTATATTATCATTCTGGTAGTTTGGATCTGCAGAAGTGTACTTCGCTCTACTAGAAATTATTTAAAAACCAGGTCTGAATTTAATGACAAGCCTCTGGAAAGCTTCAGCCAGATCATTATGATCTTCCTCTGGATCATAGGTTTGATGTTCATGTTCTCGGTAATCACTGGTAAATCTGTCATTGGGTTTGCTATCTCATTAGGTGCCGCTTCCGCAGTAATTCTATTAATCTTTAAAGATACAATCTTAGGTTTAGTTGCCTCTATACAAGTATCTGTAAATGATATAGTTAGAATTGGAGACTGGATTACATTTCAGAAGTTTGGAGCCGATGGTACGGTTACGGAAATTAACCTGGCCACCGTTCGGGTACAAAACTGGGATAATACCTACACCACCATTCCAACATACAGTCTTATTTCAGATTCCTTTCAAAACTGGAGAGGGATGCAGGAGTCTCCAGGCAGAAGGATAAAACGATCTGTCTTCATAAAACAGAACTCAGTAAAATTTCTCGGTCCCGAAGATATTGCCAAGCTTAAGAAAATTCAACTAATCGCTCCTTACCTGGAAAACAGGCAGTCTGAGATCGATAAATACAATGAGGCGAACAATGTAGATAAAAGTGTACTTATAAATGGAAGAAACCAGACGAATCTGGGAGTTTTCAGGAAGTATGCAGATTCTTACTTGCAGGATCATTCAGCGATTCACAAAGAGATGTATCTGATCGTTAGACATCTTGCTCCAACACCAAACGGGATTCCTCTGGAGATCCTCTGCTTCAGTAGAGATAAACGCTGGGAAAATTTTGAGTATATTTCCGCAGATATTTTTGATCATCTTATTGCAGCCATTCCTTATTTCGATCTTCAACTTTTTGAAGCACCGTCTGGAGATGACCTTCGTAACTACCTGATAGATAGATCAACTTAACTAACAAACTAATTAAATGAAATTAAAACCTTTTTTACAGGGCTTCGGAATTCTTGCCGTGCTTATTACATTAATTCCGATAGTTGCAGTAGATTTCTGGTGGGTAAGAATGTTTGATTACCCTCATATACAATTAACTCTGCTTACCCTTATGGCGATTTTCGCCTACTTCCTTAGGTTTAAAATTTCAAACTGGCGGGATTATGCATTTGTGATCATACTAATGGGTTGTTTTGTATACCAGTTTGTGAAGATCCTGCCCTATACACCACTTGTACCTTATGATGTTGGACAACCAACAGAAGCTGTAAATAAGCAAACCGGTATGATGCTGTTGACGTCCAATGTCCTTCAGAAGAATAAGGAGAAAGATGTCCTCATTGCAGAAATGAAAAAGCTGGATCCAGATGTCGCCGTTTTCACTGAAACTGACCTGAAATGGTCCAATGCCATCAAATCTGGTATAGGGAACAGCTACCCTTATAAAGTCGAAGTACCTCTTGACAACACCTATGGAATGCTCTTGTATTCAAAATTTAAACTGAACAATCCCCAGGTAAAATATATTGTGGATGACAGTATCCCTTCCATTCATACAGAAATTCAATTACGTTCGGGAGACCGGATTCAATTGCATGCCATTCACCCTACTCCTCCAATGCCTCAACACAATCCTTCCTCTTCAGATAGAGATGCTGAAATGATGAAAGTTGCTCTGGAATCTATGAATGCAGATATTCCTGTGGTAGTGATTGGTGATTTTAATGATGTGGCCTGGTCTCAGACAACGAGCATGTTTCAAACGGTCGGGGAATTACTGGACGTGAGAAAGGGACGTAGCTTTTACAATACTTTCAATGCCAAAAGTTTTATCATGCGCTGGTCGCTGGATCATATATTTGTTTCTGAAGAATTTAGAGTTGAAAAGATAGCTTTAGGTGATGATGTAAAATCTGATCATTTTCCATTTTACGCCCAGCTATTCTTACAACCTGAATTAGCTGATGAGCAAAAGCCAGATGATGCACCTGAGGATGAGATCAAAAAAGCAAAAGAACAAATCGCTGAAGAAGAAAAAGAGAATTCTGAAAAAGGTCCAAATGGATCGAGCAATCAATAATGGAGTATTATAATTTTATATTCAGAAAAGTATTCATTTTTCAGAAAAATTGAACATTATGCAAAGTAAGGCCGATCAGGAAATAGATAGCATTGAAGGATCCTTCAATGAATTTTATCAGAATTTTATTGATCAATTACCTGGAATCGGTCTTGGCTTACTTATCATCATTCTTGGGGTTTTAATAGGTATATGGCTAGGGAGATTTTTCACCAGGCGCATCTCTGCAAGAACTTCAGATCCTTTGATGAGCAAATTTCTTGGTAAAGCGATTCGGTTTCTGATTATCATTACTTCCATCATGCTGGCGCTTAAGGCGGCCGGTCTGGGAGGAGTGGCGACCGGTATTCTTACCGCGGCTGGAGCCAGTGCGGTGGTGCTGGGTTTTGCGTTCAAAGATATTGGTGAAAACTTTATAGCTGGAATTATCCTGGCTTTTAATCGTCCGTTTGATGTGAACGATACGGTAGAGATCGGTGATAACTTCGGAAAAGTAAAAGCGCTGGAATTTCGATATACCAAATTAAAAACTTTCGACGGCAAGGATGTCTACATTCCAAATAGTGATGTATTGACCAAACCAGCCACCAATTATACTGAAGACGGATTCTTTCGCTGGAGTTTTATCATCGGGATCGCCTATGAGGATAATATTGATGGAGCAAAAAGAACGGTCATGGAAGCTTTACGCAAGGAACCTACCGTGATCGAAGATGATGAACATCAAAATTTTGTGATCGAAGATGAATTAGCGACCAGTACCGTTAATTTAAAGGTATTTTTCTGGGTTGACACTACAGATTTTAGAATGCAGGCTATGATCACCAAAGGAAATGTGGTAAGAGCCGTTAAGGAAGCACTTGAAGATAATGGTTATTATCTGCCGGCAGATATTCAGGAAATCAAATTATATGGTGGAGAAACCGATTTTTCTGTTGGAGTTGCCACTAAAAAAGAAAAAACCGACTAGCTTATTTGAGTCTGTCCTTTACGAATTCGATTTTGCTTTTACCATGAGGTTTGGGTTTTCCATCTTCTCCCAAAGCTACCATCACGATCCTGTCTACGGTAATAATAGTTTCACGAGTCATCTTGTTTCTCACCTCGCATTGTAGGGTTAGAGAAGCAGTACCAAATTTGATGACCTCAATTCCTATTTCTACGATATCACCCTGATGAGCAGAACTTCTAAAGTCTATCTCACTCATGTATTTGGTTACAGTTTTTGGATTTTCTAATTGAACGATGCTGTACAATGCGCATTCTTCATCTATCCATTCCAGTAACCGGCCTCCGAACAGAGTTCCATTTGGGTTAAGGTCTTCCGGCTTTATCCATTTTCTTGTATGAAATCTCATTTTTTTATTTTGAAGATAATTAAAAAGACCCGTACTATCACGGGTCTGTTATAGAATTAGCATATTCTGAAAAAACTAAAATCAATTTGAAGTTTCCGCAGAAATTGATAGTAATTTCTAGTTATAAGAATTGCTGAGCGACATTAATAATTTCGTCATGATCAAATGCCAGTTGCATTTCCAGCAGATCCTCCAAATTGACCCACCGGGCATCTTTTGCATCATCTGAAGGTGTAAGATCTTCCTCGCAAAAGATCCTGCTTAAAAAAGCTATGGAAATTGTGTGACCTCGTTGATCCCGCCCTGGACTCCCAAAAGCCTGTACCTGCTCCATGCTTTTAACCACCACTCCTGTTTCTTCCTTTAATTCCCTTTTAGCCGCAGTCTCAAGATCTTCCCCCTCATCTACGAATCCTCCTGGTAAAGCCCATTGATCCTTGAATGGTTCATTCTTTCGTTGAATTAGTAAGACCTTAAATTGATTGTTTGTTTTACAAAATACAACGCTATCTACTGTAACTGCTATACGATGATCTGCCATAGTACTTATTTTATATAGACTGTCTTCTTATTTACAAATTCCTGAATGCCGTCCAGGGAAAGCTCCCTGCCGTATCCTGAAATTTTGGTACCTCCAAAAGGAAGCCGGGGATCGCTCTTTACCAGCTCGTTCACGAAGACTGCACCGTCTTCAAATTCTGGGATTATAGATTTCGCGAAATCAAGATCTTCGGTAAAAATCGAAACACCCAAACCAAAATCTGAAATATTCACAAGTTCAACCGCTTCTTCCATTGTTTTGAACCTGGTTATACCAATGGCTGGCCCAAATGTCTCTTCTTTGAAAATAGACATATTTTTAGTTACATGGTCCAAAACGGTAGGCTGCATATATGCACCATTTCTTTCTCCACCTATCAGAATTTTGGCGCCATCATCTAGAGATGATTTGACCTGTTCTTCAAGATCTTCAGCTAGATCTACTCTGGCCATAGGACCAATAAAAGTATCTTCCTCCATAGGGTCTCCACTTCTCAAATTCTTAACCTTCTCCACAAATTTCCGGGTAAAGTTTTCAGCAATGTTCTCGTGCACCAGGATTCTCTTTCCAGCAATACAACTCTGTCCTGTATTTTGAAATCTGGCTTGCACACAGGTATCTACTGTAGCGTCCATGTCGGCGTCCTCGAATACGACCAGTGCATTGCTACCACCCAGTTCCAGAACAGATTTTTTTATTTCACTTCCAGCGGTAGCAGCTACCGCTGCTCCGGCAGGTTTTGAGCCCGTTAAGGTTACCGCCTTGATACGTTTGTCCTTGATGATATTTTCGATCTTAGCACTTCCAATGGTCATATTTTGGAAGCAATACTTCGGGAAACCTGCCCTTTCAAATACCTTTTGAATATTGCTCGCTGAACGCATAACGTTACTCGCATGTTTAAGCACACCAATATTACCCGCCATTAAGGCTGGAGCAGCAAATCGAAATACCTGCCAGAATGGATAATTCCAGGGCATCACTGCCAGAACAACTCCTATTGGTTCATAACTTACGTAGCTTTTCTGGGCGTCTGTATCAACGGGCCTGTCTGCAAGATGATCTGCTGCATTCTTTGCGTAATACTCACAAACCCATGCGCATTTTTCTATTTCAGCAATGCTTTGTGAAATTGGTTTACCCATTTCCAAAGTTATATCACGAGCATACTCTGCTTTATTGGCCTTTAATTCTTCCGCAGCATTCATCATAAACTCAGAGCGCTCAGCCATACTGGTCTTTCTCCAAAGTTTGTATCGCTGGTCTGCGTTTTCCAGTATTTCATCAATTTGCTCATTCGTAAGTTCCTCAAACTTTTCAATTGATTCGCCTGTATATGGATTCTTGGATTCTATCATTTTAATTATCTTTTATTTTAAATATAAGAACTTGAGAAAGTCTCTCAGGTTGGGTTAAGAGAGATTTAACTTGCTGTTGTTCATAAACGGTTTACAACTAAGCAGATGCTGCGAAACTTGAAAGTGGTCTATTGCTTATATTTAGTAAAACTTCCTGCCATGAATGTAAGAGACATCAATTTACTGGAGCTCAGACCTGAGATTCCTTCAGCAAGAATAACAGATAACATGAGTGATGAAGAGCATTTTCAAAACAAAACACTTCGTCCCATCGCAAAACTGCAGAATGACCTGATCCTGGCCATGTTCAGAAATTATGTTAAAAAACACAAGAATAAATTTTATGAATTAAGACTGGAAAGCAGGATGACTTATATCGAAAATGCAATCCAGAAGGATATAAAATTCAGAAACAGTTTAAAGGGTGCGATCATAGGCCAGTTCACTATTGAAGAGTATAACAGCTATATTCAGAACAGCTCAGCGTTGAATAAGCGCATGATGAATATAGTTCGCGAAAGAATCCAGAGTAATATACAGCTGCTAGAAAAACATGACGTAGCGTACTAGTAGGCCAACGATCACGGTAATGGTAAAACTCATTAGAGTTCCTACCAGCACATATTCTGTTTGCTTTCTGGCTCCGGTTTCTGCCTTATCACTAAATCTAAGGATGGATTTTGCCGCAATCAGGAATCCAATTGCTGAAAAATTATTGGTAAGAATAAAAGTAAGGACGAGAATTCTTTCAAAAATTCCAATATAACGTCCCGCGGCATCAAGACTATTCTTCTGTAAGTCGTTTTTTACTTCGGTCTGCCAGCGACTTGTTGCTTTCCCAATTAAGAAACCTGAAGGGAAAATTACCAGCAAATACCCCATAACTATAGCCAGTACTGAAGTAGAATTAATTGTTTCCCGCAAAAACAGAAAAACATTTTTAAAATTATCTGTTAGATAAAGCCACGCAAAGATCATGGCGAGTAAATGAAGTAATTGATCCAGAACAAACATCTTTAAAGAATCCTTACCTGACTGAAGTTTCCAAAGGTCTACAATAAAGTGGGTCACAGCTATAAAAACAGAAATATACCAAAGCTCAGGGTCTGCAAGGAATATAAATGTGAGTATTCCGGCTACAATAGAATGTAAATACAGAAATCTTGATCTGCCCTTTTTCCGTCTTTTGTGTTCAACCCATTTGGTTGGCTGGAGTACAAAATCTGTCATCACATGTGCCAGTAAAAGTTGTAAAAGAATTAAAATACTACTCTCCATCTGTAAAATATTGTTTCATTATTTGTTCATACCTATTTATCAAACTCTCGATAGCATCCCAGCCAGCAGCCTTTTTTCGTTGATTTACAGCCGACTGACTGATACCCAGTGCTTCGGCAATTTCGATTTCTATCATTCCCTTGAGTAAATAATAAATAACTTCTGCTGAGGCAGTGCTCCATCGTTCGGTGATAGTATCAAACAATAAAAAAGTATTGTCAAATTCGGCATTCACAGCATCAATAGCAGATTTGAGCATCATTTTCCTGCCTGTTTTCTGCATTTCATCCAACGTACGCCCGGAGAATTGAAAAGCTTCTCCGTTGGATTCCCTGATTGAATCTCTTTCGAACTCAATCGAACCAATGCCGATTGAAATTCTTAGATCAGCCTCTATGCGGTACGAATTTGAGTCAATAGCAGTTTGAGATCTTAATTTATTCACTGCTGTTTTGATCCTTAAAGCACTTCGGAAGGAAGCAATTGGTTCTATTACACCCTGAATGCTATCACCACGATATAATTCAAAGTTGGTATTTTTATCGCTACTGGCGATACCTTCAATTTCACTTTTAAGAGCATCAAGAACCTGAGTTAGAAAATCCTCGGAATACTTTGTGGAATTGAGTAAATCTGCGGTTAGAACTGCGACCATTTTTAAACATAATAAGCTTAAGGGCTAATATAATAAATTTATAAGCAAATAGACTTATTTGCAGAGATTGCATATTAAATATTTGCTAATTGCTCGGCTAGGAATAAGAGCTTAATTAATTTTATTTTCAATCTAGAAAATTAAAACAATGGTAGCTAATAAAGCAGAATTATTCAACAAATGCCTTGATACTGTTAACAGACAGATCGAAAAATACCAAAACGAAATGGACCAGATCAAACAGTCCATGGAGAACAATGATGCCCATACAGATTATGATGAAGATGACAGCAAGGGCCAACTACTCGGAGACTTTGAAAAATACGCTGAATATCTCGATAATTCGAGAAAAATGAAGGAAAAGCTAAGCAGGATAGATAGAAATCATTATACAGAAACGATTGATTTTGGTAGTGTTATAGAAACTAATGAGAACTATTACTTTATCTCTGCAGCTTTAGGCAAAATTGACATGGAAGAAGGAAGTGCCGTATATGCGATTAGTACAGATGCTCCAATTTTTAGCGAGATGAAAGGTAAGAAAGCCGGTGATAAGTTTTCTTTTAATGGTAAGGAACAGGAAATAATAGAAGTGCACTAAACTTCGGTTATTCCGGATATTCGATCCTGAGATGGTAGATGTTTTTTAACTTCCGTTTCAGGATCTTTTTTATGGTCTGTATTTCCTTAAAAGTAATATTTGAGTTTAGGAACTGACCTTCATCCATCTGTTTATCGATGATCTTTTCTACAAAACTATCAATGAGCACAGCTGTAGGTTCTTTCAGACTCTTACTTGCAGCTTCCACACTGTCACACATCATCAAGATAGCGGTTTCCTTACTAAATGGTATCGGGCCGGGATATCTAAAGTCGTCTGGCGCGGCATTTTCGTTATTCTCTTTTTCTTTTTTATAGAAGTAATAAACGGTGCTTGTCCCGTGATGTGTTCGTATAAAATCTATCACCCTGTCTGGCAAATTATTCTTTTTTGCGATCTCGATCCCTCTGATTACATGCTCTATAATGATCTGAGCACTTTCGATTGGAGATAATTCATCGTGTGAATTAACCGATGTGGTCTGGTTTTCTGTAAAGTAGGTTGGATAATGCATTTTCCCAATGTCATGATATAATGCTCCTACCCTAACCAGCATCGCGTTTGCCTGTATTTCGTTCGCTGCTGCTTCAGCCAAATTCGCCACATTAAGACTATGATGAAATGTTCCGGGCGCTTTTTCAGCCAGTTGTTTCAGAAGTCTTGAATTCGTATCTGATAATTCGAGAAGGGACATATCAGACACCATTCCGAAGATCTTTTCATAGACATAGATCAAAGGTTGTACAAAAAGTGTCGCCAGTCCGCCCAGTAAAAATGTAAGGAAAACTTCAGCGCTTATATCATCCACAGTTCCTTCCTGGATAATCGTGAAAGCGAAATAAGCAATAATATACACAAGGGTGATCTGTCCTACAGATATAAAAAGGTTCGCTCTTTTATAAAGTTCGCTAATGGTTAGTATGGTTACAATTCCTGCGATGATCTGCAAAAACATATATTCATAGCTGTTAGGCACAATAAAACCTATAAGAAGCACTGTTATCACGTGGGTGAACAACCCTAATCTCGCATCAAAGAAAGCTTTCAGGGTAAGCGGAAGGATACACAGCGGCACCACATAGACGTAATTGATGTCGAAATTAATGACCAAGGTGGTTAACATCACCATAAATATGATGTTGAAGAAAATAAACGTAACCTTTACATTATTTTCAAAAATATTGGGTCGGTACTTACGCATAAATAATAACAGCATTAGCAACGCCAAAGCGACCAGCGTACTGTATCCTACAATAATCCAGTTATAATTGGTCTGGCTCCAGACCTGCGATTCGTATTCTGCTTTAAGAGACCTTAAAATATGAAATTTGTTGCCTTCAACAACCTCCCCTTTTGCGATGATCCTGCTCCCCTGCTCAATGATTCCCCGGGTATAACTGATGTTATTTAATTTACTTTGGAGCTCTTTCTGGGTTAAATCATTATTAAAGGTAACATTGGGTTCAATAGAATTGAAAAAAACCTCCAGTAGCTCGGTTTTGAATGAATTGAAGCCAGCGGTACTAATTTCCTCGCTTAGAAAACCTCGAATCTGTCCTTGTTTTAGAATTCGGCTATACTCAACTTCAGAAGCTTCATTTCCTTTAAGTAAATAAACCAGTTGATCTGGTTCTAATCTTTCACTTTCTTGTAATAGTCCGAACTGGTATATTTTGCCAACCGTTTTCTGAACGAAATTATCTACGATAGTTTCGTAAACTCTCAAAGTAGAATCGGCAAAGACATTATTCACTTCAACAAGAGCATCATTCTTAACACGCTCCTCCTTCTCTGCATCAAAGTTATAATAGGGTATATGTGATTTTTGAATTTCCTGTTGTTCTGCGGAAATTTCCTCGTCGGTTTTTAAAATGGCAAAATCGAAGGGGGCATACAAGTTTTCATATTGCCAGGGTTTGCCTTTAGGAATATCATATTTGAATTTACCTCCTTTAGGCAGCAGGTATACGATTAAAACTGAAGTAAGTATGAACAGAAAAACTTTATAAAAAAGTGCCTGATTCTTGTAAAGCCTGTTTACGAAATCGCTCATATATATTGAGGTAATGCTCAAATGTAGTAAAAATAGGGCTCATTGTGCTCAGGTTATTTAATTCCTTATAAAATCACTAACTTCGCAACACTCGAAATAATAAGATTTACATTTATGAATAAAGAAGTAGTTATAGTAAGCGCTGCGAGAACTCCAATTGGTAGTTTTCTTGGTAGCTTATCCAGTATCCCTGCAACAAAATTAGGTTCTATCGCTATCAAAGGAGCGCTGGAAAAGATCAATTTGAAACCCGAAATGGTTCAGGAAGTTTTGATGGGAAATGTCGTACAGGCCGGCGTTGGGCAGGCACCAGCAAGGCAGGCATCTCTCGGTGCAGGAATTCCAGATAGCGTTCCATGTACAACGGTAAATAAAGTATGTGCCAGTGGTATGAAAACGGTAATGCAGGCAGCTCAATCCATTATGTTAGGGGATAACGATATTGTGGTTGCAGGCGGAATGGAAAATATGAGTCTCATCCCTCATTATGTACATATGAGAAGTGGCAAAAAATTTGGACCAGCCACCCTGGAAGATGGAATGCAGAAGGATGGACTGGTAGATGCTTACGATCATAACGCAATGGGTGTTTGTGCCGATCTATGTGCTTCTGAACATAATTTTTCACGAGAAGATCAGGACGAATTTGCGAGAAAATCTTATGAAAGATCTGCTCAGGCGTGGAAAGATGGAAAGTTTGATAACGAAGTAGTTCCTGTAGAAGTTCCACAAAGAAAGGGTGATCCAGTAATTGTAAAAGAGGACGAAGAATTTAAGAATGTTCGAATGGACAAAATTTCTTCTCTAAGACCTGCATTTTCCAAAGATGGAACAGTGACCGCAGCCAATGCATCTACCATCAACGATGGTGCTGGAGCTGTAGTTTTAATGAGTCGTGAAAAAGCTGACGAACTTGGACTGAAGCCTCTTGCTACCATCAAAAGCTTTGCTGATGCAGCTACTGAACCAAAGTGGTTTACTATTGCCCCATCTAAAGCTTTACCGAAAGCCATCGAAAAAGCTGGAATTAGCCTGGATGACGTTGATTTCTTTGAGTTTAATGAAGCATTTGCTGTTGTTGGACTTGCCAATATGAAAATCCTTGGGTTATCAGACAAGAATACTAATGTGAATGGTGGTGCTGTATCTCTAGGACATCCACTTGGATGTAGTGGTGTTCGTATTTTAATCACACTACTAAATGTACTGGAACAAAATAATGGAAAAATAGGTGCCGCAGCAATTTGTAACGGTGGTGGCGGTGCATCTGCAATGGTTATTGAACGTCATTCATAAGTCAAGTTTTTTTAAATGCAATATGGTATTTGCCATTTAAGTATTGTTCCACTTAGAAATTCATCATCTTCAGGAGGTGAAATGGTTTCTCAGATTTTGTATGGAGAACACTTTAAGGTATTAGAAAGAAGGTTGCACTTCAGCAGGATTAGAAATTCTCATGATAGTTTCGAGGCCTGGATAGATAATAAGCAGTATAGATTAATTGAGGAATCTGACTACCAAAAATTAGATAGTCAGTCTCCTCAATTTTCTATAGATCTCATCGAGTATATCACTGATGAAAAAGGCTTGCTTATGCCTATAGTGTTAGGGAGTTCCGTTAGATTTTCAGAGCAACTGCATCATAAATTCGAAGGTGAATATGATCATGCTTCAGGACGAACCAAGACAGACCTGATCATCACCGCTAGTTTATACATCAATACTCCTCAAACATCTGGTGGCAGAACACCATTCGGGATTGATGCGGCTGGATTCACGCAAGCGGTCTACAGGATCAATGGGTATAAACTTGACAGAGAAGCTGCCTCACAGGCTAAACAGGGTGAAGCGCTTAGCTTTATAGAAGAGAGTGAACCTGGAGATCTTGCATTTTTTGACGACCAGGATGGCGTCATCAATCATGTTGGAATGATGATGAAGGATAATTATATTATTCACGTGGATGGCAAGGTTAGGATCGACAGAATAGACCATTCAGGTATTTTCAATACCGAACTTCAAAAACACACCCATAAATTACGGGTCATCAAAAAGATCATTTAGCAATGATCTGATTAGACAATAAAACAAAAAAACCCACTGAAATTCAGCGGGTTTTTCATTTATTAGGTTATATCAATTATAACTTGGCTTTTAAAGCATCTGCCTTTTCCTGTTGATCCAGGTTGGTATATAAGTTCATCGCAGTTTTAACGATTTCCTTGTTGTCTGGATCTACTTCCATTGCCTTTTCAAGGTAAGGAAGAACTTTTTTGTAAAGCTCTTTTCTTTGAGCGTCAAGTTCATCATAACGAGCATTATCTTTTTTGCTCATTCCAAGATTATTCATCTCATCTATGATAGCTCTCTCTTCACCAAGCATAGCCGCTACCATATTGATTCTCGCGTCGTTGAATTCTGAATCGATCTCAAGAGCTGTTTTGTAACTTTCAACAGCCTTCTCTGTATTGTCAATTTCGGCATACATCAATCCGATATTATTATACACCCCCGGATTGGTTTTGTCCATATTTCCGGCTTCTTCCAGAATAGAAATGGCTCTTTCCTTTTCTCCCATCTGGTAGTACATGTTCGCTTCAGATAGCAATAGATCTACATCATTTGGGTTAGCAGCTTTGGCCGCATCGATAGAAGATATTGCCTTGTCATACTCTTCCTGATTAATATAAATTCTGGCAACTAGAGAAGCAATTTCACCTTTTTTAGAAGGAATTGGCTCAACTTTAGGATCCTTATATTGTCCTGTTTTCACCATAAGATCCATTTGCTCCTTTGAGCCCATGTTTTCCTTCTCTCCAGTCTCAACATTTACTGCAGTAAAAGATTTTCCAGAACCGTCATAACCAAGTTCGCTTAGTTCCTCAAGATATTCTACAGCTTTTCCATAATCCTGAGCATTTACAAGATTGTTTGCTGCATAGTATAGGTATACAGTATCTTGCTTGCTTATTTGGTAGCTCGTATATAATTTATCTGCTGCAGATTTGTAATCTTCCTTCCCCTGATCCTCAATTGCAGAGTTAATAAGATCATTTTTCATCTGAGTCAAAGCTGCGGAAGCATCTTCATTTCCAAGTTCTACCGCTTTGGCGTATGCCATCGCTGCTGTTTGCACATCTTCGTTGGAAGGATTCCCGGATGAGTAAGCTTTACCTTTGTACAGGTAAAACTTTTCCTGCCATTTATCATTTAATTCGGAAAGATTCGCTTCAGCGACTTTCAACTGAGCCTTAGCTTCAGTATAATTTTTGTTATCAATAGCGTCTTCCGCATTTTTAACCTGATCCTTTTGTGCGAATGTCGTCATGGTTAGAAATGACACAGCCGCGGCCGTTAAGATATTCGTTTTCATTCTTGTTTTGGTTTTTTATTTTTATTCTTCACTATCATCTGCAATAGTCGTGCCATCGGTCTGACTCTCCCCGCCTACAGGCTTTTCCGCGTCTTCCATAAGTTCCACATCATCTTCATCGTGCAGTACTTTTGCTACTGCAGCGATGGAGTCATTACCTTTAAGATTAATAAGCCTTACCCCTTGCGTGGCTCGCCCCATTACTCTTAAATTCTCAACCGCCATTCTAATAACGATCCCAGATTTATTAATGATCATAAGGTCATCATCGTCTGATACGTTCTTAATTGCGACAAGTTGTCCTGTTTTTTCAGTTACAGAAATCGTTTTCACCCCTTTACCTCCTCTGTTGGTAATTCGGTAATCTTCAAGACTTGATCGCTTTCCGTAACCATTTTCAGATACCACTAAAATATCAGAATCAAATTCATTTACAGAAACCATTCCTACAACTTCGTCATTATCATCTGCAAGGGTAATTCCACGAACCCCTGAGGCATTTCTCCCCATTGGCCTGGTTTTACTTTCCTCAAAGCGAATAGCCTTTCCACTCTTTAATCCTAGCATTACCTGGCTATTACCAGTGGTTAACTTCGCTTCCAGCAATTCATCACCTTCTTTAATGGTAATAGCATTAATTCCATTGGTTCTTGGGCGACTGTATCGCTCCAGTCTTGTTTTCTTAACCTGTCCTTTTTTAGTGGCCATGATCACGAAATGATTATTTACATAGTCTTCATCCTTGAGATCCTGGGTACAGATAAACGCGTGAACTTTGTCATCTGGTTCAATATTGATAAGGTTTTGTATAGCTCTACCTTTTGAAGCCTTACTTCCTTCCGGAATCTCGTAGACCCGCATCCAGTAACATTTACCATTCTGCGTGAAGAATAACATGTACTGATGATTTGTTCCTACAAACAGGTACTCAAGAAAATCTTCATTTCTGGTATTAGACCCTTTCTGTCCAACTCCTCCCCTGTTCTGGGTTTTGTATTCATTAAGGGATGTACGTTTGATGTACCCAGCGTGAGAAATTGTGATCACCACTTTCTCATCTGGAATCATATCTTCAATGCTTAGATCACCACCTGCATATTCAATTTGCGACCTTCTCTCATCACCATATTTCTCCTGAACCTCAAGAAGCTCATCTTTAATAACTTCCATTCGGCGTTCCTTGCGAGCAAGGATATCTTCAAGATCTTCAATCGTTTTGATGATTTCATCATATTCTGCTCTTAACTTATCCTGTTCAAGACCGGTAAGCTGTCTCAAACGCATTTCCACGATCGCTTTAGCCTGAATTTCTGAAAGTTCAAATCGATCAATCAATTTGTTACGAGCTTCTTCAGCATTAGATGAAGAGCGAATTAATGCGATCACTTCATCGATATTATCTGAAGCGATAATTAATCCTTCCAGAATATGAGCACGTTCCTTCGCCTTCCGAAGTTCAAATTCGGTTCTTCTAACCACCACATCATGTCTATGCTCAACAAAGTGATAAATAAGATCCTTTAGATTCAGCATCTGTGGTCTTCCATTTACCAGCGCAATATTATTAACACTGAAGGATGACTGTAAAGCGGTGTGCTTGAATAAGGTATTCAGTACAATATTTGGTATTGCATCCCTTTTCATCTGGTATACGATACGCATACCATTCCTGTCTGATTCATCTCTAATAAGACTGATTCCTTCGATCTTCTTTTCATTCACAAGGTCTGCAGTCTTTTTGATCATATCAGCCTTATTTACCTGATATGGTATTTCGGTAACCACCAGGTATTCACGTCCTGCGATCTCTTCCATATGAGTCTTGGCTCGCATGACCACTCTACCTCTACCGGTTTTGAATGCTTCTTTTACTCCATCATAACCATAAATAATTCCCCCTGTTGGGAAATCTGGCGCCTTAATGTGCTGTATGAGTTCGTCGATCTCTATGTCGTTATTGTCGATATATGCGATGGTTCCATCAATTACCTCGTGTAAATTATGAGGAGGCATGTTCGTGGCCATCCCTACCGCAATACCACTGGCTCCATTCACCAGTAGATTCGGGACCCGTGTAGGCATCACAACTGGCTCGCTTAAAGAGTCATCGAAGTTCAGCTGAGTGTCTACAGTCTCTTTATCTATATCGGCAAGCATATCTTCACTGATCTTACGCATACGCGCTTCAGTATAACGCATGGCCGCAGGACTATCCCCGTCTACAGAACCAAAGTTCCCCTGACCATCTACAAGCATATAACGCATACTCCATTCCTGGGCCATACGCACCATAGTGTCGTACACTGAAGAATCCCCATGTGGGTGATACTTTCCTAACACCTCTCCAACGATTCTGGCAGATTTCTTATAGGCTCTGTTTGAAAGTACTCCAAGCTCATACATACCGTATAGCACACGTCTATGTACAGGTTTCAATCCATCACGAACATCTGGTAGTGCACGTGACACAATGACCGACATCGAATAATCGATGTAGGCAGATTTCATTTCATCTTCAATATTGATAGGAATTAGCTTTTCTCCTTCAGCCATATTAAAAAATTTAATTATCTTAAAATTGTAAGGGGCAATTTACATATTTTATACCTCTTTAACCTCCCGTAATCTCTGAGCTGAAGTATTTTTTATTAACAAATTTTTATTGTGTTTTGGTTAATAAGTTCATTATTTTCCCTTTTGAAAAGTGATAGTTATTTTGTCACTTAGCTAGAGTCACCTTATTAGGTACAGTTTTTGACCTATTTCGAGTGAAAATATAATTGAGAAAGGAAGATAAAAATGGATGATAATTTTTCACCAAGAGTAAAAGACGTTATTGCTTACAGTAAAGAGGAAGCATTAAGGCTTGGTCATGATTTCATTGGAACAGAGCATCTAATGCTAGGGTTACTTAGAGATGGTGATGGCAAGGCTATAGATATTCTAACCGCATTGGAAATAGACCTTAGTCATTTGAGACGCAAAGTCGAAATACTAAGTCCGGCCAATCCTAACACCGTCACTATTAATAATGAAAAGAAAAACCTGCATCTTACCCGGCAGGCAGAACGTGCATTAAAAACCACGTTTCTGGAAGCTAAATTATTTCAAAGTGCTTCCATTAATACCGCGCATTTATTGCTTTGTATCCTAAGGAATGAGAATGATCCTACCACTAAATTACTGAACAAATTGAGGATAGATTATGATGGTGTAAAGGATCAGTTTAAATATATGATTGCCAGCGATGAAAGTGATTTTTCAGACAGCCCTGCGGCAGAATCCTTTTCAGATGATGAAAGCGATGAAGCTACCCGTGAGAATCCGTTTAGTGGTGGCGGCACTGGAAGCACAGGGAAAACCAATAAAAAATCGAAAACCCCGGTACTTGATAACTTCGGAAGGGACCTTACTGCCATGGCCGAGGCCGATAAACTTGATCCGGTTGTAGGTCGGGAGAAAGAAATTGAAAGAGTTTCTCAAATTCTTAGCCGTAGGAAGAAGAATAATCCCTTGTTAATTGGAGAACCAGGAGTAGGTAAATCTGCGATTGCGGAAGGTTTGGCTCTTAGAATAGTGAAGCGTAAAGTATCCAGAATTCTATTTGACAAAAGAGTAGTTACGCTGGATCTTGCCAGTTTAGTAGCTGGAACGAAATATCGCGGACAGTTTGAAGAAAGAATGAAAGCTGTGATGAATGAGCTCGAGAAGAATGATGATATTATCCTATTTATCGATGAGATTCATACCATCGTAGGTGCTGGTGGTGCCACTGGTAGTCTGGATGCAAGTAATATGTTCAAACCTGCTCTTGCTAGGGGGGAAATACAGTGTATTGGAGCTACTACACTTGATGAGTACAGGCAATACATTGAAAAAGATGGAGCCCTGGAGCGAAGATTTCAAAAAGTAATTGTGGAACCTACAAGTGTAGATGAAACCATTGAAATCTTAAATAACATCAAGAATAAGTACGAAGACCATCACAACGTTGAATATACCGATGAGGCTATAGAGGCGTGTGTCAAGTTAACAAATCGATATATGACTGATCGATTTCTACCAGATAAGGCAATAGATGCTTTGGATGAAGCCGGTTCCCGCGTTCACATTACGAATATTGATGTGCCGAAACAAGTTCTGGATCTTGAAAGAAGACTGGAAGAGGTTCGTGAAAATAAGAATTCTGTAGTCAAAAAGCAGAAGTACGAAGAGGCGGCGAAACTTCGGGATGATGAAAAGAATCTGGAGAAAGAACTTGCCGTAGCACAGGAGAAATGGGAAGAAGAAAGTAAGAAGCACAAAGAAATTGTTTCCGAAGATAGTGTTGCCGATGTGGTATCCATGATGACTGGAATACCGGTTAATCGTATAGCACAGACGGAGAGTAACAAACTTGTTGAACTACCTCAATTAATCAAGGGCAAAGTCATTGGACAGGATGAAGCAGTAGGCAAAGTTGTAAAAGCCATACAACGGAATCGCGCCGGTCTTAAAGATCCCAATAAACCAATTGGTTCGTTCATTTTCTTAGGACAAACCGGTGTTGGTAAAACTCAGTTGGCAAAAGTCCTGGCAAGGGAGTTATTTGATAATGATGATGCACTTATTCGTATAGATATGAGTGAGTATATGGAGAAGTTCGCAGTTTCAAGATTGATTGGAGCGCCTCCGGGATATGTTGGCTATGAAGAAGGTGGGCAACTTACTGAAAAAGTTAGAAGAAAACCTTATGCTGTTATACTTCTGGACGAGGTTGAAAAAGCTCATCCCGATGTATTCAACATGTTGTTACAGGTACTTGATGACGGTTATCTTACCGACAGCTTGGGAAGAAAAATCGACTTTAGAAATACCATCATCATAATGACTTCTAACATTGGAGCCAGAAAACTGAAAGATTTTGGTCAGGGTGTTGGATTTGGAACCAGTGCTCAGAAATCTCAGGTGGATGAGAACGCTAGAAGCGTAATCGAAAATGCTCTTAAAAAAGCATTTGCTCCGGAATTCCTGAATAGAATAGACGATGTGGTAATTTTCAATGGATTGGAAAGAGAGGATATTCACCGAATTATTGATATCGAACTTGCAAAACTATTTGGCAGAATTCAGGGACTGGGTTACAATCTTACTCTTACAGATAAAGCAAAAGATTTCATTGCAGACAAAGGTTTTGACAAACAATATGGTGCCAGGCCTCTGAACAGGGCAATTCAGAAGTATATTGAAGATGCTCTGGCAGAAGAGATCATCACGTCCAATCTTAAAGAAGGAGATAAGATCAACATGGATCTCGATGAAGACAAGAATGAGCTTACGATAGATATTCAGAAATCTGTTGAAACTGAATAAAGAATAAATGATCAAATCAAAAACCTGCCAGTTTCCTGGCAGGTTTTTTTATGCTTGTGTATCTCACTAACTTCATTAAATTAGCTGAAAATTGCCCCTACAACTTTATGAACTACACTACTATTGAACTTGATTTCGGAAGCGTAATTATTCACGAAGACTTTTTGATCGCAGTAATGAATGAAGGAATTGTTTTTGACGTTAGCAAAAATGAGAAACTTCTTGAAATTGGTACTGAAGTATTTCAGGGAAAACCATATGCATATATTTCCAACAGGATAAACAGCTATGCTGTAGACCCCATGGTGTATAAGCAATCTGCTAAATTTCAAAACCTGAAAGTGATAGCAGTCGTAAGTGCTAACGACATGACTCGTACGCTGGCATCCACAGTGGAGAAGGAATTTTATACAGATGCAAATGCTTTTCAGGTTTTTACTCAGCTTGATGATGCTATAAGCTGGGTTAATGAAAAATTATTGCAATCAGCTAACCATTCTACTTAGGTCTATAGTTAAGTCATTCTGGGTTTTGTGGCCGGTATATCTAATAGATCCTGAACTGCGCGACCAATATGGTCTGCAATATCACTGGCCAGCAAACTTTCATATCCGAGCTTGTCGCTGGCAATTGTACCACTGGCACCATGTAGATATACAGCCAGAATTGTCGCCGCGAGACTACTGTATTTCTGCCCGATGAAGCTTGTGATCACACCAGATAATACATCACCGCTACCAGCTGTAGCCATTCCAGGATTCCCCGTTGAGTTGATATAAATCTCTTCTTGATTTACCACAAACGTATGAGCTCCTTTGACAACAACTATCAAATTGAATTCCCTGCTTAAAGCCTGGACTTTTTCAATTTTATCAAAATCATCTTTCCATTCTCCAATAAGTCTTCGTAATTCGCCAGGATGCGGAGTGAGTACAGAGTTTTCGGGCAGATGCTTCAAGAATGTTTTGTTTTTCGATATGATATTAATACCATCAGCATCCACGACAATGGGTTTCTTCTGAGTTTGCAGAAACTCTCCAAAAGCTTTGACCGTAGCGTCATTCGTTCCTGCTCCCATTCCGAAGCAATAAACATCAGCATCGAAATCTGAAGGAAGATTGGTGATTATTTTTGAATTTACATCTGTAAGCACCATTACTTCAGGATTCGAAGTTTGCAAGGAATTATATCCACACTCAGGAATATGCACAGTGCAAAGCCCTGTACCTGAGCGCATTGCCGACTTCGAAGCTAAGATAACACTCCCAATTTTACCATAACTTCCTCCAATAATCAGAATCCTTCCGTAGTCACCTTTGTGGGAATTTGTTTTTCTCGACTTGTATAGACTTTGAGCCTCTTCCTTTCCTATCAGGAACATATTTGAATTCACGTTACCTAAATATTCCCTGTCGAGGGCAAGATCTATCACCTGAAGATCACCAACATAATCCATAGTATCTGGTAGATAGAAACTTAATTTAGGGGATTGAAAACTCAGAGTATATCCAGCCTGAATCACTGCGCCATTTGCAAAAACCTGATCTGGTGCCAATCCACTGGGCATATCTATAGACAGAACAAATGCCTGTGAACCGTTTATCAAATCAATTAATTTTGCCGGCCAGCCTTCCACTGCCCGGTTCAGGCCAATACCAAAAAGGGCATCTATAACAAAATCGCCTGTTTGAATTTCCGGGAAACCTTTTTCGCTTTTAATAAGCTCCGGCCAGTCATTGGTGATTTCCTTTAACCTTTCATAGTTACTTAGAAAATCTTCAGATCTTTTATCACTATAATTCACCACGAACGTACGAACCTGGTAACCATGTTGAATTAAATGCCTTGCAACCACTAAGCCATCTCCCCCATTATTACCTATTCCGCAGAATATCTTAATAGGAATTGGAGCTCCCTGCAGCCTTTTGTGAATTTCATTAAAAACTAAGGTACCCGCTCTCTCCATAAGTTCTTCTGAAGAAATATCTTGTTTTTCAAGGGTTATTCTATCTGCTTCTGCCAATTGTGCTGCCGTAAGTATTTTCATTCGGTCTCTTTCAGATTTTAATTTTATAAAGCTTAAAGATACTCATATAAAAACGCTTAATTAATATTGTATTCTAACCGAATTCAATAAATTTGGGCAAATTTTTGAAAATAATGAAAGAAGTAGCCCTGTCTGCAATACATAAAGAATTAAACGCTAAAATGGTGCCTTTCGCTGGATACAATATGCCAGTCTCTTATGAAGGTGTGAATGTTGAACATCAAACTGTAAGAGAAAAACTTGGTGTGTTTGACGTAAGCCATATGGGAGAATTTCTTATTTCCGGAGAAAATGCATTGAAACTTATCCAAAAGATCAGTTCTAATGATGCTTCGAAACTTACCGACAGGAAAGCCCAGTACTCTACCATGCCTAATGAAGATGGTGGTATTGTAGACGACCTGATCATATACAGACTGGAAGCAGAGAAATATTTACTGGTGGTTAATGCTTCGAACATAGACAAAGACTGGAACTGGATATCTCAGCATAACGACGTAGATGCCACTATGCGTGATATGAGCGATGAATTATCCTTGCTGGCCATCCAGGGGCCAAAAGCTGCTGAAGCCATGCAATCGCTTACTTCCATTGATCTTAAAAACATGAAGTTCTATACGTTTGAGATCGGGACATTTGCGGGAGTGGAAAAAGTAATCGTTTCAGCAACCGGCTACACAGGAAGCGGTGGATTCGAGATCTATTTTAGAAATGAGGATGCTCCACAAATCTGGGCTGCGGTAATGGAAGCTGGAGAGGAATTTGGCATCAAACCAATAGGCCTTGCTGCAAGGGATACTTTGCGACTTGAAATGGGTTATTCCTTATATGGAAACGATATAGATGATACAACCTCACCGATTGAAGCTGGACTAGGCTGGATCACAAAATTTAGTAAGGATTTTATCAATAGCGAAGCCCTTAAAAAACAAAAAAAGGAAGGTCCTAAGCGAAAGTTAGTGGCTTTTGAAATGGATGAACGAGCCATCCCCAGACAGGGTTATGATATAGTAGATGAAAACGGCAGGAAAATTGGGGAAGTAACTTCGGGCACCATGTCACCATCCCTGGAAAAAGGTATTGGTTTAGGATATGTACCGGTAGAAGCTGCAGGTATTGGTAATAAAATTTTAATTAAGATTAGAAAAAAAGCAATTCCAGCAACTCAGGTAAAATTGCCCTTCTATAAAGGATAATTTATTTGAAACGAATTTTAATTTTAGGAGCAAGCGGTTTTGTTGGGAATGCCCTGTACAAAGAGCTTTGCTCCTATTTTGATACGCACGGCACCTATTTTACAGAGAATTCTTTCTTTGAAAGAAATCATCAATTCCAACATTTTGACTTTGAGAAAGAAAACGTTAGTATTCTTCTTGAAAATATAAAACCCGACATCATTTTATCCTGTCTACGGGGAGATTTCGATGCACAAATTCATATGCATTTTGAGATCATCGATTATCTTCTCAAATTTCAGAAAAAGTTAATATTTCTTTCTTCGGCTAATGTTTTTGATGCCTTTACCAATTACCCATCCTATGAATATGATAAAACTCTTAGTCAGAGTGTGTATGGCAGATTTAAAATTAAAATAGAAAACGCTTTACTAAGACTACCCAACAAACAATACAATATCCTTAGACTCCCAATGATCTTTGGAAAAGGTTCTCCGCGCATCAAGCAAATTAGAACTATTGTAGATCTTAATGAACCACTTGAAGTATTTCCGAACGTGGTAGTAAATGCTACAGAAATTGGGAAAGTAACTCAGCAAATTCACTATATAATCAACCGGAACAGGCAGGGCGTTTTTCATCTGGGAAGTAACGATCTTGTTCACCAGAGAGACCTTGTAGAAGATCTAACCCGGGAACTTGGCTATGAAAACCCACTTTTTAAAAATGTCTATGATTCTAATTTTGACAGATTCCTTGCTGTACTTCCAAAAGACAATAGATTACCAAAGAATTTACAGATTAGTATACAGGAAGTGGTGAAAGCTTCTGCTAAATTATAGCTGTTAATTTGATATTAAACTTCTCATTTTCTGAAAGGATACAACTCTATCTTAGTAACTTGAATGTTTACAAATTAAAAGATCATGAAAAAATTAAGCGATACAGAGATAGACGACAGGTTGAAAAATCTTGATGGTTGGACTTACGCAAAAGGTGCCATTCACACCTCATTTGAATTTGAAAATTTTAAAGAAGCATTCACTGTTATGACAAGAATTGCTTTCGAGGCTGAAGCACAGGATCATCATCCAAATTGGGGAAACGTTTATAATCAATTAAAGATTTCACTCTCAACTCATGATGCCAATGGCGTTACTGAAAAGGATTTTAAACTTGCCCTCACTATTGAAGACATTATAGAATCCACAAATTGAAATAACGCGATTCCTGTAAAACCAGCTCCTTCTACATATTGTATTTAGGAGCTTTTTTATATTTTTGCGCGAACCTAATTATTTTTTACGATGGGAAGAGCCTTTGAATTTCGCAAAGCACGTAAGATGAAACGCTGGTCTGCAATGGCTAAAGCATTTACCAGAATTGGTAAAGATATTGTTATGGCCGTTAAAGAAGGTGGACCAGATCCAGACACGAACGCTAAACTTCGTGCTGTAATACAGAATGCGAAGAGTGTTAATATGCCTAAGGATAATATCGAGCGTGCGATTAAACGTGCATCAGATAAAAACCAGGGTGATTACAAAGTGGTTCTTTTTGAAGGCTATGCTCCTCATGGGATAGCTGTACTTGTGGAAACTGCTACCGACAATAATAACAGGACTGTTGCGAACATACGCTCTCACTTCAATAAATCTGATGGAAACCTGGGTACTTCAGGGTCTGTGGAATTCATGTTCGATCACACCTGTAATTTCAGAATTAATGCTGAAAATCAGGACCCGGAAGAACTTGAGCTGGAATTAATAGATTTTGGTGCTGAAGAAGTTTTTGAAGATGAAGACGGTATTCACATTTATGCACCATTCGAGTTTTTTGGAGCCATTCAGAAGGAATTGGAAAACAGAAATATGGAGATTTTGTCTTCAGGATTCGAAAGAATTCCTCAGGTTACCAAACCTCTAAATGCTGAACAGGCTGCTGATGTTGAGAAATTGCTGGAAAAACTGGAAGAAGACGATGATGTCCAGAATGTATATCATACAATGGAAACTCCAGATGAAGAATAACTAGAAATTTTCTTTAATTTTTCCTTCCACACCTTTATAAAAATTGGTGATCGTTTTAAAATCTGAATCAAAATCTCCGCTAGGTTGAAAAGCATCGGAGATTTTTACTTTTTTAAGCTTATAATCGAACGAAACCATTACAATGGGGACTTCTGCCTTCAAGGCGATGTAATAAAAACCAGTTCTCCATTTATCGGTTTTTTCTCTGGTTCCTTCCGGAGATAAAGCTAATCGAAATACAGTTTTGTCCTCAAAAACTTTTGCGATGGATTCTACCTTATTTTTTTTTCCAGACCTATCCAGAGGCGCTCCACCTACCCATTTAAAATACCATCCAAAAGGAGGCCTGAATAATTCCTGCTTCCCCACAAAATTGAATTCTATGTTCATGATTTTCCGAACCAGAATTCCCAGAATAAAATCAAAAGAGCTTGTATGTGGAGCAACGATCACCACGCATTTTTTAGATCTGGATGTAAAATTATCCTCCAGGTGCCAGCCCAGAACTTTATAAAATAGAAAACCTGCCAGCCATCGCATACCTTATTCCCGGTGATGTTTGGTGGACTCATCTCCACGCCGGCGCTTTTTCTCTTCCCTTAGCAGAGAAAGCTCTCTACCAGTTTGACCTTTTACAGAAGTATTTTCCTGAGCACGTCTTAGCAAATATGGCACAACATCCCTCACAGGTCCAAATGGTACCAGCTTTACAGCATTATAACCTTTTTTGGCCATGTTATAACTAATATGATCACTCATACCGTATAACTGACTAAACCAGATTCTCTTATCGTCTATGGCGATCCCCTTGTCTTCCATGATCTGAAGCGCCAGGTAACTACTAACTTCGTTGTGGGTTCCAATGAACACAGAAATGTCTTCCAAATGATTTAAACAATAAGACATTACCGAGTTAAAATTAACATCGGTTGCCTCTTTGCTCTCACAAATTGGAGATGGATAACCAAGCTTCTTTGCTCTGGAATTCTCTTTCTCCATATAGGCACCTCTCACGATCTTAGCTCCAATTTTGAAACCTTCTTTCTTAGCCTGCTCATGGAGCTCTTTAAGGTAGTCCAGCCGATCCCATCGATAACATTGCAAGGTATTGAAGATAAGCACCTCATCGCGATTGTACTTTTTCATCATTTCCACCATAAGATCATCGGCGGCAGTTTGCATCCAGGTTTCTTCACCATCTGCATATAATCGCACTTTCAATTCATGCGCTCGCTTACATAAAGTTTCGACCCTGCTTCTAACACGATCCCACTCTTCCTTCTCGTCATCGGTTAAACTGAGTTTCTCACTAACTTTTTCCCAAATCGCAAACCTTCCAATTCCCGTAGGTTTGAACATGGCAAATGTGACCTCATCACTTTCCTTAGCATATTCAATAAGACTGAGCTTCTTGCTCATTGCGGCATCAAACTCCTCCTCACTTTCTTTACCTTCAACTGAATAATCAAGAATACTATGAAGGTTCTCCCCATACATTTCCTTGGTTACCGGCTTACAATCTTCCTCTGTAACCCCTCCACAAAATTGTTCGAAGATCGTCTTCTTAATGAGAGTTTCCACTGGTAGATGTAACTTAAGCGCCATTTTGGTTAATGCGCTCCCGGCTTTTACCAAAGCAGAATAATTCATCATGCCGAACAAAAAGATCGCACGATCCAGTTCTGAATTTGATTTAAGTTTGAATGCAGATTTTGTATTATTGAATATCTTCTTTCTTATCATTTCATGCTGTTAATCGGGCAAATATAATTATTGAAGATGACTATTTTCATAAATTCTCTTTAATTTCGGAAGCTCTAATTGCCAAGACCATGAATGAAGCTCAACATCCGGTAAATCCCGTTTTCTACGGTATTGAATCCTACCAAAAGATCAATCAATACATTCAGGAGAAAAAGCCTTCTTCTATATTCGTTCTGGTAGATACGAACACGCA
This sequence comes from Christiangramia portivictoriae DSM 23547, assembly GCF_000423045.1. Classification (GTDB taxonomy): domain Bacteria; phylum Bacteroidota; class Bacteroidia; order Flavobacteriales; family Flavobacteriaceae; genus Christiangramia; species Christiangramia portivictoriae. Next base: position 307,000 of record NZ_KE383972.1, on the reverse strand, counting down.
GGATCATTGCCTTGCCTCGTTTCTAAAGTATATTTCCACCGATCTTCCAATTGAAGTTATAGAAATTGAAGCGGGAGAAGAAAATAAACATATCGAAACCTGCACGGGAGTCTGGAATGCATTATCGGAACTGGGTGCAGACCGTAAAAGCCTAATGATCAATCTTGGAGGTGGCGTTGTTACCGATCTGGGTGGTTTTGTAGCTTCAACTTTTAAACGAGGAATCCCCTTTATCAATGTTCCCACCACCCTACTTTCAATGGTAGACGCATCGGTTGGAGGTAAAACAGGTGTCGACCTTGGAAATTTAAAAAACCAGGTAGGAGTCATTGTACAGGCAGAAATGGTCCTGATTGATAGTAATTATCTGCAAACACTATCTCCCCGTGAGATGCGAAGTGGCCTTGCTGAAATCCTGAAACATGGTCTGATAGCAGACGAGACTTACTGGAATCGATTAAAAGACTTGAGCTCACTTGATTTATCAGATCTCGATGTGATCATTGAACATTCTGTCAATCTGAAAAGCAAAATCGTAAAACAAGATCCGTACGAGCGTACCATTAGAAAAAATCTCAATTTTGGACATACGCTGGGACATGCCATCGAATCATTCTATTTAACCCATCCTGAAAAGGACAAATTACTACATGGAGAGGCAATTGCCATTGGAATGATCCTGGAATCATTTATATCTACAGAATTACTGAAGTTCCCTTCAAACAAATTACAGGAAATTACCACTACCATTATCAAACTTTTTGGTGGTGTTGCTATTGACATGAAGGATATTAATGAGATCAATTCCCTGCTTAAACATGATAAAAAGAACTCGAACGGAAAAGTGAAATTCGTATTACTGGAGGATATATCCTGTCCAAAACGAGATATAGAAGTACCTGAAGACCTGATTATCAAATCTTTTGAGTTTTACAGTTCGCTGAATTTAACTAATCATTAATTTAATTGAATATCTTCCTACCTCCTTGTGTAGCGTTTGATATTTTATTTATACTTGCATAAACCAATCACACTATGAAAAGGATAATTGTAGACTATAAAAAGCTTACTCCTGAAATTCTTGGACTTCTTGTGGAGAAATATCCTGATGGATATGATGATGACCAGGTTATCGCTTTCAAGAATGCTAAAAACGAGACTGTTGAAGCCGTTGAAGTGAAAACGGAAGATACGATTTACCTTGTTAAGGTAAGTACAAGACTAGAAAGCACCATGGCTAACTTCGACGAAGATGATTATGATGACTCAGAATATAATGATCCAATCGTAGATATTCCTGAGAAGGATGATATCGAAGAGGACGAAGACAAATAATTAAATATAAAAGGGACGCAATTGCGTCCCTTTTACTTTGTATACTATATAATGTAGATTATGCGTGTTGCAAATCGTGCTTACCTTCTTTGATTTCTTCAATGACTTTCGCGTTGAATGCTGGTAAATCATCAGGATTTCTACTAGTTACTAATGCCTCATCTACCACGACTTCCTGGTCTACCCAAAGTGCTCCTGCGTTCTCAAGATCTTTACGCACACTGCTGAAAGAAGTCATTGTTCTGCCTTCTACCACATCTGCGCTAATTAATGTCCAGGGAGCATGGCATATTGCGCATACAGGTTTGCTTTGCTTAAAAAAGTCTCTCACAAAGATTAAAGCATTCTCATCTCTTCTTAGGTTATCAGGATTGATAACTCCTCCTGGTAGCACTAATGCGTGATAGTCTTTTGCTGAGACCTCATCCAGGGTTTTATCTACTTCAAAATCTTTTCCCCAGTTATCTCCATCCCAAGATTTAATTTTTCCAGATTTTAAGCTTACAACCTCTACTTTAAAACCTTCTTTTTCCATCGCCTCTTTTGGTGATGTAAGTTCTACTTCCTCAAATCCATCTGTTGCTAAAATTGCAATTCTCTTATCCATAATTTTTCTTTTTTTAGTTATTCAAAGATACTATTAGGATAGTTGCTTCTGTATTAAGAGGCTATTAAAACTAAGGGGTCAACAGTTAAGAATATTTAAAAACTAAGGATTCCCTGTATCCTTATCGGTATCCAGGTAAGACTTCAAACGGTCCACGATATATTTTTCTTCCTTCAGCTGAACCTTCCTCTGTTCAAGCTTTTTCATTTCCTGGTAGATGGCTGGTTCACCAAAACGATTGGGCTCCACCTTTTCTTTCTTCAGAAGCGCATATTGTACGGTAAATTCAGCACCGAAGAAGAGGATCAAACAGGTATAGTATACCCAAAGCAGGATTAGCACTACAGATGAAGCACCTCCGTAAACCGACGCTGGATCACTCTGACCAAAATAAATGCTAATCAATGTTTCGCCGATTATAAAGAGTGCGGTAGTTAAAGCGGCGCCTGTGTAAGTGGTTTTGAGTCTGATCTTGATATCAGGTAAAAGCTTAAAGATCATCGCAAACAGTGTGGTAATAAAAAAGAACGTAAGCGCATAATTAAGTATGTACATTGCTACCTGCGTAATATCAGGTATAAGCTGCTGCATAGTTTCAGTAATCAGTTTCAAGATTGTCGAAACTACCAGGGCTATAAGTAGTAACAACCCGATAACGACGACCATACCCAGGGATATTACACGATCCAGAACCATGCGTAGAAAATTGGTATTCCTGGCTGCCACGTTCCATATATTATTCATAGCAATTTTAAGCTGAAAAAAAACTCCGGTCGCACCAAAGATCAGCATTGCCAAACCAAAAATAATAGCCAGTGTGGAATCCTGGGATAGAGCAGCATTTTCTATCATGCCCTCAATGGCCTTGGAAGCTTCGGTTCCAATAAACTCTCCAATTTCACCTGTCAGCCTGCCCTGCACCGCCTCCCTTCCGAAGAAATATCCCGCAATACTTACTACAATGATTAATAAAGAAGGTAATGAGAATAACGCATAATAAGCAATGGTAGCACTCTTGGCGTATGGTTCATTCTTATCCCAGCTTATATAAGTCTTCTTAAGAAGCTTACCGAAGACTTTAATCTTGTTAAACATTAAAGATATTTCTCTTTGATCACCTCCATATGATGCATTACGTGACCTACCATCATAAATCCTAAGGCTCTTGGTGTTGCATTCAGGTCATTCATAACCCCGCTAACCCTGAGCATATCTGGGGTCATGGACTTGAAGAGAATAACTCCGGCTTCTCTTACAATCTGATATTCCTTGATTAGTTCGGCTTTCGCTCTGTGTTCGGCACGGCTATTCAAAACATAAATATCATGATCAAAACCAGGTAATGGTTGTGGTTCGTTACGCGCAATAGCAAGTGCTCGGAATTGGAAAATTCTTTCAGTATCTATGATATGCTGTATCATTTCTTTTAAAGTCCACTTCCCTTCAGCATATCGAAACTCCCATTTCTCCTCCGGAATTGTTTCCAGAAATTGTAAGAATTCCGTTGAATTTTGTTCCAAACTTGGAACTAATTCCGCTTCAGGTTTCAATCTATCGATATAACCTCTATAAAATTCACCAATTTCACCCTTAGTAAGCTCAGATTTTTGCATTAAGCTGAATTTCTGCTAGCGTTAATATTGCCATATAACGAGCGTGTTACCATTTTTTCATAAACTTCAAGCGCCTCCTGATTAGCTTCCGGGTTTTTGCTCAGCTCTTGCACCATTCTTAAGGCATGCTGCTGAATAGTAAGCAATGGCAGTACAATTCGTTCACGCGCCTGTATAGACGCCTTACCTGCTGGCTGATTTTGCATCAAGCTGTTATAACCAGTAACTTTCAACAGCATTCTTTTGGAACGTTCAAACTCATCATGAATTAGTGTCCAGAATTCTCCAAACTCTTCATCTTCTTTCATGTAAGCCGTTAACGGAAAAAATGATTTCGTTAAACTCATCATACTATTTTCGAGCAAGGTCTTAAAGAACTCAGAATTGTTATAAAGTTCCTGTACTTCGTTAAACCTACCCTGTTTGTCTAATTCTTCCATGGCAGTTCCTACTCCAAAAAATCCAGGTACGTTTTGCTTAAGCTGGCTCCAGCTTCCCACAAATGGAATTGCTCTCAAATCTGATAAATTAAGTTCTGCAGATTTATTACGCTTGCTTGGTCGGCTCCCGATATTGGTTTTCGCATAGTATTTGAGCGTACTCATTTTTTCCAGGTATGGAATAAATCGAGGATGTTGTTTGAAATCTGTATACGTTTTGTAGCTAATTTCAGCCAGCTCGGTCATTGTATTGCGATCCTGATCATTCAGTTTATTTTTACCTTCGCTAAATATTTCATTTGAAACACCTGAACTTAGCAGTTGTTCGAGGTTATATGTACAACTGTCTTTTGTTCCAAAATTAGAGCTAATCGTTTGCCCCTGGACTGTTAGATGTATTTCTTCATTTTCAATCGTTGGTCCTAAGGAAGCATAGAATTGGTGAGTTTTACCGCCTCCTCTCGCTGGTGGTCCACCACGTCCATCAAAAAAGACCACTTTGATTCCATATTCTCTGGATATTCTGGTAAGTTCTTCTTTGGCTTTATAAATACTCCAGTTCGCCATTAAATAGCCACCGTCTTTGGTTCCATCGCTAAAACCTAACATGATCGTTTGTTTATTCCCACGTCTTTCAAGATGTTCCTTATACACCGGATTCCTGTATAATGTCCCCATAACGTGATGTGCCTCCCTTAGATCTGGCACTGTTTCAAATAATGGAATTACGTCTACGCTGGGGTTATTCCAGCCACACAAATTCATGTATAAATAGGGCTGCAATACCCCTTCCACACTTCCGCAGTTACTAATAATATAGCGATTCGCTCCCTGCTCTCCGTTCTTTTCCTGAATTTCCTTCATCGCATAAATTGAAGACAATGTTGATCTGGTCATTCCCTCTTCAAATTCATCAGGATTTAGCTGGGCATTTGTCGTAGTCATTAGAGCAATCTTCTCTTCTTCCGAAAGACTCTCAAAATTGGCCGGAACCAGGTCTGGTTTAAACTTCATTAGATCTGCAAATACTTCTTCGTGTTTTGAACTGTCCTGCCTGATATCCAGTGTGGCAAAATGAAAGCCGAAAAGCTTTACTTTGTTGATCATGTCATCCAGTTCTTCCAGATACAATGACTGGTGCTTGTCCACCAGGATACTTCTTGCAGTTTCGAGCTTATTCAGTAATTGCTCTAAAGATATATGAAGGGTATCTGAATTTGTCACCGCAGAATCATACAGCGCCTTTTCAATTTCTGCCATGATCTCATTGATCTCTCTGAAGGTAAGTCTTCTTTTCAATTTACGTATATCACGGTAATAGTTTAAAAGAATGGTACGGCGTAATCTACGTGCAACCCGCAATGTAATTTCAGTAGTCACAAATGGATTTCCATCTCTGTCACCTCCAGGCCAGAATCCAAGACTTATTACCTGGTTTTCCACATTTTCTCCATCGAAAATATTCTGCTGGATATAATTGTGAATTTTACTCGCACTTTGATAAAATACATTTTCAAAATACCAAATCAGGCTTACGGCCTCATCATATGGCGTTGGTTTTTCTTTATTAAAGAATGGAGTCTTACCAAGTTGAGCTAACAATTGCTTGATGCGAACAAGGTCATTTTTTTGAATTGCCTTGTCCAAATCTGTTATAATCCCTAAGACCGCACCAGGATAAAATTGTGTTGGATGCGCTGTTAATGTAGGTCTTACATTGAATCTCTTCAAGTATTCCTTTAACTGCTCTGTTTTCTGCTTCGCCTCTGCTTCTTCCTTTACACTTCTTAAAGTACCACGGCCGTCCATGTTGTTCACTACCGGAAAGGAAGCATCTTCGATGGCATCGAATAATACAACCTGCCGTTCTATATACTGAATGAAACGAAAAAGCAAATCGTTACGTTCATCTTCCGTTGGTGTTTCGCCATAACGTTGAAAAAATTGTGATACAATTTCAGACGGATTCTTATTTTCGGAAAAACCGCGTTCGCAGAGTTCCTGAAAAAGTGGTAACAGCGCTCCGGTCTTTTCTATCTCATCATATGGTAAGGTAAGGAAGATACTATTGTAGACCTGGTATTTTGCCAGCACATTGTCATTAAATCTATCTAAACGAGGTTCTCTATTCATAATTAAATTTATTTTTCAACTGATTTAAAAGTATAAAAAAACCCTCTAAACAGCTAGGCTTAGAGGGTCTTTATTAAAAGTTTAATATTAATTACATCTCTTTGAAAATGGAATGCATTAAACGTTTTTTATCATTGATGCTTTCTTCCAGAGAGATCATCGTTTCGGTTCTGTAAACGCCTTCGATGTCATCAAGCTGGAAAATGATCTCCTTGGCGTGTTGAGTATTTTTGGCTCGAATTTTACAAAAGACATTGAATTTACCTGTAGTTACATGAGCAACAGTAACGAATGGAATTTCATTAATTCTTTCCAATACAAATTTTGTTTGTGATGTGTTCTTTAGAAAAACTCCAACATAGGCGATAAAAGCATATCCAAGTTTTTTGTAATCCAGCGTTAAAGATGAACCTATGATAATTCCAGCTTCTTCCATTTTCTTTACACGAACATGAACAGTTCCGGCAGATATCAACAGTTTTTTTGCGATATCAGTAAAGGGTGTTCTGGTGTTCTCGATCAACATATCAAGAATCTGGTGGTCGGTGTCGTCTAATTTAAACTTAGCCATCTTGAATTTTCTTTTTTTAATGAAATTCAAAATTAATACAAAATCGTTGAATTATTGCTAATTAAAATGACATTTATTGGGGATTTAGCTCAATAATTTCATCATTTAAGATGATTTTATTAACTATAACGTTTTCGGAAATCGGAGCTCCATTAAGCAATTCAATTTTTCTACCTTCTGCATCAATTTCATGATGTCCATAAAAGTTCGCGTTCTGAGTGATTTTTTCGATTACCGGAACAAAACGGATTTCCATGATATCTAAAATTTCTTTGAACTGTATTAAAACATTCTTTTGAACTCCACCGATATCTACATTTTTTAAAATGATATCGCGCAATAGCTTCGCATTCTCAGGGATCTTAAAATAATCCTGATGATAATGACTGGACTCGGCAGCGATATGAAATAAACAACTGCGTAAAGCTTTATATACATATTTTCTGGTCACATCTCTCCGGTAGTCCCCGGGGTAGTGTCCCGCTTCAAAAAGTATGGTTGGTGTTTGCAGAGCCTGAAAAGTATCTCCTGCGCAATTAATATTGAAACCGTCATCATACCGGCCTATTCCATCGCCTAGTTCATCTTCGAGATCCTGAACCATACCGGCAATTAACGCCATACTCTTTTTACGAGCATCTGTAATAGTGCGGTTGCTATCACTGGATGGCGTGAGAAAGGAAAGGATTGCAGGTCGACTTGATTGTCCTGCACTAAAGATTGTTCTTTGATCATGAAGATTTAAACAATAATCAGGCTTGAATTCCCTGTAAATATCCATCAATACTCTACTTTCTGGTTGAGAGAGATCCTGCATGTCCCTGTTTAAGTCAATACCATTTGCGTTTACCCTGGTATAGTATGCCGCTCCATCTGGATTTAATATTGGAATAATGTATAGCGTGAGATGATCCAGAACTGAGCTGTCATCAGAGCTATTTCCCTCCATTGCTACGGAATGCAGGAAATCCAGTACAGCCTTGGTCGTCGTAGATTCGTTTCCATGCATCTGCGACCATATTAGCACGCGTTTTTTACCGTTGCCAATCTGAAGTCCATAAATGTTCTTTTGTTCTACTGAAGTTCCAATGGTTTGAAAATTCAATTGACTGGAATGCTTACTAATGAAATCTTCAAGCTGATCATTATGAAGATATCGACCTGACACTCTTCTATACTTTATTCTGTCATACTCCTGATTACTGAGCCAAATTTTTCTTTCCTTTCTCATGTTTACAAAATTAAACAATCAAGTATTTACATTTGTAAACCGCAAAAATTGAGTTCCTAGTTTACAGTTGTAAATAGGCTTCGTTCGATCACTTCTTTGCAGCTTGGAAAATATCCTAAATGATCTTGTTTGAAGGTTTAAACATTGCATTTCAACGTTTTATATAGTCAAACTTCAAGCTTTTGTTTAATTTTAAATGACGAGTTTACAGATGTGTATTTATATAAAATAAGCCTATATTTACATTTGTAATCAGTCGCTAAAGCAAAGAAAATTTACAATGGTAAACACAGAGCAATTTGGAAACAGACTACAAAAAATGCTGGAATACTATGACCTTTCAGCTGCTTCCTTTGCAGATAAAATAGAAGTAGGACGCTCTTCCATTTCGCATATTCTATCAGGTAGAAACAAACCCAGTCTGGATTTTGTCATGAAAGTCGTTAAGAATTTTCCTGAAGTAGAACTATACTGGCTATTGAATGGCAAAGGAACCTTCCCTCCCAGACCAACCTCGGCAGAGAAGGAAAATATATTGAAGGACATCAAAGAAGATGTTCCACAAAAATATCCAACCGTGAATACAAGTCCTTCTGAAAAGAAAAAAATACCGGTTGAAAACTTGGAATCTCTTCAAAGAAAAATCAAAAGAATCGTATTGTTTTATGAAGACGGCAGCTTTGAAGCTTTCGAAAATTGATTTTCTTTTAGGTATGAAGTAACTTGCAGTATGAAAAGAATAATTGCAATCAGCGCTGTATTATCACTGATGTTAAGCTCTTGTTTTGAAGCCAAAAGAAATTGCGCGGATTTTAGAACAGGAACTTTTGAATTTGAGACTTATATCAATGGAGAATTACAGAAATCCACCTTTGTAAGGAACGACTCTCTGGAGATCGAATTTTTTCAGGGTAGAACAGATACCAGTTCTGTAAGATGGATTAATCCTTGCGAGTACATTCTTAAAAATACGAATCCTAAGAATATGGCTGAGCAGAAGCCTATTCACATGAAAATACTTACTACTTCTGAAGATAGGTACACGTTCGAGTACGGGCAGGTTGGTGAAACGCAAAAGGCACGTGGAGAAGTTATAAAAGTTTCAGAATAAGTTAAGACTGCTTTTCACGCAATAATTTATTCTGTTCTTCCATAAGATCGTTAAGGCTGGATAGCAATTCGATATCCTTCGGAGTAACAACTTTACTGTTTTTAGGATCCTGAGCTTTATTACGAAAACGATTCATAAATTTCACCACAATAAAGACAACAAAGCCAATTACGAAAAAATCCACCAGTGTTTCTATAAGAAGTCCATATCCAATAGAAACTTCATTGACGTAATCTGCAGCACCCTCGGTTCCTACTCCTTCCTTTAGAATGATCTTTCTGTCGGCATAATTTACGCCATCGGTAATCATGCTTAGTGGTGGCATGATAATCTGTTTGACCAGTACATCCACAACCTTATTAAAAGCCGTACCTATAATGATACCCACGGCCATATCGATCATGTTGCCTTTTACGGCAAATTCTTTGAACTCCTTAAATAATCCCATTATTCATCAAATAGTGAAGGTTGACCATCGCTTCCAGATTTTTTTTCCGGAGCTTTGATCGTCCCATTTTTAATAGCTTCCGCAGTAATATTATCTTCGGAATCTTCTGAAGTTTCTTCTGTTACTTCATTCTCCTTTTGTCCTTCATAAGGTATGGGATCCAGAAGATTGATCTGGTTAACCTTTTCCGAAGTCAGTTGATTCCCTAAAGCCTTAATTCCTTTTACTGAAATAAACTCTTCTATATTTATTTGTTCATTCTCACGCCTCTCTTTACCCTTAGGTTTCGTATAAACAATTTCCGCCATCGGGAAATAATCTGTTGATACCATTTCAAGGTAAGAATCTTCATGCTCACTAATAAATTTCTCTTCCTTATCCGGATGCTCAATAACAAAACGTTTCACATAATAGCGCTCCTTTTCAGGTTCCCAGTAGATTGCCGAAATTGGTTTGTTTACCACCCATTTTTCTAGGATGACCATTTCTTCGTCAAATCTCGTGGTTAATTCAGGTTTTATAGTTTTTGCCACGCCGTCCTGAGTTACTATTAGCAGCCTGTCTTCTCCCTTAAACTCCCCAAGAAGTTCACCTCGCTCATCTACATTCAGTCGTTTGACCGTTTCATCAAACCAGATTCTTCTAGGCTTTAAGGTAGATACACCTTCTTCCTTCAGCTCAATACGTTTTACAGAATATTTGGTGACAATATTTCCTTTTACGTTTCGACCTTTAATTGAAATATCTGCAAAGTCTACATCGAATTTCACTTTTCTGATGCTGCCCACCTGTCTAAGTAGCACGGTGATTACTTCAGCTTCTCCATTAGGATTGGCGGTGAAATACAAGACTTTACTATCCTTTTTACCCTGTGTTAGATCATACTCCCGATCCCTGGTCACTGAGGTAACTGCGAATCTTTTCACGTAAGTATTACCACCTTTTCCATCGCGATAGATCATATTATAGATCGTACGTTTATCTTTTTTCTTAAATATGGCTACGTGTATGATATCCTTTCCGATAAAAGTTTTAGTATCTACTTTTGTTACCATCATCTTTCCATCGGCTGTGAAGCAAATGACATCATCAATGTCTGAACAATCGGTTACGTATTCATCCTTTTTAAGACTGGTTCCTACAAAACCCTCTGCTCTGTTCACATAAAGCTTGGTATTGCGTATGACAACTTTGGTAGCCTCTATATCTTCGAATAGCCTGAGTTCGGTTTTTCGTTCTTTGCCTGTTCCATAATCTTTCTTTAATTTCTGAAAGTAATCTACGGCAAAGTCTACCAGATTATCAAGATGATGCTTGACCTCGGCGATCTCACCTTCAAGCGCATCGATTTTCTGCTGTGCTTTATCTATATCAAACTTGGAAATTCTTTTAATTCTGATTTCGGTAAGTCTAACGATATCCTCTTCCGTAACTTCCCGTTTCAAATGTGTAGTGAATGGACGAAGTCCGCTATCAATAGCTTTTATTACTCCTTCCCAGGTCTCCTCTTCCTCGATATCACGATAGATCCGGTTTTCTATAAATATTCTCTCCAGTGATGCAAAGTGCCATTGTTCCTGAAGTTCATCCAGTTTGATTTCAAGTTCGCGTTTAAGAAGATGCAACGTATGATCTGTAGATCTTCTCAATACTTCCGAAACTCCTAAAAATACAGGCTTGTGATCAATAATTACACATCCTAGCGGTGATAATGAATTTTCACACTGAGTAAATGCATAAAGCGCATCTATAGTTCTGTCTGGCGAAATATTATTTGGCAGATGAATGAGGATCTCTACTTCAGCTGCAGTATTGTCCTCAATCTTTTTTATCTTAATCTTACCTTTTTCATTCGCTTTGAGTATCGAGTCTATTAAGCTCCCGGTATTGGTTCCATAAGGAATTTCGTTGATTACCAGGGTATTTTTGTCCAGCTGATTGATACGTGCACGTATACGTACTCGACCTCCTCTTTTTCCATCATTATAATTTGAGACATCTGCTATGCCTCCGGTTGGAAAATCGGGAAATAATTTGAAGCTTTTCCCTCGAAGATGTTTGATCGAGGCATCAATAAGTTCATTGAAATTGTGTGGTAGAAATCTTGTACTTAGTCCAACAGCAATTCCTTCAGCTCCCTGAGCCAGAAGCATTGGAAATTTTACCGGAAGATTGACCGGTTCCTGTTTTCTGCCATCGTACGATAACTGCCATTCTGTAAGCTTCGGACTAAATAAAACTTCCAATGCAAATTTTGAAAGCCTTGCTTCAATATACCTCGGTGCGGCTGCGCGATCACCTGTTAAAATATTTCCCCAGTTACCCTGCGTGTCAATTAAAATATCTTTCTGGCCAATTTGCACCATCGCGTCTCCAATACTGGCATCACCATGAGGGTGATACTGCATGGTATGACCAACAATATTCGCTACTTTGTTATAACGACCATCGTCCAGATCCTTCATGGAATGCATAATACGGCGTTGAACAGGCTTAAACCCATCCTCTATCGCCGGTACAGCTCGTTCCAGGATTACATAAGATGCATAATCCAGGAACCAGTCTTTGTACATTCCGGTTACCTTTATTAATTCTTCCTTATTTTCAAATTGCTCATCCTGAGCTCCATCAAGGTTTTCTTCCATTAGGCAGTCACTTTGGGGATGTTTTCGAGAACTTTATTCAGTGAATCCACTAAACCCCTTTTCTTTTTTCGGTTTAAAAATGTGGTATTAAAAGTATACTTCCGGTATCCTTTTTTTCTTCTTGAGTTGATATAGATCGTAAGAGCCGAATAGATCCCGACATCATAGAATTTAAACTTCCCTAATTTTCTCTTCGGAAATTCAGCCTTTTTCACACGATATTCCATGAATTTCGATAAGAAGACCCCATTATTTTTGAAGTTTAAAGTTTCTCCATCACTATCAAAATCGAAAGCCTGTCCAATGCGATGAACATATAAACCTAAAAGCAAAGTGATCATATTTGGCAGAAAATGACCAAAGGTTATTTCCTGTTCAGAATCTGAGGCCATGATCTCGATATTCACAAAAAGATTGGTTACAAATACCGCGACTAGCACGATATAGATCGATGGGATTATCTTGACTTCGCTTTTATTGGTAAATCTCATATGCCAAGTTCGTCCACGAGATCAAGTTCAACTTTAAGATTATCGATAATGAATTCCTGCCTGTCTGGTGTGTTCTTACCCATATAGAAGCTAAGCATTTCTTCTATGGATTTATCCTTATCCAGCATCACAGGATCCAAGCGTATATCTTCTCCAATAAAATGCACAAACTCATCTGGCGAAATCTCTCCCAGACCCTTAAAACGAGTTATTTCAGGCTTGCCTTTCAACTTTTCCATAGCCTGCTTTCGCTCCATCTCGCTGTAACAGTAAATAGTCTCTTTTTTATTTCTAACCCTGAATAATGGGGTTTGTAGAATGTAGAGATGATTTTCTTTTATAAGTTCCGGGAAAAACTGAAGGAAAAACGTAATCAAAAGCAATCTTATATGCATTCCATCAACATCGGCATCTGTTGCAATAACTATATTATTATAACGTAGATCTTCCAGCGAATCTTCAATGTTCAATGCAGCTTGTAGCAAATTAAACTCCTCATTTTCATAGACGATCTTTTTGGTGAGTCCGTAACTATTAAGCGGTTTTCCCTTTAAACTGAAAACTGCCTGAGTGACCACATCCCTGCTTTTTGTAATCGATCCGCTTGCCGAATCGCCCTCGGTTATAAAAAGGGTTGTTTCAAGGCAACGTTCATGTTTACTATCGCCAAGGTGAATTCTACAGTCTCTTAATTTTTTATTATGAAGACTGGCTTTTTTGGCTCTATCCTTTGCCAGCTTTCTAATACCTGAAAGATCCTTGCGTTCACGTTCGGCCTGTAAAATCTTTCGCTGCAGGTTTTCTGCAGTCTCAGGGTTCTTGTGAAGATAATTATCCAGATTTCTCTTAATGAAATCATTGATATAAGTTCTTACTGTAGGCAGTTCACCACCCATATCTGTAGAACCCAGTTTTGTTTTCGTCTGACTCTCAAATACCGGCTCCATCACTTTGATACTGATAGCGCTAACAATAGATTTTCGAATATCACTGGCTTCATAATTCTTGCCGTAAAATTCACGAACTGTTTTCACGATCGCTTCCCTAAAGGCTGCCAGGTGAGTTCCACCCTGGGATGTATTTTGACCATTTACAAAACTGTGATACTCCTCACTATATTGAGTCTTGCTGTGGGTGATCGCTGCCTCAATGTCATCGCCCCGCAGGTGAATAATAGGATATAGCATGTCATCGTCATGGATACTATCTCCCAGCAGATCTTTCAGACCATTTTCAGAATAAAATTTCTCTCCGTTGAAAACGATGGTTAAACCCGGATTGAGGTAAACATAGTTCTTCAACATCTTCTCTATATATTCATTCCTGAATTTATAGTTCTTGAAAATTAACTCGTCTGGAATAAAAGTAATCTTGGTTCCTCGTCGTCGCGATGTTTCCTCAAGATGCTCTTCATCCTGAAGTTCCCCCTTGGCAAACTCAGCTGCGTGGCTCTTGCCATCTCGCGAGGACTCCACCCTAAAATAAGATGACAAAGCATTTACTGCTTTTGTACCTACTCCATTTAACCCAACAGACTTTTTAAAGGCCCTGCTATCATACTTACCACCGGTATTCATTTTGGATACCACATCCACTACCTTACCCAGTGGAATCCCCCTACCAAAATCACGAACGATGACTCGCTGATTCTGTACAGAGATTTCGATGGTCTTTCCTGCACCCATCACGAACTCATCGATACTGTTATCGATGACTTCTTTTAACAATATATAAATACCATCATCCTGGCTGGAGCCATCTCCCAGTTTCCCGATATACATACCAGGTCGCATTCGGATATGTTCCTTCCAGTCTAGAGACCGAATATTATCTTCGGTGTACTTAGTATTTTCGCTCATATGGATTTATGGAGTTTCGGTCTAAATATAAGGTAATAGCCAAAAAACTGAAACAGTTCCAGAGGAAAGTAATTAACAAAGATTTTGGATACGCTGTTAATTAAAACAGCAATGTAGAATTAAGCTTTCGAGATAGTTGGAAAACCAGTATAATGTCCTAAACGTTGAATCTAAAGTGCATTACATCACCATCCTTGACAATATAATCCTTTCCTTCCACACGCATTTTACCAGCTTCCTTAACCTTAGCCTCACTTCCGTAGCTAACATACTCATCATAACCTATAACTTCAGCACGAATAAATCCTTTTTCAAAATCTGTATGGATCACACCTGCTGCCTGTGGCGCTGAAGATCCAACCGGGATAGTCCAGGCCCGTACTTCTTTTACTCCAGCTGTGAAATAGGTTTGTAGATCCAGCAATTTGTAAGCTCCTCGAATTAGTTTAGCAGAACCTGGTTCTTCCAGTCCAATATCCTGCAGGAACATCTGTCTTTCTTCAAAATCATCAAGCTCAGTAATATCAGCTTCAGTTCCAACTGCAAGCACTAGAACTTCCGCGTTCTCTTCTGCTACGGCTTTTCGAACTTTCTCCACGTGCTCATTTCCATCCACCGCTGCGCTTTCATCTACATTACAAACATACATTACCGGCTTATCTGTGATAAATTGTAACGGTGCGATGAACTCTTTACGCTCATCTTCTGTAAGGTCTATCGCACGAACAGATTTCCCAGCCTCAAGTCCAGTTTTAACCTTTAGCAAAGCGGCTTCTTCTTTTTGAGCTTCTTTGTTTCCAGTTCTGGCAGCACGCTTAACTTTTTCAAGTTTCTTTTCTGCTGTTTCGAGATCTTTCAGTTGTAATTCCATATCTATGGTTTCCTTATCCCTAATAGGATCTATGGAACCATCTACGTGCACGATATTATCGTCCTCAAAACATCTTAAAACATGAAGAATTGCATCGGTTTCCCTGATATTACCCAAAAATTGATTCCCCAGTCCTTCACCTTTGCTGGCGCCTTTTACCAAACCGGCTATATCAACGATCTCAACAGTGGCTGGAATTACTTTTTCCGGGTCTACCAGCTCTTCCAGTTTTAGCAGTCTGCGGTCCGGAACATTTACAACTCCTACGTTAGGCTCTATAGTGCAAAATGGAAAATTAGCGCTTTGAGCTTTAGCGTTACTCAGGCAGTTGAAAAGGGTTGATTTTCCTACGTTTGGCAGTCCTACAATTCCGGCTTTCATATACTATATTTTAGATGCTATGTTTTTGCGGCTGCAAAGATAGGTATTAGATTTGAATATAACATATATCCTATCTGGCAGTCTAAAAGATTAAAAAGCCTGTAAGTAGTTTACAGGCTTTTTAATTTCATTGACGTTAACGTAAATTACTCTACAATATACATTTCATTGGAAGCCCTTATATATTCCTGCGGATTAAAAGTGCTCTCAAAACTATTTCTTACAAGATCCAGTTTTAATCTCAGGTTTTTCATTTCATCTTTTAGAAATGGATCATTTTCATACTTAGCGATCAACTTTTCATATTTCTCCAGGTTTTCCAGGATTCTGAAGGTGAGCATACCAAATCGTATTTTCAAATTCTGCACCGTTAGCATCTGGTCATGATACTCCTGCTTCCAGTTTTCCGGATTGATTTTTCGCTCTTCCACGATCTTGTTTTCGGCGATTTTGGAAATATCAAGAATGTATTGAGTTCTCTTCTTGGCATCAGTTTCATTAGTAAACCTTTCAGTAAAACTATTACGGGAAATTCCGAGAATCTCCACAAGGTTGTCGTCTATAGCTTCCTGTTGCAATTCTTTGAGTTCACTAAGGTTTTTATTAATTCCTTCCCACTCAGTTTCGATAAGATCTTTGTCATGAGTGAACTGAGAAATACTGGTAGTAAGCTTAAGCATTTTTATGCTTTTTTCTCTTAAATCCTTGTCCCTTCGGTTTAATGAACCAACAAACTGACTAATTCCATCGATAAGACTGCCTGCAAACATTCCTGTAAAAGGCGTTCCTTTAGCCAGGTCTCCTGTCACCTGTAACATATGATTTAAAGCTTCCAGTTTGGCATCCTCCTTTTTCTCCTCTTCGATATAACCCTTAAATTTTCCAAACCATTGCTGGTAACCTTCATAATTCATAGGATTACTCACCTTATCCAGTGTAGAGTAAAATTCGCGTGAGCTATTAAAAAGACTTAGAGGCTTAATTTCACGCTCCATGGAAGCCAGGTTTAAAACTGCTGAGCTATAATTGTATTTATAAACACTTACCGTATTTTTATCGATCTCCTCCTGTCTTTGCTCTAAAAACTTAACCCGCTCCAGCAGTTTTTCTACTTTTTCTGAAGCCGAATTGGATGTTCGAATACTCTCATCCAGATTGTTGATCTTTGAATCGATCTCTTTAATTCTGAATTCCAGATTCTGACTCAATAAGGAACGTTCCCGGTTTAATTCTTTTAGTACCTGCTCGGTAACTGAAGCGCTTTGATCTTCACCATATAGTTGTGCTGAAGCTGAAATACTTCCGAAGAAAACGAATAGAACGGTAAAATATAATCTATACATAGTTAATTGGTTTTGAAATCGTTTGATAACGAAGAACTGATGGTCATATTTCATGCCATTTGAAAATTTAGGTGTTAATGAACCCAGTATCTTAAAATGTGTGGATTCCTGCTACAATATGAGTTTAACCGCAGCCTTTCAAAATTTTAAAAATATACAGTTTGAAAGATTAACAATCGTTCAAATCAATTATTGAGGGATTCACATCTTTATAAGTATTTAAATAGTTATATTGTATAAGTTTATGTAAACTTTAATATTATGATGATGAATGCAAAACTTTTAGACCCTATTTCAGGAAGAAGTCGATTAATATTCTTCCTTAGTTTTATTCTAGGATCATTACAAATTTATGCTTTTCAGCCTTCAACGAAAGCGTTTAATGAATATAAAGGTGAAGTGGTGAACGAAAGAACCGGAAGACCAATTTCTTCAGCATACCTTTCCCTGAATAATAGCAACATATCCACCATTACAAACGCCGATGGTGTATTTTCATTGAAGGTTCCAGAAGATATGACAGAAGCTACGGTGACCATTTCTGTACTTGGATTTCAAAGTAAGACATTACCCCTGGACTATTTTAAACCTGAAGACACCAGAATAGAACTTTCAGAAACCATGGAAGAACTTACGGAAGTGAGTCTTTACCAGGCTACCAATCCGCGATTGCTTGTACAGGAAATGCTGGACAGGAAGGATGAAAATTATCTTTCAGACCAGAGTATCATGACTTCTTTTTACCGCGAAACGATCAAAAAAGGCTGGAGCAACGTAAGTCTTTCTGAAGCTGTCGTGAAGATTCACAAGACTTCTTACAATGACAGTAAGAAGGATCTTGTTTCACTCTATAAAGCCAGGAAAAGCACAGATTATGATAAGCTTGATACACTAGCTTTGAAATTACGAGGCGGTCCTTTCAATACTTTATATCTTGATATGATGAAGTACACAGAGTATGTGCTAAGACCAAGGATGATGGATAGTTATGATTTTAGTTTCGATGAACCAGCCAAAATCAACGACCGTTTCACCTATGTAGTAAATTTCAGGGAACGTGATGAGTCAGACCCATGGTATTATGGAAAACTCTTTATTGACGCTGAAACTTCTACTCTTGTAAAGGCAGATTACAATCTTAATGTAGATAACAGGAATGCCGCCCAGGAAATGTTCGTTAAGAAAAAACCGAATGGTGCAAAAGTATATCCAACCGAATTGAATTACCAGGTTGATTATGCCCAGAACAATGGAAAGTGGCATTTTGCTTATGGCAAAGCGCAGATGGATTATGTGGTAAACTGGAAAAAGAAAATTTTCAATTCTAAATATAAGATCAACAGCGAAATGGTGGTAACCGACTGGCAGCCGTATTCTGAAGAAGAGTTTAAAACCAACCAAGAGTTGATAAGGCCAAATATTGTAATGGTAGATGATGTTTCAGGATTCTACGATGCCCAGTTCTGGGGAAATAATAATATTATCGAACCCGAGAAATCCATTCAGAATGCGATTGATAAGATCAAACGTAAAATGGATTAGATAAATTAAGTTTAAAAATAAAAAACCCGCCAGCCGGCGGGTTTTTTATTTTTGAATCGAATTAAACTCGCTACCCTACTTCGATGATTTCTTCAAAACTATCTTCAGCAGTTTTAATTCTGAAGGTATATTTCCCAGATTCCACTCCCGAAAAATCGAAAGCCTTTCTAAGTTCTAGAGCCCTGGTCTGGTAATTCCCTACTCTAACTCCCGTGCTGTCATATACTTCAACACTGAGATTTGATTCGTTGAGGTTTGGCATGTAAACCACTACCTGGTCATCCACTATTTTAAAACAAGGCTTGAATGCAAATCTGGAATTGGCGGGGTCTATCATAATTTGATCATTCGACTTGGTAATAAGCGTGGTGGACTTGCTGTATTTCTTGTTGAGCACCAGCGAATAAGTTCCATCATATAATGACTCGAATTTAAATTTCTTGGAAAATTCGCCATTCGCATCCAGTTGGTCTCTGAAAATCACTTCGCCTCGCTGATTTAAGAGACTGAGCTCAGAGGCATTTTCAGTTTTTTGTATGCTTACGATAAGATTCTGTTTCTCAACTTTAAGCTTTACGCCGTCTGTGGCTGAACTACTTAATGATACCAGTAACATCATTGCTACTACGAAATTGTTGATCGCGTTTTTCATAATCTACAGTTTTAGGTTGTACTTGGATTAACTGTTGTAAACCTATCCCGAAAAGGCTTCAGAAAGTAGCGCAGAATAATCCAATTTATATACTCTATTAACCTTTCAAAATCTATTTCAAACGTTTTCGGTTAATCCAGTACATATAAATGCTAATTTTGTAATACCTGCAACTGTCCTATAAATGTAATTTTATATCTAAATGATATGCTATGAACGCAAGCTCAAAACCAAGGCTGGAAAGAATTGAACCAGGATTTGGCAGTTCATTTTCCTACCGAACTCATGATAAAAAGAATGTAGGCAGCAAGCAAACTTTCTGGCACTATCACCCGGAGATAGAACTTGTATATGTAAATGGTGGCTGCGGAAAAAGGCAAATAGGTAGTCATATTTCCTATTATAGGAATGGAGACCTATTACTAATAGGCTCCCTGTTACCACATTGTGCTTTTACCGATGGACTTACCAATCACAACTGCGAAACGGTTATCCAGTTTAAAGATGATTTTCTAGGGCAGGAATTTTTGAAAACTCCAGAAATGGGCAGAATACAGAATCTGCTGGAAAGGGCGAAAAAAGGAATTGTCTTTCATGGGGATAGTAAACGAAGCATCGGAGCTGATGTTGAATCTTTACAGGGACTCGATCCTTTCCAGAAATTACTCGGCTTGCTTCAGGTTCTAAATGCCCTCGAAAACACTAAAGATTATACTATTTTAAATGCTGAAGGTTTTCTCCTGGAAACCAATTTGCAGGATAATGACCGCCTTAATACCATTTTCAATTATGTGAAGGTGCATTTCCAAAGACCTATTAGTTTAGAGGAGATCAGCAATATGGTAAGTATGACCAACCCAGCCTTTTGCAGGTATTTTAAAAGAATTACCGGAAAAACATTCACTCAGTTCGTAAATGAGTATCGGCTTGCGCATGCGGCAAAGCTATTACACGAAAGGCAGATGAGTATAACCGATGTTTGCTTTGAAAGCGGCTTTAATAATTTCAGTCATTTCAACAAACAATTTAAATCATTTACCGGTAGGTCACCCTCTTTATACAGAAGGGAATTGAAATTCAGTATTACATAAAAAAAACCCGCCAGCTGGCAGGTTTTAAACGTTTCAAAAATTTTTAATCGTGGTGCATAAAGCTTTGTTTCTCCAGGAGCTTTTCTTCAGACTCCACATGCTCATCATCGGGAACACAACAATCCACGGGACATACTGCCGCACATTGAGGTTCTTCATGAAAACCTTTACACTCGGTACATTTATCTGGTACTATATAGTAAATTTCATCACTTAGCGGTTCCTGGGCTTCGTTAGCGTTTGCTTCTTTCCCTCCGGGAAGTACCACATCACCTTCAAGGTCGGTTCCATCTGCATATCTCCAGTCATCTGCACCTTCATAAATTGCCGTGTTAGGACACTCTGGTTCACATGCACCGCAGTTTATACATTCATCGGTTATTACAATTGCCATAGCGCTGTTTTTATTGGTAAATTTAAGTAGTAAGCGAAAAAAGACCTGAGCTTTTAGAGAAAATTATGGTTAATAGCTTTGGAAACTTTAATTTCGCTTTACAAATTTAAGATAGGCCACCCTCATAACCAAATATGAACATGACAATCGAAGAGCATACTTCAAACCTTGTTGCCTTAGGAAAATTTTTAGGTCAGTTTAAGATCGATGGTATAGAAAAACATCCAGAATTTTCAGAATTAGAAGATCTTACAAAGGAAATGAACAACAAGATCGATGCCTCCATTCATCGCAACGGCTGGTTTACCCGGGAAAACATCATATTTTCACTTCAGCAATGGAGCGAAGCATTGCAGTTTGAGAATCTTAAAGAGTGGATAAATCGCTATGACCTTTCTGACACAGGAGGGAAAAACGTAGGGATCGTCATGGCAGGTAATATTCCGTTGGTTGGTTTCCACGATTTTATTTGTACCATAATTTGTGGTCACAAAATACAGATCAAACAATCCTCTAGCGATGAACTTTTATTGCCTTTAATCGCAAGATTTCTAATAGACCACAATTCAGAATACAGGAATCGCATAGAATTTAAACAGGGAAACCTGGAAAATTTTGATGCGGTGATCGCCACCGGCAGTGATAATACGGCGCGATATTTTGAATATTATTTCAAAGGCAAGCCCAGTATAATTCGTAAAAATAGAAATTCCATCGCCATTCTTACCGGGGAAGAGTCCAGAGATGAACTCGAAGCATTGAGTCAGGATATTTTTCTTTATTATGGATTAGGCTGTCGTAATGTTTCCAAGTTATATGTTCCCGAAGGTTATGATTTCGACGAGTTCTTCAAGGCAATGTATTCCTGGAATCCTATCATCAATGAAAATAAATACGCCAATAATTATGATTACAATAAAGCAGTTTATTTAATGAGTGAATATAAAATTCTTGATAATGGATTTTTAATGCTGAAGGAAGATAAAAGCTTCGGCTCTCCTATTGCCACCGTGTTTTATGAAACTTACGCGAATTCAGAAAGTCTAAAGCAAGTTCTGGAATCTAATGCTGAAAAGCTGCAATGTATCGTAAAGAAAGATCCAGAGGAGAATGAAGTCGCATTTGGTAAGACTCAACACCCACAGCTCTGGGATTATGCAGATAACGTCGATACCGTGGAATTTCTTCGTCAACTCTAATCTTATCATTTCGCTAACAGCAAAGACCTACTAATTTTGGCATCTTTGTGAATACACCCAAAAAGAATACATCAATGAAAAAGCATAACTTCAGCGCAGGACCCTGTATATTACCGCAGGAAGTATTTCAGGAAGCATCACAGGCAATTCTTGATTTTAACAACTCTGGTCTTTCGATACTGGAAATTTCTCACCGTAGTGCAGATTTTGTTGCTGTTATGGAAGAAGCACAGACCCTGGCACTTGAATTGTTGGGATTAAAGGATAAAGGCTATAGGGCGCTATTTCTTCAGGGTGGTGCTAGCTTACAGTTTCTTATGACCGCATACAATCTTTTGAACAAAAAAGCGGCCTATTTGAACACCGGTACATGGTCGTCTAAAGCCATAAAAGAAGCAAAATTATTTGGAGAAGTGATCGAAGTTGCCTCCTCTAAGGAGCAGAATTTCAATTATATCCCAAAAAATTACACGATCCCGAAAGATGCAGATTATTTTCACTGCACCAGCAACAATACCATCTTTGGAACCCAGATCAAGGAATTTCCGAAAACAGATACGCCAATGGTTTGCGATATGAGTAGTGATATATTTTCAAGACAGCTCGACTTTGAAAAATTTGATCTTATTTATGCCGGTGCACAGAAAAATATGGGTCCGGCAGGAACAGTTCTAGTCGTGGTCAAAGAAAATATCCTGGGAAAAGTGGACCGACAAATCCCAAGTATGATGGATTACCAGGTACATATTTCAAAAGACAGCATGTTTAACACCCCTCCCGTTTATGCGGTTTATGTTTCCATGCTAACTATGCGATGGATCAAAAAGAATGGTGGTATCGCCGCCATGGAAAAGAGAAATGCCGAAAAAGCTGTGCTATTATATGATGAAATTGATCGAAACCCTTTGTTTGAAGGCTTTGCTGAAAAAGAGGACAGATCACCTATGAACCCGACTTTCAACCTCAAAAACGAAGATCATAAAGAACAGTTCGATAAATTGTGGAAGGCAGCTGGCGTTAATGGTCTTGGCGGACACCGAAGTGTAGGTGGTTACAGAGCTTCCATGTATAATGCTTTATCGATTGAAAGCGTACAGGTGGTAGTAGATCTTATGCAACAACTAGAAAAAGAAGTAAACTAATCCAGACATCAATTAAAATGAAAGTATTAGCAAATGATGGTTTATCGCATAGTGGTGTTCAACTTTTGAAGGATGCCGGCTTTGAAGTCATTATAAAGAAGGTTGCCCAGGATCAACTGGAAGATTACTTAAAAAGCAATGGAATTAGTGTGCTCCTTGTGCGCAGTGCGACCCAGGTTCGAAAAAACATTATAGATAATTGCATACATTTAAAGGTAATTGGCCGAGGTGGTGTTGGTATGGACAATATTGATGTAGAGTATGCGCGAAGCAAGGGTATCGCCGTAATCAATACTCCGGAAGCTTCTTCTTCTTCTGTGGCAGAGCTGGTATTCGCTCACTTATTTGGAGGAGCCAGAAAGCTTCATGATTCAAACAGGAATATGCCTTTGGAAGGTGACTCAAGATTTAAAGATCTTAAAAAATCATATGCTGGCGGATCTGAATTACGAGGTAAAACGCTGGGAATCATAGGACTAGGAAGAATTGGTCGTGAAGTAGCTAAAATAGCTTTGGGAGTTGGAATGCGTGTTGTTGCCAGTGACAAGGAAGTTGGTGAAACAGAAATCACACTGGATTTTTATAATGACCAGAAAGTGACTATCCCAATTAAAACAGAGCCTGTAGAGCAGCTCATCAAACACGCCGACTTCATTAGCCTTCATGTTCCTGCGCAAGCTGAGCCAATTATTGGAAAAGCTGAATTTGATTTAATGAAAAAAGGCGTTGGAATCATCAACACTGCTCGTGGTGGCATTCTGGATGAAGAAGCATTACTTGCAGCGATCGACGAAGAAAAAGTTTCTTTTGCCGCACTCGATACCTTTGAGAATGAACCCTCACCCGCCATTAAATTGTTGATGAACGAAAGTATTTCTTTGAGTCCGCACATTGGTGCAGCGACTACCGAAGCTCAGGAAAGAATCGGGGAAGAACTGGCATTGCAGATCATTCAAATCTTCAAAAAATAAAGGACGATGGCAACTATTTTGGACTTATTTAAAATTTCAGCGGGAAAGGATCTTATTCAGAATACCCGGAAAGAATTGAATCTTGAGGAGGATTTATTATTACAGATTTTTGCCAGCCTTCTGCCCTGGGCAGTTTCTATAGCAGAGACTAATAGTTCAGAAAAGTTAGTAAAGAAATTCAATGAAATAGAATATAAAGATTTGCTTTATGACCGTTCTTCCATCTCTTCGGAAAATAAAGAAGTAATGCATACCCTTTTGGAGCAAACGTATGAAGTACCTTCCGATTCTTCAGCAAAATTGATCTGCATTGCGGAAAATGTAGCGGTAATCATCATTTCTAAAATTCAATCCAGAACACCGGGACTGGAGATGACTGAAATCAGGAAAACCTTACTTGGTTATTTTGAAACAGCTTCAGATGAATTTGTAAAGGTAATCTCTTCTGAAGGGGATGACTCCGGAAACCTTATCAGGCCTGCTGGAAGAATTGCTTTGGAAAATCAGGACTCTTCTGAAGATAGTATTCTTGGAGGTTATACCGGAGGAAAATAAGGTATGCTTATTGTTGTTAAATAAATTAGAATGAAGAATATAATTTACATCTGTTTACTGGCCCTGGCGATTTATAGCTGTGGACCTGGAAACTCCCGGGACTTTAAGAACAGGGATGCAACCAATGACACTGTTCGAATTGCCAATGACAGTCTGGAATATGAAATTATTATTATCGAACCAGGTTTTAATCTTTTCATCAATTCATACGCACGCCCGAGAGGTTATCATTCTCAGTCTTACCTGGAAAACAAAAATCAGTTTCTTGTTACTGAATATAACACGAGGGTGATGCAACCTCAAACTTACGATCCTAATTTATATATCAATCAGATCAATTATGATTCGAGCATTGATTATGGATACGAGGTAAACTATTTGCTCTATAATTATTTTGTATTCTTTAGCAGGCATTATAATCAACGCTTCGGTATTCCTACACGAATTTGATTTTCTAAGCAAAATCGTATATTTGCCGTATGAAAAAATTGAAGGCTAGATGGGGAATCGAAGATAACTGGCAGCTATTTATCATATTGCTGGTTTTTGCCATCACAGGTTCTTCTTCTGCAAAAATTGCCGGTCCCCTTTGTGAATTCTTGGGAATTACTTCTGAAACAACGCACTGGAGTATCTACTGGACACTTCGCATTTTGTTGATCTTTCCTATTTACCAGGTATTACTTGTAAGTTTCGGCTGGCTATTTGGACAATTTCAATTCTTCTGGGCTTTTGAAAAGAAAATGTTGAGCAGGCTAGGATTCGCGAAAATGTTTGATAGATGAAATGAATGTATTGAAGAACATACTTCTAATTTTTACCGCAGTACTTATACTGCTACCCTCTGGAGTGAGTTTTTCACATCTTTTCTCAGGTCATGGACATAGCTTGTGTAATAATTATGCAGATGAGCATTATCATGACAAGTCCTTAGATTGTGAACTTCATAAATTTCAAAAGAATCCAATAATCTCTCTTGACTTTCAGAGCTTTCGATTTGAAGAGGCAGTATACACCTCCACTCTTAACTACGACTACTACCAATTTTTAAATGATTATAAACCATTATGCTACGAGCTACGTGGTCCACCTGTTTTTTCCATTTCAGGATAAATAAGTAAAATCATTTAAAATATTTCAATGCGTAATATAAAGTTATTGGCACTGCTATTAGCGGTGCAGTCCATATTGTATGGACAAAATTCTCTAAGCGGGAAAATATCCGA
Organism: Christiangramia portivictoriae DSM 23547; assembly: GCF_000423045.1. GTDB lineage: Bacteria > Bacteroidota > Bacteroidia > Flavobacteriales > Flavobacteriaceae > Christiangramia > Christiangramia portivictoriae. The sequence continues at coordinate 281,149 of NZ_KE383972.1, read as the reverse complement.
TCAGGATACTAAGGAACCAGTTTTTAGTGCTAATGTTTATTTTCCAGCTCTTGAGAGGGGAACGATGACAGATCTCGATGGTAATTTTACCATATCAGATCTGCCAAACGGTAATTTTAAAATGGTGATATCCTCGATAGGATATGCCAGTTATACCCAGGAGGTGGTTCTACCTTCCCAGAATCTTAGCATTGCCTTAAAACCTTCAGCCATAGAAATGGAAGAAGTGATCGTATCTACTCCTTTTCACCAGTTACAAAGCGACAATGTAATGAAGGTGGAACGCGAAAGTGTTTCAGAACTTTCCAAAAATGGTGCTGTGAATCTTTCTGAAGGAATCACACAAATAGCTGGAGTTGATAATCTTACTACTGGACTGGGTATTGGTAAACCAGTTATTCGTGGGCTTAGTTCCAATAGAGTACTTGTATATACACAGGGAGTTCGTTTAGAGAATCAGCAATATGGAGATGAGCACGGTCTTGGTATTAGTTCCAAAGGTATTGCCAGCGTAGAAGTTATCAAAGGCCCTGCCTCTTTGCTCTACGGAAGTGATGCAATTGGCGGAGTATTATATCTGAATCCAGAAAGATATGCGACTGAAAACAGTTTGAAAGCAAGCGTTGAAGCTGATTACTTTTCAAATACGCTAGGACATCAAACCAGTTTAATGGCTTCTACTTCGGGTAAGCAATTAAAATTTATCGCCAGAGGTAGTTATGCCGCACACAGTGATTATGAAACAGGTGAAGGAGAAAGAATAACTAATACTCGCTTTAACGATAAGGATATCAAAGCCGGAATTGGATTCCAGAATAGCGCTTACAAAGGCGATTTGCGTTACAATTTCAATAATTCGGAAATTGGTATTCCCGAAGAAATGGGCGTGCAGTCTACCAGTAAAGAACCACTTCTACCCTACCAGAATATTGATAACCACATCCTAAGCCTGGATAATAAGTTTTATCTTAATAATTCCAGCATAGACCTGAAAGTTGGTTATCAGTTCAACGATCGCCAGGAATTTGAAGATCACCATCATCACGAAGATCATGAAGGTGAAGAACATGATGGCGAGGAGCATGAAGAGCATGAAGGTGAACATGAAGAACATGATGGCGATCATGAGGAACATGAAAAGCATGAAGGTGAAGAAGATGAAGATCCAGCACTGGAAATGCATTTGGAGACTTTAAACTATAATTTAAAATACAACTTTCCCAAGTTTGAAAACCTTGATGTGATCGCCGGGGTACAGGGAATGTGGCAGAGCAATGAGAATTTTGGTGAAGAAATTCTCATTCCCGATGCTACCACTACAGATTTTGGTGTATTTGCCACAGCACACTATCATTTACCGAAGATTGATTTTCAGGGAGGGATTCGATATGATAACAGGTCTATTGAAACAGAATCGTACATTGCTGAAGATGGCGATATTCTGGATGAAGTAGATAGAGAATTCAATAGTTTCAATGGTGCAATAGGCGCAAAAATGGACATTACAGAGAATTTGACTACCAGGTTAAATCTTGCCAGTGGATTTAGAGCACCTAATTTGTCTGAGTTAACTTCCAATGGTTCCCACAATGGTGCAAATCGATATGAAATTGGAAATCCTAATCTGGATAATGAGCAGAATTTTCAGATCGATCTTGCCGTTGAGTGGCGAAATCAGCACTTTGAAGCTTTTGCCAACGGTTTTACCAATTCTGTAAATAATTATATTTATATAAGTCCGTCTGGAGAGATCCTGGACAATGAAGAAGTATTTCGTTATTTGCAGGACGATGCGAGACTATATGGTGGTGAAATTGGTGTTCATCTTCACCCACATCCATTAGACTGGCTTCACCTGGAAAGCAGTTTTGAAACGGTAATAGGAAAACTTGATGATGATACTTATCTGCCTTTAATTCCTGCCAATACCTTAACGAATACGTTTAGAGTTGAATTTAATGAATGGAGATTATTGACAGGATCTTATAGTTTTATAAGTTTGAAAAATGTTTTTGATCAGGAAAACCCCGGAAGTTTCGAAACCAGAACGGGTGGATACAGCCTGGTGAATCTGGGAGCCGGAACTGAAATTAAAACCAATACTGCTCTCTTTGAATTACGACTTAGTGTAAATAATCTTTTCGATAAGGATTATTTCTCACATCTATCCCGTCTGAAAAATGATGGATTATCCAATATTGGAAGAAACCTAATGCTCTCTGCCAATATTCATATTTAAAATGAAAAGGGCTACTGAATTCAGTAGCCCTTTTTTGTTTTGCATCTTACTAGAAATCTAGTAGCTTTCCACTTCGATCACCTGTGGCTGCATCATAGGTTCCTTTTTCCAGACATAAGTATAAAGATACATTAGCGTGAAGGTTGGAATAATATCAGTTCCCGGAAGGATCTCCTCAATGAAGACCAGTGCCGAGGCCAGTTTACCTTTTCTACCCGGATACATATCTCTCATCTTCTTTGCTGCGTAAGGCGCCCATAAAAGATCAAGAAATGGTCCTATAAAAGGAATAGCTACAGTGGCCATCCCCACAAGGTCATATACCAGACCTTTAGCAAATATTTTATTTTTAAATAGCTTCATGTTTTTTGGTTTTGACTATTTAAAAGCAAATAAGGTGCCAAATCTATTTAAGGTCTGAACTTATAAGTTTGAGGAACTCATTCCTGGTCTCGATTTCTTTAAACTGCCCACGGAATCCAGAGGTGGTGGTCGCACTGTTCTGCTTCTGCACCCCTCGCATCATCATACACATATGTACTGCTTCGATCACCACGGCAACTCCCTGAGGTTGCAAGGTATTATTCAAACACTCCAGAATATCATGCGTTAATCTTTCCTGTACCTGTAGTCTGCGAGCGAATACATCTACAACCCGTGGCAGTTTGCTGAGCCCAACAATTTTACCATTCGGAATATAGGCGATATGGGCTTTTCCGAAGAAAGGAAGCATATGATGTTCACATAAAGAATATAACTCAATGTCCTTCACGACTACCATTTCATCATAATCTTCTGAGAACATGGCTTTCTTCAAGATCTTTTCAGCATCCATTTCATATCCCTGAGTAAGAAATTGCATTGCTTTAGCAGCCCTTTCCGGGGTCTTCACGACCCCTTCACGTTCAGGGTTCTCTCCCACTCCCACGATGATATCGTGAAAATTCTGTTTCATTTCACCAGTTACCTCCTGGTTGTATTCTTCAAAAAATTTATATGCCATGGTTTTCTGATTGCTTCAGTTTATCTGAAAAATTTTGCTTCAGTTTAGTAATTTTAGGGTCTATTATATACTGGCAATATGGTTGTTGCCTGTGTTGATTGTAAAAGTCCTGATGTTCCTGTTCCGCAGTATAGAAAGCAGAAGCCTCTGTAACTTCGGTCACTATCGGGTTATCAAAAGCATTTTCCTCTTCGATCGCTTCTATGGTTTGTTTTGCTATTTTCTCCTGCTCTTCATCATGAAAAAATATGGCGCTTCGATACTGCGTACCTACATCATTCTGCTGGCGGTTTAAAGTCGTTGGATCATGCGTCGCAAAAAATACCAGTAAAAGTTCTCCAAACGTGATCTTATTGGGATTAAAGGTAATTTGTATAGCTTCTGCATGACCGGTTCTTCCTGTGATAATTTCTCTGTAAGCGGGATTTTTAATATTTCCACCAGTAAAACCGGAGATTACTTTTTCGACACCATTCAATCTCTGGAAAACGGCCTCGGTACACCAGAAACATCCGCCGGCGAGGGTAGCTTTCTTCAAATTCTCTTCATTCATTGCCATCATCTAAATTTTGTTTATCAAATTTAAGGTCTAATTAAACAAGGAAGCCTTGCTTTAACGGGAATTTAATGAAAAACTTTGCAGGTAAAAATTTAGCATCTACTTTTACGGTAATATCAATATTGAAGATTCATCAATAAATGTCAAAAAATTACTGGCTGCTTTTAATTATTATCATCAATAGCAGCATTCTATCCTCACAAAATTCAGAAACCAGGAAAAATTACCAGGCAACCCGCATACAGGAAGTTCCAAAAATCGATGGAATAGCTACGGAAGATGCCTGGAAAAATATACCAGTAGCCGGAAACTTTGTAATGGTGGAACCCGGAGATGGTACTCCTATCCCCGATTCTCACGCAACTGAAGTCAAAATTCTTTACGATGACCTCGCGATTTATATCGCCGCTACCATGAAGGAAAGTCAGCCAGAAAAAACCATCAGGCAATTTACCCAGCGGGATAATTTGCAGCAATCTGAATATTTTCTGATGGATATCAATACCTATGACGACGGTGAAAACCAGACCAGGTTTATCGTTACCTCTGCCGGGACCCAGGCCGATGCCCGCATCACCGGGTCGCAGGAAGATTATGGATATAATGTGGTATGGGAGTCGGCAGTTTCCCAGGATGAAAATGGCTGGTATCTTGAGATGAAGATTCCATACTCTGCACTGAGATTTCCGGAGACCGAAAGACAGCGCTGGGGACTCCAATTTTCCAGGGAAATAACACATAGAAATGAGACATATGTCTGGAACTATATAGATAAGTCTGTAGGACAGATGGCTCAATACACTGGATTGCTTACCGGAATCAATAATATAGATCCTCCTGTTCGACTAAGCCTGTATCCCTATATACAATCTGCTTACGATTCCTTTGATGGCAGCAATGATTTTAGCTTTAATGCCGGAATGGATCTCAAATATGGTATTAACGACTCTTTTACTTTGGACATGACGTTAGTTCCAGATTTTGGACAAACGGCCTACGACGAGGTTGAACTAAACCTTGGGCCTTTTGAACAGATTTTCGGAGAGAATCGTGCTTTCTTTACAGAAGGAACTGAACTTTTTAATAAAGGAAATTTATTCTATTCAAGAAGGGTTGGAAGCACTCCTCTGGGTTTTAATGCTGCTCAAACCAATGCGCTGGACAGTGAGCAAATACTGGAAAATCCAAATAGAACAGACCTTATCAACGCCTTAAAAGTATCAGGAAGAACAGACCGTGGTTTGGGGATTGGGGTTTTTAACGCGGTTACCAGCGAAACGAAGGCAATCTTCAGGGATACGATCACTGGAAAAACGAGATCACAGGTTACCGAGCCACTTGCCAATTATAATATCATGGTTCTGGACCAGCGATTCAATAAAAACTCCTCGATCACACTAATCAATACGAATGTAACTCGGGATGGAAATTTCAGAGATGGGAATGTCACCGGATTTATCTTTGATGTATATAATAAGTCCAACAGTTTTAATGTTGAGGGACAGGCGAAAATGAGCAACGTCAATCTTCCCGGGCAGAACCTTACTGGTTTTGCCTCCTTTTTTGCAGCGCGCCGTACGAAAGGAAATTTCAGGTACAGAGTGGCACATGAATTCGCGAATGAAACTTTTGACATCAATGACCTTGGGATAAATTTTACGAATAATTATAATAACATATTCTGGGGAACATCCTACCAGATATTTGAACCTCGAGGTAACTTCAATAATTTTCAAATAAGCCTCTATGGCCAGCACCGTAGAAGGTACAAACCAGACAAGACAATCAATACCGGGATGGGCGGAGATTTTTTTGCTATGACTCGAGAGCGCTTTGCTTTTGGAGGTTCTCTTGATTTCAATTCAAAGTTTAGAGACTATTTTGAAACCAGGGCTGAAAATACGTTTGTAACCTACAAACCCTTTGCAAGTTCCAGATTCTTTATATCCTCAGATTACCGAAAGAAATTTGCAATCGATTCAAGGATCTATGTCGAAGAATATTTCGATACAGATTATGCCTATTATGGTTTAAGCGTTGAACCCAGATTTCGATTTAGTGACCGGTTCAATATGGTGTATGAATTTGATTATGGCCTGCAGAAAGAAAGACCCAGCTTTGTAAACAAACTGGATAGCAATATCATCTTCGGAATAAGAGATCAAAAGACTGTGGAAAACTCTATTCGAGCGAATTACAATTTTAATACAAAACAAGGCTTAAGTTTAAGTGCGAGACAATTCTGGTCCACAGCAAGTTTTGGTGATAACTCCTTCCAGAAGCTGGTGGCAGATGGTGAACTTGAACCTACCAGTTATAACACCAGCATTTTTCGCGATCCGGATGCGAATTTCAATATCTGGAATCTGGATCTAAGCTATCGCTGGCAGTTCGCGCCTGGAAGCGAAGCTGTACTCTTATACCGTAATTCGATCTTTAATGAGGATAAACTGAGTGAACTTAATTATACAGACAGCCTGAACAATCTTTTTACCAATCCTGCCCGGCACAATCTAAGTCTTAGAGTCGTTTATTTTATAGATTACAATAACCTTAGAAACATATTCCGCAGTTAACTTGGGGAATGCTCGCTTTTTGGCTAATTTCGGATTGACTATTTCGTATTCATGATAATCGCAAAGAACATACATAAATATTACGGAGATCTGCACGTATTAAAGTCGGTAGACCTGCATATCAAAAAGAAAGAAATTGTATCTATAGTTGGGGCTTCCGGTGCTGGAAAAACTACCTTACTACAGATTCTGGGAACCCTCGATAAACCGGGAAAAAGTAAGGACTCAGAGCTGCTCATCAATGGCACTAACATCTACGGACTAAAATCCAGAGAACTTTCAAAATTCAGGAATAAACACATTGGGTTTATTTTTCAGTTTCACCAGCTGCTACCGGAATTTACAGCATTGGAAAACATCTGTATCCCTGCTTTCATACATAAAACACCAAAAAAGGAAGCAGAGGACCGTGCTTTTGAATTGCTTGATTTTCTTGGTCTTAAAAACAGGGCATCCCACAAACCGGGAGAATTAAGTGGCGGGGAACAGCAGAGAATTGCAGTGGCGCGTAGTCTTATTAATAATCCAGCAGTAATTTTTGCAGATGAACCATCGGGTAACCTGGATTCAGAATCTGCGGAAAATCTGCACCAGTTGTTTTTCAAACTCAGAGATGAATTTGATCAAACCTTCGTGATCGTAACCCATAATGAAGAACTCGCAAACATGGCCGATAGAAAGCTTACCATGGTAGATGGAAAAATTGTTACTGAATTAAATTCAACTATTTGAATAAAGCTCAACTAAAAGAATTTCTTGATTTTAAAACGGCACAGTATAATACCTCTGCCTTTATTGCAGATGATCCGGTAAGTATTCCGCATTTATTTCAGAAAAAAGAAGATATTGAAATTTCGGGTTTTCTTGCAGCGACCATCGCCTGGGGAAACCGAAAAAGTATTCTCAAAAATGCCAACCAGATGATGGCTCTAATGGATCATTCTCCGCACGATTTTATTCTGAATCATTCTGAAAAGGATTTGGATAAATTTGAAGGGTTTGTTCATCGAACTTTCAATGCGGATGATCTTCGATATTTTTTGAAAGCGCTCCAGAATATTTATCTTCATCACGAAGGTCTGGAAAGTATCTTTACTAAATATCAAACAGAATCCCATCTACAGCAAGCAATTCATGAATTGAAGAACATCTTCTTTGCACTACCACATCAGCCAAGAACCGAAAAGCATGTAAGTGATCCATTAAAGAATTCAGCAGCCAAAAGGATTAATATGTTTCTTCGCTGGATGGTTAGAAAAGATGATCAGGGAGTAGATTTTGGAATCTGGAATCGTATTTCGGCAGCAAAATTGAGTTGTCCTTTAGACGTGCACTCTGGTAATATTGCCAGAAAACTGGGAATTTTACACAGGAAAGCGAATGATGCTAAAGCCGTAACAGAACTTGATGCAAAACTGAGAAAAATGGATCCATTAGATCCAGTTAAATATGATTTCGCACTCTTTGGATTGGGAGTGTATGAAAAAGATCAGTTTTAATATTTTAACTTCATTATTTTTATCTTTATTTGAATTTAAATAACAGTAAGCTTTTATGATTACTCCGGGAAAACCAACCAATGAACTTCAGAGACTTGAATCACTGCGAGAACTCAATATTATAGATACTCTTCCGGAAGAAGCTTACGATAACATTACCAGGTTAGCTAGCTACATATGTAAGACTCCCATTGCGGTTGTGAATATGATCGATGCAGATCGTAATTTTTTTAAATCAAGTTATGGAACAGATTTAAAAGGTTCCCCGCGTGATGTTTCTTTTTGTGGCCATACCATCATAGATCCAGAGAATTTACTGGAAGTGCCAAACGCTTCGAAAGATAATCGCTTCTTTGACAATCCATTTGTCACTGCAGAAACTCCCATCAATTACTATGCTGGCATTTCGTTACTGGATCCCAAAGGCTATCCAATGGGAACACTCTGTGTATACGACTCTAAGGAACATCATTTGGATGAGGAACAAAAAATGGCGCTGAAATCCCTGGGAAAGCAGGTCGAACTTTTGCTGGAAACGCGAAGAGCCAACAGCGTTCTTGAAAAAATGAAAGAAGAGCTCGATGAAAGTTACAAGGTTTTACAGCAATTTGCGAGCACCGTGTCTCATGACTTGAAAATGCCTCTTGCTAATATGATTATTACAGCCGATGTGCTAAAAGCCAAGTATGCTGTAAAATTGGGTGAAGAAGGAGGTAGATATATTTCGTACCTAAAGGATAGTGGACTTACCCTTAGCGATTATATTAACGGATTACTGGATCATTATTCTAATGAACACGAAAGTGAAAACAGTGTAAAGCAATTCTTTTTAAACGATATGCTGGAAGATATTATAGATCTTCTTCAAATTGCTGACAATTGCGAGATCAATCTCCCGGATAACAATCTTTTAATTGACGGAAATGCTTCCGCCATTGGCCAAATCTTTATGAATTTGATCAATAACAGTCTCAAGTACAACGATCGCGAAAAAATCATTATCAATATAGATTGTACTGAGAACGAGCATTATTTCAATTTTAAGATTAGCGATAATGGAATAGGAATACCTGAAGATCAGCAAACTAAAATATTTAATCTTTTCACTACGGTCGCAAAACAGGATCGAAGAGGTAAAAAAGGTCATGGTATAGGACTTTCCACTGTAAAGAAACTTGTCAACAGTTTAGGAGGCACAATTACTTTAAATTCTGAAGAAAACAAAGGTACTACGTTCGAATTCAGTGTGTTACGACATAATATCCCTGTTTAAGCTTTTATTCTGAAAAAGTTATTTAAATTTAAATAACTTTAAATCAAGAAGCTAAGGGGAAATGCAGAAAAATTCAGGCACTTTTAATGAGAAATTACGGCGGGCCGCTTTAAAGGAATATCAAATTGTAAACTCGGGACCAGACGAGGATTATGACAATCTCACCTTCCTGGCCACGGTCGCTTGCGAGGTTTCGGTCGCAAAAATAAACATTGTTGACAGGGATCGAATCTGGAATAAATCTGTTCATGGGGCTGAAGTTGCTGAAATCGATAGAGAGAATTCTTTTTGTGATCTAACGATTAAAAGTAAGACTCCAATCCTTTGTCTTAAAAGGTCTGAAGATCCGGAAATTTTTGAATCGGCTTCCGGGAAGTACGCTACAGAATACAGCTTTTATGCCGGTGTGCCACTATATAACCCAGAGGGTCATGCCATAGCAGTGTTCTGTATTTTCGATACTTTCGAAAAAGAGCTGAGTGCACTACAGGAAAAAGCATTGCTGGCGCTATCCAGCCAGGCTTTGAAACTATTCGAGTCCAGAAAGCAGAAACAGAAGCTCTTTACAGTCCAGAACAAACTGGAGGAAAAGTATAAGGAGCTTGAAAAATTTGCCAGTCTTGTTTCCCATGACCTTAAATCTCCCCTGGCAAATATCATCTCGCTTAGTGAATTGCTTAAAGACGAGAATAAAGAAAAGTTTGATGAAGAAACGAATCAATATTTGCAGTTCCTGGTAGAAGCCTCTTATTCCTTACGTAACTATATAGACGGTATTTTGAGTTTCTATCGTAGCGATCACGTAATAAAAAAAGAAGCTTCAGATGTGAACTTAAGTAAGCTCCTTAAACCAATCGTCGACCTGTATACAGTTTCTGACCATATTGAAATAGTGTATCCGGAAGATGTGGAACTCACTGCAGTAAATAAAGCAGCGCTCACCCAGGTTTTCATGAATCTGATAAGTAACGCCCTGAAATACAATGACAAGGATATTCGAAAAGTGAGAATAGAATTCACCCCGGAAGATGAATTTTATCACTTTGCAGTCATAGATAATGGAAATGGTATTCCATCTGAAAAATTCGAAGATATTTTTGAGCTGTTCGCCACGCTGGACACTGCCGATCGTGATGGGAATGTAGGCAGTGGAATTGGGCTTGCAACCGTTAAAAAACTAGTTAAGTCCATGCATGGAAACGTCAACATTTCTTCCATTGAAGGTCAGGGAAGTAATTTTAAATTTAGTATTCCCAGGCACTAAAAACTAATCAGTGTTTATTTATATTTGAGAAACAGCTTAGTTTCTATGCAATTTGAACATCCGGAATTATTGTATGCATTATTTCTGCTATTAATTCCTATTCTGGTTCACCTTTTCAAACTACGTAAATTTCAGAAAGAAGAATTTACCAACGTAAAATTTTTAAAACGGGTTGTACAGCGAACCCGTAAGAGTTCTCAATTAAAAAAATTCCTGGTTCTTGCCTGCAGGCTTTTAATGCTCAGTTGTTTGATCCTGGCTTTTGCGAAACCCTACTTTCCTGCCGAAGCTAGAACTACCTCAATAAACGAAGTCATTTACCTGGACAACTCCTACAGCATGCAGCTTAAGAATCAAAGTGATGAACTTCTGGAACTGGCAAAAAATGAACTCCTTCAACATCTGGACCCTTCTTCAAATTACAGCCTGATCACGAACGATGCTGTACATGTTCAGAAATCTTTGCCAGAATTAAAGAATATTGTTCAGAATTTAAAGTATACTTCAAACCAACTGGACATGCAAAGCCTTTTACTGCAAGCCTGCCAGTTCCCTGAAGCAGATTCCTCACGAATCCTATTAATTTCAGATTTCCAGGAGAATTTAATGAAGAACAGAAAAATTGCTTTTCCTGATGGTGGAATTAATAGCATTCGATTAACACCTGAAATTACCAGTAACATTAAAATTGACTCAGTTCACCTGATGAATTCAACAACAGGAATGTACGATTTCGAAATACTGTTTTCAGGGAATTACAAGAATGATGATCTTGTTGTATCCATGTACGATGATACACAACTCTTAAGCCGCAAGACCTTCAATGATGAAAACGGACAGTTTAAGACAGATTTCACCATACCAGTTCAGAAAATTGCCAATGGCAGCATTGTAATTCAGGATAACGGATTAAAATATGACAATATTCTTTATTTCAGTATTTCTGAAAAAAGGCCCATTAAGGTTTTGGCTATTTCTGAAAGGGATCCAGATTTTTTAAGAAGACTGTATACCAAACCGGAATTTGATCTGAACATCAGTAAGCCAAATGAAGTGGACTATTCTCAGCTTCAGCAGGCAAGTTTGATCGTTATAAACGAGGTAAGCAATTTGAGTGAAGCCAATCTAAATAATATTAAGCAACGATCTGAACAGGGTTCTACTGTACTTTTTATTCCATCTGCACAAGATGCCACTAATTTAAACCACTTTGCCCGGAAGTTTGATCTGGGATTTAAAGCGGAATGGACAAATAGCGAACAACTAATTACAGGTATTAGCTTTAGCCATCCTTTATTGGAAAATGTATTTCAGAAGAAGGTTCAGAATTTTGAATATCCGCGAGTTGATGGTTACTATAGCAATATTTCTGGCAACAGCATTCTTACCTATCAAAACAATGATCCTTTTTTAATATCCAGGTCAAATACCTATGTTTTTACGACAGCCTTGAATCAGGAAATGTCTAATTTTCAAAATTCTCCTTTAATCGTTCCTGTATTATACCAGATTGGGATGCAAAGCCTCCCTCCTGCTCAGCTTTATTACCAGACTTCAGAAGTACAGGAAATTAGCATACCAGTTGAAATTGAAAAGGATCGGGTGCTTCATTTATCCAGGGAAGATCTGGATTATATTCCGCAGCAACAACGATTTGATAATCGGGTGGTTATACGTCTTGGTTCTAACGAACTGAGGGCTGGCAACTACGAGATTCGAAGCAATAAGGAAACACTCTTTAATCTAAGTTTGAACGATTCCAGAAAGGAAAGTGAGCTTACCTACCTGGCACCAGAAGATCTGACATTTCCAAATCATGCTTCTATAGGAGAATACTTTTCCGAAGTAAAAGCAGGAAGCGAAAACAGCTTGCTTTGGAAATGGTTTATTATTTTTGCGATCATATTTCTGGCTATAGAAATGCTATTATTAAAACTTCTGAAATGAAATTACTTCTAAAAGCGGTTACAATTGTTGATGAGTCTTCGCCTTTAAACGGTCATACGATGGATCTATATATTGAAAATGGAGTAATCGCAGAAATTGGGAAGGATATTTTAAAAGAGGACGTCAAACACGTAGAGATTGAAGGTTTACATGTTTCCAGAGGATGGTTTGATAGTAGTGTTTGTTTTGGCGAACCAGGTTATGAGGAAAGAGAAACTATAGCAAACGGGTTGGAAGTTGCGGGAAGCTCAGGTTTTACGGCTGTTGCTCTAAATCCCTACACTCACCCGGTACTTGACCATAGCAGCGCCATTGCTGCCGTAAAAGCAAAAAGTGCAGGTCACGCTGTAGATCTATACCCAATTGGTGCCTTGACTATAAAAAGTGAAGGAAAAGATCTGGCCGAGTTACTGGACATGAAAGAGGCTGGAGCGATTAGTTTTGGAGATTATAAATTGCCTCAAAAAAATCCAAACCTGCTTAAAATCGCTCTACAATATGCGCAGAATTTTGACGCGCTTATACAGAGTTATCCTCAGGAAAATCGGATTGCAACCAACGGTATGGTAAATGAGCATGAGAACAGTACTGCGCTGGGCCTTAAAGGCATCCCTAACTTAGCTGAAGAACTACAGATTATTCGTGACCTCTATATATTGGAATACACTGGCGGGAAACTGCACATTCCTACGATCTCAACCGCGAAATCTGTTGACCTGATTAGAGATGCCAAGAAGAAAGGTCTTGATATCTCCTGTAGTGTAGCCATTCATAACCTTGTTCTTACAGACGAAGTACTTTCCAGTTTTGACGCAAACGCGAAAGTTTTACCTCCATTACGAACTCAGTTTGATAATGATGCGCTCATTGATGGCTTGAAGGACGGAACCATAGATATGGTAACTACAGACCATAATCCAATAGATGTGGAAAACAAGAAAGTAGAATTTGATAATGCGCTGTATGGAAGTATTGGCCTGGAATCGGCTTTTGGTATGCTGCAAACCATTTTCTCCACTAAGGAAACCATTAGACTCTTAACTTCAGGATTAGAGCGATTTAATTTGCATGCATCAAAGATAGAGCAAGGAAATCCAGCCGAGCTTAGCCTCTTTTTACCAGACTTTAAGCATACTTTTACTAAAGATGACATTCTCTCTACGTCTAAGAACAGCATTTTTCTGGGCAGGAAATTAAAAGGAAAAGCAATAGGCATAGTGAACAACGCAGGATTAATCTTAAGATCATAGAAATGAATACCGAAGGTAATGCCAGAACCAGTGCAATCATCGCCTACATCACTATTGTAGGAACTATCATCGCTTACTTCATGAATATGGAGGAGAAAAACGAATTTGCCAGTTTTCATATAAGACAGGCTTTTGGGATCAATATCACCTTTTATCTAATAGGTGCCTTAATGGGATTATTCGACCAGGTATTTATTATAGGGGCGTTCTACCTGTTTTTTATTGTTCTCTGGGGTTATGGAATTATTACAGCTATACAGGGGCTAACCAAAGAAGTACCTATTTTAGGTGCTTTATTTCAGAAATTTTTAAGTACCGTGAAGTAATGCATAACAATTTTGTTTTAGATCATATCATTAGAAAACCAAAGGTAAACGTTGAAAAGGCTCCCGCTCTCATCCTGTTACATGGCTACGGAAGCGATGAAAACGATCTATTTTCGTTCGCTGAGGAAATGCCGGAAGAACTTTTTATCATATCTGCAAAGGCACCGTATCCCATGCAACCATATGGAAATGCCTGGTATGCCATACATTTTGATAATGAGAATGGTAAATTTAGTGATGACCTACAGGCTATAAAGTCGCGTGATTTGATCGCTACTTTCATTGATCAGGTAGTCGAAAATTACCCCGTAGACGCTGCGAAAGTCAACCTGTTAGGCTTCAGCCAGGGTAGCATCCTGAGTTATGCCGTTGCCTTGACCTACCCCGAAAAGGTAGCGAATGTAATCGCTCTGAGTGGTTATATCAATAAAGAGATATTTGGTCAGGATTATCTTAAAAATGATCTTAGCAAGTTATCCTTCTACTGCTCTCATGGCTCAGCAGACCAGGTGATTCCGGTAGAATGGGCTCGCAGAACCAAACCTTTCCTGGAAAATCTCGGTGTAGCATTCACCTATTCAGAATTTCCAGTTGGTCACGGAGTCGCTCCGCAGAATTTCTTTGAACTGAAGGAATGGCTTAAAAAGCGACTTTAATATTTAGGATAAAGAAATGATTTTTCAGTATTAAAAACCGGAGTTCCGTCTTCCTGAATGCTGTAGGTTAGAAACACTTCACCCCAGTAGGCTCCATCGGTAAAGTCGGCAATGATCCATTTGTGATTGAGCACTTTTATCTTATTGATTCGCATGGAGCCTTCCATACCCGCATGTGGCACCAGAGGATTATCATTTGAAGCGCTGTTCTTGGAGATGATCGCATCCTCGAGCTTAGCAACAAGGCCTTCAGTTTCCACCCCGTTATTCTGAAAATAAGTGATCGCATCTTCATTATCCAACAAATTAAAATAATCTTCCTGAGTTGATTCTGATGTCTGAACCTGATCAAGTTCCAGTTCTGAAAGTTTATCTTCAAGTTGTTCGATCTTCTGCTCTTTTGCATCCAAAATTCGTTTATCGTTGACGTAGATGAAAATGCAGAATAATAAAGCGAAAATGAAAAGGTACATTAAGATCTTGCTACGCATACTAAATTTCAATTTTTAAATTATCATAAGCCAGGTGAATGTTGTCAGGAAGTTCTTCCTCTACTTCTGCATGAAATCCCAGCATATGGCTAATGTGTGTAAAATATGTTCTTTCCGGCTTTACCATCTCCACAAATTCCAAAGCTTCTTCAAGATTAAAATGGGAATGATGCGGCTCTCTTCTAAGCGCACTTACCACCAGCACTTTCAAACCTTTTAGTTTGGAAATCTCTTCATCGGTAATAGTTTTAATATCTGTCAAGTAAGCAAAATCTCCCAACCTGTATCCAAAAACCTGCAGCTTGTTGTGCTTAAAATCTACAGGCATTACTTTTAAACCTTCAAATTGAAATTCCTTGTTATGTACCACATTTTCAATAACGGCGGGAGCTCCGGGATAGCGATCTTCCGAAGTGAAGATATAGTCAAATTTTTTTCTGAGTGAATTTAAAACTCTTTGGTGAGCATAAATAGGAATATCACCCTGCCTGAAAAAGAATGGTCTTATATCGTCAAGACCTGCAGTATGATCGTTATGCTCATGAGTGTAAAAAATAGCGTCCAGCTTTCTAACATTATTGGCCAGCATCTGCTGCCTAAAATCTGGGCCACAGTCAATCAGGATATTTTTACCATTCCAGTGAACCAGGACAGAGACCCGAAGTCTTTTATCACGGGGATCATCACTATAACATACCGGGTGATCTACCCCAATAATTGGTATACCTTGTGATGTTCCAGTCCCTAAAAATGTAACCTCCAAAAGCTGTTATTTTTAGCACAAAAGTAAATATATTTTTTTGTATGCCTACCGCTTTTAGTACTTTTGAAGTACGCAATTAACAATGCTTACCTAAACGATAAAATATGCCAATTACCATAATGGGCGATAAGGAATTCGAGAACGTTCCTTCTATTAATAGTAAGGCCCTGCGTATCAATCTTAACGAAAATATCTACGGAACTTTTTCTGAAATTGGTGCCGGACAGGAAACAGTACGAAATTTCTTTCGGGCTGGAGGAGCATCTGGAACTATCGCAAAGGCTATGAGTGCCTACGATAAAGACTTTAGTGACGCGATCTATGGTGTTGAAGATGATCGCCGCTATGTTACTGAAGCCAGGCTTAAAAAAATGTTATCCCACGAAACGAATTTAATTGAAGAACGAATTTCAAGGGAGAAACATCCAAATAAACTATTCTTTACCTACGCCAATACTGTGGCTACTATAGATTTCGCTAAGAAATATAAAGGTCATGGATGGGTAGGTATCCGGTATCAGGTAGATCCTGAAGAAGAATACAACGAAATCCTGCTACACGTACGGTTTCATGAAAATGACGCCCGTCATCAACAAAATACTTTAGGAATCCTGGGTGTTAATCTTATATACGGCGCTTATTATAAGTATGACAATCCTAAAAAGTTGCTTCGATATCTCTATGATCATATTGATAAAGATCAAATCGAGATCGATACGATCAATTTTTCCGGACCGCGTTTCGAAAACGTGGATAACAGGCTAATGAGCTTACAACTGGTCAAAAATGGTATGACCGATGCCGTAATGTTTGGTCCTGATGGGAACAACGTACTCCCGGCAAAGATCCTATATAAAAAGAATATTCTGGCTCTTCGTGGTAGCTTTAGACCGGTTACCAAGGTGAACATGGATATGTATGAAAGATCCAAGGAACTGTTCTTTAGCGAGAGCAAGGTTTCTGAAGAAAATACAGAAATCATTTTTGAAATCACTTTGTCTAACTTAAGAGCAGAAGGCGAGATCGACGAACGTGATTTTATGGACAGGGCTGAGCTACTATGTTCTCTAGGACAAACAGTTATGATCTCTAATTTCCAGGAGTACTTTAAGGTAGTGGAATACTTCTCCAGGTACTCCAAACAACGTATGGGTCTCACCATGGGTGTTCAGAATCTTGTGGATGTTTTTGATGAAAAGTACTATCGACATCTAAGCGGCGGTATTCTTGAAGCCTTCGGAAAACTATTCTTTAAGGATCTGAAAGTGTATTTATATCCACTGAAGGATGAAGAAACCGGAGAATTGACCACCAGTGAGAACCTGAAAGTACACCCAAGAATGAAGGAATTATTTAAGTTCTTCAAATACAATGGCCGTGTGGAAGACATTAAGAACTACAACCCTGATACGTTGAACATTTATTCGAGAGAAGTCTTAAAAATGATCAGTGAAGGTAAGAGTGGATGGGAAGACATGCTTCCGGAGAAAACTACAAAAATGATCAAAGAGCAAAATCTCTTTCATTATAAAGAACATAAGGAACAGGCAAAGTCAGAAGTCTAAGTTCTCTTATATAACTAAAAAAGCTGTTCAAACGAACAGCTTTTTTTATGCATTGAAATCCGAAGAAAACAGCGTTAAGCGATTCTGGTGATCTTCGCTCCTATCGCTTTTAATCTTTGCTCGATGTTTTCATAACCTCTGTCAATTTGCTCGATATTATGTATCGTAGAGGTTCCTTTTGCTGAAAGTGCAGCGATTAATAAGGAAATTCCCGCTCTGATATCTGGAGAAGTCATGGTCGTGGCTTTTAGTTGAGACTGGAAATCATGGCCTATCACTGTCGCTCTATGTGGATCACAAAGAATGATCTTGGCTCCCATATCTATAAGTTTATCCACAAAGAAAAGTCTGCTTTCAAACATCTTCTGGTGGATTAGCACACTTCCTCTGGCCTGAGTCGCGATTACAAGAATTATACTTAATAGGTCTGGAGTAAAGCCTGGCCATGGAGCATCACTAATGTTCATAATAGAACCATCTATAAAGCTCTGTACTTCATAACCTTCAGTATGTGCAGGTATATAAATGTCATCCCCCTTTCTTTCCACAGTAATGCCCAGTTTCCGGAAGGTTGTTGGGATGACACCCAGCATATCCCAGTTTACATTCTTAATGGTAATCTCACTTTTTGTCATGGCAGCAAGGCCAATCCATGAACCAATTTCGATCATATCTGGAAGAATTGTATGTTCACAACCTCCTAATTTATCCACACCTTCTATGATCAGCATATTAGAACCAATTCCGCTAATATTGGCGCCCATGCGATTCATCATAAGACACAACTGCTGTAAATATGGTTCACAGGCAGCGTTATAAATAGTCGTTTTACCTTTTGCAAGAACTGCAGCCATTACAATATTCGCAGTTCCGGTCACAGAAGCTTCTTCCAGCAACATATAGCTTCCGGTCAAACCTTCAGGAGCTTCAACTCCGTAAAATCGTTCTTCCTTATTGTACCTGAAATCTGCCCCCAGCTTCCTAAAGCCTTCAAAATGAGTATCCAGTCTACGTCTACCAATTTTGTCTCCACCAGGTTTGGGAATAAAACCTTTCCCAAATCTTCCCAGCATAGGCCCAACGATCATGATAGAACCGCGAAGTCCGCCTCCATCGATCTTAAACTGCTCGCTATTCAGGTAACCCATATCAAGATCATCACTCTGGAAAGAATAACTTCCTTTTCCCAGTTTTTCGATCTTGACACCGAGATTTTTCAGCAGGTTTATCAATTTGTTCACGTCCAGAATGTCTGGAATGTTGTTGATAACCACTTTTTCATTGGTTAACAATACTGCACATAAAATTTGCAGTGCCTCGTTTTTTGCTCCCTGGGGTTGTATATCCCCGCTCAAACGATGACCGCCTTCTATTTGAAATGTTCCCATTAAAGCAAGATATTAGTGGCGTTTACGACCTGGTTTGCGGCCGCCAGAATGTTTTTTGTTCTTTGTATATTTCTTCTTATTTGATCCGCTTCCACGAATAAGTTCTGAGGCCTGGGTTAGATCTTCATCGGCATTTTTGAGATTGATCTTTCCACCGCTCAACTCTTTTAGATGATTGATTATGACCTCATCATCCACAGAATCGCGATTCCAGTTCAGATAAGATTTTTTCATATGATTAGCGATCGTCATCACCAGGGCATCTTTAAAATCACCTTCCTCCTTGTCCTTTGCCGCATCGATCATACGCTTGATATTGTTTCCGTAGAACCTGTACTTAGGATTGTTTTCAGGATAATCAAGCATTTCGGGACGCTCTGTAAGCATTTCCCTGGTTGGTTTTGGAAAGGGAGATTCAACATCCAGTTTAAAATCACTGATCATAAATAGCTGATCCCATAGTTTATGCTGAAAATCTGGCACATCACGAAGATGCGGATTCATATTACCCATTACAGCGATAATTGAATTGGCAACTTTGTTCCGTTCTTTATCATCTTCGATTGCTACAGCATGTTCCACCATTTTTTGCAAATGTCTGCCATATTCAGGAATGATCAATTTACTCCTTTCAGAGTTATATTCTAAAGCGTTTGTCAAAATTGAGATTTAATTAGGTAATTTAATAGAAGTTTTCTCCTGCCTGCAAAATACTAAATATTCAGTAAGAATGACAAGAAAATAGCGCAATTGTATGATCGTTAAAGAGAAATGACTCCTTCCACTTTCTCTGCAACTTCTTTGTACTTTTCAATCACGTGATCTGGATTTTTCATTCTCACGTTAATGGAAACACTGGTGTAGGTTCCCTTTTTTGATTGTTTCGTGTTGATCACAGCTCCCATATTATCAAAAATATCTTCTACCTGGGTTATTTTATCACCTTTGGTTGGAACAATAAATTTATAGAGATATTCCGCAGGCCACATGGCGGTATCCTGAAGCTGTTTCTTAAGTTTTGCGTAAAATTCATCCGGATTTGTCGAATCACTCATAATTTCTCCTTCTTTTATGGCAAAGATACAAGGAAAGACTTCATTTTTATAATCAAATTCATTTACCGAAATTTGCCGCGTGAAAACTATGAAAATCGTCATTACCGGTGGACCCGGTACCGGGAAATCTTCCATCATACACGATCTGGAAGCAAAAGGAGAAAATTGTATTCATGAGATCTCCAGGCAGGTAACCCTTGAAGCACAAAGGGATGGTATCGATCAGCTATTTTTGGAGCAGCCATTACTCTTCAGTGAAAAATTACTGGAAGGAAGATTGAACCAGTTCAGGGAAGCTTCCAGTTCGACAGCGAATCGTATCTTTTTAGATCGCGGATTGCCCGATGTAGTAGCTTACATGGACTACTTTGATACCGTCTATCCAGAAATATTCAACAACACATGCCAGGATCATGCTTATGACCATGTGTTTATTCTGCCTCCCTGGAAGGAGATTTATAAAAGCGATAATGAACGATACGAGACCTACGAGGAAGCGGTCAAAATCTCTGGATATCTTTACGACACTTATAAGCGCTTTGGATATAACCCAATTAAAATCCCTAAAGCTAGTGTAGCGGAAAGAACTAAATTTATACTGAACCAACTTTAATCCATTGCAAACGGAAGCTTTAAAAATTCTACAAAAATATTGGGGCTTCCAGGAATTCAGGCCATCACAACTGGAAGTCATAGAAGCTATTTTAAGTGGACAGGATACTTTAACCTTATTCCCTACCGGTGGCGGCAAATCCATCTGCTTCCAGGTTCCCGCAATGTTAATGGATGGTATTTGCGTGGTGGTATCTCCTCTAATTTCTTTAATGGAAGACCAGGTACAGGCGCTTCAGAAAAGAAATATCAAAGCAATGGCCATTACTGGCGGCATGTCTTATGCCGATCTGGATAGAACGCTCGATAATTGCATCTTCGGAAATTTCAAATTCCTATACCTCAGTCCGGAAAGACTTCAGCAGGAAATCGTTAAAGAACGACTGAAGCAAATGAATGTGAATTTAATCGCAGTGGATGAAGCGCATTGTATTTCACAATGGGGACACGATTTCAGACCTGCATATCGTAGCATTTCAGAAATAAGAGAAATAATCCCTGAGCCTCCTGTGGCTGCATTTACAGCAACTGCAACTAAATTGGTGGTGAAGGATATCTGTGAGCAGCTTCAGCTTAAGAACCGGCAGGTATTCACAAAATCATTCGAAAGAACCAACCTGTATTATGAAGTGGTTAAAACGGAGGACAAATATTTTCGATTAACCAGATTGCTGGGTCATGAATCGGCTATCGTGTATGTTAGAAGCCGAAATGCCACTCGTGAGATCACAGATTTTCTAAATAAGAATGGCATTACTGCTGCTGCCTACCACGGCGGAATGAAAAAAGAGGAAAAAACCGCCAGGTTCAGAACATGGATGAATAACGATATTAGTGTCATGGTCGCTACGACTGCATTTGGAATGGGTATCGACAAACCCGATGTTCGAACAGTTGTTCATATTGATCTGCCGGAAAGTCTGGAAAGTTATTTTCAGGAAGCAGGAAGAGCGGGAAGGGATGGAAAGACCTCTAAAGCCGTTATACTAACCAATGCCGGCGATATCCCTGTTCTTAAGAATCAGTTTATCAATAACCTGGCATCGGTGGATGATGTAAAGTTCATTTACAGGAAATTGAATGCTTATTTCAGTATTGCTTATGGGGAAGGCGAAAACCAGGTCTGTGATTTTAATTTTTCAGCATTCTGTCATCAATACCACCTCATTTCTGGCAAAACCTATAATGCGCTGCAACTACTGGATCGATGCAGTGTGCTTCGACTTTCGCAGCAGTTTCAGAAGAAGACTGAAATTATGATCAAACTAAGCGGGGAGCAACTGGAATTATATCTCGATGACAATCCTAAATATGCCCATCTGTTACGAACTTTATTAAGGAATTATGGTGGTGTTTTCGATAATCTGGTGAACTTCAATATGTCATCTGTTGCCGAGAAAGCAGATCTGCAGGAACAGGAGTGCATAAATCTATTTGAAGAACTTCAGCAACAAGAGGTTATCGAGTTTACCATGGCTAAGCATGACGCTTCTATCACCTTTCTTGTTCCCAGGGAAGACGAATCTACTATCAATCCAGTTTCTGGATTTATTTCAAAGTATAATAAGACCAAACGAGAAAAGATTACTGCCGTGCTGGATTTCGTTCAGAATGATCAGCTTTGCAAGCAGATACAGTTACTAAAATATTTTGGTGAAACGAATCCTGAAAAATGTGGCAGGTGCTCGGTTTGCAATGCTGAAACCAATGATTTGAGCAGGGATGAAATGAATGAGATATTTCTAGCCTTGCAGAAATTGTTGAAATCTCGAGCCCTGGACAGCAAGGAAATTATCGCACTACTAAATTATAAAGAAGCCTCAATTCTGAAGGTAATAGGTTTACTTCTGGAACGGGGAATTTTACAAAAAACAATAACAAATAAGTATAAAATTTCAACAAATGACTGATCTTAGGATAGTATTTATGGGTACTCCGGAATTTGCCGTGAAAAGCCTTGAAGCAATACTGGAAGCTGGCTATAATGTTGCAGGCGTGGTTACCGCTCCCGATAGACCGGCCGGTAGAGGAAGAAAATTAAAAGAAAGTGCCGTAAAGACCTTTGCTGTTTCCAGAAATCTTAAAGTTCTCCAACCCACTAATCTAAAATCTGAAGAATTTCAGCAGGAACTGCAGGAAATTAATCCAAATGTTCAGGTGGTGGTCGCTTTTAGAATGCTTCCTAAATCTGTTTGGAACTATCCTGAGCTTGGCACTTTTAATTTACATGCAAGTTTACTTCCTCAGTATCGCGGAGCTGCTCCAATAAACTGGGCGATCATGAATGGAGAGAAAGAGACTGGAATATCCACTTTCTTTCTGGACGAGAAAATTGATACTGGTGCTATGATCATGCAGGAATCGATTCTCATTGGGGAACACGAAAACCTGGAAACCATTCATGACAGATTGATGAATAAAGGATCAGGCCTTGTAGTAAAAACCCTTGAGGCAATCTCTAAAGGAACAACCATGCCAATTGCTCAGGAAGATTCAGGATCTCTCAAAGAGGCACCGAAACTAAATCGTGAGAATACAAAGATCGATTGGGAGAAGCCTTTACATGAGATCTACAACCACATACGCGGACTCAACCCCTACCCTGCTGCCTGGTGTTATTTAGACAATGCAGACGCAGAGGAGCAGACCGTAAAGATTTATGACGCAATTAGTCATTCCAGAGATCACGATCACGCTTCTGGAAAGGTTCTGGTCGAAGACAAACAATTGATGATTGCCGCGAAAGGTGGATTTATAGAAATTAAGCAAATGCAACTTCCGGGAAAACGAAAAATGGAAACTCGCTCGCTTCTAAATGGCTTTAAATTTTCGGCAAATGCAAAATTGCGCTGAACCCTTATTAATACTGATTTAGTTGGATTTTAATAAAAAACAATTATCTTTATTAACAAATCAACCGAGTTATCAACAAATACGGGCTTTTCCCTTGTCATTACTTGCGTGGACGGGAAATCCGTATAAATTTGTAAACCAGTTTAACAGAATGTTTAACCAACAATTAATTTAAAATTCAAATTATGAACAAAACAGATTTAATCGACGCAATGGCTGAGAATGCTGGAATTTCTAAAGCAGCAGCTAAAAAAGCATTAGAGTCTTTTCTAGAAAACGTTGAAAAATCTCTTAAAAAAGGAGATAGAGTATCATTAGTAGGATTCGGATCTTGGTCTGTATCTAAAAGAGCTGCTCGTGAAGGAAGAAACCCACAAACCGGAAAAACTATTAAGATCGCTGCTAAAAACGTAGTGAAATTTAAAGCCGGAGCTGATTTACAAAAAGCTGTGAACTAATAATTTACATTGTAAATATCTTAAGCCTTCCCTTAGGAAGGCTTTTTTTATCTAAAATTTTTAGATATGTATTGCTTTTTTAACAGAAAAAATATAGTTTAGTTCTAAAGACTGCTACAAATGATTGCGTTGAAACCAACCAAGGGCCATCTTCTCGTTGCAGAACCATCCATCATTGGAGATGTCTCTTTTAATCGCTCGGTGGTTCTACTAGCCGACCATTCTGAGAACGGATCGGTAGGATTTATCCTGAATAAAATTCTTGACTTCACATTGAAGGATCTTATTCCTGAAATCAAGGGCAATTTTGATGTATACAATGGAGGTCCGGTGGAGCAGGATAATCTCTATTTTATTCATAAAATTCCAGATCTAATTCCAGACAGTATTGAAATTGCTCATGGTATTTACTGGGGCGGGAATTTTGAAGCCGTTATGGAACTCATATCCAAGGATCTTATCACAGATAAACAGATCAAATTCTTTCTGGGTTATTCTGGCTGGGATGCACAGCAACTGGATGAAGAGTTAAATTCTCATTCCTGGGTGGTCACTGCGAACGACGATAATAAGGACCTTCTTGAAAAGCCTTATTCTTCATTCTGGAAAGATAAAATGATAGAATTAGGTGGTGAATATATGCTTTGGTCGAACTCTCCGGAAAATCCGTCATACAATTAATTAGCCTAATCTTGCTTTTACATTCAGCTTGCTAAGAAGGTTCTTGGCAACTTCTGAATTATACTGCTTTTTACGGTATTTCGAAACCGGCTGAATGCCAACCGCAACATTCGTGATAAAAAGTTCATCAGCTTTCTGCAATTCAAAAGGAGAGATCGAAGCTTCTTCCAATTCGTAGTCATCTGTTTTTTTGAGGATTTCCAGTAACTGCTTCCGTATGATCCCATTCAACACTCCATCTGTAAGAGGTGGTGTTTTAATTTTCGTGCCAGAAACCAGAAATAAATTCCCGTTGAGCGCCTCCACTACACTTTTCTTCTCATTCAGCAATAAACAATTATGATAGTCATTTTCCTTAGCATAAATACTCCCTAGCACGTTTACCGCACGGTTATTGGACTTGATCGTCGAAAGTAAACCGCTACCCACATAATGATCTTTGAATAATTCTATCTCGTAGTCTCCGGAATTAAGCAGATAAAATGAATTCTCCATTTCCAACACAGTCATCACATAACCAATCTCTCTGGTCGCCGGAGTATAAAAACCTCCTTCATTACGAAATACGGCAAACCTAACTCTCGCAGCTTTTTCTTTTAAATCATTTTTCTCAACGATCTCAAGTATTTCTTTCTCCAGGAATTCGGGTGAAAAACTGGCTGGAATTTCCATTCTCATAATTCTCATGGAAGCCATCATTCTAAAATAATGATCCTCCCAGAACATTATTTTACCATTGATAACCCTGATAGTTTCAAAAACTGAATCTCCATAAGCAAAACCTCTGTTGAGAACCGAAATAGTTGCTTCTGAATCCTGAACTAAATTTCCATTTAAATTGATCATAAAAAAACCCCGTTTAAAACGGGGCAAAGGTACTATTATCTTAAGACTTTTCTAGGCAGATCCTAATATCTGTTTAAGATCTGAAACCATATTTTCCCACAACATTTTCCCTTCATCGATCTCATCTTCTTCTGCAAAATCTGTGATCATTAGGGAGACATCCTTCGTAATATCATCAACCTGAATTCTTAATTCAAAGAAATATGGAGAATCTTCATCATCGATCCACTTGAATTTAATACGTTCATCACTTTTCTTACTCATTAACTTGGCCTTCTCCTCACTACCTTCCCAGATAAAAGTAAAAAATTCACCACGGGAGTTCACATTATCAGCATACCATTCGCTTAATCCTGAAGGAGTTGAAATATATTGATACAATAGCGAAGGTGAAGCCTGAATTGGAAACTCCATTTCGTATTTTGTCTTTTCTTCCATTCTAAATTAGTTAGTTTCGGGCAATATAGATATTAATTGGAAGGATTAAAAGAAATCAAAATAAATATTTTAGAAAATAAAGTTTGCGTCAATACAAATTGTTTCTATATTTGCACCCGCAATAAGGAAAACACGTGAGGCCTGAATTAGCAAGGCTTTTGAAAGGTTTCTTCAAATGCAGAATTGTTATGGCGAGGTAGCTCAGTTGGTTAGAGCGTCGGATTCATAACCCGGAGGTCCCGAGTTCAAATCTCGGTCTCGCTACAAGAAAAAAGGGATTTCGTATGTTCGAAATCCCTTTTTGCTTTTTAATGGTTTTATGTTACACTTCACACCAACTTATCCAGCGTAATAGGTAATTCTCTTACTCTCTTGCCAGTGGCATTGTAAATGGCATTACAAATTGCGGAAGCCACTCCAACAATACCAATCTCCCCAAGACCTTTTGCTCCCAACGGATTCACAATTTCATCATGTTCCGGCACAAATATCACTTCAAGATCCTGAACATCAGCTTGTACAGCAACATGATATTCTGCCAGGTTCGCGTTCATAATTCTCCCGTTTCGACTATCCATCATTCCTTCCTCTTCTAAAGCCATACTTATTCCCCAGGTTATTCCCCCAAGAATCTGACTTTCAGCGGTCTTGGGATTAAGAATCTTACCTCCTGCGATGGCACTTACCACTCTGGGGACCGTGATCATTTTGGTATCCTTGTCTACATGCACTTCTACCATCACACAGGAATGCGAATAGCAGGAATACTTACTTCTATCATCAGCTGGTTGAGAGTTCACACTCACTTCTACAGAATTATTTCCGGAAGCCGCTAAAATTTCAGAATAACTTAGTCTATTTGATTTTACACTCAAATGCCTATCACTGAATTGTGCATCTTCGAACATTGCATACTTCAACTCTTCTGGAAAACTCTGTTGAGCATATCCAAATATCTTCTTCTGAAGTTCATGACAAACCAATTTTACCGCAGAACCTACTGAAGAAGCGGTCCAGGAACCACCTTCAATTGGAGCCTTTGGCAAACTGGAATCTCCAAGCTGGAATTCCACATTTTCTAGTGGAACGCCTACAATTTCTGCTGCTATCTGGGACATGATCGTATACGTTCCCGTTCCAATATCTGCAGTTCCGCTACTAACCGTAAGTTTTCCTTCCGCAGTTAAAATTGCCTTTGCTGCAGATTCCTGCTGTAAAGCTTCCCAAACTCCAGTAGCCATGCCATAGCCTACAAGACTGTTTCCAGCCTCCATACTACCGGGTTTGGCATTTCGTTTATCCCAGCCAAAACTTTCAGATGCTTTTAGAAAAGCAGCTCTTAGTTCTTTGCTAGAATAAGGTTTGTCTTCATTCTGGTCTCTATCAGCATAATTTATTAATCGGAATTCAAGCGGATCTACTCCAGCTTCAATAGCCAGTTCGTCTATAGCACACTCCAGTGCATACATTCCGGTAGCTCCGCCAGGTGCACGCATATCCATGGGCGTATATACATCTAATGGCACTAACTGATAGTCGAACTGCACATTATCACACTGGTACATCATTCCAGACCAGTCGACAACAGTCTCATTAAATTTTTCGAATCTGGAAGTTTCTCCAAATGCCTCATGCGTTATTGATTCCAGTTTACCCGATTTATCTGAGGAAAGCTTTAATCTTTGTAAGCAGGCAGGTCTATGCCCAAAACTAAACATCTGAGCCCTGGTCATCACGACTTTTACCGGCAATTTAAGCACTTTTGAGGCCATCGCCGCACAGAAAAGCTGGTATTGTGGCCTTAAGCCAGACCCGAAACCTCCACCAACGAATGGGGATAGTACCCTTACCTTTTCTTTTTCGAGATTAAAGATTCCAGAGATATATTGCTGACTGCTTCCCACTCCCTGAATCTTGTCGTAAATGGTAAATCCCTGCTCTTCTTCACTCCAGATAGCTACTGTCGCAAAAGTTTCCATGGGATTTTGATAGTGTCGAGGCAAATAGTATTCAACATCAACCTTGTATTTGGAAGAATCATAAGCTTTTGCTGCATCACCCCGAGGCTCTGGAGGATCAGGAACATCCTCTCTGGTTGCATTTTGAAGATTGGCTTTGAGGTCAACTTCACAGCCCTCATCTTTCTCATATTCTATTTCAACCAGTCCAGAAGCATAGGCCGCAGTCTCAAAAGTATCTGCGATGATCAAGGCTACCGGTTGACCATTATAAAGAATGTTTTCATCATAGAAAGGTCGGAAAGGGTTTCCTGGAGGCGCCAGGGGATCGGTATAATCAGAATCAATTTTGACTTCAATTGGAATGTTTTTATGAGTAAAAACCTGTCTTACCCCTGGAACTTTCAAAGCTTCCTCATCGTGAACAGCCACGATTTTACCTTTAGAAATCGTACTGTTTATGATATATCCATGCACTAAATGTTCCGGGTTAAATTCTGCGCTATATTCTGCATTACCGGTCACTTTTTTTATACCATCTACCCTTCTTGTGGGTTTCCCTATATATTTTGTCTCTGCTATCATACTATTTATTCATTGCCTCTGTTAATGCCCTTACTATAGATTTTTTAATCAGCGGAATTTTAAAATCATTATCTCCGTATCCGGTAGCTCCTTCCGTAAGCTTAGCTGCCAACTTCTCAAAATTCCCTATCGTAGCATCTTCTCCTATAAATTCTTTTTCTACGGAAGGCTCTCGCCAGGGTTTGTGCGCAACCGCACCCAAAGCAACTCTAATGTCCTTGATGGTATTATTGTCCAGTTCAAGTGCAGCTGCCACAGAAACCAATGCGAAAGCATAAGAGGGCCTGTCCCTAACTTTTAAGTAATGATAGTTTTTTGCGAAGCCTTTTTCCGGAAGTTCGATTCCGGTAATAATTTCACCTGGTTCTAAACTGGTCTCGATATGAGGAGTGTCACCAGGCAGTCTATGAAACTCCAGTATAGGAATAGATCTTTTGCCAGATGTTCCATCAACGTGAACTGTCGCATTCAGAGCCGCAAGCGCTACGGCCATATCTGAAGGATGAGTTGCGATACAATGCTCGCTTTCACCAAGGATGGCATGTAAACGGTTAAAACCCTCCAATGCAGAACACCCGCTTCCCGGTTCTCTTTTGTTGCAAGGTGTAGCAGTGTCGTAAAAATAGAAGCACCTGGTACGTTGCAATAAATTACCCCCGTTGGTCGCCATATTTCGTAATTGTGCCGAGGCAGCAGAAAGCATGGCTTCAGAAAGTAATGGATATCGCTTTTCTACTTCTTCATGGTAGGCAGTATCTGCGTTGGTCCTGGTCGCTCCTAAAATCAAACCTCCGGAATCTGTATTTTCAACTTCTGAAAGATCCAGGTGATTAATATCAATTAGATGTTCTGGATTTTCCACGCGGTATTTCATAAGATCCAGCAAATTGGTACCACCGCCAATAAATCTGCTCATCTCTTTATCAGTCCCAAATTGCTCGCTGGCATTTTTGACACTTTCTGCCCTATTGTATGATATATTATTCATAGTCTAAACGTTGTTTTGGGACAAGCCTTTTACATTCCTTTCTTTCAACTCCTCCACTACTTTATAAATATTAGCGTAGGCTCCACAGCGGCAAATATTGCCACTCATTAGATCTCTTATTTCTGCCGGATTGCTACCCTTCTCCATATTCAGTAAACCAATGGTAGAACAAATCTGTCCAGGAGTACAATATCCACACTGAAATGCGTCATGTTTAATAAATGCTTCCTGTACTGGATGTAGTTCCTCTCCATTGGTTAAACCTTCCACGGTAACTATTTCTTTACCTGTTTGCATCGCGGCAAGGGTCAAACATGAATTTATATGCTTTCCATCCACGAGTACCGTACAGGCACCACACTGGCCATGATCGCAGCCTTTTTTGGTTCCTGTAAGCTTTAGGTGCTCCCGCAGGACATCCACCAGTGTCGTCCATGCCGAAATTCTAATACTCACATCTTCCCCATTAATATTCAATACCAGTTCTTCAGTATCAGGGTGTTGTTTTAAATCCATTATTTAATGCTTTTGGTTGGTAAATGTATTCTGGAAACAGAACACCTTTTAAAGCTAGAGAATAAATTGCATAGATCAATCAATTAGATAAACCTTAGTATTTTTTTATGATTATTACTGAATACTTCTTGATGTAACTGGTTTATTTTCTGGATCATAACTTAAGCTTTTATTAGTTACCTGTTCCTGAGGTTTTAACTGTTATAGTTGTTGTAAAAACATATTGCTGAAACTGAAATTGATGTTCATTTGCTTTTAAAAAAATGAGTATTCTGTCAACAGTTTTGTCTGTTTCTATAGAGCCTATGGCTCCAACTTCCGAAGATATCATGGTGGATGCATGGGTATGGATAGCTTTTGCTGTCTTTATTTGCATACTTCTTATTGTAGACTTAAAACTGGTGATGAGTAAACCCCATAAGATCAACACTAAAGAAGCTGTATGGTACAGTGCAGGTTGGATAAGCCTGGGCCTTCTATTTACCGCTGTGATATACTGGTGGCAGGGATCTATGGCGGCAGGTGAATACCTTGCTGGATACCTGATCGAAAAATCGCTCTCTATGGATAACGTATTTCTCTGGGCTGTCCTGTTTAGCTATTTTAAGGTTCCGAAGGAGTTTCAGCATAAGGTACTCTTCTGGGGAATTTTTGGCGCGCTTGTTCTAAGAGTTATTTTTATTTTCGGCGGAATTGCCCTGATCAATAATGTTCACTGGATCATTTATATATTCGGAGCTTTTTTGCTGTTCACCGCGTATAAGATTTTTAAAAATGACCATACTGAAGCGAATCCTGCTAACAATAGAATTTTTAATTGGGTACGCAAAGTAATTCCTCAGACTGAAGGTTATCGTGAGGACAATTTTTTTGTAATTGAAAATGGTAAAAAGATTGCCACTCCCCTGTTAACCGTTTTGATCATTATTGAATTGACTGATGTGGTCTTCGCCGTAGATTCCATTCCGGCAATATTAGCGGTAAGCAGAAATGAGTTCATCATCGTGAGCTCCAATGCATTCGCGATTCTCGGTCTGAGAGCTTTATATTTTTTACTTGCAGACATGAAAGATCGCTTTGTGTACTTAAACGAAGGGCTCGGAATCATACTGGCTTTTGTTGGACTCAAATTTTTAATTAGTGATCTTTATGAGATACCAATCTGGATTTCTCTTTGTTTTATCCTATTTATTTTAATAGGTTCGATACTATTATCATTAAAGCAAACTGCAGGAACTGAATTAGATAATAATTAAAATATGGTAAAGAAGAAGTTAGGAGATACAGCATTAAAAACACCTCCAATTGTTTTTGGAGGTAATGTGTTTGGATGGACGATCACTGAAAAAGAATCCTTTAGGATGATGGATCAATTACTGGACATGGGTTTCGATCTAATCGATTCCGCAGATGTATACAGCAGATGGGCCAAAGGTAACTCTGGTGGAGAATCTGAAAGTATTATTGGGAAATACATGAAATCGAGAGGGAACCGGCATAAACTAACCATCACCACTAAAGTAGGTTCCAGCATGCAACAAGGAGGAGATAAGGATATTTCCAAAACTCATATCCTTAAGGCAGTTGAAGATAGCCTGAGACGATTGCAAACCGATCATATAGATCTTTATTTTACACATTGGGATGATCATAAAACTCCGGTAGAAGAAACTCTTGGAGCGTATCAAAAATTAATAGAACAGGGAAAAGTGAGATCGATTGGAGCTTCTAATCTGAGTCCTCAGCGTTTGCGTGAGTCCTTAAATGCTGCCAAAAACGAAGGACTACCAAAATACCAAGTATTTCAGCCAGAATACAGTTTAATGCAGCGAAATAAGTTTGAAGGTGATATACAGAATATCTGCCAGGAACATGGTCTTGGAGTGATCTCCTATTTTAGCCTGGCCAGCGGCTTTCTTTCAGGAAAATATCAAAGTATTGAAGATATTGAAGGTAGTGACCGGGAACAGTTCCTTGGAGATTATTTTGATAATCGTGGCAAAAATGTATTAAATGCACTCAAAGATATATCAGACCATCATAATATTTCGCAGGCAGGAATTGCTCTGAGATGGATAATGCAGCGACCTGGTATAACGGCACCTATCGCCAGCGCAACAAAGCCTGAGCATCTAAAAAGCTTCGAAGAGGCTGTTAGCATCGAACTTACTGAAGATGAGATGGAAAAACTCACTGCCGTAAGTAAACATTAGAATGAAGAAAGTTTTGCAGTAAGCTCTTCCAGACTGAGTCTATCCTGCTCGCCGGTTTTCATGTGTTTCACTGTAAAAATCTGCTGCTCAATTTCTTCTTCTCCAGCAAGAATAACAAATGGAATATCTCGCTTATCGGCATATTTCATTTGTTTACCCATTTTGGAACTATCTGGATAAAGTTCAGCATTGATTCCGGCTTCTCTTAAGGATCTGATGGATTTCATCGCATACAAGGATTCCTTGTCTCCAAAATTGATAAAAAGAACTTTGGTATTTTCAAGAACAGTTTTAGGAAAAAGATTCAATTCTTCAAGCACCAGGTAAATACGATCCAAACCGAATGAAATTCCCATCCCGCTCATATTCCTTAGACCAAAAATTCCGGTAAGATCATCATACCTTCCTCCTCCTCCAATGCTTCCCATCTTCACACTATCGGGTGCCGCAACTTCAAAAATAGCTCCGGTGTAATAGTTGAGTCCGCGGGCCAGAGTCACATCAAGGTCAAGGCTGGCGGTTTTCAATGGCATTTCGGCTATGGCATTTTCAATAAACTGTAGTTCTTCAATGCCTTTCATACCAGTTTCTGAATTTTTCAGAATCAACTGTAAACCAGAGATCTTTTCAGCAAAAGACCCTTGAAGGTCAAAAATTGGAGATATTTTTTCGATGGCACTTTCAGAAATACCTTTTTCCATCATTTCCTTTCGAACTCCAGCTTCACCAATCTTATCCAGCTTATCCAGAGCTACCGTAAAATCGATTAGTCTATCCTGTTCTCCAATAACTTCAGCAAATCCAGAAAGGATCTTGCGATTATTGATCTTGATCTTCACACCTTCCAATTTTAAATTTGTGAAAACCGAGTCATAAAGTTGTATAAATTCTATTTCCTGCCAGAGACTATCGCTCCCTACTACATCAGCATCACACTGAAAAAACTCTCTGAATCTGCCTTTCTGCGGACGATCTGCCCTCCAGACCGGTTGAATCTGATAACGCTTGAAAGGAAATTCTATCTCATTTTGATGCTGAACCACGTACCTGGCAAAAGGAACGGTAAGATCATAACGCAAAGCTTTTTCACTTATGTAAGAGGTTAATGCGATACTGTCCTTTGATTCCAGGGCTGTAGCATCGGCTTTTTTTAAATAGTCTCCGGAATTGAGAATCTTAAAGATAAGACGATCACCCTCTTCACCATATTTCCCCATCAAAGTGGAAGAATTTTCAAAACTGGGAGTCTCGATAGGCTGAAAACCAAAACTTTTGAACTGAGTCTTGATGATATCGAAGATATAGTTTCTCTTTGCTACTTCTTCCGGAGAAAAATCTCTGGTACCTTTTGGAATTGATGGTTTTTGTGCCATAAAGTTCTAAGCTGAAATATGATTTTTAAAGGAGTGCAAATATCTTAATTTTTAAGCGAACCCAAACAAAATTGATATTTTAAGTAACAAACCTATAATTTTATAGTCTAATCGATAAGATCGAAAAGTTAGCCCATGTTTTCACTCCTGCGGGAAAATATTAGAATTGCTCTAAGTTCCATAAGAAATCAATCACTAAGAACTGTATTAACCGTACTAATCATTGCTATTGGAATCACAGCACTGGTAGGAATTCTGAGCGCAGTAGCGGCTCTGGAGAACACCATTAGTCAGGATTTTGCTTCCATGGGCGCCAATACCTTTAATCTGCAACGCTACGAATTTAGAGAGAGAATAAGCAATGAGGACCGAAAGGTAAACCCAACTATTAGCTACCGGGAAGTGACAGAGTTCAAGGATAAGTTTCAGTTTCCATTTACCGAGACTGCGATCTCCTTTACAGGAACGGGTTCTGCAGAGATCAAATATCAAAATGAAAAGACAGACCCAGACATTTCAGTATTAGGCGTGAATGAATATTATCTGGAAAACTCCGGACTTAAAGTGGAAGAAGGTCGAGAATTCAATGTTTTCGACATCAATAACAACAATAATGTCGCTGTGATAGGTGCCGACTATAAAGATGGTATCTTCAATGGAATGGATCCTGTCAATAAAACAATAAGCATCAGAGGAGCAAAATTCAGGGTAATTGGAATTCTGGAAAGTAAGGGAAGTACCTTTGGAAACAACCAGGATCTAAGAGTTTTCATTCCTATCCAACATGCTCGTTCTATTTTTTCCCAGCCTAATATCAACTATAGTTTAAGTGTGAAAGTTGAGGATAAGGAATTTCTGGAATCGGCCATGGATGAAGCGATCATAACTTTCAGAAATATTCGTGGTTTAAATCCAAGAGAGGATAACAATTTTGGAATCGAAAGAAGTGATGACCTTATTAATCGTATTCTTCAAATTACCGGAGCTTTAAATATTGCTGCCTGGATCATTTCGATTATCACCATTTTCGGATCATCCATCGCCTTAATGAACATCATGCTGGTAAGCGTTACTGAAAGAACGCGTGAGATCGGAGTTCGAAAAGCGCTTGGTGCAAAGAAAAATACCATTGCCACCCAATTCTTTCTCGAAACACTGGTAATTGGTCAGCTTGGCGGACTGTTGGGAATCTTACTCGGTATCCTTATTGGCTGGGCTGTAGCCTCTTCCCTGGATTTTGACTTTACAACGCCATGGAAAGCTATGCTTTGGGCAACGGGAATCACAATATTAGTAGCCATACTCGCCGGAAGCTATCCTGCTGCCAAGGCTGCAAAACAAGACCCTATAGAGTCACTTAGATATGAATAGCGCTAAGCGTCCTTATCCACAATCTCTTTAAAGTAAGCATAAAGCTCTCCTTTAGTGATGTTCGCTCCTTGTTTGATCAACGCGAAAATATCTTTATTTCGATCGTCGCTGAGAACTTTGGATGAAGTATAAATATTGACCATTTCGTTCATGAGATTGGTTTGCAACCATTGATAACCTTCTCTTGTGGTAATATCTACAGCGTCATTCTCTACCTTTATAGCGATTAGATTGATAGATACCTGGGATATATAGAAAAGAAAAACCTGTTGTTGAGAAAAATGTTCAAGATATTCCACTTTATTCAAAACACCTTCCCAAACGAGATCGCTGAATAGATCCATTTCATCTTCTGCGACATTTGGCTGTTCTTTCTTGATTTCCTTCCATTCATCTGCCGTAATGGATTGAGTTGCAAGGAAATTGATAAATTCCTGATGCATCTCTTCAAATTGTTCTTTGGTTAAACGAGCGTACTTCATTTTTTAAAGAATAAGAAAAGCCCACTCATAAATGAGCGGGCTCTTCGTTATAAAACAATATTATTAAGCTTCCCCTACAACGTCGAAACTAAGGTTTGAAACTACTTCACGATGAAAACGCAATGTTGCATCATACTGTCCCAAACGCTTGATGTTTCCACCGGCGATGCTAATATATTTCTTTTCAATTTCTACACCTTCCTTAGCAAGAGCATCAGCAAGATCACCATTGGTGATAGAACCAAACAATTTATCACCAGCTCCTGCCTTAGCAGTCATCTTGATCTCAATATTGTTAAGTTTCTCAGCCTGTTTCTTAGCTTCGTCAATGTGTTTTTGTTCTTTATAGGCACGCTGCTTTAAAGTTTCAGATAAAACTTTTCTTGCAGAAGGAGTTGCCAGTTCAGCGTAACCATGAGGTATAAGATAATTTCTACCGTAACCGTTCTTTACAGCCACAACATCATCTTTAAAACCTAGATTATCTACGTCTTTTTTAAGTATTACATCCATAACTGCCTCTTTTTATTTTAATAAATCACCTACGTAAGGCATTAGTGCTAAGTGACGAGCACGCTTCACAGCAGTAGCCACCTTTCTCTGAAACTTCAAAGAAGTACCTGTCAAACGACGTGGTAATAATTTACCCTGTTCGTTTACAAATCCCATCAAGAAATCTGGATCTTTATAATCCACATACTTAATACCAGATCTTTTAAATCTACAGTATTTCTTTGCCTTTGTAGTTTCTATATTAAGCGGAGTTAGATACCTGATCTCTCCGTCTTTTTTTCCTTTTGCTTGTTGTTCAATAGATGTTGCCATGATTACGCTTTTTCCTTGTTACGTTTTCTTCTCTTCTCAGCCCAAGCGACAGCATGTTTATCTAACTTAACAGTTAAATAACGCATCATACGCTCGTCTCTTCTGAATTCCAACTCTAAAGGCTCGATCACCTCACCTGGAGCTTCGTATTCGAATAAGTGATAAAAACCACTCTTCTTGTGTTGGATTGCATAAGCCAGTTTTCTTAGGCCCCAATCTTCTTTAGCTACCATCTTAGCCCCTTTAGAAACAAGAAAATCTTCGTATTTCTTAACTGTCTCCTTTATCTGCTCATCAGATAAAACGGGATTCAAGATGAAAACAGTTTCATAATTGTTCATAAAATTCTACTTTAAATTTAATCGGCTGCAAAAATAGAATTAATTATTCATATTTCAAAGCATATAACACAGGTAAAAATACTATTTTTAGCCTCCGAATCTATCTGTACCTTGCATTTGTTATATATATTGAGTAATATTGTTAATGTCTAACCTGATTATTGTGGAAGAAGTTTTACTTAAATGTGCTGTTGTTGACGATTCTAGCCTGCAAAGGCTATCAATCGTTAAATTGATTAAAGACCACCCCAATCTTAAACTTGTCGCTGAATATAATAATGCGATTGAGACTAAGAATGGATTGCTGGACACCGAAACCGATCTTATTTTTTTAGATATTGAAATGCCTATACTTTCAGGTTTTGAACTGTTGGATAATCTTCCAAACAAACCCCAGATCATCTTCGTAACCGGTAAGACCAAGTATGCTTTCAAAGCTTTTGATTATGATGCTGTCGATTATATTCATAAACCGGTCACCAAAGATCGATTCAACAACGCTGTAAATAAAGCGGTAAATTTATATAAACTGAAACATCAGGCTCCAATACAGGAAGACGATGATTTTATATTTGTAAAGAGCAACCTTAAAAATCGTAAAGTATTTTTAAGTAAGTTGAAGTATATACAGGCATTAGGAGATTACGTAAAATTTGTCACCGAGAAAGACAATTTTGTCGTGCTGGCTACCATGAAATCCTTCGAAAAAGAATTACCGAGTGAACGATTTCTACGTACTCACAAATCTTATATTGTAAATCTGGACAAGATTGAGCGATACAATAGCAAGAATATTGAGATCGATAAAGAGTTACTGCCATTAAGCAGACATAAAAAAGCGAACCTTGTGGAAGCGCTAAGTGCCATACAGTAACAAATTCCATAATTGATATATTAATAAAGCCACCAAATACAGGTGGTTTTTTTATTGTGGATCCACATTAGTAATCACTCTAACTGATCTGAATGCACCTATAGCATGATAAGACTTTAGAATCCTGCTAATCATGGATTTCGTTTTACCAAGGTTTTGTTTTTGCGGTATCTTGATGAGTATATTCTTATAATATTCATTACGTATTCTCGCAACCGGTGGAAATTCCGGACCGAGAACATACCTGTCGAAAACATTCTGCAATGCTCTGGCGAGCCATTCTGCTGCTTCATTCGTTCTGGAAAAATCCCTGCTTTTTAGTGTCAACCGTACGAGACGAAAATAAGGCGGATATTGATATTGATATCTATCCTCCAATTGTTCAGCATACATCTCTTTGTAAGCACCTGTAGACACCTGCTGAATAATCTGATGGTATGGATTATAGCTCTGTATCAAGACCTTGCCTCTTTTCTTTGTTCTGCCAGATCTTCCTGCTACCTGCAGCATCAACTGGAAACTACGCTCATGTGCCCTGAAATCTGGGAAATTCAGGAGATTGTCTGCATTCATGATTCCCACAAGGCTCACCTTCCTGAAATCCAGTCCCTTGCTTAACATTTGAGTTCCGATGAGAATATCAGTTTCATGATTTTCAAAAGCTTCAATGATTTTTTCATAAGCATATTTACCTCGGGTAGTGTCCTGGTCCATTCTACCAATCTTATGCTTGGGAAAAAGTGCTTTTAATTCAGTTTCCACCTGCTCTGTTCCAAAACCTTTGGTAGTAATTTCGTTGCTGCCACAGGCCATACATTGATGTTGCATCGCAATATGATAACCGCAATAATGACAACGCAACTGGTTATTATGTGAGTGATAGGTTAAACTAACATCACAATTTGGACATTGCGGTGAATGCCCGCAAGTATTACATTCCAATATAGGTGAAAAACCTCTTCTGTTCTGGAAGAGAATCACCTGCTCATTTTCATTCAGACTTGATTTGATCTCTTCGATTAATCTTTCTGAAAAATGGCCGGTCATTTTTTTCTTTTTATGCGCCGTTTTAATATCAATCACCTCGACTTCAGGCATCATGACATTCCCAAATCTGCTATGAAGTTCCACCAGCGCATACTTACTATGAACAGCGTTGAAATAAGATTCTATTGAAGGTGTGGCAGAACCAAGAATAATATTTGCATTGAAAAGATTGGCCAGTACTACCGCAGCATCGCGCGCGTGATACCTGGGCGCAGGATCATATTGCTTAAAAGTAGCTTCATGCTCCTCGTCTACTACGATAAGACCAAGGTCCTGAAAAGGAAGGAAAATACAAGATCTTGCTCCAATCACAATCTTACCTTTATCTTTATTCTCTTTTACATGCTTGTAAATCTCCACGCGTTCGTTAACAGAATATTTACTGTGATATACCAGCACTTTATCACCAAAATAATTCTGTAGTCTTTTGATCAATTGCGTTGTAAGCGCAATCTCCGGCAATAGATACAAACATTGTTTTCCTTCATCAAGTGCCGCTTCAATAAGTTTAATGTAGATCTCTGTTTTCCCGGAAGATGTGACCCCATGTAATAAACAAACACTTTCTTCTGCAAAATGATTGGAAATTTCTGTAAAAGCTCTTTCCTGTTCGCTGCTAAAATTTATTTCGTGATGACTAATTTCTGAATTGAACTCAATCCTGTCTGTAGATCGATATTCTTCTATCAATATTTTCTTCTGAATAAGGCCTTTGATGACCGCTGCAGAAACACCAGATTTATTTGAGAGCTCCTTCAATTTTAAGGCTTTTCGAGATTTCGCCGTCAAACTGAAATAGCTGAACAAAGCTTCCCGCTGTTTCGGTGCCTTGGAGAGTTCATCCAGCAAGGCATGCATTTCTGCTTCTGCTTCATACATAGGATTCAGAATGACATATCGAACTTCCTTTGGCTTGAATTGCTCGTAAATTTCCTGATGAAGTTCTACAAGATTTTTTGAAACAAGCCTGTTAATGATAGGCAATACTTTTTTCCTCTCAAGCAGCTGCTCGATCTCCTGGATCTTCATGGAAGATTGTCTCTGCAAGGCTTCAGTCACAAGATATTCATCATCAGTAAGCGTTTCATCTTCAATTTTGACTTCAGAAGCAAGCTTAAGAATACTTTCGCTTTCCAGTAAAAATGCCCCGGGTAAGGCTGCCCTCATCACATCGCCTTCCGTACATAAATAATAGGAAGCTATCCAGTTCCAGAATTTTAACTGGTTTCTGGTTAGCAGCGGAGTTTCATCGAGAATCTGATGAATGGGTTTTGCCTCATAGTTCAATGGGGGAGTTCCATGCATCTTTGCCACAATCCCAGTGTAAATCCTGTTCTTGCCAAAAGGAACAGCGAGCCTCATTCCTTCCTGGATAAATTCTGCCTCTTCATTTGTGACAGTATACGTAAACCTGTTGTCCAGTGGCAAGGGTAAAATAAGATCTACAAAGTGGGACATAAAAATATGGATTATAACAAATAAGAAGCTGCCTGAACAGTGACCTTTTTCAAGAACTCAAAAGTATTAAGAAACTTTAGTTCTATGAAATAAGTCTGACTTTCCAGGCAGCTTTATGCTTACAATAAATTATTCTGCTCTTTGCCAGGTACGGGTTTGATAGAACAGGGCGATATATCCACGAATGTTCAATACGTCTGGCTCTTCCTCATCAATCCAAATCTTGCAACGATATTCTTTACCTGTTTTAGGGTCAACAATCGTCCCATCACTATATTCCTCACCATCTTTTACCAGGCCCTGCATGATTTCCATACCTTCAACTGGTTTATTTTTAAGATCACCTTCACATGCAGTACAGAGCCTATCTCTGTCCTTTTCCCGCATGATTCGATCTACTTTTCCATAGACTTTGCCATCTTTTTCATAAACGCTGATGATGCTGTTCACCACGCCTTGTTCATTTCTATTTTCCCATTTTCCAAAAACACCCTGTGCGAGCAACTCATTTGAACCTAGAGAAAGAATTAAAAGAGCTATCAATAATTTTTTCATCTTATTTTCCTAGCATCGCTTCTTTAAGATCATCATCAACCGAGTTTTTAGATAACCAGATTCCAAAAAGTGCCTTTTTAAATTCCATTCCCTGGATAGAACCCAGTTCCTTGTCATTCTTATATGCGGTCACGCCAGAGCCCGGAAGATAAACGATGTCAAAAACATCATTTTTAGTGATCTCATCCATAAAGAAACTTTTGAACTTTTTAATTTCAGAGGCCAATGGTTTTGTGTTACCATTCATGGAACTTTCAAAACCATCGTTCACAGCATCAACCATCTTATCACTACTAATCAATTTACTAACAATATGTAGTTTGATGCTCATTGGTTTATCTGAAGACATAATTGCCTCAGCACTGGAAGATTTTTCGGCAAGATATAATCCACCTGCGTAAAGATCTATCCATAATTTTTCTCTCACTCCTGCCCCATTTAGCTGAAGTGTTTTCCCCTGATAGGTTTCAGACTTTGGTAGTTTAACACCGCCTACTTCTGTTTGAGCTGAAGTCAGGCCGAAGCTCATCATTGCAATAAATAAAACTGCTAGTTTTTTCATGTTTGTAAGTTTAGTTTGGTTTAAAGTTATTTAAAATTCTTTTTTAATTTGATTAAAGACGCATTTAGTTCGAAACCGAGTAATAAAAGATTGGAATTGAGCCATATATAGAACATAAGTATCAACAAAGCCCCAATCGAACCATACAATTCATTGTAATTTGAAAAATTTGTTATGTATAAACTAAATAAAAAGGTGGCAATTATTATAAGTATGGTTGTAAAGGTTGCGCCTACAGAAAAGAATCTTGCCTGTCTTGCTTCCTTGGTTCCAAAATAATAAAGTATCGCCACAGATGTATATATTAAAATAACAAATCCAATATACTTTAATAGATGTGCTCCAGTACCTTCTTCGCTAACCAACCCCAGATCTGTTAGGTCTGCTATGGCGTAGGTGGTATATACAGCACCTATTACAGATATTAGCAACAACAGTGCCAATATGAGCGCAACACCCAGTGCAACAGCATACTGCCGGGGGATCGATCTGTTCTTTTTAGTGTGGTAGCTGAATTCAAAACCTGTAAAGATTGCATTTACACCGTTGGTCATTAGAAATACTGAAAGGATAAAGGCAACAGATAATAGTCCACCTCTGGGAGTACTTGCAATATCTTCAAAAATAGTCCCAAAAAAATCTGAAGTTTCCGGAGGCAGCAAAGAGTCCATAAATACCAGGAATTCAATCTGGAAATCATCGATAAATGTGATATACGGAATCAAATTCAGTACAAACAGCAAGAATGGGAAAATGGCCATAAAAAAGCTGAACGCAATGCTACTTGCCCGGGTAGAAAAAGTTCCCTTAACAATTCCACCCCAGTAAATGATCCATAAATTATAAAGCGTCAAGCCATCAAGACCAGGAAGCTTCACCCCTTTTGACCAGCTTTTCCACCAGGCTGATAGTTCCTGCAATTTGGAATTGAGCGCTTTCTTTGGTGCCATTTTTAAACGGCTTTTAAACTCAGATCTAAATTGTGAACAGAGTGAGTTAGCGCACCACTACTTATATAATCGACTCCACATTCAGCATAAGCGCGTGCAGTCTCCAAAGTGATTCCCCCGCTACTTTCTGTCAGACATTTTCCATTGATAAGGTCTACCGCTTTCCTGGTATCTTCGTAGTTGAAATTATCTATTAGAATGCGATAAATTCCATCAGATTGCAAGATCTCTTTTATCTCGTTCAAATCTCTCGCCTCTACAATGATCATCAGGTCAAGATCTTTACTGGCAAGATACTCTTTAGTTTTGTCTATTGCCCTGGTAATACCGCCGGCAAAATCTATATGATTATCCTTCAGCATGATCATATCATACAAAGCAAACCTGTGATTCTCTCCACCTCCAATTTTAACGGCCCATTTTTCAAGAGCTCTTATCCCCGGAGTGGTTTTTCGAGTATCCAGGATCTTTGTACGAGTTCCTTCCAGCTTTTCTACGAAAGTTGCAGTTTTGGTAGCGATCGCGCTCATTCGCTGCATGGCATTCAGCACAAGTCTTTCAGCTTTCAATATAGACTGAGAGGAACCTTCTACGTAAAATGCTACATCACCTTTCTGAATTTTTTTTCCATCCTGGATCCTTACATCAATAGACAGATCTGGATCCACATATTGAAATACTTTTTCAGCAAAAGCGACTCCGGCGATAAGCCCCTGATCCTTCACAAGCAGTTTGGCCTTACCGGTTGCAGCTTTGGGAATACAGGCCAGGGAGCTGTGATCTCCATCTCCTACATCTTCACGAATGGAGTTTTCTATGATAAATTCTATTTCTTTTTCGAATTGTTCCTTTGAGATCATTTTCTCTGCTTATTTTTGTAAATGTAGTAAAGTCTGTACTAAAATCACGGGATGACCATAAAATTAGTCTGCGTCGGGAAAACCGATAAACGAGAACTGGAAGCTCTAATAAACATTTATTCTGAAAGACTTCAGCACTATATAAAATTTGAGCTTGAAGTGATCCCTGATCTTAAGAAAACGAAGAATCTTGATGAGAATCAGCAGAAG
Source organism: Christiangramia portivictoriae DSM 23547 (assembly GCF_000423045.1). Lineage (GTDB taxonomy): Bacteria > Bacteroidota > Bacteroidia > Flavobacteriales > Flavobacteriaceae > Christiangramia > Christiangramia portivictoriae. Next base: position 238,239 of record NZ_KE383972.1, on the reverse strand, counting down.
TCCAGGGAAGGCGATCTCATATTAAATGGCATTCAGAATTCAGATTTCATTGTACTGCTTGACGAAAACGGTAAACAATATGATTCCGTAGCCTTTTCAGAATACATACAGAAGAGAATGAACGCTGGATTAAAACGCTTGATCTTTATTATTGGTGGACCATATGGCTTTTCAGAAACTCTCTATGCAAGGACTAATGGCAGGATATCGCTGTCTAAAATGACTTTCTCACATCAAATGGTACGTTTATTTGCAACTGAGCAATTGTACCGCGCCTTTACCATTCTTAAAAACGAACCTTACCATCATAGATAATGAATACGATCAAATTAGTTTTTGCTACTCATAATGAGAATAAATTCAAGGAGATCCAGGCGCTGGTGCCAGATCATATAGAATTACTAAGTCTGCAGGATATTGGTTGTGATGAAGATATCGAGGAAACAGGAGATACGATCGATGCCAATGCAATCATAAAAGCAGAATATGTGCGTAGCAGGTACGGTTACGATTGTTTTGCTGACGACACAGGACTGGAAGTGGAATCACTTGCCGGAGCTCCGGGAGTTTACTCGGCCAGGTATGCTGGCGATATAAAAGACGATGCTGCAAACCGGGCAAAACTTTTAAATCAACTGGAAGAGCGTGATGATCGTAACGCACGATTTAAGACCGTGATCGCACTTAGTTTAAAAGAGAATGAAAATCTTTTTACCGGCATTTGCGAAGGATCAATCACCAAGGAAGAGCGCGGTCAAAATGGTTTTGGATATGATCCGGTCTTTCAACCTAAAGGGTTTGATAAAACCTTTGCCGAGATGGATTTGCAGGAGAAATCGAAGATAAGTCATCGGGCTAAAGCATTTAAGGAACTCATCGATTACCTATCTACTTAATTCACAGCTAACTAATTATTTTAATTTAAATTAGTTTGCGTCAGATTTAAACGTATCTTTGCGGCTTGAAATTCCTCAGGGTGAGGATGTGTTACTGGAAGTTTAGGTTTAAGTATGTCGATTCGCTTCTTATGTAACACTTACATACGATAATCGAATACTTACAAAAAAGAATGAACGCATTCCAAGCACTTGGACTGGACGCAGATTTGCTACAGGCCATTAACGACATGGGCTTTGAAACCCCTAGTGAAGTACAGGAAAAATCAATTCCTATTCTACTATCTCAGGAAACCGACCTGGTTTCTCTGGCACAAACTGGAACAGGAAAAACCGCAGCATTTGGTTTTCCACTTATTCAGAAAATAGATTCCAACTCAAAAAAAACTCAGGCCTTAATTTTATCGCCAACTCGTGAATTATGTTTACAGATCACCAATGAGTTAAAGAACTACAGTAAATACAAAAAATCTTTGAATGTAGTTGCTGTATACGGTGGTGCCAGCATAACAGATCAGGCAAGAGCAATTGAGAGAGGGGCGCAGATCATCGTTGCAACTCCCGGGAGAATGCAGGATATGATTCGAAGAAATCTTGCAGATATCTCAACTATTAACTATTGTGTTCTTGATGAGGCAGATGAAATGCTGAACATGGGATTCTATGAAGATATCAAAAGCATACTTTCGCATACTCCAAAGCATAAGAAGACATGGTTATTTTCAGCAACCATGCCTAAGGAAGTTGCCAAGATCGCCAAGAAATTCATGAAGGATCCGGTTGAGATCACGGTAGGATCAAAGAATATGGGTACTTCTAACGTGACTCATGAATACTACCTGGTAAATCACAGGAATAGATATGATGCTTTAAAGAGACTAGCAGATGCTAATCCTGATATCTTCTCTGTAATTTTTTGTAGAACAAAAAGAGATACGCAGAAGGTCGCTGAAAAACTGATTGAAGATGGTTATAACGCCGCTGCATTGCACGGCGATCTTAGCCAGAATCAACGTGATCTGGTGATGAAAAGCTTCAGAAGCAGGCAGATCCAGATGCTGGTTGCTACAGATGTTGCTGCTCGTGGTATCGATGTGGATGATATTACTCACGTGATCAACTACCAGTTGCCAGATGAGATTGAAACTTATACTCACCGTAGTGGTAGAACAGGTAGAGCTGGCAAGAGCGGTGTATCCATGGTGATCATTTCCAAAAGTGAGGTTCGCAAGATTCGTACGATAGAAAAGATCATTCAGCAAAAATTTGAAGAGAAACAAATCCCTGATGGAAAAGAGATCTGCAAGATCCAGCTTTTCCATCTAGCAAATGATATCAAGAAAACTGAGATCAATCATGATATTGATCCTTATCTTCCAAATATCAATGAAGCTCTGGAGGATTTCACTAAAGAAGAGTTGATCAAAAAATTCTTTTCAGTTGAATTCACTCGTTTTTTTAATTATTACCAGAAAGCTCCAGATCTTACTGCAGAATCTGCAGGAGGCAGACCAGAAGTTTCAGAAGGAAATACAAGATATTTCATCAATGTTGGTTCTAAAGATGGATATGACTGGAAAAGTCTTAAAGACTTTCTTACAGGCGAACTAAACCTGGACAGAGATGATATTTTTAAAGTAGACTGTAAAGCGAGTTTTTCATTCTTCAATACAGATGAGAAGCATGCAGACCTAATTTTGAAAACTTTTACAGACTATCAGCAGAACGGTAGATACGTTAATGTAGAAATTACAAAAGATCAGAAATCTGAAGGAGGCGGTAGAAAACGCAGAGAAAGAAGCGGAGGCGGTCGTAAAGGCGGTGGAAAAAGTTTTAACGACAAAGGAAGCTTTGGCAAACGAAGAAGCGGTTCAGATCGAGGAGACAAAAAAGGTCACCGCAAAGGAAGTCGAAACAAGAATGTTGAGAGTTCCATAAAAAGAAGAAGATCGAAAGCATAAAATAAAAGGTGCCAAACTTAGTTTAAGTTTGGCACTGTTTTTTATGAAGATTTTCTATTTTTAGGTTCAATTGCTATGAAGACTTATTTCCCCCTTTTATTGTTTCTACTCACAGGTATCTTATCTGCTCAGGAAGTAGATATCGTTGCCGGTACGGTGATGAATGCGGCTAATGACAAACCTATTGAAAACGTTCATATCGTCAATCTCAACCAGGTAAAAGGATCCACTACCGGAGAAGAGGGTGATTTTAAACTTCAGGCTACAGTAAATGATACGTTGTATTTCTCCTATCTGGGCTTTAGATCCATTAGAGTCCGCGTAACAAATGACTGGTTAAAATATGGTAATGTCAAAGTGAAGATGACCGAGCTTGGTTTCGATCTTGAGGAAGTAACGGTTACTTCCAATAATCTTACCGGATATCTTGAAATAGACGCTAAGAACATTCCGATCTATGACAATTATCGCTATAGTATTTCAGGATTAAACTCTGGATACGAAGGTGGTGACAAATCTCCAAATGCCGTTACCAAGGCATTACGCTCTCTTTCAAATCCCGCAGATCTTGTAAATAACATTTTTGGAGCAAGACCCAGGCAGATGCGGAAACTCAGAGAGATGAAGAAGGATGAAGATATTAAAGACCTCCTTCGGAATAAGTTCGACCGTGAAACCCTTATGGCCTTATTACAGGTTAATCGCGCTGAAATTGATGAGATCCTGAATAATTGTAACTACTCTGAAGATTTTATGCGTACTGCCAATGATCTACAGATATTAAACGCCATTAATGGCTGTTATGAGGAGTATAAAGTACTTCAGAAGAATTAGCGATTTTCCAGAATTTGTTTCAATTCTTTTAAGCCTTCATCCAGATTGTATCCCATAGCTTTTTCAGGAGAATAAAAAATGCTAATAATGGTGAGTGGAAACGCCAGGTTTCCTCTGGTTCCCCAAACCATCTTGGTTTTTTCGCTATCCAGATCTTTAACACCTATATACGTAAGCGCATTAACCTTAACTGGTTTAACGAATAATATTTTAGTTTCAAAAACCCGTCCCTGCTTGGTTTTTACGATTTTCTGGATGCCCTCACCTACTTTACTGTTGCCTTTCCAGTAAAAAGAGGCACCCACCATGCCATCGGGACCTTTATATTTTAAAACTGCGTTAGGATCACGCTGAAACAAAGGATTCCATAAAGGCTGATTTTTTAATTGGCGAACAAACCCATAGACTTCTTCCCTGGATTTGTTGATCACTACCGTCCTGCTCACATCAAAGTCTTTTTTAGCCCATGCGTGCAGAAAAGCAAAAAAAGTTATTAAGGCAATAATTAAGTAGAAAAACAGGGTCATTGCTCAGCTTTAGATTTTAAAAGTTACGAATATTTACTGATTAAGAAAGCGTTGTATAATCTCTTCGGAATTTTTAATAGTTTTCCTGGTCCATGCCAGACGAACTTCCTGTCTTCTTTCTTCAGAAAACTGCCAGTTCACTTGAGATCTTTCGAGCTTTTCCCTTAAAGACTGAAGTATGATGGCTGCTGAAACAGAAATATTCAGACTTTCAGTAAAGCCATACATAGGAATTTTAATACTGGAATCTGCTTCTCTCAGAATTTCTTCAGACAAACCATTCTGCTCAGTTCCAAAAAATATGGCAGAAGGTTTTGTAATATCAAAATCTGCCAGCATGGTAGATTCATCATGAGGTGTTGTTGCCACAATTTGATATCCCTTTTGCCGCAATTCATGAAGGCATTCCCTGGAAGTATTGTATCGATGTACGTCTACCCATTTCTGGGCGCCCATTGCAATTTCCTTATCTATTCTCCTGGGTAGATTTTCTTCGATGATATGCAGGTTCTGGATTCCAAAAACATCACAACTACGCACCACCGCACTGGTATTGTGCAATTGGTAAACATCCTGTGCGACCACGGTAAAATGATCTGTTCTTTGAGCAAGCACCTTTTCGAAAAGATGAATTCTTCGGTCAGTGAGAAAACCTTGTAAATGTTCTAATAAAATTTGGTCGGTCATGGCCGGACTAATTTATAAATTCTGTCTTCTTTTTTAGCTATTTCTTTGAAGACTTGTTGATATTTCTCATATAACCTGATATTCAATAACTAATAAAAAGAATTGTGCCTCTAATACTGTTCACGGAGCAATTATAACAAGGTCAGGCTCAAAATTAGTTCGTATTTTAAGCTTTCAAACTGTCAACATCAATCAGAAATCTTATTCGAATGAAAAAAATAGTTGTACTAAGCGGAGCTGGAATTAGCGCTGAAAGCGGTCTGAAAACTTTTAGAGATGACAACGGTTTATGGGAAGGTCATAATGTAATGGAAGTGGCTTCACCCATAGCCTGGGAAAATAACCGCGAATTAGTACTGGAATTTTATAACCAAAGAAGAAGACAATTACTGGAGGTAGAACCCAATGCTGCTCACCGTGCACTGGTAGCCCTTGAAGAAAAATATGAAGTACAGATCATCACTCAAAATGTAGATGATCTTCATGAACGCGCCGGCAGTTCAAATGTTTTACATCTTCATGGTGAATTACTGAAAGCTCGAAGTACCTTTGATGAAAACCTGGTGATGGACTGGAGAAATGACATTAAAAGTGGTGATTTCTGTGAACATCATATGCAGTTAAGACCGCATATCGTCTGGTTTGGTGAGGCGGTCCCTATGTTTCAGCCTGCAGCTGAACATTGTGCAATGGCAGATGTTCTTATAATTGTTGGCACTTCCATGCAGGTATACCCTGCCGCCGGACTGGTAGATTTCGTTCCGCAAGGATGTCCCATGTACTTTATTGATCCAAAACCAAATATTCGAGAACATTCGTCTTTGCACATTATAAGCAAGAAGGCTGCAGAAGGTGTTCCACAAGTGGTAGAACGATTATTGTCACAATGATTCAGGTGGAGAAAGTTCTGGAAATGACCGGGATGGCGCTTGCATCCCGAAAACAGGCTGCAGACCTGATCGTATCAGAGAAACTTATATCACACATCATTCAATTTATTAGCCAACCCCAGGAATTATCTGGAAAAGCGTGGATGGTCCTCGAAATCATTGGGCGCGAGCATTGCGAGTTAATAGCACCGTTTGCATCTATGATCATAAGTAGTGGTAAATTACATGAATGCGGTTCATCCAAGAGGTTTATCATGAAAATATTCAACTTCCTGGTTGAGGATTTTGGAAGTGCTAAAGCTACTGTTTGCATGGATCAATCAGATATCGAGGAAATAATTCAGCTTTCATTTCATTTTCTACTAAACAATGAGAAAACTGCAGTAAAGGTTTTCGCGATGCAGAACATATATGAGCTTAGCGATCACGAAACCTGGATTAGACCTGAGCTTAAAGCGCTGCTCGCAAAAGATATTGAAACCTCATCTGCCGGATACAGATCTCGTGCCTCCAGGATCCTTAGGAAATTATAACTTCTGTTTTATAGTCGATCAGGAAGAAGTATCTTTATGCTTTAATTTTTTAAAATAAAGAAATGACATCCCTCTCTGCAGTATCTCCAATAGATGGAAGGTATAGATCCAAAACAAAGCAACTTTCAGCATATTTTAGTGAAGAAGCATTGATACGCTATCGAATCCTGGTCGAAGTAGAATATTTCATAGCGCTATATGAACAGGGTTTGCCACAACTTCAGGATGTAGATTCCTCAAATTTTACCAAGCTTAGAGAATTATATGAAAATTTCACTTCTATTGATGCGAAAGCCATTAAAAAGATCGAAAAAGTCACGAATCATGATGTAAAAGCAGTAGAATACTTTTTAAAAGAAGAATTTGAAAAGCTTGGAATGCAGGATTCTAAAGAATTCATCCATTTTGGTCTTACCTCACAGGATATAAACAACACCGCTATTCCCCTTAGTTTAAAAGAAGCTACGGAAGCAGTTTATCTTCCAGAACTAGAGCAAATAATCAATAAGCTGGAAACACTTGCTGAAGAATGGAAAGATATTCCACTACTGGCCCGAACGCATGGTCAACCTGCCTCACCTACCAGACTTGGAAAGGAAATTCAGGTATTTATCGTTCGAATAAAAGAGCAGTTGACATTTTTAAAGGATATTCCACACGCAGCGAAATTTGGAGGCGCGACCGGTAATTTCAACGCTCACAAAGTGGCTTATCCTGAAACCGACTGGAAAGCTTTTGGAAAGAATTTTGTCGAAGGAACTTTAAAACTCCATCACTCCTTCCCTACTACACAAATAGAGCATTACGACCATGTAGCGTCATTATTTGATGCTTTCAAAAGAATCAATAATATTCTGCTTGATTTGGATCGCGACATCTGGACTTATATTTCCATGGATTACTTTAAACAGAAGATCAAGAAAGGGGAAATAGGGTCTTCAGCTATGCCACATAAAGTAAATCCTATTGATTTTGAAAATTCAGAAGGAAATCTTGGAATTGCCAACGCGATATTCGAGCATCTTTCAGCTAAATTACCAGTAAGCAGATTACAGCGTGACCTTACCGATAGTACAGTGCTTAGAAATATTGGCGTACCCATGGGGCATACCCTCATAGCATTTAAATCTACGTTGAAAGGGCTTGACAAATTACTTTTAAACGAGGACAAATTGCATGCAGATCTCGAAAATAATTGGGCTGTTGCTGCGGAAGCTATTCAAACGATCCTTAGAAGAGAAGGTTTTAAAAATCCGTATGAAGCTTTAAAAGGTCTTACCAGAACCAATGAGAGAATTACTAAAGAAAGTATTTCCAGGTTTATTGATGAGCTGGATGTGACTGAAGAAGTTCGAAATGAGCTTCACAGGATAACGCCTCAGAATTATACTGGAATTTAATTACTGATTCACTAATGATAAAAAAGCCTCCGAAATGTCCGGAGGCTTTTTCTTTCAACTAATTAAAAAATTACATTTAGTAATTTATAAGGTATCTGCCGTTTTTTCCATATCAACTTCAGTGGAATCTGTCTTCTTCTCATTGGAATTGCCAAAGATATCGATCACTCCTTTGATGCCTCCAGTATTAATATCTTCAGACTTTAAAGACTGCATCATTTCCATGATCTTTTCAGGATCCATGTTCTCACCCAACACGCGAGCTACCCCAAGACCTTTTTCGTTATCATATCCATAAACGATCAACTCATCGATTGCATCTTCTTCACCAGTAAAATAAAGAGCCGCTTTACGGTCACTACCGCCGTAACGCATTAAAAGCTGGTATTTCTCATCCTGGAAGATCTCGTCAAGTTTAAGTTTCTCCTGCTCATATTTCTCAGGATTCTCATTCTTCTCCAGAGCAAGTACATTGATTTTCTTGATAGTTTCCATCGTAGATTTTTGCTCTTCATCAAGTGCTTCTGCATTGGTAAATAAGCTGGTAGGAACGTCTACCGCCAGGAAATCACTGTCCTGCTGATTCTCTACATAATACTTCTGTAAAGATTTTTCGTTACTACAGGATACCGCAATTAAGGTAAAGATGCTTAAGACTACTAATTTGATTGATTTCATATAATTAAGATTTTTTGTTGGCTTTCTTTAATTCTTCGGCTCCAGGAACTTTCAGGTCTGCAGTTAACTTCGACAGTTGTGAAAGGTCGATCTGTCCAGTAATGCTAAGAATGATATTCATAGGTTCCGATCCATCAGTTCCTTCCAGAAACATAAACAGTTCGCTTACATAATTATCATTCTTACCCGGCAGAGAATAGAATTTTATGTTCTTACCATTCTCATTCACTCGCATTAACTCTTCAAGACTTCCTTTGGCCAGGTATGATTTAACATCGCTTGACATCTGTGACATTACCTTTGGGTTGGAAGATTTATAGATCTGAATTCTTTCCAGATTCTCAATGAGCTTCATATATTGTTGCGATTCCGGATCATTTTCACTCAGATCCACTTTGGCGAGCATTTTGAACATTTTACTGGTCATCACCATCGCATCGACTTCTTTCATATTCTCATATTTCTCGAAGTTCTGAGCCTGAGTAAACATTGGAGCTGCGGCTAACAGCAGGGCAATTACAAATTTATTCATGATTTATAGATTTAGTTTAATTCAATTATTTGATTCTTGGTTTTATTAAATTCCTGTAGGTAAACGAGATCTGCAGTTCCCTCATTCATCATTGCAGAAACCATTTTTAAGGTTTGTTTCGTTTTTTCGAGAGCTTGCTCCTGGTCGTTTACAGCACTCATTTCTGAAGTGGTTAATGAAGGCTGTGACTGGTTGAAATAAAAGATCCCTAGTGCAACAATGATAACTGCCGCTATAGAAGTCCATGCAAACCGGTAATTTTTGCTTTCAAGTTTGAGAACCTTGTCTTCAGTATAAACTGCTTTGCTTTCGTGGGCCTGAAACTTAAAAAGCAATGCATAAGCTTCCAGGTGTTCCGGAATTTCCTTCTGACTAAAATATTCTCTTAACTCTTTTTCCTCAGCAAGAGTCGTTTCTCCTTCCTCATAACGACCCAGCAAATATTCAATTCTATTTGATTCCATAATTGTGTTTTTTTACCAGCTTTTCCCGTATCGCTTTCCTTGCTCTCGAAAGTGCAACGCGTATAGCCGTTTGATTCATGTTCATGATCTCAGCAATCTCATCATAATCGTACTGCTCTATATCTCTAAGCTGAAAGATCATTTTTTGTTGTTCTGGCAGTCTGTCAACAATCCTGCCTAACCACTGCATTTCATCATTTACTTCGATTTCTGTTTGTAATGGCGTTTGTTTGCTCTCATAACTTTGGTGTATAATTCTCAGGTTATTGTTCTGCTTAAGTTTTAACTGATCTAAACAGTAATTTTTAGTGATCGTCATTGCAAAAGCTTCTATATTGGCATAATACTTGAACTTATCCTTCCGGCTCCATAGTTTTAGAATCACTTCCTGAGTAGCATCTTCGGCCGCATCTCTTGATGTGAGTAGCCTCAACGCCAGTCGATATATTTTATCCTTTACAGGATTTATATGGCTCAAAAAGATGCGCTCTTGCATTGATAGATGGTTAGTTTGTACTGCCTTGTTATACTTACGACGAATAGACAATAGATTTGTTACAATAAATTTTTTATTTGTCGATATGTAAGTATTTTTAGAAAAAAATTTAGAAAAATTAAACCCTAATTATATTATGAAAATAAGTAAATACTTAATGCTTTTTGCCGTTGCAGGAAGTTTACTTACCGGTTGTTCCAGTGATGATGATGGATCTGGAGTAACTGAGAAACCCGTAGAGCCGCCAGTGACTGGTGAAACTCCGGAAGAAAATCTTGAACTGGAAATCAAGGATTTCGTATGGAAAGGAATGAATGAGATCTATGTTTATAAGAGTCAGGTTCCTGAACTTGGAGATAATTTCTTCGCTACTCAGGATGATCTAAATGAATATTTAATGGGCTTTGATTCTCCTGAAAATCTTTTTTACGATGGTTTGGTGATAGATCAGGATCGATTCAGTTTTATAACAGATGATTATATAGCTCTTGAAAATAGTTTCGCTGGTATTTCTGAAACAACCGGTGTAGACTTTAGACTTTACAGATTTTCTGGTAGTGATGATCTCTTTGGTGTTGTACGTTATATCATTCCAGGTTCAAACGCTGAGAATGCTGATATTGAAAGAGGGGATTTGTTCACTACTTTAAATGGTCAGACCCTGACCGTGGCCAATTACCGCGGACTACTGGAAGAATCTACCCTTACTTTTGGTCTCGCCACTATTGAAGATAATACCGTAACATCTACTGGAGAAGAGGTAACCATCGATACTCAGGTATTGACAGAAAACCCGATTCTGGTGACAAATGTTCTCGACGTGAATGGAACGAAGGTTGGTTATTTGCTATACAACAGTTTTGTTGCCGACTTTGACGATGAGTTAAATGCAGCTTTTGCAGACTTCCAGGCGGAAGGAATTACAGAGTTGATCCTGGATCTAAGATATAATGGCGGAGGTCGCGTAAGTTCTGCTACCAGATTGGCCAGTATGATCACAGGACAGTTTACAGGCGAAGTTTTTGCTAAACAACAATGGAACGCAGATTATCAAAACTACTTCCTGAATAATGATCCAGACAGGTTATTCAATAGATTTACTACAACTCTGGAAGGTGGAGAAGCGATCAACAGTCTTAATCTTACCAGGTTATATGCGATTGTATCAAGTTCTACAGCTTCTGCCAGTGAGCTTGTAGTTAATGGACTTGCTCCATATATCGATGTGGTTACTGTAGGAGATCAAACTGTTGGTAAGTCCCAGGCATCTGTGACTTTATACGATTCCAGCAATTATGGTAGAAATGGTGTGAATCCAGATCATACGTACGCTATTCAACCATTAGTGTATGAATCTGTAAACTCTAATAACGTAGGAGTGCCGTTTGACGGAATTACACCAGATACTGAAATTGTAGAGAGCATATCAGATCTTGGAGTTCTTGGAGAAGCTTCAGACCCTTTGCTTAATGCTGCTCTAAATGTTATCGCTGGAAACAGAGGTATGATTTCCACTCAGAAAGAGTACTGGTATAACGAATTCAGCGAATCTGGAGTTCAAAAAGCGACGTATCAGAAAATGTATATTGACGAATTACCTGAAATTCCAGGGCAGAATAAAAGATTAGAATTCTCTAAATAATTGAGAATTTATATAATAAAAAAACCCAGCTCATTGAGCTGGGTTTTTTTATTAAAATACTTTTCAGCATTAATTAAAATAAACGCCGTTGGGGTTAATTCCGGCTTCATAAGTATTTAAAAGACTTCCATTAGAAGCGTCATAAACAAAAACCTGACCGTTCCCGGTAAAACTTGCATTTGCAGATGCAGCATATAACATCCCATCCTTTGCATTGAAGCCATAAAGAGACGCTACCTCCTCCATTCTGAATTTTGGTCCGGAAGGAAGATCTCCGCCACTTTGGTATTCGTAAACAGCCTTACCCACTGTAAAGTAATAGCTTTCATCACTTTTAATAAGGTCCCCGGGATGTATACTGGAGGTTGGAAATTCCGCAGTACTCAATACGGTATTCATGTTCAAATCTACTACGCTTAAACTTCCCGCGGTCTCTACATCTGCATAAGATGGTTTCCCTGCAGAAAGTACAATTAGATTTGAACCATCTACGATCATGGAAGTCGGCACATCCCCTACTTCAATTTCAGTAGATACCTCATTTGTAGAAGTATTGATTACAGAAATGATATCGTTAAAATTATAACCGCCTTTATGAGCAGTATACACCGAACCATTATTAGCTACTATTTTCTCAGGCCCTTCTGCAACGGCAATGGAAGAAGTCAACGAATAGTCATTTAGATCAAAGACAGCAATATAATCATCATCGGGATTGGTCGCGTCTCCCCAGTTACTCACGTATAAAGAATTTCCTGAAACCGTCGCAAATCGTGGATTCTGTAAATTACCTGAAATCCGACCAATAGTCTCGAAAGTATTTCGATCTACAATCTCGATCGTATTCGAAACATTCAAGATGATAAATGCCAGTTCTTCGGAAAGATATATACTTTGCGCAGTGTCCCCCAGTGAAGTGCCGTTTACTGAATTGAATATTTGGGATTGAACTTCTCCGGTTTCTTCATCAATAAAAGATACCGAAGAATTTCCAGAACCAAAGTTGCCTTCATTCAACACAAAAATGCCATCTTCAAACGCTTCCTTCTCCTCATCTGGCGGAATTACACAGCAATCCTCATCGTCGCTACAGGAGTTCAATAAAAAAATTAACGCCAATAGGCCGAAATAATGTTTAAAATTCATGGTTAAAATTTAATAGTTAGAAAAGTTTTAAATGATCTACCTGGCATATATCTGCCCGGGAGACTCTGGTAGTCTTTATTAAAAAGGTTATTGACCTCGGCACCAATGCGAAGTTCAGGTTTCGCTGATAATTGATGGGAAATTCCGAAGTCAGCTATCGCATAAGAATCAAGCTCGTAATTGTTATCCGCTGAAGTAAAGATCTTCCCGTTATAAAGACTTCTAGTAAAAAGATTCCAATTGGAGATTGTGTACGAAGCTTGCGTAGTGGCCTTGTGAAAAGGAGTATAGATCATTTGATTTCCATTGGATCTATCTATAGATCTGGTAAAGGCATAAGTACCATCAATTTTTAAGGTAGAATGATCAAAATCCTGCTTCCAACTGGCAAAGAGCTCCAGACCATAATTATAAGCAGATTTCGTATTTACAGGTTGCCATACTCCGTTTTCATCAGGGATCCAGCGTATAAGGTTTTCGAGATCTATATAGAAAACGGTCGCATTGATTTCCAACTTTTTATTTCTGAAATCCACTCCAATTTCAGATTGCAGCGAATTTTCTGGTTGCAGATCCTGGTTTCCTCCCTGTAACCAGAACAAATCATTAAAAGTTGGAATACGATAATTTTTCGAAATGTTAAATCTTAGCAGGTAATTATTTGTCAGTTGATATTTGGATCCTACAGAGAATAGTAGCGGTGATTTAAAATCTGAAGTTTCTTCGATACGAAGACTCAGATCATACTGAAAATCTTTTAAGGATTGATTATATAGAAGCGCCACTCCTGAAGACTCTCGTTGCTGATTTTCAATGCCTGAGCCTTCAGCATCAATTTTAATATAATCGGCAATCAAATTGAGATAAGCGTCATCAAATATCCCATATTTCAGGTCATACTTTATAATTCCTGTTTCAGCCGAACCAAAAGAATGATCCATGGAATTTCTATTCTCATAATATTTGAACTCCTCACTTAGCAACGCAAACTTTAGGCTACTCGTAAATTTTCCGAAGAAAGCCTTGTACTCCAGTAAATTCCGAGAATTTCTGTCTTCATATTTACTATTGGAATCTATAAAAACAGTTCCTGAAAAGCCGCGATTGCCCTGATATAGACTGGAATAAAATTTTAATAGGTGGTCTTCTGCCAGCCAGTGACCTATGGAAGTATTCAGAGCTATATTATCAAAGTCTGCGTTTTCGTTTTTAAAACCATCCACTGGATAAGCATAGTCATTAGCTGATCGTATTCCGGAAAGAGAAATATTTAGTGCTGTTGTTTCATTCGAGGCCTGGAAGTTTCCGCTTGCCTGGTATGTATCAAAGCTACCTGCGCCGGCATAAACAAAAACTGAATTCGCATTGTTGAATCTCAAAGAATTATTGAGATGAATAGTTCCTCCTATGGCGCCACTTCCGTAGAGAACACTGCCACCGCCAGGCCGTAGACTTATATCATCAAATGTTTTGGAATTGATGGTATTGAAATCGGTTTGCCCGGTGAATTGAGAATTTATATTAATCCCATTCCAAACTACAGCAGTTTGAGAAGCACCGGTACCTCGCACAGATGCTGAAGAAACCATTCCAAAACCATTTTCTCTAAAGAAAAACGGGGAATTAAACTTAAGCACGTTCGTTAGTGCTGGATCACTGTATTGTACGATGGAATCTGAAACAGATTGCAAATGCTGCCCTGAAGAGTTACTCTTAAGTTTACTGTCGCTGAGTTCAACCTCCTGTAACCAGCGAATGGAATCACTTTGAGCACGAGCTGATATACAGCAAATGCCAATAAAGATTAAAAAAATGTAGTTCGTTCTGTTCATAATCTGCCGACCTTTATCCCGAAAGTCACTCGATACTCGTTGAAATTCGGGCAGGTCTCCTGGCTCGCGTACTACAATTTACCTTCCCGCCTGCTGGCAGTGGTTTGAAGAATAATTGCAGCCACCCTAACGGGCTAAGCTTACAGTTGCGGGAACAGCTCAGGCATAAACGAAATATTACTATTTCTATAGAAATTTAAAAGTTCAAATTTCTCCTGATTCCCTTTTAATTAACGCAGAAATACATCGACGTCAAACCAAAATTTCGAGGCGAAAATAAACAATTAAGTTTGGTAAGTCTTTCAAAAATTTAAATAATCTTACTTTTGGTGACCAAATTACGTTCGTGAAGCAGTTTATTTTTATAATTCTTTGTATCGTTTTAATTTCCTGCAAGGACAATTCATCCCGGCAGGAGACTATAAATCAGTCACCTGAAACCACCTCCATTAAATATGCAGAGGGCTTTAGCATAAAATCCTATGATAATTATAAGATCCTGGAAGTTGCCACCCCGTGGCCAGGAGCGAATGAAGCTTTCAGGTATGTACTTCACCAGTCCGGTGCTACTATCCCAGACAGCATCGACTTTGATGAAAAACTGGAAATTCCCGTAAGAAATATCGTAGTCACCTCCACAACCCATATTCCGGCGCTCGAAGCTTTGGGTCTGGAAAATAAATTGACTGGCTTCCCCGGCACGCGTTATATCTCTTCAGAAAAGACAAGAAAACTGATCGACTCAGGGAGAGTACAGGAACTTGGTCAAAACGAGAATATTAATACAGAGATCCTGATCGACCTATCGCCCGATGTAGTTGTTGGATTTGCGATAGATGCATCCAATAAAAGCCTTGAAACTATTAAGAAAACTGGCATTCCCGTACTTTATAACGGAGACTGGACTGAAAAAACCCCGTTGGGCAAAGCGGAATGGATCAGGTTTTTTGGCGTGCTGTTTGACAAAAATGAAGATGCTGAAGAAATTTTCGAAGGTATTGAAACTTCGTATCTACAGGCTAAAAAATTAGCAGCAGAATCTAAAGAAAAACCAGTGGTCATAGCCGGTTCCATGTACAATGATAAATGGTACGTTCCTTTTGGAAACAGCTGGCAGGCGCAATTTATTGAAGATGCGAATGCAAATTACCTGTATGCAGATACTGAAGGAGAAGGCAGCCTGGCACTTTCATTTGAAAGTGTTCTGGATAAAGCCGGTAATGCCGATTTCTGGATTAGTTCAGGACAATTCGAAAGCTACGCGCAGTTAGCTGAGAGTTCGGGACATTATGAAAAATTCAGGGCGGTACAGCAAAAAGAGGCATATACTGTGAGCTTGTCCAAAGGTGCGACCGGAGGAGTTCTTTTTTATGAACTGGGACCACAACGCCCAGACCTTATCCTGAAAGACCTCATCAGCATCTTTCATCCTGATCTGCTTCCGGAGCATAAAAACGTGTTTTTCAAACCCCTCAACTAATGTGGAGCCGGAAAAAGTATAGTTTAACCATCATTTTCCTGGGAGCGGCGCTTCTATTCTGCCTGTTGCTCAATATCAGCCTGGGATCGGTTAATATTCCTTTTTCTGAAGTCTTTGCTTCTCTCTCAGGTTTCCCGGTAGAGAAGGATACCTGGAGATATATCATTCTGGAGTTCCGATTACCCAAGGCGATAACGGCGATGATCACAGGATCTGGCCTGGCGGTTAGTGGTTTGCTCATGCAGACTTTATTCAGGAATCCGCTGGCAGGACCGTATGTACTGGGATTGAGCAGTGGTGCCAGCCTTGGAGTTGCTATCGCATTTATGGGATCTGCACTATTCGGTGCTGGTTTTGCCGCAATATTATTATCAAAATGGAGTCTGGTCATAGCATCGAGTCTGGGAAGCTTGCTGGTTCTGTTAGCTGTAATAGTTGCCTCACTCAAATTAAAAGACACTATGGCGATATTGATCATAGGTCTTATGTTCGCAAGTTTTACCGCTGCGATCGTAAGTGTCCTGGCCTACTTTAGTCCCGCTGCAGATCTTCAGCAGTATATATTCTGGTCCTACGGCAGCCTGGGCAACCTGAGTTGGGAAGAAGTAGGAATTCTAGCTGTTTTCTGGACTACTGGTGTTCTCATCACACTTGCATCCATAAAGAATCTCAACTCTTTACTGCTTGGCGAGCAATATGCCAGAAGTATGGGTACAAATATTAAAAGAAATCGATTTTTGGTCATTCTGGCCACCAGCCTACTCGCGGGTAGTATCACCGCATTTGCCGGTCCCATAGCCTTTATTGGCCTGGCCGTCCCACACCTGGTTAGGCAGATCATACCTTCCGCCAATCATATCATATTGTTTCCAGCGATTATCTTTGGTGGGGCGATCTTAATGTTATTATGTGATATTGTTTCTCAGTTACCAGGCAGTGAGTTTAGTTTGCCAATAAATGCCATAACTTCTATTATTGGAGCACCTGTGGTCATCTGGCTCCTGGTAAGAAAACGTAGATTTAACTTCTAATGAAGAACAAAAGTTCAAATAGCATTTTAAAAACAAGCGGACTCTCCATAGGTTATTCTGAAAAGTCTACGAATAAGATCATTGTTGAAAAGGTCGATTTTGAAGTCAATGAACACGAACTAACGGCAGTCATTGGTGTAAATGGTGCCGGGAAATCAACCTTACTAAAAACTTTAAGTAGATCTTTAGAACCTCTTCAGGGTGAGATTATTATAAATTCAAAAAATGTTCAGAACATCAGCTCAGAAGAACTTTCAAAACAACTTAGCCTGGTGCTTACTGAACAGCATGTTTCAAGAAATTTGAGCGTCAGGGAATTGATCGCTTTGGGGCGGCAACCTTACACGAACTGGATCGGGAAACTTCACCAGAAGGATAAAGAAGCTGTACACAATGCGATAGAGCTCGTTCATATTGAAGGACTCGCAAATAGAAAATGTTACGAGCTTAGTGACGGACAATTTCAGAAGGTCTTAATAGCCAGAGCGATTGCCCAGGACACTTCTTTAATCATCTTAGATGAACCCACCACCCATCTTGATATTTACCATAAAGCATTTATGCTGAAATTACTGAAACAACTCACAGAAACTACGGGCAAAGGGATCATTTTCGCTACTCATGAAATCAATCTCGCCATTCAGTTGTGTGATAAGCTAATCATCTTAAAGGACGGGAAAGCCTTTACTGGTACTCCGAAGGAATTGATGGCTTCAGGTGTATTCGATTCGTTATTTCCTTCTGAACTTATTACCTTCGACAGGCAATCGGCCAGCTTCAGAATTAGCAGCTAAAACCAGTTGATGGTCCTTAAAAATTTCCGATTTAATTATATTTAGCAAAATATCGTTTTATGCCTGAACCGGTCTATCTGATTATTCTTTCTCTGTCCATTTTAATTATTCTTTTGGCGTTTGCTTATTTTCTCAAAGCCTTCAAATCGAATGAAAATTTAAAGAATGCTACTCAGCAAATCAATCAATTAAAACTTCAGATAGATAATGACAAACAGTATTATAACAGACAGTTAGAAGAATACAATTCACATTTTTCACAGCTCAAAATCGAAAGTACGGAAAGCCTTCAGAAGAAAGAAGTGCAATTAGAGAATCTGAGACTGGAGCGTTCTGAGATTCAAATTCGACTGACTCAAAAAGAAGCTGAAAATGAATATTTATTAGAGAAAAGTAAGACCCTGAAACTGGAAATTGAGAGGCTGCATGAAAAGTTCAATGAGCAATTCGAGAATCTCGCTAATCGAATTTTTGAGCAAAAATCTGAAAAATTCACCGATCTAAATCAGAAGAATATTTCTGCAATTTTGAGTCCGTTAGATAAAAAATTAAAAGAATTCGAAGATAAAATTAATGACACCAATCTCGCTTCAGTCAAAAGACACGCAGAACTCGGAGAAAAATTGCGATTCCTGAATGAGCAGAACATTAAAATAAGTGAAGAAGCTAACAATCTCACCAAAGCTCTTAAAGGGAACACCAAAATGCAGGGAAACTGGGGTGAGATGATCCTGGAGCGTGTCCTTGAGAAAAGCGGACTCACCAAAGGCAGTGAATACGATGTACAGCAAAGTTATACGACCGCTGAAGGCAAGCGTGTGATCCCCGATGTGGTGATCAACCTGCCCGGAAATAAAAAGATGATCGTGGATTCAAAAGTTTCCCTGAATGCTTATGAAAGATATGTAAATGCGGAAGATCTTACCGAGCAATCTGTTCAGCTTAAAGATCATTTATTAGCATTAAAGCAAAGAGTACAGGAATTAAGCAGGAAGAATTACCAGAAGCTTCACCAAGAAGCCAGTCCGGACTTTGTATTATTATTCATTCCCATTGAAGCGGCATTCGCGGTGGCCAGCAATGAAAACCCTAATCTATATAACGAAGCCTTTGAACAGAATATCATTTTAGTAACTCCCACCACCCTGCTTGCGGTTTTGAGAACCATCGAAAGTATGTGGCAGAATGAAAAGCAAAAGCAAAATGCTATAGAGATCGCTAATCAGGCCGGTGCGTTGTACGACTCGTTCACAAATCTCACCATTGAACTGGAAAAAATAGGTAGGCAGATCGGGACAGTGCAAAATTCGTATGATGGAGCCATGAAAAAACTAACCGGTAAAGGGAATCTCATTAGAAAAGTGGAGCGTTTGAAAAAACTAGGAGCCAAAGCTTCGAAACAGATCGACCCAAAACTAATTCAGAAATCAAATTCAGAAACTTTGAACGATAATTAAATATCTTGCAGGCATGAAATTCTGGATAACATCAATTTTATCTCTCTTCTTCTACGCCAGCCAGGCACAGGAGGTTTATTTCCCATCTGATACCTTGTGGGAGGAAAGGCTTCCTGAAACTTTTGAGCTTAACCTGGATGCAGCAATAGACTTTGCAAAAAATAATGAATATTCCGGATCCCGAGACCTCGAACAGGCCATTCTAAAAGGTTTTGAACGAGAACCTTTCCATAAGATCATGGGACCTGTAAAGCATCGCGGTGGACCCGCAGGCCTGATCCTGAAAAATGGATATAAGATCGCCGAATGGGGAGACGTAAAAAGAGTTGATATGACCTTTAGCGTGACCAAGAGTTTTCTTTCCACAACCGCACTCATCGCCCTGCAGGAAAATGCAATTCAAAATGTCAACCACTCTGTTTCCTCCTATATCTGGGATGATACTTTTAGAGGGCCGCATAATTCACAAATCACCTGGAAACAACTGCTTCAGCAAAATTCTGACTGGAGCGGTGAATTATGGGATAGCTATGACTGGGCAGACAGACCAGCAAATGACGGAAACCTGGACACCTGGAGAAACCGCAAGTTGAACAAACCGGGTACATTTTTTAAATATAATGATGTACGAGTCAACGTACTTGCTTACAGTTTACTGCAGGTTTTAAGGAAGCCCTTACCGTCTGTCTTGAAAGAGAAGATCATGGATCCCATAAACGCATCTAATTCCTGGCGCTGGTTTGGGTACGACAATTCCTGGACAAACATTGATGGATACAAAATGCAATCTGTTAGTGGAGGCGGTCACTCAGGTGGCGGGATGTTCATCAATACTGAAGATATGGCCAGATTTGGTTTGCTATTTATGAACAATGGCGTCTGGAATGATCAGAGATTGATCGAACAAGATCTAATTTCAGAAGCTGTCCTACCTTCTCTTACAAATCCAAATTACGGATATATGTGGTGGCTGAACGCTAAGGGAGACCGACACATGGAAAATATCGATAAAGATTTGTTCTATGCCGCGGGATTTGGTGGTAATTTTATCATTATCGACCAGAAGCAAAAACTGATGATCGTAACCCGATGGCTGGAACCTTCAAAACTGGAAGAATTCCTCAATCTTATTTATAAAAAATAAATAATATGAAAAAAACATTATTCTCTATACTTGGCGGTATATTCATACTCTGGCTTCTTTATTATGCCTTTGTATATTTTGTACCATACAGCGAAGGAACCAGAAGCGGTGAACTTATCAAATTCAGCCGCAAAGGAGTGATCACAAAAACCTGGGAAGGTGAAATTAGCCAGGGGATTAGCGGAGCACAGATTTTCAGTTTTTCTGTTCTTGATAAAAATGATGAAGTGATCAAAAACCTTCAGGAATACGAAGGAGATTATGTAAAGCTTACTTATGTAGAACGCTATTCCACCTTCTTTTTCTGGGGAGATAGTAAATATTTCATAACTGGAGTAGAACAATCACAAAGCCCACATTTCCGAAGATAATATGCAACAAAATTTCAAACGCGTTGAAGCTAGTCAGGTAGTTATTTCAGAATTGATGCTGCCCTCTCATTCAAATTTCAACGGAAAAATTCATGGAGGATATATATTGTCCCTTCTGGATCAGATCGCATTCGCTTGTGCCTCCAAACATTCTGGAGCTTATTGTGTGACTGCCAGTGTAGACACTGTAGATTTCCTTAAACCCATTGAAATTGGTGAGCTCGTGACTATGAAGGCTTCTGTGAACTATGTAGGACGAAGTTCCATGGTGATTGGTATTCGAGTAGAGTCTGAAAATATTCAAACCGGCGATATCAAACATTGCAATAGTTCGTATTTCACCATGGTTGCAAAGGAGAAAGATGGCAGCTCTATAGAAGTTCCTGGCTTAATTTTGAATTCTAATGATGAAATTCGGCGTTTTGCCAAAAGCATCAAACGGAAGAACATGAAAGATCACAGGATAAAAGAATTTCATGAAACCGATTTTGCTTCTGAGAAGTATTTGCATATCCTGGAAGATCACAAGGCTAAAATAGAGTTGGATTCGTGAGATCGAACTGGTTCATTATCGCCATATTCGTCGCGATCGCCATTGCGTATTTCTTACCGCAGGGTCCGGAACTATTGCGATTAAAATTGATTACTGATGTAGGTATAGGATTGATTTTTTTTTTCTACGGACTTAAATTATCACCGGCAGAGTTTAAACAGGGTTTGATGAATTACAAAATTCATATCATCATCCATCTTACCACATTTCTAATATTCCCGATGTTGTGTATCGCCTGCCTGCCGCTGTTCGATCAAGGTCTCCAATCTGAATCATGGATTGCACTATTTTTCCTTGGAACCTTACCTTCAACCGTATCATCATCTGTAGTGATGGTTGCGGTGGCCAGGGGAAATTTGCCGGCAGCGATCTTCAATGCCAGTTTATCCGGACTTTTAGGGATCTTCGCAACACCTTTATGGCTCGGAATGGTGTTGGAAAGCTCAACAGATTTTGACTTTTTAAGTGTGTTACAAAAATTAATGCTCCAGATTGTAGCTCCCTTACTAACTGGATTGTTTCTTCAAAAATTTCTAGGAACCTGGGCGAGTAAACACAGTAAAAAACTAAGCAATTTTGATAAGGCTACGATCATTCTCATCATTTACACAAGTTTCAGCAATTCTTTTTCATCCAACATTTTCGCAACGATAAGCTGGGGAGAGATCTTAAAAATGGCCATGATCGTGATCAATCTTTTTTTTCTGGTATATTACGGTACACTGCTAGCCAGTAAGGCACTGAGATTAAATACCCGCGACACTATTACCGCCCAGTTCTGCGGAACAAAAAAATCCCTGGTTCATGGCTCTGTCATGGTACGGGTGATCTTCGGAAGCACTGCGAATTCCGGATTAATTCTACTTCCTATCATGCTCTACCATTCCACCCAGCTCATTTTGATCGCATGGTTTGCTGAAAAATACAGAACCAGAAAATCAGATCTTGAATAATTATTCTATTTTTAAGCTGAATTATGAAAAACTACATTCACATTTTGCTGCTTATCAGCATCTTTTTATCCGGCTGTAAATCTGAAGTATCTGAAAAAGTTGAGGAGGCTTCAGTAGAAAAACAGGAAGTTGCGGCTCCACAGACCGAAAGTATTCAGAAGATCGAATGCTATACATATCTTGAAAACAGGGATACGATCTACATGGCTTTAAGAATTAAAGATGATTCTATTGTTGAAGGTGATCTCGCATATTCACTTTACGAAAAAGACCAGAACAAAGGCAGTATAAGAGGAAGAATATCTAATGATTCTTTGTTTGCCAGCTACCAATTTACTTCAGAAGGGAAAAGTTCAGAAAGAGAAGTTTTCTTTTTAAAAAGCTCTGATGGTTTTGTTGAAGGTTTTACAGACACTGAAGAATCCAATGGTAAAACAAATTTCAGCAATACAAATTTTAAGCTTAATGATCGCTTTATATTAAAACGTACAGATTGCAGATAATCAGTTATTTAAACATAAAGCAATATCAGCAATATTAACTGTGAAAAATATCCATCCCAAGATTAAAAACAAGCCGCCCAGTGGCGTCACAGGACCTAGAAATTTCATTTTCTTCCCAATCGAACTGGTATAGGATAGGCCATAAATACTAAAGGAGAACAGCACAATACCAATCATAAAGAACCAGGCAGCAAGCTGCTGACCGGTTTGTGTGAATGGAAACACGGTCCCGGAAATGATCAATATGATCGCATGGTACATTTGATATTTAACACCGGTTTCAAAACTTTTTAATTGGTCTTCACTAAACCATTTTTTCAGGGCATGTGCACCAAAGGCACCCAGAATTACGGCAAGCGTGCCCATTACTCCTCCAAAAATCAACACCAGTTCTTTCATTCTCAATAATTAAAAAAAGGCCATTCTGAACAATGCATTCAGAATGACCTTTCGTCTATAATTTTACAATTACTTACTTAAGTACATTTTTCTTCTGGAATACAGATCGTAGAACTCATCATCCTTCAAACTATCAATAAACAGGATGCTTTCACCGGTACTCTTCATTTCTGGCCCAAGTTGCTTGTTCACATTGTAAAATTTATTGAAAGAGAACACAGGCTGCTTGATAGCATAACCTTCCAGCTGTGGATCAAAATTAAAATCCTTCACTTTTTTCTCTCCCAGCATTACTTTGGTCGCATAATTCACATAAGGTTCCTTGTAAGCTTTTGCAATGAAAGGCACCGTTCTCGAGGCCCTTGGATTGGCTTCAATGATAAAGACTTTATCGTCCTTGATCGCGAACTGTATATTGATGAGACCAACAGTATTGAGTGCCAGGGCAATTTTACGGGTATGATCCTTTATTTGCTGCATCACCAGATCTCCAAGGTTGAAAGGCGGTAACAAAGCGTGAGAATCACCGGAATGAATACCACACGGCTCAATATGCTCCATGATCCCGATTATATATACATCTTCGCCATCACAGATCGCATCTGCTTCTGCCTCTATCGCCCCATCCAGGTAATGATCCAGCAATAACTTGTTATTCGGAATTTTTCTTAGCAGGTCTACTACGTGAGCCTCCAGTTCATCCTTATTAATAACGATCTTCATTCCCTGTCCACCAAGAACATAGGATGGTCTTACCAGAATAGGAAAATCAAGTTCTTCAGCAAGTTTCAGGGCTTCGTCTGCATTTTCTGCAGTTCCAAAATCTGGATAAGGAATATCATTTTTTTGCAATAACGTTGAAAAACTTCCTCTGTCTTCAGCCAGGTCTAAAGCTTCAAAACTTGTTCCCATGATTTTGACGCCATAACGATCCAGCTTTTCCGCAAGTTTAAGAGCGGTTTGTCCACCAAGTTGCACGATGACTCCTTCAGGTTTTTCATGCTGAATGATATCATATATATGTTCCCAGAATACAGGTTCAAAATAAAGTTTATCTGCCGTATCGAAATCTGTAGAAACGGTTTCAGGATTACAGTTAATCATGATGGTTTCATAACCACATTCTGCAGCGGCAAGGACCCCGTGAACACAGCTGTAATCAAATTCTATCCCCTGTCCAATCCTGTTAGGACCAGAACCAAGAACAATAATTTTCTTTTTGTCTGAAACCTTGCTCTCATTATCTGTATAGTATTCTCCTTCTTTCGAACGAATTCCTTCTTCGAATGTTGAATAATAATATGGAGTCAAGGCTTTGAATTCTGCGGCACAGGTGTCTACGAGTTTATAAACCCTATTGATCTGTAATTCTTCCCTCTTTTTATAAACTTCGCTTTCCAGGCAGTCGAGCATATGGGCAATCTGCCTGTCTGCAAAACCCTTTTGTTTAGCTTCAAGCAGAAGGTCTTTTGGAAGGTTATCCTTATCGTACTTAGTGATCTCCACTTCCAGCGCATGCAGCTCCTCATATTGTTTCAGGAACCACATATCGATCTTGGTGATTTCATGAATTCTGCTTAACGGAATCCCCATCTGTATGGCATCGTAGATCACGAATACGCGATCCCAGCTAGGGTTGGTTAATTTATCGATGATCTGGTCATAATCCTTATAACCCTTCCCATCAGCTCCAAGTCCGTTACGCTTAATTTCCAGTGATTGAGTCGCTTTGTGCAACGCCTCCTGAAATGAGCGTCCTATTCCCATCACCTCACCTACAGATTTCATCTGAAGACCTAAGGTGCGATCTGATCCTTCAAATTTATCGAAGTTCCAGCGTGGGATCTTAACGATCACATAGTCCAGAGAAGGTTCGAATAAGGCTGACGTTGATTTGGTGATCTGATTTTCAAGTTCATCAAGGTTATAACCCAAAGCTAGCTTGGTAGCTACTTTTGCGATCGGGTACCCCGTAGCTTTAGAAGCCAGGGCCGAAGATCTCGACACCCTCGGATTAATTTCAATAGCTACAATATCTTCCTTTTCATCAGGGCTCACCGCAAACTGAACATTACAACCTCCAGCAAAATCACCGATACTTCGCATCATCTTTATAGCAAGATCACGCATTCTCTGATACGTTTTATCGCTCAAGGTCATGGCAGGTGCAACAGTGATCGAATCACCGGTATGGATCCCCATTGGATCCATATTCTCAATAGCACAGATGATTACTACGTTATCATTTTTGTCTCTCAAAAGCTCGAGCTCGTATTCTTTCCAGCCCAACAAAGCCTTATCGATCAACACCTCATGAATTGGAGACGCTTCAAGACCCCTGGAAAGCATTTCGTCAAAATCCTCAGCTCTGTGCACAAAACTGGCTCCACCTCCACCAAGTGTGAATGAGGCTCGTATTACCAGAGGAAAACCAAATTCCTGTGCAACTTCCTTACCCTGAAGGTAGGAAGTAACAGTTTTTGCCGGAGCCACAGGCACTCCAAGTCTTCCCATTAATTGTTTAAACTGCTCACGATCTTCACAAATATTGATCGCATCTATATCAACACCAATAAGCTTTACATTAAAATCACTCCAAATTCCCTTTTCGTCTGCTTCAATACATAAGTTCAAAGCCGTCTGGCCTCCCATAGTTGGCAGCACAGCGTCAATCTCAGGATGATCCTTAAGAATTTCTATGATGGACTTAGTGGTAAGCGGTTTTAAGTAAACATGATCGGCCATGGAAGGATCGGTCATGATCGTTGCAGGATTGGAATTGATTAAAATAGTCTTGATACCGTCTTCTCGAAGAGATCTAAGAGATTGAGTACCTGAGTAATCGAACTCACAGGCCTGTCCAATGATAATTGGACCAGAACCAATGATTAAAACGCACTTGATGTTGTTGTTTTTAGGCATGATTAAGATTTGATCGTGTTGATAGTTGTGTTCTATAAAATTAAGAAGCGTAAGGGTATAAAAAAAGGCGTTACTCAAAAAGTAACACCTTTAATATTTCAATGAATAAAAATCATTAATGCTTATGTCTGTTTTCAGAAGATACAGATAGTTTCTTTCTTCCTTTAGCTCTTCTTCTAGCAAGGACTTTTCTACCGTTGGCGCTAGCCATACGCTCCCTAAAGCCATGCTTGTTTTTTCTTTTTCTTTTGGATGGTTGAAACGTTCTTTTCATTGTGAATATCTTTTATCTTCTAAAATTCGTTTATCTGTCTTAAAAACTGCGTGCAAATATACAAAGCTTTTTATGTACTGCAAATACTAAACATAAAAATTTTTAATAGTTTTTACTACCTTTGCCGCCGCAAAACAATTTTATCTATGTTCAATAAAAATATCAAGTTAATTATCGCAGGATTGCTAATCGCCGTTGCAATATGGCAATTTATTGAGGGTGAAATTGGAAATGGAATTGCTTTGATTCTGCTTTCCGGAATATTCATTTTTCTATATTTTAAGAATGAGATGATTCTTCTGGCATTTCTGAAGCTAAGAAAGCAGGATTTTGCAGGTGCTAAGAAATGGCTTGACAAAATTAAGGATCCTGAGCAGGCCCTGGTGCCAAAGCAGCAAGGATATTACTGGTATCTTCATGGTCTAATGGTTTCTCAAACCAACATGACGCAGGCTGAAAAATTCTTTAGACGCGCAATAAAACTTGGACTATCCATGGATCATGATCTGGCCATGGCCAAATTGAACCTGGCTGGAATCGCGATGACAAAAAGGAGAAAAAGAGAAGCAACGACCCTGCTTAGTGAAGCTAAAAAACTGGACAAGCACGGGATGATGAATGACCAGATTCGAATGATGAAGGAGCAAATGAAAAAGATCTAATTAAGTTTTTATTCACTAATTATTTCTTTCAACAATTAAATGGGTATTTAAACGAGTATTTTTCTAAACCGCCTTTATTCATAATACTTTTAGGGAACCAGCCCCAAAATTTGATTATGAAAAGACTGTTACTATCGTTAACGCTTCTTTTTACAACTTCCCTCCTATTTTCCCAGCAAGATCTGGACGAGAAATATTATTTTACTGAGGCATTATTTGAACATTTATCTGACTATAATAAAAAAGCAGATGCTGCGTTCAAAGCCAATGAATATGAGAAGGCTAAGCAGCTTTTCGAAAGTTTCACTTCGGAAAAACTTGCAGGATCTTACATGAATAACTTTAAATTCAGAAATCTGCGTAATCGTGAAGTAGAGCTGTACGATTTTAATAAACCTACTTTTTTAATTACCTACGCCAGCTGGTGTATTCCTGCTAAAGGGGAGATCCCGGCAATCAATAAACTGGCGAAGGAATATTCTGATAAAGTCGATTTCGTTATTTTGTTTTGGGATAAGCGAAAGACTGTCAAGGAGCTTTCAGATCAGTTTAATTCTGAAATTTCCGTCGTTTTTGTAGATGAATCTGAAAATAATGCTGGTTTCGTAGTAAAACAGCTAAAGCATTCATTAGGGCTTCCTACATGCTTCTTACTTTCCGAAGACAAACGGATCACTTCCATTCGCAGAAGTGTATTCTCTGGACCAGCGACAGACCTCGAAACAGCCTATCAAAAAAATTACATCGCACTGGAAACCTCGATTTCAAAAAACCTGGTTCCCGAGTACGATGAAGTTTATGCAGATAATGTAAGTCTGGATTAATCCAATTTAGGATACTCTCCTTCTTCAGGAATATCTATAAAATAGGTTTTTCGGGAAGCATTGTTAAGATGATCATCTCTTAACCATGGATTGTGAATCTTCAGGGTTTTGTAGTTAATACCGAAGTTCCTGGCAAAATCTGGGAAATCTGCTACGGCTGTATCAACCTTTACTTTTTTCAGCTGTATTGGTGCATATAGATCTGCTTCTTCATAATCAAATCCATATTTCGCGGGATTATTCATAATCTCTTTTAGAGCCAGAATTCGAAATACATATCTGCCGGTTTCCTCTCCTAACAACAACTCATAATACTCATCGACCTTCTGTCTATCCAGTTGCTTATCCACTCCGTACTGCCCGGCGTTGTAGGAGGCTGCAGCAAGAGTCCAGGATCCAAAACGTGCTTTCGCTTTTTTAAGGTAATTTGCTGCTACCCGTGTGGACTTTTCAATATTGTAACGTTCATCAACATTAGAATTGATCTCCAAACCATACTCTTTCCCAGTGCCTTCAAGAATTTGCCAGAAACCTACGGCCTTGGCAGGTGATACAGCCTGGGTCAAACCACTTTCAATCACGGCAAGGTATTTAAAATCTTCAGGAATTCCTTCTTCCCTCAAAACAGGCTCGATAATAGGGAAAAACTTGTTGGCACGTTTTATAAGCAGCAAAGCATTCGACTGCCAGTAAGTATTCACCAGCAGTTCCCTGTCCATTCTTTCATAAACATCTGGATCTTCCAGTGGCACAGGCTCCCCCGCAAAGTCAAGATTTTCAGGAACAGGCAGGGCCTTGATTCGGTAATTATTAGCTACACTACGATCCCTGATGGTATCCTTCGAGGAATTTCTGGAGTTATTTGAATTTAATTCGCCATCCTGTACATAGGCATTGATGCTTACTCCCAGAACCGTCAGAATTCCTACAAATACCAATGCGCTTTTCAATAAATTCATAATCTATAATTTAAGTTCTTTTTTTCATTTTACCATTTTCAATAATACCAGGCAGATTTTCATTGAACCACCTGAACCTGTTTACGATCATAATATGCGTCCCACCTTTTACAATGATTGCATGCTCAATATTCTTTACAGGAAAGACTTCATCCTGATCTCCGTGAATATGAATCACCTTTTCATCTGGCTTTTCGCACTTCCAGTTCACCATTTGTTTGATAGCCCAATCCAGATACTGCTTGTCTGTAATACTGATGTACTGCTTATATAATTTCGCACGCTTTTTTAAAAAAGGTCCAATAGCATACTTCTCAAACTGATCCACGTAATTAGCCAGGCTGGTAGGAACAATTTTAAACAATCCTGTCTTGGCGGCAAATTTCATACGTGGCGGCAACTCGTTCGTACACTTCACACTAGATATGATAATTAATCTTTGAAGATCCAGAAACTTCGCCATTTCCTGTACAATAACCCCTCCAAAAGAAACTCCAATCAAAACTATGTTTTCATGCTCGATAAATTGAAGCATCCTTTTCGCATAATCTTCAAGCGATTCATTGACTTCAGGAATTACCCATTCGAGCAAATGCGTTTCATACTTTTCTGCAGGTAAAATCAGGTTTTCAAAAATCGTTGGGGCTGCAGCCATACCTGGCATGAAGTAAACGTGTGTAAGCTTCTGCAAACTAATCTATTTAACAGGTGAGTAACATGGAATACCCTCACAAAATCGTAAATTGAACAATCAAAATTAGCCTTTAATCTTAGACTTTCAAATCTTATAACTCATAAATAATGGATAAAATTTTTCACCCGGCCGCATCTCGTGGTACCGCAAATCATGGTTGGTTAAATGCCAACTTCTCCTTTAGCTTTGCCAACTATTTTGATCCCAATAAAACTAATTTCGGACTCCTTCGAGTACTCAATGATGATTACGTGAAATCTGGAATGGGGTTTGGCACGCACCCACACAAAGACATGGAAATCATATCCATTCCTCTGCAAGGAGCCATAAGACATAAAGACTCGATGGATCACACCGCCGTCATTGAGAAAGGCGAAGTGCAGGTGATGAGTGCAGGCACAGGTGTAGAACATAGTGAGTTCAATTCCTCTACCGAGGAGCTGAACATGCTACAGATATGGATCTTCCCCGATAAAAATGGGCACGAACCCAGGTATGATCAAAAGAATTACAGCAAACAGTTAGAAACTGGTGAACTGGTAACCGTGGTAGCACCGATGAATCATGAGGACGATAATGCATTGAAGATTCATCAGAATGCCTTCCTGTCGATACAAAAGTTAGAAACTGGCAGGAATATTGAGTATAATCTAAATGATACTGCTAATGGTGTTTATGTATTTCTGATTGACGGTCAAGCAGAAATAGATGGCACGAAGTTATCCAGACGTGATGCGGTAGGTATCTGGAATACCACCAAGTTGAATCTTGAAGTTGAAAATAAATCCACGGTTCTTTTTATTGAAGTGCCTATGAATTAAAACTTAAAATATGAATGTAGAAGAAATGAAGATCACAGACAATGAATTTTTAAGACAGTTTGAAACTGAAATGGACGGCGAACTCTGGATTATAGAATACTCTCAACAGGATCGAAAGATTTTTCTAACAAAAATCAAAGTTCCGGAAGCTGTTTCAGATAAACAAAGCGATTTTATAGAGGCAGTGCTTTCCAGAATAAGCGAAACGAATATGAGAGTGGTTCCAACAAACCCGGCGATCGCTGGCTTTATGCGCAAAAACAGAAGAAAATATAAAGATCTGCTCCCTGTGGGCATGAACATTTAAACCAGTTCTTCCTGAAGCATTTCGAATCTTACCAGGCCATCTTCATCGATCTTGGTAAGATTCACTTTTTTCAGGGTATTTACCAATTTTGGATTCCATGGCGCCTTCACCTTTACATAGTTTTCGGTGAATCCATGAATATATCCTGATTTGTTCTCCCCTTCAAAAAGAACCGTTGCGGTATTTCCCATCTGACTTTCATAAAATGCCCGGCGTTTTTTGGCAGATAAACCTCTTAGCATTTTACTCCTTTTCTTTCTAACTTTCAGAGCTACCACACCGTCCATCTCTGCTGCCGGTGTATTATCTCTTTCTGAATAAGTGAATACATGCAGGTAGGAAATATCCAGCTCCTGAAGAAAATTATAAGTTTCCAGAAAATGCTCATCAGTTTCACCCGGGAATCCAACAATGACATCCACACCAATACACGCATTGGGCATCACAGCTTTAATCTTATTCACACGATCTACATAAAGATCGCTAAGATATCGCCGGCGCATACGCTTCAGCATATCATCGCTTCCACTTTGTAATGGAATATGGAAATGCGGCACAAAAGTTTTACTGGATGCAACAAAATCGATCGTTTCATTTTTCAGTAGATTTGGCTCTATTGAGGATATTCTGAGTCTTTCAATACCTTCAACTTCGTCTAGTGCCTGTACAAGCTCAAGAAAAGTATGCTCATGTTTTTTATTGCCGAACTCACCTTTTCCGTAATCACCAATATTTACTCCCGTAAGAACGATCTCTTTAATTCCCTGTTCTGAAATTTCAGAAGCATTCTGAAGGACATTTTCCAAGCGATCACTTCTAGAAATCCCTCTGGCCAGGGGAATTGTACAGTAGGTACATTTATAATCACAACCATCCTGGACTTTTAAAAATGCCCGGGTACGATCGCCTATAGAATAAGAACCCACATAGAAATCTGCTTCGTTGATCTCACAACTATGAACTTCTCCATGATCGTTCTTGGTGAGATCGTTCAAATAGTCTGTGATTTTAAATTTTTCAGTGGCACCCAGCACCAGGTCCACACCTTCTACCGCAGCCAGTTCCTCGGGTTTTAATTGAGCGTAACAGCCTACAGCTATAAGAAACGCATCCTCATTTGCCCTCTGCGCCTGTTTCACGATCGTTTTAAATCGCTTATCGGCATTTTCAGTGACAGAACAGGTATTGATCACGTAGATATCTGCCGCTTCCTCGAACTCCACCCTCTGGAATCCTTCATTTTCAAAAGATCTTGCGATCGTGGAAGTTTCAGAAAAATTCAGCTTACAGCCAAGGGTATAAAATGCTACTTTTTTTGCGCTCATGATCAATTCGTCTAATCCTGTAATTCGGGCTGCAAAGATACCAACTTAAAGTCTTGTAAAAAAATCAATTATTAGGCTGAAAATCAAATGATCAACCCTGCTTTCTGGAATTTAATCCCTCCTCCATTTCGCAGAATAATCATAAATATATTCCATGATTTTCTCATCGGCTGAAGTCAGCTCTACTCCCCTGCGCTGCATAACCAGCCTGGCAGTCTCAAAAACCTTAGTTAGCTTGTAAGTTGTAGTTCCTGCACTGCCGCCCCAGCTAAATGATGGAATGAAATTCCTAGGGAAACCACTTCCAAAAATATTAGCACTCACTCCTACTACGGTTCCGGTATTGAACATGGTATTAATCCCACATTTACTGTGATCGCCCATGATTAGGCCGCAAAATTGTAACCCGGTATCGGCAAAACGCTCCTGCTCATAATCCCATAAACGAACGGCAGCATAATTATTCTTTAAGTTGCTGTTATTGGAGTCGGCCCCTATGTTACACCATTCCCCAAGGACAGAATTCCCTAAAAATCCGTCATGTCCTTTATTGGAATTCTGAAACATCACCGAGTTGCTTATCTCACCTCCGGCTTTGCAGGAAGGTCCAATGGTTGTTGCACCATATATCTTAGCTCCCATTTTTATCGTGGCAGAATCTCCAAGTGCGAAAGGGCCTTTGATCAGGGATCCTTCCATAACTGTTGCATTTTTCCCAATATAAATTGGTCCCTCGCTGGCATTAAGTGAGCAGTTCTCTACGCTTGCACCTTCCTCAATAAAAATATTGTCCTGAGCCTTGACATAATTAGAAGAATCTATTTTTTGAGAAGTTCTTTCCTTGGTTAGAAGATCAAAGTCTATCTGGATAGCCTCTGCATTTTTAGAAAATATATCCCAGGTATGGGCAACGACAAAAGGTTTTCTGGACGATTCTTTAAGCTGTAGATCTTCAGGAGACGGTTCAGCATTCCCTTCAAATTTATAAGCTATTAAGATGTCTTTAAAAACTAATTTTTCGCCATGCTGAAGTGCTGAAATTTCCTCAACCAGTGTATCACTCGGCAGTACCGAAGCATTTATAAATATATTGGACGTCTCTAATTCTAAAGGCCATTTTTCGGAAAGATAGTCTTCAGTTTTAGTTGACGTAGTAGCATTTAATCGCTGCTCCCATTTTTCACGAATAGTGAGTATTCCAATCCGTAGATCGGCTACTGGCCTGGTGAATGTAAATGGCAATAGGTTATTACGGAAAGCTCCGTCAAAAAGAATATAGTTCATGGCGTTTGCATTGATTCAGCAAAAATAAAATTTCCCTGGAAACGATTGGTGGTAAAATGAAAAAAGCCGCTAAAAGCGGCTTTGTATATCGAAAACTCAAGAGAATTACTTCTTCTTGAACTTAGAGTATTTGTTTTTGAACTTATCAATTCTACCTGCAGTATCCAGTAATTTGGTTTGTCCAGTGTAGTATGGATGAGAAGTTCTGGAGATTTCCAGTTTTACCAACGGGTATTCAGTTCCGTCAACTTCAATAGTTTCTTTTGTTTTTGCTGTAGATTTAGTCAAAAATACGTCTTCGTTAGACATATCTTTAAATGCAACTAATCTATAATTTTCCGGATGGATTCCCTGCTTCATCGCTTTGATCTTTTAATTTTCGAGGTGCAAATTTAACTAATTACAACTTACCAACAAATAAAATCGGAAAAAGTTTTTATTTATTATCGAGTGTAACGTTTGCTTATATTTGTTAACTAACTGCTAAATTAATCAATCTACAACTTACAATGGAACAATCAACTAAAAAGTTAGGAACCAGTTACGGAATGTATCTTGGGATCGCCTTAATCTTAATTACTGTACTTATCTATGCCTTCGATGTCTCTTTGATGACCGAATGGTATATGTTTTTCGTAAATTTAATTTTGATCGTGACTCTTGCGACCATGGCTGTCAAAAAATCCAAAGCGGCCAGTACCTCACTATTCACCTTTAAAGAGGCATTTACTCCTTATTTTCTAACTGTTTTTATTGGTATGCTCCTGGCTACCGTGTTTACTCTGCTTCTATTCAATGTCATAGACCCGGAAGCTGCAGAAACAGTAAAAGAATTATCTCTGGAAAAGCAAGTTGAAATGCTGGAAGGCTTCGGAATGACGGAAGAGCAGATCAATGCAGGAATGGCTGAAGCTGCAAAGCAGGACAACTTTTCGCTCAAAAATATTGCTATTAGTTTTGGAGGACAATTGATTTTCTTTTCAATTATAGGATTAATCGTAGCTTTGATCTTTAGAGAAAAAGATAAGACAAACGCATAATACATGCAGATATCGGTAGTTATACCATTACTCAACGAAGAGCAATCTTTGGCTGAATTATATAATTGGATCGCAAAAGTATTGCGATCCAATTCCTTTTCTTACGAGATCATTTTTATTGATGATGGCAGCACAGATGGTTCATGGAAAACCATCGAATCACTTTCTGAAGCCGATGATCGTGTAAAAGGAATACGTTTTAATAGAAATTACGGGAAATCCCAGGCCTTGCATGCAGGCTTTATAGAAGCTCAGGGTGACGTGATCATTACCATGGATGCCGACCTTCAGGATAATCCAGATGAAATTCCTGAATTATATGCCCTTATCAAGGAGCAGAAATATGACCTGGTTTCAGGATGGAAGAAGAAACGCTACGATAATGTGATCACCAAAAACCTTCCTTCCAAATTGTTTAATGCCGCGGCAAGGAAAACTTCAGGGGTCAAACTGAATGATTTTAACTGCGGACTCAAGGCTTACAGAAAAGAGGTGATTAAAAATATCGATGTGTACGGAGAAATGCATCGTTACATCCCTGTTCTTGCAAAAAATGCTGGCTTTAACAAAATCACCGAAAAAGAAGTGAAGCACCAGGTCAGGAAGTACGGCAAGACAAAATTTGGTGCCAGTAGGTTTATCAACGGGTTTCTAGATCTTATCAGCATCTGGTTTTTATCCAAATTTGGACGAAGACCCATGCATCTTTTTGGTGCTTTGGGAGTTCTAATGTTTATCATTGGCTTTATTTCAGCCTTCCTTATTGGTGTCTCCAAGCTTTATAAACTTTATCATGGCTTACCAAATGTGCTGGTAACTCAAAATCCCTGGTTCTATATTTCACTTGCGGTAATGATCATAGGAACTCAATTTTTTCTTGCAGGATTTCTGGGAGAACTTATTCTTCGTTCAAAGCGAGAGAAAGAGCGCTACCTAATTCGAAAAACCACCAGTAATATTTAGTACCTTTCTGTTATTAATCATTATTTTTGTTTAGCAAAACCAACTAATTATGGCAACTAATAAACCTGAAATTCTTCAGAAAGCACAGGCGTGGCTAACTGATATATTTGATGCAGACACTAAAGCTGAGATCAACCGACTCATAAGCGATGATCCCGGCGAACTGGAAGAAAGCTTTTATAAGAATGCTGAATTTGGTACCGGTGGAATGCGGGGTGTCATGGGAGTTGGTACAAACCGCATCAACAAATACACCTTAGGGAAAAACACCCAGGGACTTTCAGATTATTTAAAGAAATCTTTTCCTGGAGAACAGATCAAGGTGGCCATTGCCTATGATTGTAGAAATAACAGTGATACCCTTGCTAAAGTAGTGGCAGATGTATTTTCAGCAAATGACATCAAAGTTTATTTATTTTCTGAATTAAGACCTACTCCTGAATTATCCTTCGCAGTTAAGGAATTGGATTGTCATTGCGGGATCGTGCTTACGGCAAGTCATAATCCACCAGAATATAATGGCTACAAGGTTTACTGGCAGGATGGTGGCCAGTTAGTTCCGCCACAGGATAAGGAAGTAATTCAAACCATTAATAATCTAGACTACACAGAAGTTAAATTCGAAGCGAACGAATCGCTGATCGAAAAGATTGATAAAAAAGTTGATGAATCCTTTGCAAAAGCTTCCGTAGAAAATGGGAGTTTTGATACTTCAGCTACCGCTAAGAGTGATCTCAAAGTTGTATTTACTTCCCTGCACGGAACTTCGATCACCATGGTTCCTGAAGTTCTGGATAAGGCAGGCTTTAGTAATGTCCATATCGTAGAGGAACAGCGCCAGCCGGATGGCAATTTTCCAACCGTGAAATCGCCAAACCCGGAAGAACCAGAAGCGCTAAAAATGGCTTTGGAAAAGGCTGAAGAAATCAATGCCGATATTGTAATTGGCACAGATCCCGATTGCGACAGGCTGGGAGTTGCCGTTCGTGATTTAAGCGGTAAGATGGTACTTCTAAATGGAAATCAAACCATGCTGGTGATGACCTGGTTTCTACTCGAGGAATGGAAAAAGCAGGATAGGATCAAAGGATCAGAATTCGTTGCTTCTACCATTGTATCTACTCCAATGATGAAGAATTTAACCGAATCGTACGGAGTAGAATACAAAGAAGTTCTAACAGGATTTAAATGGATCGCAAAATTGATCAAAGACCATCCTGAGATGAATTTCATTGGAGGTGGAGAAGAAAGTTTCGGTTATATGGTTGGTGATTTTGTTAGAGACAAAGATGCCGTAACCGCTACCCTACTCGCCTGTGAAATCGCAGCAAAAATGAAGGCAGACGGAAAGTCTTTTTATGAAAAACTACTGGAGCTTTATGTAGAGCATGGTCTTTTTCGAGAGGAACTTATTTCGCTGGTCAAGAAAGGAATACAGGGTGAACAGGAGATCAAACGAATGCTAATTGATCTTAGAGAAAACCCATGGCAGGAGATTGACGGGGAAAAAGTTGTACTTATCGAGGATTACCACAGTTCTACTGCTAAGAACACTTTGGAACATAATGAATCTGTCATTAACATTCCTAAATCAAATGTACTCATTTACTATACTGAAAACGGAACGAAGATCGCGGCAAGGCCAAGCGGTACAGAACCAAAGATCAAGTTCTACATCAGCGTGAATTCTGAATTGAATGACATTCAGAATTATGATGCTGAAGATCAGAAATTAAGTGATAAGATTGCCCGTATCAAAGAAGAACTAAAACTGGGCTAAATTTCTTTAGATGACCTATTTTAAGAAGATCATGATGTTCGCAATGCCGTACAGGAAGTTTGCGATCCTCAATATTATTTGCAATGTCTTTTACGCGATATTCAGCACTTTATCATTTATCGCGCTTATACCAGTAATACAGGTACTCTTTGATAAAACCAAAAGAGTTACAGAGAAACCGGTTTATAATGGGATTTCCAATGCAAAGGATTATGTAACAGATTATTTCAATTACGAGGTCACGCAGAGAGTGAATAAGGATGAAGTCGCTGCTCTTGTTTTCATCTGCGGTATCGTGGTACTTCTTTTCTTTCTGAAAAACCTATTCGGTTATCTAAGTTCTTTCTTTCTAACATTTCTTCGGAATGGTGTACTTCGAGATCTTCGTGATGCGATGTACAAAAAGATTCTTGCTTTACCTGTTGCCTACTTTTCAGAAAAAAGAAAAGGTGATACTATATCACGAATTACGGCTGATGTAAACGAGGTTCAAACCTCGTTCCTTTCTATTCTGGAACTTATTGTACGGGAACCGCTCACAATATTATTTACGATCATGGCCATGTTGGTGATGAGCGCGCAATTGACACTTTTTGTATTTATATTTCTGCCAATCGCTGGTTTTATTATTAGTTTGATTGGAAAACAGCTCAAAAGGAAATCCAATCTTGCACAGGAAGAAAATGGTCATTTTTTAAGTATTGTTGAAGAAACACTCTCCAGTTTAAAAATCGTCAAAGGTTTTAATGCTGAAGGTAAATTCTACAACAGGTTCCAGCAGAGTACTAACAGACTCAAAGAAATTCTAAATAGCCTTATAAACAGGCAGAACCTGGCTTCGCCTACCAGTGAATTCCTGGGGATCTTTGTGATTGTGGTCATTCTGTGGTTTGGTGGAAATATGGTCCTGGTTGAAGAATCTCTGGACGCCGCGACTTTTATAGCATTTCTTGGTTTAGCTTATAATATCCTGACACCAGCCAAACAAATTTCAAAAGCCACCTATAGCGTTAAAAAAGGTGACGCGGCAGCAGAGAGAATCCTGCAGGTACTTGAAACTCCATCAACGATCACCGATCATCCGGAAGCAGTGAATAAAAAGAATTTTGAATCTGGTATTGAGATTTCGAAGGTAGACTTCGCTTATGAAGAAGAAATGGTTCTGAAGCAATTTTCCATCAATGTGCAAAAAGGTGAAACGGTTGCGCTGGTAGGTCAATCGGGTTCAGGAAAATCCACGATTGCCAATTTGATCACCAGGTTCTATGATGTAAACGCGGGAACCATTAAAATTGACGGCATCGATATCAGGAAAATAAAGAAATCTGATCTCCGTGATCTTCTTGGACTAGTGACTCAGGATTCCATTTTATTCAATGATAGCATTCGTAACAACATAGCCCTGGGCAAAGTGGGTGCTACAGATGAGGAAATTATTGATGCTCTGAAGATTGCTAATGCCTGGGAATTCGTACAGGATCTACCCAAACAACTGGACACTAATATTGGGGATAGTGGTAATAAACTGAGTGGTGGCCAGAAGCAACGCTTATCCATTGCGAGAGCAGTATTAAAAAATCCACCGGTGATGATCTTGGATGAAGCGACCTCTGCCCTGGATACTGAAAGTGAAAAACTGGTTCAGAAGGCACTGGAGAACATGATGAAAAACCGTACTTCCATAGTGATCGCCCACAGATTATCTACAATTCAAAATGCCGATAAGATTGTGGTGATGCAAAAAGGCGAAATTGTTGAGCAGGGCAAACACCAGGAATTGATTGATGCCAATGGGACTTATAAGAAACTGGTAGCGATGCAGTCATTCGAATGATCCTGAAAAAATTCAGGCATAAAAAAAAGGATGACTACATAGATATCATCCTTTTTTTAATGAATATTCTCACTTGGGGCAGTAAGAATATTTAGAAATAATTCAATTTTTAAGGGGCAAAAAAAGGATTAAATCTTTTAACTGTCGTAAATATACGTTTAAAAACCGTTTGTCCAAATTAAAATTGCATTTTATCTGATATTTTTAACTTTCAACCGTGATTTTTTATTTTTTGTAGGTTATTACTTACCATCTATAATTTTATTCTCTGTTTTGACCGATCGTTGAATTGAATATCTTTGTATGGAACGTCCAACTATGTCCAAAATACAAGAAGCTGAACAAGATCTTATCCTAAGATTGCAGAAGCAATCAACTTCCCAGGAGGCTTTCAGGGAATTGATCACGCTTTACAAGGAGCGATTATACTGGCATATAAGGAATATTGCAAAAAGTCATGATGATACTGATGATATTTTGCAAAACACCTTTATAAAGATCTTTAGAAATATTGACAAATTTAAAGGTGATAGTAAACTATACAGCTGGATGTACCGTATCGCAACAAATGAGGCGATCACCTTTATCAATAAGAAAGCGCGCCGATTAAAAATTACTTCGGAAGAATTGCAGGACCAGATTATTGACAATCTCGAGAGTGACGTTTATTTCGAAGGAAGTGAGATCCAGTTGAAGTTGCAAAAAGCGATCGCCACACTTCCGCAGAAACAGCAACAGGTCTTCAATATGAAATATTTCGAGGAACTCAAATACAGAGAAATGGCAGAAATTTTGAGTACCAGTGAAGGAGCTTTGAAAGCTTCGTATCATATTGCGACCAAAAAGATCGAAGAATTTTTAAAGTCACATTAAACCTTTATCCAAATAGGAAGTCATAAACACGATGAAAACTGAACATTTTAGACATAAGAATAACTCCGGATTCAAAGTCCCGGAAACCTATTTCCAGGATCTGGAAAATAGTCTTATGGATAAAATTTTTATACATAATGAATTGCCAGATTCGGGAAAGCCTGGATTTACTACGCCCGATAAATACTTCGACGAGCTGGAAGATAGCATCCTGGCAAAGACCGCTAATCCTGAAACTAAGGTTGTACAATTGTTTAAGAAAGAGTACTGGTTGTACGCTTCAGCCATTGCTGCAATTTTGGTTATTATGCTGGGTAATTTTTTTCCTTCCACTCAAACGAACGAACTGGGATGGGAAGATATCGAGGTTACTGCCCTGGAAAACTACCTCTATGATAGTTATGAAATGGGAAGTATCGACCTGAATAGTGTTGAATATTCAGATTTGATAACAGATGGTGATCTGGAAGCCGACTTTACCGAGATTGATACTGAAGCGGCTTTTGAATATATCGATGAGAATGTTGAAGATCCATCTTATATAATGGACTAATTATGAAAAGATACCTACTAATAATATTGTTTCTACTGCCAGCCAATATTGTCCTGGCACAGGAAAAAAACGAAGATCGGGAAGCGCAACACAAACGAATAAAAGCATTGAAAGTGGCTTTTATTACCCAGGAGCTTGAGCTTACAGATAAACTTGCGCAGCAATTCTGGCCTATTTACAATGAGTATGAAATAAAAAAACGCAAGTTACACGAACGTGAACATATAGAACTGGAGGATGTTAGCTGCTATAATGAGGAGCAGGCCGATGAACTTTTAAATGAATTTCTTGCTGTAGAAAATGAAGAGTATAAAATCAAAAAGCAACTTTTCAGGGATTTAAA
Organism: Christiangramia portivictoriae DSM 23547; assembly: GCF_000423045.1. Taxonomy (GTDB): domain Bacteria; phylum Bacteroidota; class Bacteroidia; order Flavobacteriales; family Flavobacteriaceae; genus Christiangramia; species Christiangramia portivictoriae. The sequence goes on along the minus strand of NZ_KE383972.1, from coordinate 197,578 downwards.
ACAGATCATAACTGCTAAAGACATTATAAAATTACATAAGCTGGAGGATGAATTTCATAAAAAGCTCATACGTGAATACCGAGCGAAAAAGGGAAATAACAACTCAAGTGACGATTAAGATTGGTTAAGTATTTAGTTTGATTAAGCCCGGCTGTAGAAGTCGGGCTTTTTTATTTAAACCTAAGTTTCGCCACTCTTCCACTTCCTGCCGCGTAAGCAGTCGAATCGTTGATGAATCGAATCGTAAAAAATCCTTCATCGCTCAACTTTGACCAGGTTTCTCCCCTGTTCTCACTATAATCAATGCCTTCGAATCCCACCGCAATGAGTTCCTGCCCTGCACTACCGGGAACAAATCGAACTGAACTCCTGTAACCAGGCTCCTGCCCTTGAGCTACCAGTTTCCAGGTTCTGCCACCATCTGTAGTAATTGCTTTATTTGCTTGATTATCCCTGGATTTGGTATAATCACCTCCTATTACAAAACCGGTTTCGGAGTCAAGAAAGTCAATACTGTAACCTCCAGTGGTAGCAGTTCCCTGAATAAGTGGCGTATCGAATACCTCCCAGCTACTCCCCTTGTCTGGAGAATATAAAATTCTGGATTTCATTCCTCCTGTAATGATCCAGGTTTCATCTTTATATGTCGCTATGTTTGAATTACTGGCGGCATAAGCGGCTTCTCCCTCTGCAGCTGCCGGAAGCTTTTCACAGTCAATTTTCTTCCAGGTTTTACCTGCGTCTCTTGTAACAATGATGGAAATACAGGTTTTGGTAGGATCGCCCATGGCAATACCTTCCGTGTCATTCCAGAAAGTCATGGAATCATAGAAAGCTTTGGCATCATCTTCCTTATAAACAAGTTCCAACTTGCCATTGTTTCCGGTTTTATACAATAATGCCGGACTTCCCACACTCAGCATGAAAAAATCGTTGGAAGTGCTGGCAATGGATCGAAACTCTGGATAGATGCTGTCGTAAGCCTGGGTATTGGTTTTCCAGGAATTCGTAGTTGCATTGTACAGACCATACGTTCCCTTATTAGCGGCAATAGCCAGGTTTTCCCCAATCACCTCGATTGCTCTAATACTCAAAGAGTCGTCCTCCAGTATGTTTTCAACATGAACTTCACTGAAAGTTGTCCTGTTACTTTTGGAAGCTGAATCTTCAGCTTCAGACGAATCGTTGTTTTTGCAACCTGTAGAAAGGACTAATAGAAGAAGTACCAGTTTTTTCATAAAATAGATTTGATTCAAATATAGATTTTTCCGAATCAAAAAAACGTAACTTTGCCGGCTTAAAGAAGAATTATGCGCTTACACAGAAATCTCGTTTTTGCAACTATCGATGCTCTTGCTGAAATTTTCAACGATGGGAAATATGCTGATAAAGTTATCGAGAAAACGCTGAAACGTGATAAAAGATGGGGATCCAGAGATCGCAGTTTTATTGCTGAAACCACTTATGATATTGTTCGCTGGAAAAGATTATATGCTGAGATCGCTGAAGTAAAAGAACCATTTTCCAGAGAAGATCTATTCAGGATTTTTGCAGTCTGGTGTGTGCTGCGAGGCGTCAAAATTCCAGACTGGCCACAGCTGGAAGGTACCCCGGTAAGAAGGATCAAAGGAAAATTTGATGAGCTTAGCAGAACCCGCAAGTTCAGGGAATCTGTACCAGACTGGCTGGACGAACTTGGTGTAAAAGAGTTAGGTGAAAAAATATGGACTCAGGAATTAAGCGCCCTGAATTCACAGGCACCGGTAGTCTTACGGGCAAATAGTTTAAAAACAACTCCAGATAAGCTTGCGGCTATTTTACTGGAAGAAGGTATCGAAACCAACAAAGTTAGAAATTACCCCGAAGCGCTGGAGCTCAAGGTGCGTTCTAATATTTTTAGAACTAAAGCTTTCCAGGATGGTCTTTTTGAAGTTCAGGACGCCAGTTCTCAAAGAGTGGCAGAATTTCTCGATGTACAACCAGGAATGAGAGTTGTAGATACTTGCGCAGGCGCAGGTGGAAAGACCCTTCATTTGGCAGCACTCATGGAAAATAAAGGTCAGATCATTGCCCTTGATATCTACGGAAATAAATTAAAGGAACTAAAGAGACGCGCAAAGCGAGCTGGAGCTCATAATGTAGAGACCAGGAGTATCGACACTACGAAAGTGATTAAGAAACTTTACAATTCAGCAGACAGGGTTCTTATTGACGCACCTTGTAGCGGACTTGGAGTTCTTAGCAGAAATCCAGATGCGAAATGGAAACTTCAGCCAGAATTTCTTGCCAGAATCAATGATACTCAGGCAGAGATCCTTCAGCAATACTCCAGAATCCTGAAAAAAGGTGGAAAAATGGTGTATGCCACCTGTTCCATTCTACCTTCAGAAAATGACAGACAGGTTCAGAAGTTTCTTAAAACGGAAGAAGGGAAAGAATTCCGTCTACTAAGGGAAAAGAAAATACTGTCCAGCGAAAGCGGCTATGATGGATTCTATATGGCGCTATTGGAAAAACAGGCCTAAAAATCCAGCATTCAATTAGTACATAAAATTTGTCAATGTACAGATTCGATATTGACAGATTTTAATTTCATGGATTGAAGGCAAAAAAGTAAATTTGTGTCCTGTTCAAAACAACACTAACACAACTTACATGATCCTTTTCTTCGGAAATCAAACTACCAAGGTTTTTGCGGTTGAAACGCATTCTAACCTTTCTGCCCAGTCTATTTCGAAATTAAACTGGCTTTTTGGAAACACCCTTCAAATAAATAAATCTGCTTTTGCAGATTTTTTTGTTGGCCCACGTGCCGCAATGATCACTCCGTGGAGTACGAATGCGGTAGAGATCACCCAGAATATGGGCATTACCGGGATCGTAAGAATTGAGGAATTTCTTAGAGTAGACGAAAATTTCTCAGATTTTGATCCAATGCTTTCACAAAAATACAAGCAACTGGATCAGGAAATTTTTGACATTCATGTGGAGCCAAAACCTATCCTGGAAATCGATGATATCGCAGCCTATAATAAACAGGAAGGTTTAGCATTAAATACTGAAGAAGTTCAATATCTGGAGCTACTTTCAGAAAAATTAGGTCGAAAACTTACAGATTCTGAAGTTTTTGGTTTTTCCCAGGTGAATTCAGAACATTGCAGGCACAAGATCTTTAACGGGACTTTCGTTATCGATGGCGAAGAAAAACCGGTATCCCTTTTTAAACTAATCAGGAAAACTTCTGAAGAGCATCCTAACGAGATCGTTTCAGCATACAAGGATAATGTCGCTTTTATAAACGGACCTGTCGTTGAACAGTTTGCCCCAAAAGCGCCCGACGTACCGGAATACTATGAAATTAAGGATTTTGAATCTGTTATTTCCCTCAAAGCTGAAACTCATAACTTCCCAACCACGGTAGAACCTTTTAATGGAGCTGCCACTGGTAGTGGTGGAGAAATTAGAGACAGGCTGGCTGGTGGTAAGGGCTCACTTCCTCTGGCAGGAACTTCTGTATACATGACTTCTTATTCAAGGCTTGAAAATGACAGGCCGTGGGAAAAAGCGATGAAGGAACGTGAGTGGTTATACCAGACACCCATGGATATATTGATCAAGGCATCGAACGGAGCTTCAGATTTCGGAAATAAATTTGGTCAGCCATTAATTTCTGGGTCTGTACTTACTTTCGAACACACCGAACATGACCGCTCATTGGGTTATGACAAGGTGATCATGCTTGCTGGTGGTATTGGCTACGGAAAAAAAGACCAGGCTTTAAAAGACATTCCCGAAGAAAATGACAGTATCGTTGTTCTTGGAGGAGAAAATTATAGAATTGGAATGGGCGGTGCAGCCGTTTCTTCCGCAGATACTGGAGCATTTAGCAGCGGTATAGAACTAAATGCCATACAGCGCTCCAATCCCGAAATGCAGAAAAGAGCAGCAAATGCTGTTCGAGGTATGGTTGAAAGCGAGCATAACCCTATAGTTTCCATTCACGATCATGGTGCAGGCGGTCACTTGAACTGTTTGAGTGAACTGGTCGAAGAAAAAGGAGGAAAGATTGATCTCGATAGTTTACCTGTTGGTGATCCTACTCTTTCAGCCAAGGAGATCATAGGAAATGAATCCCAGGAAAGAATGGGGCTGGTTATTGGGCAGAAAGACCTGGATACTTTAAAGAGGGTGGCAGACCGCGAGCGTTCTCCTATCTTTGAGGTTGGAAAGGTAACCGGTGATTACAGGTTCACGTTCGAGGGTATGAAGTCTGGTGACAAGCCAATGGATCTTGCACTGGCAGACATGTTCGGGAGCTCCCCCAAAACGATCATGGAAGACAGCACCGTGAATCGCCAATATATGAAGCTGGATTACCAGCAGGAGAAAGTTCATGAATATTTACAACAGGTCCTTCAACTGGAAGCGGTTGCCTGCAAAGACTGGCTTACCAACAAAGTAGATCGTTGCGTTTCAGGACGTGTCGCGAAACAGCAAACGGTAGGACCATTGCAATTGCCTTTGAATAATTGCGGGGTTATGGCGCTTGATTACAACGGTAAGGAAGGGGTTGCCACCTCTATTGGGCACTCCCCTGTTTCTGCACTAATAGATCCTGTAGCTGGCTCGCGTAATTCTATTGCAGAGGCATTGTCTAATATCATCTGGGCTCCTTTAGAGAAAGGGCTTAAATCCATATCACTTTCAGCGAACTGGATGTGGCCTTGCAACAATGAAGGTGAAGACGCTAGGCTCTACGAAGCGGTAAAAGGTATTTCAGATTTCGCAATCTCACTGGGAATTAATGTACCTACTGGAAAAGATTCGCTTTCCATGAAACAGAAGTATAAAGATGGTGATGTTCTATCTCCGGGAACAGTTATCATATCAGCGGCTGGACACTGTGATGATATCAAATCTGTCGTGGAACCGGTACTTAAGAAGAATGCCGGAAGTATCTATTATATCAACCTTTCCGGAGATGATTATAAACTGGGAGGCTCTACTTTTGCCCAGATTTTGAACAGAATTGGTGATGAGGCTCCTACGGTTAAGGATGAGGAACGCTTCAGTAAGATCTTTAACGCCGTGCAGTCCATGATCAAGAGCGATATGATTGCAGCTGGTCATGATGTGGCATCTGGCGGATTGATCACTACGTTGCTGGAAATGTGTTTTGCAGATGTCAATTTAGGTGCAAATCTTGACCTGAGCCATCTGGGCGAACAGGATATTATCAAACTGTTCTTTAATGAAAACTGCGGAATTGTATTCCAGGCGAAAGATGATACTGCGGAAGCTTTTATGAAGGAGCTTGGAATTGAATACCATCGAATTGGAACTGTGACTGAAGGGTCCGCACTCAATATAAAGGTAGGTGCAGATGAGTTCCATTTTCATATTGCTAAATTAAGGGATTCCTGGTACAAAACCAGCTTCCTGCTGGATGAACGTCAAAGCGGGATCGACAAAGCCACTGAACGATTCAATAATTATAAAAATCAACCGCTGGAATTTAAGTTTCCGGAACATTTTACTGGAAAATTACCTGTGCTGGACGCCGGTGTATCGCGTGTAAAGGCAGCGATCATTCGTGAGAAAGGTTCCAATTCTGAAAGAGAAATGGCAAGGGCTATGTACCTCGCAGGTTTTGATGTGAAAGACGTGCATATGACCGACCTGATCTCTGGAAGAGAAAACCTGGAAGATATTCAATTTATTGCGGCAGTTGGAGGATTCTCCAATTCAGACGTTCTTGGAAGTGCAAAAGGTTGGGCAGGAGCATTCCTGTATAATGAAAAAGCAAAGGCGGCCCTGGAAAATTTCTTTAAAAGAGAAGATACTCTCAGTCTTGGGGTTTGCAATGGATGCCAGTTATTCATCGAACTTGGTCTTATCAATGCTGAGCACGAGCAAAAACCCAAAATGTTGCATAATGAGTCGCATAAGTTCGAGTGCAATTTTACTTCCGTAGAAATTCCAGAAAACAACTCTGTGATGTTATCAACTCTCGCAGGTAGTAAGCTTGGAATCTGGGCTGCGCACGGTGAGGGAAAATTCAGTTTCCCTTACGAAGAAGACAGGTATCATATTGTAGGAAAGTATGCTTACGAAGGCTACCCGGCGAATCCAAACGGTTCACATTATAACGCAGCAGCACTTACAGATGCCAGCGGCAGGCACCTGGTTATGATGCCTCACATGGAGCGATCTACTTTCCAGTGGAACTGGGCTCATTATCCGGATGGACGCAAGGATGAAGTGTCACCATGGCTGGAAGGATTTGTAAATGCCAGGAAATGGCTGGAGAAATAAAAAAGATAAAAGGAACCGACTGGTTCCTTTTTTTGTTCCGCTTAGGAATGTGAACGTTTATAATTCGTTTTTTGAGTGTGAAAATGTATATTCTAATTAGTGTATTTTCATTATACAGCTAGCTCAATCCAGAACTGCTGTCTAAAAACGAAAAGTTTTGAGGTTTAATCAGAAAAAATCATCTCATAGATTAAGGGTAAGAATACCAGATTTGATGGAAAAGTGATGAGGAATTTTAGCTGATACTGAATAGTTTAAGGAATTATTAACAGTTTTTGAAAGCAACCCTTGTTGTAGCTCCATTTAGGTAATACTCAATCAATCAGAATTTTTTTTATCAAATTTGATTTGAATGAGCTTGTAAAATTGCTATTTTGCAAGGTATATCTAAAATCTTTCCTTTTCATGAACGACATTAAACGTCTATTTGACTTTCCTTACTATCAATTAGCGAATCATCCACTGGATGTTGCTTTTGCAACAAAATATGATGGAAAATGGGAAACTGTATCTACTCAGCAATATATTGATAAGGCAAATGCAATTAGTCGGGGTCTTCTTCGACTGGGCGTAAAACCAAACGATAAAATTGCGGTGATCTCCACGAACAATAGAACCGAGTGGAATATAATGGATATTGGAATACTTCAGATTGGAGCTCAAAATGTTCCAATTTATCCAACCATTTCAGAAGAAGATTACGAATATGTTCTAAATCACAGCGGAGCAACTTATTGCTTCGTTTCAGATAAAGAGATTCTTGAAAAACTAAACAGTATCAAAGCGACAACCAGCCTGCTGGAAGTATATAGTTTTGATGAGATCCCAGGATGCAAGAACTGGAAGGAAATATTAAGCTCTGGAGAAGACAAAGCCAACCAGGACGAAGTAGAAAAACTTAAGAAAGCGGTTACAGAAGATGATCTTGCTACCTTAATATATACCTCTGGTACAACCGGCAGACCTAAAGGTGTTATGCTAACGCATAAGAATATTGTAAGTGATGTATTAGGAAGTGCACCACGAGTACCCTTTGATATAGGAACTTATGTAGGCCTGAGCTTTCTACCTGTATGTCATATATTCGAGCGAATGATTCTTTACCTGTACCAGTACTATTCTGTTTCGGTATACTTTGCCGAGTCTATCGAAAAGATAAGCGACAACCTGAAAGAGGTAAAACCACATGTAATCACTGCCGTTCCAAGATTGCTGGAAAAAGTATATGATAAGATCATCGCCAAAGGAACTGCACTTGGTGGAGTAAAACAGAAATTATTCTACTGGGCGGTAGAGCTGGGTCTGGAATATGAGCCATACGGCCAGAACGGCTGGTGGTATGAAACCAAATTAAAACTTGCCCGCAAGCTGATCTTTTCAAAATGGAAAGAAGGTCTGGGTGGTAATATTGAACTTATTGTTTCCGGGAGTGCTGCATTGCAACCAAGACTTGCAAGAGTGTTCGCTGCTGCTGAAATTCCAGTGATGGAAGGTTATGGCCTTACAGAGACATCTCCCGTAATCGCCGTGAATGACGAACGCAACGGTGGCTTTAGAATTGGGACCGTTGGAAAAGTGCTGGACAACGTGGAAGTGAAAATTGCTGAAGATGGAGAAATCCTTACGAAAGGTCCTAACGTTATGAAGGGATACTATAAGGACGAAGAAAAGACCAGGGAAGTGATCAATGCTGAAGGATATTTTCATACAGGTGATATTGGCGAGATCGATAAAGATGGATTCTTAAGAATTACCGACCGTAAAAAGGAAATGTTCAAAACTTCTGGTGGAAAATATGTGGCTCCACAGCTAATCGAAAATACCATGAAACAATCCAGGTTTATTGAGCAAATCATGGTTGTTGGAGATGGTGAGAAAATGCCGGCAGCTTTGATTCAGCCAAACTACGAGTTCATTACAGACTGGGCTCAGCGAAAGAACATTGATATAGGGAATGGAAAACCTGAAGATATTTCCAGGAATAAAATGGTGCGTGAACGTATCCAGGAAGAAGTGGATTTTTATAATCAGAAATTTGGAAAATGGGAAAGAGTAAAAACTTTTGAGCTCACCCCTGAACCCTGGACGATCGAAGATGAACACCTCACTCCTACGATGAAGCTAAAGCGTCGAAATATTCGAGATCGTTACCAGGATCTATATGAAAAATTATATGGTAGATTCTAAACTGCCATTAAGAATATGCTAATAAAAACTCCCCATTTACCGGGGAGTTTTTTTGTTTTAGGAATTTAAATAGCATTAAAACAACATATTAATATTTTTAAACACATTTTATTATGCATGCATAATATTTTTTCCTAACTTTGGGATCAATCCAAAATTCCCTCATGAAGGAGAAAACCATAGACTATGTGTTGCGTGCCACCTGGATGGCTGTTTCTAAAATGTATAATGAGGAAGCAGGCAAAGCCGGGAGTACGATGGCAACTGGTTTTGCCTTATTAAGTATAGATCCGGAAGAAGGAACTCCCTCCACTTCGTTAGGTCCCAAGATGGGCATGGAGGCTACAAGTCTTTCTCGCATATTGAAAACAATGGAAGAAAAAGGTTTAATAGAAAGAAAACGTAACCCGCACGATGGACGTAGCGTACTCATCTATCTAACAGATTTTGGAAAAGAAATGCGCGATTATTCCAAGAGAGTGGTTTTAAGATTTGATGAATGTGTAAAAGAAAATGTTTCAGATAAAGACTTAAGAACTTTCATTCAGGTTGCGAATACGATCACCGGTCTAATTAGTGAGAAAAAAATTTATACAGAAGAAATTAGTGTAAAACAATCATAAGCCAGGCCTTAAAGGTTTGGTTTTTTTGAACCATAAAAATCAAATAATGAAAAGAAGGATTAATAAAGTTGCAGTTATTGGGTCCGGTATTATGGGAAGTGGTATTGCTTGTCACTTTGCCAATATTGGAGTGGAAGTACTTCTACTTGATATCGTTCCCCGTGAGCTCAATGAAAAAGAACAGAAAAAAGGGCTAAGCCTGGATGACAAGGTTGTTAGAAACAGGATCGTAAATGATGCCTTAACAGCTTCAGTAAAATCCAAACCATCTCCAATCTATCACAAAGACTTTGTAAACCGCATTACTACAGGTAATTTGGAAGATGATATTTCAAAAGTTTCAGAAGTAGACTGGATCATTGAGGTGGTTGTTGAACGTCTTGACATCAAAAAGCAAGTGTTCGAAAATCTTGAAAAACACAGAAAGCCTGGAACGCTGATTACTACCAATACATCTGGTATTCCTATCAACTTTATGACCGAGGGAAGATCTGATGATTTTAAAAAGCATTTCTGCGGAACTCACTTCTTTAATCCACCAAGATATTTAAGGTTATTTGAGATCATCCCAGGTAAAGAAACTTCTTCTGAAGTTTTGGAGTTTCTGAAGATGTATGGAGAGAAATTCCTTGGAAAAAATGCTGTTTTAGCAAAGGACACCCCTGCTTTTATTGGTAATAGAATTGGTATCTTCTCGATTATGAGTTTGTTCCATACCGTTAAGGATATGGGAATGACCATCGAGGAAGTTGATAAATTAACCGGTCCTGTGATAGGACGCCAGAAGTCGGCAACCTTTAGAACTGTAGATGTTGTTGGTTTGGATACTTTAGTTCATGTTGCTAACGGACTTCACGAAAATGTTCCAAACGATGAGCAGCATGACCTATTTGCCCTGCCTAACTTTATCGACACTATGATGGAGAACAAATGGCTTGGAAGTAAAACTGGTCAGGGATTCTATAAAAAAGTAAAGAATAAAGACGGTTCCAGTGAGATCAAATCTCTCGATCTTGATACCATGGAGTATCGCGACCGAAAGAGTGCATCTTTCGCTACTCTGGAAATGACCAAAACGATAGATAATGTTGCAGATCGTTTTAAGGTACTTATAAAAGGTAAAGACAAAGCCGGCGAATTTTATAGAAAGAATTTCTCTGCTTTGTTCGCATATGTATCCAATCGTATTCCTGAAATATCAGACGAACTATATAAGATCGATGATGCGATGAAAGCTGGTTTTGGATGGGAACATGGACCATTCCAGATCTGGGACGCCATTGGTGTGGAAAAGGGTATTGAAATGATGAAAGCTGAAGGTTATGAACCTGCGGCCTGGGTCAATGAAATGCTGGAGAATGGTAGTAAAAGTTTTTATAGTGTAAAAGAAGGCAATACGTACTACTACAATATAGGAGACAAGAATCAGGTGAAAATTCCTGGTCAGGACAGTTTTATCATCCTGGACAATATCAGGGAATCCAAGCAGGTATTCAAGAATAGCGGAGTCGTGGTAGAAGATCTTGGCGACGGGATCCTTAACGTAGAATTCAGAAGTAAAATGAATTCTATTGGTGGTGACGTTCTTGACGGGCTCAACAAAGCCATTGATATGGCTGAAAAAGATTATCAGGGTCTGGTAGTGGCAAATAATGGGAAGAACTTTTCTGTAGGAGCGAATATTGGGATGATCTTTATGATGGCGGTAGAGCAGGAATATGAAGAATTGAACATGGCTATCAAATACTTCCAGGATACCATGATGAGAATGCGCTACTCCTCTATTCCAACGGTAGCCGCTCCACACGGAATGACTTTAGGAGGAGGTTGTGAACTTTCTCTGCATGCAGACAAGGTTGTCGCCGCTGCAGAAACTTATACCGGACTTGTTGAATTTGGTGTTGGAGTCATACCTGGCGGTGGTGGAACCAAGGAGATGACACTTCGAGCTTCCAATACATTTGAGAAGGACGATGTGGAATTGAACCGATTAAGAGAACATTTCCTGGCAATTGGAATGGCAAAGGTATCTACTTCAGCTTATGAAGCATTCGACCTTAATATTCTTCAGAAGGGAAAAGACATCGTAGTGATCAATCCAGACAGGCAATTGGCCATTGCCAAAAAACACGCCTTGCTAATGGCAGAAAATGGGTATACCATGCCAATCAAACGTTCAGATATCAAGGTATTAGGAAAACAGGCTCTTGGAGCATTTATGGTAGGAACAGACCAGATGGCTGCAGGTAAATACATAAGTGAACATGATCACAAGATCGCTAATAAACTGGCATATGTGATGGCCGGTGGGGATTTATCATCCAGCCAGCTGGTAAGTGAGCAATATTTACTTGATCTTGAAAGAGAAGCATTCCTGTCCTTAACCGGAGAGAGAAAAACGCTGGAACGTCTTCAGCATATGTTGAAAAAAGGAAAACCTTTAAGAAACTAAGCAGAAAGTCAAGTTCTAACAATTAAAAAGTAAAAAATGAAAACAGCATATATAGTTAAAGCATATAGAACAGCAGTTGGGAAAGCTCCCCGAGGTGTTTTTAGATTCAAAAGACCTGATGAACTTGCTGCAGAAACCATCCAGTACATGATGGACAAACTACCAGATTTTGATAAGACTCGTATTGACGATGTCATGGTAGGTAATGCGATGCCAGAAGCAGAACAGGGATTGAACGTAGGTAGATTGATCTCATTAATGGGATTGAAGATCGAAGATGTTCCAGGTATGACCGTAAACAGGTATTGTGCTTCAGGTCTCGAGACAATTTCCATCGCAACCGCTAAAATCCAGATGGGCATGGCAGACTGTGTGATCGCAGGTGGTGCAGAAAGTATGAGTTATATTCCTATGGGAGGCTATAAGCCAGTTCCTAATTATGAAGTTGCCAAAAATGGCAATGAAGATTATTACTGGGGAATGGGTCTTACTGCGGAAGCGGTAGCGAATAAGTACAATGTATCCAGAGAAGATCAGGATCAGTTCGCTTATGATTCTCACCAGAAAGCGATCAGAGCTCAGCAGGAAGATCGTTTTCAAGACCAGATCGTTCCCATAACCATCGATGAGACTTATGTGGAAGATGGTAAGAAGAAAACAAGATCTTATACCGTAAATAAAGATGAAGGTCCAAGAAAAGATACTTCAGTAGAAGTTCTGAATAAATTGAGACCTGTTTTTGCAGAAGGCGGAAGTGTCACTGCAGGTAACTCATCACAAATGAGTGATGGTGCTGCTTTTGTAATGGTTATGAGTGAAGACATGGTTAAGGAATTAAATCTTGAGCCAATTGCGAGAATGGTTAGTTATTCAGCCGTGGGTGTTGAACCTAGAATTATGGGTATTGGACCGGTTCATGCAATTCCGAAGGCCTTAAAACAGGCAGGCCTGAAACAGGATGACCTCGAGCTTATCGAATTGAACGAAGCTTTCGCTTCGCAATCACTGGCAGTTATTCGCGAACTTGGACTGGACAAGGACAAATTGAATGTAAATGGTGGTGCAATCTCCATGGGACACCCTCTTGGTTGTACCGGAGCAAAACTTTCAGTGCAGATTTTCGATGAAATGCGTAAGCGTGACCTGAAAAACAAACATTGTATGGTGACCATGTGTGTTGGAACTGGACAGGGCGCTGCCGGAGTTTTCGAATTTTTAAACTAGTAAATTAACTAACAGGCAGGTTAACTGTCAATATTAAAATTATAATGAGTACAGATACAACAAAAAAAGATCTTCTTCGCGGTGGTCAGTTTCTTGTAAAGGAAACTAAAAGTGAAGACGTTTTCACGCCGGAAGATTTCAACGAGGAGCAGAAAATGATGCGTGATTCCGTTCAGGAATTTGTAGAGCGCGAGATCTGGCCTCATAAAGAAGAATTTGAAAAGAAAAATTATGCTCTAACTGAAGAGGTAATGCGCAAAGCCGGAGAATTAGGTTTCCTGGGTGTTGCTGTACCTGAGGAGTACGATGGCTTAGGAATGGGCTTTGTTTCCACCATGCTTGTTTGTGATTATATTTCTGGAGCAACGGGATCTGTGGCAACCGCTTTTGGTGCGCATACGGGAATTGGAACCATGCCTATTACTCTATACGGTAACGAAGAGCAGAAGAAAAAATATGTACCAAAATTAGCGACAGGCGAATGGTTCGGGGCTTACTGTCTTACAGAACCAGGTGCTGGATCTGATGCCAACTCTGGAAAAACAAAGGCGGTACTTTCAGAAGATGGAAAATATTATAGCATTAGCGGACAGAAAATGTGGATTTCCAATGCTGGTTTTGCAGATGTGTTTATCGTTTTTACCAGAATTGAAGATGATAAGAATATTACCGGTTTTATCGTAGAGAACGAGGAAGGCAACGGTATTAGCTTTGGAGAAGAAGAAAAGAAACTGGGGATTCACTCCTCCTCGACCCGCCAGGTATTCTTTAATGAAACCAAGGTTCCGGTTGAAAACATGCTTTCAGATCGTGGAAACGGCTTCAAGATCGCAATGAACGCTTTGAACGTAGGACGTATAAAACTTGCCGCAGCTTCTTTAGATGCACAGCGTCGTGTAACAGATCTTTCTGTTAAATATGCGAATGACAGAGTACAGTTTAATACTCCTATTGCAAAATTTGGAGCGATAAAATCTAAGCTTGCTGAAATGGCAACTTCAGCCTACGTAGGGGAAGCTGCTTCCTATCGTGCGGCTAAGAATATCGAGGATCGTATCAATATCAGGCTTTCTGAAGGTAGTTCTCATGCTGAAGCTGAATTAAAAGGTGTTGAGGAATATGCGATCGAATGTTCTATTCTGAAGGTAGCCTGTTCAGAAGATGTACAGAATTGTGCAGATGAAGGTATCCAGGTGTTTGGTGGAATGGGATTCTCTGCAGACACTCCAATGGAATCTGCCTGGAGAGATGCCAGAATTGCTCGTATCTATGAGGGTACCAACGAGATCAACAGAATGTTGTCTGTAGGTATGCTGGTAAAGAAAGCTATGAAAGGTCATGTAGACCTTCTTGGTCCGGCAACGGCCGTAGCAGATGAGCTTACTGGAATTCCTTCCATGGACAAACCAGATTATTCTGAATTGTTCGCTGAAGAGAAAGAAATGATCGGTAAACTGAAGAAGGTTTTCTTGATGGTTGCCGGTAGTGCCGTACAGAAATTCGGTCCGCAATTAGAAGAACACCAACAATTATTATTGGCTGCAGCAGATATTCTAATTGAAGTTTATATGGCTGAATCTGGAATTCTTAGAGCTGAAAAGAATGCTAAAAGATTTGGTGCAGATTCTCAAAAAGAGCAGATCGCCATGGCGAAACTTTATCTTTACCATGCAGTAGATACTGTGAACACAAAGGCGAAGGAAGGAATCGCTTCTTTTGCTGAAGGGGATGAACAGCGTATGATGCTTATGGGTCTTAAGAGATATACAAAGTATACGAATTTGCCAAATATTGTAGCACTTCGTAATACGATTGCTGAGAAATTAACTTCTGAGAACAAATACTGTTTTTAGAAACATTCTTTTAAACTGAGAAAAAGCCACCTGATCGGGTGGCTTTTTTATTTTTACAATATTTGTTTCAATAATGTTATAATTTGATGTCTTTATAGTTAATTGTTTCTAAATATTTAGATATATTGGCCATAAATCAAACAATAACTTAACATTATGAAAAAAGTTTTTCTTGGAATGGCAGCTATGGCCTTCCTATTTGCTTCTTGTGAGCAAGACCCTACAGAAAACAATGTTGACCAGGAAGTAGCTCAGGTGGACATGAGTGATTTTTATCTTTACACAGATGCCGAGGCAGACGGCAAAAAGACGGAAGATGACAAAACGAAGTGTTACTCTATGAGGAACCTTAATCGCTTACTAAACGAGAACCCTGGATTGCACAAGAAAATGTATGACGTGGAACAAAACACACGATCTATCCTGGCGAAAAGTACTAATGGCAAGGGCAAACCAGGATCTGGTGGTGGCGGAACTACCGAGCCGCCAGCTGGTGATAATCTTGGAGTAGTAAATATTCCAGTTGTGGTTCATGTAATTTACAGCAATTCGCAACAAAACATTTCAGATGCTCAGATCAACTCTCAAATCGCTGTATTAAATGACGATTTCAGAGCTTCTAATGGTGATGTAAGCAACGTCCCTAGCGAATTCGCAGGTCTTGTAGCAGATTCTGAAATTTCCTTCTCTTTGGCTGGAGTGAATAGATACAGCAATTCAAGAGCAGAATGGGGAACAAGAGACGATATGAAATATGCGTATCCTCCAACATCTCCATCTAATACATTAAATATCTGGGTTTGTAATATTGGTGGTGGAATCCTTGGATATGCTCAATTCCCTGGTGGACCGGCATCAACTGATGGTGTTGTAATTTCTCCACAGTATTTTGGAACAACTGGTTATGTAGCGGCTCCATTCAATAAAGGTAGAACAGCGACTCACGAAGTGGGACACTACTTAAACCTGCGTCATATCTGGGGTGATGGAAGATGTAGACAAGATGACTTTGTAGCCGACACTCCATCTTCTGATGGACCAAACTACAGCTGTCCTTCTTACCCAACTGTTAACTGTAGATCTACAGATATGACAATGAACTACATGGATTACACGAATGATGCATGTATGTACATGTTCTCTGAAGGTCAGAAAGCTCGAATGAGAACAGTTTTTGCCAGTGGCGGACCAAGAACTGGTTTCGTGAACTAATTAGCTATAATTATAACCACAATGAAAGCCACCATAAAGGTGGCTTTTTTCGTTTGGAGATATCAGGATTGTATTTGAAATTTAAAATTCTGTATCTTAGTGGACCGACCAAAAAAGAACTCATGAACCGCTCCTTCACACGGCTATGGCTGTGTCTTTCTATTTTATTTTTTTTAAACCAATCGGCTTTTGCTTTACAGCAGAATCAAGAGATTCGTAAATCCGAAGATCAGGAACTACCTAGCAAGGAAACGGTTCTTAGCGACTCTGCAGCTGTCGCTACGAATGATATTGGTAAATATGCAGACGCCTATTACAAAACGCAGCAATGGAATGATGGAATTGGATTTCCTCCTAATACGATCAATCTTCAATCTCCACAGGCAGCCCTTGAGCAATTTATAGTGCAGTCCAGAAATGGCAATTACGAAGAGGCTTTATATGCCATGAACTTCAATTTATTGCCTGATAATATCTCTAAAGCAGACGCAGCAATTCTTGCTGAAAAACTACATTTCGTTCTCGAGCAACGAATTTCAATTGGCTGGGATGGATTGCCAGATCGTCCAGATGGGCAGATTGATGTTAGTACCTCAACAAACAAAGCTGTGGCAGGAAAACCCAGGCGAAGTATTCTGTTTGGAACCACTACCCTGGACAACAGGGATATCGCTTTCAGGGTACAACGAGTAAAATATAAAGATGAACATCCAATATGGTTAATTTCATCTCAAACGGTGGAGAACACAGAACCTCTTTATACCGCTTATGGTCCAAGAAGACTGGATAGAATGATCCCAGACTGGATAAGCTTCGAGTTTCTGGGAATTCCAATCTGGAAGGTTATTGGTACTTTGTTACTAATCCTGATCTGCTATCTAATAGCGAAAGTCATCAGTGCATTAATAAGAAAAGCTTTTGCTGGTGTAGATCGTTACTGGATAAGAAATATCGCTTACAGACTCGCCTCTCCGGCCGGAGCAGCAGTTGGAATCCTGGCATTCTATTTATTGCTTAATAATCTTATATCTTTTACTGGATCGCTGGCTAAAGGCATTTATACTTTCATCCTGATCGTTCTCATATCAATATTTACCTGGTTGATTATGCGGGTAATTGATTATGTGATGGATTTCTTTGCCGTCCATAAAGTGGGAGATGTAAGAACGGAAGAGGATAATCAGGCGAAAAGTTTGATGACCTACATTTCTGTGGGTAGAAGAATATTTATTTTCATTGTAGTGATCATTGGAGCGTCGGTCATCTTTTCCCAGTTTCCTTCTCTTGAGAAGTTGGGAATTTCTTTGATGGCTTCCGCAGGAATCGCCACCGTGGTAGTGGGTATTGCTGCGCAAAGTACTTTGGGTAATATTATAGCTGGTATCCAAATTGCTTTAACCCGTCCTGCCAAGATTGGTGATGCTGTTATTATGGAAGGGGAATATGGATTTGTGGAAGATATTACCTTTACCTATATGGTTGTTAATACCTTTAAATTGAGAAGACTGGTGATTCCTTTATCTGATGTGATTACTGAAAGTTTTGAAAACCTGTCCATGTCTAATCCACAGAACATCATGGAGATTGAATTGTTTGTAGATCACCGGGTGGATGTTCAGAAGGTGCGTGAGAAATTTTCCGAATTATTAAAAGCGTCAGACAACTGGGATGGAGATGAAGACAGGTCGCCGCTGGTAGAAGCATCTGGAATGGATCATAATTACCTTAAATTAAGATGCCTGGTAAGTGCAAAAGACTTTCCAACCGCCTGGACACTTCACTGCGAGCTTAGGGAAAATATCATGCGTTACATTAGTGAACTGGAAGACGGAATCTACCTTAAAAAGGAACGTATCGCAATGGATCATAAGCATTCAGAAGAAGCAAAAGAGGACGAAAAGAGCTAAAACGTTGTAGGTTAATCTTCTGTGAACCCAAGGAGACTCCTTTCTTAAAATTTTAATTTAGAATATCTTAAACTGTGGAATATGCTCGAACTGGAAAAAAGCGGACTCCTATATCTCGTGTCTGGACTTATCATATTAATGCTGAGTTTTGGTCTGGCGTTTTATATAATCAGGAAGCTCGGTAAAAATCCCAGGAATATTCTGCCGGTTGATTTTGCCTATAGGATAAGGTTGCCATTATTGATCTTCCTCTCCTCGATCATCGCCAGAATTGCGATTATCAGCAAGATCTTTAGGTTTGAAGCTACTTATGAAATCGTAGGTCATTTGAGTACGGTGGGCATCATCCTGAGTGTTGCCTGGTTTCTTATACTTCTGTTCAGAGTAGTTAAGAAGAGAATGCTCAAGAAGTATGATATGGCTAGTGACGATAATCTCAAGGCCAGGAAAGTCTATACGCAGTATATGATCCTGGAGAACATTGTCATCTTTATCATCATCATCCTTGCCGTTGGAATTGCCCTGATGAGTTTTGAAAGTATACGTTCTGTGGGAATAAGTGTACTAACCTCAGCCGGTATTGCGGGGATTATCATAGGGCTTGCTGCCCAGAAAGCCATTGCTACCCTGCTGGCAGGGATACAGATCGCTATTACACAACCCATACGCCTGGATGACGTGGTGATCGTCGAGGGTGAATGGGGCTGGATTGAAGAGATCAATCTTACCTACGTGGTGGTTCGGGTTTGGGACAAAAGAAGACTGGTAGTGCCTACCACCTATTTTATCGAGAAAACCTTTCAGAACTGGACGAGAAGTTCTGCAGATATCTTGGGAACTGTATTTATTTATGCTGATTATGGATTGCCTTTAGAACCTCTCCGGGAGGAACTCACCAGATTATTGAACGGAACCCCGCTCTGGGATGGGAACGTGAATGTTCTCCAGGTAACAAATGCTTCGGAAAAAACCGTGGAGCTAAGAATACTGGTAAGTGCCAGAAACTCTCCAACAGCCTGGGACCTTCGGGTATATTTAAGAGAAAAATTACTGGATTTCATTCAAAAAAATTACCCGGGACATCTTCCGAAGGCCCGGGTAAGTATAGAAAAAGATCAGGAACTAACTTAATCATGAAATAAAGCATTTTCAGCTGAAATTCCCTTGGAGAAATTAGCTGCAGTTTCTATGAGGGCAAGATGTGAATAGGCCTGCGGGAAATTTCCCAGCAAACGTTTTGTTTTAAAATCAATATCCTCACTAAATAATCCCAGGTGATTACTATAAGACAATAATTGATCAAACATATCCTTAGCCTTCTTCTTCTCCCCTATTTTATAAAGGCTATCGATCAACCAGAAGGTACAGATTGTAAATGAAGAGGTTGGTTTTCCAAAGTCATCGTTATTTTTGTATCTGTACATAAGACCATCTTCACACAATTCTCTTTCAGTAGCCTGAACTGTACTCACAAATCTTGGATCATCTGCTTCAATAAAACCATAAGGTTGCATTAACAAAGTAGATGCGTCCAGGTCTGCTGAACCATAAGATTGGGTATAGGCCTGCTTTTCTTCATTCCAGCCATTCTCGTAAATGTCCTGGTAAATCTCTTCTCTAAGGGCGATCCATTTGGTATCGTTAATTCCCATTCTTAAGACCTCACCAATCTTTATAGCCCTGTCTACTGCTACCCAGCAAAGTAATTTCGAAAATACGAAATGTCGGTCTTCTGTTCTAAGTTCCCAGATCCCTTTATCTGGTTTTTTCCAGTTCTCTTCAACGATCATGACAATACCCCGAACTACGGTCCAAAGCGCTTCAGAATTTTCAAGCGAAGTCTCAAACATTAGGAATTGCTGGTAGATCACTTCCATTAATATTCCGTAGATATCGTTCTGCTTCTGAATATATGCAGCATTTCCTGTACGTACAGGACTGGATCCCGAATAGCCTTTTAAATGGCTTAGAATATGTTCTGTTAGTTCTTTTTCACCATTGATGCCGTACATGATCTGGATCTTTTCATCCTTATGTGGAATGATGTCAATGATGAACTGAAGGAAATCCTTTGCAGATTTAATATGTCCAAGACCGGCCATCACTTTGATTACCATAGAAGCATCACGAATCCAGCAGAAGCGATAATCCCAGTTTCGCTCTTCTCCTATAGTCTCCGGTAAACTAGTAGTGGCTGCGGCGAGCACCGCTCCAGATTTTTTATAACTCAATGCTTTAAGGACCAGGGCACTTCTCATGATCTCATTACCGTAATGTGTATACCTGGTGGTGTTGTCTGCCCAGTTCATCCAATAAACCTTTGTTCTCTGGAATTTAAGATAGGACCTGTCCAGCGTTTGTTCTACCAGTTTTTCATGATAACCTACCAGGCAATATGCGTTTCCGGTCAATGTAATCTCCCTCTGCTCCAAAATATCATTTAGGCTGAAGCTTGAATACAAATAGGCAGAGTCATATTTACCTTCTTTTGTAAAACTCTTTATATAATCACCTTTGTTTTCATTATAAGTCTTTTCCCTGGCAAAGTCCAGTTTTGGATCATATTTAATGCTGAATTTTGGCGTGCCTTTTATCAATCTGAAAAACCTGATAACATCCGGCGGAGCATAGTAAGAACCATCTTCACGGGGATACCTTGGCATAAAGTCTATGAGCTGAAAGGCATCGGTGCCATTGTCAAATACCGTACTTAAAATATTGGTTTCCCAAAGGTATTCCTGTGTAATCTTATAGTCATCACCTATCTGTATTTCAAAACTTCCTCCAATTTCATCGTCAAGTAATTTCGCGAAAACTGCTGAGGAGTTAAAATTGGGCATACAACACCAATCCAGAGAACCTGTTTTTGAGATCAATGCCGCGCTTTTACAATTGCTTATTATTCCGTAGTCGAGATTATCCATATATCTTAAAAATCTTATAAATCAATGGCTGTCTTAAATGATTTTCGGAAATTTAATAAAAATCAATTTCGCGACCACGGCATTTATAATTAATTATGAGCAAAACAATCATTATTTCCAACCGCTTACCATTGCAAATTTCCATTTCTGAAGATCATCTCGAAGTGACGCCCAGCGTAGGAGGACTGGCCACAGGCCTCAAATCATTTCACAAGGATGGCGACAGTATATGGATAGGATGGCCCGGGATGACCGAAGAAGAAATCCCCGAAAATCTGAAGGATAAAGTGCAACAAAAGGCCAGGGAAGAAAATTGTGTAGCCGTCCATCTAAATGCCAAAGAGATCGACGGCTTTTATTATGGCTTTAGCAATCGTACGATCTGGCCACTCTTCCATTACTTTATGGAATACACCGAATCTGACGATAACTACTGGCATACTTATAAGGAAGTAAATCAAAAGTACGCAGACGAGATTTTAAGACATTATAAAGAAGGTGACGTCATTTGGGTGCACGATTACCAGCTGTTACTGGTTCCAAATATGGTAAGGGAACAGGCACCAGATGCTATCATTGGATTCTTCAATCATATTCCTTTCCCGTCTTATGAAGTCTTTAGAACATTACCCTGGAGAGATGAAGTTTTAAAAGGCATGCTGGGAGCAGATCTTATAGGATTCCACACCTATGATTATGAAAGACATTTCTTAAGTTCTGTAAGCCGTATTTTACGACACCAGGTAGATTTTAACCAGATCACTCTTCCAGACAGGATCGTAAAAGTAGATTCGTTCCCCATGGGTATCGATTACAGGAAGTTCGAGCAGGCTGCGATGGACCATTTCGAGAGCACTTCCGCAGACCAGTCTGAATTACAGAAAAGACTGGATCATCATTTGGAATCCACTCCAGATGCCAAGTTGATCCTTAGCATAGACCGGCTTGATTATACGAAAGGAATTGCACACCGTATAAGAGCTTACGAATATTTTCTGGATAAGAACCCTGAATATATCGAGAAAGTACGGCTGGTGATGCTCGCCGTGCCATCAAGATCCAATGTACCTCAATACCGAAGACTGAAAAGGGAGATCGATGAACTGGTTGGCCGTATTAACGGTAAATTCTCTACGGTGAGCTGGACGCCTATCTGGTATTTTTATCGTTCCATGCCTTTTGAAAATTTGATCGACCTATATACTACCTGTGAAATAGCGCTGCTAACACCAATACGTGACGGTATGAACCTGGTAGCCAAGGAGTATATTGCAACACGAACAGATCATACAGGCGTCTTGATTTTGAGTGAAATGGCGGGTGCAGCACATGAGATGAACGAAGCGCTGATCATTAATCCTAACAATTTTGAACAGGTTGCAGAAGCTCTGAAAACCGCTTTTGAGATGCCTAAAGAAGAGCAGATCGAGAGAAACAAAATGCTTCAGAAGCGTTTAAGACGATATAGTGTAGAAAAATGGGCTGGTGATTTTATGAAATCCTTGACTTCTACACAGGAGAACAGAGATTCTTTTCAGTCCATCAAGATCAATTCTGAAATTTCAGAAGATATCATGAAAAGGTTCAGCAATGCTAAGAGAAGAATCCTGTTTATCGATTATGATGGTACGCTGGTAAACTTTACAGACAAGCCGGAAAATGCCCGTCCTGATGCTGATCTTAAGGAACTTATCCGTGAGCTAAATGCAGATGAGAGAACAGATGTTATTCTCATAAGCGGCCGGGATAAGGATACTTTAGGAACCTGGTGGAAAGACGTACCTGTTGAATTGATTTCTGAGCATGGTGTGTGGATGAGACAGATTGACGGTGAATGGGAATTATCTGAAAACGTGAAAAGTGAATGGATGGATGCCGTAAGACCGGTGATAGAAAATTTTGTTGACAGAACTCCAGGAACTTTCATTGAAGAGAAAAATTATTCGCTGGCCTGGCACTATCGAAAAGCAGATCCTGAACTAGGAGAGATTCGTGCCAATGAGTTAAGTACAACTTTGAAAGAGCTTATTTCCAATCGTGGTCTAAGTGTTCTGGAAGGTAATAAGGTTCTTGAGATAAAAAGTAGTGGCGTGAATAAAGGAAAGGCATCGACAAAGAAACTGGTTGGAAATGACTACGATTTCATATTTGCCATCGGTGATGACTGGACAGATGAATATATGTTCGAAGATCTTCCGGAAGATAGTGTAACCGTAAAAGTGGGTATCAAGAAAACGAGTGCTAGATACTATGTGGAAGGCACTCCAAAAGTTAGAACTTTACTTGAAAAATTCAGGTCTAACAGCTGATTAGATTTAGGTGTTAAATAATTTGTGAATAATATTTAAAGTTTAAATATACATTAACTAGCAGAAGTCGCCGTAGGTTCAAAATCTCTGTAATTTAGCAGCTGAATTTAAATCGAACCAATTTAAAACCAAATTCTATGAAATCAGGTAAATTATTGTTAGGACTAGTATCAGGAGCAGCTGCTGGAGCAGTACTTGGCTTACTATACGCACCGAAAAAAGGAACAGAAACAAGAAAAACTATTGCTGATACCAGCAACAGTTATATCAAAGACGCGAACAGAGGAATCAACGATTTTACAGATTCTTTGAACCACAAAATGGAAGCGCTTAAATCTAAGACTAAAGCTGGTTTCGCTAGCAACAAATCTGAAGAAAAGATCAACCAGGCTAAAGCAGAAATGCACGAAATGCAGGCTTAATTTAGTGAGGTCTTAAAGATCAAAAAATTGAAGCTCCGGTACTCCCGGAGCTTTCTTATTTTATAGAATTAAATAACTTCCCTATTTTTAAAAGAAATTCTCATTTATGATAAAAACTACTCTAAAAACCGCTATTCTCTGCTTTGGTCTAAGTACACTCTCTATGACTTCTGAAGCTCAAGATACAGATCAAAAGATCTATGAGATTATTGACGACGTAAGTGCAGATCGAATAGAAAGTGATATTAGAAAACTTGCAGGATTTGGTACAAGAAATACTTTTAGCGACACTGTATCGAATACACGCGGAATTGGTGCTGCCAGGCGCTGGATCAAATCTGAATTCGATAGCATATCCGCAAATTGCAATAAATGCCTCGATGTGTTTTATCAAAAGGATTATGTGACCCCGGAGGACGGCCAGAGAATTCCAAAAGAAGCATGGATAGTTAATGTAGTTGCCATTCAGAAAGGCAGCAAGTATCCAAATCGCTATGTCATCATGAGTGGTGATATAGATTCAAGGAACAGTGACACTATGGATTTTACGACCGATGCTCCCGGAGCAAATGACAATGCCAGCGGAATGGCTGGAACCATAGAAGCTGCCAGGGTATTATCCAAATATGACTTTGAAAGCAGTATCATTTATATAGGACTTTCTGGAGAGGAACAGGGCTTATTTGGCGGTAAAGGTCTGGCTGAATATGCCAAAAAGGAAGGCTGGGATATCATTGGAATTCTGAACAATGATATGATTGGAAACATTGAAGGAGTGGATGGGGTAATCGATAACCGCAGTTTCAGAATTTTTTCTGAACCCGTTCCCCCTACCGAAACTGAAAACGAAAGAAGAATGAGAAGATTTTATGGCGGAGAAGTTGATGGCATCTCCAGACAACTCGCCCGGTACATTCATTCTAATGTAAAAAGCTATATGCCGGAAATGAATCCAATGATGATCTACAGGCTGGATAGATTTGGACGTGGAGGTCATCATAGACCATTTAATGACCTGGGCTTTGCCGGAGTGCGTATCATGGAGGCTCATGAAAATTATAACAGGCAGCACCAGGATATTAGAACTGAAAATGGAATTGAGTACGGTGATGTTGTTGATGGAGTAAATTTTGACTATGCTGAAAAGTTGACCGCAGTAAACGCTATTAATCTCGCCGCCCTGGCCTGGGCACCACCATCTCCTGCAAAGGTTGAAATTGGTGGAATCGTTGAACCAAATACCAGGTTGAGATGGGAAGCGGTGGATGGTGAGATCGCTGGCTACAAGATCTATTGGAGAGATACTACTTCTCCCCAATGGCAATACTCAAGATTTGTTGGAGACGTCACCGAGTTTACCCTCGATGGTATAGTTATAGATAATTACCTGTTTGGAGTTGCTGCAGTAGGTAAGAATGGACATGAAAGTCTTGTGGTTTTTCCAAGTGGTACCTTTAGATAATTACTAGTTTATCGCTTCATATTTGAACAGCCAGGCATTAGTCCTGGCTTTTTTTATGCTTTGTTTCTAATTAACAATACTTTACACAATACTTAAATCTTTTTGGCACTCCTCTATAGTACTTTAGAATAACCAAAAAATCAACAATATGGCAGAAATCAAAATCAGAAAGAAAAAACCTGTATGGCCATGGATTCTCTTAGTGATAATCCTTGCGATCGTTGCGTTCTTATACTTCTATGGAAGCATGGATGAGAACGATGAAATTGATGAGACCGATGATATCACATGGATACATCCACACTCTAATGAAGAAAATAAACTCCATATTTAAAGAACCGATTATGAGTACGAAAGATAAACACCTGGTGCATTTAAGCCAGCTAAAAGGATATAAAGTAGATAGCCATGATCATGATATTCGCGGCTGGAAGCTATTGGATCGAGATAAAAAAACAATAGGAAAAGTAGACAATCTTCTGGTGAACAAAGAGCTGGGAAAGGTTGTATATGTGGATGTTCAGGTAGAACAGGACATCATTGACAAAAACCATGATCCATATTCCATTGAGCATCAAAGTAAATTCAAAGAATTTATCAATAAGGAAGGAGAGAATCATATCATTATCCCCATTGGACTTATAGACATTAATGCTTCTGAAAAATATGTATATACAGATGGCATAAATTATCAAACTTTTGCTGAAACCAAACGCTATCGCTCCGGTACAGACATTAGCAGAAACTATGAACATCATGTTCTGGGTTCTTATAACAGAGACAAGAATTACAATAACCAGGAAAAATTGCATAGAACTGAAAGTGCCTATAGAGATGAAACCAGCTTAGATGAGGAACGGGACTATGGTTACGAAAGACTTTCAGCAGAAGAAAGAAGACTGGAACAGGAAAGGCAGAATTTAAAATATTCGTCCAATGACCGTAAAGCTGCGATAGATGAGCGTCGTACTACCAGCCATTTCGATACTGAAAACTTAGATCGTAGGGCGAGTGAAAAATATGATTCTTCGGGACAAGGAACTTTTAGCGATCCCGATCGAATTGGGTCCTCTCACAAAGACTCCAGACGTCCCGTAGATGATCACCATAGATCTCAGGATTTCCATGACCGCAATACTGGATTTAAACCAGAAAAGTCGATAGACGAAGATCGACACTGGCAACATGATGATCGTAATTTTGACGACAACGATGATTTCTATAATCGCAGAGAATTCAATAGAAGGAAATAGACAAAAGGGACTTTAAACGGTCCCTTGCTTTATTTTGGGGATAAAATTTGATTCAGAGAAAATTACTAACTTGAAATCATATTTTAAATTTCAACATTTTCATGAGATATTCTTATCTGTTAAGGCTTTTTGCTTTAATAATTACCACCAATCTTACTGCACAGAACTTCGATCTTGAACTTTTTAAAAATAAAACGCCACGAAATATAGGTCCCGCCGGGATGAGCGGTCGAGTTACTTCAATCGATGTCGTGGAGAGTGATCCTAATATTATGTATGCCGGTACTGCTTCCGGTGGTTTATGGAAATCTTCAAGTGCCGGTATCAAGTGGGAACCAATATTTGATAACGAAGTCACTGCTTCTATTGGAGCGGTTGCAGTACAG
The DNA here is from genome assembly GCF_000423045.1 of Christiangramia portivictoriae DSM 23547. Taxonomy (GTDB): domain Bacteria; phylum Bacteroidota; class Bacteroidia; order Flavobacteriales; family Flavobacteriaceae; genus Christiangramia; species Christiangramia portivictoriae. The sequence continues at coordinate 171,049 of NZ_KE383972.1, read as the reverse complement.
CAATCCAACCCTTCTGTGATCTGGGTAGGAACCGGGGAAGGTAATCCCAGAAATAGCCTGAATGGCGGTTATGGAATTTACAAAAGCCTGGATGGTGGAAGGACCTGGAACAGTATGGGCCTGGAGAAGACCAGGCATATTCACCGTGTAATCATACACCCTGATAATCCTGATATTGTATATGCAGCAGCAATAGGTTCACCCTGGGGTGCACACCAAGAAAGAGGCGTTTATAAAACGACTGATGGCGGAGAGACCTGGAATAAAATTCTTTTTACCAACGAACTTTCGGGTGCCGCAGATCTGGTGATGGATCCAAAAAATCCTAACAAGCTTGTCGCTGCCATGTGGGAACATAAAAGAGATCCCTGGTTTTTCAAATCTGGTGGTGAAGGTTCTGGTCTATATATTACTTTTGATGGAGGAAAGACCTGGAAGAAAAAAACCGAAAAAGATGGCCTGCCCAAAGGAGATCTGGGAAGAATTGGATTGGCCATTGCCCCATCAGATCCTGATATTATATATGCGCTGGTGGAATCCAAAAAGAACGCCCTGTATAAATCTTTTGATGGCGGGTTTAGCTGGAACATGGTGAATGATAAAGATGAAATTGGAAACCGACCATTTTATTATTCAGATCTTTTTGTAGATCCTCAAAATGAGAATCGCCTATATTCTGTTTTTACCTATGTGAATGTTTCTGAAGATGGAGGAAAGAGTTTTAATGAGCTCATGCCAGCCTATGGGGTGGATAATGGCATACATCCAGATCATCATGCATTCTGGATCCACCCTGAAGATGGAAGTTTTTTGATGGATGGTAACGATGGCGGACTCAATATTTCTAAGGATCGTGGGAAAAGCTGGAGATTCGTAGCCAATCTTCCAGTTGCACAATTTTATCATATCGCGGTGGATAATGAATTCCCATATAATGTTTATGGTGGAATGCAGGATAATGGTAGCTGGAGAGGTCCTGCTTACGTCTGGAAGGCCCAGGGAATCCGCAATTCCTACTGGCAGGAAATAAGTTTTGGAGATGGCTTCGACGTCGTTCCAGATCAGGACGACAGCAGATTCGGCTGGAGTATGAGTCAGCAAGGCTATGTGAGCAGATATGATCATATCACTGGAAATAATTATTCAGTTAGACCTACGCATCCAGATCCAGATGTAGAACTAAGGTTCAACTGGAATTCAGCAATCAATATTGACCCATTCAGTACCAGTACGATTTACTTCGGAAGTCAGTTTGTACATAAAAGCACAGATAAGGGTTTAACCTGGGAGATCATATCACCAGATCTAACCACCAATGATCCTGAAAAACAGAAACAAACTGAAAGTGGCGGACTTACCATGGATGCCACCGGAGCAGAAAATTTTACAACGATCCTAGTCATCGAGCCTTCACCTTTAGAAGAGAATATGCTTTGGGTAGGAACAGATGATGGTAAAGTCCAATACACCCGAGATGGAGGAAAAAACTGGACCGATGTCTCCAGTAACTTACCAAAATTACCGGAAGGCAGCTGGATCGTACAGATCAAAGCCAGTAATAAGCGAAAAGGCGAAGCCCTGCTGGTTGCCAATGATTACAGACGATTTAATTATAAGCCTTATGCTTACAGAACCAGCAATTATGGTAAAAGTTGGGAGCGTATCGTTGATGAGGAGGATACAGAAAGTTATGCCCTAAGCATCATAGAAGATCCTGAAGAAGAAAACCTGATGTTCCTGGGGACAGATGACGGTTTATATATTTCGCTGGATGCCGGAAACAACTGGGAGAAATACACGCATGGGTTCCCTACAGTATCTGTAAAGGATCTGGTAATCCACCCACGAGAACATGATCTGGTTATTGGTACATTTGGTAGAGCAGCCTGGGTACTGGATGATATAAGACCTTTTAGAAAACTTGCCGGATCGCCTAATATTACAGAGAATAAATTAACCTTATTCGAACCTCCGGTTGCTTATCATAACGCTACACAGCAGCCTACGGGTAGCAGATTTGGTGGAGATGCGGTCTACCAGGGGGAAAATCGAGACCAGGGAGCACACATTTCGTACTTTATTAAAATAGACTCTTCGCCAGACAAGGCGGAACCAGCAAATGATACAGAAGAACCATCTGGTAGTGAGGACAAGGATAAAAAAACTGATAAGGACAGTATTAGCCTTAAAATCTATGATGCAGAGCGTTTGATCAGGACTTTGAAGGAAAAAGCTCCAGACAGCACTGGATTGTACAAAATTAGATGGAATCTGGATGAAAAAGGCGCTGACAGGCCTTCAAGATCTATCAGGGAGTCCAAAAGAGAACCAGGCGGTGTAGCCGTAAAGCCAGGAACTTACAAACTTGAACTCAGTTTTGATGGAGAGACTTCAGAAGAAATGATCGAAGTCAAAACAGATCCTCGTCTTGAAATTTCAGAAGAAAGTATTTCAGCAATCTACAATGCGAGCAAAAAATTAGAGAAATGGCAACAAACCGCTGCCGATGCTACAGAGCAACTTGTAAAGAGCAAAAATACTGCAGAACAAATTGCGGATGATCTAAAGAAAAATCTGGAAGATACTGAAGAGAGAAAGTCGGCTTTGAAAAGTGTAGATTCTATTACTAAGAAACTGGAGGAACACATTGCACTATTTTTAGGTAAGCTGGATGACAGGCAGGGAATTACCAGGAACAGAGAAAATACGGTAATGACCAGGCTGGGAACAGCATCGAGCTACGTGAGCTCCAGGCAAAATGGAATTACCAGAACTGAAGAAATGCTAATGGAGCAGGCTCGTGAGGAACTGGAGAATGCCTTGAAAAAAACGAATGATTTTTACAAAAATGAATGGCCGGCATTTATGACCGAAATCAAACAAATTGAGATGTCACCTTTTAGAGAAACAGAATTATTCGAATTAGATTAGAATGAAAGAAGCCCTTCTAAAGAAGGGCTTTTTCTATCTCAATTTTTTCAATCTTAATTCTACAGGATTCCGATGGCTTCTGAATGTTCAATAGCCCGCTTACTATCCTTGAAATAGCAGGTTTTCACCTCCATACTCTCGATATTATCCAGAACCTCCTGTATCTTGGTTTTAGGTGAACTGGAAGTCTGGCGTATATAGATCGCCCGGATATTCCTGGGAAATGTTTTACAGATTCGTTCATATAGGTAAGGGTCGTGCTGAGAATCATCACCTAAAAGAACATATTGCAAATGTGGATAAAACGAAATTATATCCTTGATCTTTACAAATTTATGATCATGATCTCCCCTTCCGGTTTTGATAAAGTCCATTAAGCCTGTCTTGATCTGCTTTAATTTGATAACAGCTTTTGGAAGATCGTGCAAGCGAGCGAATTCATCAATAAAATCGTACAGATTCCATTCGCTGGAAGAAACATAAAAGAAAGAATTAAAAGATTCATCCTCATCTCTACCCGCTTTACTAAGTCTTTGATAATGTTCTTTAACTTCCTCAAAAATTTTACGGTTGTTGATGTTCTTTGAAAGCATCACGTAAATCTTTTTAAAGAACTTACTGCTATGAGATACCAGAAACGTATCATCAATATCTGAGATGATAGCGAGCTTCCCTGGGTGTGGTTTAAGTAGCTCTCCCTTTTCTACCATTCCAATTTCACCAGTATTACAAATCACCTCATATTCGTGCCATCCTGGTTCTAGTTTAGAATTATAGGGAACCGTAAATCTAAAATAACCATCATCCTGTGTTTTGGTTGTAACCTCTAGGTCCTGAAACTTTAATTTAACTTCATAATTTGGCAAGGGTTCGATACGAAATTTGTGGAGCAGGCTATATGCATGCTTTACTCCCTTCCTGTCAATGCTATACTTATCTGGTGCCCAGGACTGGAAAAGATGTCCAAAAACCACCAGTTCCTCTTCATTTACATATCCTCGATAAAGTTTTAGATCCAGCTTCAAAATTTGGCCTTTTTTTAAAATCACTCCGTTCCAAAATAGTTAATTTTAGAGGTAATTCAACTAAATCTATATGAATTTTAACCAAGTTTTATTGATAGTGAATCCAATATCTGGTGATCTGGATAAAAAGCAACTAATACAAAGGGTTAGAAACTACGCTAAAACTTACGACCTGACTCTCCATTTGTTTGCCACAACGGGTAAGAAAGATACCGAAAAAATTCAGCAGCGTATAGAATCACATAAAATTGAAAGGATTGTGGCGATTGGTGGTGACGGTACGATCAACCTGGTAGCCAATGCGATCAAAAACTATGATATCCCATTAGGAATTATCCCGGCTGGATCTGCCAATGGACTAGCTACAAATTTCAATATCCCGGAATCGCTGGATCAACAGGTGGAAATAGCCTTTGGCAGTACAATCTTTGAAATGGACCTCCTCAAGATCAATGATGATATTTGTTTGCATCTAAGCGATCTTGGTTTAAATGCTGAATTGATTCAGAATTATGAAGAATCCAGGTTTCGAGGAAAAATTGGTTATTTGCTACAATCACTTCCAACTTTGCTTAAAAGTGAATACCCTTTTGAATTTGAAGTGGAAACCAATTTCAAGAAGCGCGAAACCAGCGGCGCTTTACTCGCCATAGCCAATGCAAACAAGTATGGTACCGGTGCTAACATCAACCCTGCAGGAAAAATGAATGATGGGTTGTTCGAGATTATTATCTATAAGAAACTGGATATAAAAGAGATCATCAAGACTATTCGCAATGAAACCGATATTCATTCAGATGTTGTTGAAACTTTTCAGGTTAAAGAGGCCAGGATCACCTGTAAAAAACCTGTGGCATTTCAGATAGATGGAGAATTTAAAGGTGAAAATTCTGAAGTGAAAATTAGTATCATGGATGAAAAACTAAAGATTCTCGTGCCTGCAGATTTTACTTCCGAGGCTCTACCGGCATAAAGATTTCGGCTTTCCAACTCAAAGCATCTCCTCCGGTTTTAGGGTTATTCCAGAAGATTTCAAGAGGCAATTTACTGGTTTTCAGACTACGTTCACTTGCTTCAGAAAGCAATTGATGCCAGGCAAGATCTGAACTCCTGTAATTTCCATTGTAAATCGCTTTCAAAGAAGTCGTTGCCGGAAATTGCTGAAATTCAATAAACGTATTGGGCCTTATATCCTGGGCAAGATTTACCGGGAAGCAAAAGTCATAGTCTATAGTACCGTTCTGTTCATCCCAGGCCTTGATCTTTACGAATGGATAAGCCGTCAGTTTTAGTTTATGGGCGATCTGGAAGTCTTCCAGGTAACCAATATCTCTAACCATTTGCATGGCTTTGTTTTCAACCTTAATACCTTCAGCAGGTTTGCAAATGCAATCGAGCGCGGGAGAATACACGATACTATCGATCACCTGCACCCTATAAGCCGACTGTCTTTTCAGCAACTCCTTACCAAATTTCAGAAAAGAGTTTTCAAGACTGTCAATATAGTCACTATAAGCAAATACATTCAGCAGAGCAAGTCTATTACCAATTGATTTATTGGATGCAACATTCACGGAAATGTTAGTAAGGCTGTCTGCATGATTTTCCAATTCCCACAATAGCTGAAGTTCTTCGTCTCCAAACTGCAGGGTTTGTAGAATTTCCTGGTAACCTTCGTTTTGCTGAAATACAACTTTCGGCTGACTCTTAAAAATACTGTAAGCTTCGATGTCTTTGATTTCCTGCTGAACCAGAGCAGGAGAATGCTTTGCCTGAAACCTGAACTGGTAATCGTACTTTTTCACAAATAAAAACCAACCCAGGCTGAGGTGTAGAACACCCAGCAGGATTGTTACGAACTTCTTGATCATGTTAGTTGGAAGCTAATTCGGTTTTATTAGAAGATTTTGTCATGTGAAGATTATCGATCACATATTTCCCAAGATCCTGGCCCTGGCTTAATCCCACTTCGATTGCCGCGCGGTAATGAATACCACCATATAATCTGCTGTTTGCTGCCTCTTCTGAAGCCTTATTAAATGATTCAAAACTTCTAACCGGTAGTCCATAATCTACTTCAGTATCATCATCAAAGGCGAAGTTATCACCAAAAATATCTGTCAATGCTGTGGCAGCAGCTGCAGAAATTACAGAATGACCACTTGTATATTCCGGAAATGGTGGTGTTTGCAAAACAGATGTCCAGTTCTCATCAATATATTTATTGATCACCGTTTCAGGTCTTACAAGGTTGCTACGGTATTTTTCATCCCAGCAACTAATAAAACCATCTGCAATAGCAATAGCGGTCTTAGAATAGGCGTAAACAGATTTGCTGAAGTTCGCTTCGTCCTTCTGGCAGGCAATTTTCACAATACCCATCCAGTGACCACCCGGAGTGATCTTTTTAGTGGCAAACATCAAATGGCCTCTAAGTATGGAAACATAAGGATTACAATCCCAGAATTTGGCGATAGCCATTTCTTCACTGTTCTCTTCATCCTGAGCGATCTTTTCCCTGATGTTATAGACCTCCATAAGCTCAGTATGAAATCTTGAGCCTTCTTCCATAGAAAATTCTGGTGGCGGTACCGGTTTGAACTGGTTTGCATTATTGATCACAAATGGCCTGATTTTCATCCAGTGTGGTTCGATACCATCCATATAGGAAGGAGGTGTTGGCTGCCATCTACTCTCATCATCTGTAAGAATTGAAAATTTAGGCATGGTTCGAGTCTCAGAATAATTGTCCTGCTTTAACCAGTCCTTTATATGAGCGGCTACTCTTTTCCCGTACGTTTCAGAAACTTTGAAGGACCTCTCATTGGTATTTTTCCACTTGTTATAAAGGCTGTCACTTTTCATCTTCACTCTTTCTTCTGAAAATACCAGGCTGGTTGCGATATCATAAAAAGCGACGATGGCTGCAACTTCAGGATTGGTAAGATCAGACTCTGGAGCTGGTACTTCTTCCAGGTTGGTTAGTTGACCTGCCAGGCTCTGATAATTTTCATCAAACTGAGCCATTACTTCGTAAGCGGCAATATTTGAGTAAGCATATACTCTGCTTGCCACAGGAGGAGAAAATATATCGTGCACCATTGTTTTACTAATGTGCTCGTTCGCTGCATGAAAATCATCTGGTGTAACTACGATTTCTTTCTCTTCCTGATCACAGGAAACGAATAGAACCAGACTGCATGCAAGGAGTATGTAAGTTTTAAAAACTGAATTCATAGATTTCAATTTCTGAATTATTGATGGTCACTATAAGATAGGGCCTATTGGCAATTTTAATTATCGAGAAATCTTTAACAGATTTTTGTGATAAATTTAAACCAATTTCATAAGAATCAAGAATTTTATCCTGATTTAACATCAGCACGCCACCCATAGCATCAAATCTTCCATGGTATGGGGTCACTCCAAAATAATTGCCTCCTACCAGAACCTCCTCTTTACCATCCTCGTTAAAATCGTAACTAAATATTGCTTTAATTGGGGCTGTTTGTAACTCATTCTTAAAAGCTTTAAACTTAAAAGTACCTTTATCATTATCCAGATAACCAGATGAAAGTGTATGTACTTCCAGCAAATCTGCGCTATTCAATTCGTCTTTAGAAAATATTTCATCGATGCTTTTACCAGCAAAATCCTTATACTGAGTGAACTTCTTGCGCATCTGGTTTAACTGGGAACTTAACTCATCCAGGCCATAAGGCATATAATATTTGCCATCTTTTTCCATGGCAAGAATGGTTTCGGTTAAACCGTTTTGGTCAAAATCTTTGTAATATAATTTAAGAGGATGTTCAGCTGAAGCTTTCAATTTTGTGTTCAGACCCCAATTGCCCAGAAGATAATCCATATCACCATCGTGATCGATATCTGCAGCGATCAAAGTTTGCCATAGTCCGTTTAACGACCTGTTATCTAGCTTCGTGGATTTTTCAAAAGTTCCCTGGTTATTTTCAAGGATCACAGGAGGCATCCACTCCCCTACCATGATCATATCCAAATCATTATCTGCATCAATGTCTGTCCAGATCATATCGGTGATCATACCAATATTCTGAAAGGTCTTCGATTGTACTTTCTGAAATTTTCCATCGTCATTATGTAATAATACCGATTCCGGGATCGCACCATACTGGTAATTCTGTGCATTACTGCCTATAAAAATATCCAAATCACCGTCATTATCATAGTCGGCAGTTTTAATGACCGAGGAATTGAGGTACAACTCTGGAAAATCAACTGACTTCCTGAACTCACCTGATTTTGAGTTGTAATAGAGCCTATCCAGCAGATGCTTATTTTTCCCGACAGATTCTCCGCCACCGGAGGCGATAAGAATGTCTTGTAATCCGTCATTATCAAGGTCTGCAATAGTGATCGCGGCATCTTCAGCCAGAGAATCCTTGGTGATTGCGCCTATTTCCTGTTTTACAAATTCACCATTTTTCTGATAAAATATCGCTGCTGGTTTAAACCTGGAAGCTCCAAAAATAATATCATCCAGCCCATCATTATTGAGATCTGCAACCTGAACCGCAGGTCCAAGATCTGAAGTTTGATGTGGTATCAATTTCTGTATATCAAAATCATTATAAATATTCTCTTCATGCTTATAATCAATCCCAAAGTCTTCAGTTCTTTTAAATGGAAGTTTGCTTCGGGATTTAAGTATTTCAGAAGTTTTAAAACTATCCTTTGCATTGGAAAACTTCAGCAAAAAATTAGAGTTTAGTTTGGGTGAGCGTATAAGCTGTGAACGATCACCTGGCCATATAACCCTTAGACTATCTGCAATTTCATCTTGTTTTAAACCGAAATGCATTAACGGATCCGAGGAAGACTGAAAAGCTTTTGTACTGTAAAGTTGTCGGGATTGTATGCCTTCAGAGGTATAAAGTATCGCATTTGCTCCTATTCCGAAGGTATTCTTATCTGGCCCTTCAAGCTTGATTTTTAAATAATTTCCTTCCGCGAAATCATTGATATAAACACTTACCGGCTGGTTGATGTTGTTGGTAACGATATCCAGGTCACCATCATTATCCAGGTCGCCATAGGCCACTCCGGTTGAAATAATGCTATCATTCGAGATCCATCGCTTCGTCACATTTTCGAACTGCCCATTTCCAGAACCCCGAAAGATATAATTAGTGACAGCGCCAGAAGGCATTTTATCGAGCACTTCATTATCCACGATGGTGGTTTTATCCAGTTTTTTCTGAATTTGCTCATTAGAAGTATATTTCACATAATCCAGATCATTTGGGCGTCTGGGAATGCCGTTGCTAATAAACAGATCCTGAGAGCCATCCTGATCAAAATCTGCAAATACCGGTCCCCAGCTCCAGTCTGTAGCCGCTACGCCGCTCATGAGTGCCGTTTCAGCAAAGTATTCCCCACCTTTATTGATCTGAAGCATGTTGCGGGTGTACTGTGGATGATACCCCAATTTTTCGATACGAAAACGGTCCAGATTCACATTATCATCTCCTGCGGAAGATTTTAAAACAGTTTCATCTTCGGGCAGCATATCCAGCGTGATCAGGTCCACAAATCCATCATTATTAATATCTGCGGCGTCATTTCCCATGGAAAACCTGGACGTATGCCCAAACCTGCTCTTCAACTGCTCGCTGAAGGTACCGTCGCCGTTGTTCACGTAATAGTAATCATCTTCGTGAAAATCATTCCCAATATATACATCTGTAAAGCCATCATTATTGAAATCGGCAGTGGTGATGCCTAAACCGTAAGAATTCGCTCCGGCATAGATTCCTGCCTGTTCACTTATATCTCTAAATTTTCCATTCTCATTCAGCATCAATTTATCACCACTCTCGTACACCCGGTTATTCCGGATCTCTGCAGGGCCAAATGATTCGCTGGTATGCACCGCATGATTCAGAATAAATACATCAAGATCCCCATCATTTTCGAGATCGAAAAATGCAGCCTGCGAACTGTAAGTATCCAGGTCAAGACCATATTCAGCAGCGCTTTCAGTAAAGCTTAGATCTCCATTATTAATAAATAATTCGTTGTGACCTTGAAAACCATTTACGCCAACGACCGCAGAAACATAAATATCCAACAATCCATCGCCGTTAACATCTGCCATGGTCGTCCCTGTATTCCAGGTGCTTTGGCCGCCAACACCCGCCTTTAGCGTAATGTCTTCAAATTGCAATGAACCCTTATTGAGGTAGAGCCTGTTTTTAACCTGGTTTCCGGTGAAATAGATATCCGGGAGTCCGTCGTTATTGATATCTCCAATACTTACGCCTCCTCCATTGTAGAAATAGAGATAATCCAGAATGTTCTGGTCCCGGGTTTCCTTAAGTTCATTGACAAAATCGATCCCGGTTACTTTCTCTTTTGGGTTACTAAAAAAGAGGCACTCCTCTTCCTTTTTATAGTCTTTGGTACACGAGGAAAGTAAGATTACCAGTAAGAAAAGTAAATATCTACAGATTGCTGATTTCAAAAATTCGAGGTTTTTGGTCGTTAATAGCAGCGATTATAAAAGTCTTACCGTCTTTATCCTGAATGCGTTTCAGAAATTTCACTTCATCCCGAATATGGAAACCGCTTTCTTTAAAATCTTTCCATTCAAAATTCATCTTACCATCGCCTAGCAGTACATTTCCATAGCCTGCATCGAGTCGGCTAAACTGTGGTTTAAATTCAAAATCATTACCTGCCATTACCAGGTCAAGATTACCGTCGTTATTAACATCAACACAGGAAATTCCGCAAACACAAGAAAACTGGACTCTTCCCGGAAGTTTTTTGATTTTAAACTGACCTTTCCCATCATTGATAGCAATAATGGTTTCTGAAATATTCGCTTCCTTAACTATAGAATTCTGGATTTTTTGATCCGGGATCAACTCCTGTACGGTTTTCTTCGCATATTCTGAAGCTTTTAAATTTTCCTTTTTCAGAAAAACCAGCTGGGAAATCATCTCTTTCTTCATGTGCAGTGGATAGTCCTTACCATCACTATGCAGGGTGACGATCTGCTCGATAGTTCCATTATCATCGTAATCGTTTACCCATAACTTCATAGGATTTTCAAAACTTGTCTCATAGGCCAGATTAGCTCCCTTATTTCCTAAAACCAGATCCATGTCACCATCATTGTCCAGATCTGCAGTTTCCACCGTATTCCACCATCCAGAATACTTTTCCAGTTCATTTTTAAGCAGGTTCAGTCTTTTCCCTGAATTGGTATAAACATGAGGTGCACCCCAGTCTGAAACAGTGATGAGATCTTTCTTTCCATCACCATCCATATCTTCCCAGGTAGCGTCTGTAATCATCCCAGCATATTTTACATCGTAGGCAACCCTTTCTGTAGCGTTTACAAATTCACCATTTCCCTGGTTTTCAAGAAACAAATGCTGTGGGTCAATTCCATAGTTTACTGCCACACTTCTGGATCCTATAAAAATATCCACGTCTCCATCATCGTCAAAGTCATATGGCGCGATCGTCGCTACATTCTGTTCTACGGAAGGGATCTTAGCTTCGGTTGGTTTAAAATTTCCACGACCATCGTTGATATAAAGTCTTGGACGGTAATTCCTGGATTCGCCAATCTCGTTTCCGCCGGAACCAATCATAAGATCTAGTTTTCCGTCTCCATTTGCATCAAAGAACGAAGCGGCGGTATCCTCGAACATGGCATCTGCGGTCAAAGCAGGCTGATTCATCTTCTGCAAATTTCCGTTTCCACGGTTAAGGTAGATTGCTCCGGTTTGTTTTTTAGCACCGCCTATAAATACATCTTCATTACCATCATTGTTGATATCACCCACTGCCATCGCTGGTCCTTCCTGACTTAATTTCTTATAGATCATCCCTTCAAAATCGAAATCGGTGTACTGATTTTCAGTATGACTTTCCAGGTTATCGTTGGAAACTTCGGTAAGCAGTGTTTTTGATGTTGCCTGCTTCCCGATCTTGAATTGATCTTTAGCTTCGGAATGATTCAATACCAGCGTTTGATTTGCTTTCACATTTTGAAGCAACTGGGTCGCATTGTCTGGCCATATCACTCTTAAGGAATCTAAATTCTTCTTCTTACCTAAGCCTATATTCAGCACATAATCCATGGAGGACTGAAAACCGCGAGATGGATTTTCATCCTGCAAAATGATATCTTCACCTGCATACATCCTTACCACTGCTCCAATAGCAAACCTGTTCTTATCTGCACCTTCCAGTTTAATTCTAAGGTAATTATGGTCAACCATTTTCTCAGAATTGTTTCTGTAAATAAAGGAGTTCATATTTACATTGTTTACGACCAGGTCAAGGTCTCCATCATTATCAAGATCCCCGTAAGCACAACCATTGCTGAGACTGGGCAAACCTAATCCCCATTCTTCAGCTTTGTTCTTGAACTTCAGATTACCCTGATTCTGAAACGCATAATTAGGCAGTTTTGTAACCGGCATTTTATTGATAATAGAATCAATCGCTTCTTTTTTTCCGGTCAGGGCCATTTTCTGAATGATCTCATTGGCAAAAAATTCAACAAAATCAAGATCGGTTAGGTCATGATTAATTCCATTGGTCACATAGATATCGCGGTTCCCGTCATTGTCCATGTCAAAGATCAAGCCTGCCCAGCTCCAGTCGGTACTTTCAACTCCGCTAAAATGAGCGATCTCTGAAAATGACTCGTTGCCGTTGTTCAACTGCAGCGTATTATGAATGTATTGCTGGAAAAAATCTTTGCTTTGCTTCAGTTTAAAGACGTTATAACCTTCAAATTCCATGACAGATTTGACCCTTTCTTCAGAATCGGGAAGCATATCGGTGATAAAAATATCAGCGAAACCATCATTGTTGATATCTGCCATATCCACTCCCATTGCCGAAAGACATAAGTGCTGAGTCCAGTTTTCAATCTCTTCAGTAAAAGTGCCATCCTGGTTATTGATGTATAAATAATCACGCTCGTAGAAATCATTAGACACATAAATATCTGGATACAGGTCATTATTAAAATCACTCACCATTACTCCTAGTCCAAAACCAATCAAACTTCCGAAGATACCAGCGTCCTCACTTACATCGGTAAATACGCCATCATCATTTCTTAGCAGCATATCTCCCACTCCCCTAAAGATCTTAGGGACCCCTTCCCAATCCTGCGCGCGAATGTTACGTTGCTCGGCAAAACCAAGTGTACTCACTGGAATATTGGAATTATTCAGGATATAGGCATCAAGGTCACCATCCTTGTCGTAATCAAAGAAGGACGCATGCGTACTAAATCCGGTTTCTGCCAGGTTAAACTCCTTAGCTCTTTGAGTAAAAGTTAGATCACCATTGTTGATATATAAATCATTGTCATGATTGTCACCTTCCATATTGCCGGCATTGCTCACGTAAATATCCAGAAGACCATCATTATTGATATCAACCATATTGACCCCGGTAGACCAGGGTTTGTTTCCTTCCACGCCAGCAGATTCGCTAATATCTTCAAACTCGAAGTTCCCCTTGTTGAGATACAATTTATTCGGTTTCATATTAGCGGTTAGGTAAATGTCTGGGAGTCCATCATTATTGATATCTCCAATGGCAACACCACCACCATTATAAAAGTTCCGGTATTTGAAAATATTGAAGTCTGGCTGATTCTTAACTTCGTTTATAAAATCGATCCCTGTTTCTTCCGGAAGCATTTCAGTAAAAAGAGTATTCTGAGAGCGATTATTTTCTGCAGGATTATCCTCTTCCCTTTTTTTATCTGAATCGCAAGCGCTAAGTAATATTACAAAGCAAATAGCTAAAACCTGAATGTAACTGGTTCTATTCATTTTTGATCGTTGATTTTAATATTACAGGAGTGTCGTCATTCCTGGTGATGATCACATATTCCTGGTTTCCCACACATATTTTCCCGATGTCACGTGCTGCCCCGGAAATCGCTGGAAACTGTTTCGAAACTTTAAAATTTGCACTTCCATCATTTAATAGCAAAACAGCATGTGAAGCATCTAATCTACCTAATTGAGTGCTTATTTCATAGTGATTTCCTGCCAAAAGAATATCCTGAAAACCATCAGCATTATAGTCTGAAACTTCTATAGACATCATTGGTGAAACCTGAGCTTCAAAAGGCAATAGATGTTTTTTAAATTTTCCATTTCCAAGATTTTCGAAATAACAGGATGCTAGTTCTGTAACGTTTTGCTGTTGCGCTTCTGCTAATTTTTCCTTCGGAAAAATTTCTGAAAGCTCTGCATGAGCAAAATCTTTATAAGTGGTGAATTTTTTCTTTAAATATGGCAATTGCTGGTCCAGTTCATCTTTAGAAGCAAATACGGTTTCTTCACCCTTATGAAAATAAGTAAGCACAGGATCTGAAGTTCCATTCTCATCAAAATCGTTCAGGTAAAGATTTACAGGCTCATCCCGAGAGGCCGTAAGTCTGGAATTAAGACCCCAGTTCGCCACTACAAGATCATGGTCACCGTCATTATCAAAGTCGGCAATCTTTAGATCATTCCACCAGCCTTTGAAATCTGACAAATTACTATTCATTTTCGAGAAGGACTTGCCGCCATTATTGAGGTAGATCTCTGGCGCATTCCAATGTCCCGCCAGCACCAGGTCTGGAAAGCCGTCCCTGTTGAAATCAATCCATTCTGAAGTTTGTACGCTACCGGGCAGCTCCTTGAAATATTTGGGAGTTACATTCGCAAACCTGCCTTTTTGATTAATAAACAGAAATTGCTGTGTGCTAGAACCAAACTCGTGGGGTTTAAGATTGGACGAAATGAAAACATCGGGATAGCCATCCTTATTGAAATCTTTCACACTTACACCTGAAGCATTTAGGGACACCCCTTTAAAACCGCGTTCATCTTTTATAAACTGCCCGTTTTCATTCCGATAAAGCTTGGGCTGGATCGCTTTTCCAGATTTAAATTCATTGCCACCGCTTACCACCAGTATGTCCAGATCGCTATCCCTATCGTAGTCCAGCAAAGCGATTCCGGTATTTTCTGAAATGGCATCAGCCTCAAAAGCTGTAGTTTCAAATTTGCTAAAAGCAGCATTATCCTGAAAAAAGATCTGTAATGGCTGCGACTTTCCTCCTCCAAGAACAAGATCCTCCAATCCATCTCCATTTAGATCACCATTCGCCATGGTAGGTCCAGGGTTTGAATATGCAAACAGCGCTAGCGGTTGCCGGTTAAAGTCAAGACTTGGCTGTTCAGTATGTCGGTAATTTAGGATAGAATCGGTCGCATCATAAGCTTTCTGATCGTCTTTCGTTTGAGTTACAAATTTTTCAGAAGCAGAATATTTGGCAACAACTTTTTGATCTGCCTTCAAATCTTTTAAAATTGTCTGGCTGCCATCAAACCATTTTACGATGACAGAATCTACCATTTTGCTGGAACCCAAACCAAAATGCAATCCCGGTGCGAGCGAAGAAAGATAGCCGCGACTTAGGTATTGCTCTTTCATTTGCATTCCATACTTTGTATAAACACTTACCTTGGCTCCAATGCCGAATCGATTGTTTTCTGGCCCCTGCAGCTGAACCTTTAAAAACTTATTTTTTGCTGTGGTATTTTCATAGACAAAAGCCGCGTCATCGGTGTTGTTGGTCACCAAATCCAAATCGCCATCATCATCCAGATCCACATAAACACTCCCGTGGCTAAAGCTTTCCTGAGCAGGAAGCCAGGCTTCAGATGCATTTGTAAAGCTGTGCGTACCATCATTCCTGAAAATATAATTTTCAAGCTTTTTTTCAGGTAATCGCTTTGTAAGATTTTCGAGGTCAATTTTCTCCCCACTGGATAATTGTTGCTGAATCTCTTCCGTAGAAATGAATTTGATATAATCCATGTCATTGGTAGCACCTTTGATTCCATTGGTAATGAACAAATCCTGGTTCGTATCATTATCAAAATCGGCAAATAATGCGCTCCAGGACCACTCGGTCGCAGCGACACCACTCAGATTGGCTACCTCAGAAAAATTAAGATCCCCAAGATTGATATGCAGGGTATTTTGCATATACTGCGGCGCGAATCCATTTCTCAAGTAATTCGCGTAGGTCTGAAAAGGAAATTCCAGTCCCGAAGTTTTATAGGTTTCCAGATTTTCGGGTAGCATATCCAGGGAAATAATATCAGCCAGACCATCATTATTCATATCTGCAATATCGTTCCCCATGGAATAATGCGAAGTATGTCCCAGGTTTTGCGGACTACCGGTCATGAGTTCCTGAAAAGTACCATCCTGCTGATTAATGTATACATAGTCATTTTCAAAAAAATCATTTCCCACATATATGTCGGAATAACCGTCGTTATTAAGATCTCCCACTGCGACGCCCAGACCGTAGCCCGTAGGACCCTGGAATATTCCGGTTTCTGCGGAAACATCTACAAAAGAGCTTCCGTCATTCCTGAAGATTCGGTCTCCTGCTTTCGCATCGAAAGAAGAACGTTTGCTCCCACGACCATAATTCCGATTTGGGTGAATGGAGTGATTTAGGAGGAACAGGTCCAGATCTCCATCCAGATCATAATCCAGAAAAACCGATTGCGTAGAATAGCCACTGAAGTCCAGACCATATTCCCTGGAACTTTCCTTGAATTTCAAATTTCCATCTGAATCAATACCATTATTGATATATAACAAATTATGACCTTCCAGATCTTCGATTCCTGCAACTTTCGAAATATAGAGGTCCATGAGTCCATCATTGTTAATATCAATATTGGAAACTCCCGTGGTCCAGCCGGTAGAGTTCTCAATATTGCTTTGTGAGGTGACGTCCTTGAATTTGAAATTCCCAAGATTTACATATAATTTATCTGATGCTTCATTAGAGGTGAAATATAGATCTGGAAGTCCATCATTATTATAATCTGCAGTAGCCACTCCAGCGCCATTATAGTAATATAAATAATTAAGGATGTTTAGGTTAGAGTCCGGATCAAGCTGATTACTGAAATCAATTCCGGTTGATTCACTGCTTTTTTTAAGAAAAAGAGTTTGCTTTTTCTCACAGGCTGAGAACAGGATAAAGATAAAAATGAAATATGTAAGCCGAATGGCTTTTGCCATAATAAATCGCTTTGAGGAGGAGGTTGAAAGGTAAATAATTTTAACACATGTATAACAAAAAAAGAGGGCTAAAATAGCCCTCTTTTCATTCAATTTTTAAAAGTTTAGTAACCCTCGTTCTGAGTTAAATTCGGATTAGATATAATCGCCGATGCCGGGATTGGGTATAATGTTCTGTAATCTTCAGAAGCATCTTTATAACCCCATGCTTCAGTAAACTTACCAAAACGGATCAGGTCATTTCTTCTCCAGAATTCAGAGTAAAGTTCTCTACCACGTTCATCGATAATATCTTCAGAAGTAACTGAACTAAGAGGAGAAGCCCTACGTATCGTTCTAAGTTCATTCACCAATTCTGTAGCGTCTCCACCACCGCCGTTAAGTGCAGCTTCAGCTTTCATGAGATGAGCATCTGCATATCTGAAAACGATCTTGTGCCCGGTGAAAGAACCATTCGTTGGGTGGTACTTGATCACACGAACCCCGGTAGACTGACCATTACCTAAAAGTCCAGGAAGTTCTTTTGTAAAACTAAGATCTTTACCAGCTTCAGCCTGTAGTTTAGAACCATCGATCCCGTATTGCTGTCCTATTAACATCCCAAATCCTATTTGAGAACCATCTAACATTCCATCTCCATCCTCGTCAAGATCATCTGACTCGCCATCACCATCAAAGTCAACTCCTACAGGAGAACCTTCAGTTGGTACAAATCCTCTACGTTCTTCCTGGCCATCGCCTATCATGTTTGAATTTGGATCACCTTCAAAAAGATCGTAGAACTCAGCCAATGTGGTAAATCCATTCCAACCACCTCCACCATTGGCAGGGGTATTCTGGTTGTAGTGTAATGTATGCCACATCACGTTTCCTACTCCGGAGTTGGTATACCAGATAGTTTCGTTATCCAGCTTAGGAGAGAAGATACCAAAATATCCTTCTTCCAGCCCAAAGCCCATACTGCTAATAGCATCTACATTACTAATTACCTGTTGCATGTCTCCTGCATCTGGTGATCCAGTTCCTGTATAGATATGCTTATTCAAATACATCTTTGCCAGCATGAAATGAACAGCTGCTTTTGTTGCACGGTTGGTAGCTTCACTTCCGGGAGCAGCAGTAGCGATATTCGCTGCAGCTGTGTTAAGATCTTCCATGATGAAATCAAAAGCTTCAGCTCTGGACATTACCGATGGATCTACTTCGATCCCTTCATCTGGTCCTCTAAATGGCACCTGGCCATAAAGATCCATCACCCAGAATGTAGCGAAAGCTCTTAAAAACCTTGCTTCTGCTTCCTGTTGTGGAGTAGCATTACTCCTCTCGTCAATGATTTCAGTAGTTCTGAAAATGATAGAGTTCTGTTCGTTCCAGGTATCTCTCACGTGCTGATGAATTGGAGACCAGCTGTGCTGATGTAATGTTCTCCAAACACCATTATCACCCCAGTCTGTTCCTCTGGTTGGCACAAGGAATTCATCTGTACTTACCTCGTTAAGAGCGTAAAGGTTAGCCTGATTTTCTAATTGTCCCCGTACAGCATCATAGATACCGCTCAAGGTCGCATCTACGTCACCAACTCCGGTAAATTCTCCGGTCTGGTTGACGATGATCGAATCTGTTTCCTCAATTTCCAGGTCTGTACATGCACTAAAGACGAACAGTGCGCAGGCTGGAATTAAAGTAAAATACTTTCTATTTTTCATCATTAATTTTTTTTTAAAATTTAGCATTTAATCCAAATGTTACCGTTCTAGGTCTAGGGAATGCTGTATAATCGATACCAGCTGTTGGTAAACCATTTAGTGACTTATCTACACTAACTTCCGGATCAAGACCTGAATAGTCTGTGATCACGAAAAGGTTTTGACCGTTTACATAAACTC
The DNA here is from genome assembly GCF_000423045.1 of Christiangramia portivictoriae DSM 23547. Taxonomy (GTDB): domain Bacteria; phylum Bacteroidota; class Bacteroidia; order Flavobacteriales; family Flavobacteriaceae; genus Christiangramia; species Christiangramia portivictoriae. The sequence goes on along the minus strand of NZ_KE383972.1, from coordinate 152,076 downwards.
TTAGATTTTCTACGAAAGAGTCTTCAGCAAGAGGAATAGTATAACCAAGACTTGCATTTTGTAATCTTAAGAAATCACCTTTTTCAAGAAATCTTGTAGATACATCTGGAGCATTCGCTGGAAGTTCTCCGTTTGTAAGTACATCTGTAGTTACGTTTCTACCACTGTTTATACTACCAGCAGTAAAGAATGCATTGGCAGTATTGTTATAGATATAGTGACCAAACTGTCCTGCAAAGAAAATTGAGGCATCAAAGTTTCCAAATTCAGCTCTGGTATTAATACCAAGGTTTGTAGTTGGAAGTGCACTCTTATCAACGAACTGCTGCTCATCTCCATTAGGATAGATAGAAAGACCATTTTCATCAAATCCACCAAATTCTCTCAAGTAGTAAGAAAACAATGGACGGCCTTCTGCCAATAACTGGGCAAAAGCTCCGGTAAGTCCCTGTCCAGAAATCTGAGCGGTTTGAATTAAACCATCGAAATCCTGAAGTTCGTTGTCATTGTAAGCAACGTTGAATCCAAAGTTCCAGAAGAAGTTTTCATTATCAATGATATCATAATCAATCGCAAATTCAACACCTTTGTTGATCACGCTGGCATCTAGATTCTGGAATGTAAATGGTACCGGTGAAGGCTGAGCCTGTTCTGCCACAAGAAGAAGATCCTGTGTATCCTTATAGTAAAAATCAAGACTACCAGATAATCTATCATTCATGAATCCATAATCGATCCCGACGTTAGCCTGAGCAGTTTCTTCCCATTTCAATCCTGGGTTAGCAAATCCTGCAGTTCCAAGTCCTCCACCATTTATGTTTCCACCATTGTCAATACCATAGCCATTAAGCACACGACGAATAGTAAAGTTTCCATATCCAAGACCTTCCTGGTTACCTGTAATACCATATCCAAGTCTAAGCTTTAAAGTGGATAGGGCATCTGGAGAGAAATCTTCCTGGTCGATCTTCCAGGCAAATGCTCCTGAAGGGAAGTAACCATATCGATTATCTGGACCAAATCTTGAAGAACCATCAGCTCTCATGGTAAAAGTGAATAAGTATTTATCTGCCAGGGAATAGTTCAATCTTGTAAAGAAAGACTGGATTTCATCTGTATTGTCATAAGTACCACTTGTAAGTACTCTGGTATTGATTCCTCCCGGCGCATTTACAGATTCCCCTAGTACAGGTCCATTATCTGTAAACAGTCTGTCTACCAAAAGACCATCTGCATTGTATCGCAACTGGTTAAAACCACCATTTACTGCTCCGTATAGTGCGTCGATATCTCCTCTTAATTCAGAAGACATGGCACCATTATCTGTAGATACAAATCCAAAACCATTGGCATAGCGTCCTTCTCTCTGGAAATCCTGGAAAGAATAACCTAATAAGGCAGAAAAAGTAGAATTGTCAAACTGCTTGTCGTAGTTTACTACAAATTCCATTAATCTATTGGTAGCTTCAAGATCGTTTAACTGAGCACGACCGTTTCCTGGTGATCCATTGTCAAAGTTTATAACATTTCCTGAAACTGAAGCGTTCTGCTCAGATTCTGCACGGTCATAACCTAAGGTGATTTTAGCATTCAGGTTTTCCAGGATATCATAATCTGCAGAAAGGTTTACAAGAATTCTGTCGGTTTCTGTTTCATTCTTAACGTACTCAAGAATCTCAAGTGGATTTCTGCTATTTCCAACCGGATCGAAACTTACCTCGGCTGGCCAGGTTGGATTGGCGTAGTATGCTGCTCCAAGTAAATCTCCTGTAGAAGGACCATCGTTACCAATAGGTGCAGCTTCATCTTTTACATTAGAAAGCGTTAACTGTAGTCCAAGGTTTAATCTGTCATCAAAAAATCTCTGATTCGCATTTAAACGACCCGTAAGTCTTTCCATATTCGAGTTCTCCACAACCCCTTCAATGTCATTATATCCTAAAGATAAACGAAGGTTACCAGAACTGTAGCTATTCATATAAGACAATGCATGATTTTGAGAGATCGCCGTTCTAAGGATCTGATCCTGCCAGTCTGTATCTGCACCGAAGTCCTGAGCTTCTCTATCTCCACCATATTGCTCTACGGCGTCAAGAAATTGCTCAGCGTTTAGAAGGTCAAATTCATTGGCAGCGTTCGCAATACTTACAGAACCATCATAAGTAAAAGAACCACCCTGCACTCCTCTACCAGACTTGGTTTGTATAATCACAACACCATTCGCACCCCTGGAACCATAGATAGCGGTTGCCGAAGCATCTTTCAGAACACTGATGCTCTCAATATCACTCGGGTTTAAGAAGTTCAATGGGTTTCTGGAAGAGCTGGAACCAATCCCAAGGTCACCACCACCTGCTGCAGTAGCGTCACCGGCCAGCGGCACACCATCTACAACGAACAATGGGTTGTTGTTGGATCTTACAGAAGTTGTTCCTCGAATACGAAGCGCTATTCCAGCTCCTGGTTCCCCACTGGCCTGAGTGATCTGCACACCAGCAGTTTTACCCTGTATTAATTCTTCAGGAGAAGAAATGTTACCTTTATTAAATTCTTCGGAAGTTACCGACGCAACAGCACCCGTTGCATCCCTAACGGTCGTGGTTCCATAACCAATTAAAACTACTTCTTCCAGTTCAGATGCATCGGTTTCAAGGTTGACATCGATCGTTTGACGCCCACTCACCTTGATCTCCTGTGTAACATACCCAACAAAGCTATACATAAGTGTAGCATCTGCCGGAACGTTGTTGATAGTGTAATTACCATCAAAATCTGTAGTGGTACCCGTCGATGTTCCTTTGATAGAAACAGTTGCACCGGGCAGCGGACCACTCTCATCTGTCACTGTTCCGGTTACAGTTTGCGCATTTGCCATACCGAAGGTAATAAGTGCTCCGATAAACAAAAGGCTCCTGAAAATCAATTTTCTCATAAGTTAAAGTTTTAGTTGGAATCGCTCAAACACAGGTTGAGTCCGTTAAATTTATATAATTTATAGTTAACAAAACAATTGATATTCTTAATTCATGGTATTTCGCAAACGTTTGAAATTTTTAAACCTCAAATTATTAAAGCTATTTTTATGAATTCCACAAAAAGATGGCGATAATGCAAAGAAAAGAGCATTATCGCCACAATATTAAAAAATTCATAATTTGATTTTTTTTACCAACAACTGTTGATAAATCTCAAATTTTTAGGAATAAGACTGAGAATCTATAAAGACATGGCTTTGCCACCTCCAAGTTCACTTACGGGTCCACATGGAATATACTCACCTGGAACCGGATCGTACCACATTACATTTTCTCCAACTTCCTCACTATTCTTCCAGGCCCAAATCGCCATATCTCTAACATTATTTAGATAGGCATATGCTCCGGCATCAGAATCCATCTCCACTTCAGGTTCTTGATTTTGAGCATCCTGAGTTTCTGTATTACGTTTCATATATTTTTCCTTATCTGCCGGAGTCGCTTTCAGGTATTTTTTAACGATAGCATTGTAATCATCTTTCCCTCCGTCATCCTGAGATTTTTCGAAATCTCTTTCAAAAGCCCTGGCAAATGCATCTGCAGACCTGTTAAATTCTTTCGCTCTCTCTGGCTCAGCTACAGTATCCATATAAGAATCTATAAACTGTGCGATATTGAGATCTGATGCCCCTGGCGTATCTGTCGCGGGTAAGATAGTATCTAGTACCTGCTTTAACGCGTTACCGTTTGAAGCGCTAAGGTATACTGGCTGCCAGTCATATTCCGGCTCATTCTTGCAACTTTGTAACAGACTCAATGCTGAAGGTCCTACTACAAAAACTCCTGCACCCAATCCCAGATTTTTTATTAATTGTCTTCTATTCATAATTTAAAACTTTTATGCATTAGACTTTTTAAAGTTTTTTGAAGCATGATCTGCCGCTCTAGCAGTCATGGCCATATAAGTTAAGGACGGGTTCTGGCATCCGGCAGAGGTCATAAATGCACCGTCTGTCACATATACATTCTTAGCTTCGTGAACCTGGTTATTACCATTAAGAACAGATGTTTTTGGATCTCTACCCATTCTGGCCATTCCCATCTCGTGGATACCAAGACCGGGAGCACCAATATCATCATAACCACTAACATCTTTGAATCCGGCTTTTTCCAGCATTTGTACGGCCTGGTCCACCATATCCTTACGCATTTTCAGTTCATTCTCTTTAAACTCGGCATCAAAGGTTACCGTAGGCAGCCCCCATTCATCCAGTTTGTTGTAGTCGAGACTCATTTTGTTTTCATGATAAGGAAGTGTTTCTCCAAAGCCCATTAGTCCCATATTCCAGCCTCCTGGAGAGGTCACCGCTTTTTTAAGATCTTCACCATACCCAGCTTCTGCAACGGCATCTGTCCAGTTCGTACGGCTGGCTCCACCCTGGTATCCATAACCTCTTAGGAAATCAACCTCACTACTTCCATCCAGGTTTCTAAACCTTGGAAGGTAGATTCCGTTTGGTTTTCTTCCCTTATAATACATATCCTGGAAACCATCAAAATTTCCGGAAGCACCGGCTTTAAAGTGATGATCCATCACATTATGTCCCAGTTCTCCAGAGTCGTTGCCCATTCCATCTGGAAAACGATCAGATTTTGATTGCATCAGGACACTGGTGGATGCAACTGCTGAAGCACAAAGGAAAACTACGTTCGCTTTGAATTCCATGGTTTCTCCGCTCTCGGTATCCACCACTTTTACACCAGTAGCAAGTTTGGTATCTGCATCATAGATAACCTCGCTCACAATGGAGTTTGGTCTAAGGGTCATATTTCCGGTTCTTTCCGCCGCCGGTAATGTAGATGAATTACTGCTGAAGTAGCCTCCGTAAGGACATCCGCGAATACATCGGTTTCTAAACTGACATTTTGAACGGCCTTCGAACTTCTTGTCTCCGGTAATATGAGCTACACGACCGGAGGTCATCACACGACCGTCAAAATTTTCAGAAATGCTTTGTCTAAGATGATCTTCCACGCAATTTAAATCCATTGGAGGAAGGAACTGTCCATCTGGCAATTGACTCAATCCTAATTTTTCACCGCAAACACCAATATATGATTCAACATAATCATACCACGGAGCAATATCTTTATATCGAATAGGCCAGTCCACACCCATTCCATCTTTCTTATTCGCCTCAAAATCAAGATCGCTTAATCTGTAACTATGCCTTCCCCACATGATCGACCTGCCTCCTACATGGTAACCACGCATCCAGTCGAATCTTTTAGTTTCGTTATAAGGATGTTTGATATCATCTACAAACCAATGCTTGCTAGGCTCAGCCACCGTATAACCGGTTCTTGCCTGTTTTAACTGTCGCTTTTTCTCTTCTCTTGGAACCTGGCCTTTAAACTTATAGTCCCAGGGATCATCGTTCATCGTAGGATAGTCCTTTACGTGTTCGACCATGCGACCACGTTCCAGCACAAGGGTTTTGAAGCCCTTTTCGGTAAGTTCTTTGGCTGCCCAGCCACCACTAATACCTGTTCCAACAACTATAGCGTCATAGCTGTCATTTTCATAATAGTTACTCACAATTCATTGATTTATCGTTGAAAAAATAGTTCGAAGTCTACCAAATATATAAATTAATGCCTATAATTTTACATCTTTAAAAAAAAGACTACATTTAATTTTCAATCATTCAATGGTATTAACCATACAACCTAAGCGCACCAAAAATGAATTATAAATTACTTAGAGCCTGCTGTCTCTTTTTTGCCATTAGCCTTTCATTATCCATAATTTCCTGTAAAGATCATGCTGAAACCAGTAAGGAGAATGACACACAGACAGTCGCAGAAAAAACAAATGACTCCCTATTTTTCAAGATTTCTTTAGCACAATGGTCCCTGCACCGCCCGATTTTTGAAGGCACTCTGGACCCGATGGATTTTGCTGAAAAATCCAGTGAAATGGGTTTTGAAGGAATAGAATATGTTACAAGTTTTTACGCTGAAAAAGTAAAGGATTCCAAAACTCCTGAAGACGACCTGCAAAAAGTACTGGACACGCTTAAAAACAGAAGTGAAGAATTTGGAGTTCAAAACTTACTACTTATGATCGATGGTGAAGGAGATCTTGCCACCAACGATTCTATAGCCAGAAACCAGGCAGTAGAAAATCATAAAAAATGGGTAGATGCCGCTCAGTTCCTTGGATGTCATTCCATAAGAGTGAATCTTTTTGGTGACGAGGACAGAGAGAACTGGAAAAACAATTCTATTGATGCTCTTAAAAAGCTTTCTAAATACGCAGCTACCAAAGACATTAATGTTTTGGTTGAAAATCACGGCTATTTATCCTCAGATGCAGATCTTCTGGTTAGTGTAATGGACGCTGTAAATATGGAAAACTGCGGAACTCTGCCAGATTTCGGAAATTTCTGTTTGAAACGTGAAGGTGGAGCCAGATGGCAGGCCGCATGTATCGAGGAATTTCCAAAATATGAAGGCGTGGAGAAAATGATGAAACACGCAATGGCGGTAAGCGCCAAGTCTTATACTTTCGACACCGAAGGAAATGAAGAAGTCATTGATTATAAAAAAATGCTTCAGATCGTAAAAGATGGTGGTTATTCTGGTTTTATAGGTATCGAATATGAAGGTACAGACATGGATCCTGAAAAAGGGATCAAAGCCACCCGAGATCTTCTAATCAAAGCAGGAAAGCAAATTTAAACCAACTCCACAAATCCTTTTTATGAGCAAATTAGTCCGCTTCCAATTATCCCTGATGATGTTTTTAGAATTTTTCATTTGGGGTGGCTGGTTCGTTACACTGGGAACCTATCTCGGTTATAATTTAGATGCAACAGATGTTCAGATCTCCACCGCGTTCTCGACCCAATCCTGGGGAGCTATCATCGCCCCGTTTATTGTGGGAATGATTGCCGACAGGTTCTTTAATGCTGAAAAAATCCTTGGAATCCTTCATCTTACCGGAGCGGTGTTGATGTACTTCATGTATCAAAGCACAGATTTTGCTGAATTTTATCCGCTTGTACTCGCTTATATGATCGCCTACATGCCCACGCTGGCGCTGGTAAATTCAGTAAGCTTTGCCCAGATGAAAGATCCGGCAAAAGAATTTTCCTTTATTCGTGTGTTTGGAACTATTGGATGGATCATCGCAGGCCTGGTAATTAGCTATATATTTTTCTGGGATTCTCCCGAATCCAGACAGGAAGGAATGCTGAAAAATACCTTTTTAATGGTAAGTATAGCTTCAGCATTTCTCGGGGTATTCAGTTTTACATTACCTAAAACCCCACCATCTGCAGACAAATCAAAAAAAGTAAGTGTGGTGGAAACATTAGGACTGGATGCACTAGGATTACTGAAGGACAGAAATTTCCTGATGTTCTTTCTGGCATCTGTACTTATATGCATCCCTCTTGCCTTTTATTACCAGAATACAAATCCATTCCTTTCTGAAGTTGGCGTGGAAAACCCAACCGGTTTAATGACCATCGGCCAGGCTTCTGAAGTATTATTTCTGCTGCTTCTACCCTTCTTCTTTAAAAGATTTGGCTTTAAGTTAACGATCATTGCGGGAATGCTGGCCTGGACCTTGAGATATCTGCTTTTCGCCTACGGCAATTCCGGCGAACTTATCTTTATGCTTATTACTGGAATAGCGCTACATGGGATTTGCTATGATTTTTTCTTTGTCTCAGGACAGATCTATACAGATTTTAAAGCCGGTTCAAAATATAAGAGTTCTGCACAGGGATTGATCACTCTCGCCACTTATGGTGTGGGAATGCTGATAGGTTTTTATGTAGCAGGCTTAATTACGAATGCCTACGTTACCGGTGATAAAATGCATGAATGGGAAACGATTTGGGTATATCCTGCAGCTTTTGCATTTGGAGTCCTGCTGCTTTTTGCCTTATTTTTCAGGAACGAAAAGATCGATAAAAAAGATATTGAAATTTAAATAATGAATTATGAGTAAGATCAAACTTGGAATATTAGGTGGCGGTGAAGATTCCCTGATAGGAATTCTGCACAGAGTCGCGGCAAATATGTTCGACCAGTTTGAAATTGTAGGTGGTGTATTTGATACCAATCATCAAAAAAGTCTTGATTTTGGTGGAAAACTTCAGCTTGATCCAAATAGAGTTTATCGTGACCTCGATCACCTGGTGGCAGAAGAAGCAAAGCTTTCAGAAGAAGAAAGAATGCAGGTAGTTTCGGTCCTCACTCCTAATTTCCTGCATTTTCCAATGGCGAAACAGTTGCTGGAAAACAAGTATCATGTGATCTGTGAAAAACCACTCACTACCACTTTTGAAGAAGCAAAGATTCTAAATGAACTTCAGAAGAAAAACAATAAGGTTTTTGCGGTGACTTACACCTACACCGGTTACCCTATGATCAGGCAAATGAAGACGATGATCGCAAACGGGGAAATAGGTGAAATTCAAAAGGTCGATGTACAATACTACCAGGGTTGGATCAATCCTTTAATTCACGATAAGGATAAGCGTTCATCTACCTGGAGACTAGATCCTGAAAAGTCGGGAATTAGCTGTTGCATTGGGGATATTGGAACTCATGCGTTCAATATGGCCGAATATGTTACCGGAATACAGGTGAAAGATATTCTGGCAGATCTAAATTATCTTTATGAAGACAATCCAATGGATATTGATGGAACGGTGCTATTGCGTTTTTCTGAAAAGATTAAAGGAGTATTACGGGCGAGCCAGATCGCTACAGGCGAAGAAAATAATTTTTCAGTCAAAATATATGGAGATAAAGGTGGTTTAAAATGGGAACAGGAAAACCCGAATTATCTCTATTTGCTGAAGGAGGACCAACCATTACAGGTTCTTAAACCAGGACATGCTTACAATAGTGATTTCTCGCTTGAGGGCACCAAGCTCCCAGCAGGACACCCGGAAGGCATTTTCGACTCTATGGGGAATATCTATTATGGAGTGGCGCAGGCCATAAAAGACAGTAGCAAATTTGAAGGTGCTTATCCCAAATTACATGATGGCTATAGAGGTATGAATTTTATAGAACAAACAGTAGCTTCCCACAAACAAGGTAATGTTTGGGTAAGCATGGAAGAAGAATAATATGATGAAAACGATAAAAGGACCGGCAGTTTTTCTGGCCCAGTTCATGGACGATCATGCACCTTTTAATTCTCTGGAAGGTTTGTGCAAATGGGCTTCAGACTTAGGATATAAGGGAATCCAGATCCCAACCTGGGAAACCAGGCTTATCGATCTCAAAAAGGCTGCGGAAAGTAAAACATATTGCGAGGAGCTGGCAGGAACCGTTGGCTCTTATGGACTGGAGATCACAGAACTTAGCACACACCTGCAGGGACAGCTGGTTGCTGTACATCCCGCCTATGACCTGATGTTCGATAATTTTGCTCCTGATGATTACAAGAATAATCCTAAAGCAAGAACCGAATGGGCGGTAGATCAACTAAAGTATGCCGCGAAAGCCAGTAGAAATTTAGGAATCGATGTGCATGGTACCTTTAGTGGTGCTTTGTTATGGCATACGTTTCATCCATGGCCCCAACGTCCCGATGGACTTGTAGAAATGGGATTTAAGGAACTTGCAAAGAAATGGATGCCTATCCTGAACACTTTCGATGAACAGGGAGTCGATGTGTGTTATGAGATACATCCCGGAGAGGATCTGCATGATGGTGTTACCTTTGAACGCTTTCTGGAGGCTACCAATAATCACAAGCGGGTGAATATTCTATATGACCCGAGTCATTTTGTATTACAGCAACTGAATTACCTGGAATATATAGATCATTATCATGAATTTATAAAGATGTTCCATGTAAAAGATGCTGAATTTAAGCCTACTGGCAAAAAAGGAATGTTTGGTGGCTATGGAGACTGGAAAGATCGTGCGGGCAGATACCGGCACCCAGGTGACGGACAGGTAGATTTTAAGAATGCTTTTTCCAAACTAACCGAATACGGTTGTGACGTGTGGGCGGTCCTGGAATGGGAATGTTGTATCAAAAGCCCTGAGCAGGGCGCCAGAGAAGGCGCAGCATTCATCGAGAAGCACATTATTGAAGCAACTCAAAAGCGTTTTGACGATTTCGCAGGTTCAGAAATTGATGAACAAAAACTCAAAAATATTCTAGGAATTTAAACACTATAAAATGAAAAAATTAGCAATTATAAGCTGTTCGATTTTAGCGCTTACTGCGTGCAAGAATGAAAATAAAGAAACCGAAGCTGAAAATATGGACACTCAGGAAACAGTGGCCATGCAGGAGGAAGAACAGGAGTGGCAGGAATTATTCAATGGCGAAGATCTGCAGGGTTGGAAAGCTTATAATAAGGACAGCATTTCTTCCCAGTGGAAGGTAGAGGATGGCGCGATCGCTTTTGCTGCTTCAGCAGGAGATAGAGAGTCTTCCGAAAACCTTATTACAGAGAAAGAATTTGAGAACTTTGAGATGAGTTTTGAATGGAAAATTTCCGAAGGTGGAAATAGCGGTGTCATGTGGGCGGTACAGGAAGATGAAAAATATGCCGAGCCTTACTTAACCGGGCCGGAAATCCAGGTGCTGGACAATCAAAAGCATCCAGATGCCAAAAATGGTCTAAACCGAACTGCAGGTGCTCTATATGATATGGTTCCTCCTAGTGAAGACGCAACCAAACCAGCCGGAGAATGGAATAAAGAAACGATCTACATTAACCACGAAGAAAATAAAGGCTGGGTGGAACTAAATGGAACTCGTGTTACTGAGTTTCCTGTCCATGGAGAAAAATGGGAAGAAATGGTAAAAAACTCAAAGTTTAGTGATTGGGAAGGTTTTGGAGCTCATCGCAGCGGCCATATCGCTTTGCAGGATCACGATGACAAGGTTTGGTACCGTAACATAAAGATCAAGGAATTATAATATTCTGCTAAATTATGATTAAAGCTGCTTGACGCAGCTTTTTTTATACCCGAAACTCGGTCAAAAAAAGTATCTTAAAAAATAAAAATCGATACATGAATAAGAAGGATATAAAATTTAAAAATACAGATGGAAAGGAATTAAGCGGGGTTCTGGAATTACCATTAAATGAAACCCCTACCAACTTCGCGATTTTTGCACATTGCTTCACCTGTAACAAAAATTTTCATGCCCCCACGAATATAAGCCGTACTCTGGCCTCACATGGCTACGGAGTCCTAAGATTTGATTTTACTGGTCTGGGAGATAGTGAAGGAGATTTTGAAGACACAAATTTTTCAGGGAATGTAGAAGACCTGATTTCGGCGGCGAAATACCTGGAAGAAAACTACCACGCACCCACCATCATGATTGGTCATTCTTTAGGAGGGGCGGCCGCATTGTTTGCCTCGAAACAGCTGGAAAGCATTCGTTGCATGGTTACCATAAACGCACCCTCAAATCTAACCCATGTCAAGTCTCATTTTAAATCCAATATGGCAGAAATCGAAGAACAGGGGTATGCTGAAGTGAATATTGGCGGTAGAAATTTCAGGATTAAACAGCAATTCGTAAAAGATCTAAATGATAATGAGGATGCCACCGCGCTTCAGGAGATCAGGAAAGCCTTGCTAATATTACATTCTCCTCAGGATACTATCGTATCGATCAATCATGCTGAAGACCTTTATCGTTCTGCATGGCATCCGAAGAGCTTTGTAAGTCTAGATGGAGCAGATCATATGCTAAGTGATAAAGCTGATTCCCAGTATACAGGAAATCTCATCGCCACCTGGGCTGCACGTTATATAGCTTCCGAAGAACAAGAAGAATTAAGCACAGATCATGAGGTAGTAGCTAACCTTGGTGAACATGGTTACACAACCCAGATAAGAACCGGGAACCATAGCTTTATAGCAGATGAGCCGAAGAAAGTTGGAGGTGCAGATCTGGGCCCTACTCCTTATGAACTGGTTTCAGCAGGACTTGCTGCATGTACTTCCATGACCATTCAAATGTATGCCCGCAGAAAAAACTGGAGCATTCAAAATGTTGAAACTCATGTGAGCTATTCCAAAAAACATGCAGATGATTGCGAAAATTGCGAAGATCCAGGAACCAAAATCGATACTTTTGAAAGGGAAATTGCGATTAAGGGAGATCTGGATGAGAAACAGCTTAAGCGGGTCATGGAGATTGCAGACAAATGCCCTGTCCATAAAACCTTATCCACAACCGGAAAGATTAATTCGAAATTGCGGGATTAAAGTGCCATGGTTCTATTGTTAAGCTCTCCTTAAACTTTTGGCAACGCATTACATTAGGACTAATTTAGACCTGTAAACTGAATTTTAACCAATCGATAAAGTATGAAACGTATTAGTTTATCTCTAGTTCTTTGTGCCGGACTAGTTTTCACAGGATGTAAGAACGACAAGAAAGAGAAAGAAATGGATGACCAGAATGAGACTGAAATGTCTTCTGAAATGGACAGCCAGAAAAACGAAGAAAAGAAAAAAGCAAAAGTTACATTACAGTCTGTTAGTAATTCCAACCTGAGCGGGAATGTGGTATTCACTCAGGAAAATGGTGAAGTTTCCATGACTGCTATCATTAGCGGATTAGCTGAAGGAACTCATGCCATTCACATTCATGAAAAAGGAGACTGTTCTGCAGCAGATGGGAAATCTGCAGGTGGACATTGGAATCCAACCGGAGAGGACCATGGAAAGTGGGGTGATTCAGAAGGTTTCCACAAAGGAGATATAGGAAACTTTGAAGTTGATGCAAATGGAAACGGAACTGTCAATTTAACTACAGATGAATGGTGTCTTGATTGCGGTGACAAGAACAAGGATCTTGCTGGAAAAGCCGTGATCGTTCATGATGGCGTAGATGATTATACCTCTCAGCCTTCAGGAGCTGCCGGAACCAGAGTAGGTTGTGGTGTGATTGAAATGTAAAAAAGATAAAATATAATTTGAAAGCGGCTAATTAGCCGCTTTTTTTATACCGTTTTAAAAAGTATATTTATTTTTTCTAAACATTATTTATGCAACAGGACGGTTTAATCCTTGAACTTCAGAATGGTAACCAAAGAGCTTTCGAAAGGATCTACGAGCTATATTCTGAAAGTGTTTACGGTATTATATTCAGTATAGTGAACGATCAGGATATTGCAGAGGAAATATTACAGGATGTCTTTTTAAAGATCTGGAATAATGCTTCATCATACAATTCAAGCAAAGGCAGGTTTTTTACCTGGATCTTAAATATCGCCCGCAACGCCTCTATAGATCAGCTTCGCTCTAAACGACACAAAAACAGTCAGAAAAACCTGGCGGCAGATAATTTCGTAGATATTCTGGAAAGCAAGTCCAACTTTTCTGTACAGGCAGATGCCATTGGGATCCAGAAATACATCGATGTCCTGAAACCTGTTTGCAAGAAATTGATAGACCTGCTTTTCTTTAAAGGATTTACACAGAAGGAAACGGCTGAAGAGCTGGACATGCCCCTGGGCACGGTAAAAACCCGAAACAGAGCGTGTATTAATTCCCTTCGGAAAATTTTAGCTGAATAAGTATGGATATCAAAGAATACATAGAATCTGGAATATTAGAGCTTTATGTTTACGGGGCTTTAACTGAAACTGAAAGTAGAGAAGTTTCTGCCATATTGAAAAGTCATCCTGAAGTCGAAAAGGAGGTCGAAGAAATTGAAGCTGCGCTGCTTAAACTTTCGGCAGCCACCGCTCCTTACAATCCGGAAGCCTTGCTATCCAGCATCAAAGCCAAACTTTCAAAGAAAGGAGATCGCGAAGTAGTCTCCATGGAAACTAAAAGCAGAACCCCATGGGTCTCTTATATTGGGTGGGCTGCCAGTATTCTCCTATTAGTTGGATTGTTCTTTATGTTTGAAGACAATAATGACTTGAGGGAGCAACTAAATTCTGAAAAAGTACGTAGTGCGCGAATGGAACAGCAAATTGTTGATATTCGTGAAGATGCTGAAAAAAGCGAAAATTTACTCGCCATTCTTAGAAGTAAGAACATCTCCAGAGTAAATCTTCAGGGACAGGGTGTAGCTCCAGATGCTTACGCAGCTGTCTACTGGAACAAAGAAGAGAATAAGGCTTATATTGATGCCAAGGAATTACCAGAACCTCCAAGAGGAAAGGTATATCAGGTCTGGTCTCTTAAAATGGATCCTTTAACCCCTACAAGCATAGGCCTTTTAGAAACTTATGCAGTAGATGACAACAAAATATTTGAACTGGACAACGCAAACCATTCTGAAGCTTTTGGAATTACGCTTGAACCTGAAGGTGGAAGCGAATCACCAACCATGGAGCAACTTTATGTACTTGGTGCGGTATCTGCCCCCTAGTTAATTTAAAGAGTATATAAGGACAGTTTAAAAATCCTGCTTCTAAATGCAGGATTTTTTGTTTTTGCGATGACACTACCCTAGCCAGGAATTATAAACACGAATAAGCCCCGTACGAGTGCACGGGGCTTACTTTGCAAACGTTAGAAGGATTACCGAGGGTCCTCACTCCTAACATCTAACCAACCAAAAAAATCAAAAACTCAAATCGACATAATTCGACCAAAAATTATTCAAACAAACCGAGTTTATATATCAAGATATACGGAAGCTTTTTCCTTACGGTTTTTAAATAACCAACTTTAACATTTCAATATCAATTGTTTAGCCAGGCCTTAAAGTCTTTAACCCGTTCTCGGCTTACAATGATTTGAAAATCAGCAAAGTTCTGCACCTTTACTTCGAGTCTTGAATTGGAATAGGTTAGTATATCTTCAATCGCTTTGATATTAATGATGCACTTTCGATTGACGCGATAAAATTTTTCTGGATCTAACTCATCCTGTAACTGCTCCAGGGGAATATCAATGGGATAATTTCTACCATTAAAGCAATGCATATACGTCGATTTATTTTCTGAATAAAAGCAGGCTATATCGCTGGCTTCAACCAGTTTTAGATGCTGTCCTACCTGCGCTGTAAATCTGGTTTTATAGGTTTTGAGTGATGATTGACCCGCTAACATAGTCTTGATTTCGTGGAGGTCCAAGCCTTCTGCCTTCCTGTTTTGATCAAATTTGGTGATGGCTGCTTCGAGTTCTTCATCATCAATTGGCTTCAGGAGATAGTCGATACTATTTAATTTAAACGCCTTTAAAGCGTATTCGTCATAAGCAGTGGTAAAGATGATGGCACTTTTCGGAGAGACCTGCTCAAAAATTTCAAAAGAGAGTCCGTCGCTCAATTGAATATCTAAAAAAATAAGTTCAGGATCTGGGTTATTCCTGAACCATTCAACCGCGTCACTTACCGAATGCAGCATCACTTCTGTAGTTATTCCCAGCTGAGTGAGCATGCGCTGCAAACGTCTTGCTGCAGGTTTTTCGTCTTCAATAATTACTACTTTCGTCACAGTACAGATTTATTTCCAGAGTTGCTTCTTGTCCTTATCCATGATCTCCTTGATCTTACGCTCTTCCCAGGATTTCCCAAAGATAAAATTGGGTCCAAAAACGCTTGCCCAGTGAGCGAACAAACCTATACCCCAGAAAAATAGCGTGGAATAGTTCTGCCACATGCCCAGGCCTTCCATAAATCCTGTTTGCCGGGTACTTACCACATAGATGGCGATGTTAACGAAAAGGTAGATCATAAGGTGTACATAAAAACCTTTGATATCCTTGATTCTTTTTTGCGCCTGCCTGTAGCGCATATCTTTTTTATAATCGATTTCCATTAGTTCCAGCTTTTGTTTTGTTGTTGATCCTTTTCCATAAGCTCTTTGATCTTACGTTCTTCCCATTCAGATCCATATCCAAATACCGAGAAACCGTGAATAACCACACCAATACCCCAACCAAATAAAGGAAACCAGAACCATTGAAATCCCCAGAAAGTGAAGTAATTTATAAAAATAAGGAATGGGATAACTACACAATATGATATTAAGTTGCCGTAAAATTCCTTGATTTCCTTTACCCTTTGTTTCGCCTTAAAATAAGCATTCTCTTCGTTGATGATCGTTGTCTCCATAATTGATATTTGTTTAGTTAGTATTGGAAGTTTCACTCTAAAGTGATCTTCATTTTGTTCGATTAAAACTTTACGCTCAGTTACCACATCGTAACGGTTTACAATATTCTGAAGCCCCACACCCTTGCGATTCCCAAGAACTTCCTTTTTCTGAAAATTGTTTTCAACCACGAGATAGCCGTTTTCCTCAATAATTTTAATATGCAATGGTCTGCTTTCACTCACCACATTGTGTTTGATTGTATTTTCGAGAAGTAATTGTAAAGACAGCGGTACCACTTTTGCTTCTTCTGAAGATAATTGTTCTGGTAGCTCGAAAAATATACTGTCTTCAAATCGCATTTCGAGTAACTTCATATACGTTTTCGCAAATTTCAGCTCTTCTGAAAGTGGTACGAGATCTTTATCTTTCTGTTCCAGTACATAGCGATAAACTTTAGAAAGTGAGGTCGTAAAACGTTGTGCCTGGTAAGGATCTTCGTCAATTAATGACGCGAGAACATTTAGACTGTTAAATAAAAAGTGAGGATCTAACTGATTCTTTAACGCGTCGAATTTGGCGGAGGCCGTTCCTGCAATGATCTTTTGCTCCTTGACTTTTTTCTCCTGAAGAGCTTTATAAAAGTAGATAAGATGAAAGATCAGGGTTACGATCGTGGTAAACAGAAGCGGAAAAAAATAAAAGCTCAGACGTTCATTCGCCAGAAATTCAGCAACAGGCTGTTCTGCAAAAACCGATCTGTCCACGAGCCTGCATAAAAAATATCCCAGTAAGGTTAAAATGATAGAACCAGAGGAAGCGATAAAGGCCCTTTTGAGTCCGGCATTTTTCCAACCTACCTTCTTATTGAAATAATGGAAGTAAAGTACATTGATGGTTGTGAGTACGAAAGAATAGAAAAAATACATGGCCAGGTTCTCCCAATCGGCAAGTGCCTTAAAACTAAATCCATTAAAAGTGGCATCCAGTAACGCGATCACGAAACTTACGATGACACTAATCTTTACTATTTTTAAAAGGTTCTTCATTGCTAAAATTCTATGTCAAAGATGTATGCTTAAATGCTAATACTAAAAGTTTTATTACCGAACTGTTACTTTGAATGGCTGAACTGTATGGATCAAAACAAATACTGTATGGGAAATTAAAAAATCTTTAACATAAATCGGACTTGTAGAGGACAAATCCTGGAAAGCGCCTGAGTAATCATTTGGCTGAAATGGATAAATCAGGAAATTAGGCAAAGTGATTAAAATAGCTGCAAATCGAAGAAAAAACAGAAAAATAAAAAATTCAAATACTTCAGCTAAAAATTTGAATATCCTACACCATTACAGTCTACTGATGGAAATGGGATAGACAAAAAGAGAATATAATCTCTAAGTGCCGACATTATTATCATTTAACTGAAAAGAAAAAGTGATATAACCTTAAAGGAAGGCCTTCAAGTGCCTGGGACCTGAAATTTAATAACTGCAAATTTTTCAATCTAACATCGAATAGCTGGTGGCCTTATGATTTCAAAAGAAGTTTGCTAACGAATCTAAAAAACCCTTTAAGCTTCGAATTATCATAATTATCTGAAAAAGTATATAAAAAAGGCCCGTCTTAAAACGGGCTTTTATCATGCTTTGTCCTTATCCATAGACATGCGTTCTTCATGACCTTTGAAAGGTCTAATGATCAACCTCGCAGCCTTATCAAAATTCACATAGTTATACAGCCAGTTAAAAAATGTAACTGCTCGGTTACGGAAGCCTACCAGAAACCAGAGATGTACGAACATCCATACAAACCAGGCAAAGAAACCTGAAAACTTCCATTTATGAAGGTCTACCACTGCCCTGTTTCTACCTACGGTCGCCATGGTTCCCTTATCAAAATAATCAAATGCTTCCAATGGCTCTCCCTTAATTAATCTCTTAATATTCTTGGCTAGATGTTTCCCTTGCTGTATAGCAGGCTGCGCTACCATTGGATGACCTTTGGGGAAGTCTTCTGTGGCCATTAGGGCGATATCTCCTATCGCAAAGATATTTTCATAACCATTCACCTGGTTAAAAGCATTGACCTCGTAGCGGTTCGCTTTCTCTACCATCGCCGAAGCGTTCAAACCTTCTACAGGTGCACCGGTCACCCCGGCAGACCAGATAAAAGTTTCTGTTTTAAGAGCAAGTTCTGTATTGGTGGTGACCAGGTGGCCATCATAATTCTCCACCATCGTATTAAGGTGTACTTTCACTCCCAGGTCTTCCAGCATTTCCTGTGCTTTTTTGGAAGCATGTTCACTCATGGGAGGTAACACCCTGTCCATCCCTTCCAGAAGATGAATGTTCATTTCGTTTGGATCCAGATCTGGGTAATCCTTGGGAACTATATGATTTCTTAGTTCAGCGATTGCCCCGCTAAGCTCCACTCCAGTGGGTCCTGCACCCGCTAACACAAAATTTAGTAGTGCCTTCCGTTTTTCAGGATCATCTGTGATGGTAGCCTGTTCCAGGTTTTCCAGGATCAGACTACGAATGTTCAGAGCCTGTGGAACGGTTTTCATCCACATTCCATGCTCTTCGATGCTATCGTTTCCGAAGAAATTTGTTTTTGAACCGGTTGCGATAACCAGGTAATCGTAGATAATATCACCAATACTGGTATGAACGGTATTTTTTTCCGCAGAAATTGATTTCACTTCGGTCAGTCTGAAAAAACAGCGATCGCTCGAACGTGTAATTTTTCTTAAGGGATAAGCGATCGAATCTGGTTCCAGTCCCGAGGTGGAAACCTGGTAAAGCAATGGCTGAAAGGTGTGGTAATTATGGCGATCCAGCAGAACCATTTGTACATCCTGCTTTAACAGATTCCTCGCCAGTGCCAGCCCGGCAAATCCTCCGCCAACTACTACAACTCTAGGTAAATCAGACTTTGGAATTATCATTTTCGGTTGGTTTTATTCAAATTTAAGATTCTTAAAAGGAACAGTGGATGGATTAACTATAAATTAAAGAATTTTGTAACGTAAGCGGCGTTTTGTCTACCTATTAGAGCTAACCAAGTATTCGTGAACAAAGAATTAGAACATCAGTTTGTAACCAACCTGGAGAAGAACCAGAACATTGCACACAAAATCTGCCGTATCTATACCAATGATCAGGAATCACACAATGATCTGTTTCAGGAGATTACCATACAATTATGGAAAGCTTACCCCAAATTTCGAGGAGATTCAAAGTTTAGTACCTGGATGTACCGGGTCGCCCTGAACACTGCCATCACGCTGTATCGAAAAAAGAAGAAAAGTATACGAACCCAGGATTATGACAGCGTACACTTTAAAATAAAATCGGAAGCTTATGATGATACTGCGGAACAGCATTTGAAGCTAATGTACGACGCGATCAAACAATTGAACGATATAGACAAGGCGCTGGTCTTTCTTTATCTCGAAGATAAAAACTATGCCGAGATCTCTGAAACTCTGGGGATCACTGAAGTTAATGCACGTGTAAAAATGAATAGAGTAAAAACGAAATTACAAAACATTATAAATCCTTGATAGCCTATGGATAATTTGGATCTATTGAAAAAGGATTGGAAGAAGCAGGAGAAATCTATTCCCCAGCTGTCCTACGACGAAATATATAAACTTATCTGGAAGCGTTCTTCTTCGATCGTGAAATGGATATTCTTTATAAGTATCATCGAGTTTGCACTTGGTGCTGTCCTGAACATTTTTATTGCAGATGACGAATACTGGGCAAAAATGGAAGAATATAATTTAACCATTTTTCTCATTTGTACCTATGTGGTGTCTTATATCATCACATTCTATTTCATTTATAAATTCTATACGAATTATAAGGCGATCAATGCAACAGACAGTGCCTCAGTACTCATGAAGACCATTTTAAAAGTCAGGAAAACGGTGAAATATTATATTGGTTTCATATTGATTTCCAGTGCCTTTGTATTCGTTTTTTCCATGATCTTTATCCTAAGAAACCATGTTCTAACCGCCGAGCCGGTAGCTTCAAACATGAGTTTTGACTGGAAACAATGGCTATTATTTATTGGAGGAACGCTACTGGCGCTTGCAGTCATCCTTGGAGTCATCTGGTTAATCTACACCCTGGTCTACGGAATATTGCTCAGAAGATTACACCGAAATTATAAGGAATTGAAAAAGCTGGAAATGTAAATGTAAAAGCCGGAATCACTTCCGGCTTTTCTATTAATATCCAAATCTTCTTTGTTCGTTCAAATCTTCCATCGCCTGAATTTCTTCGGAAGGAATCACTTTCAGGAATGATGGATGCTGTTCAATCGCAAATTCCAGTTTCTTTACAATGTCTTCAATACTTTCATTCTCATAATCAAACTCAAGAGGTTCCTTGATCTGGAAACTTTGAAGGATACCTCGTTTTTTTATTCGAAGTCCTTTTTTGTCGAACGATCTTCGGAAGCCATCGATGACAATTGGTATTACAATAGGCTTATGATTTTTAATGATGTGCGCTGTTCCCTTACGAATAGGTTTGAAGGGTTTCGTGGTTCCCTGCGGAAAGGTGATCACCCAGCCATCATTTAAGGCTGTACCAATATTTTGAGTATCGTTGGGGTTCACATCTCTCTTTACCTCCTGGCCTTTCGCCCTCCAGGTTCGTTCCACGGTAATGGCCCCGGCATAAGCCATGATCCTGGTTAAGAGTCCGGCTTTCATGGTTTCCTTGGCAGCTACATAGTAAATATTCAGTTTTGGCTGCCAGATATAACCCACGTTTTTTATACTATCCACACGACCGCTTAGACTGGCGTTGAATACATGAAACATGGCCGTTACATCTGCGAAATAAGTTTGATGATTGGAAACAAAAAGTACGTTGGTATCAGGCAGATTCTTGATAATTTCAGAGCCTTCTATCTGTAATTCGTTGTAGCCTCGATAACGCCTGTGTGTTAGAACACCAAATATGCGAATAAGCCACTTCTTCAAAAAATTATAATGTCCAAACGGATTTTTCTTCAACAATCCCATGTTTCTGATTTTTTCCTATTGCAATTTTTAGATTTCCTTAACAAAACCGGGCAAATATAGTAATATCTGTCAAATTAAATCATGAGCAGCATTTCCCGAACTTCAGCCAGCATCATTCCTGTAGCTCCCCATACGATCCTATCATTCAACTTATACGCTGGCACCTCTATTTCAGTAGCGTAAGAGGTACTCAGCGTTTCATTCACCAGGTTATCGTCATCCAAAAAATCACTGAGAAGCACTTCCATGATCTCTTCTACTTCAGATTCCTGCGGAATGAGTTCTGGAGTATGGTCCAGGATCCCGATGAACGGATGTACCCAGAAGTTGGAAGGCGGAATATACAGTCTGGAAAGTTTTGCGATCACTTCGACTGAATCCTGTGGCACGCCAACTTCCTCTTCAGTTTCTCTTAAAGCAGTGTGTTCCATATTCCTGTCTTCTGGCTCTACCCGGCCTCCAGGAAATCCTACCTGGTTAGAATGAACTCCTTTGTAAGTTTTTCTAAGAATCAAAACCATACGGGTTTCCTGCTGTTTATCTGGATAGAATAAAGCCATGACTCCGGCTTCCTGGGGCTTTAATTTTTCCATATCCAGCTCCTCCAGTTCCTTAATTCGCATCATGGGAGCCAGTTTTCGATGCGCCTGCTCTCCCGGCAACGGCATTTTTTTTAACTTTGAAATCCTGTTTTTAAATTCGTTGAATTCCATGTTTAGAAAGTCTCTTTTACTAACAATTTTTTCAGTTCTCTTTTTCGCAAGTTGTGAAGATAAGCAAAGTTCCTCAGAAAAGTCGGCTCAACCTACTCCGGAAGAGCTTCAGCAACAAAGAAAAAAGGATTCTATACAACAGGCCAGGGATAGCATCCTAAAGGTTCGAAAAGCAGAAATCAAGCGGGCAAATGTCAAAACTGAATTTGAAAAGAATGATATGTACCCCATTGCACAGGAAGAATTGATGCCTACCTTGAGAAAGTACGGCAAGGAGCATCCTGAAACCCGGGTTAGAATCAAGACAGAATTCGGCAATATTGATGTTGAACTGTATCGGGATACGCCTTTACACCGGGCTAATTTTATCATGCTTGCGAAGAACGACTATTTCAATAATACTTTTTTTCATAGGGTGGCCCCGGGATTCGTGATACAGGGTGGCAATGCAGACAACCAGATCACAGCAGATAATCGTGGGGATGTTGGAAATTATTTAATTCCCAGCGAGTATGAAGCCGGGCACCAGCACAGCTACGGAGCATTCTCAGCAGCGAAATATGCAGAGCAAAATGTAAGCAAAGCTTCATCTCCTTTTGAATTCTTTATTGTCATGGCTAAAGATGGAACTCCTCATCTTAATAACGATCATACCGTTTTTGGACGCGTAATAAGTGGTATGGATGTAGCCGAAAAGATTTCACAGGTTACCACCGGAGATTCTGAATGGCCTGTAGATAATGTTGAAATGGATATAGAAGTTTTAAACTAATTACTGGCTGGTGTAATAATTATAATCGGTCACCACTCTATCCAGGAATTCCATGGGTTTTTCTTCAAATTTCACTTCCAGCAATTCAGCTACCTTATTGCTAAGATTCAGGATGATATGGTGATGCCCTTCCGCTTTAGCGTTCTGGTACAAATTCTTTATCTCCTGTACGTCTTTATCTGAAAGAACAGTGACCTGCGGATATTTTGGCGCATAATTTTCAGGAAAACTGGTGCCTAATGTATGTTCTATCCTAAATTTCTTTTTTTCAGTAATAACCGTTGTACCCGCTGCGAGGTCTCCCAAACGTTGTCCTTTACCGGTAAACAAAATGGTCACCACGGCAACCCCACCACTACTTGCCGTAATATCGATCAATCTAAGTAACCAGCGGGTCAGGTAATTAGAAAAAGTTGGACGACTGCCATCCTTACGCACCACCCTGATGTCAAGAATTGCCTTGCCCGGTGTTTGACCGTTCCAGAATGTTTCCCAAAGCAAATAATACAAAAGTGTAGGCAGTCCAAGAACCGTATAATACATCCATTGATCTCCTGCGCCATTCGTGGCTCCCGCAATGATAAGGCCGGCCAGGATCATATAGATAACGATAATTGCGAGATCGATAAAAAAAGCGAGGATCCTCTCTCCCACTCCCGCAATATTGTGTTGTAAATTGATATTTTGGGCAGTTTCGATTTGAAAATTATCCATTAAATATGTTACTTTGGTTCAATTAAATCTAAGAATGCGCGAGGCAGCTTTTGTAAGGCAAAATAAAGATAAATGGGTCAAGTATGAAAGTCTGCTTCAGAAATATAAAGCTCTGGATCCAGATCAGCTTTCCAATCTTTACGTAGAGCTTAGCGATGACCTGAGTTACGCTTCCACCTTCTACCCGGGTTCCAATACTGTACAGTATTTAAATGGATTGGCTACTGCTGCCCACCAGAAGATCTACAAAGCCAAAAAAGAATCGAAGAGCAGATTTATCACATTTTTCACAAAGGAATTTCCGCAGGAATTTTACAAACACCAGAAGCAATTGCTATGGAGTTTTTTAATATTTATAGTTTTCAGCCTTATTGGCGCTTATAGTGCGGCTACAGATGGTTCCTTCGTAAGATCCATTCTGGGTGATGCCTATGTTAACATGACCCTGGAGAATATTGCAAATAAGGATCCCTTGGCTGTTTATAAACAAGCATCAGAGACAAATATGTTTTTGGGAATCACTATTAATAATATTCGTGTGGCGCTTACAGCCTTTTCGCTGGGAGTTCTCGCAGGAATAGGAACTGTTTTCGTCATGATGCAAAATGGCGTGATGCTGGGTAGTTTTCAATATTTTTTTTACGAACAGGGGATGTTATGGGAATCTGCCAGAACGATTTGGATCCACGGAACCATAGAAATTTCAGTGATCATCGTAGCTGGTTCTGCAGGCCTGGTTGTTGGAAAAAGTATTCTATTTCCCGGGACTTACAGCAGACTGAAGGCTTTTACGATGGGAATCAAGGACGGACTCAAAATTGTGATTAGTACCATTCCATTTTTTATCATAGCCGGTTTTCTGGAAGGCTTTGTTACCAGGCTCACGCAAATGCCAGACTGGCTAGCCATCATCATTATTGGTACTTCTTTGATACTTATCCTTTTCTATTACGTTATTTATCCAATCCACTTATCTAATAAAACCCACAATGCATAACAACCACATTATTTTTAAACAACAGCGTGAACTTGGTGAGATCCTGAGCGTTACCTTTAAATTTATTCGAGAGAATTATAAAACCGGACTACGTTTGTTCTTTAAACTCGTGGGACCTTCTTTCATACTTCTGGTAGCTGCGATAAGTTTTTACACTTACGCAACTCTTGGAAGCAGTCTATTTACTAATGGAAACCTCGAAGCTTCGAATGTGATCATTGCGCTTATCTTACTGATGATCGCTTACCTTGCCTACTTCACCTCCATGACCGGCACTATTAATCATATCATTCTCTCATATATCAATAATAACGGCAAAATTCAGGAAGAAGAGGTTAAAAGCGGACTGAAACAGGACTTCGGAAAAATCCTCTTGTTATCCATACTTACCGGAATCATCACTTTTGCCGCATTTATGTTCTTTGTGATCCCGGGAATCTATGTTTTTGTGCCACTGTCACTGGTCACCGCGATCCTGGTCTTCCGTAGAAATGGAGTGACCGATAGTATTTCTGAAAGCTTTCAGCTGGTTAAGGATAACTGGTGGATGACCTTTGCCACACTTTTATGCATTTACCTGGTGATCTATGTGATAGGTCTCATTTTTCAACTACCAGCGCTTATTTATATATTTATTCGGGCGTTTACTGTGGCTGCTGAATCTTCTGCTGCAGAACCTCAGGATATGTTTGGGACAGGATATGTTATAATTAATGCGATCTCTTCAGCAATCCAATATATCATTTATAGTATGACCGTGGTTGGAGTCGCTTTTGTGTACTTTCATCTCAATGAAAAGAAGAACTTCACCGGTACCTACGAAACGATACAAAACCTGGGAAAGAACCGATAGTTTGAAGTTATATCTGCTGTATTTTTTTCTTTTGCTGAGTGCTCCTCAGGAAATGGTAGCTCAGGAGGATTCGATTTCTCAGAGAGTTATTCAGATGGAAACTACTGAAGATCTCTTTCCCATCGAATTCGATGACACTCAGCTTGAAGAATACAGGCAACAGGATGCTTACAATTATAAAGAAAATACCGAAGAAGACAGCTGGTGGGTACGCTTTAAAAAATGGCTAAACCTTAAATACAACCAGTTCATCTCATGGCTTTTTGGAAGTTATGATGCAAATGGCCTTCTCGCATTTTTCATTAGAATCTTTCCATACCTGATCATAATGGCCGTCCTGGCCTTTATTATATGGTTGTTTACCAGGCTAAATCCTGGTGCTAAGATCCTTGCAAGACCTGGAGTGAGTAAAGTCCTTCTTAGCGAGGAAGAAGAGCTGGTTAAAAATGAAGATCTTCAAGGTCTTATTAAGCAAGCTGTACTGGAAGAGAATTATAGGTTTGCTGTGCGTTATCAATACCTGCTGAGTTTGAAGTTACTGGATGAAAATGGTTTTATTCAATATGAATTTCAAAAGACCAATAAAGAATATTTGCAGGAAATTCCAGAAACTCATTTACAGCAGCTTTTTGCAGAGGTTACAAAATTCTATGAATTTATCTGGTATGGAAATTTTGATGTTTCTTCCGCAGATTACCGCATAGCGGCGAATGGATTCAGCAAGATCGAAAATGAACTAAAACCCTTGAAGAATGCATAGATCCTATAAGTTTGCTATCGCACTATTTGTGGTCGTGGTTCTCGTGCTTACCTGGCTGGAAACTTCAGTAAAAGAAGAGATCAACTGGAATCCCAGTTATACTCATATTGATGAGATACCGCTTGGCTCCAGGGTTTTTTACGAATCCTGGAAGCGAATTTCGGGAGATAGCCTGGAATTACTCAAAATCCCGCCTTATGAATTTCTAAATACTGAAGAGTCTGGGGGCACTTATTTCTTTTTTGACAGGCAAATTAATTTTGACGATGATGAACTGGATCATTTGCTGAACTGGGTTGCTGAAGGCAATACTGTTTTTATTTCTGCACACGATTTTAGCAATAACTTAAAGGATACCTTAAATATCGAAACAGGTTCTGAAATTGATGTGGAAGGCTTTACTGAAGCTCAAGAACTTAACTTTTATAATTCCAAAATCAGGCTGCAGAAAGATGCCGAATTCGACAAACAGGTTACAAAGGCATTTTTTACTGAAATTGATACGTTAAATCATACCGCACTTGGGTTTACCAGGAGGAACAAAATGTTACCAAAAATCAATTTTATAAAAACAGGGTTTGGTGACGGAAGCATTCTTCTCCATACGGCACCGCAGGTTTTCAGCAATTATTTCATGCTGAAGGACAAAAATTATACATACACCTCCAATCTTCTGGCTTATCTTCCCGCAGGAAAGGTATACTGGGATGCTTATTATAAAACGGGCAAATCTTTTTACAGCTCTTCCCTTTATATTCTACTGAATAACCGATCCCTAAAATGGGCATATTACACAATCCTATTATGTGTGGTCCTGTATATCATCTTTGAAGGCAAAAGAAAGCAACGCGCCATCCCGGTTATAGAACCGCCTAAGAACCGATCTTACGAGTATACAGGAATCATCTCGAGTTTATACCTCGAACAAAATCGATTTCAGGAACTTGGTGATAAAAAAATTGCGTTATTTCTCGAATTTATCCGCCGGGAATATCGCCTGGATACTTCCAGAATAGATAATGGATTTAAAGAAGATCTGGCTGCGAAAAGTTCAAATTCACTGGCAAGGACTCAGGAGCTTTTCGATAAGTTAACCGCATTTCAAAAAAATAAGAACAGCTCAAAACAGGAGTTTCTGGAGCTTAGTACTTATATTAATCAATACAAATTTACCGATGGAAAACCAGGAACAACATAAACAACCGGATGAATTAAAATTTGAAAACAGGATCCCACTGGAAGGCCTGAAGACATCTGTAGAAAGTTTAAAATCACAACTGGGAAAGGTGATCGTTGGACAGGACAATTTTGTAGAACTACTTATCGTAGGCTTGCTTTCCAATGGGCATGTACTTATCGAAGGTGTCCCCGGGGTCGCAAAGACCGTAACCGCCAAGTTATTCGCGAAAAGCCTGAGAACCGACTTCAGCAGAATTCAATTCACACCAGATCTTATGCCCAGCGATGTTCTGGGAACCTCAATCTTTAACGTAAAGACTTCAGAATTTGAATTTAAGAAAGGTCCTATCTTTTCGAATGTCGTTTTGATCGATGAGATCAACAGGGCTCCGGCCAAAACCCAGTCGGCTTTGTTCGAGGTCATGGAGGAAAGACAGGTAACCATCGACGGAAACCTGTATCCCATGCAGCCACCATTTATGGTACTGGCCACGCAGAATCCCATTGAACAGGAAGGGACCTATGCCCTGCCGGAAGCTCAACTGGACAGGTTCCTGTTCAGGATCAAAGTGGATTACCCAAAACTTGAAGAAGAGATCGAGATCCTGAAAGGTCATCATTTAAGAAAAGGCAAGTCACCAGAGACCGAAATATCATCGGTACTCGATCCGGCTGAGCTCGCAGTTTTGCGTTCCCAGATCCATGAGATCGTCCTTGAGGATAAACTAATGAGTTATATCGCGGAGCTGGTGATGAAAACCAGAAATCATTCTCATCTGTATCTTGGGGCAAGTCCAAGAGCGTCCATAGCGATCATGAATGCATCCAAGGCTTATGCGGCGATCAATGGAAGGGATTTTGTGATTCCGGAAGATATCAAGAATGTCCTGAAACCTGTTTTAGGTCACCGGCTTATTCTATCACCAGACAGGGAAATGGAAGGTATGAAGGCTGAAGATGTGGTAGACATGATCACTCAATCTGTAGAAATCCCCCGATAGTGCTTAAATTTCTGAAAAGTTTATATTTCAAAGAGCTGTTCTTCTACAGTCTTGTAGGGATCGCAGTGGCGTTCCTGGTCTCCTTCTGGGTGGACTGGCTGTACAGCGTTTCCTGGATTTTTTGCATGTGCCTGGCAATAGCAACTCTTCTGGACATCATCGCGTTATATTCAGATAAAGCGATACTGGCGCAGCGAATACTTCCGGAAAAATTTTCCAATTCAGATCCCAATAAAGTATTACTTAAACTTCGGAATAATTACCGGTTTCCGGTAACAGCTGAAGTAATTGATGAAATTCCTGTACAATTTCAGAAAAGAGATTTTTTAAGAAAAACCAAGATAGACACCCGTTCCGAAGAAAAAATCGCCTATCAATTGATCCCTCTGGAGCGCGGAGAATTTATCTTTGGCAACCTGAACATTTACGTTTTCAGCAGACTTGGACTGATTAAAAGAAGGTATGTCACCGGTAAGGAGCAATCTGTAAAAGTCTATCCGTCTTTTGTACAAATGAAAAAACTGGATTTTCTCGCTTTGGATCAAAAGATCAATTTACAGGGGATGAAACGGATTAGAAGGATTGGACACACCTTGGAATTCGAACAGATCAAGGAATATGTGCGTGGTGACGATGTGCGTACCATTAACTGGAAGGCAACAGCTAAGCAAAATGCTCTTATGGTCAATCAATTTCAGGATGAACGCTCTCAACCGGTTTACAGTATCATTGATACGGGAAGAGTCATGAAAATGCCTTTTTCAGGATTGTCGTTACTGGATTATGCCATCAACAGTTCCCTGGCTTTTTCCAACATTGCGCTGCGTAAAAAGGATAAGGTTGGTCTGCTTAATTTTAGCAATAAAGTACATCAAATCTTAAAAGCCAGTTCCAGACTCAGCCAGTTGCAACAGATCATGGAATCCTTATATCGAGTGGATACTGGATATCTTGACAGCGATTATAGCAGATTATACGCGCGTATTCAAAAAAGTATTACCCATCGAAGTCTAGTGATGTTATATACTAATTTTGAACATATGAGTGCGCTGCGAAGACAGCTACCTTTTTTAAAGGCCATTAGTAAAAAGCATTTGCTGGTTGTCATATTTTTTGAAAATACTGAAATCAACCAGCTTACAAATCAGGAAACCAGAAAGGATGTTACAACCCTGGCGCACCAGACCATTGCGGAGTCTTTCCAGCAGGATAAGCTTATGATGGTTAAGGAACTGGAAAAGTTCGGGATCCAGACCATACTCACTCCCCCAAAAGATCTCAGTATAAACGCAATCAATAAATACCTGGAAATAAAAGCCCGCGGACTCCTGTAAACAGTTCAGCATCCATATTCTACAGTTCAGACATAATTAGTTATTAGTAAGGAGGTTATCATCTACATTTGAAATATAATTAAAACCAATCCTTATGAAAACTTTATTATTATTACTCGCTTTATTTATCGGTAGCCTTGTCAATGCTCAAACTGCCGCAACCCACGAACTGGAAGTAAGCGTACCGAATGTTACTAATGACAATGGTGAAGTACTGTTCGCACTTTACACCGAAGAAAACTTTATGAGAGAGCCAGCGTATGCAAAGAAGTCTGAAATTAAAGATGGAAAAGCAACAGTGACTTTTGAGAATATTCCTGAAGGAAATTATGCCCTTATGGTGATGCATGACGAAAACGCGAACGGCAGAATGGATTTCGAAACCAATGGAATGCCGAAAGAAAGCTACGCCAGTAGCGGCGACAGCGCAGCGATGGGACCACCAATGTGGAGTGATACAAATTTTAAGCTGGATGCTTCTACAAAAGCCATGAGCTTAAGATTCTAAATTATATAAGAATCCATCAAAAACCCGCCAATAGGGGGGGGGGGTTTTGCATAGATAAAACAAAGTTAAAGGTTACCCGGTATAGGAAATTCTTATACCTTTGTAGTTCAAATCTATTCCTATGACGATTACCCAGTTGCATTATGTTTTGGCTGTTGCTGAACATAAGAATTTTACCAAAGCTGCTCAAAAGGTCTTTGTTACCCAGCCAACGCTGAGTATGCAGATACAGAAGCTAGAAGAAGAACTGGATATTACGATCTTCGACCGTACCAAAAAACCAATCCAGCTTACTGAAGTTGGGCAGAAAATCGTTCAGCAGGCCCGAAATATCGTCAATGAAAGTGACCGCATCAAAGACATTGTAGACCAGCAGAAAGGTTTTATTGGAGGAATATTCCGCTTAGGAGTGATCCCTACGATCATGCCTACCTTGTTACCTATGTTCATTGGGAATTTCATGAAAAAATTTCCGAAGGTAAAATTGAAAATTGAAGAACTGCATACAGAGGCCATCATTGAAAAGTTAAAGGAAGGACATCTTGATGCGGCCATTGCAGCTACACCGCTGCAGATTGAAGGAATAAAGGAAAATGTATTGTATTATGAACCCTTTGTTCCCTATATCCCAAAGGAAATGGAGATGCATTCCAGTGAAAAAATTGATATAGACAGTCTTGATATTAATAAGATCTTACTGCTGGAAGATGGACATTGCTTTAAAGATGGGATCATCAACCTGTGCAAGGCGAACCGTGAATATGATGGTGACCAGTTACAACTGGAAAGCGGTAGTTTTGAGACATTGATCAAACTTGCTAACGAAGGTCTTGGGATGACCCTTCTTCCCTACCTGCACACCCTGGAACTCAAAGATTCTGAGAAAAAGAATCTGAAAATGTTCAACGACCCTGTCCCGGCACGTGAAGTAAGCCTGATCTATAATCGTAGTGAATTGAAGATGCAGATCATAGAAGCTTTACGCAGCACCATAGCCAGTGTTGTAAAAGGTGCCATTACTTTCCAGAACGTAAAAATTATAAGTCCGTTAAACCATAAAAAAGACTTTCAAAAGAACTAAAAAAAGCGGCTATTAGCCGCTTTTTATTTAAGTGTTCAAGTAAATTAAACATTGATTTAATTCTGGGTTCTGTTTGGTTAGCCCGAGAATCCAGAGTCGTAACTCTTCGATCTCATGTGGAAGCAATCTATCGATCGCTTTCTTCACTTCTCTACAGAACAAGTTTGGATCAAAACTTACTTTATCAAGTATCGTTTTGGTGTATTCAAACATCGCTCTCGCCATAATTTGAAAGATTTAGGTTAAAAGATTAGGTTTAAAATAAGGGTAGAGATTTACTATAAGCATTTAGATTTTTCATCATAACAATATAGTTATTATAAGAATAATAGAAATAAATTTGTTAAATTTTTAACAAATTAAAAGCGATTGTCTCCGCTTAATACATCTCCAATTCCTCCCAGTAAACTACCTTCTCCTTTATCTTTACCGCCCATTTGTGGTGCAGCCTGCAGGACACGATTGGCCAGCCTGCTAAAAGGTAATGACTGGATGTAAACCGTACCAGGACCTGTAAGAGTTGCAAAGAACAAACCTTCTCCTCCAAAAATGGTATTTTTAATTCCACCCACAAATTCTATATCATAATCTATGGTTTGCGTAAAACCTATGATACAGCCAGTATCGACCTTCAGCTTCTCACCGGGACCAAGTTCTTTTCTGGCCATGGTACCTCCGGAATGGACAAACGCCATACCGTCGCCTTCGATCTTCTGCATGACAAAACCTTCACCTCCAAAGAACCCGCGACCAAGTTTTCTACTGAATTCTATCCCTATGGATACCCCTTTCGCAGCACATAGAAAAGCGTCTTTCTGGCAAATAAATTTTCCGTTGAACTGAGTGAGGTCGATAGGAATGATCTTTCCAGGATAAGGTGAGGCAAAACTAATTCGCTTTTTCCCCTGGATCTCGTTGGAAAAAATGGTCATGAACAAACTTTCACCGGTAAGCAGTCTCTTTCCGGCGCCAAGGACCTTTCCCAGGAAACCTTCGTTCTGCTTCGATCCGTCGCCAAAAATGGTATCCATTCGAATACCATCATCCATCATCATGAAGTTTCCAGCCTCGGCAATGACCGCTTCTCTTGGATCAAGTTCAAGTTCAACATATTGCATCTCTTCTCCGAAAATCTGGTAATCTATTTCATGTGCATTCATAGTGATTGTATTTTGATTGATGTATTATATAAGATGAGTAGTTGTTTTGAGAGGAGTGTTACTTTCTTTGTTTAAGTTTAACAGTCCACTCGAATTCAAATACCGAAACTTCTAAGCCTTCCTCATTAATACCAATGGCTTTCATCCACATGGTCTGCCCTTCCCCGGTCGCGATCGTTCGCTCAATGGCTTCCTTAACTTTCTGACCATCGTGACAGGTAAACCTGATCTTTCCGGTTGCCTTCTTGGAAAAAACCGATTTATTCTGTGCAACCAGCATGGAGATCTTCTTTCCAGAATTCTGGATCTTTCCCATCACCAATGCACCGGTACTTAGCTCTGCTGCCATCGCCTGAACAGCAAAATACATGGAATTAAAAGGATTTTGATTGATCCAGCGATGGGTAACTCCAACGCTGCACTCGGTTTCATCTATATGTTTCACCCTAACACCACACAACCAGGCACTTGGAAGTTTGAGCATTAAAAAGGAATTCAGTTTTGAGGGATTTAGCTTCATGCGCAGTTTTTTCATTCAAATTTTCATAAAAATAGGAAATAACAATGACAAGTAAATCCTTAAATTAATGTTAACTTTTAGTACTTTGTTTTGCATAATACCTTCTTTTAGATATATATTTGCATAAGAACCTAATAGGTTATAAATCATCAAAAAATTAAATCACGATGAAAAAATCAATCAAAAGACAAGCGGTCACCAGCGTTTTACCCGCTACCCTAGCAGATAGGATCAAGATCTACGTAACAATTTTTGCGATCTATGTATACGTCTTCTCTACACTTATTTTTTAATAGTATAAATATTGAATCATGCAGGACGTAAGCGAACATAAAAACCAAACTCTAACTACCGTACTTCATCTATCGGTATTTACCAAGTATTTTATTCCCCTCGGGAATTTCATATTCCCGATGTTGCTTTGGTTGAGCAGTAAGGAAGATCCATTTGTAGATCGCCACGGGAGAAATGCGCTTAATTTTCAAATTAGCACTTTTCTTTATACGGTGTTACTGGTAGCTATTGGAGGTGCCACCTTCTTATTCTTCGCTTTGAAGTTTAATATGGTAGAACCCCTTATGACGAATGACTCATTTGAAGTTAACCAGTTTTCAGAAGCATTACCTTTTATCATCATCATGGGAATACTGGGGATTCTATTGCTTGGATTATTTGTGCTGGAAATTTTTACAGTCATCTCTGCAAGTCTTTCAGCAAATGAAGGAAAAGAATACAGTTATCCTTTAACCATCAATTTTTTAAGTTCGGATAAACCGGATAAAACAAATCATCAAAATCATCAATCAAAAAATGAACAGTTTAATGACACCCAAAAACAAACACTATGAAGATTGAAAATACCAAAGCCCAGATGCGTAAGGGTGTATTGGAATATTGCATTCTCTCGGTCCTTAGAGACGAAGATGCCTATGTAGCAGAAATTCTGGACACATTAAAAGACGCAAAGTTACTGGTAGTTGAGGGTACCATCTATCCTTTATTGACCAGGTTGAAAAATGCGGGACTTCTCAATTATCGCTGGGAAGAATCTACAAGCGGGCCGCCCCGTAAATATTACGGACTTACCGAAACAGGAAAAATATTTCTCAGGGAGCTAACGGGTACCTGGAATGAATTACAAACTGCCGTTAACATCGTAACCACTCAAAAAAAGAACAATCATGAATAAGACAGTTAACATAAATCTTGCCGGCGTTTTCTTCCATATAGATGAGGATGCTTATGCCAGACTTCAACGATATTTGGAGACCATAAGGCATTCGTTTTCAAATACGCAGGGTCGTGATGAGATCATCTCAGATATCGAAGCTCGTATTGCTGAATTGTTCAATGAGAAGGTTAAGAATGACCGCCAGGTAATAAGTATCAAGGAAGTAGAAGAAGTCATCACGA
The DNA here is from genome assembly GCF_000423045.1 of Christiangramia portivictoriae DSM 23547. Taxonomy (GTDB): domain Bacteria; phylum Bacteroidota; class Bacteroidia; order Flavobacteriales; family Flavobacteriaceae; genus Christiangramia; species Christiangramia portivictoriae. The sequence continues at coordinate 117,973 of NZ_KE383972.1, read as the reverse complement.
TCATGGGACAACCCGAAGATTATATGGTTGATGAGGAGATCTTCGAAGATGAACCAACGAACACCACGCACAGGGCTGGCAGAACCCGCGGCAAGCAACTATATCGAGATACCGAAAATGGTTTTGTAGGCGGTGTTTCCTCAGGACTTGGACACTACCTGGCGATCGATGCCATCTGGGTACGTTTGCTTTGGGTATTGCTTACCATTTTTTCGAGTGGTGGTTTCCTATTGATCTATATTGCTTTCTGGATCTTTGTTCCTGAAGCTAAAACCACGGCTGATAAACTTGCCATGCGTGGTGAAGAAGTTACCGTTAGCAACATTGAAAAGAAGATTCGTGAGGGTTTTCATGATGTTTCAGACAGTATAAAGAATGTAGACTATGATAAGTTCGGGAAAAGAGCGTCTGCCGGAGCAACTTCCGCAGCAACCACGCTAGGGAATATTATCAAGTTCTGTTTGAAACTATTTGTAAAATTCATCGGGATCATCCTCATCCTTTTTGCCGGATCCACCCTTATTGCGCTATTCGTAGGTTTATTTGCAGTAGGTACTTTTGGACTGGTTGATGCACCATGGACAGAGTATATAGATGTTGTGAACAGTGGCGCGCCTATCTGGCTTACTTCGCTGCTCGTTTTCTTCGCCGTGGGAATTCCATTCTTCTTTTTGTTCGTGCTGGGATTAAAAATATTGGTAAGAAACTTGAGATCTGTGGGAAGAATTGCGCTGCTAACACTGCTTGGAGTCTGGTTAATTTCAGTCATAGGACTATCAGTAATCGGGATCAGCCAGGCTACCAATCGCGCGTTCGATGGGGAAGTTGCGACTACTGAAACCCTGCGGGTTACTGCTGAAGATACCATCTACCTTCGGATGAAGCACAATCCTGAAATGAGTAACCGAACCATAAGATCATCAGATTTTAGAATTGTATACGAAGAAGACACAAAAATGATCGTTGGAAATGATATCAGGCTGATCGTACGATCTACCAGAGATTCAGTAGGAAAAATGGAGATATTGAAGTCGGCTGAAGGTAAGAACTACAACGAAGCCAGGGACCGCGCGAAGGCGATACGTTACGGTCGGAGTCTTGTAGGAAACGAGCTGTTACTGGATAGTTATTTTATTACTGAAGCCAAGGCAGGTTACCGTGATCAGGAAGTACAAATCACTTTATATCTTCCTGAAGGCACCACGCTTTATGCCGATGATAATACTTCTACTTTTCACCGCAATACAGATTCTTATGAAGACATTCTTCATAATGGAGAAGAAGAGCATTTTCTCAAGATCATCGATGGTGGAACAAGCTGTGCAGATTGTCCCGTAGAAGATACCTGGGATGATGATCATGGCGACTGGGAAAGCGAAGATACCTGGGAAGATGATTATGACACTTCAGATGACTTTAATGCACGGGTAGATGTAAATAGTGAAGAAGTTAACATCAGGTTGAATGATAACGGCGTGGAAATTCAGGATAAGGATGGCGACCGGGTAAGAATAGACAGCAACGGAGTACAAATACAGAATTAGTATGAGCTCAATAATCAATCTCATCATTAGTTTCTTTATAAGCCTGGTATTGTATATTCAGCCAGCAGAGAAAGAAACTGCAACTATTGAACAACCACTGAACAGTACTGAAATATTTCAGAAGCTGGAACATTATCAAAAAATCCTGGACAGTTAAAAGTTGAGAGCCTCCCTTGCGGAGGCTTTTTTCATTACTGAAAGGATTTCAGCTTTATAAAACATTGTAAAATGATCTGGGAAAACGGGATCATATTTTTTTCCAGCCTATTACGGGCTTTGAAATAAATAGTCCTATCTTTTGCAAAAAAGTTTCCGGATCTGCAGGTCGGGAATTAACGATTTAGAAAATTAAAATACGATGCTAAAGAAATTACCATTATTACTACTCATTATATTATGCAGTTGTAAAGCCCAGGACAAAGTAAAAGGAAGTCGAAATGTAAAGACTGAACAATATGATCTGGAAAAATTTCATTCCATCCAGATCAAGGGAGAATTTGAAGTTGGAATCCTGAAGGGAAGAAGATCCATGATCGAGATTGAGGCCGATGATAATATTCATGATCTAATCATGACTGAAGTTCTCGATGGAACACTTTATATCAAGCCCATCAAAAAGCTATCCCGAACGAAGAAACAGGAATTAAAGATCACTTTTTCTGATACCTTAAAAAGCATCCTCATTGGAGGTGATGTGGAACTGGAATCCTTACAGGATCTTTATGTGAATGATTTCAAGCTTGAAACAGGAAAGGACGCCAAGGCTTTTCTAACCCTTACTGCCAGTAAGTTCAATTTTGTACACAAAGATGATGCAGAAGCTGAATTGAATGTCACAGCCAGGGAAATTGTTTGCCAGCTAAATCAATCCTCTAAAGTGGAAGCACTTCTGAATGCACCCGTTATGGAAATCGATATTTATGAAAAAGCAGCCGCCAGGATAGACCGTGAAACGCAGACCTTCCGTTTGAGAGCAGACCAGTCTTCCAAATTCGATGGAGAAAACCTGAGCAGCATAAAGGCGGAAGTACTGGCACAGGGAAACTCTTCAGCAAAAGTAAATGTTAGCGATACGCTGAATATTACCGCTTCTGGTAAAAGTGAGATCGAAGTATACAATACACCGGTCATAAAATTGCTAAAATTTTCAGACGAAGCCAGCCTATCCAAGAAGGAATTTAGTAAAGGACTGTTTAAATAATTGATAAAATTTCTGGATTTCACATTAATGGATAAACCTATTGAATACATTTGCAGCCAATTAAACTAATGGGAAAATGAAAATTAGCACCAAAAATATTGCTTTTATATTGCTCTTATCTCTGGCATTCGTATCCTGTAGAGAAAATGAAGATACAGAGGAAGAGAAATCTGAAGTTGAAAGAATGATGGAAGACCCTGACAATAAAGTTGAAGTAAAGGATGGCGGGGACAAGATCAAGATTGAAACTCCGGAAGGAGATGAGATTAAGATCAAAAAAGACGATGGCGAGTATAAGAAAAAGGTTGACAGAGCAGATGGTTCAGAAACGAAGGTAAAGATTGATGATGGAGAAGTCAAGGTGAAAACCGACAATTAAGATCTTGAATCAGTATCAAAAAAAATGCCCGCAATTGCGGGCATTTTTTTATCGTATCCTAACCAGATTATACAGTTTCCGGTCTGGTTTGTGGCTTTTGGATATCCTCTTCGATATCAATTTCTGCCAGGTATCGTTCTGCATCCAGAGCGGCCATACATCCGGTTCCTGCAGCGGTAATCGCCTGCCTGTAAACCTTATCCTGCACATCACCTGAAGCGAATACACCAGGGATATTAGTTCTGGTAGTCTTGCTCTCTGTGATCACATAACCTGTTTCATCCATATCTAACCAACCTTTAAAAATATCGGTATTAGGCTTATGTCCAATGGCTACAAAGAAACCTGTAATATCGATCTCTTCCTTTTCACCCGTTTGGTTATTTACCATTCGAAGGCCTTCAACTACCTGTTCCCCAAGAATTTCATCTACCTCAGTATTATAACGAAGATCGATATTTTTGGTAGTCTCCACTCGGTGTTGCATCGCTTTGGAAGCTTTCATGTAATCCTTTCGAACCAGCATAGTTACTTTGTTACAGATATTGGCAAGATAAGTTGCTTCTTCAGCAGCTGTATCACCTCCACCTACGATCGCCACATCCTGACCCTTATAAAAGAATCCGTCACATACGGCACAGGCAGAAACTCCTCCACCTCGTAATTTTTGTTCACTGGGTAAACCAAGATATTTGGCGGTAGCGCCGGTTGATATGATCACCGTTTCAGCTTCGATCCAGGTCTTATTGTCAACAAGAGCTTTATGAATCCCGCCCACTTCTTTTGAAAAGTCAACTTCAGTGATCATTCCTATTCTCACCTGGGTTCCAAAACGTTCTGCCTGCTGCTGCAGGTCCATCATCATTTTTGGACCATCTATACCTTCCGGATAGCCTGGAAAATTGTCAACTTCTGTAGTGGTAGTTAACTGTCCACCTGGTTCCATCCCGGTATACATAACTGGTTTCATATCTGCCCTGGCGGCGTAGATCGCTGCGGTATAACCTGCAGGACCAGAACCTATGATCAGGCATTTTATTCTTTCGATAGTATCACTCATGATTTTTGGTTTTCTATGTTATAAAAGTAGGTAGTTCGCACTAAAACTTACAATATTAGCCATCAACTTCATCTATTCATAATATTCCAGATCAAATCGCTACGAAACTAACTCACACTCAGGCAAATTTAAAAGATAAAACTACCTTTGCAAAGTATGGAAATAAGTTTGTTTAACATTCTGGATATTCTCGGTACGATCGCTTTCGCGATTTCCGGTGCATTGTCTGCCATGAATAGAAGACTTGATCTCTTCGGCATCTTTATAATCGCTTTCGTCACAGCGATTGGCGGTGGAACCGTGCGGGATATTCTAATTGGAGATACGCCGGTTACCTGGATGGAAAACACCATGTACGTATATTTAATTGGTGTTGTAACGATCCTGGCGATCATTTTCAGAAATAAACTTAATTATTTAAAAAAATCACTGTTTCTATTCGATACGATAGGGCTTGGTGTTTTTACGATCACAGGGGTTGAAACCGGAATCCAGAATGACCTTGACCCCATCATATCTGTAGCTCTAGGTGCGATGACCGGTACCTTTGGAGGGGTGATACGGGATATTCTTTGTAACGAGATCCCGGTGATCTTTAGAAAAGAGATCTACGCCACTGCCTGTCTTATTGGTGCACTAGCCTACATTCTGCTTTATGATCTGGGCATGAATGCAGACTTTATATATCTTGCTACGGCACTTACAGTAATAAGTATACGGCTGGTCGTGGTGAAATACAAAGTTACGTTACCTCACTTCTACCCTTCTTCACCCGGCAGTTCCCGTTTGAGATAATATAATATTTATCTCTCTGATTATCAATACTTTCAGTATATTTATAGTATAACTGAAATTGATGAACAGACAAGCGAAAATCATCATTGTGGAGAATAATATACCCATGGCTGCAAAGTTATCTTTAAAGCTGAATAAACTGGGTTATCAAATCACGGGGATATTTTCCAGGGCTAAAGACGCCCTGAGCTTTGTTGAGCAGGATGCTCCAGATCTTATTCTTATGGAAGATCACCTTAAAAGCGAGCTGAATGGCTTTGCATCCAATAAGTCTGAAATGAATCATTCCGTTCTCTTTTTCAGCGGAAGCAAAACAAAGTCTCTTCAAAACTTAATCTACCAAAAGCTGAAGAACAGGAAACATTTGATAAAGCGAGCAATTCCTGAAAGACTTGTGAAATTACCTGAAACTGCTGACACTAAGAATTATCACCTGATACTGAAGGATCGTATTTTTGTTCGTTACCAGGATGCTATGGTCAAAATCGCTCTGGACGATATCCATTATATAGAAGCAGACCGTAATTATTGCAGGGTGTACTCGAGGAATCGAAAATTTTTACTGGTTTGTTGCCTTAAGGAAGTTAGCTCGAAGATCACCGATAAACGCTTTTTAAGAATCCATCGCTCCTATATCGCCAATCTCTCCCATATAGATGAAATTGGAAGTAATCACGTTCTTATCGCCTCGAAATCACTTCCTATAAGTAAAAATACGAGGACCGAACTTTTTCACCACTTACAGATCATTTAAAACGATCATATCTTTCCATATTTACTGCTTCGAAAAGTTTTCTGCCAGGTTTGGACAATTTACAACTACCTACGTCCAGATACCGCTCAGCTATCCATATATACTTCCTAAATTCAGGTTTATTAACCATAAAAACCAGACCAATGAAAGTATTAGGAAGCTTTTTAATGACTTTGGCACTTGTACTCTGTTCAAGCCATATATCAACAGCACAAAGTGATCATTATCAAATGTTCGTGGTCCATGAAGATCACGTGAAAGAAGGAATGATGGACAAGCATCTTGAAGCCGATAAGGCCTTGCTGAAAGCTGCCAGGGAACACGAAATGGAAGGAATGGAGTGGCTTGCCTTTCAGGCAGATGACAACAGCGTTATGTACCTTACCGAGATCGACAATTTTGCTGAACTTGATAAAAATCCATTCCAGGATCTGCAGGACAAAATGGGTGAGGAAGCTTTCGAAAAGCTCTTTGAACCTTTTGCTGAAACCTATAGCAAGCATGGTGATTATATTCTGAATCTTGACAAGGAACATTCTTATATGCCAGAAGGTATGGATCAAAATATGGAAGGCATGAATTACAGAGAACTGGTGTTTTATCATATCCCTCCAGGTAAAATGGATAAGGCTGTGGAATTGGCCAAAGCCGCCAAAAAACTATACGAGGAAAAAGGTTCTAAAGCGTATTACAGGCTTTATAAAAGTGGCTTCGGAACTATGGATTCATATTTCATGGTCGCCATATCTGGTAAAGATGCTGCTTCCGTAGAAAAACTAAGAGAGGAAAATGCAGAGTTACTTGGCGAGGAAGGTGAAAAATTATCTTCAGAAATTCAGAAGGTATTCTCTAAACGGGAAGTTGTCACTGGAAATATAATGCCTGAGATTTCGTACCAGTCTGAAGATTAACATCATGAGTAAAACATGGACAATTTTATGCTTTTGCCTATTTCTATTATCATGCAATGAGCATCAGAAAGAAGAAAAAGCAATCAGGTATTCTCAAGACTCTGAACAGATAAGCATTTTTAAAACTGTTTTGCAGGATTATGAGAATGCAGACTGGGATAAGTATCAATCCCATTTTGCAGACAGCATGGAATTATTTTATAATAGTCGGCAACCCATAGATCTGGCTGCAGCAGTCGCAATGCACAAAGAAAATAACGCCGTGCTATCTTCATACGATTTCCAGGATTCTGAAAGTGAGTTCGAAATGGTGGTTACAGATGCCGGTGAAACCTGGGTGAATTTCTGGGGTGCCTGGGAAGGCACGATCGCAGAAAATGATTCTGTCATCGTGATCCCGGTTCATATCACCGCAAGGTTTGAAAATGGCAAAATCGTTAAGGAGTACCTGTATTTTAATAACGCCGGGATAAGCGATGCACTTAGATTACTGAATGAGTCCAGGAATTTGAAGGATAGTATCAACTGAAAAATCTTGAAAACTGCTTTGTAAGATCAAACTACAAAGCTTATGATTATGAGTTTTGAGCAAATAAAAAGTGGCTGAAACTATTCATTTCAGCCACTTCATTATTTAAAACTTGCGATTAATGCGGAAGTTTGTCCCGTAGTAAACCGTAAACAAAGGTTCCAAGCAAAGCTGCCAGGAAAACAACAATAACCGGTATATACCCTGCACCAATAAGCGTATATATAGGGCCCGGACAGGCTCCGGCAAGCGCCCAGCCAAGTCCGAATATGATTCCTCCAAACATATACCTGCTAAAGCTTTTCTCCTTAGGCTGAAAGGTAATTGGTTCTCCCTGCACGTCTTTCATTCCATTTTTCTTGATCAGTAAAGTTCCAAGAACACCTATTACAAGTGCAGATCCAATGATTCCATACATATGAAATGATTCGAACCTGAACATCTCATAGATCCGGAACCAAGATGCTGCTTCAGATTTGAACATCACGATACCGAACATGATTCCTATTACTAAATATCCAACTACTCTCATCTCTTAAAAAATTAAAGGGAATAACACATGGATCATAAATAATCCACCTATAAAAAATCCAACTACGGCGATCAATGACGGTAACTGCAAATTACTGAGTCCTGAGATCGCGTGTCCCGAAGTACATCCACCGGCCCATCTTGCGCCAAAACCTATCAAAAAGCCTCCAATGATTAAAATTGCAAGCGCTTTCCAGTCGGTTAAAGCATCCATGCCATATAATTCTGATGGAAGGTAAGCTTCACCTGCACTGGCAAATCCAAGTTCATTCAAATTGGCAACGGTATCTGGATTGATGTCCACTGCGGGATCTGCAGTTAAAAAGTTCATGGCAATAAAACCACCAATTGCAGCACCCAATATAACTACTAGGTTCCACTTCTGGGATCTCCAGTTGAAATCGAAAAATCCTGCGGTCTTATCTGCTCCACACATGGTGCATAAGGTTCGAAGGTTTGAAGACATTCCAAACTGTTTTCCCATAAAGATGAGAAGGAACATCACGAGTGCTATGAGCGGGCCGGCCACATACCATGGCCATCCCTGATAAATTAGATCCATATTGTAATTTTAGTGTTCGCAAAGATGCGAGAAGTACGACAATCTATAAGTAACAATGGTTACATTATTTCTGCCCGGCATAGTCTGCCAGGTTTTGTAGTGTTTTGTCAGAAAGCCTTACAAGAGTTTGCGAAGACCAGCCCGCACTTTTATCGTGAGCAATCACATTAACTCTTTTCTTTATTTCTTCGGATAGCTCTTTCCCACCATCTCCATCAAAAATCCCAAAATTGGATGTATTCATTATCCAGTTGGTAAAACCATCAAGATCAAATGGTAATCCCAGGCTGGTATTGATAATGATCTTGTCATCACCCATTTTCCTGAATTCTTCGGAAGAGAATAGCTGCGTGTTTTTAGGCAGGTGAAAGCTGAATACAGCACAGGTTTCCAGCAGGTCATTCAACTCCAGGAATTGTACTCCGTGATCTTCATATTCTGAAAATCTTGTTCTGCCAAAATAATACAGGTCTGCTCCAAATGGCCTTAAACAATCTGCCAGAAGCTTGCCGGTAGTTCCCAAACCTACGATTCCAATTTTAAGATTGGTAAGCTCCAGTGGCATATCTTTCCATTGTTTCCCAGAATAACCATTTAATAACTGAATCAATTCAGAAATTATAAATTCAGCTACACCTGGATCTCCATAATCGCGAATACCGCGGACTTCAATCCCGCGATCCCGGGCGAACTTCACCGCCACATTTGCCGATTCATCATCGTAAAGGCTACAGGCCATTCCTATATATTTTAAGCTGGAACAGGAGTCTATGATGTTTTCAGTGATTTGAGTATGCCAGGATACGATAATCGCTTCTGCATCGCCAATCCTATCTTCAACTGTCTGCTCATCTTCCGGGTAATCGTCGTACACCACTACCCCGTTTTCTGAGTATTGTTTCAGCTTCTCTATGGACTCATCGTTCATTTTTGTATGGTCTACCAGAACGATCTTATTGAATTTTTTCATGTTCAAATTTCAGTAAAAAATAAATGCTGAATTCTCATTCAGCATTTATTAAAATTTTACATATTCCTATAACGGTATATTGCCATGTTTTCTATCTGGTCTTAGTACCGACTTATTTTCCAGCGCGCTAAACGCACGTATCAACTTTCGACGCGTATCCTTCGGCATGATCACCTCATCAATAAAACCACGTTGTGCAGCTTCAAAGGGAGTGGCGAATTTTTCAGCGTATTCAGCTTCCTTCTCAGCCAGTTTCTTTTCAGGATCTTCTGCCTGTGAAATCTCTTTTCTGAAAATGATTTCCGAAGCTCCCTTTGCTCCCATTACGGCAATTTCCGCAGTTGGCCATGCAAAGTTAAGATCGGCACCAATATGCTTGGAATTCATTACATCATAGGCACCACCATAAGCCTTCCTGGTGATCACGGTGACTTTAGGAACCGTTGCTTCACTAAGCGCGTATAATAATTTGGCACCATGCAGGATGATCCCGTTCCATTCCTGATCTGTCCCCGGAAGAAAACCTGGAACATCCACCAGCACCAATAGCGGAATATTGAAACAATCGCAGAATCTCGTAAATCTCGCAGCTTTTTTTGAAGCGTCCACGTCCAGAACGCCGGCAAGGCTCATAGGCTGGTTCGCAATGATCCCGACGCAACGGCCTCCAATCCTGGAGAAACCTACGATGATATTATCGGCATAATCCTTATGAATTTCAAAAAACGAATCCTGGTCTATAATACCGGTGATCACCTCATGCATATCATAAGGTTTATTAGAACTGTCTGGTACAATACTTTCCAGTATCTCCCTGTGTTCATCACCAAATTTGAATTCCAGCTTTTCTGGTGCGGTTTTGTTATTCTGCGGCATGTAGCTTATCAATTGCTTGATATTCTCAAGGCAGATAATGTCATTGGCAGCAGTTACGTGAGTTACACCCGATTTCGTGGAATGCGTGCTGGCTCCTCCAAGTTGTTCGGAAGTCACCTCCTCATTGGTCACTGTTTTCACTACGTTTGGACCGGTCACGAACATGTAAGAGGTATCCTCTACCATCAGGGTAAAGTCGGTCATCGCCGGGGAATAAACAGCACCACCGGCACAAGGTCCCATAATCGCTGAAATTTGAGGAACTACGCCTGAAGCCTTTACATTTCTGTGAAAGATATCTGCATAACCTCCCAGAGATTTTACCCCTTCCTGGATTCGGGCACCACCGGAATCGTTTAATCCGATAAGTGGAGCACCAACTTTTACCGCCATATCCATAATCTTACAGATCTTCTCGGCATGAGTTTCTGAAAGTGAACCTCCAAAAACGGTAAAATCCTGTGCAAATACATACACCAGCCTGCCGTGAATTGTTCCATAACCTGTCACCACCCCATCACCATAGAATTTCTGATTTTCCATTCCGAAGTCGGTCGTACGATGGGTCACCAGGATGCCTATTTCTTCAAAGGAGTTTTCATCCAGAAGATAATCCACACGCTCTCTGGCGGTTAGTTTCTTCTTTTCGTGTTGCTTGGCTATTCTCTGCTCACCTCCACCCTTGTGGGCTTCAGCAATTTTTTCTTTTAATTTTTCTAGATTCTGACTCATTGGTATGATTCTGAATTATATAGAATTAGTTTGAAGGCAGCCTCAACTGCTCTTTATCTTTTAGATATTGTTTCAGGGCCAACAGTGCTGCCAGTCGGGCTTCCTGTTCTGTTTCCTCCTTCAGCGCTTCCGGGGAATAATATTTCTTGACGAAATGCGTATCGAAATCACCGCTTCTAAAGGCATCATGCTGGAAAACGAATTTTCCGAAAGCAAGGGTTGTCGAAACACCTTCCACGATATAATTGTCGATCGCCTTGATCATCACCTCGATCGCTTCTTCCCGGGTTTTCCCGTAGGTGACCAGCTTGGCCAGCATGGGATCATAATAGATGGGTACTTCCATTCCTTCTTCAAAACCATTGTCCATACGGATTCCTTCACCCTGCGGAATCTGGTATTTCTCCAGGGTTCCCGTGCTTGGCATGAAATCTTCCAGAGGATCTTCGGCATAAACGCGGAGTTCCATGGCGTGTCCTTTGATCTTCAAGTCATCCTGGCTAAAAGCAATCGCTTCACCACGCGCGACCCTGATCTGCTGTTCAACAAGATCCACACCGGTAATATATTCGGTTACAGGATGTTCTACCTGCAATCTCGTGTTCATTTCCAGGAAATAAAAGTTCCTGTTTTCATCAAAAAGAAATTCTACTGTTCCCGCACCTACGTAGTCACAGGCTTTGGCAACTTTGACCGCTGCCTCTCCCATTCTCGCGCGCAGCTCATCATCCAGAACCACAGAAGGTGCTTCCTCCACAACCTTCTGGTGTCTACGCTGTACGCTACATTCTCTTTCGAACAGGTGCAGGTAGTTTCCATGAGTATCAGATAATACCTGTATTTCAATATGTCTTGGAGAAGACACGTATTTCTCGATAAAGACCGAGCCATCGCCAAAAGCCGATTCTGCTTCGCTAATCGCTCTTTTCATCTGGTCTTCCAGGTCTTCTTCTTTTTCGACAACACGCATCCCTTTACCACCACCACCGGCAGAGGCCTTGATAAGAATTGGAAAGCCAATGTCTTTTCCAATGGCCTTGGCTTTTTCAGTATCGGTAATCGCTTCATCAATACCGGGAACCATGGGAATATCATAGGCTTTAACTGCATCTTTCGCGGCAAGCTTGCTTCCCATTACCTTGATGGCCTTGCTACCTGGACCTATCCAGGTAATTCCGTTATTTTCAACAGCTTCAGCAAAACCCGCATTTTCACTAAGGAAACCGTAACCTGGATGAATCCCGTCCACACCAAGTTGTTTTGCAACTTCAATGATCTTATCTCCTTTTAGGTAAGATTCGCTGGATGCCGCTGGTCCTATACAAACCGCCTCATCTGCAAACCGAACATGAGGCGCGTTTCTATCTGCTTCAGAATAAACTGCTACCGTATCTATACCCATACGTTTTATAGTTTTCATTACTCTAAGCGCGATCTCGCCTCTGTTTGCTACTAATATTTTCTTCATATTTCTAATCCTGAGATTTTGAATATTCCCCTTATTCCATTTCGATCAATAACTGATTCTTTTCCACCGTATCTGCCTTGCTTACGCTAACAGATTTCACCACACCATCTCTGGGTGCAGTAAGTGTATTTTCCATTTTCATGGCCTCAAGAACCAGCAGATAATCACCTTCCTTCACCTCATCACCCTCTTTGACATTCACTTCCAGGATAAGTCCCGGCATAGGTGCCTTGATATCATTCACCTGCTGCGAGCTTCCCAGGGAAAGTCCCATCTCCTCTATTAACTGGTCCAGATCGTTATTGATCCTTACCGAGTAGATATTGGAGTTGATCTTGATGTCATATTTTCTGTGAAGGAAATCTGGTTTAAAGACTTCTGCGGAAAAAGATCGGTTATCCTTTAAGATATGATAATGTGCTTCTGAAGTTTTCTGGGTATCTAATTCAGCGATCTCTTCCTGGCTGAATTCGAACTCAAAATCTTCATTAACTTTAACCTTGTATTTTTTATTCATAAATACGTTTATGTAATGATTTTAACCCTAGGAGCGTAAATATAGAAAAATTACAAAGTAATTTCTATTGCTGAAATATCAAAAAAAGCCCAAAATTTTTCAATTTCTATCTAAAGGATTCTCAATTTGAAGCCGATCTTTAAAAATTTCACAGCTACGCATAAAAAACCCGGGAAATTCCCGGGCTTCAATTTTGAATTTAGTTACTATTATTTAAATTCCTTGATATCGTCACTAAGGTCATATACCCGGGTGGCTTCAAAGATATTTTCAAGAATACTACTTCCTGCAGCAGATCTATAACCTCCGGCACAATGAACTACCACAGGTTTGTGTGAAGGGATCTCGATATGTTGCTCTCTAAGTTCATTTAAAGGAACTGCAATCGCATCTTCAAAAAACTTACCTTCATTTACCTCACTGGTATTTCTTATATCCACGATCGTGTAGTTGTTCTGGTTATTTTTAAAATCTTCGAGATCAAATTCCCTGCTTTCTACGGGAAGATCTTTTCCAAGAGTATAAACACCTTTAATTTGTTTTTCATAACCAATCTTGGCTGCTCTTTCCAGTACTTCTTCAAGCTGGTCTACAGATTCAATAACCAGGTAGAATGCTTCTTCCGGTTTAACGATCGCTCCCAACCAGGTTTCGAACTTATCTTTTTCTGAACGGCACATAATGTTGATACTGTTGGACAAATGACCATTTTTAAAAGTTTCTTCATCCCTGGTATCTATTACCAGCATATCCTCATCCTCCTTTTCAGTCACATGAAGGCGTATTTCATTTGCCCATTTCGTGCGTTGCACATTCTCTGGTCCTGTTTTATTCAGATCTACATCAAATCCAAAATAGCTGGGAATAAATGGCTGATCCTTCAGTATTTCTTCAATAAATTCTTCTTCCGTCTGTTCTTTAAATGCCCAGTTTCCCTGTCTTTCGTTTCCAAGGGTACTGGAAGAGTCATCGCTCATATTCTTTCCGCAGAGAGAGCCGGCACCGTGGGCAGGATACACCAACGCATCATCTGGAAGATCTGTAAATTTATTCTTGATCGTGTGATACATATCACTCGCCAGTTCCTTTCGTTTAGCGGTCATATTCCCAGCCTTTTCGCGAAGATCTGGTCTTCCTACATTTCCAATGAATAAAGTGTCACCGGTAAAAAGTGCAGTGTCTTTGTCCTCTTTCGCAACTATCGTAATACTATCTGGTGAGTGCCCTGGAGTATTGATCGCGCTGAAAGTGATCTTTCCCATTTCAAAACTGTCGCCGTCATCAAATCCCTGGTGAGGATAATCTGCTCCCACCTTCTCACTGGTATAAATCGTAGCTCCCGTTTCCTGGTGAATTTGCATATGTCCGCTAATAAAATCGGCATGTGGATGTGTTTCGAATATCGCCACGATCCTGGCATTCTTGGATTCAGCATAAGAATAATACTGCATCGGGTTCCTGGATGGATCCACCAGCGCCATTTTTCCTTCACTTACAATGGCGTAAGAGTAATGTGCCAAAGGCTCGTCTTTAAATTGCTTTATATCCATATTATAATCTTTATTGATTGTCTCTAATTTTATTTTTTTCTGAAAGGGTAAAGGGTCTGATTTTTAAAGGTTTCAGGGAAGTTTTCATCTCCATGAAATCCCAGTTCTATCTGTTTTCCATTCTTCGGAATATAGGCAGTTCCAAAAAGATAATCCCAGATGCTCAGACTTAATCCGAAGTTCATGCCGTAAGGCCTGTCTTCTGGCAATTCTTTACTATGATGCCAGATGTGCATTTTAGGATTATTAAAAATGTAACCAAGTGGTCCATAGCTCCAGCCTAAATTTGCATGATTTAAATGGCCCACCAGCACCGCGAACATATGTACCACAAAAAATTCCTGAATTCCAAAACCAATCATGGCCAGCGGGACATACTGCACTGTCTTGTAAATGATGGTCTCCATAAAATGAAACCGGAACTGCGCCGCAAATCCCATTTGCTTGACACTATGATGGATCTTATGAAATTCCCAGAGCCATGTTCTGCGATGTAATTGCCTGTGCACATTCCACTGAACAAAATCGGCGATCACGAACATTAATAGCAATTGAGACCAGGCCGGCAGTTGATCGATCTGGATCGCTACGATATTATGGATCCCGAAGAGTCCAAGGAAATCATTAAAAATTTCCACGGCCACATTACTCAGCGCATTATATCCAATAAGGGAAAACAGGAAAAAATTGAATACGATATAAAAGGAATCCAGCCAGAATCCTTTACGAATCGGTTTTTGTTCCTTTCTCCATGGAATTAATACCTCTAATGTCCAGACCAAAAGGGACAAACCTATCAGCCAGTAAAAATAACTGGTCCAGGTAGGACTGCTGATCTCGTTCCAGAGGTAATTCGCATACCCGGAAAAAGAACTTTGCATGATCTCTAGATATTTCTCCACTTTCATTGCCTTACAAAAATAGAAATATCTAATGGGAAAGGAAGTAACATTGGTTACAGTTGTTTTTTGAGAACCTTAACGTACGAAAACCTTGTATGTTAGAGTGAGTTAAACCAGGTCCTGAAGCACCAGCTTTTACTTAAATTTATACTGCTAAAAAAATGAATGATGAGTAGAGAAGTTTTAAAACAAAAATTTGGACTGGGTGGTGTAGCCATTGGAAATGGATTCAAAGTACTCAGCGATAAGGAAGCAGAGCAAACCCTTGAAGGCGCCTGGAATGCGGGTGTTCGCTATTATGACACTTCACCATGGTATGGACTTGGCTTAAGCGAAAGAAGGTTTGGACATTTCCTGCATAATAAAAAGCGTGAGGATTATGTGCTCACGACCAAAGTAGGAAGATTACTAAAGGCTAATGGAAATAAGCCGGAAACCATGTGGAATGACCCTGCTCCTTTCGATTATGAATACGACTATTCTGCGGAAGCGGTAAGACGATCTGTAGAAGACAGTTTACAAAGACTGGGAGTGGAAAGCATAGATTATGTATTCATTCATGATCTTTCTCCAGATCACAATGAGGAATATAAAAATGGGACCACCTGGCTGGATCATTTCGAAATTGCGAAAAAGGGTGCAATGCCAGAACTTACCAGGATGCGTGAAGAAGGAATCATTAAAGGTTGGGGACTTGGAGTGAATACCATTGAACCTATTGTGAAAACACTGGAAGAAACCGATGCAGATCCAGATCTTTTTCTCTCTGCCATACAGTACTCCATGATAGACCATAAAAAATCACTGGACGAACTGTTTCCTGTGATCGATAAACATAATGTAGGGCTTATTGCAGCCGCGCCCTTTAGCGCCGGACTTTTATCTGGTCAAAAGCGCTATAATTATGGCGGTGAAATGCCAGATGAAAAAGTGAAGCAATTAAACGGAATTAAAGAAGTTGCAGAAAAGTTTAATGTAGACCTCAGCAAAGCTTCCATACAATTCTCTTATGCTCCAAAAGTGGTAAATACGGTACTTGCAGGTGCAAGCAAGCCGGAGCAGGTTAAGGAAAACATGAAAGCTTTTGATACAAAGATCCCGGCAGACTTCTGGCAGGAACTAAAAGACAGGAACCTCATCGATAGCAGATGTGAAACTCCTGCATAATGAATTGACCCCGGCTTCGGCCGGGGTTTTTATTTTAGTTCCAGTCTTAAATAATAATTTCTTCCGAAACTCAGAAAAAATATGAGATACCCCAGAAACGCCATTAAAATAACCCCAAGGATAAGGCTGTTATAATCATATTTTAAATACAGGAAAAAATAAAGCAAAGCGATCAACATGGCAGAAGGCATGAAATATTTGGACATCACAAACCCAGATACCTGAACATGGATACTCTCTTCCCTGCCCAGCGTAAACGCGAGTGGTTTACTGCCGCACCAGTCTATTCTGGCTTCGAGTTTATAAGTGCCAGGCGGGACGACGAATTTTTTGGTTTGCCGATCACCAACTTCTCCCAGTTTAATACCATTAAGATACAACTCAAAATTTCTCAGTTTATTCGCCCATTCTGAATCACGCTCTATGTAGATTGCTGACATTTAGATGTTTATTACTGGTTTTGTAACAAATGTTACATTCACGATCCCATTTTTGGTTTACCTTGCCCGTGGTTAGATTACAGGTTAAAATTGGTCGCCGTGTCCCCTACAGATGCGGCGGTTTTTATTCATAAAATACAGAGATCTTTTCCAGACTTTTCCTTTGGAGATCTGGCACCAGGGCATTTTTTGCTGCATAACCCACCGGTAGTAATAGAAATGGTCTTTCGTTTTCTGGTCTCTCAAGAATCTTGGAAAGAAAGTTCATTGGACTGGGCGTATGGGTTAATGTGACCAGCCCGGCATGGTGTATCGCAGCGATCAACATGCCGCAGGCGATCCCAACCGATTCATTTACATAGTAATTCGTTCGTTTATCCTTTTCTGGTCCCAGCTCATATACCTGTTTGAAAACCACAATAATCCATGGAGCAATTTGCAGAAACTCTTTATTTGTATCGGTTCCTAATGGAGCGAGATCCTTCAGCCATTGTTCGCTCATCCTGCTGTTATAATTTGACCGCTCCTCTTCTTCCGCAGCGATTCTAATTTGCCGCTTTATTTCTTCGGAAGAGATCGCGCAAAATTTCCAGGGCTGTTTATGTGCTCCTGAAGGCGCCGTACCAGCAGTAATAATCAGCTGTTCAATAATATCTTTTGAAACAGGACGATCTGAAAAATGTCGTACAGATCTCCGCGCCGAGAGTTCCGAATAAAATTTGCCGGTTCTAGCCAGCATTTCAGCTTCAGTAAACTCTTCAGAATATAAGGGAATGTGCGGGAAACCGTTTACCTCAACTACTTTCTTTGCAAATTTTTCTTCCATAAAACCTTTATACTTTGCTAATATCTCCCATGACACCAATTAATTTTTTCTTGATATCTGTATAAGGCGGATGCAGAACATCTGTCGCTGCAAATTTCTTCTGTTGCATGACCGCCCGCTTTTTCGAGAAGGTCTTAAAACCGTCAAAACCGTGATAATGACCCATCCCGCTTGCTCCTACTCCGCCAAATGGTAATCTATGCTGTGCGAGATGATAGATAGTGTCATTGATGGTCACCCCGCCGGAAAGAGTGTATTTTAAAAGATGATCTATACGATCCTGGTTATCATCGAAATAATATAGTGCCAGCGGCTTCGCATTGGCGTTTACGTGATCGATCGCCTGCTCCACGGAATCAAGATTTAAGACTGGCAAAAGCGGACCAAAGATTTCTTCCCGCATGATCTCCATATTGCTACTAACATCAAATACCAGCTTTGGGGTCATCATTCCCTCAGGCAACTCCCGTGTTTCGCATAATTCAATGATTCTGGCGCCTTTTTGTCTGGCGTCTTCTAGTAAAGATGTCAAGCGTTTAAAATGTTTGTCACTAATGATGTAAGAGTATTGTCTGTTGTTTTCAATTTCGGGATAAAACTTCTCGACCACTTCCTTGCTGTACTGCAACAACTGATCGTTCAGGTCTTTTGGCATGACCAGGTAATCTGGAGCTACGCAGGTTTGCCCGGCATTAAAAAGTTTCCCAGCCAGAATCCTTTTGGCGGCCAGTTCAAGATCGTAGGATTTATGAATGATCGCAGGAGATTTACCTCCTAATTCAAGGGTCACTGGTGTAAGATTTGGTGCAGCTGCCTCCATGATCAATTTTCCCACACGGGTAGAACCGGTAAAGAATAAATGATCAAAAGGGAGCGACGAAAAATCTTTGGCAAGCTCTGCATCGCCGGTTACACAATGAATATAAAAAGAATCAAATGTATCGTTAATAAGCTCCCTGATCACTTCAGCAGAAGCAGGTGCAATCTCTGATGGTTTGATGATCGCGTGATTTCCCGCGGCGATGGCATCTACCAAAGGACTTAAGGTCAATAATATCTGGTAATTCCAGGCACCCATAATACCTACAGATCCCAACGGTTGAAATTGATAATATGCTGCAGAAGGCAACAAAAACCAGGAACTTCTCACCGACTTTCTTTTCATCCAGCTTTTAAGGTGCCTCCGGGCATGCTTAATTTCGTCATGCAAAGGAAATAACTCCAAAATGGTGGTTTCTTCTGAACTGCGATGTCCAAAATCCTGAGAAACGGCAGCGATCAATCGTTCCTGGTTTTTCTCTACCATTTCTGAAAGCTTCGCCAATGCCTCCATTCTCTGCTCATAATCTGGAGGTGACTTTGTAAATGCCTTTTGCTGAATTTTTAGTAGATCTGATAGTTCTTGTGATGTCATAGAGTAGCCTTTAAATTGAAGGAACATTCTAAATTTAAAGTTTTCTATGAAAATGCGGCGGAGATCGCTCTTTATTTTCTTCTGAAGAGTCCTGTAGAAAAATTCTGTTTTGCTCCCCAGGGAGTTGTATGATCCTTGTTTTCAAGTCTCACCGTATCAAAATCTGCTTTTAGTAATTGTTCAAGATCTGAAGTAGCGTATTTCCTGATGTTGATTCCGCTACACTTGTCGGGACCATTTTCAGAAAAAACTGATAGCAGGCAGTAAGCTCCCGTTTTGAGAGATGCCCTTAAAACAGAAACATAATTCTCTACCTGTTCGTCACTCGTTAAAAAATGCAGTGCCGCACAATCATGCCATAGATCAAAAGACACTTCTGGCTTGAAGCTGGTCACATCAGATTCTAACCAAATAATTTTATTCGCCTTCTCTCCCAACCTGGCCTGGGAATCCCTTAAGGCCTTGGCTGAAATATCCAGCACGTGAATGTTCTTATACCCCAATTCCAATAGGTGATCTGGCAGAAAACTGTTTCCAGCGCCAACATCGATAATATTCGCTTCGGGCGAAAGCCCCAGGGAACGGATGATTTCCAGACTGTATTCCGGCCTTGACTCGTACCAGCTGGTTTCTTCAAACTGCTTGGTATTATAAATCTTTTCCCAATGCTCTTTTAAATCCAAATCAATTAAATTCTGCACAGTTATCAGAAGGAATATTTACTCCAGCGGCTTGTTGGTAGACCAGGCTAGCCCCGAGATGACCTACATAGAACAAACAAACTGAACCTGCTACTAAAAGCACCACTACCACAAGATTGGTGATTCTATTCCTGAAGCTTTTTAAATAATAACATACGATCTCCAATAAAAGCCCTATACTAAAAAGCCAGGCGGTAGTATAGGCGAAATTCTCATGATCCTTTAAAATAGTTGGATCACATAATTGACGGGCAACGATCCCATCTGCCAGATCACCGGTATAAATAGAAATCCAGACCCCTATAACCCCAAGAATGAGTAAAAGACGGCCGCCGAAATGCCAGGTTTCTCTTCCAGACCACAAACTTATGATTTTAAAAAGAGTGGCCAGTAACAGTAAAACTATTGGAAAATGAACGGACAGAGGATGAAAAACCTCTGTCCGCCAAAATTCTGGAATTTGAGTTTCCATTATTCCATGATTTTCACAGAAACAGGATCCAGTCTTTTACCGTTCCTTTCTACTTCTACTTCCACTTTCTGTCCTTCTTCCAGTTCAGAAAATTCTACATCACTTCCATTTCTGGTAAGGCTGGTAGTTTCAGTAAAGTAAAGCTCCAGAGTCTTATCATCATCTGTAGTTACGTAGATCTCTGTTTTATCTGCTTCTACTTCTTTTACTGTTCCCTGGTAAGTTCCAGATTCCACAGCATCTGTGCTTTCACCACAAGCGACGAATAAAAGAATCGCGCTCATAAACATGCCTTTTAAAATTGCTGATTTCATAGTCATTAATTTAATTTAGATTGAAGGGTTGAAATTAAGTAAAATCTATAAGCTCAAAAAAGGTGTGTCGTATTATTTAATTTTCAGGAGTATGTTTTCCAGATCTTGCAGGAATTCTTATCATATTAAAAGATTTCATCAAATGAAATAATCCCGGTAAAATGATCGCTCCCCCAATGATAAGGGAAATTCCCAAAATGTACATCACAGATTCAGGAGCCGTGTTTGCCAGCATATCCACTTCCGAAGTATTGGTTATGATAAGGCGTGGGAAATGGGTGTAAACCGCGGCGAATATGACCAGTAAGATCTGTAATCCCGCATAGATCCTGGTTTGTATTCTATTTTGTTTCCCGATGGCCAACCATAAAGGAACGAGGAGCAAACCAGAAAGTGCGACGGCTGCCAGAGAAATGTTGTTCTGTAGAAACTCTTTGATGAACACAAGGTCATACCAGTAGCCGTAAAAAAGCACTGCGGCTCCAAATAGTACCAGCACTACGGTAAAGATGGCCGATTTTCGACTGTACATTTTTCTAATTTCTCCTTGGGTCTCGCCAATGAGCAATGTTGAAGCGAGAAAGGCACAAAGCGCTGCGTAGAACAAACCGGTAAGAACGGTGAAAGTATTCAGCCAGGGGTACATGAAAATTTCAGCAAAGGTAATATTGGAATAATCATTTGTTACAGCAATCTTACCACTCACGAGCGATCCAAAGGACATGCCGAGGAAAATTGGGGTAATAAGACTGGAGATCCTGAACATGCGATTGTACCATACCTGTGTTCCATCAATGACCGCATCATAATGCCTGAAAATAAAGGCAACTCCACGCATGGTGATTCCCAGTAAAACCAGCGTAAGCGGAATATGAAGATAAATGATGATAATGTTGAAGTATACAGGGAAAGCGATCCAGAGAATCACGATCAAAATGATCAACCAGATATGATTGGCTTCCCATACGGGTCCCATGACTTTATAGACCGTAAGTTTATTCAATTCTTTGTTCTCGCGGGAAGAAAATAGCTCCACGATGCCCGCTCCAAAGTCGGCACCCCCCAACAGAACATATAGAAATAGCGAGAAAAACGTAAAAATCAATACCACGTATAACATACCTACCCGATTGAATGATTAAGTACTTTGATTTGCCTGTGCATGAGCCAGGTCACCATGGCCGCAAGGATGGCGTAGACCGCTACGTACAGGTAAAAGCTGAATTTTAAACCCGGCATGGGCGTTACAGCTTCTGAAGTCCGCATGATATTATACACGATCCAGGGTTGCCTTCCTACTTCGGTAACCACCCAACCTGCTTCTACCGCGACGAATCCCAGGGGAGTTAGTATCGCGAACAGCCACCAGAATTTCTTGTTATCCAGCCAGCTTTTTTTCTTTAAACTGATAAAATAGATCAAAGCCGCCAGCATTAGCAAACTACCAATCCCAACCATGGTCTGGAAGGCATAGTGCACCACGGGAACCGGGGGAATATCTTCTTCAGGAAAATCATTCAGTCCTTTTACCTCTGCATCAAAATCTCCAAAAGCCAGGAAGGATAGTGCTTTTGGTATTTCCAGCTTATTGCTCACCGTTTTATTTTCAGCATCCACGATGCCTCCTATATAAAGAGGAGCTCCTTCCCGGGTTTCAAAATGCGCTTCCATAGCCGCCAGTTTTACCGGCTGTCTTTCTGCCACGTCTTTAGCCGATATATCTCCGCTAATTGGTTGTATGAGCGCTGCAACGGCACCAAAAATGATGGCGATCTTAAACGCAGCCTTGTGCAGCTCCGGTCGCTTGTTGCGCAGGATCTGTATGGCATGAAGACCGGCAACAGCAAAACCCGTAGCGGCAAAAGCAGCCAGGGTCATATGCAAAGCCTGGGTGAACCATGCATCGTTAAGAAAAGCCTTGACCGGGTCTATATTTACATACGCGCCATTTACCACATCAAACCCTGTTGGTGAATTCATCCAGGCATTGGCAGATACGACGAGAATCCCTGAGATCACTCCTGAAATTCCCACAATGATCCCGGTGATCCAGTGAAAAGTTTCCGGAAGTTTTTTCCAGCCATACAGGTAGAAACCAAGTGCGATGGCCTCCACAAAGAAGGCTGCACCTTCCAGCGAAAATGGCATTCCTATGACAGGGCCGGCATGTTTCATAAATTCTGGCCAAAGCATTCCCAGTTCAAAGGAGAGCGCGGTGCCAGAAACTGCGCCGGTAACAAAGAAAATAGCAACTCCGCGTTGCCAGGCTTTGGTAAGTTTTAGATAAACGGGTTTTCTGGTATTCAGCCATTTTTTGTGGGAAACAACCATAAAAAAAGGCATGACCATACCAATACAGGCAAAAATAATATGAAATCCAAGGGTAAAAGCCATTTGGAGTCTGGCGTAATCGAGGTTTTCCATGACGGAAGGATTTGGATGGTATTCCTACCTCAAAAATAGGTTGGAACACCTGTTCTTTCGGCTTGTAAATTTACTGAATTTTATAGGCTTCATCGCTTCAGAAATACTATAATTTCTGAATTTAACGCATGTCGCATAAAGTCTTCAGAAGGTTCAAAAACTTTTAAAATTTTCCGTAGAAACGCTTCAGAAAAAATTACATCAGTTCACTAAGAATAATATAGATTCCCATCACCAGAACAAACCAACCGAAACCTTTTTTCAGCTTTTTTCCGTCTATAAATTTATTAAGATAGACTCCCAGCCAGATACCCCCAATGGAGATCCCGGTAAATATGAGTAGAAACGGCCAGTCAATGTCCAGGTTTTGAACATCGCCTATAAAACCAATTAAACTTTTGAATGCAATGATTAGTAAAGAAGTCGCCACCGCTTTTTTCATAGGAAGTTTCGCAAGTAAGACCAGTGCCGGAATTATAAGAAAGCCGCCGCCGGCTCCCACGATCCCGGTAAGCAGACCCACTACGATCCCTTCCAGGATAATCAAAGGATAATTATACTGGACCTTTTGAACTTCAGGAGTATCTACGCTTCGCTTCTGGGTGATCATGGAAATTGATGCGATCACCATGATGATGGCAAAGAACAACATAATCCCGATATTCTTGGTGATCATAAGGCCACCAATACTAAAGATCTTTTCAGGAATTGCCGGAACAACATACATCCTGGTGAGATAAACTGCGATAAAAGCGGGAATTGAAAAAACCACCGCTGTTCTGAAATCTATTAATTTCTTCGGAATATTTCGAAGTGCTCCCACAAGAGCTGAAGTTCCTACCACAAAAAGGGAATACGCAGTTGCGGTCACAGGATTGATCGCCATGAGGTATACCAGTACAGGTACCGTAAGTATGGAACCTCCTCCACCAATTAACCCAAGCACAACTCCTATAAGCAACGCCCCAAAGTAACCCAGAATTTCAAGAATATCCATAGTTGTTTAATTTCGGGACAAATGTATCGGGTTCATAAAGGAAGGGCAGTAACAAGTGTTACAAAGCTTTAAAGGTCGATGACCCTGATCTGGTTTCTATGCAATTTGATCTTCCCATCCAGTTCGAGTTTCTTTAAAATCCTGGAAACCACCACCCTGGAAGTATGAAGATCATACGCGATTTGTTGATGGGTACTTTGAACATTTTCATCTCTATTGATCTTTGCTTTGTCCCGGAGGTATTTCATAATACGCTGATCCATATTAAGAAATGCAATTGTATCTATGGTATCCAGCATTTCAGACAGACGGTTATGGTAGCTTTCAAAAACAAAATTTCTCCAGCTCTTAAAACGCGCAGTCCATTCCTCCATTTTGGCGATGGGAACCATAATCATGGTGGTATCGGTCTCAGCAACTGCACGAATTTCGCTTTTCGTCTGGCCCATACAGCAATTTAAGGTCATGGCACAGGTATCTCCTCTTTCTATAAAATACAGCAGCAGTTCATCGCCATCCCCGTCTTCGCGCATGATTTTGATAGCACCATTAAGCAACAGTGGCATGCCGGTCACATAATCCCCAAATTCAATAATGCGCTCCCCGGCATCGATCTTACGAACAGTTCCACATTCGGCAATCTCTTCGAGCAGTTCATTTTCAAATAGAAAACCATAGGCTTCCTTCAATTCGGTCTTCATGCGGTTGGAATTTTACCCTCTAAAATTAGTAAGATTATTGAGAACAATTCCCAGCGATTTGATAGGATACTTCGGAAGAAAACTCAGGCTTTCCCAATACACGGGATGCTTCAGCAGTAAGTTTTATCAAAATTTTAAAGTTATGGTTGCTTCCGAAGAATTCATTTAACGAAGTCTTATAAAGCTTCGGCTCTGTTAAAGCGTACCTTAGTATTCAAGAAAAATTGCTAAACAAAAAGAATAAAATTATGTCGAAGGATTCAAAAATGACCACTATCAACCCCGCAACCGGGAAGGAAATTCAGTCTTATGATACCATGACGAATGAAGAAATGAACAAGGCGATCGAGTCCTGTCATGAAGCATTTCTGGAATGGAAAATGAAACCTGCGGAAGAACGCGCAAAAATCATTGTTAATATTGGTAAAGAGCTGGCTAAGAATAAGGACAAACTGGCCAAATTAATGACAGAGGAAATGGGAAAACTGGAAAAGCAGGGACACCAGGAAATTGAACTATGTTCTGCCATTTGTGATTATACTGCTGAAAACGGTCCCAAAAGCCTACAGGATGAAGAAAGAGAACTGCCGGAAGGTGGAAAAGGTTTTATCACCTATTCTCCGATGGGCGTGATCTACGGAATACAGCCCTGGAATTTCCCAACTTACCAGGTAGTACGATATTCTATTGCCAACCTTATGGCCGGAAATGGTGTATTGCTGAAGCATGCTGAAAATGTAACCGGAACAGGAATTTTACTGGAGCAAATCTATAAGGATGCAGGATTACCTGAAAATTTATTTAAAACCCTGGTGATTTCTCATGACCAGAGTGATGAGGTGATCGAAAATAAACGAGTACGCGGAGTCACCCTGACAGGTAGCCCGAGCGCCGGTAGAATAATTGGTGAAAAAGCAGGAAAAGCGTTGAAGAAAACCGTTCTGGAACTGGGAAGTAACGATGCTTATATTGTACTTGATGATGCAGATCTTGAGCTGGCAGTCAAAACCTGTGTACAGGGTCGTCTCTACAATAATGGAGAAACCTGTGTTGCTGCAAAAAGATTTATTGTAGTAGACGCGGTTTACGACAAATTTAGAGATGCTTTTGTAGAGCAAATGAAGAATATCAAACTTGGAGATCCTACCAGCGAAGACAGCGATCTGGGACCAATGGCCAGAAAGGATCTACGTGAAGAGCTACATGAGCAGGTTGAGGAAAGTGTAAAAAAAGGAGCGAAAATCCTTTGTGGTGGTGAACTTCCTGAAGGAGACGGGTACTATTACCCGGCAACGGTGCTTGAAAATCTGGAACCTGGACAACCAGCTTATGATGATGAGTTGTTTGGGCCTGTTGCTTCCCTAATCAAAGCGAAAGATACAGATGATGCGATGCGAATCGCGAACGACAGTAGATTTGGACTTGGTGGAGGAATTTTCTCGAAGGATGAAGCCAAAGCTAAAGAACTGGCACAAATGCATTTTGATACCGGAATGGTATTTATAAATTCCTTTGGTCTGGCAAAACCTAACATGCCATTTGGTGGTGTGAAAGATTCAGGTTACGGAAGAGAACATGGAGGATTTGGATTGCATGAATTTGTGAACGCCAAAGCGGTGATGATGGCGTAAGCCTTTAAAATATTTTAAAATTGGAAAGGGAGCTTGGGCTCCCTTTTTTTTTGCCTTACAATTACTAACCACTTGACCAGCACATTATGTTCTTAAACGTTTTCACAAGTAATACGCTATGATGAAACAGATTTTAATTTATGTTTGAAGGTTAATTAAATTTTTATGAAGCAATTAAATTTGTTTCTCTTCAAACACAAAAATGCCGACCAGATTGGTATAGATTTTAGGTTTGATATGGAGCTAAAGAACCATCTAAAGCAATTAAAAGATGTTCGCTGGAGCAGAACCCACAGCTGCTTTTATATTCCTTCTGGTAGACAGTACCTGCAGACATTAAACAAACATTTCGAGGATATGAATGCAGAACTGAATACTTCACTACTGGATTTTTCCAGGATACCAGATATCGCCATTGTGGAAACTGTTGAAACGAGGCAGGCGATGCGAAAGTTCGTGCATTATCTAAAAGGCTTGCGACATAGCCCTAGTACTGTTAAGACCTACTCAACATTTGTGCTGGCATTCCTGAAATTTCATTACGGAAAAGAAAATTACACCCAAAAAGATGTCGCCAGGTTTATAGAGTCTGAAGTCGCCCTTAAACGTTATTCCATAAGTACACACAGGCAGTGTATTAGCGCGCTAAAGCATTATTTTAAATTTAAAGAAAACGCTTTATTCGATCTAAATGCCTTAAAGCGTCCCAAAAAGAGCAGCTATTTACCCACAGTTCTTAGCAAGGAAGAGTTGATCGACCTGCTGCGCCTAACCCGGAATTTGAAGCATCGCAGTATTCTAGCTCTTATTTATTCATCAGGCTTACGCATTGGTGAACTGATCAATCTTGAGTTGCGGGACCTGGATATAGACCGAAGGCAAATTCTGGTTAGACAGGCGAAAGGCAGGAAAGACCGTTATGTAATGATGGCGGAAAGTTTTTTGCCATTATTGCTGAATTATTTACAGACTTATGAACCTAAGCGTTACTTCGCTGAAGGTAATGGAGGCAAATACTCCAGTTCTGCTATTCGTGGGTTTCTGAAGGATTCCTGCGAAAGAGCGAAGATCAGGAAAAGGGTGACTCCGCATACCCTGCGACACAGTTTTGCTACCCATATGCTGGAAAACGGAACAGATTTAAGATACATTCAGGAACTGCTAGGCCATGCCAAACCAGAAACCACGATGATCTATACGCATGTAACCAAGAAAGATTTGCTGAAAATTGAGAGTCCGCTTGATTCCACCATCAAAAAGCTATTGGAGCAGGGAGATAAAGAACAGTCAGACCTGCGTTTATCCCGAAACATTCTCGGATAAATATGTATATTGGGGTGGATATAACGAGTTGTGAGCAATAATTAAATTGAAATATGCCCTTTAAAGACGAAATTAAACAAGAAATAGAAAGCTACATAACTAATCATCTCCCAGAAGAAAATTGGTTTGAAAATTATTTCGATTTTATAGATGATCAAAAATTGAGAATAAGGCTTTCAGAAGAATTTAAAGCTATTCGCTACATATATAAATTTTTTGAAGGCATACAAGCTGAAGAATGGCTTAAAAATGCACAGATAAGAATTCAAATTTTTTATTATGCTTCAATTTATGAAGCTGTAATCCATCATATACTTTTTGAAATACTGCCTGATAAGCTGGAAGTAAAAAAACTTTTTATAACAAAAACATATAAAAAGATTTCAGTAAGCAATGAATTAAATGAACTTGAACATGACGGAAAAAAAATTCTGACCATGTATCAAAAGGATATTAATAGAGAAATCACTACAATTAGATTTGAAGACAAAGTAGATGCTTCAGTTAAATTGAATCTGATCAACGAAAAACTAGGTGAAGAATTAAAAGACATCTATCGATTAAGAAATGCAATTCACCTACATGCGGAAATTAAAAAGGGAATCGAATACGAAATGGAAATGTCTACAATTGCATATAGAAGAATGAAAGTTTTTAAAGAACAGATTGAAGTTGGTTTAGAACAACACGAAATCCTGCAATAATTACAGCTCACAACAACGATTCATCGCAAATAGCCGGTACCGTAAGTAAGAAAATAATTAAATTAACAAACAAACCAGGTCTAAGCCGACAATGCCGCGTTCCCTACTCCGCCAACTTGCGATAATCGAGACCGTTACCTGCAAGCCTAAAAGAAGATTTTGAGTAAAAAAATAGGATACATAGATGAATTTGGTGATAAGAGCATACACTTTGAAAAAGATGGTGTAACGACCTTTTTCATTGTAAGTGCAATTATAATTGACGAAGAATCTATTCCACAAGTTCGTGAGGAATTTAAAAAAATTGCAAGCAACTATACACAAGCGCCAGAAGTAAAATCTAATTCAAAGGCATTTAGGGATATTGATAAGAGAATAAAATTTCTAAAAGATATTTCAAATCTTGACTTTAGAATTTACAGTGTAATCGTAGATAAAAGAAAAATTTTCGAGGATAGTGGTTTACAGTTTAGAAATAGTTTCTTCAAATATGTAAATGGTTTATTAGATCGCGAATTATATGACTACTATCCTTACTTAAAACTAGTAGCTGATAATCATGGAACTGATCAATTCATGGAGGGATTTATAAATTATGTTGAAAATAACCACAATCAAACCGAATTATTCAGAGGTCCAGAATTTCAGTTTTCAGATAGTAAGTCAGAACCTTTAATTCAACTTGCAGACTTTATCACTGGAAGTATTGCAAAATGTTATGAACCAGGAAAGATAGAACAAAGAAGTCACGAAATTCCTAAGATATTAAACAGGCATATTTTACACCTAAGAGAATGGCCCGAAAATCCTCCTAGATTATTACGTAAAATAGAAAATGAAGATGAAAATTATAATCAAGAACTAGTTGACTTTATATTCTTCAGAATTAATGAATATGTCAATGCTAATCAAGAAAGTACAGAGATAGAAATAAAAAATCAACTGATTTGTCTAAACTACTTGATTTATAGATTCAAACTTGATCCCTTTGAATATATCTATTCCGATGACATAATCGAAAGGATCAAAATTCGAGATATCAACTTCAATAAAAGAGTGTTTAGTAGAGAAATAATTGGAAAATTAAGAGAGAATAAAATATTAATATTGAGTTCTCAAAGTGGTTATAAAATTCCGTGTTGTAAAGGTGATTTAATTAGATTTTTCAATAACTATAGTTCTCAAATCATGCCTATGATTGAAACTTTGCGAAAAACAAATATTGTTATAAAGAGTGCAACTTCTGGCAATATAAATC
Organism: Christiangramia portivictoriae DSM 23547; assembly: GCF_000423045.1. Classification (GTDB taxonomy): domain Bacteria; phylum Bacteroidota; class Bacteroidia; order Flavobacteriales; family Flavobacteriaceae; genus Christiangramia; species Christiangramia portivictoriae. The sequence continues at coordinate 88,320 of NZ_KE383972.1, read as the reverse complement.
TATTGGAAGAAAACAATTATGAATTATTAAATGAGATAATTGAGGTAACGGCCAGCAGGTAACAACGGCTCATCGCAAATAACGGGTATTGCCGAAAAAGTGTAATTTTAGAAACCAAGAAAGAAAATAACTAATCCGACAAATCCGCGTCTTTACTCCCGCAACTTGCGATAGCCGAGACCGTTGTAGCCAATTTTATAATTGAGGTTTAGAGTTAAAAACTCATCATATAAAGAGTGAAAAAAGGTTTAATTAAAAAGTAAACCTAAAACTCCACCTAACACAGCTTCAGAAATATTAGAAGCACCATTCGGATTAAAAGAATCCCGAACTATATAACTACCGTCCTCCTCTAACAATAAAGAACTTTTTGGTAAAAGACTATTACTCTCTGAGAAGGAATTATTTCCTAAAAATAGATTTGTAAAAAAGTTAGACTTATTTTTAAAATGGGTATTTGAGCCACTGTAACTATAAATACCATTATTACTCAAATAAGTATCATAGGAATTAGTTGTTCTATTATATAACACAAGAAATGGCATTTCTTCCTGAACATTCAATTTTTCTAAACCAATAGGTTCATCAGTCGAATACGAACCTGAGAAATACAGAACGGAATTCAGACTTTGTACAGAATCATCTGTTTGCCCATAAAAAGACATACTTAGAAAAAGAGAACATATTAATAATACAGATCTAAAAATTTTCATATTGTAATTATCATTAAAAAAGAAGCAACTTTAAAAGACAAACAACGTCCAATTTAGAATAAATATACCTTTTAAAAAAGAAGGTTTTGGGATACACCTTCATTAAGAAACAACTAAAATCATAATTTTCCAATATAAAACTGGCAACAACAACGATTCATCGCAAATAGACGGTACCGTTAGAAAGAAAATAATTAAATTCACCAACAAACCAGGTCTAATCCGACAATGCCGCGGTCCCTACTCCGCCAACTTGCGATAATCGAGACCGTTGTAGCCAATTATTTTAAAAATGAGTTTCCTAACCAACCTTTTCAAGAATAATCCAAGTTCTAAACAATCAGATTTAGATAAATCTTTAATTAATGCTTTAATTCTCAATAATAGAGAGCAAGGAATTGAAGCGTTAGAAAAAGGTGCTAATCCAAATTCGTTTTCGGATCAATATCTTCCCGCAATTTATATTGCAGCTAATCGAGATCAATATGAATTAGTAAAATTATTGATTGATAAAGGAGCTAACGTAAACAAAAAAGGATCTTCAAAAAAGATGGATATAAAAGATGGTTTTGCTTTATTGACATCTTCAGCAAGAGGTAATTTAGATATAACCAGATTGCTAATTAAAAATAATGCGGAAATTGACCAAACCGAAAATACTGGTTTAACTTCTTTAATGTCTGCCAGCTTTAGAGGGAAGGATTTAATTGTGGAATATTTAATCAAAAAAGGAGCTTCAATAGAACAAAAAGACAATTTTGGATACACAGCATTAATGTTTGCCGCAAATGCAGGAAAAATCAGTTGTGTTGACATATTGATTAGAAATGGTGCAAACGTAGACGCAAGCGATTTAGATGATTCTACACCAATTATGTTTGCTTCACAACATGGTTTTAATGACGTTGTGCAACTACTTCTAAAAAACGGAGCCAATAAATTTAAAAAGGGAAAACACGGATTAAGTGCTATAGAATTTGCGAAACAGAATAATCTTGAAGAAACTATCAAAATCTTAGAACAAAAATAACTGGCAACAACAACGATTCATCGCAAATAGCCGGCACCGTTAGTAAGAAATTAATTAAATTCACCAACAAACCAGGTCTAAGCCGACAATGCCGCGTTCCCTACTCCGCCAACTTGCGATAATCGAGACCGTTGGCAGCAATATTTAAAAGAAATTCAACAATGAAATTTAAATTTATTTCACTTCTATTTTTAACCCTAATAATCGCTCAAGTTTCTGGACAAGAAAATAATAAAGGGGATAAAGTAACAGTTTTAAATTTTGCAACATTTCACCTTTCCAAGACAACTGATGCTAATTCTTCTAAAGTAGATATAAATAATCCATCTGTAAAAAGAGATGTGGATAAATTGGTTCAAAAATTAGTAGAATTTAACCCGACTATTATTTGTGTAGAAGTACCTAAAGAAGTTTCAGAAGGCACAAACGAGATATATCAGAAATATAAAATTGATCAAACACAGACCACAAATTGGAGCGAAGAGATAAATTCAATTGCTTTTGAAGTTGGTAGATTATCAGAAGTGAACAAAATATATGGAATCGATTATAAATTGGGATTTGACTATCCAAAACTAATACGACTTGCTAAAGAGTCAGATTCCGAATATAGTCAAGAGTTTTTAGAACAAAATTCTAAAGACTTACAGAAATTTAATAATCTGAGTTTATTAGAGAAATTTCGAATAATGAATTCAGAAACCTGGCGATCGGATTTGCTAAACTTCTATAATTTTTTATCTACTATGCATACAGAAGATAGTCTTGAAGGTGTAGAAATTGTTGCGGATTTTTATAAAAGAAATTTAGGGATATATTCTCATTTCGCTGATATTCCAAAAGATCCAAAAGACAGAATTTTAATCCTTTTAGGTGGAGCTCATTCAGCATATTTAGATTTGTTCTTGGAACACAATCCTAACATAAATTTAGTAGATCCAAAAGAATATGTTGTGGAATAAATACAGCTGCCAACAACGATTCATCGCAAATAGACGGCACCGTTAGAAAGAAAATAATTAAATTCACCAACAAACCAGGTCTAATCCGACAATGCCGCGTTCCCTACTCCGCCAACTTGCGATAATCGAGACCGTTAGCTGCAACCATTACAAAAATTCAGGAAGAAGAAAAATGGAAAATATTGAAATAAAAGAAGTAACTCTTAAAGATATAAGTCAACTACAAAATATAGGAAAACAAACTTTTGCAGATACTTTTGGTGCTCAAAACTCTCCAGCTTTCATGGAAGAATATTTGAAGAAAAGTTTTTCCAGAGAAAAAGTAAGTGAGGAAATATCAGATAAAAATTCAGAGATTTATTTCGCTGAAATTGATAAAAAGATAGTGGGTTATTTGAAAGTTAATTTTGACCAATCACAGACAGAATTAAAAGATAGAAATGCTTTAGAAATTGAAAGGATCTATGTAATTAAAGAATATTTAGGAAAAAAGATAGGACAAGCTCTGTACGCTAAAGCAATTAATATCGCAAGACAGAAAAATCTTCAATACGTTTGGTTAGGAGTTTGGGAAGAAAATCCAAGAGCAATTCGATTTTATGAAAAAAATGGATTTGAAAAATTTGATAAACATATATTCGATTTAGGTGGAGATAAGCAGACTGATATTTTAATGAAAAAAGACTTAAATTAAAGATATGTAGTCAATGGCAGCAGCTAACAACGATTCATCGCAAATAGACGGCAGCGTTAGTAAAAAAATAATTAAATTCACCAACAAACCAGGTCTAAGCCGACAATGCCGCGTTCCTAACTCCGCCAACTTGCGATAATCGAGACCGTTGGCAGCAAGCTTAGGAAAAATCGAACAAAGTACAAATGACTAATACCAAAAAAAGAAAATCAATAAAATGGCTGATTGCAAATTATATGTCATTTTTTGAAACTTTTGGTATGAATGAACAAAATATTCGGAGCTATTATCAAGAATGGAAAATTGAGTTCAGTGATAATATAAATGATTTTCTATGGCATATTTTTAATACACTTTTAAATGAAAACGCTGCTCAATCAAATGATGTTCTTGGATTTTATAAAAGAAATATAGAAATCTATCTTCAAATGCTTTATTTCAGAAGAAAAATAGAAGGAAAAAAAGCCAATGAAATTCAAAACTGTCTGAATAGAAATAAATTAGAATTAAAGTTTGAATCTACTGATTTGGAATTAAATGTTGTGGTTTCAACTACTAAAGATTGTGACTCCTGTAAAGAATTAGAAGGAAAAGAATTTCCTATACGAGAAGTCATTAAAAATGATGTAATTCCTTATGAAAATTGTACAAGGGAACAAGGATGTGCTTGCGTCTATAGTTTCAAAACTTTAAGAGACAAAAATGATGTTTTAATACGAAAATCCAAATAATAAGCCAGCTGCCAACACCGCTTCATCGCAAATAACGGGTTTTATCGAAAAAGTGTAATTTTAGAAACCAAGAAAGAAAGAACGTTAAGCCGACAAGTCCGCATCCCTACTCCCGCAACTTGCGATAAGCGAAACCGTTGTAGCCAATACTTAATGAAAATTATAAAATATGAATTTTAATACTGAATGGGATCCACTACAGAATTCCGATAATAACTTAGATGCAGAAATGCTTTCTGCTGCAAAAAAAAGACAGATAAAGAATATTCTGAAATCGTACGTTGGAACATATGACCCATTTTCTGAGTTGATACAAAATGCAATGGATGCTGTTGATACCCGAAAAATTATGTTGGAGGAGGAAAATTATTCTAAAAAAATATATCTAAAAATAGACCTTCAAGAGAATGCATTTCTAATATCTGATAATGGAATAGGATTTCGACAAACAGAATTTTATAATTTTTTAGCTCCAGATATTTCCTTCAAGGATGGAGAAAAAACTAGGGGTAATAAAGGTGTTGGAGCAACTTATTTAGGTTATGGTTTTAATTATTTCCAAATAGCAACAAAAACTCCAGATTTTAATTTTTCAGGAGAAGTAAAAGATGGTAGAGCTTGGGTGGAAGATACTAAAGGTCTTATAGAAAGACCTAAAGTAAAAAAGTCAGAATATTTACATAAAATTTTTCATGAAATAGAAAGAGGCTCAAGTTTCGTAATAAAATTTGGAGGAGAACATACTCGGCCAAAAAATTTATCCTATTTCAATGCCAGTAATGCAGATCAGTGGTTATATCTACTTTTAATTAAAACTCCTTTGGGCAATATTGATTTATTTGATGAACAAGAAGATAAAATATTTTTCGAGATTGAGGTCGTAGATAAAAACGGTAATATCACCAAATCAGATAATTTGGTTGCAAAATATATTTATCCCCATTCTAAAATTACAGCAAGTGGTGACATAAAGCAGATACTACAAACACAGTCGGATTTGATTCAGGCGGGAAAAGATCCTGGTAATTTACCTAAGAAGTTTAAAAGATTAAATGGACTATTTGAATATTATAATAGTGAAGATTTGAAAAAACTTCCGTCTACAAAAATAAAAGATGATGAGAAAAATTTAATAGATGAATTCAAAGTAACTGCCTATGGATACTTTTCATATTCTACAAGTGTTTGGGATGAGTTAAACGATAATATAGCAAATCTTAGAAAAGGATTACGAATTTTACGCGGCGGTCTACAATTAGCTAATAATTATATGCCCCAAGGAGATCTAATAACAATTCCTTTGACCTCAAATATTGGCTATCAAAATCAAGCTCATATTTTAGTTCATTTTAAAAATGCAGATCCAGACCTAGGAAGAAAAGGATTTCAACCAGAACTAAAAGAATTGGCTGAGGATATTTCAGTTGCCATAATAAATAAGATTAAGAGATTTAAACATCTTTTAAAAAAAGATACAGGTGAAAAGCCGAAAATTCAAGAAGAGGTAGAAATAAGGAAATGGGTTAATGATCAAGAAACCTATGAGAAAAACAATCCATTATTAATAAATAATGAACATTTTTTCAAGCCTATTCATGAAGTGTCCATTACATCGATTCCACAATCTGAGCAAGATGTAATTGTCTTATTTAATCAATTAATTGCTGGCGGAGTTATTAGAGGTTTGAAATTACTCGCTACAAGTCAAATAAAACAATACGATGGCGTCTTTAAATATTATATTCAAGAACCGCTTTCAAATCACGTATTTGATAAAGTGACAAATCCATTAGGCGTATCTGAGCTAGAAACAACAAATGAATTTATTTCAATCCCATATATTTTAGAATATAAATATAATGTGGATGCTTTAATTAGAGAGTTTGAAAATCAAGATAAAAAAGAACGAGATGTTAATTTAGTTGTGGCTTGGGAATTAGGTGAGCTTTACAAAAGAAATTATGAGGTCACATCGTTATTGCATCTTGACAACCTTCACCATAGACAATTTCATGGATTAACACATATTTTAGATTCTGGCACATCACAAATACAAGCAATTATTTTAAAAGAGTTAGTTGAATATCTTAATGATGTTGATGGGGTACAAGAATGGCAAAGTGAACAGTATGATGAAAGTTTAAATATTGAGTAAAAGTACTGGCTACAACAACGGTTCATCGCCAATAGGCGGCAGCGTTAGAAAGAAAATAATTAACTTGACCAACGAATCAATACTAAGCCGACAAGTCCGCATCCCTACTCCCGCAACTTGCGATAACCGTAACCGTTGTGCTTTATTTTTCAAAAAAAATAGATGAAGAAATTTATAACTATTTTACATTGGACTTTTTACTCGCTCTTAATTATTTCCTTGATACTAATAATCGCTTATTTTGGATTGGAGATCATTAAAAATGGATTGCTTATTGGTTACGCTTTCATATATATAATTCTTCCATTAATTATCCTAAGTTTATTATTCTTGCTCCTATATAATTTCTATATTTTTGGATTTATA
>NZ_KE383972.1:0-80614 GCF_000423045.1 Christiangramia portivictoriae DSM 23547 | reverse complement strand
TTAGTTTTAGCAATGAAAAATTCGAGCAATTAAAGTTTGAAAAACAAGTTGCTTATGAAGTTTTTCCACAGTTGATGGATTCAATTCATTCCGATTCACGAATAGAATTTCAAATACCTCCTCCTCCAACAGAAAATGAGCAAAAACCGACTGATACAATACCATTAAGAGAAATATATAAAGATCTAGAAAGGCAGGAAAAAGAGTTATATAAAGACACAGTTAAGTTAGTAACTGCGATTGTGGATTCTACATTAATTATCAGCAAAGAAGATAAGTTAGCACTAATAAATCATTTTGATTTAAAAGAAAAATCATTAAACATTTCAAACATTGATTCTAAGTATCGAATTGATATAAATCAACTAAAAGCAGACCAAAAAATTAGATTCATATATAGATCTGAATTACCTGTAGGATATAAAATCTGGAAAACTGACTATGAGTTTTACTTAAATTCTGTAATAAGTTTTAGTAGAATACAGTTTGATAAAACTTTATCTTATGGTGTTATGAATTTCAATTATCAAAGTGGGCGGCTGAGTGGAGGAAGATTTAGAATATTTATAAAGAAGGTAGATGATAAGTGGCTAATTGATTGGATTGATTTAACAGCTGTTTCGTAGCAACATACTTGCAACAACAACGGTTCATCGCCAATAAGCGGCACCGTTAGATAGAAAATAATTAACTTGACCAACAAAACAATACTAAGCCGACAAAACCGTGTCCTTTACTCCGCCAACTGGCGATAACCGAGACCGTTAGTCACAAGCCAATAACGAATGAAAGAAAGCTTAAAGAAGTTAATCGATAAAACTATTCTACCTGAATGCAGTCTACCTGACTCAACAAGAAATCTCGAGAAAACTTTTATTACTACACAGAATGTAATGGATGACTGTTACAAAATAAAAGATGACTTAGATTTATCCAAAATCGTCTATGAAGGTATATTATACTATTCTTACGATGAATTCCAATTAGAAGGAGGTAATCATCAGAAAATGTTTTTAAATGCATTTAATAGGAAATTTAAATACAATTATTCTGCAAGCGATCTCTCTAAAAGAAAATTAGGGATTTACGGTGAATCTCTACTTTATTCCGTTCTAAAACATTTCTATAAAACGAATACTCTGATATCTAGAGGTTATTTCTACGATGTCCAGAAAAAATCAGAAGTTACTGGATATGATGCTTTTCATTTAATCCAAAGAGAAGATCAGCTAGAATTGTGGTTCGGAGAAACAAAATTTTATGAAGATTGTAAAGGAGCTATAGATAGTGTTTTTAGAAGTATAGAAAAAGCTATTTCGGACGATTATTTAATAAATACAAATTTAGTGACCATTCTTCAACACAAAGGAAGTATTGAGGATAAAAGCTCTAAAATCTATTCAATCTTAGATAGATGGGAAAAATGACATATTGATTCTCTTGAAAAGGAGTTAAATGAAAATAATATCCGTTTGATTTATCCAGTATTACTAACCTATAATTCTATAAGTGAATCCTACGACGACTCAATAACGCTTGCAATAAACCACATTAAAGATAAATACAGTCATATTAACTTTAATAAGATCAGCATTGAATTCTCAATCTTCTTCATTTTTATGCCCATAAATGATGTTAAGACAAGTAAAGAAAATATTATCAGATGGATAGATACGAACGAACCATTAATGTCGTAAAAGCATTAAACCTATTTAATAATGGAGAATTAGAAAATCATAAGTTTCTAAGTTATGTAAACGAATATTTTGATTTCATAAAAAATGAAAATTTAGATGATGCAGATAAGAAATTTTTAATGTATTTATCTAATAGAGCAGGCATCCCACATTACTATGATATTTTGCCAAACTTCAATAATCAGAATACTTTAAAAATCGAGGATGAAGAGATCGGTCTTAGCACAGTGTCTTCACTAATTTATGAGTCTAGTTTATATACCGATAATAACTCGAAACTTCACCAATTTCAAAAAGAAATTTTGGATCTTTTTGAGTCTGACAAACCAAACCGTTATTTTCTATCAGCATCAACTTCTTTTGGTAAAACTCATCTGGTTTATGAGGTTATTAAAAAAATCCAATACAAAAACATTGCTTTGATTTTTCCTAGCATTGCATTGTTGTCAGAAAATCTGGCTAAAATAAAAGAAGGTAGAATTGAATTTCCACAGAATTATGAAATTCACACTCTGAGTGATTTAGAAAGCAATTATGGAGATTATAATATTTTCATTTTTACGCCAGAAAGATTTCTTTCTTTTTTAGATAAAAAAAATAATGACTTAGAATTAGATTTCATCTTTATTGATGAAGTCTACAAAATTGACAATGGTTATATAATTGATAATGAAGCAAAAGAAAATGAAAGAGATGTGGCATATAGAATGTCCATATTCTATGGATTATCTAAATTTCCAACCATTGATATTCTTCTCGCAGGGCCATACATCGAAATATTAAACGAGAAATCTGAAAATTATAATCCTTCATTCGATTTATTTCTGAAGGATTTAAACATTGAAAAATTATTACGAAATAAATACGAAATAGTTAAAGTTAGTCAGACAAATATTGAGAAAGAAAACAAGGAGATAACCGTTGACGGTATTATTTTCGATTTTCGAAATAAGAAAAGTAAAAAACTCAAGATTCAAGAATTACTTGATAGAATATTAGTTCAAAATGAAAATGCAATTATCTATTGCAATACGAAAGCTATAACGGAAAAGGTTGCCTCAGAATATAATAGAAGCGGTATAGATACTGATTACTATCAGGCTTTTTTAGATCATTTAAAAAGTACATATGATAACGAGTGGATAGTAATTAATTCTCTGGAAAAAGGAATTGGTGTTCATCATGGTGTTGTGCCCAAATACATTCAAAAAGAAATCGTCTCTTTGTTCAATGATCCTAACTCAAACATTAGAATTCTATGTTCCACAACTACAATTACAGAAGGAGTAAACACAACTGCAAAAAACATGATAGTCTATAAAAGTCTTAAAGGCTCGGGGCAATATTCTAAGCCATTATTGACTTTTGATGCAAAAAACATTGCTGGTAGAGCTGGAAGGTTCATGGAGCATTACACAGGAAGAGTAATATCATTAGATACCGATTTTATCAACAAACTGAATCAAATTGGAGAACCTATTACTCATAAGAATTATGATCCTAATCAAGTAAAAAAGGAAATTGATGATGAAATGACTCCTAATGAATTTTTAGACGATAGAAGTAAAAATAGACTTCTTGAGGTACTTCGAATGCAAGAAGAAAGAGGAATTCCGGATGATATAATATCTCAGTTTAAAGTCGTAAGTCGTAGGAATAAAATTAGAATCTATGACAAAATAATCAATCTTGACTCACTTCAGCATTTAAAGGTGAATAAACTCATAAGAAGGTTGAATGGACCTAATATTGGAATAGACAAAGATGGGTTCCAAGTCGTAATCGATTTATGTTTGGAGATTATAGACAATGAAAACTTAAAAAGCCTAATTGAAAATAAATTTAAGGACAATTATACCCCAAATAGTTATTCAATTCTTTTTGCTTCCCTTAATAGTTATCTAAGGTACGGATTCGATGGTGTTTATAAATATTACTTAAGGAAAGAGAGAAAAGGAGGTAATAAAAACGCTGTAAATAGTGCCATGCGGCAAGCTTCAAGTTTAATCTTTAATACATTCAAGTATCAACTCGTAAAATATCTTGGAATTTTCAATCTCATGTACAAATTTATTGAATCAAGAAAAGAGAATGTTGATTTCGAAGATATATCTGGCATTGATAAATTACTTATTAAATTGGAATATAATGCATTTAGTGAAGAAGCTAGAATTGCTAGTGATTTTGGGGTGCCTGAAAAAATAGTTAATTATTATGATTCCAATAATCCATCAGAAAGTAAGAAGATTTTGGATGAATTTGATAGTTATGAAATAACTGTTTTTAATAGAATTAGAAGAATAATTGAGGAATAAATTGGCCAGTGGCTAACAACGGCTCATCGCAAATAACGGATATTGTCGAAAAATTGTAATTTTAGAAATCAGGAAATAAAAAACCTAAGCCGACAAATCCGCGTCCTTACTCCCGCAACTTGCGATAGCCGGGACCGTTGTAAACAATTTTAAAAGATAATTCTATGTCAAAATTTAACCTATTTATTCTAATATTTTTAATCAATTTTATAGGCTTTGCTCAACAAGCAGAACAATTTCGCTTAAAATCAAAATTAGTAGTCCCTATAGAAAATCACATTCAAGAGTCCCTGTTTCTCGGATTAGAGAAGATTCATTTTGAGCTAGATAGCGTTCAGTCTTTAAAAGGGAAAAATTATAAAATTATCATTAAAGAATATCGAGATGGTCAATTGTTCAAAGAAAATTTAGCGATTGATACTAAAGAAGAAAAAATGCCAACTATCGGTGATAATTTTGAATTTAATTTGATAACTCAAAATATATTGAATTTTGAAAAAATTGCATTTTACTTTCCACGATATCAGAATAAAAACATATTTGAAACACTTGAAGTTTTTCAAGATGGTAATTTTAGCTTAAGACCTTTAAATGATGGCTCACCTTACTTAACTTTTCAATTAAACGAGCCGTTACAAATTGCTCTAATTACTCCTCCTAACAGGGATCCTAATAAAGGAAATTTAGGTTATTGCGAAGTAACGAACGGCAATGTAATAGTTAGCGAATGGTATAATAAGTACAGAATTCCACAGTTTTTCCTTGTTTATTTAGTGGTACATTAAAACTGTTTACAACAACGGTTAATCGCCAATAAGCGGCACCGTTAGTAAGAAAATAGTTAACTTGACCAACAAACCAATACTAAGCCGACAAATCCGCGTCCCGCACTCCGCCAACTGGCGATAACCGAGACCGTTGTAGAGCATTAATAAGAATGAAAATTAAAAGATTATTTCTAGTTCTAATAATTACTTTTAGTTGTAAAAATTCCTCTGATAGAAAAGAAGAACTTAAATCAACTAAAGAAAAAGACCAGAAATCGGATACAATAGATGGTTCCGAACAGCCGAATAAATTTACCTGGAGTAATTTAAAAGATACATTAAAAATTGAAGGAAAATCAATTGTAATTTAGAGACCGGATAGTTTAAGATTCAATTCTCATTTAAAATCAGGAAAAGAATGGATTTATGAAGTAGATTCTGATTTTGGATTTGGAATAACCAAAGCTATAGATTCATTTCACAATCCAAATATTGAAAAATTCTTCACCGATAGAAGATTTCTAAAGATTAATAATTGCTATGAATGCCCGATATTAGTTGACAGATATACAATTGATTATGGAATAATTATGGTCAGTAAGAATAAGAGAATTAAGATTTACCAAAACGTTTATGGAATGGAGTATTATCTGGAACTATTCAACAAATATTTTACAAATTAACGCTCTACAACAACGGTTAATCGCCAATAAGCGGCAGCGTTAGAAAGAAAATAATTAACTTGACCAACAAATCAATACTAAGCCGACAAATTCGCGTCCTTTACTCCGCCAACTGGCGATACCCGAGACCGTTATATGCTATATTTTATGAGAGATTCGAACTTACTATTTCTTTTATTTTTTCTTTCCATTATCAATTCGTTCGCCCAAAACGAATCTAATTTTGATCATTTTGTGATGTCCGAAATCGGAAAAATTAATAACGATGAAACCTTAGATTCTGTTTCTGTAACTCAAGATACCATCAACGATAAAAGACCATATAGACTGGAAATATTTTTTGGGGAGGATGATAAGAATAAGAAGCTAGTTCTAGTGACCGAAAAAGCTATTCTACCTGATTTCCCTGGTGGCAGAAATGTATCAAATGGAGAGAGATTTTGGGAAATCGAAATTATTGATAGGAATCTCTGGATTAAACACGAACTATTACGTGGGCATTTTGAACATAAATTCCAGTATGGGGACGGAAAATTTAAATTAATGGAATATAATTCCGTAGCATCAGATGGACGAGGTAAGATCTTTTATCAAAATCTCGATTTTATAACTGGAATCCGTAGAACTCAAACTGACAGTTATGAGCAAGATAAAATTTTAAAGAAGGAAGAAGAATTCGTCAAAATTGAAGGAAAACCCGATTTGTCTAATTTTGAGCCCAAATCAAATAGATTCTATTAAAAACACAGCATATAACAACGGTTAATCGCCAATAAGCGGCAGGGTTGGAAAGAAAATAATTAATTTAACCAACAAAACAATAGTAAGCCGACAAACCCGCGTCCCCTACTCCGCCAACTGGCGATAACCGAGACCGTTAGGCAGCATAATTTAATTGTGCTTAGAACTTTAAATTTTTTACTTATCTTTGACGTTAGTAGCGTTAAACAAAATTATTGGTGTTAAAATCTTTTGCAGAAAAAGAAACTGACAAAATTTGGAATGGAACACAATCCAGAAAGTTGCCTGCTAATATTCAAAACGTAGCTAGAAGAAAATTAAGAATGCTCAATAACGCACAAAATATTAATGACTTACGCATTCCTCCAGCTAATCATCTGGAAAAGTTGAGTGGAAATTTAGAAGGTTATCACAGCATTAGAATTAATAAACAATGGAGAATAATGTTCAAATGGGAAAATGATAATGCATTTGAAGTTCAAATTATTGACTACCATTAAATTTATAATTTAGAGATATGAAAAAACTTGAAAACATACATCCGGGAGAAATCTTGAAAGAAGAGTTTTTAGATCCAATGGAAATCACTGCATACCGACTTTCCAAAGAGACATTTATTCCGCAGACAAGAATAAGTGAAATCATTAAAAAGAAAAGGAGAATAACAGCTGACACAGCCCTCCGACTTTCAAAGTATTTTGGAACAACTGCTAAGTTTTGGTTGGGCTTACAAGATGATTATGATTTAGAGGAAGAAAGATCTTTGAAAGAGAAAGAATTCAATAACATAAAACCGTTGGAAAATAACGCTGCCTAACATCGGTTCATCGCCAATAAGCGGCAGCGTTAGAAAGAAAATAATTAATTTGACCAACAAACCAATACTAAGCCGACAAATCCGCGTCCCCTACTCCGCCAACTGGCGATAACCGAGACCGTTGCCCACAATTATGAAACAAAGCTTATTACTTCTAATATTATTGCTTTCATTAAATTTTAGTAATGCTCAAGAGCAAACAACTGCTAGCCAAGAAACGGTAAAATTTTTTATTGAAAATTATAACGCAGGGAACTTTGAGGAAATCTATAGTGCATTTTCATCCCAAATGCAAAGAACTCTACCCAAGAAGGAAACAAATCATTTTTTAGCTAGTCTTAGAAGTGAAGCTGGAAAAGTGAAAGATTATAAATTCAGCGGATACCTAAAAGAATCTTGGGCAACCTACAATACAAGGTTTGAATATGAAAAATTTCAGTTGCATATTTCTAGCGATAAAAATTCAAAAATAAATGGACTTTTAATTAAGCCTATAAAAAAAGAAAATATGAACTCCACAAACCTTATTCTTCCATTTAAAAATGAATGGTATGTTGGTTGGGGCGGAGATACAGAGGAATTAAATTATCATGTGAAATTTGAATCTCAAAAACATGCCTTTGATTTTCTTGTAATGAATGATAATGGAAGATCATATCTAAACGAGGGAACAGAAAATGATGATTTTTATGCATTTGGAAAAGAAATAATTTCTCCTGCTTCGGGAAAAATAGTTTCGGTAGTTGATGGAATTCACGATAACAAACCAGGTGAAACGAATAAAATGCATATCCCTGGAAATTCAGTAACTATAAAAACAGCAAAAAATGAATTTTTATTTTTTGCGCATCTAAAACAAGGTTCTATTCAAGTAAAAGTTGACGAAGAAATTAAACAAGGTGATGTAATTGCACTTTGTGGAAATTCTGGTAATTCAACAGAACCACATCTTCATTTTCAAATTCAGACTAATAAGTACATTGATTCAGGATCTACTCTAAAATCCTTTTTCAAAAATATCGAAGTTAATGGAACAGTGCAAAAAGATTATTCTCCAATTAAAGGAGATAGGATCAAAAATATACCATAACTGTGGGCAACAACGGTTCATCGCCAATAAGCGGTAGCGTTAGAAAGAAAATAATTAAATTGACCAACGAACCAATACTAAGCCGACAAATCCGCGTCCCTTACTCCGCCAACTGGCGATAACCGAGACCGTTGGCTGTAATTATTTAGAGTGAGTATAACTAAAGCACTTTTATTAACCTTTCTATTGATAATAATATTTCTCCTGGTTCAAATAGGAGTTTTAGGTCTAATGGAATTATTTGAGCAACCAATTTCATTATCAAATCCGCATCAAAAATGGGTTAGTAAAATTCTTGGGTTTGTAATTAGCTACTTGGTATTATTTAAAATTTTCTGGAAAGTAGAAGTTCCAATTAAAGTAAATTTTAAATTAAATAAATATAAAATTTCAATTCTAATATATTTGATAATAGCTTCTATAGGCATAGAACTATTATATCAACTATTTTTCGATATAAATAAGTTAATGGAATTCTATAATAATGGTTACTTAAATCTTGAAAAAGAAAGTTATTCAATTAATCAAATAGATTTATTATATCAATTTGTAACTGTGATTTTTATAACTCCATTATTAGAAGAATTATTTTTTAGGAAATTTCTAATATCAAAACTTCTAAAAAAGAATAGTATAATCACATCTATATTAATTTCAGGTTCCTGTTTTGCTATAATTCATATAGAAACACCTGTAAATTTAATTCCTTCATTCCTATTTGGAATCTTAAGCGGATTGATTTTCATAAAAACTGGAAAGATTCTTTATTCCATATTTTTTCAGATTTTAATGAATAGTTACTATTTGATATTTCTAATTAATGCTTCGAATTACAATGATTGGATTTATAGTTTAAATTTTAATTACATCTACTGGAGCTTAATATTTTTAGGATCTATACTTACATTCGTGGGAATGAAGAAAATAACTACAGCCAACAACGGCTCATCGCAAATAACGGGTTTTGCCGAAAAAGTGTAATTTTAGATACCAGGAAAGAAAAAAATTAAACTGACAACTCCGCGTCCCTACTCCCGCAACTTGCGATAGCCGAGACCGTTGGCAATAATGCCAGAAACGTTCATTGTAATAAGAAACTAAAATCTTGATCCTTAAGGTATCTAAGTCTATAGACTTTACTATGCTCGTAGTTAGAATATGGCAAAACATCAATCCAATTGATTTATTAACCACTTTAAAAACTCTGATTATGATAAAAATAGATGAAATTAAGAATAGCTTTAAAAAAGTGAATATTATTAAGTTTATTAAAAGTATAGTTTTGGGAGTTGCACTCGTAGGGTAGATGGTCATACTTCTAACTATAAAGTATAGAAATATATAGTAGCTTAGGTGCTGGATTCAAGACTGAGTGCGGGGAGGTTCGACTCCTCCCTACCCTACCATTCAAAAAATATATAATGGAAGTAAAGAGTTTTAAAATTTCAGGTCATTCCACTAAACAAGAATGGGCTGTATACATATTCGTAGCCACACCTATAGAAAATATAGGATCAACCAAATTGTATGTTGGAAAAGTTGGCGATAACAGAGATGGATGTAATCCTGTAATTTCTAGAGTTGGAAATCATTTTTCACATAATAAGATTCATTCTCAAATAAGAAACAAAATTGAAAATACGGAAAAGTATAATTATGAGTACTTCTACTGCCATTTTGGAGAATATAATTGCGAAAAAAATATTAGAAAAATTGATAGAGATAGAATCAATGAATTGGAACGTAGATTAAATAAAATTCTACAAAGAAAAATTAGAAGTTTAGAAGAATTCGAATTGATCAATATTTATAAAGGCACAGGTTACATTTCTAAAAAAGAAAAAGAAAGGCGTAAGAATCTTATAAACAAAGAAGAAATGATAATGCTAGATAAACTTTCAGATAAGGCACTATTGCCAACAACGGTTCATCGCCAAGAAGCGGCAGCCTTAGATAGAAAATAATTAACTTGACCAACAAACCATTACTAAGCCGACAAATCCGCGTCCCTTACTCCGCCAACTGGCGATAACCGAGACCGTTGTAGCAAATATGTTTAAGAAAATTTTCGTTTCCATAATAGTCCTAATATTGCTTAGTTTTAGCAATGAAAAATTCGAGCAATTAAAGTTTGAAAAACAAGTTGCTTATGAAGTTTTTCCACAGTTGATGGATTCAATTCATTCCGATTCACGAATAGAATTTCAAATACCTCCTCCAACAGAAAATGAGCAAAAACCGACTGATACAATACCATTAAGAGAAATATATAAAGATCTAGAAAGACAGGAAAAAGAGTTATATAAAGACACAGTTAAGTTAGTAACTGCGATTGTGGATTCTACATTAATTATCAGCAAAGAAGATAAGTTAGCACTAATAAATCATTTTGATTTAAAAGAAAAATCATTAAATACTTTAAACATTGATTCTAAGTATCGAATTGATATAAATCAACTAAAAGCAGACCAAAAAATTAGATTCATATATAGATCTGAATTACCTGAAGGATATAAAATCTGGAAAACTGACGATGAGTTTTACTTAAATTCTGTAATAAGTTTTAGTAGAATACAGTTTGATAAAACTTTATCTTATGGTGTTATGAATTTCAATTATCAAATTGGGCGGCTGAGTGGAGGAAGATTTAGAATATTTATAAAGAAGGTAGATGATAAGTGGCTAATTGATTGGATTGATTTAACAGCTGTTTCGTAGCAACATACTTGCAACAACAACGGTTCATCGCCAATAAGCGGCACCGTTAGAAAGAAAATAATTAACTTGACCAACAAACCAATACTAAGCCGACAAATCCGCGTCCCTTACTCCGCCAACTGGCGATAACCGAGACCGTTATGGGCAATTAAATTTATAAATTCAACTAAACAATAAATCATTATGAAGAAAACTACACACATTTTATTATTATTTACAATTATTTTAAGTCTATTCTCCTGTAGTAAAGAAGATGATAATGAACAACCAAGTAATGGAGTTTTTATAAGCATCAATAATGATTTAAGAGAGCCAAGTTTAAATAATACTTCCAATTACCAAATTGAGTTATCGAGTTATAGTTTCAATTCAACAAATCGAGAGCCATCAGGAATCCAATTTGTAATGGATATTCACGATCCAGATAAACAATACATCGGTGGAATTGGCGGAATAACAACTTGCGCAGAATTGGAAGTTTTTATTGATGTCTTTAGAACGGATTTAGAAAGTCCTAAGACGATTAGTACAATTTTCAATGCATATGGACAATCAAAAGAAGAAAAACAAGATAAAGCGGAAGTATTTATAAGATTTAAAGATGATGAGGATGATGTAATTATGGCCGGAACAGCTTTAGAAAATCAGACCATTAATGTGAAAAATGAAAATGGAGAATATGTAACAATCTTTGAAAATTTAACTTTTGAAAGTACTGACGGTACTACTAATTTCACTGCAAGTGGAAGAATTATAGCTAATTAACTTATACAAATGAAAATTAACGATATTGTTAGGTACAAAAAGTTTCCTTTTGAAAACGATCTCTTTAAAATTGTAGGAACCAAAGATATACCTTGGACTAAAACAACACCTTATAAACCTGGTGGTACTAAAATCAAGGTAGAAAAGGATAAGGATTTTGTTCTTTTAAAGAAAAACGAAAATAATTATAACACTATTGGGATTGACGAAAACGGACTCCAAGTTCATAAAAAAGATTTAGAACTATTTAAAAGCCCATAACAACGGTTCATCGCCAATAAGCGGCACCGATAGTATGAAAATAATTAACTTGACCAACAAACCAATACTAAGCCGACTAATCCGCGTTCCCTACTCCGCCAACTGGCGATAACCGAGACCGTTATGTAGCATTATTTTAATGAAGATAAAGAAAACAAGAATCGA
This sequence comes from Christiangramia portivictoriae DSM 23547, assembly GCF_000423045.1. Taxonomy (GTDB): domain Bacteria; phylum Bacteroidota; class Bacteroidia; order Flavobacteriales; family Flavobacteriaceae; genus Christiangramia; species Christiangramia portivictoriae. The sequence goes on along the minus strand of NZ_KE383972.1, from coordinate 68,595 downwards.
TGGTATAAAAATGTTTCAAGCCCCAAAAGGGTTAATGAATATAAATGATGATAGTGAAGTTGTAAAAAAGGCTTTAGAAGAAAAACCATTAAAGAAGTGGTATCAAGAAGTGAAGCAGAATAAAGCAAACACAATTCTTTTCGATAATGAAAACGGAGAAGCCTATCAAGCCACTACTATAACAAAAAATAAGAAAATTTATGCTGGAGTTGCTCCAAATTTAGTTCAAGCATATTTCGACATAGCACTCGAACAAATTCAATGGACAAATAAATATGCAAACACATTTCACTACATAGCGAAAAAGAAGTTTGGAGAAGTTCATCTCATAGATACACCAATTTTCCACAGATTTATCCAATATAGAATTTCAGCGATTATTTTTCTTCATTTAACTGTAGAAGCTTTTATAAATCACATAATCCCGGAAGATTTTGTTTATCCTAAAACAGAGAATTCAAATTCAGGAAAATTTATTGAACAAATAACGAAGCTATCAAAAGACCAAATTGAAAGATGGGTTTCGTTTCAAGAAAAAATCGAAAAGGTAGTTCCTTTAATTCCTCACTTAAATTTTGACATTGAAAGGAATCGAGATATCGTAGGAAGAATATTGGAAATAGTAAAAATTCGCGATGAAATAATCCATTTAAAATCCAAAGGAAAAGAAACTAATATCCACTATGAAAAAATCTTCAATTTTATTGGATCTAGAGATCTAGAAAAATATTTAAGTGCGGTAAAGAAATTCATAAATATAATCGACAAAGATTTCATTAAAATTGATTCTATTGATGAATCCAACTTTAGGCAAGAAATACAAATTTCTAAACCAGAAAATTTACACATTGGTGTTCTTTTCGAAATAATTAAAGTAAAGGAAGAAAGAATCACACTATACATTAAAAAATGGAAAGAGCTAACAAAAGATAGTGATCATATAAAATCAGTATTAGCTCATTTGAAATTGATGGAAGAAATGAACCTAATTATGGATTATTTAATTGAAGAAAAACCGTCCAAATTTATTGTCGAAATATTCAAGAATGCTGAGCAAATAAAATAACGCTACATAACAACGGTTCATCGCCAATAAGCGGCACCGTTAGAAAGAAAATAATTAACTTGATCAACGAACCAATACTAAGCCGACAAATCCGCGTTCCCTACTCCGCCAACTGGCGATAACCGAGACCGTTGGCAACAATATTGACAGACACCTAAACACACAAAAAAAACAATGGGAATATTTAACTTTTCGAAAAAAGAGGAACTCAATTACACGGATTTTAATACAATGATGATTGATAATGTCTATCTAATCAAAATACCAAAAGAGTGGAATAAATATGAAAGCGACCGATTTAGAGCACGAACGAAAAATAAAAGAATCGACTTTTCTATAACCAATTACGGAAAAGAAATTTCAACAGCTGACAATTTTGGAATCGAAGAATTGAAAAACCAATTCTTACCATTATTTGACAAGTTTGTTAACGAAGGTGGTTATGTCTCAAATAAAGATTTAGAAATCGGAGAAAATTTTATTTATCAATCTTTTAAAGTGGGAAAAGAAACTCAATATTATTATTACACAAGTAGAGTAATAAAAAATGATTTAAGAGTTGTAATTGGATTAATAATTAGACAAATTGGAAAATTGGAACCGAAACATACTGAATTAATTAAAAATATGGGAAAAAGTATAACCCATAAAATAGTATAACATACAGTTGCCAACATCGGTTCATCGCAAATAACGGGTATTGTAGAAAAAGTGTAATTTTAGAAACCAGGAAAGAAATTGGTTAATCCGACAAGTCCGCGTCCCTACTCCCGCAACTTGCGATAACCGGGACCGTTGTGTGCAATGTTCAGAAAAATCCGAACTAAGAAAATAAGTGGATAAAGAAGATTTTAATAAAACCAATAGAAAAGATAAGCCTCTAAATACTAAAGAATGTCTTACGTTTTTCTTCCTTCCTTTCTTTACTACCAAACCGATTTGGAGAAATGATCATTTTTCTCAATCCGAACTTGAAAGATTTGAAAAATATGGATTTGATGAAAAAATTGATCAAGCCAAGACAGTTCAGAAATTTGGTAGATTATTTTGGTTCGGAGTTATAGTTATAATTATTACTCTTACTTCCTGTAAATCAAGTCAAAAACAAGTTCTATCAAATATGACAATTGATAATAAATCCTCAAATGGTTTAATTGAAAATCGAGTTCCAGATTATGGAATTGATGGAGCTGATGGAGATGTTTATATGGATGAAATATCGATGAATATTTATAAACTTGAATTAAATTATATTGAAGGAAAAGTTTTCTTCAGCGAAAATAAAGAGCCTCTTTCCAACGCTTATATAGATTTGTATGTAAACAATAAAAGTCAAGATGACACTCTTAGAATTTATTCAAATAATGATGGATATTTTGAAAAAAGATTTGATGGTAATTTAAAGAGTTTAGAAGTTAAATACGTTGGAGCAAGAAGTTTAAAAGTAAATTTAGAACAGTAGAACACAGCACACAACAACGGTTAATCGCCAATAGACGGCAGCGTTAGAAAGAAAATAATTAACTTGACCAACGAACCAATACTAAGCCGACAAAGCCGCGTCCCTTACTCCGCCAACTGGCGATAACCGAGACCGTTGTAGCCAATATTTGCAGTGTGATTGCGATTAATACAATAACTACATGAATATTAAGAATCTTATACTTTTAACCCTAATTGCTCTCTTATCATCTTGTGATACTAGCACTGATAAAAAGAACGCGAAAATTGATAATTTCGACAAGATATTTATCGATAGTCTAGTTCCCATGGCTGATAAAAGTTATTCGGTTTTTTACGTAAAAATCAAGGGAAACTCAAATGACTCAATCAGACTGAATATCAGTTCGGATAATAATGAATATGAAAAATTCGATTATTACTTCATTGGTGATTTTGAGGAAGAAATACGTATGGACTATTATGGCGAATCAAAAAAATATATAAAGTTGGATCCGTATAAAGCTACAGATGGAAAACTGGAGTTAGATTACCAATTGTAATTATCGTGCAAACACTGGCAACAACAACGGTTAATCGCCAATAGGCGGTAGCGTTAGTAAGAAAATAATTAAGTTGACCAACAAAACAATACTAAGCCGACAAATCCGCGTCCCTTACTCCGCCAACTGGCGATAACCGAGACCGTTAGCCACAATTATGAAGCAAGTCTTTTTCCTATTATCATTTATTTTATTGCTATCGTGCAAGAATTCGGATGAAACAAATAAATTGAAATTTCCTAACTCCGAATTGAAGCATATTAGCTTTTTTAGAAAAAGATTTTTACCTGCCTTCAAAGTTTGAAAACACATCCTTAGATTCTATATTTCAACATAGAATATCCTACTCTGATACTACTGACGATTTATTCTTAAATAAATTGAGATATGAAGAGCTTTTAAATTCTAATTCTCAATTCGAATACTTTATAGATAAATCGAATCCTAATAATACGATAACTTTTATTCTGGGAGAGTATGTCGCTCTAAACGAAAATGTCCTGGAGCTATTCGCGGATATGCTACAAAATAGAGATATGTCAGAAGTTGGATTTGAAAGACATTTAATTGAAAAGAAGTTTTATGACCTCAGTTACGCTGATATTGTAAAGGTTAGATTCAGATATAGCAATGACGTAAAGAAAAGTTACTTAACCCAATATCTCATCTCACATAACTTCAAAACTGTAACTATGATTGTCACAAATACAGAAAACGAAGATTATGATCACCTAATCAAAAATTTTTCGCTGTAACATAACTGTGGCTAACAACGGTTAATCGCCAATAAGCGGCAGCGTTAGAAAGAAATTAATTAACTTGACCAACAAACCAATACTAAGCCGATAAATCCGCGTCCCCTACTCCGCCAACTGGCGATAACCGAGACCGTTGGTTGCAATTTTCACAATAATATTGCTAAGAAGAAAAAATTGAATACATCTAAACTAAATAAGGAACAGGAAAGAAATTTTCTTAATGTAAAAAAAGTAAGAAATCAGTTAAATAATGAGACAGATAGAGGATGCTGTCTAATGGCTGTTTCATATCTAGATTTTGAACTTGAAAGAATGCTTAAAGAAAAATTAGTAGGTTCAAAAAAACATTTAAATCTTCTATTCGATTTTAATGGACCTCTCGGATCTTTTTCATCAAAAATTAATTTATCCTTTTCTCTAGGATTTATAAGTAAACCTACTTTAGATGATTTAAACATAATTCGAAAAATAAGAAATGAATTCGGACACTCATATGAATTACTAAATTTCAATTCTGATTTTATTGCAAGCCGGATAATTGGTCTTAAAAGTACCTTCTATGAACCTGGAGAAAGAGAGCCTAGAATTATATTTCTTAATACAGTTAGCTGTATAATGGCTGAAATTCATTCAGCTATTGAAAGCGATAAAAATTTCCAGGAAAAAGAAGAGGACTTTATAACCAACCCAAAAATCAAACAAGAAGTTCGACAAAAGGCAGAAAAAGCTACGGAGGAACTGACATTATTAATTCAACGATTGGAAAAAAAAGAAAAGAAGGGTGAGAATAGTTAAAAACAGCAACCAACAACGGTTCATCGCCAATAGCCGGTAGCGTTAGAAAGAAAATAATTAACTTGACCAACGAACCAACACTAAGCCGACAAAACCGCGTCCCGCACTCCGCCAACTGGCGATAACCGAGACCGTTGTAGCAAATATGTTGAGGAAAATTTTCGTTTTCATAACCGTTCTAACATTGCTTTCTAGTTGCGATGAAAAATTCGATCATCTAAAGTTCGAAAAGCAAGTGGTATATGAAGTTTTCCCACAATTAATGGATTCTCTGCATAGAGATACTAGAGTTCCTATTCCTGCACCGCCATATAAAACTGACTCCCTTGGTAATAGATTAGAGCTTGATACAATTGAATCCCAAAGAAGATGGAAGAAATTTGATAGATTAAAACTTGAATATTCTCAAGATTCTGTAAAATTGGTGACTGCAATTAGCGATTCAACTTTTTTGTTAGATGGAGGCGAAAAGAGCCAACTACTAAAATTTTACAATCTTAATAATTCAGATATTGATACTATCAATAATAATGAAAAATATAAAATTGATCTTGACAAATTAAACGCTGACAATAAGATAAGATTTATCTATAGATCGGACTTACCGGAAGGAAGAGAAATTTGGAGAACAGATTATAAATTCTATCTAAACTCTGTTGTATCTATTAGTAGAATACAATTTGATATAAATAAGATGTTTGGTGTAATGTCAATTGGTTATTCAATGGGAATATTAAATGGTATTGGATTTAGAGTTTTTATTAGGGAAAATGATGAAGGTGATTGGGTAATTGATAGAATTCAAACAACATCTATTTCGTAATAACATACTTGCAACAACAACGGTTAATCGCCAATAAGCGGCACCGTTAGTAAGAAAATAATTAACTTGACCAACAAACTAATTCTAAGCCGACAAATCCGCGTCCCATACTCCGCCAACTGGCGATAACCGAGACCGTTGGCAATAATTATGATATGAAGAAATTTATAATTTTACTACAAATATTGACGGCTTCATTTACCTATTCTCAAAGCGATCTTAAAGGTAATTTTTGTAGCTCATTAAATGGAGGATTCAATTCAACCTGTATTGAGTTTCAAGAAAATACCAAATTTAAATTTTACACTTATGGCTGTTTGGGAATGGAGAGTACTGGAATCGGAGATTTTAGTTTTAAATCTAATAAACTAATTTTAAAATTTGATAAGGTGGCAACGAGTCAAAAAAGCCAAATTAAAATTGAAAATGTTTATAATCAAAATAAGAAAGACTCAATAAAATTACACTTTGAGATTTTAGATGGAAATCTAAACATGAGACCACTTCCAGCTAACATTTTATTAGGGTCAGATTCTTTCGACTTAAAGAAAGCTTATCAAGCAAATGAAGATGGGGAAGCAATAATCTCAAAGGGGCGTAGCTCAAAAAAAGAAAAATATAAGATTCTATTTGTAGGCTATGAAATATTTGAGTTCGAGTTGTCTAACTCTTCATCTAAGAATATAGAGATTGTACTGGAATCACAAGGACCAAGAATTATTTCTAATAAAGTTTATGAGTATGATCTAGAAGAAATAAAGGAAAATTTAATAATCCTAAAAGATGGTAATAGATTCAAGAGATCGAAATCATAACTATTGCCAACATCGGTTCATCGCAAATAACGGGTATTTCCGAAAAAGTGTAATTTTAGAAACCAAGAGAGAAAATAGTTAATCCGACAAGTCCGCATCCTTACTCCCGCAACTTGCGATAACCGAGACCGTTGTGCAGCATTTACAAGAAAAATTGACCAAACAATATTTAATATTTATTTTATTCCATATTCCCATTTTAGGTTGGGGGCAATTCCAGGTTACTGGAGTTGTAATATCTAAGAATGGAGAAGGTCCAGTACCTGGCGTAACCATAGTAGAAAAAGGAACCAGAAATGGAACTGTAAGTAATTTGGATGGTCTATTTTCTATTGAAGTTTCAGATCCTAACGCAGTCTTAATTTTCTCCACAGTTGGAATGATAACCAAAGAATATGAACTGAATGGAAAAAATAAAATTACAGTAGAAACGAAATGGGATTGTAATAAGGACTTTTTCGATTCAAATAGAATTAGAATTTATGCACAGTCAGGATTTATAAATAATCCAATTGGTGGACAAATTGATATAGCTTCACCATACATTATTTCTGAGGGAGTATTGAAAGCTAGTTACAGCTATCAGACAGATTCTAAAGACAATAATTTTCAAGTAGGAAGTTTAGAATTTAAACATCCAATATCAAATTGTGATTTTGACATTGATTTTAGGGCTAGCTATAGAGATTTTAAATTTAAGAGAGAGTTAGATAATAAAACTTATTCTTTCGAGACTGACTTCAATCTTCCAAGAATAAGTTTCATAGCTGGTTACAGTCATGTAAAATTCAATAATATAAATACTTCTAAAAAATATAATTCTTCAGGAGTATTAATTGGATTTGGAACTTCTTTCGGAGGACAATTTTATCCAGAAGTTGTTGGAAAAATTTCGATTTATAAAGATAATATTGAGTACCAAGGTAAAATTCAAGGAGGTTATAAACGATTCTTGATATTTCTAAAATATTATAAACTAAGTTCTTTTAATGAACTAAGCCTGGGAATCGGATATAATTTATTTTATTAATTCATAATGTAAACGCAGCACAACAACGGTTCATCGCCAATAAGCGGCTGCGTTAGAAAGAAAATAATTAACTTGACCAACAAACCAATACTAAGCCGACAAATCCGCGTCCCGCACTCCGCCAACTGGCGATAACCGAGACCGTTGTGAGCAATATGAGAAAAAGATTTGCAATCATATTTTTAATATTTATCTATTCTTTTCAAGAATCAAATTATAAAATACTTGATTTTGTAAAGTTTCAGATTACAGTACCTTATAACTGGAACAAGTTCAATGAAAAAGGATTGGATAGTTACATTGGCGGTATAATTACGGATACTAATGACACTTTAAAATTTGATCTAGGTAGATACTCTCAAGATTTAATAAAAAGTGATTATCCTATGGTTTATGATTCTCAAAGATTAGCTGAATTGACTAAAAAGGAACTTGAAATGTTGCCCAGAACAAAGCATCTAATTGTGGATAGTACAACTGGAAATATAAATTATCATGAATATTTGCAGTATCAATTTAAAAGCGACTCTATCAACTGTTTCAAAGCAAAATTTATTACACCAACAAATAAAGGATTTGGAGGATCTGGGGTTTATATTGACAGTTTAAAAGGTAGCGATCAAATGCATAACAAGATTAGTTTTAATTTTTACGGTTGGTATTTAGATGAAAAGACTCAGAAAAGATTTTTTAAGGCATTAAAAACTTTAAAATTCAAAGAGAATTGTGAAAACAATTAGGAATAGTACTCATACAGCTCACAACAACGGTTAATCGCCAATAAGCGGCACCGTTAGTGAGAAAATATTTATCTTGACCAACAATAAAATACTAAGCCGACAAATCCGCGTTCCTCAATCCGCCAACTGGCGATAACCGAGACCGTTGTGTGCAAGCAAATAAGAATCGTTTTCTATGGATAAATCAAATGGATATGAAAATATTGCAAAAAGATTTATTCAAATTCGAGGTGAAGAAATTGATGGAATTGGAACATCGAGTGTTCGAAATTGGATTAAATCTATACCACAAAATTCTACTATGCTAGATTTAGGTTGTGGAACTGGAATTCCAATAACAAAGGTTTTAGTAGAAAATAAAATGAAGGTTTATGCAATAGATGCTTCTCCTACTTTGATAAGTGAATTTCAGAAAAACTTGCCTTATATTCCTGTGGAATGTAAAGCAGTCGAAAATTCTGAATTTTTTAATATTAAATTCGATGCTATTATAGCTTGGGGTTTAATTTTTCTATTGACATCAGATAACCAAGTCAAGCTTTTACAGAAAATTGGAAATAGCTTAAATCCTGGTGGCAAATTTTTATTCACTGCGCCAAAACAAAAAACTGAATGGACGGATATTTTGACGAACAGAAAATCTAGATCTCTAGGTGCTGAAAAGTATAAACAAATTTTATCCAAAAATGATTTAACAGTAATTCAGGAGTTCAAGGATGAAGGAGAAAATTACTATTTTGAAACAACCAAAATTAGAAACTAGTTTAATAAGGATAATCGGAACAATTTGCCAGCACACAACATCGGTTAATCGCCAATAAGCGGCAGGATTAGAAAGAAAATAATTAACTTAATCAACGAACTTATACTAAGCCGACAAATCCGCGTCCCTTACTCCGCCAACTGGCGATAACCGAGACCGTTGTCTGCAATTCACCAATAGTATTACAAAGAAGAAAAATGAAATGTTATATAATAGTTGAGAATATCCAAACTGACATCATTGAAAAAGTGTTGATGAATTTAGCGAATCTCTATGCAAGTACAGAGTTTGTCAGAGGAATTCAGCTATTCAGAAAAAAAGGTTCTACTGATTCATTTTTAATTTTATTCACCAATACTCCTGACATTGAAAGATTTAATTACTTCGTAAATTATATTGAATATCCAATAGGGCTTGAAAATTACTCACCGTTTACTCGGGGTTTTTATAGAACTGATCAGATTGATGGAAAATACGAATTTAAAAACGGCGATTGGATAATGGTTTTCATATCTAAGACTGACAATGAATATGACAATGTCCATATTTCAAATAGCTCTCATCGAAACTACGTCTTTGATTTTGGAGGCTCAGTAAAAGCCTTAAATTTAATTGAGGAAAAATTTGAATTCATCGCTTCAGAAATTGAAAACTATAATCATATTATAGATATTTATCCAAGTAAGGACTTTGAAGAAAAAAATTTGAAACCTTGGTGGAAGTTTTGGTAAATACTTTACGCTATTTCATTGGTGATTTTTGCAATATTTAGTCTGCAAAAGAACTGCAGGCAACATCGGTTGATCGCCAATAGACGGCAGCGTTAGAAAGAAAATAATTAACTTGACCAACAAACCAATACTAAGCCGACAAATCCGCGTCCCTTATTCCGCCAACTGGCGATAACCGAGACCGTTAGCTGCAAGTCAAATCAAAATTATGGGTAGACACAAGATGACATCCGGAATTTGCCGCCTTTGTGGTAAGAAAACTATGTTATCATTTGAACACGTTCCACCAAAAACCACATTTAATAGTACTACGAAGTATTCATCAGTAGCTTTCGAAGATTTTATCAAAGTTGAAAATCCCATACTAGATCCTCCAAAAGGAAAAATTAAGCAAGGGGGAATAGGTTACAATTCTTTTTGTGAGAAATGCAATAACTTCTTAGGAGCAGAATATGTGCCAGCCTATAAAAGGTGGGTAATTGGTGGGTTTGAAATTTTATTAGATAAAGAATATCATTTGCATTATTACACAATTAAACAAGTTGAGCCTCTAAAAATTTTGAAACAAATAATTTCGATGTTTTTAGCAATTAACGATGACTGGTATTTGGACGCTTACCCTGAACTCGAGGCATTTGTTTCAGATAAAGAATCGAGAATATTACCAGATAAATTTAAGGTTTTTAGTTACTTAACTAGAGCCGAAGATATTAGGTACATGCATCATGTGGTAAAAGGTAATTTGAAAACTGGTATACCTATTAATTGTTCAGAAATAGCATATCCTCCTTACGGTTACGTTTTAACAATTGACTCTGAACAAGAAATAGATAAACTTAATAATATTACTAGTTTTAAAAACTTTGATGAACCAATGGATTTAAATTTTAAAATGTTTCAATTATCTACCTATATGCCATTCCCCCTAGACTATCGTACTAAAAGTGAAATTGAGATTGGAATAGAAAGTAATATCAAGTTTAGAAATAAGACCAGCAGCTAACAACGGTTAATCGCCAATAAGCGGTACCGTTAGTAAGAAAATAATTATCTTGACCAACAAACCAATACTAAGCCGACAAATCCGTGTCTCTTACTCCGCCAACTGGCGATAACCGAGACCGTTAGCTACCATATTTTAGAAGAAAAAAATGAACAAATTACAAGATCAAATAACTCAAAAATGGGTAAAAGCAACCGGAAGAAGAATTGATCTTGAAGAACATAAATGGTTAATCGGTCCTATTGGAGCGACTGACATAATTAAAGATAAATTCATTCACGATCTAGCTATAAAAGAAAATCTTGAACTTAGCAGAAATGAAAAAAACGCTGGTCTTTTAGAATCAATAGAAGACATTGGAATCACAAATGAAAAGAAAGCTAAGCTGACAAAATCCGTTGCTGATTTTTACGAAAATACATCTAATTATGATTTTGAAATTTGGTCAGAATGGAAAGGATTTTTTAAACCTTTCGGTGGTCTATTATCAATATTATTCAGCAAGAGGTTACAACAATTAAACTTACCTTTAAGTTCTTTAGATTCTGCTAAAGGATTAAACAGCCAAATAATCAAATTAAAGTCAAAAGAAGATCAAAAAACTAAATGGACAATTTGGTATAGAAAACTAAAGAGTTCTGGTCATGTAATTTACTCAGGAGTTTATACCACATGCGAAAACCCAAATTATAAAAACCCATTATTAAAAGTAGTTTTCCCTTTACCAAATGGGAATGCATCTGTAGTAATGAAAGAAGAAGTCCTGGAAGACGGTTCGCTACTTCTTAGTTCAGATGGAAAGAAGTTTGGAGATAATGGATTCTACTTCACTTTAACGGATCATAAAGGACAGTATTGGGCTAAGTTTGTAAAAGCAATGCACAATGGATAAAAGTTTATGAAGATGAAGAGAACGTTTTGAGAGCTGATCATATTTTGAACTTTTACGGTATGAACTTTTTGAAACTGCATTATAAAATGACCGAGAAAAAATACGGTAGCTAACAACGGTTAATCGCCAATAGGCGGCACCGTTAGAAAGAAAATAATTAACTTGACCAACAAACCAATACTAAGCCGACAAATCCGCGTCCCGCACTCCGCCAACTGGCGATAACCGAGACCGCTGGCATTAATACTTCAACAGAGAAAATTTAATTTTGAAATCTGATTTAAAGTAATAACTTTGTATTTACAAAATTAAAAGTTATGGAAACTTCAATTATACAAATTGGGAATTCAAAAGGACTTCGTTTAAGCAAAACGATTCTTGAAAAATATCACATAAAAGATAAGGTAGAACTCATTTTAGAAAAAGGTCAAATTATACTCAGACCAATTGATTCGCCTAGAAAAAATTGGGAAGAGAAATTCAAGAAAATGGCCAAAAATGAGGATGACCAGCTTCTGATGAATGATGTGTTTGATGATGAAAACTTTGATGAATGGATTTAAATCAATACGATATAGTTTTAGTTAATCTAGATCCAACAGTTGGAAGTGAAATTAAGAAAACCAGACCTTGTGTAATAATTTCTCCAAATGAGATGAATAAATACTTAAGGACAATTATTGTTGCTCCAATGACAACAAATACGAAAAAATATCCGACAAGAATTCCGGTGAAATCAAATGAAAAAAAAGGAATGATCGCAATTGACCAGATTAGAACGATTGATAAACAGAGAATTGTAAAAATCTTCGAATCATTATCCAACTCGGAAATTAAAAAGTGTAAAGAGGTGCTTAAAGAAACATTTGTGGATTAAGTACTAATGCCAACAACGGTTCATCGCCAATACGCGGCACCGTTAGTATGAAAATAATTAACTTAACCAACAAACCAATACTAAGCCGACAAATCCGCGTTCCCTACTCCGCCAACTGGCGATAACCGAGACCGTTGCCAGCAATTTTTACAATGATTTTGACTAAAAGAATACTGACTTTAATTTTTTTAATAATAGCTGGTAATTCATTTCTTAGTTGTTCAAATTCCAAGAATAACAAGGGATTAAAATATGAATATTACGATCCAGAGGAATTTTATGCAGTAATTGGAAGAGTAAAGAAAAATAGATTTAGTTACCAATTACCAAGAACCAATATTCTATTTTACGAGTACTTTCTTGAAAAAGAAAAACCTTTAGAAGGTTATGAAAAAGGGATTAGAGTTAGTCTTAAAAAAGGCGAGAAATTTATTGTTTTAGTACATAAAAAAGATAGCACGATTAGTTTCTTTGGATATGTGGATCCAAGGTTTAGAAAAGAATCTTTCGAAGAAGCTAGAAAAAAAAGCGAATAAAACATTTACTCAAATTAAATAAGAAAATATGAGAAGAAGCCTAAAATGGATAATCCCGATAATAGTCGTTTTAGCAGTTGCCTTTTATTTGTTTTCATCGTCCGGAATGGGAAAAGTTGCAACCGATCTAACCCAGGCATATGCAGATGAAGAATTATACGAAAATGCTATAGAGAAGGCTAACTACAATCAAAGAGTTTTAGAGAAAATCGGAGAAATACAACCAATAGATAAAATGGCTATTTTAAATGGAGAAGTCGATTTTTCATATGATAATAAACAGTAAATTCAACTATAAAAGTTACTGGTTCAAAAGGAAATGGAAAATTAGATTTAACAGCAGAAAGAGAAAATGAAAGCTGGCGCTACGAGAAGATAAATATCCGATTTAAAGATTCCGAAAAGAATAAAAAAACAATTGAAATAATAAACCTACACTAAAACTGCAGGCAACAACGGTTCATCGCCAATAAGCGGCACCGTTAGAAAGAAAATAATTAACTTGACCAACAAACTAATACTAAGCCGACAAATCCACGTCCCCTACTCCGCCAACTGGCGATAACCGAGACCGTTATACACAAGTGCTCCGCAACGATTTTAGCTACTAAAAACTATTAGAATCCAATCTGAAAAATTTGAGTTTTTGAAGCCTTCAATTGATAATTTTGAACTAAAAATCTTTTGTTCATCGATAACTTTCAAAATCCTGGTTCTATTGAAAATTCAAGAGAATCGCTCAGGAAGGTTATTATCAAAAAGAATCTTTTGGTAGCTACTCAAACACAAATCAACTACTAAGAACTTCATCAAAAACAAGCTTAGTACCAAGAAACGGACACTTACTCGGATGCAAGAATTGTAACAAAACGAGCAAGATCCTTAATTGATTGTGAGATTATTCCCGACTGCGGCATATCAGAGGTTCTCACTCGGCTGTGTCGCACCAGTGTATAACAACGAATATTCGCAATTGTGGCCATTTGAAATAAAATAGTACTTTTAGAAACCAGGAAACAAAAACCTAAGCGGACTAATCCGAATACCTTCAACCACAACTGACGATTATTCGAAACCGTTGTGAAAAATGGTGCACAAGATCCTGCTTTAGATTATGATCAGTTTTTTAATCAAATCGCTAATTCTAAATTAAGTTAATAAACAATGTAAAATGGAACTTCTAAGAAGTGTAATAATATTAAGTATTCTGTTATCATTTAAAATATGTGTAGCACAAGAGGATACTTTAAAAATTTTAGATGAAAATGCGATTATCACGTCTGATATAAATGGAAAATTATATTATTTGTTTAAAATAGAAAGTAAAAACCCTGATTTTCAATGGGACTCATATAAATTTATCATTCCAAATCAAAAAGGTTTTGATGAGTATTACAGTGTGCACGAGATGAAAGAGAAGATATACATCGATTCTATAAATACTACAGATGTTAAAGATTTATCTAAAGAAATGACCAATTGGGAAATACATAATTTCCTAAGTAAAAGACGCAAAATTTATTTAATAACTAAACAGAAAACCAAAAGGTCAAAAAACAAAATGAATTCAATAATATACTATTCCTACCCTTTAAATTATCAAGGAACCCAAAAGAATATCGAGGTTCTCAACTTGCATTGAAGTACTGATTAAAAATTTGACGATTTGAGAACACCACTTTTCACAACAACGGTTAATCGCCAATAAGCGGCACCGTTAGAAAGAAAATAATTCACTTGACCAACAAACCAATACTAAGCCGACAAATCCGCGTCCCGCACTCCGCCAACTGGCGATAACCGAGACCGTTGTGCTTCATTATTTTATAAAGATATTTGCTAAAAATCATATCTTTAAGGAAAGTATCAACATGATAAATTTCTTTAGAAAGATTCGTCAAAAATTACTTGAAGAAAATAGGTTTAAAAAATATATAATTTACGCCTTAGGAGAAATTGTACTTGTCGTATTAGGAATATTGATCGCACTTCAAATAAATAATTGGAACCAAAATAGACTTAATGCAATTCACGAAAATAAAATTTTAAAAAATCTTAAAAAGGAGTTAGCAAGAAATAATGAATTGAATGAAGCATTGGTAATTAATAGATTGGACAAGAAAATAGAAAGTCTAAAATTAGCAAAGAAATTCTGTGAAAATGAATTGACAGTAAAGGATACCCTAGCATTCTTAAATACCGTTTCCTACGGCGGCGTTTTTTCAGGCGGCCATATTTTTGGAGAGAGAAATTCCTATGATGAACTTATAAATACAGGAAATATACAGCTCATTAATAATGATTCTATAAAAAATTCTATTGCAAATTATTATGGTTATTTAAATGCAGTTAAGGACCGAGCAAAAGTACATTCAAGTCGTTTTTCAAGCTACACCTCAGAATTAAGACCATTTGATACAGAAAATCCGAATTATATATCCAAATTTGACCAGTTTGAAATGTTACAATCATTCAATTCTCCAGAATTCAGAAAATTGGTCGATCTTGAACTTTCCTACGCTTTTAAAGTAAGAGATTATATCAAAAATGTTAGAACGCAAGGTGATCAGACAATAAATCTTATAGAGAAGAAACTAAAAAATGAACTGTAAAAATAACGCAAGCACAACAACGGTTCATCGCCAATAAGCGGCAGCTTTAGAAAGAAAATAATTAACTTGACCAACAAACCAATACTAAGCCGACAAATCCGCTTCCCTTACTCCGCCAACTGGCGATAACCGAGACCGTTGTGCACAATATTTAAACCAGGAAAATGAGAAAAGAATTATTAATACCGCTTGTTTTAATAGTTTGCAGCTGCTCCGACAATAAATCGGAAAAGAGAGATATTGCGAGGGATGAAGAATCTCAAAGCGAGCAAAAATGGACCGAATATAACTCGAAAGATTCTATACCTGATATTCTGCAAAATGCACTGATAAAAGTCAGTAATGACAACTTTGAATTAGCAGATCCGAATGAGCCGTTTAATGCAACGGATGTTATTTCCGACTCTCTTCCGCGCCAAAAACTAACGTTACTATCCTCAAAAAATAATACCTGGCGGTTAGCTTACATTCAGGGTGGGTTTGGAAAATATAATGTGTTGATAGAAAGTGAAATTCAAAAGGATTCTATAGTGAGCTTCAAATTAGGAGAATCACTTTTGACACTTGATAACAATGATTCTATAAGTAAATATATAAGTGAAAAGGATTTAGTACTTAAAACAGTTATTCTGTACTAAATACTGTGCACAACAACGGTTAATCGCCAATAGCCGGCACCGTAAGAAAGAAAATAATCAACTTGACCAACAAACCAATACTAAGCCGACAATGCCGCTTTCCCTACTCCGCCAACTGGCGATAACCGAGACCGTTGGCAACAAAGCTTATAAAAATTGAGGTGCTAGAAATAATTAATCGACTGAAAACTTTTCTTATTGAAAAATAATAATTCTCAAAATATTCAGACCACATCTTCCCGACTTTTGAGAAAGTTAAAAATGATATTATTAATTCCTTCAATTTGTGGATTAATAGCTTCTTGTAAATCAATGATTATAGATCAGATCCCTGATCAAATTACAACTGAGTTAACAATATGTGGAAGTTATGAAGTCAAAAGTAACCAAGCAACAATTGGCTACGCTGTTAAACCATTTATAGTAGAAATGGATAGAGCAGAAGAAATAATGGAATTTGAAAGGAAGTTAAAATTGAAATATAAAAACAAGTTCAATAAAGACTTAAGAGCT
Source organism: Christiangramia portivictoriae DSM 23547 (assembly GCF_000423045.1). Taxonomy (GTDB): domain Bacteria; phylum Bacteroidota; class Bacteroidia; order Flavobacteriales; family Flavobacteriaceae; genus Christiangramia; species Christiangramia portivictoriae. Next base: position 52,000 of record NZ_KE383972.1, on the reverse strand, counting down.
TATGCTTTTACTACAGATATAGCTGGAGATACTATTTTAATGACATCATTTTTATCACCAAATAAAGTTAAGAATCTTCCATTGTGGAAGTGTAAATTACTAGATGTAGATACATATCCTAAAAATTCAGAATGGGTTGATTATAATTGCTCAAAAAATCGATTTCAAGTCCCTGGTGACTAAGATTAATATTAGAGTTATTTAGTTAAAGCTCAGTTGCCAACAGCGGTTCATCTCAAATTCCGGGTATCGGGGAAAAATTGTAATTTTAGAGACCAATTATGAAAACAACTAAGCCGACAAGTCCGCGTCCCTACTCCCGCAACTTGCGATAACCGCGAACCGTTAGCACCAATATTTTTACATGATTTTAGTTACCAATTTGGGAATTTTAATTTATCTTTGTTTTAAAATAATTTGATGTGAGAATTATTGCGAAACGAACTTTACGTGATTTTTGGTTAAAACACGCTGACAGTGAACAACAATTAAAATTTTGGTACCGAGAAACTGAAAAAACAAATTGGAATAATATAAATGATCTTAAAAAAGATTATCCAAGCGCAAGCATTTAGCAGGAAAATAGAATCGTTTTCAACATTAAGGGGAACTCTTATAGATTAATTGTAAAATTCAACTTTGAATATCAGATCTGTTACATAAGATTTGTTGGAACTCACGCAGAATATGATAAAATAGACGCTAACAATATTTAATAAAATGAGAATTAAACCGATTAGAAACGAAGAAGACTATCAGAATGCTCTTCAAAGAATTGATGAGATATTTGATGCAAAAAGAGGAACTGATGAAGGAGATGAATTGGAAATCTTAGCAATTCTCATTGACAATTATGAAAATGAGAATTTCCCAATTGGAATGCCGGATCCCATAGAAGCCATAAAATTTAGAATGGAACAAATGGGTATGAAACAAAAAGATCTTGCAGAAATTTTTGGATTCAAAAGTAGAGTGAGCGAAATTTTGAGTAAGAAGAGAAAACTAACTCTGGAAATGGTAAGAAAATTAAATACTACTCTACATATTCCGACAGAAGTTCTCGTCCAGGATTACTAATTCGAACAAAAAATACAGGAGCTAATAACGGTTAATCGCCAATAAGCGGCACTTTAGAAACTAAAATAATTATCTAAACCAACAAACCAATACTAAGCCGACAAATACGCGTTCCTTACTCCGCCAACTGGCGATAACCGAGACCGTTAGCCATAAGCATCACAAAAATTTCAGTAAAGAAGAAAACGAGACAAAAACTTAAGAATTTAAAATCTTATAATTGAGTAAAAAGTTAATTTGAAAAACATTAATTTTCTGCTTGAGTAAATAAAATCTTTATGTTCTTCTTAGAAATTATCAGATGAATAAATTAACTACTAATATAAATCCTAAGGTAGAAGCAATTTTCAATTCATATCCTGATGTTGTTAAAGAAAAGATGAATTACTTACGAGATTTAGTTATAGAAACGGCTTATGAAACTCCAGGAGTATCAAATTTAGATATAACAGTGAAATGGAGTGAACCTAGTTTTGTGACTAATGTTGGAAGCACCTTAAGAATGGATTGGAAAGAAAAAAGACCTAACCAATATGGGTTATACTTTCAATGCACAAGTCGATTAGTTGATACATTTCGCTTAGTTTTCGGCAAAAAGTTTCAATATGAAGGAAATAGAGCAATTATATTTCATTTAGATCAAAAAATTCTAGAATTAGAATTAAAAGAATGTATAAAGGCTTGTTTAAGATATCATAACGTAAAACATCTAGAAACATTAGGAATATCATAAATGCCAGTGGCTAACAGCGATTCATCTCAAATTCCGGGTATTGTAGAAAAAGTGTAATTTTAGAAACCAAGAAAGAAAATGATTAAGCCGACAAGTCCGCATCCCTACTCCCGCAACTTGCGATAATCGCAAACCGTTGGCTATAATTATTTAACGAGATCCTGAGTTCAATAACTTAACGCAACAAAGAATTAACACCGTTTAGATGATCAATAAATATCTATTAATCTGTTCACTACTAATCCTTTCTCTAGACTCCTTCGGTCAAGCGCAAAATGAATTAAGAATTTACTACGGAGCTTCTAATAGCGAGTTTTTACGAAATGAAATTCTAGTTGGATCTGGAAGTTCAGAAATTAAGGATCTATCCGAATTCGGAATAAAATACTTGAAGCATTTAAACGAAAATATTGCTCTTGAAACGGGTGTTAATTACCACAATTCTACGATATTGATTAAACCAGCATTCACTGGTGTAACCAGAGAGGTTAGAGATGAAAACTTTGAATTAGTTTCAGTTCCGCTAATGGTTAATTATACAATGTGGAAATACTTTTTCATCAATGGTGGCGCTCTGATAGATTTTCAAATCACTCAAAATAGTATTGACTCTCAGGACGGAATTTGTTACGTTTTCGGTATTGGTGGACAATATGGTATTCAAGATTTCACGATATTTATCAATCCGAACTTTAAAAAACATTCTTTAATCCCATTTGAGAAATCGAATAACCATCAAAAATTGACAGAACTTGGAATTCAAATTGGTTTAGGTTATAAATTCTAATTAGAAAAAGTTACAAATAACTATAGCCAACAACGGTTAATCGCCAATAAGCGGCACTTTAGAAACTAAAATAATTATCTTAACCAACAAACCAATACTAAGCCGACAAATCCGCGTCCATTACTCCGCCAACTGGCGATAACCGTAACCGTTGTAGCAAATTTTATTAGTGGTATTCCTATTACAAAATTTAAAAACCAGGCTCCAATTAATCTGAACAATAAAATTTATTCATTTATTTAATTCTAAATTACTTATGAAATATCTCAAACTTGCAGTTCTATTGTTATTTATTACCCACACTGCTTGCGCACAAGATTATCAAACAAAAGATGAATTAGAGAATCAAATTATCGGGTCTTGGCATCTAGAAAATAGTGCTGAAGACAGAATCATTTTTTTCAAAGACGGCACTGTAAAAAGATCTGATGAAAATGGATCGATATCTGCCGACAAATATGAAATAACTAAAGACTGTAATGGAGAGAAGCTTTCCAATAAAAATTTCTTTTTAAAAATAATAGGTGAAAATGGGATTTCCTCCTGTGCCTACATTGAAGGTATAAATTATGATAACAATGGAATTTTCTCATTGATGACTAAAAATCAAGGTAAAATCATAGTTTATAAAAGAGATCAAAAAATATCCGTGAAATAAAACTTGCAACAACAACGGTTAATCGCCAATAAGCGGTAGCGTTAGTAAGAAAATAATTATCTTGATAAACAACAAAATACAAAGCCGACAACTCCGCGTCCCAACTCCCGCAACTGGCGATAGCCGAGACCGTTGTGCTTTATTTTTCAAAAAAAAATAGATGAAGAAATTTATAACTATTTTACATTGGACTTTTTACTCGCTCTTATTTATTTCCTTGATACTAATAATCGCTTATTTTGGATTGGAGATCATTAAAAATGGATTGCTTATTGGTTACACTTTCATATATATAATTCTTCCATTAATTATCCTAAGTTTATTATTCTTGCTCCTATATAATTTCTATATTTTTGGATTTATATATGGGATTAAACAGTCAAGTATAAAAATATTAACATTAATATTCTGCTTTTTTATCGGTAAACATTTGAGAAGTAATTTCGAATATAGAAATAATAAAATGTTAGTAGAGATTCAGAATCGAACTTCTGAAGGAATCGCTAATATTAAAATAATTGGAAGAAATGCTAAATCAGAAATTGACACACTTGCACCTAATGAAAAAAGGACTGTTATATTTAGAGGGAAGAAAATTGTTAGGGATATTGAAAATGATTATGAAAATGAGATAGAACTTTTATTTTACCATAAAAATAAATGGAGAGAAAAAGGCATTTTTAAAGGATTCAACAGGTGGAGACATATATCAAATGATCTATCAATTCATATATATAACTCTGACTCAATTTCGGTATTTCAAATAAAGAAATAAAAATACTACGAAAAACAAAGCACAACAAAGAACTAAGGTAAAATCCAAGTTCTTTGAAGCTAATTTCTGCATATAATTTTCCTGGTAAAAGCTTCCTGATTTGGCGATGGCAAATGCCTGCTTCAGGAGCTTATTACAAACCGCTATTAGTGCCAGTTTCTTACTCTTACCTTTCTCGACTATGCGCTCATAAATTTCCCTGAAGGCCTTGTTGTTTCTACAAGCAGTAAAGCTGCACATGAATAGTAGATTCCGAAGCTTTCGATTGCCTACCTTACTTATCCGGCTACGTCCCCTTACACTGGTTCCTGACTGTCTGATCGTTGGAGTAAGTCCGGTAAAACAACATAGCTGTCTAGCATTCTCAAAACTGCTGAATCCATTTGTGAGAACTATTAGGAGCATCGCCGTTTTCTTTCCCACTCCCGGAATACTAGTCAATTGCTCCAGTTGCTCTTCCTGGGTTGTTCTGACTAAGGATTCCAGCTTTGTTTCTAGCTGAGCCAGTTCCTTCTCCAGTTGCTCCAACATACGCACAAGGGAGCGACTTACAGTCTTTGAAGGTGTACCAAGAGCTTTCTCTCCCTGTATCTTATTCTTCACCGCAGTGCGTTGTTTCAAATAAAGATCCTGAAGACTGAGCAGCTGCAGACATTCCGCCTGAACAGCATTCCTGGCCGTATACAATGGAACTTTTGTAGCCTGTGCATATTCACAGATCGCCTTAGCATCGCTCTTATCGGTCTTGATCTTGGAGAGTTTCATCTGAATAAAGCGCTTCACCGAAAGTGGATTCACAACCGACACCGTTATACCTTTCTCATATAAATACTGAGCTAATCTGTAGTGATAGTAGCCAGTGGCTTCCATAACTACCAGGCTGTCTCTTTAAATGAACTTCAGTAGGCCTTTAAAGCCTTTTACATCATTAGAGAATTGATCATGCTTTCCATCTTGATCTACTACATCAAAGAATGATTTACTAATGTCCACTCCACAAAAATGTTTAATTTTATCCATAAGAGAATGATTGGAAAGAACAGCTACTTTGGTTTTCATCGACTTAAAAACGAGATCCAGGTCTCACAGAACTAAACGAAATTCAAGTAGTAAAGAGAGGGGATTATCATTGTTGACGGAATTACGAGTTCCCACGGTTCGTTTAATCTTATTCCTCTCTTTGGTTCTTTCTGATTAACTATCAAAATTTAAAAAAATTAAACTTAAGACGGTTAATCGCCAATATACGGCACCGTTAGTAAGAAAATAATTAACTGTACTTTCCTAAAATCTCGCTCAGTTTAAGGCATGATTTAAATAATCACGGTTAAACCAAAAGAGGTTTCTTGAAGAACTACTATTCTATAAAATTGAAAACAACATATTTACGGAATTCTATATCTTGTAAATCAAGAATTGATGAGCACTTATAAGTCATAGGAATTCATTGATTGAAAATTTCAAACTGTTGTTAGCACAAAAAATGGAATAAAAACTAACCATGAGAAGCATCCTGAAAACTATACTCCTTGGATTTGTTGTTTTTTCAGTATTTAGTTGCAATCGCTATAGACCTTCCCGGAATACAGGTCCAGAGGAAATAGTCGAACAATTTGCTACCCACTTTTTAGATGATGACCGGATTCATTCTGTTTCCATCGCTATTTACTATAATGGAAAAGAATCAACCTTTCATTTTGGAGAACAAAACCCAGGCAGCAACAATCCTCCAACCGACTCTACACTCTATGAACTGGCTTCAGTAACCAAAACTTTTACCGGTACCATGGTTGCAAAGGCAGTTCTAGATGGTAAAATATCGCTTGATGATGATATTCGTAAATATTTGCCGGAAGAATATCCCAACCTTCAATACGATGGAGAATGAATTACCATTAAAGATCTGATCACTCACACAGGTGGTTTTCCAAATTTCCCACCGGCGGATGAAAGCAAGAAAGCATTCTGGAATGGATTGCATCAAATAGAAATTACTTCGAAACCTGGAACAGAATTTCATTATTCGAATCCTGCGCCTGAAATTACTGCATACATTCTTGAAAAAACTTATGGAATTCCCTACCAAAAACTTATCGAGCAATATATCTTAATGCCAAACGAAATGACAAATACCAGGTTTGTCCTCAATCCAAACGACCAAACTCTCTTAATACAGGGTTACAATGGAGAGAAGGAACCGCAGGAACATTATCAAAACAATCTTTGGGGCGGGATCGCCGGACTTCACTCAAACACAAGAGACTTAATTAAATATATAAGATATCACTTGAACGATTCCATCCCTGAAGTTCGAGAATCTCATAAGAACTTTTTCTCAACTCCTTATGATTTTGATATTGGATACCATTGGAATATCGTTGAAATTGAAGATGAAGTATGTTATCGTCATCACGGCGGAATTTGGGGAATGCAGAATTGGCTTATGATCTTTCCAGAGTCTGATTTTGGAATCGCCGTACTGTCCAATGCTAGTTTTGATGGTGGATTGCTATCAAAAGGAATAGATGATAAGCTGGAAGACTTAGCTTTGGATATAAAAGGGAAATAGTAGCCAACTAAAACTTATTACAGGATTTTACCCATTATTGGAATTCATTGCAAAATCTGAATTGATTGATTTAAAAGATTTACTAAACGATTACTATTCAACTTTTGTTTAAGCGGGCTTATTACGCGCAATGCATGTTAGTGCGATTCAACAGAAAGTTGCAATAATTGACTTTTTATAAGAGGCCGTAAGTAGCAAAATTGCCGAAGCTTCAATTTGCATTCTTACTGAAGAAAATCTTATACAGGACGATGTTGTTTTTAATGAACTCTTCGGAAAGTTTTATAGATTTAATGTATAATCACCTGGTAATTACATATATTTAACCTAACTGAAGTATTCAACTGCTATAGTTAAAAGACCTCCTAATTCTAAACAATCAACAATGAAAACTAAATTTGTAGTTCTTATCATGTTATTTTTCACTGTGAGCAGCATGCATGCCCAGGAACAGAAATCCGATCTAAAAAAACCATATGCGGTTACAGAACTTAAATTCCAGACCAAGAAATTCAAGGAATTAACAGAATTCGAGTGGAGTTCGCTCGACAGCATTTTTATAAATAATTCTCCAGACACAGAAATTGATCTTATTTTCGAAATAAATCGAAAACTCCGTTTAAACACTACAGAAGTGGATAATATCAAATTTGTGGTTTCCGGAAAAACATCTGAACTTGATTCCTTAAAAATAAGAGCTCAGAAATTGATCTTAAAACTTCAGGAAAATCTGCATTGATCTAAAACGACAGCTTCATTTTAGCTATTTTCAGTTGATAAAATTCTCAGATTCCTTCTTTGTTGTCAAATAACTAGTACCATTTAAAAAGCATTCTATGAAAAATGTGATTCTTGCTTTATTGCTATTTCCGCTAATTCTTCAGGCACAAACAGAAACTATCGAGAATTTGACAATCGAGGGAAAACAGATTACGGCTGAAACCGCCATGATCGATGTAACGCTGAACAGTGGGGCAAAGACCGAGGAAATGCAACTGCTATATGACTTTGAGAATATAAACAAATATGAATTTACTTTCGATGGCGAGTCTATTAAAGGACGTTACTATGTTTTACGAATGAAAGAATTTCTGGATGGAAAATTGATCGAAACCAGCAGTCTTTTTGACGAACGTGGAAACAAAATGTTTAAGATCGACTCCAGCAGCACTTCTTTTAAATTGATTAGCAAAATCGATCAGGGTGATCTTAAGATCTGGCTAAGGGGTCAACAATTTGGCAGCAAGCAATCTCACTTTGCACTTACCAATGACAATGGCAGGTATGTCGCCAAAGATTTCTTCGGAAGTAAAAAAAAGCTTGAAGAAGATATCAATAAACCATTTCATTTAATGGCCATCATCACTCCCAACAGAAATCCTGATGGCTCTGGTTCTTATTGTCGGGTTGCACAATCTGAAATTGCTCCGGAATTATTCGGTACAACTTTCAATATTCCGCATTATTACCTGATCGAGATTGAGTTTTTTGACGCAAATCAATAAATTAATTTGAAAACTTAGGCAACCTATTAATTTTCGAAATTTTAAACCTAAGGGTTAGTATATCAAAAGATTAACTTCTTAACACCAATTACGTATTCAGAAATAATTACTAAGGCGTAACTGTCTGTGTATGCTAAGGTTTGCAGATATCACTGGATTTTTTACATTTGAGGCAAATCAAAAAACTACTACAATGCATCACAAATTTTGCCTGTCTCTGCTTTTAGCAATGGCAGTTCTATTTTCCTCCTGCACTTCAGATGACAGTGCTCCATCAATCGATTATTCTATCAAATCTGACGATTATTTAAAAATTCTGAGTCAGTATGACAACGGCTGGATCAAAGAAGCAAAACATGTAGAGGCAGAAGGTCTGCCTATACATGAAGTTACCTACCATGAAAATGGATTCATCAAATCGGCGAAGGTATATAACTTCTATCAGGACCGGGAATTATATATGGAGGTGAGAAGAGATGAACAAAACCGACCGCTATGGTCTAAATACTATACTCCCGAGGGCGATGTATGGTTCGAAACGGCGTATGAAAATGGTTTGGTTTCAGAAAAAATCGTCTACAGCGAACGGGGAACTTCAACACATACTTATACCAATGGAGAGGTCACTTCCATTGAATTTGTAAGTTCGAATGGCGTGGATAAAAGCATTACTACCTATGACCTGGAAACAGGTACAAAAACCCTAAAGATCATCGAAAATTCGGAAGTGATTCTCGAAGAGGAATTCCATGGTCAGGATGATTTTGGTTCGGGTATTCTAACAAGTAACCACGCTCCAAAGGCCAATCCTTTCGATGATCCTCAAAACGGCTACTTAGCTACAGGAACATCTTTTAACCATAGTCCAATCTGGCAATTCGATGCAGACCCTAAAGATGATGTCATCGCTTACAGAAAGTATGCAGAAATGAACCCAAGCCACTCCAAGTTTGCTGTGCAGCATGCGGTAAATTTTGAGATGTATCAGTCTATTATCGAACAGTACCCTTATACCGAAGATCAGGTTTTAATCGTTGGATATAAAGAATCTGAAGGGCGGGCAGGACTAATAGACGTTAGCAGAGACGAAAAGCTGGCTATTGATGCTGAAAGGCTTGAAAACCCTGAATTATTTGCACTTAAATATGGAGACCAGTATGTAGATAAAATACATTACGGAAAAAATCTTGTGGTGGTTGGTGCATTGCGTAATATGCCTACAGATGTAACAGCAGTAGATCAGGTGAATAAGATCGCAGAAAAGAGAATGAATGATATTTTAAGCGGTTCTAGCCTGGTAAGTGATGATGAAATGGAAATACTGCAAAAAGTATGGTTTGAGGTCAAATTATTTTCCACCTATAAAAACCAGAGAAATGGAATTGTGTTGGAATCTAATGATGATTATGAATCGGCTGCTCAGGATTTTATTGATGCCGAACCTGAGATCATTCAGTATGAATATAAAAAGTTTGAACACCTGGTACAGTAAGAATTTTGTAAATACCATGATCAAGCCATCCGTTATCGGATGGCTTTTTATTTTAATGGTTTTATTATTTTATATTAGAGCGTTATAACGAGTTCATATGGTCAAATTTTTCTTCCGAAGTAAATTCTTAAATGCTTTTTATGTCTTAATGCTAACTGCCGGTACAGTACATTCTCAGAATACCATCTCCGGAACCGTGCTTAGCGCTGAAGATTCTACTGCGATCACAGGTGCATCCATCTATTTTGATGGCACCAGTATTGGAGTATCTTCTGGCCAGGATGGAGATTTCAAAATTTCTTATCAGGATAATAATTCAGCACTTATTATTACCTCCCTTGGTTATGAAACGCTTGCCTTTGATCCTTCAGAAATAAAAAAGCTTGGATCAAATTCAGCCTTTTATCTACCCATAAAACGTGAAGAGCTGGAAACAGTGTATCTTGAAACCGATCCCTGGAGCAGGATGCGAAAACTTCAGCATTTTAAAAAAGAGTTTCTGGGAAGGAACTATGCCATGTATGACTGTAAGATCGTGAATGAAGACGTGATAAAGCTTAGATATTCGCCGTCTAAAAAAACGATGATCGCTACTGCAAATGAGCCAATAATCATCCACAACAATTATCTGGGCTATGCCATAAGGTACCAGCTTGCCGACTTTGAATTGGGTTTTTAATGAATAAGGGGTTGCTACTGCCCTATTCCACCTACTTTGCAGGTTCAGCCTACTTTCAACCACTACAGAAAAAAACAAGCAGAAAGGTGCTACGAAACAGGGATCGCAGCTATTACGGATCCTCTCTACATTTTATGCGCTCACTTTATAAACGCAAGCTGGATGAAAACAATTTCGCGATCTATCATAAACGTTTCCAGGTGCCAACCTATAAATTTTTCGATATTACCGAAGAAGGAAAAAATCGAAGAATAAGTTTACTTGCAGATGAGTTGAGCATTCTCTACGATAAGATAGAGCAGTCTGCCATTGTTGCAAAACATTCATTTACCATAGATCTATTTGGTAATCCTTCGCCCCCGGAAGCGATTCTACTGAAGGGAATCATGTCTGAAAAACGAATTTCAGAACTTCTTCCTCTGGACTATAAGATAAATTGAAAGTATCTTTGCTTATGAAAAATTTAGAAAATATCTCGATGTAGCTGGCATAAACCGATACTTGTTTCATGCGACGTTTGCTGTGTAGTTTTCAATAACACAATTTTTATATTGTACTGATCAAATTTCCGATACCGTAGGATCGTAAGTTTTGTACTTAAAACCGTAATAATGTATTCATTCGGCCATTTAAACGATAACTAATTAATGTAGAGTAAACCGTTATACCGATATTTCCGCTAAATGAGTTTTGATTTTAGGTTTTTCAGAAATACGGATTTAAAGTATTTATATACTTAAACTCTACAATTTAGACAGTTATGACTGAACTAACTATGCAAGGTGAAATTTTCGGAAAAAAGTCTGTAACAATTCCTTATCCTGATCGTTGTACTAGTATACCATCAAAATTATCATTCATGATCAAAATTATCGTAAGCCTTGCCATGCTGTTAGTAGGCAGTATCGCCAGTTCGCAGAATCAGTCACAAAGCATTCAATCACAACTGGACTCTGTCTGGAAAACCGACCAGGAAATTCGATTTAAGCTAATTCAGCTTCAGCAGGATGGGAAAATGAATTCAGATGAAGTGAAGGAACTGGCTCAGCAAATGAAAATGCAGGACTCATTAAATCTGAAAAAGGTTGAAATTATACTTCAGGACGGCTGGCCAGAAGATCTGAACATGCAGGGCAACCAGACCATATTCCTGGTGATCCAGCATGCCGATTTTCAAACTCAGCAAAAATATCTTCCGGTAATTGAAAAAGCGGTGCAGGACAACAAAACATTCCCAGCGAACCTGGCTCTTTTAAAAGATCGAATGGCTCTACGTGAAGGAAAGAAACAAATTTATGGTAGTCAGATCTTCATCGATTCTAAAACTGGTAAGAAATATGTACAGCCTCTCCAGGATCCAGAGAATGTTGACGAATTACGCGCAGAAGTTGGTTTACCCACTATGGAAACTTATTTGCAGCAGTCCTTTCAAATGAATTGGAGCTTAGATAACTACTACAAAGATCTGCCAGAAATTGAAAAACTACTGGAAGCAAGGAAGTCGGCAAAATAAAGTGAATAATACGAATAGAAGTAAACACTTGAAAACTTGAAATTTCATTCGGTCAATTCCAAAAGTCGTTTTAAGTTATCTTTGCAAGAACATTAAAAGATAACGCATCAAATGCCTGCTACAAAAAGTAAGATTATTATTCGCAGCATACTTTTAGCTGGTACTGTGATATCGCTTTTTTTTGTACCATGGATTTTAATCTGGGCCTGGATACTGCCTTTGCCAGATACCGTGCAGGAACAATTGCATGAGAGCATCGAGCATGGTTTAGACGGAAGCATTTTATATATTCAGCAGGGAGATCAAGCGGTAGAATTATATGCTGCAGGATGGCATGACCGGGACCGTATGATAAAAGCCTATCCCGAAGCTTATTTTAAAATTGCGAGTATTGGTAAACTGTATGATGCGGTGGCGATTACAAAACTGGTAGCTGAAGATCTTATAACTCTGGATAAAACCTTGCTTTACTATTTCCCCGAGTTGAAAGGACGCATAGAAAATGCTGAAAATATTACCATAAGAATGCTTGTACAGCACCGTAGTGGTATTCCAAATTTCACTAATACTACTGATTTCTGGATGTATCCTCCGCAAAATAGCGAGCAAACCCTGGACCTTTTCCTGGATAAACCGGCTGATTTCAAACCAGGATCAGATTATGCTTATTCAAACTCCAATTATTTTCTCCTGGGTCTTTTGATGGAGAAAGTGACCAGGAACTCGAAAGAAAAAGTAATCCAGGAAAGAATACTGAAACCTTTAAAGCTTGAAAACACCTATTTCAGTCTGGATGATATTGACCAGGATCAATTAATGAGCGGGTATTACGTTGGGGTTGAAGAGGATATTAAGTTAACCAATTACAATTCGATGATTGCTACCGCGCAGGATGTGGGCGTATTTATCAAGGCTTTGAATACAGGTGACTTACTTACTAAAAAAGAAACAGAAATATATTCTTCTATATATGTTTTTGATCATACTGGCTTGATTCCTGGGTATCAGAGTATTGCCCGGTATCATAAAGATAAAGACATGGTAGTGATCCTGTTCGCAAACACCTCCAATTTTGATGGCTATACCTGGAGTATTTTCGAGATTGTATATGACAGAATTATAAAGATCCTGAATAAGCGTGACTAAATCGTAAGAAGTCTTCAGAATCAATTTTATTTAAATACTTCAAATAAAATATCATTCAATAACCTGCTGCGCCTCTATCTCCAACGATTTGTAAACATCCAATTGCGTTGGTTTTGCAATGGTTTCATACAGGCTCTGTATTTCTCAAATTTCCACTATTTCTGAAATGATTTCTACTGAATGATCAAATTTGATCACTTTTTGTATTGATTTTAATGGAAACCGTGAAATATGTTCAGGTCGATTGAATTAATTTGATTCGGTCCATATCAAATAATTGTTTAACTTGAAGATCATTGAAAATGAATGTTTTACCAAATTTCCTTACAATGTCTGTAGAACGCGGTCCAAAAAGTTTACACGAGCATAATAGATCATTACTGCATTCGCAGAAACCAAAGTTCAAGGAAGATCTCCGGGACCCGATTAATAGTGATCGTTTACGAATTGATGGTGTAAAATTCAGAAATCACACTCCAGAAGAGCTTGAGCAGGTGCTTACTGATATCAAGTTAAATGCGGCGAGAGAACTGCAGCAGCAGTATAAACTCATGTCGCTTTCCATGGTCATTTCTGTACTTATCATGTTGTTCTTAAAATATAAACTGGATCAAAGATTCAGCATTGTGGAATCTGCAGCAACCGATCTATTGCACTAATCATCAGACCAGTTTCAAACAAGTAGTATTTATATAACCGTGTTTTCTGCTTTCTAAATCATATCTTACGACTATAAAAATGAAGAACATAATGAAAAAAATAGTATCCAGTTTATTGATTATTTTCAGTCTTGGTTTATATGCTCAGGAAAGTTCAGAAAAGCAACAACAGGAGAATTACCTGGATGAACTCATCGCAGATCTGGTTAAGAAGAATGAAATCACCGGCCATCCGGTCGTCATTTTGAATGAAAAACTGCTCACCTCCGAGGTTCTGGACACCCTCAGCATTTCAAGATTTGAAATAACCTCTTATGCCGTTCTAAAGAAAAATCAGGAAGATGTCGAAGATAAATTTGGAAAGCAGGGATCAAATGGTGTTCTCATAATCAAAACTAAATCTTACCAGGATACCGTAAACGATAAGGATTATCTGGCTAATGAGAACATTCTGTATCTAATTGATGGCGAGACCGCACATAGCTCTAAAGTAAGAAATTTGGATCCGGATAAGATCGCGAAAATTCATGTATTAAAAGATCAGGATTCCATCTCAAAATACACCAATAAAGACATAGAAGGTATCGTAAAAATTCAGCTTAAAGCAAGCGGTATTTGACATGTTATCCAGGTAACAATCCAAAACCACAGAACTTTTAGTTATTTACTAAAATGATAAATCTCAGACCATGGAAAAACCAGACTTCAATAATTTAAGTTGTATTTATATTAATTGTACCCTGAAGCGATCTCCAGCAGAAAGTCATACTTCAAAATTAATTGAACTTTCCGCAGAGATCATGAAACGCGAAAAGGTAAAGGTGGAAGAGATCAGGTTCATCGATCATGATATTGCCACCGGTGTCTATCCAGATATGAAAGAACATGGCTGGGAGAATGATGAATGGCCGGCTATTTATGACAAGATCATGGCCGCAGATATCCTAGTTATTGGAACTCCCATCTGGCTGGGCGAGAAATCGTCTATTGCCACGAAACTTATTGAAAGATTGTACGGCATGAGCGGAGTTCAAAATGAGAAGGGACAGTACATTTTTTATGGCAAGGTTGGTGGCACGCTCATTACTGGTAATGAGGACGGGATCAAACACTGCGCGATGGGAATCCTGTACTCCCTGCAACATGTAGGTTTTAGCATTCCACCACAGGCAGATGCTGGTTGGATTGGCGAAGTAGGCCCAGGTCCCAGCTATGGCGATACTAAATGGAAGGGAGAAAAACTTGACCCTCCAGCGGGTTTTGATTCTAATTTCACCAATAAGAATACCACTTTCATGACCTACAATCTCATGCACTTAGCATCCAGCCTGAAAAATCAACAAGGTTATCCTGCCTTCGGAAATTCTGCTGAAGGTTGGGAGGATGGTGAACGCTGGAACTTTGAAAATCCGGAATACCGATAATTTAATTTGAAAAGCTTTTTATGAGGATCTTTTTGAACTTTTTGCTCTTTCAAAGAAATATCATCTTCACTGCTTTACCTATTTCCATTATAATAGCTGCATTAACTGCGGAAAGTTCAAATTTCGGGTTCTTTTATATGCTTAGCAGCCTCTTGATTCATATTAGCGTGTATAGCATCAAAGCTCCTGAAGAATTATATTTTTATCTAAATAATGGGATTACCAAACTTCATCTTTTTCTTAGCACCCTTTTTGTTTCAATATTCATGATCTTAATCTCACAGCTCCTTGAGTAAACTTCAACTGGATAGTGTACAGAAAACATATGATGGAAATAAGATCCTAAATGATGTTTACCTGCAGTGTTCAACCGGGGAAGTGGTTGGTTTGCTGGGAAGAAACGGAAGCGGAAAATCGACCTTATTGAAGATCATTTTTGGCACTTTGGATGCAGATAGTCGGTTTCTAAAAATAGATGACCGGGTTTTTAGAGAGTCAAAAATTGTTAGTGATATTAAATATTTGCCTCAGGACAGCTTTCTAATTCAGAGTATCAACGTAAAGAATACCATCAAACTATTTCTTAGCAGAAGATGTAGCAGAATTGTTCTGGATTTACCTTTAATACGTCCACTATTAAGTGAGCGCGTTGGTCATCTTAGTTTGGGGCAGAAAAGAACCTTGGAAGTCTTGCTCCTACTTTACTCAGAATCCAGATTTCTACTGCTGGACGAACCTTTTAATGGGCTCAGTCCTACCAGCAGAGAAGTGATATCACAACTTATCCAGGATAGAAAGAAGCATAAAGGCATCATTATAACAGATCATGACTATCGCAATGTAATTTCTCTTTCAGATAGGATTATGTTGATGGACCATGGAAACCTTCGGGAGATCCACGATCCGGATCATTTAGCACATTACGGTTATCTTACCTGAAATTTTCAATAGCCTGGCATTTCTACATTTTAATTTCACAATAGCTCTCAAATCCTTATTTTAGAAAAAAGAACCAATGACATCTCGTTTCCATCTCTTCCTGATATTCTTATTTACTTTGACCCTGACCGCATGTGGACAGTCAGAAAAGAAACCGAAGGAAACGCAGAACTATACTTTTAAGAACGGCGACCCAAACGGCATTGGAAAATGGTATATGGGCAGAGAGATCGCACAGGTCATGGGCTACCAGGGCATCAACTGGCTGGAAAGATCTGAACGTGAAAAAGAAGAAAATACGAGTCAGTTACTCAAAAACATGAACATTCAGCCTGGTGATACAATTGCCGATGTTGGTGCGGGCAGTGGTTATCATGTGTTTAAGATGGCCAGACTTGCTAAAGATGGTTTTGTTTATGCCATAGACATACAACCGGAAATGCTTCAGGCGATATCAAAAAAACAGCTGGAGCAACAGGTAGATAATATTCAAACCGTACAGGGTTCAGAAAAAAGTATCAACTTAAAAGCGAATTCGGTATCCAAAATTTTGCTGGTGGATGTCTATCATGAATTTAATTTTCCGAAGGAAATGATCGAATCCATGCATGATGCCTTGACTGCAGATGGTAAAATTTATTTGATCGAGTATAAAGCAGAAGATCCTGAGATTCCCATCAAAAGGATACATAAAATGACTGAAAAGCAAGCCATTAATGAATTCGAGGCTTCTGGTTTTAAATTTGTAACGAATATTGAAAATTTACCATGGCAACATTGCCTCATCTTTACAAAAAAAATGAATGAGTTTCATCCTCTTAACGAATGACTTCTATAATTGCGACCATTTATCATCCTGCCACTAGAAAATTGATATTTTAATGACCTTTAAACACCTGTTTTTAAGTACAATAGTAAGTTTGATGTTGTACGCGCCCAATTTAAATGCTCAGCTACCGGATGTCGAGATCATGCACGAGCGCAGAGGTGACAAAAGTATCTCCTTCACTTACCGCAAAAATAAACCCGGAACTTATTATCTGAATTTAGAATTTCCAGACCTTAAAAATGCGAATCATGGCGACTATCAGCAGATCCTGGATCATGATTTTGGCAATCTAACTGTATTGCGTCCAATCAACCGGGAAGAAGAAGTTGGCTATTCGTATACGTTTTCCTACATACGTGGAGTGCCGAATCCTGAAGTACACACCACATTCAAATATCTTTTACCAATAAAGCCTTCACAAACGGCCAGAATTGTTGAAACTACCCAACAGAATGCGATTACTGCTCAGTCCACATCTGTGACCAACTGGATCTCCTACATTATAACGAAAGGAGAAAGTTTTTCCGTACATGCAATGAGAAAAGGTGTGGTGGTGGAAGTAAGTGACGCTACCAAGGATAGTCTTTCTCCTGATCATCGAAACAGTATTATGATCGAGCATATAGATGGAACCTATGCGAACTACCAGGGTGTTAAAGCAATGCAGGTCGCTCCCGGAGAGAAAGTCTTTCCAGGCCAGCATCTTGGAAATGCACAGAGCTTCGGAAACCAGAAGTATCGTCTTGATTTTTACATTAATTACATCTATAGTGAGAAGTTTGAAGGCAATCGCAAGAATGCGCTCAAAAATGACGAAGCAAACTTTAAATTCCTGAAGCCCGTATTTTATACTGAAAATTATACCGGAACCATCGATTCTGGTAAAGAATACATAATGGAGGTGACCGAGGAGGTCTTTACACAGGATTTTTCCCGCAGGGATCTAAGAAAATTCAGGAAAGATCCGCAGCAATTTAACTGGTCAAATTAATCAGCCTTCTTATATTAGAACCAGATAAGCATATAAAATTGGATTTAATATAAATGTTATGTGGAGTATCATGGTCATTTTAATAAGTATTCTAGTACTAGTGCTGTGGATATGGGCCCTGGTTGATATTTCAAAAACCAGCTTTGATTCCGCTGCAATGCAGGTGCTGCTCATTCTTATGGTCCTTTTATTTCCGGTAATTGGTCCGCTTGTTTATTTCCAGTTCAAACGAAGATTTACAGAACCTGGACGAAAGTTTGCGCCCGCATTTAAAAGCAGAAACTAGTTAGATGTGTTGCATTTCTTCCCTGTTATAATTTCTTCGGAAGAACCCGTATTTGGACAGAATGGTAATACTGAGGAAAATGATGGTTTTATGAAACATTTTCCTATTTTCGTGGGAAGCTGAAGCTCCCTATGAACAAACAGAAATCTCGAATAAAGCAGGCCCGCACTTTAAGAATTTTCAGAAAGATTCATCGCAGTATGGGAGCGTTCTTATTCATTTTCTTCTTTGTGGTATCAACATCCGGAATACTGCTGGGAGCCAAAAAAAATTCTAATGGATTTATCCTCCCGGAAACAACGAGCGGTACTACTTCCAACTTTAATCAATGGAAATCTGTAGCTCAACTTGAACTAATCGCACGCAAAACATTACGAGATTCTGTTGCTTCCAGTTTATCTACTGAGATAGACAGGATAGATATTCGAAAGGAAAAAGGCATCGTAAAGTTTCTCTTCAAAGAGCATATCTATGAAATTCAACTGGATGGAGCTACTGGCAATGTGCTAAGTATTGGCCAGAGAAGGTCAGACGTGATTGAAAATATCCATGATGGTTCCATTGTAGACGATTATCTGGACACTGGTGGCTACTTTAAACTCATCTATTCTGTAAGCATGGGCATCGCTTTGCTCCTATTTACCATCACTGGCTTTTGGCTCTGGTATGGTCCCAAAAAACTTCGGAAGTCCGGAAGGTGAACTAATCCAGACGCTTTTCTCCCACTTCGTAATGGATATAATTACGCTTCATCCATAAATAGCCAAAACAATCTATCAAAGGTTTGATCAACCTGTTACGCAAACCAAATTTTGCTGTTCCAGCTACTCTAGGATAATGACGAATTGGTATCTGTATTACTTTACCTCCCTGTAACATGATCATCGCCGGTAGAAACCTGTGCAGTCCCTTGAAAAACGGAATGCGCTGCGCATAATCTGTATGCATGACTTTTAAAGGACAGCCGGTATCATACATTCCGTCCCTGGTAAATAGATTTCGAACATTATTAGCTATGGTCGATGATAGATTCTTTTTGAAGGAATCCTTGCGTTGGTTTCGATAACCGTTCACCAGCTGATAACTATCGATCTCCTTCAGCAATACCTCGAAATCATCTGGATCTGTTTGCAAATCTGAATCAATATAACCAGTAAGGCTGGTAGTTACGTGATCGATCCCTGCTTTTATCGCTGCGCTCAAGCCCGCATTTTTTGTAAAAGAGAGGTAATTAAAATGAGATGATCTTTCACAGATCTCTTTCACCATCCTCAAACTATCATCTGTAGAACCATCATTTACCAGAAGGACTTTTACAGGTATGCTGGAATTTTCAGCGTACTCCCCCAGTTTTTGCTCTACCCTGAGCAGGTTCTCTTCTTCATTGAATAAAGGAACTATGATGGTTAGCTGGTGCATTCAGAATTTGGATAAAATGAAATATAAAATCTTAAACTGCGGCAAATATATAAATATTGCGCTATTCCACTTTTCCCGAATGCTTCCGAAGCATAAAAAAACCGGCAGCATTAAGCTACCGGTCTATTTCGTCGAGATGACAGGATTTGAACCTGCGACCCCACGCCCCCCAGGCGTATACGCTACCAGACTGCGCCACATCTCGATCACTTCGCAAAAATAAGTTGGTTTGGTAGAGAATTCAAAATAAAATTTAAAAATCGGCAGATTGTTTAGAGATCCATTTCCTCCATAAACGTATCTGGATGCGCACCGGTTCTGGTATGATCCTCCAGCTCATCAATTTCATTCACTTCTTCCTGCGTAAGCTCAAAATCGAATACATCGGCATTTTCCTTAATACGGCTCTCATGTACACTTTTAGGAATCGTCGCCACCCCTTTTTGTAAATCCCAGCGAATAACGATCTGTGCTACAGATTTCCCGTATTTATCAGCTATTTCCTTTATAAGCTCATTATCGAGTATTTCTCCTCGCATGAGCGGTGACCAGGCCTGATACTGGATTCCGTTCTCCTTGCAGTAATCCAGAATGTCCTGTTGTATGAGTTTTGGATGAAATTCATTCTGTAATACCATGGGCTGAACGCCGCCTAGCTCCCTGATACTTTCAAGGTGATGGATCATACAGTTGCATACGCCAATGGCTTTGATCTTTCCTTCCCGATAAAGCTCCTGTAAAATTTTCCACGATTCCAGATATTTGCTAGGTTTTGGCCAGTGGATCAAATAGAGATCGAGATATTCCAGTTCCATTCGATTCAGGGTTTCTTCAAATGCCTCTCTTGTAGTTTCAGCTCCCTGGTCGTCTATCCAAAGTTTGGATGCTATAAAGATCTCTTCTCTGGGAATATTGCTTTTCCTTACCGCTTCTCCCACACCTTTTTCGTTTCCATAAAAAGTAGCAGTATCGATCAATCTGTAACCTGTTTGCAGTGCAACCTGGATGGCATTATTAATCTCCTCTCCATTATCGGCCTTATAAACTCCGAGACCAAGACCCGGCATTTTGTAGCCATTATGTAGTTGCATCTTATGCTGAATATTATCTATCATCATCTTTTTTGAACTAAGTTAAGAGTATAAATGCAACACCGTAAGCTCTAGTCAGACTTTAAAAATTCTTTAACCTCTTTAAGATAAATTTCGGGTCTTTCCAGCCACCCGTAATGACCGCAGTTTTCCATCAGGACCAACCTGGAATTTGGCAGAATGTTATCTGCATGGATGGCTATATTCTTATGAACGATTTCATCCAGCCCATTCAGGATTAACACTGGTTTTTCAAAATTTTTCATTTCTTCGGAAACATCAAAATGAATAAGATTAAAATCTGACCAAACCTGAGCATTGATGTTGCGGTCTACGGTCATAAGCCTTTCTGCAACTTCTGAAGTCCTGGTGGTATCATGTAGATAAGCGATCGCCATTAGTTTTGCTCGCTTGAACCGGGTTTCCTGCAAAGTATCACCAAAACTGATTTTTTGCACCAATCGATTTAGTTCATCACGCTGTGATCTATTTAGTCTATCGCGTAGACCAGGATAATTCCTTAGTTGAAGATCTATACCGCCCGAGTGTGACTGGATCATTCCGCGTATCCTTTGTGGGTATTTGGCGGCGTAGGCATATGCGAGCATTCCTCCAAAGGAATGTCCCAATACAAACCACTTCTCGTACCCAAGGTGTTCTCGAAGTATTTCAATATCCTCCACCATGAGGTCGATGGTCATGCTGGCATCACTATTAAGTCTGGAAGCACCAGTGCCTCTCTGGTCATAAAGGATGCTGCGGTTGTTTTCTGAAAGTATTTGTGCCAGTTCCCCAAAACCTGCGCTGTCAATACCGGGACCACCATTGATGATAAGCACAGGGTCACCTTTTCCATAGGTAGTATAACTCAGAACACCATCCTTGTAAGGGATGCTGGCTTTAGACTGCGCCTGTAAAATACTGGAAA
The DNA here is from genome assembly GCF_000423045.1 of Christiangramia portivictoriae DSM 23547. Lineage (GTDB taxonomy): Bacteria > Bacteroidota > Bacteroidia > Flavobacteriales > Flavobacteriaceae > Christiangramia > Christiangramia portivictoriae. The sequence continues at coordinate 30,500 of NZ_KE383972.1, read as the reverse complement.
ATGCGAGCAGGGTAATGATATGAACCAGAATTTTCATGGAGCTTCTGAATTAATTAAATATTTCTGTAATAACGATCTGAATCTAAAACGTAGTCTTTACAAATTTAGTTCAGTTACATTCCAAATCGGCTAATATGCTTATCTTGACCCCGGTTTTGCCCAAATCAATTTTATGAAAAGATCTCTTTTATTTTGGCTTTTAGTCCTTAGTTTTTTCAAACTGGCTGCACAGCAAATTACCGAAAAGAACACAGACAGCCTGTACTTCCAGGGACTGGAACTCTACCAGGAAAAGCAATATCAACAGTCGCTGCAATATACCAACAGGGGTCTGGAACTAGCTCCGGAATATCATGATATACGAATTCTCAGGGTACGCAATTTATGGGCACTGGACAGCATCGATCGGGCTACGGCAGATCTTGAATTCCTGATGCAAAATGCCCAGGATTACCCTGGAGTTCGGGAACTTACCCTGCGACACACCAAGCTATTGAAGGATCCTGAGGATGCACTGGCATACCTGGAACAACTGGAAAAAACGCAACCTCTAAGTGCAAACATGCTCATCCTGAAGTCTGAACTATTACTTCAGAATAAAGACAAAAAAGCTTCTAGGGAAATCGCGCTGGACCTATTCAACAACCGTGATCTGGACCAGAACAAGCGATACGTTCTTCAGAATATACTAAAAAGAACCATTAGAGATGAGATTGGGGTTAATTATCAATACATACATTTTAGCGATGAATACAATCGCGAAAACTGGCAAACTATTAGCCCGGAGTTTCAGCATTATTTTAACAGCAGTGCGGTGATCGCCCGGGTAAATTATACAGATCGTGGTGATGACCAGAGTACTCTCTACGAACTGGAATCCTATCCTGTTTTTAGCAATAAAGTGTATGCATTTGTAAACCTGGGGATTTCAGACGGCACCTTATTTCCAGATCTTCGAACCAGCGCCTCTTTATTCGTAAATCTATTTTCGATCTTTGAGCTGGAAACCGGCGCAAGATTATTACATTTTTCTGATGAGGATTATTACTCCGGAATTCTGGGATTAACCATGTATAAAGGAAAATTTTATATCAATACCAGAGTATTCCTGGGACCGGAGATTAACGAGCAGTTGACGCAGAACTACCAGCTGAATGTGCGCTATTACCTCAATAATGCAGATAATTTCTTTTTTGCAAGACTTGGTACAGGGATTTCTCCAGATGAAACGACTATCTTCACCCAGGTTCAGGAGAATCCGTCTCTGGAAGCCTATTATTCCAATCTCGGTGTTAACTTCACTATTGGACCACATCATATCTTCCAGGTGGGTGGCGGTTACTTGTTCGAAGATATTACATCAAACCGGCAAGGTGATCAATTTATCGGGAATGTGGGATACCGTTACAGATTTTAAGTATCTGAAACCTTAAAGCCTTTTCTGGTCATGGTCCCCCATCCAGATTTAATGCGGAAGATTTTCTTGTAATAACCCTTCATTTGTCCGTAAACGAGTATGGGATGGTATAAAAACGGCTCAAGATAAGCGGCGAGTAACAGTTCAATGACCTGCTTCGGTTTATTATAATGGTTAAAGTTCTTGACATACATAAATATCGCAGCAGTAGAAAAGATACAACCAACGATATATGCAGCCGTAAATAACAATACTGCCATCGTCCAGTTGATCATTCCGAAGAAAGCAAAAGCGATGATACAAATGATCCCCAGGAATTCTACAATAGGCGCTCCAAATTCAAAGAAAAGCCAGTAAGGATAATATAAAAAGCCCATATACCGATACTTGGGATTGAAGAACAGTTTCCTGTGGATCTTCAAAGTCTCCCAAAGTCCCCGGGCCCAGCGGTCTCGCTGTTTGATCAAAATATCGTAATCTGGCGGACCCTCTGTCCAGCACAAGGTTTCTGGCAAGTATACCACCTTGTAGGGTAATTCTTTTTCTTCCATCAAACGCCTTAGACGTATACATAGCTCAAGATCCTCTCCAACGGTTTTAGCGTCAAATCCGCTTACCTCGATCACCCGTTTTCTTGGATACATCCCGAAAGCTCCAGAGACCAGCATGAGACCGTTAATTTCACTCCAGGCCATTCTACCCAGCAGGAATGCACGAATGTATTCCACCACCTGCACCATAGGCACCAGGTTATTGGGCAGTCGAAGCTCTTTCATCACCCCATTTTTCACGACCGAGTCGTTCGCGATTCCAATACCACCACCACATGCGATGATTTCGCTATGATATTCTTCCAGGTAAGGTCGAACCATTTTTAGCAATGCGTCCTGCTCGATGATACAATCGGCATCTGTACATACCACCAGTTCAGACGTTGCGAAGTTGATTCCCGCATTCAATGCATCTGCACGTCCTCCGTTATTTTTATCAAGTACCGTAAGGTGAGTGTATTTAGAGAGCGTGCTTTTGTAAACGTATTTCACCGTGGCGGTTGGAATTGGCTGTGTGATAAAGGTTGCATCTCTCCTCTCCAGCTTGAATTCCTTAATTAGCTTTTCCAGGGAATCATCCTTGCTGCCATCGTTCACCAGGATCAATTCATAATAGGGATATTGTATGGATAATAAACTTTTTACATTTTCGATAATAGTCAGACCTTCATTATAAGCCGGTGCGATAAGGGATACCGAAGGAATATCTGTCGCACTCACGATATCGTTTACCTGTAAGAACCGGGATTTCTTTTTATTACGGCTAATGGCACGACTAGCCAGAATCACTCCGGCGAAATACATCGTCATAAGGGCGATCCCGTAAAAAAAGAAAAAATAGTTTGTAGCCAGGAAAACATATTCCCCGCTAAAAAACTTCTCTATATTATTCAACATTTAAATTTGAATTTTCAGGGTATTGCTGGTAATAGAATTCCTGGACTTTCTCCTTATGCCCGTTATTCCATAAAATTTCAGCGACGTTTAGTTTAAGTTCATCATTATCTCCATGAAGCTGTCTTAGGTAGAAGTCCACATCAATATCAGAATTTTCATATATATAGTTTAAAAGCTGGGCCTGCTGTACAGGATTGGCTACTCTTTCATAAACATCCTTGATATAGTCCATTCTTTCCGTAGACAAGGCAAAGGTCTGGATACAGTAGATTGCCGTTTCACGGACCTCATAATCTGGATGTTCAAGATGTTCCATAATAAAAGGAATTTCAGTATGCAGTTCAAATTTTCTTATGATACGCATGAGCAATTTCTTACCAAAGAGCTTATCGGTCTTATAAGCTCTTTTTAACCATTTCATTTCTGGTTTAGGATACAGGTCGTATAATTTCTCAACGATCTTGATTTGTTGCCAGAGGGTTATATTCCGTTTAAGGTATGGCAGAAATCGCAGAGATTCCCATCCCATGAATACAACCATCGCAATCTGTGCTTCCCTACGTACAAAAACGTTTTTGTTATTCTGAAACTTAAAAACCTCATTCATATACTGGGACTGATTCATTTCGTATATCTCGCGAATCCCTCGAGCTCTGGAATACCATCCCCATTTGGAAATCTTTGTAAAAGAGGCGTTGTAAGGAGGAATTTGAGCATACAACTTTTTTAGTTTGTAGTAATTCTCTCCCAGAATGGTGCGTTGTGTACGAATCATTAAACGAATAAGATATTGCACGTTATTTCGATTACCCTTACGAATTCCAACGGCTTTAAGACGATCATTGATCTCACTTATAAGTAAGGGATCATCTTCATTGTTATAAAGATAACGACTAACAATATCAGCAAAAGTATGTTCGATACGCTCAAGAGCGCGCATACGATTCTTCCTGTATACCATGGTTATCGCAATGGAGATCCAGTAGATCACCAGGATCGCCAGCACGCATTGTATGAATAGTAAGACTCCTGCTTCGGTCATGAGTAGGCCTGGATTGTAGCTTCAATTTCGTCTAGATCTATGGGCACGGCATAAAATCCTGTAATATCCTTCAGTGCGAAAATTTCCTTCTTAATCTTATCCTGACCCATGTTCGTTACTACCAGTAAATTTTTATGTGGAATAATCTCCTGCACCTGGGCGACGAACTCCAAAGGCGCGATCCCTTCGAAAAGTATGTCTGTGATGATGAATTCAAAATCACTTTGCTGATCTTCTATTGTAAGAGCATCCAGAGACCTAATAGCCTTGCAATCAAAATGATTCACGGTTACAAGCCTTTCTAAAATCTTTAAAATTATAAGATCCTCCTGGATCACCAGCACTTTTCGCATGCCCTAGATTTAAACTGAAATATACGCAATAGGTCGTTAAACAGTAAATAATTATACATTTCAATTGATAAATTTGATGAATCTAAAAATAGAGTAAGAAAAATCTTTCTATATTACATGTAACTTTAGAGCGTTTTTCAGTAATCAGAAGATGGAACAAGCATAATTTCAAGTTCCATACATTTAATTATCAAAATGGTGCAATCGGGGGAACCGTAATCTTCGTTATACAGGTATGCTGACGACGTTCCTATAACAATCAGCGTGGAATAGGTATTTCGACCGGCTTTTTTCGAATTAGGTCTATTGGTCTACACTTAAATGTAGTTGAGCGAAGCTAACGCATGCTTAATCGAATTAAGGACGTAATACTCAACTATTATGTCATCTTTGATTGTCTAAACTAATTCCCTATGAAACGTAAGTTAAATATCCTTTTTATCGAAGATGATGAAATTGAGGTGATGAAACTCAACCGCACTCTGAATTCAGTAGAATTAAAGCATGTGGTTCATAATGCCAGAGATGGTGAAGAGGCATTGGAGTTTTTGAAACAAAAGGATCGTTTACCCGAGATCATTCTGCTGGACTTGAATATGCCTAAAATGAATGGTATCGAATTTCTTAGTATCTTAAAACAGGACGAAACGCTAAAATATATTCCTACTGTGATTTTAACGACTTCAAATAACAGGAAGGACCTACTGGAATGTTTTAATATTGGAATCGCGGGTTATATCATCAAGCCCTTGAAGTATGATGACTATGTTTATAAGTTAAAAAGTGTACTGGATTACTGGAGCATTAATGAACTAATTAAAGTATAATATGAAAGGAATTGTTTTTACTGAATTTCTGGAAATGGTCGAAAGAGAGTTTGGCTTTGAAGTTCTGGATGAAATCATCAATGAATCCAACCTGGCTTCAGGAGGAATTTATACTTCAGTTGGGACCTATGATTTTATAGAAATGCAAAGTCTCATTGTAAAGCTTTCAGAAAAAACGAAACTGAGTGTTGATGAGCTTTTATACGCCTACGGAAAAACTTTTTTCGCGATGCTGGAAAAGAATCATAAAAACATTTTCAACCTGTACAGCGGCCCCCTGGAAATGCTTGCATCTATTGAAAATCATATTCATGTAGAGGTTAGAAAATTATATCCCGGAGCTGAGTTGCCTACTTTTCGGATCATACATCAGGATGAGCATTCACTCGAAATGATGTATTATTCAGATAGATCGATGTATATGTTTGCGAAAGCTCTTATGGAAAAAACTTTCGAACATTACCACGAAAATTCCCGGATAAATCTGGAAAAAGTCCAGGAGGATGGTACCCAGGTAAGATTTAAAATCCACAAAGCGGGATATGCAGTCAGTTAAAAACGTTGAAATCCTGGAGCGTGCCCTCATGCGCGAAAGAGCTGCCCGAAAGGCCGCTGAAGCCATATTGGAGCAGAAATCTCTGGAGCTCTATAATGTTTCTGAAGCCTTACGGCAATCTAATTTACGACTCGAGGAAACACTGAATAGGAAAACATCTGAGCTCGAGGGTGTTTTTGAAACTTTGATCGATGCCTTTATCGTCATGGAACTTTCAGGCGATGTGATTAGAATGAACCAGGCAGCCAAGGATCTTCTTGGTTTTGATCCAGATGAAGAGGCGGTGAACCTGATTGGGCTTGTAAAGGACCAGTACAAAGAATATACATTCGAAGCCTTTCGAGAACTTACTATCCACGGCAAGTTTAACAATTATCGTGCGGTCATCATGACTAAAAAGGGTGAAGAAAAGATCGTCCAGATCAATGCCAGCATCATTTACAATACTAAAGGTGAACCAATTGCTGCGCAAGGTATTGCCAGGGATATCACCCAGGAAACCGCTATCAAGCGACAAATGCAGCATCAAAAGAGACAGCTGGACATCATCTTCGGAAATTCCCCCATTGGTGTTTCGCTGTCCAGGTCGATTGATGGTGGACTATTAATGGTCAATTCGGCAATGAGCAGGATGTTTGGATACACGCCTGAAGAATTTGAGAAGATCGATGTAGGCCAGATCACCCATCCAGACCATCGTGAAGAAACACTGGAATTGAGAAAAAAACTTTTCGCCGGTGAAATCAACACATACCAGATCGAAAAACGCTATTTCAGAAAAAATGGCTCTCTGCTTTGGGCAAATACTACCGTAACAGCCGTACCAGATGAAAATGGTGATACCGAATACCTGGTAGCCACCTTGGAAGACATTACAGAGCGTAAGGAAGCCAGCAATAAACTGAAGCAGTCTGAAAATAGAATGTCCACGCTTATCATGAACATGCAGAGTGCGGTCTTACTGGAAGATGAGAATAGAAAAATAAGTCTTACCAATCAACGATTTTGCGATCTGTTCGAAATCCCAGCTCCTCCTGCAGCTCTAACTGGTGCCGATTGTTCCAGTGCTGCTGAACAGTCCAAAAATCTGTTTGCAGAACCTGAGAAGTTTGTAAAACATGTGGAAATGCGAGTTAGAGATCGTAAAACAGTTATTGGTGAAGAGCTGGCCATGGCTGATGGACGCTACCTGGAGCGTAGCTATATCCCTATTTTCAGTGATGGTGTATATAAAGGTCATTTATGGAGCTATGATGATATTACCATTAGAAAACGCTATAAAGAATCCCTTAAAGCTCAGAAAGATAAATACAGTAATATCATCGCTAATATGAATCTTGGTCTGGTTGAAGTGGACACTGAAGACAAGGTTCTAATGGCCAACCAGAGCTTTCAGAATATAAGCGGCTATACCGAAAAGGAACTATTAGGTAAAAATCCTGGAGAACTACTTTTAACTGAAGAGTCCAAAGCTCAATTTGGAAGCGATTCAGATATCCGGGAAACCAGTATTTCCAACAGCTATGAAGTAAATATCATAAATAAACAGGGAGAAGAACGTACCTGGATCATAAGTGGTACTCCCAACTACAATATGAAAGGTGAAATGGTAGGATCTATTGTGATCCATCTGGATATCACAGATCGTAAAAACCTCGAAGACAAACAGGTTGAGCTACTCAAAGACCTTGAAACCCAAAACCAGGAATTAAACGATTACGCACATATTGTTTCCCATGATTTAAAATCACCTCTACGGAATATTTCAGCGCTTCTTAGCTGGACCAGGGAAGATTTCAAGCACCAGCTGGGAAAAGACAGCCTGGTAAATCTTGATCTTATGCAGGATAAGATAGAGAAGATGGACCACCTTATCGAAAACATTCTGAAATATTCCAGTATAGATCGCAGCTCTGCCAGCGTGGAAGTTGTGGATGTTCAGGCTCTGGTGGAAGACATCATTGCGATGATTTATATTCCTGAGCATATCAAGATAACCATCAAAAATAAGTTACCGGTTATTAATGCAGATACTACCAGGATCCAGCAATTGTTTCAGAATATTATTTCAAATGCTGTAAACTATATAGACAAAGAAAAGGGAATCGTTGAAGTTGATGTTGAAGAAAATTCCAGAGAATATATATTTTCAGTAAAAGATAATGGAATAGGTATTCCGGAAGATCAGCATGACCGGATTTTCCAGATCTTTAATACCGCATCAGACCATAAAAAATCAACCGGCATTGGCCTGAGTATCGTACGCAAGATCATTGATCTTTATAAAGGCAGGGTCTGGCTGGAAAGCACTCCAGGAGTTGGTACCACGTTCAATTTCAGTATTAAAAAGTCATCATGAAAGTAGTACAGGCAAAATATGAAGCCGGAGTCTGGAAATTCAGGAAAGAACCCTCAGAGCTAGTAAATCCCATCGTGCTGATTTTTGGTGATAGGCATCTTCTTGAGGAGTCAGCTTTTATCGAAGATTGTAAAATACAGTTTCCTTATAACAACCTTGTTTTTGGAACTGCGGCCGGAGAAATCCTTGGTGACAGAATTAGTGAGAATGAAGCAGTTGCCACTTTTATAGATCTAAAAAAATCACATTTCAATATAAAAACTGCAAACATCCATGAGTTTAACATGGATGGTGTGGCGCTAGGCAAACATCTTATCTCCAGCCTGGATCAAAATAACCTTCGCCATGTTTTTGTTATTTCTGAAGGAAGTTTTATAAACGGCAGCGACCTCCTGCGTGGTCTGGAACATGAAGAAAGTAAACAATTTTGTGTTACAGGCGGGATGTGTGGTGATGGTCCTCGTTTCGAAAAAACGCTGGCGGGTTTAAACGCCGCGAAAGAAGGAGAAGTGGTCGCCATTGGATTTTACGGTGATAACCTTGAAGTTTCATTTGCCAGTGTGGGTGGATGGATCCCATTTGGTCCGGAAAGACTTATTACAAGATCTGAAAAGAACATCCTGTTTGAACTGGATGGACAACCTGCCCTTGATCTGTATTCAAAATATCTGGGAGAAAAGTCTGCCGAGCTACCTCAGTCTTCTCTCTTCTATCCTCTCTACGTTCGGGAAGAAGGTAAAAAACATCCGGTAGTACGCACGATTTTAAACATTAACCGGGAGAATAATTCCATGATCCTGGCCGGTGATGTGCCTCAGGGTTCCAGGGTTCAATTGATGATGGCCTCTGCTGATGCCCTGCTGAACGGAGCTCAGGAAGCCGCAGCGCTAGCCAATCAAGACAGGAAAAAGTCCCCCGAACTGGCTATTCTTGTGAGCTGTATAGGTCGTAAACTTGTTTTAAGCCAGCGCGCAGAAGAAGAGATCGAAGAAGTTATCAACGTCATAGGTAAGGATGTCACTGTTGGTGGCTTCTATTCTTACGGTGAAATCGCACCATTCTATGGCGAAAGCCTCGGTTCCCTACATAATCAAACCATGACTCTAACCCTACTAAGCGAATGAATAGTTTGTTGCAACGCCAGGTAAACAGGTACCTGGACAAAAAGGCCCTGGAAGACCCTAAAATGAAGGCCTTTCTAACTGCTATTGATGATTCGTACAATGATAAAGAAGAGCAGTTCAATATGCTGCAGCGGGCAATGCGTATAAGCTCTGATGAACTTTTTGAAGCAAACCAGCAACTTCGTACAGATGTGATGTATCAAAAAGACATTCTTGATAGTATCACTACCGCTATCCAGGCTTTAAATTTGAAGGAATTCAAGAAAGCGAACGGCGAATTCGAGATAAAAGACCTCGCGGAGCATATACGTGAGCAGAGTGAAGAACTGCAAAAAGCTGCCAGAAAACAGGAGCAGCTATTAAAAAATCTTGAAAACAAAAACCAGGTACTTACAGATTATGCTCATATGATATCTCATGATCTCAAGTCTCCTCTTAGAAGTGTTAACACGTTAATTTCCTGGATTAAAACAGACAATTATGATAGTTTGAGCGAAGAAGGGAAAGAACATTTTGATATGATCCTGAAGAACGTTGAAAAAATGGACGCGCTTATTGAAGGAATTCTGAACTATTCCACAATCGAAATGGCAGACCATAGCAAGTACGAGGTGGATACCAGATACCTGGTACAGGAAATTGTTGAGCTACTAGTGATCCCTGATGGTATTCAGGTAAAAATTTCAGAAGAACTTCCAGTGGTCAAAGCAGATAAGTTCAGAATACAACAGTTATTCGAGAATATTATTCATAACGCTGTCAAGAGCATTGAAAAAGAAGGTAAGATAGAAATAAATGCTAAGGAAGCCGGAGATTTTTGGAAATTCGAAGTGAAGGATACAGGAAAAGGAATACCGCAACGGCATCACCATAAGATTTTTAAGATTTTTGAAAAGATCGATACAAACCATAATTCTACCGGGATCGGACTTTCCATTGCCAAAAAAGTAGTGGATTTCTATGGAGGCCAGATTAGCCTTGAGAGCGAGGAAAACCTGGGCACCAGTTTTTATTTTACCTTACCCAAATGAAAGAACAACCAAACCTAAACTACCTGCACCAACTATCAGGCGGCGATAAAGAATTTGAAAACAAACTCCTTGCCGTCGTTAAAAAGGAATTTCCAGAGGAAGAAGCTGTCTACCACGAGAATATTAAACAGGATAATTTTGTGGAAGCTGCTTCAAATGTTCATAAACTTAAACACAAAATTAGTATTTTAGGCCTTGAAGAAAGTTATCGCTTTGCGGAAATCTATGAAGAAGAGCTCCGTGAGAATGATCCCGGTAAGCACCAACGCTTCACCGAGATCCTTCAGAATATGCGCGATTTCATTACTAAGTCTTAAACTACCAATTCATGAAATGTTTAGTTATTGATGATGAGGCTACGGCCAGAATGATCATAAGTCAGCTTATTGATACTCATAAAGAACTGCAGCTCGTTGGTGATTTCAGCAATGCCCTGCAAGCGATCAAATATCTGAACCAACATGAAGTGGATCTTATCTTTCTCGACATCCACATGCCTGAGTTTACCGGTTTTGACTTTATTCAAACATTAAAAAATCCGCCAAATGTCATACTTACCACTTCAGACAGAAGCTTTGCCATAGAAGCTTTTGAATATGATTGTATCGTGGATTATATGGTAAAACCTATTACTCCGGAACGCTTTAAGAAAGCAGTACAAAAAGCTGAAAACGCAAAACTCTCGAAAGTCTCTGCGGAAGTTCCTGGCGAAAAGAATTCGGACATTAATAAAACTGAAAATGATCTATACGTAAATATTGATCGCAGACTCATTAAGATCGACATTCCGAGTATTTACCTGATAGAGGCTAAAGGTGATTATATACAGATCAAAACCTTCGAAAAAAACTACACGGTACACTCTACCCTTAAAAAAATCGAGAATAAATTACCTGATGACCTGTTTCTTAAAATTCACCGGTCTTACGTGATCAATACCAAACATATTATTGATATAGAAGATAATAGCGTACTCATTGAAAAAGATGTGGTACCGGTTAGCCGCAGTAATCGCCCGGAACTCATGAAAAGACTGAACCTGCTTTAACGACTTATCCTTACATAGTTTCCATTCGTCGCTACTAGATTCTGCTTAGACGAATATTCCCACATACATCGCAAGATGCCGGTATCTTTACATCAAACAAGTACCTAACATCTAAACACATAAGCGATGAAAAATCATAACTACGCAGTAATCATGGCAGGTGGAGTTGGCAGCAGATTCTGGCCAGTATCCAAACAAAGCAATCCTAAGCAATTTCAGGATATTCTGGGCAGTGGAAAAACGCTTATACAGAATACATTTGATCGTTTGAACCGATTCATTCCGGCTGAAAACATACTTGTTCTTACCAATGCGATCTACAAAGACATCGTCATGGTGCAATTACCACAAATTGCTGCTACGCAGGTGGTACTTGAACCAGTCATGAGAAATACAGCACCCTGCATTTTACTGGCCGCCATGAAAATTCATAAGATGGATCCTGAAGCCAGGATGCTGGTGGCGCCAAGTGATCACTGGATCCAGGAAGAAGATATTTTTGAAAGTGATATGAAAATGGCCTTTGAGCAAGCCGAAAAAGGAGAGCGACTTATCACTTTTGGGATCAAACCACATTTTCCCAATACCGGATATGGTTACATACAATATGATCATAAGAGAACAGCCGAGGTATATGAAGTACACCGATTTACAGAAAAACCAGATTTCCAGACTGCGCAAAGTTTTCTAAATCAGGGGAACTATTTATGGAACAGTGGGATATTCGTTTGGAAGGCTCGAACAATCCTGCATAAGTTTGAAAAATTGCTCCCGGAAATGTTCAGATTATTTCAAACAGGTCAGGAATTTTATAATGAAGCACATGAAACAAATTTTCTGAATACCCATTACCAGTATGCAGAAAATATAAGTATCGATTATGCGATCATTGAAAATTCAGAAGAAGTAATGGTGATTCCTGCTTCTTTTTCATGGAACGATCTTGGGACCTGGTGTTCATTGGAAGATGAACTTCCAGGGGACGCTACCTCCAATACAGTGGTGAATTCAAGATTCATTCCGGTGGAAGCTACAGGAAATATCGTTAGGACTGAAAGCAATAAGGTGGTGCTGGTCGATGGACTAAAGGATTATATGATCCTCGAAAATGATGAAGTGTTGCTAATCGTTCCGAAGGAAAAAGAACAGGAGATCAAAAATATACGGAACGAGGTTATAGAGCGCTATGGGGTTCATTTTGCCTAAAACAGTTCAACGACACTAAATGCAATTTTATCGCTTGCACGTCTACAGCAAGCGAAAAAGTACTGAAAGAGCGAAAGCAAGAATTAATTTTACTCCCAGGTTATGAAAACACTACTACATTTTTTTTGTCTCATCTTAATACAACAGGTTGCTGCACAGCAGTACCAATATCTTGGTGGCTATGATGGCCAGGGAGTACCAGATTATCTGGAGCCGGTAGACGATTATATCTCTGCTGAAAGTATGGCAATGATAGATGCCGCCCTACCGGAAAGTTACCCGGTTCCAGATTTTAATCCGCATTACATTTCTGCCGGTTATGATACCAATATTGAGCTGGAAAAGGATGCTGCAGTTTGGGTAAGTTTTGTAAAAGAAGGTGCTGGTTATAAGAATGTGCTGGGGTTTTACACTTACGACGTTAATGACCAGGAACGTACAAAACCTACAGATCGTGATATCACGATCATCTTTCCAAATGCTTCCAGGGAAAATTCCGGTGGCGGGTTAAGAGAAGGAAACAAAGTTAAACTGGGTGATTTCAAGGCTGGTACGGGAATTGGCTGGGTATTGCTGGCCAATGCCTGGAACGGTTCCAATGTTGGCTGGGGATTATGGCAGGTATTTTCAGATCCGCAATTTAATCCTGAGCAGCAGGAAGAATTAAGACATCACGCCGTTTTACTGGCAGATCCGGAAAACGAAAGAATCTATCTGGGTTTTGAAGATATTAGAAGGGACTATGCATCCTGTGACCAGGATTTCAATGATGCTATCTTCTATGTGACTGCCAATCCATACTCTGCCATTAAGGTGAATAACGTAGCCGATGTTAAAAGCGCTACAGATGTAAGCTCGGCAAATAAAGGAGGATTGGAAAGCAATGGAAAACTAGCAGGTTTAATTGCTGAAAGAAACTTCAAAAGGCTCAAATCGAATTACAATAAATTTCAGAAAAGTAGTCAGCAAAAATTCCATCAGAAATATTCAGTTCAAAAAAATGCGGAAGGAATAGACCTTTCATCTCTAATTCCTGAAACCGGCATGTTCGGCACAGAGAATGCGCGAATCTCCAGTCCAGAGGATCTAATGGGCATTACCAATGCCAGCGCAGTATTTTCCGCAGATTACTATGAGGGAGAGAAAAGAGTTGCAGCTGCGCTGATGACCAGTACTTCCAATGGAATTTACGATCATTCCAAGGTAATATGTGATCGGTTGAACAGCTCCAGCCTTGAGGATATTCGGACTATCGAATTAAAGGGACATGAGCTTATCATGATCAAAATGCTAAGATCTTCAGGGCAATTGGAATATGCTGTTAACTTCTCCATACATCTAAATGGGAGTCTTAAACTGCACTCTTACTGGAATATTGCCGACTATCCCGTTGGCGATTATCTGAACTTCCAGGTTTGGGGATCCAATATGGGACAGGTAAGCAGTATTGCCGGTCATGTGATTGATAAAATAAATGCATTCCAGAAATTGGAAAGCGATAAGATAGTCGGCAGGTACCCTACTGTCTTTGTAAAACGTGGTTTTTATGAGGGCAGCCGGCTTCATCTTATCGTGAAAAACAAGGAAGGAGATGCAGCCTTTACGATCGACGGAAAAATTAGAGAAACAGAAACATCTTCAGAAACAGATTATTCAAAAACTGTGAATCTGGACGAAGCTTACGAAGAAGAAATTACTGTAGAAACCGGTGGACTATTTGACATTGGCATGCAGATACGAGGTGCAAATTCACCGCAGGCAGATGCCCTGTATCTTGCTGATGGACCATGGGGAATCGACTATCTGGAAACCGAAACAAAAGTAGATGAGTTTGAAATTAGCAATTCGACCATAGGCGTTACTACTGGAGAACATCTTATTGAAAGAAATGTAAAAGCCAGAGGTAGCATTCTTGGTACAGCAAATATCTTCAGAAGTCTAAGGCCAGGAGATCAGGAATTTCGAACGGAAGGTTTTAATGCCATTAATTTCGAAATGCAAAACGATCGGGAAATAGAGTTGATTTTAGTGACCAGCGAACTGGAGGACTGGAATGAGCGATACAGATTAAAGATCGACGCGAACCAGGAACTTACGGCACAAAGCATCGCCCTTACAGATTTTGCAAATGCTTCAGGTAATTATAATGGCGAAGACCTGAAAGCGATCGTATTTTCGGTACAGGGTGATTACAGTACATTTCAGGAATTCAGTCTGAATATTCAGAATCTGGTGTTTTCAGCAAGCGTAACCGTAAATGAGCCGGAACCATTACCGGAGCCTGTGATCGATATCGCAGAAGTTGACAGCCTTGTTCAGAAAAAAGCATATAATTATCCCAATCCATTCAAAACGGAAACAAGTATAGTTCTTCCCATGGAAGCTGCAACGGCTGAAGTGTATATCTATGATCTTACCGGGAAGATCATCTATTCCAAGATACACGACGATGTTCGAACAAAGAATGAATTGCCTGTAAGATTAAGAGCTGTAAATCCCGGAATTTACAAAGGGGTGCTTATCTTGAACGGAAGGCATAAATTTACACTTAGTTTGTTGGTTACTCACTAAGTTTTTAGGTGGTTAGGTTGATAAGCCAGGGAGGGGTCCCTGGCTTATTGTTTTATATCTATTTTTTTTAGTTTCTTTATGTGATTGTTGTGGTGCATTTGAAAAAAGTCGTTGATGAAAGAAAGATTATTAATAATTTCAGATTTGTGGGGCAGAGAAAAATCAGAATGGGTGATTAATTATACTCGAATTTTAGAAACAAAATTTAGTATTTCTTTCTATGATAGTTGCGAACTGGGACAAATTGATGTATCAAATTATTCTCAAGAAATCTTACACAAACAGTTTATAAATGGTGGAATAGAAAAAGCAATAGACAAACTAGTAGAGAAAGAAAAACACAAAGTAAATATTCTAGCATTTAGCATTGGTGGAACACTTGCCTGGAATTTTGGACTCAGAAGTGATAACATTAAATCATTAGTGTGTGTCTCATCAACAAGACTCAGAAATGAAACTGAAAGACCTGTAGGAAAATTAGAGCTTTACTTTGGGGAAAATGACGAATATAAGCCTACTGTAGAATGGTTTGAAAATATGAGACTTGAATATGAAATTTTATCAGATAAAGGACATCAAGTCTATTGCGAAACTCAATTTGCGGAAGAGTTAAGTGAAAAAATAATAAAAGGACACCACAACAATGTATATAAAAAGTAGACAGAATAGAACTAAAATTAAGGAATATGGTTCGTATCAAACTTTGTATTTGAATTGAAAGTTTAGTGCTTCGAAATCGCCTACTTTTCATAAACTCAGCGTTCTGTTATAATTACCTTGTAATTCCTTTGAAAAAATAAAAAATGAACAAGATTAAACTTTTGGGTCTGGTTGTATTGATTCTCTCCATAATTGGATTACTAAATACAGATGGATACGGATTGCTCTTCGGAATTCTGGCTGGACTTTCGATTGGCTGGCTGATCACTGGAAAATTCATAGCGACCAAAACAGCAAATAGACGGTCTTAGATTGAAAGCTGAAAGTGCAATTCCTTTGCTATCTATTTGTTGTAGGCAATAAAGAACTAAACTTGTCTGAACAGCCATTGTTCATACCAGTCCATCTAATAACCCTGAAATTTTCCTGGGTTTAATAGCTAATCATAGGTAGACTTGCGAAATTAAAGTTACGCTCCCGAAAAAATAAATTTCAGCTGGATTGGCGCTGCTATATAAAATCAGGCCTTCGATAATGCCTGCTATCGCTATGAATATGATCACCACAACTAATGATTCAACATGAACCGGGCAAAGAGTATGAAATACTTTACATAAGTTATAAAATAGCAACATACTCAGCTGGATAATAGATACAAGCTAAATGGTATCCTGAAGATAATTTTTAGTGTAGCTATAAACCTATACTTCAGAGGTTGTACCAAATTAGAGAGCGAATAATGGGGCCTTCTTAAAATTCCACTTTAAGTTGATACCAAATTCAGTATATGTAAAACCGGCCGCGGTGGCAGATGCAATATTACTGTGATTTCCATAGATACCAGCGATAAACCGATCGCTTATGTTATATCCAAGCTTTCCCTGCAATCTATAGGTGCCCTGCTTTTCATCATCTTCTATAAACTGAAACCCGGTTGCGGCAGTTAAATCGTACGAGAGCCTTGACTCTGGATCATTGCTTAAAAAATTAAGGAAGACTTCTGTAGCGTGAAATTGCTCCGGACTAAAGTAAATAGTGGGCACCTGGTTCTTAAATTGTATAAACTGATAATTGAGTCCGCCCTTGAGTACAGGCTTCTTTAAAAAACTGTAATAGAAAGAGGTAAAAAGAAGGTCGCGAGTATTATCGTCACTTTGCTCGGTATGCAGATATTGTAAGTACCAACCAAGTCCATATCTGGTAGCGTAATTATTGTTTAGAAAGAAATGATTTCCGGCGATTTGCCTGTTCAGTAATTCAGCATTGAAGTCCTGTATATCCCGGCGATAACCGATCTCCAGATCATCTCTTACAAAGGGTTTGAGACCCGCAGCGATCTCGCCTACGGCATTGGTATATTCTGTTTGGGAGGAATTCGCTTTTACAAAACCCGCATTGGCTCTTAGCAAGAGTCCCGGACTCCATCGATACCGTGCCGAAAGATTAAACTGGTTAGAGGTCGCTTCGAGATCTGAATTTGAATTCATGGTCTCTCTAAAAGTGTAGGCACCAGATACTTCCAGCTTCGTGCTAAGAGGCAGGACAAGGCTGGTCATGGAAGCCACCGCTTCGTTATCCCCGTTATCAAATGAGTAACTTATATTTTCTTCCACTAAGGGTCTGTAAGTATTCTTCAGTTTGGTAAGAAACTGCTGTGCATCCTGCTGATTCGTATAAAACTCAAGTGTTCTTTCAGCAGCATTTCTGGCTTTTAAAATTTCAGAATTCGCAAAATACGCGTTCGCAATTCCCAGGTTTCCATCGAAAGAAGCAGAATCCAGGGCGAGAATGGCTTTATAATTTTCAATACTGTTTCTAAAATTTCCAGTATACATTCCCATGCTCGCTTCCAAGGCCAGAATTCGGGATTCTTCAGGATATTTTTGTTTTAATTCTGAAATTAGATCTTCTGCCTGAGCAAATTTTCTATTCCAGATTAAAGCCTGAACGTAGCGCTCTTCAGCATCCAGTAAACGCTCCTGCTCTGCTGAAGTTTCTGCCAGGTCATAGGCTTTTTCAGCATAAATTAAAGCCTCCTTCTCTTCCCCATCAATATGGTAGGAAAGGGATATCCCGTTAAGGGCCATGATACTGTCGCTTTTTGTAAGCGCCAGTTTCTTATAAACCTCCCTAGCTCCTGCTCCGTCCTTCTGAATCAAATAAACGTTTGCCTTATTAAGCAGACTTTCCTGATCCTGATCATTCTCATCAAGATTTTCATCCAGATAGCGAATCGCAGTCTCATAATTTCTATTGGTTAAAAACTGATTGGCGTAACCCAGCCTGATGTACTTCCTGGACAACATAGCGTTGGGATTCTGAGGCGATACCTGCAGAGATTTATTAACCAGCCCGAGTGCCTTTTCATACTTCTTTAAATTACTAAGAGTATTGGCATAACCCAGCAAGACTCCAAAATTATTAGGATGCTCCTGTACCAGTTGCTTATAATAGACTTCTGCCTCCTGGTAGTCCTTATTCCAGAGTAAAGATTCGGCATAATTGAGCTGGACCTCCAGATCATCTGGATATTCTTTGAGTAAGTCGCTGAAAAGATCCCTGGCCGTGGAGGGATCATCATGAAGACCTACCGCCCTGGCATAACATAGACGGGCTGTCTTATTTTCAGGATAAGATTTAAGAATCTTTGCAAAGAAAGTTTCAGCCGCGCTAAATTCTCCATTTTCCAGGTAACCAAACCCCTCCTCCATCTCCTGAGCTTTGGAATTTGAATGGAGAAAAAGCATTATAAGCGCAACTAATAAACATCTGAAATTCATGATCTGGGTGGTTAGATTCTTTAAAAGCAAGTTACAAACACATCTTCGATAATTCATCTACAGCAACCTGCCATTCATCGAAGCCAGACCTTATTTCCCTGATTTAGAAGCGATCTTAGCTATTATTAAGAACCGAAAATCTGAAATTATGTCGCTGAATATCTATGAAAACGAAGGAGTATTTGAACTACACGGCAAGGTTTTATCCTACAACGCTGAACAAGTTAAGAAATACTTTCAAATAATGCTGAAGCTAAAATCCAGAGTAATCATTAACCTTTCATTGCTGGAAAAACTGGATGTTACCGGCGTCTATGCTTTCTATGAACTGCTAATTTACGCCACTGCTGAAGGAAAATACCTAACCTTTAAAGGAGCCAGCAATCCCAGTCTACAGGTAGCCTTTCTAAATTCTGGTTGTAATCTTTTTGACTTTAATTATTTCCAGTTGAGCGCCTAGAACCCAATAAACCACAACCACCATGATCACCTTAAAATTATACAAATTCAACATCGCACTGCAGCCCACCCAGGTTTTTATGATCAGTGCGTTGATCGTCAACGCTGGAAATTATCTTTACAACCTAATTTTGGGGAGATTGCTTGGTCCTGAAGCCTTTGCCGATGCGGCGATCCTAATTACTTTTTTATTGATCCTGTCTTTCGTGGCGATGACCTTGCAACTAAGCGTCGCAAAGTTTATAGGTACATTCGATGGTCTTAAAAAGGAGGCATTTTTAAAATACAGTAGAAAATGGAGTATCGTTCTTGGGGCAATCCTGGGAGCAATCATCATTCTTGCAGCCCCACAATTGCAAATTTTTTTCAATACAGGATCTGCCGCAATGTTCAGGATTTTTGGGATGGGAGTTCCGGTGTATTTTTTAATGAGCGTAAACCGGGGTTATTACCAGGGAGCACAGGATTTTATAAAATTATCGATCACTTACCAGGGGGAAATGCTAAGCAGGCTACTTCTCACGCTGGCTTTTATTCTATTGTTACCATTTCGCAGTTCAGAATTGGTGGCGTTTGGAATACTGATAAGCCTGCTACCGGGTCTATTACCCTATAAAAGACTTACTGAAAAAGTACTTCCCGCCATTAGCAGTGCCGAACTTAAGCATCTTAGAAAATTCATTGTAGTGACCGCTTTCTATGAGCTTACCCAAATCCTTATCAACAATGGCGATATCCTGCTGGTAAAACATTTTTTTGATGCTCATGAAGCAGGTTTATACTCTTCACTCGCACTTATTGGAAGAGCTGTATATTTCGTAGCCTGGATGTTCGTGATGCTTTTACTGCCGGAGGTTGTAAAGCAAAAAAAGGAGGGGCTGGACACCAGCAAATTATTTTTCAAATACCTGGGAATGATCACTTTTCTGGCATTTGCGATCGTAATTGTAAATGCATTGTTTCCAAGCCTAATCATCAATTTACTTTTTGGGGAAGCGTATGTAGAAGTAGCCTCCCTGTTATGGAAGTACGCCCTGGCAAGTTCTTTATTTGCCATTGCTAACGTTTTTGTGTATTACTTTCTTTCACTTGATAAATACCTTCCAGTACTGCTCTCCGGAGTTTTTGGATTGCTTCAGCTAACTGCGATCTATATCCAACATGAAAGCCTGGAAATGGTTGTGGAAGCACAGATCCTGGTAATGACACTACTGTTAATCGTACAGGGCCTCTATTTTCTTTATCACATGAAACGATCTGTTCGTCGAAACTAAACTTCAACCGAACGAAAATTTCACAGGTAAAGATATAAAGATGAGATCTTTACAAAGAATCTAATTAAAACCACGATTATGAAACTTGCACTAATCACCGCTTACCCGCCCAGCAAAGTAACTTTAAATGAATATGGTTATCATCTTGCTAAACAATTTGCTCAAAAGCCTGAAGTTGATGAACTGGTATTAATCACAGATCATACAGAGGAGCCAAAGCAAATAGACTTTGATACAGATCAATGCAAAGTAAGTGTAAAGGAAAGCTGGACTTTTAATAGTTATAAAAATGTTTATACCATCTATAAAAATGTGGTAAAGCAGAAGCCTGATGCCATACTTTTCAATCTTCAGTTCATGAAATTCGGCGACAAAAAGATCCCGGCAGCATTAGGATTATTATTGCCAATGCTTTTCAGAATCAAAGGTATTCCTACGATCGTGCTATTACATAACATTTTGGAGCAGGTAGACCTTGGTAATGCTGGTTTCACACAGAACAGGTTTCTTCAGAAAATATATAACATGATGGGAACAGGGCTTACTAAAGTACTGCTGCAGGCAGATACCGTAGCTCTTACCATTGGAAAATATGTAGATGTGATCAGAGATAAATATAAAGCAGAAAATGTGATACAGGTGCCACACGGTTCTTTTGAAACTCCGCCACAGCCAAATTTTGATCTGCCTGCAGGACCTAAAAAGATCATGACCTTTGGCAAATTTGGTACCTACAAAAAAGTTGACATCCTAATTGAAGCTGTTGAGAAATTAAGAGCTAGAACAGACCAGGAAATGGAAATCGTAATCGCCGGGACAGATAGCCCGAATACACCAGGATATCTTGCCGGAGTGATGAAAAAATATGAACATGTGGAAAATCTTACGTTTACCGGTTATGTTGAAGAAGAAGATGTTCCTAAAATCTTTGGCGAAAGCACCCTGGTAGCCTTCCCATATACTTCCACCACCGGTAGTTCCGGAGTACTGCACCAGGCAGGCTCCTATGGAAAAGCAGTGGTTATGCCCAATCTTGGAGATCTGGCACTACTAGTAGAAGAAGAAGGTTATGTTGGAGAGTTCTTTGAACCGGGAGATGTGGATTCATTGGCAAGCTCCATCGAAAATATCATCGAAAACGACTTGCATAGAAGAACTATTGGAGAAGTTAATTATGATGCGGCCTGCAGCTTACCCATGGAGAAAATTGCCCAGTTGTATCTGGATGAATTCCAGAAGCTCTTTCGCTCTAAAATGAATTTAAATTTTGTTTGAATAGGTTGATTATTGGTTATTGGTTATTGGTTAGATGAAAAAGGATAGGAAGCAATTTCTATCCTTTTTTTATTTCTTCGGAATAACATGTTTCCCGCTACGCTAAGGCTGCTGAATTTTCATGATTATCATATGATACTTAAATTTACAGATTTGGCTTAAACTGAAGGATTTGTGACCTCCACAATCATACAATAGTTTTACTGAAGAAATTCAAACGATGGCTTCCTGTTTCCATCTATATCAATAAAACCGAAAGCCGTTTGTTTTTTCTTTCGCCATGGCAATGATCCAGCCACATCGCTGGGAATTTCTGGAAAATCGTACAAGGTCCACGATACATAATGAATGTTTGAACTGGCAAACTGCTTCTGCATATACTGGTGATAGTCGGCCTGCTCTGTCTCATCTGCACCCAATGGATTCCAGAGACCATTATAAGAAGACAGACCATATTCCTGAACCACTACAGGCTTGGAAACCTTTTCCTGTAACGCCTGGTAGGACGTTTCAAAATTTTCCATGGGTTCATAGAAGTGATAACTAACCAGGTCGACCGTTTCTAAAAGATTTTCAGCTGTCTTAGCGCTGGACCAGCCTATGGTTATAGGGTGCCCGGGATCCATCCTCCTTACCTGGGAAGCCATTTCCTTTAGCCATGCCTTGACCAGTTGCTCACCCCTGCTTTCGAAATCCAGATCTGGCTCGTTTTTAAGGTCCCAGGCCAGTAAAGCTGGATGATCTTTGGTCGCCCTTATGACCTGACGTGCATGTTCTTGTGTAAGCGTCCAATCCAACACTGAATAATCTCCATAAAAATCAAAAAGTGTCAGGATCACTTTAAGATCGTTGGAGTTGGCAGCGTCCATAACCTTTCGCAGCTTATCAAGCTTTGCAGGAAGAATACCTGCTTTTCCAAAATCTTCGTAAGGCACAAAAAGTCGTAGGGTATTCAGGCCTTGATTCTTGAGGACTTTAAAATCACTGGTAATTACTTCAAGATTAAAATTATCTCCATACATATCCCACGGAGTATCCTGAGGATAGTAATTCATACCCTTGATCTGGAATTTCTGGTTTTGTACATAAAACTCGTCATCCTGAATATGCCAGCCCGGGGTTGCTGCGACCTCTTCACTTTTAAAATCTGAGGTGATTTGCTGAATATGCCGCACCCTCCAGAATCCATCTTCCAGAAGCATCATTACCTTGTAGCTGGCAGTATCAACCTCCTCATCGATCAATTCCTCACTTATAAAGCTTTGCCGAAAACTTCTCACTTTCCGGTCTTTGAAAACCACCAGTTGCCCGTCTGCACTGTAAAACAAAAGCCTGGGATAATGATTTGTGGTAGTGGTGGTAAAGGACAGTTCACGACTTTCGTTGAAATCAATAATGTTATATAGATTTACCCTCGCAGAATCTGTATAATAATCTTCAATTCCAAAAGGTTTATTGGACTGTAAAGCCAGATTCTTTACATACCATCCATTTAAATAGTCTCGCTCGATCTCTTGTAAACTCTGGGCTTCCATGGTTCTTCCTTTGTATGCACTGGTATCCCAGACCACTTCAGGCAAATACATACGTCTGCTCTTAATTTCAGTATGTAACATGCTGGACCTGCTGGCTCCGGTATTTAGAAAACCCCACACGCTGCTTATTCCAAAAATAATCATCGCGTTGACCGCCAGAAATGTGAGGATCAGGATCGCACGATATAAATTTTTGTTCAGTTTAGCACGCATTTAAAGTTCCAGTTTTTGTTGGACTCCCATAGATTCCACTACAATTTCGCGAATATCGTGAAGATCGATCGTCTTTGGAATGCTAAAGCTAACTTTCCCATCACGGGTGGGTAATTTCTCCCGGTAATTGCCATTTTTTTCCAGCTGCAGTAGTAAATAGACATCTGCTCCATCTGGTAGCAACTGGTTCATATAACTTTTTAGCGGTCCCACTTTAATCTCGCGATCGTTAATGTTGTATGGGATTTCGGTTAAAACAGGTTTAAATTCGACACTCACCTTATTGGAAATAGCCATACCGGTGACGTTCGCCTGTATTTTCCAGGTGCCAGGCACTTCAGGATGAAGTAATTGTGCGGTGGCCACTCCATTCACCGTATTGGCACTTGTTTTCAATTTTAGCTCATTTCTGGTCTCTGCCACAAATTCTACGGAAGTACCATCGCTAACAATATTGCCGAATTCATCGGTAATCGTAGACGTTATTAATTGCAGTACCTGGTTTCCATCGGCAAATAAATGTTCTGAAACTGTAGTAATACTGAAATCTGAAGCCAGAGAAGGATATACATTGCTAATCATCTCTTTACCTGCGACGCCTGCTGCGGAAGTGGCTACAGTAATTTTACCCGCTTTTTCCCGGGTAGTCACATTCTTCCAGGCAAACATATGGTTCATTTTAACCTCCTGCTCAACCAAATTCCCCTGGAAATACTCTGAAATACTTACTGCAGTGCCATCTGCCAGTGGATTGTCCAGGGAATCTGTTGGAATACTAACCAGCATCGAAAAGTCATCATAACCAGCCTGAATACTACGCGGACCAAAATAAGTCTCGATCACCTTTGGAGTGTTGCGAGGTATAATATTGATCTCTCCAGACCTTAGATTTTTCTGATCTAAAAATTTCCACTTCAGGATGCCGCTTTTATCAGCCATAAATTGCGGCACTTTAAATACTGAATTATCGGTAGCTTCAGCTTTGATTGCTGTACTTCCGTAGGCGTTCTTCAGAATTAGCAATGCTTCAGCAGAATTTGTATCAAAAGTGAACTGTATTGCATCTCCAGCCGTGCTTAGGTCAGGAATGACTTCCGAAGTAACCACAGGAGCGTTTTCAGAAGAGATTCCGAAGAAAAAAAGGAGAATAAGCAATGATTTTACATTCATTATTTCGGATTTCCTACATAATTATTCATTTCCAGCTTAATGGATGTAAAGCCAGACCCGTTCATGTTCAAATTTGATAATTGCTGCTGGGATTGTACTCTTTCGGGTACGACCTTTCGTGCAATATCCAGGTTTGGCAAACCATTCACGAAGATATTGTCCATGGAGTCATCGATCAATTCCAGACCAGAAATATCTTTAAGTTCAAGATCAAAATCCTGTTTTCGCTGCACTCTGATACCGTTTTCAAGATACACATGCTCTACCCACATCAATTGATCATTCTTATAATATGAGATCAGCATTTGAGGAATGGTCACTTCCTGAACTCCGTAATTAAAAATACTGCCTTTAAGCATGTTATTTTTAAGTTTCATTTCATTGATACTGGTACTTTTATAGAGATCGGTAATCGCAACATTCCCCGCACATTGCAGGTTAAAGGTCACCGGAATATCGTCCAGTTCCAGGGGTGTAAACTGGTCTGGATCAAAAGTTTCAGGAATTTTAGAGTCCTTTGCCAGCCAAGCAATTCCTTCGAAATCCACCCTGAAACTACTAATTTCCTTAGGCATCAACTTATGTTTCAAGACCTGTCGCGCATTATAACTGGCGAGTTCAACATTACTTTTGTCGTACAAAGTTCCTTTTATCACTACATCTGCAGGAACATGATCTACATTCTGGATTTCACCCACGATGGCATACCTGTTCTTAAACCGTACCAGTTTAGCGGAAAGTACCTCGAGCACTGGTTGTTTCAGCACATCCTCATGATAGGTTTGCTGGGTACTTATCTTGCGTCTGCCATGATTGTAGAACTTCGTTTGATTTTCTGAAAATAACTGGTCTGGTGGCAGATCCTTATCCTGTTCCTTCGGGGCGATAAACCATCGATCATCAATCTTCCTTAGCTGGTGAACTTCAGTTTGCTCTATAATATCAATGGGTGTGACCCAGCTGGTAAATGCATTAGCAACGGCTGTAGAATCGTTGATACGGTTTACATCCACATGTATGCTATCAAGTTTGGCATAACTACTTAGAATGCCGTCACTTACCGCTACCTCGAGCATAAACTGGGCGATTGTCTTATTTCCAGCAGGGTCCAGGTAAGAATGAACACGCTCAAACTCCTTAAAGTCTATCGCATCATAATAAGCTTGTACCACATTCCTTTCCGAATACTGATCCTGATTATCCAGATAAATATAATACAGGGAGACCAGGATGACCACACTCAGGACCAAAGCATACACCTGGTTGAGATGTAGAACTGCTGGTCTGAATCTTTTATAGGAAATTTTAAAATTCAGGAAATCTGGTTTGCCGGGATTACCGGTCTTAATTGTATGAAACCAGATCAATTGCAAGTTGATGAAAATCGCGATGAGTACGGTAAGTATAGGAATGATTCCCCACATTAATTTTAAGAACTTAGGAACGTCTTCGTATCCTATGATCTTGGAAAGTGGCGGAATATTCAGTTTTTCCCATACCATGATCCCATTCTCCAGTTGTTGTAAACGCTGCCAGCCGCTGAAATATAATAAGGGATCATAAAATTTATCGTTGGAAAAAATATACTTCAAATTGTATTTTTCCGGAACTGCCAGAAACTGCTGTAAAGAACCAATCCCTTCCACGCCACGAAATTTTGAATTTTCAAGGCGTTCCACGGCACGAGTTGTAAGTTCAGGTAATCTGCGGGCAGAATGATAATTCCCATCAACGGTAAGCGCCCTGGTTTGTGCAGAGAGCCAGGCCATTTGATCTCCAAAGCCAAGGGTGAGGAATCGCCAGTGGTCATGTTGATCCTGGTTGAGGAAGTTCACGATGGGCAGCATCTTGATACTCTGTGGCTGCATGGGCCTGAAATATCCCAGGCTTAGCGTAAAGACAGAAATGAACAAAAATAAGCCTACTAAAAAAGCACCAATAACGCGGTGATACACTGCACCAAATTTTTGTTGTATCAATGCCTTCAGATCTCCTTCAGAAAATCTGTAGGCAAATTCACCAAATACAGGTAGTGCCATGATAGATCCCCAAAGTGTAAATCTATCCAGCGTAAGAATATTGAAGGCGGTATCTCCCAGCACCATTCTTGGAATGGGCGTCGTTCCTCCGGTTCCTAGTATAAATAATATGGTAAAGGATAATCCGAAGAAAAGATAGCGTTTGGAGTAATAACGGTAGAAAATGTAGGGAAACAGAAAAAAGATAATTCCCCAGGGAATGACGAAAAATACGAGTCCGCTGGAAGTAACTTCAATAAAATTGTCTCGGCTCCCATGCGGGATGGGCACCTGGGTAATAGGGTTCTTTTTGGTATTTATCCAGTAAGGCAGAATACAGATAATAATGGCTGCCAGCGAAGACATTCCAAATGTTACGATCCTCCAGAACAGTTTCAGAAATGTATCCAGAAACACTTTAAAGGTGATCTCTTTAAACGCTCCCACTTTTTCTTTAGAAACATCCATGATGACCATTCCTATTAATGGAAATATAAAAAAGACCATCCCAAAGATAGGGGTTACATGATGAGAAGTAACGGTAACCGCTAATAAGGACAATGCTCTTAGAAAATATTTTCGCCTTCCGGTCTTGATGTAGAGATATATCTCTGGCAGGGAATGCATCAATATGGAGACCCCAATAATGCTGGGCAGTTGACCAAATATATGCAGGGTTTCAACAAATGAAGAGGAAAAAACCGCCAGTAGCGCTGCATAGCCCGCAACTTTCCTGTGACCGGTCATCAACAGTGCGAAGCGATAGATCCCGGTTATAAAAAGAATGACTCCAATAATGGCAACCAGGAACATTCCAAATTTTAATCCCCCAACATAAGAAAACAAACCAATCGCCTGGTGTACCAGTGGCGGATAGCCCATCACTGTAAATCCAGTATACCATTTATAATTCCAGGGCTCAAACCAGTTATTAGCATAATGCTCTGCGAAAAATAAATGAATGAGAGCATCATAGGTATTCTCCAAAGTGAAGAATATGGTCGAGCAATGAAATACAACTCCTATAATGAGAGCTGCGATCAGATATTTGTTCGTGGTTTCTTTCATGCGAATACCATGGTAATTTATTCAAAATAAAATTACTGTAGCTTTCAGCAGTGTCAAACTCATTCATCGATAGTTTTTTACCATTCGTCTATGGCAATAAACCGACTTATCTAATATGCTGAAAATGAAAGCAGTTACGGTTTAAATTTGAACTATAATCTAAAACCAATCACCATGAAAATTTTAGCCGTAGACGACCAGCAATTAGTCCTGATGCCTCTTGAAAAAAGATTAAAGGATGAAGGATATGAGGTTAGAACGACCACTCAGGCTGAAAAGGCTATTGAGATCTTTAAAAGTTTCCAGCCAGATCTTCTGATCATTGACATCAACATGCCCAATTCGAACGGATTGGACATCGTAAATGTGCTAAGAAACGATATGAAAGATGAAACACCTATTATGGTACTTTCAGGAAATACAGACGAGAATATGATCGTTCAGGGATTTGAACTGGGTATTCAGGATTTTATGAAAAAACCTTTAAGTCTTGTAGAGGTTTGCGCGAGAGTAAAGAGATTGATTGGTCATAGCGAATCTGCACATAAAGAGACTTTGGGAAACAGTATCATTCAGAATAGATGTGTTGGGGTGGTGATCCCGTGTTATAATGAAGAAAACAGATTGAAATCTGCGGAATTTATCTCGTTTCTTGAAAAAACCTCAGGTTATCATTTATGTTTTGTGAATGATGGAAGCACAGATAACACCATGCAGGTACTGGAGAAACTACAGGAAGGCAGAGAACATTATATTAGTATCTATGACTGCCCTGAGAATGGCGGTAAGGCTGAAGCAGTTAGAGCTGGTTTATTGCATCTTTCAACTTTCGAGGACCTGGATTATGTAGGTTTTCTGGACGCCGACCTATCCACAGATTTTCAGGATTTCGATGATCTGGTAAAGACCATCGAAACTACAGATTTTCAGATTGTAAATGGTTCAAGGATTAGCAGAATGGGCGCTACGATCGCAAAAGAGAGCGCGAGACAGATCATTAGTATGACGATCAATTTCATCATCGTATCCATCCTGGGAATGCCCTTTAAGGATACTCAGTGTGGAGCGAAGATCATGAGAAAAGAATTGATCCCGATCGCCTTCGATAAACCTTTTCTTACCAAATGGCTGTTTGATGTGGAGATATTCATGCGAATGAAGAAACATTTTGGTAAAAACAAAGCTCAGCAAATCATTTGCGAACAACCTTTAAAAAGATGGGTTCATGAAGATGGATCAAAATTGTCCATGAAAGATTCATTAAAGATAGGTTTTCAATTAATGAGTATATACTGGAGTTATAATTTTGGAGGTAGCCAAAAAACAAGCAAGTTGAGAGACGTAAATCACCAAGTCGCGTAAATGCGTGTGGTAAACATAAATAAAATAGCCGCCCAGATGTGTGTAGCATTTTGGACGGCTATTTTCCCTACTGTAAACTTTCAATTTAATATGAATTCAACGCCCGGCTGGATTGAAATCCAGATCTGTTGAACTTAAACTTTAAAACTATTTCATGTGAGCCATTGTGATATTCGCTAAAATCATTCGTCGCATAATCATAAGAATAGCCCGCAAAAAGGTTATCAAGAATTTGAAAACCCAGCATCCCGGTCATCGCTTCGTCATAACGATAACCAAGACCAATGCTGAAGCGGTCGTACAACAGCACATTTGCATTAGCCGTTAAGGTAACCGGATTGCCTTCCACAATATTCGCTAGCAATGAAGGTCTGAGGGTCACTGTCCTGTTCAGATCGTAGTGATATCCTGCAAATAGATTATACTGTATTTTATCTGCCACAACGTTTCGTACTTCATCATCATAGAAATCCTGACCAAAGAAATTTGGAACAGAAAAACCAAGGAACCAGTCTTCCGCAGAGATTATTCCACCTGCACCTACTCTAGCATAGAACTCATTACTAAAGTTATTCTGCGCAATTTCTCCAGGATTCTCAAAATTTCCTCTTGTAAAGTCTATATCCAATAAGGAACCACCGGCATTTACACCCAGTGAAAGAGAGATTCTTTCATTTAATCGAATCCTGTATGCATACACTAATGAAAATGACTTGTAAGAAGCTGGTCCAATTTTATCATTCACAAGGTTGAGACCAAGGCCCATTTTATTGTTTGAAATGGGCATTCCAAAAGATAACCACTGTGACTCCGGAGCCCCTTCCAATCCGGTCCATTGACTCCGGAAAAACCCGGTAATTTCTGCCTGCTCCAGCTCTCCTGCCATCGCAGGATTGAATTGCTGAACATTGTACATATAGTTGCTAAACTGTGGCTCAGTCTGTGCAATTACAGGACTTAGAGCCATCATGCTTATAATTAAAAGTATTGATTTTATATATAGAGATTTCATAACTGTATTTTTTATCTGATTATTTGTATCCATCCTTTAAGCGTTGGCGTATCATCACCGAGTTCCAGGACGTAGAAGTAGGTTCCATTTGGCACACTATTATCGCTGCCAATACTAAAACCGGTATTACTCGTTGCGTTCCAGCTATTCCTGTAGCCACGTTTCTCGAATACCTTGTTACCATACCTGTTGAAGACTCTCAACACGTTATTAGGAAAATTCTCTATACAGTTAATTTTAAAAACATCGTTCATACCATCTCCGTTCGGGGAGAATTGATTATAGATTTCCACGCACATAGGATCGATCTCGACCATGGACATATTATCATCAGATTTTTCATCCATCTGTTGCAAGCTCTTCAAACGAGCTACGTTTGTAAAGCTCCCAGCATTTTTCACCTTTACCTTTATGATCAACTCTGCCGATTCGTTTACATCCAATTCATCCAGTCTCCATTCACCCTGAAGCATATTATAACTACCATGTGTGGTGATGGCTTCGAGGAACTCGAATCCACTTTGAATTTGTTCATCGATCACAATATCTGAGGCCCTTGCCGAACCATTATTAGTGATTTTTATGGTGAATACAATTTCCTGAGTCATTGCTGGGAATTGATCATCTACAGATTTTAAAACACTGAGGTTAGTCATCTGCATACAATTCTCACTATCTGAAGTCGGATCACA
>NZ_KE383971.1:10091-902525 GCF_000423045.1 Christiangramia portivictoriae DSM 23547 | reverse complement strand
AACGTCGCTTCGTTTTCAAAGCGGGTGCAAATATAAAACTACTTTCGCTCTCCAGCCAAATAAAATTTAAAGAAATTTAATTTTTATTTTTTTTGCCTTAGACCAACAATAGCCTACCCTTTACATATCTTTCAGTGAACTTTCGCCTTGCTCTCAAAGCGGCTGCAAATATACACTAACTTTTTTCTTTCCACCAAACTAAAATTTGAAAAATTTTAATTTAATTTTTGATCAGTCAATATCTATCAAACACCCCATCATCACTACTCTCAACGAACATTCGCCTTGCTCCCAAAGCGGCTGCAAATATACACCCCAATTTTAATTACACAATGACTTTCAGAAGAAAATTATGAAATAAATACAAGATTAATTGTAAAGGGTTGAAGAACAACTAATCTGTTCTGTATCTATTTTGGAGGTTTTCTTAAATTCTGTCTTTCGTTCCACTTATCGCTAAGATCAAGGTACTCGAAATCCAGAGCTGAAGACTGTCTTTCCAGAATATTATCCCTGAAAGATCTCTGCAGAATATCCTCAATTAAAAAATCTTCCTGGTTATTTTTCGGATCATATTCTTCCTTTAATGAGATATCGAACATACTCGCAGTTGTATTATACCAGAATGCTCTCCACCCACTTTTAAGATCCTTGACCAGATCGAAGGCGGTTGTTCCCGTTTGACGATGAATAAGTTTCACCAGAATCTGACCTTCAGTCCTGGTAAGTTTCTTCAACTCTGCAGAAAATTCTTCTTCAATGTAGTCCTGAACAATCTTCGTGTATTTCTTACGGGCGCGTCTGGACTTTATATCCCCAAGCCTAGAATTGAGAGAAAGTAACCTTTCAGAAGCCATCTTTGCATACGGATACACTTTTCTGGTTTTTCTCCTTAATATAAGGTACCGTTTTCTATCTGCATTACTATCAAACTTCAGTCGCCTTAAAAGCACCACTTCTTCCAGGTCAATGAGTTCTCGCGGGATGGAATCTCCTGCGATGATCAT
Organism: Christiangramia portivictoriae DSM 23547; assembly: GCF_000423045.1. GTDB lineage: Bacteria > Bacteroidota > Bacteroidia > Flavobacteriales > Flavobacteriaceae > Christiangramia > Christiangramia portivictoriae. The sequence continues at coordinate 901,518 of NZ_KE383971.1, read as the reverse complement.
ATATTGTGCGGTCATAGCAGTATCCACTTCCGAAGTATCTATTGGTCTTGAAAGCGTATCAGATTGTGCTAACAATTTAGCAGATGTAATCAATAAAACGATAAAAATTATTCGAGTCACAGTTATTCTAAGTTTTTGGATCATCAAACCTTTTTGCTAAAACCATTCCAAAATTAGTCAATAGCCCCTTCTCTCCAATCTAATTTTTTTAAATTCGTGAAAATTATAAGAAACTATGGATAAAACTGAAATACTGGATCAAAAATCGCTTGATTTTTTAGAAAAATACCTTAATAACGCGGCTCCTACCGGATATGAATCTGAAGGTCAAAAATTATGGATGGAATATCTTAAACCATATGTTGATGAGTTTATTACCGATACCTACGGAACTGCAGTAGGTGTTATAAATCCTGAAGCCAAATACAAAGTTGTTATAGAAGGTCATGCAGATGAAATTTCCTGGTATGTGAATTATATTTCAGAAGAAGGTCTTATATATGTAATTCGAAATGGAGGAAGTGATCACCAGATAGCTGCTTCCAAACGTGTAAATATTCATACGAAGAAAGGAATCGTTAAAGGAGTCTTTGGCTGGCCAGCGATCCACACCCGAGATAAGGAAAAGGAACAATCTCCAAAAATGGACAATATCTGTATAGATGTAGGATGTATGAATAAGGAGGAAGTTGAAGCACTAGGTGTACATGTGGGCTGTGTAATTACTTATCCTGATGAATTCTTTGTTTTGAACAAAGATAAATTTGTTTGCCGGGCACTGGACAATAGGATTGGTGGTTTTATGATCGCGCAGGTTGCGAGGTTGCTTAAGGAAAAAGGTAATAAACTGCCTTTTGGGCTTTACGTTACCAATTCGGTACAGGAGGAAATAGGTCTCCGTGGAGCTGAAATGATCACTCATCGTATCCAGCCAGATGTGGCCATCGTGACTGATGTGACTCATGATACTACGACTCCTATGATCGAAAAGAAAACCAACGGACTCAATAAGATTGGTGATGGTCCGGTAATTTCTTACGCTCCGGCGGTTCAAAATAAGCTTAGAGAGCTGATCCTTGACACTGCGGGAGAAAAAAAGATACCGTTCCAGCGACATGCTTCTTCACGATTCACCGGAACAGATACCGATGCATTCGCTTATAGTAATGGCGGAGTTCCTTCGGCATTGATCTCTTTACCCTTGCGCTACATGCATACCACCGTGGAAATGGTACATAAAAACGACGTGGAAAATGTAATCAATCTTATTTATGAATCTTTATTGAAGATTAAGGAAGGTGATACCTTTAGCTACTTTGACTAATTAAACACATCTCAAGATGTTGTTAAACTCCCTGGAATCAGGGAGTTTTTTATTTTAAAGCAGTAAACTTTCACTTTTCTTTAATTCTGAAGTGCTCAATTTCATCCTATCTTTAAACAAAAAAGAATGACGCTATCGCCTGATGATGTAGAAGTAATGCTGAGTGATACTCATGAAGCCGTGAAACTTGCGAATCTTAGATATGTAAATGAAAACTTACTCTCGATAAGCAGAAAGAAAGTTGGACGCGGTTTTGCGTATTATCGTAAGGATGAAAAAGTCACTGATGCTAAAACTATCGATCGTATTAAAAGTCTGGTAATTCCACCAGCCTGGAAAAATGTTAGGATCACACATTTACATAATGGACATCTTCAAGTAGTAGGGAGAGACGAAAAGGAACGAAAGCAATATATGTATCACCCAACCTGGTCCAAAGTTCGAAACCAGACCAAGTTTTTCAAGATGACTGCCTTCGGGAAAATGTTACCAAAGATCAGGAAACAGGTGGATGCAGATCTTAACCTTAAAGGTATGCCCAAGCGTAAGGTTCTCGCCTTGATCATTAGACTCATGGAGGAAACTCATATAAGGATAGGTAATGAATATTACGCGAAGAATAACAAAACTTATGGACTGTCAACTTTCCGTACCAAGCATGTGAAAACCATGGAAGACGGTCTAAAATTCGAATTTATAGGAAAAAAAGGAAAAGAACATTCTATTTCAGTAGAAGACAAAAGACTTATTAAGTTAATAAACCAATGTGAGGAGATTCCTGGCTGGGAGCTTTTCAAATTTTACAACGAGAATGGCGTCAAACAAACCATAGACAGCGGAATGATCAATGAATACATACACGAAATTAGTGGTGATATGTATTCAGCAAAGGACTTCAGGACCTGGTCTGCCACTAAAATATTCTTTGAGACTCTGCATGAATTGGGTTATACCGAAGAGGAAAAAGAAAATAAAAAAAATATTCTAAAAGCATTCGATGCAGCTGCAGAGGGCCTGGGCAATACGAGAGCTGTATGTCGAAGTTATTACGTACACCCAAAAGTAATTGAGACGTATGAAAACGGTGATATAGAGCCCTACTTTAAGAAAATAAAAGAAGACGTTAAGCCGGAATATATTCAACTTTCAGAAACAGAGAAAGCGATTTACAAGCTTATTAAAGATTACGAAATCGAAATTGCAGACTAATCATGGGTGAATTCTCAATTTTTCAGATAAATTTGAAATATGACGAATTCAATCGCTTCCAGAATTGCAGATTTTCTATCAAACTTCCCTCCTTTCTCTCTACTCGAGAAAGTGCAACTTGAACTTATCGCAGGTGAGGTCAAAGTGATGTACTTTGAACAGGGTCAAACGATCTTCGCCAGAGATGAAAGCGTTCACCATTACTTCTACATTGTTCAGAAAGGTGCAGTAGATTTACAGAAAGTAAATGAAAATGAGGAAGCAGAAACCATCGATAAATGTGACGAAGGAGATGTATTTGGTTTGCGACCATTATTTGCTAAAGAAAATTATCAGATAAACGCGATCACCGATGAAGAAAGCGTGATCTACGCCATCCCTCTTACCATATTCAAGCCGTACGCGATTAGTAATCCTGCAGTTGGAAACTTCTTGATGGAAAGTTTTGCTTCCAATACAAGAAATCCATACTCCAATGAACACAAGGGTAAACTTGTTTCTGATGAAGAAGATATAAGTTTAAAAAAAGAAGCACTTTTCGAACTACAACCCATCCCTATCGTAAAAAAGATGGTTACGGTTTCCCCGGAAACCAGCATACAGAAGTCAGCTATCCTTATGAGTCGTAGAAAAGTTGGCTCTGTTATCGTGGTGGAGCATCAGAAACCAGTTGGTATCGTGACAGATGTTGACCTTAGAGAATTAGTGGCAACGGGTAAACTTCCTATTGACAATCCAATTCGTGACGTAATGAATTCGCCGGTAATATGCTATTCAAAGAACCTTACAATCGCGCAGGCCCAGCTAACTATGATGAAGCATAATATTAATCATATATGCATCACCAAAGATGGCACTCCGAACACCAAGGTGAAAGGAATCGTGTCTGAACATGATATTATAGTATCACAGGGAAATAATCCTGCGGTTCTAATGAAGGCGATTAACCGGGCCAGTAGCACTAAGAAACTGAAAAGGATTCGTAACAAGATCATGATCCTATTAAACGGTTATATGAAAAGCAATATTCCGCTGGCTCATATTTCCAACATCATTTTCGAGTTAAACGACGCAACGATCAAGCGAACCATCCAGCGATGTATTGATAAAATGGATTCGCCACTGCCTGCGAAATTTGCCTGGATGTCATTAGGAAGCCAGGGAAGAAAGGAGCAATTACTTCATACAGATCAGGACAACGCCCTGGTATTCGAAGATGTTCCCGCTGAAAAACTGGAAGAAACCAGAGCTTATTTTCTGAAGCTTGCCACCAAGGTCACTAAACGCCTGAATATAATTGGTTATGAATTCTGCCCGGCAGAAATGATGGCCAGAAATCAAAAATATTGTTTATCTGAAACTGAGTGGAAGGATCAGTTTTCAACATGGGTCACAACTTCAGGCAGTGATGAGATTCTGCTTTGCCAGATATTTTTTGATTTTGATATCGCTTACGGCGAAATTAAATTGACCAACGCCATTTCAGATCATGTTTTTGATATTCTGAACGGCAATAGAAATTTTCTAAACAGGTTGGCTGCTCAGGCTTTAAGAAATCCTTCTCCACTTGGATTCTTCAGGCAATTTCTGGTTGAACAGGATGGAGAGAAAAAAGATCTTTTCGATATCAAGAAAAGAGGAATTATGCCATTGACAGATGCCGCGAGATTACTTATTCTGGAACACCGAGTAAAAAACATTAGCAATACTTCTGAAAGATTTGAAAAGCTGGCCCAGCTAGAACCAAACAATAAGGATATCTATCAGGCTTGTGCATATTCTTCCAGGGCGCTCATAAAGTTCAGAACTAAACAGGGCCTTAAACATAAGGACAATGGAAGATTTATAAATCTCGAAGATCTGGGCAAGGAGGACAAGATTAAATTAAAGCGATGCTTCAAAACTATTAAAGAAATTCAGGAGTTAATTAAAGTAAGATTTGAAGCGGCCTACTATCTATGATCAATAAATGGTTTAAAAAAGATCAAAAGGAGAACGACCTTCCATACTTCTGGCAGAATTACTCCAAAAGTTTCGAAGAGAAACTACCTGAGAAAGTGCCAGACGTTCGGTTTGTTGTATTTGATACCGAAACTACCGGATTTGACTACGAAGAGGATAGAATTCTAAGTATTGGAGCTGTTCGGGTTGAAAACAGAAGCATTGAAATAAGCGATAATTTCGAGGTATTCCTGGACCAGAAGAAATTCAATCCTGAAACAGTCAAAATTCACGGCATTATTCAGAATGAACGGTTCGAGAAAATATCTGAGCTTGATGCTTTAAAAAAATTTCTCAATTATATTCAAAATTCGGTTCTCGTTGCGCATCATGCAGGATTCGACATAAAAATGGTGAATAAGGCACTCATAAGAAACGGTTTACCAAAATTAAAAAATAATGTTCTGGACACCTCTGTTCTGTATAAGAAAACCAGGATTCTAACGAACCTGATAGACCAGCATAAAGAATATACTCTGGATGAGATTGCTGAAGCTTATAATATTGAAACTACCGACAGGCATACCGCCTCCGGTGATGCATTTATTACAGCCATTGCTTTTATGAAACTACTTAACAAACTGAAATCCAAGGAGCTCAACACCAAAAATTTATTGAAGGGCAAGTATTAAAAAAACCCCTTGATAACAAGAGGTTTTTAAATTTGAAAAACGGTTTTTTAGCCTACTGAAGAAAGCTGTTAAAATCTGCCATTGATACATTCTTACTTTCCTTTAAAAAATCAACTGCAGCTAAGGCTTTCCCAAATTTCTTTTTACTACTACCCTTAAATTCCAGTAACTGGTAGTTTCCATTATCAATAGATATATAATAATCCATTCCTACTTCGAAGGTACCATTTTCAAAATAATTGTTCTGATGGCCTTTAATGTTACCTTCATTCAGTTTTAAACCTGGAATACCAATTAAATGTACATTCTTGTTCTTATAAAACTCTGCATAGTAATTTGTTGCTCCAGGGATATTATCATCCATAGCTGTCGGAATATAACGATAACCATCCAATTCAAACGCCACATCCCGTACGATCGGCATCTCCAAAACTTCTTTCGAACTTTTGTCTTTTTTTAGATGAAGTGCGTCTGCTACAATATTGTAACGCACTAGAACTTGTTCAGATTCGCCTTTATCATTCATGGCTATAGCATTAACAAAATCTTTTTCGTAATACGGTGAGCCTTCAAAAGTGAAAAATTCCCTGTCGCTATTTGGAATTTCAACGGGTGGTATGATATCTGTACCACTATAGACGCTCCAATTATTACTCTGCTGGCCTATTACATTAGCTGATATCAATAAAGCTATTAGAATTGTAAAATATTTCATCTCAATTTAGTTTTTAAATTATTTTAAGTTCTCGTAGTATTTTAATAAAGAGACAATATCTTCCGGCTTTTTAACTTTCTTATCAACTATATAATTCACCATTTCAGAATTGTCAAATAAACTTGCTATGTGTTTCGGCCGAAAATAAACCTTTTCAAAGTCTGCACCATCCACTGAAAGATAGTATTCCATTTCAACCTGAAAATTTGCCGGAACATCATCCTGATACCCTGTCTTCGCTTTTTCTTTCGAATTTAGGTCTAATTTTGGTACTCCAATAAAATGACTTTTTGATCCTTCGTAAAAATTTGCATAGTACTTCGAAGTAGATGGAATTTTAAGATCAGGATTATTCCTCTTGTAAGTATATTGTTCTAAATCATAGGAAATATCTGATACCGGAGGCAACATAAATAATTTATTGCTTTGATCTGCCAACTTAAGGACGACAACATCCTGTACCGCGTCATATCTCATTAAAAGTTTTTGAGATTTGCCTTCACTGTTTTTTACGACTCCCTGAGTAAACTCTTTTTCGTAGAATGGTGAGCCAGTATAACTTTCCGGCTCAACAGGGGTAAATGTGGTTAGCGCTCCATTTAAAGGGTTCTGTGCACTCATATTAAATGCTATGAACAAAATTGCGAGGGTTAATATATATTTCATAAATCAAATATTTGGTTAACAGTAGATTTATATCTATATGCTGTCGTAAAACTTCAGCATGGCAACAACATCAGCTTCAGTTTTTATCTTTCTATCGTCTAAATAATCTTCCATCCTGTCTGAATCAAATAAATCTTCAAGATCCTTCTCTTTTAACCTTACTTCTCTAAATGGTTTACCGTCAATGGAAATGTAATATACCATTTCAACTTTGATGGAAGCAGGTTTATCTTTTGAATAACCAGTCGTGGCCTGTCTTGCTGGAGTAAAATCTGCTTTTGGTTGGCCAACAAAAGTTGAGTTTTCTCCCTGGTAAAATTTAGCGAAATATGCTTCTAATTCACCTTCCTCTGTTTTCAGCCGATCAATAAAGTAGGTGTAATCTCCAAAATCATACGTTATAGACTTTTTCTTTGGTAGTACATACTCCTTGGTAGAAGTAGTATTAGGACGCAGAACGACCATGTCCTCTAAGGCATTATAACGCATGAGCATCCTAACTTTTCTTTTATCCTCCATAACTTGACCAATGATGAAATCATCTTCATAATAAGGAGATCCAGTCATCTTCGCCGGTTCCTTCTCTTTAGTAAAAATTAGCATTCCAGTCATCTCTACATCTGATGTCAATTGAGCATTTGCAGACGTCATGCCGATAAAAATTGCTAAAATAAGCAGGTAATAGTTTTTCATAATTTTGATTTTGTTTTTAAAATTACATCAATAACGGTGCCGAATATAATTTATCTGAGATATCCTTCAATAATTTCCTCTACCACCTCTGGATTCAGCAAGGTTGAAGTATCTCCCAGGTTGGAAGTATCATTGCCTGCGATTTTTCGCAATATTCTTCGCATGATCTTTCCGCTTCTGGTTTTTGGCAATCCTTCCACAAACTGAATTTTATCTGGTTTTGCGATAGGACCAATCTTATCTGCGATTTGCTGATTGATCTCTTTACGCAGATTGTCCTGATTTCTAGATTCCCCAGCTTCCTTCAATATTACGAAGCCATACAAGGCATTCCCTTTTACTTCATGAGGAAATCCAACAATGGCAGACTCTGCTACCGCCGGATGTTCATTAATAGCATCTTCGATAGGCGCTGTCCCCAAATTATGTCCTGAAACTATGATCACATCATCTACTCTGCCGGTAATTCGGTAATAACCAACCTCATCGCGCATAGCTCCATCACCAGTAAAATACTTATTCTCGAAGGCCGAAAAGTATGTATCCCGATACCTATCGTGATTTCCCCATATTGTTCTTGCCATAGACGGCCAGGGAAATTTTATACATAACCTGCCATCTACCTGGTTCCCTTTAAGCTCCTTTCCATGCTCATCCATTAAAGCAGGCTGAATTCCAGGGAAAGGTAAAGTCGCAAAGGTTGGTTTCGTAGGAGTAGCAAAAGGTATTGGAGAGATCATGATTCCGCCGGTCTCCGTTTGCCACCAGGTATCGACAATAGGACTTCTGTTCTTTCCTATATTATTATCATACCAATGCCAGGCCTCTTCATTTATAGGCTCGCCTACCGTTCCCAAGACTTTTAATGAAGAAAGATCGTATCTATTGACAAAATCAAGATTTTTCTTCGCGAGCGCCCTTATCGCCGTAGGTGCGGTATAGAATTGATTTACCTTATGCTTCTCTACGATCTCCCAGAATCTTCCAAAATCAGGATAACTTGGGACACCTTCAAACATAAGGGTGGTAGCTCCATTCAATAATGGACCATAAACGATATATGAATGCCCGGTAATCCATCCAATATCAGCTGTACACCAATACACATCATCATCCTGATAGTTAAATATATTTTTAAATGTATAGGCAGAATAGACCATGTATCCAGCTGTCGTATGCAACATCCCTTTGGGCTTGCCCGTGGAACCAGAGGTATACAATATAAAAAGTGGATCTTCTGCATCCATTATTTCAGGAGTACAGGAATCAGCAGCTTTAGACATTTCATCTTCCAGCCAAACATCTCTTCCGGCTTCCATATGAATTTCAGCCCCAGTTCTCCTGACAACCAAAACCTTTTTTACATTGGGGCAGCTTTCCAGAGCTTTATCCACTATTCCTTTCAAATCGATCGTTTTATCTCCACGGAAGGAACCATCGGAAGTGATCATCATCTTACAATCGGCATCCTGCGTTCTGGCGGCCAGTGCTGATGCTGAAAAACCTGCAAACACGACAGAATGTATTGCTCCAATTCTTGCACATGCTAAAACTGAATAAGCGAGTTCAGGAATCATAGGAAGATAAATACACACCCTATCCCCCTTTTCGATGCCGTTCGCTTTGAGAACATTTGCAAACTGGCTTACTTTTTTATGTAATTCTTTGTAGCTGATCTTCAAAGTTTCTTCTGAAGGATCATTAGGCTCCCAGATAATCGCCGTTTTATCTCCTTTGGCCAGGAGATGTCTGTCTATGCAATTTTCAGTAATACTGAGCCTGGCATTTTCGAACCATTTCACTTCAGGCTTGCTGAAATCCCAGCTTAAAACATTATCCCATTTCTTTCTCCAGGTAAAATGTTCTTCAGCAACTTCCTGCCAGAAGTTTTCAGGTTCACGTATGGATTTTCGGTATACCTGGAAATATTCTTCCAGGTTCTTTATATGATAGTTACTCATAACTAATATCTTTTATAAATGAAGAAAACCGGAATTACCGGTTTTCATTAAAAATATTAAATACTGAGCAATCAGAAAAAGGATCTGCTAAAAAATCATGGTATCAATTGCATAATTATTAGTATTCTTTTAACTCCTTGATATTATTAGTGAGATTCTAAATAATCGAGAACATTTTGTTCTATCCTTGATTCAATATTACTGATGTCGGCTTTCCTGAACGTATCACCGGTAATATTTTCGTAAAGCTCAATATACCTTTCTGAAACTGATTCGATATATTCATCGCTCATCAATGGCACCTCCTGGCCTTCAAGTCCCTGGAAACCATTACCTATAAGCCATTGTCGAACAAATTCCTTAGAAAGTTGCTTTTGCGCTTCACCTTTAGCCTGTCTCTCCTCATAACCCTCCTTATAAAAATATCTTGAAGAGTCTGGTGTGTGTATTTCGTCTATCAATACTATTTTTCCTTCGGAAGTTTTTCCAAATTCATACTTGGTATCTACTAAAATCAGGTTTTGTTGATCTGCAATTTCAGATCCTCTCTGGAACAACTTCCGGGTATAGTCTTCCAGCTGAAGATAATCCTCTTCAGAAACTATATTTTTCGAAATAATGTCTTCCCTGGAAATATCCTCATCATGATCTCCCATTTCAGCTTTTGTAGCAGGAGTGATGATTGGTTCAGGGAATTTATCGTTTTCCTTCATTCCTTCAGGCATATCTACACCGCAGAGGCTTCGCTTACCTGCCTTGTATTCTCTGGCAGCGTGGCCAGACAAATAACCTCTTATGACCATCTCCACCTTAAATGGCTCGCAGTTTTTTCCAATCGCGACATTGGGATCTGGTGTGGCCTCCAACCAGTTTGGGACAATATCTGCCGTTCTTTCCATCATCTTGGTAGCGATCTGGTTAAGGATCTGGCCTTTAAATGGTATTCCTTTGGGCATCACCACATCAAAAGCTGAAAGCCTGTCTGATGCGATCATTAACAACCTGTTATCTGCCAGTGTATATACATCTCGCACTTTGCCTTTGTAAACCGATTTCTGTCCCGGAAATTGAAAGTCTGTTCTAATTAGGGTATTACTCTTCACGAGTTTAAAATTTAATCGTTGTGTTCAATAGTTTTATAGGCAGCAATAATCTTTTTCACCAGGCGGTGTCGTATCACGTCTTTATCATCAAGGTAGACCATTCCCACACCTTTCACATCTTTAAGTACCAGCAAAGCTTCCTTCAATCCTGAAATAGTTCGTCTGGGTAAATCTATCTGTCCAGGGTCTCCTGTGATCATAAATTTTGCATGCTTTCCCATTCTGGTTAGGAACATCTTCATCTGGGCATGCGTTGTATTCTGTGCTTCATCAAGAATTACAAAAGCGTCATCCAGCGTTCGCCCACGCATAAATGCTAGGGGAGCAATCTGGATCACTCCTTTTTCAATAAATAATTCCAGTTTTTCGTGCGGAATCATATCTCTCAAAGCATCATACAATGGTTGCATATAAGGATCCAGTTTTTCCTTAAGATCTCCAGGTAAGAACCCCAGATTTTCTCCTGCCTCTACTGCCGGCCTGGTAAGAATGATTCTTTTTACCTGCTTTTCTTTCAATGCCTTTACGGCAAGAGCCACTCCGGTATAAGTTTTTCCGGTACCAGCAGGGCCAATCGCAAAGATCAGGTCATTTTTCTTGGTAAGCTCTACCATCCTGCGTTGATTGGCAGTTTGAGCCTTGATCACCTTCCCGCTTATACCATGAACAATAGTTTCTCCGCTCTCTTTGGTGGTTTGGTAATCTTCTTCGCTATTACTGGTAAGAACTCTTTCAATGGTATTCTCGTCCAGCTTGTTATACTTTCCAAAATGATCCATTAACATGGAAAAGCGTTTGTCGAACTCTTCCAGCATTTCCTCATCACCAAAAACCTTGATTTTATTACCTCTGGCAACGATTTTGAGCTTTGGAAAATATTTTTTTAGCAATTCGATATGTTCGTTCTGTTGCCCGAAGAATTCGCGTGGGCTTATTTCTGAGAGTTCAATAAGAAGTTCGTTCAAAAGCTAGAATTTTAGATGAAGCATTGTGAATTTTTCAGTTAGAAATTATTTGTCCTTCGTAATTGTATGTTCTAATTTTGGGCTGAGAAAAGCGTTACTTTTGACTGCGGTCCTCAGGCGAATCACTAAAAATAAATTTATATTCGCTACCTATACAAACTTAAGGAAAATTACCTGTTTCAGGTTAAAAAAATATTAACAATCGCCTATGGCCATCATCACTTTAACGACCGATTTCGGGGAGAAAGATTATTTCGCTGGAGCGGTTAAAGGTGCTATTTATAATGAGCTAAGTGATGTTAGAATTGTTGATATTTCACATTCGGTTTCACCATTTCATATTAGCGAAGCATCCTATATTATTAAAAATGCTTACAAAAGTTTTCCGAAGGGAAGTATTCATATCATTGGAATAGATTCAGAACTTACTCCGGAGAATAAACATCTTGCGGTGAAACTGGATGACCACTACTTTATTTGTGCCAACAATGGGATCCTTTCTTTATTAGCTTCAGAAATTAGACCCGAAAAGATCGTGGAGATCAATATTCACGATAAAATACAGACTAATTTCCCTGTGCTGGATGTATTTGTGAAAGTAGCCTGTCACATATCCCGCGGTGGAACCCTGGAAGTGATTGGTAAAAACATTGAGCAGATCAAGCATCTTAAGCAGTTCGAGCCTATTATTAACAGTGATAAGAACCAGATCCTGGGGCATGTGATCTATATCGATAATTATGGAAACGTAATTACTAATATTTCCCGAAAATTATTCGAAAATACCGGCAAGGGACGAACCTTTAAAATTAGTGCACGCAGGCATAATTTCGATGCCATCTATGAAACCTACAGTCACGCCATTAACTTTGATGTGGAAAAAGAGAATCGAAAAGAGGAAGATGGAAAGAAACTGGCAGTATATAATTCTGCTGGATATATAGAACTTGCGATCTATAAAAGTAATCCTAACACGGTAGGCGGCGCAGCCAGTTTATTTGGACTGGAGTATCTCGACACTGTAACCATAAATTTTGACTAGATGTTTGTGAGAATAGTAAAAATGGGTTTTAAGGAAGATAAGATCGAAGACTTTCTGGCCAATTTCGACCAGGTGAAATCAAAGATCAGAAACTTTGAAGGCTGCCAGTTTCTAGAACTATACCGTGACAAGAACAATACGAACACTTTTTTTACGTATAGTTACTGGGAAAATGAGGATGCTTTAGAAAACTATCGTCTTTCAGATCTATTTAAAAAGGTTTGGGCAGATACTAAAATTCATTTTGATGCGAAGCCTGAAGCCTGGAGCGTTGACAAACTTGTAAGCCTGGACTAAATGTTCGCGATTCTTAAAAAAGAAATACAATCATTTTTTGCAAACCTTACCGGTTATCTGGTCATCGGGATCTTTTTACTGGTTAGCGCACTTTTTCTTTTTGTTTTTAACGGAGGTTACAACATTCTGGATAGCGGTTTTGCAGATCTCAAACCATTTTTTGACCTGGCGCCCTGGATATTTGTATTTCTGATTCCGGCGATCAATATGCGCAGCTATTCCGAAGAGATGCGAATGGGAACCATGGAAATCCTGCAAACGCGCCCCGTGAGCAATTGGGACCTTGTTCTTGGGAAATATCTTGGCGGACTTTCATTAGTGGTTCTGGCCATCATCCCGAGCCTTATCTATGTAGTTGCTATTGGAGAACTTGGGCAAACGGCTTATAATTTCGATACCGGCGCTACCATAGGTTCCTACTTAGGTTTGGTCTTCTTGGCCGCGGGCTACACCGCCATTAGCACTTTTGCCTCCAGTCTTACTTCCAACCAAATTGTAGCATTTTTGCTGGGTGTTTTCTTATGTTTTGTGATCTACTATGCTTTTGAAGCACTCGCTAGCATTCATATTTTTGGCGAATTCACTTATATAATGGAATACTTCGGAATTAGTTATCACTATCGTAGTATAAGCCGTGGTGTATTAGATACCCGTGATCTCATTTATTTTATAAGCGTGATCGCATTATTTCTTAAACTTACACAGCTAAAAATTTCATCAGCAAAAAACCGAAGATGATCAGGAACAAGAACATAACAGGTTTACTGATTTTTGTGGTGGTTATCATTTTAATCAACATCCTTGCGGCCAAATACTTTACAAGGTTGGATCTTACGGAAGATAAACGTTACAGCCTGTCTTCAGCAGCCAAAGATATTGTGGATGATGTTGAAAGTCCTGTCATTATCGATGTATTTCTTGAAGGCAGTTTTCCTTCCGAATTCAGAAGATTGAAAGAGGAAACCAAACAGATGCTGGAAGAATTCGCCGCGTATAATACAAACATTAATTTCAACTTTATTGATCCTCTGGCTGAAGGCGATGATGCCAATGCCGTTGCTGAAGAATTCTACAAATTAGGAATGACTCCTGCCCGACTGAATGTTCAGGAGAACGGGAAGAATAGCGAGACCATCATATTTCCCTGGGCTATTGCTAATTTCGAAGATAAAACGGTTAAAATTCCTTTGCTGAAGAACCAGATTGGAGCAAGCGACGAAGAAAGAGTAAGTTCTTCTGTACAGCAACTGGAATACGTTTTAACTGATGGCTTAAATAAGCTTATTTATCCAAGAACAAAGAAAATTGCGGTAATGCGCGGGAATGGCGAACTGCCAGATGCGAGAATCGCAGATTTCATCAAAGCGATCCAGGAATATTATTTTCTTGCACCTTTCACGCTGGATTCTGTCGCCAACAATCCTCAAAAAACACTGGAGGACCTGAAGTCTTATGACCTGGTGATCGAAGCGAAGCCTGTCATACCGTATTCTGAAAAGGAGAAGTATGTGCTCGATCAATATTTAATGAATGGTGGAAAATTGCTGTGGATGGCAGAAATGACTAACATGGAGAATGATAGTCTTTTTAATGAAAGAGGTGCTGCTCTAGCCTTACCACGAGACTTGAACCTTGGTGATTATTTTTTCTCGTATGGCTTACGAATAAATTCTGAACTGGTTAATGATCTGTACTCTGCTCCCATTATTCTCGCCAGTGGATCTGGAAACGAAACTCGCTTCAATCCATACCCCTGGTATTATAGTCCGCTTACCAGTTCCATGTCCACCCACCCCATCGTGAACAACATTGAAGCAGTAAAATTTAATTATGCCAACCCGATCGATTTATTAAAAAATGACCTTCAGAAAACTGTTTTGTTGAGCAGTTCACCAAAAACAAAACTGGAAGGCACTCCATTACAAATTGGACTGGATATCATTGGTTCCAAACCGCAAATGGAAAGCTATACCGCAGGCGAACAGCCTCTGGCTGTTTTATTGGAAGGTAGTTTTAAGTCTGTTTATAGCAATAGGGTAAAACCATTTGAGACCACGCATCTGGACAATAGCCTAAATACGAAAATGGTGGTAATCTCTGATGGTGATGTGGTCAAGAACGAGCTGCAACAGGGAAAGCCGCTTGAACTTGGTTTCGAACGTTATACGGGCATGACCTATGGCAACAAGGAGTTCTTACTAAACACAGTGAATTATCTGCTCGATGATTCCGGTCTCGTGGATATTAGAACCAAGGAAATTAGCCTCGCATTTTTAAACAGGGAAAAGGTTGCTGCAGAGCGCGAAATGTGGCAAATGGTTACTATCATAGTGCCGCTGATCCTTCTGGCGTTGTTCGGCCTGGCATTTCATTACTTCAGAAAGCGCAGCTATATTCGCTAAAACTTCAGTAGAAGGTTCGGACACATTTGAAATAGACATATTAACAATTATCAGTAATTTAAATATTCTAGTTCTCTGACTAATAATCATTTAAGCACAAGATCAAGATAATTTCTGTTAATAAAAACTAGGTGTTTCCAGGCTCATTTTATACATATTGAGATATATTTGTAATTGATTCAAAACAAATCAATAAAAGCCGATGAAATTTATTGTATCCAGCAATTACCTGCTGAAACAGCTACAAATACTTGGAGGGGTAATCAACAACAGCAATACGCTGCCAATTCTAGATAATTTCCTTTTTGATCTTCAGAATGACGAATTAACCGTTTCTGCTTCAGATCTTGAGACTACGATGTCTGCAAAATTAAAAGTAGAGTCAGATTCCGAAGGAAAAATTGCAGTTCCCGCGAAACTACTTCTCGATACCCTGAAGACCTTTCCGGAGCAGCCTCTTACATTTGTAGTTGAAGACAATAACACCATAGAATTAAGTTCGAACCATGGTAAATATGCTCTTGCATATGCTGATGGTGAAGAGTTCCCGAACCCGGTAGCCCTGGAGGAACCCAGCAGTACGATCGTGGAAGCTGATATTCTTTCTTCAGCAATCAGTAAAACCATTTTTGCGTCAGGAAATGATGATCTCAGACCCGTCATGAGTGGTGTCTTTTTTCAGTTTAAGGAAGACGGACTAACCTTTGTGGCGACCGATGCTCACAAACTTGTGAAATATTCCCGTGAAGACATTAAAGCGAACGAAGCAGCAGAATTTATCATGCCGAAGAAACCTTTGAATCTTTTAAAAGGAATTTTGGCTGGAAGTGAATCTGAAGTTTTGATCGAGTACAATGATTCGAACGCTAAATTCACATTTGATGACACCCAGCTGATCTGTAGATTGATCGATGGAAAATATCCTAATTACGAGGCGGTTATTCCGAAGGAGAATCCTAATAAACTGACCATTGAAAGAAACCAGTTCTTAAGTTCTGTGAGAAGGGTTTCTATATTTTCAAATAAAACTACCCACCAGGTACGATTGAAGATCGCCGGAGCCGAATTAAATATTTCTGCGGAAGATGTGGATTACAGCAATAAGGCTGAAGAGCGTCTGACCTGTGATTACCAGGGCGATGATATGCAAATAGGCTTCAACTCACGATTCCTGATTGAAATGTTGGGTAATCTTACTGCAGACGAAGTGATGCTGGAAATGAGCCTTCCAAACAGAGCTGGAATTCTAACCCCTGTGGATGGACTTGACCCGGGAGAAAAGATTACCATGCTGGTTATGCCGGTGATGCTTAATAGCTAAATTTCACTTTATAGATATTAAAAAGCCCGTTCGATCGAACGGGCTTTTTAATTTGATTTCAGTAGTGTTATTTGTTATTTGATAAACTGTATGGTAAGAGGATAATAAGGCATTTCACCGTTACTTACTTTGATGGCATTCAGAATAGGAAAGATTAGCGCTAGTAAACCTACAAGAATTAACAAAATGATGCCCAGGCCTAGTAAAATGATTAATGGAATACAGATGATACTATAAATAAATATGCTAATCTGGAAGTTAATGATCATTTTTCCATGCATATCCATACCTGCTACTTTATCCTTCTGGGTAACCCAGATGATTAGCGGAACTATGAATCCTCCTATGCCGGTCACCAGGTCCAGTAACTGACTTAGATGTGTGATGACCAGTAATTGATTGTCTTCTCTCATTTTTTGATATTTGATGGTTTGTGATGATTTCTATATAAAAGACGCAAAAATTCCATGTTTGTTACACAATTTGCTGCAGCAATGAATTCTTTCCTAAATTTGCGGCATGAAATTGAATGATACTATTGTTGCTCTTGCAACGCCTTCAGGGGCCGGTGCGATTGCTGTAATTAGAGTATCCGGTCCGGATGCCATTAAAATCGTAGACCCGTTATTCAGGGCCAAAAGCAGAAAACTCTTATCTGCGCAGCCAACCCATACCATTCATCTTGGAAATGTCGTGGATGGGGAAAGAACGATCGATGAAGTGTTGGCTTCAGTTTTTCGTGCTCCCAAATCCTACACTGGCGAGGAAACCGTAGAACTCTCGTGCCACGGAAGTCCCTATATCCAGCAGGAAATCATTCAGTTACTAATTAGAAAGGGATGCCGTTCTGCTGAAGCCGGGGAATTTACCCTGCGGGCCTTTCTAAATGCTAAAATGGATCTAAGTCAGGCAGAAGCTGTGGCCGATCTTATTAATTCTGAAAATGCTGCTTCTCACCAGATGGCCATGCAACAGATGCGTGGTGGATTTTCCAATGAGATCCAGAAATTACGGGAGGAACTTTTAAATTTCGCCTCGCTTATTGAGCTTGAACTTGATTTCGCTGAAGAGGATGTAGAATTCGCAAACAGGGATCAATTTAAATCGCTTGTTGGCAGAATTCAAACCGTGCTCAAAAGACTGATCGATTCCTTCGCCACTGGAAATGTACTTAAAAACGGAATCCCGGTAGCTATTGTTGGAGAACCCAATGTTGGGAAATCCACTTTGCTGAATGCGCTATTAAATGAAGAAAGGGCGATTGTATCTGATATTGCCGGGACTACTCGCGATACCATAGAGGATGAGCTTAGTATTGGCGGTGTAGGGTTTAGGTTTATTGATACTGCCGGGATTAGAGAAACACAGGATGTTGTGGAAAGTATAGGGATCAAGAAAACATTCGAAAAAATTGGTCAGTCGCAGGTAGTGGTTTACCTGGTGGATAGTTCCCGAATTGAAAATGATTCAGAACGCTTAAAGCAGGTATTGATCGAAATTGAAAAGATCAAGAACAAATTTCCACAAAAACCAATTGTGATCATCGCCAATAAAACTGACCAACTGACTCCTGAAGAACTTGATGATTTGAAAGCTCATCTAGGTTTTATCTCCAACACCAGTTTCCAGCCATTATCTGCGAAAACGGGTAACGGTGTGGAAGAATTGAAAGAAAGATTACTGGAGTTTGTTAATACGGGAGCCCTAAGAAATAGTGATACCATCGTTACCAATAGCAGACATTATGCTGCTTTGCTGAAGGCTTTAGAGGAAATAAATAAAGTTGAAGATGGCCTAAATGCCGACCTATCCGGAGATCTTTTAGCCATCGATATAAGGCAGGCACTGCATCATTTTGGTGAGATCACGGGTGAAATTACAAACGATGATTTGCTAGGGAATATCTTTGCGAATTTCTGTATTGGCAAGTAAATCGACTACATAGAATATTGATAATCAAATTTCTACACATAAATAGTAATACAAAGTCATTTTCGCTTTGCAGCCTTTAAATTGATTTCACAATACACACAACCTTAATAAATTCAGGTTTAAAATCTGTAATACGTTTCCCTATGAAAGACCTATTACTTCATCAACAAATTTGTTGGTGTTATGATTAAATTTACAATAATTTAATTCGCTGATTTACAGTAATATGTGATAAAACTGCATCAAATTACACTGAACGACTTTGCAATTCGAACTGCTGCTAGCTCTATAATTTCTCATCATCGATAAAGTCTGAAACTGACAAATTCACAGAATCTGAAAAACTTAAATTTGCCGACAAATTGAATAAATGAGCTTCTGTTTCAAAGAAATGCATCATATAACCCGCTGTATTTACGAAAGCAACGTGATCACCAATTTGTGGTAAGCGTGGTAAACTAATTTTTCGTTTTAGCAAAACATCACGTTCCAGACAATACGCGCCTGTGAAAAAGACTTCCACTTCAGCATCTTCGGAATTGTTATCTGTATAAATTAGGTAGGGATCCAGAAGGAAATCTTCGCTGGAGCTCATCATCTGACTCATATTCATTTCCAATCCAACCAACCACTGACCTTTCGCATCCTTTTTGCGATGAGCCACCCTTGCAACCGTCATTCCTACCTGTTTCAGTAGCGACCTACCTGGTTCAATGCGTATCTGGTAATTATTTGCCTTTAGCCTGCTTGCGTTGGTTTCATTATTTCTAGGATCCCGGAATTCCAGAACTTCTCTTAGAAAATCGGCTCCATTTAACTTATTAAAATAGGGGTAGGTTTTTAGTGATCTCTCCACTTTGCCATTAATAAGTTCATACCCCAATCCATTATTACTAAACGTGAGATTTCCCTCTCCTGTAGCGACCTGTTTTTTTAATTTCTTATCGAATTCTGTCCATTCCCGCTCACTTTCCAGGTAATTAATCAGAATCCCTCCACCTATGTCTATAAATGAAATATTATGATCATTTTCATCAAGTTCGTTCGCCAGGTGTATGCAATCGCTAAGCGACTTTCCACGTTGTTTCGTAGAATAACCATCTAAATGAAAATGCAAACCAGAAATATCTAACTGTTCATATTTCTTTCCTACGCCTATATATTTGTCTATAAATTGCTGAACTTCAGAAATATCAAAACCAAAACGACTGTATAGTTTTTCACCTTCAACCTCAAAACCGCTTATTCGAATACCTACCACTGCTGTCTTTCCAAGTTCGGTAGCAATTTCATTCGCTAACTGGCATTCATCATCATTATCAATAACCACAGGCACGCCAGCAATTATAGCTTTGACAAACTGTTCTCTCGTTTTGATTGCTGAAGTTAAAACCAGCGATTGACCAGTTCCACCCAATTGTAGGGATTGTTCCAATTCTCTAAAGCTGGCGGTATCCACTCCAATTCCAGAGGCCAAGGCTTTTTTGACCAAAGATTTACTCTTGTTAGCTTTTCTGGCATAATAGATCTGGTAATTCAGATCATAGCTCTCGAAAACATCCCTGAAATCTTCAATATTTTTCTCAAACGTATCCAGATGATGAAGGTTTACTGGAGAACCGTATGTATCAATCAGATCTTTAATTAAGCCTTCATCGTCCATGACCTGCTCCATCCAATTAGATACTATTGGCGTTAATCCATTCGTCTTATTCCCCTTTATATACATTCCTGTTGATTTTAAAAAGTATTAGTTGTTTTTAACTGAATTTGTTCAGATACATGCAGCGCCCATACGCCAGCAAAATTATTTCTCGATCTGGATAAGGTATCATTATCATGCGTAACTCCCTCTGTAGGTGTTCCATACAAAGATAAATGGTGTTCGACCACGCCATTCCTGTTAATGGCATGACCTGAAGCGGTGATATCAATTCCACCCGTCTGGAATAGAGTTCCAGAATGATTAACGAATTTTCGAAGCAACCCGTTTTTAATCAAATTGCTGTATAACCGATTTGGCCTTGGGTCAATACCTTTTGGTATTCTTGCATCGATCAATACATCAATGGGTATATCAATGGATTGATCTTCATCATCTATATTCTTCTTAGTTCGTATTTGAATGGGTGAAACACCTGTTTCCTTTATGATTTCTGAGTTACGGACTGCACTAAAATTTAGAAGCCCACTTTCTCCCAAGGCAATTAATTTTTTAAAATTTTCTACTGGCGGGCCATAAGATATACGATTGAAAATGCCGAAATATCGAGTGTCGAATACTTTATGAGATTCGGCATCCAGTTTTCCAAAGCTATAGAATTTATTAAAGATCGGACTGATTTTTCTCCACACTCCGGCAGCAGACATCATGGGACTTTTTCTGATTCCCTTGCTGGCTTCCATCGTCAAAAGTTTCATATAATCCAACATTTGCTGATGCGATATATATTGTCGATCCAGGAATGGATCAATGAACTTATCCCAGCTATATATTGACAGGTTTGGATGCTTCTGAAGAAATTCTGAAATCTGTTCGAATACCTTCTGAAATTCAGTATCAAATTTTAACTCCGACTGATGTAATTCGAATAGAGTTCGATAATATTGAAAATAACACTCCTTTTTAATGAGTGGCAAATAATCTTCAGTGAACGTTGGATCGTTCAATTTCTCAATATTCGCTTCAGTAAAATAATAAAGCCTATCAATAGCCTCATCATCTGCAATACGAGGGATCATGGGTAAACCGCTTCTGGAAAACACATATATACAGTCTGGCTCATTACCAGATTTGAAATACTGAAATTGAGATGCAACTGGTTTAAAATGCCCGCCCCTACCTTCAGTAAGCTCTAAAATGGTATCGATGCAGGTTAAGCCAAAACCACGAATACCTACAGTGCCTTTTTCTACCTTACTCAACTTTTTGTAGGTAGGATACACGAAGTCAATTTTCGAACTATTCTGCAGTGAAGATCCAAAATCGGCTCCCGAACTTTGATGTCCGGTGGTAAGTAAGACCTCATCGCATTGAATGGCACTGTGTCCTTTGTGACGGGAGGTTATAATCTCAAATTCAGCCTGGCTTTTAATTATATCTAGAACGGAATCGTGATAAGGGAAGATCTTGACATTTGCTGAAGCCGATCGTATTAAAGTTTGATATACTTCGTTCAAATATCTTCCAACTAAAGCTCTTGGTGCATACTGGAGATAAGTTTTTGAGTCTCTCTTAAATCCATTTAAAAGCAACCACTCTCTGAAATTAGTTGTTTTCTGAAGTATGGCTGATGGTTTCTCATCAATCCAGGCATTGATATTGTCGCTTGAATAGTTCATCAATAAATACTCAGGCTGATCGAGGTCATAAATATCCCCTGCCCCAAAATATTTACTGGAATTAAACAGGTGAATCTCTACCCTTGATGTAATTTTTCGATGATTGATTTGAGCTAGCAGTCGTTCCAGTGCATACAAGCCTTTTGGTCCCAAACCAACGATGGCTATTCTATAGGCATTATCCAGATTGGTATGATCCAGTTGAGTATCTACCACCCTATAACAGATTTATCATTTAAAATCTGATCTGGAAAGTTGGAACTGATCCACTCTTTATTGTAAATGGTGTCCAGATAACGCTCGCCCTTATCACAAAGCAGGAATACACAATTTGAATCGTCTTCCAGGTTATATTTATTAATCGCAGATATTACACCGCCCGTGGAGCCCCCGCAAAGAATTCCCTCGGTTTTTAGCAATGACCAGCAGCCTTCAATGCATTCCAAATCACTAACTGCAATATGATCATGTACCAGATCCCTGTCAAGAAATTGAGAAGGGACTGCAGAACCGTGCCCGGGAATTAGCCGTTTATCTGGTTCACCGCCAAAGAGCACGCTTCCTTCTGCATCTACAGCGACTAATTTGGTTTTTAGTTTATGCATATTAATGTAATCTGCATACCCCATTAATGTTCCGCAGGTGCTAACAGATACAAAGATATAATCCACCTCTCCGTTCATGGCGGTCATTATCTCTTCAATAGTCTTATGATGAGCTAAGGGATTGTCTGCATTCCCATATTGATTTGGCCAGTAACTATTAGGGATTTCGTCTAGTAAAAACTTAACTTTATCCAACCTGGCAGCCAGAAAACCTCCCTCTTCCAATGGCTCCTTAATGTACTCAATCCTTGCGCCGTAAGCCTGCAGTAACTTTTCTGTATGCTTGTTGAGATTGGGATCGACAACAACGATCAACTTCAATTTAAGGTAGAGACATGCCTGCGCTAAACCAAGCGCCATATTACCAGAACTTGATTCCACAATCGTATCACCAGGTTTGATTTTTCCCTGCTTTAATGCATTCTGTAAGATGAGTAAGGAAGTTCTGTCTTTTAAACTACCGGCAGGATTTGCAGATTCCAGTTTTCCGAAGAAATTAGCCCGGGAACCAGGAAATAATTTGGTTAAACGCAATAGCGGCGTATTCCCGATGGAATCTAAAATACTTTGACAATTTTTTACCTGCTCCAATATCATACCTTTAAATCTGCGGGATAAAGGTGTTATTATTTCTTCTCTTTTCCAGATGTTTTTGACTATAATTAACATCCAGAAATTTATACATCTATCTTTCTAAGAAAATTGCTGGATATCATAAGACAGTTGGCGCAGCTGTTTTCGTAAAGAATCAGTTTTTAGCCTTAAGACGTATTGGTCCTTTTGCTTCTGAACGCAAAGCCTGAATTAGCTTTCCCTTTTGCATAGTGATCAATTTATTCTCCTTAACAAGTTCGTCGGCAACAGATCGCACCATGTCCATTTTGTCTCTCCAATGTTCATCAAAGAATATTCTGGCTACTTCTGAAGGACAAAAACTAGTATCGTTAACTTTTCTTTGGTTGGCAATATCCTGGATCAGGTTTTTCACCTCTGAGCGTTGATTTTCCAAACTTCTGTTTTGACTAGCAAAATACAGCAATTTGATTAAAGTATGCATAAGCTAACCAGAGATCAAACAAATTCCAGGCACAGAGAATGGCTCAATTCTTACTTATATAAATGAGATGTTGTAACTTAAATGCCTGCACAAAATTTATTTAAAATAAATAAACAGGAACTATGAATCTTTTGTATTTCGGTATCGGTGCTATCATCGTTTTAGTAACCATTTATGATATGATCTATACGATCTTATCACCCAGAGGTTCTGCTTTTATTGCCGATAGAATTTCCAGATGGTTCTGGAGATTCGCATTAAAGATCACAGGCAAAAATGGTAAGAACAGACTTTTAGAATATGTTGGTCCCTTGATACTATTAGGGATCGTTTTGACATGGATCATTATTTTATGGCTTGGAAATACCTTGATAGTTTATTCAGATCCCCAGGCTTTATGGTCTGCGCAGGATAATGCTTATGTCTCAGGCTTTTTTAATAAACTTTATTTTGCAGCCTATGTTCTTTCATCTATGGGTAATGGAGACTACACTCCGGCTTCCGACTGGTGGTTGTTCTTTACTGGATTCATATCCTATACCGGGGTTGTTTTCATTAGTTTAGGAATCTCCTTTTTAATTCCCGTAGTTGAGGGAATCACGCTAAAAAGAAAGTTGAGTATGCAAATTCATAACCTTGGTGAAACCCCAGAAAAAATTATTACAAATTATAAGGATGATAATTTTAATCGGTTATCTGAAGCTTTAAGCGATCTGGAAGCGCCTTTGCTGAAAGTTGCTCAAAGTCACCTGGCGTATCCCGTTATTCATTATTTTCATTCAATAAATCTCTATGAATCCTTACCTGTACAACTCGCTACCCTTGATGAAACCTTATCTATTCTTTTATATCAGGTTGAGGAAGATCATTTTGAAGACAGGCGAAGTATAGAGCGAACCTACAAGTCCCTGACCTATTATTTATCTACTCTGGCTTCTGCGTTCATACATCCTAATGACGATGAACCTGAACATCCTGATACGAATTATTTACAAGACTTAAAAAAGTCAGATCAGGCGATCAATGATTCAGCGAATCGTAGACTGGCTAATCGAAGAAAACTGTTATTGGCCTATTTGCAAAACGACGGCTGGCAGTGGGATGTCATTGAAAAGACAGAGAAAGTTACGATCGAGGAAATGATATAAATTTACAACGTTCATAATAACGTAAGAATGAAATTCATTACATGGCTTTTCATTCGACTAATAGGATAATTCTCGCGCCAATATAGCGATATCGAATTAAAATATGGATATGTAGAAAAGCTACCAAACTTAGTAAGCTATTCATTTTTCCAAACCCAAACGATTTCTTCAATTAATTGTTCAAATCACTTAGAAATTGACTAATACTTCTGCAATAAAAACATTCTTCCAAGACTAGTAAAGTTGACAATCAATTTGTCTTAGTTATCGCTTTCGTGCTCTGTATTTTCTGCAGCATTTAATTCTTCTCTGGTATTAAAATTCTGCAAAACTTCTGATTTGTAAAGGATTTCAAAGTCGACTACTCTATGCTTCTGCTTCTTTACAAAATCCTGCATTTTTAGATGATCTGTCAGAACAGCCTCTTTTACATTCGAAAGCAAGGATTTCGGATAGCAGGCAAAAAGTGGAGAAATTTGCTTGGCATCTCTAGCGATCGTGATCGATCCTATTTCAGAATAAGTCAATAGACTCTCTACTCCTTCCCTGTTTATGGCTGGCATATCACAGGCTATCAAAAAAACCATAGGGGCTTTGGAATAAGTTAGAGCCGTATACAAACCACCCATGGGTCCTTTACCCGGAATTAAATCCTGCAATACAGGTTTCCCAAATTTTAAATAGTCTGGGTTGCTGCTAATGATGCAGGTCTCTAGTTCAAGCTCTTCAATAACATTTAATATACGCGTGATCATTGGCTGTCCATTATAATGAACTAAACCTTTGTCCATACCCATTCGACGGCTCTTACCACCCGCGAGAATAAAAACTTCTATTTCACTTCTATCTATCAATTTACCACAAACTATGAATGATAAAAATAGACATATTATAGTGGATTTCTGCCGAATTTTGATGACTGCACCAAAATTGAACTGTTTCTATTTGTTCCTTTTAAATTGAACTGCTGTCGTTAAAAGCTTGCTAAAACTTCCATTTCCGTTCATATTCTGTTCTATAATTTAACTGAATAGGCTTAACTTTAAAAGGTGGTTAAGCTATGAACCATTCAAGAAATTAAATACATATGAAAATAAGAATTCGGGGAAATTCGGTAAGATTCAGATTGACAAAGACCGAAGTTGAGCAATTATGCCAGGAGAGATCTATCGAAGAAAGAACCAATTTCACCACTCAGGATTTCATTTATGAAGTGAAAGCTACTGAAATTGACGAATTAAACATACAATTTGACAGTAATAAGATCTCTTTGCAAATTTCCAATGCACTACTGAAAAACTGGGATACCGATCAAAGAATTGGATTTTCTCATACTATTTCCACAACTAATGGCAAAAGCATAGATCTCTTACTGGAAAAAGATTTTACCTGCCTCGAAGATCGTGGAGAAGATGAATCTGAAAATTATCCCAATCCCAAAACCTTAAGCCTGTAAATGGAAAATCAAAATCACAGAAAAGTAAATCACCGCGGACCAGTTGAATTTAAAGATCTCAAATTTAAAGAGCCTGTGACTCATGCCGCAGGCAAGCTGGGGATAAGAGAGACAGTGAAACATACATTCAAGGAAATGGGCGTGGTGGATTCCATGCGAGCGCTTTTCACCATCAATCAGCAGGATGGATTTGACTGCCCTAGTTGCGCCTGGCCAGATCCTGAAAATCCTTCAAAAATTGGAGAGTACTGCGAAAACGGAGCTAAAGCCCTGGCAGACGAAGCGACCCATAGTCATATTGATGCCGCTTTTTTTCAGAAATATTCTGTCGAAGAGCTTTCAGAATTAAGTGATTTTCAACTAAATAAATTTGGCCGACTCATAGAACCTTTGGTTTTACGTGAAGGAAGCATACATTACGAAGCTATTTCATGGCAGGCTGCATTTGATATGATTTCCGAAGAACTGCGTAGCCTGGATTCTCCAAACGAAGCTATTTTCTATACCTCCGGTCGCTCCAGCAACGAAGCTGCTTTTTTATACGGAATGTTTGTTCGCGCCTATGGCACTAACAATATGCCAGACTGCAGTAACATGTGTCACGAATCCAGTGGGGTCGCCCTGGATGAAACTCTTGGCATTGGTAAGGGCAGCACAAAGCTGGAAGACTTTTACGAAGCTGAAGTAGTAATCATTGCAGGTCAGAATCCCGGGACCAACCATCCAAGGATGCTATCTGCCCTGGAAAAATGTAAGGAAAACGGAGGCTACATCATCGCCATTAATCCATTGGAAGAAACCGGGCTGGTAAACTTTAAAAATCCCAAAAATGTAAAAGGACTACTGGGTGGTGGGGAAGATATTGCCAACCTGCACCTGGCGGTAAATATCAACCAGGATATTCCCCTGGTAAAACTTATTCTGAAACGTCTTGCTGATAAAGATGCGCTGGATGACTCTGTATTCGATCATGAATTTTTGAAAGAATATACCCAGGGATATTCAGAACTTATCGAGGATCTCAAGTCGTTTGACGAAGAAGAGTTACTTGCTCTCACCGGAGTTTCCAGCGAAAAGATCAACGAGGCTGTAGACGTCCTGGCGAAGAAAACGAAGATCATCGTTTGCTGGGCAATGGGACTTACTCAGCATAAAAATGGTGTGGAAACCATTCGGGAATATGTAAACCTGCTTCTTTTAAAAGGAGCGATTGGAAAAGACAACGCTGGTACCTGTCCCGTGCGAGGACATAGCAATGTGCAGGGTGACAGGAGTGTAGGCATCATGCACTTTGTAGATGAAGATCTGAATAAGCGTATCAAAAAATTTATGAACTTTGATCCACCTACCAAGAAAGGCATCGATGTGGTGGAGTCCATGCAGGCCATGCATTCCGGCAAAGCAAAAGTCTTTTTTGCTCTGGGAGGTAATTTTCTGATGGCGGCTTCAGATACAGATTATACGGCCGAGGCACTCAATAACTGCAGTATGACAGTTCAAATAAGCACGAAACTGAATCGCTCTCATCTGGTAACCGGTAAAAAAGCGCTGATCCTTCCCACTTTTGGACGTTCAGAAAAAGATGAAAAGAATGGAAACACCAGGTTTCTTACGATGGAAAGCAGTATGGGTAGAATAAGGCAGTCCAAGGGAGTCCTTAAACCTGCATCCAGCAACATCATGAGTGAACCGGAAATTATAGGTAATCTTGCGCATACCTATTTTAAAGGTGATCATGCTGTAGCCTGGAAAGACATGGGAGAAGATTACGAACTTATCAGAGAGAAGATAGATCTTGTAGCCAAAGGATTTGAAAAGACCAGCGAACGTTCCAAGGGTTTTGGCTATTATCTGCCCAACAACGCCCGCAGAAGAGATTTTAGCATGCTCCCGAATGGAAAGGCGCAGATTACCCTGAATAAGTTGCCCGACCATGATCTGGAAGAAGATGAATTGATGCTAATGACCATTAGAAGTCACGACCAGTTCAACACCACCATTTATGGCCTTGATGACAGGTATCGCGGAGTATACAACGAACGGCGGGTAATTTTTATGAACGAGCAGGACATGCAAAAACGCAATTTGAAAAAATTTGAAATTGTCAATCTAAGCAGCACTTACGATGGTAAGAAAAGAACTGCTTATAAATTTAAAGTACTGCCTTACAAGATACCTGCAGGAAACACGGCGGCCTATTTCCCGGAAACTAATCCTCTGGTGCCTTTTAATCATTTTGCAGAACGCAGTAATACGCCCATTAGTAAGTCTGTAAAGGTTCGGATTGAAAAAGTGGTATAGAAATAAGAATTTGCCGTGGCAGCCTACAACAGTAAAATTACAGTTTGCTGTTTATTGCTGAAGCAGGAAGCTGTAGTAATAATAGATTTCGGAACGAAAGCCTGTGAGTTGTGTAAATGGAATGTGCATCTATCGAAAAAGAGATTTGTGATCTCATATGTATATTGGATAAGAATGACTTAACAAATCTATTGTTACAAATTCGGAAAAGAAAATCATCAATCTGGTCCCAGGCTAGTTTTAAATGCAGTATCAAACATGGAATAATTTAAAATCATTGATATGAAATATTTACTTAGCGTCATGATTGCATTGACAGCCTATAACTTCAGCTACGCTCAGAAAATTCCTGATTTTATTGATCCAGACGAACTGAAGAATGCGAAGTTCGAATGCCTTGAAGAATCTGAAGTATATTCAGAAGAGGAACAAAAGTATATTGACATTCTATGGAAAGAATCTTTACAGTATCTCGAGGCTTACGCGGTGGCGTTAACTACCTCTCCTGAAGGCAGCAAATGTCAGAATTCAGATGTCGCGACTTATGAAACTGTTGATGGGATAAGCAAGTTATGCATTATGGATCGCCGTGACATGCAACTCATGGTTAAGAATATTTACCAGATACTGCACAATCCTGATGCGGCGAAAGCATGCTTCGCGGCAAGAGGAAATGTGGACTGGCTCTATAGTCCCGGTGGTGAACTGGAAGCAAGATCAGAAGTCGCTCAGTGGTTGAACAGAATGACGTTTCAGGAATTTTTCGATTCAAAAGTAAGTGATCCTGAAGTTAAAAAGGCGGGGCTTTTGTTCTCTGAAAATTTTAATATAATGGTCACGGGTGATCAGGTGAAGACGCCTCGTAATTTTCCTTTTGACGTTAGTGCACGAGCGCTACCAAATCTCTGGGCTTCTGCAGGTTGGTTTCCCATGTATGCTGAAGAAAGTGAAAGAAACCAGAGAAATAATGCGAAAGTAAGAGGTGGTTATGCCTATGCTGAGATTTTTGGACATTGGGGTTTATTACGGATTGAAAAGATCAATGGAGAGGAAGTTGGTGCTGAAGTTGGAATGACCGTGCAGGCCGTAAACACTTTGTATCCATACCATCATCACGCCACTTCAGAATTGTATTATACGATGCGAGAGCCTGCATGTATGAATCAATTCAAAACCTTCGCTGTTCGGGATCATAATGAAAAGGTTACCAGCATTTCTGAAAATGAAAAGGAAAGGATAGTAGAATTTGATACAGGAATGCCTAACGAATTCAAAATGTGGACCACCTCATCCTATGATCGAGATCCACTGGTCTACTTTTATGAAAATACCATACATGCCTTTGAAATAGATGGCGACTGTGAAGAAAATCCTGATCAAAATGCACTGGTATCTATTTGGGCTCGCTCCGATGCTCATGAGAAATTAAATGACTACGGAAGCACGAAATTATGCGAATGTGCTGAAGAACCTGGTAAACCGGCCGTAAGAGGCGAAAAAATTAAGTGTTATCTCACGAAACTGAAATATTAGCATTTTATAGATCGTTGCTTATCTGCATACTTTAAACATAAAATCATCGGCTGTCAACCACTTTTAGTATGTCTATCCTGAGGCTAGCGCTGCCAAAACAACCACTCATAAAAGATTTATAATAAATACTTTAAACTATATTTAAAGAAAAAGTTATGTTCGGTTTATTTAAAAAGAAATCTGAAGTTGAAAAATTGAATTTAAAGTACAAACAACTTCTTGAGGAAGCTCATCGCTTATCCACCAGTAATAGAAAACTGAGTGACGATAAAATGCATGAAGCCAACGAAATTCTGAAGGAAATAGATAAGATAAAATCAGCAGAAAAAGGTAACTGAGAAGTTCATTTCAGTAAGAACTGTACTGTATGATAAAAAGATTTTTACAGGCAAATTTGGTTTGGGAAATTGGTCAGCTGGCACTCGCAGTTTTTCTAGCCAGCCTTGGACTAAAAGCTTTTTTGCTTCCCAACGGCTTTCTGGATGGCGGAGTAACCGGAATTTCAATTCTTCTAAGCAAAATCACGTGGATAGAAATATCAATTATTCTGCCAGTCATTAGCATACCGTTCTTTGTAATAGGCTGGTTTACCATCTCACGAAAAACTGTCATACGGTCAATATCTCAGTACTTGTACTTTCCCTCATCATTCTTTCGAGAACTTTCAATCCATTACAGAAGATAAATTGCTTATCTCAATATTTGGCGGTTTATTTCTGGGTGCAGGAATTGGCCTCGCCATAAAAAACGGGTCTGTTCTGGACGGGAGCGAGATCCTGGGAATTTTCCTCAATGAAAAAACAGGAATTTCCATTGGTCTTATCATTTTCTGGTTCAACGTGGTGCTTTTTTTACTGGCTAGTTTACTATTCTCGATCGAAGTTGCCATGTATTCTGTACTAACCTATATTATTACTGCAAAAACCATAGACCTTATCCTGGAAGGTTTCGAAGATTATGTTGGACTCATGATCGTTACCGAAAAATCTAAAGAAATGCAGATCGCTTTGCTTAAGAATATAGGCCAGGGATTAACGATCTATAACGGTAGTAAAGGATACGGAAGTCAGGGAGGAAAGTAGGATCTAAAGATTATCCATACGGTTGTAAACAGGATAGATACCAAAAAGGCCTATAGAATTTTGCATGAAGTGGATAAGAACGCTTTTGTGATAGAATTTGATGTGAACAGGGTTTCTGGAGGTGTGCTTCGGAAATATTTAACCAGAAGTAAACAACGAGAGCTCTCCCCTACTTTGTTTAGGAATAATGAGATCGATAATTGAACTAATATATTCTGAAATTGTCGCGCAAAATATCACAAGATTGGAATTTTAAAAAATTAAAAATGCCGAAGTATAAGTGATGATTTACATTAGAAACAGTTAGAATTGTATTGTGATTTATCAACTTCAGAATTTGTTCTGTCCCGTGACACCATATCCCCTGATAAAATCTTCGGAATTCGTCTGCAAAAGCTGGATTGGCTTGCATTCTTTGCTAGTTTTCAAACTTTCCAATTAAGTATTCTGGGTTCCTCAGTTTTTATATATTTTCGCTAAATGCAAATCTCAAAGTATTTCCTGAGCTACCTCTGTATCTGTCTAAGCCTGATCGCTTGTGCCCAGGCTTCGGAAAACAGTTCAGAAGAAATTAAACCTAGCAGCGGAGAATATTATTTTCAGCAAGGATTAAAATCAAAGTTGCCAGCAGAAATGCTTGCTAATTTTAAATATGGTCTGTACTCTTCCAGGATCGATAATGATACGGTGCATCTAAAGCTTTTTGATGGCGTTATTTATAGCTATAATCAATTAAGGTATTATGACAGCTCTCTGGTCTATTCCTCAAGAATGATCAATCAATCCAGGATCTATGGAAATATGCATTTTGAAGCCATGGGTTTCTACCGCAAAGCCATTATTCATCGGTCTATAAATAATTATAAAGAATATTTTAGAAATGCTTTTATCTCCAGGGAGTTACACCTTGCTGATGGAGATTCTTCCAGGGCCGGGCAAAGAACAATAGAGATGGCGAATGCACAAAGCAGATTAACAGATTATACCGGAGCTCAACAAACTGCTGCTGAAGCCCTCAGACTGCTGGATCCCATTGACTCCACTTACTTTAGTACCGCTTACAACATTATTGCGACAGCATATCGTAACCAGGGTTTCCAAAGTGATGCCATACGTGAATGGAGAAACGCTCTTGCATTTGCTGCTAATATCAAAGACAGCTTAAGTAATCTGAACAATATTGCACTTTCCCTCCAGGATCAAAAGAATTACGATGAAGCCATAGCTGTTTTTGAAAGCATCCTTCGTAGATCTGATTCAACGAATATTCTCTCTAAAGCCAGGTTCTTAGATAATCTGGCTTACACCAGGTGGTTGCAGGATTCAACCGTAAATGTGGAAGATGATCTGTTAGAAGCCAGGAATATAAGGCTTTTAAATAATGGCAAAAACGGCCTTCTGGCCAGTTATGATCATCTGGCGAATTATTACCGGAATAAGGATGAGAATATTTCAAAACTCTATGCAGATAGCCTGCTTATCACTGCGAGCCAACTCAATAGTAAAACGTCTCAATTAAATGCGATCGAAAAATTGATACAGCTATCGCCATTGGAAGCGGTCAAAGAACTTTCAGCAAGCTATATTCAGCTTAGCGATAGCATACGTTTGGAAAATGCTCAGGCAAAAAATATGTTCGCTAAGATCACTTATGATGAAGAACAGAAACAGAAGGAGATCCAGCAACTGGAAAATCGAACCGCACTGCAAACTATAGAGAAGGAGCAACTGCAGGACCAGGTCATCATACTATCTCTTGGAGGTTTGCTGGTTTTAGTTAGCGGAGGGTTTGGATTTTATTACCTGAGGCAAAGACACAGCAGGGAAAAAATAAGAGAAGCGCATCGTACAGAATCCAGGATTTCCAAAAAGATCCATGATGAACTGGCAAATGATGTGTACCATGTCATGAGCGGGATGAACACGATTGCGCCAAACGAACTTATGGATAAACTGGAACACATTTATAACCGCACACGTAATATTTCCAGGGAAAACAGCAACATTCCTGTAGGTGAAGATTACCTGCCTCACCTTCTTTCCACACTCAGTTCCGGCCTGCCGGCAGAGGCGAGATTGATCTTAAAAGGTGAAGAACAGGTGAACTGGTACAACCTGGGTACTGAAAAAAAGATTATTCTGTATCGTGTACTTCAGGAAATTATGGTCAATATGAAAAAGCACAGTAAAGCCACGCTGGTTGCCATCGTATTTTCTGAAGAACATAATTCCTTACAGATTCAGTATTCAGACAATGGGATTGGTACTTCAAGCCAGAATTTAAAGACCGGGAATGGCATGCGGAATATGGAAAACCGTATTCTTTCTATCAAAGGAAAACTTAATTTTGAAACTGAACCGGATAAAGGATTGAAAATTTCTATCCAGATTCCCACCTAATTTGTCTCTTTTATGTTTAAAAAGGTTCTGGTTGCTGAAGATATGGATAGCATCAATCATGCTGTTTCTTTTGTTCTGAAAGATCTGAAGATTGCCCACGCAGATCATGCGCAATATTGTGATAAAGCCTGGTTGCTGGCCAAAAAAGCGATTATGGAGAATAACCCTTATGATCTTTTGATCTGCGATCTTTCCTTTAAACCAGATTATCGTGAGGAAAAGATTTCTTCGGGCAGGGAACTCATTGAAGCCGTAAAATTGCTGGACCCAAACCTTAAAGTTGTTGTGAATTCCATTGAAGATCATCCT
Organism: Christiangramia portivictoriae DSM 23547; assembly: GCF_000423045.1. Classification (GTDB taxonomy): domain Bacteria; phylum Bacteroidota; class Bacteroidia; order Flavobacteriales; family Flavobacteriaceae; genus Christiangramia; species Christiangramia portivictoriae. The sequence goes on along the minus strand of NZ_KE383971.1, from coordinate 868,022 downwards.
CAAACAGTGAAGGAGCTCTGGGCGAGCGGTCATATTGATGCGTATGTTTGCAAGGACAGGAATGGCTTACAAGAATTGAAAGAAGCGATCCTGAAGCTGAATAAAGGAGAAAATTATAATTCACCATCAATAGAAAGAATTATGAACCAGAACAATGTTCTTACCCTGAACGATTTCGAGATCAGCATTGTAAAGTATCTGGCCAATGGTTATACGCAGGACCAGATTCAAATGGAACTAAAGAACAGGAATATCAGGCCTAGTAGTAAAAGTGCGATCGAAAAAAGACTGAAAGAACTTCGTGATGAATTCAGGGCAAATACAAATCCTCATCTCATCTCGATCATGAAAGACCTGCAACTAATCTGAATGTCTTCATACTTTTTGCAACCATCATCTCCACTATGAAAATATAATCCCATACTGGCAAAACGAAACTTCTTCAGTTTCTTTCTAAGGCTGATTCAGCAAGACCAGAAAGCTATCGGCAATTCTTCTAATATGGCAATACTAAGCTTGGCTATTGCGAATTCTTCACTTTCAGGGCGACGCAGCATATAATTTTTAAAAAAAGTTTAACGCAGCAGTTCCCAAATTGTTACCACATCTTTCTAAATTCTGCTCATAAACTAAAAATTAATTACGTCCACCATTTTCCTTTTACCTCCCTTTGCTTTAAAAATGTTGAGAATAACATCTTATCTATTCCATTTTACAGGTTTGGCATGTTCAGAATGAACTTCAGAAGAAAAATATTGACGTTTTATTTTAATTCATTTCAAAACTTCAAAACATTCAGTATGAAAGACATGGTCAATCCAGACAATCTAGCAAAATGTCCTTTTAGAGGTACCAGTGTTGGCGGAGCTATTGGTTCAAAACCACAACTTGATGACTGATGGCCTAACCGACTACAGGTAGAACTTTTACACCAGGAACCAGCAGTTGCGAATCCTTTAAGCGATTTCGATTACAAAGAAGCCTTCAATAAAATTGACCTTGAAAAGCTTAAAAATGAAATCAAGCAATTACTGGTAGAATCGAAAGACTGGTGGCCTGCAGACTATAATAACTATGGCCCACAGATGATACGAATGGCCTGGCACTCTGCAGGTACATACCGCATTGCCGATGGTCGTGGAGGTGCTGGACAGGCCATGCAGCGCTTTGGCCCTATTAATTCCTGGTGGGATAACGGGAATATTGATAAATCCAGAAGACATATCTGGCCCATCAAGCAAAAATATGGAGCTTCTCTCTCCTGGGCAGATCTTATCGTTTTAACCGGGAACTGTGCTCTCGAAATCATGAATTTTCCCACTTTTGGTTATGCCGGTGGAAGGCGCGATGCCTGGGAACCAGATCGTAGTACTTACTGGGGATTGGAATTCTGGAATGGAAAGGAATTTAAGGAATCCAATGTTGGAGAGTATTATGATGGGCATCCTGAACAAATGGTATCCCAGAACCTTCGTTGGAAAGGGGAACCATCAGATCCTGATCGCGATCTGGAAAATCCAATGGCAGCTACGCACCAAGCTTTAATTTACGTAAACCCGGAAGGACCCGGTGGAAATGGAGAACCTAGGGATTCGGCTATGGCAATTAGAGAATCGTTTAAGCGTATGGCCATGAACGATGAGGAAACCGTTGCTCTTATCGCGGGTGGACATGCCTTCGGAAAAAGCCACGGGATGGTTAGCGCAGATAAAATTGGTCCGGCGCCAGAAGCTGCTCCTTTGCAGGCCATGGGAATGGGTTGGCAGAATCCTGAAGGTACCGGTTTTGGAAAATATACCATGACCAACGGGATAGAAGGCTCCTGGACACCAGATCCTACAACCTGGGATAATGATTATTTGACGAACCTGTTCAAATTTGAATGGAAAAAGACTGAAAGTCCTGCCGGCGCCATACAATGGACACCGGTAGATGAACATGCGCCAAAAACACCAGATGCGCATGAAGAAGGGAAAATGAATCTTTTGATGATGATGACTTCAGATATCGCTTTAAAGGTAGATCCAGAGTATCGAAAGGTATGCGAAAAATTCCTGAATGATTTTGACTATTTTACCGATGCTTTTTCAAGAGCCTGGTATAAATTAACCCATAGAGACATGGGGCCGAAAGATCGATATCTTGGACCGGAAGTCCCGCAAGAAGATTTGCTTTGGCAGGATCCTATCCCGAAGATAGATTATGACCTCATTGATAGTAGTGATATAGCTGCTTTAAAACGAAAGATCCTTGACACTGGTTTAAGTGTGTCTGCTTTGGTTTCTGCAGCATGGTCTTCCGCAGCTATCTACCGTAATAGTGATAAACGTGGCGGTGCCAATGGAGCCCATATTTCGCTGGAACCTCAGAACAATTGGGATCTTAACAGGCCAGATGAACTGAACAGAGTTCTTGAAACTTACAGAACCTTGAAATCCAACTTCGATGGCAGCCAGAGTGGGAATGAAAAGGTTTCGCTGGCAGATCTAATTGTACTTGGTGGATGTGCTGCGATTGAAAAAGCTGCAAAAGATGCCGGTCATGAACTCGAAGTTCCTTTTACACCCGGTCGTAACGATGCAACCCAGGAACAAACCGATGAGGAAAGTTTTGACTGGTTAAAACCGGTTTCAGACGGATTCAAAAATTATCATAACGATAAGGTTGGTTACAACGTACCACCAGAAAGAATATTTCTGGACAGAGCACAGCTGCTTACATTGAGTGCTCCGGAATGGACCGTGCTTACAGCAGGTTTGAGAGTGCTGGAGCAAAATTATGATCGTTCCAGTCACGGTTTGTTTACAGATCGACCAGGTGTTCTAACCAACGATTTCTTTAAAGTGCTGCTAAGCATGGATTACGAATGGGTACCACAAAATGACAAGGAAATGATCTTTGATTTAAAAGATCGCGAAAACGGAACTGTGAAATATACCGCAACCCGTTGTGACCTGATTTTTAGATCCAACGCGCAGCTAAGAAATATTGCCGAAGTCTACAGTTCTGAAGATGGCAGGGAACGCTTTGTACGTGATTTTGTGAAAGCGTGGAATAAAGTGATGATGCTGGACAGGTACGACGTTAAAGACGATTAGAAAAATTTCTTGCAAACAGAAATGCCTGGTTGCGAAAGTGATCGGGCATTTTGATTTATAGCAAACATTGGTTCAAAATGACTGATTAAATTATATCCTCTGAATCTTTTCTGGTTAACTCTCTAGCTAAGATCCTCAGAAAAACCTTTGGATATTAAGACCAACTATGCATCTGCCAATTTCCTTCTCAACATAAGATTTCTAATCCCTCTATTGGTTATTCTCTTGATCAAGACCTACTCCAAGATCAAAGCCTTTAAAGTATTACATCTCACCTTGTTTTTAATTTTCTACTTCAAATATCTGTATATAAATCGGTTATAAAATAATTCATTCTAGAGATTATTTTTATTTGGATTTAGTCTAAATAGATATAAATTTGTCCGGAATTACTACTACAATGATCCGAACGATTTTAATACTCCTGCTTATAATCCCCATGGTAACTTATGGCCAGTCTCAACTGGAAGGCGAAATCACAGATGCCAACAATTATATCGTAGCCAATGCCGAACTCAAATTAAGCCGATCTAATTATAGTCGGATTACCCATACTAACGGGAATGGGACGTACACTTTTAAAAACATACCTATGGGAACGTACCTGCTTGAGGTAAGTACGAACCAAACGGTAAGTTTTCATCAGGTAATCATAGACTCTACGCAGGTAAGGTTCGATATTCAGCTAAAGAATGAAGGGGATTATGAACTTGAAGAAGTGGCCATTCAGGGAGAATCCAAAAAAACAAGATTGGAGAAAATAGGATTTGCTATCAATATCATCAATACCGAAGAAGCCAGCCAGAGAAATATTCAAACGACAGAGTTGCTTAATAACACAGTTGGCGTTAAGCTCAGACAAAACGGCGGTTTAGGATCTGATGTTCAATTCAGCCTCAACGGTTTGTCTGGAAGTGCTGTCCGTATTTTTATTGATGGAATCCCCATTTCCACTTTTGGCTCATCCTTCAATTTAAACAGTATTCCACCATCACTTATTCAGCAAATTGAAGTCTACAAGGGAGTGGTTCCGGGACATCTGTCTGACGATGCGTTGGGTGGAGCCATTAATATCGTTCTAAATCAGTCTATGAACACCAGTTTAAATGCTTCTGTGTCTTATGGCTCATTTAATACCTTCCAGGCTTCGATGAATGGATTGTACCGCTTCGACGATAGCGGATTCACCGTAAAAGCTTCAGGTTTCCATAATTACTCAGATAATGACTACGAGGTATCGGGCAGAAGTGTGGTGGTCACAGGTCTTGGCGGAGTTCAAACACCCATTACTGCCAGAAGGTTTAATGATGCCTATCGTTCTACAGGTGGTATCGTGCAATTAGGCTACACGAATGTTTCCTGGGCAGATCAGTTTTTCGTTGGCTTTAACGGGTCCAGTGATTATAAAGAAGTTCAGCATGGAGCATTTATGACCATTACACCGTATAAAGACCGGTTTTTCGAATCCCAGGCAGCTTTGGCAAATTTGAAATATCAAAAAGCGGATGTACTAATAAATGGACTGGACGCTACTGTCAATGCCTATTATGGAAAACGGGATCGCCAGCTCACAGATACGCTTGTCTGGGCTTACAGCTGGACCGGTGACCGCGCCATAGATTTCAGAGGTAATGAATATCAATACACCTGGGGTTCCCAGCAGGAAGGTGGTCCAACGCTTGCAAAGATTGAGAGAAAAGTGGCCTCCCTGAGAACCGGACTCTCCTACTCCATTGCAAAAAATCATACAATATTAATCAACCACCTGTATAGTTCTGTAGATCGGGAAGATAGTGATGCCCTGGATTCAGAATTTGAAAATAGTTTTGTAGGCACCCGGGATTTGCGCAAAAATATAGTCTCTCTTACGTACGAATTGAATGCTTTAGATGATCAACTGAAGACTAGCATTTTCGGGAAATATTACCAGCAGAAAACTATTAGTACAGACCCGGCTTTTGAAACAGATATTTCAGGTAACAGAAGAATTGTGAACGAAACTGTAAGTAGTAACAAAGAATATGAAGGCTATGGATTTGCCCTGTCATACGCTATAACTTCAGAAGTAATGCTGCTCACCTCTGCGGAAAAAGCCGTTAGACTTCCAGACGAAACTGAAATTTTTGGGAATGATGGGGATAATGTGGTAGCGAACTCAGCCATCAATCCGGAACAGAGTAATAATTTCAATATCGGTTTAAGATTAGGCGCCTTTAACTACCAGAGACACAGGTTAGGACTTACCACTAATTTCTTTCTGCGGAATATCAGGGATAGAATTGGTTTGCCTATTGAAACTTCCCTGAATGTTGATGATGAATTGATCTTATACGTAAACCAGGGCAGCGGAACTTCTAAAGGTTTTGATGCACAGTTTAATTACACCTATGATAAGAACCTGGACCTCAATTTCAATGTTTCCCGTTTTGACCTTAAAGTTGAAAACAGAGGAGCTGAAATCGATGTGCCAAATACGCCATTTTTTACAATGAGTGGTAATGCCAGGTATACCATAAAAGATCTACTTCAGAAGAAATCGAGATTGGATCTTTTCTACAATATGTATTTCACAGATGCATTTTCCTATTTGGTACCTCAGGGTTCCAATACTGTTGGAGATGACTTCTTTAAAGTACCACAACAGCTTACCCATGATCTGGGTTTGAGTTATTCATTTCCTGGCAAAAACATCGTATTAAGCTTTGATGTAAAGAACATTTTAGATGAAGCTGTATTTGACAATCTATCTGTTCAAAAACCGGGAAGAGCATTCTACTTAAAATTAAACTATTCATTAAATAAATTCTAACCAAAATTAACTTTCATATGAATCGCAATTATTTTCAATTTAAGTCACTTTTTAGTGCAGTCGCCATCTTCTTACTTTTGTCCTCCTGTAGTAGCGACGATAGTTCTGATGATGTAATTCCTGAACCAGGTACAGAAAGCCGCTGGATCACAGTTGCTGCAGCAAAAATGGGCGAAGAGCCTGGTGATGGAAATGGAGGAACTCTGATCTATTCTGTTTCCAGCGAAGATGCGAGGAATCCGGAATTCTCAATAGAACCCTTTGAGAATGGATTCATCGTGCCTTCCAACCGAACTGCTCGTTTGCAGGCTTCAGAAGACGGAAGTACTATTTTCAATATTAGCTATGCCGGTGATACTGGAGGAAATTATACTAAGTATAATGTGCTAGGTGGTCAGAATTTTGAACAAACAGGTTCTGAGATCAGTATAGCACCTTACGTAGGATCTGCGCCCAGATGGATCAAACTTTTCGATGGAGACCAGACTGGTGCTGCAGTTTATGTAAATACCGAAAATGAATTTAGTGATAATGGTACTCCAGAAGATTCATCAGATGACTTTTATGTTCGTACTGAAGCAACAATGGGAATTGTAACCCTTGATTTGCAAAATTCAGCAATTAAGGAATTTCAGGAACACAGTGTTCCACTTTCTGTGGAAGAAGAAGCCGCAGGATATTATATCTCAAGAATCGATATGCCTGCTTTGAATGCAGCGGGTGATAAAATTTATATTGGTGCGAGACTTAGTAAGGTAGATCCAGAAACTGGAGAGAATGATAACAACGGTGAAATTCTAGCCTCCAGATCTATTGTTCTTGATTATCCTTCACTGTTGAACCCGGAAGTTATCATCTCTGGCGTAGGACTGGGAAATACCAATGGCTATCGTAGTATTAACGCTTTTGAGTATAACGGAAGTGTCTACCAGGCAAACCAGAATGATCCTCAAGGTTCGCATATCTTAAAAATTGATTCAGATAACGAGTATGATGACTCTTATATATTTAATCTTGATGAAGCTCTGGGCGTAGAAGATGCATATATCCTGGCCTGGAGACCAGCCTCCAATGGTAAAGCCGTGCTGGCATATCGACATGCCGGTTCAGCTGAAGGTGTTGCCGGAGCTCAGGGATACTTTGCATTAATAGACCTGAATTCAAGAACAGCGCAGAAGATCGATGCAATTCCATACGACCCTAACTTCTACCTCTTCCAATACCAGGGATTTGCAGTAGATGGTACTGAAATTTATCTTACTCAGGCGCCTGTTGGAGAAAATGGAAACATCTATATTGTAGATACCGAGACTGGAGAAGTTACCAAAGGTGCTGAACTGGTGAATACCCAGGGGAGCCATTTTATTGGAGCTTTCTAATGGAACCAGCCTTTGTAAATAATTTTGTTTTTTAACGCAAAAGGTCACTATCATACTTAGTGGCCTTTGCTATTTATGAGCTGTATAAGAATTTAAATATTTATCAGCTTTTAGAATATGGTCATATCTCTGCAAATATGTAAGTTTATGGCATGATCAAAGTAGTCATTATCGACGATGAGCTTAGTGCTCAGAATGTACTTGAGAAAACCCTCTTAAGATATTTTCCCAGCAAATTCAATATTGTCGCAAAATGTCATTCTGTAGACTCCGGAGTGATCGCGATCAACAACTACGAACCTGAACTGGTGTTTCTGGATATACAAATGCCTGAAAAAAGTGGTTTTGAACTATTCAAGCAGTTTGACCGTATCAATTTTGAGGTCATTTTCACTACCGCACATAACCGGTTTGCAGTCCAGGCCATAAGGCAAAGCGCCCTGGATTATATCTTGAAACCAATTAATCATATAGATCTTGGCGACGCCATCAAACGTTTTGAGGAACGCAAAAGGAGATTATCCACGAAAGATAAGCTCACGTTGCTGCTCGAAAATCTGAATGTAAACGACCAGAATGTCGCGAAACTCGCTTTTCCAACCCAGGAAGGATTTGAGCTTATTCATTCCAACCAGATCCTTTACTGCAAGGCAGAAAGTAATTATTGCAGTATTAAAGGTATTGATGGAAGTGTAAAAACTGCCACAAAAACCCTTAAGTTTGTAGAAGAAATCCTCCCTTCAGCATTTCTGAGAATACATAAAAGTTATGTGATCAACCTTAATTTTGTAGTGCGATATCACAAAGCAAATAAAGAGGTTGAGTTAACGAACGGAGAGAAGCTGCCCGTTTCTCACCGAAAAGAAGAGGAATTCATCAATGCTATTTTACAAAACCAGTAGAATCTTTTTATGCCTGTTCTTTTGTGTGCAATTGCTCTGCGCACAAAACTTTCCCTCCCGAAACTTTTCAGCAGCCAATGAATTGCCTAACAATGCTGTCCGGGCACTATTTCTGGATAGTAGTAATAAACTCTGGATAGGAACCGAGAATGGAGTCGTAAGCAAACAGAACAATAACTTTCAAAGCTATTTTGAAGAAGATGGTTTAGCGCTCAACAGCTGTTGGGCGATCACCGAAGATAAGTATCACAGGATCTGGCTGGGAAGCTATGGAGGTGGGATTACCATATTTGATGGAGATCATTTCCAGGTTATTTCCACTCTGGATGGACTCGTACATGATGAGATCGTGCATCTTTTTCCATATGAAAATTTTGTTTACGTGGGAACAAGTGATGGGGTCTCCAGGATCCACTTGGATACATTTGAGATACAGTCCTGGAAAGATCAGGGAGCTGACAGTTTGCTAAGAGTTTCCGGATTTTTTGAATTTGATAATGAACTCTATGTTCCCACATACAGAAACGGACTCTTTAAAGTTTCTTCGGAAGAATCGCTAAAACTGGAACTGGTAGACGACCGACAGTTCATCTACGCTGCTTTTGTTGATGGTGATACCGTTTACAGCAGCAATAAAAATTATTTTACAAAAACTGAAATTTCAGAATATACAAAACCAGGCAATAAGGCTTTGGAACAACATGGCAGTTCGATTCTATGGGACTATGTAAAAACAAATGATTCGATCATCTACGCAGCTGGTTGGGGAATATATGACAGTAATGGTGGGATTTTCGAACTAAGCGATAATTTTTCGGACCTTACAAATTCCTTCGGAATACAGGGAAATGATATGTATTCTCTAGTCTACGACGATGCCTTTGAAAGGTTGTATATAGGTAGCTTGACTTCAGGGGTCTACGAAATTCAGCTTAAACCACTGGTGAAATTTGAAGAACAGCCTGACCGAAATATCAAGGGTTTTGCGGAGATAGCTGGAAAAACAGCATATCTACTTGATCAGGGCGTTCAAATCAAAACTGCAAACAACCAGTTTTTTATTCAATTATCAGATTTCAAGCATTGGCAGCAAAATTTTCTCAAGACCAATACAAGGCCGCTACCAGAACATAAAGATGATTTTTATGAACTGGACCATAACACAACGGCAAGCAGCATCAGGTTCTATGACATTAAATTAATGAATGATCACTACTGGATCAATTCCAATATTGGCTTATTCGTCATTACTGCTGAAGGAAAATTTCATAGCTACTCGCCTTTGCACACAGAAGAGATCAATTTTACTGCTAATGGAAAATTAATTGAAACCAACCCTTATGGTGGCGTAAGAGTGTACGATAACCTGGATAGTTTATCCTACAAACACTTTCCACAACGCCGGCAGAATACTCCAACCATGGTAGTGAGTAGTCTTCGAATACGCGATAAAACCTATTTTACTTCAGTTTTCTCTGGTCTGTATCTGTATGAAAAGGGAGATTTCCAGTCCTTTCTTATGGCCGGTATCTGGGAAGAAGAAAATCTCCGGCATATCGTTGCATACCGGGATGACCTGGCGATTTCCAGTGAATTCGGCGATGTTTTTATCGTTAGGGATGAGCCTGGTTCTTTCGAGGTTTTAAGAAAAATTCCCCGGGCCAGCATCCAGGGAAATACCATCTCTTTCCTCAATACTTACGGCAATACTTTGATCATTGGTACAGAACGTGGGCTTACCCTGGTCAATGATGATCGCTTTATATTTCTGGATGAAGAACAAGGTTTAAAGCAGCCGTTTTTCGCGAGTAGTATCGAAAAAAATGAACTACAGATTGGTAGTGAAGATGGGATTTTCAAACTGAACATGGATGATATCCTGGCTTCTTCCAATAGGGTCTCTAAGATCAATCTGGAACAGCTGCTCATTAACAACATGCACATCGACCTTTCAGAAGCGAACATAAAGGAACTTGATCTCGATTTTGATGAAAATACCGTACTCATCAATTTCTCTACGAACGCTCATCCATACCCTAAAAAATTAAAATATCAATACAGGCTGAATGAGAACGAAGAATGGAGTACGGCCAGCTCAAATTCTGAAATTCTTTTGCCATACCTGCCTGCAAAACACTACCAGGTGCAGGTTCGTGTACTTGATTCCAGCACGGGGCATACTTATACGCAAGACCTTCTCAACTTCAGGATTAAGCCGCCATTCTGGAAAACCTGGTGGTTTCTTACCAGTATTTTCCTGGCGTTACTGGTGATTGTTTATGCCATCTATACGTATGAACTCGCTAAGAACAAACGTTTTGAAAAACAAAAACGGGCAATTCAGCGAAGAGTTGAAGAAACTAAAATGGAAGCCTTACTCGCTCAAATGAATCCGCATTTTATCTTCAACGCCATGAACTCCATTCAAAATTATATTATGGATAGTGATATTGACAATGCCACAATTTTCCTGGGAGATTTTGCGAAACTCATAAGGCTTAACCTGGATCATTGTACCAAACCAACGATTCTGCTGGTAGAGGAGATCGAATATCTGGAATCCTACATTCGGGTGGAAAATACCAGAATGAACCATGCGGTTAGCGTAAATTTTAAAGTGGATCCGGCTATCGACACCTATGACACAGAAGTTCCTACCATGATCCTGCAAACATTCGTAGAAAATGTCTTCGTTCACGCCTTCACCGTGGAAAGCATCAATCCAACCCTGCAAATAACTTTTACAAAACTGACTGAACAATCTTTATGTTGCAGGATCATTGATAATGGTTCGGGATTTTCAGCCACTGGAAATAATTCACTGCATAATTCCAAAGGCTTAAGTCTGGTAAAAGAAAGACTGGCGCTTTTAGGCTATGATATTGAAGAAGCATTGAGCGTAAAATCTGAACCTGGCCTGGGTACAGAAGTAAGCCTGAAACTGGATTTGTAACGTTCACTCAAAAAACAGCTACGTTTACTAATTCAATGATTCTTTACTAATCTTAAGTTATAAGTTTACCAAAAATTAGATGGCGGTAGCTGCTATACGAGATCTAACATCTAATTATATTTTATGAGTAGGGTCATAAATTATAATTTTATTACAGTTGCCGCTTATCTAAATTTTCACTTCCCAAGTCTACAAGCATCCTCCTTTTTTACTTAAAGCTTCTTAAAGATTGGATCAACTTATATGTTGAATCAATTAGCGTATATCGATAAGCAAATAGAGAATTACGATCGTATTTTTTCTTAAAACAGGTCAATTAAACTATATTCCGACTTTCAAAAATTACAGAAAATGGATAAGTCTAAAGTGACCGAATATATAGAAAACATGCTCCCAAATATTCCGCAGGACTGGGTAAAATTAACCACACACCGGCTGGATATTTATAACGAAGAGCAGGCGAAAACAGAATTCCTTGATAAATTCGAGACGCTGGTTGCAAAGAATGACCATAGCGCCGAAAAATTAGCAGAACTACCTACTGCTTATGATTATATAAGACTGGGACATCCACTATCTTCCATTCTGGAATGGTATGTGGGCAAATTAAATGATCTAAGAGCTGATCATATTATTGCCTTTTCTTCCAGAACCACTCCCCTGCTGGCTGTACTACGGAAAAACCTATTCGAAAAAAGTAAAACTCGAATCATATTTTCTGAAAACCTTCCGGAAGCATTCGATTTTGATCTCTTCCGAAGCGTTTATAATTTTGAATTTGAATTGCTGAAGGTCGAGGAGGGTGATAGTATCCCTGATTTCGAAGGAAGTAGCATTTATATTACTTCCAGTGCTAATCTGAAGAATTTAAAAATAGAAAAGAACATTGACTTTTTACTGAGCCTTCAGCAGGATTTGGGAAGTGTAATAGTCGTAAATGGTGAGAAGAACGCTTCTTATATTTCTGAAATTCAGCATGTACGAAGAAGGGAAACCATATCGATGACGCCGGCAGATACCCATACGCTATTGCAACAGCTGGTGAAGCCTTCTTCCGAAGAGAATAAAAATTTTAAGGATGACAATCTTAAGAAAGTAGTTGATGAAGTTCAAAAGATCACCGCGACCGGTTCAAAGGTCCTGGTAGGCTCTTGCGGTCTTTCCATGCAGTACGCGATTATGATGGGGCTTATTGATGATGCAATGACCAGACATCCTGGAAAAGATATTCGAATCATCGTTCCGCCAAATTGCTATGGGGGCACGAACGATCAGGCTCGCCGTGTCGCCGCCTGCCTGGATAATGTTGAGATCATGGACCTTCCCGTAGATGGCGATAATGACATGGTGCAGAGTACCGACAAGGTACTGGATCAGGCCGCGCATGAAAATGCCGTACCACTTATCATTGCTGAAATTCCAACAAACCCCCGCGTGGAAGTTCCTGACCTTGAAAAATTACAGGAAGTACTGGCTAAAAGTCGTACCAATGCCAATGGAAATGCTGCGGTTGATCCGGTGTTCATTCTGGACCAGACTTTCTGCCCGAATGTACAGTTTTGTGGGGAGGATGGTATTTTATCTGGAATCAGAGTCATATCTTATGTAAGCGGATCCAAATTTCCGAGTGGTGGAAAATGTACTGCCGGTTATGCCGTTGCCAATCAAAAAGCGGCTGCATTAATGGAAAAGATCAACAGGCATCTAAAAATCTGCGATAACGAAGCAACTTCCCTGCAGGTAGAAATCCTGGCAGAACAATTACCGTCCATGAATCAAAGAATTGCAGACGCCTATAAAAATACCCGTGAATTCGTGAATTTTATTAAAGCTGAACTTCCCGAAGCAAAGATCAATTTTGTTTCAGAAGAGTTAGCCAAGGCAGGTTTTACACCTTCTGTTTTTTCTCTTGATCTTCCTACAAAAGGAGAGACCGCTGCAGATCGCGAGTCCTACAAAAGGGACCTGAACCAAAAACTTATCAATATGATGATCACCAGCATTCCTGAAGAAAGTAAATATTGTGTAAGTTACGGTCAGTTAAAAGGTTGTTACTGGACCATTCCGGCAACCTCAACCCAGGGAACTACCAAGGAAGATGACAAGGATTATATCGCGCGGGTCTCGGTTTCACCCAAACTTGACCTTGAAATGCATAAAAAAGTCTTTTCCCTATTTGTTGAAGATATCAAATAAAACCATCAACTCAATTATAAACAGACCCGGTATGTATCAGGATTACATACCGGGTTTTTATTTTCTAGTGACCTTACTTCAGCTCTACTCCAACTCCTATCTTCTCCAGAAGATATTGATTATGGTCTATGACTAAAATATCATTTTTGATACTAAGATCTTTCAGAATCCCGAATAACAGGTCGATATCTGCATAATGCAAGCCGGTACTGGGTTCATCAAGAATAAACAACATATCCTCGCTTCCCTGTAACAGCCAGTTCAGCAACAATAACCGCTGCTTTTCACCAGAAGACAAACTTTGTATGGGTTGATCCAGTCTTAAATGTCCCAGCCCTATTTTCTGAAGTCTTTCTAGAACCAGCCATAATTTTTCAAGTTTCTTATGGTCCTCGAGCCATGTTTTAAAGCCATGCAAATCTAAGGCAAGCACCTCGGCGATATTCATTTGATGCTTTGTATGATGCAGGATTTCCTGCGTGTAGCGCTGTCCCTTGCAGGTGACACAGGTTTCCACGGCATTGGCGGTAACATCAAGACTCGTTTCCTGATAACCTTTTCCATTACAATCAGAACACTGACTCGTTTTCGTTTTATAAGAAAAATCCTTTGGTTTCAGTTTTGAATCCTCTGCGAAGATTTTCCCAAGCTCCTTCAGCGTATCCAGGTAAGAAACGAGCAAAGTGGCGGCATGTGCTCTTAACTTTTTCGCCTCGAAATAATGGGCATTCGTATAATTCTCAGGGAATGAAATATCCTTACAAAAAAATGGTTTTCGATGTCGGATCGAGGGTATAATGATATCCTTCACCAGAGTGGTTTTGCCTATTCCACTCTTTCCGCTTAAGGCCGTGATCCCTCCTACCGGGATTTCCAGAACATCACGTTGTAAAGTATAACGAGATAAATGCCTAATCTTGATGTAATCCTTTTCTTCAGAAGTAAATTCAAAAGCCTCCTCCTGTTTTTTGAAGTATGCATGGGTGCTTTCCTGCTTTAAAAAATCTGCAGGAGTTCCCTGGAAAGTTATTTGTCCGCCATTTTTACCAGCCAATGGACCAATCTCAATAAGCTCAGTCGCCGCTTTGATGATCTTTTTATGATGTTCGATGACAATAACAGTATTTCCTTTGGCGACCAGTTCCTTTAGAATCGCAATAAGATCTGGAATGTTATGTTCTGAAAGACCTGCGGAAGGCTCGTCCAGTAGGTAGGTGATGCCCTTCAACGGACTGTTTAACTGTGTGATCAAAGCTACTCGCTGGTTTTCTCCACCAGATAAACTTTGAGATCTTCGGTTTAATTGAAGGTGATCTATATGCAACTGCCTGGCCCGGTGGATCGTATTTACTAAGAATGGGCCGATTTTTTCAATTAAATCCCGATCAATTTGCTCATAATTATCTGCTTTTTGCATCCAGTCATCGATTCCGCAGAAATCCAGATTTTTTATCTCCTGAATAGAGAGACCACCGATACTGAAATTCAATCGCTCTGGTTTCAATCCGCTTCCAAGGCAATTACTACAAATTTCTGTTGAGAAAAGCGCGGTTAGATTCTCGATAAATTTATTTTTCCTGGTCTTGTAATATTCCTGTTTCAGGTAATTATTCAGTCCCTCCCATTTCATCCTGATCTGCTGGATTCCTTCCCTGGTTTTGGTTTTGAACTTCCAGTGGGCTGCCCACACCTTCTCTCCGGTTCCTTCAAAGATGATCATCTTCTGTTCTTCGGAAAATTCTTCGAACGCAGTACTGAGGTCAAAGCCATATTCCTTACCTACTTCTTCCAGAATGGCCATATACTGGCTGTCTCTCTGCCCATAGTAAGACAGCGCTTTGTTATGCTCGAAAACTCCTTCTGAAACACTCAAGCTGGTATCGGGCGCCAGTTTCGTAATGTCTGGAAGCAGTTCCTCGCCCAGGCCCTCACAAATCTGGCATTTTCCCAGTTCATGATTATTGGAAAAATGACTGGCAGAAAGTTCTTCTCCCTCAAATTCTGCCTTACGGGAAAATGCAAATCGTAACAGCTTATCAATTCCTGTTTGCTTGGCAAGATCAGACCTGTTCGTGAAGTTAGGAACTTTTCGGGTCACACAAATACTAGGCGTTAATCCATCGATTTGTTCGACTTCCATTTGAAAATTCACTCCAACCCTGGACTGTTGATAGGCTGAAAATTGCCTTGTCATTTCCTGCATTCCATACGCATGCAGAGTGTCTATAAGCAATGAAGATTTTCCAGATCCCGAGATTCCTGTTACCGTGATCAATGCACTCTTCTGCAAAACAAGGTCAAGATTCTTTAAGTAGTGTGTACGAGCTCCAAGAATCCTTATCTCGTCTGTTCGCTGGAATTCTGGAGCCGGAATAGATGTTTCAAGAATATCTTCTGAATTATTGAAAAATGCGTCTGCATGTTGTTTAAAAAGCTCATGATTTTCAATACAAACGATACCTGCCGTTTGCTCTTTTAGCTTATGCAAAGCAGTGATTAATTGTCCCACATTACGCTGGTGCAGTCCAATACTGGGCTCTTCAAGTATTAAAATATTGTCTTTAGAAGGTTTGGCAAAATGCTTGGTCAGTTTGATGCGCTGGGCTTCACCTCCAGATAAAGTATTCGAAGGTTGTCCTAATTTCAAATAATCCAGTCCGAGGTCCTGCATCAGCCTTAAAATAGTGAGTATTTTGCTTTCTGCTTCGAAAAATTCGATGGCCTCCCGAATGCTGAGATCGTAAATATCTGCGATATTCTTCCCATTCCATCTAACCTCCAGCACTTGTTTCTTAAAGCGCTTACCCTTACAAACCGGACAAACCTGGTTTATCGTTCCCATCACGTTCATGGAAAGTGTGATCACCCCGGCTCCCTCACATTCCTCACATCTGCCAGCTTTATTATTAAATGAAAAGGATCCTTTCGCCAGCTTCCGGGTTTTTGCGTCCTGGGATTTTGCCAGCAGATCCCGAATCTTATCGGCCAGGCCGGTATAGGTAGCTGGATTCGAACGCGGAGTTTTGCCAATAGGCTGGTCACTCACAGTGATCAATTTCAAATCCTTTTCTTCGGAAATTTCCTGAAGCTGTTTTTCGATCGTCTCATTCATACGGGAGATGACCGTTAGTTCGCCTGCGTTTATATTTAATGCAGCGGTAGGCTTTTTTACTATTTCTATAGCATCCTTTTCTGAAGCTTTTATTTCCTCCAGCGTGGGAGTGGAAAGGGATTCAGAATTCAGAAATTCTTCCATTGGACCGTTAAAGAGAATTTCACCACCATGAATACCAGCGCCAGGCCCCAATTCTATGATCCAATCGGCAGAACGAATAAATGCAAGATCATGCTCCACGACCATGACCGTATTTCCCCTGGCGATCAATCTTTGCAATATATGACGTAGGTGTTTCTGAAAATTTTCTGCCAGTCCAATGGATGGTTCATCAAAAATATAAAGTATGCCCTGCAGGTTGCTGTTTACCTGCTTGATAAGTTTTACACGTTGGGCATCTCCAGAGGATATCTTGGAACTTGGGGTGCTTAGACAGTAATTACCCATTCCCAGCTGTACCAGATCTCCAAGTTGCACCTTGATCTTATGGACAAGATCCTGTTCGCCAGCCTTTAGATTCAGGTCTTGTAAAATTTTATTTAATTCAGCCAGCGGCAGATCCATCCATTCGGCAAAATTCCTGTCCTGCCATTTAAATTTGAGATGATCTGGTTTGATCCTGGCGCCATGACAGGCGGGACAAAGACTGGAACTGGCGAACCTCAGAATATTCTTGTTCCGGTCTCTTTTTAAAATATCCTGCATAATGGGTAACATTCCCTTATAATAGCCTTCTTCTCTTGGTTTTGCCTTAAAACCTTCCCAGCGTAACCTCGATTCCAGCGTGTGTTTTCCGTAGAAAACCTTTAGTCGATCGCTCCCATTCAGTACGACATCCTTCTGCTCATCGCTAAGTTCTTTCCAGGGTATATCAACGCTGAAACCATGAGCATGGCATACCTTATCCAGTTCTTCGACAGTGATCTGTGAATACACTATATAACCACCGGGCAAAGTTGTGGTAATCGCTCCCTCTCTTAAAGTCTTATTTTCATCACCTACCAGTTTTTCGATGTCGATGTATTCCGCTTCCCCAATTCCGCGGCAGGTCTGGCAGGCTCCTTTAGGATGATTGAATGAGAACAGCGATTTACTCATGGGTTTATTCGCAGAGTAACGGGCGAAAAGTATTCTAAAAATGGAGGTAATTTCAGAAAGAGTTCCAAAAGTGGTATTAATGGACTGAAACCGTTTAGACTGCTCTACTTTTATTACCGGAGGAAGATCTTTGATATCATCGACTTCCGCAGTGGGAATGAGATTTGCGTTCTGCTGATTATATGCAGGTAAACTTTCCAGGAAATACCGGTAACCTTCGTTTCCAATAACCCCCATGGCCAGGGATGACTTGCCAGAACCTGAAAGTCCCGTAAGAACTATCAATTTATTTTCAGGGATCTCAAGGCTAAGGTTCTTAAGGTTATTCTGGTAAGCATTGGTGATCTGCATAGAGCTGTCTATATTTTTGAAAAATTAAAGATATAGAGAATCTCAAAGCTCATCAACCAATCTGTATGCTTATAGCTTTCAGATTAAAATAAAAAGGGAATCTGTTCATCTAGAGATTATTAAATTGCTTAATTGGCAAACCAAAGAAATAGTCATATTTGCGCGAAGCATTTAGGAAATGTACTTTTGAAAACCTTAAAACCAGCAATTACCGCCATCAACGATATATTTACATTATATGAAAGAGCCTGAAATACCAGAAAACGAAGATCTGAGATTACGAAGTGTTAGACAACTAGGACTTCTTGACTCCCTTCCGCAGGAATCATATGATAACATTACGACACTGGCCAGTGAAATCTGTGGTACTTCGGTAGCACTGCTTACCATTCTGGATAAGGAGATACAGTGGTTCAAATCCAAAAAAGGTCTTGGTGCAGATCAAACCGGCCGCGATGTATCCTTTTGCGGACATGCCATCCTGGAACCCAACAAGGTTTTTGAGGTGGACAACGCCTTGGAAGATAGCCGCTTTGCAGACAATCCGCTTGTGCTGAATGAAGAAACGCATTTTAGATCCTATGCCGGGGTTCCTATTCTAGACAACAAAGGTTTGCCGCTGGGAACACTTTGTGTTATCAATAAAACCCCGAAAAAACTTAATATACATCAAAAGAGATCCCTGATCGCCCTGGGTAAGCAGGTAGAGATTTTATATGATTACCACCTGCAGAATAGCAGGCTTAAGAAAGTTCAGAGCCGACAGCTCGAGAATAATAAAATTCTGCGGGAATTTGCAGGGAATGTAAGCCATGATCTTAAAATGCCCCTGGCCAACATGATTATCACCTCAGATATTGTTAAGGCGAAATATGCCAGTGTTCTGGATGAAAAAGGGAAAGAATATCTGGATTATATTAAAAATTCAGGACTTAAGCTGAGTGAGTATATCACCGGGTTGCTGGAATACTATTCTGAAGTTGGCACAAAAGCTTCAGAAGTCAAAGAATTTTTTCTGAATGATCTATTGGAAGATACCATTGACCTGCTGCATATAGATGCTAATTGCGACATTAGGCTTCCGGAGGAAAACTTAAAAATTCGTGGGAACAGAGCCGGATTAGGCCAAATCATGATGAATCTTATAAGCAATAGCCTTAAATACAACACCGCTGAAGAGATTGTGATCGAGATAGATTGCAGCGAAGAAAATAACTTCTACTATTTTTCTGTGACAGATAATGGCATTGGCATTCCTGAAGAAAAACTAGACCAGATCTTTGACCTTTTTACGGTTATAGAAGTAGATGGAACTCCGGGAGAGCGCGGCCATGGGATTGGCCTTAGCACTGTCCAGAAACTTGTAGATACCATGAACGGTGAAATTTCAGTAAAAAGTGTTCTTAATCAGGGAACCACCTTTAATTTCTCTCTGTCAAAACCCAATTAAGTATTTCAGTTTAGACCTGCACTGGTTTTAGAAAGAGCATTTTTATCATGATGTCACGTTGAACGCCATACTCTGTTAAGCATTTCCAAAAATTACCTTCACGTTGTTATAACTATGTGAAAAACTCCATAAACGCATGTAGCGATGTCAATATCGCACACTCGTCTCTTTTTTTGTTGTTAATTTTAATTCAACCATATTAATAAATTAATAAAGATGAGCGAGAAAGAGAAGGATAAAAAGTCCCAGGACCTCAGTAAAAACACTAAAAATGCTGAGGGTAAAACTATGACCACCAACCAGGGAGTCAAAGTGAACGATACCAATAATTCCCTGAAGGCCGGAGAAAGAGGTGCCACCTTACTGGAGGATTTTATATTAAGAGAGAAGATTACCCATTTTGACCACGAAAGAATTCCGGAAAGGATCGTACATGCAAGAGGTAGCGGTGCTCATGGGTATTTTGAGCTTTATGAGAGCATGGAAACATATACCAAAGCTCCAATTTTTACTGATACCAACAGAAAAACCCCTGTTTTCGTAAGATTCTCTACCGTTGCAGGTTCTAAAGGTTCGGCAGACCTGGCAAGAGATGTTCGTGGATTCGCGGTGAAATTTTATACTGAAGAAGGAATTTTTGATCTGGTAGGGAATAATATGCCGGTATTTTTTATCCAGGACTCCATGAAGTTTCCTGATCTCATACATGCCGTAAAACCTGAGCCGGACCGTGAGATTCCACAGGCTGCATCTGCCCACGATACATTCTACGACTTCGTCTCCCATACTACGGAAACCCTGCACAACCATATCTGGGTAATGAGTGATCGTGCCATTCCAAGAAGTTTACGAATGATGGAAGGGTTCGGTATTCACACCTTCAGATTGGTTAACGCTGAAGGAAAATCACATTTCGTCAAATTTCACTGGAAGCCACTTTTAGGTACACATTCTGTAACCTGGGACGAAGCGGTTAAAATTCATGGAGCAGATACCGACTTCCATAGAAGAGATCTATGGGATGCGATCGATGCGGGACACTTTCCTGAATGGGAACTTGGACTCCAGATCATTCCTGAAGAAGATGAACATAAGTTCGAATTTGACATCCTTGATCCAACAAAACTGATCCCTGAAGAAATGGTGCCGGTACAACGTATTGGTAAGATGACCCTAAATCGTAACCCAGATAACTTCTTTGCGGAAACTGAACAGGTTGCTTTTCACCCAGGTCATATCGTTCCCGGAATAGACTTTTCTAACGATCCACTTCTACAAGGCAGGTTATTCTCTTATACAGATACACAGTTATCAAGACTGGGCAGTCCTAACTTTCATGAGCTACCAATCAACCGCCCGGTGAACGAAACGCATAACAATCAGCGTGACGCGCACATGAGAATGACCATCAATAAAGGAAAAACCGCTTATTTCCCTAATTCTATTGGAGGAGGTTGCCCGCACCTGGCAAAAATGGCTGAAGGTGGGTTTACATCTTACGAGGAACGTATCGATGCCAGAAAGGTAAGAGCCAGAAGCGAAAGCTTTAATGATCATTACTCACAACCGGCAATGTTCTATAGAAGTTTAACCGACTGGGAGAAGGATCATGTTGCAGATGCTTATACTTTCGAAATTGGTAAATGTACTTATGATCATATCAAGGAGCGTATGCTATACATCATCAACCAGATCGATGAGGATCTTGCGACAAGAGTTGCTGAAGGATTGGGTATGGAAATCCCGGGTAAAGTTGATGGTCCGGTAAACCAGGCAATTGGAGCAGATGCTGATGTTGAAAAGCACCAGCCACCAAAGAAAAAGAATTACCTCGATAAATCTGAAGCACTGAGTTTAACGCATTTGAAATCTGATAGTATCGCCACCCGCCAGATCGGTTTCCTTGTAGGCGATGGATTTAACGGTGAAGCCGCTGGAAAGATGAAGAAAGCCCTGGAAGATAAGGGTGCCATGGTTCAGTTACTTGCTCCGCACGGAGGTACGGTAAAGTGTGATCAGGGCAAAAGTCATAAGGTAGACGCAGCTTTATTAACTACAGAAAGTGTTCTGTTTGACGCTATCTATGTTCCAGGAGGCGCGAAAAGTCTGGAAGCTTTAAACAAAGCTCCTAAAACTGCTAAGTTCATTAATGAAACATTGAAGCATTGCAAGGCTATTGCGCTGGATAAGGAGGTAATGGATAAAATTGAAAACACCTACCTGAAAAAGTTTAAGGACGATGCCGCTGTATTGGTTGGTAAAACTCCTGAAAAATTTATTGAACAAATTGCTGCTCACAGAAACTGGAGCAGGCAGAAAGAAGCAATGTCCATACCTGTATAAGGCATCCAAGATCAAGCCGCTGATTCTTATCAGCGGCTTTTTTATTTAATCATGTTACGAACTCAAGATTATTAAAATTCTTTTCTATGGAAAAATGGTTTGATTTAACTCTGAATTCTGCTTTAGCAATTGTCATTTCCTGTCTGGGAATTTATATTTCAATCATCATATATACCAGGATCTTCGGAAAAAGAAGCTTTTCAAAAATGTCCAGTTTTGACTTTGCAATGACCGTTGCGGTAGGTTCGATGCTGGCCACCACGGTACTTTCAGATTCTGTAACGCTTCCTGAAGGCATGATAGGTCTCTTCTTTATTTACCTATTTCAGTTGGTCGCAGCCTATTTGCGCAGATGGGATTTTTTCAGAGAAGCTATAGATAATTCTCCGCTGCTATTAATGGATGGAAATAATATCCTTCATGATAATCTTAAAAAAGCCAGGGTTACGGTCACCGATCTACGCTCGAAATTAAGAGAATCAAACATCATAGAACTGGAAGATGTAAAAGCAGTGGTTTTTGAAACAACCGGGAATATTGTGGTAATCCATTCACAAGATAACAGGTCTGTGAACAACTGGCTGCTGGACGATGTAAAAAGAAGCTGATCGGAGTTCATTAACATTTGCTAACAGGCATCTATATTTTCGCGAGAAGTTAAACTTTTCGTAAGTCTACCTCGACAACGTTTCGTTCAGCTTAAATTTGCATCGCGCACGATATAATCGTGCTAAATTAAATGCAATGAAGAATTATATAGAAACTACCACACTGCAGAATATCTTCCGAATATTACTATCGGTCTTTATGATCTATGCAGGATTCAGTCACTTAACATTTAACCGGGTGGACTTCCAGGCGCAGGTTCCAGATTGGATCCCCATGAGTAAAGATCTCGTGGTCATACTCTCCGGGATCGTTGAAATGATACTGGGACTTGCCTTACTATTCTGGAAAAGTCAGCGTGTAAAAATAGGATGGTTCCTGGCTATTTTCTTTGTTTTGATCTTCCCTGGAAATATTGCGCAGTATGTAAATGGTACAGATGCTTTTGGTGTTCTGGATTCAGATAGAGCAAGATTGATAAGATTGTTTTTTCAGCCAGTCCTTATTATATGGGTATTATGGTCTACCGGCGCATGGACCGCCTGGAGAAATTCTAAAAAAGAAGCGTAATGGAAAAATACGAAGATCTCAAACTGGAAAATCAAATCTGTTTTCCACTGTATTCAGTATCGCGATTAATTACCAGAGCCTATAAGCCATACCTGGATACGATGGGTCTCACCTATCCTCAATATCTCGTCTTGCTTGTACTATGGGAGAAGGATGCTCAAACTGTAAACGAGATTGGTAAGAAATTGTTACTAAATACCAATACGTTGTCCCCTCTCATTCAGCGTATGCAGAAGAATGACCTGGTGGTACGTACCCGTTCTTCAGAAGATGAGAGAACGGTTATGGTTAGTTTGACCAGCAAAGGCCTTTCATTTAAAGAGGAAGCCAAAAGCATCCCAGAAGATTTACTGGGAAAGCTTCTTCATGAGGATGTGGAGGTTACAGATGTTCTATTGCTGAAGAAAACACTCGACTCCTGGATAGAGATTTTGAATAATGAAAAGGAAATGAACATAAATTCAAAAAAATAAAATTATGAAAGCATTACAAATAAAGAAATACGGAGAAATTAAGGAAGGTCTTGAATTTGCTGAAACCAGCAAACCTGAAATTTCTGACAATGATGTTCTTGTAGCGGTAAAAGCTGCCGCCTTAAACCCAATCGATTATAAGCTTGTTCAGGGTCATCTAAAAGACATGTTGAAGCTGGATCTTCCCACCGGAATTGGCTATGACATGAGTGGTGAAATTGTCGAAATTGGGAAAAAGGTGAAAAATTTTAAAGTTGGTGATGAGGTCTACGGTCGTGTACCCCAGGATTATATGGGAACAGTAGCTGAGTTTGTAGCCGTAGATGCTAATGTGATCGCACATAAGCCTGAAAACGTGACTTTCGAGAAAGCTTCCTCTCTACCGCTTGCCGGACTTACCGCCATGCAGGCGCTGCAAAAAGCAGACATCAAGAAAGACGATCGCATTCTTATCCATGCAGGTTCTGGTGGTGTGGGAAGTTTCGCCATCCAGTACGCCAAATCCATTGGTGCCATTGTTAATACTACCACAAGTGACACCAATGTGGAATGGGTAAAAGCATTAGGTGCAGATAGAGTGATAGACTACAAGAACGAAGATTATAAGGAAGTTGCGAACAACCTTGATATCGTCTTCGACACACTGGGTGATCAATATACATTTGATGCTTTCGAAATCATTAAAGATGGTGGAAAAGTTACGAGTATCGTTGGACCACCAGATGAAAAAACGGCTAAGCAAATGGGTATGACCAACTATGAGATGCCAGAAAAGCTCAGCAAACTTATTCAGGAAAAATCTGCTCAGTACACTTTAACCTGGATGCAGCCAAACGCCGCTCAACTTCAGGAAATCAAAACGATGGTAGAAGACCGAACCATTAGACCAGTTATTGACCTGGTTTATTCCTTCAATAAAGCTGTGGATGCCTTCGAATATCTGGCTACAGGCAGAGCCCAGGGAAAAGTAATCGTAAGCCTGGCTGAAACTTTCGAAAATAATTAAACAGAACACTGAGAACCAAAAATTAAAATTATTGTTATGAGTAAAGAAAAAAATGTATTAGTTGCCGGAGCAACCGGAACTACAGGAAAAATTATTGTGGATCTTTTGAAAAACTCTTCAGAATATGAGCCTATCGCCATGGTTCGCAAAGAGGAACAGCAAAAGGAATTTAAATCACAGAACGTAAAAACGATCCTGGGTGACCTGGAGAAGGATCTGGGTCATACCACTCAGAATGCCCATAAAGTGATATTTGCAGCTGGATCTGGTGGGAAGAACGTGATTGGAGTAGATCAGGAAGGAGCTAAAAAACTCACAGATGCAGCTAAGAGTTCCGGAGCATCGAAATTTGTAATGTTGAGTTCCATGGGCGCAGATGATCCTTCTATTAGTGAAGATCTGCATGAGTATTTAAAGGCAAAACAAAACGCTGATGAATATTTAAGAAGCAGCGGTATCGACTATACCATTGTACGCCCAGGTTCACTAACCAACAATGATGCATCAGGAAAAATCAAACTGAAAGAAAAACTTTCAGAAATGGGCGAAATTTCCAGGGCAGACGTTGCCCGCACTCTGGTTGCCGTACTGGAAGATGATGTAAGAAAGAACCAAACCTTTGAAATTCTTTCTGGTGATACCGAAATTCTAAATGCAGTAAAAGCCTAAATAACCTTTTAACAGAAAAAGAACTGATCGTCGATCAGTTCTTTTTTAATTTAAGTTCTACATCATGAAGAAATTAATACTCTTAGCATTCATCATTCTTTTTCAGAATGTTAGTAGCCAGGCACCTCTGGTAGCACAGTCTGCCATAGAAAAAGTAACAGCCTTTAAGGGACAGCAGGTTACCGGGATCAGTCTTAGTGAATCTGGCAGAATTTTCGCGAATTTCCCAAGATGGCGCGAGAATGTAAAACACGCGGTGGTGGAAATTGGAAAAGACAGCAATGCTTTAGCGTACCCGGACAAAAAATGGAATTCCTGGAAGCCTGGTATGAAAGATATGGATTCTGTTTTTGTTGCGGTGCAATCTGTGATTGCTTCTGAAGATGAGCTATTTGTTCTGGATACCAGAAACCCTCAATTTCAAGGAGTCATCAATAATCCCCGGATATTTGTTTTTGATATGAATTCTAACCAGCTGAAACATATATACGAGTTAGGAAAAGAGAGTTTTTACAGGGATTCGTACATCAATGACCTGAGAATCGATCGCCTTAATGATCATATTTACCTTACCGACTCTAATCATGCCGGCCTGGTCATCATCGACATGACGACTGGAAAGAGTAAACGAGCCCTGACCGATCATGCTTCCACCATGTCTGAAACCAATGAATTAACCATCAATGGCGAGAAGTACACCAACACCATTCACTCAGATGGTATCGCCCTGGATGAGACCGAGGGAATGTTATATTATCACACCCTTACCGGTTACACGCTGTATGCTGTACCAACAAAAATCCTTCGGGAAGGCAGTAAGATAGAGATCGAAAATTCTGTAAAGGTGATTCGTAAAACTACCGCACCAGATGGGATGATCCTAAAAGATAGCATGCTCTATATGGCAGATCTTGAGAATAACGCTATTATGAGATATGATCTAAAGAAGGGAACCAGTGAAGTGCTGGCACAGGGTGATAAAATTCGCTGGGCTGATACTTTTAGTATTCATGATGGCTACTTGTATTATACAAATTCCAGGATCAATGAGGTTTCCGGAGATATTTCAAATATGGAATTCAGTATTTATAGAATCAGACTTTAGTATAAAGCAAAAAAAAAGCAGATCCTGTTGATCTGCTTTTTTTTTATGCTTTTTCCGCATGTAAACATTTAAACCGAAGATTCCCCGCCTCGGTATATTTGAGACGGATTTTGTAATTCAAAGGCCGATCTTCTTTATGAAAATCTCCAGATTCAGGATCAAAACCTCCATCTGTGGTAACTGAAATACTTTTTACATGCTCAGTATCAATACTATTTAAAAATTCGAATTCTTTCCTGCTTAGATTTTTCTTGGACAGGATTGAGTTTATTGTGTTTAGGTGTTTGGCAGTTGCGTTCATAACATCAGTTTTCGTTCGACATCTTTTCTTTTTCGTTTTTCATCTCTTGCTTTTGCTCTTCTTCCTCATCCCTGGTTAATAATCGATGATCGTTCTTTAGCCCTACAATGTGGATGATGGCAGTAATGGTTGTATAAAGCATCAGCACCACCGTGATCATCATACCACTCAGGATCGATGTGAAGATCAAACTTACCCAGTAAATGGAGGAATACCAGTTTAAAGGAACATTATCGGCCTCAGTGATCTGAATGTTGAATAACTGAAACATCACGATAGCGCTCACGATTAGAACAGTATCCAGCTTTGCAATGTCAAGAACCTGGTAGTAATGCTCACTTTTCAGTTTTGATTCTGTTCCCGTGCTAATCCCCAGCAAGGTAAGTAACAGGGTGAGTATCGTAGCTGAAGCTAATGTAATTGTATTGCAAAGCATGTTCAAACCACTATGGGAAGATTCTATAAGTTCTTTAGCTTCATAACCAGAGAGTTGACCTAGTAGAAATATGCCTAACCCTGTAAAAATGGTAGCTACAATTCCGCCATAAATCGCTTTCCTGTTTTCGCTAAAAAAATTTCTCATAATTCCAGTTTAATTGTGAAATGGACAAACCCAGTCTTTCCCGGTCGCCTTTCCGCTATATTGTTTTGCTTCACTTGAAGAACCAAAGTCCTCCAGCATCGGGTTCATACTCCCCTGTAAGTTTCTATCCCTGTCTCGTATTTTATCCCGAACTTTTTCATAAACTCCCATTTCCCGCAATTTCTCAAACTGAGCGTGCAAATTGAAGGCTATGGCTGGAAACGGACTGCGCCGGGCCTGTCTTGAACTATTTGGATGCATACCTACAATATAGAAAGATCTTCCGGCAATGCTGAAGCTAAAGTTATCATCCTCAGGGTCTTTACTAACCGAAGGATCCCAATCTTCCTTATCCATCTGCTCTATTTCAGACAGTTGCTTCCATAACAATTTTTCAAATTCATCTTCCGTAGCTATCGTAGATTCAGGAAAGACAGCGATAAAAGATCTAAAATCGTTTGTATCGAAATCATATTCGGCTATGTATTTCTCAAGATCATTAAGCAACTTTTTGGTTTGCAGAGGATCTCCCAGTTTGCCGTATTGCTTCGTCTTTACATGTTCCTGGCTAAAAACTGTTTGCGCCATGATACATGGATGATCCTCTTCCAGGATCCAGTGTTCAAATTTCTCTTTCGTTCTCATCATCATCAATTTTTAGTTCTACATATAAGCAGCTTCAGGCTGATAGCACTGCGCTATCAAATCCTGTTGTGGTTGCTTTAAAATTTCGATGCTATTTCCATCTTCCTGCCATTCAATAAGACCAAGCTCCCGGAATTGCTCCAGCCAGTTTTCCATGACCCATCGTTCCCATTTCTCATAGAAAATGCGGGCATTGATCACAATCGCTTCCACCTGGTGTACCGGCGGCGAGTGTACCGCATGCTGCTGGTGGTAGACCCGGGCAGGCGATAGCATTAAAGGAAATGTATCCTTGAGTTTGATCATCTTCATCGCCATATCGGTATCTTCAGCGCCATAACCGGTAAACTGAGCATCGAAACCTTCCAGGATATGGAATAACCGCTTCGGCATATAGAATGCCAGGCTCCAAAATAGCATGTAATCGTCTGCTTCTGTTAATTCTGAAACTACGGGTCTTGCAGGATGAGCAGCGCTCAACTCTTCCAGTGTCTGTAATTTAAATTTCTTCGGAAGCGTACGTTCCAGGTAATATGGATTACCCATGATCAAAGTTGTATGCTTCTGGCCCTGGCCAATCATTTCACTAAAAAATTCGGGATGAGGAATGCAATCCACATCCAGGAATATAAGATGATCAAATCTGGCTTCAAGCGCTCCCCGGTTTCTGGCCTCTGCAATTGGCAGATTTGCACCCTGTGAACTTATCTGGACAATATTAATAGGTAACTCGCCAAAAGCTGAAAGATCTGGTATATCGTCTATGGCAACAATGATGATCTCATCTGGCTGCAGACTACTATTTACCACACCATTCAGGAGATTGTGCAAATGCGCCTCCCTGCCTTTCACAATGGTGATCACTGAAAATTTAGCCTTATTCTGCATGTTGTTCAAGTTGTTGATTGAAAAATAATTCTGGAATCACCGGTAGTCGATGATAATTACCAATTAGATTTGATTTCAGTTTTTTAAGAGCTCGCAATTCATCATCAACGACCCATTGATTCTGCTCCATTATTTCTGAATCATCCAGATTAAATAGAGAGTGAAGATCTACTGCTAATCTATGTTCGTACAAGCGGGCTGCGGTGGTCTCCTGTTCTTCGTAAGGTCGTTCCTCAGGTATTGCTACAAAGGCTTTTCTAGCCTGAAGGATTTCGGTTACGGAGTTGAGTCCGCAATTGGCAACGACCAGATCTGCCTGTTCCAGCAATTGCCGGAAATCCTGAATGTAACCGCAATTCTTAAGTCTGGTGTGCTTGAAACTTGCTTCTGGCATCCCGATCATCTTGATCTCTGCGGAAGGAAAACGCTTCGGAAGCACCGGCAGCGCCTTTAAAAGTCGATCATTGCCTCCTCCTCCACTTATAACCAGGATATTTTTCACAACTTCTGAAGCTTTCGATTGAACTTCAATTTTTCGATCTGTCATAAAGCCAAGGTAAATGGTCTTTTTTCGAAGCCATTCCGGCGTTCTCTTACTTTCAAATTGTTCAGGATAATACGCAAGAACAAAGACCGCCCCCTGGAAAGCCTGCACATGAGCAGGGTCATCTCTGTGACCGGGAAGTTTGACGTAGGCATAAGGAATGGAAGATGCGCGCATTAAGGCAGCTATCTCCACGCTTACATCCACGATCATAAGCTTGAGACTTCGCTCCAGCACTTCTTTGAGTATCTGTACGCTTCT
This sequence comes from Christiangramia portivictoriae DSM 23547, assembly GCF_000423045.1. Taxonomy (GTDB): domain Bacteria; phylum Bacteroidota; class Bacteroidia; order Flavobacteriales; family Flavobacteriaceae; genus Christiangramia; species Christiangramia portivictoriae. Next base: position 838,677 of record NZ_KE383971.1, on the reverse strand, counting down.
ATACTGGATCGATTGCTGTCCCACTGGACTGTAATGCAGATAATCGGGTACCGCTACCTGATTTTCTGGATTTGCAGTACCATCCGGATTTTCATCTGCGAGTTGCACAAAACCACCTTTCAAAGTCGCGGGCCGTTCAAGGCTGCTAAATGTGCACATCTTATCCTGAAAGATTTCTGCAAAAAGACGCGCAAAATTGAGATGACCGTTTCCATGCTGGTGTGCATAATATCCTATCATACCGCAATTTTTTTAAGTTTATCTGCAATCATTTCCTTGTAAATAGCTTCATAGGCATCTACCATTTGTGTTTTATCACAAAATTTTATCGCTCGCTCGCGGCAATCCTTCCTGTTAAGTTTTGTACAGTATTTTATAGCACTCACGAACGATTTTTCATCTTGCAGCTCTACGAGAAAACCTGTTTCTTCCGTCAGAATTTCCGGTGCTGCACCAACATTGAAAGAAATCACCGGAGTTCCACAGGCGAGGGATTCAGCAATTACAAGACCGTATGGTTCATCCCACACACTGGTAAATAAGGTAGCTTCAGAAGAACCAATAAGTCTGTTTAAAGCTTTATGTTTTAAATGTCCCAGGTATTCCACTCCGTCCTGTTGCAATCTGGGTGCTACATATTCCTGGAAATACTCTGTATTGCTCAATGGGCCGGCGAGGACTATTTTTTTATTCGCCTTTAACGCGTAATCTATTGCCAGATGTGGGGCTTTCTCCTTACAAATTCTGCCTATCCAGCAGACTTTATCTTTTTCTGCAAATCCTGAAAAGTTCCATGCAGCAGTATCGATTCCATTATATACAACCTCTTGCTGCGGAAGCAAATGTTGATAGGTTTTACCTAACTTTCCACTTACCACGCTAAATCTTTCCTGATGATCCCTTCCGAAGATATTCGTAAGACCTGCGTGAATACTGTCAAAAACAGGTGTATGAAAGGAAGTTAGAAATTTATGCCTGCTAGTAGCACCCCAAATGATCGGCAATTCATGCATACTATGGTTGTGTACCACATCATAATCTATGGATTCGATGACTTCCAGGACGTTCCTGTACATGAGTTCATCCATTTTAAACTCGGTTAGCTCATTGTTGGCTACCTGAACTATGTCCAGAGAAGTCACATCAAACTGAGGGTCTGAGCCAGATAATGCATATAAATGCACTTCATGACCTCGCTCCATGAGCGATTGAACCAGCTGGTGAGTGATCATCTCCAATCCTCCGGCATATGGTTCGGCAATTGGAAACTTATTATGCGCGAGAATGGCTATTTTCATCTGGTATTATTTTAAGTTGGTTAATGGTTTTAGGTGCAAATTCAGAATAGAGATAAATTCCTGATAAAAGAAAGAGCAGACTAACCTGAAGACTGTACATAGCGATCCCGGTCTTTCCAACCGCAAATAACAGGAGAGTCAAAGTGATCAACAGGATCGGAATTCTTAATGGAATATGTTTAAGACTGGAAACCGAAGCAAATTTGCTGGTGGTCACAAAACTTGCAGGCATTCCAAGTAGTGCCATGATTGGTGAGAATGCCATTTCAAAGCTAAGTGCAATATGAACCAGAAAAGCCTTTAGGTTATAATGAAAAGTATTTTTGGAATTCGACAAAAACAATAACAATTTTCCAAATATATAGATGCTGAACTGACTCAGTATCAACATGGGTATCAGGTCTGAGATCTGCCTATTCGTTAACAGCTCGGCCAGTATATACAGGATGCTGAAGACAATTGGAAAAGACAGTACATTGACCCAGGCAGACAATTGCATAAGAACCGAAAGCCTGCATTGATCCTTCACACGTACGCGGCAAAACTTTAAAAAACACTGCGTGTTTCCATAAACCCAACGATGTCTTTGTTTGCGAAGATCTGCCAAACTTCCAGGCATCACTCCCTGACCTAAAATTTCGTTCGAAAAATAGGTGGTAAACTTTTCAGTGAGAAATTTAATTCCCAGATGTGCGTCCTCTGTCAGCGAATCTGTAGGCCAGCCTGAAACAGAAAGTAGCGATGCCACTCTTACCATACTAAGGGTTCCGGTAGGCAAAGTGGAATGACTACGGTTTCCTGCCACCGCATATCCACTAAAAAAATGTTCAAGCTCATTGAATATTCCATGGCGCTCATGCTTCAGTGAATAATGTTGTGGAAATTGCACGACTGCTGCATCTGTACCATCTATCGCCTGGACTGCTTTATTAAGACTGTCTGGCCTTAGGATATAATCTGCATCCACCGTAAAAATATAAGAGGTATCAGGATGCATCAGTTTTAAACACTGGTTGAGTGCCCCAGCCTTGTAACCCTCAAGTTTATCGAAATGCTTAAAGGTTACTATCTCAGGATATCTGTTGCAAAATTGCTGAACAGGCTTCCATAACTTTTTATCTGAAGTATTGTTATCCAGTACAATGATTTCGTAATTCTTATATTGAAGCTGAAGTGCCGCACGAATGGTTTTGATCACCAGTTCTGAAGGTTCGTTACAGATGGCGATATGAATAGATACTTTGGGAGAATTTTGAAGTTGAGAGGTTTTTGATCCCAGATTATTCTGCCGCCTGCAAAATCCTATTCGTACGATAGATTCAACGATCATCAACAGGCTCAGCAATCCAAGAAAAATGATCGCTGATATTTCAAAACCCGCCACAACATAAGATACCAGCATCCCTGAAATAAGAATAAGGCCGAGCACAAAAAAGTTTATAGATAATTTCAAAATCCCTACTGTTTTTTACGAATTTGAGGGAAGTAGCTTTTGAAAGTGTGCGGTTTTACATTTGACCTTGACGATATTCTTCTTATTAGGAAAGGTTTAACTTCAGAATCCTTAAGGAACAAACAGTTGTTAATATTTTAGTATTCCGAAAATCAAACATCAAGAAATGCAGACAGTAAAGATCGCTGAAACTTCAGCCAAATCGATATTAAAGGAATTGGCTTCAGCTTTTGAAACCAGGTATACCGAAGAATATGGTGAAGCTTATATAGAGTTTTCTAATGAATACGGTGAAGGGAAAATATCTGGTATCAATTTTCCTAACGGTGTAGGCATCTTTAGGTTTGAAACAAGATTAAATGAAGATACCTGCCTGGATTTTCATGGAGACCTAATTCATCCTTTCAAGTTTGTTTATGTCACTGAAGGCCGCCTGGACCACAGTTTCAGGGATGAAGATATCGTGCACCATATCGAAAAAAATCAATCTGTAATTATTGGTGCTAATAGTGGAAGTGGTAATAAGATCATGTTTCCGGGGGATATACCTATTTCTGTGGTCATGCTTGATGTAGACCGGCAGAAATTTGTAGACCAGCTAACTTTCCCGTTGGAAGAGATGGATGATATTTATCACGGGATCTTTGCAGATACCAATGCCATGCGTACTCTTTATCATCATACCCAGTACAGTCTTAAGATGTCATATTTGATCCAGGAATTAAGGGACTTTACAACACCAGGTCTGGAACGGGTAAGTTATTATGGTGCCAAGGCGCTGGAACTGCTTACATTCATTTTAATGCTTTACCGTGATGATGCCCAGCCGGAAGATAGCCAGAGTGTGATTCGTCAAAAAGATCTCGACAAAGTGAAACTGGTCATTCTCCAGATAGACCAGAATATTGCTGAAATTGGAAATATTAGTTCGCTGGCAAAATCTGTAGATATTACTGAAAGCAAACTTCAGGAAGGCTTCCAGGTATTGTTCAATTGTTCAGTACATGAATATATACAGCGCAAAAGGATGGAAACCGCCATGCTTTTATTGCTGAAAACCGATAAGACTATTAAAGAGATAGTTTATGAAATTGGTTTGAACAGCCGAAGTCATTTTTCAAAGATATTCAAAGAAAAATATGGGATGACACCAACCGCAGTAAGAGAAAAAAAATAAAGTATGATCGTAAACTCTAATGCTGAAGGCTGGGAAATCTTTTCACACTCTGCTCATGGCTTGCTTGCAGGAAAGATCGCAGATCATCTAAAACCCGAAATCAAAGGGAGAAACTGGGTGGCTACGCTCACCGCGATCATAGAACATGATGATCGGCAGTTGAACTTCAGGGAAAAGGATTACCTCACGAATATTGGAACACCGCAGGATTTTCTTGATGAGGACAGAAATATTCATGAGATCATAAAAAGAAGCCGAAGATTACTGGAGCAGTCAAGGTTAAAGTCCAGCTGGGTGACCATCCTGGTGATGAAGCACCTGGAATTTCTGTATAAGGATCTTTCTGCAGAAAGCAAAATGATAGATCGCTTTATGCAGGAAATGGGCCTGGAAATGAAAGAGCTCATGAAAGTCTATAAACTTAGTGACCAGGAAGTTCACGCCCTTTACCAGATTATGGTATTTGCAGACCGCTGTTCCCTCATACTATGCCAGAATGGAGTACCGGCAAAAGGTCGCGAACTTGAAATAAATACGAGCATTCAGAATAAAAAATATACGATCTACAGGAACGAGCATGAAGAGATTTTTATTGATCCCTGGATTTTTGAAGAAGAATCCTTCCAGTTAAGTTGCGAATATAAAATGCTGGAAAAAGCTTCATTTTCTGGAAACGAACAATTTGAAGATTGTCTTCGTAACACACCAATAAGTTTAAGAACCTGGGAATTGCGCAGGCCTGAATAAGATTCGCGACGGAGTTCAATATTTCAGAAGTGTGCCTGGCTGAGTAAATTATTTAATAATTGGTTCATAAATGAAAACTGCCATTGAAAAATTCTGGAAACAGTTCCTGTGTGAAAACCCAGAATATTCCCGTGCAGATGTCCCACCCTACTACTACTTTTGCGATAACGAAAAGGACGCGAATGAATGTGCAGAACTGGTCTTACAAGACATCAAAAAAGCAACTGCTACTTCGCTTTGGTGGTTCCGGCATCATGGTGAAGAACTGCCAAAAGCTGGTGATATATCCATCGTTACCAATTGGGAAGGATATCCCCAGGCCATTATTAAAACAACCAGAATAGAAAAGGTACCCTTTGCTAAAGTAACTCCCGAATTTGCCCGAACCGAGGGTGAAGGAGACAAATCGCTGAAATACTGGAAAGAAGTTCATGAAGCCTATTACAGAAGGGAAATGGAAGAGTCGGGAGCCGTTTTTCAGGAAGATATGATCATCATTTGCGAGTATTTCGAAAAGATCTACCCTTCAAAATAAATTTTAAAATTCATTCTATTCGGCATCAACTTGAGTAGTTACCTCGCCATGTTAAATATGAACTTAAAGAGCAAATAATAAGCTTTTCTTAAAGGATTTGGTATAAACTAAACGGTTGGTTAGTTTTGTACCAGAAATATGGCAAGAACCAAAAAATATAACGAGCAAGAGGTGGTAGAAAAGGCGATGAATCTATTCTGGAAGAATGGTTATGCTAACACTTCCATGCAGATGCTCGAGAAAGAAATGGGTATCAATAAATTCTCCATTTACTCTAGTTTTGGTAACAAGGACGGATTGTTCTTGAAAAGCCTGGACTGTTATAAGTCCAGGTTGTTCGTACTCATCAATAAACTGGTCAATGCGCGTGAAGGTATGCCAGCAATCAAGCAGTATTTTTATGATTTCGTGGAATTCACAAGAGATACTAAGAATGGCAAGGGTTGTCTGGTGACCAATACGGCTAACGAAATTGGAATGGACAGTGAGGAACAGATTCCGCAGACGCTCAAAGGTTTTACTGAAGAGATCAAGCAGGTGTTTGCAGAGAAGCTACAACTTGAAGGGGTGCACGATTCTCAGAAAATCGAAGAGCAGGCTGACTACCTGTTGATCTCCATGTTTGGCCTCTCCTCTGCTACCAGAATATTTACTGAAGATCAACTGAAACATTATATAGAACATATCTTCAGAAATATCTAAAAAAATTTAAATTAAAACTAAACGGTCGTTTAGCTACGGTCAACTAATAATTAAAAATTGAAAATTATGAATACTGAAAAGAACACAGACATTTTAACTGTACACACCAAAGAATCTGCTCCTGAAGGAGGAAAAGCTTTGCTTGAAAAATCTGAAAAGGCCTATGGTTATATACCTAACCTTCACGCAGTGCTTGCTGGTTCACCACAATTACTGGACGCTTACCAGCAATTACACGAATTATTTTCCAACTCATCTTTTGATAAGGATGAACTAACCGTTGTATGGCAAACCATCAACGTGGAACATGAATGCCACTATTGTGTACCGGCGCATACAGCGATTGCCAAAGCGATGAAAGTGGATGATTCCATAAGCAATGCTCTACGTGATAAGACTGAACTACCTTCAGAAAAGCTGGAAGTTCTTAGAAATACTACCCTGGCGCTCACTAAAAATCGTGGAAATATATCGAAATCTGAGATCCAGGAATTTTATGATGCCGGGTATTCTCAAAGACAGTTACTGGATATCGTACTTGGACTTTCTCAAAAAGTGATTAGCAACTACACCAATCATATCGCTGAAACTCCAATCGATAAAGGTTTTGAACCTTTCAAGTGGAACGCTTAATTCGCAAGTAGCATTGGAGAATCTAAAGCAGCCAGAAATGGCTGCTTTTTTTTGTTTAAACACTTTCCCAATCTGAACTTCTGCGATATATTTTTATTTTAGTAGCAAACTAAAAATTAAACTTTGAGCGATCTTCCCAAAGTCAAAATATGCTGCATTGGCAGTATTGAAGAAGCAAAACTGGCGATAGATGCAGGGGCAGATGCGCTTGGATTCGTTGGCCCCATGCCTAGTGGTCCCGGCATCATTGACGATCAGCTTATTGCTGAAATAGTTAAACAGTTGCCTTCTTCTATCCAAACATTTCTGCTTACCAGCGATACATCTGCTCAGGGAATTATAGCTCATCATCAGAAAGTCCAGACTTCAGTCATACAGCTGGTAGATCAAATAGAAATTTCAGAATATCAAAAAATCAGAGAGCGTTTACCTCAGGTCAAAATAGTTCAGGTGATTCATGTGACCGGTCAGGAATCTATTCAGGAAGCAGATAGTGTCTCTAGCTTTGTAGATGCTATATTACTGGATAGCGGTAATCCTGGTCTTGCAATAAAAGAGCTGGGAGGAACCGGGCGAACTCATAACTGGGAAATAAGTCGGCAGATCGTTGAAAAATTAAACATTCCGGTTTATCTGGCCGGTGGTCTTAAGGCTGGGAATGTTCAGAAGGCTATCAAGGCAGTTACCCCTTATGGAATTGATCTTTGCAGTGGTGTTAGAACATCAGCAAAGCTGGATCCTCAAAAGTTACAGGAATTTTTCAGCGAAGTGAAAAATTAAATCTGAGCGCTTTCCTGGATGACACCCCAACTACCCCTCTGCTAAAATAAGATCTTCTCCTGGCATCACATATCATTGAAAAACATCATTCTAAAAATCTAAAAACACTTGTAGAACTTGGATTTTGGACTATTTTTGCAAAAAATTTAGAAATTTTTAACACAACACAAACTAACACATGAGAAGATTATTACTGCTGCTAACAGTAGCCTTATTGTCAATTCCTGGAATGAACGCACAGGTGACCACTGCAGAAATTAGTGGAAACGTAGTCGATGATCAGGGAACTCCGCTTCCCGGCGCGAACATCACTGCGGTTCATACCCCAACAGGTACCCAGTATGGTGCCGTAACAAACTTTGATGGAGACTTTATCCTGTTAAACCTTAGAGTTGGTGGTCCCTATACTATTTCTGCCAGTTTTGTAGGATTTAAAACTTCAATCCTGGAGGATGTCAACCTTAATCTTGGTCAGACTTTCAATGTAGATGTGAACATGGTAGCCGATGCTACTCAGCTTGATGCCGTGATTATTACCGCAAGTAGAAACCAGATTATTAACAGTGATCGTACCGGAGCTGAAACTAACATTGGCAGGAAAGAACTAAAAACGCTTCCTACGATCTCACGCTCAGCATCAGATTTCTACAGATTGGAGCCTACTGCCTCGAGCAACGGTTCTTTTGGTGGTCGTAATGACCAGTTCAACAACTTCAGTCTTGATGGATCTATCTTTAATAATCCATTTGGTCTGGATGCTGCAACCCCTGGAGGTCAAACGAATGCACAGCCAGTTTCACTGGATGCTATAGACCAGATCCAGGTATCCACTGCTCCTTACGATGTGACCCAGGCTGGATTTACCGGAGCTTCGGTGAATGCTGTGACTAAGAGTGGTACAAACGAGATCGAAGGTACTGTTTACGGTTTTTACCGTAATGAGGATATGACTGGCGATAAGGTTGGTGGTGATGATATCATCGTACCAGACCTTAAACAGGCACAGTACGGAGTAAGTATTGGAGCTCCAATTATCAAAGATAAATTGTTCGTTTTCGCCAATTTTGAAAGAGACGAACGTCAGGATCTGGGATCTAATTTCGTAGCCGGAAGACCAGGTTTAACCGGATCTAATGTTTCCAGGGTTTCTGCGGAAGATCTTGATTTCGTTTCCAACCAGTTATCCAGCCTTGGTTATGAGACCGGTCCTTACGAGGGTTATACTTTTGATACTGAATCTACCAAAGGATTGCTGAAATTAGACTGGAACATAAGCCAGAACCACCGAATGGCGGTTATCTATAACTTTCTGGATGCATCCAGAGACCTGCCTGCCAACCCTGAAGCAATTGGCCGAAGAGGTCCAGATCTTACAACCCTGCAGTTCAGAAACTCTGGATACAGGATCAATAATAAGATCGATTCCTGGTTGATCGAATTGAACTCCAACTTCGGTAACAATATTTCCAACAAATTCCAGGCTGGCTATACAAACTTTGATGATAGTCGTGATCCATTTTCTGCTCCCGCACCTCCTATCAATATTCAGCAGGATGGTGTACGATATATCGTAGCGGGACATGAACCTTTTTCGATTAACAACAGGCTGGATCAAAATGTTTACCAGATTACCAACAACCTGAATATAGTAAAAGGTAATCATACCTTCACTTTTGGTGCAAGTTTTGAAAAATTTGAATTTGACAACTCATTTAACCTTGGTGCCTACGATTATAACGGGGACGCGACTTTAGGAACAGGACCTGTAAGCACTTTCTTCGATGCATTTACCAGCGTGCGAATAGACCCGAACAACCCGGGAACTTCTTTTGAAGAAGCTGTTAACAATGGTACTATTGGGGCTGCACTTCAAAATGCTCAGAATACTTTCGATAGTAGAAATGCTGCAGATAACTGGGCGCTTGCTGAAACTAATGTTGGCCAGTTCGCACTATACGCCCAGGACAAGTGGAAAATCACTGATGACTTTACGTTTACTTATGGATTAAGAGTGGACAAACCTCTTTACTTTGATACTGAAGAAAAGATCCAGGAGAATATCGATCGTCTTGCCGGTGGAACTTTTCCAAATGGAGATTATCAACCGGGAATCACTTACTATAACGAGGATGGAAATGCGCTTAACCTGAATAGTCTTGACCTACCTTCAGATAAACTGCTATGGTCTCCAAGAGTTGGTTTTAACTGGGATGTAATGGGTAATAACCAGTTACAGCTTCGAGGTGGATCCGGGATCTTCACCGGTAGACTGCCATTCGTATGGATTGGAAATCAGGTAGCAAACCCTGCGTTTTATTTCTATCAGACAACTGCACCAGACTTCCAGTTCCCGCAGGTATGGAGAAACAGTCTGGGAGCAGATTACAAGTTTGAAAACGGACTTGTGGCTACCACAGACCTAATTTATACCAAAGATCTGAATGCTCAAATGGTAAGAAACTACGGTCTTTCAGTTCCAACAGGAACTTTGAATGGTGTAGACAACCGTCCGGTTTACCAGACCAGTGATCGTGCCGTGAACGAGTTTGGTGGTGTGACCAATGCGTATGTATTTACCAATACAGATGTTGGATATTCCTTTAACTGGTCTGTGAAATTAAGCAAGAACTTTGAAAAAGATTTCTTTGCGAGTATTGCCTATAACTATCTGAAATCTGAGGATGCAAGTTCCCTGGATGCCGAGATCTCCAGTGATGCCTATGACAGGAATCCAGCGATTGGAAATGTGAACAGAGCGGTAAGCACACCTTCAAGATATGGTGATAAACATCGTATCGTTGGACAGTTGAACAAGCAGTTCTTCTACGGAAAAGATGACAGATGGAGAACCTCTATTGGTGCTTTTTACGAATATGCCCAGGGAGGAAGATTCTCGTACACGTATTCAGGAGACATCAACAATGATGGATCTGTTTTAAACGACCTTATATATATTCCTACTCAGTCTGAACTTCAGCAATACCAGTTTACTGGAAATGTAGAAGAGCAGGCGGCACAAAGAGAAGCATTTGAAAGGTTTATTCAGCAGGATGATTACCTGAATGATAATCGAGGTGACTATGCTGGAAAGTACGATATTTTGAGCCCTTGGAGAGGACGCTGGGATGTTAAGTTACTTCAGGATTATAACTTCAAGGTTGGTGAAAAAACCAATACAATCCAGTTTAGTATCGATATCCTTAACTTCGGAAACCTGATTAGCTCAGACTGGGGTGTGATTGAAAGACCTATCAATGATCAACCTCTTGGAGTATTCGTAGATGATACCAACACACCTGTTTATACATTCGGTGGACAGACCAGAACCTTTGCCAATGACTTTAGTCTTGACTCAAGATGGCAGGCTCAGGTAGGTTTACGTTATATCTTCTAATTTTATTGAGATTTACAAAAAAGCAGCCTCTTCAGGGCTGCTTTTTTTATGCAATAGATTCTGGTTTCTCGATTTTACAGCATTGCTGGCAAAGCTGTACATGCTGGTAGTGCTTATTCGCCTGCGTTAGCATCAATTCCATATCGCTGCCTCTTCCAACTTCCAGCCTGCCGTTCACATCTGGTAAAACCTCACAATGATCCCGGTGTAGTACATGATATTTCCCGAACTTCAATCGCTTTTCAACATAAAAAACATGAGTTTTTTGCCCTGGTCTAAACCAGCTTAACAGGGTATCGAAAAGTTGCTGTGTTTTCATAGATTTATTTATGGGAATATAACTTCTCAATCTGGCATGGGTGTTTCAGCTATTTTAACAAACCGGTCTCTGGATTATCTCTGTGTTAATTGCTTGCTTTAAGAAGTTGTATGTAATTGGTGATCAATGTTACTTTCGCTTTCCATTTGCAATTCTATCTTTGCGGTATCAAATCCTAGAAATCATGAAAATCGAACAAATTTATACAGGATGCCTGGCTCAGGGTGCCTACTATATTGAAAGTCAAGGAGAAGTCGCTATTATCGATCCGCTTCGGGAAGTGCAGCCATACCTGGATAGAATCAGCGAAGCCGTCGCAAGGCTCAGGTATATATTTGAAACACATTTTCATGCCGATTTTGTTTCTGGACATATAAGTCTTTCAGAAAAGACGAACGCACCCATTATATTTGGTCCCAACGCCAATCCCGAATTTGAAGCGATCATCGCAAAAGATCTTCAGGAGTTTAAACTCGGAAAATTAACGATCCAGGTGCTGCACACTCCCGGTCATACCATGGAAAGCACGACCTATTTACTCAGGGATGAGCACGGCAGGGATCACGCGATCTTTACTGGCGATACTCTTTTCCTGGGAGACGTTGGCCGTCCAGACCTGGCTCAGAAATCGGCGAGCATGACCCAGGAAGAACTGGCAGGAACTCTATTTGACAGTCTTCGAGAAAAGATCATGCCCCTGCCAGATGAAGTGATTGTCTATCCGGCTCATGGTGCTGGTTCTGCCTGTGGAAAGAATATGATGAAAGAAACGGTAGATACCCTGGGGAATCAAAAGAAAATGAATTATGCTTTAAGAGCAGATATGACCAAAGCTGAATTTATTGAAGAAGTTACAGATGGTTTGTTACCTCCACCCGCCTACTTTCCAATGAATGTAAAACTGAACATGGAAGGTTATGAAAGTATCGATAAGGTAATGGCTAAGGGATTACAGGCTCTCGATCCTGATGCTTTTGAGGCTGCCGCTAATGAAACCGGGGCTTTAATACTGGATATAAGAAAACCGGCAGAGTTTGCGAAATCACATATCCCGGGTTCTGTATTTATAGGCCTTGACGGCAGTTTTGCTCCATGGGTAGGCGAATTGATCAAGGATATCTCGCAGCCCATTTTGCTGGTAGGTGATGAGCACAGAATTGAAGAAGCGATTACCAGGCTTTCACGAGTTGGGTTCGACAATGGTATAGGTTATCTGGAAGGCGGTTTCAGTTCCTGGGTGAAGGCTTCCAAAGAAACCGATACGGTGGCAACAATCACGGCAAATGAGCTGAAGCCCATCGCAGAAGAAGTAGCAATTTTTGATGTTCGAAAACCGGGTGAATACCAGTCTGAACATTTGCCGCAGGCGGTGCACACTTCACTTTCAGAAATAAACAAACATCTTTCGGATTATCCGGCAGAGCAAACATTTTACATTCATTGCGCCGGTGGCTATCGCAGTATGATCGCTGCTTCCATTCTTAAAAGCAGGGGAATTCATAATCTTGTAGATGTTCAGGGTGGTTTTAAGGCCATCAGGGAAGCAGGTATTCCTACTACCAATTACGTTTGTCCTTCCACGCTATAGCTGGCAAAAATCATATAATTGGCGATCATTTCGATCGCCTTTATTTTTGGAGAACCAGGGTGGTCATGCATCTCATATCCTGAACATTGGTAGTTTTCACAGGTTCCAGCAGGCGAAGCTTATGCCTGTCAATTATCTGCCTGCTCAGGTAATAGCTAGCTTTCCTGTTGCTTACTGCATCGGTCAGGTCTGGATTTCTTTCTGGCAGGCCAATGTTGGATGCTGTTCTTATCAGGATTGTGCCACCAGGCTTCAGAACTCTTATTAATTCTGAAAACATGGTATAGAAATGTTGTTCACCTTCAGCAAAGTGAAGTACTGCACTGCAAACAATATGCTCAAAATGAGCAGCTGGAAATGGTAAATCTGAAAGTTCTGCCTGTATCAAACCTTGTTTGATGTCTGGATAATTCTGCCTTGCCTGTTTTAACCTTTCTGTGTCCATGTCCACTCCCCAAATGTCATAATCAAAATTGTAGAACCATCTTAAATTTCTGCCTTCACCACAACCTGCATCCAGAATCCTGTCATTTTTATGATAACGCTGCTTCATGATCTGGTCGAGCAGGTAGATATCCATGTGTTGTATGTGCTTTAATATTTGTGATTCTTGCATTGGAAGCTTATTTTCGGAACAAAGATAAAGAAGCAACTCATGTTACATGGCAGCTTGTTTATCTAACTTACTTTTATCAAAAAATATGAATTTTTTCCGGAGGCTTTTCCGAAGTCAGCAACATGCAAACACAAATATCATCAGGTTGAATCCCGATGAATTTAAAAAAGCCATTTCAAAGAATTCAGGAAGGTTACTGGACGTGCGCACGAAAAAAGAATTCGACACCGGTTCAATTCCTGGTGCGATAAACCAGAACCTGATCCATAGAAATTCTTTTCTGAAGGCAGTCCTGCCCTGGTCAAAATCTGAACATGTCTTTTTATACTGCCAGTCGGGAATTAGGAGCATGAAAGCCGCGAGATTGTTATCTCGTAATGGATTCACTAAGATCTACGAGTTAAAAGCAGGAATTTCAAATTATGATCTTTAAATAAAACTCATGAGAAGTATCAACTACGCCCTCATTGTATTCGCTTTGATAAGCTTATCCTACTCTGCAAACGCACAGGATAGACAGGAACATGGTAGCTGGAATGCGGCTTTTGTAACCAAAAACCTCAATGAAAACTGGCATGTACGCCTGGAATACCATCATCGTACCACATCCTTTCTTAAATACCATGAACAAACGGTGATTCGGCCTTCGGTAGATTTTCGCCTCGATAGTATCGTAAGTTTTGCCGCCGGTTATAGTTACCTGCACAATGATCAAAATATCAATATCGCGAAACCCGATTTTTATGAACACAATATCTGGCAACAGGTAGCGCTCAGTCACCGTATTGGTTCTATGAACTTTAATCATCGAATGAGAGTTGAGGAACGATTTATTGATGCCATCGTGGAACGGGAGAACAAGCAACTCATAGACGGTCGTAATTACCGTACGCGACTGAGATATCGATTAACAGCCAGCCTGCCCGTCTTAAAAAACCCTGGTATCTCACTGGTCGCTTACGATGAACTATTTCTGAATTTTGATTCAGGAATTTTGCCCGATACTGTGGACCAGAACTGGGTATTTGTAGGCCCGCAAATTGTGATTGCAAAGGGCCTGAATATCACCTCTGGCTATCATTTTATCATGCTGCCGCGATCGGGCAGTGACTTGCACAGGCATCTATGGGATACCATCTTGAGTTATACTTTTTGATATGAAACGACCGGAAAATCTGCCGGTAAGAGATTATTTATTCGTAGGCCTGCAGCTAGTGTTATTCATTACGTATTGGATACCAGTGGATTTTATGGAAATAGAGCTGCCGGGCTGGATTAGAATGTTAGCATTAGTTCCCGGTATCTTCGGAATTGTTTTGGCGGTAGTTACATTATATCAACTTAAACATACATTGTCTGTGTTCCCAACACCCGTAAATAAGGGGAAATTGATAACCGGTGGTGCATTCTCATTTTCCAGGCATCCAATTTATACCTCTATCATTCTGCTGGCCTTCAGCTTCGGAATTTTTTCTGAATCTGAATTCAGATTGATCATTACTATTTTGCTATTCATAGTACTCTATTTCAAATCAAATTATGAAGAGCGGTTATTACTACTGAAATATCCGGAGTATTCAGCATATAAAAAGAGTACCAGGAAATTTTTATAATAAAAAAGCCGCTCTGCAGAGCGGCTTTTTTTTATTTCAGTATATATGATGGAATTACTTTTTATAAGAACTGATTAAATACTGGAGCCCGATTGTTCCTGCCAACTGATTCTGCATTTGAATACCATTTACATCCTGGTATAAAGGCAGTTTAACTTCAACTCCCAGTCTTAGATTCTTCAGTCTGCCAGCAGGCACGTAGAAGTTACTACCAATCCCGAGATCCAACTGACTTCTCCCTGAATTTGCTGTATCGAACAACGGCATCATCATAGGGTTCATCTTACCATCCACACCATCGATTTCCTGCTGATCGAAATAACTCACGCTCCCTGAAACGCTCCATTTTTGTGACAGACTATAGGCGGTCCAGCCAACTACATCAAATCGATTTCCTAATGTATAATCCTGAGAATTTTCACCTATTCTGAATTTATACTTTGGCTGTACACCCCACGAAAAACGATCTGTTTAACCCAGATAAGTAACGCCTATAGATGGATCCAGTGTACCGCTACCTAACTGCATGGGATAGGCAAGTCTCGCGTTTTGCATCGTCGGGGTATCCCCAGACTGTTCCAAATCTCCGGTAGGTATGCTTACTCCTAGATTGGCATGTATTTTCTGCCTGTCCTTATCATAAAAGTTGATGAGAGCATTAACAGCAATATCTCCAAACCCAGATGATTCTGTTGTGAAATTCATACCCATTCTGGAGCGTAGATCCATATCATTATCAATATAATTAAGTATTCCTGCAAGGATCACCCGGTTGCAAACAGCATACATCGCACCTAGCATATGCATATCCATGCGCATGTCCTGAGGAACTGCCATATAATTATCAAACGCCTTCCTATTCTCGATTGCATCATTACCTTCAATCAATCCATCCATCCACATAGGCATGTACCGGTATGACACCATGAATTCACCTTTGTGATGAGTATGATCACCCATGATACTTATTGGAGCATGCCCATCTGCCCGGTTACTACTCCATTTATCTTGCGCTACCATCATATTGGAGCACAGCAATATTGACCCTAAAAAAGGGATTAAAAATTTATTCATTTTTTGATTTTAAAAATTCACTTACTATTTACACGAAAAGCAGTGAAAATCGTGGAGGTCGAGACGGGATTTCTGCTAAATATTCCGTAGAAACTGAAGTATAGAAAACAAGCAATTTTGATTGCTGGTTGAAACTTGAGCTCAGATGGATTTTGCCTGTGTCCTGGAAAAAAAGTGGTACAGGTTTGAATCGGTAATCGACCAGTTGATTTTCTGAAGTATCATTTTTAATGATAGAATTCGCTGAAAGCTGATCCTTTAAATAACACTTACCGTCACATTCCAGTTCTGGCTCATTCTTATTGATACAAAGCACTTCAACGATATAATCGTAATTGATAAAATATTCAAAAACTGGAAATACCGGGGCAAGCATGCTCCAGCTGAATAAGGTTAGCAGGAATAGACAGAAAGATTTTTGCATGGTCATTTTTCCGCCTGCAAAGATACAATAGACACTTACCTACACCGTATTTAAATCCGGGGAAAAAGACATTGCAAAAGGTTAAATTATTCCAGGATGGCAAGAACCTGGCTTAATTCAGCACGTGTATTCCAGAGTTTTTCCTGTACACTAATTTGTTTTAATCGTGCACTTATTAAACTCTTTTCCCGGGTATTGACCAGAAATACTGAACTTTCTCCAAGTTGTAATTTACGTTCTTCAGCATTCAGCATGATTTCATAATTTTCTACCAGTTGGTTGATCATTAATACCTGTTGCTGGTAAGATAAAAACTGTTCTTTCAGCGCCCTGATCTTATTCTGAAGATTGAGCTGTTCGCTATACAACTCTAATTCAGCATCCTGAAGTTTGATCCTTGATTTTTGCAGATCTCCGCGTTCCTTCCGAAGAAATAAGGGAATACTGAAGTTTACGCCTATTTTATAATTCTCATTCACGAAACTTCTTAAAATATCCGGATCGCCGCTTAGGTAATTGTATTCCAGGTCAAGTTTTGGAAGCAGTTTGTTTGCTTTCAGCCTTCTGTCGAACTCCAGAATTTCCACCTTGTATGCTAATGATCGAATCTTTGGATGGTTCTCAATTTCAGTATCACTCAAGAACTCGGCTGGAATTGCGCTGTTTTCGAATAAGGCAGCTTCGGGATACACCCGTTCACGAATCACCAGCGGAGTATTATTTTCAGCCCACAGGAAAGTAGCCAGTTTTTGAGAGGCTTTGAAAAACATAAGTCGCGCCTGTTCCAGGCTTAACTTCCGGTCCTGTATCTGTATATCGGCTTCCAGGGTATCAATAGCCGGCTTGTCCCCTACTTCATAGCTGGCAAGAATACCATCGTAACGAAACTGCGCATTCTCAATAAAATTGTTGTATAACTTAAGTTCGCGATAGGCACTAATCCAGTCAAAATAGGCTATGGAAGCATCATACAGGATCTCATTCACCGCGAGTTGCTGGTCTGCGACCGACTGCTGCTGGTATGCTTTGGCTTGTTTTAAGGCAGCCATACGTTCATTGATAAACAAACCCTGGCCTATGGGTACAGAAATTCCAGCCGCAAACAGTCCGTCGTCTGGCACCGTATTTTGGGGATTCAAATAAAATCCTTCGTTTTGTTCAAATTTTGCCTTCAGCTCTACACCATACCAGGTTGGAATCTTGAAGGCAGCATTGAAAAGGTCAAAATACCGGGTATCCTTGTAATCCTTCCTGTCATAATTTGCTTCAATCTTTGGATCAAACCCATTTCTGGCTTTCAGTAATTCGGCGTCACCGAGATCTGTTATTAGCCTGGCCTGTCGTACCACCGGATGGTAGGTTTTTACCATTTGCAGGTAATCCTCAAAATTAAGTACCACACTGTCCTGAGTTTGCCCAAATTGAAGCAGCGGCAGTAAAAGGAAAGCTGAAAAAAGTAACTTTTTTAAACTCATTTCTTTTTCTCAGTTTCAGTTTGATTTTCCGGTGTATAATAATTTGGCGGGAAGCCATTTAAATGTCGCCATAATTCATACCAGATAGGCACGTCCTCCAGCAATGCCAGCGTGTTCGCACCAGATCCAACTCTCAAGGCATCGGGCCATTCGTGATCGTTCTCGTCTGGTGCCAGCAGTACTCTGTATTTTCCATTCGGACTAATAAAATTCTCTATAGCCACAACCTTTGCTCCGTAAGTACCATAAGATACATTTGGCCAACCACTAAAAACGATTGCCGGCCAACCGTCAAACTGTACCCTAACCTCTTCTCCTTTGTGTAAAAGCGGTAGGTCCAGAGGCTTTACAAAAGTTTCAACAGCCAGGTCATAATCTGAAGGCATAATATTCACCAACTGCTCTCCTTCTTTAAAAGTTTCACCAATCCCGGCTTTTATAGCCTTGTTGATATAACCGTTCTGAGGAGCTCGTACATAATAAAGATCCTGACGCATTTCGTAATTGGTATAGGCATTCTGCAGTTTACTTACTTCAGCCTGGGCATCGAATTTCTGAGATTCCGCAGAAGAGCGATCACTCTGGATCTTGGAAATTTTATCACTGTACTCCGCTGCTGTTCGGTTAATTTCAATGCGGGCATTGATGATCTCATTTCTACTGGCCATAAGCTTGTTTTCCTGCGAAATGAGTTTTGCCTGAGTTTCCTGAAGTTTCAGTCGTTTTTCCTCCACATCTGTCATCGCTTTCAATCCTTCCTCCTGGAGGGTCTTTGTACGATCAAACTGAGTTTCGGCAATACTCAGATTGGTTTTTGCCGCTTCAAAATCGATACTGTCACTTTTTGCTTTCAGTTTGGCCTGTTCCAGCTTGTTTCTCGCCTGTTCCAACTTAAGCTCCCTTTCCTGAGCCAGCGCCTGTAACTGTGTACCTAAAGCAGAGATTTTTTGATCGTAGGATTTCAGGGAACCGGCCTTTGAAGCTACCTGGTCACCTGTTCTTTCTACCAGCGATGGATCAAAATATTCATTCTTAACCTCTGTTATGTGCAGGATCGTATCTCCTTTCTCTACATAATCTCCTTCGTTTACAAACCATTTTTCGATCTTACCTGGAATGACCGATTGTATGGTCTGCGGTCGCTGTTCAGGACTTAAAGTGGTTACAGAACCATTTCCTGATATCGTCTGCGTCCAGGGAAGAAATAGTACGATTACTCCAAATATTGCCGAGTATTTCAGGAATCTGTTGAAGTATTTAAAATGTCTTGTATGCAGAACCTTCTTTCCAGCCTTAAACTGCCGTAGATCAACCTGCTCGTTCAATGAATTTCTAGTGATGTTAAGCATAGTCCTTAAAGATTAGATTCAAGTTTACCATCTCTTAAAATGATATGACGGTTACAACGATTCTGCCAGACCTCCTCACCACTGGCTACAATGATGGACCATTGCTGATCTTCAGACATGAGATGATCAACGATTCGTTTTTCCTCTTCATAATCTACCTGGTGCAATGGCTCGTTCAAAATCAACAACCTTGGATTTCGCAATAACGTCCTGGCCAGGATGATCTTCTTGGCGATGGTATGAGGTAATTTAAGTCCTTCTGGATAGATAAGAGTTTCCAAACCATCGGGTTGCTGTCGCACAAATTCTTTTAATCCGGTTTTATCCAGTACTGCAAATATTTCTGAATTTGTGACCGTATCATCGCCGAAGGTAAGATTCTCGAAAAGGGTGCCCTCAAACAAAGATTCTTCTGTGAGTGATTGCCCCATAAGACCGTGATAATAGTTTAAGTCGATATTCTTAAGGGAAATACCATTTACATAGATTTTCCCTTGGGTAGGCTCCACAAGTCCGGCAATGATTCTAAGCAACAGCGATTTACCTGAACCGTTAGGCCCTTTCAGCAAAATCTTTTCCCCCGGCTTGATCGTTAAATTGATATCCTTCAGGACTTCCTGACCTTCTGGTGTTTTAAATCCAATATTTTTAAGTTCGATTTCCAGATTGGTATGTTCAGAAAACGAGGTATCGCCTCCAGATCTTTCTAATTTTTTATCTACCACTTCGCCGAGTTTTTCAAGTGAAGTAAGCAGATCGTAAAAGTTTTCAAGTCCCATGATCATTTTCTCCACCGAACTTATGATCAATAATATGATGATCTCTGCTGCTACGAACTGGCCAATGTTCATTTGCTGGTTAAGCACCAGGAAACCTCCTATTAGCAACAAACCAGCTGTAACCAGCGTCTTAAAACCAACCATTTGAATGAACTGAAGTTTTAGTACCTGGAAATGACTCTCCCGTTCATGGAGATATTTGGTCACCAGCGCATCATTCTTTTGTATGGCGTGCCTGGTTTTTCCAGAAACTTTAAAACTGATCAAAGTCCTGGCTACTTCCTGAATCCAGTGTGCAATCTTATACTTCATTTTGGACTCTTTGATACTGGTATGAAGTCCACGTTTCGCGGTGAATCTGAACACCAGGTAAATAAGCAATACGAGTAAGATTCCGTAGAAAATAAAGAAAGGGTGATACAGTGAAAGCAGGATCAATCCAAAGACGATCTGCAAAATAGCCGCTGGAAAGTCTAACACCAGTTTGGCGATCCCTTTCTGGATCGTGATTACATCAAAAAACCTGTTTGCAAGTTCAGGAGGGTAAAAGTTTTCGAGCTCAGACATTTTTATCTTCGGAAATCTATAGGTGAATTCAAAAGACGCCCTTGTAAATATTTTCTGCTGAATATTTTCCAGAATCCTTATCTGCATAAGCTGAAGCACTCCCACAAAAGCAACTCCCATAGTTACCAGGATGACCAGGATGATCCACGAAGTAGTGATTCGGGCACCCTGTATAAGGTTTACGATTGCCTGTATTCCAAGTGGTACCGAAAGATTCACCAGTCCGGCAAAAATTGCATAATACAGAATTTGCAGGAAATCTTTTTTATCGAGCTTAAGCAGGCCAACGAAGCGCTGCCAGGCGGTCATTTTTTCTTCAGCCATTGAGTTCAATTTTTAGGGTATTGATCACGAGGTCTTTAAAATAATTGGAAACACTTTTCTTTTCGGAGCAGTCGGTTATTGACTGAATATGATCCTTTAAAAAATGCTGGTGCAGGGCTCCATCCAGGATCATGCTGGAGAGGCTAAGGGAATATTGATAATCTGAAGAAACTTCAGAAATCATTTCAGCTATCCTGGTAACCAGTCTTTTGTAAATAGAAAAATAGCCTTCCTTATTGTCTGTTTCTACCTCCTTGGTAAGATAGGATTTGGAAGACTCATTGATAATAATATGGTTTAGGGCAACCTCATTGATGTGCTGAAACCTGAAGTCCTGAACCACGGGATGTGTAACGACCTCGATAGCTTTCAGTAATTTCATGTTGCGATCTGAGATCCCATAAGTGGACAGCGTAAGCTGAAACTCTTTCCAGCCCCAGAACCAGTTTGTGATATAAACCAGGAACTTGTGTTTATTTTCAAAATATCGATAAATAGAACTTTCATTCGATTTAATCTTCGCTCCAAGTTTCTTGAAGGTAAACTTCTCGAAACCAATCTGGTCGATAAGCAAAATTCCCTGACCTACGATCTTTTTCCCCAGCTCACTGGATTCAGGATCCTTCAGAAATAATTCTGAATTTACTGAAATATTGATGTTCTGATATAACTTATCCACCATTAAATTATTTCCTGCAAATCTAATAGTATTACTATTAATATATGATAGTTTATATCTTAATTAACAGTTGTCAAACTATCATAATAGTAAAAAACCCGGATGATGATCCGGGTTTTTAAACTATCAAACTTCCTGAACGCCAGGTTCCAATGGCGCTTCAATTAATTTTTCAGGGGTTATGGGCAATTCGCGCATTCTTTTACCTGTGGCATTAAAAATGGCATTGGAAAGTGAAGCGGCTACACTTGTGATTCCCAGCTCTCCTATTCCTTTTATTCCCATTTTGTTGGCGATCTTGTCCTCTTCAGGAAGAAAAATGACATCGATGTTTGCCATATCCAGGTTTACAGGAACGTGATAATCTGCAAAGGAACGTGTAATGAAATTCCCGAAATTTGGTTCTACATCAGTCTTTTCAGCAATCGCCATTCCTGCTCCCATGGTTAGACCTCCAATGATCTGTCCATAGGCAGTCTTAGGATTCAGGATTTTTCCTGCGGCACCCACGTTGACCATTCTTTCGATCTTCCACATTCCTGTGTCTTTATCTACCCAGACTTCGGCGAAGTTGGCACCAAAAGAAAATACAGAATGTTTTTCAAATTCCGTAGAAGGCTCGGCCATCCCAGTCATTTCAAATTTAGTGAGCTGGTTCTGTTTTAAAAGTTCAGCCAGAGCAACCTCCTTGTCTTCAGGAATACTTCGATTGTCTTTCAATTTTTTAACTGCGTTCTCACAGGCCGCTCTTGCTCCATTACAGTAAGAGGCTGCTCCCCATGATCCTCCGGAGCCCGGGGTTACCGGGAAGTTGGAATCCCCCAGTTCTACCTTGACCTGTTCCACTGGAATGCCAAGATATTCGGCAGCAGTTTGAGCTACGATCGTATAAGTTCCCGTACCAATATCGGTTGCATCCATCTGCATGGTCGCTTCTACTCTGTCCTCCACCAATTCCAACAGCACCTTCGCGTGGGTCTTTAAATAAGGTGAATTCCTGGATGCTGCGCTAACGCCATATCCAATAAGCCAGTTTCCTTTGGTATTGGTTCGTGGCTGATCTTTACGATTCTTCCACCCAAATTTTTCTGCACCTATTCGCAAACATTCTACCAGTAGTCGCGAGGAAAAAGGTCGGTTTTTATGAAGATCTGTTTGAGTATCGTTTTTGATCCTGAACTCTAACGGATCCATCTTTAGTTTCCAGGCCATCTCATCCATCGCAGATTCCAATGCAAAACTTCCTGTCGCTTCTCCCGGTGCCCGCATCGCAAATGGCGTTTGCAGGTTCATTGGCATTAGCCTCTCGGTTACTTTGGCATTCGGACTATTATAAAGCATTTTGGAAACCATTCCGCAGGGTTCCTGGTACACTAGATTCGGGGAAGTATGCGATAAGGTATCATGAGAAAGCGCCGTCAAGGTCCCATCCTGTTTAGCGCCAATCTTCATGGTTTGCTCGTTCTTTTGTCGCAGTCCGGTATTGGTAAACATCTGTGTCCTGGTAACGGTTACCTGCACAGGTCTTCCAACCTTCTTGGCCGCCATGACCGCGAGGGTAACATGTCGCTCCACATTGAGCTTGGAACCGAATCCTCCACCAACATAAGCTGCAACCACCCGTACATCCTTCTGCGGAATCTGAAATGTATCAGATATGGCTATGGTAGCATCTTCCAGCATTTGCTGGCTTGCATAAGCTGTTACTTTCCCATTGTTCCATTCGGCGATCACCGCATGTAATTCCATAGGGTGATGATGCTCGATAGGCGTGATATATGTTTGTTCAACAACCTCATCTGCTTCAGCCAGTCCTTTTTCCATATCCCCGCGAGAATAGTCTGAATCCTCGGCTGGAAAAAATGCATTGCCACGTTCTTTACCAAAATGAATCTTAGGATCGTTTGCTTTACTATATTCAATTTTGACCAGTCTTGCTGCGTATTGCGCCTGCTCAAAAGTTTCAGCCACTACCACCCCTACATATTCTCCATAATAATGCACTTTGTTGCTTTGCAGCACAGGTGCAATGGTATCTGTTGATATTTGGTATCGATCTTTTTTAAAATCATTTAGCTTTTCAGCGTTCTTATGAGTGATTACCGCCAATACCCCGGCCGCCTTCTCTGCTTCCGTAGTATCGATAGAGGTGATGGTTCCTTTAGCAATGGTACTGTTAATACCCTGGGCATACACCTTGTTCTCGATTGGAAATTCTGAAGCGTATGTAGCTTTTCCCGTCACTTTGAGGTGTCCCTCTACGCGATCAATTGCTGCACCAACTCCAGTTTTGTTCATTGTCTTCATCTTATAATTTTTTGAAATTGGTTATGCTGTTCGATTGATGGCCTGTTGCAGTGCGCGTACGACGGCTTTTGTCCCCATCTCGACCTTGTATTTATTTTTCTCGAATGGTTTGGCATCTTTCATGGCCAGTTCTGCCGCTTTCTCGAAGTTTTCAGTAGTGGCCTTTTTGCCTTTTAAAAATTCTTCAGCTTCTGAAAGTTTCCAGGGTTTGTGAGCCACTCCGCCCATAGCCAGACCTACTCTGGAAATCATCCCATTTTGAATAGATAATCCTGCTGCAACTGAAATTAGGGCAAACGCATAACTGGAACGCTCTCTAATCTTCAGGTAATAGTAATTGTCAGAGAATTGAGGAGTAGACAAATGTATTTGAGTGATAAGTTCTCCTTTTTCCAGGTTAGTATCCTTTTCAGGTCTGTCTCCAGGCAGTCTATGGAATTCGCTGAATGGAATTCTTCGACTGGAACCATCTGGCTTTTGCACCTCAACTTCAGCTCCCATGGCTGCAAGCGCAACACACATATCTGAAGGATGTGTAGCGATACATTCCTTGCTGTATCCAAAAATGGCGTGAACGGCATTCATCCCATCAATGGCACCACAACCGGAACCTGGTTCTCTTTTGTTACAAGGCATCGAAGTCTCGAAAAAATAAGGACATCTGGTTCTCTGCATTAAGTTACCTCCGTTAGTGGCCATATTTCTTATCTGCGCTGTGGCTGCCGAGAGCATCGCCATGGATAATAACGGATAATTTTTACGGATATCCGGGTGATTCGCAGTATCAGAGTTGTTTAACATCGCTCCTAGACTCCAGCCTCCGGACTGATTCTTTTCTATTTTATTGAACTCGAGATTATTTACATCCACTAATTGATCGGGACGTTCAACATCTTCTTTCATTAGATCAACCAGATTGGTTCCTCCGGCCAGGTAATGTGTCGTTGCAGTAGTTTGCTGCAATGCTTCCTGTGTATTCTTAGCATTCGTGTAAGTGAATGGTCTCATATCTGGTTGGTATTAAGCGTTCTTTGCATTTTCCATTTGTTCCTGAGTAGCAAATTCCCAGGTTGGCATTTCACTGTCTCCGGAATGCACCTCCTTGAAGGCCTGCACGATATTATTGTAAGCACCACAACGGCAAATATTTCCAGACATACGCTCTCTTATTTCTGCTTCGGAAAGTTTCAAATCTTTTTTAATCGTTGAAAGGTCCTCGGTTAAATAACTTGCTTCTCCATTTTTCGCTTCTTCCAGTAAAGCTACAGAAGAGCAAACCTGTCCTGGAGTGCAATATCCACACTGGTAGCCATCGTGTTTTACGAAAGCTTCCTGCATAGGATGCAGTTTACCATCCTTGGCAAGACCTTCTACTGTGGTGATCTCTTTATCATCACAGGTTGCGGCAAGTGTTAAACAGGATAATTTTCTTTTTCCATCGATCATCACCGTACATGCACCACACTGGCCATGGTCACATCCTTTTTTGGTTCCGGTAAGAGCAAGACGTTCCCTTAAGGCGTCAAGCAAACTCATCCTTGAATCGATATTCAATGGTTTGCTCATCTCATTCACTCGCAAATTCACTTTTACTTCATTCAGTAAAACCCGTGCTTCTTCCGGAAGGTCTTCCATGGTACTTGCAAACAGGTCGTTCGTAAAATAGGAGGTAGCCCAGAGACTCATGCTCGCTACTGAAACCTGTTTTAAGAAAGTACGCCTTGAAGAGCCTTTCAAGCCCATTTCATCAAACACCTTCTTTTCATCATCGGTGAAGTCATCTGCCTCGACCTTGGCTTTCCATTTGTCTAAATCTTTCATGTAATTATTTTTGGAGGTAAGTCTACCCTTTAAAATTACAGAAATAAGACTCGGCAAATGTTACTGAAGTGTTAACAGCAAGCATTAATAAGGCATTTCACGCTTCTTTTAACCTAAGTTTATTCGTAATAGGAGAAAACTAGATATTAAGGTCCAATCCGAACTTCAGGATAAGCCGAAGCCCGACATAAAATATCAGCACGGCAGTCAGGATCCCGAGGACCTTTAAATTGAATTTTTTACTGCTTAGATAAGATCCGAAAATTCCGCCGAGAACAACCGCTAGCACGAGTTTTAGAAGTAGGTTGGTGTCAATTTTAAACGTACCTGCCATTTGCAAACCAGCCAGTCCAGCGATACTGTTCACCAGGATAAATACCGAAGCCAGGGAGGCGATGATTCTACCATCTTTCCATCGAAGCAAATGCAGAACCGGTGAAAGAAAAATTCCACCGCCAATACCCGAAATTCCAGATAATAGTCCAATGCTCCCACCCAAAAGCGCTTTCCTGGAGTTAGTGAATTCCGAAGAAATAAGATTGGACTGTAAGTAGCGAAGGCACATAAAGATTCCTGCTAGTATGAGGGCCACGCCCAGGATAATAAAGAAAATATCCTGGGATAGTTTTATCTGTGCTCCCAGATAGGCAAGCGGAATGCTTAGTACGAAAAATGGCCAGAGCATACGAGGTTTTAAAACACCATTTCTGGCAAAGACCAAGGTGCTAATGGAAACTACGCAAATATTCAATACCAGGGCGGTAGAGCGAATTTCATAGAAATCGGCCAACACAAGACTCAGTATGGCCAGGTAACTGGAACCTCCGCCAAATCCAACCGAACTATAGAATAGTGCGATAAAAAAGAATAACAATGGCAGGTACTCCAGGGGCATGTCAGGAAATCAGAAATGTTTTAATCAATGAGCCTTTCTCTATTTTCTCAAAGGCTTCGACAAATGCCAGGGCGTTGCCTTTAGCCATGGAACCTATCATGGAAGACCCCTGAGCATTCAGAATCCTGACAGTATTATCTTCTATATTCGCTTTTAGAAAAACGGGACGATCACCCCTGTTTTGAAAATCAGAAGCAGCTGGCAAATGAAGTTCCAACAGTCCATTCCCTGCCAATCCACTTAATTTCTGCAATAATGGTAGCACATATATGTAGAAACAACTAAGGGAAGATGCAGGGTTTCCAGGCAGCGCAAAGATGAATTTATTTTCCTTTCTTCCAAAAAACAAAGGTTTGCCGGGTTTTTGTTTCACTTTGTAGAACAGCTCATCTACTCCATTTTCTTCCAGCGCCTGCTTTACGAAGTCATAATTTCCTACTGAAATTCCTCCGGAAAGAATAAGTACACCGGCATTTTGCAAGGCTTCTGCAATGCCAGTTTTGATCTGTTCAAAATCATCTTTGATCTGTTCATTCCCAGCACTGGTAAATCCTTTGCTATTTAATGCCGCTACTATAGCCCCACTATTGGATTCATAGATCTGTCCGCCTTGCAGGGAACCTCCCGGGGCGACCAGTTCGTTGCCGGTGGTGATCAATCGAATGACTGGTTTTTTAAAGACTTTTACTTTATCAAGACCAAGACTCCCTATCATTCCAATTCCTGCAGCGGTAATTTTATACGAACTGTTGAAGACCAGTTCTCCTGATCTCAGTTCTTCCCCTTTTTTTCGGATGCACTGGCCTTCTACCGGTAATTGATCAAGGAAGAGTAGATCATTTTTTACTTCGGTTTTTTCCTGCATGATTACTGCGGAAGTTCCCTGCGGAACTTTTGCGCCGGTAAAAATGCGAACCGCTTCACCGATCTTTGGTATAATCTCCTTTAAATCACCTGCAGCCACTTCTCCAACAAGCTTATATTCCTGCTGAAGCCCGCCCAAGGCATAACCATCCATAGCCGAATTATCGAAACCCGGCAAATCGAAGCCTGCTCTCAGATCTTCCGCCAGAACTCTGCCTAGTGAATCTTTAAGACTTACTACTTCAGAATCCAGTGGTACATCCTGAGATCTTATTATTTGTAATGCTTGCTTAATTTCTACCATTACCCTCCTATTGAGATCATAGAACGATTTTGCTCATAGTGCTCGGCATCCATTTTCACATCCATACCGTCACGGCTATGTTTCTTGGATTTGATGGCATTTAGAATAATCGGACTCAAATCCTTTCCTTCCCGCATGGGACTGAGAAGATCGGTTTCAGAATTAGCGAAAAGGCAGTTTTTCATCTTCCCATCTGCAGTGACGCGAATCCGGTTGCACTCACTACAAAAAGGATTGGTGATCGTGCTCACAATCGCGAAACTACCAACGTGACCCGCCACCTTAAAGTTAGTGCTGGTACTATGTTTAGGATTCTCCAGCACTTCTATTTCTCCAAATTTTTTCTCAACCGTATCAAGAATTTCCTGTTTGCTTACCCCTTTGCTCCAGTCCCACTCATTTCCCTTAAATGGCATGAATTCTATAAATTTCACCACCAGGTTTTGATGTTTCGTGAGTGCAATAAAATCATTGATCTCGGCATCATTAACCCCTTTAATTAGAACGATATTAAGTTTGATATGCATCCCCATTTCCAGCGCCTTTTCCAGGTTTTGCATGATGCGATCATAAAAATCCCGCTTGGTAATAAAAATAGACCTTGCCTTATCCAGTGTATCAAGACTGAAATTGATCTTTTTTAATCCTATTTTCTGAAAGAGGTCCAGGTATTTGTCCAGAACAATACCATTGGTCGTGATCTTTAAAGTGACCCCAAGTTTGGCAAGTTCCTCCACGAGGTATCCAAAATTCTTACGAACCAAAGGCTCACCGCCTGTAAGCCGAATAGTATCGACTCCAAGATCTCTAAAGCTGGTTGCCAAACTAATGATCTCTTCCAGGGTCATAATACTGGGTTTATCCATTAGCTGGATTCCATCCTCAGGCATGCAATAAAAACATCTTAAATTACAGCGATCTGTGAGAGAAATTCTCAGGTATGTATGTGGTCTTCCAAAATTATCAACGATCTGCTTTCTTTCTTCACTCATGTCTCTTTCCTTCTAAAACTTTAAACGCATGCAATACATGCGGAAATATGGCGTCCATGCATTCTGCAGCGCCTTTGGCAGATCCTGGAAAAGCAAGTACAAGTTTCCCCTTCCTTACCCCTGCTACAGATCTTGACAACATTGCAAATGGCATACGCTGTTGTCCATAACTTCTAATTTGTTCTTCCACCCCAGGCAGACTTTTATCCAGCATTTCTCTTAGAACTTCAGGTGTATTATCGCGATTACTAACTCCGGTCCCACCCGTAAAAATGACCAGGTTCCCTTCTGAATTTTCTAATGCGGTCCTGATGTCTGACGGTTCATCTGCAATAATAAGCTTAGAGCCCTGAATGTTTAAATCCTTCAGTTTGGAAAGTATGATCTCCCCGGCTTTATCTTCGCCATTCCCTTTAGAAATAGAATCGGAACATACGATGACGTTGGCAGTAATCCCTTCAGCATTGGTTTTAAAAGAAGATTTTCCGCCCTTCTTTTGCTGTAATTTTATGCTACCAATCTCCACCTGTTTATCGATGGGCTTCAGCATATCATATAAAGTAAGCGCGACGATACTGGCGCCATGCATGGCTTCAACCTCCACACCTGTTTTGTAGATCGTCTTTACCTTCACAGAAATATGGATCTCAAGACCCTTGATCTCATAATCGATGCCTGTATATTCGATCGGCAAAGGATGACAATCGGGCAGCAGGTCTGGAGTTTTTTTCACCCCTAAAAGACCGGCAGCTTTCGCCATTTCGAAAACATTTCCTTTAGGTACGGTATTATTTCGAATCGCCTTTATGGTATCTTCTGAAGAAGTTTTTACAACCGCCACGGCCGTCGCTTCGCGCAAGGTGTTTATTTTATGTGTAATGTCTACCATTATTTATTTACTTTCCATTGATGTGATTCGTCTTCAAAAAGTTCTTTTCCAAAGATGGGTACTTTCGCTTTGATCTCTTCCACAAAAAAGTTGCAGGCTTCGATGGCAATCTTTCGATGTTCTGAAGATGTAAATACAAACAAACAGATTTCCCCGGCATTCACTCTTCCCATACTATGATAAATATGTGCGCAGGTAATGTCAAATTTAGAAAAAGCTGTCTCCCTGATTTCGTGAAATACCTGCTCCGCCATTTCTTCGTAAGCGCTGTATTCTATGGCCTGGACGATATTACCGTCCACTTCATCTGCCCGAATCTGTCCAAGAAAGATGCTATGTGCTCCAATATTGGTTTTTGACTGATGGTTTGCAATGGATTTCGCGATCTTTTCAGGAGGAATTGCTCCCTGTATAAATACCTTTTTTGGCTTTTTATGACTCATTTAATATGGTTTGAATTCCACCGGAAACGTTCTTTAAATTTCCGAATTTGTATTTGTTTTCTAATAATTCCTTTGCTCGCAGACTTCTAATCCCGGACTGGCAGAAAATCTGTATTTCTTGATGCTTCGGAATTTCCTGTACCCGTGCTTCCAGTTGCTGAAGTGGAATTTTTAAAATGTTCTTGGATTCAATCAGGGGTTCCTCATGCAGTTCCCTTACATCCAGGTAAAGCTGATGTTCGTCTTTTAATGTGCAATTGAAGGCCATGCTCTGAATTCCATTTTCAACGATTCTCGCGATTTCCTCCGGTTTCTTTGTTATCTCTATCAGCAGATCCTGATTTTGCATCAAATTCTGAATTTTTAGTTTGCCAGATAAGACCGTTCCTGTTCCCAAAATGATCTTTACAGCTTCCATTGCCTGGTACATTCCGAAGATTCCAGGTAACATTCCAAGAGTACCCGTAACTTCACAGGTTATATTTTCCCGGGCGATCTTCGGAAAAAGACATCTGTAAGTTGGTCCGTTTTTGTAATTGAAAACTGAACATTGTCCTTCATGCTTGTAAACCGAAGCATAGATCCATGTTTTCTCTTCCAGCAAACAGGCATCATCGATCAGGTATTTGGTTTCAAAATTATCGGTTCCGTCAATCACCATATCGTACCTTGAAATTAGTTCCCGAGCATTGTCATTAGTCAGTTTTTTATCATACACCTCCAGATTAACTTCAGAATTTAAAGCCTTCAACTTGTCGGCGGCCACAGTAACTTTCTTCTTGCCGGTATCAGCTTCTGAATACAAAATCTGTCTGTGTAAATTCGTGATGGACACGCTGTCGTGATCAAGCAAACCAAGCCGGCCAACTCCTGCACCCGTAAGATAGGTTGCCGCAGGACAGCCAAGACCGCCCATCCCTATAATAAGAATACTGGCATTCCTGAGTTTTTCCTGTCCGGTAACCCCAATGTCATCCAATGCTATTTGCCTGTCGTATCTCATCCTCCGGCGAAAGGAGGTAGAAATGCGATCTCATCTCCTTCTTTTAATGTTTTGTTTTCATCAAGTTGCTGGTTCACCGCTACCTGAATGGTCTCAGATTCATCAAATTGATATTCCTCGAAAATAAGTGTCTTAAGTTCCGCCAGGGTCTGGACGCTCTCAAGATCTTTATCTTCCTCGTGTAAGCCAGCTGTCTCCGCTAGTTTTCCAAAGTACTTAAGTTTTAGCCTCATGCTCTAATTGCTTTAATTGCTGCAGATCATCTTCAGTATCAATATCTATTATTCCTTTTTCAAATGAAATTAATTGGTAATTAGTAAGTCCGTTCTTGATCAAATCTCTCGCACCACGATCACCCTCGATCTTAAGTAAGTCCTCAAATATCTCTTTGGAAAATATGGCTGGAACACCCGGGATTCCCCGGTATTCTGAAAAACTCGCCAGGCAGTTCGTTTTCAAATGTTGATCAATCAATTCCTGTAATACCGAAACACTTATAAATGGCTGATCAGATAACAATACCAGTACATTGTCAATTACAGGATATGAATTTTGAATTTCTTCCAGTCCTTTTTTCAGGCTTGTCGACATGCCTTTCTGCCAGTTATCATTTATAAGAAGCTGATGATTTTTATGATCGACCTCTCTTAATATTCTAGCTGCATTAGCACCTAGAACTATCAATTTCTCTGAGAGATTCAATGCTTCGGAAACATCGATGCTATGCTGCAGTAAAAATTTACTTCTAAAGTTTACCAACTGCTTGGGTTTGCCCAAACGGCTGCTTGAGCCAGCTGCCAGTATAAGAACGGCGATATTTGAAGTTGACTCCTTCATCGTTATAAGCTTAGAATTTCTGAAGTTGTTCTTTTGTGAATTGGCGAATTCTTATGTTTCAGGAAATTAGCGCTGGAAGCGGTTAAAACTGCCTGTATCTCTGCCAGAATGGATAGACCTATCTCAGCTGGAGTTTCTGCTCCCAACTCCAGGCCAATGGGTGCATGGATTCGATCTTCATCTTCTTTAGAGATCCTGATTCCTTCGTTTTCCAGATCTTCCCTCATACGCTGCCATTTCTTAAGCGGCCCCAGAATACCAATGTATGGAACCTCTTTTATTGTAAGCAGCAACTTCAGTACAGCGAGATCATAATGGTAGTTATGGCTCATCAACGCAAAACAGGTTCTTTCGTCAATTTTTACATGTTGCAGAGCCTCTTCCGGCCTGGTCACGATCACATGGCAACCTGAAGTAAATCGCTGAGTATTCGCATGAGAAGGTCTCCCATCTGCTATGATGATCTTCCAACCCAAAAGTTCGGCCTGGTTCGCCAGGACCATCGCATCATTTCCTGCTCCAATAAGAACCAGTCTTACCGGCGGTTCATAAAACTGCATAAATTGGATCGGGCTATAATTACTGTTATCCAGCTGTATAAGATCAGATTGCTTATTCTGAATCACTTCTTCAGCTTTTGATAGAACTTTCTCGCTAATTTCAGCTGAAGTGTGCATAGCATCTTCAGAATAAATCAAAGCAATGGTTCCGGCTTGAAAATTTTGTTCATTCAGGTCGAATTTGACTACAATTGAAGCTTTTTCCTCATTATCTATGGCGATTTGCAATAATTCACAGGCATTTCGCTCATTTTTAAAATCAATCGCCTCAAATAATACTTTTATGATTCCGTTACAGCCTAGCTGGGCTCCAATTATTGCATCATTCTCGTCACTGGTGTCGTAGGTAACCAGTTTATTTTTTCTCTGGTGTAGCGCATGCAGCGCTTTCCGAAGTGCATCTCCTTCCAGACATCCACCACTAATAGCACCAGTAAGGTTTCCGAATTCATCTACCAGCATTCTGGCGCCTGCTCTTCGGTAAGAAGAACCCTGTACATGAACGACGGTCGCAAGAACACAAGAAACCTGATCACTCTTAAGTTTTTGATATGTGGCAACTATGGCGTCTATTTCTCTCATACCATACTGGTTGATTTAATACTGCTGATGGCGTTCTGAATATGTTCGAAAGCCTGGTTTAGTTGCTGCCGGGTGGTATCTTTCCCAAGACTAAGCCGATAGGTGGCAAGAGCCAGTTCCTCTCTGAAACCCATTGCCTGCAGTACGTGCGAGGCTTCTACGGTATTGCTGGTACATGCAGATCCCCTGGAGATAGCGATCCTGTTCATTCTTCGATACAACGCATCTCCATCTATATCATGAACGCTAAAACTGATGGTGTTCGGGAGTCGGTTTTGGTATTTTGCATTGATCTGAACATCTTCCAGACCCTCAAGCTGCTCTTCAAAATAAACTCGCAGAGCAAGCATTTCTTCTGAAGTTTTCTGCAATTCATTTTTGGCAACTTCCGCAGCAATTCCAAAACCTACCATTGCTGGTACGTTCACAGTTCCCGGCCTGATTCTTTTTTCCTGATTTCCTCCAAACAAATACCCGCTTAATGCGATTCTGGATGAAGCAAATAATGCTCCGGCACCTTTAGGTCCGTATATCTTATGCGATGAAAAAATTGCCATATCGATACCCAATGATTTTACATCGACTTCCATTTTCCCAACCGCCTGGGTAATATCACTCATCAGCACACTAGCATTCTCATGGACCAGTTTCGATATTGCACGAATATCTTGGATCACCCCGGTTTCATTGTTAGCCAACATTAATACAACCATGATGGTATCTGGCCGCATTAAGCTTTGTAAATCTTCCAGGCTTAAGATTCCTTCAGTGTTCACCTCAGCAAATTCGATCTCAAAACCATCATTTTCGAGGGCATTGAGCGTTTCGAGTATCGCTTTATGCTCTGTTCTGCAGCTTATAATATGTTTTCCCTTGGAAATATTCTCCCTGGCATAGCCGAACAAAGCGAGATTTGCCGCTTCTGTAGCTCCAGATGTAAAGGTGATTTCCGAAGATCTCGCATTTATCAAGCTACCCACCTGCATTCTTGCATTTTCCAAGGCTTCACCGGCATCCCATCCAAATGCGTGATCGCTATGAGGATTGGCAAAATTTTCAGTGAAAAATGGCAGCATTCCATCCAGAACCCGTTTGTCTACAGGTGTTGTGGCATTATAATCAAGGTATATCTTACTGGATTCTAACAAGTATTTCGAGCGTTATGTATTTAAATATATATCGGACATTAAAACTATGAAAGATGCTTTTAAAAATCATAGTTTTAGTTTTAATTTAAGATTTCCAGAAGTTGTCTCTCTTCCTGCGTTACCTCCTGTAATTTGTGCTGAAGCTTAATGTAGGCTTCCATTACTTCTTCAGCACGAGTGGTAACCTCTGCTCCTCCACCAGTTTTGCCTCCTTTTCTCAAGATTACCAACGGCTCTTCAGAATGCTTATTTAACTGTTGTATCATATCCCAGGCTTTGCGATAGGACAACTGCATTTTTTCTGCCGCTCTGGACAGACTGCCTTCAGCTTTAATATTCCGAAGTAATTCATGGGGACCCGGGCCATAGAATTTATCTCCGTTAGTTTCGATCCAGCATTTTACCTTGATGCTCTTCATAGAAATCAGGTCTTAAGATCACCCTGCAAACCTGTTATAAATGGTTGCTTATAAAATCTCTTTCCGGTGGCTTTATAGAGCGCGTTGGCCAATGCTCCCTGAACTGGCGGAAATGGCGGTTCTCCCAAACCTGTAGGATCGATCCCGTTATCTACAAAATGAACATCAATCTTTTTGGGAGCCTCTTTATGTCTAATGAGTCGATAGCCGTCAAAATTGCTTTGCTGCGGAACTCCTTCAGAAAAGGTCATTTCACTGAACAATGCATGACCAATGCCATCAATCGTTCCACCTTCTACCATATTCTTAGCAGCTTCAGGGTTTACCACGATTCCGCAGTCAACCGCGCAGGTGACTTTATTGATAAGAGGCTGATTATTCTCAACAGTCATGTCGAGGATCTGGGCGACATAAGAATTATGACAATAATAGGCAGATACGCCTCTCGCCATTTTTGAGTCTGAATTCCAGCCAGATTTGTCCCGGGCAAGTTTCAGAACCCCCGCATATCTTCCTGGATCATAATCGTTGTTTTCACCAACAGGATTTTTCTTTGCCTTATCCAGCATTTCTAGTCTGAATTCTATAGGATCTTTTCCCATTTCTTCTGCCAGTTCATCGAGAAACGATTGCTCAGCTCCAGCGATAAAATTGGACCGTGGTGCTCTAAAAGCTCCAACAGAAATATTGGAATCTACCACCCAGCTTTCTGCCAGGTAATTATCTATAGCCCCTGCCGGGAATCTATTTGCAAAAAGCGGACTCTCAGGAATACCGCCTGCATTCACATGGAAAGCGGTTAATTGATTATTCGCGTCTAAAGCTGCCTTATAAGTCACATGGTAAGCCGGCCGGTATACACCATTGGTCATATCATCTTCCCTTGTATAAATCAGCTTAACAGGTGCACCCACTTTTTCTGAAATGACCGCAGCTTCAACCAGAAAATGACCGTAAAGTCTTCTTCCAAAACCTCCGCCCATGCGCGTCATTTGAATATCTATATTTTCCAGATCGATCCCAAGTCGTTTCTGCACACTTTTCTCAGCATATTCCGGAGTTTGTATGGGGCCTATTAATTCAGCTTTGCCATTGGAGACATTGGCGAAAAAGTTCATGGGCTCCATACAGTTGTGCGCCAGGAACGGGCAGGTGTAAGATCTTTCGATCACTCTGGCAGCATTTTTAAAAGCCTTTTCAGGATCTCCATCCTTTCTTACCACTTCGGCGTTTTTGGTACCGGCTTCTACCATCAAAGAGCTGTGAATATCACTACTTTCGAGTCCGCTGGCATCCCTCATTCCTGCAGATTTCTCCAGTATCTCGATCTCTTTGGTAAGTTCTGGGTTGAGATCCCATTCTACTTCCAGCTCTTTGCGGGCCTGCATAACCTGCCAGGTAGTCTCGCCAACAACGACGACTAGTTTTGAGAATGATCCAACATCGCTCCACTCCTTTTCCATATCTTCAGGAAATGTATCAATGGTAAAAACATCTATAATGCCGGGTAGGCCTTTTGCTTTTTCGGCGTTCATATTTTTAAATTCCATGCCAAATGCCGGTGGCTGCAAGATCATTGCGATAAGCATGCCATCGCGCTGAGTGTCCAGGCCGTACAGCGGTTTGCCTGTTACGATCTTTTTCGCGTCCACGTTCTTCCTGGAGGTGCCTATGATTCTGAAATCTGTATTTTCCTTTAAACTTACTTCCTCTGGGACTTCGATGGACGCGGCTTGTTTTGCTATATCTCCAAAGCCAATTTTCTTATCAGAATTAATATGTTCAATCACTCCGTTACTAACTGTAATTTCATCCTGAGGAACTTCCCATTGTTGAGCAGCTGCTGCAACCAGCATATGTCTTGCAGTCGCACCGGCTGTTCTTAAAGATTGCCAGCCCTGCCTGATGGATTGACTACCACCAGCAAGTTGTCGCGTGAATATTTCTGTATTAAGAGGAGCCTGCTCCACGATCACATTATTCCAGTCTACATCGAGTTCCTCTGCAACGATCATAGGCATGGATGTTTTTACATTCTGCCCGATTTCAGGATTTGGAGAATAAATGGTCACGATTCCATTGTCGCCTATTTTAAGATAGCCATTCAATTCGAACCATTCATCTGGCATTTGCATTGCCAGTTCTTCACTGCCTTCTTCTGCCGGGCCTTTGCAAGCCATCCAGTTAAAGCCAATAATTAGTCCGCCACTGGCTATCGAAACACTCTTTATAAAGGATCGTCGTCCAAACCTTGTTTTTACTTTACTCATCTTACTTGCTTTGACTATTATTAAACTTCCTGAGAATTGGATGCGGTCTTGATGGCAGCTTTAATACGGGTATAGGTTCCACACCTGCAAATGTTCCCGTTCATTGCATTTTCTATCTCAGAATCTGTAGGATTAGGATTCCGGTTGAGTAGTGCAGTTGCAGTCATGATCTGGCCAGCCTGACAGTATCCGCACTGTGGTACATCGTGCTCAAGCCATGCTTTTTGAACAGGATGATCTCCATTCTCTGAAAGGCCTTCTATCGTAGTGATCTTACTTCCAGCTGCTGAGGAAATAGGTAGTTGACAGGAGCGTACAGCATTGCCATTAAAATGGACGGTGCAGGCACCACATTGCGCAATTCCGCAGCCAAATTTGGTACCTACCAGTTTTAAGTGATCCCTTAAGACCCATAGCAAAGGGGTATTGGGATCTATATCAAAAGCCTGCTCTTTATTATTAATGCTTAGAGTGATTGACGCCATATCTTAAATTTTCCTAAAAATTACGTATTTATTTCATTCAAAACCAGCTTCCATCTCAATTAGAGGATAATTTTTCCGGCAGCTAACAATTTTTTAACCAGTATCCTTAACCTATATCAATCTTTATGGACCGTTTCATGCTTAAATTTGTGCTAAATAATTCTCTGACTGAACATTAAGTTGGAAATTGAGAACAAACCAAAAATTATTATTATGAAAGTTTTATTTGTACTTACATCACACGATAAATTAGGTGATACTGGAAACAAAACTGGTTTCTGGATCGAGGAATTCGCCAATCCTTACTATAGTTTACTGGATAAAGATGTTGAAATTACTGTTGCGACTCCTGAAGGTGGAAAAGCTCCAATAGATCCTACCAGTGATTCTGAAGACAACCAGACTGAAGACACAATTAGATTTAAAAATGATGAAGCAGCTCAGAAAGTGATCAATAATACACACAAGCTATCTGATGTTGAGGAAGCTGATTTTGATGGAATATTTTATCCAGGAGGACATGGCCCACTTTGGGATCTTTCTAAGGATAAAAGATCTATAGAATTGATCGAAAGTTTTAACGAGGCGGGAAAACCAATAGCTTTTGTATGTCATGCACCAGCTGCACTTAAAAACGTAAAAGCTAAGGATGGAAATGCCCTTGTAAAGGGTAAAAAAGTGACCGGGTTTACAAATTCTGAAGAGGAAGCTGTTCAACTTACTGATATTGTGCCTTTCCTAGTAGAAGATATGCTGAAAGAAAATGGTGGTATTTATTCCAAAGAAGCAGATTGGAATGAGTATGCAGTGACCGATGGGAATTTGATCACCGGGCAGAATCCTCAATCATCTGGAGCAGTAGCTTCAAGATTATATGATATGCTAAAGAAGTAGGTGATATCTACATAAAAAAGCCTCTGACGTTCAGAGGCTTTTTTTTATTTCTTTTTTGGAGGTAAGTCGAATGCTACTGCTTCGTGCTCGAAATGGTTTCTATGCGCTCCGTCGCAAAACGGCTTATTATTGGATAATCCACATCTGCAGACAGAAACCAGGTCTCTTCCACCCAGGTCGTAAACGTTTCCGTTCTTATCCACGATTTCAAAATCTCCTTCTACTTTCAGAGATCCGTTACTATTGACAGTTAATTTTGTTTTCGACATTTTTATAAGAATTGAACTACGAATATAATCGAAAGATGGTTTAGATTCTTTCTATTTAAGGGCTGTCCAAAGGAATAAGAAAAATAGAAAAAAGCTTCCGGTAAGAAGCTTTTTTCAAAACTGATCATTAATTATGCAGATCTTCGAGCATTTAGATTTATAAATAATACCAGTCCAAATTCATTTTAAAATGATAGAATTGATAGTGGCCAGAACTCATATATGGTTATAAATCAATGCACTACTTGATCCTACTTAAAAATAGTGATTATTTTATTTTAGAAACAATTCAACATTCGTTAAAATTAGTGGATTCACCAAAATCCCTTAAGACTCAGCAATATTCTTACTTTTTGAAAGGTTCTTCTTTTCTTCGAGACCACTACATTCATGCGGAAACTACCCCAATTCATATTCTTTGTATTTCATCTTCTTTTTATTGGATTTGCAATATTTGAGAGTCAGCAGCAGCTTTTTCAACTTACTGCCCTTATATTGATCACCTCGCTGCTTCTCTACTTTTACACTAAGCATATTTCTAAAAAAAAGGATTCGACAAATCATGAAATTCACCTGGAAACGATCTTCTTCGTGATTGCTGGCGGATTGGCGACTTTCCTATTACAGGATCAACTTCAACTAAATGCAGTACTTTCTGCAGGCATCATTGGTCTTACTGGTGGCGTTTTGCCGAAACTGACAGATCATCGACTTGCCAGCATAGCTTCACCTGCCATTTATTGTGGTGCTTTCGTAGGAATGACGCCGGCCATCGTTGCTGGAAACTACATTTTTATATTACTCGCTTCATTTTCTGCTGCATGCATACTGATCCTGTTGCGTGGCGATTTTAAGGGGTATGCAGGAAAACTTGGAACTATCGCTTTTGCCGGTGTAAGCCTTGTAAGTCTTTTAACCTACTTTCTATTATAATGTTTTTACTACTTATTATAGGTTGCAGCTTGTTCGCAGGTCTATCGACCTATTTCCTGAACAATAGACTAAATTTAGGAGCCGTTATTGCTTCTTCCCTGATGAGTATTTTGGGAGGATTTTTAAGCTATATGCCGTTAAGTGAAGTTCTTCGGGAAGCACTACCTCTGGTTATCATGGGTGCAAGTTTTGTTGGAATGGCTTCAGAAAAAATCGCAGGCAGTTACCGCCTTATCACTTTGTCTTCTGTTTTCTTCGGAATATTATTTTACTGCACCGGCATATTTTTCGAAGGTTTTGGAGGCAGTCTGGGCACTACCGCGGCGATCGCATTTTGTTCCAGCCTGGGGTTTCAAGAACTATTTCTGAAGGAGAGGTTCTAAAGTTTCCCAGATATTGTCCACAAGAATTGGCTGTGCTTCAGCCGTTGGATGAATTCCATCCTGTTGATTGAGTTCCGGATCACCTGCAACACCTTCAAGAATAAATGGTATTAGTTCAATATTCTCTTTTTCAGCCAGCTCCGGAAATAACTTTTTAAATTCTGAAGTATATTCTG
Source organism: Christiangramia portivictoriae DSM 23547 (assembly GCF_000423045.1). Taxonomy (GTDB): domain Bacteria; phylum Bacteroidota; class Bacteroidia; order Flavobacteriales; family Flavobacteriaceae; genus Christiangramia; species Christiangramia portivictoriae. Next base: position 798,677 of record NZ_KE383971.1, on the reverse strand, counting down.
CTCCCAGGTTTGGCGGAATCTGCATGCCAGCAAGAATGATCCTGGTTTCTGCATTTTTTTCCTGAACGTAATCTACGATCTTATTGAGATTGGACCTGGTTTCAGCTAAAGGAACACCACGTAAGCCATCATTTGCGCCAAGTTCAAGAACAAAGATCTCCACATTTTGCTTGAGAACCCAGTCTATACGATTGAGACCTCCGGCAGTCGTTTCTCCACTCAGCCCTGCGTTGATCACCTTGTAATCATAACCCAGAGAATCCAGTCGCTGCTGAATTAGATTGGGGAAAGCTTCATCGGTTTCAAGCCCGTAGCCTGCAGTAATACTATCCCCAAAAAACAGGATGGTTTTAGTATTTTCTTCTTCTGAATTATTCTCAGATTCTTCAGTGGCAGATTTCTCTTCAGATGCAACCGATTTTTTTTCATTTCCGCATGAAAGATTCAGCAGTAAAACTAAACTAAGCGCAAAGATTTGAAAGCTTCGAAAGATAGGTGCAGTATTCATAAAATCATTTCTTATTTTGTTGGCCCGAGTAAAGAAAATTAAAACAACTAAGATGGCAAAAATTTTAAGGGTGGAAAATCTCAGCAAAACTTATGAAAACGGGAGTAAAAAGCTGGTCATCCTGGATAAGATCAACTTTGATATTGAAGAAGGTGAAACTTTTGCTATCGTTGGCCCTTCGGGAAGTGGAAAGACCACATTACTTGGCCTGAGCGCGGGACTGGATCGAATTGATGATGGAACTGTGGACCTTTGCGGACAAAATTTAAGTGAGCTTGATGAAGATGGTCGCGCCGAGTTGAGAAACAGGCATGTTGGTTTTGTATTCCAGAACTTTCAATTGATTCCTACCCTCACGGCACTGGAAAATGTCGCGGTACCATTGGAGCTGCGGGGAGATTCGAGTGCAGAAAATGAAGCCACAGCCCTTCTGGAAAAAGTTGGCTTACAAGACAGAATGCATCATTATCCTACACAACTCTCTGGAGGAGAACAACAAAGAGTAGCTCTGGCGCGGGCATTTTGTAATAAACCCAAAATACTTTTTGCAGACGAACCTACCGGAAACCTGGATGAAGCTACCGGAAAAAATGTAGTTGACCTTTTACTAAGCCTGAACAAGGATCTGGGTACTACCCTGGTGATCGTGACCCATGATTTGGAACTTGCCAAGAAAACACAACGTATCCTGAAACTTCGAGGTGGAAAGGTTCAGAAACTACAAAACCAGCAGTAATATGAGTTCCCATAGATCTAAGGCTGGTTTCTCCTGGTTATTAAAAATGGCTTACAGGGACGGGAAAGCAAGCAGCAGGAAATTATTTTTATTTATCGCATCCATCGTTCTGGGAATCGCTGCGGTGGTTTCCATACAATCTTTTAGTACAAACCTTAAACGTAATATCGCACTCCAGTCAAAATCGCTGATGGGTGCAGATTATATTATTGACAGTGATCAACTTCCTACCGAAAAAGTTTTTGGGATCATAGATTCCCTGGGCGGCGCAGAAGCAAGAGAAATTAGTTTCGCTTCCATGGCAGCCTTTCCCGGAAAACAGGGAACGAAGTTAATGCAGGTTCGGGGAATCGAAGGAGGTTTTCCATTTTATGGGGAAATAGAAACTACACCTGCACAAGCTGGTAGGAATTTTAAAAAATCTAGTGTTGCTTTGGTTGATGCCACGGTAATGCTTCAGTTGGGACTGGAAATTGGGGACAGCGTGAAAATTGGTAACGCCAGATTAAAGATTGGCGGAGCTTTAAACAATGTTCCGGGTAGCTCCAGCATTTTCAGTTCCATAGCTCCTCCTCTACTCGTACCATTTTCAGCCATAGATGAATCTGGACTGGTTCAAACCGGTAGCCGAATCGATTACAAATATTACTTTACTGCTTCTGAAGATCTTGATATGGAGAAGTTTGATGAAGAACTTGATCCTATACTTGATGCAAATGAAGCAGACCTGGACACGCACCTGTCCACCAGCCGGAGATTGGGAAGGCGCTATGAAAATTTTGCGAAATTCCTGAACCTGGTCGCTTTTATCGCGCTATTGCTTGGGTGTGTTGGAATCGCCAGCGCCATACATATCTATATTAAAGAAAAGGTTGCATCGATCGCAATTTTAAAATGCCTGGGAGCATCCAGAAAACAAAGTTTTCAGATCTTTTTGATACAGGTGATCATCATTGGATTAATTGGCTCTGTAATTGGAACACTATTAGGCCTTGGTTTACAGGAATTTTTCCCCTACCTGCTTCAGGATCTGCTACCGGTAGAATTGGATCTGCAAATATCGCCGCTGGTAATTCTTACAGGAATTATCCTGGGAGTCAGTATGTCGGTGCTTTTTGCATTATACCCTCTACTTAAAACCCTGGATATATCTCCATTGCAGACCTTGCGCATGCAGCAATCTGCAGGATCGAATAAAAGATATAAGTTCCTGGTATCACTGGCAGTCATCATCTTCATCTGGATCTTTGCATTCTGGTTACTCGATAATTGGTTATACGCGATCTGGTTCGTTCTGGGACTGGCAGTTACCTTTACCATTTTAAGCGGATTTGCGGCTTTGATCATGAAATTGGTCAAAAAGTATTTTCCGAAGAACTGGGGATTCCCGGTTAGACAAAGCATTTTAAACCTCTACCGACCTCAAAATCAAACACTCATTCTCATCCTGGCCATTGGAATAGGAACTTTTTTAATTAGCACCCTGTATTTTACCAGGGATTTGCTTCTGGCCCAAACCACACTTGAAAGTAAGCAGAATACTCCAAATATGATCCTGCTGGATGTTCAAAGTGAGCAGAAGGAACAGGTAAAGCGTGTTATTGACAGTAGTGACCTGGAGCTTTTAGAAGACATCCCTATAGTAACGATGCGGGTTATTGAGCTGAAAGGCAGAAGCACCAATGAAATTCGTAATGATACCAGCAGCACGATAAATAACTGGGTTCTGGATCATGAGTTCCGCACTACGTATCGTGATAGTCTTTCTGAAACTGAAGAGATTCTTGAAGGCTATTGGAAGTCTAAATACACTGGAGAAGGTGCTGTGCCCATTTCTATAAGTGACAACCTTGCTGAAGATGCCGAGGCCAGTATTGGAGATCGCATGATATTTAACGTTCAGGGAGTTCAGCTGGAAACTGAAGTGGCGAGTATCCGCAGCGTTGACTGGAGTAACATGCAGATTAATTTCTCGATTTTATTCCCCACCGGTGTCCTGGAAGATGCACCGCAATTCAGAGTAATGACAACACGCGTGCAGGACGATAATACGTCTGCGAAGCTTCAGCAGCAACTGGTAAAGAAATTCCCCAATGTGACCATTATCGATCTTAGACAGGTTCTAAAAGTTGTGGAGGAAATTCTCGGCAAGATCTCGTGGCTTATTAATTTCATGGCTTTTTTCAGTATTCTTACCGGCATCATCGTACTCATTGGTGCAGTTAGAACCAGCAAATATCAACGAATTCGAGAAAGTGTGCTTTTAAGGACCCTTGGAGCAAAAAACGCTCAGATCCTTAAAATTCTTGGTCTGGAATATTTGTTCCTGGGAATCCTGGGAAGCATGTCTGGGATACTGCTATCTTTTATATCGAGCTACCTGATTGGCTATTTCCTGTTTGACACAACGTTCATCCCCTCATGGATTCCGTTTCTGGTAGTTTTTCCAGCAATTACCGCACTGGTTGTGATCATTGGGCTGGTGAACAGTTATAGTGTCGTAAAAAGTCCACCCCTGGCTGTGCTACGGAAAGAGTTAGGATAAGTTAAATTGATCGTAATTATAAAGACCATATGAATTTAACAATTCTTTAGCCGTGATAATCCAAATCGCAGTGTACCTTGTATGGATTAACCAGCTAACTCAATTTTATGAAGACTTATCATTTAGAAATAAATGATGTAGATGATTTTATCCCCGAACTTGCAAAGACCGTAGGTATAGATCATTCTGAACACCTTGGCGAATTTTCATTATTCATTCCAGATTCAATAGGCGATGGTAACATTCGGGGAATTAATTTTCCTAATGGCATTGGTTTGTATATGTACCATGTAACAGTTCGGGAGGATACAGAACTTCGAATCTCCCATCCCACTATAAAACCTATACGATTCATATATTGCCTGGAAGGAAAGATTGGCAGTAGTTTCGATATTTTAGATACTGAAGTCGTGGTGGAAGATCATCAGTTTGTCATCGCAGCTCCTAAGAGCAAGGAGACTTACAATATTACCCTTAAAAAAGATGTGGAAACAACACTTTGTTACCTCGAGATAGATCGGTTGAAGTTTCAGGAATACTTCAGTTTTGACTTGCATGAACTGGAACCCATTTTTTACAGATTATTTAGTGACGTACAGGCTCACAACCGGGTTTCGAGTTTGGGAAATATCAGTCTTCAAACTTCAGAAATCATCAAGGAAATTAAAACCTGTGATCTAACAGGTTTTCCCAGGATCAATTTTGTGGGTGCGAAATCGTTGGAGATTCTTAGTTATATGCTTAATCGCTTTAAAAAGGAGGATCAGCAAACTCAGGATGAATTAAAGGAGAAGGACCGGGCGGCCGTGGAAAAGGTTGTGGGCTATATAGATTCCAATCTTGCTCAGGTGGGAACAGTCAATGAACTGGCCCAGATCGCCGGAGTTAATACTAATAAACTCCAGGAAGTCTTTCAGAAAGTTTATGGGAAAACCGTGAACGAGTATGTGCGCGATATTCGCCTTACAAAAGCTCTGCACATGCTTTCTTCCGGAAAAAAGAATGTGAGCGAAGTGGTATATGAACTTGGGTTGTCAAGCCGGAGTTATTTTTCAAAGATCTTTAAAAGAAAATACGGAGTATCCCCCAGGAAAGTTCTTTCCAGAAATGAGTTACCAGCTAAATAATCATTTTTTATAACAAACATGAAGGTACTGGTCCAGGCTTTGGTCTGGGTTTTGTACAATAAAAGACCTCAACATAAATTTAATACATGAAAAAGAAAATACGAACAGGCATAAGCATGATCGCGCTATCTGCGCTTATAAGTCAGGCTAGTGCTCAGGAAAATAACCAGGAAATTATGGAAAACCCGCTGCTAAAGGAATGGCAGGGTCCTTATGAAGGAGTCCCGGCCTTTGATAAAATGGAAGTTTCACTTATCAAACCTGCGATTCGCAAAGGAATGCAGCTACATCTGGAAGAGATCAACCAAATCGCCAGTAATTCTGCGGAAGCTACTTTCGAGAATACTATAATTCCCATGGAAAAGGCAGGCAGGGAACTTAATCGGGCTTTTACGTATTATGGCATTTATAGCAGCAATGTTTCCAGCCCGGAGTTTAGAGCAGTTCAGAAAGAACTGGCTCCAGAAATTTCTGAGTATTCATCTAAGATCAGCCAGAATGAAGCCTTGTTCGAACGTATAAAAACGGTTTATGAGAACTCTCAGGAGAAACCCCTGGATTCCGCAGAACAAAGAGTGATCGACCTGATTTATGAAGAATTCGCCATGCAGGGCGCCAACCTGAACGAAGCAGACAAAAAACGCTATGCTGAGATCAACAAGGAGCTTTCTGCACTATATACCAGGTTTTCAAGCAATGTACTGGCAGACGAAGAAAATTACGTGATCTATCTTACTAAGGAACAGATTGGCGGACTGCCAGAATCCTACGTGAAATCTGCGGCCAAAGCTGCGGAAGACCGTGATCATAAGGGCTCATATGCGGTGACCAATACCAGATCATCCATGGATCCATTCCTTACCTATTCCACAGAACGAGCATTGCGTGAAAAGGTTTGGAAGAACTACTATTCCAGAGGAGATAATAACGATGAATTTGATAATAAGAAGATCATTCAGGAAATTCTGAAGCTTAGAGATGAGCGTGTGGAATTACTGGGATATGAGAATTATGCGCAATGGCGTTTACAAAATCGCATGGCCAAAAACCCGGAAAATGCCATGGACCTGATGATGCAGGTATGGCCTGCTGCCCTTGCCAGGGTCAAGGAAGAGGTGGCAGACATGCAGAAGGTTGCAGATAAGGAAAATGCCGGTATCACCATCAAACCATGGGATTATAGATTTTATGCGGAAAAAGTTAGAAAAGAAAAGTATGATCTTGATAGCGAAGAAGTAAAGCAATACCTGGAACTAGGTAACCTTACTCAGGCGCTATTCTTTACCGCCGGAGAATTGTTCAATTTTAAATTTACTCCAGTAGAAAACAACAGTGTTCCTGTTTTCCATGAAGATGTAAAGGTTTGGGAGGTCAGCAATAAGGATTCTGGGGAGATTGTAGGTTTGTGGTATCTGGATCCCTACGCGAGACAGGGCAAACGTTCTGGTGCCTGGGCAACTACTTACAGAGGTTATACGAAGCTTACGGGCGAAAAACCAGTTCTGGCCTCTAACAACTCCAACTTTATTGAACCCGCTCCAGGTGAACCAGTATTAGTTTCCTGGGATGATGCAGAAACATTTTTCCATGAATTTGGTCATGCTCTGCATTTTCTTTCAGCAGATGTGAAATACCCTACTTTGAATGGAGGCGTACGTGATTATACAGAATTTCAATCTCAGTTGCTGGAAAGATGGCTTAGTACAGATAAGGTGATTAATCAGTTTCTCAGACATCATGAAACCAATGAAGTAATTCCGGAAGCCCTGGTAGCTAAGATCAAGAAAGCATCAACATTTAACCAGGGATTTGCGACTACCGAGTTTTTAGCATCTGCGATCATGGATATGAAATATCATACTACAGATCCAGAAAAGATCGATCCTGCTAAATTTGAAAAGGAAACTTTAGAACAATTAAATATGCCGGAAGAGATCGTCATGCGTCACAGAACGCCTCATTTTGGACATGTATTCTCCGGTGAGGGTTACGCGACAGGCTATTATGGGTATCTATGGGCAGATGTGTTAACTGCCGATGCTGCGGAAGCTTTTGCTGAAGCTGAAGGTGGCTTCTACGATAAGGAGGTTGCCAGAAAACTGGTAAACTATCTGTTCGCACCCAGAAATGCGATGGACCCCGCAGAAGCCTATAAAAAATTCCGCGGAAGGGATGCCAAAATCGACGCGCTGATGCGTGATCGAGGATTTCCTGTACCAGATGCAGGTTCATCTGAAGATTAAATTGAATGATGTATAAAATAAAAAAAAGCCCTGGCAGTCCAGGGCCTTTTTTATTGGAATAAGATCCACTATTCAATATAAATTTGTACAACGAGCAGGTTTTCAGGACCTGACTTACTTGTTGATTCTTTCAGCAATATCAATAGTCCGTTTTACCTGGTGTGAGATGGATGTTTTCGATTGATCATTGAGGTTATCCACTCCACCTTCAGTACTAAAACCATAAGGGTTACCTCCGGTCTTAAACAGTTCTTCTGAAGTATATCCCGGTGCAGCTATGATGGCTCCCCAGTGAAACATACTTTTGTACAATGAAAGCAATGTAGCTTCCTGGCCACCATGAGGATTTTGTGCACTGGTCATAGCCGACACCACTTTATTTACCAGTTTTCCCTTACTCCACAAACCTCCGGTGGTATCTAAAAATGCCTGTAGCTGTGAAGGGATATTTCCATACCGCGTGGGAACGCTAAAGATTATTGCATCTGCCCAATCGAGATCCTCCAGTGCTGCAGCTTCAATGTCCTTTGTTTGCTCATAATGCTCCTTCCAGGCATCATTAGATTTAATAACATCCATAGGTGCAGTCTCTTTCACTTTACGCAAACGTACTTCGTGATCTCCATTGGATCTTGCCTCTTCTGCCGCCCACTGCGCCATTTGGTAATTCGTACCGGTCATACTATAATAAATGATAGCGATATTCATAATTTAGATTTTAAATTTGTGTTCTATGAACTTAAGGAGATTTGTTCCAAACAAAATTTAAAGTTTTGATAAAATTCAAATTCCGCACTGAAAAATTATGACCTCAAACACGCACAGACATTTTAAGATTTATAAACCTTACGGATATCTGAGTCAGTTTATAACCAATCAAAAGAAGGCTGGAAAACACAAGCTGCTGGGAGAGCTGGGTAATTTTCCAGAAGGCACTATGGCGGTTGGCAGACTGGACAAAGATTCTGAAGGGCTGTTGTTACTGACTACCAATGGAAAGCTGAGTACCAAAATCACGGCAGGCAACAGTGAGAAAGAATATTATGTACAGGTTGATGGCAATATTTCCAAAGAAGCTATAGATGAATTAGGCAAGGGTGTAAACATCAGCATTCAGGGGAAAGAATATCAAACTAAAGAATGTGCAGTTTATAAACTGGATACTGTACCTGAGTTTCCCGAAAGAAGTAAACCTATTCGTGATGAACGTCATGGTCCAACAAGCTGGATTAGCATCACCCTGACTGAAGGGAAATTCCGGCAGGTCAAAAAGATGACTGCCGCAGTTGGCTTTGCCACCTTGCGACTGGTTAGAGTTCGTATCGCCAATGAAAGGCTGGATACATTGGTTACCGGCGAAGTGCGGGAAATAGATCGTGTTCGTTTCTAATAACCTACAGCTTGGCCCATATAACTCCTGGAGTCGGCTGCCCCGTAATAAGCTCCCGATTCAGGGTCTATAATGATTCCCATAGCTCTACCCTGGGAAGATCGTGTTCCGGTTTCATGCCCATAAGATTTTAATATTGCTATGGTATCTGGCGAAAAACCCCATTCTTCAAAGGTAATTACGTCTGGCAACCACTGATGGTGAAATTTTGGTGATTCGATCGCTTTGGCGATATCCAGTTCGTAATCCACAACATTCAGAATTACCTGGAGCACCGTATTGATGATGGTGCGGCCACCTGGTGATCCAATGACGAGGTAGGCTTTATCATTCAAGGTTACAATGGTTGGACTCATACTGGAAAGCATACGCTTCCCGGGAGCAATTTGATTTGGAACTGTCCCAATCCTACCTTCCGAATTTGTGAGCCCTGGAATGGCGTTAAAATCGCCCATTTCATTATTCAGAAGAAAACCCGCGCCTTCCACTACGATCCTGTTTCCATACGAATGTTCTAAGGTGTAGGTAAGAGAAACTGCGTTACCCTCTTTATCGACTACTGAAATATGAGTGGTTTCTTCGCTTTCGTATTGGAGATGCTTTTTGTTAAAATTAGAAGAGTCGCTAACGCTAGCCTGTTTTTCTATTACTGAAGCCTGTAGTCTATGAGCATAGGATTTTGATAAAAGCGTATCCAGTGGCATTTCAGGATTAAATTCGGGATCTCCCAGGAATTGAGCCCTGTCTGCAAATGCGCGACGCATAGCTTCACTAATTAAGTGAATGCTTTGTGCACTATGGAGTCCATATTCCTGCAAGTCATAATTTTCAAGGATATTGAGCATTTCGATCACTGCGGTACCTCCAGAACTTGGAGGCGGCATCCCGATGATTCCGTATCCACGGTAAGAACCACGCAAAGGTTGCACTTCTGCCGACTCATAATTCTCCAGATCTTTTTTAGTGATGATCCCGTTGGTGCTTCGCATAAAATCCTCAATTAACTGAGCGGTCTTACCTTTATAAAAACCTTCAGCTCCATAATCCCGGATCCTGGTAAGCGATGCTGCAAGATCCTTTTGGACGATGGTGTCACCTGTACTGTAAGCTTCTCCCTCGTCGTTCAGGAAAACTGCAGCTGTACTAGCATATTCTTCTTTATTTTCATAGACCCACCTGGAAAACCTGGCAAGGTCTGGATACACGGCAAAGCCATTTTTGGCCAGATCTATCGCGGGTTGAACGAGAGTGGCCCAGTCCAGTTTCCCTGCATTGGAATGCGCCTGGTATAGTCCGGCAACTGTCCCGGGCACACCCGCAGATAAACTCGTCTCATGGTTCGAATTATCTTTTACTTTCCCATCTTCGCCCAGAAACATGGTTTTTGTAGCTTTCTCCGGTGCCTTTTCCCGAAAATTAAAAGCGGTGGACTCAGCATTAACTGGCTTGTAAAGTAAGAATCCGCCGCCACCAATATTCCCGGCAGAGGGCAATGTTACAGCCAACGTAAAGGCAGTGGCGATAGAAGCATCGATAGCATTCCCTCCCATCTGCAGAATCGCGACACCTGTTTCTGAGCCAAGATAATGAGAACTTACAACCATACCATTGCTGGCTTCTACTGGAATCCTGCCGGATTGCCCATAAAAATCTAATTGCTGTAACGCCAGACATAAGAATAGCATTAATTTGATCTTAAACATAGAAAGGTGTTTTAAAGAAAAAAAGCCCTGAAAAGGACTTTATAATTTTATTAATTCAATTTTAAATGCTTCTTCGAACAGGTCAAAAGTTTGCTGGGCTTTTTTCGCTGCCATACTTTTTTCATCTTCTGAAAAATCTCTCTTCCGCAGAAACTTTAAGAATTCGTTCCAGCTTTTAACCTGGTCTCGCTTTCCACTGAAGAAGTTTTGTTCAGGCAGATGCGCCAGATGAGGACAATTTTTCAGTTCTTTTCCAATCATAAGTCCGCCCATTACTGAGCCTTCCACCACGTATGCCGCGCCTATAGCCTCTGCCTCATTACTGCACTCAAACTCGAGGCTGGTTGCAGCAGTAGCGACACCAAGGCTTTCAAGATCTAGTTTAATCGCCTCAGTTTTCGTTGAAGAATAACTTGATAAATGGGGAGCGATCGCTTCCTCTGTAGCAGCATAAGCCGCAAAATTCTGAAGTAACAACAATTGATATTCAGCTTCAGTAATTGTATGATCCATGATTTTATTTGCCAGGTTTTCACCCTCTAACGCCTCATGTTGGGCTTTGGTTGCTTCCCGCAGTCTATCCAGCATCACTCTCTGTTCTATTTATGTCAAAGTTACCAATCGCTTCCCTGATCTTATTGATATTCTCCTTTTGAGCCTGGTCTTCAGAGTTCATTTTATCCAGGTAATCATAAATCTTATTAACCGTTATTTTGTTTTGACGAATCATGTTTCTAAGTTCCTTCTTAGAGGTCATATTGATCACAATCTTCTTCAATAAAGGTTCCAGCTTTTCACCCAGGTTATTCATGTGCTTTTTAAGAATATAGCCCGAGGCACCGCTTAAAATCGTGTTTGCAGCTAATTCTTCGTCATGAATGGTTCCGGTAATAAAGATAAAACCAATGGTATCGTCAAGTTCCTGCACAGTCGTCAAAACGTCCAGACCTGTACATTCGGGCAAATTGTAGTCAGAAAGCACAACATCTGGCGCGAAGTTGGAAAGCAGCCTTTTGAAATCCTGAAGATTATCAGTGGTCTCTATGACGGGTTCTTCAACAATCTTGTTGAGTTGCCGCTTGATGAGAAAAATATCGTTCTCATTGTCTTCAACCAGCAGTATGTTTAGTTTTCTATGGATCATGATTACGCTTATATCAAAGGCGAAAATACTCTAAAAGTTGTTAAGAAACAATTGGGTATAATCAGACATAAAAATAGAAAGTGGAACCGCTACCCGGTTGACTCTCAGCCCATATCTCACCATTATGCTTCTCGATGATCTTCTTTACGATGGCCAGTCCAATTCCCGTTCCCTGGTAATTATCTCCGGAACGCCTTGAAAACAGGTTAAAAATATCTTCACTGTATTTTGGATCGAAACCAATCCCGTTGTCTTTAATGCAATAAACGGTTTTGTTGCCTTGCAAGGTATATGAAATCTCTATAGATGGCTGGGAAGCTCTTTCACTGTACTTCAGGGCATTCGCAATAAGATTGGACCATACCTGACTTAGCATTCTTTTATCTCCCATCATTTTTGGCAAGGATTCATCAATGCTTACAGAAGTATTACTATAGTTGGACTTTATATTGAAGGATCGAATTATATCTTTTACCATAGTATCTGTAGATACTACCTGTTTATTAATGTCTTTGTTGGAAACACCTGCAAAAGACAGAATATTATCGATAAGATCCTGCATCTCCTGTACTGAAGATAATATGGTGTCTACTGCCATTCTACCTTCCTTATCAAGATTTGTAAAATGATCTTCCTTTAAGATATGAGCATAACCATCTACACCCCGAAGTGGCGCTTTAAGGTCATGAGATAGTCCCTGACTGAATAATTCCAGTTCACGGTGTGCAGCAACCAGCTTTTCATTTAGGTTATCGATACTGCGCTTTTGATTATCAAGAATTATATAACTGATGTTCTCACTCAGCTTTTTGGCACCATTGATTTCGTAATCCTCCCAGACTTTCGATACACCACTCAGTTCCTCGGTCCATTTCTCAAAAGATTTGCGCGGCGTAAGTCGCTCCTTCTCTGCATCGTACTGTGCTTTATTGTTAGGATCTCCACCCCATGAAACCTGCTGAATAACTTCCGGGCGAAACCAGATGATATAGTTCTTATGGTCATTGCCGAGCCTGGTGCTTAATATTCCCGACCCGTTCCTGGTGAACGCTTTGGCTTCAGGATAAAATTTTAAAAGATTTTTAGTTTGAAATACTTTGTCCGTTTTTTTACTTAAAAATTTCTTAATGAGGGACTTCACCTCTTTTTTCGTCGGGGCATCTCCTACCAGTTTAATCTTACCATCGAGTACAATAGCTGCTCCTGAAGCATTCATAAGGCTCGTTATATTGGTTTCAGACTGGCTTAAACCTTTTTTAATTGAATCTTGACGTATGACCTGATCCATTAAACTATTGGCAACTTCTTCTATTTCTTCAAGTTTTTGAATATATTTATTTGAACTTTTCAGAGATAGTTCATTGGAAAATATCTGAATAAGGAACTCGCAGGTCTGCCTTTGGTAATAGTTAATAAATTTTGCTTCGGAATGATGACAGGCCAGTAATCCCCATAGTTTCCCATTACTTATCAAAGCAGCAGTAAGACTTGATCCAACACCCATATTCTGAAGATACTCGATATGAATTGGAGATACGCCTCTTAATTTAGATTTGGAAATATCCAGTGGATCACCCGACGGATCAAGCATTGGAGTTATTTTAACCGGGGCGTAATTTACATCTGAGATGATACGTACCTTATTCTTAAAGAATAACTGCCTGGCCTGTTTTGGAATATCACTTGCCGGATATTGGAGCCCAAGAAAAGTCTCCAGATCCTCCTTCTTTGCCTCGGCGATGACTTTTCCATTCCACTCGTCATCAAACTTATAAACCATTACCCGGTCGTACTCAAAAATTTCACGAGTTAAATCTGCGGCATCCTGGCAAAGTTGCTGAGCATCCTTGCTGGCAGCCAGCGTATTGAGCAAACTTGATAGTTCATTCTGAAAATTAAACGTATCCTTTTTCTGATGGACTGGTTCAATATCAAGCACAAGGGAGTCTCCACTTATATGTGGAATAATGATGAAATTCTGGCCATTCAGACTGGTTTCTGTAACTTCCAGTCGTTCATCCTTTTGCAGAGATTCGTTGATCTTCTGAAGTACTTCAGAAGATAAAACTTCAGAAATATTGAGCTTCAGTAGATCTTCAGAATCAACTCCTATAATTGCACCGGCGTTCTCACCAACCTGAGTGATCTGTCCTGTTTTAACATTAGAGGCGATCAAGAGGCCATGTGACTGCGTAGTTCCAATAATATGTATAGGCTCTTTTTCGCAGCTACTTAGATCAACTTCTACCGGGTACTTATCTTCCTTTATCATTAAATTTTTTAGGCTTTCAATTTGAAATAAAATGTACTCCCTACACCTTCCTGGGAATCCACCCAGATGGTTCCTTCATGTAGCAGTACAATCTTTTCTACGTGTGCAAGTCCAACTCCAGTGCCTTCCATATCTTCATTTCCAGGCACACGGTTGAATATGGTGAATATATTTTTCTGATCTTCCTTAGAAATTCCAACACCGTTATCCATGATAGAAAACACCCAGTAATCGTTCTCACGGTAAGAGGAAATTCTAATCTCCGGATCACGTTCTTTTGGAACATATTTGATGGCATTGCTAATCAAGTTCTGGAACAGTAACCTAAGTTCAACCTCATATCCCATTATTTGTGGCATCGTTCCTACATTGATTTTTGCATCTGTATCTCTAATACTTTTGCCAAGGTCGTATTTTACGATTTCCACCACTTCCTTAACATCAACCAGTTCTTTCGCTCCATTTTTGCCAATTCTGGAATGCTCTAGAAGTGCTTTGATCTGCGCCGAAAGTCTGTCTGAAGCATTTTTGATGTATTTGATATAGTTTTCTCCTTTTTCATCCAGATGTTTGGCATACATTTTACCCAGCACATCACTACCAAATTTGATCGTTGCCAGCGGCTCCTGCAAGTCATGGGAACAAATCGACACGAATTGCTCCAGGTCCCGGTTCGCTCTTTCCAGATCACTTTTTTGCTCCTGAAGTTTGGCTTCGGCTTTTTTCAAAGCTGAAATATCTACACAGGTATACCTGATGGTTTTAAGGTTTTCAGCTTCATCTTTTTCAGCCGTGGCATTGAGGATCACCGGTAATATTTTACCACTTTTAGTGATCATATTCTGCTCAACATTGGTAATCTCGCCAGATTTTTTAATGTTTGATTTTAACTTCATCGACGAAATCTTCGCCTCCTTATCAAAAAACTCATGAATTGATCGACCAACAACTTCATCCTTCTCTTTATAACCTAGCCTTTGTACCGCCTTGCGATTACACTGAACAATCTCTGATGACTTAGGATCAACACTTAAATGCAGTACTGGATCATCTTCGTAGAATGATCTGAATCGCTTTTCACTGGCGGCCAGTTTCTCCTTGGATTTCTGAATGCTTTCGATATCGATAAAAGAAATAACCACACCATCTTTTTCATTTTCAGAATTAAAATATGGTGAAATACGTTGCAGGTAATTTCGTCCTTCTCTGGAAACTATGTGTTTTTCCAGTACTTTCCCACTTTGCAGTACGCGTTTACAACGATCTATAAAACTTCGTCTACGGGTAAGGCCAAAGCTATTTGTAAAATTATCGATGGGTCTTCCTATATCACCGTTCAACAGACTGAAATGCCTTTTAATAGCGGGAGTAAATTTCCTGATGTTGAATTCTGAATCGAGGAAGATCACCCCTATATCCGTGCTCTTGAGCAGGTTGTTCATATCGGCATTTAGAGCCGCGAGATCATCCATTTTCTGAACATTCTCTGCGTTGACCGTATTAATCTCCTCATTTACACTTTGGAGTTCTTCATTGGTACTTTGAAGTTCTTCATTGGATGCCAGTAATTCTTCATTCGCTGCCTGAAGTTCTTCATTACTGGTCTCAATCTCTTCCAGCGAAGTTTGAAGATCTTCTCGGGTACGCTTCAATTCATTTTCCAGATTGCTTACGTATTCCTTAGTCTGGCTGGAAGGACTTACCTTTTCCACTTCCTTGACCGTGGCCAGGTCTAATTCCTTTTCAATAAAAGTAATGACATAATTCACCTCACCCTCAAGAGAATATTCCTGAAGTGGTTTAATGATAATATCTACACCAATATTCTGCTCTTCCTTTTCAATGACCACATCTTTATATATCGATGTTTCTCCTGTATCAAGAGCTTTCCTGAAAGTGGACTGTATCACATATTTCAGACTGCTGTCAAGCATGTCCAGTAAATTGATGGAGAAACCACTTGTTGGCAGGGATGCATATTTTCGGAATTCACCTACAGCTTGTAAAATGTTGTAATCGCTATCCACAAATACCGCAGCACCTCCAAATTGCTCCAGAATCGCTTCATTTAGCTCCAGCTGCAGTTTTTGGCGAATTGGATTTACCTGAGCCCGGCGATTTTTACGATCACGTTTCGCATTGTTTTCCAGAATCCTTGAATTTTCGGGGTTTGATTGGTTCGCGTGACTTATACCATCATTAATTCTTTTTCTAACAGATTTGTTTCTGAAAATCTTCCATTTCCTGCTTACGTCTGAAAAATGATCTTTGAGTGTATGCGGATTCTCACTGGTTCCCAGAACCAGTATGCCTTCCCGCTTCAAAGCGTAATGAAGCATATTCATAGCTTTCTTCTGAATGCTATTCTGGAAATAGATCAAAAGATTTCGACACGCCACCATATCCATATTACTAAAAGGCGGGTTCTTGATTATGTTATGCTGAGAAAAGATGACAGATCTACGTAATTTATCTGAAACCTGATATCCTTCAGATTTACTTAGAAAATATTTGAGTAAAAGTTCTTTTGGTACATCTGCTACGATACTCTCCGGATAAAGTCCTTTACTTCCAATATCCAGGTGGGCCTGTGAAATATCTGTTGCAAAAATCTTGATCTCAATGTTCTTTTCCTGCCGGTTCATTTCTTCGTGCAGGCACATGGCGAATGAGTAGGCCTCTTCGCCGGTGCTACATCCAACATCCCAGATCTTGAGTACATCTCCGTTCTCCTTATTCCGAATTATTTCCGGGAATATCTCGTCTTTGAGAATACTCCAAACCTCCTCATCCCGGAAGAATTTAGTGACACCAATCAGAAATTCCCTGTACAAAATTTCTACTTCCTCATCGTTTTTCTGCAAGTAGTCAAAATAACCATTCAGATTATTACAGTTGGAAATATTTACCCTTCTCGCGATCCTTCTCGCCAAAGTAGCATACTTGTATTCTCTAAAGTCCAGGCCTGATTTTTCGTCTACGTAATTCAGGATCTTATTGAATTCGGTTTCATCAAAATCTGCATCCCCTTCTTCAGAATGAAAAATTGGAGGAGTTGTAATGAAACGCTTGAGTTCCTGCCCCATATCATCTACCGAAAGCACATAGTCTACCAGCCCGGTATTGATAGCACTTATAGGCATACCATCAAATTTCGCCTCATCAGGTTCCTGTACCATGACCATACCGTCGTTTTCCTTGAGCGCTCGTACGCCACGTGTGCCATCACTTCCGGTTCCACTTAGGATAACCCCAATAGCTTTTTCTTTTCTTTGAGATGCGAGTGATTCAAAGAAAATATCTATAGGAAGGTTAAGAGTTTGATTCTTAGGTTTATCTGTAAGAATTAATCGATCACCATCCAGTTTAAGGTTATTCGCCGGAGGTATTAAATGAACATGACCAGGTTTTACCTCCATCTCATTTTCAATTTGTATGATCGGCAATTTGGAATTCTTTTTCAGTAACTCGGCCATCATACTTTTGTAATCTGGAGACAGGTGTTGAATCACCACATAGGCGTTAACATCACTGGCTTCAATACTTTCAAAAAAGGCTTTTAGAGCTTCCAGACCACCAGCGCTTGCCCCTACGGCAATGATACGGGTTTGTTCTTTTACAGTTTTTGAATCAGACATAACACTTGAGCGTTCTCCGGTACTTTTCATTAATCTGAGTAGTAGATAGTTAAAGAATAGCCACTAGGGCTTTTAGCATTTCGTAATTATAAAGAAAATTATCCAATTATAGTAGCGGGAATGACACAATTGTTAAGTCAAATGAGTAGTGTTTATGGCACTTATGACCGTTTTCGAGTGTCAGATTTTAAATTATTTACAGTGATGCTTCGCTCATCCCTTATTTTCTCTGACTTGCACAAGTTCTGCCATTATAACAGTTCTTTGCCATATTTGCGGAAAGCTTAATTTAGAATACAGTGTTTAACACAATTTTAGGATATTTAAACGCTTTACTCCTAATAGAACCAATTTGTAATTTTTAAACTCGTAGTACTTACCCTTTATCCTTAGGAATAAATGAATTCAACGAACTCAGAGATTTCAATAACTGAGAATACTTCAACTAATTTTTAGAATTTGATAATCTCATTTTAAGTTTTTGTTAATGCAAATTTTTGAGGAATCTGGGTAAATTGGGGTGCTAACCAAGCCTGATATACACAATTCTGATCGTATCGCATGGTAATTGCAGCTAATAGGCTGAAATCGTTCGACAGGAAGTCGAAATTATTTGAATTAAAAAATCAAAAATGAAAACATTAGTAATTGGAGCAGGAAACATGGGATTAACTTACGCTGAAGGGATGGCACAATCTGCAATGCTCAACAGAAGAAATCTTATGGTATTCGATAAATCAGCAGATGTGATTGCGAGACTTAGAGATCTGGATCACTTCGATGTTTACGAATCCCTAGAGGAATGCCTGCCCCAGGCTGATATGGTTTTTGTCGCCGTTAAGCCTTATCACTGTGAGGAGCTTTTTGAGGAAATGAAATCTATGGTCAATAAGGATCAAATATTTGTATCCTTAATGGCAGGTGTTACTATCGAGAAAATACAGAATGGACTCGGTATTAAAAAAGTAGTTCGGTCTATGCCTAACCTGCCAGCGCAGGTTGGAAAAGGTGTAACTTCATATACAGAATCTGCGGAAGTTTCAAGAGTAGAACTTTTAATGGTTCGAAACTTACTGGATACCACTGGTGAATCCATTCACGTGAAAAACGAGAATTATATCGATGCATCTACCGGAATATCAGGAAGCGGACCTGCCTATGTATTCTATTTTATGAACTCCATGCTGGAAGCTGCCAGAAAAATGGGCTTCAGCAAGAATGATTCAAAAGTACTGGTAAGCCAAACATTCGAAGGAGCCGTGGAACTATTCAATCAGAATGACCTGAGTCCTGATACCTGGATGGACCGCGTTGCCTCTAAAGGTGGAACAACCAGGGCTGCTCTGGATTCCATGGATGACAACAATGTGAAAGAGCTTATCAAAGAGGCTGCTTATGCGGCTTTCGACAGAGCCGTTGAACTAGGAGAAGGAAAATAAATAACTAACTAAACCAGATAACCAAAACATCTATAATGGATAAGAAAAGAAGAATTGTCGTAAAAGTTGGAACTAATGTAATGACCAACAAAGACAACCGAATTTTGGGACCTATTTTGAAAAGTTTGGTGCGACAGATTGCCACCTTATATGAAGAAGATATCATGGTTGTGCTAGTTTCTTCAGGATCTGCAATTGCAGGGAAAGAGATTCTGGGACAAATTAATATTCAGGATGAAAGTAAACGAAGACAGGTATACTCTTCTGTAGGGCAACCTAGAATGATGCGCCACTACTATAGCATCTTTCATGACTACGGAATGCGATGCGCACAGGTTTTAGCAACCAAAAGAGATTTTAGCCCGGGAATCCACCGTGAGAACATGATCAATTGCTATGAATCTTTATTGTCTGAAGGTATTATTCCAATTGCCAATGAAGATGATGCTGTTTCGGTAACTATGTCCATGTTCTCCGATAATGATGAATTAGCCAGTCTTGTTGCTGAATTGATAGGTGCTGAAAAGCTGATCATCCTTAGCGACACAGATGGTCTTTATACTGGTCATCCTGAACACGATGATTCAGAAAAACTGAATAAAGTTCAGATCGATGAGAATGTAGAAAAATACGTTCAGCAGTCTGAAAAAGGTGAAGGCGAAGGACGTGGAGGAATGGAATCCAAAATTAAGATCGCCAAAGGAACTGCAGCCAAAAACATCGAGACTTATATCGCTAATGGTAAACGTGAAGATGTGATTCTGGACATTATGGCCGGAAAGCCTGTGGGAACCAAGTTTACCTCATAACAACCAATTAATAATCTTAAAGAAACGAAGAAATGAAGTTGATAAAAACAGATACTAAAAATAATGTATTAAAGTCTATGATGAATATCCTGGATAGAAGACGCCAGGAAATCATAGCAGCCAATAAGAAAGATCTTGACGCTTTTAGTAAAGATGATCAGGCCATGTATGATCGCTTGATCGTGGATGAGAAAAAAGTGGATGGCATGATTCAGTCTGTTAAGGAAGTCATGGAACAGGATGATCCCGTAGGCCAGGTGATCGAACATAGAAAACTGGATACCGGGCTGGACATTACCAATAAAACTGCTCCGTTTGGAAATATCATGATCATATATGAATCCAGACCAGATGTGACTATTGAAGCAGCAGTTCTTGCATTCAAGGCAAATAATAAAATTTATCTTAAAGGAGGTAAAGAAGCTATAGAGAGCAATAAGATTCTGGAAGAATGCTGGCATGAAGCTCTTGAGGAAAACGGACTTGGCAAAGAATGGATCAAGCTTTTACATCTGGATAGAACCGAAACTCAGGAATTTCTGAAGAATCCACCAGAACAATTAGATCTTATTGTGCCACGTGGAGGCGAGCGATTGATCGCATTTGTGAAGGAACATGCAACCGGGGCAGTCCTGGTATCCGGGAGAGGAAATAACTTCCTGTATGTATCCAAAAATGCCGATTTCGAAGTCGCTAAAAAAGTAATGCTAAACGCCAAGATCGATAAGATCTCAGGTTGTAATGCTCTGGACAAAGTGCTTATCGAGACCAATATAGATGGGTATGAATCTAAACTGAAGGAATTACAGGACCTATTTAGCGACAATAAAGTTGAAATTCTCGTAGATGAAAAGGTTGCAGAAGTTCTTAAAGATCAAACGAAAGTTCCATCTGAAGATACCTGGTACGAAGAGTTTCTAGCCATGAAGATTGTCATAGGAGCCGTAGACGGACTTGAAAATGCTATTGAAAAGATCAATCAGTATTCCGGAGGGCACTCTGCTTCTATTATCACTAAAGACAAGGATGAAGCAATTACCTTTATGGAGCAGGTAGATTCAGCAGCAGTTTATCATAATGCTTCCACGCGATTTACCGATGGAGGTCAAATGGGAGTTGGAGCTGAACTTGCGATTTCAACCGACAAGCTGCATCACCGAGGACCATTAGGTCTTAAGCAGCTGGTAACCAATAAATATTATGTATTAGGTGATGGTCACGTAAGAGTATAATCACATCCAAATTTAATTAAAAAGCCTGGCAATTGCCGGGCTTTTTAGTTTATAAATAAAATTGAATTTGTCAAAAATTGTACATTTTTATATTCTTATAATTCAGAATATTCAAATCATCCATATAATTAATCCAATAACTGTAACGTTTGAGAGACTGTTCAGTCTTATAAACAGACATTAAAAAACAGATATGAAAAAATTAGTAATGGGTCTGGCAGCAGCTTCGATGTTATTTGCATGTAAGACTCAGAAAAATCCCCAGTCTGCCGTTGAAGCACCCATAATGGCACAACTTGACCTGGTGAATGTGGAAAATGATAAAGTTTGGGTAACGGTAGACCCGGCAGAATTTAAAACAGCCTCTACGATATTTAATATTCCTAAAACTGTACCTGGAACCTATTCCGAAGATAACTACGGAAAATTTACAGAATCTTTTAAGGCTATCGATTATAAAGGTAATGAGCTTAGCTTTGAAAAGATTGATGACAATAGTTATAAGATCGAAAAAGCCGAAAATCTGGATAAGGTCATGTACCTGGTAAACGATTCCTTCGACTGGGAAGAAGAAGGCGGTGTTTATTCCATGGCTGGCACAAATATTCTTAAAGACCGAAATTTTCTTCTGAATTTGCACGGTTTTGTTGGTTACTTTAATGGCATGACTGAAAAGAAATACCAGCTGGAGATTATACGTCCTAAAGATCTAGTGGCTGGAACCTCACTTACCATTGCTTCCACTAAAAATTCTGAAGCTGGAAACTCCAAGACAGATGTCTATAATCTTGATCGATATTTTGAAGTGATCGATAACCCGATCATGTATTCAAGACCAGATACTACCAGTTTTATGGTAGAAAACATGCAGGTTTTACTGAGTGTATATTCACCAAACGAAAAACATTCAGCTCAAACATTAAGACCAGGAATGGAGAAAATGATTCGAGCGCAGAAAAAATTTCTTGGTGATATTAACAGCACAGATAAATATGCCATTCTTGTATACCTTTCTGAAGGTGAAGGAGACGCTTCTAATTACGGAGCTCTGGAGCATCATACCTCAACGGTGGTCGTAATGCCTGAATCCATGGATGCTTCATCGCTGGATAAGAGCATGACCGATATTGTATCACACGAGTTTTTCCATATCATTACTCCGCTCGGAATCCATTCAAACGAGGTTCATTATTTTGATTATAATGATCCCGAAATGTCTCAACACCTGTGGCTTTACGAAGGAGTGACAGAGTACTTCGCCAATCTTTTCCAGGTTAATCAAGGTCTTATAGATAACAAAGAGTTCTATAGCCGAATGAATCAAAAGATTTCAACTTCGAAAAGATTTGATGATACAGTTCCTTTTACTGTTATGAGTGAAAACATTCTTACAGATGAGTATAAAGATTCCTATTACAACGTTTACCTTAAAGGAGCTCTTATTGGTATGGCACTTGACATAAGGCTTCGAGAGCTTAGCGGCGGGAATATGGGTATTCTGGATCTTATGAAGCAACTAAACGCCAGGTATGGAAAGGACAAACCTTTTAATGATGATGAATTGATTCCTACGATCGTTGAACTTACCTATCCTGAAATTCAGAATTTCTTTGATATGTATGTTACTGGTAAAACTCCAATTCCGTATGACGAGTTTTTTGCGAAAGCTGGAATTGAGGAACAGGAGCAGATGGCAGAAGTTGGTTTCTTCCTGAACGGGCAGCAACCCTATATTACCGCAAACCAGGAAACCATGCAGATCATCTTTCGGGAGGATACAGAAATGAACACTTTCCTGAAAGAGCTGGGAGTCCAAGGTGGAGATGTGATAAAATCTGTAAACGGAGAGAATTATACCATTCAGAATGTTTATGATCTTATTCGTAAGTCACAGGAATGGAAAGATGGAGATGACTTTAGCATGACCATCCTTAGAAATGATGAAGAGATGGAATTAAAAGCAAAGGTTGCCACGCCTATGGATAAGCAAATGACTTTGAGTGAAGTTCAGAATGCAGATGGTGATAAAATAGAATTGCGAAATGCCTGGTTGAAGGGTTGATCAAATCCAGATACTGATATAGAGCGGCAGTTTTACTGCCGCTTTTTTTATTTAAAACCTCGAGTCACTCTTGCATTATTTTTATCTTTAGAATCTAATTAACCAGCCAGAATATGGAAATTCCAATCCTACAGGATATTGTCATCATATTAGGATTATCGATCGTGATCATTCTTGTTTTCCAAAAGCTGAAATTGCCCGCAATCCTGGGATTTCTTCTTGCAGGGATCATTGCCGGCCCTCATGCTTTTAACCTGATAAGTTCCCAGCATGATGTGGAATTGCTTTCAGAAATCGGCATCATTTTCCTGCTTTTCGTCATTGGGATCGAACTATCATTAAAAGGCCTTGCATCCATCAAAAACATCATATTCCTTGGAGGTGGTTTACAGGTAGGAGGTACCATCCTAGCCACTGCGGGTATCTCGACTGCACTGGGATTACCATTAAACACCTCTATTTTTCTTGGATTTCTATTTAGCTTGAGTAGTACAGCGATTGTATTAAAATTGTTGCAGGAAAAAGGGGAAATTTCTACTCCGCATGGGAAGATAGGCCTGGGAATTCTAATATTTCAGGATATCGTGGTAGTTCCCATGATGCTGTTTACACCTTTACTGGCCGGAGAGACTCCAAACATTCTTGCAACTGTAGGGATCATGATCTTAAAGATCTTACTTGTCCTGGTGATCGTCTATATTCTAGCTCGCTACGTAGCTCCAAAGATCTTTGGATGGGTGGTAAAAACTAAGAACCAGGAATTATTCATACTTACGGTGGTGGTATTTTGTTTTGGAGTAGCCTGGCTAACTTCCACAGTAGGTTTGTCATTAGCTTTGGGAGCGTTTTTTGCCGGACTCATTATTTCTGAATCAGATTACAGTCATCAGGCGACAGCAAACGTATTACCTTTTAGAGAAATATTCATAAGCTTTTTCTTTATCTCAGTAGGTACACTGCTCAATCTTGATTTCTTTGCTGAAAATATTCTAATCATCATTGGCCTTGTGCTCGCAGTAGTTTTACTGAAAATGCTCGTTATCGGGGTTACGGTACTCGTCCTGAAATTCCCAGCCAGAACCATGTTTCTTGCGATCTTCAGTCTTTTCCAGGTTGGTGAATTCTCTTTGTTGCTTTCCGGAGTAGGAAAGGAAAGCGGTATCATTCCCGAAAATATTTACCAGTATTTCCTGGCTATTTCAATCATTACCATGGGAATTACTCCTTTTCTCATAGAATCTGCTCCCAGGATCACTTATGCGCTTCTGAAGGCACCAATTCCACCAGCAGTAAGAAAAAGATTGGAAAATATAAAGAGAAGTGCCAAGGCAGACGAAGAATTTTCCGAGGAGAATCTGAAGGATCATCTGGTCCTTATTGGTTACGGGATTAATGGTTCCAATATATCCAAAGCGGCCCAAAAAGCTGAAATTCCTTATGTGATCATTGACGCTAATCCTGAAGCCTTTGATAAGGCAAAAGAACTAAAGGAGCCAGTGATCTTTGGGGATGCCATTAATACAACAATCCTTAAACACGCACATGTGCAGGAAGCAAGGGTCATTGTAATCGCCATATCAGACCCTGGCGCGACCAGGAAAATGCTTACATCTATCAGACAATTGACAAAAACGGCAACCATAATCGTTCGCACGAAGTATGTCAAGGAAATGGAAGAAGTTCTAAAACTTGGAGCAGACGAGGTGATTCCGGAAGAATTTGAAACTTCCATTGAAATTTTTACCAGGGTCCTTAAAAAATATCTGGTGCCATTTGATGAGATCCAGGAGTTTATCAACCAGATACGATCTTCAGATTACGAGATGCTCACCTCCATGAAAAAAAGGCCACACTCCCCTGCCCTGCAACATTTGAACATACCAAACAGAGAGATCGTAACCTTAAAGGTGAATCGGGACAACCGGCAGATTGTTGGGAAGTCTATCGAGGATTCCGGAATCGGCAAGAATTTTCAGGTTACTTTACTGGCAATCCAGAGAGACCGCCGCTATTTGACCGAAATTTCGCCGCAAACGATCATTGAACAAGGCGACCTTTTATACCTTTTTGGTCATCCCGGCAACATTAATCATCTAAATGATCAGCTCTCTTTCTAACTAAATTACTTATCCATCAATAAATTTATATTAAATGAAAAATATTCAGTTTCTCTTTCTAGCCATGTCGTTCTTCTCATTGATGGCAGTGGCGCAAAAAGTCGAAGTTCCTCAGGATACTATGGTAACCACAAACCATTCGGTAAAAATTAAAGGTAAATCGATCGACTATACTGCAGAAACAGGGATGATGCCTCTCTGGAACGAAAGCGGAGATCCGGTTGCGAGTCTTTTCTATACCTATTATAAGCGCAAAAATATTACGAATACAGAAGATCGCCCGCTGGTCATTTCCTTTAATGGCGGACCAGGTTCAGCTTCTGTATGGATGCATATTGCCTATACTGGTCCCAGAGTTCTGAAGATCGATGATGAAGGTTTTCCAGTGCAGCCTTACGGGATCAAGGAGAATCCTCATTCCATTCTGGATGTGGCAGATATCGTCTATGTAAATCCTGTAAACACTGGGTTTTCAAGACCCATCCCAGATGCTGAGGGCAAGGTAGATAAAGAAAAATTCTTTGGGGTTCAGGCAGATATCAGGTACCTGGCAGAATGGCTCAATACTTTTGTGACAAGGAAGAACAGGTGGTTGTCCCCAAAATATTTAATTGGTGAAAGTTATGGTACCACCCGGGTTTCGGGACTGGCGCTCGAACTGCAAAATAGCCAGTGGATGTACTTAAACGGCGTGATCCTGGTATCTCCAACAGAAATTGGTATAGATCGCGAAGGCCCGGTGGAAATAGCGAACAGGATTCCTTACTTTGCTGCAGCTGCCTGGTATCATAAAATGTTGCCTTCAGAATTGCAGCAAAAAGACCTGGAAGAGTTACTTCCGGAAGTAGAAAACTATGCGATCAACGAGCTTTTGCCGGTTCTTATGAAGGGTGGTTTTGTGGACGCCGGAAAAAAGGACGAGGTTGCCACAAAAATGTCTGATTATTCCGGGATCAATAAAGAAGTTATACTACAGAATAATATGGAAGTTCCATTTCAGTATTTCTGGAAAGAACTTTTAAGAGATAAAGAAGGATATACCGTTGGCCGACTGGACTCACGATATAAGGGACTGGATGCCAAGGACTCAGGGGATTCACCAGATTACAACTCAGAGCTAACTTCCTGGTTACATTCCTTTACTCCGGCGATCAATCATTATTTGAGAAACGATCTCCAGTTCAAAACAGATCTAAAATACTTTATGTTTGGTCCTGTGCATCCATGGGATCGTAGTGGAAATAATTCCGGAGAAATGCTGAGACAGGCTATGGCACAAAATCCTAATCTCGATGTTCTTATACAATCTGGTTATTATGACGGTGCTACTACCTATTTCAATGCGAAATACAGTATGTGGCAATTGGATCAAAGCGGAAAAATGAAGGACAGACTTAGCTTCAAGGGCTATCGTAGTGGACATATGATGTACCTGAGAAGCGAAGATCTCCAGAAAGCCAATGAAGATCTTCGCAATTTTATCGTCAAAACGCTCCCGGCAAAGGAAGATTCAGCTAAATATTAATCAACTTCAAGTAGAAATTCTTTTAGCTCAGCATAAGTGCGTAGCTGAAAGGATTTCTTCTTTTTATCCATAATGCTTGCTATAGATGGCGGAATATCTACTTTTGCTCCGGAAGCTTTTTCTACTGTATCCAGGAATTTAACCGGATGGGCAGTTTCCAGAAATACGCCCCGATAATCTGGATTGATCTCTAAAAAGTCCTTTAGCCCCAGGTAACCTACCGCACCATGAGGATCCATTAAATAGTTGCAGTTATCAAAAACAGTTTTTATTGCTGTATTTGTCTGGGCATCGGTATAACTCATAGCTAACAAGTGTTTTTTCAAATCCTGAAAATGATGCCCGAATAATTCAAGAATACGAACAAAATTACTGGGATCTCCCACATCCATGGCGTTCGAAATAGTCTGGACACTTTGCTTTGCCTGATATTCCTGAGACTGCATAAACCTGGTTACCGTATCATTTGCGTTGTTGGCCGCAATAAAATTATGTATTGGTAATCCCATCTTTTTTGCCATAAGCCCGGCGCAAATATTTCCAAAATTTCCACTTGGTACAGAAAAGGCTAATTTGCTGCTTGTCTCTAATTGCCTGTAGGCGAGAAAATAATAGAACATTTGTGGCAGCCACCTGGCCAGATTGATCGAGTTGGCAGAAGTAAGTTGCCGGTGGTCTGTAATTTCAGGATCGAGAAATGCCTTTTTTACCATACCCTGACAATCGTCAAAAGTTCCATCGACTTCGATCGCCTGTATATTCTCTCCCAATGTGGTTAGTTGCTTTTCCTGTATCTCGCTAACCTTTCCTTTAGGATAGAGAATGACCACATCGATGCCTTCCACAGCCAGGAAACCATTTGCGACGGCGCCACCGGTATCCCCTGAAGTTGCCACCAGTACGGTAACCTTTCCTAAATTTCCCTTCTTAATAAAATAACCGAGACTACCTGCCATAAATCGTGCACCAACATCCTTGAAAGCAAGGGTTGGCCCATGAAATAGCTCCAGTACAGAAACCCTGTCTTCAATTTTTTTAACCGGGAATTCAAAGGAAAGCGTCTCTTCCACGGTTTTCTGAAGTTCTGTTGCTGGAATTTCGTCGTCAACAAATTCTGAAATGACCTGCATACCAATTTCTGTGGGATGCAGTTTGCCCAGGTTGCTTATAAACCCTGTCGATAACTTCGGAATCCTTTCCGGGAAATAGAGTCCTTTGTCGGGAGCTAGGCCGCGAATGACCGCGTTTTCAAAATTGCTATAATGCTCCTTATTATTGAGACTGTAGTACTTCATAATATTCTGATTCCTGTTTTATTGATTTCTGAAACATGCAGTTCGTAACCCATTTTCTTATCTTTAAGAAAATCAGCAAAAACTCCCTGTACTTTCTCTGCAACACTATCCCCTTTGCACATTGCAAAAACCGAAGGTCCCGAACCCGAAATTCCGAAGCCAAGTGCAGCATGGTTCATAGCTAGTAATTTGAGTTCATCGAAATAAGGGATTAAAATGGATCGAACAGGCTCTACGATTGCGTCGTGTAAACTTCTACCCATAAGCGCATAATCGCTGGTGTACAAGGCACTCACAAAAGCACCGAGATTACCCCATTGAGCAATGGCGGAGGATAATGTTACATTCTGTTTGATGATTGCCCGGGAATCCCTGGTTTTGATTTCGATCATAGGATGCAGAATAACCATTCTAACCTCGGGAGGCGCAGGCAGTGACAGAATTTCCAGTGGATCATAACTTCTTACCAGGCTAAAACCACCTAAAAGAGCCGGAGCGACATTGTCTGCATGAGCATTCCCACTGGCAAGTAACTCACCTTGCATCGCAAATTCAATTAATTCATTATTGGTGAAAGGCTCATCCAGTAGCTTATTCACTGCATAAACGGCTCCTGCAGCACTTGCAGCGCTACTTCCAATGCCACTTCCAGATCGAATTTTTTTATCGATTTCGATATTAAAACCCTGTCTTGAGCCCAATCTTGCCATAAGTGCCTGTACCGCTACTCCCGCAACGTTCCTGTCTATCTGCAATGGGAGATCGGCGCCGGTAATTTTGGTGATCCTAATTTCCTTGAGATCATTCTTCCTTACCAGCATTTCGTCACCTACATTTTGTAAACAACATCCCAGGACATCAAAACCACAGGATAAATTCGCAACGGTTGCCGGAGCAAAAATTTTTATTTCTTCCATGACTAGCGTTTACCAATTCTTATCACATCTGCAAAAATTCCTGATGCGGTCACATCTGCTCCCGCGCCAGCTCCTTTTACGATCAATGGTTGCTCAGGATAGCGATCTGTAAAAAATAATACAATATTGTCACTCCCACTTAAATTTGCAAAGGGATGTTGTACGTGAACTTTCTGCAAGCCCACCCTGGCTTTGCCATTTTCCAGCTGAGCTACATATTTTAATTCGGCTCCTTCAGCTTCAGCTTCCCGATACATTTTTTGAAAACTGTCCTCATCTTTCTCAAGGATCTCGAAAAATTCAGCGTTATCGGCAGCATTCAGACTGGCTTCCGATAGAAAACTGTCTTTTTCGATATCCTCCAGTTCCAGTCTCATTCCCGATTCTCTTGCCAGAATTAAGATTTTTCGCGCAACATCCACTCCGCTTAGGTCAATTCTTGGATCTGGCTCGGTATATCCTTCATCCATTGCCTGACGCACAACGCTATGAAAAGGTTCTTCAGCCCTGTAATTATTAAAGACAAAATTCAGACTTCCGGAGAGTACTGCCTGGATCTTCCTTACCTGATCTCCGGAAGCCATAAGGTTCTGCAGCGTGTCGATAATTGGCAATCCCGCGCCTACATTTGTTTCATATAAGAAAGAAGCTCCATATTCCCTGGCCAGATCCTGTAGTTCCTGATAGTTTTCAAAGGAATCTGCACAGGCAATCTTGTTGCAGGTTACTACAGAAATAGAGTTTCTAAGGTAATGTTTGTACCAACCCGCGATGACTTCACTCGCAGTATTGTCTACAAATATGCTGTTTCTAAGGTTTAAAGTTTTGATAGTTTCAAAAAAAGCTTCAGGAGAACAGTCTTCTGCATTTGCCAGGTTTTCCTGCCAGGAATTCAGGTCGATACCATTTTCAGAAAAAAGCATTTTACGGGAATTTGAGATCCCTAGTACCCGGACTTTCAGTCTTAACTTCTGAAGCAAATATGTTTCCTGCTTTTGCAGTTGCTGTAAAAGTTTGCCTCCTACATTTCCCACCCCGGTGATAAAAAGATTCAGCTCTTTGGATGGAACCTCGAAAAACTCTTCGTGCAACAGGTTTAAAGCCTTCGTAACATCCTTCTTCGCAATTACTGCTGAGATATTTCTTTCTGAAGCACCTTGCGCAATGGCTCTTATATTGATATTGTTATGACCCAAAGCACTAAACATTTTACCACTTAGGCCATGATGACTTTTCATACGATCTCCAACCAGGGCAATAATAGCGACATCATCCTCGATTTTAACGGCTTTAATCTTACCAGAAGAAACCTCAGCGGCAAAGGTTTCATTTAATACATTTCTTGCTTCCAGCGCCTCGTCGTTGCCAACCGCGATGCAAATACTATGTTCCGAAGAAGCCTGAGTAATGAGAACGACATTGATTCCAGCCAGATACAGCGCTTCAAAAAGTCTTTTGGAAAATCCCGGGATGCCTACCATACCGCTACCCTCAACATTCAGCAGGCTAATAGCATCGATGTGAGTGATCCCGGTGACCCATCTAAAGTTCTTTTTACTGGAACGGGAAATGATTGTACCGTGACTATCAGGGTTGAAGCTTGATTTTATATGAATCTCTATATTTTTATTTATAAGCGGTTGCAGCGTTGGTGGATACAGCACTTTGGCTCCAAAATGAGAAAGCTCCATGGCTTCCTCATAGGAAAGATATTCCAGGGGATAAGCCTGCGAAACCAGGTTTGGATTTGCGGTGTACATTCCATTCACATCTGTATAGATATAAACTTTTTTAAGATGAAGGGCGGCACCAAGGATCGCCGCCGTGAAATCTGAACCTCCTCGCCCTAAAGTACTGGGAACACCCTCAGGATTTCTGGAGATAAAACCAGGAACTACATAGATCTGTGCCTCATTTTTACTGAAGTATTCACGAATTTTGGTGTACGATAGTTCGTAACTTACCTGCACTTTTTCCTTTAGATTGCGACAAACAATCAGCTCCCGGACATCTACGAGCAAAGTGTTTTTCTCGCTCAACCTAAGGTAGGCTGAAATGATCTCGGTACTCAACATCTCTCCAAAACCAGAAATCACATGTGTTGTCTTATCTGAAAGTTCACTCAGAAGAAAAACCCCTTCGCAAAGCGTTTCGAGATGATTCATATAAGATTTGACCTTGCTTAAAACAGCACTCTGATGGTCTACGGGCAGCAATTCCCGAACAGCATCCAAATGTCTTTTTTCTATATTGGATAAAAGTTCTTTGTAAGTATCGTCACGATCACGAGCCATGGTGGCCAGGCTTAAAAGTTGATTGGTAACACCACCAAATGCAGAGAAAACTACAACGACATGTTCCTGACTGCTATATTGGTTTATTAAATTGGATAATCTCTTGATTCTCTCAGGTGAGGACACAGAAGACCCCCCAAATTTCAGGATTTGCATAACTGAAATTATTTAAATGTTAAAATAAAATTTAGGTATGGACGAGTATTATATAGCTAGAACCCCACAAGGGGTAATGCCTGTAATCGTGATAAACATAGCCACAAAGGAAGAGTGAATTTCTTCCTGGATCATGTTTGTAAGTGAAGTAAAAGTGCTCACGATTCTTGTTTTATTTCTTTTAAAGGTATTTAAAAATTCCAGAGAACAAAATTTTAAACCCTTATGAATTAAAGAATTATGAAATTCTCAGAATAGCAGAAAAAAAAGCCTGATAAATTAAATTATCAGGCTCAATATTAATTATTCAAAAATGCAAATTATAATCCGCTGATATAGCTTCCGTAAAGATCTTTGAATTTTAGACCTTTTGAAAACCGTTGCTTGCTCAACTTTTTATGCTCTACAAGTGCCCATAGTAAGAATTCTTTCATGAAATAAGTATCTGAAGATTCCAAATTGGGTTGATACTTTTGAATAAGTTTATTCAGAGGTTCTATAGAATCTAACTTTTCTCTGTATTCTGAATCGCTGAGATCATCTGCCAGTTCGAAACCTGAACTTTCGAAAAACCATTCTACCAGATCATCATAAGGTGTGGTGGCGTCGGGCTTCTGAAGTTTTTCTATCTTCGGAAAATATTCCGGGAACAGTGTTTTTACAGCTGCACCAATTAGTTCAACCGCTACGAAAGCAGCGCCTTCCTGTTCTCCCTCGTAAACCAGTTCAACCTTTCCGGTAATTGCGGGTATTACCCCAAGAAAATCACCAAAACGCAGCGTGGTTTCTTCGTTTCCCGTTTTAAGAATACGTCTTTCCGCAGTACTTAAAAGGTTTTCGAAAGCGGTGATGCTCATCCTCGCGCTCACCCCGCTTTTATGATCGATATATTCGCTATCCCTGGCCTCGAAGCTAATTTGCTCCAGAAGGTCTTTTGCAAGCTCAGGAACCTTAATGGTATCTTCCTGTCTTCCATCTTTCCTGGCTTCCTGGGCCGTAATGGTCTTCGCAATTTCAATATTCTGTGGATAATGTGTAAGAATTTGAGATCCTATTCTATCCTTCAGGGGAGTTACTATGCTCCCCCTGTTGGTATAATCTTCAGGGTTGGCCGTAAATACGAATTGCATATCCAGAGGAAGTCGTAATTTGAAACCTCTAATCTGTATATCCCCTTCCTGAAGGATGTTGAATAAAGCAACCTGTATCCTGGCCTGCAGATCTGGCAACTCATTGATAACAAAAATACTTCTGTTCGCCCTGGGAATCATTCCGTAGTGAATCACGCGATCATCGGCATAACTCAATCTGAGATTCGCCGCTTTTATAGGATCCACATCCCCAATAAGATCTGCGACCGTAACATCTGGAGTTGCCAGCTTCTCGAAAAATCTATCCTCCCGTTGCATCCATTCTATCGGGGTATCATCACCATGTTCCGCGATCTTTTCCTGAGCAAAACGGCTAATTGGCTGCAATGGATCATCATTGATCTCTGAACCTGCTACCACAGGAATATATTCATCCAGCAGGTTTACCATGAGCCGGGCAAGTCTTGTTTTCGCCTGTCCGCGTAAGCCCAGTAAGTTGATATTATGCTTTGATAAAATGGCACGTTCCAGTTCCGGGATCACTGTGTAGTCATAGCCATGAATGCCTTCAAAGGCCTTTTTGCCTTGTTTAATCCTGTTTTTTAAATTATCTCTAAGTTCGTCTTTAATACTTCTCGTCTGGTAACCTGAAGATTTTAGTGCTCCAAGTGTTTTAATATCTTTCGTATTCATAGCTTTATCCTCTAATTCTTTTTTTTCTGTTCGATTCATAATCTTCAAAGATCATTTCACCCAGTCCTTTAAGCCCGGTATAGAATGCCTTGCCCTGATTGGCAGCGGTAAATTCCTGTACAAACCTGGTAAGATAAGGATCCTGGGCGATCATAAAGGTGGTAATGGGTATTCTTAGCTTCCTGGCCTGTCGTGCCTTATTATAGCATTTATCGATCACATAAGGGTCTAATCCAACGCTGTTCTTGTAATAGCTTCCATCCTTCTCCCTGATACAGCTAGGCTTACCATCGGTAATCATGAATATCTGTTTATTCGTATTTCTTTTCCGGCGCAACAGATCCATAGCTAATTCCAATCCAGCCACCGTATTAGTATGATAAGGTCCAACTTTGAGGTAAGGCAGTTCAGCTATTGAGATAGGCCAGGCATCGTTTCCAAAAACGAGAATATCCAGAGTATCTTTTGGATACCGCGTAGTAATTAATTCTGAAAGTGCCATCGCTACCTTTTTGGCAGGTGTGATGCGATCTTCGCCATATAGGATCATACTATGACTTATATCGATCATAAGTACAGTACTCATCTGAGATTTGAAGTGAGTTTCCTCAACAACAAGATCTTCTTCAGACATATTGAAATCACCGATTCCATTGTTTATTTGGGCATTCCGAAGACTTTCTGTGACAGAAATCCGGCTTAGCGAATCTCCAAACTGGTATTGCCTGAAATCACCGGTGTGCTCGTCTCCTCTACCGGTTTTATTGGTTCTATGGTTTCCTGCGCCACCTTTTTTCAATCTTCCGAAGATCTGATCCAGGGCTTGCTGGCGTATGGCACGTTCGGTTTTCGCGGTTATGCTCATCCCGCCGGTACCATCTGGCTCGATCTCTTCTTTAATGTAGCCCTTCTGTTTAAGTTCTTCAACAAAATCATCGATCGTATACTCCGAGGTAGTAAGTTGATATTCCTCATCGAGCTGTCTTAGCCAATCCAGGGCTTCGTCAAGATCTCCCGAGGTATGTGTGATGATTTCTTTGAAGATATCAAAAAGCCTGTCGAACACAGACTTTTCAGGTTCATCGAATTTATTAAAAACAAAGCCCCTGGTTTCTTTCTCCTTCTTTTTCATAATAATAAAATTAAGGCTTTTCACAGGAATCTAAAAACGGCTGATCATGCACAGAGACTAAATTTATGTTAACTTAAGTGTATTCCTGAATATGCACCTGATGTTATTTTTGTCACAAATTCCTGCTATTTTAATTTCGGTTCTTCTGAATATTTTGCCGTCGGAAATCGCCTGAAGTCAGCGTTTTATTGGGCTCCCAAATCTAACTAGACAATTATTACTTTACACATCTATATTGTAAACCAATTGCCCTATTTCGCAATTGCTACGCAAATACTATCTTAGAGGCTTGTAGCTACATAAGCACAGGATTCCATCCATGTGTTGATGATTGCTACAATAATGTTGCGCCAACCAGAAACGACCATTATGAGCATAGGAGAGATTATTGTGATCTTTTTTTCAGTAGTTATGTGTATTCCAACCATAGCATCAGCGACCAGATTTGATCAATGGTGGATACGTGGATTTGATTTTCCCAGGATACAGATAAGTTTTCTGATCCTTTGCGTTATTATCGCTTCGGTTGTCGTTTATGACTTCAGCAAGGACTGGCATTTACTGGCTATCGCTATACTATTTATTAGTCTAATGTACCAGTTTGTAAAAATCTTTCCATACACCTATTTATCCAAAAAGCAAGTGATGAAATTCAAAGGAAGCGATGAAGATGCCTCGATTTCCATTCTTGTAAGCAATGTTCTTACTCCCAACAAGGACAGTCATAAACTGATTGACCTGGTAAATGAAAGAGAACCAGACATACTTCTAACCCTGGAATCTGACCAGCGCTGGGAAGATGAAATGTCTATCATTGAGGAAGATTATAAGTACACGGTTAAGATTCCCATGGATAATTTGTATGGTATGCATTTGTATTCAAAATTAAAACTGGAGGACATCAAGGTGAAATACCTGGTACAGCACGATATCCCTTCAATTCATGGCCAAGTAGTGCTAAGGAATGGTAAAAAAGTGAACATTCACTGCCTGCATCCTATGCCGCCCAGTCCTACGGAAAGTGATACCAGTACGAACAGAGATGCTGAACTCTTGATGCTTGGTCGTGATATTAACAGCGAAAAGAATACCACGCTGGTATTTGGTGATTTAAATGATGTTGCCTGGTCCAGGACGACACGGCTTTTTCAAAAATTAAGCGGACTCATGGATCCGCGGATAGGTAGAGGATTTTTTAACACGTTTCATGCAGACTATGCTTTGCTACGCTGGCCTCTCGATCATGTTTTCCATACAAGAGATTTTACGCTTATCGAGATAGCACGTGAGAAGAATATTGGCTCAGATCACTTCCCCATGTATATTAAGCTGAATCATGAACCTATTGCAGGCGCAATCAATGAAGACACTGATGCTCCGGATGAAGAAGAAAAGGAATGGGCAGAAGAGAAAATAAAAACAGCCAATCCCTTAATAGAAAAGATCCCCTTTAGCTCAACTGGAAATAGGGTGCAAGCTTAGAAATTCCCTTAAGCTTCTCACAATGTCTTGCTGAAAGTGGTTTTTCAATAAAATCTACCACATGTGGATCATTAGCAGCTTCCCTTTTGTCTTTACGATCTATGGAAGATGTCGCCATGACCACATGCAGGCGTTCATCTGCAGGTAATTTTTTTATACGATCCAGAAATTGCCATCCAGACATTTCCGGCATATTGATATCCAGCATAATAAGGTATTCCTGTTCTTCGCTGGCTTCAAACTCCAGGAATTCCAAAGCTTTGTGCGCATCCTTGAAGACTAATGGCTCTGTATCCAGTCCACTTTTGGAAACGATCTTTTTCTGTAGGAACGTGACGATGTCATCATCATCAATAATAATAGTACGTAACATATAGGGTAGTTTTGGGGATTGTTACAATTCATTTTCTGATTTCTCAGCGATTTCCCGGATGATCCCATCCAGTTCATTCGCTGAAATTAATATATTTTCCAGTATTTCATCGATGTTATCTAAATCTTCTCGATAATTCATCATCAAATCTACGAGTCCCATGATCTTTGCCAATGGCGCTCTAACGACATGAGATTGTGTCCAGGCTATCTCTTTCAATCGCTTATTATGGTTTTGAATAGCGATTAAATGACTTTTCCTCTCAGTAATATCCTGTAATGAGCCAATTATCCTTAAGGGCTTCTGGCCATCATCATACATGAGATGACTTCGATCTAGAATATATTTGTAGGAGCCATCAGCGCATCGAAATCTATATTCAATCGTCAAATGCTGGATTTTATTTTCTATGAGGTCTTGTGCAGCTTTTCTTACTTCGTCGTAATCTTCAGGGTGAATTTTATCGTTCCACCATTCTGAAGTATACGTGTTATCTTCAGAAGTCCACCCGAAAACTGATTCCAGGGTATTACTCGCTTTCATGATCCCTGTAGCTATGTGAAAATCTATAATGATATCACTGGTTGCTTTCGCCACAATATCATATCGTCGCAAACTTTCAATAAGCTGTCGCGCCTGAATAATAAATTCGGTGATATCTCTTGAATTTAATACGATACCACCAACAGCGTCATCATTGGAGAGATTTGTAGCAATAGTTTCAATCCAGTGAATTTTATCTTTTTGACCCTGTACCCTGTAACTTGGCAACTGAACTCTTTGCCCTTCCTTGAGTTTCTCCAGAATTTTAGCGATCTGAGACCAATCCTCTTCGATTACTCTCTTTTTAAAATGAGTATGAGCTAACTGCTCGACAGAATAACCATAAAGCAAATCGGTTCCGGGGCTATTATATATAAATTTCATCTCCTTATCCAGAATGGCAATGTGATCTGAACCCTCCTGTACAAGAGCCTTAAATCGCTTCTCACTGTTTCTAAGCAATGATTCATGCTCTTTAATGGCCGTGACATTGGTACCGTATATGTAAACGATATTCTCATTCTCAAAAAATCTCGAAAAACGCCAGGATATCCAGATATAGTCTCCATTCTTTTGCCTGCAACGAATTTCAAAATCCTCACCTCCAATTGAGATTAAATTGATGGCTTCGAAAGTTTTCTCCAAATCTTCCGGATGGATAAAGGTAGAAAACGGCTCAGATAACATTTCTGCTGTACTGTAATTGAAAGTTTTAACAAACGCTGGATTGGCCATTTTGATATAACCATCCAGCCCTATCACAGCTATCAGGTTAGGAGAATATTCAAAAAAATCTGACAGTTGATTCTGACTCAACTTCCTCTCCATCGCCGATGCTATTTGTATACTAACATCTGAATATAAAGATCTTTCAATTTTTTTATGGGCAAGCTTAGAACCAAAACATAGGATACTGATAAGCCGACCCTGCATTATAATTGGTATTCCAACTGCGGTATGTATACTTTCAGAATCATTCAGCATCATGTTCTTGAGTAAACCAGTATTCTCTTCCTTATGAATAATTTCAATATCCATAGAAGACCATACTTTGCCTGGTAGACCTTGTCCTTCTTTATAACGAACACTTTCAGAATCACCCTCCTGTAGATCTAAATTTTCAGGCCAGTAGGAAGTTCTTATCAATTCTACTTTGTTCGCACTTAATTTATAAGCTTCAGCATACTCATACCCGAGCTCCCTACAGAAAATTTCAAGAGTTTTAATAGTTGCCTCTTTAAACGTTTTGGTATCACCAAAAGCTTTCAAAGTTTTTAAGATGAGATCCTTTCTTTTATTCTGAAGAAAAGCTTCGGTATTATTTCTGGCTATACCAACCAGGCCAACGATTTTATTATCTGTATCTCTTAGAGGAACTTTTGTGAGGAGCACCATTTCCTGACTACCATCGCTTTTTACTACAATGTCCTGGCGATTATAAACTGCTTTCCCGGTATTCATCACAGCATTATTATCGGCAACGATCTCTTTGGCTTTAGACTCCTCGAAGTAATCGAAAGGCGTGGTATTTAAATCGGTTCCTAAAGTCTGCAGATCAATAATATTAGTGGCGAATTTCTTATTAGTGAGTATAGAACGATTTTGTCTATCCTTCACAAAAATATAATCTGGAATATTATCGATGATAGCACGTAACATCTGCTTATCTGCTCTCCGCTTGCGTTCGATTTCCAGTTTTTCCGTAATATCCTTAGCTATCCCATATACTCCTATAGTTTCCTGCTGATATACGATTGGAAAGTTTTTAACCTCCAAATATTTGTGGTTTCCCTTTGCACTTATAAAACTACACTGGTAATCCAGTGATTCTCCCTTCAAAGCCCTTCCGAAATACGTTAGAACCTGTTCCTTCTCCTTTTCGGGGATGAAGGGTAAGAAATGCATTTGTAATAATTCTTCCTCAGTGGTCTCGGCAATTCTAGCAGATTGTGCATTTACGTTAATAAAGTTTCCTTCCTGATCGAATAGGAAAACCGCGTCTGGATTATGATAAAACAGATTCGAATAGAACTGAGTTTTATAGTTTAATTCTTTTAGCAACAGGTTTTCTTGATTTCCTGATGTTTGCTGAGTTTTTTCGATCGATAAGGAAATACTTTCAATCTTATGATTTTCAGCAATAATTGGGGCGATGTAAAAACTGAAAATGGGTGAATCCAGGTTCTTCTGATAAGTATGGGTTTGAAAGCGACCTTTTTTACAGAACGTCATTTTTTCGTTGAGCTGAGCTGCAAGTTCTGAAGGGAATATGGTAAACAACGTACTATGCAATACAATTTCCGAAGTGAAATTTTCTTCGAAAAATTGAGCTGCAGCATTATCAAATGCAGTGACACCCTTGATATAGCTAAAGGTAATCACTGTTTCTGTAATCGAATTTATAGAAACGTTATTCAAGGTGTTATAGTAGGTTTGGGCAAAGAAAAATACAATTTTTTTTCAGCTAATCCTAAAACAAAGTTCTGGAGAACTTCAGGCCGGCCCCAAAGTTAGATTCGTCTACTGTTTTGATATCTGAAGCGACAAAAGCAGAAAGGTTATAATCTCCCTGCATCAATTCCACTTCCAGGTATGAAGAAAAAACTTGCTTGGTCACCGGGAAGAAGGAATCCTTGACTCCATAATTTTTTCGATAGGATAACAGTGCGCGATACGGTAATTTAAACGCTGTCCCCTTGATTCCTACGTGATGCGCTGTTACGATATTGACGCCAATTCTAAAACGCTCATCTGTGGTTAAAATAAATGGATTTCCTATGACTAACTTTTGATAAGTCCAACCAGACCTGTAAAGATTATTGTTGAAATAATTATCTGCGCCATCCTCTAATGAACTTTTTCTGCTTCGGCTTTGGTTTTTCGTGAAATGAAATTCATACATGAAAGCCTTGATCCAGTCCTTACCCCAAAAGGTATCCCTATTATCTTCGACATAAATTCCGTAGCGTCCATCAGGAAAATTACCCAGTTTTAAACCCGAACCATCTTCAAATATATGATTGTAAAAAAATTCTGTATCCAAATCATTGATTCTGGTGCGTATTTTTAACTCATAACTACCAATTTGATTACCGAGCGCATTGACTTCCTGGCCTCCAACATCATCAATTCCAGCTCTTCCGGTAATAACGCGCGCATAATCCTCCAGAGTTTGAGGTAGTCTTCCAAACTCTTCAGATGTTCCTGCCCATTGTACAAACTGCTGTAACCCGAGACTCACCTCAAAATCTCGTTGATTTCTATAAACTAAATGTCCACTTTTATGATGCAACCTAGGGCTATCTATATATCTATCATCATCCAGGAGATATTCACCAAAAGAAAATTTAAATCCAAGTCCGTAATCTTTAAAATTAAAAAAAATTGGTTGTTTAGTTTCTATGGAAATACCTGGAAACGGTGATGCATTGAGGGACCATAATATACTTTCGTTACTAACACTCAGGCCTTGGTAAAGATTTTTACGCTGCCTTTTACCAATATCGACCCTAATCTTTGGAGAAACGTAACTAAAGTAAGCCTCGTCTATCTTAAGACCATTCTCATAGCCATCCTTATATAGCAATCCGCCACCAAACTGAAATGAGCTCGAATTATCTATTTCAAAAACAACCGATCCAGATAACAGTCCGCTGTAAAATGACTTCTCATCCACCCTCCCTCGGCGATTGGAATGCATCCAGAATGGAGATTCTGATCCACTATAAAGTCCTGCGGTTCCAATAGCATCCAGATTAAAATAATCCTGACCAGATGTACTTAAACCGAAGATCATAAAAATACAGAGAACTATAGGATGCTTCATATGTTTACTTGGGTTGCAAATATTACTAATTAGAATTTAAATTCTGTAATTTTGACCGGTAAAATAGATCATATGTTATCGATATTTAGCAGAAGTAAGTATTTGGTTGACTTATTAGAAGGAATGCCAGATTTTCACAATCATACCTTACCGGGCATTGATGATGGCTCTGATAGCATAGCAACTTCAAAAGAATTGTTTGAAGGGTTCGCCAATTTAGGAATCGATAATATTATTGCTACTCCTCATATTATTGGCGAGTTCTATCCCAACACCCCTGAAACCGTTGGAGAAGCTTTCAAAAAAGTAAAACAGGCGGAGGCTGGCCCAAAAAATTTAAGCTTTGCTGCAGAATACATGATGGATCAGCACTTTCTAGAAATTTTAGCAAACGAGGAGCTTCTCACGGTCACTGAGAACAAAGTACTAGTTGAAATGTCCTATTTTCAGGCACCAATTAATTTAACCCAGATTTTATTCAAACTTCAGAATAATTCAAAAATTCCAATCCTTGCCCATCCTGAAAGATATACATATCTGCATACCAAGGACCTAAATAAATATCGAGACTTAAAAACCCGAGGTTGCTTTATGCAGGTTAATATGTTGTCCTTATCCAATCATTACGGAAAAGGCATACAGAAAATGGCTTACCAATTAATCGAAGCGGGTTTAATTGACTATCTCTGTAGCGATGTGCACAAAATCAGTCATCTGGAAAAGATCAGGGAGATTAAAATTCCGACTAAACATGTGAAAAATATCACTACGATAACTGCTAATAATCGCGAGCTACTGCAGCAACACTTTAGTTAGAATTCGAAATTCTTTTTTTGATTCGTTGCCATCTTGATACATTATCCTCACCATATCCATATCCATAACCATAAGAGTATCCATACTGAGCACCATAGCTAAACTTGGAATAATCTATATCATTAAGAATAACTGCAAGCCCCTTTAGTT
Source organism: Christiangramia portivictoriae DSM 23547 (assembly GCF_000423045.1). GTDB lineage: Bacteria > Bacteroidota > Bacteroidia > Flavobacteriales > Flavobacteriaceae > Christiangramia > Christiangramia portivictoriae. Next base: position 757,419 of record NZ_KE383971.1, on the reverse strand, counting down.
TCCCTTGCTTTTTAAGGTCTTTTGGAAAGTCTAGAAGCGCTTTTTCCGTATAATCTGCTCTGGTGACATAAAGCGTATAATCTGCCAGCTGACTAATCAACAACGTATCGGTGACGATCATGGTAGGAGCAGTATCTACAATAATATAGTCGTACTTAGCTCTTGAACTCTCAATCAAACTTTCCATTCGATCGTTCATTAATAATTCAGCTGGATTAGGAGGAATTGGACCAGATAATACCACGTCCACTTCAATATTATGATCGTTTGTTTTAGATATAATATCTTCCATCCTAACGTCGTAATCATATAGATAATCAGACAGACCTTTCTCCTTGGCTCCCATAGTATCGCTGGTATATCTATGTAGTTTAGGATTTCTGATATCAGCTCCAATCAATAGAACCTTCTTATTAGAACTTGCCAGGGTACGAGACACATTGTAAGAGACAAAAGTTTTTCCCTCCCCTTTAATCGTAGAAGTCACAAATATAACATTGCCTCTAGATTTATCTTTGTTCTGTACAAGATAGGCAAGGTTGGTACGTAGGATCCTAAAGGATTCTGCTAACGGAGATCTATCATTCAGTTGAATAACGTCAGTTTCTTCAGCTTTAATTCTCGGTAACTCTGCTAAAAAAGGAACATCCTTTAGTAGTGATGAAAGATCTCCTTTGTGATGAACTTTGGTATCTAAAAAATTCTTGGCAAATATGACCAGAATTGGAATAATTAATCCAATCAAGAATCCAGCGGTTAATATAATCCATGGCTCCGGATCTACAGGAGATTTATTTGTAAAAGGTGCATCAACAACTCTAGCAACTGCCGCTGTCGCTGCAGAAGAAATAGCTGCCTCCTCTCGTCTTTGTAACAGGAAAAGATACAGTTGCTCTTTAATTTGTTGTTGGCGTTCAATGGTACGCATCCCTTTTTCTAAGCCAGGAAATGCACTAAACTGACCTTGGGCAACATTCTCTCTTTTACCAAGTTCTCTTAATTGGATATTTAGTGAGCTTCTGGTACTTTGAATATTTTCAAAAAGATTGCTCCTTAATCCATTGAGCTGCTCGCTAAGAGTTTTGACTACTGGATTTTTTTCAGTTCCACCCTCAAGGTATACGTTACGTTCGACTACGAGTGAATTATAAGAGTTTACAAGACTAGATATTCCACCTTCACTAATACCTACGTCAGGTAATAATTCATACTCACCCTGACTTCTAAGAAGCTCTTCAACAGACTTTAATAATTCTAGCTGAGTTTCAAGGTTAAATATTTCCTGTTCAGCATTAGAAAATTTAGATTGAAATTCAGATGCTCCACTACTGATGTCCATGATTCGATTATCTCTCTTGAAATCGGCAATATTAACTTCTACAGAATCTAATTCTGAAGTGATCATTTCCAGTCTGTCCTGAATAAACTTTGTAGTGTTTTCTGCAACTTCCTGATTATCTTTTACGCCCTCTTCATTAAACCGCTCCATCAGTTTGCTCAGAAAATCCTGAGATTTTTCAGGTGTATTCTGAACAACGCTGAGCGACAATATATCCTTTGCCTGACCCTTCTGACTAATTTGCAATTTTGAGATGTATTGAGCAGCAACATCTCTTACTGGCTCTATTATAATATTTACTGAATTAGTCTTACCAAAACTTCCCTGCTCCTTGCCTGATTTTGGTAATACGATAAAACTTAAACCTTCCAGATTAATTATTTCACCAATTTTATGATTGGCGTTATACCCGAGGCTTTCGTCTTCAAGTCTAAATGATGTCTCGGAGGTTGGTGTTACCACAAAATCTCTCGAAATCGTATTCACCACACTGTCACTGGTTATAAATTCAATTAGAACAGGACTTGATTGATAAGCCTCCACCGTGATGACATTACCTTCGATGAAATAGCTTACATTATGATTGAGCTCATCAACTACGCTTTCTACAAGCTGCTTGGATTTCAACTTTTCTATATGGTTCTGTATACCATCATCTTCCAGGGAGAAAATAGCGCCACCACCTGATGGGGTAGCATTCATTGCATTCTGCTTTTCGTCATCAACGATGATCATAGTAGCTTCAGTACTATATTGAGGTATAGTATACCTATTATACAAATAGGCCAGTACACCCCCTAGAATTAAGCCAAGCAAAATCCATTTCCAATATGCCAGATATTTAAATAATTCGGCTTTAAGATCAAAATTTGATTCTTCTTTCTCTTCAGTAAAATCGTTTAATTCATCCATTTAGCGTACGAAAATTAAAATTAAACCTATTACCGAACTAACAAGACCAAGTATAGCTCCAGGACTACCGAAGAATCCAGCAGATTTCATTCGAGCATAAGTAGGCTCTACATAGACTATATCGTTTTGTTTTAGATAATAATAAGGACTACTAAATAGATCTGTTTCAGTCATATCAATAAATCCAACCGACTTAACACCATCCTCCTCTCTAATCACACGAATGTTTTGTCTTTTTCCTGTGTAACTTACATCCCCGCTCATGGCAAGTAATTCGGGCATAGTGATTCTCCCGTCAGTAATCTGAACCCTTCCCGGAGATCCTACTTCACCCAATACGGTAATACTGAAATTAACTATTCTTACATCAACAACTGGATCTCTTACATAATCTGAAATCTGATCTTCAAGTTTCTCCTGTATCTGAGTTCTTGTTAAACCTCTTACCTCGATGCTTCCCAAAACTGGGAAATTGATAGTTCCATCGGGACTCACTAAATATCCGGTAAGTGATAAATTCTGCCCACCTCCACCGGACTGTCCTCCCTCTCGATTCATTTGAAAGGGCGCTACGATTTCGGGATTAACTGAAGATGAGGAAACATTGATTCGAAGGACATCGTTCTTTTCAATTTTGGGTTCGTAATCCAAAAGATTTTCCTGCCCCTCCAGGTTCTGTACATTATTGAAGTAAACTACCTGATCTTTAGTAGCACAACTAAATAGACTACCACAAATGAGTAATAGAAATAAAAATTTTCTCATCAATTGATTTCTGATTTTTTGGTTTCTGAGATTTGATCCAGTTTTTCATATGAAGAATTATTACTTTTAAATTCCGGAATCAGCTCCTTCAGTTTAGCTACAACTTTATCATTTTTCAACTTGGTTGCAGATTTCACAATCTTTATAATGTTCTCGTTAATACCTTCATAATCTCTAACAACTTCCTGTCCAATCATGATTTTCTTATGATGAGTAGGCAATGTCTTGCACTCATCATTCAGCAATTCTTCGTATAATTTCTCACCTGGTCTTAAACCTGTAATTCGAATTTTGATATGCTTATTCGGCTGATAACCTGCTAGCTTGATCATTTTGATCGCAAGGTCCATAATTTTGACCGGTTCTCCCATATCAAATACGAATATCTCCCCACCTTTACCCATAGCACCAGCTTCCAATACGAGCTGACATGCTTCCGGGATCGTCATGAAATATCTGATGATATCTGGATGAGTAATCGTAACAGGACCTCCTTTTTCAATCTGTTTTTTAAATAATGGTACTACCGAACCATTAGAACCTAAAACATTTCCAAAGCGTGTGGTAATAAATTTTGTTGAACCAATCCCGGTTTGAAGTTGATTGTGAAATAAGGACTGCACATACATTTCAGCAGCGCGCTTAGATGCACCCATCACATTACTTGGATTTACAGCCTTATCTGTTGAAACCATTACAAAATGACCAACGTTATACTTCACTGCAAGATCAGCCAGGTTTTTTGTACCAAGAATATTGACAAACACCGCTTCGTGAGGATTACTTTCCATAAGCGGCACATGCTTATAGGCAGCAGCGTGATAAACAACATCTATATTCTGGTTCTGGAACATTAATTCCAGTCTTTTCTGGTTCCCAACATCACAAACAATTACCTTAAAATTTAAGTCAGGAAACTTGGACTCTACCTCCAGCTGTAAGTTATGCAAGGGCGTTTCCGCCTGGTCCAGAATGATCAATCGTTTGGGATCATATTTAGCAACCTGTCGAACAATTTCACTTCCAATAGATCCAGCTGCACCTGTCACCAGTATCGTTCGATCTGTTAATTGTTCGATTTTATTCTGTGTTTCAAGATTAATAGGTTCTCTATCCAGCAAATCTTCAATTTGCAATGTCTTTACTTTATTCGCAATTGGTTCCCCACCCCAGGTTGATACCAGAGGAGCGTTATATATGGTAATATCGTGTTCCAGGCACTCTTCTACGAGCTTAAATTTCTCTTCCGAAGAAAGAGTATGCTCAGAAAAGATGATGGCTTCTGCTCCCAACGAGTTTAACTCTTCATGAATCTTTTTTGTATGTCGTAGAACTGGTTTATCCAGAACCCTTAACCTTTTATGGGAATCCTGAGTCAGAAATCCTACGATACGAAATCGACGAGGATGTTCAATCTCCAGCGCTCCAGCTATCGAAATAGCATTCTCGTCCACTCCCAGAATTACAGCATTAATCAGAGATTCATTCTTCTGCAAGATTTTGAAATACTCATAGAATTGTTTGACACTGAGCCTGAAGAGAAACAAAAGTGAAAAGGAGATCCATAAATTAATCAATAAGCCACCAATCAGGAATATCTTCTGGCCAACTATAAAGTAAGCAGCATAATTAAGGACGAGCAATCCGATGAAAGCACTGCAAGTTGCTAGCAAAAGTTTTAAAGCATCTACATTTGAGGAATAGCGTATGATCCCGGCATATGTCTTAAAAACAAAAAAGAAAACAATATTCATGGCTATGACCACGACTGCTTTTTCGTAAAAATTCAATAGCGTATATTGAAAGGGAGATAGATCCAGAAGAATAAAAATAGTTAAGATTGTAGAAATCGTAACTAAAGCTATGTCTATGATCAAAATCGCCCACCTGGGAAGGTATCGTAAATTACGTATATCCAGAGAGTTATCGGGACCTGAAATTATGTTAGAAAGGGCTTTTCTTATGCTCCCCATAATCTATTGTTATTTTTTCAAATGACTTTTGATAGCAGTACTGATTCTCGATCTGTCGCTATCTGACAAATTACTACCACTTGGCAAGCATAATCCATCCTCGAACATCCTTTCAGCAACTCCCGTGCCGTAAAACGGACTATCTGCAAAAACTGGTTGCATGTGCATAGGTTTCCATAGTGGTCGACATTCAATATTCAAAGCAGCCAGTGCCTCTCTTAAATCTTCTCTTGAAAATCCAGTAACCTCGCTATCAATTGTTATCACGCTCAACCAATGATTACTGAAATAATCAGCTGATGGTTCAGAGAACAAACGCACCCCATCAATATCACGGAATAAATTTACATAAAAATCGAACATTTCTCTTCTGGTATGTACTCTATCATCAAGAACTTCCATCTGTCCGCGTCCAATTCCTGCGGAAATATTACTCAATCGGTAATTGTAACCTATTTCGCTATGCTGGTAATGTGGAGCATTATCTCGAGCCTGTGTTGCGAGAAAAACAGCCTTTTGCTTCATCTGTTCTGTTTTTGCGACCAATGCACCACCACCTGAAGTAGTAATGATTTTATTACCGTTAAATGATAGAATAGCCAATTCGCCGAAGGTACCACAATTTTTCCCTTTATAAGTACTTCCTAAAGCTTCAGCAGCATCCTCAATTACTGGGATATCATATTTCGCTGCGATTTTATGGACCTCATCTACCTGGTAGGGCATTCCATATAAGTGAACAGCCACAATAGCCTTTGGCTTCTTACCCTTCTTAATTCTATCTTCTATGGCATTCTCCAATTGCTCAGGACAGATATTTAAAGTTTTGGATTCACTATCAATAAAGACTGGATTAGCACCTAAATATCTGATAGGATTGGCAGAAGCTGCAAAAGTCATACTCTGGCATAGTACTTCATCATCCTGAGACACACCTAACATGATCAATGCCAGATGAAGTGCAGCAGTACCAGAGCTTAATGCGGCTACTTCTACATTTCCTTTGAGATATTTTTGGATATCACTTTCAAATCCAGAGACATTGGGCCCCAATGGTGCGATCCAATTCTCAGCAAATGCTTCATGAATGTATTTTAATTCGTTTCCACCCATGTGTGGAGAAGAAAGCCAGATCTTATCGTTTGTCATCGTTTGTATTATTGTATTTAATAATGTTCCCCGGATTGCCTACAACTACTGCGTAATCCGGCACATCCTTTATTATCACTGCACCCGCACCAACGGTCACCCATTTGCCAATTTTGACACCTGGGATAACGGAGACTCCAGCTCCTATATGCGTTCCTTCTCCAATCTGCACGCCCCCGGTAATAATCGCACCGGGTGATATGTGTGCAAAATTAGCAATGCTTACATCATGTTCAATAACAGCATTCGAATTAATAATACTGTTTTCACCTATGTTCGCAGAATGGTTTATAACCGCTCCCGCCATTACAACAGATCCGTTTGAAACTAAAGCGTTATCTGAAACTACTGCCCTATTATGAATTAGAGCTTTATTTAGTTTCACATTGTACTTCATGAAAATATGCTTCCGAATCCTATTGTCTCCAATTGCTATTATAGTGTTGATATCCTGAACAATATTTCTTTCAATATCATGATCAACTTTAAACCCAGCTAGTTCAGTAATTGCAGGATTATCATCTAAAATATAAGAAACTTCAGTGTTTGTTCCTGAGTTCAATATATCGAGTATAACCTTCGCATGTCCACTTGCCCCAAATAAGATCATCAATTCCTACCGTTAAATGGTTCAGTAGTTGCCATATTTTCCGCCGTAATACCTTCAGAAATGACAACCTTCTTAATCGTTTTAAACAAAATTTTTAGGTCAAGACCGAAAGACTGATTTTTCACGTACCACACATCATATTCAAATTTTTTCAACCAGCTAATGGCATTTCTTCCGTTCACCTGTGCCCAACCGGTGATCCCCGGCTTGACTTCATGTCGTTTTAATTGTTCTTCATTGTATAATTTTAGGTACTGGGGCAGTAAAGGTCTTGGCCCCACAATGCTCATATCTCCCTTCAACACATTAAACAATTGCGGTATTTCATCAATGGAAGTCTTTCGAACAAAGCTACCAATTTTCGTTAAACGCTCAGAGTCAGGCAACAAATCACCCTGGTCGTCCTTTTCATCGGTCATAGTTTTATACTTCACTATCTTAAAAATGTCACCATTTTTACCAGGTCTGGACTGATAAAAAAAGGGTTTACCAGTATTTGCCCGATACAACAAAATAGTAACAATAATTAAAACCGGACTCAGAATGAGTAAAGCTACTACAGCAGCTAAGAAATCAAAAGTTGGTTTAATTATATTTCTATACATTCAAAAAGTTGAGGTTTACTTTAGTGGGCCGCGAATTTAATCATGTTTTAGAGAGCTTTCTAACTCTTTGTATTCTTTTAACAAAATTTGCCAAAAGTACTCCCTTTCATATTTTTTCTGAATGGTATTCCGGGCATTCAACGTAAGCTGATGTCTAAAATTACTGTCTTCTAACAGTTTTTTCATGGCTTTATACAACGCTTTATGAGACTTTACTGGTATGATCAGGCCATTTTCAGAATCCTGAATTATTTCGTTGCAACCATTAATATTTGTTACAATAGCTGGCAACGACATGGCTCCCGCCTGTAGCACCACGTTTGGAAATCCCTCTCGATATGATGGAAAAGCTAGAGCATCTGCGATTGCAAAATAAGGTCTCACATCAGGCTGGTATCCCGTCGTGATAATTTTGGGATCATTTTCAATTTTCTTAATTGTTTCGTCTGAAATTGGATCCAAATCCTGTTCATAAGGTCCGATTAAAAGTAAACTGCAGTCCGGAAAATTTTCTCTGAGTTCGTTAAAGGCTAGAATTAGCTCTTCAATCCCTTTCTCTTTAACGAGTCTTCCCACGAATACAAAAATGACATCATCCTGCGGGATTGCTAAGCTGTTCTTAAGCTCTGATTTGTACTCTGATGAAAATTGTTTGGGATCAAAATAAGTCGTGTCAATACCGTTGGAACTACCGTTCCCTAACACCTTTAACTTAGATTCTTCTGCGAAATCCAAATCCAGAATGATTTTCTTGAGCTCAAATGAATTGGGAAATACTCGATGTGCCAGTTTGTAAGTTATTTTTTCTACAAGGTCCAGGATTTTTCGTTTGAATCCCTGAACCTCTAATAATGGTAAACCCGCAACTGTATGCAGCCTAATTGGAACACCAGCCAGCCAACCAGCCAGCATGCTTATTATGCCCGCCTTGGGAGTATGACTATGAATAATCAAAGGCTTTTCTTTGCGTAAATAACGAGTGAGTTTCAAAACAGCTTTAAGATCAGCAACAGGTGTTATAGCTCTGGAAAGCTCTACAAAATAGGTGCCAACATGATTATCTACACCATATTTTTGAAGTCTGGACTCAGCTGCCGAGACAGCCGTTACACGATAGTGCTGACTCATGAAGGTAAGCTGTCCTTCAAGCAGTTTTTCCAGAGATAAGGGAATGGTAGTAACGCGGATGAGTTTTTTCAAACTAATAATTTTGGTAATTAAACTACTGCAAATTTAGTCTTAAATCAGTTAGTTCATCCATTGTAAATGACTTCATTCCGTACTTGTCCTGACACTTTGAAAAATGCTCTAAAATTTTGTTAAGATCTTTCAGATTAGCTTCAGGATTAGCACCAAAATTGTGGGGATGCCACCATAAATGATATACTTTATCATTCTTAGCAGCATACTCTATTTCATCTTTAATTCTATTCATCCTTAAAGAATCCTTAACGCTATTTTCTACTGGCCTAAGAAGCCTGGACGCTTTTTGCTGAACTACCTTACCAATCTGGATAGAGCTAAAATCATAAGATTTATCATTCAACCCAATATATGCATCACCAGTTCGAAATATTTTATCAGCCAAAGAATCTCTTTGCGTATTTTTCCAATACCAATTTTCAGGATTTATTCTAATAGTTTTAATCCCATGGTTCACACAAATATCCTGATATGATTCATTAAATTGATTTCTTGGAAAAACAAGACTTTTTAATGCTAGACCTTTTTTAAGAGCTAGTTTGTGCACTAGCTTGAGATCTGATGCAAAACTCTTCCTGTTCTGACCCTCTTCCAGACAATAATAATGAGAATATGTATGAGTGGCCAACTCCTGATGATCAGACTGGGTAATAAGGTCAATCAATTCACTAGCCCAACATAGCTTTTCGTTTATACTAGTCTTATGTTCTTTACCGTAATTATAAGCTGATAATTTCTGTTTAGTGTATTTAGGAAAATACTGTGGGAGATTTTCCATCCATTCGTCCCAACTTTCATTGAAAAGCATTCCAACAGTCGCCCAAGTACAATGAATGTCATGTTTTCTAAATAATTTTAATAGTTCAGGAATGAGTTTTCGAGTATTTTCAAAATACTCCAGTTTATTATTGTGATCAACCTTATCAAAAACACCCCAAATGAGTTCAAAGTCCAGGGATATGACTAAACAACCTTTCATGAAATTTCTATTTTGAGAAGAGTTTTGCGTTTTTAAGACAGTGTTTATGTGCATTACATAAAATATGAATAGGCAATGATTGAGACATAAAATTTCTGTAGATCATGTCACCTGTAAACTATTTTTAGCTTTCTGAAGTTTCCTCTTTTTAATAATCCTATCATATTTTCTCTGAGCTAGGTAATAGTAAATAACAAAAAAAAGAAAGTACATTACCATGGACTTCTGTCTCATGATAATTCCAAGATTAGACATTACGAAGGTTAAAGCTAAAGAGGATAATAAAAAAACTACTAGGCTCATTTTAACAGCCACTGGAGATTTTTTTATAAATCTTACAAAATCTTTTTTAATTATTTTGAAAAAGATTAATAAATATATCAGATTTTCAACTGAAACAATTAAACCTAAGAAACCAGGAGCATCAAAAAATAATGGTCTAAACCAAAAAGTAAAAAGTTTTAATAGTAAAGGGTAGTTAGCTATATCTACTCCTGATCCGGAATCACTAAGACCTTCTGCTCTATCATCGGCGAAATTTTCAAAATCGGAAACTAAATTATTCGAGTCCTCTAATCCCGCGATACCTAAAATTTGATCCTGCACTAAAACAAGTCCACCAATCATTCCAAAGCAAACCAAAAGTTTTTTCCATAATGATATTTTCTCCCTTCCGGTCATATAACCGAGAACAGTCCCTGCTGCAACAAAAAAGAACACGTGAGGTCTTATAAAGTATATTAGAGCAGATCCTATTAATAAAGTTATTAATCTTGATTTAGGCTCTTTTATAGCATAGGCGAACATCATAAGCCCCAGAAAAATCGGTGCTCCTTTGCCTAGAGAAGCAGTCCAAAAATGCATGTTAGGCAAGAATAAGGTCAAAATAAGAAAATCGAAATTTTTAAAAATCCTTATTTTTATGGGGATATTCTCTCTGAAAAACATATAGGCATATACGAATCCTAAATAGCCCATCCAAGAGAAAAAGACCATCATCATTTCATAATTAAAATTTAAAATATTGATAAATGGCCAGGATAAAAAATCTATAAATGTAGTACTGGTTCCATAATAATCAAACCAGTTATCGCTCATTTGTGGTCTGGAAAAATAACTTCGAGAATCAGATCTATTAAATTGGGCATAGGTATAGTAAACTCCAAAGAAAAATAGATGATATAAAAAGAGATTTTTCATCAATTTTTTCGAAAACCATTTGTGTTTTTTGAAAAATGAACTATAAAAACCCTGGTTTATAGCAAGTAAAATGAATATTAAAAAAACAGCTCCTAGCATTTAAAAAAGTTCCAGATCCCCCAAACTATAAATCCAGTTATTTAAATTTAATAAACCTTTCTTCTGATTGTCTATAAGATTAATTTCTTTAACAGTAAGTACCGGTCCAAATTTCCCAGAAAAACTATTAAAAAATTTCAAATTTTCAGATGGTGCAAAGCTAACGAATTGTACGCCAAAATCTTTAGCAAGTTTATCGATAGTTATTTTAATAGATTTGACACTCAAAGCAGATAATGTTATTGCTTCAACTATTCGTAATTCTCTAAATTTTGAATGGGTCTTAACATATCCGGCAATGTAAATATCATCTGTAGCCTTAATAATATAGTCCTGAAGCGTATTATTTTCATAGCGCCATTTAAAATATTCAGGGGTTTTAGGAGTAAAAAATTTACCAGAACTTTTCATTTGAGCATTCCTTTCTTCAGTCAGATGCTGAAATGAAATTTCTGTAAATTCTATATCCTTTGCAAACTGATCTGTTACATTAGAATATCGCCAATAAATAGGGTTGATCGGCTTTATCCTTACTTTAATTTTCGCTACCTCTTCCCAACCCATTTTAATATAACCGGGTTTACTTTGCTCATTAGGAGTATTAAAAACAAAATGATCTCCGTTTTGTTTAGCTATCTCTAATGCTTTTAAAGTAAGTTTCTTAAAAACTCCTTTTCCCTGATGCTTTGGATGTGTAGCCGTATCTACAGCCCGAAATACAGATAAAACCTCATCTGTCTTTTGCCACTTCCATCGCATAAAGGCACGCACCCCTATTATTTTTGAACCTTCAATTGCTACAAGCACAAGAGATCTACCAAAAGGATTGTCGATATGTTTGTAACGCCAAACCTCTTCAGATTTTTTAGAAGAAGTTTCTCCTAAACTTGCCTTCAAAACCTCTAAAATCTCAGGTATGTCCTCATCAGTAGCCTCTCTAATATCCATTTTTAAACTATTTTTCTCTTGGCGAGTTCTTTATAAATACTTTCTAGCTCATTGACCATTCTTTCAAGACTAAAACTTTCAATAACTCGTGTTCTGGAAGCTTTTTTAAACTTAATCAATTTCTCCGGAGAATCCATTAAAGTTTGACAAAGTTCGCCAAGGGTTTCCCATTTATCCACAGGACAGATAAGACCATCCTTTTGATTTCGAATCACTTCTTTAATACCTCCGGCATCTGTAGAAACAACAGCGCACTCCATGCTCATGGCTTCCAGTAATGCAATTGGAAGGCCCTCAAAGGAAGAGCTCATCATAAATATATCCATTGCTGAAAAATAGGGTTTCACATTTGTCATTAATCCCGGTAGCAATACCCTTCCTACTAATTCTAATTTTTCTAGTTCCGCCTTTATCTCTTCTTCCAATGGTCCTGCTCCAACAATAATTCCATATAAATTTTCATTTTCGCTACTTAATTTCTTGAAGATTTGAAGCCATTCTACCAATCTTTTCTGAAACCTGAAAACCGCCACATTCCCCAACACTATCGACTCCTTAGGAATACCTAATTGTTTCTTCATACCAAGACCTTCTGAAGGATCTTTAACAAAATCATATGTATTAACTCCATTGAGCAAAACTTCAACTGGAATTTTAGGATTAATGTTATGTTCAATGGAGCGTTTGACATCTGCAGAAACAGCGAGCGCAACACTCTGAGAATTAAAACTGATCTTATTTATAACTTTTGTTGCTATATGATACCGCTCTTGCATATTGTGTTCACTATAGACTGTAGGTATTCCAGTCTTAGAATAAACCAGCCTTCCTAAAAACCCAGCCCAGGGTAGGTGACAATGGATAACATCTATATGATTTGTTTTACAATACTCAATTATTTTAGAATATTGTTGCAACAAGCGAATATTATTATTTGCTGAAAAACAAGTGACTTTTCCTCCGGCATTCTTGATGCTTTCAACCATTTGATCTTTCCAGGGAAGAAAATATGCTGTATGAAATTCAAAATTATCTTTGTCATGAATCTTAAGCGTTTCAGGTAGTAACATTTCTGCACCTCCGCGTCCAAGAGATTTAATTATATGAAGAATCTTAATTTTGCCCATCTAATTTTTTAAGCTATTCAGCAAAATTATCCTATTTAGGTAAGACTGCAAGAATTATAAGATAAAGTTTGGAATACCCAAGGAAGAAATTGTCGAATTTACCTATAATAGATGTAGATTTGAGGTAGAAACTAAATCAATAGTATAATCTCCAATTTCACTAATTTTTTCGGTGATTATGAGACGATTCAACCATCCTCAATCATACGTTATACAGTTTTCAGCTTCATGAGAAAATTATATTACCAAATATTGAGTTTTATTAGCGGAATAGTAAAATTCTATTTTCGTAAAAACCTCCGTGTTTTGGCTTATCACGATGTTCCCAATAAAACTATTTTTTCCAGTCATATACAATACCTTAAATCGCACTACAATATTATTAGCATTGAGACTTTGCGAGAGTCATTACTTAATGACGATGTTAAACTACCAAATTATTCATTATTAATAACCTTTGATGATGGCTACAGAAATGTCTTAGAAAACGGATTGCCAGTTTTAATTAATAATAAAATTAGTAGCTGTATTTTTATAATAACTCGTTATATAGATACAACTGTTAATTTTTGGTGGAAAGATGTTGAGGTAAACGGTAAAGTAAGGGGTGAGTCTTCAAAAGAAATTCGCCAAACCATCAATGCATTGAAAAAAATGACAAATAAAGAAAGAATCGCAATCTTAAATAAAATTCCCTCAACAAAACGAAAGCAAATAACTTCTGAAGAACTGCTATACATGAAAAGAAATAAAATGTATATAGGCAGTCATACTCATAATCATCCAATGCTAAATAATTGTTCTGATGATGAGATTGAAAACGAATTGGAGGTATCCAAATCTTTATTTGATCAATGGAAGATTGAAGGGTTTGAAGTCTTTGCTTATCCAAATGGGGATAGAACTGAAAAGACAGATGATATACTATTAAAAAACCATATAAAACTGGCATTTCTATTTGATCATAGAATCAATGCAACTAATATTTCTTCAATGGGTATTTCTCGGATTAGAACCAATGCAGGTATGCCTTTATCTGAATTAAAAGTCAAAGCTTCAGGACTACATTCATTAATTTCCAACCTTACATTAATTCGATATGGTAGCATATAGACTTATTAATTATAGTACCGACCGTGAATACGTATTAAAACTATTAAATCAAAACCTAACCCCCAGGAATACTGATGAGTTCTTTGATTGGAAATACCTCAATTATCCAGGGGGTAGCTCTGTAGGTGCTGTCGCAGTTATGGATAAAAAAATTGTAGCAGTTGTTTTTTATCTGCCATTCAATTTTTATAATAACGGACAAATGATTCAGGCTGCCAGACCTGTTGGTGGGTGTACAGATCCTAGGTACAGAGGTAAAGGCATCTTTAAAAAGCTCATGAAGTTTTGCTTAGAATCCTATCAGAAGGATTACAAATTTCTTTTCGCCAATCCGAATAGATTTAGTCATCCAGAATTTTTAAAAATGGGATGGAAAGAATTAGTTTATGGATATTATATTGGAGTCATTTCCCCCTTTAGTCTTAAAAGCAGACTAGATTTTGAATCCAAATCTGGCAACTCTTTATCAAGGGATTTAAAATTTTCACATGAAGATTACGTTTCTGCAGGTACCACAGAATTTATTAATTGGAGATATCAGGATAAAAGATACATCATTCAGAAATTTAACACTGGAAGTACTGAAAATTATATCATTTATAGAGTGTCAAAATTAAAAAATATCAAATCTATCATTTTGTGTGATTACTGTGGGGATGAGTTATATATTAATCAGGCTATTAGAAAAGCGTGTATGATAGAAGGTACCTGGTTCGTTTATTTTATGAAGAATGATACGACTTCAAAAATAAATTTTCTATTCACTAAACGGCACCGTAAGGTAATGGTTACTTATACTGAGAGAGAGCCGAATATTATTAAAAAAATAAGATTTTCTCTTGCTGATCTGGAGGGGACGGTTTAATCCTCATTCGAATTTATGAGTTTTAATTAGTAATTTCGCTTATGGTCTTACCAGAAAAAATTAAAAAAACGAATTGGTAAGACCTGTTCTAAGAGAAGTTTTATCAAGAATTATTGAGGTCTTAGTACTGGCAAACCAAAGCTCCATCTAAATAAATGAAAAAAGAAAAAAAGTTCGAATACCAGGAAAATCAATATATTTTCCCTTACCATCATATACCTTATTTAGATAGTGAAAACAATGTAGTAAATCATCGTTCATTGGGGTGGGGTTTTAAATATTTCACCTACTTATTGAGAATAAAAGAACTTGTAGAGGAGATTAATCCTGACTCAATATTGGACGTAGGATGTGGCGAAGGGAGGTTTTTAGGTCTTTTAGGAAATCGCATTCGCAAGGTTGGAGTCGATCTTTCCCCAAGACCTATAAAATTTGCTCAGGCATTTCATCCAGATATTGAATTTCATTGTACAGATGCAAACCAATTAAAGGAAGAGTTTGATGTAGTGACTGCTATTGAAGTTTTAGAACATGTTCCCGATGAGCAGGTTACTAATTTTCTGATAATTTTAGAAAAACGGATTAAAGAAAGTGGAAAGATTATAATTTCAGTACCCACAACAGTTCTTCCAGTATCCGAGAAACACTATCGCCATTATACACTGGAAATTCTTGAACAACAGTTAGAGAATGCCAATATTAACTTGGAAATCAAACACGTAGAGTACGTTTATAAATCTTCTTACCTCCTCAAACTTTATTCAAAATTAACTCAGAACAAATTCTGGATCATTGACATAAAGCCCCTTAGAAATTTTATCTGGAGATTAGTAAAAGCTAAATATTCTAAGGCTACTAAGGAAAATGGTGAGGAACTGGTACTAATTTTAACAAAAAAATGACTCTCTCAAAATTAGTCTCAAGAATTTAATAGGCTTAGGGAAAATAGATTTATAATGAAGGTGGTTCTATTAAAAATTCCCTAGCCCCATTAATTTTTTTATCATCTATAGGTGTTATCTTATAGCTCATGGAATTAATAAGATCCAGACAGGCATCATGAATATATTTACCATGTGTGGAAAGAAAAATTATAGGCTTTATTTCAGACATCAAAATGAATTTAATATCCTCGAGAACCTGAAGTTCTGCTCCTTCAACATCCATCTTGATTACATCCGGGAACTCGATAGCTCCTTTCTTAAGCAAACTACTTAACTTTACTACAGGAACCGTCATATCTCCGGTTTCACTTAACTTGCCTCCTACAGAATTACCTCTTGCAAATTTGAAACTACCTTCTTTATCTGATACTGCTTTTTTAATTAAAAATACTTTGTTGAGATTATTAAGTTTTAGATGTCTTTCAAAATTAATGTAATTACTTTCTATGGGTTCAAAACTATAAATAGTTGAGTTACTATTTATAGTTTTAAACAAGAGGGTATAATACCCTGAATGAGCTCCTAAGTCCCAAAATATTTTTTGACCTTTACATTTATCCAAAAAAGTTAAAGTCTGACTTCTTTCATAGGTGCCCAGCCAGGCACTATGATTATGAGAACCTACGATCCATTTCTTTCCTCTCAGTGGACCGGAAAGTATTGGAATGACCATTTTTTTAGGAATCAGCAGGAATGGTAATCTCAGTAGCATTCCAAACATATTACTACGTCTTAAGAAACTATGTTTTCTAAGGTTCAGCATATACAATAATTAATAAAGAAAGGATGACTGTAAGCCAGGTCACAAACCTCAAAATGGAGAAAAAAACAGCTACTTACTTCAATACTCATTAATAAGCCTTTGATAAAGCTTTTCAAATTTCTTGGCGTTAAGCTTTGGATCATAACCTTTAGATATCATTTCATAAGCATTCTCCCCTAACCGTTCTCTCAAATTCTGATCTTCCATTAATTGGATAAGTTTAATACGAAATTCCTCTATATCAAAATTATCAATAAGAAATCCTGTTTCTCCATCGATTAAAGCCTCTTTTACTCCACCAACATTTGTAGCTATCGAAGGTGTTTTTTGAGTTCCGGCTTCCAGAATAACTCCAGGTACACCTTCTATTTTGCTGCATAAAACTAAACAATCAGATGCCGCTAAAATTTCAGGGATATCTTTCCGAAAACCTAATAGGTAAATAGTATTCTCCAGTCCATTTTCCTTTATGATATTGCTAACACTCTCATATAGAATCCCACTACCTACGCATACTAATTTAATTCCAGGATAATTTACTCTTAAATCTTTAAAGACATTTATTAAAAATTCATGGTTTTTTTCTGGACTAAAATTTCCAATATGAACTGCTATTTTAGTAGAATCATCGAAACCTAACTCTTGCCTGAATTTTTTTGAAAAAGTAAATTTATCTATACTTTTAACTGGAATACCTCTCCGAATTACTTCTGCATGTTTTCGTGGAAAATTATAAGTTTCTATAAAATCTGTCAACGCTTCATCTCCAACAGAAGTGACATGCGCAACTCGATTAAAAATACGTTTATAAATCATTTTTTTGGGCCTGTCTGAGACCCATTCGCTTATAATACTTATATTTCTATAAACAATTGGAATTTTCTCAACAAAAAAAGAAGCCGCATAGGTATATTTGAGAGTATCTGAACCATTACATTGAATAATGTCTGGTTTCTCCTCATTGATCAATTTAATAAGCTTACGTGTAATCTCTATGGAAAATACATTTGTTTTTGCAGGAACCAGGTCTTGATTTATTGCACCTTCCACTTCTAAAACATCTGACGAATTTTCATAGATACCTACAAATAAAACATGATGTCCCAGTTTTATTAATTCTGCACTGAGATCTGCAGCAAATAATTCTGCTCCTCTATATTGTCTTCTAGTAACTAACTGTAAAACCTTCATGTTAACTTTTCATTTTTGAAAAGGTAGAAAACAAGTCTTCTGAATTTTTTTTCTGGTAAATTTTTATTCCCAAGTTGACAAATTAAAATTTGAAAAAATATTTTTTGTAGGGTATATTATGATATTGTAAGGCGCTTTGCAAAAATAATCTTATTCTTAACTTGCACAAGGCATTAGTTGATTACTTATTTTAACTAACTATTTAATCTTACTTCTCAAATTATAAACCTTCCCAATATTTAATAGCCTGTTTTTCAAAAGACTAAATAAAATCTTATTTCTTATACTTAACTTTTTAAAATATGGCTGAGCGACTATTATATATTTATCAATTATCTCTTTTGATTCGTTTGCCAATTGTGAACGCATTATCTGTTTAAGGCAAAACATAAATATGTTATTAGCTTCAATATGTTTAGAATTTTTATCAATAAAATAAAAGCTCGACTTGTGTTGAAGCTTTTGGCTCATTCTATCTTCACCTTGTTCAACATAAATTTTCACAGAAGGAGTTTCATCTAAAACAAATTTATAGTGATTATCAAAATTAATCGCCAGATCCCAATCTTGATGTTTTTTTAAATTCTCATCAAATCTTATATTGTTAAAAGCCTCTTTTCTAAAAAAGAAGGTTGAAGTCCTGGCATCAAAACGCTTAATATCTAAAATAGCATTTCCAATATTCCTATTATGTGAAATATTTTTTTCAAAAACAATTTCTTCCTCCTCTTCTCCTTTTAAAAGATAAAAGGTTCCAAACACACCATCAGCATTACTACGATTCAATAAATCTAATTTTCCTGCTAGATGTTCTGAAAGCCACTCATCATCACTATCAATAAAAGCTATATAATCCCCTTCTGCAGCGATAGCACCCTGATTTCTGGCCACAGCTCCGCCATGTGAATTTTTATTTGTAATTAGCTTGGTTTGAGGGAATTTTTTTAAAACAAATTCTGAAGTATTAATGGATGATCCATCATCAACGACTATTACCTCAAAAGGCTTTAAAGTTTGAGAAAAAACAGAATTAAGACATCGTAGTAAGGATGCTTTTCTATTTTTAGTAGGAATTATAACACTGATTTTTGGTGTCATTTAAAATTTTTAACTAAAATTTATAATATTTCATCTTTAATAGTTTTAATAAGTACTTGTTTTAAATTTTCGATATTGGTTAGTATATACAAAAGCCTAAAAACTCTAATGCTAAATTAAAATTATTTAATCTCCAAATCCTTTAAAGTTTTCATAAAAGATATTAAATCTGACATTTCACTTTGTGTAAGCTTTAATTCATCAGAAGGTAAAGTCTGATTTGGGACTTGAAATCCTAAGCCTCGACCGCCTCCTTTATTATAAAAATCTACAACTTCCTCTAACGTTTTATATACACCATTATGCATATAGGGAGCTGTCTCTGAAATATTACGTAAAGTAGGAGTTTTAAATGCACCTAGATGGATCTCCACTTGATATTTCCAGTAAAAGCCTAAGTCATCATCTAATTTATTTTCCCTTGCTGACTTCGGAACTCCAAGCACCTCTCTTTCAGAAATTTTATAAAACGGCGGTAAAGTACCATTTGTCAAAGGAAGAAAATGGCAGGTTGCACACATTGCTTTACCCATATATAAATTGAAGCCGTTTATTTCGGTTTTGGTGTAGGTATTTTTCTCCTTTCTTATGTTTTGATCAAACTTTGAATTAAAACTATTCAAGGTGGACACATATGCCGAAATTGCTTTGACTAAATCTTTACTTGTTCCCTTAGAACCCTGTAGAATTTGAGACATTTTCGTCTTGTAAATAGAATCATTTAAAATTTCATCGGAAAACTGATGTACTCCTATATTAAATTCATCCTTATTCGAAAATACTGCAGAAACTTGATCTAAAATGCTATTTGACCTACCATCCCAAAAAAAGGCTTTTTGATAAATTGAATTAATTAATGTAGGTGTATTTCGGGAAAGTTTTTCTTCTTTATTATTCAAATTAAACTGAACTCTATCCGCAAAGGCATTTTCAGGAATATGGCAGGTTGCACATGACATACTTTTATCCTGAGAAAGATTTCTATCATAAAACAACTCTTTTCCTAATTCGATTTGTTCAGTCGAATACTTTTTATTTACAGGTGGGCTAAAAAATTTGGTATTGAACGAATCATCCTCAAAAAATGTTGGTGATTTAAAATTAAAAACTAAATTACTATCTCCATTCCAACCAGTCTCTTTAATAATTCTCACCCAGTGACTCATCAATGGATTGAAGTATTCCCTAATGAAAGTATATCGGTTAAAATTTTGAAAATCATCGCTATCAAGAAATTTATTAGCTTCCCAAATAGACTCCAGAAAATCATCATCAAGTTTTTTATTATTCTTTGTTATAATCTGGCGAATACTACTATTATAGACGGCTTCCAAACTTTCGAGGGAAATGATCGCTTCAGTGAGGCCCATTGAAGTTACAGGAGTATCAAATCCTGAAATAGAAAAACTTATAATGCGCAAAAGTTGTTGGTGAACTGAGATAAAGAACCTGTCTGGAGTAAGTTTCCTATTTTGCATTTGGTCCAGCAAAATATTCATCATACCTCTAGTAACCTGTACTTCCTTGAGATAATCTTCCTTTGAAGTGTCTCCCAGAAAAATACTTTCTTCAATTTTCTGTAAGCCAATTGGCGGGAGAACACGTTGGTTGTCTTCAATAAAAACAGGCAAAGCAGGGCCGTTTATTCTATGACCTACCTCAGGGTTTAAATAGGCTGCAAAGGGCTCAGCTATTTTCCAGGCTTTTCTTAAATTCCCGAAAATTTCTTTTGATTGGGGAGCACCAGGATCATAATTTTCCAATTGCTCAAGAAGATCATTTGCTTCTTGAAGCGATGTAAGGTAAAGCTGTTTTGTTTCCTCCCATTGCACTTCCTTTAGACCTGATTTTTCTTTAGGTATGTGGCTATATTTATTATCTTCCTTACAAGAAAAAAATAGAAAACTTGTAAGTATACTAAACAAAAATCCAGCTAATTTTAAATTATTACCATCCACAAGAGTCAGAAATTAGATAACAAGTTACCTGGGGAGATTTTTCAAGAGAACAATCTGAGATTTAACCGCTCTCTTCGGCATTAATGCTAGCATAAAAGTGTTATCGATTCCTACCTTACCAGAAATATCTATTAAGGAGCCAAATTCCCCCTTGAACCGGCCGTCATCAAGAGGAGACATTTCCAGAACCTTTTTTATGTTATTTCCATTAAGATCACTTTGATAAATGGATGCTGAATGCCCGCGCAGAAAGGATCTGGGATCCTCCTGGATATATACAAAATTTTCAGTCACACAGATGTTATCAGGACTTTCTAATTGATCAAAGTTCCCATCTCTGTTATTAGAGTCGGTATTGCCACTAACAATTTGAGTTAATTTACCTTTCAAGGGTGACTCCTTATCTAACTCTAATTTATAAACTGTACCCCAATCATTATAGGTACCTGATGCAGGTCCTCCCCCACCGGTTACGGCGAAATAAATATTTCTTGCATTCTCATCAGTCCCTTTTTGATAATCAAGATCTTCTACTCGCATAAATTGGATAGCAGAAACATCGATACAGGCTTTTTCCATTTCATCCTGAGTGAGATTTCTTCCATCTTCAATCTCAACGAATTCGACATTATATGTTTCTTTAAAATCAAAACTAGCTTCGGTATAAATTTCGTCACTATTAGCTAACTGCTGCGATCCAGCACCATCTGAAACTTGTTTTGCTTTTAATACATATATTTTACCATTTTCAAGATCTGCATCGCCATTTTCTGAATAATATAGAACGACCTGACCAGCAGAATCTGTACTGTCGTCATCTCCCCCCAAAATTACCGTTTTCCCTGCATAGGTTTTTTGAGGAAGAGGAACGGCGTTCTCCCAGGCGAATTCACCTAAAGCCTCTAGCCCAAAAGAAGCTGTAGGCGTTGGTATTTCTATTCGAGGGTCTAGTGCCTTAACCTGATAGTGATAAGATTCTGAAGCAGATAAAAATATATCCTTATCTCCGCCGTTTATCGCAGATTCCCACATAGTTGCAGAACATTGTCGGGCATAATCGGCTACTCCCCCGTCAAGGAGATAATCTCCTGAAACTGGGTTCAAAAATTCATCAAACCTTATACGTCCAATAGATCGGTCGCTTTCAAAATTTACGACATATATGAAATTCTCTCCATCCTTTAAGAATCCCGCTCCATCTGCCGTTCCCCCAATTCTAAAATTTCCACCAAGCGTATCAGCTGTGCTCACCATGGAATAAGCCTCTAAAAAAGAAAATTCTTCAAATACATTTACCAGTGGCTTGGTATGGGATTTATTTTGAAAAATTTTATCCATTTTTTTCGAGTCAATAACATTTTCGTCGGGCTCTTCAGTAGTTTCTTCGGCCAACACCGCTTCATCCTCACTACAGGAATACAGAAAGAAGAGAAAAAATAAACCTATTATGTTGATAGTATATTTATTAAAAATTTTCATTTTATAAGATTTAACTTAATATATTATTCAATAAGAATAAAGTTTTGCACAAATGAGTATAATTATCTTAAACTGATCTTTTTATCGAACAAAACTATCATTTTATCCAATATTTCCAATTTTAAATAAGGTATATATTTTATAAACATATATTTATCTATATCCCTACCCCCTTTTTCTACTATACCACTGTATTCTTAAAAGTTCGGTAATTATTTATTAATCAAAATTGTAAAAATTGTGAAAAATTTAAAGTTTGGGATTTTCATGACCTTATTAATCATATTATTTGAGGGGTGCGAGAAACAGGAAGTAGAAAATCTAAATTCGAATGAGATGGAAATTTCTCACGAACCAATTGGAAATGTTGATCCAGCAGGGATTGGTCCGTGGATTGAATCAAAAAGATCAAACCCTGCAAATAAGTCTTCAATTAGTTTTACCCCCGATGATACAGGTTGTTATTTTATTGATTTCAATGAGATCAATGAAGGGGACTATCCGCAAATTAATTACCCTTCTTTAGGTATAACCTTTAAGGCAGGTCCAAATGGAACGAACCAGGATATGAGAATACGTTCCGACGAACCTTATATTTTCAAAGGGTTATTAGGATCAGATTTTCCTTATGGGGCATCTAAGTTAATAAACTTTGAGGAAAGTGTTTTATCTGTTTCCCTGATTGCAGGCGATAAGGGTGGTGGAGCAAAAGATGCCGACATTATAACGGTAACGGCTTATAGTGCAAAGGACGCCAGTGGGAATGTTATAGATAGTAAAACTGTAGAGACTAGTGGCGATGAACCAGAGTTTATTAGTTTTGAAGTTTCTGGTTTAGGGATTAAATCTGTGGAGGTAACAAGCATTGCTCTGGAATATAATAATTCTATTTTTATTGATGATATTTACTTTTGTCCGGATAAAGACACAGACGGCATCGTTGATAATTTAGATAATTGTCCAGCAATTCCAAATGTTGATCAGGCAGATAACGATGAAGATGGTTCTGGAAATGTATGCGATAATGATGACGACAATGATGGCGTTAATGATGATGAAGATAATTTTGATAATTCCAATATAGAAGAAACAATAATAATTGATGGTTGTGACACGAGAATAGAAAATTCACTAATTCCAGAAAGCGTAGGCTATACCAAATCAGACATTATTGATCAAATTGAGGCTGGGGATTATAAAAATCATGGACAGTTCGCTAGAACTATTTCCAGCAAATTAAGAGAGTGGATTGAAGCAGGGTTAATAACTGAGAATGAAAAGGAGGCAATACAAGATTGCGCTGGACAAGCTAATATACCAATTTAAATTCTACCTTAATATAAAAATAAAAAAGCTGTCACCTTCATTTGGGACAGCTTTTTTATTTGAATTTAATTAGGCTATGATTCTATTTACTGGTAAAACTTTATTTCAAATGTTATGTTCATGTAGCTACCAAAAACTTAAACTGCTTGTATTACATTTCCGAAATTATTAAAAAATCATTCAGTGCCCTTCAGTCGGCTTAAGAAAGGAAAAACTGGATTTTTAAGATTAAGCAAACTAAGTCTACCTCCGAAGGCAAGTTAATTAGAACAAAACAGATTAAAAATTTAATTGATTTGTCTCCAAACTTTTTATATTATTTTTGCCTCCAAAATTTCATTAAATGCTTTTTAATTCCCTAGAATTCGCCATTTTTCTCCCTGTAGTATTTATACTCTATTGGTTTGTTACCGGGAAAAATTTAAAAATACAAAATCTTCTAATCGTTCTAGCGAGTTATATTTTTTATGGATGGTGGGATTGGAGATTTTTATCTTTAATAATTTTTAGTACTTTCATAGATTACACGGTGGGCCGTTTACTGAAAACTGAGGAAAATCGATTAAAAAGAAAAGCATTACTTTGGACCAGTATTATAGTAAATCTGGGGTTTTTAGGCGTATTTAAATATTACAATTTTTTTCTTGATTCATTGTATGATTTGATCCCAGGAATCCAGTCGACTATTGGTTTTAATACTCTTGAAATAATTTTACCTGTAGGAATTAGTTTTTATACCTTCCAAACTCTTAGTTACACAATAGATGTATACAAAGGTAGACTCGAACCTACGAAAGACATAATAGCTTTTTCAGCTTTTGTTTGTTTTTTTCCTCAATTAGTCGCGGGACCTATTGAAAGAGCTACTCATTTACTACCCCAATTCTATAAAAAAAGACACTTTGATTATGCTCTGGCTGTTAATGGATTAAAACAAATACTATGGGGTCTGTTCAAAAAAATTGTGATTGCCGATAATTGCGCAAAATATGCGAATCTTATTTTTAATGATTCAGCCAACTATAACGGTAGTACACTTTTACTTGGCGCTTTGTTTTTTACTTTCCAAATCTATGGTGACTTTTCGGGTTATTCTGATATTGCAATAGGTACATCCCGGCTTTTTGGATTTGATTTAATGAAAAATTTTGCCTTTCCATATTTCTCACGTGACATGGCGGAATTTTGGAGGAGATGGCACATTTCTCTTTCTACCTGGTTTCGGGATTATCTTTATATACCATTAGGAGGAAGCCGCGGGGGGTTATGGATGAAAATAAGAAATACTTTTATAATTTTTCTTGTGAGTGGTTTTTGGCATGGAGCAAACTGGACTTTCTTAGTTTGGGGGGCTTTAAATGCAATTTATTTTCTTCCACTTTTATTAGCAAAAAAGAACCGCCATCACTTAGGAAATGTTGCGGAAGATAGAAATTTCCCCAACATAAAAGAGATAACTTCTATTCTTACTACTTTTGGACTTACCGTACTTGCATGGATCTTCTTTAGAGCTGAAAACATAAGTCATGCTATAAGTTATTTATCAGGTGTTTTCTCAAAATCCCTTTTCTCTTCACCAGAATTTATGGGTAAAACAGGAGCTCTTACAACTTTAATTCTTATCATTCTATTTATGCTCATAGAGTGGATTGGCAGAGAAAAGGAATTCGCTATTGAAGAAATCGGGAATAGTTGGAAAAGAACTACCAGATATGGATTCTATTACCTCATTATCATTACAATATTAATTTTCGGTAACTTTGAAAACAACCAATTCATTTATTTTCAATTTTAATATGAAATACTTCTTGAATAAAATATTCTTATTTAGTTTACCAGTGCTACTACTAATTGTACTTACCAATTACTTTGGAGATGCAGCTAATATTTATAATAGAAATTATGAAAAGAAAATAGCGAAAATATTGGCAGCAGGAAAGAATGTGACTAATATTTCAAATTATGATGAAAGATTGTTACAGGAAGAAATTATTTTTAATTTAAAGTATAAACCAGAAGTTGTCGTTATAGGTTCTAGTAGAGCAATGCAAATAAGTAAAGATTTTTTTCCAGAATCAAAATTCATGAATAGTTCTGTAAGTGGAGCAAGTTTAGAAGATCTAATTGCCATCTACGAGTTATACAAAACCACTAATAATTTACCAAAAAAAATAGTCTTAGGTATAGACCCTTGGACCTTTCAGGTTGATGACAAACGTACTCGATGGAAATCCATAGGCAAATATTATTACAGTTTTAAAAATATTAACGAAACCGAAACCCTATTAACTATAGATCAACTCATTTCTTTATCCTATTTCCAAAATTCATTACCCACGCTATATGATAAATTAATCGGAAAGCACGAACCGTTAGCTGTGAACACTTCAGAAAACTCAAATCTAACTAAAATAGCCGACGGTTCCATAACCTACGGAAAACAAAGGCGAAACATATCTGCTAAATTAGTGGAAGAACGTGCACAAGTTTGGACCGCTGGTGGTATGGTAGAAAGATACCAGAATTTTAATTCCCTCCAACCTAAATGGAACGAGTTTCGGTCGTTAATTGCCGACATAAAAAAGAATAATATTGAGATAATTTTTGTCCTATCCCCATTCCACCCACTTGTTTATAAAGAAATGACAAATCAATTTCCTATCATCAACGAAGAGGAAGAAAAAATTTTAAAATTTGCGAACCACTCCAATATCCCATTATATGGATCATTTAATCCAGAAAAAGATAAATTAGGCCCAAGGGAGTTTTCTGATGAAACACATCCAAAAAGAACCGCAATGCAAAAAATTTTATTACCAGACTAACCTTAACATTCTAAAATGTTGAAGTAACAATAATAAACTAAGTTTATTAAATGCATTTTAAATACCTAACCCTTTATGCTTCTTCCATACTTCAATTGCATCCGGATGAATCACTCCTATTTGCGCAGGAATATTCCTTAATTTCAATATTTTAGCCATAGAAAACCTATGCATTCCACCACCTCCAAAAATAGGTTTACCATCTCGTCCTATATGAAACAAAAGACCTCCATTCTCATTAAATGACTTAGGATTTAATTCTTTTTGTGTTTTAAAAGTACGGGATGATTTAATTACTTGAAATAGATTGTCTAATTTCTCATATCTTATTATAACATCCTTTAAATTCCCGCAACCATCGACAAATCCTCCAAATTTTTCGATTTTATTTATCATAAAATCATAAATTCCGGTTTCTTCCCATGGAACATCATATTCCCAATGCTCAATACACGCTTGATAAATTATGTTTTTTTCAATTCCTTGTTGGGCTTGCAAATCCCAATCTCCTTCTAAAATTCGACCTGAAAATGAACGGTGTTTGAACGACAGATAAGTATCATGTTCCTGGGGGTTTATATATATTAATTCGCCAAATTCAGGGCCATTTTTGCCATATTTAATTTTATTCTCAAATCCTACCGCACTCCGATAGATATATTTTTTAATTTCAATAAGTTTATTTTCCATCTTCAATTCCCAAAAACCTTATTTATCTTTAAATATTTCTTATTTGATCTAATAATTTGTTTGCATCTTTTTCTTTATTAATAATACCATAGTCAGATTCCACAACATTAGGAAAACTTTCTACTCCAATGTCACTCAAAATTATAGTTTTTACTTTCATTAAATAAGCCTCTAAGATAGATCCAGAATATTTTGAAAGATGTATATGCGTTTTAATTAAAATACCGGGTAGAGGTAATCTAGTTGCATCTTCGATATTAACCTTATCCAATAAACTATATTTAGCCAATAGAATATTTAGCTCTGCTTTTTGCTTTAATTGCCTGGGATGAAGTCTTAGCCACCAAATATAATCTGGTGGGGTTTTATCTATAGCTTCAATAATATAAGGATCTAGTAAATGCTCACCGACAGGTTGCATTGTATACAATATAATTTTTTTATTAGTATTTACTTTAGAAGTATATTGCTTCACACAATATTCGATCCATGGATTGCCATTAATGAATACCTCATGATAATTTTGCTTAGCAATCCATTTTTCAATTTCGAGATAGGAATCTTTATCCCAAACCCAAAATCTTTTTGGTAGAAGTTTATAACCATTTTCAGGAATACTATTGAAACCACTATAAGCCAAATGAAGCCTGCCCTGACCTCCGTGTTGAATATCGCAACTACTAATTCCAAGTTGATTTGCAGCCATTGCCATAGCATACATTTCAGATACATAATAACAAAGAATATAAACTTCTTCAACTTTAAGTTTTACAAGAAGTTTTATATAAATGTCTTTTAGCTTTTCAATATAAACAACTTGCTTTAAAATTGAGCGTCTATTAATTGAATTTGGGCCAATTTTATTAGTTATCTCTTTTAAGAAGTCATCAAATTCAGGCAAATGAATATCTTCTTTTTTAAATGCTACAGATAAATCCCTCCTAAATAGAGCAAAATATTTTAAGTTCCCTAAAAAAATTGTTTTTTCTACATAATCAGTATTCAATTTATAATCAGGTTCAACTTCGCCGTAGTCAAATATTCTAAAATCTTTATTTTCTGAGATTAAGGATTTCCTTATTAACTGATTATAATACCTATTCACATATATTTTATCCTCATTAAGAAACCGAAAATGAGGAGCGATAGAATACAAAACAGTAGAATGTTTTGATTTAGCTTTTACAGTTAGATTAATGTAATCAATACCGCCTTTAACTGAATTCAAGAGTTTTTGCCATTTTGACAAGCCCTTTTGTTTTTTTATAGTGGTTTTACCAGAATAAAATAATAATTTAACCTTAATCAGTGGCCATACCTGTACTTCATTAATAAGCCATTCATTTACAGGGTAACTATTTTCTAGGTTATTAACCCAGTTAACAAATTCTTCTCTATTCATAAATTCTTATTCTGAAATGCTAAGAATTTAACCAACTAAGGTTTTAGCTATATGTGAGGGGATGTTGGAATGCATCCATAAATAGTTAGTTAAAGCATAGCGAAATCCATCCTCTATAGGTTTACCTCTATGGATTCCCCGAGTATCAGTTAATATTACAGTACCTGCTGAGGCTGTAAATGTTTTAAGCCTTTCAGGTTCTTTATCAAGAAGACGTTGTATTTCTTCTTCTGTAAATCGATTCTGAAACTGGTCATATTTATAATTAAAAGAATCTCTATAAAGGATTTTAGAAGTATGACTGGCCTCAATATATTGAAATGGTCCATTCTCTAAACTTACATCCGTTAGATAAACAATAGATTTGGATTGTTTTACATTCGGATGATCTCTATGCCACCCCCCACCGGAACCTTTATTTCCTTCTGCCGCCTCTAATTTAGCGCCTAAAGTAAATCCATCTTTCACCTCCCTGCCTTCATAGGTTTGTAATAAAGATAAAAGCTTTGAATCTTCATAATAGTTTTTAATAAAAGGACTAACTCTGTCTGCACCAAAAATTCGATGATCCGATTCTGCTTCATCCTTCCAAATTTGTTTATTGTAAGCTAAGATTAAGCGATCTATTTCATTTTTTGCTTTTTCACACCATTCTTTTGGATAAAAGCTCTCTAATACACAATAACCTTTTTCTTCTATTGATTTAACAATCTCTTCCTCCTCTTTAGAAGTTATAAATTTGTCTGAGTTAAGTATATCTAATCGAAGATTATTTAGTTCAACCTTCGTAGACTTAAGGATTTTATTGTAATTCATTCTTTATACTTTAGATTTTCGGATATCATTTACAAATATAATTATCCAAAATCATATTAAAGATGCATTAACAAAAAGTTATTTTTAAAGTAATATTTATATATTAGAAATTAAAAATTCAGCAAATTTCCAATCCATCATCGTATCAATATCATGTGAAGAATATTCATCCATCACAAATTTTTTCACATTTTTAAAATCGCTTATTGTTTTTTTCTTTAAACTAGCTACATTAATAATGTAAATGGCTCCATTCAACTCCCAAACCTTAGGACAATCCTGTCTACGAGTAAAATTTCCGATCTTAGAGTTCTCTAAGAATCCATTTTCGTTTTCTTCCTTAAGTAAATAATAAGGATTAGCTTTTGTTTCTTTAACCGATACCAGCATTTCCAATTCTGACTTAAGTGAATTATATAATTCTACGGCTTCTCTTATATGCGCTGCATTTCTAAATGGAGAAGTAGGTTGTAATAGTAAAAGGGTTTCAGGATTAAACCCATAATTTTCAGCGTATTTTAATGCATGTAAGAGCACCTCATATGTACCTGCCGTATCGGTTGCTAAATGCGCAGGACGCAAGAAAGGAACCTTCAAACCAAAATTTTCAACAGTTTCCTTTATATCATTGCAATCCGTACTAATAATTATCTGACTATCTTCAAAAAGCTCTTTAGCAGCTTCGATGGTATATTGAATTAAAGGTTTACCCCCTAATTCCTTTATATTTTTTCCAGGAACACCTTTAGACCCCCCTCTCGCAGGAATAATTACTAACATTATTCAATATGTTTTACAAATTCTTGCGCTTGCTTATAATCTACCGGACTACCAATATCTATCCAAAAACCTGTAATTGGATTATGTACGAGTTTTCCTCCTTCTTCTACTAAATTTTCCATTAGATCGGTAATATCAAAAAATTCATTTTTGGGAATTTTTTCTATTAATTCTCTTTTTAGAATATAAATACCTGCATTTGAATGATAAACGTAAGAAGGCTTTTCCTTAAAATTGACAACCTTATTCTCCTCAGTTTCAAAAACGGCATATGGCACATCCACTTTATACTCTGTAGATGCCACCGCCATATCGGCATTTTGATTTATCAAATCCAGATATAAGTCTTCAAAATCTACGTCAGTAAATAAATCACTGTTCATTAATAATACATGATTCGAATCAAACCTATCTACCAAAGATAGAGCACCGGCTGTTCCTAAAGGTTCATCTTCCCAAATATATTCTATGGCAATTCCTTTACTACTTCCATCACCGAAATATTCTTTTATTTGATTTCCAAGATACTTTACAGAGATATAAATTTTTTGAATTCCAAAAGAAATCAACCTATCAATATTATGCTCTATTATAGGCTTTGATCCAAGGGGCAACATCGGTTTCGGAACAGAATCTGTAAGAGGACTTAATCTTTTACCTCGCCCTCCCGCCATTATCATACATTCCAAAGGAAGCATGGCCTTAATTTTTTCCAAGTCTAAAACATTTGTCATTTTCCTATCCTTATCTAGGACTGGAATTATAAGAAGATTTTTCTTTCGGAAAATTTTTAAATCTGGATTGAAATCATTTGATCCGATGTAGGTAAAGTTTCTGTTGCAAATTTCTCCTACAGGAATGCTTAAATCTGCACTTTCCGCTAGAGATCGTCTAATATCTCCATCGGTAAGGGAGCCAATTATTTCATTTCTTTCATTTTCTACAAATAAGATTAACCTACTTACATCTCGTATGGTGTTTAAGCGTTTCAGGGCAGAAAGTATTGGATCTTTTTGTTGGATTATTATATCTTTCATATTTTATAATCTAAATCATAGAATTTTTTAGACAAATCAATATTTTCTTTATTTTTTAAAATTGAAAATATTTGTTCACTTGCAGTTCCATCCCCATAAGGATTTTTAAATTTCTTTAAGGACTTCTTGAATTCTGCCGAGAGGGCTATTTCGATTTTATCACTTATTTCCGTACTGTTTAAAGAAGATTGCATTACAGTTTCAGGCATTAATCTTCCGCGCTGCCTATTACCAATATTTATCGTCGGAATATTAAAATGTGGTACTTCTACGAGACCGCTTGAAGAATTCCCAATTACTAAAACTACGTGTTTAAGAGCAGAAAGATACCGTAATTGCCCTAATGAAATAAATGCAGCTGATGGATGCTTACCAAATTGCACGTAATTGTCTATCATTTCTATGATTTCCCTACCACCTTTATCAGAATTTGGTTTTGTAAAAATAATACGTAAATCTTTTACATCATCAAGAGCCGTTAAAACACATTCAAATTGTTCTCTGCTAGATTTATTTTCAAGGGTCACCGGATGATAAGTAAGAAGTATAGTCCGGTTATCAACCTTAAAATTTATGCTCTTCTCGAAATCGGTCTTTTCGAGCAGAGATAATTTCTTTATACTGTCCAGGCTCATTGCACCCACATTTCGAACTCTAGCAGGATCTTCTCCAAGTTGAATTATTCTTTTTGCATATTCATGGGTAGATGGAAAATGGAAATAACTCATCTTTGTAATACCATGCCTTATACCTTCGTCATACGCTCCTTCTGTAGTTTCTCCACCTGATATATGGGCCACGGGGATACCTAAAATATACGCAGCAGTAACAGCTGCAAATATCTCTGACCTATCACCAAGAACTATAACTACATCAGGAGCCGTATCCTTTAAAGCTTCGGAGAAAGATATCATGGCCAGCCCCATAGATTTGGCTACTCCTATTCCAGAATTAGAAGATAAGAGTATTTCAATTTCTTTCTCAACATGAAATCCATCATTTAGTATCTCTTTAATAGTAAAACCAAATTCTGGAGAAAGATGCATTCCTGTAGCCATAAGACACAACTCAGTATCCTCAGAATTTGAGATTAAATCAATAAGAGGTCTCAGCAAACCATATTCCGCACGCGTACCTGTGATGACAGCCATTTTTCTCATATCAAACTATCTTCTTTATAATCTTTCGTTGCGACGGTACCAATATAATTATGAAACTGCATTGGTGAAATACCATTACCAGGCCTCTTCACTCCAAGATTATCTATAGTAAAGATATCTCCGGCTGATATATCTTTTTTCGCCACAAGACTCTTACGTGCGATAGGAATATTTTTAATTTCTGAGGCCGAGGGTGCTTTTATACCATCACCCAGTGCCAATTCTATATTTCTTATAGCTGAGACCATAGCGGTAAGTTCCGAAGGCTCTAAAGAAGCCTTATGATCAGGGCCTTCCATTGTTTTATCCAAAGTAAAATGCTTTTCAATAACACTTGCTCCCATAGCCACAGCAGCTATGGGTACTTCTATACCTAAGGTATGATCTGAGTATCCAACCGGCGTTTGAAAGGCTGAAGCAATGGTGTTCATTGCCTTAAGATTTACATCCAGCATAGGTGTAGGATATTCTGTATTGCAATGCAGAATAGTAATATTCTTTCTAGAAATACCTTGATTCAAAAGAATTCCTAGAGCATTTTCTATATCGCTCAGATTTGCCATACCAGTAGACATAACATAATGAGGGTAATTGGCAGCGGCAATCTTTTCTAAATAAGGCAAATTAGTAATTTCACCCGAAGGGATTTTAAACAATCCCAATTTATAACCTTCTAAATGCTCAATACTTTTTAAATCAAAAGCTGTGGATAGAAATTTAATATCATGTTTATTGCAATGAGATATAAGCTCCAAATGCATTTCTGGTGACAGCTGTAACTTTTTAACCATTTCCAACTGTGATTCTCCACTATTTCCGGTATTTTCTATTTGATAATCAGCTTTTACAGCATTCTTACTTATTACTTCCTCTGCAATGAAAGTCTGAAACTTTACATAGTCAGCTTTCGCAATGGCAGCTGCTTCAATCAACTTCTTGGCAATAGATATGTCACCATTATGGTTTACGCCTGCTTCAGCAATGATTATTACTTTATTTCTCATTTTCCGTATTTAGATTTCTAATTACTTTCGCGGGTGAACCTACAGCTATACAATAATCTGGAATATCCCTGTTAACTAAAGAATTTGCACCCACAACACTATTTTTACCGATTGTAACTCCAGGTAAAATCACAGAGTTTATGCCTATCCAACAGCCTGATTTTAAATTGACTGAAGCAACCTTATATCCCTGAGATTTTATTGGAACTTTAATGTTTTCAAAGTTATGAGTACTACAATAAATTGCAACATTGGGCCCCAATAAAACGTCGTCTTCAATATTAATTATTGCCTCCTTATTACTGGGTAAAGTGACCAACGTTGTACCCGGCGGAATAATAACATTCTTTCCAATTATTACATTATTTGTACCTATAATGGTACAGTAAGGCCTTATTTCAGAATTCTCGCCAATTTTCTTTATTTTTTTCTTCTGAAACAATATTCTTAAAGGTTTGAAAAATAATAACCAATGAGTAAAATACATATCTGGACCTATTTTAGGCCCCGTAAGTATATACTTTAAGTGTTTAATCATTTTTCGTGATTTATAGATTCTACTTGAAATTTTTGACGGTTGCCCTTTTCTACAAAAATTAAAGTGCTCTTTTCATTACCAAATTTGTCAACTAAACGCTTGGCATAATCCTGTAAAAGAATATTCTCTTCAACCAAATTCTTAATCCCCACAGGTTTGTTTTGTATTATAAATGAAACTTTTTCAACTAGGTAAGAAATACTCACTTGAGGAATCATCCTTTCTCCATTTCCAAAAATGGTAATAGTATTTTTAGCTTTGAGTTCCTTCTCAAACATTTTATGAATTCTAGTTTCATCCATTCCTTCACCATAAACATATGAAGTTCTAAGGTGAATTACTTTTTGTCCTTCCGAAAGCAAATAATTAAAAAGAACTTCGCTATTAAACTTAGACAAGCCGTATAAAGCATCTGTATTTTTTGAGGGGTCTACAATCGATGCCTCAGTAAAAATTCCCGTGATGTTAGGGTAGACTGCTGTACTAGAAAAATTGATAAGATAACTATTTGGTTGAGACCTTAAGGCTTCGATTATATTACCCGTCATTTTGATGTTTCCAATGAGCAAATCTTCCAAATCCTGTAAATTCTTGCTATTTGCCATTACAGAAGCCAAATTTATAACAACGTCAAACTTAATATTAGGAAATAATTTGTCGATATTAAATTCCTTTGAAAAATCAGCTGTCTTACATCTTTCCAGGGCCACCTTAGAACGAGATAGACCATAAACAGTTGCTTTCTCGCTCAATTTCTTATATAGATTTCCCCCTATAAACCCACTTACTCCTAAAATTAAAATTTTCATTTAATGAGTTTTTCTTGGTAGAAACGGAGAGCTTTTCCTGGCTTCAGGTCAAAAGAAATCTCAGTTTTTTCCAGATAATACTTAAGCAAAAACACCACTTCTTTATATCCAAATAATGTCCTCATATAGGTTGTACCAGAGTGCCTGGGATTAATTTCAAAAAGTTTTGGGATCCCATCAGTGCCAAGTCGAAGCTGTAAATTGCAAGATCCATGTGGCTTCAGATTCTTTGCTATTTCTTCTATATATTCTATTATAATTTCCGGATAATCTTTTCTATACTCACTTGTGAATGTATTTCCTCCTTTTAAACTTCTATTTAAAATAATACTTCCTTTAATTTCTCCTTCAATGCATAGAATACCACAAGTGTATTCTGTATAATCATCCCCAATTAACTCTTGGATAATTGCTCCGTTTACTTTACCAATCTTATCTTTAAAATCATTTTGGTTTTTGATTTTATAAACACCTACGCTCCTTGCTCCTACACGTGGTTTCATAATTACTGGATATTCAATTTCATCGGAAATAGTTTCCTTGGCTATTGAAGTCTTAGGATAGTAGAGGTTATGCTCTTTTAGAAATTCATAAGTATTAAACTTATCATTACCAATTCTAATAACATCTGGACTACTAACTATCACCTCACATCCGTATTTTTCCCTTATAGATTCCCTATGCTTTGCCAAAATTGGTAGTTCAAAATCCACTCCAATGAATAGTATTTGAATTCTTTCCTGCTTAATAGTTTCTAATAATTCACCTAACCATTGATCTTCAGTAACTTCTGACTTTAATATATCTGGTAATATATAATTTTTGTGGCACCAAAATGATCCCACCGTATTTTCAAAATAATCAAACCCTACTAAGTGGCATTTCTCTGAAATCGAATCATCCTGAATACTTTTGATTATGCCTTGACCTATTAAGCTTCCCGTCCCTGTTATACCAACATTATATACCATTAATATCGTTTTTTATTATTATAATACGCCAGACACTCTTTAGGATAATCTTCCTCTCTCATTTTATCCAGTAGGTGATCTATATTATATTTTTTCATTTTCAATTGAATTTCCCCAGTATCAATATTCCATAGAGCATAATTACTTAGATTAATGAATTTTCTATTTTGTCCTATACTGCCTGGGTTTAGAAGAAGTTTATCTCCAAAATATCGTAAGTACTGCTGGTGAGAATGCCCCAACATTGTATTCTTATGAACTTCTATTTGTGAATCTCGAAATATGTACTCCTTTTGATTTAATGTATGAACTAGTTCAAATCCCTCTAAATTAATGCTTGTTTCATATTTTTTTATTTTAGAATTTTCCTTAAAGGATTTAAAAGTTTGGTTAAAAAAAGATTGCACTAGTTGATTTTCAACATCACATATGCCTGATTTGAAATAAGTTTCGTGGTTACCAATTATATTATAACAATTATGAAGGGAATCTATAATTTGTACACATTCATTACTCCAGGGCCCATAATTTACTACGTCACCCAAATTAATGTAACCCTCAACGTTTGACTCATGATGTAAAACAGCTTCAAAAGCCGGAAGATTCCCGTGGATATCTGAAAAAATTAAATATGTCATTTTATTTATTGAACACTACTTGAAATATTTACTATTCTATCTTCCAGAAATTCCGCATTCTTTTGATCATCCTTAAAGCAGTCCTGATACATAGGCAGCTTATACATAAGCTGCCAAATCGGACGAGTCATAACTTTAGCTTCATTGGTAGTTTGAAGAAATAAATCTCGTTCCTCTCTGTTTTCCAATTGTATAGCCATTAACCAATAATTTGTTTTCGTTCCCTTCATTTCCTGTCTAAACTTAATATTAGTATTTTCAAAGAAACTGATATATTTTCCTGCTAACTCTCTTTTCTTTTCAATAAACATATTGAGATTTTCCAACTGCGCACAAGCTAAGGCAGCATTTAAGTTAGGCATTCTGTAATTATACCCTAACTCATCATGCACATATTCATAGGTATGCGGCTTTTTTGCTGTGGTAGTCAGGTATTTTGCTTTTTCTCCAAGTCCAATATTATTTGTAACTATTGCACCACCACCGCCACTAGTTACAATTTTGTTACCATTAAATGAAAACACCCCTAGTTTTCCAAATGATCCTGTAGGTTGATCTTTATAATAACTTCCCAGGGACTCTGCGGCATCCTCAACAACCGGGATTTTCCATTGCTTACAAATTTCTAAAAGCTCATCTATTTTAACAGGAAAACCAAAAGTATGCATAGGCATACAGGCTGCAATTTTCTTTTTGGTTCTTTTATTAAAACAAGCTCCCCCCCTAATTTCCCCATACTCTTCTAGAAAATTCTCTACGGCATCCGGTGAAAGACCCATTGTATCTAAATCAACATCAAGAAAAACGGGGTGGGCATTATTGTAGGCAATAGCATTTGCAGTCGCTACGAAAGTAAGTGCTTGAGTAATTACCTCGTCTCCCGAACTAACACCAGCCAAACGTAGGGCTACTTGTAATCCCGAAGTTCCGTTTACAACCGCTACTGCTTTTTTGGCTCTACTGATACTTTCCATCATTTCTTCAAACTTATCAACATAAGCTCCCACTGAGGAAACAAAAGTAGAATTAACCGCATCCATCACATATTTTTTCTCGTTACCCCGAAAACGAGGTTCGTGTAGAGGAATAAAATCTTTGGTTTTATAATAATCCTGAATAAAGGAAATAGTCTCTTTAAATTCTTTCATTACATTTTAGAATCTAGATATTTTCCGGTCTCTTTATGACCGAAGTCGGGAATCATTTTGAGGAACAAATCTACTATTTCATCTTTTTTCCAGACTTTAGTATCTCTTAACTCCTTTATTTTATCCTCAAACAAATTTAATTTTTCTTCTTCTATATTTAATTCATTTTTAATAACCCCAAGGTTTTTAAAGCTTTTAAGATCTAAAATTTCTTCATCAGTAAAAAACTCTTCAAAATTTTTCTCTCCTGTGGTATCGCTTCCGGTAAAAAGACATGGCCATTTTCCCTTTTCGGGTAGGCTATGAATTAAACTCCTTGCCTCCTCCTCATCTTTACATAAATGGGCCTTATAACCTAATTGTGCTAAATACTTCACTGCAACATCTGCAAAAGATATTAGATGAAGCTTTTCACTCAATTTTGGAAAAAAAACATCTCTGTTTTCTCCAAAGATGCAGGACATTAAACATAATTCACCACTTTCCTGTGGGGTAACGAAATAGCGCTTCACATCATTTGGAGCAACTATGGGTTGTTTTTTTTGAATCCTTTGATTGAAACCGTGAAGCAATGATCCATCAGAAAATGCTACGTTAGCGAAACGAGCTGTGGAAATATTTATCTCTTTACTTCTTCGCATCAAAAACATTTCCATAATCCGCTTTGATGCCCCCATCATATTCACAGGATTGGCTGCCTTATCTGTAGAAACGCAAAAATATTTTTTTGTGCCATTTTTGATACTCTGTTCAATGGTTCTATCGGTATTAAAGATATTTACATCTATCATTCGCATCAAGGTAAATGGATCTTTTTCACTCCTCACATGTTTTAAAGCCGATAAATTTAGAACGTAATCATATTTTCCATCAGCCTTAATAAAAGCTTCGTATTCCAGGGAACCTATATCCAGGGCAAAGGTCTGAAAGTCTCCATCTATATAACCAAAAGAACTTCGGATGTCCCTTACCAGTTCTACCATATTATTTTCACTAATATCTACGACATGAAGTTTCTTTGGATTTCTTTTGAAGATTTCTTTGGTTACTGCTTGGCCAATTGAACCTGCACCCCCCAATACCAAAAAGCTAGAGCCTGCGACTATTTGTTCTAACTCCTTTTTATTAGATAGTAAATCTTTTTTAAATAAAGGTTCTGATCGACCTATTAATTCTAAAGTTTTCATTTTGTCTTAACTATTATATTTTTTTAAATACCAGGTTTTTAAAATAAAGAAAACTTTCCATCTTAGAAATCCAGCTAATACCTATGTAAGCAATAAGACCTAAACTTCCTCCGGATATAATTCTAATAAAATCTGCATAGGTCTGTAAAAACGAATCTAAAAAATAAACGCCAATACCACATCCAATGGAAAGAATTAATATAGGTGCTATGGCAATTAATTGTTCCAACACTGGAAAATCTATAAATTTATTAACATAAAATGCATTCATCAAAAATGTAATGAAGATTACAATAACCTGTGAATACAAAAGACCGTAAATGCCAAATTGTAAACCAATTAATATACCAGCCACTATAAAAAGTTTTTCAAATACCTTCAATTTCAAAATAAGGTCGCTTCGTCCTTTTACTTTTAATACATTTAAGTTATAAGAAATTACTGGGCGCAAAATTCCCGTAACGCACAATATTTGAAAATAGGGAACGGCCGGCAGCCACTTCTCGGTAAAAAGAAAGCGAAATATTGGCTCTCCCAATACAGCCACTAATATTAGAAGTGGAGTTAATACATAAACTACCATTTGCATGAGATTCTTACTAACACGCTTTAATCTCAAATTATCCTCCTGAATAGAAGCGAATAAGGGAAAAGTAACCTTCTTAAGAGCATTGCTGATATTATTAACTGGTAATTGCTTCATTGTTTCTGCCCGAGTATAAAAACCAACCTGAGAAGCAGAAAAGAATTTACCAATTACTAATATATATGCATTTTTAAATAGAACATCCATAACTCCTGAAATAGCCAATTTGTAGCCATAGTTGAAATGTTCTTTGAATTTGGAAATACTGAAAGATAGATCTGGTTTCCATCTAGAATAAAACCACAACTGGACCGTACTAATCGCAGAAATAAGGACCTGGCTCCATACTAAGCTAAAAACCCCATAACCTCCATAGGCCATAGCAATTCCCACGCCACCACCAACAATATTTGCAGGAAGAGTTATAAGAGTTTGAACTTTGAAATTCATTTTTTTTGTTAATCTTGCAAGTTGCACAGCTGAAAAGGCAGATAGTATGAATGTCAAACAATATATCCTAATTATATCAATTAAAATTATTTGATCATAAAAGTCTGCTACCAAAGGAGCTAAAAAATACACTATCGCATATATTAATATACTACTAGCGAGGTTGAAATAAAAAACAGTAGAATAATCTTCCTGATCGCAATCCTTGTTTCTAATTAAAGATTGGGTCAGACCAGAATCAACTAATACTCTGCCCAGACCAACGAGAATAGCAATCATTCCTATTAATCCAAACTCTGCTGGCATGAGAATCCTTGCTAAAATCAAGGATACAATAAAACCAATAATCTGATTGCCGAACTGCTCCGCAAAGGTCCATACCATTCCAGACTGCGCCTGTTTTCTTAACGACATATAAATCTTTTATTAAACCCCTTCATATTATAATTGTTGCAATCTAACGAGGTTTTTAAAATATTCTGATTTCTTAATTAGATCTTCATAATTACCAGATTTGATAATCTTACCTTTTTCAACAACCAAAATCTTATCGGCATTTTTAATTGTGGCGATCCGATGTGCAACTACCAGGATAATGTAGTCCCCTTTCAGGTCTTCCATATTTCTCTGAATTATACTTTCAGTCTCTGAATCCAAGGCTGAAGTAGCTTCGTCTAGAAGCAATATATCCACTTCTTTAAATAGTTCCCGTGCTATAGAAATTCGTTGTTTTTGCCCTCCGCTTAAATTGATCCCATTATGCTCTAGAACTTCGTTCTCCTTCTCTGGCAGTGAATTCACAAAATTTAATAAAGCAGTTTTAGTTATAACTTCCCAAAATTTTTGTAGGTTTTCTTCTGTTTTTTCAGCCCAGAAAGTTATGTTATTAAATAAAGAATCATTAAAAATAATCGAATCCTGAGTAATGTAACCAATCTTTTTCTGAAAGGTTTCAAGATTCAAATTGTCACTATTTATACCATTAATCAAATACTGACCGCTGTTAACAGTCAGTAAGCCTGCAATAATATTAATTAAAGTTGTTTTACCACTACCACTTTCCCCTACAAAACCGATCGTTTGGCACTTTGAGATCTCAAGATCAATATTTTTCAGCACCACAGTATTCCCATATTCAAAAGAAATATTTCGTAATGACAAACTTTCAATAGGTTCGGTAACCTCATGAGCTCCAATATCTTCCTTATTTTTC
The DNA here is from genome assembly GCF_000423045.1 of Christiangramia portivictoriae DSM 23547. GTDB lineage: Bacteria > Bacteroidota > Bacteroidia > Flavobacteriales > Flavobacteriaceae > Christiangramia > Christiangramia portivictoriae. The sequence goes on along the minus strand of NZ_KE383971.1, from coordinate 716,519 downwards.
CTCATTTCTTTCTCAAAGGAGGTGATATTTTCAACGGAACCAGAGACTGCTAAAAATCGATTCCAATCCATTTGCATTTGAAGAAGATAATTAAGGGCCCTGTAGAAGAAAATAAGACTTATTAGAATAGGTCCAAGCCCAGATCCAAGCAAACTTGTTTGTATGTAAATTATACTTACTACTATCAAAACCAGTAGTGGCTCCCTTCCTGCTGTTAATGATGCATCCAGCTTCCCAATACGCTTATTACTATCCTTTATTTTTTCTATGTATCCAAGAAGTTTTTGTTGATAAACACTCAAAGATCCGGTTGCTTTTAAATATTTATAATTTGCTACATTTTGAATTACAAGACTCTGAAAGGTATTAGCCTCTCCAGTAAGTATTCGAGATGATTTCTTTGTTTGATCGTAGAATCTTTTATATAAAAAATTAGCAATAACTCCACCTATTGTAACCAATATGGCAAATTGAGCATCTATTAGAAAGGCAAAGACCATATAAATCATAATCATAATCACATTCTGCAATGCTCGAAAATAAAATTTAAAAGCATTTGCAACTCTGTCTACCTCGCCGGTCAAAGTATTCTGAATTCGCCCAACATCAGAACCAATAAAATATTTATATGTTATAGAATTTAAACCTTTTAGATTTGTTGTTCTTAAGCGATCAATAAATCCTTCTTGCACATTTACTCTATAAATTCCAGCTAGATAATAAACTAGCCCCTTCACAAGAAAAAAAGAAGACATAATTAATAATACAGACAGGAGAGTTAAATCTATCCTGGCAGATTCGAATATATCCAATAAGAAACTTAATCGGCCGAGTTCCTCAGCACTAATAGCTGAAGAATCATTTACCATTTGCAGCAAAGGCAAAAACATAGTTAAACCTAAGCTATCCAAAACACCAATAACAATGCTGAATCCAAAAACAATAAAAACCTTGTATCCCAGGTGTCTATAAAAATAGACCAGGCTTTCAAAATATTTATAGGCAATTTTCTTTAGCAATAGCAGCTTATTTAACTACAAGAAAAGTTATTAAGAAATCATTCACAGAAGCTAATTTTAACTTCTAAAATTCAGGCGACAAAGATAGAACTTCTATCTTAGGGAAAAATTATTCTTTCTTAAAGAAAATACAAAGTGATTATTTAATTCCGTTCTTTACACAAAAGTTCTTTTATGATTATCTTGATAAAACTTTGTATCGTTTTTTAAACTCATCATCGGGTTCAAACCCATACCTATAGCCTATTTCTTCAAGAACAGGATTTCGGTAATCATTAAGAATATATAGAAACCTGAAGTGTTTATAAAGAAAAACGTCAGATCCTACCGGGTATTGCTTTCTGGTTTCTATTGCGAGCTTCAGCTGTTCACTATAAACATCTCTATATTTATATATTCGGGTGAACAATAATCCTGCTATTAAAATCAATATTAGATTGGACATTACCAGGAATCTTTTATTTGATAAGTTTAAATTTCGGGCCATTAAAATGAACACGTAAGGAAATGTCAGCAGAAAATAATGAGATACCGTCTGAATGTACAGGGGTAAGAAATTAACTAAAATTCCGATTATCAATATTATGTCAATATTATTCCGAAATGGCTTAATGCCAGAAAAAAATAAAGGCACCAATAATAATAAAAAAATTTTAGACCCAGCGAGAAACCTAAACCAGGTCGTCTCTAATTCTATCATTTCATCATCATATCCCGATCCTGTTAACTGTAAAACTAAATCTGTAAACTCTACTTGTTCTATGATGACAAAGTATGCTAGAAATACTAATAAAGGTAAAACTCCCCCTAATATGAATTTGCCTAAATAACTCCTATGAGACCCATGGTAAGCGATAATCAACAGAAAAAAAGGTAGAAAATTGAAGACGCCATATTGCTTTGAAAAAAAACCTAGAGCAAGAAACACACCGCACCAAAAGAATTTCTTTTTTATCAAAAGATAATACGCAATGAAAGTAAATAGTAGTACATAAACCTCGAGGTTTATATAGCTCCCGTCTGAACTTAAAATAGCAATAAACAATAGTAGACTTAGAAAAATGGATAGGTTTCTTTCAAGCTCTTCTTTCCTGCATATTTGGTAAAAAAAAACTACACCTATTGTTATAACAAAATATTGAAAAGTTAATAGAAGCTTGTAAGATGGAGTATCAATAAAATAATGGACGAGTGAATTAAGATACATCATTACCGGCGTGTAACTGGTGAAAATATCTTTATAAGGTGCATAACCACGGGAGACATCTCGCGCCATAGATAAATAATAGGGTGCATCTGTACTTATAAATGAATAAGCTATACTTAAGACAAGCAAAAGGGCTAATACAAAACCCCATAAAAAATTAGAAAATTTCAGCAGCCTCATCTATGGTTTTACTTATTTGATTTATTATTTCCGGTTGTAATTCAAAAAATAAGGGAAGCCTTAACAAACACTCTGTATACCTTGCCGAATTTGATAAATTCTGGTTTTCATCCTTTACTTTTGATCTGTAAAATGGACTTTCATGCAAACTAACATAATGAAAAACTGCCAGAATACCTTTTGATTTTAATCTCTGTATTATTTCATCTCTATGCTGAGTATTTAAAGTTACAATATAAAATATATGTGCATTATTTGTAGCATATTTGGGAATTACCGGAAGATTCAAAGTATGCCTGATATCTACAGAATTTAAAGCCTCATTGTATTTTTTCCAAAGCTGAAGTCGTTTTGACTGGATTCTTTCGAGATTCTCTAACTGAGCCCATAAAAAAGCGGCTGTTACTTCAGAAGGCAAAAAAGAACTTCCTATATCAACCCAATTATATTTGTCTACCTCTCCTCTATAAAATGCTGATCTGTTTGTTCCTTTTTCCCAAATAATTTCAGCTCTCTCTTGATATCTATTATTATTCACAACCAACATACCTCCCTCTCCAGAAATTATATTTTTTGTCTCATGGAAAGAAAAGGCAGCCATATCACCGATAGATCCCAAAGCTCTCTCCACTCCATCTTTTCCTGTATAAAAACTATCTATAGCATGAGCCGCATCCTCAACGACTGCAAGATTATACCTTTTTGCTAACTCCATGATTATATCCATATCACAGGCAATACCCGCATAATGAACAGGAACAATTACTTTTGTTTTTGAGGTTATTAGAGCTTCAATACTTTTTTCATCCATTCCGGGATGATCAGCCCGGCTGTCAACAAATACAATTTTAGCTCCTCTCAAAACGAAAGCATTTGCAGTACTCACAAAAGTGTAAGAAGGAATTATAACTTCATCTCCTGGCTGAATATTTAAAAGAATAGCAGCCATCTCTAAAGCATCTGTACAGGAGCTAGTTAAAAAGCATTTTCCGAAATCATATCTCTTCTGAAAGAAATTCTGACATTTGTTAGTGAAGTCCCCATTGCCTGAAATTTTTCCAGATTTAACAGCTTCCTCGATGTATTTGATTTCATTTCCTGTTAAATAAGGTTTATTAAAAGGAATATTAATCATATTGTTCAGGATTTTATTAGATCAGGAAGTTTCATCTTTTGCTGTTCCTTTATGACACGAATAAGATACTCTCCAATAAGTCCAAGAGCGAACAGATTCAATCCTCCAAAGAAACTAATAAGGGTTACTATAGAGGCATAGCCGGGAATCTCAATATCTAGCATCAATTTTCGAATAATGATTGATAATATAAATATCATAGAACCTATAAAGCCCAGCAGTCCAACAAATGCCATAATCCTTAAGGGTATGGAAGAGTAATGTAAAATAGTATTTAATGCAAGAGTAATCAGTTGAGGTAAAGAATAATTACTCTTATCAAAACCCCTTTGATGGTGTTTGACATGAATACTGATTAGATTATTAGTAGCATTTAGTATCAAACTTGATACAGAAGGCATTGCATTATGGTTTTCAACAATCAGTTTATTTAAATCTTTTGTCAAAATCCGGAAAGATGACAACATAAGACCTTTAGGTTTTTTCAAGAAAATTGTATCCACTTTCTTTAGAAAAAAACTTGCAAAATTTCTCCAGAGCTTATGTTTTTTTTGAAGATAATTAGGAACTGCAAAAACTCCATCAAGATTTTTCTTATCCTGTAACGTCTGAATTAGAAGTGGTATATCATCTGGAGAGTGTTGTAGATCATCGTCCATGGTGATTACGAAATCTCCTGTGGCCTGGGACATACCTGCAAGCGTAGCAATCTGTTGCCCTTGATTCTTATACAAAGTTAATACTTTAACATAGGTATAATTTTTTCTAACTTTTTCCAGAGTAGCTACCGTACTCAACTCAAGTGGACTGTCATTCACAAAAATCACTTCTAGCCGATATTTGTAATCTCTAGAAATGTGCTCCAATTTAGAAATTAAAATCTCTAAGCTTTGGGCACTCTTGAATACAGGTATCACTATCGAGTAAAGTTTCTCCAAATTAATTTATTTCAAATTTTAAGATAAAGTTTATTAGGCATCAGACCTCATTTTCCCTAACAACTTTACAGGGACTTCCATATGCTATAACGTTTGAAGGTATATTTTTGGTCACAATACTTCCTGCACCAATGATCGAATTTTCACCAATCTGAACTCCATCCAAAATCACTGAGCCGGCGCCAATAATAGTTCCATGGCCGATTTCAACTTTTCCAGCTACTGTAGTACCTGGATTAATATCCACAAAGTTCCCTATTACGCAATGGTGTCCAATGCTAACACCTCGCTTCACAGAAACTCCGAACCCAACTTTAGTCTGAGCAGAGACACTTATATTTTGTTCGAAAACGCACCCCAAACCTATTTCTGTACTCAAGGCTATACTACATGAATTATCAATTAAGGATATATAAGCCTGTTCCGTAACATCAAATTTCTTCTGAAAATAATCGAAAACACCGTGCTTATTATTACCTCCAGATACTCCAAAAACGCAAGGACTTTCTTTGTTTAAAACTAATTCCCCTTCATGAATAACTAGATCAAAAGGTTTCGTATTGATAATCGGTTTTACTACCGATGGTAAATTTTTGAATACTTCAATGTTGTCTGAGATTCGATTTTGCCTAATTAGGTCATAAAGAACTGGAATATAATAGGGTCCAAAACCAAGTATTTGAATACTACTATACACGAAATTTCCGATTATAAAATCCTAACTCCCCGAATTCTTTCGGAGACCAAAATTTCTTTTGATTATCCTCTATAAATTTATGAGTTCTTCTTACCAAATCTAAATTGGTGACTTGCTTTATCTTATTACCATCCAGCCAGATGTTATCCTCTAGTCCTATTCTTACATTATATCCCATCGCAATTGCTGAAGAGTTCACTTTTAATTGATCTGAACCCAAACCTGCTAAGGCCACAAAATCATCTTCAGGAATTTCATTTAATGCTACACCTATCTGAGAATAGGTTGCCTGAAATCCGGCAATATTTCCAAATAAAAGATTCCAATAATAAGGCCCTTCGATGATCTTCTTTCTGATTAAATATTTTCCATAATTAATCATTCCTAAATCAAAACACTCCAGTTCGGGTACTACTCCGTAATCCTTCATCTTTTCAGCCAGTTCCACGATAATATCCGGAGAATTCATTGAAGCCTGACGCATAAAATTGAGACTTGATAATGTAAGGGAACACATGTCTGGCTTTAATTCAATTACCGCTGAACGTTTTTCAAATTCCGGAAATTTTCTTCCTGAGGTACTTCCGCAAACTATAAGATCGGGACAGTGTTTACGTACACCCTCAAAAATTTCCTGATATATTTCTGGTTTCCAGGTTGGCTCACCGCTCTCCTCACGGGCATGGAGATGCGCAATAGTAATACCTATTTCATAAGCCTCATGGGTTTGCTCAATTATCTCATTAGGTGATATTGGAATATGGGGCGTCATTTTTTTTGTCGGAACCATTCCTGTTGGACAAAAATTGACTACTACTTTGTTCTCATTCAAAATAATATAGGATTTAATAAACTAAATTAAGACATCTTGAGGCTCTTTCCAAAGGTTATTAAACTTCCCTTAAGATCCTATGGCATAAAATTCAAATCCAATTTTCTCTTTTTCTGCGCGGTTCAATAATCGTCTACCGTCGAATAAAAATGCCGGCTTTAGCATATCATCATAAATCAATGACCAGTCTAAACTTTTAAATTCATCCCATTCTGTCAATACAGCGACAGCGTGAGCATCCTTAGTAACATCCATAGCAGAATTAACTACTGTTACCCGAGCCCTGTTTTCAGCTTCTGATCGGGTATTTAGATGATCCAGATCAGCGTAGACTTGCTCGGCATTAACTTTAGGATCATAAACTACTACATCTGCCTGTTCGTTTAGCAAATAGTCAACCACATATATCGCGGCAGATTCTCTCGTATCGTTCGTATCTTTTTTAAATGCCCAACCCAAAACTCCGATTTTCTTTCCGGATACTGTATTAAACAAAGTCTTTACAATATTAGCCGCAAACCTCTTTTTCTGGTGATCATTCATGATAATCACCTGTTCCCAGTAATCCGCCACTTCATTAAGTCCATAAGACTTAGCAATATAAACCAAGTTTAAAAGATCTTTCTGGAAACATGAACCACCAAATCCAACAGATGACTGCAGAAATTTCGGACCAATCCTTGAATCCATACCTACAGCTTTTGCTACTTCGTTTACGTCTGCACCAGTTTTCTCGCATAATTCAGATAGTGAATTAATACTTGAGACACGTTGTGCCAGAAATGCATTGGCAGTTAATTTTGACAATTCGGACGACCAAACATTTGTGGTTAAAATTCTTTCACGATCGATCCAATGCGCATAAACATCTACTAAAGCTTCTACAGCTTCAGCTCCTTCAGTTGTATCTATATCCCCTCCAATTAGCACTCTGTCTGGATTCATTAAATCATCCACAGCAGTTCCTTCAGCTAAAAATTCAGGGTTAGATAAGATTTGATACTTTACTCCATTTCCAGTATTATCTAAAATGTTTCTAAGTGCTTCCGCAGTTCGAACTGGTAAAGTAGATTTCTCAACTACAATTTTGTCTGTCGTGGCAACTCTGGCGATCTGCCTGGCGCATAACTCTATAAATTTAAGATCAGCTGCCATACCTTTTCCGATACCATATGTTTTGGTAGGCGTATTGACAGAGATGAAAATCATATCTGCCTGATCTATAGCTTTTTCAACATCGGTTGAGAAAAATAGATTCCGCCCCCTGGCCTCTTCTACGACTCTAGATAAACCTGGCTCATAAATTGGAATATTATCAACATTGTCATCATTCCAGGCCGCAATTCTTTTGTCGTTGATATCTACAACTGTAACATTGATTTCCGGACACTTTTGAGCAATTACAGCCATTGTAGGGCCACCAACATATCCCGCACCTATACAACAAATATTCTTAATCTTCATTTATAATTTTTTATCACATTTATCACCCAAAACTCCTTTTACGTCATAAACAACTGAATTAGGTTGTTTTAAATCTTCGAGGTCTAGCTCCAAAAATTCTCTATGAGCAACTGTTAGCAGGATAGCATCAAACTTTCCGTTTGGTAAGTCTTTAACGGTATTTAATCCATATTCGTGTTTTACTTCTGCTGGATTTGCTAGAGGGTCAAAGATCGTGATGTCTACTCCGTACTCTTTCAAACTTTTGATAACATCAACTACTTTCGTGTTACGAACATCAGGACAGTTTTCCTTAAATGTAATTCCTAATATCAAAATTTTGGAAGCCTTTACTTTGATATCATTCTGCAGCATTAGTTTAACAAGTTCCGAAGCCACATATTGGCCCATACTGTCATTCATTCTTCTACCTGCAAGAATAATCTCGGGATGATATCCAATCTCCTGTGCTTTTTGTGCAAGATAATATGGATCTACACCTATACAGTGACCTCCAACTAATCCAGGTTTAAAAGGTAAAAAGTTCCATTTTGTACCTGCTGCTTCCAGAACATCCTGAGTATCAATGCCCATCATATTAAATATCTTGGCAAGCTCATTTACAAATGCGATATTGATATCTCTCTGAGAGTTTTCAATCACTTTTGCTGCTTCAGCTACTTTAATAGTTGGTGCCAGGTGTGTTCCGGCAGTAATAACCTCAGCATACAGATTGTTAACCTGTTCTCCTATTTCAGGTGTTGACCCTGCGGTTACTTTTAATATTTTCTCTACAGTATGCTCCTTATCTCCCGGATTAATCCTTTCCGGAGAGTATCCTACGAAGAAATCTTCGTTGAATTTTAACCCCGAAAATTTTTCCAGAACCGGCACGCATTCATCCTCTGTCACTCCTGGGTATACGGTTGATTCATAAACCACAATATCACCTTTGGACAAGACCTTGGCAACAGTTTCACTACTTTTATACAAAGGAGTAAGATCTGGTCTATTATTTTTATCCACAGGTGTTGGCACGGTAATAATGTAGTAATTACAATCTTTTATATCATCAAGATCTGCTGAACAATACAAGCCTTTGTCGTCAGAATTTTCATTTTTAAGGGAAGCTTGTAATACTTTATCTTCAACTTCGAGCGTAGAATCCATACCGGACATTAATTCCTTAACTCTAGCTGAATTAATATCAAAACCAACTACAGGAAATCTAGTTGAAAAAAGTCTCGCAAGTGGTAATCCAACATAGCCTAAACCTATAACTGCTATTTTCTTTGTGTCTTTCATTTGTCTATAAATTATCCCAGTACCAGTGAGTAGCCTCTTTCAGACCATCCTCTATTCTATGTGTGGGATTATAGTTAAGTAATTTTTTAGCCTTTTCTACCGATGCCAATGAATGAGGTATATCCCCTGGTCTGTTTGGACCATGTTTTATTTCAACTCTAGATATATCTGAATCATACTGAGCTAAATTTTGTTTCAATAGATGTGTCAACTCTTTCAAGTTTGTTCGATCACCCACTGCTGTGTTATAAACTTCGTTGAGCGCTTGTTTATTATCTGTTGTTAAGCAAAGTAAATTCATCTGCACTACATTATCGATGTAGGTAAAGTCTCGGGAATAAGTCCCATCTCCATTGATCACAGGACTTTCCTTTCTCATTAGCTGCATTACGAATTTCGGGATCACTGCTGCATACGCTCCATTTGGATCCTGTCGTCTTCCGAATACATTAAAATAACGGAGTCCAATCGTATTTAGACCATAAGATTTATTAAAGATATTAGCATAAAGTTCATTGACGTATTTTGTGATCGCATAAGGAGACAATGGCTTACCGATAACATCTTCTACCTTCGGAAGGTTTTCAGAATCTCCATAAGTTGATGAACTTGCAGCGTACACGAAGCGTTTTATACTATTATCACGAGATGCTACAAGCATATTTAAGAAACCAGAAACATTGACATCGTTACTAGTAATTGGATCATTAATAGATCTTGGGACGGAGCCCAAAGCTGCTTCATGCAGAACAAAATCCTGATTTTTGGTCGCTTTGATACAAGTTTCCAAATTTCTGATATCACCCTCTATAAAATGAAAATTTGGATTTTCAAGAAAAGGCTCTATGTTATGTTTATGACCTGTGGCAAAATTATCCAGGCAGGTTACTTCAGCACCAAATTCCAAAAGCTTTTCACAAAGATTAGAACCAATAAATCCTGCTCCACCTGTGACAAGTACTTTGGATGCTTTCAATAAATCCTTCTGAGAGTCAGTTATCAAACTATAAATTTTAAATTATCAATTTGCAAAGATAGAATTTCAATCCTAAGTATTGTTAAAGGAATTTTAAATAAATCCATTACTAAAACTTACTTGATTCCAAATGAACCATAGTAGTTGCTATTATCTTCTCTTCAAATTTGCCCGCGGGAATGTCTCCGGCTATCCTTTGATTAAGCACTTCTACCGCCTTAGTACCAAGCTCTGAAGGATGCTGTTCGATATAACTGAGCGATGGTGTAAGATATTCCGCGATGTCTTTATTAATATACCCAATAATCTTCAGGTTTTCCGGGATACTGATTTTTTGCTCATAAGCGACTCTGGTTGCGATTATTGCGCTTTCAAAATCTGTACAAAGTAAAGCTTCAACTCTTTCTGTAACTAAAAGTTTTTCAATTTTGGATTTCAAGGTACCCTCACTACTGCTCCGCGCTGTAAAAACCTGTAAACTTTCCATCGCCTTTTGATAACCAGAAATTCTTAGCTTCCCGATTCCAACGTGATGAATTGCAGAAGCGATCCCTATTCTCTCCAAACCTTTTGCTCGAAAAAATTTTGTGGCATCGTAAAAACTTTTTTCATCATCGACTCCAACCTTATCAGCAGGAAGGTTCAAATTGATACGATCATAAACAACTACCGGTATGTCATAATCCAGAAGACCGAATAAGTGATCATACTCAGCTTTCTTTTGAGTTTCTTCTGAAACTGCGATTAAAACTCCGTCCACCATTCCGGATGTCAAGAGATCACAGATTTGTTTTTCACGGTCCAGAGACTCATTGGAAATGTAGGTGATAATTTGCTGGTCATGCTGCTGTGCCTGTGCTTCTATTCCAGACAAGACTCTGGCAAAAAAGCTATTCGATATATTGGGAATCACGACACCAATGGTGCCCGTTTTACTCTTTTTCAGGTTTACTGCCACTGGATTCGGACGATAATTATGTAGCTTGGCCAGTTCCTTGACTCTTTCAGCAGTTTTAGGACTAATTTCCGGACTATCATGAAGTGCCTTGGAAACCGTGGAAACACTTACGTTCAGTAATTTGGAAAGCTCTTTTAGGGTGATTTTACTCTTCATAGGAATACTTTGACAAAAATTGATTCGGTTTCACTTAGGAAATCATGAGTTCCCTCTTAAATACAAATCTGCAAAGAAATGAATAAATAATGATTTTATGATGGTTTGACATAAGAAGGGTGATAATAGACATACGTCAGAATTTAGAATTATGTTCTGATTTTCAAAATCAAGATTAGATCATTTTCAGATTACAACAAAGCTTTATTTTCATCATTTAAGGACGAAAACCCCTATAAACACTCAGTTAAACTTATCCTAAACATCTTGAAGCTTTTGTTCATCATCTGCTATCATCGTAATTTACATGAATTAAATTTAAACAACCATGAAAGATTACGGAACATTATCACAGGCGATAAACAAACTAAAACTAGAAGAAGGTTATAAGCATGACTTTAATCTTCTGGACGAGAAAATCGAATTAAAATCGGAGAATGAAACCTTCGGTGTGGAAGAATTTGAAGTGGATAAAGTGCTACGCTTCGAAGGAATGAGTAATCCAGATGATAATTCCATTCTATATGCGATTACAACTACAAATGGACAGAAGGGTATTTTAACTGATGGTTATGGTATTTCAAGTGGTCAGATCTCAAAGGAAATGATGAAAAAACTGGACTTAAAAGATCATAGACCAATCGATTAATGGTTAAAGTTCTACTAAACCAATTTTTAAAATTGGGGGTTAGACTCAATCATCATAATTTTGTATCGAAATTACTGAAACTATAAACAAAAACTATGAATTACTTAGGATTAGACAAAGATAAGACTGCCAAAACAGTTACAGAACTAAACATTTTACTTGCTGATTATCATTTATATTATCAGAAACTTAGAAACTTTCATTGGAACGTAATTGGAAAAAATTTTTTCGACCTTCACGAGAAATTCGAAGAGTTGTATGACGAAGCCAAACTTAAAGTTGATGAGATTGCTGAACGTATACTTACCTTAAGGTATCAGCCTACAAGTAATATGAGTGAGTACCTGAAAGATTCTAATTTAAAAGAATCACCTAGTGATATCTCAGATAGCAAAATGATCGAAATCTTACTGGAAGATCACGGGCTACTATTAAAGCAAATGAGAAAAGTGGTTGAAATTGCAGACAAATCTGGTGATGAGGGTACTATTGACCTAATTGGTGCCTACATCAGGGAACTGGAAAAAACTAGCTGGATGCTGGATGCATGGAAGATGAAAACTTCAGATCAACACAAACCAGTAAAAAAATAATCTTAAAGTATGCAGCAATTTAATCTTCAGGATTCAGTAAAAGGTATATGGGATAAACTAGAAGGATGGTTGGATGCGATCATTTTAGGTTTTCCAAACTTTCTACTGGCAGTTGTGGTTTTTATCGTCTTTATTTTTATCGCGAAATATGTCGGTAAAATATTTGATAAGATCTTTGCCAGAAGCATTAAGCAGGATTCCATACGCCAGATGGCTACGAAAGTAATTAAGGCTATCGTAATCCTGATAGGTTTTTTCATCGCACTTGGTCTTCTCAATCTGGATACCGTTCTTACGTCTGTCCTGGGAGCGGCAGGGGTAGTTGGACTGGCTATTGGTCTAGCTCTGCAGGGGACTTTAAACAATACCTTTTCCGGACTAATTCTTAGCTTTCTTCCTGAATTACAAATTGGTGATTGGGTAGAAACAAATGGATTTGCAGGTTCGGTTATGGAGATCAACCTTAGAAATATCGTTATCAAACAGTCTGATAATAACTATGTGGTGATTCCAAACGGAAAGATTATCGAAGAACCATTTAAAAACTTTTCCAGAACCAATCGTTCAAGAGTTTTTGTGAATTGTGGAGTTGGATATTCGTCAGACCTAGAAATGGTTAGAGAACTTACCATAAAAACGATTGAAGATATATTTCCGCAGAGAGGAAATGAGGAGGTTGAGCTAATGTTTGAGGAATTTGGGGATAGCTCCATTAATTATGTACTGAGGTTCTGGACCGATGTCACTAAGAACAGGGATATACTTATCGCCCAGAATACCGCAATTATCGCAATCAAGAAAGCCTATGACGCTGAAGGTATCAATATTCCATTCCCAATTAGATCCATTGATTTCACTAATAAATTATCGGTATCTAAAGAATAATATTCTGGGTTTCCACGAAAAAAAAACCGGCTTAAAAGCCGGTTTTTTTATTTTATTCTAAACCTAGAATTTTAATCCCAGACTAAATTGCAATCTCGGACCTTCACTTCCTGCAAAAAGACTTGCCTTCGCCTGAATAGCATCTGCGCTATTTATCCAGAGACCTCCACCGTAGCTATCATGCCATTGGTTACTTGACCGGTCTTTAAGCCATACTCTACCTAGATCATAACCGCCATAGATACCTAGCTGAAATGGCAAGAAACTTGTCGATACCGTATCGAAAGAATATCGAAGATCTGCTCCAGTTCCAAATGAGCTTTTCCCCGAGAACCTTTCAGACCTATACCCTCTTAATCCGCTATTGGCGCCCAATTGAGCCGACTGATAGAACTCAAATTCATCACCAATATTAATGTGGGCTTCTGCCCTGGTTTTCAGTACAAGTTTTCTATCTCTGGTAAGTGCGTTATAGAATCCCATATAAGGTTTAAAATAACCAAACTGCCGTTCTACATCTGCAGTATTTAATTTTGCCCCAAGATTCAACTCGAACAACATCCCTCTTGTAGGCACCAGTACGTCATCATAACTTTCATAGCGATACATGGCATCCAGACCAGCAAAATACTTCCGCTCAAAAATATTATCTTCTGAATTTGCGAACATTTCAGCAATAAATCGGTTGTCATTTTCAGTCACTTCAATAGACTCAAAACTGGCCGTAAAACCAAAAAAGCTTCCGAAGGGAGTCTTATTGACTAAAGCGGCTTTTGCCGAAATTTCGTTAATCCCAACACGATTATAATCCATCCCAAGTTTATCTTCAGGATTATTGGTCTCATTTCCGAAGCCGAAGAAGTTATCTGAATAATCCGGACTTTTAAAATTGGCCCCCAATTGTAAATTGTATTTGCCAACAATATTAGCAAACTCTGCCTCATAGCCCAATTCGAAACCATTTGTCGCTGAATGATATTCGGCAGCCAAAGTATGTTGGGAAGTAAATGGATTTCTTTTGAACCTGTTGATCGCTTTTACATATTCCAATTGAAAATTGAAGGCATCATCTGGATTGTAACTAAAGTCAGGCAGAATCGATCCAGAAGCAAAGGTCTTCTTATCCTTGTCGTAGGTATTTATCTCATAATTATCTGTCAGACGAAGTTTCGCATTACCCAGTTCATTGATAGTGTTGGGCAGAGATTTATGGTCGTATACTTTTAGTTTAGAACCATTGCTGATGGTATACTCATCATTGTTCTGTCCTCCTATAAGTCTTACAAATATTCCTGCTTTGGCATCACCATTTACAAAGATTTTGTCATCATCGTCAAGACCATACACCCAAATCTCTGTTGTTTCATCATTTCGATAGGTTTTATCACTTAAAATTTCAGCTCTTTCCCCGTCTTTGTTTCTGGTGATAGTTACGCGTGTGTTTCCATCTGTTAGTCTTTCGATATCAATGAAATCATCTTTATCTGTTCCCGTTACAATAGCGAGATCTGCCAATTTCTCATAATATCTATTGGCAATAACAACTAAATTATCTCTCCTTCCCTGTACATTTTTAATAAGTTCCTGAGTGGTTTCGCCTGTGGTCTCTTCGGGCAATTTCGCAAAAGCCTTTTCAATAGCCTCATCTGTCACATGATCCCGAAGATATTCAGCCTGCTCTATCCAGGTACTTTTCCCTGTATTTTGCAAAAGTGACCTATCCAGACCCATCGCAGCGATATTGAACCATTCCACATCCTTGATGTCATCTCCATAAACCGCAAATTGATTGGCAAATCCCGTGATCGCTCTTAAGGTGCCAAAAAAAGCTCCGTCAAAATTGCTGAAAACCTGATCCCTGTCTCGTGGGATTGCTTTAAAGATATGCTTGTCCCCCTCTTCAATTTCTGCCCATCTCCATTGATCCTGATGCCTGTCCCAGTCACCAATAAGCATATCGAATAAACGTGAACGAACATAAATGGACTCGTCGAGCACATACTTTTCATCTCTACGCAGCCTTTCCAGCATATCTGAAGTACTTACAATATCATGGTCTGGACTACCAAAGGCTTCGTAACCTGTCCAGCCTTCCTCCGGCCTTTCAACGATCATATAAATATCATCGCCATGCACCGAATTGTATTTCCCAAGCGCTTCCTGTTTAGGCAGGTAAAAGATCTCGGGGTTGGTATGGTATACTCCTGCAGCCTTACTAAGTTCTGGAATTGCCATAAATCCAAACGGATGAGCGGCAGTATAGAAATCTGTCAGTAAATTTTCAGCAACCGTGTTCTCCAGCTTATTTTCTACAGGCTGATTCTTAAAAGCCACGCTCTGTAGAAATCGTAGCGCATCCTTACGCACTCTTCGAATATTATATTCTCTTCCCTGCTTATCCTTAACTCTAAGTGATACAGTTTGATGGCCACCACCTTCGCGAACAACTTCAAGACCACCATAAAGAGTATCCAGATCTGCAGTTCGCAATGTAATTTCTGTACCATAAAGTTCACGGTATCTCTCACCCCAAAGCGTCTCATGAACAGGACTTTTTTCGGTCTCTTCTTCACGGTAGATGGATGTGGTAAATGTCTGCGGAAATTCGTCAGGATATTGCTGAAGTTCAAACGGAACAGGTGTTTCCAACACTTCTTTTTGATAAAGCAACTTCGGTTTATTGTCCTGGTTTCCGTAGAAACTTACCCATGAAGACCCATCCTTAAAAACATCCAGTACGGCAAACCCCTGCCCCGGGTAAGCGAAGAGGCCATCATTACTTAATGTTGCATAAGAGGCTTTGGAACCAGAACCAGAAACGATCTGCTTCACACTATCATGCTCGATATACTGCAGCGAGTGCTCATGTCCAGAAGCAAAGATTACCCGTGATGAACCCTGAGCGATGGTACTTAAACGCGTCGCCAGCGATTTATAGCGGTTATTTTGAGCATCCTGAATAGAAACTCCACCTGTGGTTCTAATAAGTGTTGCTAGCGAACCTAATATTGGAAGCGGAATTTTCTTTTGCGAAGGGTAAATATGCCTGTCAAAAGTATATTGACCACCGTGAACTCCGTTCGTATAGATTGGATGATGTAAAGCGATTAGGATCGTTTTATTCTGATTTTTCTTGATCTCAGATTCTACCTCAAGAAACATGGCTTCCCTGGTCTTAATCTGTTCACAATTATCATTTATCTTAGGATTGTCGTCCCAGTCTTCCAGGTACCATTGTGAGTCTATAACAATCATCTGGATGTTCTCAGAAATTTCTATAGATTCCATGCCACAGCCAATTTCCGGGCTCCAAACCAGGATATCTTCAAATTTATTTTTCAAATATTCCTTCTGCCTGTCCAGTCCTTCCAGCTTTTCGTTATACCAATCATGATTACCAGGTATAAAAACTACTTTTCCCTCATAATTTTCTATTGCATCCAGTTGTGCATCCAATCGATACTCCGCCTCTTCTCTTTCCGAAGAACCTTCCGCAGGCATTCCATCAGGATAGATATTATCACCTAGGAAAATTGAAATATTCTCTGTTTGTTTGACAGAATCCAGATACGATTTGAAAGCCAGAAGTCCCAGCGAAGAACCTCCCGGAGGTGAATATCCACCATCACCAAGCAGGTAAAAGGATTTTTCGATTTCTTTTGAAGATGGATAACCAAAATCTGAAGATGCCTCTCCATCCCTGTATTTTGGTTCCAGACTGGCGCAGGAAACAACCAATAAAATAGCAAAGATACCGGCGAAAAGTTTAACTTTTTTCATAGAAAACTGTGGTCAATATTTTTTGTAATTTGGTCTTTGGAATAAAAAATTCATGTATGAATAATCTCGTTGAGAAAGCTGAAAAATTTGTTGAAGATTTATTTAAAGAAAAGTTACCTAACACCTTTATTTATCATAACTACCAGCATACTCAGCGTGTGGTTAAAAGTACTAAAGAATTAATCGAGAATTCTGAAATTAATGTTAAAGACAAGGAGGCTTTACTCCTGGCTGCATGGCTTCACGACACCGGTTATATTCATACTTATAAGGGCCATGAAGATAAAAGCGCAGAGATCGCAGAAGAATTTCTTCGGAAGGAAAATGCTACTGATGATCTTATAGAATTGGTAAAGCAATATATCCTGGTGACCAACTTCAGTAATATTCCAAAAACCCCAGGCGAAAAAATTATACGCGATGCCGATAGTTCTCACTTTGGCAAGGAATATTTCGAGGAAACCAGTGAATTTTTGAGACAGGAACTCGAAATGCATAATATCAAGAATTTCACGAATGCTGAATGGCTTGAGGAAAACATTTATGTATTTACTGAAAAACACACCTATTATACCGATTATGCTTTACAGGAATGGAATCCTAAAAAGGAGGAAAACTTGCTGGAACTTATAGAGGACAAAAATAAACAGGAAAAGAAGCTGAAAAAAGAAGAGCATAAAGCTCGGATGAAGGCTAAGTACAAGAATGAAAACCCTGAGCGAAGCATCCAGACGTTATTCAGAGTTACGCTTAGAAACCATATAAAGCTAAGTGATATCGCAGATACAAAAGCTAACATTTTGCTCTCAGTAAACGCAATTATCATATCTCTTGCGCTGGCCAATCTCATCCCGAAACTCGAAGCAGAGTCCAATAAACATTTGCTGATCCCAAGTTTGATTCTGGTACTTTTTAGTGTGGCGTCCATTATTTTATCGATCCTCTCCACCCGGCCCAATGTTACCACGGGAGAGTTCACCAAAGAGCAGGTCAAAAACCGGAATGTAAATCTTCTGTTCTTCGGAAACTACCACAAGATGCCTTTCGATCAATTTAAATGGGGAATGAACCAGTTGATCAAGGATAAGGATTATGTATATGAAATGCTGATGCTGGATCTGCACTTACTTGGTAAGGTGCTGCACCGAAAGTATTTCCTATTAAGAATGACCTATACCGTATTCATGTTGGGAATCATTATATCGGTAATCGCCTTCATACTGGCTTTTTACCTAATGTAATTCTTCCATGAGATCTTCATAATTGATCGTTCTCTCTGGATGATTGGAATCGGGTGAATATAGTATGTTCACCCTTATTGCTTTCAGACCTACCACACCCTGAACATCTTCCAGTTCCAGCAATTCCACATTGTCCCCAAAGTAATTTTTCGCCTGTAAATATTTGATATACTGTAAATACTCTCTCTCATCACTCGCTTGTGAATACACAATAGTTAGCTTTCCTTTCTGGGTTACCCGCTCTTCTGTACCTTTCACAAACGCTTTGTCGATACGTTTTTTGATGATCTCATAACGAGCATTGTAGGTACCATCCACATCGAATTTTTTCTCATCCATTCTATATCTAATAGACATTGTGCTATTAAAAACCAGGATTAACGAAGCCGCTTCCAACATCACCGGAGTTCTTTCCTGTAATTGATAGAACCTGTTCTCCATTTCGCACATCGTACTTAGCTGCCACAATCTCAGGTTGAATAAGTAAACTTTGTTGAATGGCCGCTTGTTAGCCATAGATGCGCCTATATACATGTTGTGATCTACACCATCAGTTTTATATCGCTCAAAGTAATGCGGATAAATATTCTGCGCCTGTACCTGTCGCTTATCGATATATCGCGACATGGTGCGGTTTATTTGTTGTACTGTCTCGTCATATTTCTTTCGGTGATTATAGACTAAACCAGTTTCAGGATTCAGCATGCTGGTATACTCTTCAACGAGCTCCCTGATTTCTTCAGACTGCTTTTTTAGATGGCTCATCAAAGGGTTTACTTCTTTCTTCAGCAGATTAAAAACTTTCTGTTCACTGCTGGCATTCAATCTATCCTGTAGTTCTTCTTTAAAATCTGCCACGCGATACTTAACCTGGTCATAGATAGGTAATTCTTCAATTTTATAAGCCTTGTCAATAATGTTCATGATGATCTCCAGTTGATCCATCAGGTCACGTTTGATCGCATCATTCCGTGCATCTGAAGATGCAACAATGTCGATCTGGCCGTACAATGGAAAGACATCCTTAAACGTGATATCCTTGAAAGAAGCCAGACCATCTTTATCCAGATCTCTTATAAACTTTTTAGCTTCCCTCTCAAATACCCATAAAACACTTGGATGAATGGAAGTGCATTCGCTCTGAATAACCGCTTTTATCCTGTTTTCAAAGTCGTTCCGGTTTCGTTCTACCGTAGTTACGATATAAGGCAGGATATCATCCAGCTTGATCGCATTGATGCTATTCAGTTCATTCTTTCGGCTTGAAGCCAGCTCCAGAATTCCCAATAGATTACCATTCTTGGCAACAGGTGCCAGAAGACAGCTTTTAACATCGTTCTTTAAAAGATTTTTGGAAAGAAGATTGTCATTTTTGCGAGCATAGGATTCTACGTTTGAAATCGTAAAATACGCATTATCATCAATCAGCGCTTTAAAACCTTTTTCACAGATTCCCGACTCGCAATCGTTCATTAAAACCTCGTCCAGAATAAAGCTCTGGGCCTCCTTATTATCCATTCTTTCAAATACCATTTCCTTTTTATTGAAAACAGTAAAACCAACTCTAAGGTCTGATATATTATAAATCGAACGGAATATCTCCTGAAGTTTAGCCAATTCTTCCTCTTCATTCACTTCTTCGAAAAGCAAAGTGGTCTTTAATTCTGAAATGGCATCATCTATAGTAACATCGGTTAAATTTACAATTGTAAAACCCTTAAAAATATAACTGTGCGGAGGAATTTTTTCCTTCCAGAGTTCGATATTATCAACATTTTGCAGTAATAGATCCACATCTTTCTGGGTAATTTCCGGTGCATCCTCCTTTCGGATAATATCAACAAAATCGGCATTCATCGATATCCGGTAATGTCGTTTTATACCATCCTCATCAGGAATATCATAGTATAGCGGTCTTGAAATATCAATTTTATAACCATAGGATTTTAAAATCTGGATACTGGAAAAAATATAGATAAGTTCTTCATCCATATTTCTGAACATCAGTTTAAAATCCTTTCCGGCATTTTTGAGTATCCCTTTCAATCGTTTGGAAACATTGAACAGAATATTATGGAAGGGTACGGCGGCAGCTTTGATTTCATTATTGGACAAAATATTTGGAAACAGGTCATCCAGTAAAATATTGATGGGAGCATGGTATTTCTTCAATAATTTAGGGTCGGAAAACCCTTCTGCCAATTCGGGAAACTGACTCACATGATCCAGCATTTTCTGCATATACTCCCGGGAAATCTCACTTTCTATCTCATCAAGCTCTTTTTGATACTCTTCGATCACTTTGTGAAAGCTAATCTGAATATCGAATGGAAAATCTTTTAATTGCTGCAACATAACCTGATAATTTAAGGTAAAATTAAATGTAAATGTAGCCTAGAAAGAGCAACAACCTGAAATTAACATTTATTTATTAGAACGTCATATAAATGATACGTGAGTTCATTATTTTTGCAGAAATAGATATAAAAAATGAAGAAATTCTTATTCTTATTCAGCGCTGTACTATTACTGTTTACTGGATGTAATGAAGACAAAGGTTACTTTTTAAGCGGTGAGGTAAAGGGAGTAGAAAATGGCACTAAAATCTATATATCTGAACTGGATGGAAAAACGCGTTCTCCAAAGCCAAAAGACACAGCAATTGTTCAGGACGAAAAGTTTGAACTGGACATGGAAGAGATCGATCTTCCTGCACTAAGTTTCCTGCGCGTAGATGGTGTTAATGGTAATCTGGTTTTTATTGCTGAAAATGAGAAATTAAAATTCAATATCAATAAAGACAGTATTCGTAGTTCACGCGTGAGTGGTGGACAGGAAAACGAAGCGCTATACGAATACCTTGATCATATGAAGGAGATGAACCGGAAGATCGGGAAGATGCAGAAGGAAGCTAGGACAGCCATGATTCAAAAAGACACGGCAAAGCTCAAAAGTCTGCAGGCAACCGAAACAGAACTCAAAGACAACGATCGTAATGTTAAGAAAGAGATCTTCAGTAGAAACACAGATACGTTTCTAGCGGTTACATTACTTGCCGATATGCTAAGCTCTAAAAGTCATAGCTCGAAAGAAGTTCGCGATATGTTTGGCCAGGTTTCAGATCGTATCAAACAAACAGATATGGCGAAGGACCTGAAGAAAGAGCTGGATAAAATGAAAAATGCTGAAACAGGTTCCAGAGCGCCAGATTTTGAAGCTCCTACACCAGATGGTGATATGCTGGCACTTTCAGACAATATGGGTAAGGTGACTGTAGTGGATTTCTGGGCCGCCTGGTGCAAGCCGTGTAGGGTAGAAAATCCGAATTTGGTGAATACCTATAATAAATACAAAGACAAAGGTTTAAATATCATTAGCGTAAGTCTTGACCGCCCGGGCCAGAAAGATCGATGGATACAGGCTATTAAAGATGACAACCTGGAACAATGGGATCACGTTTCCAATCTTCAGTTCTGGCAGGATCCCGTTGCAAGATTGTATGGGATTTCAGCGATTCCCGCAACCTTTATTCTCGATAAAGACGGGGTCATTGTCGCGAAAAATCTTCGTGGGGATGCTTTGGCTGAGAAGATTGGTGAATTACTTAACTAACTTCTCCTACCTGGATAGATAACCGGTTCTTTGAAGAAAAAATAAAATCACGATTGGAACTGCAAGTAAAATAACCATTAGCAAATGACTTTGCAGTACCCAAGGGGCCAGGATCATCGTTAAAATATATCCCCCTGTTGCTCCTCCAAAGTGTGCATCATGACCAATATTATCTGTTCTGCGCTTCATTCCATAGATCGTGTACAATAAATATCCAATTCCGAAGATATAAGCAGGAACGGGAATGATAAAGAACAGGCCGAGCGTCATATCTGGCTGAAGCAATATCGCAGAATAAAGGATGCCCATGACCGCACCGCTTGCCCCTACCGCAGTAAAATATGGGTCATCTTTATGAAAATAGTAAGACAGGAGATTTCCCAATAATAAACTACCAAGGTAAATAATTAGGAAAGCGGCAGATCCCAGCTGCCAGATCACTACGTTGGCAAAGAAGTACAGTGTTAGCATATTTACAAAAAGATGGCTGGTATCTACATGAAGAAAACCCGATGTCAATATTTGAAATATTGAACCCTTTTTAATATCGGAAGTACTGAATTTGTATTTGTTAAAAAAGCTTTCATCGCTAAAACCCTTAAAAGAAATCAATGCATTTGCCGCTATGATCACCAGGGTCACCAGGCTCAATTCTCCCATTTTTACTGAAGTTTAATTTCAAATATACCATATATTTGCGGAAAGTTTTTTTATGCAAGGATTAGTTTTCTGGCTTGTTTATCCTCTTCTCTGGCTTATTTCCATTCTTCCGTTTCCTGTTTTCTACAAATTCTCGGATCTTATTTATTTCCTGGTCTTCAGAGTTATTGGATATCGCCGGAAAACAGTTCAAAAAAATTTAAAACTGGTATTTCCTAAGAAAACTTCCGAAGAATTAAAACATATCGAAAAGGCTTTTTACTGCCATATGTGTGACATGTTCCTGGAAATGATTAAAAGCATCTCCATTAGTAATGAGGAACTTCAAAAACGCTTCAAATTTACTAATCTTGAAGTTTTGAGAAATATTGAGAGCAGAAACAAAAGCATTGTTCTGATGTGTGCACATTATGCCAGTTATGAATGGATTATCGCCTTGCAGCTCTACGGACTCAAATATAAGTCCTTCGGAATCTACAAGAAGATACGAAACAGGTATTTTGATGATATGGTTCGAAATATTCGTAGCAAGTTCGACGGTGAACTGGTGGATACGCACAAAGCGACGAAGAGAATTATTCAGAATGAGCGGGAAGGATTACGCGGTAATTACGCCATGATCGCCGACCAATCTCCCAGACTACAGCGGTCAAACTTATGGATGAAATTCATGGGAATATCTGTCCCCGTCTTTGAAGGCTCTGAAAAGCTCGCGCGTGGCCTGGATTTAAATGTGATCTACCTGCATGTGGAAAAGACTGGTAGAGGGTTTTATGAAGCTACTCTGGTTCCCATTACTGAAAATGCCCCGGAAGAACCGGAGCATTTTATTACTCAAAAGTTTTTTGAACTTCTTGAAAAGCAAATTCGTGAGAAACCAGAGTACTATCTATGGACGCATAAGCGCTGGAAACATAAAAATGAACCTGTCCCAGAAGGAGCTACCAGAGTCAGTTAAGCTATGATCTGTTCAATTTCAGAAATCATCTTTTGCGCCAGCTCATCTGCTTCCTGTTGAGATTTTGCTTCCGTATAGATCCTGATGATCGGCTCTGTATTAGATTTTCTCAAGTGAACCCAATTCTCCGGAAAATCGATCTTAACTCCGTCCACAGTTGATATTTCTTCTGAAGAATGTCTCTTTTCAACTGCTTTCAACACTCCGTCCACATCCAGATCTGGAGTTAATTGAATTTTATTTTTACTCATATAATATGATGGATAGCTATCTCTGATCGAAGACACAGACATCTTCTTCTCTGCAAGATACGTAAGGAATAACGCTGTTCCCACCAGACTATCTCTGCCATAATGAGCTTCAGGATAGATGATACCGCCATTACCTTCACCACCTATGATCGCGTTTTTATCTTTCATTAGCTGAACTACATTCACTTCACCTACGGCACTGGCATTGTATTGACCACCATGCTTTTCTGTAATATCTCTTAAAGCTCTGGAGGAACTCAGATTACTTACAGTGTTCCCGGCAGTTTTAGACAAAACATAATCTGCACAAGCTACCAATGTATACTCTTCCCCAAACATTTCCCCGTTCTCATCTATAAACGCAAGACGATCTACATCGGGATCTACCACGATTCCAAGATCTGCCTTCTCTTTTTTCATCAAGTCACAGATGTCGGTTAAGTGCTCTTTTAAAGGTTCTGGGTTGTGTGGGAAATGTCCGTTTGGCTCGCAGTATAATTCGATTACCTCCACTCCCATCTTTTTTAAAAGAGCAGGTATGGCAATCCCGCCAGTAGAATTTACAGCATCTACAGCAACTTTAAATTTTGCAGCGGAGACTTTATCGGCATCTACCAGTTTCAGTTTTAGAACTTCTTCAATATGCCTTTCGATATAATCATCGATCACTGTGATGGTACCGAGGTCGTCTACTTCGGCAAAATCAAAATTTTCCTGTTCTGCTATTTCAAGAATCACGGCTCCTGCTTCACCATCAAGAAATTCGCCCCTGCTGTTTAATAATTTTAAAGCATTCCATTGCTTTGGATTATGACTTGCGGTAAGAATGATTCCACCATCAGCTTTTTCCAGAGGCACGGCGACTTCTACCGTTGGAGTGGTAGACAGTCCCAGGTCGATCACATTGATCCCCAATCCGGTTAGGGTATTCATCGTGAGTTCCTGTATCATCTTCCCACTAATTCTCGCATCTCTTCCTACTGCCACTTTCAGCTCTTTACTGGTAGAGTTATTTTTTAACCATGTGCCGTATGCTGCGGCAAATTTTACAGTATCTAAAGGAGTTAGGTTATCACCGGTGTTTCCCCCAATGGTTCCTCTAATCCCTGAAATTGATTTTATTAAAGTCATTATTAGTTATTTATAGGTCGATAGATGACCTGTAAGAAATTTTAACAAATATAATTGTGTGAGCCGGTACTTTCCAAAACTTAACAAATATTAACCCTGGCCCTGTTTAATTCGTATATTTCCGCATGAACTTTCTTGCGCATATATATCTTTCTGGTAATGATGATCTGGTTAAAATTGGGAACTTCATGGCAGATTCCATTAAGGGTAAGAAATATCGCAAGTATGAAAACCGGATTCAAACTGGCATTATCCTCCATCGGGCGATCGACTTTTATACAGATACCCACCCGATATTTAAGGAAAGTAGCCATCGATTATCTGATAGATACCGGCATTACAGCGGCATTATAGTAGACATCTTTTACGATCACTTCTTAGCATCTAACTGGACAGACTATTGCGATCAACCCCTGGAAGAATACACCATCCGGTTTTATGAGTTGCTGAAGCTGAACTATGAGGTTCTCCCTTCAAATGTTAAGAACTTTCTACCGTATATGATCGAACAAAACTGGCTTTTGAGTTACGCTTCTACAGATGGAATACAGAGCGTGCTGAATGGCATGAATAGAAGAACCAAACTCAAGTCAGGAATGGATCGGGCTACAGAGGATTTGAAGTTGCATTATAGCGAATTCGAACATGAATTCCGTCAATTCTTTGAAGACGTACAGCGTTTTGCAGAACAGAAATTGGAGCAGATTATTACTGAAAAATAAAAGACCCGAACGATATCGGGCCTTTTTTTTA
Source organism: Christiangramia portivictoriae DSM 23547 (assembly GCF_000423045.1). GTDB lineage: Bacteria > Bacteroidota > Bacteroidia > Flavobacteriales > Flavobacteriaceae > Christiangramia > Christiangramia portivictoriae. The sequence continues at coordinate 691,160 of NZ_KE383971.1, read as the reverse complement.
GCTGTTTTCTACTTACTTAACAAATCTCCATCGACCGTTTACAAGTTCCACTTCCCTCAAATTTTTACCTTTTTCAACATACCATTTATTGTCTTGTCGAAGTACCATCACACCTTCGATAACATACCACTCGCCATTGATATACTCCGGCTCAGGATTCGTTGGTTCCGGCTCTGTAGGTTCTGGCTCTGTAGGTTCTGGTTCGGTTGGTTCAGGTTCGTTTCCGCCAGGATACATGACCGCGATTCCTTCGATATCTCCGTTAGAAAGAGCAGAGCGCTGGACATTATAAAGAGAGCCATCTTTTCTGGTGATTGTAGGCTGTCCATTGGCAGAAAATGAGTACGGACTATACATCATAATTGATCCAAGATCCAGTCCGGCAGTATAATCTGCACCATCATAACCGGATTCTATATACGTGTAAAAGTTATGCTCTCTACCTGAAAGGATATTATTAAAATTTACTGTAATAGTTTGATCTCTATCTGCTCTGCTCTGTTCATGCCATAATCCAACGGCATGACCAATCTCATGTATCGTATTTCCAGTTGAACAGCCATCAGCAAGAGTAATGGGTTGTCTACCGCCTACCATACCCACGTAAGAAGAACACCCTCCTCCTGGAGTGAAATATACGTAGTTGGATTCTGAAGATCGTTGAACGAATTGCACAGCAGTGTTGCTTTCCCAATGCGCGATTGCATCTACAACTCTCTGCTGGTTAGGCAATGCAGGATCTATACTGTAATATACTACATTCTCAGGCCAGAAGAATTTTGTACGGCCAACACTTTTATCAGTGATAAGTACATCTTCATCAGCATCTAAAACCAGGTCTAGCGGTATTTTAGAAATATTCTCTTCTGAAAGAAAAATATCTCCCTGGTATACATACTTTCCATTTAATTCCTCTACTGGAAGTTTTCTGCCAGCAAAATAAATATCGGAAACATTTCCAGATTCGCTAGGGAATGCGATTTCTGTAAATTCATCATTCAGGAAAGAACCCGCTTCGCTTGGCAAAGTTTTAGAATCATCAAAGTTCTCTTCGCTACAACTTGTTAGAGCCAATAACGGAACAGCTAAAATAAATTTAAGGTTTTTCATAAGTAGGATTATTAGTAAGTGTATGAGTCTGAATTCGATTTGGTTTCATTCAGAAATCTGAAAAGTTATTTCATAGAAAATCATCGAAAGTTCAAATTGTTGAACTTTCGATGATTCAAGTTAATTTTTAGAAGTAGTACAAATTAAGCGAAGTACCATACCCCATCTATAAGCTCAACTCGTTTCCAACCGTACCAGCCCATATTATAGTACCATTGATCATAATATCTCAGGACGGTAAGTCCGGCAATTGTGTAATACTCTCCATTGATATAAGTCGGGTTTGGATTCTCCTCGCCACCATTAGATGAAGGGTACATTGCGTTAATTCCTGTTACGTCCCCATTTGATAATTGCGATCTTTGAACATTATAAATACTGCCATCTTTCCTTGTAATCGTTGGCTGACCGTTTTTGGAAAATGCGTAGGGGCTATACATCATGATGGAGCCAAAGTCGAGATTGGTAGTAAACTCCTCTCCATCAAAGTTATTTTCCTGGTAAGTCTGAAAATTATATTCCCTTCCAGTCTGAATATTCTCAAAGTTGATAGTTATATGGCTGTCTCTATCCACACGGCTTTGTTCGTGCCATAGTCCAATTGCGTGACCAATTTCATGGATAGTATTACCGGTAGAACAAGCATCTGCCAAAGTAATATTCTGCTTTCCTCCAACTTTTCCAACATAAGAAGAACATCCAGAGCCCGGAGTGAAATAAATGTAATCTGATTGTCCAGATCTTTTCACAAATTCCAGATTGGTGTTTGCTTCCCAATGGCTAATCGCATCGAAAACGCGATCCTGATTGGATAACCTTGAATCTATTTCGTAGTAAACAGTATTATCTTCCCAGTAAGCTTTAGTTCTTCCAACGCTTTTTGTTTGAGATACCTCATCACCTTTCTCTAAAACTAAATTTACAGGACTTTTGGACGTCTTTTCTTTAGGAATAATAATATCACCTTCGAAAATATAATTACCATTCACATTTTCTACAGCCATTTTAATACCAGTGTAATAAACGTCTGTAGCAGTCCCTTTAGAATCTGGGAATGCGATCTCGGTAATGTCATCCTTAGGTTCTGTTGAAGTGATTTGGGTTTCATTTTCAGCAGTTACAATTTCTGAAGCAGGATCCTCACTACAGCTAAACATCGCAAAAGCTGATAGTAGGAAGACACTCTTTAATTTTGTCATAAGTAGGTCTTTTTTTAAAATTTATAGTTAATAATACACTCTGGGTTTAGCAATTCCTGTTCCATAAAAATTAACGTATATTTTAGTTAATTTTTTAACAATATTATTCTTACAGTCTGTGCTCTAAGCTCTATGGCTATTGTTCTTTTCAGGAAGCTAGTTGACCTAAAAATCAGAACATTAATCTACTTAAAGCCCAATAAAACTAATGGTTTTCAGAAACCAAGTAAGTGTTTTCTGTCATCCATGATATTGATAATCAAGTAGTAACATAAAAACATTTTTTCTTATAAAACAAAAAAAACTGTCTGGATTGCTCCAGACAGCCTTACACACACTCCACAGGAGTGGGTAAAAAACCCGCAAATTAGTCACCCCCCGGTTAATTAATCATGCGGATTTTTTAAAGAATTAATTCACAGAAACTTCACATATATCGAATTCAACTTTCAGGTAAAGATTAGTTCCAGTATAACCAGTCAAAATTAAATTCTCATTTACAGTTTCACCAGGATTGAGTTCTGTTCCCGAAATGACTACGGGATTACTTCCGTCTGCGTTTATACTTGCTGAAATAGTAAAGCTATTAACCTCGTATGGAGAGCCCTGCTCCAAATTGATTGCAACTGCTACACCCCCCTCTACAGGACTTAACTGAATTGAACCGATTTCCAAATCTTCATTTAAATCATCTAAAGTGGATGCTTCAGCAAAGATCCTTATAGGTAAAGTAAAGTCAGCAGGTAGTACAAGACCAAAACCTTCGATTAGATCTTCGCGTCCCCAGGTTGCAGTTCCACAATCAGGTCCTCCTATATCTACAGGACAACCGTCTTCATCTACTGTAGTTCCCGTTGGAGTTCCAGGACACAAATCTTTGTTGTCAAAAACTTCATCTCCGTCTGAATCTGGACATCCAACTGCATTTACTACTGCTCCGGCTGGTGTATTAGCACACTGGTCTATATCATTAGTAACACCATCTCCATCAAGGTCGTTATTTCCGGTATCTCCTCCATCAGAACCATCTCCGGTCAAGGCACCTTCACATTCACCAATAAGCAGGTGATAGTATTCGTTGGTCGTTCCATCACCATTCAGAAGGGACTTAACCATGTTCCACGATAATGTGATTCCCTGGATTGGTGAGTTATCAATATCGCCTGTTCCATCCCAATCCTGCGGGTACAATACCATATACAAGTATGGTTCGTTGTCACCAAGATTGGCAGGTGGACCTGATACTACAAGACATAGTGGATCTGCATAATACTGTCCAGATCCATAATCTCCGGTAGTAGCCATTGCTGAACTTTCGTTATGATCATAAAGTTGAATACCAGACGCATCCTCTCCGAAATAAAGATCAATACTATAATCTGCTACATAATGTCTTCCATCTTCATCACAGTAGTTTACAAACAGGCATAGAGGATAGATAACTTCAGGAAGAATATCAAAAAATACATATCCATATTCGTTTACCATTCTTCTATCAAAACATAGAACTTCTACTTCTATGTATGGTTTAGTACCATCTTCTACTGTAAAGTCAAATGGCAGTGCTTGATCCACATACCCATCAAATGATCCATCAGATTCCTTCGGGGCCACCCAAATCAAGTTTCCAGTAGTATCCGGATCGCCGTCGTAGACCATAAAACCATCCAGGCTTATAGTAACCTGTCCATTATTAGGGACCAAAATTTTAAGATCTTCGGAATAATCGGTAAAATAATCATCGCCATCATTTAATATCGCTACATCGGTTTGGTAACTGGACCCACCATAACTGTATTCTATTCTAGCAACCGCAGGTGCAGCTTCAGAACAATCAGGAATCGTATTAAAATGATCTTTGCTAAGACTTTGAGCCGCACGATTTACCAGATCATTAAGAGAAGCTCCAAAAGTAATTTCTACTGCCTGAAGTTCTGCGTCGTCTACTACCTCAGAACTTTCATCCTTACTACAGGATGTAAACATCATAGCGCCTAGGGCTATTAATGCTATATATTTATTTATAAACTTCATCATGTCTATTTTTAGTTATTATTATTTCTGAAAAATCCCATCCTGAAGTCTATGCAAATTCCAGGATGGATTTATTTCCAATTAATAGCAAGCTACTCCGTGAACAATTATCCAAAAACTGGAATCGCTGCTGCTACGATCTAAAGTGAAATCTAGAACGCCTGTACTTACTTCGTCATTTCGGTTATACTGACCTGGACTTTTAGCGATATTTCCAGGGTTATCCTCGCTTAAGTAAACGTGAAGATCATCCAGGCTAACTCCAGATTCAAGATCTATATCAAAATTAACCTCGTCTCCATCAACAGTAATCGTCACAGTACCTACAAGTTCTCCTTTGCTAGTATCATTTTGACCAGCTCCGGCCCAGAAATTGAATGTTTTACTGTTGCCATCAATCGTGGTATCAAAGTTTTCAGCCCATCCCCAACGGTTGCCATTTGAAATCTCATTAATTTGAGTATCTCCAAACATAAACGCTGTTTCACAGGTATCACCTCCATCATCTTCCGGACAGCCATCGTTATCTGCAGAACCCTGTGTATCTGGACATGCATCTTCACAATCTACTACCCCATCATTATCTGTATCTGTAGTACAATCATCTACTGGACAACCGAAATTATCAGCTGTTCCAGCTTCATCGGGACATTGATCACACTCACCGAACAATCCATCGTTATCCAGGTCTTCACCAGGACATTCATCATCTGGACAACCAAAATTTTCAACGGTACCTGGAACTTCTGGACATTCATCATCAACATCTGGCACACAATCACCATCCATATCCCCTTCAGTAGGTACACCAGGACAATCCCCTATTGGTGGCTCACATCCAATTAAGAGGTGTATGTAATCTACAGATTCGCCATCGGCACTCAATAATGCATCAACATCGTTCCAGTCCAGTCCTACTTCTGCCATCGGTGTATTATCTATATCACCATATGATCCAGTCCAATCTAATGGAGTAACGGTATAGAACAGGTAGTCTCTTGTTGCATCTTCAAAGGGAGATTCTGGTACTACTAAACAAAGTGGATCTGCGAAATATTGACCATTATTTTCTCCTGTTGTTGGAGTTTGAGAGGTAGAATAAAGCCTGATACGTTCGTCTCCATTATCGTAATATAGATCTATACTATAGTTCCCTACATAATGACGACCACTTTCGGTACAGTAATTCGCAAAAAAGCACAATGGATAAAGTTTGCCGGGAACAAGATCAAAGAAAGGATATCCATACTCATTGACCATTCTACGATCAAAACATAAAACTTCAACATCTATATAGGGTTTTGTTCCATCTCGTACTTCGAATGTAAAAGGAAGCGCATTGTCCACATATCCATCAAACTGTCCGGGTGTAGCTTCAATGGGTGCTACCCATATTAACTCACCATCATCATCGGGATCTCCATCATAAACACGAAAACCATTCAAAGTCACAGTTACAGAGCTGTTGTTCGCTACTGGTATTTTAAGATCATCTGAATATGCTGTAAAAAAATCTGATCCGTCATTCAGGATGTCTACATCTACATCATAATCATTACCTCCATAGCTGAAGGAAATACTTGCTACTGCTGGAAGTGCATCTGAACAATCAGGAATTTGGTTAAAATGATCCTTGTTCACGCTCATGGCACGATTTGCCAGGTCATTTAATAAAGCTCCAAATTGTAAGTCTACAGACTGAATATCTGTGCCGGTTTCAGAGGAAGATTGATCTTCCTGGCTACAAGACATCACCAGCAACGCTAACATTGCTAATAATCCCAAGCAAATTTTAAAATGTTTCATTTATATTGTGTTTTAAGTTGATTAAAAAAAAGGGACACTTACTTCAAGTGTCCCCCTCAATATTATTGAACCAAAGAAAGTTCTCCACAAGCTACTGGTAAAGTAGCATTGCCATCAAGACCATGAATTACGATCACGTTCTTATCAAGAGATGTGAGATTTTCCATTTCGTCGGCTGAGAGTGTGAAAACTCTTTCGTAAATATAATTTCCATTTGCATCTGCGACAGGATATTGATCTCCAGAAACAGATAGACCCAATTGAACAGGACCGTAGAATGGCTCACCTTCTGCGAGGGTTAGAATACCATCAGCACCAGCAGCGTCCATAGTTGGACAGGTCGCATCCTGTTGAACTCCCTGTACAGGAGCAAATCCATGTATGTGCTGTAGGTGACTCATTCCTGCAGTAGTATTAGTAGCAAGTACGGTTACATCAAATTTATTTCCTGTTTTTGCAACAGAAGCCAAGGCTATAACACCAGAATCATTTAATTCTTTAGCACAAGTCTTATAAACCATGGTGTCGTCACGAGGATCATCAAAGATTTGTGGATCATCAGACTCTCCACAACCTTCAAAGAAGTGGTAGTATTCCAGGTTATCATCGCCATCAAAAAATGTTCTAATTTCCAGATCAGTTAGAATTGCAGTTCTAATTAATTCACCTTCATTAGCGTCATAATCAGGACCATCTTGAATTCTAATTTCAATACGATATCTATCGGTTTCGTCTAATCTATCTGGTAATACGATACATAATGGGTCTGCAGAATACTGTCCGTCTTCTTCAACGATCATATTTTCTATACCTCCATCATAAAGATCTACAAGATTATTACCGTTTTCATCCACTGTCCATACATTCACGCTATAAGAAGCCAGGTAGTGTCTACCGGATGGAGGACAGAAGTTTCCAAAAATACAGAAGTTGATTAGTTCAGTATTTTCAAGTTCAAAGAATACATATCCATATTCATTGACCATACGTCGATCATAACACAAAACTTCAATATCAATGTATGGTTTCGTACCGTCTCGAACATCAAAATCGAATGGTAGAGGATTATCTACATAACCATCAAACTGACCTTCTTCAGATGATTTAGGCGCGATCCATATGATATCACCATCTGAATTAGGATCTCCATCATACACCATAAAACCAGTTAAAGTAACGGTAGTCGTACCATTATTTGCTACTGGGATCTTTAGTGCTTCAGAGTAATCTGTAAAGTATGCAGTTCCATCAAACAGAATATCTACATCTGTCGAATAATTCTGCCCTCCATAGGAAAATTCGATTCTTGCTACAGCAGGTGTAGCATCTGAACAGGTTGGTATCTGATTAAAATGGTCCTTATTAACCTGTACGGCCCGGTTTACGAGTTCGTCAAGTGATGCTCCAAAAGTGATCTCAACAAAAGCTGAATCTTCGCCCGGATTCATTTTTTCGTTTTCATCTTTGCTACATCCGGTGAGCACTAAAGCACACATCGAGAAAATAGCGAGGTATAAATTAAATTTTTTCATGATTAAAAAGTTTTGGTTAAAATTTTGAGAATGGTTAATAAATGTCTGGTCCAAGGAACGATATATGTTCGTGGATAAAGATTCTTAAGATTTGATCTTACGAGTTTTCCGGTTCAGATTGAACCAGGTGGGAGTGACTATCTACTTCATAATTACAGAGTTTTGGTTAATAAATTTTCGAATGGTTAATAAATAATATTAGTTATCTCAAATGAGATGATTCTTTTCAATTTATTAAGTAAGGATCGGGGGCGATCTTAGTGTAGGAAAGATTTTTGTGAAGATGGGGGCAACCTCTTTTGGAAATCTATGTAAATATATGTTATTGTATTCCTCATTTTTATAGGGGAAATCCCCTATTATTTATCTTAAAACAACTCTTTAACAATGCTTTAAGATTTTGGTATTTCTACCAGGTTGTGATTGATAGCGTAAATAATGCTTTCAAGGATCGTATCTGAATTCGTTCTTTTTATAATGCTTGATCTGTGCTTCTCTATTGTTTTAGGGCTTATAAATAGTGCTTCTGAAATCTCCTTGGTCTTATAGCCTTTACATAATAGGGTAATGATCTCTTTTTCTCTTCTCGTGAAATTCTCCTCTTCCATACATTTAACCATTGAAAGAGAATTTTCAACTTCTGTAGCAGTAGACCCCACGTTATCTCGAAGACAATATTCATCACCCATAAAATCAATCAGCATTATATAGGTATCCTGAATTTTCGGAGTTAGTTTTGAAAGCGTGATACGTGCATTCCTAAGTTTCTGACTCGTGATCCTGAGAGTGGTTTCAGTTGTAGCATGCATATGCTTACCTTTTGCAAATTTGCGTAAACATTCACGTATTGTATTTTTAGCATCCGGTCTCACGATGTCTGTAATATCCAGCATTTCCCCACTGGTCCTGAATGTATTTATTGCGACATCATTCATATTAACTATCTGGTCTTTCTCCAGAAGCAGCACGGGTTGATTCATCAGGTGAAAAAGACCCATAAAGCATTCATGCCAGTAATTAAGTTTGTGTTGTTCTGCAGTGCGAGCAATTCTAGAAACCAATTGCTCTAAACCTGTAGCAGTAGAATGGTACTCATCTACAAGATCTTTGTATCGTTTTGCCATCATCTTGATTTCCAAAGGACTACCATAGATTGCAAGATGTGCTCTTTTTAGAAAGTGGGTTGCTTTAAAGTTTTTCAGATTCTTAAAATCTGAAGGTTTACGATAGGAAGTTTTGTCGAAAACAATCGTATCTGGTAATAAATTGAGAACCCTGTGATAAGCTACGTGAATAGGTCCTTCTATGGAAACATCAAACATAGTGCTCAAACCCTGAACAAGTTCCTGGATAAGCAATTCATTCTTACTTACAATAAGTAATTGTTTCTTTTGCATTTTATCTCAAACTTTAAATAAATATAAACAAGCTCCAATTGTAACTAAGTGGGATAAAAGTTACACTTCAAATAGATCATGAACAGATCGGGAACATTTTTAGGGATAACCAAATATAGTGGCTGTAAATCCAGAGATAAAATTTTTACAGTAATATTACTCTGACAACTAGTAATTTACAAAGTAATCCTTTAACATTATTTAATAACTTTAACTCAGTTTAGCGATAAAATCATCATGAAACCACTCGTTTTTTTGAAAACGTTAACAGTGGTAATCTGTATAAGTTCCTACAATAAAAATTTACAGCTATCTTAACAAGAGTACTTTGTCTTCGGCTTTCTTAATACCGCTACAATAAGTAACTTTGCCATCTTGAAAAAATGTATGGAGAAATTTGACGACAGTATTGAGGTATTAGGAGCTAGAGTTCACAATCTTAAGAATATAGATGTTTCCATTCCCAGAGAAAAGCTTGTTGTAATAACAGGACTTTCTGGATCTGGAAAGTCTTCACTCGCTTTTGATACCATCTATGCTGAAGGACAGCGCAGGTATATTGAGACATTTTCTGCATATGCTCGCCAGTTTCTGGGAAGTCTTGAACGTCCTGATGTGGATAAAATTGATGGTCTTTCTCCAGTGATCGCCATAGAACAAAAAACAACCAGTAAAAACCCCAGAAGTACTGTTGGAACGATTACTGAAATTTATGATTTCCTGAGATTACTGTTCGCAAGAGCGGGAGATGCGTACAGTTATAAGACAGGAGAAAAAATGGTGAGTTATACAGACTCACAGATTAAAGAACTGATATTACAGGATTTCAAGGGTAGAAAAGTAAATATTCTTGCACCAGTTATAAGAAGTAGAAAAGGTCATTACCGAGAATTATTTGAATCTATTGCCAAGCAGGGATTCATCAAGGTACGGGCAGATGAGAAGGTGGTTGATATCGAGAAAGGCATGAAGCTAGATCGATACAAAACGCATGATATTGAAATTGTTGTAGACCGCTTAAAGATTGAAGAAAAGCCGGAGGCCGATAAACGGCTGGACGAGAGTATTAAAACAGCCATGTATCACGGGGAGGATACTTTGATGATCCTGGACCAGGAAAGTGGCGAGATTCGGTACTTCAGTAGAAATCTAATGTGTCCTACTACCGGAATTAGCTATCCTAATCCAGAACCCAACAGCTTCTCTTTCAATTCGCCAAAAGGAGCCTGCCCTAATTGTAATGGGATAGGAACCTTATACCAGGTGAACATCGACAAAATCATCCCGGATCCTAAAAAGTCCATCAAAAATGGAGGTTTGGAACCACACGGCCCGCAAAAGAAGAACTGGGTATTCTCTCAACTGGAACTCATCGCTGAACGCTTCGAATTCAGCTTGAACGACCCCATAAATAAGATTCCGAAGGAAGCAATGGATATGATCCTGTACGGAGGGAAAGAAAAATTCTCCAAGGAATCTAAAGCTCTGGGAATTACCAGAGACTTTAAGATCGATTTCGAGGGTGTCGCCAGCTTTATTGAAACTACCTTTAAAAACAATGATTCCACTTCTTTGCGCAGATGGGCCAAAGAATACATGGATAAAGTAATATGCCCTGAATGTGAAGGTTCCCGATTAAAAAAGGAGGCGCTATACTTCAGAATTCATGATAAAAACATAGCTGAACTGGCCAATCTGGATATTTCAGATCTCGCAGACTGGTTCAACAATATAGAAGAAAAGCTTTCCGCTAAACAATTACAGATTGGTGAAGAGGTCGTAAAAGAAATTCGTGCCCGTATAGCCTTCCTGGTAGATGTAGGTCTTACCTACCTCAACCTGAATCGTGGTTCCAAGTCGCTTTCTGGCGGTGAAGCACAGCGTATACGGCTGGCAACACAGATTGGATCTCAACTGGTTGGTGTATTATACATTCTTGATGAACCGAGTATCGGGCTGCATCAACGCGATAACGAAAAATTGATCAATTCTCTTGAATCTTTAAGAGATATTGGAAATACGGTAATCGTGGTGGAGCACGACAAGGATATGATCGAAAGAGCAGATCACGTGATCGATATTGGTCCGCGTGCCGGGAAACACGGTGGCGAGATCATTAGCGAAGGTCCACCGGCAGATCTAATGAATCATTCCACGCTCACCGCAGATTATTTAAGTGGGAAGAAGGCCATCGCCATTCCGGAGAAAAGAAGAAAAGGAAACGGTAAGTCGATCGAATTGAAAGGTGCTACGGGAAATAACTTAAAAAATGTGAGCATAAAACTTCCGTTGGGAAAAATGATTGCCGTAACTGGTGTCTCTGGAAGTGGAAAGTCTACGTTGATCAATGAGACCCTCTACCCTATCATGAATGCTCATTATTTTAATGGAGTAAAGGTTCCTAAACCTTATAAAACCATCAAGGGGCTGGATCATATAGACAAAGTGATCGACATCAATCAAAGTCCGATTGGGCGAACCCCGCGTTCGAATCCCGCAACTTATACCGGTGTTTTTTCTGAAGTGCGTAATCTTTTTGCCAAAACTCCTGAATCTCTTATTCGGGGATATAAACCAGGAAGATTCAGCTTTAATGTGAAAGGCGGAAGATGTGAAACCTGTAAAGGCGGCGGACTACGGGTTATCGAAATGAACTTCCTGCCAGATGTTTACGTAGAATGTGAAACCTGCCAGGGAAAACGATTCAATCGCGAAACCTTGGAAATACGATACAAAGGAAAGTCCATTGCTGATGTGCTGGAAATGACCATCAATGAAGCAACACCGTTCTTTGAGAACATTCCGAAGATTTACAGAAAATTAAAGACGATCCAGGATGTGGGACTGGGTTATATTAGTTTAGGACAGCAATCCACAACACTTTCTGGAGGAGAAGCCCAGAGGATAAAACTGGCGACTGAGCTCTCGAAAAGAGATACCGGAAATACGTTCTATATCCTGGATGAACCAACCACCGGGCTTCATTTTGAAGATATCAGGGTACTCATGGATGTCCTGAATTCACTAACAAACAAAGGTAATACGGTCCTTATTATTGAACATAATATGGATGTGATCAAAATGGCAGATCACATTATCGACATAGGTTACGAAGGCGGTAAAGGTGGTGGTGAAGTTGTTGCCACCGGTACCCCGGAAGAAATTATTAAAAACACTAAAAGTTACACTGCTCGCTTCCTGAAAAAGGAAATGAGCTAAACCAATCATATGAAAGCAGCAAATAGCAATAAGGCCTGGAACGAGATAAGAACAAATGATTCCTGGGCGATCTTTAAGATAATGGGGGAATTCGTGAACGGCTACGAAAAATTAAGCCAGATTGGTCCCTGTGTTTCCATATTTGGATCGGCACGAACGAAACCGGACATGAAGTATTACGGACTTGCCGAAAAAGTGGCAAAAAAGATCGTAGATCACGGTTATGGAGTGATTACAGGTGGAGGTCCCGGGATCATGGAGGCCGGAAATAAAGGAGCTCACCTTGCCGGCGGTACTTCTGTTGGACTTAATATCGATCTGCCTTTCGAGCAACACGATAATCCATATATAGACAACGATAAAAGCCTGGATTTTGACTATTTCTTCGTGAGAAAGGTAATGTTCGTCAAGTATTCACAGGGCTTCGTGGTAATGCCCGGCGGTTTTGGTACGCTTGATGAATTGTTCGAAGCAATTACTCTAATCCAAACCCATAAGATCGATAAATTTCCTATTATTCTTGTAGGGACTGAATTCTGGGGAGGTCTTGTGGAATGGATCAAAACCACTCTTCTTGATAGTTTTCAGAACATTAGTCCTGCCGATATTGATCTGGTGCAGGTTGTAGATACTGAAGACGAAGTAATAGACATCCTGGATAAATTCTATGATGAATATAACTTAAGCCCGAATTTCTAATATTATCAACTGCTGAAGGTATCAAACTTTGTTTATATTTAGATCTGATTTTTGTCAGCTTTAAACTTAAACTTCGTTGAAATACCTTCAGTGTTTCTTTATCGTTCTACTACTCCCCTTTTGGCTTTCAGCACAAAACGCTATAAAGGTGAACGCCCGCCTGGTTGACAGTCTTCATACCATTGAAGTTGACCAGCAAATTACCTTTGTGAATACTGAAGATAGAGAACTGGTTAGTATATACCTGAATGACTGGAACAACGCATTCAGCTCCAAAACCTCCCCTCTCGCTAAAAGATTTGCTGAAGATTTTGCCCGCCGTTTTCATTTCGCTAAAGAGGAAGAACGTGGTCATACAGCCATTGAATCTATAATTTCTACGGAAGGTACTGGCCTGGAATGGGACCGACCAGGCAATATTGAGGACCTTGTACGAGTGTTTCTACCAGAACCACTTGATTCCGGAGATTCCATTACCATAAATCTTCAGTACGAACTGAAGATTCCTGATGATAAATTTACCAGATTTGGTCGGGACAATGATGGCAACTACAAATTGCGATACTGGTATATGACTCCTGCACCGCTGGATAATGGCTGGAAGCTCTATAGTCATAAAGATCTGGGAACGCAATACGTAAGCCCGTACAGCATTGAAATCGATATTGATATTCCTACTGAATATTATGCAGCATCAGCTTTAGACCTTACCCGTACCCAAACCAGAAAAGGCTTTAAGACCATTCATTTTAGCGGAGATCATCGCGTTGACAGCAAAATGTATCTAACCAAAACTTATATTTTTGAGTCCCTTCCCGCAAATTCAAACAAGATCATAACCAATATCCGGGATGAGGATGTGGACCTGGAGAACAAAACGAGATTGCTTTCGCGTACTTTCAGCTTTCTTGAAGACAGGCTGGGAAGCTACCCCAACAAGAATATTTTTATTACTCAGGAAGATTATAAAAACAGTCCTATTTACGGTTTGAACCAACTACCCGGATTCATAAGACCATTTCCTGATGGTTTTCAATACGATTTGAAACTATTTAAATCCATCACGAACTACTATCTCCAGAACTCTATATTTGTGAATCCCAGAACCGAAAAATGGGTGACGGATGCCATCCAGGTTTCTCTAATGATCGATTATGTAGATACGTATTACCCAAATATGAAGCTAATTGGGAATTTAAGTGATATCATTGGGATTCGCTGGTTCCATGCTGCAGATCTGGAGTTCAATGATCAATACCAGTTCCTGTATATGAATGTGGCTAGAATGAATATAGATCAGTCACTAAACACCAGCCAGGATTCACTGGTAAAATTCAACAAAAATATCGCCAATGCATACAAGGCGGGCGTTGGGATCAAATACCTGGAAGAATTCCTTGGGGATTCAACAGTTTCGGAGTCTATTCGTGAATTTTACCAGCAATATCGACTTCAATCCACGACAGATGATCGATTCGCCGAAATACTTCAGAAGAATGCAGAGAAAGATATTTCCTGGTTTTTCGAGGACTATGTGGGAAGCAATACCAAAATTGATTTTAAGATTCAGAAGGTTACAAAAAGGAAGGATGATTCACTGGATGTTCAAATTAGGAACCTGAGGCAAAATGAGATGCCTATTAGCCTCTACGGACTCAAAGATGGAAAATCGATCTATAAAACCTGGGTAGAGAACGTTCGGGATACTAAAACTGTTACCATCCCACGAATGGAAATCGAAAGACTTGCCTTAAATTATGAAGCAGAAATCCCGGAATTCAACCAAAGAAATAATTATAAAAGGGTAACCACACTGTTGAATAAGCCCGTGCAGTTCAGGCTGCTTCAGGACATAGAAGATCCAAGGTATAACCAGATCTTTTTTATGCCTGAATTCGATTACAACCTATACGATGGCATTTCCATTGGGCCCAAGCTGTATAACAAGACTGTTCTCAGCAAAACTTTTAATTTCTCAATGTCTCCTAAATATGGCTTTGGAAGTGAAACTCTTGTAGGTTCAGCTTCCTTTTATAATGCACATCAATTCGAGAACAATGATTTGTACCTGATTTACTATGGAGTTGGTGGTTCCAGGTATTCCTATGGCTATGATCTGTTTTACCAGAAATACAGTCCGTTTCTGGTCTTTGCCTTTAGAAATTCCTACCTGCGAAGCAATGAGAGCCAACGTTTGCTTATACGGAACATCAACGTTCACAGAGATCAGAATCCAGAGGAACCCTTGCTTCAGCCAAATTATAATGTGCTTAATGTGAAGTACAGCTACAGCAATCCAAATTTTTTAAAGCACCTTACCGCCTCCTTCGATTATCAACTCTCAGATAAGTTTAGTAAAATAGCCGTGACTGCAGAATACAGAAAATTGTTTACCAATAACAGGCAGATTAACTTAAGATTTTTTGGCGGGACATTTCTATATAATGATTCACGCAATAATGATTACTTCAGTTTTGCGCTGGACCGTCCTACAGATTATCTATTTGATTATAATTACTACGGAAGAAGCCAGGGAAGCGGTTTATTCAGTCAACAGATCATTGTTGCTGAAGGTGGCTTCAAATCTCAGCTCCAGCCCGAGTATGCCAATGAATGGATTACTACAATCAACGCCAGCACCAATATCTGGAAATGGATCTATGCCTATGCTGATGTTGGGATCGTTAAAAATCGACATGAAAATGGGAAGCTCTTATATGATTCTGGTGTTCGAATGAGCCTGGTACAGGACTATTTCGAACTGTTTCTTCCCGTCTATTCCAATCTGGGGTGGGAAGTTGCCCAGGAAAATTATGATGAGAAGATCAGGTTTATCGTATCGCTGGATCTTGGAACGATCATTAAACTTTTCACAAGACGCTGGTACTAAAATGATCAGCCTCGCTATAATTGGAACAATTTCACATTTATCAACAAATTCTGAATCTTACGCCTATTATTTTTGAAATAAATAATAAATAAAGGTTAAAATTAAATTATTATCAGTTTTACCGTAAAAATTTGAATTGTATATAATTTTGATTTTCGCTACATTTGCTCCTATTCAAATTTATGTTCATGCAAAGCGAAACACAAACTGAAAATTCAATTTCATTTGATGAATTCAAGTCTCAGGTACTTGAAGATTACAGGATTGCTGTCACCAGCAGAGAATGTAGTCTTTTAGGTAGACGTGAAGTGCTTACCGGGAAGGCGAAATTCGGAATATTTGGAGATGGAAAGGAAGTTCCACAACTGGCTATGGCCAAAGCTTTCAGGAATGGTGATTTCAGGTCGGGTTATTACCGCGATCAAACCTTTATGATGGCTATAGGTGCGCTTACGCCAGAGCAATTATTTGCTGGTCTATATGCAGATACGAATCTGGAAAATGAACCCATGTCTGCCGGAAGGCAAATGGGTGGTCATTTTATGACTCACAGTCTGGACCAAAATGGAGAATGGAAAAATTTGATGGAACAAAAGAATTCCAGTTCAGATATTTCTCCTACTGCCGGGCAGATGCCCAGACTTCTTGGTCTTGCGCAGGCTTCTAAGATCTATAGAAACGTTGAGGGAATTTCTGCTGAGAAATTTACAGATAATGGAAACGAGGTAGCATGGGGAACCATTGGAAATGCCAGTACAAGTGAAGGTCATTTCTGGGAAACCATTAACGCCGCTGGTGTTTTGCAGGTACCAATGGTGATGAGCGTATGGGATGATGAGTATGGAATTTCTGTACACGCAAGACACCAAACAACCAAAGAGAATATTTCTGAAATCCTTAAAGGTTTTCAGCGAGATGAGGAGAATGATGGCTATGAGATCATTGTTGTGGAAGGCTGGAATTATCCGGCTCTGGTAGATGCCTACGAAAAAGCCTCTTCTATCGCTCGTGTAGAACATTGCCCTGTTTTAATACATGTTCAGCAATTAACTCAGCCTCAGGGCCACTCAACTTCAGGATCTCACGAGAGGTACAAATCTGAAGACCGATTGAACTGGGAAAAGGAGCATGATTGTAATGTGAAGTTCCGGGAATGGATTATCGAAAATAATTTCTCCAATGCTGAAGATCTTGAAGTGATGGAGAAGGAGATCAAGAAACAGGTAAGAACTGCTAAAAGCAACGCCTGGAACAATTATTTGAAGCCAACCCTCGACAGGAAAAAGCAGATAGTAGAAATTCTGGGAAAAGTTGCTAAGAATAGTGCCAACGGTAATTTTATAACTTCTCTTAAAGAAAATATTGCGAAAGACAGGGAACCTTTGAAAAAGGATCTTATCTCTGCAGCAAGACAAACTTTGAGGTATACTATAGGTGAGTCTTCTGCTGCAAAAGAGCAGTTGCTGGACTGGTTGAATGAATATGGAGAAGAAAATAAGGGAGAATACAGTTCGCATCTTTATATCAATGAAGATACGCTAACAGAGGTTTTACCTGAATATAATGAAGAAGCAGAGGAAGTGGATGCACGAATTATCCTGAGGGATAATTTCGATCAGATCTTTGAAAATCATGCAAATACATTGATATTCGGTGAAGATTCAGGCGAAATTGGAGATGTAAACCAGGGTCTTGAAGGGCTTCAGAATAAATATGGAAAATTTAGAGTTTCTGATGCTGGAATTCGGGAAGCGACAATCCTGGGTCAGGGTATAGGAATGGCCATGAGAGGCTTGCGTCCAATTGCGGAAATTCAATATCTCGATTATGTATTATATTGTCTTCAGGGAATGAGCGACGATCTGGCTACACTGCATTATAGAACAAAAGGAATGCAAAAGGCACCTTTAATCGTTAGAACCAGAGGACATCGACTGGAAGGGATCTGGCACAGTGGTTCTCAAATGGCGGGAATTCTTAACCTGGTTAGAGGAATGTATGTTCTTGTACCCAGAAACATGACCAAAGCCGCTGGTTTCTACAATCATTTACTGGAATTAGATACTCCGTCCCTTGTGATTGAATGTCTTAATGGATACAGACTCAAAGAAAAGCTACCTACAAACCTGAAAGACATAAAAACGCCGATTGGGGTTACTGAAACTTTACGGGAAGGTACCGATATCACACTGGTATCTTACGGTTCCACCCTTCGAATTGTGGAAGAAGTAGCGAAGGAATTAGCTCAGGTGGATATTGACGCTGAAGTAATCGATGTACAGTCGCTTTTACCTTTTGATATAAACCATGACATTGTAAAAAGTGTTCAGAAAACAAACCGTTTGCTGGTGATAGATGAAGATGTTCCAGGAGGAGCCTCTGCCTATATCCTGCAGAAAGTTCTCGATGAACAGAATGCTTACAGATACCTGGACAGCAAACCGCAAACTTTAAGTGCTAAAGAACACAGGCCAGCTTACGGTACAGACGGTGATTATTTTTCGAAACCTTCAGCCGAAGATATTTTTGAAAAAGTGTACGCTATCATGCATGAAACCAATCCTAATAAATATCCAAAACTACGATAGTAAATCTATCTTTCTTTATACAAGCCGCGATTCATTCGCGGCTTTTTTGTTTTCGTTTATCAGACTTTAAAAGGTGCTTTCGAAAGACTTGTTTCCAAGATCGTAGCTTTATGGCTATTCAAACAAAACGGTTATGAGTAAGGAAATTGAAGAAGTGATTCAAGATCACGAACGGGAAGGAAAATATTTTAACTATAATGATATCAAAACCTTCGCTCTGGACAGAGGAAGTGGTGAAGTGGTACTTTGTGTTCCTAGAGTGCCTACTTCCTCTTTTCTATATAGAAAGGTTATAGATTCACTAGCTGAAAAACATCGTCGTGGTGTCTCTGTAGATCTTCCCGGACTTGGTCTTACGGACAGGCCGGAAGATTTTGACTATGTATTTAATAATTTCGCCGACTTTCTTACAGACTGTCTTCAGGAATTAAGAATTGAGAAGTTTCACTTAGTAGTGCATGATATTGGAGGTCCTGTAGGGTTCGCACTGGCTGCAAAGAATCTGTAAAAAGTACAATCGATTACTAATCTGAATACCATGATCGATATTCAGAATTTCAAGAAGCCACCGGTGATGCGACCATTCGAGAAAAAAGTTTTAGTTGAACCCGAATTAATTTTGATCACTCACGCTACCTGGCCAGTTATGTTTTCTCATATGGGCGTCAACGATGCATCCTGCTCTTCTTCTGCGGAAATTAAAGCTTACGTCGATCTTCTGAAAAGAAGAGATGATGGAAAAGCTTTTCTGAATCTTATGAGAAATTTCAACCAAACTGAAGAATTTCAGAATGTAGTACAGACTGCATTGAAAAATGTAGATTATCCCATACAGGCAGTTTGGGGCGAGGATGACCCGGCTCTAACCTACGAACATTTCAGCAAAGAACTGGAGAAATTAACCGATTGTCGGGAAGTTCATTCGCTTCCTTCCAGACATTTTCTACAGGAAGAGGTGTATGCAGAAATTGCTGAAAAAATTGATGATTTTATTAAAAGGACATATCGATCTTTAAACGCACTAAATATAAGTGCCGTGTAAATTTCACACGGCACTGTTCTTTATCATCAATAGACTATTTCAAAAATTCAGAGCTCGTCTTACATGTCAATTCACTTCTTCGTAGTAAAGATCGGGGCCATCACATGGTGACATTTTATTGAATAGGAGTGGTTTATCATCCTCAAAAGTAAGCGTAAGAACTTCCTGATTACCACTTACGCAACTTACCGGTACTATTTCATTGTTATGAGTAAGCCTGTATAAGGTATCCTGACTGCTTGTCTCAACAACCTGAAATTCTCCGTAATACTTTAACGTATCATTCCCATGAATCACCGTTTTTTCGAATTTAAGATCTTCGCCAAATACAAACTCATGGTAATATTCAAGATCTTCGGCCATTTCTTCTATATTTCCACAACATCTGGCTTTATAGAGTTGCCAGTTTTGTGGTAGATCGACATCGATAACAGTCCCTTGCTCTTCATCCTCCCCATCTGTATTTGAATCAGTTTCTGTTTCGGTTTCGCTTTCGGCTTCGGTTTCTGACTCTTGTTCCACCAATTCAGGTTTCTCTTTTAGAACTTCCTGATCGAGAATTCCCGAATCCGAATCTTCGGAACACGCAAAAATCAGGAGTACAAACATCAGAATAAGCAGCTTTTTCATATTGAAGTTTTAAGTCTGATTAAAAATATAGTTTTTACACGAGACCGTGAAATTACACTTAATCATCTTGCTTTGAATAATCCTATAACCAGTTAAAGTCAGTCAGCTTAAAACCAACAAAACAATCATCTGCACAATTCTTATTTACATAACCACAGGTATTTATAACTCCTTCAGTTGTAGTATTAAAATATATAAGGTTGGAATCAGTATCTACAGTGAGATACTCTGCAAAACAAACGCTATATAGTTCATCTATGGTCAGAATATCTGCGCCGCTCTCATGAGTTCCAAGATCAGATTCTGTTTCTATATATTCCTCTACAATTTCAGTTTCGGATGGATTCTCTTGCTGGGGCTGGGTAGAGATAAATTCCCTACTTACCACATCCCCATTTTCAACCTTAATTGTAGTTGAAGTAGCGAAGCCTGTCCAGGATGCTGTTTCTATAGTATACTCATAACTATCCTTATTAGTACTTTTCAATGAAAGCCATAGATCTTTGCTTTCTGAAGAATTGATGCCACTTTCACCAACGAATTCGTTTTCATTATCAGAATTGTCATCGCCACTACATGAGCTAAAGCTTACAACTGTTAGAAACAGGACAAAGAATCTATATACTATTTTTGGGAATCCCATAATCATCTATAATTTAGTTCTACTACAAAGACGTTCTTTTCCTGAAATGGTTGCGTGAATTCTCTATGGAATCCACTTTTTCTCGAAATTCGGCTTTCTTTTTTCTAGAAATGCATCTCGACCTTCTTTAGCTTCGTCTGTCATATAAGCCAGCCTGGTGACTTCTCCAGCGAATACCTGCTGACCTACCATCCCATCATCGGTAAGATTCATCGCAAACTTCAGCATTTTAATAGAAGTCGGTGATTTTTCTAAAATTTCCTGAGCCCATTCAAAGGCAGTAGTTTCCAATTCTTCATGTGGGATCACGGCGTTCACCATCCCCATTTCAAAAGCTTCCTGTGCAGAATAGTTTCTTCCAAGAAAGAAGATTTCCCGGGCTTTCTTCTGTCCAACCATTTTCGCCAGGTACGCAGAACCGTAGCCGGCATCAAAACTCGTTACGTCTGCATCGGTCTGTTTAAAAATCGCATGTTCTTTGGAAGCCAGCGTTAGATCACATACCACATGCAGGCTGTGACCTCCACCTACTGCCCATCCTGGAACCACACAGATCACTGCCTTAGGCATAAATCTAATCAAGCGTTGTACTTCCAGAATATTAAGGCGATGATAACCATCTTCACCAACATATCCCTGGTGACCTCTTGCTTTTTGATCTCCTCCACTGCAAAATGCCCAGATTCCATCCTTTGAAGAAGGTCCCTCTGCAGAAAGTAGGACCGCACCAATCGAAGTATCTTCATGCGCGTCCTGAAAAGCATGCAGCAGCTCTGAAGTTGTTTTTGGTCTAAAGGCGTTCCGAACATCGGGACGGTTAAAAGCAATTCTCGCAACCCCGTCTGCCTTTTTATAAGTTATATCCTCGTATTCACGTACTGTTTTCCAGTTTATGCTAGCCATAGAAATAGTTTTCAGTAAAATTAAAGTTTTATGTTAACTTGAGAAAGTTGATAAAAAAACCTGTTCCATGGAACAGGTTTAATACAGATCCCGCGACCTGTTATTGCATATATTTCGCCATCATAGGTTGTAATTCCATTCCCCAGGCCTGGCCAATTTCCATAGCTTTTTTCGTGATTTCTGGCGTAAGTTCCACCATCTTCTCACCTACCGGTGTAGCATAGAATGCAAGAATATCATCAAGTTCTTCTTCTGTAAACTTCTCAGTATAGATTACTGCCATTTTCTTGTATAGTTCCTGGGTGCTGGCAGAAAGTTCTTTTTTAAATTCTTCCCTTTTATCTTCAGCAACCATTTTAACGATAGGCTCGGTCATGATATCAAACTGTTGACCTGATGTAAGCTCTATAAGCTTGATCGCTTTAGTCTCTTCCGAAGTCATTTGCTCTTGCGCCATAGAAGTAAAACCAATAAAGGCAACTCCAATACTTAATATTAATTTTTTCATATTTGCGTTCGATTTTATAATTTGGAGTGAAAATAATCGTTTTTAGAAAACTGCTTCGATAATTTTTAAAAGAATTGGAATATAATTAATGTTTTTGCACCATTTTTGATATCCTTCGGAAAAAACTGATCATGAGAATTCTACTTATCCTTCTATATCTGCTGGCAGGTTTTACTACTTCTGCCCAGGAATTCGGGTACTGGGATCGAGAGGATTTTGAAATTGGCAATCGGGGTATTCAAAACGACTGGAAAGATTTCAGCTTTAACTGGCAACAGCCTTCAGAATTCAATATTTCTGATGGATCCTTTATGCATCTTCGAAATGATATTCAGAAGGACCAGATCGATATGCTGGCGATCATAGACAAATCGAATAGAAACAAGATCACTCGCGAAATAGACCTTGGATCTCCACTTCCGCAGAGAAGCAGGGAAAAGAAAACTTTTGAAGTTACAGGAAGTATCCAGACCAGAGACAGGAATGACTCCTTTAGTAACCCGTTCTACAATCCATTTCTAAATAACTATAATCAGCGTAGCTACGGGGTTAGGAGATATAATACACCTTATCGCTATATTTATTGATCCTTGGTTTCTTCCTTTAAAGAGATTCCGTCTTCATTCAATTCTATCTGCCTGTTTTTATAAAGGCTACCAATCGCTCTCTTAAAGCTCTTCTTACTCATTTGTAACCTCGATTTAATATCTGCAGGATCAGACTTATCTGTTAAATCTATAAAACCACCGGAAGACTGCAATTTGTCCAGGATTTTCTGTGCATTAGGCTCGATACTTCGATATCCAGGTCTTTGCAACATGATATCGATCTTATTATCGGTTCTAATTTTCTTGATAAAACCTTTAAGGGAATCACCAATTCGCAATTTTTTGAAGACCTCATCATGATAGATCAATCCTAAATGCAGCTGATTGATGATCACGTTAAAACCCAGCTCGGTTTCGTTGCTCACAATAAGATCCACCTCTTCAAATGGCTCCACGGTAAGCTCTGAGTTATCCAGGAATGCATGAACTTTAGAGGATGCCGTAAGTCTTTCGGTTTCCAAGTCCAGGTAACAAAATACCAGGTAACGCTCTCCTTTTTGCATCGGGATGACCTGCTCCTTAAACGGTACGAATAAATGCTTTTCAAGGCCCCAATCTAAAAATGCCCCAAATTTGCTAACCTCAACACAGGTTAAATTCGCAAACTGATCTAATTTGATCTTAGGCTCCAGAGTGGTTGCGACCGGTCTTTCTGAATGATCCAGGTAGACAAAAACCTTGATCTTGTCATAGACCATCCAGGTTTCAGGAACGTATTTATTAGGTAACAGCACCTCATCACCGGCATCGTTTTCAAGATACACACCGTGATCGCTTTCTCTAATAATACTTAACTCATGGTATTCTCCTAACCTGATCATAGTCTAAAATTTAGCATACAAAGATACTGTTAATCAGCAATAAAAAAATCCGTTTACGTGATAATCACATAAACGGATCTATATATGTTTACAGTAACTTATTTATACATGCTTTCTTTACCAAAATGCTTAGTAAGAAGGTAATAAATTACCACTCTATATTTATTACGATTGGATTTTCCATATTTCTCCATTACCTGGTTAATCGCTTCGTCTGCTTCAGCTTCATCGGTCACCCCAAGTTTTTTCATCACGAAATTTTTCTTAACCGTTTCAACTTCAGATTTACTTGAAGCAGCAACAGTTTCAGCATCGGCATTATAAATGCTTGGCCCCATGGACTTGGCCAGTTTCCGTAGAAGATCCACATCAGGATTATCCTCCCCTACTTTGGTCTTAAGGTCATCGATATACTGACCTACTTTTTCATCAAGTTTACTCATGATCTAAATTTTAAGTTTTAGCTCAGGTAAGTTAATAAAAAAGAAAATTATAAGCCCGGAGCCGCCGGTTAAGATTTCATAAAACTGAAATATTCGAGTAAAACCCTGTCATTCATCTTACGCGGAGTAAAAATCTCCAGTAATTTTGGTTTGTCTGAAATATTAAAGAAATTCTGTAGTTCCTGCGCGATCTCCTGTTCATTCGAAGCTTTCGAATACCCAAAACCATATAGTTCACAAATAGGTTTAGCCTGCAACTCATGTGTGGTTTCAAAATAGGTATCAAAATTCTCTGAATCCTTATTACCCGGTAAAATTCTGAAAATTCCTCCACCACTATTATTCAAAATTATGATCCGGTAGTTCGCTGGAATATGGTCGTTCCATAATGCATTGCTGTCGTAGAAAAAGCTTAGATCTCCGGTAATAAACAGAACAGGTTTGTTGGATGCTACCGCAGCTCCAACAGAAGTTGAAGTACTGCCATCGATCCCGCTGGTTCCTCTATTACAAAACGTGTTGAGACTCTGGTCCCATTCAAATAACTGTGCGTATCTAATAGTGGAGCTATTCGCAAAATGCACTATACTGTGATCTGGCACCTCTGGAACGATCAACTGCATTGCTTTAAGGTCTGAGTATGGAATTTCAGACATATATTTTTCATGGCGAAGTTGCCTTTTTGATTTGACATCCTTCCAGAATTGCCCATAATCACTGCTTACAGTGTTTGTAAGGGGCATAAACGACTGGAAAAAGTCATTTACTTCTGTCTCAAAATGCTTATTCAGACAAAAAAAGGTGTTGTAGGCCTTTTTAGAGTCCACATGCCAGTGGTGCTTCGGGTTGTAGTTCCGCAGAAAGTTCTTGATCTTTTTAGACACGATCATTCCTCCGAAAGTAAGCAAAATTTCAGGTTGCAATTTTCTGAATAATTCCTCCTTATTCTCTTCTTTTTCAATTGGTCCTATGAGTGTATCGATCCTGGTAAAAAATTCCGGGTGATCTACATTAGACGTGGTTTCAGTAAACACAATCACGCTTGGATCCCTGGCCAGCATATCCAGAAACTGTTGCTCTATTAGGTTTGGTTGAGCCACTCCCACGATCACCATCTTACGTTGAGCGCTATTCCATTGCTGAGCAAAAGTGCTTAACTGCGCAGCAGTATAATGTCGCTCGATAAACTCGGGAAGGATCTGTAAAGGTTCAACTTCAATATCTTCTACTGTATCATAAAGCGGTTCATAAAAAGGAACATTTATGTGCACAGGTCCTTTTTCTTCGATCGCCTTGTTCAGCGCCAGGTTAATTTCCCGTTCATTATGCTTCCTGGCTTCAAATTGTTTTTGCTGAAGCTTGGCGTCTTCAGATTCCTGTTCCAGTACCAGTTCAGAATGGAGATTGGCAGAATACAAAATGTGATTCTCGAAGATATTCTTCTGCCTGATGGTTTGTCCATCGCCAATGTCGATACGCTCAATGGGTCGATCTGCGGAAATCACCACCAGTGGAATGTCACTGTAAAATGCTTCAGCGATCGCTGGATAATAATTTAACAGGGCTGAACCTGAAGTACAGACCAATGCGACGGGAGTTTTATTTTGCTGAGCGATACCCAGGGCAAAGAATGCTGCACAACGCTCGTCTACAATACTGTATGCTGTAATCTCATCGTGATGGGTAAACCCGATCGTAAGAGGCGCATTTCTCGAACCTGGCGAAATCACGACATGCTTTATATTCTTGGCTACGCAGAGCGCTACGACAGATCTGGCTACCGGAATTTTTGAATATTTCATAGACTCCCAAAATTAGTATTTACCTCTAAGCTGGAACGGGTTTTTGAAGCTTATTTAACAAGAACCTTGTGCATGGTGACAGATTTATTGACGGTCTCATACCATTCTTCTGCAGCATTCGAATCTTTAGTAATACCTCCTCCCACGTAAATGGTGGCAATATCCTGCTGCAGTTTCATGCACCGAAGATTCACATATAAATTGGACACCCGGGAAATAGACGCAAATTGCTGATTTTCCTGATTTCGTTGATTCGAATTCCTCTTCACTTCCCTGGGGAGCAGTACTTCCCCGAGGTAGCCGCTATAGTATCCTCTGTCCATTTCTTCATTTTGAAGGATAAATTGAAGTGCTTCAGCTTTTGGAATGCCGCAGATCGCCGGTGTGGGATGAAGCGCGGTCACGATTCTCGAAAGTGCAGAACTGGAATCAAAAGACCCCTGGATGTCGGTTCTAATATGCAACAGGTCTCCTGCCTTTACATTATATGGCTCTCCGATCTTCAGTTCTTTTACTTCTGAAATCTTTTGTAACTCTTTATCTATATAACCAGTTACAATAGCCTGCTCTTCAATTTCTTTTTTACGCCATGTAATTTCCGCATCCTCTTCATAAACCTGCGTCCCGGCAAGTGCCATAGTCTTAAATCTATTGCGCTCTGTATGCAAAAGGGATTCCGGAGTAGCACCCATCCAGGTTCCGGATTCAGGGTGAAACCAGTAGTAAACAAAGGCATCTTCATACCGGTCCAGCAGTTGTCTAAAAACCGGAAGGGGATCAGGGTCCTGCAATTGTACTTTTTCAGCCCTTGCCAGAACGATCTTATCCATATTGCTATTCCTAATCTTCTCGATACCAGATTGCACTAATTGTTCGTGCCTGATCTGATCCTTGGAGTTTCCGGAAGATATAGGTTGTTCTGGCTTTGGTATTTCAGATGCTTTTACTTCCCGCTTTTCGTACCTACATTCGAAAATTTCAGCTTCAGCAATAGGAATAAGCAGAGAACTACGTAGCGAATCAAAAGCAGCGAATACAAAACCCGAGGTGTCAAGATTTTCACCAGAGTGGCTTTCCGCAGAAGTTTGACAGATTAGTTTTACAGTATTTTCACCAGGCTTGCGATAGGCGACGAATGGGAATTGCTTGTCTACCTGCTTTCTTACAGCTGCAAATAATTCTTCTTGTGTGATCATTTGGATTCTTTTGGAAGAGCGATGGTCGTTAACTTTACCAGGGAGATCAGGCGATCTTCCTCATCTGTGACCCTAATTTCGAATAGCTGTGTGGTTCGGCCTTTATGTATAAACGTCGCTTTCGCATATACCCAGCCATCTTTTACACTTTTAAGATGATTTGCCGCAATCTCAATTCCTCGAATAAAAAAGTTGTCGGTATCCAGAAAAACATAACTTGCCATACTTCCAACGCTTTCTGCCAGGGCTACCGTCGCACCTCCATGTAATACTCCATCGGGTTGATGAACTCTTGAATTCACCGGCATTTTAGCGATCAGGTAATCTTCCCCAATTTCAGAAAACTCTATTTCAAGGGTTTCCATAAGTGTATTCTTACAGACCTTTTTCGAAAGTTGCAGCACTTCTTCCTTCGTCATCTTTTAAAAGATTGGTTTATTTGTAAAAATACAAAACCTGCGACAACCATGAGTAAGGAGAAAAGGCTTTCTTATACGATTAGCAACACCTATTCAACCTTGAATGATCATTCTGAAAATACCAAAACGGTCTGGTTGGTACTACATGGGATTGGATATTTAAGCAGGTATTTTATAAGGCATTTCAACCATCTGGATCCTGAAAATTATATCATTGCGCCACAGGCTCAGTCCAAATATTATCTCAATGGTGAATACAGGCATATGGGTGCGTCCTGGCTTACCCGGGAAAATCTTGAAGCTGAGATAGAAAACGTGCTGGAGTACCTCGACGCTGTTTTTGATGCTGAAGATTTATCGAATGTCGAGAACCTGAATATTCTTGGATATTCCCAGGGGGTTTCTATCGCGACCAGGTTTGTGGCCAGGCGCAGGATTAAATGTACTAATCTTATAATGCACTCCGGAAAAGTGCCTCAGGAACTGGATCATTCAGATTTTAAATTTTTGAATGAAACCAATTTTCATTTTATTTACGGTACAGAGGATGAATATCTTAAGGAAGGTATCATCAAAGTTGAAGAATCCAGGCTAAAGGACATATTTGGTGATCAGATCCAGATTCATACTTTCGAAGGAGGTCACGAACCCAACCAGGAGATTATCCAGAAAATTGCTAAAATGAGTTGATGCCAGCACGCAGATCCTTATTGAGATCGTTGGGACCAGGCTTATTGTTGGCCGGTGCTGCCATTGGTGTGTCACACCTGGTACAGGCCACCAGGGCTGGTGCAGATTATGGTTTTTTTCTCATCTGGATCTTAGTACTAGCTTGCATTACCAAATATCCGTTTCTGGAATTTGGTCCAAGGTATGCTGCTTCCACAGGAGAACATCTTATCCAGGGTTACAGGCGCCTTGGTAAATGGCCCTATGCGCTATTTATATTTATTACGGTAGGAAGCATGTTCATTATTCAGGCAGCGGTGACGATCGTAACTGCCGGTCTAGCTGAGTTATTATTTGGAATATCCTGGGGAACCTTTAACTGGAGTCTTGTTATTTCAGGTATTTGCATTGCTCTGCTGCTTATTGGCAGATACCCGGCACTGGACAAATCCATGAAATTCATAGTTAGCTTACTAGGTATCGCTACCTTGATAACAGTGGTACTAGCCTTCGGTGATGGTAGACTGGATCGTTCGCTATCCACTATATCACCAGATATCTGGAATACCGCGAGCATAGCCTTTATCATTGCATTTATGGGTTGGATGCCAATTCCCTTAGATGCCGCTGTATGGCACTCGATCTGGACTAGAGAAAAGTCGGTAACCACCGGGAAAATAAGTACTCAGGATGCATTCGTAGATTTCAATGTGGGTTACCTTGCAGCTGCGATTATTGGTTTGCTGTTCTTTCTAATGGGAGCCCTTATGATATTTGGTTCGAACATAGAATTTTCTGGAAATGCGGTGCAGTTCTCAAGTCAACTGGTGGCCCTGTATGGTGCCACTCTGGGTCCCTGGAGCGAAACCCTGGTGGCCATTGCTGCGTTTATTGCCATGCTTTCCACAACACTTGCGGTAACCGATGCCTTCCCAAGAGTACTTTCAGAAATATACATCCTTGAAAAACCTGAGGCAAAGGCATCTAATAAATGGAATTTCTACCGACTGGCAATTTTTATCATCCCTGCTGTTGCGCTGGTGATCCTCTCTAAATTCAGCATGACTTTCACGGCTCTGATAGATTTCGCCACAGCCTTATCATTTCTATCGGCTCCTCTGCTGGCCTGGTTCAATTATAAACTCGTAACCAGCAGTGTTATGAAAAAAGAAGACCAGCCCGGTAAGCAGTACCGAATTCTCAGTTTATGCTGCCTTGCGGTGCTGGTTCTGTTCAATTTCGTGTATATCTATACCTTGCTAAATTGATAGATCCTTTTTTTGGACCAGTCACCTGAGTATCTGTTAGCGTTTTTAGATAAGCTACTAGGGCAGCCTGTTCTTCGTCATCAAGTTCCAGGTTATCAAACGGCAGGGTTTGGTGGGGCAGATCGAAACCTAATCCGCCTCCTCCTCCCTTGTTATAAAAGTCTATAACCTGCACCAGATTCTTATAAACTCCATTGTGCATGTACGGAGCAGTTAAAGCGATATTGCGTACTCCCGGTGTTTTAAACATTCCCTTGTGCTGCTCGACATTATAACTCCAGTAAAAGCCGGTATCACCATCCAGCTTTTTGTTCTCCGCAGTTTCTGGCACTCCAATAACTTCCTTTTCGGTTTCAGTATAAAATGGTGGAACCGTCCCATTGGTTAGCGGCAAAAAGTGACAGGTCGCGCAAAGCGCTTTGCCCGCGAATAAATTGAAACCTCGTTTTTCCTGACTTGTAAAGGTGTTTTCCTTGCCAGAAATATTCCTGTCAAATTTGCTATTCATTCCATTAAGCGTAGCTATATAGGCTGATAATGCCTTGATGAGCTCGGTATTGGACTTCGGAATATCGCCAAATGCCTGCTCGAAAAATTCCTGATAAGTGGGATCCTGTAAGATCGCTTCGGAAAATTCATGTACTCCGGAATCAAATTCCTGTTTATTTGTAAATACTGAAGAAATCTGCTCCATCAAACCTTCAGATCTGCCATCCCAAAAGAATCCGCGCTGATAAATCGAATTAATAAGAGTAGGTGTATTTCTATCAAGCGCAATTCCCTGATTATCTCTACTGAAAGTTAACCTATCTGCATAGGCTTTGCCCGGAAGATGACAGGTGGCGCAGGCCATACACCCATTTTTCGAAAGCTTTTTCTCAAAAAATAATTTCTCGCCAAGTGCTATCTTCGTTTCAGAATTCTTTCTGTTTATAGTCTGCATAAAATACTCAGGCTTAAAAGAATTCTCTTCAAAAAACGTTGGTGCATCGAAATTGAATGGTTGATTGGCTGTGCCCTCCCAAAGGCCTGAAGTATTACTGATCTGCGCCCATAGGCTGGTGATATCGTTTAAATGCTCTCGGATAAATTCATACCTGTCAAAAGTGTTGAAATCTGAGTTCTGTTGCAGATACCCGGTAGAAATTTTTAGCTTCCGCAGAAATCTCTGATCCAGATCTTTATCCTTCTGTCGTATATCGTTTTGAAGCGTAAGTGTATAAATATCTCTTAGTGCCTCAAGAGAGATCGCAGCTTCTTCTATTCCCAGATGGCTTACAGGGGTGTCAAAGCCTGTAATGCTATGACTCAGGATCCTGAGTAATTGATGTTGTGTGGCGATGAAAAAACGCTCGGTAGTAAGCTCTCTTTTTTGAATGTTCTTGAGAAGATTTCCCATAAGACCAAGCGTGACCTTGAGCTCTTCCTGAAATTCGCTTTCTGTAGCTTCGCCATCGTAAATACTTTCTTCTATTTTTTGCAGCCCAACCGCCGGCATAAAACGTGAATTATCTTCCAGAAACACCGGAAGTGCCGGCCCATTTACGCGGTGACCGACCGGAGAATTTAAATAAGCCGCAAATGGTTCGGCTTTTTTCCATTCCTGTCTCGCTTGTCTGAAAAGTTCTTTATTGGAAGGATCCTTCAACCCATTGGATTTTACTTCAGCTAAAAACTCAATGCTATGCCGCAGTGAATTTTCGTAAAATTTGTGAGCCTGATCCCAGCTTGTGCCTGTTTCAGAATTAATAGCCATATATTCTGATTCCTGCTTACAGGAAAACTGAGTGATAAGAATAATGACCAGTAGAATTTTTTTACACATATCATAATATAAAAACAGGTCTCCGAACCTACGAAGACCTGTAGAAACTAAAATTGGAATTATCTAGGTAATCCTCGTAATAAAACTATTTGTGAGGCCTGGTCATCCTCATAATCGGCATTGGTATGACCGTCCAGGTTCATGTAGTCACTGTTTTCCCAATAGTGAGGTTGTACAGCCAGCAGAAAAGTCCCTGGCTCCCCAACTTTGTCTGAAACATCGATCAATGAACCAAACTCTCCGCTAAATCCTGTAGAATTGTTTGGATCCAGATCCTGTCTAACGATCAATTCCAGTACATGCTGAATATTATTTCCGTTAAGATCAGACTGGTAGATATATGCTGAATGCCCTCTGCTAAAACTGTTTGGATCTTCCTGGATGTACACGAAGTTTTCAGTAACACAAATATTATCCGGGCTTTGTAAAGCACCTAAATTACCATCCATATTATTGGTATCGGTATTTCCACTTACGATCTGGGTTAATTTCCCCGTAAGTGGAGAATCTTCATCCAGTTCCAGTTTGTAAACAGTACCCCAGTCATTATAAGTACCTCTACCCGGACCTCTACCAGTAACCGCGAAATAAACATTTCTGGCATTCGCATTAGAACCCTTCTGGTAATCTACATCCTCAACCCTCATAAACTGTGTGGCAAGTACATTGGTGCTGGCAGTTTCCATTTCATCCTTGGTAAGATTCTTACCATTCTCGATCTCAACGAATTCTACTTCGTAAGTAGATTTAAGATCGAAGCTTGATTCGTTATATACTACATCAGAGTCAACCTCTTTTTTACCATCCATACCATCTGAAACTTCCTTGGCACGAAGCACATAGATCTTCCCGTTTTCGAGGTCATCATCAGCATTTTCAGAATAATAAAGCACAACCTGTCCTTCAGATCCAGAGGAGTCATCATCTCCACCTATGATCACAGTCTTTCCGGAGTAGGTATCCTTCGGAAGCGGTACCGCATTCTCCCATGAAAATTCACCAAGAGCATCCAGACCAAAATCAGCCTGCGGAGTTGGATTTTCAACCCATGGGTCAATTCCTTTCACGTCGTAATTGATACTTTCTGATGCTGAAAGAAAAAGATCTTTTGAGCCTCCATGAATACTAGCTTCCCACATAGTTGCAGAACATTGGCGCGCATAGTCTGATACGCCCGAATTCAGTAAATAATCACCACTAACCGGGTTCATATACTGGTCGAATCTGATTCTTGCCACAGCATAGCTGTCTTCGCAGTTCACTACATACATATACCCATCACCATCTTTTAGAAAACCTGCACCATCAGCAGAACCTGCAAGTTGAAAATCTTCTCCTACCACATCTGGTGTACTTAATAGGGAATAAGCCTGCACGAAGCTAAATTGCGGTGCCATTGCTACCAGCGGATCTACCGCACTTTTGTTTTCGAAAAGTAGCGGTGATGGCGTAAAATCCTCACCATCCTCACCATCTACTCCATCCACACCGTCGATCCCGTCCTGGCCATCGATCCCATCCCTGCCATCAACGCCGTCTTCAGCTTCACAACCGCTAATCGCAGATGCCAGTGCGGCCAGAATAAAAATCTGACCCATAAAATTTGTAATTCTGTTCATTGGAAAATAATTTAAGTTTTTAGTTGTGATAAAAATACAGTTTGAACTCAGCCAGGATGTTAAGCTACTGTAGTACTTAAATTAATTTAAAATCACGCTTATGTTACCGAGTTAAGTTTGTTTTAAAAGATTGAAAGTTCACATTCAGGAAACCTGTTTTACTTCAAAATTTGATATGGTATTTTGAGATAATCATCATAAAGCACTTATTTGATATTTTACGTATGATGCCTCCTTTTGATTTATGACTGGTTTAAAACAAAAAACCCCGCATTGCTGCGAGGTTTTTCTAAAGTATATTGGATGTGAATTACTTCACTTCTTCAAAATCTACATCTTCAACATCATCTGCTCCCTGTGCTCCACCGTTAGCGGCTCCACCTTCAGCGCCAGTAGCGCCTTGTTGTGGTCCACCTGGCTGACCGCCCTGAGCTTCTGCCTGAGCTTTGTACATTTCTTCTGAAGCAGTTTTCCATGCCTCGTTCAATTTGTCCAGAGCTGGAGAAATTTGTTCGATCTCCTTGGTTTCGTAAGCTTTTTTCAATTCTTCCAAAGCTTCTTCAACCGGCTTCTTCTTATCTTCAGAAAGCTTATCACCAAATTCATTTAGTTGCTTCTCTGTCTGGAAGATCATGCTGTCTGCTTCATTAAGCTTATCAACCTTTTCTTTGGCCTGCTTATCGCTTTCTGCATTCGCTTCAGCTTCTTTCTTCATTTTCTCGATTTCCTCTTCCGTCAATCCTGAAGAAGCCTCGATACGAATATCCTGAGATTTACCAGTTGCCTTATCTGTAGCACTTACTTTAATGATACCGTTGGCATCAATATCGAAAGTAACCTCAATTTGCGGAGTTCCTCTTTGTGCTGGCGGAATACCATCTAAATGGAATCTACCAATGGTCTTGTTATCTGCCGCCATTGGACGCTCTCCCTGAAGTACATGAATTTCTACGGAAGGTTGGTTATCTGCCGCAGTAGAGAAAGTCTGTGACTTTTTGGTTGGGATTGTAGTATTCGACTCAATTAGTTTTGTGTTCACTCCTCCCATGGTTTCAATACCTAGAGAAAGTGGAGTTACATCAAGAAGCAATACATCTTTTACATCTCCTGTAAGTACACCACCCTGAATCGCTGCACCAATTGCAACAACCTCATCTGGATTCACACCTTTAGAAGGTTTTTTTCCAAAGAAAGATTCTACTTCTTCCTGGATCTTAGGAATACGGGTTGATCCACCAACAAGAATTACCTCGTCAATATCACTCTTAGAAAGACCTGCATCACTAAGTGCCTTTTTCACAGGCTCCATAGATCTGGTTACCAGTTCAGACGCTAATTGCTCGAACTTCGATCTCGTGATTGTTTCCACAAGGTGTTTTGGTCCACTGGAAGTAGCAGTTACGTATGGAAGGTTGATCTCTGTTTGAGTAGAAGATGATAATTCGATCTTCGCCTTCTCAGCAGCTTCCTTCAAACGCTGAAGTGCCATAGGATCTTTTCTCAGGTCGATATCTTCTGCTTTCTGAAAGTTATCAGCCAGGTAATCGATCAATACTTCATCAAAATCATCTCCACCAAGGTGAGTATCACCATTCGTAGAAAGTACTTCGAATACTCCGTCTCCCAGTTCAAGAATCGAAATATCAAAGGTACCACCACCAAGGTCATACACAGCGATCTTCTGGTCCTGGGATTTTTTGTCCAATCCGTAAGCCAGTGCAGCTGCAGTTGGCTCGTTTATAATTCTTCTTACTTTAAGACCAGCGATCTCACCCGCCTCTTTGGTAGCGTGACGTTGAGAATCATTAAAATACGCAGGTACAGTAATAACCGCTTCGGTTACATCCTGTCCTAAATAGTCTTCAGCAGTTTTCTTCATTTTTTGAAGTACCATAGCAGAAAGTTCCTGCGGAGTATAAAGACGACCATCAATATCCACACGTGGAGTATCGTTATCACCTTTAGTCACTTTATAAGGTACTCTTCCGGCTTCCTTCTCAGATTCTGAGAATTTATTTCCCATAAATCTTTTGATGGAAGCAACCGTTTTGGTTGGATTGGTTACTGCCTGTCTTTTTGCAGGGTCACCAACTTTTATTTCTCCACCTTCTACGAATGCGATCACAGATGGCGTTGTTCTTTTTCCTTCAGCATTAGGTATCACTGTTGGCTCACTACCTTCCATTACGGCAACGCAGGAGTTAGTGGTACCCAAGTCAATTCCAATTATTTTACTCATAACTATATAACTTGTTTTTGTTAGATTATCAATTTTACACTCAGTTGAAGTCAATCATTATGCCAGCGCTTTTGTTATGACAGACTGTCATTTCCCCTAGTTTGATCATGTCATTATCCAGTCTGCCTGCTGTTTTTCTTCGGAATATTATTTTCGTAATTATACATGGGCAGCATTGGCAAATCCTTATTTTTGTCCTCAAATAATATTATCTGAATGCGAAAAATCGAATGCATTAGTGTTTTTGATATGCTGAAGGTGGGTGTGGGCCCATCCAGTTCTCATACTCTTGGACCATGGCGGGCTGCGCAACGCTGGATCGCAGAATTAAAGTCTAAAGAAAAGTTCGATCAGGTGGAGAAGATCCATGTAGATCTATATGGGTCTCTAAGTCTAACCGGTAAAGGTCACGCCACAGATATCGCTACCATACTTGGACTATTAGGCCATGATCCAGTCACTATGAACATAGAAAACCTGGAGGCTGTGATCCATCAGGTTCGCGAAAGCGGTAGATTAATGCTGAATGGTGAACGGGATATAGCATTTTCAATAACCAATGACATAAAATTCAATAGAAAATTCCTGGAATTTCATCCAAATGGAATGACCTTCAGAGCTCGTATGTTTACTGGAAGAAAGACTTCTTCTTCGTTCTATTCCATTGGAGGCGGCTTCGTGGTGAAGAAAGAGCGTAAGAACGCCAGCAAGAAAATGAAGAATTTTCAGAATTTCCCATTCTCCATTGAAAAAGCGACTGAACTACTGGCATTTTGCAAAATGGAAAATAAAACCATTTCTGAAATTGTTTTGGAAAACGAGCGTTCTCTACGAACCGATGCCGAAATCGATGCCAATTTTAAACAGATCTGGGATGTGATGCTGGAATCCATGTATATTGGATGTCATACAGAAGGGACACTTCCAGGAGGTCTCAATGTAAAGAGACGCGCATTTGAAATGCATCAGCGTTTGATTGGTGACACTTCTTATAGTTGCAAAGAAGACTGGATTCCTGCAATTCGACAAACCGAAGTAAAATTTCGCCAGATCCTTAAATGGGTTACCTGCTTTGCTTTAAGTGTCAATGAAGTAAATGCATCTTTGGGAAGAGTCGTTACGGCTCCTACAAACGGAAGCGCGGGAACTGTACCTGCGGTCCTCATGTACTATCTCTGTATCGAAAATCACCACGCTACTTACGAGGATATCAAAAGATTTATGCTGGTTGCCGGTGAAGTAGGAAGCCTTTTCAAAAAAGGTGCTACCATTTCTGCAGCCATGGGCGGTTGCCAGGCAGAAATTGGAGTCTCCTCAGCCATGGCGGCTGGCGGACTTACCGAACTTTTGGGAGGCACACCAGAACAGGTGCTAATGGCCAGTGAAATAGCCATGGAACATCATCTTGGATTAACCTGTGATCCAATTGCAGGATTAGTGCAGGTTCCATGTATCGAAAGAAATGCCATGGGAGCGATCAAGGCGATCAATGCTGCTGAAATTGCCATGGAAAGCGATGCCAGCCGTGCTAAAGTGCCACTGGACAAAGTTATTGAGACTATGTGGGAAACGGCAAAAGACATGAATAAAAAGTATAAAGAAACTTCTGAAGGTGGACTGGCAGTCAAAGTAAGTCTTAGTGACTGCTAACATATAAAGTAAAACCCACCGAGATTTGATTATATTTCCAGGTGGGTTTCAAGTTTATCTTCGATTATTGAATCTCCTCCAGTTTTTCAAACACCCTGGCAACAACTTCTGCCCCTGGATCTGGCACATTTTTCAAACTATCTTCTGAAAGGTACGAAGACCTTCCAAATTTGGTATTGGTAATTTCTTTGGTAGCATCTGCGCCTTTTCTTGCAGCCTGTGCAATTTTAGCCATGGTGTCGCCATTGGCAATCGCTTCGAATGCAGGTTGCAGAGCATCTATCATCGTGCGCTCCCCTTGTTTGGCGCCACCGTAATCCTTCATTTTATCCAGTCCGCTTAATAAAGCTTTTCCAAGATCATCATTTTCTTTCAGCGCGTTTCCAGCTCCTGTAAATAGCAGAGAAAAAAGTACCCCGCTGGAACCCCCGATCTCTCTGGAAAAAATTCGTCCTATACTTATAAATAGTTCCGAGTTTTTAGCATAAGGCAAGCTGTCTATCACTTCCAGCATGTTCTTTCCTGCGCTGGCAAAGGTAGATCCAGCATCACCATCCCCCACTTTTTCATCCAGCGCATTGATCTCATCCTTTATATTGACCAGTTCTTCTGAAATTTGCTTGATCCATTTTCTTGTTTCAGAATTTTCCGAAGCATTAAAAGGAAGGGTTTCCGGCAGCTTCGGACTTTCGATAGAGCTTGATTCCCCATATTCAGTAATAAACCAGGAAGCAGGTTCACAAGCCGCCAGCAAAGCATTTTTGATTTCTTTATCCAGTTCCAGCACAGAAAGAGAAAAACCTTTCATATTTAATGAGGTCATAAAACTACCGGGACCTACGAGAAGTTTTGTCTTCTTCGCTAAGGAAGTTTTGCTGAAGGAGTTCAGTAATACGTTCATTTCAACCGGCGTTACACTGCCCAAATTATTCAGAATAAGGGCATACTCCGTTCCGCTGGTATATTCCTGTAATTTCTCCACAGCTGTTTCCATAAGCTCATCAGCTTTTCCTACAGCTATTTTCTCAACACCCGGTTCGCCGTGAATTCCCAGACCAAGTTCAGCTTCAGATTCACTCAGGCGAGATTCTTCTTTACCTTGGAACTTCTGTCCTTCCTCCAGCGAAAGACCTATGGAATAAGAATTTTGAGCAACTTTCTTTGTTTGATCTAAAATTTCCTGCAGAGACTTTCCTTCTTCAGATAAAAATCCTGCGGTCTTATGTACGAAAAGTGTTCCGGCCAGCCCTCTTTGCTCAGTTTCCTCTCCCAAAGCGATATCATCACCCACGATGATGGTTTCAACTTTGTAGCCCATTTCCCTGGCTTGCTCTGCTGCCAGACCAAAATTAAGCCTGTCTCCTGTATAATTCTTGATGACAAGTAGACAGCCCTTGTCGCCGGCCGTGGCTATGATTGCTGAAAGTACCGCATCTACAGAAGGAGAAGCGAAAATATCTCCACATACCGCTGCGGTAAGCATGCCTTTTCCAACAAATCCCGCATGAGTTGGTTCATGACCAGATCCTCCGCCAGAAATAATGGCTACTTTCGATTTGTCCCAGTCCTTACGCAGTACCACTCGAACTTCTGGAAAATTATTCAGCCGGGTAAGCCTGGGATTAGTGAGTAATCCTTCTATTCCTTCGTTTACAACCTCGTCTGCCTCATTTATAAAAAACTTCATAATCCTATTTTTATTAAAGATAAAAAACACGAAAATTTCAGCTTTTTGTTGAGCCTTAATCTATTCATAAAGTTTTATAAAGTAAATTTTGTCCAACTAAGATTTCCAAATTAGAAAGTTTAAATACGCAGTTCCTCTTCTTATATTGCACTTTCAAATGCTACTATAAATGCCTGCAGAAGTCAGCCTGAGGTCTAAGATTTTTAACCTGTTTACCAATTTTGGAAAAATGCTTGGTTGCTATTTTCTGTTTTTTATGCTACTGGCCATTCTGCAATCTACTTTTCCATCATTCGATTACAATCAATATCAGCAAACCAAAATCTTCGAATTGCTGAAAGCAGAACCATGGAAATTTGCTTTTATGGCAGCTATTTTCGCTCCGGTCATGGAGGAAGGCGTTTTCCGAAGTCTTCTCAAACCTACGAACTTCAGCCTCAGGTTCTTCGTATGCTGTATTTTGTTTATGATAGGTATGGCTGTAATTCCTGAAGAAGCGCATTGGAGTTTGAAGTTTGGCGTACTTGCGGGAACGCTGCTGCTTGCTTTTTATGCCCTGGGGGAATTGATCCCGGAAAATATCTTTAGAAAA
Organism: Christiangramia portivictoriae DSM 23547; assembly: GCF_000423045.1. Classification (GTDB taxonomy): domain Bacteria; phylum Bacteroidota; class Bacteroidia; order Flavobacteriales; family Flavobacteriaceae; genus Christiangramia; species Christiangramia portivictoriae. The sequence continues at coordinate 652,122 of NZ_KE383971.1, read as the reverse complement.
ATCTGTTACTGGCTACATCGCTACTATTTGATCAACTGGATTCTTGGGGCTGTCATTTTCGGTTTTGTACATATTTTCAATTATGTGGACAGTTTCCAGATAGACCTGGTCTTGTTTCTGATGATCTTTCCCAGGATCATCGCGGGCTTTTTCTTCGGAAAAATAAAACTGGAAAATCACGGATTGATCTGGCCAATATTAATGCATAGCATGAACAATTCCATGGTGTTGCTTTTTATCCTTCCTTTGAGTCTTTCAAATTAACAAAGCCTTTAAAAAATTTCTTTACACATTTTGTAACTTCTGAATCCAAAAAAAAAAGTTATGAAAGCAGCAGTCATTGAAGAAGCGGGAGGAGATTTTGTCGTTAAGGAAGTAGATAAACCCAGTCCATCATCGAATGAAATTTTAATTAAAGTGGAAGCCTGTGGCATTTGCCACAGCGATAATTTTGTAAAAGAAGGCGGTTTCCCAGGCCTTGAATATCCTCGAATTCCTGGTCATGAGGTTGTGGGAATCATTGAAGAAGTTGGAGAGAATGTAGTCCAGTGGGAGAAAGGGCAACGTGTAGGAGTAGGTTGGCATGGTGGACATTGTTTTGAATGTGAACCCTGTCGACGCGGCGATTTTATAAGTTGTGAGAACGCCAGGGTAAGCGGTATATCATACGATGGCGGATATGCAGAGTACATGACAGCACCACAGGAAGCCGTGGCGAATATTCCAGACGAGCTTACTTCAGCTGAAGCTGCGCCCTTATTGTGTGCGGGAATCACCGTTTTCAATGCTCTAAGGAATTCGGGAATTAGAGCGGGAGATATTGTGGCCGTTCAGGGAATTGGAGGCCTGGGACATTTAGCTATTCAATATGCGGCGAAAATGGGAATGCGCACGGTCGCAGTATCTCATAGTAACGAGAAAAAAGAGCTTGCCTCCAAATTGGGTGCTCACGAATTTATAAATACCAGTGAAAAGGATGGTGCAGAGGAACTTCAGAAACTAGGAGGAGCGAAATTAATTCTTGCAACCGCTCCACATAGCGATGCCATTACCTCAATTGTAGATGGCTTGGGAATAGATGGAAAACTTTTAATGGTTGCCGCGACCGGAGAGCCTATCGAAGTTTCTCCAATGCAACTGCTTATGGGAAGAAAGTCTGCCGCTGGCTGGCCCAGCGGAACAGCTATAGATTCCGAAGATACGCTGAAGTTTAGTGCTATGACCGGCACAAAACCCATGATCGAAGAATATGAACTCGATGATGTTTCTGAAGCCTTTCAACAAATGATGAATAACAAGGCAAGGTTTAGAGTAGTTCTAAAGATGTAATAATAGAGATCAGTCCTAAAACCGGAAAGTAAAAGGATTTATTTTCCGGTTTTTTTATGTTTATATTTGAGGTTCATTCATCAGGTATATCGTGAAAAAATTCATCTTCTTATTCATAGTATCGAGCCTATTGCTCACCTCTTGTAAAGACGAAAAATCAAATGGCCCCATCCAGGCGATCGAACCTGTGGAGACCCGGCAGGTTTCAGATTACCACAAGCAATATCTTAAGGAGATTTCCTATATCAAAACCAGAGCCGACTCCTCCTCTACCGATAATATGATCAAACTTGGAGGCGGTTCTTATTTGATGGGTGGCAAATCAAACCAGTCGAAAGAAAATGAATTACCCGTTCATAAAGTAGAGATCAAACCAATCTATGTTGACCAAACTGAAGTTACCAATGCTGAATTTGCAGAGTTTGTAGAAGCCACCGGCTATGTGACCACTGCGGAAAGAAGCTTTGAGCTGAATGGGAAAACTTATGAACCCGGAGCCCTGGTTTTTGATCCATATAATCCAGAATGGTGGTGGAAATTCGTTAAAGGCGCGAACTGGCGACATCCCCAGGGTCCCGGCTCGTCCATTGAAGGCATGGAGGATTATCCTGTGGTTCAGGTTTCCTGGTATGATGCAATGGCCTATGCTAAGTGGGCAGGCAAAAGACTTCCTACTGAAGCTGAATTTGAATATTTTAATAGTGCAGGTCGCGATTCCCTAACATACCACTGGGGAAATGATTTGGACATCGCCGTGCAGCATGCAAATTTTTTCCAGGGAGATTTTCCAAAGAAGAATTCCGCAGAGGATCAATTTGAAAAAATGGCTCCCGTAAAAAGTTTTCCTGCGAATGATTTTGGTTTGTACGAAACCACTGGAAATGTCTGGGAATGGTGCCTGGACACCTATCATGCTGATGCCTACTCCAGAACTACTGAAATGAAAGACGGATATTTCAAGCATTACTATAATATGGAGCAGGAAAAAGTAATTCGCGGTGGTTCTTTCTTATGTGCTGAAAGTTATTGCAGTGGCTATCGTGTCTCAGCAAGAATGAGTTCGGTGCCAGATACTGGCCTGGAGCATACTGGTTTTCGGTGTGTGAAGGATATTTAATCGCACTCCTCTCTGCTTCGGGAATCCATTAAGAACAGGATCTTCCAGCTTCCATCGATCTTCGCTAAATTGAAGACATTTGTGCCGCAGTGTGATTTATTCCCGTTGTAATAGAAAATATAAGGTGTGGTTACGGTTGCCAGCAGTCCGTTTTCTTCTACTTTATAATCTAATATTTTTTCTTCAAAATCCATTTGCTTCGGAATGGAGGCGATGTTTTTTATAAATTCCGGGTAAGCAGTAGTACTTATCGTTGTTTCACCTTCAGAATCAGCACTTACAGATTTCAACTGAAGCGATTCAGTAGCGAGAGCTTGAAGCTTTACAGTATCCTGCTCATGAAACGCCTCGAAAAAATCTACTACAAGTTGTTTTGGATCATCAGATTGTGCCTGGATATGTAAACAAAATATTAGACATGCGAAGAAGATAAAATTTTTCATAAGGCTGGTTATATTGACAGTGCTCTACGAATTTACTACTTTTACTGAAATTAAATTTTACACGAATGTCGGTTGCCAAAAAACAGTACAAAAGAATTACAACAAAATCACTGGTAGATATGAAGTCGAACGGTGAGAAGATCAGCATGCTTACAGCATACGATTTCACTATGGCTCAGATCGTGGATGGCGCCGGTATAGACGTGATTTTGGTAGGTGATTCTGCAAGTAATGTCATGGCAGGTCATGAAACCACACTTCCAATTACACTGGACCAGATGATCTATCACGCTACCAGTGTTGTAAGAGCAATCAATCGCGCTCTTGTAGTCGTTGATTTACCCTTCGGAAGTTACCAGAGTGATCCTAAGGAAGCTTTAAGATCTGCTATCCGGATCATGAAGGAAAGCGGTGGTCATGCCGTTAAGCTTGAAGGAGGAAAAGAGGTGAAGGAGAGTATCAAAAGGATTATGCATGCGGGAATTCCGGTCATGGGACATCTTGGACTTACACCACAATCCATCTATAAATTTGGAACATATACAGTTCGTGCAAAAGAAGAGCAGGAAGCAGAAAAACTAAAGGCTGATGCCCTGATGCTTGAAAAAATAGGTTGTTTTGCTATTGTTCTGGAGAAAGTGCCTGCTAAACTGGCCAAAGAAGTTGCCGCAAGTCTTACCATCCCGGTCATTGGTATTGGAGCTGGTAATGGCGTAGATGGGCAGGTACTCGTTGTGCATGATATGCTTGGTATGACTCACGAATTCAATCCAAGATTTTTAAGACGTTATGCAGATCTTCACGGAGAAATGACCAAAGCTTTTCAAAATTACAGAGATGATGTAAAAAGCAGTGCATTCCCTTCAGATGAGGAACAGTACTAATCCAGAACCATCAATTGAGCTTTTACGTTTTCAACAATATTTAAATTTTGGCTTCAGATAAAATTATTTCCACGAAGGACAATCTGCAGGTGCTGCATGAGGATAATCATATCATTATCGTTAACAAAAGACCAGGCGATATTGTTCAGGGAGATAAAACCGGGGACAAACCGCTTTCTGAAGTGGTGAAAAGTTATATCAAGGAAAAATATAATAAACCAGGAAATGTGTATCTAGGCGTGGTACACAGGCTCGACAGGCCTACCAGCGGGATCGTATTGTTTTCGAAGACATCAAAAGCGCTGCCAAGACTTAATAAATTATTTCAGAATAAAGACGCGAAAAAAACCTATTGGGCCGTGGTTAAGGAGAAACCGCCAAAACAAAGTGGTGAACTTATTCACTTCATGAAAAGGAACTCCAAGCAGAATAAATCCTATGCTCATAAGAATGAAGTTCCAGACTCGAAAAAGGCGATCCTTGACTACCAACTAATCAAAGAACTTGACAGGTACTATGTTCTGGAAATCGACCTTCATACCGGCAGACATCATCAAATCAGGAGCCAGTTATCGGCCATTGGATGTCCTATAAAAGGAGATCTTAAATATGGATTTGACAGGAGTAACCGCGATGCAAGCATACATCTTCATTCAAGAGAATTGAGGTTTATCCATCCTGTAAAAAAAGAAGAAATCCACATCACCGCTCCTCCCCCAAAAGATCCCATCTGGGATGCAATTATGATATAATTAGAATTTACATTCTGCCTTTTTACTATTTTTAACCAAAATATCTAAATATGAAATGGCAAGGTCGTAGACAAAGCGGGAATGTAGAGGATCGCAGAGGTTCCTCAGGTAAAGGTAAATTAATTGCCGGTGGAGGAATTATTGGTGTTATTTTCGTGATCGCTCAATTTATTCTAAGTGATGGCGATGTTTCAGTTTTACAACAACTGGAAGGTTCTGGCAGTTCCCAGACTGAATCGCGTGAACTTACTGCGGAAGAAAAGGAGATGGGTGACTTTGTTGCTACCGTTCTTGCTGATACTGAAGATGTATGGAATGATATTTTTGCCGAGAATAATATAAATTACCAGGAACCAGGTCTGGTTCTTTTTAGTGATGCTGTTCAAACTGCCTGCGGTGGTGCATCCTCTGCCAGCGGCCCTTTTTACTGTCCTGCAGATCAGAAAATCTATATGGACCTTACCTTCTTCGATCAATTGAGACAAAGATTTGGTGCCAAAGGTGGTGACTACGCAGTTGCCTATGTAATGGCTCATGAAGTAGGTCACCATGTCCAACATTTAATGGGAACGGCCGGAAAAGTTCGAAATCTCCAGCGACAATCAAGTCAGACCGAAGCTAATGAATTATCTGTAGCACTTGAGCTCCAAGCCGACTTTTATGCAGGTGTTTGGACCAAGGAGAATCAGCAGTATTTGAGTGAAGGAGATATCGAGGAAGCACTAAGTGCAGCAAACGCTGTGGGTGATGACGCCATCCAGAAACGAACCAGTGGACGGGTGAATCCAGATTCGTTTACGCATGGAACTTCAGAGCAACGTAAATCCTGGTTCATGCGAGGATACAGAACCGGAGACATTAGACAGGGAGATACTTTCAAAGAAGTTTTAAACTAACTGCAACCAAGTCATATCGAAGCCACCTTTATTGGTGGCTTTTTTATGCGCTGTTATTTCTTTGAAGTTCTCAAAGAACTCAGGCTTTCCACAATCACGGCACCTATGATCAATGAACCACCAATCATGGTTTTTGCTGATGGTATTTCATTTAGAAAGATAGCACCGAGCGCGATGCCATAAACAGGCTGTATGCTACTCATAATACTGGCGGCCGTAATACTGAAATTTTTAAAACTCTTCAGAAACAAGGTATGCCCAATACAGGTTGTGAGTAAGGCCAGCGTAAGAAGTGGTTTCCACTGTTCCAGGATATTGGCAATTTCAGAATAAAACAGTGCGGGAGATAGCACTAAAGCGACCACCAAGATCTGGTAGAACATCAATGTGGAACCATCATAACGCTCGATCTCCTTTTTCATTAGCAAATTCCGAAGAGCATAAAACACAGCAGATGCTATTCCGAAGAGTACAGCGATGAATGAGTTATTCTGAAGATCGAAATCGGGACTTAGAAAATACACCCCGAACAACACTAAAAAACCCAGACCTACATGAATCTTATTAAATCGGATTTTAAACAATAGTGGCTCCAGAAATGCAGTGATTACCGGGTATGTGAATAAAGATAACAAAGCTATGGCTACGCTGGAATATTGAAGGGAATAGAAATAGGTCACCCAGTGTGCCCCCATGAGAACTCCGCCAGAAATCACTTTAAGTTTATCTTTTTTGGAGCTAATCTTCAGGCTTATGCCCTGCCACTTACAGTAGCCATAAAAAATCATAGCGGCCAGCACACAGCGGTAGAAAATGGTGATTATGGGATCCAGAGTGATGTAACGACCTAAGGCTCCTGATGTACTAATAAGCAGCACGGCCAGGTTGAGCATAAGAATATTCGAAATATTACCAGATTTTGGTGAACTCATAGTTGGAATTAACGTGAGGATGCGGCTGTTTTCTGCTGAATGATCGTTTGAACCGGAACATTCTCAATATTACTTTCCAGCCAGCTTATGATGTCAAGGTATAAAAAAGCCCTTCTTTCATAGGGATGCTGCTCGAAAACTTTGAGTACAGCATGCAATTTTTTAAATTCATCCCTGATATCCAATGGTGAAACATCGGGTAGCTTTCTCAAAAATTTGATCATTTCCTTCTGAACTTCGTGCAGATCGTCCATTCTGATAAGGAATTTATAGGTTGACTTGATCAGATGATCCAGATGATAATCGAGCCCGGCCTCATAATGCGCTACCAGATTGAGAATTCGGGAAAAGCACATAAGATCCTCCCTCATGGCCAGTGATTTATTGGAGATGATCTTCTTGAGAAATGCGATACACTTTTTGTGATCTCCATCACCAAAATACAAACAGGCGATTTTATAATAAAATACCATGACATGATGCTCATCAAGCCTGCCTTTGAATTTGGCGATCTTATCTGTAATTTTTTTGACCAGCTCCTGGTTATTTCCAAATTCGCCTTTCATAAACCTTAAGTTCAGTTTATTGGAATACACATATAGAAAGGATAGTGCAGCTATGTTATCATTGTGCGGGATCTGCGCATCTCTTAATGAACTTTCCAGCTGTATCAGGGTCTTTTCGAAAAGATCTGTATGATTCAAATAAAACAGGGATTCCAGCAGATAATGATTGCCTTTGAGGTAGGAAACGGGATGCACGGTGATCATTTGATCATATTCCACAAAAAGCTCCTTCCATTTCATGGAATACCGGTAACAGCCCAAAAAGTCCTGAATTAGAAAACTATACCATAAATGAGATTTGTACACCCATAATTTTTCTCTGAACCCTAATGCCGAAATGGTATATTCCGGAAGCTGATTTTTAAAAAATTTTTTGATAGCTATGGCCTCCTCTTCTGTTCGGCAATAACCCTGCTTCAGGAATATCGCATAAAGCTCGAGGGAGAGATTGGAAAGATCTCCCCATAAGGAGTTAAGTGCACTTATCTCCCGGGTTTCCCGAATAAGGATCTCAGCCCTGTTATTCATACTCCTCGTGATGTACTGTGACTCTATGATCTTTTCAAGTTCCAGCACTTCGTAAGCCAGGTTTTTTTCCTCGAAATTCAGCGCCAGCGACTTCACTTTATCCAGCAATTTTAAACTCTGCTTATATAGTCCTTTATGATACAGAATATAGGCGAAATCCAGTTGTTCACGAATCTGAACCGGAATACTCTGGTGTGCAGGATTGAGCCTGAGTGAAATCAAAAGCTGCTTATAGAGATGTGTTTTTACATTGGATAGCTGCAGCTTGGTAATGCTGGTATTCTGAAGAATTTCAGCCTCATTATATTTTTTCTGCCTGGAAATCACTTTGTATAAATTCAGAAATTTTGAATCTGAATTCACCCCAATTCTTCCAACATAAAGTGAAAACTGTCTTTTTTCTGAAGCAGATAAAGATTTGATCAAAGAAAACAGGTTTTCGGTTAAATCATTGGTCATTGTAAAATCAGGTTTACTAGTTAATTGTTTTTCAGTTATTTATATACTTTTCACTTCGTTTTAATTACTGTAACATCTGTATGCTATGACCGGAAAACTTGTAGTGAGACTGATACATTAGTTAAAGATAAAGTAAAATAAATCTCACATGCGTACTGAAAAGGTAGAAATTTTTGACACTACATTGAGGGACGGAGAACAAGTCCCCGGCTGCAAACTGAATACGGAACAGAAGAAGAAGATCGCTGCCCGACTCGATGAACTTGGTGTTGATGTGATCGAAGCTGGTTTCCCGGTCTCAAGTCCCGGCGACTTTCAATCTGTAACTGAAATTTCAAAACTTGTAAAAAATGCAAGTGTTTGTGGTTTAACCCGTGCTGTGAAAAATGACATTAAGGTAGCGGCAGATGCGCTTAAATTTGCCAGAAAGCCACGTATTCATACAGGAATTGGAACATCAGACTCCCATATAAAATATAAGTTCAAATCCAGTCGTCCCGAAATCATTGAAAGAGCTGGTGAGGCTGTGGCTTACGCCAAGAGCTTCGTAGATGATGTAGAATTCTATGCGGAAGATGCCGGTAGAACCGAGAACGAATTCCTGGCAGAAGTTTGTACTGAAGCAGTGAAGAATGGCGCTACCGTTCTAAACATTCCTGATACTACAGGATACTGCCTGCCTGAAGAATACGGTAAAAAAATAAAGTATTTAAAAGAACATGTAGCCGGGATCGAAAACGTGATCATCTCCTGTCATTGTCATAATGACCTTGGACTGGCTACTGCCAACGCAATTGCCGGGATAACGAACGGAGCCAGGCAAATAGAATGCACCATCAATGGAATTGGGGAACGTGCCGGGAATACTGCACTGGAAGAGGTCGTCATGATCCTTAGGCAACACCCATATCTTGATTTGAATACAGCTATTAATCCGCAATTGTTATACGACACCAGCAATATGGTCTCTAGAGAAATGGGCATGTTCGTCCAGCCGAATAAAGCCATTGTGGGAGCCAATGCATTTGCGCATAGTTCTGGAATCCACCAGGATGGCGTCATCAAGAACAGAGAAACCTATGAAATCATTAATCCAGCCGATGTCGGGGTAACCGAGTCGGCTATTGTTTTGACCGCCCGTAGCGGGAGGGCAGCACTGGCCTACAAAGCTAAAAAAATGGGTTATGATCTTACTAAAATTGAACTGGATCATGTATACCTGGAGTTCCTGAGCTTTGCAGATGCGAAGAAACAGGTGGCAGATACCGATATACATACGATCATGGATATCTTCAGAAAGAATTCACGTGCAATTGCCTGATTAGTCATGAAGAAAACTTTATTCGATAAAATATGGGATGCCCATGTGGTGGAAAGCATCCCGGATGGACCGGACATTTTGTATATCGACAAACACCTGATACATGAAGTGACCAGTCCACAGGCTTTCAATGAATTAAAAGAAAGAAACATCCCTGTGTTTCGGCCCGCACAGATCGTTGCTACGGCAGATCATAATACGCCAACCCTGGATCAACATTTACCGGTTAGAGATCTGCTATCCAGAAAGCAGTTGAAAGAGCTTAGCCAGAATTGTGCAGAAAATGACATCGCTTTGTACGGATTGGGGCATCCATTTAACGGGATCGTTCACGTCATGGCTCCGGAGCTGGGAATCACTCAACCGGGCATGACCATCGTTTGCGGTGACAGTCATACCTCTACACATGGCGCTTTTGGTACGATCGCCTTCGGAATTGGAACCAGCCAGGTAACCCAGGTGTTTGCAAGCCAGTGCCTGCTGGTACAAAAGCCAAAAAAATTGCGGGTGAATGTAAATGGAAAACTGAAAAAGGGAGTTTTACCTAAAGATGTGATCCTGTATATCATTAGTAAGCTGGGCACCAATTCAGGCACAGGATATTTTTGTGAATACGCTGGAGATGTATTCGAAGAAATGTCTATGGAAGGTCGAATGACGGTATGTAACATGAGCATAGAAATGGGAGCTCGTGGTGGCCTTATTGCTCCAGATCAAACCACGATAGATTACGTGGAAGGCAGAGAGTTTGCTCCTAAGGGCGATGAATTTGATAAAATGACCACTTATTGGAAAACCCTAAAAACTGATGCAGGCGCCGAATTTGACCAGGAATATTCGTTTGAAGCGGAAGATATCGAACCCATGATCACCTATGGTACTAACCCGGGAATGGGAATCAAGCTTACCGGAAGTATACCTGTGGAAGGAAATAAAAGCGATGCCAAGGCTTTGGCCTATATGAACTTTTCACCCGGTGAAAGATTACTGGAAAAACCTATCAATTATATTTTTATAGGTAGTTGTACCAACTCTCGCATCGAAGATTTCAGAGTTGCGGCTTCTTATATCAAGGGTAAGAAAAAAGCCGACAATGTGAACGCTCTGATCGTGCCGGGAAGCCAGCAGGTTGCCTTACAGATCAAAGAAGAAGGGCTTGACAGGATTTTTGAAGAGGCTGGTTTCACTTTGCGACAGCCTGGATGCTCGGCATGTCTGGCGATGAATGATGACAAGATCCCAGAAGGTGAATATTGCGTGTCTACGAGCAACAGAAATTTTGAAGGAAGACAGGGACCCGGTTCCAGAACTATCCTGGCAAGTCCGCTAACTGCCGCTGCGACCGCTATTTCTGGTAAAATTTCAGATTATACGCTAACATTCAACTAATGGAAAAATTTATAACTTTTACAGATACGGCCGTTCCTCTGGATACCGAAAATGTGGATACAGACCAGATCATTCCTGCGCGATTTCTTAAAGCGACAGACAAAGCTGGTTTTGGTGAAAATCTTTTCAGAGATTGGCGATACGATAAAAATGGAGATCCAAACAGCGGATTTGTATTGAATCAAACCCGGTTTTCTGGTTCCATTTTGATCGCAGGAAATAATTTTGGATGTGGATCAAGTCGGGAACATGCCGCCTGGGCGATAAAAGCTTATGGTTTCAAAGCTGTTGTTTCCAGCTACTTTGCAGATATTTTTAAAGGTAATGCCTTGAATAACGGACTACTGCCCGTTCAGGTGAGTCCGGATTTTCTTCATCAACTTTTTACTTCCGTAGAAAAAGATGCGCAGGAAAAATTCAGTATAGATCTGGAAAATCAATTTATCAAAATTGAAGGCACTGCTGAAAAAGAACATTTTGACATAGATCCCTACAAGAAGACCTGCCTTATCAATGGTTATGATGATATAGATTTTCTAACCAGTAAGCTGGAAGCTATAAAAAAATTTGAGCAGAAACGTAAAGACAAAGAACCTGTAGCACAGGAAACATTATAAAATTAATATATGAAATATAATATAGCTGTACTCCCCGGCGACGGGATTGGTCCCGAAATAACGCAGCAGTCCATAAAAGTGCTGAAGGCTGTTGCTGATAGGTTTGATCATGAATTTCATTTTGAGGAGGCCGATGTTGGCGCCATTGCCATCGATAAGTACGGGGAACCACTGCCTGAATCAACTCTGGAACTCTGTAAAGGTTCTCATGCCGTACTCTTTGGAGCTATTGGTGATCCTAAATATGATCTTGATCCTTCTGCGAAAGTAAGACCGGAGCAGGGATTGCTGCGTCTAAGAAAAGAACTGGGTCTTTTTGCTAATATTAGACCTGTTAAAGCTTACGAAAGTCTTATACATCAGTCTCCCCTTAAAAGAGAGCATATCGAAGGAGCAGATATGATCATTTACAGGGAACTTACCGGCGGTATCTATTTTGGTGAAAAAAGCACTTCTGTGGATGGTCAAAGCGCTTCAGATCTCTGCGCATATTCCGTAGAAGAAATTGAACGCGTTGCTCATCTCGCTTTCAAGGCTGCGGAAACAAGGAGGAACAAGCTAACGCTTATAGACAAAGCCAATGTGCTGGAAACATCCCGTTTGTGGAGAAAAACAGTGACTGAGATTGCCAGGCAGTATCCTAAAGTAAAAGTAGACTACCTGTTCGTGGACAATGCTGCTATGCAAATGATCCTGAATCCCAGACAATTCGATGTTATTCTTACTGAAAATATGTTTGGTGATATCATTTCAGATGAGGCAAGTGTAATTGGTGGAAGTATCGGGCTTCTGGAATCTGCTTCCGTAGGGAATAGCAGTGCACTCTTTGAGCCTATTCATGGATCCTATCCTCAGGCTGCCGGGCAGGGAATTGCAAATCCTCTGGCATCTGTACTTTCTGCTGCGATGCTACTGGATCATTTAGGACTTAAAACTGAAGCGGAAACGGTTCGAATGGCGGTAGACCTCAGCTTAAAACTGAACGTCTGCACGATAGACATTAATAAAGATAATCACTACTCGACCGAAAGGGTTGGAGATTTTCTGGAAAGCGTTATAAGTGATACTGAAAATCATATTGTAAACAAGGAAAATCTGAGTTTAGGTCAAACGACCATTATTTAAATTTTAGTTCATGTTTGTAGACAGTAGCCTCCTGGAAATTGGTTTTTCAGGAGGCCTGTCGTTTTTATAACTGTTGTAGTTTTGTCCTGATCAAATTTAAACTCAGATTATCCTTACTACCGGAGTGAGTATGCCGCATACCTTCAGTAGCTTCATAGGTGTTGCTCTGCACCTTTTCTCCAATAATTCTGTAAGCATCCCGAAACGATTTTCCTCCTATCACAAGTTCATTGATACTGTCCACGGTAAATAGATACTTATACTTCTCGTCCTCAATATTTATATTTTTCACAATAATCTTGCTGATGGAATAAGTGAAAACATCGAGAATCTCCTTAATATTTTCAACAGCATAGATACTGTTTTCCTTGATGAGCTGAAAATCCCGGTGATAACCACTGGGGAGATTATTGGTGATTAGGATCATTTCATTGGCGATAGCCTGCAGTTTGTTACACTTTCCTCGTACCAGTTCGAAAACATCCGGATTTTTCTTGTGCGGCATGATGCTGGATCCTGTTGTCAGTTCATCCGGAAAAGTGATAAAATCAAAATTCTGACTCATATACAAACAAATATCCATCGCAAACCTGGAAAGTGTGTTAGCAAGAGAAGAGATATTGGAAGTGACCGTTCGCTCACATTTCCCCCTACTCATCTGGGCTGCTACAACATTATATTTTTGAGTTGAGAAACCAAGTTCCCTGGTAGTAAATTCTCTGTCGATAGGAAATGAAGATCCATATCCGGCAGCAGATCCCAGCGGATTTTGATCCACGATCTTCAAGCCTGCATCGAGTAAGTACAGATCATCTATTAACAATTCTGCATAAGCCGAAAACCACAAACCAAAAGATGAAGGCATTGCTACCTGTAAATGCGTATAGCCAGGAAGTAATTTTTCCTTGTGTTCCTCTGCCAGTTTTAAAAGTACGTCGATTAGATTCCGCGTTTTTCCGGAGATTTCCAGGAGATTTTCCTTGAAGTATAATTGCTGCGCTACAAGAACCTGGTCATTCCGGGATCTTGCGGTATGGATCTTTTTCCCGGTATCCCCAAGTTTGGAAGTAAGCTCATATTCTATCTTTGAATGTACATCTTCAAATGCTTCTTCGATCCTAAATTCACCGTTTTCCAGTTGCTGGTTCAAAAGCTCCAATTCTGAAACTAATGAAGTCACCTCCTGCCCGTCCAGAATTCCCACCTTTCCCAACATTTTAGCGTGAGCTGCTGAAGCCTGTATATCATAATTTGCCAGATGCATATCGAGATCACGATCATTCCCTACGGTAAATCGCTCGATCTTCTTATCTATTGAAATACCCTTATCCCAAAGTTTCATAGTTTTTATTATTATTATCAGTTATCATGAATGGTTTGACCTCGCCGAATTTCTGAATTCAAGATCTTATGAGAAGTTGAATAATTTCAGCCTAACATTATTACCATTGCTGCACTGAGCTTGTCGAAGTGCGACAAGTTCAATGCAGCAATTTCAGTGATATTATTTCTTAAGTGCTCTCTCAAGCAGCTCGATATATTTTTCGATTCCTTCTTCAATCTCTTTTACGTAAATAAATTCATCTGCCGAATGTGACCTAACAGAGTCTCCTGGACCCAGTTTAAGCGATGGACAATTTAACATCGCCTGGTCTGAGAGTGTGGGGGAACCATAAGTTTCCATCCCAATTTCTATTCCTGCTTTCACCAGGTCATGATCCAACGGGATCGAAGAAGAATTCAATCGTAAACTTCTCGCGGTGATCTCATCTACCGGAGCCTGTTCTTTCAGTATACGCTCGATCTCTGCATTGCTGTATTTATCATTCACCCTCACATCAATTACCAGATGCGTCTTAGCGGGCACCACATTATGCTGACTTCCAGCATTGATCTGCGTGACTGTCACTTTTACTTCACCAAGACTATCCGAAACTTTGTCTAATTTAAAATTCTCGAACCAGTCCAGAACTCTCGCCGTTTTATAAATGGAATTATCTGTATTTGGATGAGCCGCATGCGAAGGAGTTCCCTTGACCACAGCATCGAAAACGATCAAACCTTTTTCGGCTACCGCGAGATTCATCAGGGTTGGTTCCCCAACAATCGCCACATCTATTCCCGGTAATTTAGGTAATAGTTCTGCAATACCATTTTTCCCATTGATCTCTTCTTCCGCAGTACCGGCAAAAATTAGATTGTATTTTAAATTCTTTTCAGCATAGAAATGGGTGAAAGCAGCCAGGAGCGAGACAAGGCAACCTCCCGCATCATTACTGCCAAGACCGTATAATTTACCATTTTCAATCCTGGCCTCAAAAGGATCTCGTATATAGGCTGAATTTGGTCTTACGGTATCGTGATGAGAATTTAATAACAGCGTTGGTTTTGAAGCATCAAAAAACTTACTCCTCGCCCATACGTTGTTTAGACTACGCTTATGCAGAATCTTGTGATCTTCAAACCATTTTTCCAGCAAACTGGCTGTTTGATCTTCTTCTCCTGAAAATGATGGTGTCCCGATAAGGTTCTGCAATAGTTGCAATGCTTTCTTCTGAAGTTCTATGATCTGCATTAGTGTACGATTTTTGTATGTTTAGCATCTTTTTTCAAAAGTTCTGCATCTCCAAGAAAAACGCTGGAAACTCCTCTGTTGATAGCTTCGAAACAATTATGAAGTTTGGGCAACATGCCATCTGTAATTACTTTGGAATCTTTTAAATTCTGATAGGTATCTGAATTCAATACAGGAATTACCGAGTTTTCGTCTTGGATATTTTTTAGAACGCCTTTCTTTTCTGAACAGTAATAAAGCTGTGCCGTATAATATGGGCTCATAGCAATCGCTATTTCTGAAGCTACCGAATCGCCGTTGGTGTTCAGCAATACTCCTCCCTCCGTAGATGAAATCGCGGAGAACACAGGTACGATTTTTTGCGTTAACAACACATCGATAAAATCTGTATTCACCTGCATGATATCTCCCACCAGTCCGTAGTCAATTTGCTTCACCTCCCGTTTCCTGGATATCAAGACCTTCGCATCTGCCCCGCAAAGTCCAATTGCATTTAGATCTTTAGCCTGTAATTTCGCAACGATATTTTTATTTAAAAGTCCGCCATAAACCATGGTGATCACTTCCATTGATTCCTCATCTGTGATTCTCCTGCCATCTACCATATGAGTTTTATAACCTAGTTTTCCAGCAACTTCAGTAGCTTTATTTCCGCCTCCGTGCACGAGGATCTTAGGCCCTTCAAGCTTAACAAAATCATCCAGAAAAGAATCAAGCAGTGATTTATTTTCAATAAGCTTCCCTCCTATTTTGACGACTTTTAAAACCTTTTTGGTAGGTTGATGAACTATTTCGAGCATTCCAGTAACTTTTTTAATACCGCTTGTGCAGCATAGGTTCTGTTATTCGCCTGCTGTATTACGATGGAATTTTCACTATCCAGGATATCATCGGCAATCACAACATTTCTTCTCACGGGAAGACAATGCATCACTTTCGCATTGTTGGTCTTCTTCAATTTTGCCTGATCTACGGTCCAGTTTTCCTGAACTTCAAGTACCTGGCCATATTGTTCATAACTACTCCAGTTTTTAACATACACAAAGTCGGCATCCTCAAATGCTTTTTCCTGATCATGTTCGACCCGCACCTCCTTTATTACTTTTGGATCAAGATCATATCCTTCCGGATTGGTGATCACGAAATCTACATCCATCTGCTGCATCATTTCTGTAAAAGAATTCGCTACAGATTGTGGTAAGGCCTTTGGGTGTGGAGCCCAGCTCAAAACTACTTTTGCACGGGTTTTCTCACTTAGCTCCTGGATGGTGATGGCGTCTGTCAAAGCCTGTAACGGGTGAGCAGTGGCGCTTTCCAGGTTCACGATAGGAACAGAAGCATACTTTTTAAAACTGTTCATAACCAGTTCAGTCTCATCCTGGTCCCTGTCTTTTAAGCCTGGAAATGCACGAACCGCAATGATATCGCAATATTGAGAAAGCACCGCAGCTGCCTCTTTAATATGCTCCGCTTTATCTGAATTCATGATCGCAGCATCTTCAAATTCCAAAGCCCAGCCATCTTTATCGGCATTCATGACCATTACGTCCATACCCAGGAATTTCGCAGCTTTTTCAGTGCTAAGGCGGGTACGAAGACTAGGATTGAAGAATAGCATTCCCAGAGTCTTTCCTTTTCCCGGCTTCTCTTCTGAAGGCTTCGATTTCATGACTTTTGCTTCCTGGATCAAAGCTTTTAAATTCTCAATATCTGTTAAGTTGATGTAGTTTTTCATTTTTTTATGTTGATAAAACCGAAGTTTATGGACTTTGTAATTTTTTTCTGAAGCGTACTAAGAAGCTTCAGAGCTTATTTTTTGATTTTTTAATGCTTGCTTTAAAGCTTCAAAAAAGATCTGAAAATGCTGCTTCTCAATCGTTAGTGGCGGAAGGATTCTTAGCAGCTTTTTATTAGATGACGCCCCGGTAAATATTTGAAAGTCAAAAAGTAACTCCTTCCGCAGTGCTGCAATCTCGAAATCGAATTCCAGTCCTATCATCAAGCCCCGACCTTTGACCTTTTTTATTTCTGAAATTTTCGCAGCTTCCGCCCGGATATATTGTGAAACTTCCGCAGCATTCTGTATCAGATGTTCTTCTTTGATAGTATCCAAAACCGAAATAGCCGCAGCACAGGCAAGATGATTTCCACCGAAAGTTGTACCCAGCATTCCGTAGCGAGGAGTGATCCTGCGATCAATCAAAATTCCGCCCACGGGAAAGCCATTGCCCATTCCTTTGGCCATGCTTATGATATCAGGCCTGATTCCATGTTTCTGGTAGGCAAAAAACTCACCGGTTCTACCATATCCAGACTGTACTTCATCTGCGATAAGCATGACATTGTACTCTCTACAAAGATCTGCAGCAGCCCTGTAAAAGCCGGATTCAGCTTCATCCAGGCCGCCAACACCCTGGATCACCTCGAAAATAATGGCCGCAACATCCCCCTTTTTAAATTCGGTTTCCAAAGCCTCTATATTATTAAATGCCAGACGAGTAGACTGATGTCTTTGATTGTAAGGCGCTTTGATCGCATCATTATCTGTCACTGCAACAACTCCTGAAGTTCTCCCGTGAAATGCATTTTCAAAGTAAATGATCCTGTCCTGGCCCGTATGGAAAGAAGCGACTTTCAGTGCATTTTCGTTCGCCTCAGCACCAGAACTGCATAGAAACAGTGCATAATCCCTGATTCCAGAAATTTCCTCCAGTTTCCCTGCAAGTTCATTTTGCAAAGGATTTTTGATGGAATTGGAATAAAATCCAAGTTGAGCCACCTGAGTTTGTATGGCCTTCACGAAATTTGGATGTGCATGACCTATGGAGATCACGGCATGACCTCCATAAAGATCCAGGTATTCCTTCCCGTTTTCATCATAAACATAGCAACCATCGCCCTTTACCGGGGTAATGTCGTATAACGGATAAACATCGAATAACTCCATAAGCCTAGTCTGAAATTGTATTAATTTTTTTGAAAGAAGCCTGGATCCCTTTAATTAGCGAAGAACTGAGTCCGTTATGTTCCATTTCATTTAAACCTTCAATGGTACAGCCTCTTGGCGTGGTGACCTTATCAATCTCTTCCTCCGGGTGCTTTCCAGATTCTATCAATAAACTGGCGGCACCAAGGCAGGTTTGCATAGATAGCTCCTGTGCGTCTTTCGCATCAAACCCAAGCTGAACAGCTCCCTGCGTGGTCGCCCTTATCAATCGCATCCAGAAGGCAACACCACTGGCACAAATCACCGTTGCTGCCTGCATTTTATTTTCCGGAATAATGATACTTGTTCCCAGTCTGTTAAAAATAGCTTCAGCGATCCTGATCCTTTTCTCCCCGGCTTCATTACTACACAAACAGGTCATGGATTTACCCACAGCAATCGCGGTGTTGGGCATGGACCTGATGATGTAGTGATGCTTTCCAATGATCGCTTCAATCCTGGGGATCTTAAATCCGGTAACCGTAGAGATCAAAACATGTTTATCTGTTAGTTCATCCCTGATCTCTTCTAGAATTCGTTCGAATTGAGTAGGCTGCACCGCAAAGATCAGGATGTCTGAATTTCTTACGGCTTCGAGGTTATCTGAAGTAACATGAACCTTGGCGTATTCTTCAAAATCCTGGATATCCTGAACGTTTCTTTTACTTAAGTAAAGCGTGGTAAATGCATTACTAAAAATAAGCCCTTTCGCTACGGAAACACCCAGATTTCCCGCTCCTATAATTGCTATTTTCATACTTTTTCGAATTTTGATTCTTTCTTTTGTTCCATTTAGATTTGAATCTTGCAGTTTAAAAATAATTTGCCTTCAGGGTCAAACCTGTGTTCTCTTTAAAACCGAACATAAGATTCATGTTTTGTACAGCCTGTCCTGAAGCGCCCTTCAGTAAATTATCGATCACACTTGTAACCAGTAATTTATCTCCGAATTTCTGCAATCTCAATAAACATTTATTGGAGTTCACCACTTGTTTCAGGTGTAATTCCTCTTCTGTAATAAAGGTGAACGCAGCCGCTTTATAGAATTCAGCATACACCTGTTTTGCCTCTTCCAGGGAGCCTTCAAATTTTGTATAGGCAGTCGCATGAATACCTCGGGAAAAATTCCCTCTATTCGGAATAAAGTTGATCGCGGTATTAGGAGTTTGCTGCAGCTGCTTTAAACTTTGCCTAATTTCTTGCAGATGCTGATGCTCGAAACTTTTATATGCTGAAAAGTTATTATCTCTCCATGTGAAATGGGTAGTACCGGATAACGACGTACCCGCACCCGTTGCGCCTGTTACGGCATTCACATGAACCTCATCTGTTATTTGACCTGCTTTCGCTAAGGGCAGAATGGCCAGGCTGATCGCAGTGGCAAAACACCCCGGATTCGCTATAAAGTTTGCAGATTGTATCTCTACTTTATTCAATTCCGGAAGACCATAAACAAACTCATGATCACTGGATCTTATTCTGAAGTCTGTGCTTAGATCGATTATTTTCGTTCCAGCAGAAAATTCATTTTCTGAAAGGAACTTCTTAGAATTCCCGTGCCCCAGACAAAGAAAAACTACATCAACCTTCTTATTAAGGTTCTGAGAAAATTCAAGATCTGTGTCACCTATAAGATCCTGGTGAATACTGTGTACAGGCTTTCCGTGTTGGGAAGTACTGTAAACGAAGTTGAGGTTTACTTCCGGATGATTCAGTAAAACTCTAATCAATTCTCCTGCAGTATAACCTGCTCCTCCTATAATTCCTGCCTGTATCATAAACCCTGGTTTACATGTTGATATATTTTCCCAGAATTAGACAGGATCTTAATGAATCCCTTGGCGTCATTCGCGGTCCAGGCTTTATTCTCTTCACCATAGTTTCCAAAGCTGCTGTTCATAAGATCATTCGGCGAGCTGATTCCATCCAGTGTAAAATGGTATGGTTTCAGGCTTACAAAAACGTCACCGGTGACCTTGGATTGAGAACTCTGTAACTGTGCTTCAAAATCACGCATTACCGGGTCGAGGTACAATCCTTCGTGCAGGTGCATCCCATACCAGTTGGAAGTGTAATCCTTATGCTGCAATTGCCATTTGCTCAGTGTGTGTTTTTCCAGCAGGTGATGCGCTTTAATCGTGATCAATGCTGCTGCAGCTTCAAAACCAACCCGTCCTTTGATCCCAATTATAGTATCGCCCACGTGAATGTCTCGCCCAATCGCATATTTTGAAGCGATAGATTCCAGTAATTCAATATTTTTTTCTGGTGCATCCTGCTTTCCGTCAATCGCGGTAAGCTCTCCTTTGGTAAAACTTAATTGAACTTGTTTTGGTTCCCTTTCTTTTAAGTGTGAGGGATATGCGGTTTCTGGCAGCGGTTTTTCTGACGTCAGCGTTTCTGCTCCACCTACACTGGTGCCCCAAAGACCTTTATTCACCGAATATTTCGCTTTCTCCCAGTTCATCTCGACCCCTTTACTTTTAAGATATTCGATCTCCTGCTGTCTGGTTAACTGTTGGTCTCTTATTGGCGTTATAATCTGGATCTCCGGAGCGATGATCTGGAAGATCATATCAAATCTTACCTGGTCATTGCCTGCCCCTGTGCTTCCATGGGCAATATATTCAGCTCCAATTTTTTTCGCATATTCAACGATCTCGATAGCCTGGATGATCCTTTCAGCACTTACAGATAAAGGATACGTGTCATTCTTAAGCACATTTCCGAAGATGAGATATTTAATTACTTTCTGGTAGAACGAATGGATCGCATCGATATTCTTATAACTACTTGCACCTATTTTCCTAGCGTTTTCTCCTATTTGCTGTATTTCTTCTTCTGAAAATCCTCCGGTATTCACACTTACAGCATGCACTTCAAATCCTTTCTCTTCAGATAAATATTTTGCGCAGTAGGACGTGTCCAAACCTCCGCTATATGCTATAACTACTTTTTTCATAATTAATGGTATTCGTATTTCCTTCAGAAATTAAAACCGAAGGATTTATTTTCATTAGTGATATTATTTCTTCTCTTTTTTATAAAAAAGCGTCTGCTTGATACTTTTCAATCTTTGAAATGCTTTTTCATTGAAATTGGTCTTTGGCTTCTCCTTCAGCTTTAGGTCTTTCTTCTTTGCGGGGTCGTAGAGCATGCCGGTACACAAACACATTTTATGATCGGTACGTGTTAGAATGTCGTAATTCTTACAGGTCTGGCATCCTTTCCAGAATGTCTCATCATCGGTAAGTTCAGAAAAAGTGACTGGTTGATAGCCCAGATCATAATTGATCTTCATGACCGCCAGTCCGGTAGTAATCCCGAAAATTTTAGCTTCCGGATATTTTTTTCTGGAATGATCAAAAATGACATTTTTGATGTCTTTCGCCAGTCCCTGGTTTCTATAATCGGGATGGACAATAAGTCCGGAATTGGCCACATACTTGTCATGGCTCCAGGTTTCTATATAACAGAAACCGGCAAAATTTTCCTCTTCGAGTGCGATCACAGCGTTTCCCTTCTCCATTTTGTTGATGATGTATTCAGGAGTTCTGCGCGCAATACCGGTACCGCGAACCTTCGCCGATTCTTCGATAGTATTACAAATGATCTCAGCATAAGATGCATGAGATTTATTAGCAATGAGAATTTTCATCTGCTAAAAGATTTATGTTGGAAATTAAATTTTGATCTGGGTTTTCGAGGGCAGAACCGGACTCACCTGGGTTCCATGGATATATAGACGCACTTACGTGCGACGGGGAAAACGGCGGCGCATAGGAGAAATATCAGAAAAAGTTCTGATATTCAATTTGTATTCTATGCCGTTTAAATAATTCAATGTGGAAAAGTAAGATAATATGATTAAAAGTCGTTTCGAGGGTGCTGCCTAGAAGCGGCGGCGGGGCCTCGAATTAAAGCGGACTAGTATTATCTTTGCGATAGAAATCATATTACAAATGTATATAAATTTTTGATGTATAGGCAGTTCTAGATTAAAAATTGAAATAAATTGGGATTGTTGTTTAAATACTCCCCATAGAAATTCCTCTTTTTCATCCTCTCCACCAGTGGTTCAAAGTCTGCCGGGTCTTTTAATTCGATCCCTACAACTGCCGGCCCATTAGACCTGTTATGCTTTTTCGAATATTCAAAATGAGTGATATCATCGTTTGGCCCAAGAACTTTTGCCACGAACTCCTTCAGCGCCCCTGCCCTCTGCGGAAATACAACCACGAAATAATGTTTTAAACCCGAATATAACAGGGCGCGTTCTTTGATTTCAGCCATCCTGATAATGTCGTTATTGCTACCACTTACGATACAAACTACATTTTTGCCTTTAATCTTTTCAGCATACAGGTCAAGAGCCGAAATCGCCATGGCGCCAGCAGGTTCCACTACCATCGCATCCTGGTTATACAAATCAAGAATGGTCTGGCAGATCTTTCCTTCAGGCACCGTGATCATTTCATCAAGATTTTCCTTACAGATCGCAAAATTTCTTGCGCCAACTTTCTGCACCGATGCGCCATCTACGAATCGCTCGATATGATCCAGTTCAACCACCTTACCTTCCTTTAAAGATGTCTGCATTGAGGGAGCACCTTCCGGTTCAATGCCAATGATCTTCGTACCTGGGGATAATTTCTTGAACATGGATGAGATCCCTGCGAGGAGTCCGCCCCCGCCCAGCGGTGCAAAAACATAGTCGATAGGCTCATCCGATTGTTTAAGGATCTCCAGGGCAATGGTAGCCTGGCCTTCAATCACTTTTTCATCATCAAAAGGATGTATAAAAATGAGACCTTCCTCAGTCATATGCTTCATGGCACTTTTAAAGGAATCGTCATAGGTATCACCCTTAAGCACAACTTTCACCCACTCACCGCCAAACATTTCAGTTTGTTCTACCTTTTGTGGTGGCGTGGTACCGGGCATGTAGATCACTCCCCGGACCTTTAGCTTATTACAGGCGAAGGCAACACCCTGGGCATGATTTCCGGCGCTGGCACAAATCACTCCTTTTTCAAGTTGTTCCGGTGGCAAGCTCGAAATCTTATTATAAGCCCCACGAATTTTGTAAGATCTAACCTGTTGCAGATCCTCACGCTTCAGCATTACCTTTGCTTCAAAGCGCTGGCTATAAGTAAAAGATTCTGCCAAAGGAGTTTGCAGCACTACCTTAGAGATCCTTTCCGAAGCCTCTTTCACCGCATCCAGCGTGGGAATATAAAATTTATCTTTTTTCAGCAAGGTTTCCATTAAGCATAGATTTTCTTCATCGCAGTCATCGCAGATCGTAATTTTGCGCCAACCTCTTCTACAGGATGATTTCTTACCGCCACATTAATTTCTTCCAGTTTTTGATAGTCTGGTTCTATCCCATCAAACGTTCTTCCTGCCACTTCTGGCTCTAGAGAATTTACATAATCCTTGATCAAAGGTTTCGCAGCGTGATCGAACAAATAGCAACCATATTCTGCAGTATCTGAAATTACTCGGTTCATTTCATAAAGCTTTTTCCTGGCAATGGTATTGGCGATCAATGGTGTTTCGTGCAAAGACTCGTAATAAGCCGATTCTTCGATGATGCCCGCGTCTACCATCGTCTCGAAAGCCAGTTCGACGCCAGATTTTACAAATGCCACCAGCAGAACTCCTTTATCAAAATATTCCTGTTCTGTGATTTCTTCTGAAGTTGCCTCTGTTTTCTCGAAAGCGGTATTCTCAGTCTCAGCTCTCCAGGTATGCAGTTCAGTATCATCATTCGCCCAGTCTTCCATCATTCGGCTACTAAATTCACCGGAAATGATATCATCCATGTGCTTCTGAAATAGAGGACGCATTTTACCCTTCAGTTCTTCTGAAATTTCATAGGCTCTCATTTTTGCAGGATCAGAAAGTCTGTCCATCATCTGCGTGATTCCGCCATGCTTCAAAGCTTCAGTGATTGTTTCCCAGCCATACTGGATTAGTTTTGCAGCATAGTTCTTATCCACTCCTTCCAAAACCATCTTGTCAAAAGTCAGAATCGATCCGGTTTGCAAGACACCACAAAGAATGGTTTGCTCACCCATAAGATCAGATTTTACTTCAGCAACAAAAGAAGATTCCAGTACTCCTGCGCGATGACCTCCCGTAGCATACGCATAAGCTTTCGCCCATTCCAAACCAATTCCTTTAGGATCATTTTCAGGATGAACTGCGATTAAGGTAGGAACACCAAAACCACGCTTGTATTCCTCTCGAACTTCAGACCCTGGGCATTTTGGAGCGACCATGATCACGGTCACGTCTTCGCGAATCTTCATTCCTTCTTCCACTATATTGAAACCATGAGAATAAGAAAGAACAGCGCCTTCTTTTAGGTGCGGTTGGATGGCCTTGATGACTGGGGTATGCTGCTTGTCTGGTGTAAGGTTGATCACCAGGTCTGCATCCGGGATCAATTCTTCATAAGTTCCTACGGTAAAATCATTTTCTGAAGCATTTTTCCAGGATTGACGTTTTTCCCTGATCGCGCTTTCTCGAAGTGCATATGAAATATCCAGACCACTGTCGCGCATATTGAGTCCCTGATTTAAACCCTGCGCACCGCAGCCTACAATGACTATTTTTTTATCTTTTAAAGCAGCTGCTTCGTTACTGAATTCATCCTGCTCCATAAATCTACAGGTCCCTAATTGGTCGAGTTTTTCAGCGCTGGACAGGCTGTTAAAATAGTTGGTCATGACAATGAGTTTGTGGTATTAAATTTTTCTAATATTCCCGATATCGGCATTTCATTTTTGGTAACCGCGATAGTTCCAGATCTTACGAACTGCATGAGACCGTAAGGTTTTAGTTTTTCATAAAGTTGATCGACCTCGATGCGTTTTCCGGTCTTTTCAATTACAAAGAACTGCCTGGTCACCGTCACAATTCGAGCATTGGTCTCTTTGATAAAATCCTGAATAGTATGGTCATCCAGAAAATCCTCAGACCTGATCTTATATAAAGCTGTTTCCTGGTAGATCGTTTCAGCATCGGTATGATAAAAAGCCTTGATCACTTCGATCTGCTTTTCAATTTGTCCCACGATCTTTTTTATCTGCTCTTCAGAGACCTTCACAATAATGATAAAGCGCATCACTTCGGTCACCTCACTGGGTGAAGCCGTAATACTCTCAATATTGATATGCCTTTTTAAAAAAATTGCCGCGATCCTGGAAAGAAGACCAAGATTGTTTTCGGTATAGATCGAAACTGTATAGTTCTGTTTTTCCATTATTCTAGTAATATTTCTGAAACTGCCGCTCCGGTTGGGATCATGGGGAACACGTTTTCTTCCTGTTCAACTTTTACTTCAAGAAAATAAGCCTCATCACTCTGCATCATTTCTTTAATTGCCGATTCCAGCTGGCTTCTTTCGGTCACCTGGTTTGCCTGAATATGGTAACCTTTGGCGATTGTGATAAAATCTGGATTCACCATGTTGGTAGATGCATAACGTCGATCGAAGAACATCTGCTGCCATTGTCTTACCATGCCCAGAAAGCCATTATTTAATAGCACGATTTTTACAGGTACCCTGGTCTGGAAAATAGTTCCCAGTTCCTGAATGGTCATCTGGTAACCTCCATCACCTATCACTGCAACCACATCCCTGTCTGGTTTTGCCATTTTTGCACCAATGGCCGCTGGTAGAGCAAATCCCATAGTTCCCAGTCCACCTGAAGTCACATTACTTCTTGACTGATTGAATTTAGCATAGCGGCAGGCAGCCATTTGATGCTGCCCAACATCTGAAACAATGATCGCATCGCCTTTAGACTGTATATTTACTTCCTGAATCACCTCAGCCATTCCCAGATCTTTCTTGTGAACGTCCAGATTTCCCTTGATCACTTTCTCATATTCGGTTTTATACATTTCTTTGAATTGCTGATGCCATTCTTTATGTGAATTTGGCTCCAGTAATTCCAGCAAAGCCTTCAGACTTTCTTTTACATTACCAAGGACCGGGTAATCTGCATGGACATTCTTATTAATTTCTGCCGGATCGATCTCAAAATGAATGATTTTTGCCTGTTTCGCATATTTTTCAAGATTTCCGGTAACCCGGTCATCAAACCTCATCCCGATAGCAATTAGAACATCACATTCATTGGTCAACATATTTGGTGCGTAGTTTCCATGCATTCCCACCATGCCCACGTTCAAAGGATGATCTGTTGGCAAAGCTGAAAGTCCCAGAATGGTCCAGGCGGCCGGAATACCAGATTTTTCCACCACCTGTTTGAACAGATCCTCTGCTCCGCCAAGGATGACTCCCTGTCCCCAAACGATCATTGGCTTTCTCGCATTATTGATCACTTCTGCGGCGCGTTGTACTTCCAAGAGATTTAATTCCGGAATTGGCTGGTAACTTCTTATTCCTGAACATTTTTTATAACTGAATTCCAGTGAGGCGAACTGGGCATCCTTGGTAATATCGATTAGCACAGGTCCCGGTCTTCCCGATCTTGCGATATAAAATGCCTTCGCCATCACTTCAGGAATTTCTTCAGCATTGGTGATCTGGTAGTTCCATTTGGTTACCGGAGTGGAAATACCTACAATATCGGTTTCCTGGAAAGCATCAGATCCCAGAAGATGTGATCCAACCTGGCCGGTTATACATACCATGGGAGTAGAATCTATCTGAGCATCGGCAATACCTGTCACAAGATTTGTGGCGCCAGGACCAGAAGTTGCCACTGCGACACCTACTTTTCCTGAAACTCTGGCATAACCCTGGGCAGCATGCGTTGCTCCCTGTTCGTGCCTGGTGAGCACATGGTGAATTTCTTTCTGATATTTGTAGAGTTCATCGTAGACCGGCATGATCGCTCCTCCCGGATACCCGTAAATAGTATCCACACCTTCTTCGAGCAAACATTTGATCACCGCCTCTGCTCCTGAAACGGTCAGGCTTTTTTTCTTGCTTTGCTTTTCGAAACTTGCTGTTTTAACCTCCATATTTCACCTAATTAAAATTCATCTGTCACGCATCCTTCTGATGCTGATGCTACTGTTTTTGCGTATTTATAAAGCACACCTCCTTTTGCTTTAAAAGCGGGTGCTTTCCATAATGCTCTTCTCTTACTTATTTCTTCATCACTCAAATGAGCTTCGATCTTATTTGTTTCGGCATTGATACTTATTTCATCGCCATCCTGTAGTAAACCAATCAGGCCACCCTGTTGTGCTTCCGGAGTGATATGCCCTACTACGAAACCATGGGTCCCTCCAGAAAATCTTCCATCGGTGATCAGGGCTACATCTTTTCCCAGTCCAGCTCCCATAATTGCTGAAGTTGGCTTTAACATTTCTGGCATTCCGGGACCACCTTTGGGACCTTCGTACCTAATGACCACCACATCACCCTTTTGTACCTTTCCAGATGAAATACCTTCATTAGCGGCATATTCGCCATCGAAGACCTTTGCGGTACCGTGGAATTTCAAACCTTCTTTCCCGGTTATTTTTGCTACTGAACCTTCCGAAGCAAGATTCCCGTATAGTATTCTAATATGTCCGGTGGCTTTGATTGGTTTTTCCACGGGGTGTATCACATCCTGATCAAATGGCATAGGTTCTACCTCTTCAAGATTTTCTGCTATAGTTTTGCCGGTTACGGTCATACAATCCCCATGAAGTAATCCTCTCTCCAGCATGTATTTCATGACGACTGGGATCCCTCCAATCCTGTGAATATCTTCCATTAGATATTTACCACTAGGCTTGAGATCTGCCAGAAACGGTGTTTCTTCACAAATTCTTTCAAAATCCTTTAATCCGAAATTGATTTCCGCAGCTTTAGCGATCGCTAGGAAGTGAAGTACCGCATTGGTAGAACCACCAAGTACGGTCAATAATCTTATGGCATTCTCCAGAGATTTGGCTGATACGATATCTTTAGGTTTGAGATCTTTTTCAAGTAGCAGTTGCATAGCTTCTCCAGCTTTCACACTTTCCTTGACCTTTTCAGGACCGGTTGCGGGATTAGAGCTATTAAAAGGCAGACTCATTCCCAGAGCTTCAATTGCTGAAGCCATAGTATTTGCAGTATACATACCACCACATGCTCCGGCACCAGGACAGGCTTTTTCAATTACCTGTTGATACTCCTCTTCCTGCATGTCGCCGGAAACCTTAGAACCCCAGGCTTCAAAAGCTGATACCACATCCAGTTTTTTACCTTTATGACAGCCAGATGATATCGTTCCTCCGTAAACCAATATGGATGGTCGATTCAATCGAAGCATCGCCATTAAAGCCCCGGGCATATTCTTATCGCATCCAACCACAGTGACAAGACCATCGTAAGACATTCCGCTTACCACGGTTTCCATGGAATCTGCAATGAGGTCACGAGAAGGAAGTGAAAACCGCATTCCCGGAGTTCCCATGGAAATGCCATCACTTACCCCAATCGTATTAAAAATAAGTCCGTTGATCCCTGCCTTCTGAGTTCCTTGTTTGACCTCTTTTGCGAGATCGTTCAAATGCATGTTGCAGGGATTGCCTTCGTAGCCTGTACTTCCTATGCCTACAAAAGGTTTTTTCAGATCTTCCCGGCTTAAACCTATGGCGTGCAGCATGGCCTGGGAAGCTGGCTGAGAATCACTTTGGGTAATGGTACTGCTATATTTGGTATTCATGAAATTTCAATTCTGGTCTGATAAGAATTAAAAATACTGGGAATCGAATACCTAGGATGCTGAGATTAGAAGACTGGCTGAATGCTAATTGAAGTGAAAAACATCTATTAAACTGTCTACAAGATAGTTACGAATGTGTTGTTTACGATCTCTGGAAAAGTGCAGGATAAAACTAAAATGGGTCAGGACAAAAAAAAAGCCACCAGTTGTGGTGGCTTCCTGAGCATATATTAAAATGGAATGTTGAGATTCTTAGAAAAAGATTTCCAACACTGCCACAACGAATTTTTCAACGATACTGATCATGGTCTAAAACTAGTAAAAAGTTCTGAAACCTCCTCATTTTCAGCAAACTATTCTATTTTTTTCTTCTTAAGGAATATAGGTCCTTTCTTCTGTCTTTCATGTTTCGAACACTTCCGAAGTTATGCAACTCTTTGAGAAGATCCAGATCGACATCGACCAGCAAAGTACTCTCAGTGTTTGGCGTAGCTTCTGCCTTGATGCCGTTTACCGGAAACGCAAAATCTGATGGTGTTAATACTGCACTTTGAGCGTACTGTATGTCCATATTATCCACTTTTGGAAGATTTCCTACAGAGCCTGCGATGGCCACATAACATTCATTCTCCACAGCACGGGCCTGGGCGCAGATCTTTACCCGGGAATAACCATTCTGGGTATCGGTCATGAAGGGCACGAATAAAATGTTCATTCCTTCTTCGGCAAGCAACCTGGAAGCTTCAGGAAACTCTACATCGTAGCAGATAAGCACACCTATTTTACCACAGTCTGTATCAAAAGTTTCCAGTTTATTTCCGCCTTTCATTCCCCAGGCCGTCTCTTCAGCCGGGGTGATATGCAGTTTTTCGTAACGCTCATAACTTCCATCCCTTCTGCACAGATATCCCACATTATACATGTGTTCCCCTACCGGCAAAGGCATACTTCCGGTAATGATATTAATGTTGTAATTGATGGCAAACTCCCGGAAGGTTTCCAGTAATTTTTCGGTATAGTCTGAGAGCGCACGAATGGCTTCCGGTTCAGAAAGATGATTGAACTGAGCCATGAGCGGAGCATTGAATAGCTCTGGAAAAAGAATAAAATCGCTTTGATAGTTACTTACCGCATCCACAAAGAATTCTATCTGCGAAACCAGCGCATCATAATCCTTGAACAACCGCATCTGCCACTGTACCAAGCCAAGTCGAACCACTGTTTTGGTAGTATTCACCAGTTTTTGAGGCTTGGAATAGTAGATATTGTTCCATTCCATCAAAGTAGCGAATTCACGTGATTCATGATCACCAGATAAATAGCCTTTGATCACTTTTTTTACGTGAAAATCATTATTTAGCTGAAAGGAAAGAACTGGATCGTGAATCTCCTGAAGTTTTACCTTCTCGATATAACGCTTTGGAGTGAGTTCATCTGCATATTTGGCGTAATTCGGGATTCTGCCTCCAAAAACGATCGCTTTTAGATTCAAATGTTCACATAGTTCCTTTCGAGCTTCGTAAAGTCTTCGCCCCAGTCGCATTCCTCGAAACTCCGGATGAATGAATACATCAATTCCATAAAGAACATTTCCATTCTTAGTGTGTGTAGAAAAATTTTCTCCACCTATAATTTCATCGTAGGTATGATTGTCGTCGAACTTATCGTAGTTTACGATAATTGAGAGCGCGCAACCCGCAATACGATTATCTATGATGATACATAACTGTCCTTCTGGAAATTTACTAATCAGGGTTTTGATCTCAGACTTGCTCCAGTATTCATCTGGCATGGCCTGGTAACTTTTAACCATGGAAATTTTTAATTCCTCGTAATCCTTAACCTGTAAATTCCGGAGTTCTATTTTTGCTGAATCTATCACGTTTATTTAATTTGAAACTACGAAGATACTGCAGTTCGCGAATTTAGTGACAGGACAAAGCGGCTTTTGCTATAAAGTATTCTTAAATTTTTATATGCGGAAGTATCCTTCTTTGATAGCGAGCATTACCAAACCTACCCTGCTCTTTACCTGTAACTTACTAAACAGGCTTTCCCGGTAATTCTCTACCGTTTTCGGGCTCAGGTTCATCTCTGCAGCAATCGCTTTATAAGTAAGTTCACTACAGGCGAGTTGTAAAAATTCAAGTTCACGACCGGTGAGTAGCTCCTGATTTTCAGCCTTCCCTTCATTCCTGTATGCTTCAGAAATTAACCGATTGGTATAATAACCTGTTTCCACAATTTTGTTCAGGGCGAGTTCAAACTCGTCTGGATCTATGTCTTTCAGAAGATATCCACGGGCACCCAGTTTCAGCATTTTTATGATCGTCTCATCTTCCTGATCTACGGTAAGGGCCAGCACTTTTAGATCAGGCTGGTTTTGCTTCAACCAAGTCATCGTCTCCATCCCACCCATCACCGGCATACTCATGTCCAGAAGCAACACATCGGGGAGTTCCAGGCCTTTCTCGATATGCTCAACAAGTTCCTGACCATTCTTATGATAATTCAGAACTTCAAAACCATCAAAAGAATTCACCAGAACCCGCAGTGAACTCGCAAATAGCTTATGGTCATCGACAATACTAATCTTTTTAGGCATTTTCATCTATTTGAATTGGGTAGATTAAGCTTAGAGAAGTTCCTTCACCAATCTTGCTCTGTAGGTCAATTTCCGCATTGATAAGCCTGGCCCGGCTATACATATTGATAATGCCGGAACCTTTTTCCACAACGCGATCGTCAAAACCTTTCCCATCGTCTATCGCCTGGATATGAAGCGCGTCTTCCAGGTAGTCTAGCTGAACCTGAAGCGAACTGGCCTCAGCATACTTGATCACATTATTGAAAAACTCCTGCATGATCCGGAAGATGATGATCTCACTTTCAGGTTTTAGTTCGCGAGGCTCCCCCTTAATTTGAAGGTCTGCCTGCAAAATGTCCATACGGTTATAACGATTCAATTCATCGCGAACAGATTTATGTAAGCCCGCAGCGTAAATGACTTCGTTGTTTAGAGTTCTTGACAAGGAACGAACTTCGTTAAGAGAATTAGTGACCAGGTCTTTGATTTCTATGACCGCAGGACTGGCATCTTCCTGGGATGCTTTAAGCAGGATGTTAAGTTGAATACTTGCAACCGATAGTAATTGCCCGATATTGTCGTGCAGTTCCCAGCTTACATTTTTTAGTGTAGCCTCCTGTATCTCAATCTTGGTATTGTTGAGTTCTATTAAAAATTGTTGTTCTGCCTCGAATTTCTCCTGAAGGATCTTATTTTTTCGCTTCTGATATGTAATGACAAAAAATACGGTGAAGATGGTGAGAAAAATGATCACCAGTATGAAGTAAAGTATTAGAATAATCTCTTCTTTCCGAAGCATTACATATGAAATTTAACTTCTGGCAAGCCTGATTCAGTTTAACAGATAAAATAAATAAGTCTAAGCTAAGGTATCAGTTTTTCTGGCATTTCTCAAAGTTACCAGGAAACCTATTATAAACATTCCGTATAAATAGATATTCCCATACCTGAGAATACGTGCGTAGAACTGGACGAATTCCATATTACCTTCATTAAAGTAGGCTGCATAAATATTGATGGGTGCAATACATAATTCATAAAGGATCAACGCTATCGCAATGTAAAAAACCAGGTCAGACCTAAAATGCAGGACTTGATCTGTACGCAGCATTTGTAGCAGATAGCCCATGATACATCCCACCAGGAAGAATGTTCCAAAAATGATCACCGTATAATCATATTGATACAGATAATTTCCAAAGCTGGCGAAACAAACAATACTGTAAATAAGAAATACCCATTTCAACCTGTCCAGGATCTTCCGTAAACCCTGACTTTCAGCATGAGTCAGTTGCAATATGAATAGATGGCTAAGCAGGAGATATTTGATGACGTAAAAGTTATTATAGTACCAGAAATTTCTCGCAAAGGCAGTGTCTTTTATAAAAGGAGCGCTCTGGTAATTATCGTAAAAAGCCCAGATGGGATACATCCCAAATAGATCATAAAAGAAATTGAACCACAGGAATCCAACGAAAAGTTTTATCCCATTCCTTGGATTGCGGACTTTGAGCAGATGTATAGTACCGGCGCAGGCTGCAAGGAATTCCATAAGATATCCCACGTACAGCTTATTTTCAATAATGAATTCTATCACAGAAAAACCTAGCCTTTATATGGTAACGGCGGCCATAATCCTCCAACCGTATTCATGGGTTCGATCTCATCACTTTCCAGGTAATCTCTTCCAGAGTCATCTTCCTCTTCTGGCTTCATTTTTCGGGTCGCCGAAAAGAAGATCGTGTTAAGGGAAGGTCGATCGTCTTCTGCAGGGTATGCTCCAAGCCAGACATTGATTCCCGGCCTTTCAGCATCATTTTTTCTGGATTGCTCGCGAACATAATTAATATATTCTTGTAATTCTTCAAGATCGAAGTGGAACTCACAGGTGTCTTTATGCGTTGTTCCATTAGTGGTCACGGTTGCTCTGGTCTCACGCCATTCCTTCTGAAGTTCTTTTGCCTTCTGAATAGTGATGCATTTATTCGGTGGATTCACAGTGATAAAGGTTTGATTTTCTGACTCAAAATTATAATTTCTAGCTTTAAAAACGCCATTTGCTGTGAGAAAGGGGAAAATTCCCCTAGCCTGCGCTTACTTCGGCACCTATATTTGTAGAGTCATTTTGGTTTATCTAAAATGTTTTGGGGACAAAAAAAGTGTCGGTCATAGTTTAGTTGTAGTTCTGAGTAGGGTCTTTTCTATAGCAATCATAAACTTTTCTGGCACTTTTTGCATTTTCGATAGCTACAGCTTCTTTCGAAACTGAACGATCTCACCAGGGGTCTTTTGAGCTAGAACCTGTATCCCAAATTCCGATAACTGTAGAACCCGGGGATATCCACCTGTAGTCTGGCAGTCTCTCATAAGCGCAATCAGTTTTCCTGAAGGCGTGAGCTGTACAGTTCCGGGCATAACTGGTGATGTATGAATGCTTTCCAGGTTATTTTGAAAAGTTTCCTCAAACTGAATGGCCATACGGTTACTATCACCATGCAGTGTGAATTTTTGCTGAAAGATGAGCTCTTGCAAGTGCTTTGGCAGTTTGACAAATTCCGGGCCTTCGTAAGCCTCTATCTCTTTTGACTCAAGGTAATCGGTATCTACCTGAATCGCAGCATGAGAACTATTGATCATAGCTTCTGAAGCCTGGTAACCTAAAACCTGCCCCTTCTGAAGTCTTGTTTTACCCGTAATTGAATGTAGCCAACTACGGCTCCCGAGAACTTCCGGAGATTGAAAACCATCCTTGATCGCAAGATAGGATCGAAGACCAAATTTTCTTTTTCCGAAGGATAATATATCCCCAGCCTGGATCTGAAATGGTGTATGCAGTTCTACTTCCAGATCATTTATTTTGGGAGTAAGATCTGCTCCTCCAATACAAATATTGGTCGCTGAGTTGAATTTGAGAACTGGTCCCATAAAGGTCATTTCCATAACTGCGGCGTTGCTCGAATTACCAAGAATTAGATTGCAGATCCTGAAGGCATATCTGTCCACAACACCACTTTCTGGGACGCCATATTTTCTGGATCCAAATCTTCCAAGATCCTGGATCGTGGTAAATAATCCTGCCTGTTTTACTAGTAGCTCACCCATTCATTTCGATCATTTGAAATTCATACTTACCATGCTCCACCTCTTCCTTTATTTGGAAATATTCCAATTCACTAACCGGAAAGAATTGCACGTAATTTCCAGCTACGAATGGAGTAGGTGTTTCTAGTTTTATATCAAAAAGTTCCAGGGGTGTTCTACCAATGATCTGCCATCCACCCGGACTCTCCTGTGGATAGATCCCTGTTTGATCTTCTGCAATTCCCACGCTGCCTCTTTCAACCATCTTACGCGGAGTCTCTTTTCGGGCCGTGGCAATTTTTTTATTCATACCACCCAGATATAAAAATCCTGGCAAAAAACCGGTGAAGTAAACGAGATATTGTGAACCGCTATGAAGCTCGATGATTTCCTCTTTTTTCAGCTTTCTGAGCCTGGCGACTGTTTCAAGATCTGGAGCAAATTTAGCTTCATAACAAACAGGGATTTTGAAAACTCGCTTCTTAAAAGATTTTGATATATTAGTCAGTTCAAGAATACTGGAAACCTTTGAAAATTCACTATAGAAGTTTCTTATAGTAAATGGATAACTAATTAATAACGAGTTATATGTATTTGTTATCTCAACCTTTTGTTCAAACTCTGATTCTAATAATCTATTTCTGAAATTGAGTATAGTTTTAAGGGTATTTTCTGAAATATCCTGAGAAAATTCTATCAAAATTCCGCGGTCCCCCAGTCTCGAAACAGTCTTGCCTTTTATCATCTTCAAGCCTTTATAAATACATTTTTACGGGCGAATCTACGATGTAAACTTTGCAGAATTTCCACAGATGAGGGAGTATCTGAATGTACGCAAAATGTATCTGCATAAGCTTTCAAAAATTCACCATTCTCCAATTTTATCTCATTCATCTTATAGATTCGCCAGACATGATCAAAAACCAGTTCCTCATCTGTAATGATGGCATGCGATTTTGACCGGGAAACAAGTGCGTAATTTTTTTCATAATTGCGATCTGCAAAAGCTTCCTGATAGAGTTCAAATTTACCCAAAGCCAGTTCTCCGAGTTGAGAGTGAAGAGGCACATATAGCCTTAAATCACCTCCCAGACCTTCCAGACTTCGCAACACAGTTTTGGAAATATTCCTATCGCGTGCAGCATCATTATAAAGAGCCCCGTGTAGTTTTACATGACTTAATTTTCCACCTTCAGATTCCACGATCTGCTTCAAGCTAAGCACCTGTCCTTCTATGGAAAGTTTCAATTCTTCAGCAGTCATTTCCATATGATTTCTTCCGAAGTTGGCCCGGTCTGGATACGATGGATGAGCTCCAATTTCCACGTTATTTTCAAGAGCCAGTCGTACTGTTCTCTGCATGGTTTCCAGGTTACCCGCATGACCGCCACAAGCGATATTACAGGCAGAAATAAGCGGCATTAACTGCTCGTCATTTTCCCCGCCTTCACCAAGATCGCAATTAATATGGATGGTTTCTCTTTTCATAAATTTTGGATTACTGTATAAATCGATTTGATGCCAAGAAAAATGGCCAGGCCAATGACCAGGATCCCGACAATATTCTGAATGACTGAATTTCTATATTTTCCCAGTATCGACTTTTGATTGACGATCCAGAAAAGAAATATCGCGATCACCGGCAACACAACTCCGTTCGCTATCTGTGCGAACTGAATGATCTCAACTGGTTTGATCCCAAGTGAACTGAATAGAATACCAAGTATAATAATACTCATCCATACCCCTTTAAACTTCCAGTTAGACATTCCACCTTCCCAGCCGAGTAAACCTTTTACGACATAAGCAGCTGCCAGAGGTGCCGTAATGGAGGATGTTATTCCCGCTGCCAGTAGTCCAATGGCGAGAAATGTGGTAGCCATATTACCAAAAAGCGGCTCTAAACCTGCTGCCAGGTCGCCAACATCCTGGATCGAACTAATTCCCGATGCTGCCGCACAAATTAAAATCGCCATAGACACCAGGCCACCCATAAATATTGAGAACACAAGTTCCTTCTGTACTGTTTTCAGGTGATTGCTACCAGTCCACTTCTCACTTACCAAAGAGGCGTGCAGAAAAAGATTGTAAGGAACCACGGTAGTTCCCACCAAAGCGATGATCGTTAAAATTTCATCGTTTATCGACACTGGTACAAAGCCTCCAAATACTGCCCGCCAATCTGGCCTGGTGAGAATTGCAGTCAAAATAAAAGCTAGACTCATAAGAGTGACTAAGGCGATAAAAACCTTTTCCAGTTTTCTATAACTCCCCAGGTATAGAAGAAGAAATGCGGAGCCTCCAATTATAAAACTCCAAAGATTGAAAGTATTACCTGAAATCGCTACTTCTTCAATAGGCATGATGCTCTGGATTCCCATGACTGCGCCAGAAATATTTCCGGCCTCATAGGCCGCATTTCCAATTACAATGGCAGAAAAGATCAGGATCAAGGCTACCATTCGTAGCACCGGAGAACTAATAGACTGCCTTAATGATTCACTAAGGCCTTTGCCGGTAACCAGGCCAAGCCTTGCCGACATTTCCTGCAAAACAATACAGGCAATAATGGAAATGAACAAAGCCCATAATAAACTGTACCCGAACTTTACACCCGCAAGACTGCAAACTGTAACGGTTCCAGGTCCAATGAAGGCAGCAGAAACAAGGATCCCGGGACCTAGATTTCTGAAAAAGTTTCTCATTTTACCGGTTGCTTTCCAGACTTCTGTAAGGCATAGATCGCGAAAGTGCCCAACCAGTGACCACCTTCATAATCATCCCCGGAGACATTTGGAAAAGAATAGGCAATATGCTCGTTTGCGAGATTTCTTAAGTGACCAAATTTATCAGGGTATTGATTTGCCAGACCAGAGAATATCCAGGCTCTGCTAAAGTTCAAACCATCCAGATGAACCAGTTTCCCATCTGTTCTGTCTGAGACCTCTCCAACTTCCATTTCAAAATCCTCGTTTTTTAGCTGAGGCATAAAATCTTCGATCCATAGATTGAATGCACTCTTTGGCAGAACTCTTCTCATGATATCTATTTCAGCCAGGCAGGGAGAAATAAAATCATAACCTCCTGGCTCCCAGCCTACCGGGCAGTCATCGTCATTCAGGAAAAAATTCTGAGCACTTTTTTTGACCGCCTCCATCAATTCCTGGTTCCCCACTGCTTCTGCGTAATCATAAGCAAATGAAAGTCCGAATGCAGTATTGGTGTGCTCCCCTACTCTTACCGGGTAATTTAACTTCGGAAGAAATTCAATATATCGCGTAGTTATCAAATCTGTTAATGGCTGAAGGTTTGCTGCAAGTTCCTGCCCGAGAGGATCTTCCCAGGAATTTAGCTCCTGAGACAACTTTAGTAACCATGCCCAGCCATACGTGCGCTCGTAAGCCATGCTTTCTTTCCTTTTAAAATATTCTACCTCACCTTGAATATTCTCCTGGGACAGGGAAGTTTTTAACTTTTCTCGGATTTCCTCATTCTTATCGAGATTTGGAAACTGCTTGAGCAAGCTTACCAAGGACCAGTGCGCATGCACCGAAGAATGCCAGTCAAAACAGCCATAAAAGGCCGGATGTAGCACGTGCGGCTCATCCATGGCTTCCGCGTTTTCCAGCGTTTGGCCAAGTTTATTTGGATATTCTGTATTTAAGCATCCGAGAGGTAGCGCTGCCAGGTTATTAGCTTCAGCAATGCTTAGCGTAATCCTGTCTGTTGATTTGAGCACATTTGGCAAAATATCTTCAGTAATAAGAGTATCGGTACTTCCCGGGTTTTTGCCTGGGTCTTCTGAATTTCCTTTGCAGGAGAAAATAAGCAAACAAACGGAAGCTAAAAGGAGTTTTTTCATTGGTTGTAATTACGTCTTTTTCGAGATATTTCGAAATTCACTTGTTGAATTAGTAGGTTTTATCCAAAAATATAAAAAACAGTCAAAGCTTTCGTTAATTAAAGCTCAAGATATTAGCCCAGCCATCCTTCCCGATCCAGACTTCTGTATTGAATGGCCTCACTTATATGCTCTCCCTCGATATTCGTACTTCCGGCAAGATCTGCGATCGTTCTGGATACTTTTAAAATCCGGTCATAAGCGCGGGCAGAGAGATTTAGTTTTTCCATGGCAGTTTTCAATAAATTTTTCGACGCATCATCCAATTGGCAGTATTCCCTGATTTGCCTTGGACCTATCTGAGCATTGTAATGCACGTGTTCAAGATCCTGAAACCTGATAGATTGAACACTTCTAGCCCTGGTTACTCTCTCCCGTATCGATTTGCTGGATTCTCCCTTCCGTTCTTCGCTTAATTTGTCGAAAGGAACTGGTGTCACCTCAATATGGATATCGATCCTGTCGAGAAGAGGTCCGCTAATCTTGCCAAGGTATCTTTGCATTTCAAAGGCAGATGACGACACCGGCGCATCGGGATCGTTAAAATATCCACCCGGGCTGGGGTTCATACTGGCTACCAGCATAAAACTGGATGGATAAGTTACGGTAAATCTTGCCCTGGAGATGGTTACCTCCCGGTCTTCCAGAGGTTGTCGCATTACCTCTAAAACACTTCTTTTAAATTCGGGAAGCTCATCCAGAAATAAAACTCCATTGTGTGATAGCGAAATTTCTCCCGGCTGAGGATATCCACCCCCGCCAACGAGCGCTACATCGGATATGGTATGATGCGGACTCCGGAAAGGCCTCTGGGCCAGCAAACCTACATTATCCTTTATGCGTCCGGCTACACTATGAATTTTAGTAGTTTCCAGTGCTTCCTGCAAAGTCATTGGTGGTAGGATGCTGGGTAATCTTTTGGCTAGCATCGTTTTTCCTGCCCCTGGAGGCCCAATAAGAATGATGTTGTGTCCACCCGCGGCAGCGATCTCCATACATCTCTTGATGGATTCCTGTCCTTTTACATCGGCGAAGTCATGCTCCAGATGATCCAGATCCTGAAAAAATGTTTCTCTGGTATTTATTATGGTTGGTTCCAGTAACTTTCCTGAATGAAAAAAATCGATCACTTCTTTGATATTCGTTACCCCGAACACATCCAGACCTGAAACGATCGCTGCTTCCCGGGCATTTTGTTCAGGCAGAATAAAGCCTTTAAAACCTTCTTTCTTGGCCTGAATAGCAATAGGTAGTGCTCCTTTAATGGGTTGCAGACTGCCGTCCAGCGATAACTCACCCATGATGATATACTCCGAAATATTACTGGCTTTGATTTGTTCAGAAGCGGCCAGGATACCCATGGCAAAACTCAGATCATAGGCTGAACCTTCTTTTCTAAGGTCTGCAGGTGCCATGTTTACAATGATCTTTTTCCCAGGTAATTTGTAACCGTTATTTTGGAGGGCCGCTGTGATCCGGTAGCTGGATTCCTTGACGGCATTATCTGGTAAACCTACAAGATGATAACCAATGCCTGAAGCTACGTTCACCTCAATGGTTATTGTAGTAGCATCCACACCAAAAACAGCACTTCCATAAACTTTTACAAGCATAAAATTACATATAATGTAGGGTTGTTAAACGCCGCTAAATGTACATTTTAAACTTATAAGTGATACATCTCCAACAAGTTGTATCGCCAAATTTTTCATAAAAAAAAGACCCGCGATTTGCGGGTCTCTTTAGTTTTTGAAAATGAGTTGTACTATTTACCGAATACATTCTGGCGGTAATATTCAATTAATGCATCAATAGGTCTTCTCACAATGTTCCCAACTTCGATACCGTAAGGCTGTAAAACTGCCTTGATAATATCCTGACTGAAGTAAGCTATGGAGCCTATGAAGTGAACTGGCACAGAGGTCACCTGCGGATAGCTCATGACTCTTGAATGAACAAAATCTGAAAGACCTTCGTGGAGCAATTTATAGAAGTAGCCATTACGTTCATTAGTAAAGATAAATTCAGCGAAATGCGCCAGGTACGTATTAGGATTATCCTTGCGATAAAGGTTCATCTTAATGGTATCTGAATTAAGGTCGAACTTCTGCTCAAATTTTTCAGCAATTTCAGGAGGCATTCTTTTATAGTAATAATCCCTGATGAGTCTTTTTCCGAAGTAATTACCACTGGCTTCATCCATTAAGATATAACCGAGAGAAGCCACGGCCTGACTTATATTTTCTCCATCAAAATAACAGCTGTTGGATCCAGTCCCCAGAATACAAACGATCCCAGGCTCTGTAGTCGCAGCATAAACCGCCGCAACCGTATCTTCCATCACCTTTACCTCATCTGCATTTGTAAAATAGTTCGCGATGATGCTTCTAAGCAGTTCAGTAGGAGTTGGTGTACCACAACCGGCACCATAAAAATGTACTTTTTCGATCGTATCTCTTACTTCTGCAAGTTCAGGGTTTTCAGCAAGACGCTCTTCAAGAACAGCTTCTTTAAAAACAGCAGGATTCAAACCTTTACTTCTGGTCTTAAATAGCTGCTCGCCCTCATTGTTCAGTAAGATCCAGTCACATTTTGTGGACCCGCCGTCGGCAATCAATATCATGTTCTGAGATGGATTAAATTGAAAAGAAAGCAGTCCAGCTGTACCACCGAACTGCTATTTGATTTTATTCAGAATAATTTATAGTGAAGCTACGTGAGCTGCAAGATCTACAAGCTTGGAAGAATATCCATACTCGTTATCATACCAGGCGATTAGCTTAAAGAACTTGTCATTAAGTTCAATACCAGCACCGGCATCGAAGTTACAGGTATGTGGATCTGAAACGTAATCCTGGCTTACCACTTCTTCTTCAGTATAAGCGATTACTCCTTTGTAATCTCCTTCCGCAGCCTTTTTGAAAGCGGCTTTGATTTCTTCGTAACTGGTAGATTTTTCTGTCTTCACGGTAAGATCCACAACAGATACATCTGTAGTTGGAACTCTAAAAGCCATCCCGGTAAGCTTTCCTTTAAGAGAAGGAATTACTTTAGTTACTGCTACGGCAGCTCCGGTTGAACTTGGGATGATATTTGCCATCGCACTTCTTCCTAGTCTGAAGTTTTTCTTAGATGGAGAATCTACTGTAAACTGAGTAGATGTAGTTGCATGAACCGTAGTCATTAATCCTTCTACCAATCCAAACTCATCATCGATCACTTTTGCAAGTGGCGCAAGACAGTTGGTAGTACATGAAGCATTGGAAACTATGTTCTGATCTGCTTTTACCTCCTGGTGGTTCACACCCATCACGAACATTGGAGCAGTTTTAGAAGGAGCTGAGATCACAACTTTTCTTGCACCAGCATCAAGGTGAGCCTGTGCATTATCAAGATCTGTGAAGATTCCAGTACAATCCATTACCACGTCAACGCCTGCATCTCCCCATTTAAGGTCTGCCGGATTCTTTTCTGAAGTTACTCTGATTTTATTTCCGTCAACGATAAGACTTCCGTCCTTTACTTCAACAGTACCATTAAATTTACCGTGAACTGAATCGTACTTTAGTAAATATGCTAAATGATCTACATCAAGAAGATCGTTAATAGCAACAACTTCTACTTTTTCGCTCTGTGCCGCAATTCTGAAGGCAATTCTTCCTATACGACCAAATCCATTAATTCCAATTTTAGTACTCATTTTCTTTGGTTTTTAATTATACCGAAGTGATGTCTGCCACCCTTCGTAATTCTTTATCTATTTTTGCTTCACCTTTGATAGCCGTCAATAAATCTATATGAACAACCTTCTGGTGATGAATTCCTACCATGATCTCGGTCTTTCCATTCATCAAAGCTTCAACGGCTCCCACTCCCAACTTACTCGCCAGAACACGATCGAAACAACTTGGAGAACCTCCTCTTTGAATATGACCCAGCACTGAAACTCTTACTTCGTATTCATCAAGGTTTTCTTCTATAAAGGAAGCCAGTTCGAAGATATTCTTCCCGCTCTTATCACCTTCAGCAACCACGATGATACTGGAAGTTTTTCCAGTTTTTTTACTTTTTCTAAGTGAATCGAGTAATCTTTCAACTCCCAGGTTTTCCTCGGGGATCAAAATCTCTTCGGCACCAGCACCAATACCACTATTCAAAGCGATATCGCCAGCGTCACGACCCATAACCTCTACGAGGAACAACCTGTTGTGCGAGCTTGCCGTATCACGAATCTTATCGATCGCTTCTACCACAGTATTTAACGCAGTGTCGTAACCCAGGGTAAAATCTGTTCCATTGATGTCATTATCGATGGTCGCAGGAATTCCCACTACCGGGAATCCAAATTCTTTACTAAATAGCTGTCCACCGGTAAAGGTACCGTCTCCGCCAATTACAATAAGTGCATCGACATTGTTAGCTATTAGATTGTCGTAAGCTTTTTGACGACCTTCTTTCGTCTGAAATTCCCTGGAACGGGTAGACTTCAAAAAAGTTCCACCTCTATTGATTATGTTTCTAACTGATCGTGCGTCCAAAGGCTCGAAGTCTGCTTCGATTAGACCCTGGTAACCACGAA
This sequence comes from Christiangramia portivictoriae DSM 23547, assembly GCF_000423045.1. Lineage (GTDB taxonomy): Bacteria > Bacteroidota > Bacteroidia > Flavobacteriales > Flavobacteriaceae > Christiangramia > Christiangramia portivictoriae. The sequence continues at coordinate 609,364 of NZ_KE383971.1, read as the reverse complement.
ATATTCCTGTACAATCGAGATCATGAAATGAACAGGCACGAACCACTGCTCTTATAGCAGCGTTCATTCCCGGAGCATCTCCTCCGGAAGTTAGAACAGCGATGTTTCTAATTTTTTCAACCATTACCCTCAAAGCTAACTTCTTTCAAACCAATTACCTAATTTCGGAAAAAACTAAAACGTTTTCGGTTGATAACTAATAAAAAAAGCCACAATTTTGTGGCTTTTTGCAAATTATTAGGAGATTAATTACTTATTTATCAAAATTTTGTACTCCCAGGCATTAAACTTCAGAGTTTGATCTGACTCAATGTTCATTTCTGAGTCATTCATATAATCTATAAAATCACCCTCGATTTCTGCGGAAAACTCTAATGGTTCCGCAGTCATATTTGCGACATAGTAAAGTGTTTCTCCATTCTTTTCTCTTCTGAACGCAAGCACTTTTTCATCTTCAGAAGTTGTAACATCATTATATGAGGCAGCCGACTTCCCTCCGTGCAATGCAACACTTGAAGTTTTAAGCGCACCCAGTTTTTCAAGTAATGGATAGACCTTGCCTTTTTTCTTCGGAATTGTATCCTTTACGAAGAATTCCAGTCTTTTGTTCATGTCATATTCCTGTCCGCTATAGATCAAAGGCATTCCCGGTAACGTATAGGTCATGGCCAGCATCGCTTCAGAAGCATCCCCCATTCTCTCCTCTACGGTTCCCGCCCACGAATTTTCATCATGATTGGTTACAAAATTCATCAGGTAATCATCTTCCTGAAATGTAGAATCAACCTTTTTCATATAATCATCCCAGTCGCTGGCAGTTTTATCTCCCTGTGCAATGCTATTCATAATATGGTGTCCTTCCCAGTTATAGCCCATTTCAAAAGCATTGTGAAATAATTCTTTGGGACTTTCTGCTTCAGCCAGCATAAAAACCGGCTTCACTTCACGCAATTCAGCAGCAATATCTTCCCAGAAATCTGTAGGAACCGAGTGGGCCGCATCTGCACGATACCCATCAACATCGTGCTCCTCGATCCAGAAAAGCATGTCCTTTTTCATCGCTGCTCTCAGACCTTCGTTATGGAAATTCAGATCGGCAACATCTGTCCAGCCCCATGGCTCTCCGGTAGCATCATTGATAGGATCTGTAATTTCACCCTTATCATTTTTAGTATAATATTCAGGATGTTCTTCTATCCAGGCATGATCCCAGCCGGTATGATTGGCCACCCAGTCCAGAATAACGTACATGCCATTTTCGTGGGCAGTTTGAACCAGCTTATCAAAATCCTCCATGGTTCCAAAATTTGGATTCACAGCTTTATAATCTGAAATCGCATAATAGCTTCCCAAATATTTCTTACGCTCTTCAGGATCTTCGATATCCTCTATGGATTTATCATCAGTCGCTTTTCTCTTTTTCATGGAAATGGGATACATGGGCATTAGCCAGATCACTTTTACACCCAATTCTTTAAGCTGCGGAATATCTTGAGTAAAAGCATTAAAAGTACCTTCCGGGGAATATTGTCTAATGTTCGCCTCATAAATAATCGCCGACTCCAATATATCATCACTCACCGGTGCGAGGGAGTCTTTTGCAGTTTCATTTTCTGTCTTCTCTGGCTGATTTGTTTCGTTCTTACACGAAACGAAAAGAATCATTAAGGCCAGTATAAAAGTTATTTTCTTCATTTGATTAGTTTAAATGGTTCATTTTAGTTGTAAAAAAATAGGCCCCACGTGATGGAAGCTCCAGGCTTTTATCCCAGGTCATTTTTTCACTGGTTATTAGGTTCTGAAACTGCTTTCCTTCCAGTTCAAGTTCTGCGAACCTGGAAAGATCTAGGTTCATGGATTCTTCATTTTTATTAAGAATAAGCACTATGGTCTCATCTCCAGCAGTTCTTGAGAGCAGGTAAGTGTTGTTTTCGGGTGTAAAATGCACCAGATTTCCTTCCTGAATGGCTTTACTTGACTTTCTGTAATTGAGTATCTTTTTGAGGAATTTCTGCATATCCTTTTCTTTTTCGGAAAGTCCCTCCCCGGTAAAAGCGTTCTTGTCGCTTTCTTTCCAGCCCCCAGGAAAATCGGTTCTAATCAAACCATGATCACCTGGTTTTGCAGTATCGTTCATAAGAATTTCAGTTCCGTAGTAAACCTGCGCAATACGCGGAAGGCTGAGAATATAACTGAGCGCCATCTTTGTATTTTCCACATCTTCATGAAGCTGAGTATAAATCCTGCTCACATCATGATTGTCTGGAAAGATCATAATATTTTCAGGAGAAGCATAAGCGAAATCGTTCGCCAGGCCATCATATAAACGCTGTAATCCTGTGTCCCAGCCAGAATCTTCATTCAATCCTTTTACGATATTGCTTTGCATGGCAAAATCCATCGTAGACTTCAGGTTAGAATCATATCCATTTTCAATTCCATCCTGCCAGAAACGAATTAGCAACGGATTGCTGGACCACTCTTCCCCTACTATATTGAAGTTCGGGTATTCCTTCATGATCGCTCCGGCCCATTCACTCATGAATTCCATGTCTGGATAAGGATAGGTATCCTGCCTGATGCCTCCCAGCTTTAAAGTTTCCACCCACCAGATGTTGTTCTGAATGATATATTTGGCCAGGTAAGGATTCTTTTGGTTCAAATCTGGCATGGTTTCCACAAACCAGCCGTTGCTCATCACTTTTTTATCTGCTTCGGAAGCATATAGATCCTGGTTCACAGTTCTACGGTGATTGGAATACACCAGGTCTTCCTTGTTTTCAAATTTCTCCTTGTAGTTGATCCAGTCACTGAAGGGAAGATCATCCATCCACCAGTGCTCTGCCCCGCTATGATTTGCCACCATATCCATAATCAATTTGATACCTCTTTCGTCTGCCTTTTGTGCCAGTTCTTTATATTCTTCCAGAGTTCCAAAACGAGGATCTACTTTATAGAAGTCGGTCATGGCATAACCGTGATAAGAGCCAGATTTCATGTCATTGATCAGCAATGGAGAAGACCAGATCGCAGTAAAACCCATTTCATCAATATAATCAAGATGTTCTATGATCCCTTGAATATCGCCACCATGCCGGGCGTAATCATCTTTAAGATCGATTGTTTTCTCGTTCAGGCTTTCGTCTACATCATTGCTATAATCGCCATTGGCAAAACGATCTGGTGTAATGAGGTAAATCGCATCAGAATTGTCGAATCCAACAAAATCTTCCGCAGCCTGTTCCCGCTTCTTTAGTTCATAATCTATGACTTCTGAAGAACCATCTTCAAATTTGAAATTCAGTTGCATGTTACCCGGCCGGGCCGCTTCCGTAATCACCAGGTTTATAAATAAATAATTTGGACTATCTGCCGTTTCGGTTCCCAGTACTTCAACTCCCTGGTAATTTGAAGACACTTCCGCAGTGCCAATATTGCTTGCGTAGAGCATGAGCTGCAAGCAATCCTGCTCAAAACCGATCCACCAGTTAGGTGGTTCCACACGCTCGATTTGCGCAAATCCCTGCAGGCCGATGAACAGACCGCAAAGCATTAAAATTTTTCTCATTTTATCTAATTAAAAAAAGGCTCCCTTTATGCAAAGAGAGCCCGTTGTTTAAGCTGTAATTTTTTCGTTGGGCACCAGGGTAAGTTCCTTTTGATTAACCAAAATATCCAGTGATTCTGATCCTTCTAAAAAGAACTCGGTTCCTTTGGAGGAAACTGAAACCTTGACAATGCGGTCTCTAAAGTTTACTTTGAAAGAATAAGCATTCCAGTTTTCAGGAATTTGAGGTTTAAATGATAACTGATCATTTTCCACTCGCATGCCTCCAAAACCTTCTACAATACTCATCCAGGTACCGGCCATACTGGTAATATGGCAACCTTCTTCCACCTCTTTGTTATAATCATCCAGATCAAGCCTTGATGTTCTTACATAGAACTGGTAAGCCTGATCCATTCTGCCAAGCGTGGCTGCCTGTATGCTGTGTACACATGGAGAAAGCGACGATTCATGAACGGTAAGCGGCTCATAATAGTCAAAATGCTTCTCCAGTTGCTCTTTGGTAAAGTGATCTTCAAAGAAATAAAATCCCTGTAACACATCTGCCTGCTTGATATAACAGGAACGTAAGATTCTGTCCCAACTCCACTTCTGGTTGATAGGCCTATGCTTTTTCTCCAGTTCCTGTACCGGAATGATCTCCTTATCCAGAAAACCATCCTGTTGCAGATACACTCCGTGCTCATCGGAATACGGGAAATACATGTTTTCCGCCACTTCTCTCCATTTGGACAGTTCACCTTCATTAAGGTTTGTTAACCCCATTACTCTTGCATAATCTTCCTGGTGACCGTCTTTTACCTTTTCAATGGTTTCCAGGCAGTATTCGATACACCATTTAGCAAGATAGTTCGTGTACCAGTTGTTGTTTACGTTATTCTCATATTCATTAGGACCGGTAACCCCAAGGATCACATACTTGTTTTTATCCTTGCTGAAGTTTGATCTTTGATGCCAGAACCTAGCAATGGCGATCATTACTTCCAGTCCTTTCTCCGGAATATAGCTGAAGTCTCCGGTGTAACGTACATAATTATAGATCGCAAAGATCATGGCACCATTTCTATGAATTTCCTCAAAAGTGATCTCCCATTCATTATGAGATTCTTCTCCATTCATGGTCACCATGGGATATAGAGCGGCACCGTTGGAAAATCCTAGTTTTTCCGCATTCTCCTTGGCTTTTTGAAGATGATTATAGCGATAGGTAAGCAATTTTCGGGCTACCTTTTGGTCTTTGGTCGCCATATAAAAAGGAATACAATAAGCTTCTGTATCCCAATAGGTACTACCTCCATACTTTTCACCAGTAAATCCTTTCGGACCAATATTTAACCGGTCATCTTCTCCTAAATAGGTTTGATTAAGTTGGAAAATATTAAATCGAATCCCCTGCTGAGCTTTTACATCTCCAGCAATGGTAATGTCTGCCATTTCCCAAATCGAAGCCCAGGCTTCCTTCTGATCTTTTTTTAAAGTTTCGAATCCCTTTGAAGTAGCCGAATCCAGGACTTTCCCTGCCGCATCGATCAATTGCTCCTTCTTATGATTCATATCGGAAACATAGCCTGCATATTTGATGATCGCAGCTGTTTCCTGTTTTCTGGCTTTGATGCTGTAAGCAAACGAAATACGATCTTCTCCAACTGAAGAAGTTGCTTCAGTTAAAACTTTCTCATTATTCAGTAGAATTTCAGACTGCATAAAGGTACCAACGTGGAAACCTGTTTTGAGAGTTTTGCTAACAATATAACCACGCTCAGAGTCTTCTTTCACTTCCTGGGTTTCCCAGAATCTTTCTTCCCAGTTCGCATCGGTATTTGTAATACTACCATCAAGATAAGGATCGAACCTGATCTCAGCATCCTGATTAAGCGGTGTTACTTCGAATTTGATCGCTCCAAGTTCATCCTCTACAATAGAAACAAAACGCAAGGCTTTTACTTCTACCTCAACTCCGTTTGGAAGCTCAGCTTCAAAACTCCTGGAAAGCGTTCCTTCCTTCATATTGAGTTCACGACGAAAGTTTTTTACCTGCTTGCAATGGAAAAGATCCAAAGGTTCCTCGTTTACAAAAACGTTGATTCCTATCCAGTTTGGTGCGTTAAGCACTTTTGCAAAATATTCCGGATATCCATTCTTCCACCAGCCCACTTTGGTTTTGTCTGGATAATAGACCCCACCAATGTAACTTCCCTGGAAACTTGGTCCGGAATATTGTTCTTCGAAATTTGCACGCTGTCCCATGGCTCCGTTTCCAATGCTGAAAAGGCTTTCTGAGGATTTCACCCTACCTGCGTCAAATTCTTCTTCAATGATGGACCATTCGTCCGGTTTTATATAATCCTGATTCATTACTACTCGTTGTTCAATAATTTTTCAATAAATTCTATGTCGATCTCGGTGAAGTCATTAAAGACGTGATCTGCCTCGCCAAGCACACTGGCAGAACCAATACCAATACTGGTCATATTGCTGGCATTGGCCGCCTGAACTCCGGCCAGAGAATCTTCAAATACCACACAATGATGTGCCTGCGTACCTAGTTTCACTGCGGCGATCAGGAACACTTCCGGATCTGGCTTTGCCTTGGAAACATCGGTTCCATCTACGATCGCATCAAATTCTTCGTATAAGTTGATTTGCTTCAGTATTCTTCGTGCATTTTTACTGGCCGAGCCTAAAGCAAAAGGAATATTATTCTCTTTCAGATACTTTAATATCTTAGGAACTCCTGGAAGAATTTCAGATTCATCCATTTTTTCAACATAACCCAGATAATTTTCATTTTTCAGGGCCATCTGTCTGTTGAATTCTTCTTCAGAAAGTTCCATGTTTCCCCATTGCAGGATCTTTTTCAATGATTCCACCCTGCTTACTCCTTTTAATTGCTCATTCTGTTCTTCAGTGAAATCAAAGCCAAGATCATTAGCAAGTTTTTTCCAGGCCTGAAAATGAAATTTTGCCGTATCCACGATCACTCCGTCGAGATCGAAAATAACAGCAGCCTTTGTACTGTTTCTATGCTGGGTCATATTTAATAGCTTTTCTATCTGTGATTAATAAATTTGAAAATGCCGCTAACAGTAGGAATACTCCTGCCACAGTCATGGCGTGGATCGATTCTTCCCCAATAAGTTTTTGTAGAAATACAACACCTCCCAGTGCTGCGATAATTTGTGGTACTACAATGAACATATTGAAAACACCCATCATGAGACCCATTTTGGAAGAAGCGACTGAACTGGATAACATGGCGTAAGGCATGGAAAGTATACTTCCCCAGGCAAAGCCAATAAGAACAAAACATACATAAAGCATTTCTGGTTCCCCGGGAATAAAGTACATCCATAAAAAACCAACTCCTCCAAGAATTAAACTTCCCATATGTACGAATTTACGGTTGATGGCAAATCTCGAAGTATAGAACGTAAGCAGTAAGGCAAAAGCCATGGAAGAGAGTCCGTAGATTCCCATTTTGGATCCTACATCATCACTGGCTTCATTATAGTTCTTATCCTGTTCTGAATACTCCAGTCTCGCCTGGTCATCCTGAAATAAGATCACTCTTTCTGCATCATATTGAAGTTCTCCTTCACTATTTAACTGAGCGAATTCTTCTATCTGAGGTTTTGGAGCGTTATAGATATGACTGGTAAGCGCAGGATTTGCGAGGGTCCACATGGCAAAAAATGCAAACCAGGAAAAAAACTGAACTACACCCAGTTTCTTCATGATCTTCGGCATTAAAGCATAGGTTCCCAGAATGGTTTTCAACATTCCCTGATCCTTTTCAGGTACATCGCCGTCTTCAAATTTCTGCATTTGTTCAGGCGTATATTCTTTGGTGGTAAAGATGGTCACCAGGATAGATCCTATAAATACCACAGCTCCAACGATAAATGCTACCCGAACCGATTCTGGTACTACTCCAGGAGCGGCTTCGTTGCTAATATCCAGCACGTTATTCATGAACTTTGGGAGGTTACTGGCCACCCAGGTTCCAATTCCAATGATAAGAGTCTGGATAACAAATCCATAACTTCTTTGTGAATCTGGCAATTTGTCTGCCACCAGAGCGCGAAATGGTTCCATGGAAATATTGATGGAAGCGTCCAGTACGAGCAATAAACCTGCGGCCATCCATACTGCAGAAGAGTAAGGCATGAGCAGGAGCGCGATAGAGCTGAGTATGGCTCCAAGTAGGAAAAATGGTCTTCTTCTACCAAGGCTCTTATGCCAGGTGTTATCGCTTAAATAACCTATGATTGGTTGCACGATGAGACCTGCCAGTGGCGCAGCGATCCATAATAGTGGAATATTGTCCTTCTCAGCACCTAATGTTTCGAATATACGGGACATGGTCGAGCCTTGCAGCGCGAAACCAAATTGTATACCCAGAAATCCGAAACTCATGTTCCAGATATCCCAAAACTTTAAACGGGGTTTTTGCATATCGTGATTTTAACTGTTCTACGATAAGCACAAAGACTTATCACAACTTATAAAAGATAGGAAGTAAAAATATAAGTTCTGATAAATTTCAATTATGGCAAAGATATGTTTTTTTTAAAATGAATATACTATTTCCGGGATTTTGTTGAATCTCTTACCACCAGGCCAGTTTCCACAATAATAGTTTTATAGTAATCTTCTTCGGAAGGGGTGCGCTCCAGTTTTTCTATTAAAAGCCGGGCAGACTCCTCGCCCATTCGCATCCCGTGCTGACTTACCGTCGTTAAACTTGGAATAAATCTTTTAGATAATTCACCATCTGTAAAACCTATCACCGAAACATCCTCGGGCACATTTTTTCCCTGATCCTGAATGGTTTTTACAGCAGAAATCGCGAAATGCTCATTTACAGCGAAGACTCCGTCCACCTCGCGTTCTTTCAGAAATGCTTCAATTTCCTTTTCGCTATCTTCCATCTCCTCTATCTTCAGAATAAGATCTTCATTAATGCTTATTCCATTTTCAGCTAAAGCCTGCTTATAACCATGCGTACGAAGTTTTCCCACACTAACATAATCCACCGTAGAAATAAGAGCAATTTTTCTGCAGCCTATATCTATAAGGTGTTGCACTGCTTTTTTCCCTCCCGTAACATCATCAATGATCACCTTATCACAGGAAATATCTTCCGCAACACGGTCGAATAGCACACAAGGCATTCCCTGGTTGATCACTTCCGCGAGGTGATGATAATCGCCTTTTTGCATGGTTTCTTTTGCCAGGGAAAGAATAAAACCATCGGTACTTCCATTGGCCAGCATTTCCATATTCAGCACCTCCTTGTCGAACGAATTGTCTGAAAGGCATACCAGAACGTTATAACCCATTTCATTGGCCACTTTTTCCACTCCGCTAATCACTGTGGTAAAAAAATGGTGCACAATTTCGGGAATAATAATCCCTATCGTCTTGGTTTTGCGGTTTTTAAGACTCAGAGCGATATTGTTTGGCTTATAATTGTAATGTTTGGCAAAAGCCTTGATCTTGGCACGGGTTTCCTCACCAATTTCGGAGCTGTCTCGAAGTGCTTTTGAAACGGTAGAGATAGATACGTCAAGCTCTTTCGCAATTTTCTTCAGGGTAAGTTTTGGCTTCATTCTATTAGGATATTCTTGATTTTGGCAGGATAAATTTTTGATCTCGCAAAATTAGCATTATTTGATTATGAATCTCTTAAGAAGAAAAAGTTTTCAACACGAAAACGTTTTCGTCCCAGTAATAGCGGAGATTCATCCTGAATTGGAGTTGAATTTACATACATTTAACCTCAGGAAGTAAAAGTATAAGGTTAATTTTTATCAAAAACCAATAATAATTTTATGAGGAATTTAATTAAAAGCACATTGTTTCTGCTGTTCATGCTGCCAATGAGCTTTTTTGCACAAAACACCGTTAGCGGAAATGTGACAGAGACTGCCACAGGCCTTCCGGTTCCCGGTGTGAACGTCATTGTTCAGGGTACCACTAATGGTACTACGACCGATTTTGATGGTAATTATACCATCTCAAACATATCAGACGAAGATATACTTGTTTTTTCATTTTTAGGTTTCGTCACGCAACAGGTACCTTACGAGGGACAGTCTACCATAGATATCACGCTGGATGAAGATGCGGCGTCGCTGGATGAAGTTGTTTTAATTGGTTACGGAGCTACCTCAGAGCAGGATGCGACCGGGGCTGTAGAAAAGATTTCTACTGAATCTTTTAACCAGGGTGCTGTCGTTGCACCAGAACAACTAATTGCCGGTAAATCTGCCGGAGTACAGATCACCCCGGGTGGTGGAGCTCCAGGACAGGGAGGAACGATCAGAATACGTGGTGGTTCTTCACTCTCGGCTTCTAACGATCCTTTGATCGTAGTTGATGGTGTACCTTTGGATCAACGTGGAGTTGCCGGTTCAAGAAACGCGCTTAACTCTATTAACCCAAATGAAATTGAGGATTTCACTATACTTAAGGATGCTGCGGCTACGTCTATTTATGGTTCGAGAGCTTCTAACGGGGTAATTCTTATTACTACAAAGAAAGGTAAGAAGGACTCTCCATTTCAGTTTACCTATGATCTGAAAACTTCCATCGGGAATGTTATGGACAAAGTAGACGTACTAAATGCAGATGAATTTAGAAACCTGATCAACAATACTCCGGGTACAGATCCTTCTTTATTAGGAAATGCCAATACAGACTGGCAGGATGAGATCTACGAAACTTCAGTTGGAGCTATTCATAACTTTACAGCTACTCAGGGTATCGGGAATTTCTACTATCGTTTGAACTTTAACCATACTGCTGAAACTGGTGTTATCAGAAAAGATTATTATGAGCGTAATGCTTTTAATATCTCTTTAAACCAGGACCTTTTTGACAACTCGTTGAAACTGACTCTTACATCAAAGAACTCTTTGGATAAGAATAAGTTTTCGAACGGCGGTGCCATTGGTTCTGCTGTAGCTTTCGATCCTACTCAGCCTATTTACGATGAGAGCCTTCCATTTGGAGGTTTCTTTGAATTTAACCGACTTTCAGGTGGAGAGATCACGCAACAGAATCTTGCGACCAGAAACCCTATCGCTCTTCTAGAGCAAAATACAGACAGAAACCAGACCAGACGTTCTATTACGAATCTGAATGCTGAATATAAAGTTCCTTTCTTAACAGGTCTTAAAGCAGTAGTAAGTGCTGGTTTCGATTACGCTGAAGCTGATGGTGATAAATTCACTCCGGTATTTGCAGCATCGAACACGTCTAACATCGATCAATTCGAAGATTACAGCAATATAAACCGTAACCTGCTTCTTGATACTTATTTAAATTACAAGACTGAACTTGGTTTCTTTGAAACCGATGTCGATGTGACTGCCGGTCATTCTTATCAGGAATTCTATTCTACCAGCAATGTTTTTGGAACGGAGCAGGATCAGATCAGAGCGCTTCCAAGAGATATTAACAGGAACTCTTTAGAGTCTTACTTCGCGAGAGCTAGTTTTGACATTAATAACAAATACCTGATCTCTGGTAGTATTCGTGCCGATGGTTCGTCAAGAGTTTCTCCAGACAATCGTTGGGGTTACTTCCCGGCAGCTTCTATTGGCTGGAAGATCCATAACGAAGAATTTCTTCAGGATTCAAGAGTACTTAACGAGTTGAAACTGCGTGGTGGATACGGTGAAACAGGAAACTATGAAATTGGCCGAAACTATGGATATTTAGGATTGTATACGCCTAGCCAGGGTGGTGCCAGTTACCAGTTTGGAAATCAGTTTGTTGGTACGATCCGTCCAGAAGAGTATGATGAGGATCTTAAGTGGGAAAGCCTGATCAACTATAACGCAGGTATCGATTTTGGTTTATTCGATAATAGACTGAGTGGTTCTGTGGATGGTTACTACAGAGAAACTAAAGACCTTATTGCGACCGTGCCAGTACCTGCAGGAGCAAACCTTTCAGATCAACTGTTAACCAATGTTGGTACAACTGTAAGTAAAGGTATTGAGGTTGGAATTAGCGGAGACATCGCCAGGTCTGAAGATTTTAACTGGACTTTGGGTTACAACATTTCCTTCCAGGAACTGGAAATTACAGAGCTTTCTTTAGGGGACGATCCAAACTTCTTTATCCCACAGGGAGGAATTAGTGGTGGAACTGGAAACAACATCCAGCTTTGGAAAGAAGGATTTGATCCTACTACCTTCTTTGTATTCAGACAGGTTTATAATGATGCCGGGCAGCCAATTGAAGGTGCTTATGTTGATGTGAATGGTGATAACCAGATCACAGAAGCAGATAGACAGCCTTACAAAAAGGCAACCCCAGATTATTATATGGGTCTTACCAATACCATGAACTACAAAGACTTTGACTTCAGCTTTACTTTTAGAGGAAGTTTTGGAAACTATATTTATAACAACACGCAGTCTGCAAATGGATTTGTAGAAGCAGGAACAAACACACCTTCAGATTATTACTCGAACTTTAATTCGAACGTACTGGAGTCTGGTTTTATAAACAGTCAGTTCTTCTCAGATTACTACCTGCAGGCAGCAGATTTCGTAAAACTTGATAACGTAAGTATTGGATACACGATCCCGGGTGAAAAAGTTGATTTCAGAGCTTCTTTAACGGCGACAAATGTACTTACGATCACAGATTATGACGGCCTTGATCCAGAAGTTTTTGGTGGAATTGATAATAACTTCTACCCAAGATCAAGAAGATTCGTACTTGGACTGAACTTTGCTTTTTAATGAATAATAGAAAAATTACTAGAATTATGTTTAATAAATTAAAATCTACTTTCCTTATTCTCTTCGGAATGGCGGTTCTATGGTCATGCGAAAGCGATCTGGAACTTACTCCTGAGGATAACAGGGAAACTGCAGCTTCAGCTTTTGAAGATCCCGCAGCTTACAAACAGTTTCTGGCTAAACTATATGCAGGATTTGCGATTAGTGGCCAGGATGGACCTGCCGGTGATGCCGATCTTTCAGGTCTGGATGAAGGTTTCTCTCAGTATATGCGTTTATACTGGATGATGCAGGAACTAACTACAGATGAAGCCGTGATTGGATGGAATGATGGGACTATTAAAGACCTTCATAACCAGAACTGGACCTCTGGAAACGAATTTATTCGTACAATGTATTCCAGAATTATGTACCAGATCGCACAGTCCAATGAGTTCTTGAGACAAACGGAAACTTCAGTCATCGAAGGTCGCGGTGTGGATGCTGCAATTCAGGCTGATATCCAGGTGTATCGTGCTGAAGCAAGATTCCTGAGAGCATTAAGCTACTGGCATGCACTTGATCTATATGGTAATCCACCATTTGTAACTGAAGAAGATCCTGTTGGAGCCTTTCTTCCGCAGCAAACAAACTCAGCAGAGCTTTTCACTTATATCGAAAGTGAACTTTTAGCGATAGAGAGCGAACTAACAGCTGCAGGTGCTAATGAATACGGTCGTGCAGATCAGGCTGCAGCCTGGATGTTGCTGGCTAAACTGTACCAGAATGCTGAAAAGTACACTGGATCAGACAGATCTTCAGACGTTATTACCTATACTGAAAAGGTGATCAACTCAGGATTTACCTTAGTTGATGATTATCAGAAGCTTTTTCTTGCAGATAACAACATGAATGGAGCGCAGAATGAGATCATTTTTCCAATCACTTTCGACGGAATCAACACTCAGGCTTACGGTGGGATGACCTTTATCATACATGCAGCAGTTGGCGGGTCTATGGATCCTGATAACTTTGGAATCAATGGTGGATGGGCCGGACTAAGAACCACTTCTGCCCTTATCAACGATTTCCTTGAGAATGAAGATGATGATATTGAGAACATTGCAGATGAAAGAGCTATTTTCTATACTGAAGGTCAATCAAAAGAGATCACCAATATTTCAAACTTTACAGATGGATATGCGGTTGCGAAATACAAGAACGTAGACGTAGATGGAAATGCAGGATCAGATCCTACAGGAGATTTTCCAGATACAGATTTCCCAATGTTCCGTCTTGCCGATGCTTACCTTATGTATGCTGAAGCTGTAGTTAGAGGCGGTGGAGGAAGCGAATCTACGGCCGTGGGTTATATCAATGAATTGAGAGAAAGAGCTTTTAATGATGACAGCAACAATATCTCAACATCAGACCTTAGCCTGAATTTCTTATTGGAAGAAAGAGCGAGAGAGCTTTACTGGGAAGCACACAGAAGAACAGATCTTATAAGATTTGGACAATTCTCTGATGCAGGAGTATGGCCGTTTAAAGGTGGTGTCCCACAGGGAACAACTACCGAAGCTTTCAGAGACCTAATGCCAATCCCGGCTTCAGATCTGGGAGTAAACACGAATTTGACACAAAATCCAGGATACTAATAAAATACTATTACAACAATGAAAAAGTTTTCAATTTTCTTATTAATAATGATCGCATTCGTAGGATTCACCTCCTGTGAACACGATGATGATGTGGTTTTTACAGCTCAACCTGATCCAGAAGGGATCGTGTTCCTGAGTTCAACTGCTGAATCTTATACCCTCACTTCTGAAACTGCCAATAATATCGCAGAGCGATTTGTATGGAGTGAAGTTGATTTTGATGCTCCAACAACTGTAACCTATGAACTTCAGGGTTCATCTGACGCAGACTTTTCTTCTTTCAATATCATTGGAACAACCGGAGAAAACAACCTTGGAGTTACTGTTAGCCAGTTAATGTCTTTGGCTACGGAAGCAGGTTTGGATAACGATCCTGAGACCGAGATGCCAAATTCAGGAGATATCTACTTCAGAGTTCGCGCTTATGCCGGAACCGATGGAAGCAACGGACTTAACGAAACTTCTGAAGTAATGTCTCTTAGAGTTGTACTTCCTGAAGCTGTGATCGAGGAAGAGGAAAATCCTTCAAAAATGAATCTTTTCTTTGTAGGAGACGCTACAGCTGCCGGATGGAACAACAACAATAACAACACACCTATGTTCAGAGATCCAGAAAATGACAACATTTTCAACTTTACTGGAAGATTTGCTGGTGGAGATGGTGTGGAAGGTTTTAAATTACTTGAAATGCTTGGTGCATGGCAACCACAATGGGGTGGTACAGATGGAACTTTAGGAGTTAATCCTGGAGATGCATCAGATCCCGCGGCATTTGGAGTAGACGACGATGCTTATTACACGCTGTCCCTGAATACAGAGGATATGACCTATACTTTTGAAGCTATGGATGCTTCCGCAGCGACCATGTATGATATGGTGGGAATTATTGGTACTGCCACTACAGGTACAGATGAAGGCTGGAACGACGATATGGACATGACTCAATCAGACTTTGATTCTCACATCTGGTACATGAATGATGTGGAGCTGTTCGACGGTGAATTGAAGTTCAGAGCAAATAATGCCTGGGACGTAAGCTGGGGTGCAAGTACGCCTATAAGCGGTCAGGGAGCAAATGCAAATGATCCAAACATCCCTGTTTCTGCAGGTGTTTATGACATCTGGTTTAATGACCTTACTGCAAGATATATTCTTATTCCTGCAGGAGAATAATCAAACAATATGATATCGGGGCTAATTCAATTAGCCCCTTTTGTTTCTTTAAACTGAACTAATGATGAATACGAATAAATTTTTATGCAGCCTGCTGCTTGGGAGTGCCCTCTTTATGGGTGCATGTTCCAGTGACGATTCAGATGACGTCGTGGATGCGACAGATGATATTACCGGAAACCCAGAAATTCCTGCTCCATCTGAGCCTCAGGCACTGGACCTGGCCTCTCTGGACAATGGCAACAGAGTGATGATGCAGGCATTCTACTGGGATGTAGAACCACGATTTGCATGGTGGGACAATCTTTCAGAAAAAGTACCGGAATGGTCTGAAGCCGGTGTGGACAGAATCTGGATACCGTCACCAGCCAAAGGCCAGTCTGGTGGTTATTCAATGGGATATGACGTTTCAGATTATTTCGATTTTGGTGATTATGATCAGCATGGAACGGTAGAAACAAGATTTGGTTCAAGAACAGAATTGGAGAATTTAATCGCTACAGCCCATAGCAACGATATTGAAGTCATTGCAGATATAGTACTAAATCACAATTCTGGCGGAGGATTACAATACAATCCTTACAGAGACTATGATACGTATACGCTATTTAATGAAGAAAATGGAAATGCTTCAGGGATGTTCAATAGAACGTACGAAGATTTTTATCCAAATAGCGTAAGCCAGTACGATCCGGGAAGTTTGTTCTATGAAGAGACCAATCTTGATCACCATAGGGAAAGAGTACAGGACTGGTTATGGAAAGATGAAAATTCAGTAGCGAAATATTACAAAAACGTTATGGGATTTGACGGCTGGCGATTTGACTACGTTAAAGGTTTCGAACCTTGGGTGGTTAAAGAATGGAATGAAGCGGTTGGAGGATTCTCTGTAGGAGAAAATTTTGATGGTAATCCAGATGTGCTCCGTGACTGGATCGAAACTTCAGGATCTCCGGCATTCGATTTTTCTACCTTCTACAAACTGGAGGAAAGTCTGGACAGGTTTGAAAACCTAAGTATTCTTGAAAGTGATATGCTTTGGAAGACGAACCCGGAAGATGCGGTTACTTTTACCGCGAATCATGATACTGAAAAAGATTCCAACGAGGACAATTATATCATGAGCTCGAACAAAATGAAAGCTTATGCTTATATTTTAACGCACCCTGGTTATCCTACCATCTTCTATTCAGATTACGAAAATGAAGAATTTAAAGATGAACTAAAAAGGTTAATTGCCATCCATAATAGTCTTGCAACCGGTGATACAGAGATCTTGTATGCAGACCAGGATGAATATGTGATGAAAAGAAATGGGTCTGGTACAAATCCTGGATTAATTCTCTATATTAGCATCAATAATGGCACTAAACGAAGAACAGTAAGTTCGAACTGGAGTAATGTTAGGTTACAGGATTATAGTTCGAATTCATCATATTTCCCTACCTCCGATGAAAATGGAGCGGTGACCATTGAAGCTCCTGCAAATGGATATTCAATCTGGTCTATTACAGAATAAACAATTTTATTTTGAATTTTCATAGGTGTTAATTCAAAGAAGGCCTCACAGTTTTGTGAGGCCTCTTTTTTTACTCAGTTTCGTTCGAAATTGCATCTTAAATGAGCTCTCTCAGGCTTATTTTCATGGCCACTCCGCTATTTTTTGTACTGATTCTCAGTGGTATTAATATTCAAAATTTAAAATTGAATGTTTTCATTATTTGTCAACTTTTTATTGTTAGTAAATTTTTAGTTTGTTAATAATCAGCTGGTTAACTGTTTTTGTTTGAAAACTTTTTCTAAATGCTTTGTTAATTGTCCGGAAATTATGCCTAGTTTTATACCAGTCGATTAGAACATTTCTAACCTAAAAATCTCATTTTTATGCCTGTACAGGAAAATCCAGTTGTTCCGAAGACATATACTCAGGAACAGGCCTTCGAAGCTTCATTAAAATACTTCAAAGGCGACGATCTTGCCGCCAGAGTTTGGGTAAATAAGTACGCCCTTAAAGATTCTGACGGGAATATTTATGAACTCACTCCAAACGATATGCACAGACGTATCGCTAGCGAAATCGCCAGAGTAGAGAAAAAGTATCCAAATCCAATGACCGAGGACGAAGTTTTCGATCTTATCAAGGATTTTAAATATATCGTTCCACAGGGAAGTCCTATGGCTGGAATTGGGAATCCTTACCAGGTTGGTTCTTTATCGAACTGTTTCGTTATAGGGAATGATGGCAATTCAGATTCCTACGGCGGGATCATGAAGATCGACCAGGAGCAGGTGCAGCTTATGAAAAGACGCGGAGGTGTAGGACATGACCTCTCCCATATACGTCCCAAAGGATCGGCTGTCAAGAACTCGGCCCTTACCTCAACCGGGATCGTTCCTTTTATGGAACGTTACTCCAACTCAACCAGAGAAGTAGCACAGGATGGAAGACGTGGAGCTTTGATGCTTTCGGTTTCAGTAAACCATCCAGATTCTGAAGATTTTATCGACGCTAAAATGGAACAGGGCAAAGTTACAGGTGCCAATGTTTCGGTTAGAATCGATGACCAGTTTATGAAGGCTGTAAAGAACAACACCAATTATACTCAGAAATACCCAATCTTTTCCGCAGAACCAAAGGTTTCCAAAGAGATCGAGGCAGACAGACTATGGAAAAAGATCGTACACAACGCATGGAAGTCGGCAGAACCAGGAATTCTTTTCTGGGATACAGTGATCAACGAATCTGTGCCAGATTGTTATGCAGACCTAGGATATAAAACAGTTTCCACAAATCCATGTGGAGAGATTCCGCTTTGTCCTTATGATTCCTGTCGTTTACTGGCGATCAATCTTTTCTCTTATGTAGAAGAGCCATTTACAGATAAAGCGCACTTTAACTACGAGCTATTCAAAAAACATATCTCTGCGGCACAAAGAATCATGGATGATATCATTGATCTTGAACTGGAAAAGATCGACAATATCATAGGTAAGATCGACGCAGACCCGGAAAATGACGAGGTAAAAGCAGTAGAAAAAAATCTATGGCTTAATATTCGTAAAAAAGCACACGAAGGTAGAAGAACTGGTATTGGAATCACTGCGGAAGGTGATATGCTTGCCGGATTAGGAATTAAATACGGTAGCAAGGAAGGAATCGATTTCTCTGTAGAAATTCACAAAACTATTGCTGTGGCAGCATACAGAGCTTCCGTAGATACAGCGAAAGAAAGAGGTGCCTTCGGAATTTTTGATTCAGAAAGAGAGAAAAACAATCCGTTTATTCTACGATTGAAGGAAGCCGATGAAAAACTGTATTACGACATGCTGGAGTATGGCCGTAGAAACATTGCGCTTCTAACCATCGCCCCAACCGGAACAACCAGTTTGATGACTCAAACAACCTCCGGAATTGAACCGGTCTTCTTACCGGTTTATAAGAGAAGAAGAAAAGTAAATCCAAACGATAAGGAAGCTCGCGTTGATTTTGTAGACGAAGTTGGCGATTCCTGGGAAGAATACGTTGTTTTCCACCATCGTTTCAAGCAATGGATGAAGGCGAAAGGATATGATACCGATAAAAATTACTCCAATGAAGAACTGGATAAACTGGTGAAACTTTCCCCATACTACCAGGCGACTTCGAATGATGTAGACTGGCTTAGCAAAGTGAGAATGCAGGGAGCCGTTCAAAAATGGATCGATCACTCTATTAGTGTGACCATTAATCTTCCTAATGACGCTACCGAGGAACTGGTTGGAAAACTGTACCTGGAAGCCTGGGAAGCTGGTTGTAAAGGAGTTACTGTGTATCGTGATGGTTCCAGATCTGGGGTATTGATCTCCAACGATGAGAAAAAAGAGGAGGCCGAGGAGCAAACTTCCGGATCCTTCCCGCTAAAACGACCAGAAGTTCTAACAGCCGATGTGGTTCGTTTCCAGAACAATAAGGATAAGTGGATCGCGTTCATCGGGCTTGTGGATGACAGACCTTATGAGATCTTTACCGGGTTTGCAGATGATGAAGAAGGAATTTTAATTCCTCGCTGGGTAACCGAAGGTTACATTATCAAAGCGAGAAACGAAGACGGCTCTTCACGTTATGATTTCCAATACGAAAACAAACGAGGGTACAAAACGACCATTGAAGGACTTTCGCATAAATTTAATCCCGAATTCTGGAATTACGCGAAATTGATCTCCAGTACGCTGCGTCATGGAATGTCTATCGACAAGGTTGTAGACCTGATTAACAGTCTGCAGCTGGACAGTGAATCCATCAACACATGGAAAAATGGGGTGGTACGTGCTCTTAAACGTTTTATCGCAGATGGGACGGTCGCCAAGAAGGAAAAATGTAATAACTGTAATTCCTCAAATCTTATTTACCAGGAAGGTTGCCTTACCTGTAAAGATTGCGGCTCCTCTAAATGTGGATAATGGTTGGTTACAAGTGTTAAACTGAAAAAAGGTCTCATTTTTATGAGACCTTTTTTTTTTGATACATGCACTACTGAAGTCTAACCTTTACAATCCCAATTTCGTGGGGCTGCTGAAGCTTTGAAGAATCAATTCCGGGACCAATGGAGAACTGCAGTGCTTCGACTTCTCTAAGATCGAATACAGCAGGATTCTTATGATCAAAATAGTATGGCAGAAAACTGGGATAAGGCCGGGGTAAGGTTACTGTTCTTACGGGCTTAAGTTCGTCAAGCCTGATACGTATCTCCCTGAGATCCTGGTCCAGATCTATGATTTTCCCGAAAGCTGCACCATTCTTCATTAACAGCGCAACCTGAAGTTTCTCCTTACCTGAACGCAAATTGCGCGCGGTTACAATAAGTTCTTTCTCAGCTCCTGGAAGCCTTGCTCCCAATTTCTTCTGAAAATTAAAGCGAAATGAATAATCGTAAATGGGAGCAGCATTTTTGTTCTCTATATCTTCTGAAAATAACTGATCCAGTCTTACCTGAAATTCATCTTCAACTGAATTTAGAGGAACCATCTGATTCCCAGGTTTCCATGCATGAACGACCATCTCACTATCTTCAGAAGCATCAAAAAGTGAGATAGCGGAATCTTGATTATATATGCGGGTAGAATAAACATCTTCTGAATAGAAGTCCCAATTCTCCGGACTACCCGATACATTGCCTGGAAATGTTCGTTTTCCCCGCGCTGTTTCCAAAATAATACGGTAATTCAGTATTCCTGGAACTATCAAATTTTGCGGTACTTCTGCAGAATAATGGTATTGACTTTCTGCCTGCAATTGTGTGACCTCATAGATGTTTCCGTTTTGGAACCAGATTTCAGCATTGGTGACAGGTTCTTTGGAAACGATCTCTGCACGAATCGTCAGGCGCTGGTTCTCCTCGGCGGCGTTCGCCGCTTCATGCAGGATATAGCTGCGGTCAACCGACTCCCCCACTGCTTCAAACGCAGCTAGGTCCAGACGAAAGTCTCCTTTATAATTTCTGATATCGTAATTCTGCCCTTTCTGATTTAGTAGATAGGTGCCAGGAGAAACTGAAATCGTACCAGCTTCAGCCTCCTGGACTTCAGCTTTTGCAACATTGATCATGCGAAACTCGAAATTTTCAGCCAGGTCTGGAAGATCAATCTTCATTCGGTTAGATTGGTATTTGATCACGGCAAGTGTTCTCTCAAGACTGTTATTTCCGAAGGGATCCTGGATAATAAATGGGTCGGGCATTACTTCCAGACGCCAGACTCCTTCTTCCAGTTTATCCAAAAAGTAAGCTCCTTTTCCTTCATAATCGATCACTTCAGAAGAACCGTGACCTGCGATTTCCTTTAATTCTGAAATAGCTTTGGGCTTTTCAGCATTGGAATTCGTGTAAATAAACGTTTCCGAAGCATTATAAACCGCGAGATCATTTTCATACTGAATCAAAAAGTCCCCGAATTTCAGGTTATCGGGATAGTTGCCCTGGTCTTCTCCCAGTTTGGTATGATGAAATATTTCCCCGGCGATCATTAGCCCCAGCGCTTTATGCGGAGTATAATTGAGGTTCATGTAATGCGTGTTGTACTCGGTATTCGCATAGGCCAGAAATGATGGATCATAAGCAAAATGCGTCCCAATTTGTATACCTGCCTCGCGAAAACTGCGAGCCATAGCCGGGTAGATGTATGACTTGTCTACATCTGCCGCATCAAACTCGTACACCAGTTTAGCTGCATGATTATCTTCAATGATATTTTCGAAAGGAATGTTATAATCGTTCACATTAGGAAGCAGATTTCCCGGGATCTCTTTCTGAAAGCCAAGCCCGGTTGGATACCATTGAAAAGTACCACCCTGTATTTCAGATCCAAAATAGGTGTCTGCGAGATGAACGCTATGCGTTACATTGTAAAATATAGGTTTCTTAGAACCCGAATCCTGAATCGCTTTTGCGAGCTTATTGATAAAATCTTTTACCTGCTCAGGACTGCCTCGATGATGGGGCTCATTGCTGATCTCCACCGCGATAAGGTTTGGATCATTTTTATAGGCAATCCCTGTATAAGGATTTACGTGGTTCATGAATTGCGTGAGATAATTTTCCTGCGCAGCGATCGCCTCTGGATGAGTTAGACTGCCTTCTTTACCATACTTTCTGGAAAATCCTGGCGTCTCTTCGTCAGGTTCTGGCCAGCCGTTGCCCCAGTAAGCGATGGGAGTGATCACAAAATTGATCTCGCGCTTCTTAAGTTCGCCCAATAAATAATCAAACGCATCCAGATGTATATTTTCCAGTAAATTGCCTTCTGTATCGCTAATTTCTGTATCCCATACGTGAAGACGGTACAGGTCGAAATTTAGCCTTGAAAAATGGTAAAGATCCTTATCGATTTCAGCTTTTATATCAAGACCAAGCTTTTCAGCAGATCGGTAAGCATGAGCAAATGGAGCTGAGTAATTAACGCCAAAACCGGTAACTTCTTCTCCGGAAGGTTCCCAGCGAATGATTCCCTCATCATCCACATAGGTGTTATCCTGGGAAGAAACTGAAAACACAGGAGCAATAAGTAGCATTAGAACTATGGCAAACTTGCAGAGTCGTTTCATCAAAAAATGTTTTAAATGCTACAGATCCCGATGGCCTCTTCCAGGGCAGCAAGCTTATCGTCATAAGTTGGAATAAACTCCTGAGCAATAAAACCATTAAAACTAGTGTCCTGAATGGCCTGGATAATCGCGGGATAATTTAATTCCTGAGAATTATTGATCTCGTTCCTCCCTGGATTTCCGGCTGTATGGTAATGATTGATATAGGGATGAAATTCCTGTATGTTTCGAATAATATCACCTTCCATGATTTGCATATGATAGATATCAAAGAGCAATTTAAAATTAGGACGGTCTAATCTTCTGGCAAGTTCAGCTCCCCAGGCTGTATGATCGGCCATATAATCGGGATGATCCACCTTGCTATTCAGCAATTCCATGACCAACGTAACATTACGACTTTCAGCATGTTCCAGTAAAGGTTGCAGCCCTTTCACACAGTTGTTCCAGCCTGTTTCATCATCCATCCCACGCCGACTCCCAGAAAAACAGATGACATTCTCAATATAATGTTCCGCAGCTTTATTGATAAGATCTATATAAGACGATTGTAAAGTTTTATGGTTTGCCAGATCGTTGAAACCATTGGTTAAGCTTATAAAATCATCTGTAGCCATGGAGCATGCCAGTCCTTCTGCCTGAACAATTTTCCATTCTGAAGGCTTTAAAAGATCGATGGCAGTAATGCCTAATTTTTTGCAGGCTTTCGCAAATTCCTGAAGTGGAATATCTGCGTAACACCATCGACATACCGAATGCCTCACCTTTGAGTGGAAGCTCTGCAATTTTAGGTCGATACCGCTGGTATCTGCTACAGAAGAAAATGATGGAACAGCGAGTATGCCTGCTCCAATTCCCAGATTTCTAAGTAATTTTCGTCGAGTTTGATCTTGTGCCATCCTGAAAGTTTGTTCTAAAATAGATAATAAATGTAAAATATACAATTATTAAATAGAACAAACTTTTGAGAGTTTAGAAGATTTCGAAGTTGTATCCCGCTTTTAATAACTGCAAATAATTCTCTTCAGTGAATTTATGTAAATAAGCGCCACGTTTACTCGTCGATTTATCTTTTTCTGCCAGTTTTTCCAGCACATTAAGTGATAAGACCTTTTTTCTGAAGTTTCGTGCGTCTAAAGGCTTCTGGTAGATCGCTTCATATAGATGCTGTAATTGCGGAATGGTAAATTTTTCTGGTAACAATTCAAATCCAATAGGCCTGTACCGTGCGTTGCTTTTTAGTTGCTCGAGAGCATCTTCAACCATTTGACCATGGTCCAGTACTAATTCTGGAAGATCCCCAATTTCAAACCAGCGCGCACCAAAATGACTTTCCAATTTATCGTTATAATCTTCTACTCTAACCAGGGCGTACTGTGCCACAGAAATACAACGGTATCCCGGGTCACGGTCTTGTTTACCATAAGTCTTTAACTGCTGCATATAAACATCGTTCAAGCCGGTAGCCTCTTTAAGTACCCTCTGTCCTGCCAGCTCGAGATCCTCATCCAGCCTTACGAAGCTCCCTATAAGAGACCAGGATCCTTTTAAAGGCTCTACCTGCCGCTTGAAAACAAGCAATTTTAGCTTATCCTCATGAAAACCGAAAATGATACAATCGGTCGCCACATACATTTTTTCTCTTACCTGGTAGAGGTCTGTAAGTTCTGAAGCTTTTTGCTGAGTGTTTTGCTGATGCATATTTTCTTTCTGAAATAATAAACGTAGACCATACATTTATTATATTTGAATTACTCAAATTTAATCAAGTCTTGACAAATATCAGATCTTTTTCTACGAAGCCTTCGGTCTTCCATGATTTTCAACCGGAGTTGATGATTAATTCTCCGGGCCGAATCAATCTTATTGGAGAACATACAGATTATAATAATGGTTTCGTGATGCCCACTGCGATCGACAGACATATTCATTTCAAATTCAGATTAAACAACACAGAGAACTTCTGCAGAATATACAGCGATACCTATACCAATGGATTTGAATTTTATCTTGATAACACTCCTGTGAGGCAAAATGACTGGAAAGATTATCTGCTCGGGATCGTTCACGAACTTCAGCAGAATCATAAGAAATTGGAAGGTTTTGACTGCATAATTTCCAGCGATCTTCCTACCGGTGCCGGGATTAGTTCTTCCGCAGCTCTGGAATGTGGCTTCTGTACTGGTCTTAATGAACTACTTCAACTTAATTTGAGTCCAATCGAGATCGCAACATTAGCGCAACGCGCAGAAAATAATTTCGTAGGTTCCAATTGTGGGATCATGGATCAATTTGCATCCGTTCTCAGTAAGAAAGATCATTTTATCAAACTGGACTGCAAAAGTCTTGATGCAGAATATATTCCCGCAGATCTTGGAAATTTTAGATTACTACTCTTGAATACCAGGGTTTCACATAACCTGGCTGATAGTGACTATAATTCCAGGCGTGAGGAATGTGAAGCAGCCATTCGCATTATTCAGGAAAAACATCCAACGATAACTTCTCTAAGAGAAATTGATCATACACTCTTAGAGCAATATCAGCAGGTGCTTTCCAGCCAGACTTACCAACGCTGTTTATATGTACTGCAGGAGAATGAACGCGTACAGGCTGCTGCAAGTGCGCTACGCAGTAATGACCTTTTTGCGTTGGGAAAATTGATGTTCGCTTCCCATCGTGGTTTGCAGCATCAATATGAAGTAAGCTGCCCTGAACTTGATTTCCTGGTTGATTATGCTGAAAATAAAGAATTTATCTACGGAAGCAGGATGATGGGCGGTGGCTTTGGCGGCTGCACCATTAATCTCATCAATTCTGAAAACATCGAAGGCTATATTACGGAAGTATCTGAAGCATACTTTAAAGAATTTAATATTCACCCTGAAGCAATCGAAGTGGCACCATCAGCCGGTACAGAAATAATAAAACTGGTATCCCATGAATGAAGAACTGAACAAATTACCGCATCGTCGATATAATATTTTGACTGGCGAATGGATACTGGTTTCTCCGCATCGCACAAAAAGACCATGGCAGGGCAAAACCGAAGAGACTAAAACCAGTGAAAAAAGTACTTATGATCCTGGCTGTTATCTCTGTCCAGGAAATAGCAGGGCATGCGGAGAAACTAATCCTAATTATTCTGAACCTTATGCTTTTGTAAACGATTACAGCGCTCTGCTTCCGGATACTGCTGAATTGAATTTTGAGCAGGGTTTGCTAAAGGCTGAAACCGAAAGGGGAATTTGCAAGGTTGTTTGTTTCTCTCCAGATCATTCAATAACGCTGCCATTGATGGAAATTTCAGAAATCACAAAAGTGGTGCAGATCTGGAAAGCCGAATTTGCTGAGCTGGGCAAAAATCCTGACATCAATTATATCCAGATCTTTGAAAATAAAGGTGCGATCATGGGTTGTAGTAATCCGCATCCTCATGGACAAATATGGTCACAATCTTCCATCCCAACCGAAATTTTGAAGAAATCTGAGAGATTCAAAGCATACTGGCAAAAGAACAATTCCAGTCTTCTGGGTGATTATTTAAATCAGGAGCTGACCTTGGGAGAACGAATTATCGATGAAAATGAGCAATTCGTATCCCTAATTCCTTTCTGGGCCGTATGGCCTTTCGAAGCGATGATCGTTCCTAAGAGACATCTTCAGCAAATAACAGATCTTGATACAGATGAAGAGACCGCTTTCGCAGATATTATAAAAAAGCTCACCACCAAGTATGATAACCTGTTTGAAACATCATTCCCGTATTCGTCTGGTATACACCAGGCTCCGACAGACGGCAGGGACCATCCTGAATGGCACTTTCATATGAGCTTCTATCCACCACTGTTGCGATCTGCCACGGTTAAGAAGTTTATGGTTGGTTACGAGATGTTTGCAGGACCTCAACGGGACATCACTGCAGAACAGGCTGCGAAAATGCTGAACGACCAGGCTCCAGCGCATTATTTAAAACGCTAAAAAACAAATCTGAACTAAAAAACCCTCGAAAAAAATTCGAGGGTTTTTTGTTTATGATTCTTCATATAGTTTTATGCAAAATATGCATAAACTCCCACTACGATGATAATGATTCCAAACCCTACAGGTTTTACGAATCTCCATGGTGTAATATCAACCTGCTTAGTATGTTCCTGTAAATAGGCAGTTTTTCGAGGTTTGATCTTCCCAATCACCAGCATAATTATCACATTCAAAGCAAATAAAATTGCCATTACATCCAGGAAATGAGGATATGCGCTGGCTTCTATGGCTGCTAACTCTGCGGCATCAATGATTCCTTTAGCAGCAGCATCTTCCAGAGCGTTTTCAGCGAGATATGGCTTCAGTACAAACTGGCTCAAAATGTATAGTAACGATCCTGAAATGAGTCCGATTTTTGCCGCAATGGCCGGTACATATTTAGTCAGGTAACCAACGACAATGATCGTAAGGATTGGAATACTGTATATTCCATTTACCTCTTGTAGATAGTCGAATAAACTACCAGCATTCGCAATTAAAGGTGCAATGAACATTGCCGCAACTGCTAGCACTATTCCGAAGATTTTACCATAACGAACAATAGTCTTCTCGTTAGCATCCTTATTGATATGCTGTTTATAAATGTCGATTCCAAAAAGCGTAACCGAACTATTCAACACACTATTAAAAGAGCTTAGAATGGCTCCAAATATAACCGCAGCGAAGAACCCAATCAAATAGCCGGGTAGTACCCGGTTTACCAGAAGTGGATATGCTTCATCCCCGTTTTCAAGATCTGCACCAAAAATATGGAAAGCAATGATTCCAGGAAGCACTACAATGAGTGGTCCTAAAATTTTAATGAATGAGGCCAGCATTAAACCTTTCTGTCCTTCCTTAAGGTTTTTAGCTGCCAATGCACGCTGAATGATCTGCTGATTGGTTCCCCAGTAAAAAAGCTGAACTAGCATCATACCAGTGAAAAGAGTATGAAAAGGAACCGGACTCGTTTCGTCCCCCATGGATTGAAATTTCTCCGGGTTCGATTCAGTCAGCGTTGTGATACCATCCAGAAAACTACCATCTCCAATGATCACCAGTCCAAAAATTGGTACCATAATCCCTCCAATAAGAAGTCCGATGGCATTAATACTATCTGAAACTGCTACTGCTTTTAGTCCTCCAAAAACGGCATAAATTGAGCCTATGATTCCAATTCCCCAAACACATATTTTTATAGCTGCTTCATCTGAAACCCCTAGCAGTGCTGGGACATCGAACATCCCGCTTATCGCTACCGAACCGGAATAGAGAATGATTGGCAGTAAAACAACTACATATCCTGTAAGAAACAAGCCTGATGTAAGTGTTTTGGTAGTAACATCGTAACGTTCAGCTAGGAATTGCGGTACTGTTGTAAGACCTCCTTTTAAATATCTGGGCAGCAAAAAAATCGCGGTAACAACAATGGCAATTGCAGCCAGTGTTTCCCAGGCCATCACAGATAATCCGTTAGCATATGAACTTCCATTCAATCCAACAATCTGTTCTGTGGAGAGATTTGTCAACAATAAAGAACCCGCTATTACACCGGCAGTCAGGCTTCTACCACCTAAAAAATAACCGTCACTGGTAGACTCATCTGTTCTTCTTGTTGCGAAATATGCGATAATAGCTACAAGTGCTGTAAATCCAACGAAGGATAAAATTCCTATCATAATCTTTTCTTAAAATCTTCGGATAAATATAGAATTATTATTTTACAGAAAAAGCAAAAACGATGTTGTTTTCATAGACTTCACCCGGTTTAAGCAGACTACTGGGGAAGTTTCGGAAGTTTGGGGCATCAGGATAATTTTGTGCCTCGATCGCCACTGCAGGAAATTTTTCATCCAGCTTATTAAGATACACTAAATCTTCCGGAAGACTTTCCGGAGAATAGATAACAACCACGGGCTGATCGCTCAAAACCTTAAGTTTAATACCTGTGAGTGGAGCAAACAACTGTGCCTGTACTTCATTTTCCATTACGTCCAGCACATAGACATCATCCAGTTCTCTATTGCCCAATAATTTATTTTCTCGATAATCCTTGGAATGATCCCTGAGTTTCGTCAAATTTCCTGTGGGCAGGTTGTGCTTATCCAGTTCCAGGATTTTTGAAGCATTGACTTGCATAAAATGATCACTTATACTCCCTCCACCATTGAGATTGAAGTAAGTATGGTTGGTAAGGTTGATGATCGTATTTCTATCTGTCGTAGCGCGGTAAGCGAGTTTAACACTATTATCCTCCGTCAACGTATAGGTCACCTCAACCCTTACTTTCCCAGGATAGCCGTCTTCCATGTGCTCACTTACATGAGTAAGTTTTACAGAAGGATTCGGTGCATCTGTGATCTTAGCGATCTCCCATATCTTAGTTTGAAAACCATTTGAGCCTCCGTGTAAATGAGCTTCCTCTAAATTTTCTTCCAGTTTGAAATCTTCCTCTCCAATGCTGAATTTCCCTTCAGCAATTCTTCCCGCAAAGCGCCCAATACTGGCTCCAAAACATTTGTTATGCTCCCAGTAAGTTTCACTTATATAATCTTCCATCTTTGCAGGACCTGCAACCACTTCTACAGGCCTGTCATTTTTATCCTTCAGTCGAAAACTAAAAAGTGATGCCCCAAGGTTCAGGATCCTTAGCCTGGCTTGCTGGGAATTTTCCAATTCAACAATTTGTAGATCTTCTTCCTGTACCGTTTTTAACATGCTTATTTCTTACTCTTTACCCAATCGCTTACTTTACTTTCCAGAATCGTGAGAGGCAAAGCACCATCGGTTAATACCACATCGTGAAACTCACGAATATCAAATTTTTCTCCCAGCTCAGTTTTCGCGTTGTCTCTTAATTCCAGGATTTTATTCATTCCAATCTTGTAAGCAGTCGCCTGCCCCGGCATAACGATATGCCGTTCCACCATTTTAACGCAGGCACTCTCTGCAGCTGGAGTATTTTCACGATAATAATCTATGCCTTCCTGCCTGGTCCATTTTTTAGCATGAATACCGGTATCTACAACCAGTCTGCAGGATCTCCAAAGTTCCATGGCAAGCCGCCCAAAATCTGAATACGGATCTTTGTAGAATCCTTTTTCCTTCGGAATATACTCACTGTATAATCCCCAACCTTCCACGTAAGCAGTATAAAAGCTGAATTTTCTAAACTCCGGAATTGAATCCAGTTCCTGGGCGATGGCGATCTGCATATGATGGCCTGGAACCCCTTCATGATAAGCCAGCGCTTCCATTTCGTATTTGGGCATGGCTTTCATATCATATAGGTTGGCATAGTAGGTTCCAGGGCGGGAACCATCCAGAGCGGGTTGTTGATAAAATGCTTTCCCGGCGCTTTTTTCGCGGAAGGGCTCTACAGCTTTTACTACGATGTCTGCTTCAGGCATTGTATTGAACAGTTCCGGAAGCCTCGTTTTCATGGTATTGATAATCTGCTTTGCCTGAGAGAGGTATTGTGCTTTACCTTCTTCAGTATCTGCAAAATAGAATTGCTCATCTTTTTTCATGAAATCGAAGAAATCCTGAAGACTGCCTTCAAATCCAGTCTGTTCCATGATCTTCTCCATTTCAGAATGTATTCTTGCAACTTCGCTCAAACCTATTTGATGAATCTCTTCGGCTGAAAGGTTGGTGGTGGTTACTCTTTTCAAAGCAAGTTCGTAAAACTCCTCCCCTTTCGGGAATTTCCATACACCGGCTTCTTCCGTAGCACGTAATTGCTGATTCTCCAAATGGTCTATCAATCCCTGGTACGCCGGTTGCACGTGATTTACCAGCGCCTCTTCCGCAGCATTTACCAGTTTTGTACGCTCTGCATCCTCCAGGTTCAGTTGATCGATCTTGGACGTAAAATCTTCCAGAAGCGCACTGGCATTGGCCGACTTTGAAAATGGCTTTCCTTTTATGATATTTCTGGAAGCATCAAGCGTTCTGTCAAAAACAAATTTAGGCGGGATAATTCCATTCTGTTCCCTAAGTTGTAACTGCTCGATCACATCTTTCATTACTTTTTCTAGTCCTTCCAGTCGAGCAATATATGCCCGGGCATCTGGAATGGAATCTATGCGGTGCATATTGATGAGGAAAGCAGGTAGTTCTGCATGCAGACCGTGCATTTGTTCGATAGGATAATTATAAAACCTGAAATCGTAATCGTCGATCTCATTTTGAACCTGCCGGCGATACAAATCATAGCTCAGCCTGGTGTCCTTATCCAAGGCTTCAACATCTACCTTGTCCAGGTAATCCAGACGTTCGCGGGCCTGTTCCAGATCTTCAGCATACTTGAGATTGGAATAATCGTCCCATTGATCATAATTAGTCTTTAAACCTCTGCGGGTCTGGGTCTCTGGAGATTCCTGAACTTCTTTTTCGAATTCACGTGCAAAGTAGGCGTTCATTTCTTCGGAAGCGTTCTGTTGCTCCTCCGCAGAGTAATCTGAATTTTGCTTTTCATCGCCACACGAGCTTAGCAAAATGCCAAACAACAATACGTAAACTGTTTTTTTCATGCTAAGATTTATTCTTCTAAAACTGAAAATTTAATGGCTGAATCGCCGTAGATCGTATGTGTTTGCTTTTGAAAATCTTCCTCTTCAGCTTCAAAGATATTATCTACATAGGTCTGCGGATTCCGGTCGATGAGTGGGAACCATGTACTCTGGATCTGGATCTGTACTTTATGACCTTTTTTAAAGGTATGATTTACTCCCTGTAGCGTTAGATTTACATCGGTTTTTTTATTAGGCTCAAATGCTTCCGGTTTCTCAAAACTATTTCTGAATCTTCCGCGCATCACCTCACTACGAACCATCATATGGTAGTTGCTCATTTTAAGATGCGGCATGGTTTCTTCATAATTCTCTGCATCTTCAGGATAAACATCCACCAATTTTACAACCCAGTCTGCTGAAGTTCCCGTAGTCGCCACTTTCAACATCGCTTCAATAGGTCCGGTCATTTTCATATCTTCTTCCAGAACTTCGGTTTCAAATATCAGTACATCAGGTCTTCTGGCAGCGAATCGCTGGTCTCCAGACATGTATTCTCTCGGAGTAAAAACCATTTTGATCTCGTTATTATAAGAAACTGGTTTTGCCGGATCGCTCACAAAAGTTTCTTCGTGATCTGATGCTGTTTCAGATAATTGCTCATTGGCTCCCAGGTACCAGGTTTTTTTTGTGGTATTCTTGGGTGGCCATGCAGCATAATCGTTCCATTCGCGAGCTCCTGTGTCATAAATATGTGCTTCCGGTAATCTTAGAGCATCCTTTGTTTTTTTCTTCAGAAAATGATTGAAAAATTCGGTTTCATAATCTCTCTGGAAATGAGTGGAAATACTGTCTCCAAAATATACATTTCCAACAGACTGCCTTCCAGATTCCCGTGCCCAGTCACCGTGACTCCAGGGACCAAAAACGATCATATTATGATTATCACTATTCTCTTCTATACTTTTATAAATATTAAAAGGACCATAAAGATCTTCTGCGTCAAACATTCCACCTACGATCATGACCGCCGGCTTGATATCTTTCATGTGTTGAACGATCCCGCGCTTCTGCCAGAATTCATCATAATTTGGATGTTGCTTTAGTTGTTGCCAGAACTCATTGTCTTCCTTGTAATATTCATCAAGATTGCTCAAAGGACCAGCATCCATGAAAAACTGGTATTGATCCTGTGTTTTGATTTCTGGAAAACTATACCAGCTGGTATCTACGGGAGTATCCTTTTGATAGCCAAAAACCGCAGTCGCCCTCCAGTAACTTAGCAGGTAAGCACCATTATGGTGAAAATCATCGAAAAAGAAATCGCCGATACTCGCCTGCGGAGATGCCGCCTTGAGTGCCGGATGCCCGCTTAGAAGTGAATAGGTACTGTAAAAACCAGGGTAAGAAATTCCCCAGGTTCCAACTTTTCCGTTATTGTTATCTACATTATTGATGAGCCATTCTATCGTATCATAGGTATCGCTGGCTTCATCTACTTCCTTCCCTTTTTTATTCGGAATAAAAGCGCGCATATTGTCATATTTCCCTTCGCTCATCCACCTTCCACGCACATCCTGGTAAACAATGATATTTCCTTCCTTCATCATGATCTCGTTTGGTCCAATCTTGGATCTAAACTGGTCTTCACCATAAGGCCGGGAACTGTATGGAGTTCGCTGCATCAATATGGGATATTCAGTAGAGGTATCTTTTGGAGTGTAGATGGTGGTATGAAGTTTTATACCGTCCCGCATGGGAATGTCGACTTCCATTTTATCATAATGGGTCTTGACATCATAATCTGTCTCATTTTGAGCACTTAAAGGATTCAGTATAAATAGAAGTAATACTGAAAACAGGGAAGTATTGAATATTTTCATTGGTATATTTTTATAGAACGTCTAAAGATAGAAATTAGGGAAGTAATCCTGAAGGAATTCAGGAAAAACAAGAGATTGAACTTACAATTATATCGATTTTTTTAGCTGAAGCTAATTTTCAGGATCTCCCGATCACCTTTTTCAACGGCAAATCGATTATCTGCACGCTCGTTGATGATCCAGACCAGTTCTTCTCCGGAAAACAGCAACCAGGTTTGCTCCTTTTGTGGTAAACTGAATTTCTCATCCTTGAAGTAATCACTCAGCTTCTTTTTTCCTTTCATGCCAAAAGGAATAAAGTAATCTCCTTCTTTCCATTTTCTTATCAATAAGGGAAACTGAAGTTTTCGAACCGGCACAAAAATACTATTGGGAGCAGTCCTATCGAAATTCTCGACTTCAGTCAAATGCAGGGCTCCAAAGTCTGGAATCATCACAAATTCATCACCTTTTTCCAGATGGTACTCTGTATTCATGGTCTCGTCCTGAATTTCTGTAAGTAATAATCTATCTCTATCCTTGATAAGCCGGTGTGACTCTGAAAGGACCATTTTACCGGTCTGTGCATCCAGAAGATCATGCACATCGTTCCATTCATTAAACCCAAAAGACTTGAGCAACTGGTAAAGAATCTGCCTTGAATTTGGTAGTTTTTTCAGAAAAGCTACATCAAGTGCATACCCAAAAACATCTCTGCTAATGATCTTTGGATATAAAAGACTCATATAATCCTCGACCAGATCAATGTTTTCATTTAAATGCTGCTGAGTTTTCGCAAAACTTTCAAGCAATTGTGGATTGAGTTCCTGCATGAGTGGCACCATATGATGTCGAATCTTGTTTCTCATATATTTATCTGAAGCATTACTGGAATCTTCCCGCCAATGCAGGCCTTTAAGCCTGGCAAATTCTTCGATTTCGACTCTGGAAAACCTTATCAAAGGTCTTATTACCTGGTGATGTATGTCCTTGATTCCCAGCAAACCCTCAGGACCAGTCCCACGAATAAGATTGATTAAAAAGGTCTCAAGATTGTCATTCGCATGATGTGCAGTAAGGGTATAATCAAATTCCATGGAATTTGACAATTCTGCAAACCAGCTATAGCGCAGTTCACGGGCGGCCATTTGTATGGAAATACCGGCATTATCGGCAAATTTCATGGTATTAAAACTCTGGCTATAAAAAGGAACTTCAAGATTTTCTGCCAGTTGCTTTACAAAGGCTTCATCTGCATCACTTTCTTCATTACGAAGGTTGAAATTGCAATGCGCAATGGCGAATTCCATTTTGGAGATCTTACACAAATGTGCCAGAACAACACTATCCACACCGCCACTCACAGCGATCAACAATTTACTGGTACAAAGAAAAGGATATTCTTCTTTGATGATCTTTTTGAAGGCTTTTTCCATATCTAGTCGATTATACAAAGCCTGAATTTAGTCAAAATCTGACTATAAATTCTCCAGAACCTCACGTAATGCTTTCGATTTCAGGAGGCATTCTTCATACTCCATTTGCGGGTTCGACTTTGCGGTAATAGCGCCCCCTACAGAAAAGGACAGGTATTTAGTATTTGAATTATAGAGAATACTGCGAATGACCACATTGAAATCAAAATCACCTGCGGGAGAGAAATAACCCACAGCGCCACTATACAATCCGCGCTTGGTACTTTCCAGCTCTTCAATGATCTTCATTGCTGAAATTTTGGGTGCCCCGGTCATGCTTCCCATGGGAAAACTTGTTCGCAAGGCTTCTACAGGTTCAATGCCATTGGCGATGGTAGCGGTGACGGTGGAGATCATCTGGTGCACCTGTTTAAAAGAATAAACTTTGCATAGCTCATCTACTTTCACAGATCCTTTTTCAGCGATCCTGGAAAGATCATTGCGCACCAGATCCACGATCATCACGTTTTCTGATATCTCCTTTGGATCCCGGGCCAGTTTCATGGCTATTTCCCTGTCTTCCCTGGGATTTGCAGATCTTCTTGCCGTGCCTTTGATGGGCTGAGTGAGCAATTGATCACCTTTTTTCCGAAGATATCGCTCTGGCGAAGCCGAAACCAGGTTGATGTTTTCCAGCCTTAAAAATGCAGCAAATGGTGGTGTGGAAATTTCGTTGAGACTTTGATAGATAGAAAATGCATTGAGTTCTACATGCTCAGCAAAGAATTCCTGGCACAGGTTCGCTTCGTAAATATCCCCGCGATGAATATGCTCCAGCATGGCATCCACCTTTTTAAGATAGTCCTCTTTACTAATCCTGGATTGAATGTCTATTTGTTCGTGAGCGATTTCAGTATGAAGTGCAGTATTAAGAATTTGCTCATAATCAGCATCTATTTCATCATCTACCATTTTCAGGTACACAAATTCTGCGGTATGCTCTTTTAAGAAGACCAGCTTTTGTGGCTGAAAAAAATACAGGTCTGGAAATTGTAGTCCGTCGTAATTAGAAGATTTTAAGCGTTCTACATCATTTTTAAGGTCATAGCTTAAATAGCCAAATATCCAGTCTTTGGTAGTTTGCTGATATTCCTTCAGCTTATCGAATGCATGATGATAATCGGTTTTTATAGCGGTAAAGGCTTCTACAGCCAGCACTGCTTCAAATTCGGAATTTTCAGAAGAATCCAGGTTACTATCCAGCCAAACGATCTCAGGAAAAGTGTTTCCCCATTTGAGTAATTTCTTTTTAAAATCTGCCACATTCTCTATGGCAAAAGACCTTTTTGTTCTCAATTATGCTTCGATTTGATGTGCAAAGGTAGTAAGCACGTCCTCAATTCCCATATCCAGTACTTCGTTTGTCACTTTTCCGTCTTTAAAATTTTCCTGGAATGATGGAAAACTAAAACTTTCGATCACATCGCCACCAAATCTTCCGAAGATATCGCGGCAGTAATCCAGCGAACTTTTCGCTCCCCGTCTCCCCGGAGAAGTACTCATAAGTAATATCTTTTTACCTTCCAGAAAATTCTTGTCATTGCGTGAAAGCCAGTCGATGATATTTTAAAAAACGCGGAGGCACTTCCATTATGTTCGTTGGCAGCGATGACCAGCGCGTCATGATCACGAATATGATTATAAAGGATCTTTGCGTTTAATGGGATTCCCGATTCTTTTTCAATATCCTGATCATATATTGGTAAAGGAAATTCTGTTAGATCAAGGATTTTCATATGATGTCCCTGGATACGTCCGGTGACATGCAGCAACAGCATTTTATTTATGGAGGTACTGCTGTTGGAACCAGCAAAAGCGAGAATCTTTTTCATATTTGACTTTTTCTAAAATTACTTAAAATTTATCTTAGCTATTATTGTCAACCTGGTTACTAAGTACTGAATTTAATTTATGGAGAAGACCACACATTATATAGAAATGAAGATTTAAAGATTGGCGTTCTGGAAACCGGTGCCGAGCTTTGCAGCATACTAAACAAGAAAACCGGAAGGGAATACATCTGGCAGGCAGATCCGGATGTTTGGGGAAGTCATGCGCCCAATCTTTTTCCGGTTATTGGAATGCTGAAGGATGGTGTATATAATTATGAAGGATCAACTTATAGTCTGCCAAAACATGGGATTATTCGGCATAACGACCAGATAAGACTAAAAGAGAAAACCGAAGATGCGCTTGTTTTTGAACTTCTTTATTCTGAAGAAACCTTACAAATGTATCCTTTCAAATTTGCCTTCAGGATTACGTTTAAGCTAAAGGACAAAATACTGGAAGTAAAACATCGTGTAATTAATCTTGATGAAAAGCCTTTATATTTTTCGCTTGGAGGGCACCCGGCCTTTAATATTCTCTATTCTGAAGGTGAAAAGATCGAAGATTATTCCCTTCAATTTGACCAAAAAGTAGATCTAACAACCGAGATCCTGGATAGAAATGGCCTGCTTGGAGATCAAACTGCTAAAATACTTGAGAACGAGCAAGAATTGATGTTAAGACCTGACCTTTTTGACAAGGATGCTTTGATCTTCCGAAGTATCAAATCGAAAGAAGTAACGCTTCACAGCAAAACTGAAGGTGCTATTTTAGGAGTTGAATTTAACGATTTTAAGGACCTAGGTATCTGGGCAAAACCGAACGCGGCCTATGTTTGTATTGAGCCCTGGCTTGGATATACAGACCTGGCAGATGCCAGTAAAGATTTTGAAGAAAAAGCTGGTAATGAAGTGGTAGAAGCACAGCAGGATTTTGAAGCAAGCTACCAGATTCGCATTTACTAGTATATAAGT
Organism: Christiangramia portivictoriae DSM 23547; assembly: GCF_000423045.1. Classification (GTDB taxonomy): domain Bacteria; phylum Bacteroidota; class Bacteroidia; order Flavobacteriales; family Flavobacteriaceae; genus Christiangramia; species Christiangramia portivictoriae. The sequence goes on along the minus strand of NZ_KE383971.1, from coordinate 572,465 downwards.
GTGCAGGTTAGCACGTTAAGCAGTACCTTTGCAAAAATAAAAAACTATACTTTGAGCTTTCAGGATCTAAACCTAAACACTCCGCTGCGTAATGCATTGGAAGATCTTAATTTCCAGGCACCTACACCCATTCAGGAACAGGCATTTTCATCGATCATGTCTGGCAGGGATGTGGTTGGGATCGCGCAAACGGGAACCGGTAAGACGTTTGCCTATTTGCTGCCGCTTTTAAGAATGCTCAGATATTTGGAACAGAAAAATCCCAGGATCTTGATTCTTGTTCCAACGCGCGAACTGGTGGTACAGGTGGTTGAGGAAATTGAAAAAATCGCAAAGTATATCAACGTGAGGATTTCAGGGATTTATGGTGGCGTGAACATTAATACGCAACACCAGGATCTCATGCAGGGACAGGACATCCTGGTAGCAACTCCAAGGCGACTTTATGACCTGGTATTACGAAGAGCGGTTCAGCTAAAGTCCATTCAGAAATTTGTGATCGATGAAGTAGATGTGATGCTGGATCTTGGTTTTAAATTCCAGGTGAACAATATCCTCGAATTGCTTCCGCAGAACAGGCAAAGCATCATGTTCTCGGCAACAATGACCGAAACCGTGGAAGCGATGATCGACGCAAACTTCAAAAATCCAGAGAAAATATCGGTTGCCGTAAGTGGTACACCGCTGGAAAACATAGAACAGCGAGCATACAAGGTTCCAAATTTTAATACGAAAGCAAATCTATTCAAGGAGCTTTTTAAAAATGAAGATGAATATCGCAAGGTCCTGATTTTTACGACCGACAAGCGTTTTGCCGATAAACTTTTCGATATTCTTGATTCTGAATTCAGGCATCAGGTAAGCGTAGTGCATACAGGGAAGAGTCAGAATTACCGACTCAACAGCCTTCAGGAATTTGCTGAAGGTCGTACGCGAATCATGATCTCAACAGATGTGATGGCTCGTGGACTGGATATAGAAAATGTATCACATGTAATTAATCTGGATACTCCCCATTATCCTGAAAATTACATGCATCGTATTGGACGTACGGGTCGTGCAGAGAAGAAAGGTGTTGCAATTATCTTCAAGACCGATGCTGAAGCCGAAAATTTCGAAAAGATCGAATCGCTCATGGATATGCAGGTACCGGAACATGCGATCCCGGAAACTGTTGAAATTTCTACCGAATTGATCGCGGAAGAAAAACCAAGATCTATTGAGATCTACAATCCGCATTCTGATGACCAGGAAGCAGGACCGGCTTTTCACGAGAAAAAGGAAAAAAACAAAAAGGTAAACCTGGGAGGTAGTTATCGCAGGGAAATTGCCAAGAAATATAAAAAACCGAAAACCCGAGGTGATAAAAATGCCAACCGGAGAAGAAAAAAATAAAAAGGAGCGCATTTGCGCTCCTTCGTTTTTATGATCTGTTTTTCTTTTTCGCTGCCTTTGCCGCTCTCTTTTCTTTTAAACTCAGCACCGCTTCTTTTTTAGCTGAATTTTTTGAAGGTGATTTCTCTTTCCCCATGATTTCTAAAATTAGAATTAACACCTAAATGTAGTAAATGTTCATTTACAAAAATGGAAAATAATTAATTCCAGGATTTTATAAATGTTTCATAGATTATGATGGATTTATGGCGTTCGTAATTTGAATGATGAAATAGCTGAATTGGTGTACCTAAGCCCTGGCTGAGTTCGCATCAAGATCTGACTTACGAATCCAGTGAAGTATAAAACTGCAAATACGCCCCACCAGGAAAGTGAGTCCGCCAAACAAAGGAGCAAGGAGCGTCACTTTTAGTCCGCCGGCAAACATCGCGGGATTTACATCTCCAAGAGATTCAAAAGCATCAAATATTTGTATCAAACCAGTGAATTGTGCAAAAAGACCTATGACCAAAGCAATTAATGCCAGTTGATTGATCAAGGAAATGTTTTTTCGAAACTTATGACTAGCCGCTTTCAGGTTCATCGCTGCCCGGATAACCAGGAATAGGATCATTAGGAATGAGACCAGAATAAGACTCATGGCAAGTGGCCCGCCTTCATAAATTCGATCTGCAAATTGCTGAAAGAAACCCGGGTTTTGGAAAAGAATATTAATAATTACAATCATAATTGTGTTTTATTGGTTACTACAACCAAACTTACCAGAAAGTTAAGCTGAAATTTAAAAATTGAGACGAGTTGCATGTTTTGAACCTGATTTTACAATTTGTCAATTCTGTTTAGAAATTATGTGTAAATAAGGTTCTACGCCTCATTAAACCAGTTATTCATCGCAATAATTTTTATAAATCAAATTTAAGTCACAATTTTAGTTGTTTATGAGACTATTGCTGGCCATTCTAAATTTGAGTAAAAAATTGTTGCTTCACGGCCTGTTCTGGCTTTTGGTGTTAGCCTATTTCGCTTTCTTTTTTGGGTTTGAAGGCGCAGCTTTCGAAGAGGTTGTCACCTTTGCAACTTTCTTCCTCCCGGTAACTATCATGACAACCTATGCTTTTGTATACCAGATCATTCCAGGGTATCTCATTCCTAAGAAATACGTTCATTTTGGTTTGTACACTTTTGCTGCCTGCGTGATTTCTGCCTGCTATATATGTATATCAGCTTTCTACGCGAAGGTGCTCACTTCAGGTTACACTTATGAGGATAGTTATCCAATCACGAAAAGTCTTGCGTATATCATGATTAGCGTTTACCTGGTGGTAGCGTTGTCTTCCGCCTTTAGTCTACTGAAATACAATTATGCAACAGCAGCCAGAAACGAGGAATTGAGGAATAAAATCCTGGAGGCCCAGTTGAAATTTAAAGAACAGGAACTGGATTATTTAAAGCTGCAAATCCATCCACATTTTCTTTTCAATTCCCTCAATACCATCTATGGTTTAAGTCTGAAAAATGACCAGAATACTTCAGAAATGATTCTGCAACTATCAGAACTACTGGATTATATTCTATACCAAACCAAAAAACCAGTGGTTTCGCTAAATGCTGAAATAAGGCATATTCAAAACTATATAGCCCTTGAAAAAAAGAGGTTTCAGAATCTTCTCTGTGTTCATACTGATATTGAAGAGTTTTCAGAAGATGTGGAGATTGCGCCCATGCTATTGCTGCCTTTTGTAGAAAACTGTTTTAAACACGGCCGTGGTGCTGACGGAAGACTGCAAATTACTATACAACTGAAGTTTGATAATGAACATCTAAGGTTTACGATAGAAAATACGAAACCGGAAATTCCAGCAGAAAATTCTGATAGCGGTATTGGTCTGGAGAATATTAAACGTAGACTGGATCTGCTTTACGAGAACAATTACCATCTTGACATCAAGAACCAAAAAGATCATTTTCATGTACAGTTAATTCTGAAACTCTCAAAAAATCCTGTCTATGCCTGAGAAAATTCGATGTTTGCTCGTTGATGACGAACCGGTTGCCCTTGACATCCTTAAAAATCATATTTTAAAAATAGATTTTCTGGAGATCGTACAGTCCTGCCGAAATGCTACCGAAGCTTTTAACTGTATTAGTACTACCAAGATTGACCTGATATTTCTGGATATTAACATGCCGGGGATTTCCGGGATCGCATTTGCAAAAGCCATCAATAAAGATATTAAAGTGATTTTCACCACCGCTTACAGAGAATTTGCTATCGAGGGATTTAATCTTCACGCAGCAGATTATTTGCTTAAGCCTATTTCTTTTGAAAGATTTCTCGACGCAGTTCTTAATTTCAAAAATCTTTATTCTAAAACTACCGCTGCAGATCGGGCGGAGTTAGCAACTGACTTCTTTTTTGTCAAAATCGATCGGAAAATGCATAAAATCGATTTCAAAAACATATCATGGATAGAAAGTTTGAGCGATTACCTGAAAATAGAAACTACCGAAGGCACTAAAGTTACCAGGGAGACAATTTCCTCCATTGAAGAGAAACTTCCAGATGCTAGTTTTCTAAGAATTCACAGATCATATATCATCAATATTAGTAAAATTGAGTCGTATTCTCATGAAGAAGTGATCATTGGAAATAAATCGCTGCCTGTTAGTCGGAGTTATAAAGAGAAGGCATCAAATGTCCTTAAGACCTTCGATTAAGAATTCTCCGCCCGTTCAAGCTAACATCAAATTCAGAAATTGTGAATGTAATGCTACCCTATAAAGATTGATACAGCATTCTTCATTGCGGGCCTGCGGATTATAAAATTTTAATAATTATTGACGAGCTATAGATCTGATAAATAACGATTCCATATTACACGGTCGCTAAGTACAATTTCCCTGATCAATAATATTTACAATAGAGCATTCTAAAGTTTCGTACAAGCAATTAAAAAGCCCGGACATCATAATGTCCGGGCTTAAAAAAATATTGTGATTTATCTAATTCTAGATATGCAGAGCTCTGTTTTCAGTAGCGGCAAGGGCAGCTTCCTTAACAGCTTCGGCATACGTTGGGTGAGCATGGCTCATTCTCGCAATATCTTCCGCAGAGGCTCTGAATTCCATAGCCGTAACCGCTTCAGCAATCAAATCTGCAGTTCTTGCTCCAATCATGTGCACTCCAAGAACCTCATCAGTCTTTTCATCGGCAAGGATTTTTATGAGTCCGTCAATATCTCCACTGGCTCTTGAACGTCCTAATGCTCGCATTGGAAATTTACCTTCCTTGTACTTTACGCCCATTTCCTTCAATTGCTCTTCAGTTTTACCTACTGAAGCAACTTCAGGCCAGGTATACACAACTCCCGGAATCAGGTTATAATCGATATGAGGTTTCTGTCCCGCGATCAATTCAGCAACCATCGTTCCTTCTTCTTCAGCTTTATGAGCAAGCATGGCTCCACGCACCACATCTCCAATGGCATAGATATTATCTACATTAGTTTGCAAATGATCATTCACTTTTACTCTTCCCTTATCATCAAGCTCAACTCCCGCTGCTTCTGCATTCAATCCTTTTGTAAAAGGTTTTCTACCTACTGAAACCAGGCAGTAATCTCCTTTTATCTCGATCTCCTTGTCTTTTTTATCATCTGCTTTAATGATGATCTCGTCACCATTTCTTTCCACAGACTTCACTTTGGTGCTCACATGAAATTTGATGCCCTGCTTCTTAAGAACTTTTTGAAGTTCTTTTGAAAGTGCGCTGTCCATTGTAGGAATGATACGATCCAGATACTCAACAACGGTAACTTCAGCTCCAAGACGGCGATATACCTGCCCTAGTTCAAGACCAATCACACCACCACCAATTACGATCATGTGCTTAGGAACTTCTTTAAGCTTAAGTGCTTCCGTAGAAGTGATCACTCTTTCCTTATCCAGTTCAATAAATGGAAGACTTGCCGGTTTGGAACCTGTGGCAATGATAATTTTTTTGGCTTCGATGGTTTGCTTATCTCCTTCGCCTTCGATCTTGATGTGAGTCTTATCTTCAAAAGAACCTACTCCTTCATAAACATCAATCTTGTTCTTGTCCATCAGGAATTTCACTCCGTCACAGGTTTGCTGCACAACAGATGATTTCCTGTCCATCATTTTTTCCAGGTTAAGCTTTACCTCTCCCGGGATTTCAATTCCATGATCTTCAAAGTGCTTGATCGCATCCTCAAAGTGATGAGAAGAGTCAAGGAGAGCCTTACTTGGGATACAACCTACATTTAAACAGGTTCCACCAAGCGTGGAGTATTTCTCTATGATCGCAGTTTTCATCCCAAGCTGTGCGCAGCGAATCGCGGCAACGTATCCGCCTGGTCCCGATCCTATTACTGCAACATCATATGTACTCATAATTATATGTTTTTTACTAATTTTTGAACAAATTGAATACAAAAGTACGACTATTCTCTACAATGACCAATGCAGCAAAGTCTCCCGTCAAAATTTTAAGATTTAGAGATTTATGATGGTGCTCTGCTTCACTTTATTGATCGTAAAGACGCTTTTAGTACTTCCAATATGATCCAGACTGGTAAGCTTGGCGACCATGAATTCCCGGTATGCATCCATGTCTTTTACGAGCACCTTGAGGATATAATCATAGTCACCACTCACATGTAAACATTCAATCACTTCGGGTAAACTGGTGATATCCTTTTCAAATTTTGTTAGAATTTCTTTTTTATGCTGAATGAGTTTGATCTGGCAAAGTACCATAAAGCCCTTTTCGACACGATCTGGGTTCACCAGTGCCACATATTTTGAAATCACTCTCTCACGCTCCAGTTTTTTGATACGCTCGTAGATCGCTGTGACCGATAAACCCAGATCATTTGCGATCTCCTTATTTGTCTTTTTGCTATCCTGCTGTAGGTGCCGTAAAATTCTCTTATCCAGTTCGTCTATTTTCATAAGATTTACAATATTTTCTGAAGTTTAAATATTATCAGAATAATTACGAATTAAAGTTTTAAAATAGATTTTTATGTGGTAATATGAGATATTTTCAGTTTTATATTCTATAAACACACCAAACAGTTGATAATTGGTTTACAATAAGAGAAGTTTGAATAATAAATTCAGAAATCATGAAATACAAACCAGCAGATCGCATTCAGGACTTACAATATTTCGGAGAATTTGGAGGGGTGAACCCTTCCATATCAGATTCTTCCACCTACACCTTTCTTTCAGCCAAAACCATGTTCGATACCTTTGAAGGTAACGCCGAAGGCTGTTATTTATATTCCCGGCATTCCTCTCCATCTAATCTCTATCTTGGAGAAGCACTTGCCGCCATGGAGGGTACAGAATCTGCTAATGTTGCAGCTTCTGGAATGGGTGCGATCACTTCAGTATTAATGCAGCTTTGTAATGCCGGTGACCATATTGTTTGTAGCAGAACTGTTTATGGTGGTACCTATGCGTTTCTAAAGAATTTCGCTCCCAAGTTTGGAATTGAAACCACATTCGTAGATATCACTAAACCTGAATTGGTGCAGGATGCCCTTCAGAAGAATACAAAAGTGATCTACTGCGAAAGTGTTAGCAATCCTTTATTGGAGATCGCAGATCTTGAAGCCCTGGCTCAAATTTCCAAAGCTTCTCATTCCAAACTGGTAGTTGATAATACCTTCTCACCTCTTAGTATTAGTCCTATAAAACTTGGTGCAGATGTGGTGATTCATAGTCTAACTAAATTTATTAACGGTAGCAGTGATACGGTTGGCGGAGTTGTTTGTGGTACTACCGAGTTCATCAATGATCTAAGAAATGTCAACGATGGTGCAGCCATGCTTCTGGGACCTACGATGGATAGCCTTCGTGCAGCTTCTATTCTGAAAAATTTACGAACCCTGCATATTCGCATGAAGCAACATAGCCACAATGCGATGTTCCTCGCGCATAAATTTCAGAAAGACGGGCTGAAAACCGTATACCCGGGACTGGAATCCCACCCAGGACATGAAACCTTTAAAAGCATGATGAACGAATCTTATGGTTTTGGCGGAATGCTGACCGTGGATGTTGGTTCTCTGGATAAAGCCAATGAATTGATGGAGCTTATGCAGGAAAGAAATCTTGGCTACCTGGCGGTAAGTTTAGGCTTCTACAAAACCTTGTTTAGCGCACCCGGCACCTCCACTTCTTCGGAAATTCCTGAAGAAGAGCAAATGGAAATGGGATTGAGTGATGGTTTGATTCGATTTTCCATTGGTCTGGATAATGATATCGCAAGAACTTACGAACTAATGAAAGCCTGTATGGAAGAAGTAGGCGTACTAAACGCTGAAATGGTCTAAAATTTTGCAGGATTAAGCCGAATGTCGTAAAATTACGTTCATAAAAAAATGAACAACATTAACGAGCGGTTATAAATTTTTAAGCCTTAAGGTAGATCTGAAGTTTTTCAGGATACCCTAAGGCTTTATTTATGCCTGAAAAAATAGAATCTCCTGAATGGAACACTCTGCTGCGCATCCTGAAAATGAACCTGTGATCGAGAATAAGGAATTAAGTATCTGGGAAGCTTTGATCCCGGTAATTATACTGGTCGCCATGCTTGCCTTTAATGTTTTCGTTTTTGGAGATGATGCTCTTGGTGGTTCCAACCAGTTCATTCTACTACTTGGTGGTGCCGTGGCCGCTATCGTTGGTTACTTTAATAAAGTGAAATTTGACACAATGGTTGATGAAGTTGCCGGCAATATTCAAAGCACTTCCGGAGCGATCCTTATACTCCTGATGGTAGGAGCTCTGGCGGGAACCTGGCTTATTAGTGGAATTATCCCTACTATGATCTATTACGGACTCCTTATTCTAAATCCTACAATATTCCTGGCTGCCTGCGTCGTGATCTGTTCTGTGATCTCTGTAGCCACGGGTAGTAGCTGGACAACTTCAGCTACCGTAGGTATCGCCCTTATCGGGATCGCTGATGCACTGGGTATAGGCCTGGGCATGACGGCGGGTGCAATTCTTTCCGGAGCCTATTTTGGGGATAAGATGTCTCCTTTAAGTGATACCACGAATCTTGCTCCAGCCATGGCAGGCACAGATCTTTTTACACATATCAAATACATGGCATTAACCACCGTGCCTACAATTACCATAACTCTAATCGCCTTTATCATAATTGGACTTAACTTGGACACCAGTGGAACTACAGATACTTCTACGATCCTAGCTTCCATTGAAAAGAGTTTTACGATAACGCCCTGGCTCTTTGTAGTTCCTGTCATCGTAATCATTCTTATCGTCAAGAAAACCTCTCCGCTTATCGCATTATTAGTTGGAACTCTAGCCGGTGCTGTGGCCGCTCTCATCGTGCAACCAGATATCGTTCTGGCTGTAAGTGGAATGAGCGAACTCAATTTTGTGAGTGGTTACAAAGGACTTATGAATGCCATCACCGTAGATACCGCAGTAGAAACCGATTCTGCAACTCTTAATGACCTTTTTGCTTCCAGCGGAATGCAGGGAATGCTGGGAACTATCTGGTTGATCATTTGCGCCATGGTATTTGGCGGAATTATGGAAGCCATTGGAGCTCTTTCCAGGATTAGCAAAGCACTTCTAAATCTTTTCCATACCACCTTCGGATTGTTTGCCAGCACCGTTTTCAGCTGCCTTGCCCTGAATGTGACCGCATCAGACCAGTATCTTGCTATCGTTGTGCCGGGAAAAATGTTTGCGAAGGCCTATAAAGATAAGGGACTGGCTCCAGAAAATTTAAGCCGTAGTCTTGAAGATTCGGGAACGGTTACTTCTGTACTTATTCCGTGGAACACTTGTGGAGCATATCATAGTGGAGTTCTGGGTGTTCCGGTTCTTTCTTATGCTGGCTACGCTTTCTTTAATTATTTGAGTCCCTTTATGACGCTTCTATTTGCTGCTATCGGATTAAAAATCAGAAAGATTTCTACCAAGTAATCAGTATTAAATCTTCAGAATAACTGCTAAATTTCTGTGTATTTGACAGTTATAGAGCATCGCTATCGTTGATTTTACAACGCATAGAAAAACCCTATTGCGTAATAAAATCAAAAAAATTCAATCTTCTCAAAAACGCAGTGAACATCATACTTTTGCAGCGTAGAAAAAGAACATTTTTAATTTTAAAAAATATAATAATATGGCTTTAGTAGGAAAAAAATTTCCAAATCTTAGTGTAGACGCAATGAACGAAATGGGTGATACTTTCAAATTAAATATTTTGGAAGAGGCTCAGAAGAATAACAAGAAAGTACTATTATTCTGGTACCCAAAAGACTTCACTTTCGTTTGTCCTACTGAACTACATGCGTTTCAAAATGCAATGGAAGAGTTCGAAAAGAGAAATGTAATGGTTGTAGGAGCATCCTGTGATACTCCTGAAGTTCATTTCGCCTGGTTAAATACCCCAAAAGATAATGGCGGGATTGAAGGTGTAACCTACCCAATTCTTGCAGATAGCAACCGTAACCTAAGTTCAAGACTTGATATCCTTGATATCATGAGCGAAACTTATGACGAGGAAACAGGTGCGGTAACCCTTGAAGGTGACAACGTAACCTATAGAGCAACTTACCTTATTGATGAAGAAGGAACTATTTTCCACGAAGGTGTAAACCACATGCCACTTGGAAGAAACGTAAATGAGTTCTTGAGATTGATCGATGCTTACACGCATGTACAGGAAAAAGGTGAGGTTTGTCCAGCAAACTGGGAAGAAGGTAAAGAAGGAATGAATGCAAACCGCGAAGGTGTAGCTTCATACTTAAGCCTTAACTAAGGTGTATCCCTGAGTTAATAACATTAAAAAAATTGCTATGATTAAGGAATTAGATCAGGATAACTTAAATGAAATTGTAAATGCTAACGATACTGTAGTTGTGCAGTATATGGCTGGATGGTGTGGCAACTGCCGATTGATGAAACCAAAATTCAAAAAATTATCTGCAGAGCATGAAAATGCACAGTTTATTCTTGTTGATGCTGAAAAGTATCCGGAATCAAGAAAACTAGCGAAAGTAGATAACCTTCCAACATTTGCAACTTTTAAAAATGGAAGTTTTAAAAATCAGGTTCAAACCAATAAGTTTGACCAGTTAAAAAGCTTAGTAGATGAAGTTACCAGTAATTAAACATTTACAGCGAAACAACGATGTAAGCAAGTTAGAGAACACGATCGATGTTCTTGAAAGTTTTACTGAACACCGCTCAGTTTCTGAAGAAGAAATGGATGTGATCGGAGAATTGCTTACCAATCTGTGTGGAGCTGTAGAAGTTCATAAAATGATTGAAGATGGTACTCCAGAGAGAGATGCCGCTAACAATTTTGTCAAAAAAGTTTTAGGGTCAATAGACAAATAACTTAGTTGACATGAATTCATATTCAAAGGCTGTTTCGTTGTGAAACAGCTTTTGTTGTTTTATGATAATTTTAGTAATAACCGAAGGACAATCCTATAAATTTAGCAATCTAATACATGTATAAAAATGGCAAAGATTGAACTTGGTGGAGAATCGGTAACTACATACGGCTCACTTCCAGCACTAGATGAGAAAGCTCCTCATTTTGAATTGATTAAATCTGATCTTTCGATTGGAACCCTGGATGATTTTAAAGGAAAGCGAGTTATTCTCAATATCTTTCCAAGTATTGATACCGGAGTTTGCGCGACTTCAGTGCGCAACTTCAACAAGAGAGCTTCAGAATTGAAAGATACCGTAATACTTTGTATTTCCCGGGATTTGCCATTTGCTCAACAAAGATTCGTAAGCGATGAAGATCTGAACCAGGTCGTAAATTTATCTGATTTTCGAGATAGAAATTTTGGTAAAGACTATGGTGTTGAAATTCTAGATGGTCCTTTTGAAGGTTTATTATCTCGAGCAGTGGTAGTTCTTGATGAAGACGCCAAAGTAATACACTCCCAGCAGGTACCTAAGATCGAAGATGAACCAGATTATCTTGCTGCGCTGAAAACCCTGTTATAATGAAAAACACTTTCCTCGGAAAAAGAATCAGAGGAGGAGGATACGCCTTAAAAGGTGCGCTACTGCTGCTTCGACATGAAGCCAGCATACAGGTGCAGTTTGTTATTTCAATATTGGTTTGCATCGCAGGTTGGTATTTTGATATTACCAGAACCGAATGGATGTTCCAGTTCGTAGCCATTGGCCTGGTCATGTCTGCAGAAGGATTGAACTCGGCCATGGAAGCCATGGCAGACTTTGTTCACCCAGATTTTCATAATAAGATCGGGCATATCAAGGATATTGCTGCGGGTGCTGTATTTATAGCTGCGATGATCGCAATTATCATCGCTGGCTTTATCTATTTTCCTTATCTAAGCAGTTAAAGAGCTATTATTATGAAGCAGTTTCTAAAACTCATTGTCTGTTTGTTTTGCGTTTTTACTGTGCAGACTCAGGAATTACAGGAGTTAGACATAGATCTTAAGAATTACGAATATCCTTACGAGGTAGATTTTCTCAAACTTAAGATTCAGAAAAGCACCTATTCTATGGCTTATATGCATATAGAAGCGGAGCATCCAAATGGTGAAACTGTAGTCTTGCTGCATGGTAAGAATTTTAATGGTGCCTATTGGCAAAATACGATAGATACTCTCCAAAAATCTGGTTATAATGTATTGGTACCTGATCAAATAGGATTTGGAAAGTCCAGTAAACCAGAACATTTTCAATATACCTTTCAGCAACTCGCAGAAAACATCAAGATGCTTATCGACACCCTTGGGATAACGAAGACCACCATCGTTGGTCATTCTATGGGAGGCATGCTTGCCACGCGTCTTGCATTAATGTACCCTGAACTTACCAGTAAGCTGGTATTACTTAATCCAATAGGCCTGGAAGACTGGAAAACCAAGATTCCATACCAAAGTATAGATGACTGGTACGAACAGGAGTTGCAAAAGGATTATCAAAGCATCAAAACATACCAGCAGAAAAATTATTATGCCGGCGAATGGAATGAAAATTATGCGAAATGGGCCAAACTACTCGCTGGCTGGACCTTAAATAAGAACTATTCTTTAATAGCCTGGAATGCGGCACTTACCTACGATATGATCCTTACCCAACCTGTAGTTTATGAGTTTGAAAACTTGCAGATGCCTACATTATTGATCATTGGAACCCGGGATAGAACAGCCTTAGGCAAAAACCTGGTAAGTGAGGAAGTAAAAGCAAGCATGGGATTATACGATGAACTCGGCGAAATTACCGCAAGCAGAATACCGAATGCAAAACTGGTAGAAATTCCTGATACCGGACACTTACCGCATATCGAAGCTTTCGATAAATTTACAACAGCACTACTAGCCTACTTAAAGAATAATTAGCGAAACCAGGCGTTTACAACCTGTATTGGAGCCAACTTTGAAAATTGAAGTTTTTTTTACTTAATTTGAAGAAGGCTAATTTGTATTTTTGCCGAAATTCGTCAACCTACCTATGGCCAAAAAGAAACCGAAGACCAGGAAAACCACTAAGAAAACCAGCAAATTATCTTTTAGTCTTAACCGGCAGCAAAAGGTGGTGCTTGGAAGTTTTCTTATGCTTTTTGGTTTAGGACTTATAGTTGCTTTTATTTCATTTCTTTTTAACTGGCAGGCAGACCAGAGCGTTCTTCAGGAACTGGCTAATCGTGATGTGGAAGCCAGGAACTGGCTTAGTAAATTTGGTGCTTCGGTAAGTGATTTCTTTGTCTACAAAGGCTTTGGACTAGCTTCCTTCTCTATCGCTTTTCTCATTTTTTTGAGCGGTATTTATTTATTTCTTGGATATAAAATTTCCATGTTGAGGAAATACTGGTTCTGGGGGATTCTCGTGATGGTGTGGATCTCTATTGTCTTAGGTTATTTTGCTGAAAAAAATGCACTTTTGGGAGGTAGAATTGGTTATGAAACCAACGATTTTTTACAGGATTACCTTGGCTTCTTCGGAAGTATATTATTAATGTTGTTTCTTTTAATTGCATACCTGGCCATTCGACTGAAGCTTACTCCCGAACTTATTGGATCCTATTTCAACACTGGAAAACGGGAGCTCGAAACTGCCATGAAAAAGCATCAGGCAACAGTTTCAGAAACTGAAGAAGAACTGGAATGGAAAAAAGAGGTAGTTATACCAAAAAGTGAAGAAAAAGCTACAGAGGTCAATCTAAGCAGCACACCCGAAACTAAGCCTGAGAAAAAGAAAACTCCGGATGCAATTCCGAAGATGGAAGTAAAAGCTCCGGTGGTAGATGATAATGTGGCCATGGAAGTTGAAGCTGCTCCTGAAGAGGAAGAAGAAGATAATCTAAGCCATAAACTTGTAAAAGATTTTGGAGAATTTGATCCAACTCTTGAGCTGAAGAACTATAAATTCCCAACGATCGAACTGCTTAAGGACTATGGCGGTACAATTACGATCAACCAGGAAGAACTGGAAGAAAACAAGAATCGCATCGTTGATACGCTAAAGAATTATAAGATCGAAATTGCACAGATCAAGGCAACGGTAGGTCCTACGGTAACTTTATATGAGATCGTTCCTGAAGCCGGTATTCGTATTTCCAAGATCAAGAATCTCGAAGACGATATTGCCTTATCACTTTCTGCGCTTGGAATCAGGATCATTGCCCCTATTCCAGGGAAAGGAACCATTGGTATTGAAGTGCCAAATAAGAATGCCAGCATCGTTTCCATGCGTTCGGTGATCGCTTCTCCCAAATTTCAAAAAGCAGAGATGGAGTTGCCACTTGCCCTGGGTAAAACGATCAGCAACGAAACCTTTGTCGTAGATCTTGCTAAAATGCCGCATATGCTGATGGCTGGTGCCACAGGACAGGGAAAATCTGTCGGGTTGAACGCGATTCTAACCTCGCTGCTGTACTCCAAACACCCGGCAGAAGTAAAATTTGTTCTAGTAGATCCTAAAAAAGTGGAACTAACGCTGTTCAACAAGATCGAGCGCCACTACCTCGCAAAACTTCCAGATGACGGGGAAGCGATCATTACTGATAATACGAAGGTGATCAATACCCTCAATTCCTTATGTATCGAAATGGATGATCGTTACAATCTTTTAAAAGACGCCATGTGTCGTAATTTAAAAGAGTATAATACGAAGTTCAAAGCGAGGAAATTAAATCCTAACGACGGACACAAATTTCTTCCCTATATCGTACTGGTAGTAGATGAATTTGCAGATTTGATCATGACCGCTGGAAAGGAAGTAGAAACGCCTATTGCCAGGCTGGCCCAGCTTGCCCGTGCGATTGGAATTCATTTGATCATTGCCACCCAGAGACCTTCGGTGAACGTGATCACAGGTATTATTAAAGCCAACTTCCCGGCCCGGGTTGCCTTTAGAGTGACTTCGAAGATAGATTCCCGAACCATTCTGGACAGCCAGGGAGCAGATCAATTGATTGGTCGCGGAGATATGCTGTTTACCCAGGGAAATGAGCTTAAAAGACTTCAATGCGCCTTCGTTGATACTCCTGAAGTGGATAAGATTACAGAATTCATTGGTTCGCAAAAAGCCTATCCCGATGCGCACCAGCTTCCTGCTTACGAAAGCGAGGAAAGTGGCACAGGACTTGATATAGATGTGAGCGAGCGAGACAAGCTGTTTCGTGAGGCTGCCGAAGTGATCGTGACCGCCCAGCAGGGTTCGGCGTCATTGCTTCAGCGTAAATTGAAACTTGGTTATAATCGTGCCGGTAGAATAATAGATCAACTGGAAGCCGCAGGCATTGTTGGTCCATTTGAGGGCAGCAAAGCACGACAGGTTTTAATAACAGATATGGTAGCGCTAGATCAATTACTAAATGAAAAACCAGACTAAAAAAATTACAATGAAAAAAATCGTATTTATTTTGGCGGCTATCCTCAGTATCGGGGTACAGGCACAGGAAACATCGAAGGCCCAGAAGTTGCTCAACGAAGTTTCAGCAAAAGTGAAGAACTACGACAACATGGTCATAGAGTTCAAGTACGCGCTTGAAAACCAAGCAGAAAACGTAAGCCAGGAAACTCGTGGGGATGTAAGTATAGATGGAGACAAGTATTTGCTTAATCTAATGGGAACTACCCAGATGTTTGATGGGAAGAAGATCTACACGATCATTCCTGAAGACGAAGAGATCAATATCTCCAATTATGTGGAGGAGGACAGCAACAGTATCACCCCGTCCAAGATGTTTACTTTTTACAAAGAAGGTTATAATTACAAAATGGATATTACCCAAAATGTAAAAGGCAGGGAGATCCAATATGTAAAGCTTACTCCAAAAGACAGCAAAGCAGAGATCAAGAACATTCTTCTTGGGATCGATACCCAAACCAAACATATTTACAATATGATCCAGACTCAGGACAATGGTACCAAGGTGACGATCACAGTAAAAAGTTTCAAGACCAATCAACCACTTGCTAAAAATCTATTTACCTTTAACGAAGCTAGATATAGCGACTATTATATCAATAGACTAGACTAAATTGAAGATACTCGACCGGTACATACTTACCAGCTTTTTAAAAACATTTTTCTCGGTCTTTATAATACTGATGTTCATCTTTGTGCTCCAGACGATCTGGCTGTACATAGGTGAACTTGCTGGTAAAGATCTGGATACAGAGGTGATCCTGAAGTTTTTACTTTATTTTTCACCAAAGCTGGTGCCACTGGTATTACCGCTCACGATCCTGCTTACTTCCATCATGACGTTTGGCTCTTTTGCTGAAAATTATGAATTTGCCGCGATGAAATCTTCGGGCATTTCTCTGGGTCGTGCCATGCGCAGCTTGACGGTATTTATAGTGCTGGTAAGTCTTACGGCTTTCTTTTTTGCCAATAATGTGATTCCCGCGGCAGAATTTAAATCCATCAATCTTCGGAAGAATATTGCGCAATTGAAGCCCGCAATGGCAATATCTGAAGGTATATTTAATGACATTGGGACCTTCAACATTAAAGTAGAGGAAAAGAGTGGTGAGAATGATCAATATCTAACTGATGTGATTATTCATCAAAAAGAAAAAAATGGCGGGAATACTACGGTGATCAAGGCAAGGGAAGGTGAATTAGTTGGAAGTACCAACTCAGATGTATTATCCCTTATTCTAAAAGAGGGAAACTATTATGATGAAGTGACTCCTTCAGATTACCAGAAAAGAAAACGAAAGCCTTTTACAAAAACTTACTTTGATGAATATATCATCAACATTGATTTATCCGATTTCAATAATGTAGACCTGGAGGATCAAAACTATAATTCCTCTCATGGAATGCTGAAAATTTCAGAATTAAGTGAGAGTATCGATTCATTTTCAGTCAACTATAATACAAAACTCGCCAGTCTTAAGTCGAATATGTATGATCGCTCGGGCATCACGAACCTTCAGAATAACATAAAACCTAAGGATACAGTTGTTTCCAGCGAAGAAAGTATTCTAACGCATTACAATACTTATGATGCAGCTCAAATTTCCAACCTGGCCCTGGGAACAGTGAACAGCGCCATCGCGCACCTGGGAATGCAGAAGCAGGAATTTAAGAACAATGTGAAACAAATCAACAAGTTTGAGATCGCTCTGCACGAGAAATATGCTCTTGGAATTGCCTGTATCGTCCTGTTTTTTGTGGGAGCACCGCTTGGAGCAATCATTAGAAAAGGTGGAATTGGTCTGCCCATAGTGGTTGCGATCCTGCTATTTCTCACCTATCACTTTATTGGAATCTTCACTAAGAATTCAGCTGAAAATGGTAGTGTACCTGCATTTGTGGCCACATGGTTACCAACCTGGATCATGTTGCCGTTAGGTGTATTTCTTACTTACAGAGCTACAACAGACCAGGGATTGCTTGTTTTCGACAGCATTACAGATCCAATCAAAAAACTCTTCAAAAAAGCCGGAGCGATTCGGAATAAAAGTAAATCATAATAAATATCTTTGCAGCCATAAATTTGTAACTATGGCAGAGGTAGAAAATAACCAGTATCAGGTCAAACTAGATACCATTCAGGAAGCTATTGATGATATTCGCGCCGGTAAGGTGATCATTGTAGTAGATGATATCGACCGGGAAAATGAAGGTGATTTTCTAGCCGCTGCAGAAATGGTTACTCCAGAGATGATCAATTTCATGGCTACGCATGGACGCGGACTCATTTGCGCGCCTTTGACCGAGCAAAAATGCAATGATCTCAAACTGGAAATGATGGTTGGTAACAATACCGATCCTATGGAAACCGCTTTTACGATTTCGGTTGATCTTAGAGGAAAAGGTGTCACCACGGGAATTTCTGCTTCAGACAGAGCTCAAACCATTAAAAGCCTGATAGATCCTGAAACTAAACCTCAGGATCTTAACAGACCTGGTCATATTTTTCCGCTGAAAGCCAAGGAAGGCGGAGTTTTGCGTAGAACAGGGCATACAGAAGCCGCCATCGATTTTGCCAGACTTGCTGGTTTTGAACCTGCCGGAGTCATCGTGGAAATTATGAATGAAGATGGGACCATGGCTCGATTACCTCAGCTACTGGAAGTCGCTAAAAAATTCGATTTAAAGATTGTAAGTATTGAAGATCTTGTTGCCTACAGAATGCAGCACGATAGTCTTATCGAGAAAAAAGAAGATTTTGAGCTGGATACTCGCTTTGGGAAATTCAGACTTCGAGCCTACAAGCAAACTACGAATTCCCAGGTTCATATAGCTCTTACCAAAGGTTCCTGGAAAACAGATGAAGATATTCTGGTGAGAGTAAATTCGACCATGGTTAATAACGACATTCTGGGAACTTTAACCAATAATGCAGATAAAAAACTGGATGGAATGTTCAAAGCGATCAATGATGAAGGTCGTGGAGCGATTGTTTTTATCAATCCGGCCAACCCGTCTCCAAACCTATTATCCAGGCTATCAGAGTTAAAAGAAAGTCAGAAACAGGGAGAGATCAAAGCTCCGCCAGTGAAAATGGATAATAAGGATTTTGGAATTGGAGCCCAGATCCTGCATGACCTCGAGATTCATAAGATCAGACTATTATCAAATTCTCGGCAAACCAAAAGAGTTGGAATGATTGGTTATGGGCTTGAGATCAAAGAATATGTTGAATATTAATTGAGTTCGATAATCACTTCGTCCAGTGGGCGACGTACCTTTTTTAATTCTGAAAAGAAGTCATCTTTAGCCCGATAACCTACCGGAAGAACCAGAACCGACTTTAAATTCTGTTCGTCAAGTTTTAGAAAATTGTCATATTTAGCCGGTTCGAAACCTTCCATGGGACAGGCATCGATCTCTTCACTCGCGCACACCGTCAAAAGTGTACCTAACGCCAAATATGCCTGATTACGTGCCCAGGCTTCAATTTCCTCGATCGCCTTATTCTTAAAATCATCCACCAGAAAATTGTGGAATGGCCTCAGGACCTCATCCGGAGTATCTCTTAGATTTTTGACACGATCAAAATAACCGGTTATGAAATTTTCATCGATATTCTTTTCAGTACAGATCACCAGAACATGAGAAGCGGTACTTACCTGCTGTTGGTTCATCGAGAATTCTGTAAGCTGCTGCTGTATTTCCTTGTTACTGATCACCAGCATTTTCAAAGGTTGCAAACCATAAGAAGTGGCTGTTAGATTAAATGCATGTTTGAGGATTTCCAGTTTTTCTTCGGAAAGCATTTTGGAATTATCAAATTTTTTAGTGGCATAACGCCAGTTCAGCGCTTTTAAATTACTCATAATATGATCTTGAAATGCAAAGGTACACAATGATGAAAAGAACAATTACGTTAGCCATCGAATAATCTGATACATCCAATTATTTATGGCTATCTTCGACCTTCTATTTATCCAGAGAAATGAAAAAACTTAAAAAATTCATCTTATTCTCTGTCATTGGAATTGTGCTTGTCATTTTCACCATTCTGGGGATTGAAGCCATTTTCTTGAGACACACTTCAGAAGATATCTATTCTGAAATTTCTAAAATACCTGCCCGTGAGACGGTCATCATTCTTGGTGCCAGTGTACACTCCGATGGAAAACTGTCTCCTATCCTGAAGGATCGTGTGGATACTGCCATCAAATTATACCGGAATAAAAAAGTAAACAATTTTCATGTAACCGGCGATCACCGGACTGAAGATTATAACGAGATCGCTGCCATTGTTTTTTATCTACGGGAACGTGGTATTCCTGAAAACAAAATAACTTCAGATCACGCAGGACTGGATACTTATGACAGCATGTACAGGGCGGGCAAGCTCTTTAAGATAGAAGACGCGACGGTGGTCACGCAAAAGTTTCACCTACCCAGGGCACTATTTATTTCAGAGAAATTAGGCTTCAACTATTACGGGTTTACGGCAGATCAGCGTGCTTACCAGACCGAGTACAGACTTAAGCAGAGAGAGAAATTAGCAAATATCAAGGCTCTCTGGGAAGTTTTGCTTAAAAAGGAGCCCAGAACCATGGACTACAGGCTAGATGCTTCCAAAGATTGATCTGAAGCTTTTTTAAGTATATTCGTATCAACTAACTATAAAACCAAAATTATGTTACAATGGATCATCCATATTCTTCTGGATGCAGTTGTCCTGCTGATTGCTGCAAAATTCCTGAGCAAAGTCCATCTGAATGGCTTTAAATCTGCAATCATCGTTGCGCTTATCATTGGAGTTCTGAGCTTTCTCTTAAGCTGGTTGCTCACGGCAGTTCTCAATATTGCCACTCTTGGAATTTTCTATTTCCTTGGTCTGGGCTTTATAACCCGCGTGGTCGCCTATGCGATCGTCATTGAGATTGCAGACAAGTTAAGTTCAGATTTTAAAACTGAAGGATTTCTGCCAAGCCTCTGGTTAGCGATTCTTATTGCAATTGTAGGAGCGATTGTAGATGCACTATTATTTTAAAAATATCACCGGGTGAGATGCTTCACCCGGTTTTTTCTTCCCCACCAGATCACAAATCCTGTGATTGGTAAACTTGCTACAAATAGGCTCAGGATAAATGCCACAATTTTACCGGTAATTCCAAAATATTGCCCTGTATGAATACCGTAACTCATTTCCTGTAGTTTTAATCCTGTACTTTTAGATTCATAAGGTTGTTCCTGAAGCAATTCGGCCGACTGTGGATGAAAATAATAGTTGGACTGATGGTCGTAGTCCAGAGATTCGGTATAGGCACCGGTTACTACGGGGTGATGGTCTCCCTCTGTCCACACAAAATACATTTCATGACCAGGCGCTTTTTCCAGGGTTTCAAAAAAAGCAATATCTATGGGATCTTCTGAAATTTCAGGCTTCTGAACAATATTTTCAATATGGTGATCACTTTCCACATCTTCACCTAAGTTTCCTGCAAAATAAATCGCCTGCTTCATCCAGTCATAAGAGAAATATAGACCAGTAATCGCTACAATGATGGCCAGCATATGTAGATAGAAGCCGCTGATGTTATGAAGATCATAGTTAAGTCTTCTCCAGCGAGCGTTCCATTTAACCTGAAGACTCTTCTTTAAATTCTTCAGCTTTTTAGGCCACCATAATATAACTCCTGTGATCATCATCAGGATAAAGATCAACGTTGAAATACCTACCACCTGCCTGCCAATTTTCTCAGGTAACAGAAGATACATATGCAATGCCTTTACGATCTCAAAAAAGTCTGTGGTAAAATTCTGAGAGTACAAAAATTCACCGGTATATGGATTCAGGTAAAAGTAAAACGGAGTTTCCTGGTATACTCCATATACGGCCACCGGCCTGTCCTGCCCGGCATAGAGCACAAAATCATCGGTGGTTCCGGGATATCTGGATTGAACGATTTCTTTAATTTCTGAAGGTGGTAAATAACCGGAATCCTGCTTTTCTACAAATCGATAATCATACAGTGCATCCTTAATTTCATCGTGAAAGACGTAAATACAACCGGTAATTGCTACAATAAAAACAATGAGTCCGGTTATCAAGCCTAACCACAAGTGTAGTCTGCCTGCCCACTTTCTAAGTGTATTTTTTCGTTGCTTTTTTTTCATCATATCAAAAATGGAGATCACCACAATAGTGATCTCGGGCTAATTCAATTCTAAAATTTATAGGTAAGCGCCGCAGCAAAATTTCTCGGTGCCTGTGGGTTGATGGTTGACCAGCCATTGAAGTAATCCTGATTGGTAAGATTATTCAATTTCAGGTTGATGGAAAACTTGTCGACATCATAGAAAACAGCTGCATTTAGTACCGTGTAAGAGGGCAGTGTAAATGTCCCAGCCGTGTTGCGATTAAAAATCATATTATCACTCGCGTAATTTCCACCAAAACCAAGACCGAATCCTTCAGCTATACCAGAAGTGAATCTGTAGCTCGCCCAGAGGTTAGCCAATGTTTCAGGCCCCGCAGATTCAGGTCTTCTTCCGAGGAAATCATCATTTTCAGAAGCTTCGGTTACCTCGCTGTCATTGTGACTAAAACCTGCTACTAGGTGCAATCCTTCTACTGGATTTGCAGTTAACCTGGCTTCAAAACCACGACTATACTGAGTTCCATCCTGATTGACATTAATGCCGTTACCCAGAACGATATTTTCCACCTGAATATCGTAGTAACTCAAGGTTGCAAAAAGTTTGTCATCGAAAAAGTTCAGTTTAGTACCAATTTCGAACTGTGAAGCATGCTCCGGTTCAAAAGTAATTCTACGCGTCTCTCCGGTTTCCTGGTCGATCACTTCTGAAGGTGCCACGTTACTAAAACCATCCATATAATTGGCAAAAATGGAAACCTGGTCTATTACTGGCTGATATACAACCCCGAATTTTGGAGAAAGTGCGGTCTGGCTATTGCTGTCATTTTCGAACTGGTCAATTCTTAAGCTGGCCATGGCAGATAAAGCCGGCGTAATGTTCAAAACGTTCGAGACATACGCACTGTAAATATCTTCTTTAACGGTGTTATTGTTGCGGTTGATATTGGCTAACAGACCATCAACTGCTGCAGTTGATAGAATACCACTGTCTCCATTAGTAATATAATTTGACTCTTCAGCAATGTTAAAAACGCTTTCGTTTACGTTCTGCAAGTCAGCATTTCCTATATAAATATTCCCATTTGCCACATAACCGGTTCCATTGTCTATAGTTTCCCGCTGAAAATAATCCAGACCGGCTACCATTCTGTTTCTCATTCCGAAGATTTCAAAGTCCCCAATAAAATTCTGCTGAAAATCTGTAGTAAGGGTGGTCGAATTCTGATTGTTCATGTACCTTGTAAACGCCACTCCTTCATCCAGACCTTCATAGAATCTGCTTGTTTCGTAGAGATATGAGTAATAACCATTGGCCCTCGAATTTCCTCGTGAAATTGCCGTTTGAGAAGTCCAGTGATCAGACAATTTATAGTTCATCTGGCCCTGTAAACTATAGGTAGGATTTTTAAGAGTAAGATCATTGCTCGTGTAAGACCTGTTGGTATCGTAGTTTAATTCTGAAATATCGGTAACTCTTAGTGGCGCTCCCCTATCTAGAAACAGCATGGCAGGATTCGTAGACTCCCCGCTATAAAATTCAGTATTGATTAAAAAAGATAGCCTGTCACTCACACGGTAACTTAAAGACGGTGCGAAGAAAAATGATTTTGCAAATCCCGCATCCTGGAAAGAGTTCTGGGTTTGATAAGCCGAGTTCACTCGCAGTGCTACATCTCCTGTTTCATCCAATGGCGTATTGACGTCTACCGCCACCCTGTTAAGTCCAAAGCTTCCCAGCGTATACGTAATATTACCTCCAAAATATTCATATGGCCTTTTTGTAGTAATGTTGATCAAACCTCCGTAGGAGATAAGGCTACTCCCGTACAACGTACCGGAAGGCCCTTTTATAATCTCAATGTTTTCAATATTCGCGGGATCTGGACTACCATTGGTTAGAGCCGGTAATCCATTAACCATAGTGGGCTGAACCGGAAAACCTCTTAGCGAATAGTAACCTGCACCATCGCCGCCTCTTCCTGTAGATTCCCACAACTTGGTGATCCCAGAGCTATTTTTTAATGCGTCATCAAAACTGGTAATAATCTGTTCTTCCAGCAATTCTGCCGTTATATTATCGTAAACCTGAGGATTTTCTAAATTTTCCAGAGGTAATTTAGAAACATAGACACTTCTGGAACGATCATATTTATTAGCATTTCTATTCCCTTCAATTAAAACTTCCTGCAATTGTTCTTCAGCAGTTTTTAGTACGATATCCGGAATAGTGGTGGTGGCACCTGCACCTACAGATACCGCTAGTTCTTTTGATTTATAACCGACATAGGATATCCTGAGTAAATAGCGACCTTCGGGAAGGTTCTCGATACTATAAATGCCATCCATATCGGTTTCGGTTCCAACTCCTGCACCCTGAACATCTACATTCGCTGCTGAAATTGCATCTCCATTCGTATTGATCACTTTTCCTTTGATATTACCGGATTCCTGGGCAGTTGCAGCATACCCGGAAAGGATTATAAAATGTAGTAGTAGTAGTTTATAATTCATCAGATTAATTTTATTTAGACTTGATATAAATAGTGACGCAAACATACTAAGTGAATTCCACTTTGAAAACCTTATTTAGAATAATTTTAAATAAAAATTTATAAGTGTTTGATTATGAACTTTTCAGAATTAATATAAAATTACAGGCAAGGCATTTTTAATAAGGTATTTTTGCAACCTGAAAATTTACAGATATGATCAAGTTTATAGTGACCGATGTAGATGGAACCCTCTTAAATGACCAGCATGAAATCCATCCGGATTTCTGGAGAATGGAAGAAGAGCTTAGTGCCAAGGGCATCCAGTTTTCCATTGCCAGCGGCCGCCAGTTCTATAACCTCGAAAGCAAATTCGAGAGAATTAAAGATCGTACCATGTTCTTTGCAGAGAATGGCACTTACGTGTCCTACAAAGGAAAAGAGCTTTATATAAATTCTATAGAAAAGGATGCTGCGATCAATTTTATCAATATGGGTCGGGACCTGGAAGATACCTACGTGGTGCTTTGCGGAAAGGATTCAGCTTATGTTGAAACTAATGATAAGGAGTTCTTGGATCATATTTCTCAGTTCTATGAACGCCTGAAGGTCGTCGAAGATCTAACGAAGGTTAATGATACCTATCTGAAAGTAACTTACTGCAATTTTAACGGTGTTGAAGATCATACTTATCCGCATTTTGTGGATTATACAGACCGTTTTAAGATCGCTATCGCGGCAAAAATCTTTATTGATATTACCGCTCTGAATGCGAACAAAGGAAACGCCATCAAAGGAATTCAGAAAGAAATGAATTTTACAGAGGAAGAAACTTTGGTATTTGGAGACTACCTGAACGATCTGGAAATGATGAAGGTTTCAGCATATAGTTATGCTATGAAAAACGCGCATCCGGAAGTGAAGGAGGCCAGTAAATTCGTAACCAGTCATGACAATAATGAATACGGCGTTCTAAGAACGATTGCTGAGCTTGGACTGGCAGAATTTAGTCAACCATAAAATTTGTACGATCCAATCCGGTATTACCAGTTACAGGATCGAATGCCTGTATGATCAATTCATAGGAACCTTTTTCCAGATTCAATTTCCCAGTAAAATTGCTCGACCTTCCCTCCTGCTTCATCTGTACCGTAAGGTTTTTTGTGTCTTCACTTTTGATGATCGCAGTCACTTCATATTGATTGGCGTCCCATAAGCCTCCTTTACTGACTGGACATCCGCACATCATTACGATATTCGCCTTAAATTCAATTTCTGAACTGGAATACTTCTGGTGAGTTTGAGGATGAACAATATCCACCACGAAACCAGGTATTTTCAGGATAATTCCATCACCGGTAATATTCTTCCCAGGGAGCAACCATAACTGTGTGCTTGACATGACACGAGCCTGCTTTTTATTCCAGGGTGCATATGCTTCTATGGTCACAAACCTTGGTTCAGAAAGCGTTACTATAGCTTTATAACCCGCCGTCTTTTCATCGGTTAAACGCTCACCTCGCTGGTGGGGTTCTTTCATGATCTTATCTGTATTTCCTGTGCTTCCCCTGGTTATACCTTCCGATAGTATTTCATTGGTTAAGGCATCCTTGATCAGAATTTTTGCACCTCCAATGGAAGAACCTATAAATTTTGCATCTCCCGCCTGTGCTCTTACTATAACTTCTATCTCCTGGGCAGAGCCTGTTACTGTAACAGCAATGAACAGAACATAAAAAAACCGGTAAAACTTATTACTAATCATAGAAATAATCTTTACCGGCTAATTTATGAAAACTAAGTTTTATGCGTCGGCTAATTCAGCATCCTTTGTTTTCGAAACAATATTGTGAAAGTTCTTTGGATCTTCCTGGTAATCGCTTACATATTCTCTAATAGTATCCAGTTCTTCCT
This sequence comes from Christiangramia portivictoriae DSM 23547, assembly GCF_000423045.1. GTDB lineage: Bacteria > Bacteroidota > Bacteroidia > Flavobacteriales > Flavobacteriaceae > Christiangramia > Christiangramia portivictoriae. The sequence continues at coordinate 546,565 of NZ_KE383971.1, read as the reverse complement.
GCGTAAGGTCGTTTGCTTTCATATTTTGAGTAAGATCCAACCACGGTTTATTGGCAGAATAATCATATTTTCCAAAAACCATAAATGGAGTTCCATTGGCTTCAATACTGGAGTTTTCCAGTTCCCACATGTTCGCCCAGTCAAAAATATATTTGGCATCATCCATGTATAATCTAACACAACCATGACTTGCGGGATACCCTGGCAGCGCATACTGGTGAACTCCAACTCCTTCAAAATTCATAAAATTAAAATAGTAAGGTAAGATCCACGAAGCATCTACTGTACTAACTTTTCTCTTGGCTTTATAGTTTCCATAGTTCAATCCAGTTGGGGTTTGAGTAGAACTTTTTCCTGTACTTACCGGACCCCACTTGATCAGCTCCCCATGTTCGTAAAGTCCGAACGCCTGAACCCTTCTATTGATTAACACGGTCTTTGGCACACACTGCAACTCTTGCAGATCTTCAGGAAACGGACTATAATTATTGAATTCTTCCGCAGCACATTCTGGAATAATGATAGGACGATTAGGACGTAATTTGTTTTTTTCCACTCGATTGATCGCAAGAATTGTTTTTAACTCCTCATCATTATATTTATTTACCAGACTATCTATAGATTCTCGAGTTTCTAACGAATCCACTTTATATTGCACTTCTTTTCGAAAAATCTTTGCTTCCTTCTTAATTAATGGATTCTTCATCGCAGTATTTTTAGAATGCGGTTCCTCAATTGGTTCCTGAATTTGTGGATTCGAGTTACAGGACATTAAAAGGACTACGGAAATAACACTTAAGTAATGCAGTAATGGTATAGAAGTTTTCATGACTGTTGTAGTAATTTTATTCTAAATTACACACGAATGCCAGTAAACACTGCTAATCACGAGTTAAGGCTTTGTTGGCTTTATGATAATTAACCAATTTTAAGAGTAGAATTCGGGACAATTTCTTAAAATCCTTAAGGTTTGAAGTTTAGAATAGAAGGAGTACTCAAATCCAATAGTAATTTGGTGTAGAATTAAATTCATCGTAATATTGCAATATATTTATATCAAATGGGAGTTACCAAGACTAATCTATTTACCAAAGAACAAAATGAACTGGCTTGCTACGCAAAAGTCCTTGCTCATCCTGCCAGGATTGCGATTCTGCAATATCTTCTGAAATCCAACAGATGTATCAATGGTGATCTGGTCAATGAACTTGGTCTTGCGCAGGCGACGATTAGTCAGCACCTCCGCGAGTTGAAAAACGCAGGAATTATCCAGGGTTCTATTGAAGGGGTTTCTGTAAGTTACTGTATAGATGCGACCAACTGGTATAAGATCCAGCAATTATTAAATGTGTTGTTCGACAGCCTGAAATCACTTGAACCAAAGGACTGCTGCTAAAAAAATTTGAATTTTAACATCGTAATATTACGATAAACTGAATATTATGCATTTATCAGAATTTAAAAAAGAACTTACAAAATTAAACCGGCTCTATTTTCAACTTCCCAACGGAGAACTTGTGCCCTCGCATTTTCATGTGACCGAAGTGGGTAGCATTCGCAAAAATTTTATCGATTGCGGTGGTGTACTTCGAAACGAGCGTAAGATATCCTTTCAGCTATGGGAAGCAGAGGATTACGATCACCAGCTCCATCCCGAAAAATTGATGAAGATCATATCGATTGCTGAAGAGCAGCTAAACTTAAGAGATGAAGAGATCGAAGTAGAATATCAGGGAGAAAGCATCAATAAATACCATCTAGACTTCGATGGCGAAAGATTTCTGCTTTTAAACACGCAAACAGATTGTCTGGCAAAAGACAATTGTGGCATTCCAGAATCAAAACCTAAAGTAAAATTGGCAAACCTGTCTCAAAATCAATGCTCTCCTAATTCAGGTTGCTGTTAATCCATTATCATGAATCAGATTTATCCAGAACTTGTTTCTAAAATCACCGAGCTTCAAGGCTTTGAAATTTCCGAAGAGAGAAAGAAGGTGCTACAACCTTTAATCGAATTTATTTCAAAAAAAGTAAATACAGAAGTACCCTTACAACTCAATTTCATCTGCACCCATAATTCCAGGCGAAGTCAATTAGCGCAGGCCTGGGCGATGGCAGCGTCAGATCATTTCAAGGTGCCGGCCCAATTTTTTTCAGGAGGTACGGAAGCAACTGCCTTTTTTACTCAGGCAGTTTCAACCCTAAAGAATTCTGGCTTCAGAACAGAGCAAAATTCTGGAAACAATCCTGAAATTACGGTAGATACCGGAGAGAGTTCGAACAATTTTTATTCAAAGGTTTATAACGATGCCGGCAATCCAGACAAAAATTTCGCTGCTGTGATGACCTGTAGTCATGCAGATGAGAACTGTCCATTCATAATAGGTGCCGAAGCCCGGATACCTCTCGATTATCAGGATCCTAAAGAGTTTGATAACACGCCAGAGATGGAAGAAAAATATATGGAACGAAGTGATCAAATAGGCTCTGAAATGCTTTACGCCTTTAAAAACGCAATATCCAATGACTAAAAAGCTCAACTTCCTGGATAAAAATCTAACCCTGTGGATCTTTCTAGCCATGGCCGTTGGAGTTCTGCTTGGCAACCTGATTCCTGAAATTCCGGAACAAATTAACGCCATGAGTTCTGGATCTACTAACTGGCTGCTGGCTATTGGATTGATCCTGATGATGTATCCACCTCTGGCGAAGGTGAAATATCGATTGCTGCCAAAAGTTTTTAAGAACGTCCGTATCCTGAGCCTGTCTCTTGTACTCAACTGGATCATTGGACCTTTTTTGATGTTCTTTTTAGCTATTACCTTTTTGCATGATCATCCGGAATACATGATCGGGCTTATACTTATTGGACTGGCCAGGTGTATCGCAATGGTACTGGTATGGAATGACCTTGCAGAAGGAAGTACTGAATATGGCGCTGCTCTCGTAGCCCTAAACAGTATATTCCAGGTATTTGCCTACAGTTTTTACGCGTGGGTATTCATAACCTGGCTTCCTCCGTTATTCGGGTTTGACTCTGCGATCGTAGATATTTCCATTGAAAGCGTTGCGGAAAGCGTCCTGATATACCTCGGAATTCCCTTCCTTCTGGGGATTTTAAGCCGGGTGATTTTAGTTCGATTTAAAGGAGAATCCTGGTATGAGGAACGTTTTATTCCGGCAATTTCACCCATTACTCTCATCGCCTTATTATTTACCATCGTCCTGATGTTCTCTTTAAAGGGTGGTTTGATCGTGGAGATTCCCTTCGATGTATTACTTATCGCCGTTCCTTTACTTATCTATTTCTGTTTGATGTTTCTTATCAGCTTTTTTGCGAGCAAATTACTGGGTGCCAATTATGAACGAAATGCTTCCGTGTCCTTTACGGCTGCCGGAAATAACTTCGAGCTGGCTATCGCTGTTGCGATCGCTGTTTTCGGTTTAAATAGCGGTCAGGCCTTCGCTGGAGTCATTGGTCCACTGGTAGAAGTACCGGCATTGATCTTACTGGTGAGGGTTTCCTTCTGGCTGAAAAAGAGATTTTATACAGAAGCTCCTGTTCATCAAGCATCCTGAAAATCTTTTATTCTGAAAAGCAGGCCATTCAAAAACAATATAACATTCCCTGCTGGATTTTACCATATTTATAACGCTTTTAGCTGAAATTTTACGCGTGGAATAACTTAGTTTTATTCACTCTAGCTACAAGCTCTATGAAGAAGGTTTTGATCGTTTTACTGGGTACTTTGGTGACCATTGTTGGATTGGTCTATTTATCTGTTTCCGGCAACCGGGATACATTCGATACCTGCACCATTGTAAATAAAGAAGAGCTTGAATCCACTGATTTCAAAAATCACGACTCTGTCCTTATTGCTCCAAGCACCCTGTATGAAGGCAACATCTTGAAGGAACTTGTTCAGGGAAGTAATTATAGAGATGCGTGGTCTGCGCAAGTGAAATTTCCCGTGGTATTTCTGGACAGCCTACACGGCGGTGTGGAGATTATTAAAGAAGGTGGCGGCAAGCAAACGCATTCCTTAAAGTTACGTACAAAGGATCATATTACTTATACCTTGCGTAGTGTTACCAAGGATCCGGAAAAACTCATCCCAGAAATCGCGGAAGATCTCGGACTCGAAAATATCATTGTGGATGGGATATCTGCCCAACATCCCTATGCGGCCCTACTCGCTGCTGAAATAGCTCAGGAACTCAATATCCTTCATACTCATCCAGAAATGATCTTTGTTCCAAAACAGGAAATTCTGGGCGATTATAATCAGAAATTTTGGAACCGGCTGTTTTTACTGGAATATGAAACTGAGAGTGAAGCGAACTGGACGAGCTTAAAAAATGTTTCGGAAATCTTTGAAACAAAGGATCTGCAGAAATTGAAGTTTGAAAAAAAGAAGGATATTTCAATAGATCAGAAAGCTTTGATCAAAGTAAGATTGCTCGATTTGCTCATTGGCGACTGGGATCGTCATGCAGAACAATGGGGCTGGGCGATACAGGAGTCTGATCGTGGAAAAATCGCAATCCCTGTAGCCGGCGATAGAGACAATGCTTTTTTCAATATTTCAGGACTAATTCCTTCCATAATTACTAATAAAAATATTGAGCCACTGGTACGCCCATTCGAAAAAGAGATCGACCATATGCCCGGACTGGTCTATCCTTTCGACCGATATTTTCTTTTAAATGCTTCGGAAGAAATGTTTGTTCAGGAAGCGAAAGAACTTCAGCAGAAATTGAGCGATCAAACAATTAGCAAGGCTTTCAACGTATGGCCAGAACAGATTCGGAAGCTGGATGAAAAAGAAATATCTGAAAAACTAAAGAGCCGCAGAGACAAGCTCCCTGAATATGCCGCACAGTTCTTCCAGCAAATCCAGCAACAGGGCAAACTCACCGAGGCACTGAAAGGGTCTGAAAAGCTGGAACTTAGTTCTTCCCAACTCGCCTGTTTTGACTGCGATCTTGAAAATTAGCGCTTAAAATGTATTTTTGATCAGCACTAAATACACTATTTTGAAAAACCCATTTTTTCTTCTGTTTTTAAGTACTCTCTGCCATACCTTTCTAGTGGCTCAAAGCACAAGCTCTGAAAATGTTAGAACATTCGAAATTGAGGCTCCGCAATTAAATAGTCACAAAAAGATATGGATCTACCTTCCAGATGATTACAACAAGAATGACCAAAGATATCCGGTCTTTTATATGCACGATGCGCAGAATGTCTTTGATGATTCTACTGCGTATGCTGGTGAGTGGCAGGTAGATGAATTTCTGGATGCTACACATTTAGAAAAGGCAATCATTGTAGCGATAGAGCATGGCGGCGATGCCAGGATCTCAGAACTTACCCCATATTCCAATGAGCAGTATGGGGGCGGGAATGGAAAAAATTATCTGGATTTTATCAGGTTCACGCTTAAACCTCATATTGATACCAGCTATCGTACAAAGGCAGATAAGGCTAATACAGGGATTTTTGGTTCTTCACTCGGCGGACTCATTAGTTTTTATGCAGCCCTGGAATTCCCTGAAACCTTCAGTAAAGTTGGAGTGTTCTCTCCCAGTTTCTGGTTTAGCGAGGAGATCTACGAAAAGGTAAAAAGATCTGAAATTTCGAACGATCAAAAATTCTATATCCTGGCGGGAACAAGGGAATCAGATTCCATGGTTAAAGAGGTAGAAGCTATGCAGAAACTGCTACTGGCTCAAGGCATTGATTCCAGGAAGCTGTTAGTAAAATTCGTGCAGGATGGGGAGCACAACGAAAAATTATGGAAAGAGAACTTCGGAAGCGCTTATCAATGGCTCATGAAACCAATTCAAAAGCAATGAAAAAAGTTAATATTCAGAACAAATTAAACCAGTTCCAGGATCACTGGAATCCGAGAATTGTAGGAGAATTGAATGGTCAGCAGGTGAAACTAGCCAAACTAAAAGGCGAATTTATCTGGCATTCGCATGATGCAGAAGACGAGTTATTCTGGGTTATTTCAGGAGTGCTTAAGATTGAATTTCGAGAAAGTTCAGTAACGCTGCATCCTGGTGAATTTATCATAGTTCCCAAGGGTGTTGAGCATAAACCGGTCGCTGAAAATGAGGTGGAAGTAATGTTATTCGAACCTACAGCCACTAAGCATACCGGTAATGAGCATCACGAACTTACAAATAACGAGCAGCAACATTTATAGTTTTTCAGAACGAACGGTTTGGAGGTTCAATTTTCGTATATTAGACTGATAACCAACACCGTGACTAATCAAATCCTGAAAATATGAAATCGACCGGTTTTCTAATGATGTTTCTTGCAACCTTCCTGGCTTCTCAAGCACAGCAAGAGCCTGCAACCTACACAATCGAGCAGTTCTATGAAAACACCCGGGTAGCGGGTGGAAGTTTCTCTCCAGATGAATCAAAAATCCTGATAAGCAGCGATGAGTCTGGAATATTCAACCTATATGAAATAACTATTTCAAATGGTAATAAAACTGCCGTTACTAACTCACAAAACGAGTCTTTATTTGCCGTGGATTATGTTCCAGGATCTTCTGATATTATCTATTCCGCAGATAAAGGAGGCAATGAAATTAACCATCTTTACTTGCTTAAACCCGACGGTAGCTCCATTGATCTTACACCTGGAGAAAATGAGAAGGTAGAGTTCGCTGGCTGGAGCAAGGATAAGTCTGCCATGCATTATATATCGAACAAGCGCGATCCCCAGTTCTTCGATGTTTACACCATGCAAATTGGTAAATGGGAACCTGAGCTATTGTATAAAAATGATAAAGCTTACTCGGTGTCTGATATTTCTGCCTCCGGAAAATATCTGGTATTAAGCAAAGAAATCACAACCAGTGAAAACCAGTTGTTTTTACTGAATACAGAAACAGAGGAATTAACCGAAATATCGAAACCTGGATACAGCTATACAGGCACAGGTTTTAATAAAGAGGAGACAGAACTGTACTATACAACCAACCAGGGCGGTGAGTTTAGCCGTTTAATGTCTTATGACCTGCAGAACAACGAATCTGCCGTTCTTTATGAAACTAACTGGGATGTGATGTACAGCAGCCTTAGTGAAAATGATACGTATAGAGTTATAGCCATCAACGAGGATGGGACCAATAAATTGATCCTTTGGAAAAATGCCAGTAAGAGTCCTATGGAGCTGCCTGAGATTAAAGATGGAAATATCGTATCTGCTTCATTCTCTGAGAGTGAAGACCTGTTAAGGCTTACTGTTGGGACTTCTAAAACCCCTAACAATATTTACGTTTATAATATCGAAACAAAAGGACTTAAAAAATTAACCAGCTCGTTGAATCCCGAGATAGATCCTGATGATTTGGTAGCTGCAGAAGTAGTAAGGTATAAGAGTTTCGATGGTTTGGAAATTCCGGCGATTTATTACAAACCACTTGGTGCTGCTCCGACCAATAAAAAACCGGCCCTGGTTTGGGTACATGGGGGACCGGGAGGCCAGTCACGGGTAGGTTACTCTGCCCTGCTCCAATACCTGGTGAACCACGGTTACGCAGTCCTTGCAGTAAATAACAGAGGTAGCAGTGGATATGGCGCGAGCTTTTATAAAATGGATGACAAAAACCACGGAGAGAAAGATCTTCAGGATGTGATCTTTGGGAAGAAGTGGCTCGCATCCCAGGACTATATTAATGCAGATCAAATTGGTATTATTGGGGGTAGTTACGGTGGATATATGACCATGGCCGCGATGACCTTTCAGCCCGAAGAATTTGAAGTTGGAGTTAATATTTTTGGGGTGACCAACTGGTTGCGAACGCTAAAATCCATTCCTCCCTACTGGGAATCTTTCAGGCAGGCTCTTTACGAAGAACTGGGCGACCCAACGACCAATGATTCTATCAGGCTTAAAAAGATCTCTCCTCTCTTTCATGCTGAAAATGTAAAAAATCCTATTATGGTTTTACAGGGAGCTAATGACCCGAGAGTCTTGCAAATTGAATCTGATGAAATTGTGGAAGCTGTAAAAGCAAATAATATTCCGGTTGAATATATGGTTTTCCCTGATGAAGGGCACGGTTTTATTAAGAAGGAAAACGAAATAAAGGCTTACCGGCAGATACTTGCTTTTCTAGACAAATATCTGAAAGATGAGGCTGTAGCCATGCCAGATAAGGTATTAAAAGATTAAATTAGCTACCTCAGCGAGATTAAATGAAACAGGTAATATCCAGTAAGCAAATTTTTCATTCTTGAAAGCACCTTCCCGGATATTACCTGTTATCGTTTTTGCGCAATTCAGCTGTACTTCACTATGGTTTGCTGGAAATGCAGTAATGCCGGAGCTAATTTCAGCTTTTAATTTATCCTCCAACGCCTTAAGCCTGCTCACTTCTGCCGTACAATTTGGATTTATATTAGGCACGCTGTTATTTGCTTTTTTAAAGATTTCAGACAGGTACTCCCCAACACAGGTATTTTTTCTTTGCGCCATCCTGGGTTCCATTTTTAATGTATCCACAGTTCTGGAACAGCATAGTCTTTCTAGTCTTATACTTATTCGATTTCTGGTAGGATTTTCCCTGGCTGGCATCTATCCCGTAGGGATGAAAATAGCCTCAGATCATTTTGAGAAAGGATTGGGCAGATCGCTTGGCTATCTTGTAGGTGCTCTTGTTCTGGGAACCGCTTTCCCACATTTATTAAAAGCGACCAGCCAGATCGTACATTTCGACTGGAATGTGGTAATGATAAGCACCAGTGCACTGGCGCTTCTGGGCGGTCTGCTCCTCAAAATTCTGGTTCCAGATGGACCTTTTCGGAAAGCTCAGCAATCTACCGATGCGGGCAATTTTCTAAGCTTATTCCAGAATATTAATTTTCGCAACGCAGCCATTGGCTATTTTGGTCATATGTGGGAACTTTATGCCTTCTGGGCTTTCGTTCCGCTTCTCCTGAACATATACAATCAAATTCACCCTGGCAGTATTGCAAACATTCCTCTTTACAGCTTTATTATTATCGGTTGCGGAGCACTGGCCTGTGCGATAAGCGGGATTTTGTCTGAAAAATTTGGAGTCGCCCGTGTGGCCAGAACAGCCTTGATTCTTTCCGGGATCTGTTGTCTTTTATCTCCTTTGCTACTCATTTTTGCTTCGGAAGCGGTCTTTATGATTTTCCTCATGTTCTGGGGGGTGATGGTAATTGCAGATTCTCCCTTGTTCTCTACATTGGTCGCAAGATCTGCTCCTGCTGAAGGTAGAGGCACAGCGCTCACTCTGGTTAATTCTATGGGATATGCGATCACTATCCTGAGCATTCAGATGGTAAGCATAAGTCAACAACTATTATCACAGCAATATATTTTCCTGGTACTCGCGGCAGGTCCTCTGCTGGGAGTTCTTTTCTTCAGCAACTTCAGAAACACCGGTAGATGATTCTCTTCGGAATTATTTATATTTAAGAAAATTAGATGATGCAATTTGAAGCGAACACTATAGAGCAGTACATTTCCGAAGTCCCTTTGGAAAGAAGAGAAGCGCTCCGAAATTTAAGGAATGTGATTCTTGAAAACATTCCTGAAGGTTTCGAGGAAACCATGAATTACAAAATGATTGGTTATGTGGTACCGCATGCCATTTTTCCAGAAGGTTACCATTGCGACCCTAAACTGCCTCTCCCCTTCGCCCATCTGGCAAATCAAAAAAATTATCTGGCTCTTTATCATTCTGGCATTTATGCAAATCCAGAGTTGAAAAATTGGTTTATTGACAACTATAAAAGCCTTACTGGAAGGAAGCCAGATATGGGTAAAAGTTGTATTCGCTTCAAGAATCTTCAGAGAATTCCGTACGAACTTATAGGCGAGTTGATGACCAGGATATCTGTGCAGGAATGGATTACTCAATATAAAAATCGCTGATTTTCGATACAGGTTTAACAAAATCACACCAGAGCAGTTAAACCTCTCTTAAGTATTTATACTTCTGTCTTAAAGAATTGGTGAGCTCTTCTGAATGCGGTAAGTTCACGATCTGAAATTAAAATAAAGAATTATGAAAAGGATATTAGGTGGAATTGCGATGATCTTCGCACTTGGAACTGCAACTGTAAATGCTCAAAACGCACCGCTACCACAACAACAGATAGAGGTAACAGATTCTGAACTGAATGAATTTGCTGAAGTTTTCCAAAAGATGAGAATGGTAAACCAGGAAGCTCAACAGGAAATGATGCAGGTAGTACAGGGTCAGGAAATGGATCTACAAAGGTTCAATGAGATCCATCAGGCGAATATGGATCCCAACAAGGAGATAGAAACGACAGAGGCTGAATCAAAAAAGTATAAGATCGTAGTAGCAGAGCTAGAAGAGATCCAACCACAATTCCAGCAAAGAATGGAGAAATTGATTGGTGAAAGTGAACTAAGTAAGGAACGCTACCAGGAGATGGTAATGGCTTTACAAAAAGATCCAGCGCTCCAACAAAGATTACAAAAAGTACTTCAGGGATAATATTTAGATTTCTGTATAAAAAGTGGGCCAAGGCCCACTTTTTTCATGTCTGGTTCCCAAATATTTAAGTCTATTTTAAAATTCGATCGGACTGAAGGCAGCAATTTTGTTGTAATTTTAGAAATATTAAATAACTATGGCAAGCCTACTTAAAAGCAGATTCAGTATTATCCTAATCATGCTGATGTTTACGTTGTGCAATGCCCAGCAGAAATCAAACATGCATCAAAAGGATAGCTTAGAATACACCAATAAAATTGTACCAGATAACATCTGGCGGGAAACCTATGTAGCACTTTCTCATTACCCGGAACTAAAGGACACTCCGATAGAATTCAAGTTCAAAAAGAATATCAAGAAATCCTTTATGCAGGCGCAGCCAAAATTCAGCGGCTTCTTTAAGAACCGTAAAAACAGAAGTTACGTCATTTATATCAACGAGCAATTTAAGATTGAAGATGAGGTTTTTAGTGTTAAGGATGTCCCATCCAAAGTTCTGATTGGATGGATTGGTCATGAACTGGGGCATGTAATGGATTACCGTGACAGATCTGCGCTGGATATGTTATGGTTCGGAATTAAATATGTGACCTCCAAGAACTATATTAGGGAAGCTGAAAGGGCTGCAGATACGTATGCGGTGAACCACGGTCTGGGAGAAAATATTATTGCCACAAAAGATTTTATCCTGAATCACTCCAAACTTAGTGAAAGTTATAAGAGCAGGATTCAGGATTTATATCTATCTCAGGAAGAAATTATGGTGCTTATCGATGAGATCCATGAAGAGGTTGTGGATTAATTGGAACCGCCCATACCCTCAAGAAATTTTTCCCATTCGGCAAATTTTTCCTCATTCATCACTTTCTCCATTTTCACCTGTCCGCCTTTCTTTTTGTTAGCCGCGTTCCATTCATGAAAAGTATTTGGATGTACCGTATGAACACGAACACCTTTCAATGCTTTTCCACGGGCAACCTTGTAATTCTTGTTGGCATTCTTTAAAGCATTGTCCAGGCTCACAGATAATTTTTCAGCATCGGCCTGATCTTCTGTTCCCAGATACCAGTAATGATAGTATTCATTATCTTCCCCACGCTTAGCTGAGACAACAAACTCCGGAATTCTTATATCATATTCTTCTTCAAGTTCCTGTACAGCGTCGTTCATCTTGTTTACGGATAGTTGTGATCCAACTACATTCAGGAAGAATTTTGTTCGCCCGGTGATCCTGATTTCGTGTTTTTCTTTATTTGTGAATTTGATGGTATCACCAATAATATATCTCCAGGCACCACTTACGGTAGAGATTAGCAAAACGTAATCCACTTCTTCTTCTACATCATCAATTGAAATAACCGGTGCATCATCGGTCAAAGATCCATCCTGATTTATATAATCAGGTTTGAACGGAACAAATTCGAAGTATACGCCATTATTAGTGATCAGTTTCATGGAATTCGTATCAGGTCTTTGCTGAAAAGCAAGAAAGCCTTCTGAAGCAAGATACGTATCTATGATCTGTACTGGTTTACCTAGTAAAGCATTAAAACTTTTTTCGTATGGTTCAAAGGCAACACCCCCAGAAGTATACACCTGTAGATTGGGCCATATTTCGTGTATGTTATCTACCTTGTGATATTTAATGACTTCCTTAAGCATGAGTTCCATCCATGATGGGATACCACTCAAAGCTCCTATGTCCCATTCTTTAGCAGTCTCAGCAATCTTTTTTACACGCTCATCCCATTCATCAATTTTCGCGATCTCCACTCCAGGTTTGTAATAACCCCGAAACCAGAAAGGTATGTTACTGGCGCTAATTCCACTAATCTCACCTTCTTCATGATCACCTTCCTTCTGCAGATCTGTTGAGCTGCCCAGCATCATGATCTCTTTTTCGAAGAAGTCGGCTGGCAGGTCAAAATGGCTTAATGCACTCACTTGCTGGATTCCGGCATTGCGGATAGCATCTACCATATCATCTGTTACAGGAATTCTTTTACTGGTTTTGCCAGTAGTTCCCGAACTTAAGGCGAAATAAGGTGGTGTTCCGGGCCAGGTTACATCGGTCTCTCCTTCGTGGTACAGATGCCACCACTCCTTATCGATTTTATTGTAGTCGAAATATGGAACTCTACTAGCAAACTCTTTTTCCACATCTTCTGATTCCAGAATCTCCGCAAATTTATAGTGTTTGCCGAATGCGGTATCCTTTGCCTTTTCCAAAAGACTTTTCAAAACATCAAGTTGCTCGACATTAGCGTCACCCTCTGTTGTAAATGAATCTTTTATATCTATCAGACTTTTTATTATAGAACCGAATATTGCCATTTTTTACGTTGTTTTTAATGCTCTCAAAACTAAAGATACGATAGGTTACATACTAAAGATTACAAAATATTTAACTTGCCATAATTGTAGGTTTTAACTTACATTTTTAGCGAATTTGATGCAATTTGTTTGAACAAAAAGTTAAATGCATTGATTCATCGATGAAATGCAAAAAATAACTGTAATATTTACAGTCCGAAATTAAATGATACCCTATACTACAACATGAATCAAACATTACCCCAGAACCAGTCTAGATATAGAATGGTTTCCTACGAAGAAGCTTCCCCAGAAGTTCAGACCATTTACGATGACACCAAAAAAACCTTACAGCTTCCTTTTGTTTTAAACTGGTTTAAATGCCAGGGCGACAATGCAACCTTATTAAAAGGAAACTGGAGCAAATTGAAGAATACGCTTATGGAAGGAGAAGTTCCTAACGTATTGAAGCAATTGATCATCTATAATGTTTCCAAGGAGCGTGGTTGTCATTATTGTTCTCATGCACATGGTATTTTCGCTGACAGTATGAGTAGTATGATCTCAGAAGATCAGGGTTTCAAGGCTACCCAACATATTTACAGTCCGTCGATGCCGGTAAGTTACCGAACTGCTGTTCAAATAGTTACTAAAGCAGCTCTGAATCATTCAGAAATATCCAATGATGATTTTGAAAGCCTTGAAAAAGCAGGCTTTACCAGGAGAGAGATCCAGGAACTAATGGCCCAGGCAGATCTTGTTAATATGCTGAATACGATCGCTGACGTATCTGGTATTAAAATAGACAATGAGCTTCTAGAAACTCCAGAATAAGAGTTTCGCACTACACAATGCAGGATATTAGCAATAATTCTTCACAGCTTTATAGGATTACCTATGAGGCCTATTCTAAGTTTGCCAACGGCATCAATCGTTGTTCGAACCTGGAGGAGATCGCCAATGTTTGTAAGACAAATCTGAAATATCTTATTAATTTCAGGATTTTGAGAATGTGCATTATTCGTGAAAAGGATAATTTTATCGCTGAACAGTTCGCTGGTACTATTTATTACGATTTTGAATCTGAAGCAGATTTATTTACATATGAGCAAGATCTTATAGTAACAGGAATCCCTCTCTTAACCGGGAACATTCCGGATAAACTACTAAAGGACAAAATCGATAGAAGCCAACTTTTCGACCCGGTGCTTTGGGGATGGGCTTTTGAGAAAACCGACTCTAAAGTAGTTGTATCTCTTCTAGCCGATCAGGAAATGACTTTTTCCGTTGGAGATATAGATATTCTAAAGCTTGTGGTGGATTGCATCCAGTCAAAATTTAATGAGATCTATCTTAAGAAGCAGCTTGCCATTCAGAATAAAAATTTATCTGAAGCTTACGATACCATTAAACTTAAGAATGACGAGATCGAGACTATCGTAAAGAATCAGCAGCAAACAATCAATTTAAGAACCCAGTCCATCGCTGAGAAGAATGAAAAATTACTTCATATTTCAGCGCTGAATGCACATAATATTCGTGAACCTCTTTCAAGGATTCAGGGAATTGTCCAGTTGGTAGAACTGGTGGATGATGAAACCTTTAAAAATGAACTGATCCCAAAACTGGAATCTACTGTTGAGGAGATGGATGAAGTACTGCAGGAGGTTGTGGAAATGGCATCAAAAGAATTAGTGGCTTTAAAAGCGGAAGAGATATGAGTAAGATCTATCTGGTTGATGACCAGCCAATTTCAAATTTTATCACCAAGAAACTTCTGGAAATAGAAGGATATGAAGGCTTCGTAAAAGATTTTACAAATCCAATTGAAGCTGTGGAGTTTGTTTGTGAAGATCAGGAAAATGCGCTTATTTTTTTAGATCTCAACATGCCCGAAATGAACGGCTGGGAATTTCTGGAAAGGTTGCAGATTCACAACAGCTGCCACCGTATCATTATCTTAACTTCGAGTACAAGTCAGGTTGACCAGCAAAAAGCCAAAGATTATCCAGCGGTAATTAAATACATGGTGAAGCCCATGAATAAGCAGAAATTTTCAGAACTTTCGGCACTTTTAAAAGCTTCCTGATTGCAACCAGATCCTCAGAAATTACTGGAATTAGCCTACGCGCAGATGCATTTTGGCAAATATAAAGGTGTTTTTCTTTCAGAAATACCCGAACCCTATTACGTATGGTTTAGACAAAAAGGATTTCCGCAGGGAAAACTTGGAGAACAGATGCAACAGGTTTATGAGCTCAAAGTGAATAGTCTTGAAGGTCTTCTAAGACAAATTCGAATGCGCTATCCACGACCTAAAAAATAGGTTTTATGCCTGTTAAAAACCTCTTAATATTAGAACTTCAAAGTAATCGGTTTTTCTATTCTTCTTTGTAATTTAGCGCCCTGAATAACAACACATCAAACACGACTGAAAATGGCCGATACCAAGTATATATTCGTGACGGGCGGTGTATCTTCCTCTCTTGGAAAAGGAATTATTGCCGCGTCTCTGGCGAAGTTATTACAGGCAAGGGGTTTTAAAACAACTATTCAGAAACTGGATCCTTATATTAATGTTGATCCCGGAACGCTGAATCCCTACGAGCATGGAGAATGTTACGTGACTGAAGATGGAGCTGAAACAGATCTGGACCTGGGTCATTATGAGCGTTTTCTAAATGTAAATACATCCCAGGCGAACAACGTCACAACCGGAAGAATTTATCAAAGCGTCATTGAGAAAGAAAGACGTGGAGAATTCCTGGGGAAAACAGTACAGGTAGTACCTCACATTACCAACGAAATCAAGGAAAGAATTCAGATACTTGGAAAAAATGGCGATTACGATATTGTGATCACCGAGATTGGCGGGACCGTTGGGGATATTGAATCACTGCCCTATATCGAAGCAGTTAGACAGCTTAAATGGGAGCTGGGAGACGACAATGCACTTGTTATCCATCTAACCCTTGTACCTTATCTTTCTGCCGCAGGAGAATTGAAGACCAAACCAACTCAGCATAGCGTTAAAACCCTGATGGAAAGCGGTATCAAGGCTGATATTCTTGTTTGTAGAACCGAGCATGAACTTTCAGACGATATTCGTAGAAAACTGGCAATCTTTTGTAATGTAAGACAGGAAGCCGTAATCCAGAGTATCGATGCACCTACGATCTACGATGTTCCCAATATGATGCTAAAGGAAGGGCTGGATACGGTAACCATGAAGAAACTGGATCTTCCTACCGACTCTACTCCTAACCTGGATCGCTGGAATCAATTTTTGAAGAGACACAAAAATCCTAAGGCTGAAGTACACATTGGACTTATTGGTAAGTATGTGGAGCTTCAGGATTCCTATAAGTCAATTCTGGAAGCATTTATACATGCCGGCGCAGAGAATGAAGTTTCAGTCAAAGTAGAATATATTCATTCAGAATTTATCAACGACAGTACGATCCACAACAAAATAAGTCATCTGGACGGCGTTCTCGTGGCCCCTGGATTTGGTGAGCGCGGTATTGAAGGAAAGATCGACGCAGTGAGATATGCCCGTGAAAACAATCTACCATTCCTGGGGATTTGTCTTGGAATGCAGATGGCGGTGATCGAGTTTGCCCGGAATGTCCTGAAACTAAAAGGAGCCAATTCCTCTGAAATGGATCCTGATACAAAGCATCCGGTAATCGACCTCATGGCAGATCAAAAAGAAGTGACCCATAAAGGTGGAACCATGAGGCTTGGAGCCTGGGATTGTGAACTAAGCAAAAAATCTGTTATTCATGACGCTTACGGAAAAGATATGATCTCAGAAAGACATCGCCACCGTTATGAGTATAATAACTACTACCAAGAACAATTGGAAAATGCTGGTATGTTAAGCACAGGAGTCAACCCTGAAACAAAACTGGTGGAAGTTATTGAACTGGCAGACCATCCATGGTTCGTTGGAGTCCAGTACCACCCTGAATACAAAAGTACCGTGGCCAATCCACACCCGCTGTTTGTCTCTTTCGTAAAGGCTGTTCAGGAATATTCAGAAAAGAGACAAAGTGCCAAAATGGCGCAGAAATAGAAACTGGTCGTTTATTTGACTAGGTAGATTAAGCAATACTAAGTAATGGAAGAAAAGAAAATTGACGTCCAATCCATCATTGGATTTATTTTAATTGGAGGTATCCTCCTCTGGATGCTTTACAATAACACTCCAGACGAATCGGAGAATGTAGACAATGTTACTACGGAAGAAAGCATCGATAGAGATCAGCAAAACGTTCCTGAATTAGAGGAAAACACCAGAACACCTGCTAGCGATTCAACCGCTCTTGTGGATGCGCAACGACGATTGGGTGCATTTGGTTATTCTGAAACACTAGCCTCTGCGAGTGGTGGCTCAACAACCATTGAAAATGACCTGCTGGAACTTAAAATCTCCAATAAAGGTGGATATATTGAAGAAGCAAGACTGAAGAATTTTAAAACTTTTGATTCGATTCCAGTTTACCTGATCAAGGACGGCAACGCTTCCATGAACATGAGTTTAAATACAACTGATGGAAGAACGCTTAATACACAGGATCTTTATTTTGAACCAGAGTTAACTGAAAATAATGGCAACCAGATTCTGTCCATGAAACTGAAGGTTTCAGAGGATGAATACCTGGAATACAGATATGCCATGAGACCAGGAGAATACATGCTGGATTTCAGTGTGCGTTCAGAAGGTTTAACCGGCGTTCTGAATTCTTCAGCAACTCCAGTACTGGATTGGAAACTAAAAGGATACCGCCACGCGAAGAGCATCTCTTATGAGAACAGGTATACCGATCTTATCTGGGAATATGACGGTGGTGATGATGATAATCTAAGTGATGGTGATGATGATGACGAAGATGTAAGCTATATCGCCTATCGCCAACACTTTTTCTCCTCTATTTTATTAACAGATACTCCATTTAGAACGGCAAGTTTTGAAGTAGAGAATTTGGTAGAAGATGAAGAGATCGATACTGTTTATACAAAGACCTTTGCTTCCAGTATTCCTTTGGAATTAAAGGCCGGTGAGCTTAACTACAATATGAACTGGTATTATGGACCTTCAGATTACAAAATTCTGAATGACTATGATAGAAACCTGGATGAGATTATACCGCTAGGTTGGGGAATCTTTGGATGGATCAACAAATATCTATTCATTCCATTCTTTGCATTTTTAGGAGGCGTTCTTCCAAGCTACGGTCTGGCGATTATTGCCATGACCATCGTGGTGAGAATTGTACTTTCTCCGGTAACTTACAAATCTTATTTATCTCAGGCCAAGATGAAAATCTTAAGACCAGAGATCAATGAGCTGAATGAGAAGTACAAGGATAATGCGATGAAAAAGCAACAGGAAACGATGAAGCTTTATAGTAAAGCGGGTGCCAGTCCTATGAGTGGTTGCTTACCGGCGCTTATGCAAATCCCTGTTTTCTATGCATTATTTCAGTTCTTTCCAAGTGCATTTCAGCTTAGACAGAAAAGCTTCCTTTGGGCAGATGATCTTTCCAGCTACGATGTGATCGCTGAGTTACCATTCCACATTCCGTTCTATGGAGACCATGTGAGTTTATTCCCAATACTTGCTTCCGTAGCCATCTTTATTTATATGATGATGACGACCGGACAAAGCATGCAGGCAAATCAACAACCAGGAATGCCTAATATGAAGTTCCTTATGTACCTGTCACCATTATTCATGCTGGTATTCTTTAATAACTATGCGAGTGGTCTTTCTCTTTATTATTTTACTTCTAACCTGATCACGATCGGGATCATGTTAGTGATTAAGTATGTGATCGTAGATGAAGATAAAATTCATGCGAAGATCCAGGAGAATAAGAAAAAACCTAAAAAACAGAACAGGTTTACAAGAAAGTTCCAGGAAATGATGGAACAGGCAGAAGAACAACAGAAGAAACAGAAAGGCAAGTAATATCAACAAAAAAAAGCCTCCGCAAACGCGGAGGCTTTTTTTTTTGCTTTGAACATCTTTTATAGTGTAGGTAAAATAACGGTATCGATGGCATGGATCACTCCATTTGTAGCCTGAACATCTGTAGCAATGATCGTGGAGGTTCTTCCATTTGCATCAGTAATGGTTGCTGCATCACCAAGATTAATAGTGAAATCTTCACCCTGCAGCGATGTTACTACAATGCCGTCTTCCAATTCATCTGAAGTTACATTCATATCTATTAAAACATGATAGCTAAGCACAGTAGCCAGCGTATTAGCATCCAGATCTTCAAGTTCCTCAAGTTCAAGTTCAGCCAAAAGATCTCCGAAAGCTGAGTTTGTAGGAGCAAAAACAGTAAAAGGTGCAGGCGAATCTGCTGTCTGTAGAGTGGATACAAAAGTGTAAGAATCTTCTCTGGTCAATGCAGCAACTAAGGTATTAAAAGTTGGATCTGCAAGTGCAAAAGTTACCACATTAGGCAATCCAATTACATCGCTTACAGCATGGATCACACCGTTATCCACTTCAACATCTGCAGTTTCAACAGTACTAACTCCATTAATAACCACCCCATTTTCAGTATTGATATACGTACTTAGGTTTTCACCATCCGGTCCGGCTGTAGACATACTTTCTATATATCCGGTAGATAGATCTGCAGCCATGATTTCTCCCATTTGTACGTGATTTAATAGCACCTGGGTAAGTACATCTGTGGGCACATCTTCCAAAGCGTCAAAGCCATTTTCATCAAGAAACGCATCAAACGCATCATTATCTGGAGCAAAAACGGTGTAAACATCGTCCCCGGCAAATGTAGAAGTCAATCCGGTCGCTTCCAAGGCTGCCAATAGTGAAGAATAATTTTCGTTGGCAACCACAAAATCTGCGATGGTGTTTGATTCTACAACATCATCTGTAGGATCTGGAGTTTCCATTAGATCATCGGCGACCATAAAGTCGTCATCCTCATCACACGCTGTAAAACTAAAGCAGATAGCAAACAGCAGAATACTGAATTTTGAGTTTTGTAAAATAGATTTCATGTCATTTGAATTTTAGTTAAAATTTTTGATCACATAAATCTACATCTCAATTCCTCATTATTCTGTTTAATGTTTGTTAAATTTCATTAAACATTTTATTTCCTGATCTTCAGAGTTTTACTAAATTTATCTTTTAAAGGGATCCACAAAACTTTGTTTATATTTGGAAAAACTTAAATACCTATTTATGAAGAAGATTTTATTACTATTGCTGTTTACAGGTGTACTCATCTCCTGTAGTGATGACGATGATGTTCAGGAAAATGATGCTTCCATTCTGGGAACCTGGTTCCTGGTTGAAGCCAACAATGTTCCAAATTTTTCGATTAATGAATGTACCAGCCAATCATATCTTAGCTTTATGGCCGATAATACTGCCAATTCAGAATTTTTCACAAATGCTGCTGGAGAATGTGAATCTGAATCTTCAAGCGGAGACTGGAGTAATTCCTCTGGCTCACAGTATACCTTCACGGTACCGGGATTTGGAGAACTAACCGGAACTGTATCATTTAATGGTGATCGCTTTACGTTCACCCCAAATGATATACCCACTTCCTCACTTACTTTTGAAAAATAATTATTGCAAAAATTTTATTGAAAAGGGTAGCTTTCGCTACCCTTTTTTATTTCGTAATTTTGCGGCTTCTTATCCGACTCTTATATGAGTTGAAGAAAAGTGAAGATTCCTATGAAGAAAGTAGTGGTTGGGTTGTCTGGAGGTGTAGACTCCAGTGTTTCAGCATATTTATTGCAAAAGCAGGGTTACGAGGTTATTGGTCTTTTTATGAAGAACTGGCATGATGATACGGTGACCATTTCTGATGAATGCCCATGGCTGGATGACAGTAATGATGCGATGCTGGTCGCAGAAAAATTAGGCATTCCATTTCAAACCGTAGACCTTAGCGAACAATACAAGGAGCGTATCGTAGACTATATGTTCAACGAATATGAGAAAGGAAGAACTCCCAACCCAGATGTGCTCTGTAATCGTGAGATCAAGTTCGATGTCTTTATGAAGATCGCCCTGTCTCTGGGTGCAGACTATGTAGCTACCGGTCACTATTGTCGGAAATCTGAATTTGAAAAAGATGGTGAAATCATCTACCAGCTCATGTCTGGGATGGACTCCAATAAGGATCAGTCTTATTTTCTTTGTCAGTTAACCCAGGAACAACTTGCAAAGACCCTCTTCCCTATTGGAGAGCTTCAGAAATCTGAAGTAAGAAGGATCGCTTCCGAACAGGATTTGGTAACGGCAGATAAAAAAGATTCTCAGGGACTATGTTTTATAGGGAAAGTAAGACTACCGGATTTTCTTCAGCAAAAATTAAAGCCAAAGGAAGGAGTAATCATTGAAGTATCTTCAGAAGATGCCATCTACGAAGAGGAAGAACTAAGCTTTTCGTCTAAAAAAGAAGAACTGCAGTTCCTATCCAAAAAATATAAATACAGTAAAGATCAGGGCAAGGTGGTAGGCAACCATCAGGGAGCACATTACTTTACCAAAGGACAGCGGAAAGGTCTGGCCGTTGGCGGTACTCCTGAACCTTTATTTGTCATCGATACCGATGTGAACGAAAACGTGATTTATACGGGACAGGGCAAGAACCATCCCGGGATCTACAGACAGGCTCTGTTCATTTCCAATGATGAAGTACACTGGGTTCGAAAAGACCTGGCTATCAAAAATGGAGAAGAAATGAAGATCAAAGCACGAATTCGCTACCGTCAGCCTTTACAGGATGCGACACTGCATCAAACTGGCAACGGAATGTATGTTGTTTTTGATGTACCACAGGCTTCCATTACTGAGGGTCAGTTCGTTGCCTGGTATAGCAAAGATGAACTGCTGGGTTCTGGCGTAATTTCGTAACTTACTGCCTGCCGGCAGTTCGCTATGAAGAAAATCTTACTACTTATTATTTTTGCTTCCACCTGCACGTTTGCACAGGAGCACGCACTGGTTTATTTTACTGAAAAACCAGATGCAGCCGCAGCTCTGGAAACGCCTCAGGATCTTTTTTCTGAAAGAGCTTATGAACGTAAACTTCTAAGAGGAACAGCTATAGACAGCAGGGACGTTCCAGTCCACGAACCTTTCATAAGGGATCTGAAAACCCGAAGCGGCTTTGATGTCAAGGTCAAATCTAAATGGTTCAACTCTGTTTACGTGATTGGCGAACGCAATGCTATTGAAGATCTCCAAAATCTTGCTTTTGTTGATCGTGTTCAGTTCATGCAGGATATTTCGAGCAGGCAACAAAACCTTCCTCAGAAATATGAAAATAAGCTCGAAACAGAAATAGACTTCAATTACGCCGCTACTTCTAACCAGGTAAGCATGCTGAACCTACAAAATTTACATCAGCAGGATCATACAGGAAATGGGATGATCATCGCCGTAATGGATTCCGGTTTTCCAAATGTGCATTCTCTAAGCAGTTTTCAGAAGTTGAGAAATAACGGCAAATTACTGGGAGGCTATGATTTTACTAATCGTTCCACCAATGTTTCTGAAAGCACCCTGAACAATCATGGTACGCTGGTACTTTCAACTATGGCAGGCTATAGCGAGAATGTATTTGTGGGTACAGCGCCCGATGCCTCCTACTATCTATTTGTTACTGAAGTTGCCGCCACCGAAACACCGGTTGAAGAAGCCTATTGGGTTGAAGCAGCTGAGAGAGCTGATAGCCTGGGTGTGGATATCATTAATACCTCACTCGGTTACACGCAGTACGACAATCCCGCATACAGTTATACCCCGCAGGACATGGACGGGCAGACGAGTTTCATTTCCAAAGGAGCTACCATGGCTATGGAAAAGGGAATGCTGGTGGTCACCTCTGCAGGAAATCGTGGAAATGAAGATAATTTTAAAATTATAGGTGCTCCGGCAGATGCCAATGTACTCGCGGTTGGCGGCGTGGATCCTGCTGGCAATTATGCTATATTCAGTTCTACCGGACCCAGCGCAGATGGTAGAATTAAACCTGAGGTGGTTGCCCAGGCGATCGAAGTCGCAGCCATCAACGAACAAAATATGCTCGTGGGTGTTAATGGCACCTCATTCTCCAGTCCAATCATTGCTGGAGCCATAGCCTGCTTCTGGGAGTTGAACCGGGAATGGAATAATTTTGAAGTAATGGAATTGATCAAAGAGCTGGGGCATCTCAGTAATTCTCCTAATAACCTTCTGGGTCATGGTATTCCTGATTTTTCTACCAGCGGAAACGCTATGATACCTGATGCTTCGGAATTAGTTCTATACCAAAACCCTGTAGAAGATATTTTAAAATTTGCCGGGCCGGAGGACAGATACGATATTCACATTTTTAATACAGCAGGCATCATGATTCGAAGTGAAAAGAGCGTTTCTTCAGAAATTGATCTCTCAGCCTTTTCTCGTGGTGTTTATATTGCTATGTTTGAATCTGAAAGTACGATTGAAAAATTTCTTATCATCAAAAAATAATGAGTTTTAAGCAGAATAGAATCACTGAACTTTTCAATATTGAATATCCATTGATCCAGGCGGGAATGATCTGGGCAAGCGGCTGGAAGTTAGCCAGTGCAGTATCAAATGCGGGCGGACTTGGAATTATTGGGGCAGGCTCGATGTACCCGGATATATTAAAAGAACACATCCAGAAATGTAAGAAAGCTACCACTAAACCTTTTGGAGTGAATGTCCCCATGCTCTATCCTGATATTGATAAAATCATGGATATTATTATCGAAGAGCAAGTGGAAATCGTATTTACCTCTGCCGGAAATCCCAAAACCTGGACCTCTCACCTGCAAAGTCGTGGAATTAAAGTCGTGCATGTGGTAAGCAGTGTAAAGTTTGCTGTTAAATCACAGGAAGCTGGTGTAGATGCGATCGTAGCCGAGGGCTTTGAAGCAGGTGGACATAATGGTCGGGATGAGACTACGACTTTTACGTTGATCCCTATGGTTCGTGAAAAGATCGATATTCCGCTTATAGCTGCTGGAGGAATCGGGAATGGAAAAGGAATGCTTGCCGCCATGGTCCTCGGGGCTGATGCCGTACAGGTTGGTAGCAGGTTTGTAGCAACACCTGAAGCAAGTTCACATCAGAATTTTAAGGAAATGGTTGTAAAAGCCCAGGAAGGAGATACCGTCCTTACCCTGAAGGAGCTTGCGCCGGTTCGATTACTGAAGAACAAGTTTTTTGAGGACGTTCAGGAACTTTATACTAAATCCCCAAGTAAGGAAGATCTTACCGCATTACTGGGAAGGGCCAGGGCCAAAAAAGGAATGTATGAAGGAGATTTGGAAGAAGGTGAACTTGAAATAGGCCAGATTTCGGGATTGATCAATGAGATCAAACCAGCCGCAGAAATCGTGGAAGAAATGATTGCTGAATTTGAAGCTACTAAAATCGCAGCTCAGAATTTTTAACGAGTATAGTCTTCGTACTCGGCTAATCTTGAAGCGATTAATTGTCTCCAGCGCAGTTCGGCTTCCTTAATCTGGCTGTGGGAAGTCTCCTTATCAAATCTATTTTGCATGGCAACTCGTTCTGCTTCCGTTTTTTTGTAAAGCTTTTTCAGATCCTGTCTTACGCTTCTGCCAACTTTATATTCAGTAAGGCGTTTTCGAAGTTTTCTGACATGTAATTCAGTAATATCAAAATGCAATTGTTCGTGGGCCAGTAAATATTCAGGATTATTTACTTCCTTGACCCAGCTTAGATCTGGATAGAAATTACTTTTTACTTCATGTGTAAGCTCCGGCTTTCCGGTACTTGTACTATAATTCCAGAAATAGCTCATTCCTGAATTGGTATTGGCTGAAAAATCTATGTTTTCATCTGGCGTTCCCTGAAAATCCTGCCAGCTGAGTCGTACTTTCTCTGCCCATTCAATTTTTCTTTTATCCTGTGAATATCCATTAAGGATCATTCCGCAGAGAAAAAACGCAAAAAAGAGTTTTTTCACGAATAGGTAAAGGTTACAGGCTTTTCGATATCTGCATGTAAACTGTGATACACCGGGCAGGTAAGTGCCGCGTTCTCCAGGATTTTCTTCTGCTTCTCATCGAAACTACCTTTTATTGAAATATGAACCTCAATTTTCGAGATCCTTCGTGGCTTATCGGTCATCACCTTGGTAACCTCAGCGGTAGTACCATCAATTTGCATTTGATGATCATTGGCCTTAATTCCCATAATGGTAAGCATGCAGGAAGCAAGTGCGGTTGCTACGGTATCTGTTGGTGAAAAAGCTTCCCCTTTTCCATGATTGTCCACAGGCGCATCGGTGATCATTTTTGATCTACTTTGCAAATGTTCAGCTTCTGTTCTTAAATTTCCTTGATATGTAACTTTAGAGGTCATTTGCTTCCGTAATAGTTAGGTCTTCATTCAGATTCAAAATATAGATCGCATCATTGGTATACCCACCTTCAGGCTTCATCAAATAATGAAATTTGCTTTCGTAATATTCAGTATAACCAGGATATTTTTCAAAGCTTTCGTATAGATCTTCCGCAGAAGCCAATCTCAGTAAAACATCCATTGTAAGATCATAACCACGAACGGCATACTGATTAGGCTGTACTTTGAACTTTTTTGAATATTCTTTTACGAACTCATCAACCTGCTGGGTATCAAATTCCTTGTCTACTGAAGGGTAATGAAGTCTAAGTTTTCCAAGATGATTATTGGAGATCACATCACTTTCGTAACCATTGTTCTTATTGGTAGTAAGCAGCGTGATCCTATTATTTCTCGTCAATCTGTTCAAAGCGGCAGCAACACTACTTATAAGGTTCATATTTTCAGACTCCAGTATCACCCAGTTTTCCCCTGAAGACATTACTTCTGCCAGTTTTGCTTCGGAAACAAAATTATCTGAAGGGTTCACTGTTCTCGCTGAAGGTACCGCGCTCATTAGCTCATTTTTGATCGCGTTAGACTTTGAATCGGCAACGACGATAACATT
Source organism: Christiangramia portivictoriae DSM 23547 (assembly GCF_000423045.1). GTDB lineage: Bacteria > Bacteroidota > Bacteroidia > Flavobacteriales > Flavobacteriaceae > Christiangramia > Christiangramia portivictoriae. The sequence goes on along the minus strand of NZ_KE383971.1, from coordinate 520,707 downwards.
TTTTCCACTGGCATTTCTGGCGATGTAGTCCACCATTTTAGATCTTAAAAACTCTTCACTTGGTCGGGACTGGAATAGGTTTCCGTAGCCCTTCATACTGCGATTGCTAAGAGGATTGATCACAGGAATATTTTTGTTCTCCAGTGCTCCCGCGACAGTTTCTGTAACATCCTGAATTAGGGGACCAATCACCGCATCGACATTATCGAAATTATTCGTTCTCAAAATATTGGAAACTTCCCCGGTACTTCTCCTGGTATCATACACCTTTAAATTGGTGGAAATCCCCAAACTTTTTGCTTTCTCCACAGCCATAAGCACTCCACTATGGAAATCAAGAGAAATACGTATCACCCTTTCATTAAGAATAGCATTGCGATAAGTAGGAATAGAATCGGCATCAACCTTATCCAAATGGAATGGCAACATAAGCGCGATTTCCTTGGTATCACGATTATTGATAAAAGATTTTAGGTCTACCTTAGATTGGGACTCTGATCCCATGCCAGTGTAGCTCGCATCCTCCTCTTCAAAATTTCCATCCTTTTTAGGAACTTTAAGCACCATTCCAAATTTCAACCCTTCTGTCAACGCAGGATTTAACCTGATCAATGAATCCTGGGACACCTGGAACTTTTTAGATAATCTATAAAGAGTTTCCTGTGGCTTCACTTCGTAAAATCGAAAGCGATCATCGGTAATAATCACCGGTTCCTCATCCAGAACTGCAGTGCCAACACGAATCATCATTCCGGGCTGTAAGATTTCTATTTTTGGATTCATCTCGTCCAGCTCCTTCAGCGTCATCCCATATTTTCTTGCAATCCCGTATTTTGTTTCCTGCGGAAGCACAATATGTTCTCTGGTCTTAAAGTTTTGAGGATTGCCAGAACGATTAGTATTAACAGGTCTTTCTACTACCGGTTTTTCTGACTGATTGGAAGAGGCTGGTGAATTGTTTACTACCACATTTTCCGCAGGGATACTGCCAACAGGAATTTGAATGGTTTCTCCTATCTGAAGTTCCTTGGAGTATAACTGCTTATTATACCTTTTAATATGATCGATACTAACGCCGTATTCTTTTGAAAGACTATACAGTGTTTCCTTTTTCTTTACCTGGTGTTCTTTAAAAGATACAGGAGTAGCTGAAGTTTCTGTATTACTAGACACTTCAGTTTTATTTTCAGAAATTGGAATAACCAGCTTTTCATCGATCCCTATTCCGTTCTTAGCTTCCGGGTTGTATTTGTAGATATCCTCCTCGTCGATACTATAGGACTGAGAAATACTGAACACCGTTTCACCTTTTTTCACCGTATGATATTTGTATGACTGTGCATTTGCAGACATACTAATCACCTGGAAAAGGAAACATAACACAAATAGGTACTTCATTCTTTTATCTTTTTTGAGATGTTATTCCCACTCTATAGTTGCGGGTGGTTTGGAGCTAATGTCATAAACTACTCTATTAACGCCCTTTACCCGGTTAATTATTGTATTTGAGGTCTTCTGCAGGAACTCGTAAGGCAAATTCACCCAGTCTGCAGTCATTCCATCTGTGGACTCCACTGCCCTTAAGGCCACTACCTGCTCATATGTTCTCTCATCACCCATCACTCCGACCGACTGTACTGGCAGCAAGATCGCTCCGGCCTGCCACACTTTGTCGTATAACATCCAGTCCCGTAATCCCTGTATAAAGATATGATCTACTTCCTGAAGTATTCGCACTTTTTCTGCCGTTATATCACCAAGTATCCTAATCGCCAGTCCCGGTCCTGGAAATGGGTGTCTTCCCAACAATACTTTATCGATCCCAAGTTCCTTTCCTACTCTTCTTACTTCGTCTTTAAACAGCATTCTTAGCGGCTCCACCACCTTCAGCTTCATGAAATCAGGTAAACCTCCCACATTATGATGGGACTTGATCGTTACCGAAGGTCCATTCACTGAAACCGACTCGATCACATCTGGATAGATAGTTCCCTGCGCCAGGTATACAACATCCTTGATATCGTGAGCTTCGTCATCAAAAACTTCAATAAAAGTATTCCCGATCGCTTTTCTTTTCTCTTCAGGATCTGAAAGACCTTTCAACGCATCCAGAAATCGTGCCGAAGCATCCACTCCTTTGACATTAAGCCCCATATCCTTGTACTGGTCCAGTACACTTTCGAATTCATTCTTTCGAAGAAGACCATTATTTACGAATATACAATAGAGGTTTTTACCAATTGCCTGGTGCAATAGAACAGCTGCAACCGTAGAATCCACACCTCCGCTAAGACCCAAAACTACCTTGTCATCTCCAATTTTTTCCTGTAATTCTGAAACCGTTAGATCTACGAAAGCCCCGGGCGTCCAGCTTTGCTCAGTTCCCGCAATTTTTACCAGGAAATTTTCCAGCAACTGCTTTCCATCTGTAGAATGATAAACTTCCGGATGAAACTGGATCGCATACGTATCCTCACCTTCAATTCTGTAAGCCGCATTCAGCACATCTGAAGTACTCGCCAGTCTTACCGCATTTTCAGGAAGGTTTATAATAGAATCACTGTGACTCATCCATACCTGCGAATTCTCTTTAATATCTTCAAATAACAACTCTGCATCCTTGATCACCGAAAGATTCGCTCTACCATATTCCCTGGTATCTGAAGGTTCAACTTTTCCACCGAAAAAGTGGGCTAGATATTGAGCACCATAGCAAACGGCCAGCACAGGCAATTTACCTCTTATCTTTGAAAGATCTGGGTGCGGAGCATCTTCTGCTCTAACAGAAAACGGACTTCCTGAAAGGATAACCGCTTTAAAACCTGATAAATCTTCTGGAATTTTCGAGTATGGATAGATCTCGCAATAAATGTTCAGTTCCCTAACACGCCTTGCGATAAGTTGTGTATACTGCGAACCAAAGTCTAGGATGAGTACGTTGTTTTGCATGCGCAAAAATAGGAATTTAGGCAAAAAAGGAAGCAACGTAAGTTGGAAAATTTCTATATTTAAAATGGATCAAAACATCTATAATCATGAAATATCTAAGCGCCATCATTTTCGCCGTTGCCATCATGGCTGCAGCCTATTTCCTGGGTGATGCCTACGTTTCGAGAGCCAATCCCGATGGTGTCATTTCTGTAACCGGCTCGGGTAGCGAAAACTTTGTTTCAGACCTTATTGTATGGGAAGGAAGATTCAGCAGAAATTCTCCGAACCTGGAAGTCGCCTACAATCAGCTCGAACAGGATAAAAATGTTGTAAGATCCTATCTCATTGGCAAAGGCATTAAAGATGAAAATATTGTCTTTAATTCGGTTCAAACCAGGGAGCAACAGGAAAATCAATATCAGAATGGCAACTATATAGGAAGTATTTTTAAGGGGTACGAACTCACCCAACCGGTCAAAATTGAGAGCAACAATGTAGAACTTATTGAAAATGTGTCCCGTGAAATCACGGAGTTGCTTAACAAAGGGGTTCAGTTCAACTCCTCACCTCCCCGCTATTACTATACAAAAATGGCCGATCTAAAAATTGAAATGATCTCTAAAGCTACAGAGGATGCCAGGTTACGCGCTGAAAAAATCGCGGCAAACAGTGGAGAAAATCTGGGAGACCTTAAAAGTGCCAGTATGGGTGTTTTCCAGATCACAGGCCAGAACAGCGGTGAAGATTTTAGCTGGAGCGGTGCCTATAACACGGCAGATAAAAACAAAACCGCATCGATAACAATGCGGCTTGAATATGAAATTGATTAAATGCTAATCTAGTGTGGCTAATATCTGGTCTATATCATCCTCTGTAGTATCAGGATTAATGAAACAGAATCTCACTACGCTTTCATCTTTCCACAGAGATGGCGTCACCAGTGCAAATCCCGAATTATGATTCCTGTAGGTCCAGTCGCGGTAATCTTCCGCAGACCATCCTTTTCGTTTAAATAAGACAACAGACAAACTTGCCGGTCTTACCAGTTCAAGTAGATCATTCTGTTCCACTTTAGAAGCAGCAATGTTGGCCAGTTCAATACCTCTTTCAATAGCCTCTTTGTATTTGTTAGTTCCATGCATGGCCAGTGAGAACCATAATGGCATCCCGCGTAGCCTACGGGTTAACTGTATCTGGTAATCTGCGGGATTGAAGCCCTGTGCCCCTTCGTCTTTAAAAATTTCAAGGTATGCTCCTTTCTGGGAATGGGCCTTTTTCGCCAGTTCAAGATTCTTGTAGATCACCGCGCCACAATCATAAGGTGAAAACAGCCATTTATGAGGATCAATAGTAATACTGTCGGCCTGCTCGATTCCGATAAATAAATGCCGTACAGAATCTGCCACCAGTGCACCACCCCCATAAGCCCCATCTACGTGGAACCAGATATTTTCCCTGGCACAAATGTTCGCTACTCCCTCAAGATCATCAATGATCCCTGCATTGGTGGTTCCACCAGTCGCTACCACCGCAAATAATCTGTTTCTGTCCTTCTCGCTTAGATCGTCTAATACCTTCTGAAGTGCAGACCCGGATAGAAATTCTTCTTCTGAATTTACCAGGTGAACATCTGCATCCATTACTTTTGCCATGGATTTAATCGAAGAATGTGCACCTGTTGAAGTGATCAAAAGTGCCCTGTCTCTTGCATGCTCCGGCTTCTGTTCTCTCCACTCTTCCCTCGCTGTCACTAAGGCTGAAAGATTTGCCGCAGTTCCGCCACTTGTAAATACCCCAAAAGCAGTTTCGGGAAGTCCGGTTAAGCTTACCAGCCATTTCATCGCCTGGTTTTCACAAAAAATTCCGCCGGCTCCTTCCATCCAGTACGAACCGTGAATACTGGAAGCTGATGTTACCAGGTCAAACATGATGGCCGCCCTGGTGGGTGCAGCAGGAACAAATGCAAGATGCCTGGGATGATCTATGGGCACGGTAGCCTTAACCAGTACATCTTTAAAAAGCTGGAATGCACTTTCACCTCCAATACCTTCAGGAGTAATGGTTTCCCCTACAAGTTTCAGAAGTTCTTCTTCTTTTTTTGGTGCACCAAGTTCTGGCGTTACATTAGAAATTCGATCGATGGCATACTTCATAACATCCAGCGTCATTTCCACCAGATCCATATCTATGGTATGCATTCTATTTTTCTCCAAAGGTGATAATTTTAAAATTTGCGTCTAAAGGATCTAATTCTTCAAGAAGCCGCTCAATTAGTTCGGGACCGTATTCGTCGTAGTACTCAGAAAAATTGGTTTGCCGCTCCTGAAGGCTTCTGTTTGGGAATAATTCGTTCTGTAGTGCTGCGATTCGCTCTACCTCGTCCTTTAATTTTCTTTTTTGCGCACGAAGAAGTCGGTTTTCAAGATTGTCCAGACCTTTAAGTTGTTTTACTTCCTGTGCTTTTACCGCTCCAATAAAAGATTGATCGGTTTTTTCAGCCAGCTCGTACATTTTTTGGAATTGCTGGATCAGGTGCTCTTTCTGTTGAGAAAAATCAATGTCGATATTGCTTATTTTTCGAACCTTGCGGTTGATTAGCTCATGCTGTTTTAAAAATAGTTCCTTTAGTGAAATATCAAGTCTTCTGCGTTTTCCATCCTGTTTCGCAGATTGCAAAAGCGCCGAATTCCGAAGTAAGAGCATGGGAAAAGTCACATTTTCAGCATCAAAATAATTTTTTAGCTGCAACCAGTAAGCCAGTTCACCTCCGCCACCTATATAACAAAGATTTGGAAGCAATACTTCCTGATAAAGTGGTCGCATCATGACATTGGGACTAAAACGTTCAGGATGTGCATCGACTTCTGCAAGAATTTGCTCTTTACTCCAGCTAATCTCGGTCTCATGAACAAAAAACCGGTCATCTTTTTTAATGATACGCTCCCTGATCTCTTCGTTGAGATAAAATAAATTGATGTCCCGTGGATTTACCTGCACCTTATAGTCCAGTTCTGCCAAGGAATTGATGGCTTCCTGCGATTCTTTCGAGGAAGAGCCGCTTAACAATTCATTTTTAATATGGCTTGAAAAATGCTTTTTCAATCGGGCATCTCCGGCGGCCATAATTACGAGACCTTCTCTCCCAAATAACCTGTTCGCCAGGAAGCGCGTGGCATCGGTAAGATGATCATGCTCGAGATATGCCTTTTGAAACATATCCTTTAAATCTTCAGCATTGGTTCCTGCGCCAATTTCAGCAGAAAACAACTTAAAAACCTCTTCAAGCCCTTCCGTAGAAAGTTTCCCAACTGCGGTGGCTCCTGCCCGCTTTTCAGCATTATTCCATTTGAACTTTTTTCCGTGGAGATTAAAGAAATTGATCTCTTCAAAGTCGTGATCTTCGGTAGCCATCCAGTATACCGGTACAAAATCCTGTTCTGGATATGTTGCCTTGAGTTTTCTGCTTAGGTTTATGGTGGAAACTATCTTATAAAGAAAATATAACGGGCCGGTAAATAGATTTAACTGATGCCCGGTAACCACCGTAAAAGTTTTGTTCGAACTTAGGAGATCGATGTTCCTGGCAGTCTCTTCAGAAATTTTAAGATTAGAATACTGCTCGTTTAAAACCTCCACCAGGTCTTTACGAATCGAATCATCATAGGACTCTGATTTTTCATCGATCTGTTCCATGAAATTTTCAATTTTAGGAAAGCGATGATATAAATGACCAAGACTTTCCTTTTCTAAAAGATAATCCAGGATCAGCGGAGTGAAATAATTGGTTTCGGGATAAGCTATATAATCTGTAGACATCAACCTGTTTATAATTGTCGTAAAGATAAAACCTTTTAGGAAGGAAACTAAATCGATGCCTGTCGCATACTAAATGTTTACAATTCTCTTAACACGCCAAAAAACAGATTACGTACAATCGCAAATATTGCGAATGCCCTGAGATACCAGATATGTACTCTTTTTTCTTAATTTTGAAAGCATTCACTTTTGAAAATCGAAAATTTTGAAAATAAGATTCCTCATTGTCTTTTTAGTTAGCATTTCAACCTCCTTTTATGGACAGGAAATTCAGAGTCCGTCACAATTTCTTGGTTACGAGTTAGGATCTCAATTTAGCAGGCACGCAGATGTCGTGAACTATTTTAAATATGTAGCTGAAAAATCTGCGCTGGTTAAGTATGAACGTTATGGACTTACCCATGAACGCAGACCACTTACTTACGCCATTATTTCTTCGGAAGAAAACATGCAGAACCTGCAGTCTATCCAACAGCAACATTTTGCGAGTGCCGGGCTATCCAATGCGACTGGAACTTCTGAAAATGCGATCGTCTGGCTAAGTTATAATGTGCATGGGAATGAAGCTTCCAGTACCGAGGCTGCTATGAAAACCTTGTATGAACTGGTAACCGGGAAGCAGGAGCTACTGGAAAACACAGTCGTGATTTTAGATCCCTGTGTAAATCCCGATGGCCGTGACCGGTATGCGAACTGGTACAACCAGGTAAAGGCAACACCTTATGATACGAATCAGTTTTCTGCTGAACATGATGAACCATGGCCGGGAGGAAGACCCAATCATTATCTCTTCGATCTAAACCGTGACTGGGCCTGGGCTACACAGGTGGAAACCAGACAACGACTTAAGGTTTACAATCAATGGATGCCACATATCCATGTGGATTTTCACGAGCAGGGCATCAACGATCCCTATTATTTCGCCCCTGCAGCTGAACCTTTTCACGAGATTATTACCGACTTTCAGCGAGATTTCCAGACAAGAATTGGAAAAAATCATGCGAAATATTTTGATGATAATGGCTGGTTATATTTTACAGGCGAGCAATTTGACCTGCTGTACCCGAGTTACGGGGACACCTATCCAACCTATATGGGTGCGATTGGGATGACCTACGAGCAGGCGGGTCATGGTCGCGCAGGCCTGGGCATTCAGACCGATGAAGGTTATATTCTAACCTTAAAAGATCGAATTGAACATCATTTTACTACCGGAATTTCTACCGTGGAAATGGCTTCTGAAAATGCTGCAGAGCTGGTTTCAGAATTCAAAGATTTTTTCGCGGAAGGAGATTCAGAATATAAAACCTACGCCCTGAACGGTGAAAAGGACAAGATCGCTGCTTTAACTAAGCTCCTGGACAGGCACGAGATTGATTATAGTTATGGCAAGCCTGGTACTATAAAAGGATTTTCTTATCAAAATTCAAAAAACGGCAACCTGGAAACATCTGAATCAACTTTACTGGTCTCTGCCAATCAGCCCAAATCAAAGATGATCAAAGTCTTATTCGAGCCAAGGGCTAAACTTGTTGACTCTTTAACCTATGATATTACTGCCTGGAGCCTGCCTTATGCTTATGGCCTGGAGACCGTCGCCAGTTCTAAGATCATCGATGGCAATTCGAACAAAGCCGAAGCATTCAGGGAAAATACCGCCGATGTGAACACTACGGCTTTTCTATCGAAATGGAATAGTATGGACGATGCCAGATTCCTGGCTGAGCTCGTTAGGAATGATATTAAAGTTCGTTTTAGTGAGCAAGAATTTCGTAATTCCGGGAAAGATTTCGAAGCCGGCAGTCTGATCATTTCCAAAAGTGATAATGCAAAAATTGAAGATTTTCAGCAAAAAGTAGTACAGATCGCTAATGATATGAAGAGAGAACTTGTAGGAACTACTACAGGATTTGCGGATAAGGGTCCCGATTTTGGTTCTGGAAACATTAAAATCATCAATAAGCAGAAAATTGGCCTATTGAGAGGAGAACAGGTTTCTTCGCTTAATTTTGGTGAAATCTGGTACTTTTTCGAACAGGATCTAAAGTACCCGGTGATTCCAGTGGAAGCAACCAGTCTTTCTGCCAGTGTACTCGATAATTTAAATGTCCTGGTAATGCCCTCGGGATATTATTCCAGCTACCTGGATGAGCGTCGTCTCAAAATGCTCGAAAACTGGATTCGTGGGGGTGGGAAACTTATCGCTATCGGGGATGCAATCTCCGCATTTAAAGGAAAGGATAATTTCGGGATCAAAGCTAAAGAAAGTAAAAAGGATTCAGTAACAACTGAGGAGAAGCTTATTCCTTACGCCCAAAGAGAACGAGAATATGTGAAAAATATGATAACCGGCAGTATCGTAGAAACTTCGGTAGATTCTACGCACCCAATGGCCTTTGGATATGACGATACTTATTTCAGCTTAAAACTGAGCGGTGAAAGTTATGAACTGCTGGATTCAGGGTACAACGTGGCGTATATTCAGCAACCTGCAGTAGTTTCTGGATTTGCCGGAAGCGAAGCTCAGAAAAAGCTGGAAAATTCCCTTATTTTCGGCGAAGAAAATATAGGTCGAGGCAGCATTATTTATATGGTTGACAACCCATTATTCAGAGCTTTCTGGGAGAATGGAAAATTATTTTTTACCAATGCACTATTCCTAACAAATAACAGAGGATATGATTATTAAAATGAAAACAACACAACTTTTTTCTGCTTTATGCTTTTTCCTGTTCGCCAGTAACATTGCATTGGCCCAGGAAATCAACAATCAATTTTCGGTAGATTTTGAAACTTTCACTCTTGAGAATGGTTTAAAAGTCATCCTGCACGAAGATAAATCTGATCCTGTCGTGGCCGTGGCGCTTACCGCACACGTGGGTAGTGCCCGGGAAAAAGAAGGGAGAACAGGATTTGCACATTTATTCGAACACCTGCTCTTCCTCGAATCTGAAAACCTTGGCAAGGGCGGACTGGACAAGCTATCTGCACGTATTGGCGGCAGTGGAGCTAATGGTTCCACCAGTCGGGATCGCACCAATTATTTCCAGACGGTTCCCAAAGATGCTTTGGAAAAAATGATCTGGGCAGAAGCCGATAAACTTGGCTACTTTATCAATACGGTTACAGAACCGGTTCTTGCCAAGGAAAAACAGGTAGTTAAAAATGAAAAACGCCAGGGAGTGGACAATCGCCCTTATGGCCATACTTATTATGTGATTGATAAAAATCTGTATCCTAAAGATCATCCTTATAACTGGCAGGTGATTGGAAGTCTTGAAGATCTTCAGAATGCAACCTTGCAGGACGTAAAGGATTTTTATAATAAGTGGTACACACCTAATAATGTAACTCTTACCATCGCCGGAGATTTTGATAAAGCCCAGGCGAAAGAATGGGTGCATAAATATTTTGATGAAATTCCTAAAGGGCAAAAGATCGCAGAACAGGAAAAGCAACTTATAAGTCTTAATAAGACCAGAAAAGTATATCACGAAGATAATTTCGCGAAACTTCCAGAGCTTACCATGGCCTGGCCATCGGTTTACTCTTATCATCCCGACAGCTTTGCATTGGAGATATTGACGAGCTATCTGGCTGATGGTAAAAATGCTCCATTGTACAAGAAGATTGTCGAGGATGCGAAACTTTCCGGTAATGTAAGCATGTTTAATTATACTTCTGAACTTTCCGGGCAGTTGATGCTTCAGGTGAGAGCCTACGACGGGAAAGACCTCGATTCTGTACAGGCGGTGATCCAGGAAGGACTGGCTGAATTTGACAGGAATGGTATTCCGCAGAAAGATCTTAAGAGAATTAAAGCCGGGCTTGAAACCAACTTTTACAATTCCATATCCAGTGTTCTTGGCAAAGGATTTCAGCTGGCACAGTATGATATCTTCGCGAATGACCCAAACTTCATTAATAAAGAGATCGAAAAATTACTGGCGGTTTCTTCTGAAGATGTCATGAGAGTCTTCAGAAAATATATCAAAGATCAACACTATGTCGCTTCCAGTTTTGTTCCGAAGGATCAACTGGAACTGGCTTTGGAAAATTCAGAAAAAGCGGAAGTCGTAGAAGAAAAAATTGTAGAAGGAGCTGAAGAAGATTTTGACGCAAAGCAGGCAGTAGATTATCCAAAAACAGCCTCCAGTTTTGACCGAAGCATTGAACCTCCGTATTCATCGAAACCTGAACTGGAAATTCCTGAGATCTGGAAAACAACGATGCCCAGCGGACTAGAAGTTATGGGTATTACCAACAAGGAAGTACCACTCGTACAGTTTAGTCTGGAGATCAAAAGCGGACAACTACTGGAAACAAAGGAAAAAGCGGGAGTAGCAAATCTCCTGGCTAACCTGATGAATCGTGGAACCGCTAAAAAAACTCCGGCTGAACTGGAGGAAGCGATAGAACTTCTGGGCGCGCGTATTTATGTAAGTTCTTCAGAAGAAAAAATTAGTATTTCAGGAAATACTCTGGCTAAAAATTATGCCGAGACGATGAAACTTGTAGACGAGATGCTGCTGCAACCGCGCTGGGATGAATCGGAATTTGAACTTATCAAACAGCAAACCCTCAGCAGGATACGACAACAGCAGGGAGATCCTAACAATATCGCTGCCAACGAATTTCGAAAACTGGTATATGGCGAAAATAGTATCCTGTCAATGAATGAACTGGGAACTATCGAAAGTGTGGAGAATATTTCCTTAAATGATCTTAAAGCTTATTATTCTGAAAATCTTTCACCTCTAAATGCGACCTATCTTGTGGTAGGAGATCTTAATCTTGAAGAAGCAGAAAATTCTTTAAAAGCAATTTCAGCTTCATGGCCTCCAAAAACTGTAGACTTCCCTGAAATTCCGGAATTCCAGGCACCAGGAAAATCTCAGGTGTATTTTTACGATGTTCCGGGAGCAAAACAGTCGGTTCTTGCATTTGGTGCTCCAGCTTTAAGTGCCAGTGATAAGGATTTTTATGCAGCAGAAGTGATGAATTACAGACTAGGTGGTGGAAGTTTCGCTTCCAGGCTTACCCAGGAACTTCGAGAAGGAAAAGGTTACACCTATGGAATTCGTTCAAGGTTTGAGGATAAATCCTATATCGGGCCATTTCTAATTTCCAGCGGGGTTCGATCCAATATTACCTATGAAGCTACCGAACTGGTTCGGGACATTCTAAAGGATTATGCCGATACTTTTACTCAGGATGACCTGGAAGTTACCAAAAGTTTTATGACTAAAAGCAGCACCAGAAAATTTGAAACCCTGGGTGCAAAACTAAATATGCTTAAAGAAATTAATGATTATGGTTATAATGACGATTATGTAGCAGAGCAACAGCAGCAGGTAGAGGAAATGACGGTTATGGATATCCAGGAACTTGCCAGGAAATACATCAACCCTGAAAAAATGTACTTCTTGATCGTTGGTGATGCTGAAACACAGTTAGACAAATTAAAGGATCTTGGATATGGTGATCCAGTATTACTCAACGAGAGTGAATAGTATAGAATAAAGCTATTTTTGGTAAAAGCAGGAACAAAAGTTCCTGCTTTTTTTATGTTCAGATTCAACTGAGGTCTCAAGCTTGTAGCTACTTCGAAACAGTTTTATGTTTTGCATCAATAATTTCGCTACGCAGAAATAATATACAGATTGAATTTTATCAAAATTTTCTTCCAACTGCTGTGGAATAGAACCCAAAATTCAGCCTGGCAATACCAAATGAGGAAGTGCCCAAATTGTTTAGAAACGGACTAGTCTTTATTAAACCTTTCTTTAAGTCGGGCGATATCTTCTTCAGAATAACCTTTAAGTGACGCCATGGTGCCCTGGGCATTTTGAGCTTTGATAATAAAATTGTTCTTTGTAACTGTAGTGTTGATCAGGCTACTGATCTTGTAAGAATGAAACTTTCCGAAATTTTGCTGGTAATTTAGAACAGTATCATTCCACTCTATATATTCACCTTTTTTCTGTCCATAACGGTGGTTCTGATAGAAATAAAGCAAGCCAATGATGAGATATCCAAAACTCATAAAATAATTGAAAGTACTGTCTTCCTCTGATAATATTTGCGAAAGCAGGTAGAATGTGCTCATCAATATCCAGAAAACACCAAATAATACAAACTGATTTCGTCTGAAGAAACTTAGTTTTCTGGTGATACGATGCATTAAGCGGAGTGTTTTAGATTGGCGAATTCAGGGTAGGCAGATCTCAGTTTGGCAATATCGGTTTGTGAAAATTCTCTAATTTCGAAATAAACACCATCTGCAGCACCAGATTTGATGAGCAGGTTTTCTTCACTAATGATAAAATCATCTACCGCCGTCCATGAATATGATTTCTTTCCATTAATCTGGTCCTGTAGCACGATCTTCTTACTGTTCCATTTAATAAACTCCTTTCTATGTTCTCTTCGGAAATATCCTATACCAGCAGCCACGATACCTATAATCAGGTATGATAGATAAAAGGCATCACCTATAATGAAATAGGCAATAACACCCATCAGGACATAGAAACCGCCAAGTACATATGGCATGTTTCCTCTAAGAAAATGCGGACTTTTCTCTATTCTATTCAAAATAAGGTGGTTTTGATTAAACCGTACGAATCTTAAGTTCTTTGCGAACAGGCTTGTTGGTTTTTACGTTGATAGGTTTCGCGTACAGGTCAAAGTCGGCAGCATCGGTTATTTCAACATCGTAAAAATCACCTGTTTTTAGATACACTGAAGTAGCATCGATCAATACCTCGTTATCGACATCTGGAGAATCTGCCTCGGTCCTTCCTACGAAATAATTTCCTTCTTTTCGGTCTATGATCACCTTGAAAACCTTGCCGATCTTTTGCTGGTTCAATTCCCAGGAGATTTGAGATTGAATTTCCATGATCTCATTCGCACGTTCCTGCTTTACTTCCTGTGGCACATCATCTACCAGATTAAAGGCGTGCGTATTTTCCTCATGAGAATAAGTAAAACAACCAAGTCTTTCAAAACGCATTTCCTGAACCCATTCCTTCAATTCCTGGAAGTTTGCTTCAGTTTCACCGGGATAACCAACAATAAGTGTAGTTCTTATGGCCATTTCCGGTAGAGTTGCTCTGAACTTTTTAAGCAAATTAGTGGTTTTTTCATGAGTGGTTCCACGTCGCATGGACTTCAGAAGATCATCATTAATATGCTGTAAAGGAATGTCAAGATAATTGCAAACCTTCGGCTCTCTTTTCATCACCTCCAGAACATCCATTGGGAAACCAGTTGGAAAAGCATAATGCAATCGAATCCACTCAATACCTTCTACCTTTACAAGGTTTTCCAGCAATTCAGCCAGATTTCTTTTCTTATATAAATCAAGACCGTAATACGTAAGATCCTGTGCAATTAGAATAAGTTCTTTTACGCCATTAGCGGCCAGTTTCTCTGCCTCTATCACCAGGTTTTCGATTGGAGTCGACTTATGCCCGCCACGCATTAATGGAATAGCGCAAAATGAACATGGCCTGTCACAACCTTCAGCAATCTTGAGATATGCGTAATTTTTTGGCGTAGTTGTTAGACGCTCACCTATCAGTTCATGCTTATAATCGGCTTCCAGAGCTGATAGTAATCCTGGCAGTTCAGTAGTTCCAAAATACTGGTCCACATCTGGAATTTCCTTCTGAAGATCTGGCTTGTAACGTTCACTTAAACAACCAGTTACAAATACCTTATCTACAGCACCTTCCTGCTTTTTCTCAACAAATTCCAGAATTGTATTAACTGATTGTTCCTTCGCGTTATCAATAAAACCACAGGTATTGATCACCACGATATTACCCTCGCCTTCATGAACCACATCTTTATCATTCGCCTGCAGCTGCCCCATCAAAACTTCTGAATCATACACGTTCTTGCTACAACCCAGAGTTACTACATTAATCCTATTCTTTTTAAGCGATTTCGTCCTCATAATATATTGCTTTCTAAATGCTTAAGATTGGTGAATCCTAAAATCTAAGCGGGTGCAAAGATAAGGTGTAAAATTTATACACCTAATTTTAAGCTGAATAAACTAAATGGAATTCATTCAGGCTTCCATAGGTCGCACATACGCGACTAAACTTTCTGAATTGATACAAACAGGAAAGGAAATGTAAAAATTAGTTGGAAAAATGCTCCTTGAGCTGAAGCATCCACTCCACTTCGTAATAGCGAACGATGCTTATCAAAATTACCCCTGCAATTACGTACAGCCAGTTATATTTATTATACTTGACCATGAAACCTCCTACTATACCAAAGATTAAATACGGTAGTGCCAGAATCAAATTTGGTATGACCCATGCTCCCTGAAACATCGAAATAACTTTCATCACTACAAAAAAGATGCTATAAAAAAAGATGATTTTAGATATCAGGACCAGGTATCTGTCTGCTTTTTCACTCATTATAATCCTTTGGTGTTTTTCTACGTTTCGAAGTCTTTTCGAAGGCGAATGCGAATTCCAGCAATTGCTTCTCGGTAAAAGGCTTACTAATAAAGGTTAGACCCATAGGTTGATTTTCTTTAGTGTAGCCCATAGGAACCGTTATGGCAGGATATTGCGCAACTGCCGCATAGCCAGCGTGGTAATTGTTGATAGAAATGATCGCATCCAGTTGATGCTCTTCCATTGGTTTGCTCAGAAATCGCGTACCGTTGATTTTTAAAGTATCCTTGATCGCTGCAAATTCTTCAGTACTGGCTGAATCTTTTAAGATTCCCAGAAACAAAGCTTGTCCGTAAGGAGCTCTTTTTACTGAATCTAAAGCATTATAGTCCACCACATCCTGAACGTCCTGGAAATCAACGTCTCCTCCATACTTCTGAAAATATTCCGGAAGATCTTTTTGCATGTCCAGGTTCAGCAATCTCAGGAAATTTGGAAGATCAATTTCCTCTGCATCATATTCAATGATGGTTGCACCAGCTTTTTTAAGATCGGCTACTGCTCGCGTATACAAAGAATCTGACTGTAAACTTTTGATCACACCAAATCGTTTTCCTTTGAGACTTGAATTTTTTAGATTCTTATAGAGATTGGAAGGTTGTTGAGCTGCGGAAGAAGCAGGATCCTCTGAATCGACACCGGTCATCGCAGAAAGCAGGATAGCGTTATCGATCACAGATCTGGTCATAGGACCAGGAGTATCTAAGGTACTTGAAATGGGTATGATCCCGCCGCGACTTAGCAAACCAATCGTTGGCTTTAATCCCACAATAGAATTTGAACTTGATGGTGATAAGATAGAACCGGAAGTTTCAGATCCTACTGCTACGGGAGCAAGATTCGCGGCTACTGCCACTCCACTTCCAGAACTTGATCCGCCGGTATCATGAATTTTTCTACCATAAGGATTCAGAGTTTGTCCTCCAACTGCCGAATATCCACTTGGACATTCCCCACAAAAGAAATAGGCCCATTCACTAAGATTCGCCTTTCCCAGAATTAGAGCACCGTTCTTCTTTAGCTGTTGTACGATAAAAGCATCTTCGGTTCGGTTATCCTTCAGGGCTTCGGCACCTGCGGTGGTAGGCATCGCCAGGGTATTGATATTATCCTTCAGCAGTACCGGAATCCCGTAAATAGGATGATTATTGGTTGATTTCTTCAATTGCTCATCTTTTTTCCGTGCTTCAGCTATAAGCTCAGGATTTAATGCGATCACCGAATTGAGAGAAAGCATGTTCTCGCGGTCATATTCCCTGATTCTGGTTAAATAAAACAGGGATAGTTCTTCATAAGTAAGTCTTCCTGAGGCGATGGATTCCTGGATTTCCGGGATAGACTTTTCGAATACCAAAGCTTTTACTTCTTCGTATACTTCGGAAGAAAACTCGTCCAGATCATTCTGAAATGGCAGCCACAAACTGTCTGCTGTAATATATTCTGAATCCAGAACTTTAAATTCCCGCTCTTCCGAAGAAACCGAAGTAGAGTCTTCAGAAGTTTGAACTGCTTCAGAATTTTTAGGATCATTTTTACAGGAAATTAGTAAAGTTCCCAGTACAAAAAGAAGAAATAGTCGTTTCATTATTTAAAGAATGAGTCTACAAATTCATATTTATTGAAAACCTGCAAATCCTCCACTCTCTCGCCTACCCCTATATATTTAACAGGAATCTGGAATTGGTCACTAATCCCAATTACCACACCACCCTTTGCGGTACCATCCAGTTTGGTCACGGCTAGTGAGGTTACTTCTGTAGCTGCGGTAAACTGTTTAGCCTGCTCGAAAGCATTTTGCCCGGTAGACCCATCTAATACAAGCATCACCTCATGAGGTGCCTCTGGAATGGTTTTTTGCATCACTCGTTTGATCTTGGTAAGCTCCTTCATCAGGTTCACTTTGTTGTGCAACCTACCGGCTGTGTCGATAAGAACCACATCTGCACCTAGCTTCACAGCACTTTGCACCGTATCAAAAGCAACGGAAGCAGGATCACTTCCCATTTTCTGCTTGATGATAGGAACATCTGTACGATCTGCCCAGATTTGTAACTGGTCTATGGCAGCGGCACGAAAAGTATCTGCTGCACCAAGTACAACCTTTTTACCTCTACTCTTGAATTGATTGGCAAGTTTGCCGATTGTGGTGGTTTTCCCAACACCATTTACACCAACCACCATAATCACATATGGCTTTTTCCCTTCAGGAAGGCTAATGTCTGAAGCTTCTCCTTTATTGGTTTCAGAAAGTAATGCTGCGATCTCTTCCCTTAAGATTTTGTTCAGCTCGTCAGTGCCAAGGTATTTATCCCGGGCTACGCGCTCTTCGATTCTATTGATGATCTTGATGGTGGTGGCAACACCCACATCACTACTAACAAGGACGTTTTCCAGATCATCCAAAACCTCTTCATCAACTTTGGTCTTTCCGGCAACTGCCTTGCTCATTTTATCAAAAAAACTGGCTTTGGATTTTTCCAGTCCCTTATCAAGGTTTTCCTTTTTCTCTTTAGAAAATATCTTTTTAAATAAACTCATTTTTTCTGGCAGGTTATTAGGTAAATGAAGGTATTAAGCTCCTTTTTTACGGCAATAAAGATACATAAAAAGAAAAAGCCGTCCAGAATAAATCCAGGACGGCTTTTTATGATTATTTAAAATCGTTTGTGAACGATATTACTTCTTCAAGAAGTCGTTAACGTCTTCCGGAGCCATGATTTGTTCTACAAAAGTGTAGGCACCGGTTTTCTCAGATTTAACCATTTTTATCGCTTTGGTTAATCTTTTAGATCCTGTTTGAATAGATGCTACTGATTTCTTTGCCATGACTCAATTATTTAATTTCTTTATGAACCGTCATTTTCTTAAGAATAGGGTTGAATTTCTTCAACTCCATTCTATCCGGTGTATTCTTCTTATTTTTTGTAGTAATATATCTTGAAGTACCTGGTTGCCCAGATGCTTTGTGCTCTGTACATTCTAGAATTACCTGAACTCTGTTACCTTTCTTTGCCATTGTGAAATATTTTTAGGTGCTGCTTGGGATTATTTCTGAAGAAACCCTTTTGCTTTAGCTTCCTTAATTACGGCAGAAATGCCTTTTTTATTGATATCTTTTAATGCAGATGTACACACTTTAAGGGTGATCCATCTGTCTTCTTCAGGAAGGAAAAAACGTTTTTTAACCAGATTCGCGTTAAATTTACGTTTAGTCTTGTTCATGGCGTGAGAAACATTATTCCCAACCATTGCTTTTTTCCCGGTAAGTTCACAAACTCTTGACATTGCTCTATACTTTTCTCGTTATTTCAAAACAGGCTGCAAATTAACGATTTTTTTACCTAACAGACAACAAAATGAAAAAAAATATTTTACGTCGAAAATATCTCTTACAAATCCCCGTTAAGTACCGTCAACAAGCCTGAGCGGTTGCAAAAATACATATTTTTAATGATAATGATCAAAGGATCAAATACCAAATTTTAAAAAATGTTTAAGATACCGGATTGAGTGTCAATCTCTAGACTGAAGTTTTAGCGCTTGTTCCAGTAAAATTTGCAGGCTTTTATTCACTGTTTTACCAATTACCTTTTCACGGTGATTACTAAACAAAAATTCGAAGGAATGGGTTTCTTGCGGAGTAGCCAGGCCTATAAATACGGTACCAACCTCTGCATCGCTGTCTCCTTTTTCAGGTCCCGCATTACCGGTGGTAGACAAGGCAAAATCTGTTTTAAACTTCTTTCTGGCGCCTTCTGCCATAGCTTTGGCAACTTCAGCGCTAACCACAGATTTCTCTTTTATCAACTGCTCCGGGACGTCGAGCAAGTCAATCTTTGACTGGGTGGCGTAACAAACCAGGCTTCCCTTAAAAGTCTTTGAGGAACCTGGCGCTTCTGTAAACCTGGACGCAAGTTGACCGCCAGTACAACTTTCAGCAGTGGATAGCGTCCAGTTATTTCTTTCAAGCAGCCTGGCAATAACAATTTCTACTGGATCATCATCTTCAAAACCATACATAATTTCTCCAATGATCTTTCGCAATTCATTGATCTGTTCCTCAATGGCGTCTTCCAGTTCCTTATGATCTGTACCTCTTGCGCTCAGCCTAAGTCTTACCCTCCCAAGATTAGGCAGATAAGCCAGCTTGATATGATCGGGTAACGCATCCTCCCAGCTTTCGATACGCTCAGCGATCGCACTTTCTCCCAATCCAAGAGTAATGACTGTCTTATGTAAAATGACTGGCCTTGAAAACTCAGATTGTATTCTAGGGATGATCTCATGCTCCATGAGTCCGCGCATTTCATAGGGAACACCAGGCATGGAAATAAAGACCTGATCTCCCTGTCTGAACCACATTCCCGCGGCGGTTCCATACTCATTATGCAGAGCAATAGCCTTAGACGGTAACATAGCCTGCTCCCGGTTAAGATCTGAAATTGGCGTATCGATATATTTCTCGAAAAGCTCCTCTATGTGCCGCAGGACTTTTTCGTTCTTTACCAGATGATCATCAAAAAATTCGCAAAGACATTTTTTGGTGATATCATCTTTGGTGGGACCTAATCCTCCCGTAATAATGATAATATCAGCCCGGGAAGAGGCCTCCTTTAAGGTCTGCAGTATATGCTCGCGATCGTCCTGTATGGAGGTGATCTGGTGAACACTTACGCCAATCTTATTTAGCTGTTTAGAAATATATACAGAATTCGTATCCACGATCTGCCCAATGAGAATCTCATCGCCAATGGTTACGATTTCAGCTTTCATCCCAGGTTAAAATCTTTTCTTAGCGCTTCTGAAGCAACTGTAACTTTTTTAGTAATGGTTTCTGCAGCTTGCGGCACTTCGTCTTTTCGTTGCCCATGTTTCGACCAGGCTTCGATAACCTTGATCTGTTCCATAAGGTTCAAGCCAAACATTTGCAGGTTTGGTTTCATTTTATGAGCATACTGGTAAGCCAGTGAAGGGTTATCATTATCAATAGCTTCATTCATCGCAGCAACGTCTGGTGGAATTTCCTCAAGAAATGTCTGGACTACTACTAACAAAAATTCTTCATCGCCGCCAGCCATTTCCTGAACGTCGTCAAGATTATAATTACTCATTTATATTATTTTACTTTGATAGAAAACATTTGTTGCTCTTCCAGGTAACCTGCTAACTGGTCGTTTGTTCCGACTTTTCCTACTCCTGCAGGTGTTCCAGTAAAGATGATATCACCAATTTTAAGGGTGAAATACGACGAAATATAAGCAATTAATTCATCAATTTTCCAAAGCATGTGTGCCGTAGTGGAAGATTGCACGATCTCGTCATTTTTTTCGAGCCTGAATTTTAGATCATCCATCGCAGGTAGATCCTTTTTGCTCAGCCATTTGTCTGAAATTACAGCTGCACCATCAAATGCCTTGGATTTCTCCCAGGGCAGTCCTTTTTCTTTTAGTTTATTCTGAAGATCTCTGGCGGTGAAATCGATTCCAAGACCCACTTCATCATAATATTTATGTGCAAATTTCTCCTGGATGTGTTTTCCTATTTTCCTGATTTTCACCAGTACCTCGACTTCATAATGAATATCATTGGAAAAATCTGGAATAAAGAATGGCTGCTTTTTTAATAATATTGAAGTATCCGGCTTCTGAAACAGAACCGGTTCCTCTGGTCTCTCATTTTTCAATTCTGAAATATGATCTGTATAATTTCTGCCTACACAAATAATTTTCATACTAATTAGTGATTATAAGGTTCATTGCCGGCACAGGCATATTTAATTTCTTCCATTCTCCCCGACTTAGATAATACACAGGATCCCTGGATTCCACTGCTTTAAAGGTGGGGCCATATCTTTTAACATCCTGGAGATCGCCATTTTCAAGAACCAGCCGGGTGGTTCCTGTATAATTCTGATCGATCTGCAATCCTTCCACTCCTATCAGGAAGCCTTCCCTGGGAATACGAATTTGTTCCTGCCTGAAATCTGTTTTAATTTTTGAGCCGGGTTTCCCCTGTAAAATGATATTATCTATGAGATCATAACCGGGCTCACCATCGCTGGTGATACTCATAATGCGAACCCGGAAAATATAATCGCGATTAATACTACCTATACCTTTAAATAGAAAAAATTCTGCGGAATTTAAATAAGCTTCCTCATTCTGAAATTTTTCAGGCTTAGCAAAATATCGCAGGAATATGCGGGCACCTTCATCATTACCGGAATTTGAAATACCCAGCTTTTGTCCAGATTTGGAAGCCTTTATTCTCAGGCGTTTTTCACCAGTGGGCACTTGCAAAACAACCTCCTTCAGCTCTTCATTGTTAGGCGAAAGATAGATCGTATCCAGTTTCTGCTTCTTGAATGTAATATCTTTGTAGTCGTAACCAACATAACCAAAACGTAACTTTTGATCTATCGCCGGTTCTCTAAGCTGAAAATAACCTTGTTCATCGCTGGTCGTTCCTATACTTGTATTTAGCACATAAATATTCGCATACACCAAAGGCTCCCTGGTCACAGAATCGGCCACCACTCCCTCGATCATCCTGGTCTGGGCATTAGAGGAGATTGTAATTATCAACAGAATGATAAGACCGTAAACCCTGTTCATACTAATCGGTGATTTTAACCTTGAATTCCGGCATTACATATTTGCCTTTCCTGTCGTTATAGGTGATGTTCCAGGTTCTGATATCCACCCATCCTCCGGGTTCGAAAAAGTATACTTTAAAATTGGATTCTTCGGGTGCGAAGACACCTTTGTACACAGGTCCATAACGTTTATTCCGGTAATCTTCTGCTACGAGCTCATTGTTGATATAGTAGTCCTTGACTTCGAAATACTGATTTTCTGTAATAAACAGGTGTTCCAAACCTATATAAAAACCTTCCTCAGGAACCTGAATTTTTCGGTCAAGTAATGCAACATCAAGCCTGTTTTTGCCTGT
This sequence comes from Christiangramia portivictoriae DSM 23547, assembly GCF_000423045.1. Classification (GTDB taxonomy): domain Bacteria; phylum Bacteroidota; class Bacteroidia; order Flavobacteriales; family Flavobacteriaceae; genus Christiangramia; species Christiangramia portivictoriae. The sequence goes on along the minus strand of NZ_KE383971.1, from coordinate 498,523 downwards.
TGGTTTGGTGACAATGATGTCCTGAGTCATATCTTTACCGGGCAGTCCATTTTCATCCACATCGTAGAAATGTATTCGAAATTTGGGTTCTAAACCTTTTTGCTCTTCCGTAGCGTAAAAGTAGACGGTGATCTCTTCCAGAAATGCAGTTTTCTCAAACTTATCAGGTTTTGGGTAATAGCGTGCGATTGTGGAAGGATACAATGCTGCATTCATGTTTCCAATACCAACCGTTTCGTAGCGCCAGTCTGGCCTGTAAGTAAAAGACCTATTCTTATTGACAGGTACGATCATGACTTCTCCCAGACCTTCTGTAAGCGCATCCATGAGCACCAATCGCTGTGTTTCAAGATCAGAAATTTTTAGTAATTCCCTCTCGTAACCAACATGGGTAAAAATGAGCAATTCTCCTTTTAGGCTGTCTGCAATATTGAAAGCGAACATTCCCTGTTCATCTGTACTGGTTCCAAGTTTATAATCCTGAAACATGATATGAACGTAAGGCAAAGCCTTATTTGTGGTTCTGTCGATTACTCTTCCCGATATTCTGGAATTTTGTGCCAGACATTGAAAAGCAAAAAAAACGAGGATCAGAAACAGAGCAGAACCTTTCAATCAGGATAATTTTGTATTAAGTTTTCTCAATTTGATTGCAGTAAGTACTTTTTTGGTATACAAAGGAAAGTCTGCATTTTGCATCCAGCCAAAATAGCCAGGTTCATCTTCAAGCACCTGTTCTACCAGTTTACCACGGTATTTGCCAAAAGAGAATACTTCTCTTCCTTTTTTATCGAAACTTATAAATCCGGCAAAATCGGCGAATTTTTTTCGGGAGCTGAAATCTGCCAGCCATTTCATATCATTTTCAAGATCGTCATAGCGGTCCAGTTGCGATTTGAGCACTTCGTAAGTAGCCTCAGTATCGGCCTCTGCCCCGTGGGCTCCTTCCAGCTCCTTACCGCAGTAAAACTGATATGCAGCAGACAAGGTTCGCTGTTCTTTCTTATGAAATATCGTTTGAACGTCTACAGCTACGACATTTTTCATTTCAAAATCAATACCGGCGCGAAGTAATTCCTCCGCCAGTAGTGGAATATCGAATCTATTGGAATTGTAACCGGCAAGATCACATCCTTTGATTAGATCGTGTACTTTCGTCGCCAGTTGCTGAAAAGTTGGCTCATTAGCCACTTTTTCATTATCGATGCCATGAATGGCAATGACCTCCTTGGGAATTTCACATTCTGGATTTACCAGCCAGGTATAACTCTCTTTATTCCCGTTTGGGTAGACTTTAAGAACAGCCATTTCCACAATACGATCTTTGGAAATGTTGGTTCCTGTAGTTTCTAGATCAAAAAAACAAATTGGCCTGGTAAGCTTCAGCTCCATGAGAAATGTATTATTTCAGGCAAATATACTATAATTATAAGCTGTTTCTCCATCGCTCGGGGGATTTCAGAAGCACTCATGCTGTATAGAGCCAATGCATAAGTTCATCTTCCAGAAATCCTTAATTAATTTGATTTTATATATTTGAAAACCTGCATAACAGAATAAAGTTGAAATATATCTCTTATATAAGTCAGCAATCCCATATTCTAAAGGAATCAGATATGGAATCATTGCTTCAGAAAAGCAGAAAAAATAATTCCAGCATCGAAGTCACAGGATTATTGATTTCTTACCAGGGACTTTTTATCCAGTACCTTGAAGGGGAAGATGCTACGGTTGACGATCTTTACGAAAAGATCAGGACAGACCCGAGACATCGATCGGTTATAGAAATTTCTTCAGACTGGAAGATCGCCAGTTCAGCAACTGGTCCATGGCCTATCACAAAGTGGATGCAGACAAAGCAGAAGAGATCCTGGGATACAGGGACCTGAACAAGAAGGATCTATTAGTAAGTGAAAGTACTGACGCTCAGCATCCCGCTTTGCAGTTGCTTAATTCCTTTCTAAACAACCTATAATAAAAAAGCTGCAAAGTTTCTTCTTTGCAGCTTTTTCCATAGTATTATATAGTTCTAGATCTCACGATCCTTGTCAAAACCTTCCAGGTATTGCGCCACACGCTGTACGAACTGCCCTCCAAGAGCGCCATTCACTACACGGTGATCATAACTATGAGAAAGGATCATCTTGTATCGGATTCCAATAAAATCACCATCAGGAGTTTCAATAACAGCTGGCATTTTACGAATTGCACCAAGTGCCAGGATTCCAACTTGCGGCTGATTGATGATAGGAGTACCCATAATACTTCCAAACGTACCTACGTTGGTCACGGTATAAGTACCACCCTGTATATCATCAGGCTTCAATTTGTTTTGTCTCGCACGATTCGCGAGGTCATTTACAGCTTTCGCCATTCCCACAAGGTTAAGCCTGTCGGCATTCTTTATAACCGGAACAATTAGATTTCCATCGGGAAGGGCCGCCGCCATTCCAAGGTTTATATTTTTCTTCTTGATAATCTTGGTAGCATCCTCATTTACAGAGATATTGATCAAAGGGAAATCACGTATCGCCTTTGCCACAGCTTCCATAAAGATTGGAGTAAATGTTAGTTTCTCTCCTTCTTTCTTTTGGAACTCATTTTTATGCTTATTTCTCCAGTTCCAGATATTGGTAACATCTACCTCGATAAAGGACTGTACATGTGCAGATTTTTGAACACTATCCACCATATGATGAGCGATCATCTTACCCATTCTGCTCATTTCCACGATTTCATCCTCACCGCTAACCACAGGTTCTGGTGAGCTGGAAATCTTGTTCTCAGTAGCTTTGGATTCAACTGCTTTTGGTGTTGACGCAGCCGATGCAGCATTTCCTCCTTTTTTCCTGTTCTCTACGTATTCTAAAATATCATTTTTAGTTACTCTCGAATCCTTTCCGGTTCCATCGATAGCGTCAAGCTCAGTAAGTGAGATCCCCTCTTCCTTTGCAATATTCTTAACGAGTGGAGAATAAAATTTATCAGAATCTGAATAATCTTCACTGCTTTCTGCGGAAGCAGTTTCTTTGGCAGTTTCCACGGTCTTGGAAACCTCTGCCGCTTCAGCAGGTTCTTCCTCTTCTTTTTCTTCGGAAGCCACATCTTCATCACCATCGGTTTCAATAATAGCGATCACCTGGCCTACTTTTACCACATCATCAGCTTCGAAAAGTTTTTCCACAAGGGTACCGTCTACTTCTGAAGGAACCTCACTATCAACTTTGTCTGTAGCGATCTCAAGTACCGGCTCATCCATTTCAATAGTATCTCCAACTTCCTTGAGCCAGCTTGTAATGGTTGCTTCAGCAACACTTTCACCCATTTTAGGTAATTTCAATTCAAATTTTGCCATATCGTTAAATCAGATGCGATTTTTATTATTCAGGTTGCGAATTTAATCAAATTAACACTTATTAAATATTAAAAAATCAATAAAATTGAATTATACTGATATTCTTTCAAACAAGTGATTCATTCAAACTCCCGCTAAAATTACAATTTCAACGACGGAATTGAAAAAGTTTCGGATAATTTTAGCTACCTGTAAATTTTAGTTTCTGTACAGTTACTAGCTTTTCAGGCTGTTCTCAAAAGGAATCCGGTTGGTAATACTTCTTCCTAAGGTCACCTCATCTGCGTATTCCAGCTCATCTCCTACTGAAATTCCCCTGGCGATCGTAGAGGTTTTGATACTGGTTCCTTCCAGTTGCTTGAAAATATAAAAATTAGTTGTATCACCTTCCAGCGTGCTGCTCAAGGCAAATATGATCTCTTCGATCTTCCCTTCCTTTACTTTTTCTATAAGGGCTTTGATCGTTAGCTGCGAAGGGCCGATACCGTCCATGGGACTTATCTTACCTCCCAGCACATGATAATGACCCCGATACTGTCCGGTGTTTTCTATAGCCATCACGTCGCGAATATCTTCCACCACACATACGATCTCTGAAATTCGATTAGGATTTGCACAAATCTCACAAAGTTCGGTATCACTAATATTAAAGCAATTGCGGCAAAGTTTGATATTCTCGCGAAGATCTAAGAGGGCTTTCGACAACCTGCCGGTCTGCTCTCCCGGTTGTTTGAGCAAATGAAGCACCAGTCTTAGCGCTGTGCGCTTTCCAATTCCCGGCAACTGAGACATTTCGTCTACTGCCTGTTCCAGTAATTTTGAAGAAAAATCCATATGCGAATTTATGATTTTTTTACTGCATGAAATTAGCTTCACGTTAATTTGTAAATTGCCCGCTTTAAAGTAAGATTATGCAACCATACCAGGTACTTCTACTCATCGCAGCCTATTTCGCAGTACTTATTCTTATCTCCTATTTTACTGGAAGAGGAGGCAGTAATGCTGAATTTTTTAAAGCGAACAAGCAGGCTCCCTGGTACCTGGTCGCTTTTGGGATGATTGGTGCCTCCCTAAGCGGGATCACGTTTATATCCATTCCTGGAACCGTGGAAACCGACTCCTTTAGTTATTTCCAGGTTGTGCTGGGATATACCCTGGGATATGCGGTTATCGGACAGGTGTTGCTCCCGCTCTACTATAAACTAAATCTTACTTCCATCTACACCTATCTGGATACACGTTTTGGAAATGCTTCCTATAAGACCGGAGCTTCGTTCTTCTTGCTTAGCCGGGTGGTTGGTGCAAGTTTTAGATTATTCCTGGTGGCCAATGTGCTACAACTTATCGTATTTGATGCGTTAGGTGTTCCATACTACATTACAGTATCTATCACCATCCTGCTTATTTGGCTCTATACTTTTAAAAGTGGAATTAAGACCATCGTGTGGACAGATACGCTGCAAACTTTCTTTATGCTTCTTGCATTGGGGATTACGATCTATTTTATTTCTGAAGATCTCGGATTCTCTGTAGCGAATCTCATGAATTATTTAGCTGAAAGTGAACATTCCCAGATCTTCTTTTTTGAGGATTGGAAAAGCAAAGATCACTTTGTGAAACAATTTCTTTCCGGGGCGTTCATCGCAATCGTGATGACTGGCCTTGATCAGGATATGATGCAGAAAAACCTTACCTGCAGAAGCCTAAAAGATGCGCAAAAAAACATGTTCTGGTTTACCATTGTTCTGGTGTTCGTAAACTTCTTATTCCTGGCTCTTGGAGTGCTGCTTACAGATTACGCCGATCTTAACGGGATCACTGAAACGAAAGATGAATTGTTCCCGGCCATTGCAGCCAGCGGTGATCTTGGTTTTGCGGTGGCGGTGTTCTTTGTCCTGGGACTTATCGCCGCTGCGTACTCCAGTGCAGATAGTGCGCTAACCAGTCTAACCACCTCCTTTAGTATCGATATTCTGGACATAGAGAAAAAGTATGATGAGAAAAAACAGATCAGGATTAGAAAGCAGATTCATATTGCGATCTCCATACTACTCATCCTGGTCATGCTCCTTTTTAAATATGCGATCGCAGACAAAAGTGTTATCAATAAATTATTTCAGTTCGCCGGTTATACCTACGGGCCGCTACTCGGTCTTTATGCATTCGGACTATTTACCAGTTGGCAGGTAAAAGATAAACTGGTACCGGTAATCGCCATTCTGGCTCCGGTGCTTTCTTACGTAATTAGCATCAACAGCCTTGCCTGGTTAGGATTCGAATTTGGATTCTTTATCCTTATCCTCAATGGGTTTTTAACTTTCCTGGGACTAGTATTGCTGAGAAGAAAGTAGCACCAGCGTACAGGCATTTTCAAAGTAAATATTATTCTTCCGAAGTAGTGAATAAAACACAGGATTTTCTGTCCCGGGATTGAAGATCACTCTTTTTGGACTCAGTGAAATGATATAATCGTAATACTGTTCCTGCCTTTTAGCATTGAGATACAAAGTAACGGTATCAATATCTTCAAAGTCCATCATTTCTGTATGGATGCTTACCCCATCTACTGTTCCCTCTCTAAGCCCGATCGCTACGGTGGGCTGTTTAAATCTTACAAGCCTGTTAATGGCCAGATAGGAGTACCTGTTGGGCTTAAGGGATGCACCAAGAACCAGTGTTTTCTTCTTCATAATGGTAAAGTAAGTAAAATTTACTGTAACAATCATTCATTAAAACAGTCTTTCATATGAGGACCGGCATTGGTGATATCATCGATTTAATTTTGATGGTTAGTGTTAATGAACATGATATCACGAACCTGCGTTCTTCTTTATAGAGGAGCGCGGGTTATTTTATCGAATTCTGTAACAATTGGATTTCCCGGTCGTCTTATAGGTAGAATCATCACATTTTGCAGAACATGGTGTCATCTATTATGTATTGCAAGGTAATATGTATTATTAATCATCTAATCAATCAAAAAATGAAACAGTTATTGCTATGGTTATTCGTAAGCTACTTTTCAATTTTAACCGCTAACACCGATCCCAGCGGGAATATTTCAGGAACGATCCTGGATGCTGAACTTAAAGAAGCAATTCCCTATGCCACCATCATCATCAATAATTCTGAAGGTGAACTTGTCACCGGTATTACTTCAGCTGAGGATGGCAGCTTTATCGTGGAAAATCTGAAGTCTGGGAATTATGAATTGAAAGTTCAGTTCATAGGCTACAAGACCTTCCGCAGAGAAATAAACATAGAGAAAAAAAGAACGAATATTGACCTTGGAATCCTATACCTGGAACCTGACGTGGCGATGCTCGATGAAACTCTCGTGGTGGCTGAAAGGACTACTATTGAACAGCGCGTGGATCGCAAGGTCATCAATATAGGCAAGGATCTTATGACTACCGGCGCAAGTGCTTCAGAAATAATGGTGAACATCCCATCTGTAAATGTAGACCAGGATGGAAATATTTCCCTTCGCGGAAATTCTAATGTGCGTATCCTGGTAGATGGCAAACCTACCAACATGGATCCTGCACAACTCTTGAAGCAAATTCCATCGACCTCCATTAAAAGCATCGAGCTTATCACCAATCCTTCGGCTAAATATAATCCTGAAGGTATGAGTGGTATTATTAATATTGTACTGCACAAGAACGCCAATGATGGTCTTAATGGCAACTTGAATACCGGGCTTACCTATGGTGAAAACCTGCGTTTCAATGGGTCGTTGGATATGAATTATCGTAAAGGTAAATTCAATTTCTTCGGAAATCTGGGAAGTAATTTCGGAGATCGCGAAAATGGCGGCACGATCTTTCTTCCCGAATCTGAAAGTCTTCAGGAATTTGAAGTCGACAACCGAAATAATTCCTATTTATACAAAATTGGTGTTGACTTTTACCTGGACGACAATAACACATTCAGCATTTATACCAACCAGAACATATATGATGGCGGACCACTAGGCGCTCTGACTTTTACCGATTTTAATAATGCAGAGAGAAATTTTCAGCAGTTTCTGGATGTGAATTATGACAATACGAATGCCAGTTATAACTTCCTGTACGATCACAAATTTGAAAAAGATGGTCATAACATCCAGCTCGAAGCAGATTACAACGACTATTCGGGGGATGAAAATGCAGAGATCGAGTTCGCTGAAAATGATCTTCAGTTAGTTCCTTATACCGACAGGGTTTTTGAAAACCGCAGAAATTTCATCTCCAATATTGACTATACCAATCCCATAAACGACAATTCAAGCCTGGAACTTGGTGCAGAAGCCAGATTATTAAAAACTGAAAATGACTACAATACCACCAACCCTCAGTTTACAAATGCCGACTATATCTATGATCGTGATATCCTGAGTTTATATTCGACGTTCGGACAGAATTTTGAAAAGTGGAGCTACCAGCTGGGAGTCAGACTGGAAAGTTACCAGGTTACGGCAGATTTCCAGGGAGAACGTGTTTATGAAGATGATTATCTTACCGTCTACCCTACTGGTTTTTTAAATTACACTCCAGATGAGAGGAATTCCTATAATCTTAGTTACAGCAGAAGAGTGGACAGACCTGGATTTAGCCAGATCAATCCAATTCGGGAAGTATCGTCTCCAAGACTTATCGTTGCCGGGAATCCTGAGCTCGATCCACAATTTACCAACTCTTTCGAATTAAATTATACTCGCAAATTTGAACGTAAAGGTAGTCTTAGCGCAGGAATTTTCTTTAGAAGAACGGTAGAAGAAATTAACCAGATCTTCACTGAACTGGATAATGAACCTGGTTCGCTGTTTCTTACCTTTCAAAATTCCGGAGATGCAGACATGTATGGTCTGGAACTCTCCAGTAACTATAAGTTCACTAAATGGTGGAGCACCAATTCTGGTTTTGAACTATACGGACAAACTTTTAGCGGACTCGTAGGCACTGAATTTAGGGAAATCGACAATACAGCCTTTACTATACGAACCAGTCATAATTTCAAGGCTAGTGAAGCTCTTTCCTTTTCTGCCTTTGGCTTTTACCGAAGCAGGATGAAATCCCTGCAATACGATGTGGACCATATGTATTTCATGAATCTTGGGGCGCGGTATAGCTTTCTTGCCGACAATCGCGCTACGTTAAGCCTGAACTTCAATGATGTATTCGACACCCAGGAATTCAACATCCTTGCCGGAAGACCATTTGATCAGGTAGGACGTTTTAAAGGCGAAACGCAAACGGTCTACCTTGGATTTTCTTATAGGTTTGGAGGCGCTAAGAACCGTAGTCTGCAACGTAAGGACCGTGATAAGGATAATGACGGTGGCGGTATGTTTTAAATTTGAATTAGCCTGAACAAAAAAGCCTGAAGAATGTCTTCAGGCTTTTTTTCTTATTATTCAATTTTTATCAGCCTTTCGCTGCATACATTTTTTCTCGTTGTTCCTTGATGTTTTTATCGCTCATATATTCATCAAAGCTCAGGTATCTGTCAATCACTCCACCTGGTGTAAGCTCGATCACTCGATTTGCCACAGTCTGGGCGAACTCATGATCATGCGTTGTGAACAACACAGTTCCCTTGAAGTTTTTTAATGAATTGTTAAAAGCAGTAATGGATTCAAGGTCAAGGTGGTTCGTTGGCTCATCAAGCATAAGAACATTTGCTCTTATCATCATCATTCTGCTCAACATACATCTCACCTTTTCCCCTCCGGAAAGAACCTTACAGGTTTTTAGTGCCTCTTCTCCACTGAAAAGCATTTTACCAAGGAATCCACGTATGTACACCTCTTCACGTTCTTCTTCGGTTTTTACCCATTGTCTCAACCAGTCTACCAATGTTAGATCAGACTCAAAATATTCAGAATTATCTGCCGGCAAGTAGCTTTGTGAAGTGGTTACACCCCACTGGAATTTCCCTGATACTGCGTCCTGCTTCCCATTAATGATCTCATAAAATGCGGTGGTAGCTCTGGAATCTTTAGAATAGACTACTACTTTATCTCCTTTGGCAAGGTTAATATTGATATTCTTAAAAAGAGTTTCTCCTTCAAGACTAGCCTCTAAACCTTCAATATTAAGTATCTGATCTCCGGCCTCACGCTCTCTTTCGAAAATGATCGCAGGATATCTTCTACTAGATGGTTTGATCTCATCAATATTTAGCTTGTCGATCATTTTCTTTCTGGAAGTCGCCTGCTTACTTTTTGCGACATTGGCTGAAAATCGCTGGATAAACTCCTGAAGTTCCTTCTTCTTTTCTTCAGATTTTTTATTCTGTTGTGCTCTTTGTCTTGCAGCAAGCTGGGAAGACTCGTACCAGAAGGTATAGTTTCCAGAAAAATGATTGATTTTTCCGAAGTCAATATCAGAGATGTGCGTACATACCGAATCCAGGAAGTGACGGTCGTGAGAAACCACGATTACTGTATTATCATAGTTGGCGAGAAAATTTTCCAGCCAGGTGATCGTTTCATAATCCAGGTCGTTGGTAGGCTCATCCATGATCAAAACATCCGGACTTCCAAAAAGCGCCTGTGCTAATAGCACGCGTACCTTTTGTGTACCATCAAGATCCTTCATTTGAGCATAATGCATATCTGTCTTGATCCCCAGGTTTGATAACATGGAAGCCGCATTACTTTCAGCGTTCCATCCATCCATTTCTTCAAAAGAAACCTGCAATTCGCCAATTCTGTCTGCATTTTCATCAGAATAATCTGCATATAAAGCGTCCATTTCGGTCTTCACGGCGAAAAGCGGTTTATTACCACGCATAACCGTTTCCAGAACCGGGTAATCATCATATACATTGTGATCCTGCTCCAGAACAGACATTCTCTTTCCTGGCTCCAGATGAACGTGACCTGAAGTAGGTTCAGATTTACCAGATAATATCTTTAGGAAAGTAGATTTACCGGCACCGTTGGCACCAATGATCCCGTAACAGTTTCCCTGGGTGAAAGTAGTATTCACCTCGTCAAACAAAACTCTTTTTCCAAACTGTACAGAAAGGTTTGATACTGAAAGCATAAACTATAAAAATTAATTTTTTGCAAAAGTAGCTATTATCAAGCTTACTAAGAAAGATTAACGTTTGAAAAATGCGTTTTAACGCACACTTAACACGGCTCCGCTAGTGCACAGAATATATTTGTTAAAAAATGGAGCGACCGAAAAGCTTCATACCAATACCCAGAATGAAATACTGTTATTTTCTTTCACTTTGTTACGCTCTTATAATCAGTGGATGCACAGGCGACTCCAAAGAGAATGATACCATCTATCTCGGCGGTCAGATCAATAATCCGGAAACTGACTTTGTAGTGATCTCGAAAGAAAATGAGATCATTGATACTTTGTTTCTGGATGCCAAAAATCAGTTCGGGAAGAATTATCAAAAACTGGAAGCTGGAATTTATACCTTTAACCATCCTCCGGAAAGTCAGATCATGTACATGGAGCCCGGTGACAGCGTTCTCATTTACCTCAATACACTTTCTTTCGATGAATCCTTAAATTTTAGCGGTAGTGGTTCTGAAAAGAGCAACTTCCTGCTGGATATGTTTTTGAAAAATGAGCTGAACAATGAGCTCATTCTTACGTATTATAAAATTGCACCTTCAGAATTCGCCCGTATTACCGACTCTATCAGGCAGCAGAGAATCGATAAACTGAATATACTTTCTGAGGACAGAGAATTTTCCGAAGAATTTATGGAGATCGCCAGGGCAAGTATCGACTATGAATATTTTGACCTTCGGGAACGTTATACTTTTTTGATCAATAAATACCGTAAGGACTTTATAGACCAGTTTCCAAAAGACTTCAACAATTATCGAAATGAGATAGATTTTAATAATCGTGAACTACAGGATTACTACGTGTACACGAACTTTATTGATGATTACTTAAGATCCAAAGCGATAGAATACTGCACGAAAACTCATAATGAGCATAAGGATTGCTATAACATCAATTCCTATAAGAACATTGAAAGAAGAATTATCCTGATCGATTCACTTTCTAATATTGAATCACTGAAGAATGAGTTTCTGGACCGACTGGCCACCCAGGCGATCGTAAATGCTGAAAAAGCCAGCAGAATCGATTCTCTATTGCGATTACTCAAAAATATTGAATATACTCATCTTAAAGACGCCCAGGAACTGGCTCGAATTCAGAAAGTGTATTTGAACGGTCAGTCACTTGCAGATCTATGGGCAATGAATACGGCTGGACAGGAAATGACCTACGGTGAAATCATCAAAAGACCTACGGTAACTTACGCCTGGTCACTGTATGCTCCGGCACATCATCGCTGGCAGCATAACATCATCAAAACCTTAAGAAAAAAATATCCCCAGGTAGACTTTATAGGCGTGAATGTAGACATAAACGACCGGGAAGAATGGCTTAGAACTCTGGAAACCTTTGGGTACGATAAATCTTTTGAATACCAGATAGCCCGCCGAAAGATTAGCAGAGACTCTTATCGCAGGTATTTGAATAAACTATTCTTCGTGAATAATGATGCCATCATTGTAAAAGGCGATATCCAGTTCGGGAATACCGATTTTGAAGAAGAACTCGAGAAATTTATTGCTCAATAAAAAAGGCCACCTTTCGGCAGCCTTGTATACTATTTAATAAAATCTTATTGATTCCCCTTTTTGTAATCTGCCAGGAATTTTTCCAGTCCAATATCTGTAAGTGGATGCTTAAGCAATCCTTCGATGGAAGAAATAGGTCCTGTCATTACATCTGCACCAATCTTCGCACATTCCAGCACATGCATGGTATGTCTTACAGAAGCTGCGAGTATCTGAGTTTCGAATCCATAATTATCGTAAATAAGTCTGATTTCTGCGATAAGATTTAAACCATCTGTAGAAATATCATCAAGTCTGCCAATAAATGGAGAGACATATGTTGCTCCCGCTTTAGCCGCCAATAGTGCCTGTCCAGCCGAAAACACAAGAGTACAATTAGTTTTGATACCCTGGTCGCTAAAATATTTCAGAGCTTTTACGCCCTCTTTGATCATTGGGATCTTTACTACGATCTGGTCGTGAAGTTTTGCCAACTCCTCCCCTTCCCTGATCATTCCATCAAGATCGGTTGAAATTACTTCGGCACTCACATCGCCATCCACAAGCTCACAGATCTTTTTGTAATGATCTATGATATTGTCCTTCCCGGTGATACCTTCTTTAGCCATAAGTGAAGGATTGGTCGTTACTCCATCCAGTACACCCAGAGCCTGTGCTTCTTTGATTTGATCCAGATTTGCTGTATCAATAAAAAATTTCATAGTTATATAGAATTAATTGTGTTGTTTAACTTTAAAAGCTTTTCAAAATTACAATTTATAATGCTTCATAAGCATCTTCTCATACATTTTGTCTGGAAGTAAGGCCTTAAGTTTGATAGAAACTTTCTGCAGCATTTCACCAACCCGATAATGAACTTTTGGTTCTGGAGAATGAATGATTTTCAAAATTGCTTTTGCCATTAGTTCTGGATCCTGCCCGGCACTAACGTGTTCATTCATGAGTTGGAGAGTATCACCATATACTTTTTTATAAGGCGAATTCGGCAATACCGGAGCATGGTATCTTCCAGAAGCAATATTGGTCGCGAAATCTCCGGGTGCGACATTGGTCATGCGAATTCCAAATTGCGCAATTTCCATGCGATACGCCTCGGCCGTGATCTCCAGAGCGCCTTTGGTTGCAGAATAAATTCCCCGATAAGGTAAACCCATATAACCGGCGATGCTGGTTACATTTATGATGAGGCCAGACTGGCGATCACGCATATATGGAAGTACGTTTTTGATCATACGAAGCGGACCATAATAATTGGTCTCGAAAGCCTTCCTGATCTCTTCTTCCGGAGTTTCTTCCAAAGGACCGGTAATGCCCACCCCTGCATTGTTGATTAAAATATCCAGCCTTCCTTCCCTGGCGATAATATCTTCAACAGCCAGTTTAATGGTGTCTTCCCTAGTTACATCTAACTGTAAAAATGTGAATTTTTCACCTGCAGCTTGTTGAGGTGAACGTGAAGTACCATAAACTTTAAAATTGTACCGACTAAGATAATTTGCAATAGACTTACCAATTCCTGAGGAAGCGCCGGTGATAAGTACGATCTTTTCTGAAGAATCTCCCTTTTTCATACCGCACAAATATGCAATAAATTTTAGGAATTTGTAGAAACAAAAAATGGCAAGCGACCCACATCACACCGCTACGACCGCCTACCCTTGCTGCGTTCCCGCCCTGGGGGATTCAGCAGGAGCTGGTTGTGTGGGACTTGCCGGTGCAAATATACAATCTTTGTAAGTTTTCGCAAGCTTTTTTTATCCTGAATTGGTTAATTTAGCTCAGCATTCAAGCCTATTTAGACATGAAAAAAATTAACTTCCTGTTACTCTTTATTTTAAGCATATTTATTTTTTCCTGCGGAAGCAATAATGGAAATAAAAAATCTGATTTTTCTCTGAATATTACAGAAAAGAAGAAACAATTCAGCCAGAACGAAGTTCTGAAAGCCAGTATATCCAGTAAGGAAAACAAGAAATATGATTCTGTGGCCTATTTTATAGGTGATAAGCGTCTGGCCTCTGGAAAAACCTCAGAGCTGGAAGTAGATCTAAGTTTGGTTTTGCTGGGAAACCAGAATCTTACGGCCGTGGTGTATTATGACTCGACCCGGGACACTCTCCAGAAATCACTAAAAATCATGAGCGCCAGGGCACCCAAGGTTTATACTTATGAGATCGTAAACACGTACCCGCATCAAACCGATGCCTATACACAGGGATTGGAATTTCATAACGACACCTTATACGAAAGCGTTGGACAATACGGGAAATCAAAATTGCGTAAAACCGAATTAGAAACTGGTGAAGTCTACAAAGAGATAAGCCTGGAAGATGAATATTTCGCTGAAGGAATCACCATATTAGATGATAGGTTGTTGCTATTAACCTGGCAGGAAGGTCAGGGATTTATCTATGATCCAAACACCTTCGAAAGGCAAGGCACATTTGCCTACAATTCCAGTAAAGAAGGATGGGGACTTTGTAATAACGGGGAAAAGATCTACAAAAGTGATGGCTCTGAAAAGATCTGGATCCTCGATCCCGAAACCCTCGCCGAAAAAAGTTTTATCCAGCCAACTACCAACACGGCCATTAAATCAAAATTTAATGAACTTGAATGGGTAGACGGGCTTATCTATGCAAATACCTATCAATTTCCTAGTGTCGCGATGATCAACCCCGAAAATGGAGCGATTGAAGGAATCATAAATTTTAAAGGACTTCAGGATAAACTGGGCAATAAAGATTCTCTGGATCCAAATAATGATGTACTCAATGGGATCGCCTATCATGCTGCGACTGGAAAACTTTATGTAACCGGCAAGAAATGGGACACCATGTTCGAAGTCAAAATTGTGGAGAAATAATGGCTGTTACTTCTGAAGTATACCAAAAACACATTACTGTTTCCGAAGATGATTTAGACGATCAGGAACATGTCAACAATGTGCGTTATGTGCAGTGGATTCAGGATGTCGCGCAGGAGCACTGGGAATCCAGAGCTACCGAAGATCAGAAGAAAGGTGTGGCATGGGTTGTAGTACGGCACGAGATCGATTACAAAATGGAAGCTCTTCTCAAGGAGGAAATACTGCTGGAAACAAGGATTATTGATACGACACATGTTACATCAGTTCGGGAAGTGGTCATCAAAAATAAAATTTCCGGAAAACTGCTGGCGAAAGCGAAAACCACCTGGTGCCTGCTAGATCAGAAAACAAAGAAACCTCAGCGCATTTCTGAAGAGCTAAAGCAAATTTTCCAATAAATCCTGAAAAAAGGTTAATTTTCTTATCAATTAAGATCATTCCTTCTTAAACTTTGTTTAATCTTTTCTGTTTGCACATAAACATCTCTATATTGCTGAAAAATAATATTATGGAGATCGTAAAGATTATACTACAGGTGATCGTTGGACTGGGAATTCTCAATGTCTGGCTACTTCGTTTTAATAGCAAAACCAGTTACAGAGGTGGGGATGCCGGAAATATGAAAGAGGAATTTCAGGCTTACGGTTTACCCGAGGTGATGGTATATATCGTAGGCTTTATCAAAGTAGCCCTAGCAGTTGCATTGTTAGCAGGAATCTGGCTGGAATACCTGGTAGACCCTGCAGCAATAGGTCTGGCGGTCATGATGCTTGGTGCTATTGTCATGCATTTGAAGATAAGCGATCCTTTAAGTAAAAATATACCGGCGATCATCGTGCTACTCATGTGTATCGCGATATATTTACTGTAAACTAAAAAAGCCATTCTTTCGAATGGCTTTATTTTTTAAGTTTATAAAAATCTTACATTTTAAAAAGCGGAAGATCTTTCATCATGCCGTTCACTTCGCTTTTCACTTTAGCTAATTCCTCATCATTGTCGATGTTGGAAATAACCCTGTCGATCAACTCAACGATCTCAAGCATATCCTGCTCTAAAAGACCTCGCGTGGTGACTGCCGGAGTTCCAATTCGAATTCCCGAAGTTACAAACGGTGACTTATCATCAAAAGGCACCATATTCTTATTCACAGTAATATCTGCCTTACCAAGCGCTTCCTCAGCTTCTTTTCCACTCACCCCCTTGTTGCGAAGGTCGATTAGCATCATATGATTATCTGTTCCTCCAGAAATTACCTGGTAATCCTTGTCTACGAATGCCTGGGCAAGTTTCTTAGCATTTTTCTTTACCTGAACGGTATAATGCAGAAATTCATCTGTTAAGGCTTCTCCAAAGGCAACTGCTTTAGCGGCAATAATATGTTCTAATGGCCCTCCCTGGTTGCCTGGAAAAATTCCCGAATTCAATAAAGCCGACATTTTTTTCAGATTACCGTTTTTAAGCTTTTCTCCAAAAGGATTATCAAAATCCTTGCCCATCATAATGATTCCTCCACGAGGTCCACGAAGGGTTTTATGGGTCGTTGAAGTAACAATGTGACAGTGCTCTATAGGATCTGAGATTAGACCTTTGGCGATTAAACCTGCCGGGTGCGCAATGTCTGCAAGCAATATCGCATCAACGCTATCTGCTATTTCCCTGAACCTTTTATAATCAATTTCACGACTGTATGCAGATGCTCCTGCTATGATCATCTTTGGCTTCTCCTTTTTCGCGATCTCAGCGACTGCGTCATAATCGATCAGGCCAGTCTCCTTGTCAACCCCGTAAAATACCGGATCATATAATTTCCCGGAAAAATTCACTGGAGAACCATGCGTTAGATGCCCACCATGTGAAAGATCAAAACCAAGAAATTTATCTCCGGGTTTCAAACAGGCATGAAACACTGCTGTATTTGCCTGTGAACCAGAATGAGGTTGCACATTGGCATATTCAGCATTGAACAATTCTTTTAATCTGTCGATAGCAAGTTGCTCTACCTGATCTACGATCTCACAGCCACCATAATATCTCTTTCCCGGATAGCCTTCAGCATACTTATTTGTAAGTACAGAACCTGCTGCTTCCAGCACGGCATCACTCACAAAATTTTCACTCGCAATTAGTTCCAAACCATTCAACTGGCGATCCTTTTCCTGCGCAATTAAATCAAATATCTGGGTGTCTTTTTGCATCACAAATTTTTAAGTTAAATATTCGGTAAAAGTAAGAAATACATTCGGTTAATTACAGGAAAATAATATATTTGAGACAACTAGATTTTAACAAAAAACCAACATTTTTTATGTCAATTACCGCTAATGATCCAAATAGAAAAACCTGGTTGGATATTCCTGGCGATACCGATTTCCCTATACAAAATATTCCGTTTGGAGTGTTCCTTACACGTGATGACATTATCACCATTGGAACCAGAATTGGTGATTACGCTATAGACCTTGGTGCCCTACACCAATTGGGATATTTTGAAGGTATACCGTTGACAGACGATATATTCTTACAGGATACCCTTAATGACTTTATTTCTGACGGGAAAAAAACCTGGAGACTGGTTAGAAACCGAATTGCTGATATTTTCGATGCAAAGAATACGAAGCTGAAAGACAACCAGGACCATAGAAACACGGTACTTTTTACACTGGACGAAATTGAAATGCAGATGCCTGTACAGGTTGGCGATTATACCGATTTTTACAGCTCCAAAGAGCATGCTACTAATATAGGTACCATGTTTCGTGATCCAGACAACGCATTGCTTCCAAACTGGTTGCATATTCCTGTAGGATATCATGGAAGAAGTTCTTCTATTATTCCTTCGGAAATTCCTGTACACAGACCTCAGGGACAAACAAAACCAGCTGATAGTGATGAACCTGTTTTTGGTCCTTCCCAGCGTGTGGATTTTGAACTGGAGATGGCTTTTATTACTACAGATGCAAATCACCTGGGCGAACCAATCCCGGTTGATGAAGCTGAAGATTATATATTTGGAATGGTTCTTTTCAATGACTGGAGCGCAAGAGATATCCAGAAATGGGAATATGTCCCACTAGGACCGTTTTTGGCAAAGAACTTTGCATCTTCAATTTCGCCATGGATTGTCACAATGGATGCTTTGGAACCGTTTAGAACGGCTAGCCCGGAGCCTGAAAAAGAATTATTACCATACTTGAAATACTCAGGAGAGAAGAGCTTCGATATTAATCTGGAAGTTTCCCTGCAACCTGAAGGTGGTGAGGAAAATACACTTTCTAAATCCAACTTCAAATATCTTTACTGGAATATGAGTCAGCAACTGGCGCATCATACAGTGAATGGATGCCCGGTAAATTCTGGAGATATGATGGCTTCCGGAACAATTTCAGGAGCTTCTGAAGACTCATTCGGCTCAATGCTGGAACTTTCCTGGAGTGGTAGTAAACCTATCAAACTAAAAGATGGATCAGAACGTAAATTCATTGAAGATCATGATACTGTGATCATGCGAGGATTCTGCCAGAATGAAACATCCAGAATTGGTTTTGGTGAGGTTCGAACCAAACTGTTGCCGGTTTACGAACCGAAGAAAAAATAAGATTAGTTTTTATTAAATATAAAGCCCGAAGAGAAATCTTCGGGCTTTTTTAATTTGAGGATAAATGCTATTTATTAAAGCGCTTTTAAATTATCTGCTGAAATGTCCTGGTGAGAAGAGTGATGCACTACCTCCCTATTCTTCAATACCACCAGCTGCGGACTCTCATGCCTGACAGAAAATTTTTCTGCGATTCCATTGGAAATATCCCGGTGTGTTTTTAAATCCAGAAAATACAAAGCTACTGTATCATCCAATTGCTCTTCATATTCCGCTTCAAAGTTTCTCAATACCATTCTGCTTATACCACAGGTAGTAGAATGCTTAAACACAGCTACAGTTTTAGATTCCGATAAACCTTCTAGCTCAATTAGCTGAGAAATTTCAGTAAAAGGAATCCAGGGCACAACTTTATCTTTCTTATTAGAAGTATCTTTATCTCCACCAAATACTTTATCGAATAATCCCATATTGTCTTTTTTACAAAAATATATCTATATACATGTAATCGAATCAAAATGAGGTTAATTTTAAAGACGAGAAACTGCCTTTTTGTCGCTAATGCTTCAATTAAAACTGCCTTAATGTCGGTTTTTTGCTTTGGTATATTCATTGACTTACCTGGAAAAAACAATCAAAATGAACTTTAATAATTTCACTATAAAATCACAAGAGGCTATCCAGCAGGCGCAACAGCTTGCTCAGGAAATGGACCACCAGCAAATAGAAAACGAACACATTTTTAAAGCGATCACAATGGTCGATGAAAATGTAACGCCTTTTTTATTGAAAAAACTTAATATCAATGTCTCTCTGTTCGGGCAGATCCTGGATAAAAGCCTGGAAAGCTTTCCGAAGGTAAGCGGTGGAGATATCATGCTCTCCAGGGATGCAGGAAAAACAGTTAATGAAGCTTCCAGCATTGCGAAGAAGATGAAAGACGAATACGTGTCCATTGAACATCTTATACTTGCCATCTTTAAATCTTCCAGTAAAGTTGCTCAAATGCTGAAAGACCAGGGAGCAACCGAGAAAGGTTTGAAAGCTGCCATCGCTGAACTAAGACAAGGCGACAAGGTCACTTCACAAAGTGCTGAAGAAACTTATAATTCACTGGATAAATACGCCAGGAACCTCAACAAGTTTGCAGAGGAAGGTAAACTGGATCCAGTAATTGGACGAGATGAGGAAATTCGTAGAATTTTACAGATCCTTTCCCGAAGAACTAAAAACAATCCAATGCTCGTTGGAGAACCAGGAACGGGTAAAACAGCTATTGCCGAAGGGCTTGCCCATCGTATCGTTGATGGTGACGTACCTGAGAACCTAAAAGACAAGTTGATCTATTCTTTGGATATGGGAGCACTTATCGCAGGCGCCAAGTACAAAGGAGAGTTTGAAGAGCGATTGAAGGCTGTTATCAAGGAAGTCACTTCCAGCGACGGTAATATTGTACTGTTTATTGATGAAATTCATACACTGGTTGGTGCCGGTGGTGGACAGGGCGCTATGGATGCTGCAAACATTTTAAAACCAGCTCTTGCTAGAGGTGAGTTAAGAGCCATTGGTGCAACTACTCTCGATGAATACCAGAAATACTTCGAGAAAGACAAAGCGCTGGAACGAAGATTTCAAAAGGTATACGTTGAAGAGCCAGACATTGAAAGTGCCATTTCCATTTTGCGTGGGATCAAGGAAAAATATGAAACCCACCACAAAGTAAGAATCAAAGACGAAGCGATCATTGCTGCAGTGGAACTATCTCAACGTTATATCACGAACAGGTTTCTACCAGATAAGGCCATTGACCTGATGGACGAAGCAGCTTCCAAGTTGCGCATGGAGATCAATTCGAAGCCAGAAGAACTTGACGTACTGGACAGAAAGATCATGCAGCTGGAGATAGAGATCGAGGCCATCAAACGAGAAAAAGATGAGGTAAAGCTTAAAACTTTAAGAGCAGATCTTGCAAACCTTAAGGAAGAAAGAAATGATCTTCATGCCCGTTGGATGAGTGAAAAAGATGTCGTGGACAATATTCAAAGTCTGAAGTCTGACATAGAAAACTTCAGGCTTGAGGCTGAAAAAGCTGAACGCGATGGTGATTATGGTAAAGTTGCCGAGATTCGTTATGGAAAGATCAAGGAGGCTCAGGAGAAACTTGAGAAACTCCAGCATGATGTTGCTGAGAACCAGAATGAAAAATCTTTAATTCAGGAAGAAGTTACCAATGAGGATATCGCTGAAGTTGTTGCAAAATGGACGGGAATTCCTGTGACCAAAATGCTACAAAGCGATAGAGAAAAATTACTTAGACTGGAAGATGATCTTCACAAGCGTGTAGTTGGACAGGATGAGGCCATCATCGCCGTAAGTGACGCGGTAAGGCGTAGTCGAGCCGGACTTCAGGATCAAAACAGGCCTATTGGATCATTCCTGTTCCTGGGAACCACCGGTGTTGGTAAAACAGAGCTGGCCAAGGCTCTGGCAGAGTATCTGTTTGACGATGAAGCTGCGATGACCAGGATAGATATGAGCGAATACCAGGAAAGACATTCGGTTAGTAGATTAGTAGGTGCACCTCCGGGGTATGTAGGATATGATGAAGGTGGACAACTTACCGAGGCAGTACGAAGAAAACCTTATTCTGTAGTCCTGCTCGATGAAATCGAAAAAGCCCATCCAGACACTTTCAATATTCTACTTCAGGTTCTTGATGAAGGAAGACTTACAGATAATAAAGGTCGTGTTGCAGATTTCAAGAACACCATTATTGTGATGACTTCCAATATGGGAAGCCAGATCATTCAGGAGAGATTTGAAGCGATCAAGGATGTGGATGCAGCCATGGAATCCGCGAAAGTGGATGTACTAGGTTTACTTAAGCAAACGGTAAGACCAGAATTCCTTAACAGAATCGATGATATCGTGATGTTTAGTCCGCTTACCAGAAAGGACATCAGGCAGATCGTAAACCTGCAATTGAAAGGTGTGAAGAAAATGCTAGCGAAACAACATATCGTTTTGGATGCTACCGACGAGGCACTAAATTATCTGGCAGACAAAGGTTTTGACCCACAGTTTGGAGCGCGTCCGGTCAAACGAGTGGTACAGAGAGAGGTGCTTAACAAACTCTCCAAGGAAATGCTTTCCGGAGACGTAAGTACAGACAGTATCATTCTACTGGATGAATTTGATGAAGAACTGGTGTTTAGAAACCAGCAAGAACTTTCAGAAAATGAATAAACAAAAAAGGCGGTATTTCTACCGCCTTTTTTTCTTCAACTATTCAATCTACCACTTATCAATTTCATTCTTCAATTCCTGCTTGGATTTTCCGGTCTTTTCCTGCATGCGACCTAACATCTCATCAAACTTTCCTTCAGCATAAGTAGTATCATCATCGGTTAGATCACCATACTTCTGTTTGAACTGTCCTTTGATCTGCTTCCACTTTCCTTCTCTTTGATCCTCATTCATAACTGTTGATTTTGGTTAATACATAAATGTATTTATAGCATAGGCCTTAGCATCCCAAGGAAGTCCTATTTTTGTCTTAAGGATTTGTTATTTTTGATCTCTTCAAAATTTGCTATGAAACTTCGACTGTTTTCTCTCTTTTTAATAATCATTCTTAGTGGTTGCGGTGTAACTTCAAGGATACAGAATGACCAGGTAAGTCTAAAATATTTGGATGAATTCGTTCTTGATGAGAACTTTGAATTTCAAAACACTCAAGTGGGTGGACTATCAGGAATTGATTACGCTAATGGAAAATTCTACCTGGTGAGCGACCAGGCTTCTGCCCCAAGAATTTACGAAGCCAATATCGAGATAAATGGGTCTGAGATCAAAAATATCGAGATTACCAATCTTATAAGAATGAACAGGTCTGGCAAGTTTTCGAATACAACATTAGACCTGGAAGGTCTGCGCTTTGATCCAGCATCTAAACAGTTTACGATAGTGAGCGAAGGTTTGATCGCAGATAGGAAAGATCCTGGAATTTATGTGGCAGATGAGCAGGGTGAAATACTACGATCTTATAGCATCCCTGCATTTTTTAAAGCTACAGGTGATCAGAAACCTCGAAATAACGGAGTTTTCGAAGGTATCTCCAAAAGCATTGACGATGCTGGCATTTGGGTGGCGACTGAATTGCCACTGGAAAAAGATGCTTCCAGGCCAAAGATCTTCCCTTCGCGTTCCCATACCAGGATCACCAGGTTTGATACTGAAACCGGTGAGGCAATTTCGCAGTTTGCATATCCTCTCGATGGAATCGCCAAGCTCCCTATTAATTATTTCGCCCTTAATGGGATTACCGAAATTCTGGAATACGCTGAAGATCGTTTTCTGGTCATGGAACGCTCCTACTCCGCCGGTTACGGTTCACACGGCAACACGGTCAAGATATTTGATGTAGATGCGACCCACGCGACCAATACACTCAACGAGAAATCGCTTCGAAAGGCCAACTATAAAAAAGCAGTTAAAAAACTTATCTTCAATTTTAAATCTGTTGATGATAAACTTACCGATGGAATCGTGGATAATATTGAAGGAATGTGCTTTGGACCGGAACTGGAAAATGGAAACCGCAGCCTGATCCTGGTTGCCGACAATAATTTCAATTCATTCGTGAGGCAGTTAAATCAATTTATCCTCATGGAGATCAATATTTCAGAGTAAATTTCGAACCTAAAAATTTCAACGATGTCGATATTCAAAGTACTGTTACCATTCATTCTTCTTTTTGGAATCTCTTCCGAAGAAAATATTCAAAATAATACCGTTCAGAAACCAACTACATATTACTTCATAAGACACGCTGAAAAGGATCGCAGCGATCAATCTGAAAAAGATCCAGACCTTACCGCAGCAGGCTTAAAAAGAGCACAAAACTGGGCTGAAGTTTTGAAAGAAGTACCTCTGGACATGGTTTTAAGCACAAACTATAAACGCACTTTGCAAACGGCTGCTCCAGTTGCCCGCGAAAAAGGCCTTTCTATTGAGAATTATGAGGCGGGAAATGGTTTTGACAAGCAGTTTAAGAAACGAACTGCCGGAAAAACCGTTCTGGTTGTTGGACATAGCAATACGACCCCGCAATTCGTAAATGCAATTCTTGGCGAGAAGAAGTATGCAGATATTGACGATAAGCAAAACGGTGCACTTTTTATTGTACAGGTGCTTCCCGGTAAAATTATGGATCAGGTGCTTTATATCAATTGATACTATCCAGTTTAACGCGAACATTTTTTGTTTCTATGATAGAGAGAAGATCCAGTTCCCGCTCCTGGTAAAGACTATCCAGTTTGGTTAACTGAACTTCCTTGTCCTTATATTCATAATTCTCGTAATCCACAAAGCTGATTCCCTTAATTACCCGGTGGTTAAAGGCTTTTCGAAATCTTACTCCGCCATCATTAACCTCGAAATTATAGGCCAGGTAGTCTACTTCAAAATTCTGAGTATCGATCCAGTACAGGTATTCATCCTCATGATCTGTACCTCCTCCATTTTCAGAAAACGTTACCTTGATTTCATAATATTCCCTACCGGCGATGGTATCTTTTCCTACTAATTCCCGGTTGGCGGCATCAGCCATAAGTCCGTACGGTAAATGCACAAAATAGTTGACCGAGTTAATAGAATTTCCAATGGGCAGCACCAAAGAATCCTGGATGGCCACATTGGAATCATTTACCTTTCGGGTAAGGCCATCGTTATCCAGCACATCTTTTATTCTATTCCCTAAAGAATCGGTCATGATTCGTGTGTAGCTAAATCTACCGCCATTTCTATAACTTTTATAGGCTCTATCCCTAAAAGTATAGTCGATCTCTGCCATTTCATATAATTCACCACCAGCTCTTTCGATCGCGTTCTGAATGATCTCATCTGCGGTTAGGGTATCTTCTTTCTGTGCACAGCCAATTAGAAGTAAAGACATGATAGCTGTAAGCAAACGTTTCATAGTAGAATTTTAAGCTCGCAAAAATAATAAACTTTGACAAGCTTCTTCCCCGCTAAATTTAAAATTGCTTTAGGATGTTTTTAGCTGAAAGCTTGTATTTTTGTGACCTATGAAGAATTCTGTAAATATCAAGAATCGAAAAGCGAAGTTCAATTATGAATTTCTTGACAAGTATACCGCTGGCATCAAACTCGCGGGTACAGAGATCAAGGCCATTCGTGAAGGAAAGGCGAGCATTGCTGAAAGTTTCTGTGAATTCAACAATCACGAGCTATTCGTGATCAATATGCATGTAGAGGAATATTCTCACGCCAGCCACTTTAACCATAACCCAAAAAGTGAACGTAAACTTTTATTGCAAAAGAGAGAGTTGCGAAAACTGGAAAAAGAAGTGACCAATTCGGGGTTGACTATCATACCTCTAAAAATGTTCATCAACGATCGTGGATTAGCCAAAATACAGATTGCCCTGGCCAAAGGTAAAAAGCTTTATGACAAGCGTGATACCATTAAAGATCGTGACAACAAAAGACGCCTGGATCGAATTCAGAAGGACTACAGGTAATTTACTGCGACTTTTTGCGTTTATTTAGCATCTGAAAACTACCTCATGCTAAAAAATTTACTTGGATTCTGCCTGTTTCTGGCATTTTCCAGCCTGTCTGCCCAAATTACCGGTAAAATTTCTTCGGAAGAAAATGAACCACTTCCCTATGTAAATATCTATACCGAATCTGGCAATTATGGTACTACTTCCAACGATGAAGGACTGTATGAACTTAAACTGAAGGAGACTGGAGAGTACGTGATCGTATTCCAGTACCTGGGCTTTAAGACTCTCAAGAAGAAGATTAATATCACCGGGTTTCCCTACGAACTGAAAGTTCAGCTAAGCTCAGAAAGCACCAGCCTGGATGAGGTAACTATACAAAATGATGAGAATCCTGCAAACAGGATCATGCGACTGGCGATCGAAAACCGGAAACAGAATTCGAACCGACTGGAAAGTTTTACGGCCGATTTTTATTCCCGGGGGTTATGGAGAATTGAAAATGCGCCTGAGAAAATCATGGGCCAGGAAATCGGGGATCTGGTTGGCGGACTCGATTCCACACGAAGCGGGATCGTTTATTTAAGTGAAACCATTTCCAAGATCGCTTTCCAGAAACCAGATAACTTCAAGGAAAATATTATAGCATCAAAGGTTTCTGGCGATGATAATGGTTTTAGTCTCAATTCTGCACAGGAGGCCTATTATTCCTTTTACGACAATACCATCAATTTAAACAGCGAAATGGTTTCTCCGCTGGCAGATTATGGATTTAACTATTATGGTTACAAACTGGCCGGTACTTTTTTCGATGATCGTGGTAATCTTATCAATAAGATCGAGGTTACTCCAAAGCGTAAACAGGACCGTGTATTTTCGGGTTTTGTCTATATCGTTGAAGATCTGTGGCAAATTTACGGGGTTGATCTCACCACAACCGGTACCGCCATACAGGTTGCACCTATCGAAGAAATAGTTTTTAAACAGAATTTCAAATATTCTGAAGAAAACAAACTGTTCATACAAATTTCTCAAAGCGTTGATTTTAGTTTTAAGATCTTCGGTTTTGGAGGGAATGGTAGATTTACAGCAGTTTACAGCGATTATGACTTTAATCCGGGTTTCTCTAAGAACAGCTTCGGAAAAGAGATCTTAAGCTATGCGCAGAATGCGAATGAAAAGGATTCAGTATTCTGGGAAAAAGTACGTCCTGTACCTCTTACTTCCGAAGAAATTAATGACTATGTCAGGAAAGACAGCATCCAGGAAGTTCGAAGTACCAAAAAATACCAGGATTCTGTAGATACTGAGAGAAACCAGTTTGGTATTACCGATGTACTTTTTGGTTATAGCTATAGAAATAGCTGGAAGAACAGGTCTTTTAGTATCAGCGCTCCGGTTTCTGGAATCGGTTTTAATACGGTGCAGGGCTGGAATACCGATATTACAGTGAATTACACGCAGCGTACCGGCGAAGATCAGGAAAATTACTGGAGAGTTTTTTCAGATATCGATTATGGGCTTAGTGAAGACAGATTGCGACTAAATGGAGGCTTTGAAAAAAGGTTCAATAATTACAGCAAGGATTTTCTGAGACTTTCCGGAGGTGTGGAAAGCGCGCAAATCAACGAGAACGAACCAATATCTCTCCTTTTGAATAGTATTACGACCATATTCTTCGAAAGAAATTATATGAAGCTATTCGAGAGAAGCTTTGCCAGGGCGGCATACAGCAGGGATCTGTTTCCTGGTTTAAGAATTTTTGGCGAACTGGGCTGGGAAGATCGATCGGCGCTTACAAATTCCACAGACCACGTGATCATAGATTGGGAAGATCGGGAATACACTTCCAACAATCCCTTGCAACCAGATAATTTTGGAACGAGTTTATTCGAAGATCATCATCTCCTTAAATCAAGACTGGATTTTGGAATACGCTTTGGTCAGAAATATATGAGCTATCCTAATGGCAGATATAATGTTTATGAGAACAAATTTCCCAGGTTGAATATATCATGGGAAAGCGGATTTGGCGCAAGCGACCAGAAGTTCAATTACCACCAGTTTAAAGCCAGGGTAGCACAAAGTGTGAAAATTGGCAATAAAGGAACTTTTGAGTACCTGGCCCGGGGCGGACTGTTTAGCAATGCAGAAGGCATTAGCCTCGTAGATTACCAGCATTTCAATGCAAACCAGACGCGGATTGGCTTTGGGAGTTATGTGGGAGCTTTTAACCTGATGCCTTACTATAACTTCAGCACCAATGAGAATTATGCTGAATTTCATGCGGAACACGATTTCCAGGGCTGGTTCCTGGGCAAAATACCACTTCTCAATAAGTTGAATTACAACCTTATCCTCGGCGCTCATAGATTGACGACAGATAACCGGGCTCCTTATTCTGAATATTCCGTAGGCCTCGATAACATAGGCTTCGGAAAATACCATTTCTTAAGACTGGACTACGTAATTTCAGATTTTAACGGTCAGCGAGATAGCGCTTTTATTTTTGGTTTGAAGTTCTAGACTGAAATATCTGGGAACTAAAACTTCAGAAGTTTTTGGGACAAAAAAAGGGCTGAGATCGATGATTTCAGCCCTTTTTTTGACTCAGAAAAAATTATTCCTCTTCGTCTGTATTCTTTTCAGCTTTATTTTCTTTCGTAAAGCTGGTTATTCCGTTTTCCACTAAAAGATTATACCACTGGATGATCTTTTTCATATCACTGGCGTATACGCGATCTTCATCATAATCTGGAAGAATTTCAGAAAAGAAGGCTTCCAGTTCATTTTTAGAGACTTTGTGGCTGATGGTCTTTTCACCATTTTCCTTTTCACTTATCTTCTGAAAAACCTCACCTAACGGAATCTCTTCTGTGTAGGTATAGATTGCGATCTCGCTTAGAATACTTACATTGTGACGCATGTTTACGGCGATCTTTTTTCCGTCTAACATAGATTTAGCAACAAAGCCTCCTCTGGTTTGCGCGGTAAGCTCATAAAGTCCCGGTTTTCCCGAAATAGCAAGAATTTTATCTAATCCCATAGTCTTTTTAAATTTAGGTTGGCAAATATCAAGTCCCAGACTTAATTATCAAAGTCTTTAGCGGGCTTTTTTCGCATTCGGAAAACGCATTTTGTAATCTACGTTGATCTTCCCCTTAGAGATATTGCCTAATTTACTCTTAATCAATCTTTTCTTTAAACTTGAAAGCTTATCTGTAAACAACACGCCTTCAATATGATCATACTCGTGCTGAATGACCCTGGCTGCAAGTCCGCTATAGGTTTCAGTATGCTTTTCCCAGTTTTCATCAAAATACTCAATGGTAATATCTGGTTGACGAAAAACATCCTCGCGCACATCTGGAATACTCAGGCAGCCTTCGCTAAACGCCCATTCTTCTCCGCTTTCTTCAGTAATCACGGGGTTGATAAAAACTTTTCGTAGATCTTTAAGTTCTTCTTTCTCCGCATCACTCAGGTCATCATCCTCAGCAAAAGGAGCAGGATCGATCATAAATATGCGAACTGGCAGCCCCACCTGCGGAGCCGCAAGTCCAACACCATAAGCGTTATACATGGTGTCCCACATGTTATCGATTAGAGTATCCAGCTTTGGATAATCCTTATCAATATCCTTAGCTTTTTTCTTTAGAACGGGATCTCCGTAAGCTACAATTGGTAATATCATTCTATATATTTTTCGACTTCACTCGCGTAAAACCGTCATTGTTTTATTTATAAAGCCAGGTTTGCAGGATGATCGTGGCGCTAATTTCGTCTACAAGCGCTTTGTCTCTTCGCTTCTTCTTTTTCAATCCGCTATCGATCATGGTTTGCACCGCCATCTTACTGGTAAATCGTTCGTCAACCCGCTCAAGAGGCATTTCCGGAAAACTTTCAGCAAATTTCTTCAGGAACTCCTGTATATGCACTTCACTTTCAGAATGCATATCGTTCATACGCTTTGGTTCACCAACCAGAACTCTCTCAACATTCTCTTCCTGGAAATAGGTTTTTAGAAAATTAAGCAGCTCTGAGGTTTCTACCGTTTTAAGACCAGATGCGATCATTTTCAATTCATCTGTAACGGCGACTCCCGTTCGTTTAGTCCCATAATCAAGCGCTAAAATTCTGCCCATCTTCAAAATTTAAGCAAAGGTAAGGTTTATATTGGTTTGTCCATAAATATTGACTGATAGCTGTTATATTTGAAAAAAAATAGAAAATGGACCAGTTGAAAGCTACAATTGAAAAGGCATGGGAAAACCGTGACCTTCTAAAAGATACTGAAACTACAGATGCTATCCGTAAGGTGATCGACCTACTGGACAAGGGAGAACTTAGAACAGCTGAACCGGTAACAGATGGCTGGCAGGTGAATGAATGGGTGAAAAAAGCTGTCGTACTTTATTTCCCAATCCAGCAAATGGAAACCCTTGAAGCCGGTATTTTTGAATATCATGATAAAATGCCACTCAAAAAAGGATATAAGGAAAAAGGAATTAGAGTGGTTCCAAACGCTGTCGCAAGACATGGAGCTTATATCTCATCTGGCGTTATCCTAATGCCTAGTTACGTAAATATTGGATCCTACGTGGATGAAGGAACCATGGTTGATACCTGGGCGACCGTTGGAAGCTGTGCTCAAATTGGTAAAAATGTTCATTTAAGTGGTGGTGTTGGTATTGGCGGAGTTCTGGAACCACTTCAGGCTGCACCGGTGATTATCGAAGACAATGCATTTCTTGGATCCCGAAGCATTGTGGTGGAAGGAATTCGTGTAGAGAAAGAGGCGGTACTCGGTGCTAATGTAGTGCTCACAGCATCCACCAAGATCATCGATGTAACCGGCGATGAACCAAAAGAATTTAAAGGTTATGTTCCGGCAAGATCTGTAGTGATCCCTGGAAGTTATACCAAAAAATTCCCTGCAGGTGAATACCAGGTTCCCTGTGCCCTAATCATTGGGAAACGAAAGGAATCCACGAATAAGAAAACATCATTGAATGATGCACTTCGTGAATATAATGTAGCGGTATAAATTCAGATTTGAAGATACTTGTAATACAGATGAAAATGATTGGGGACGTACTTACGTCCTCAATCTTATTTGAGGCACTTCGGAAGGAATATACAAACGCTCAGCTTGATTATCTAATTTACAGTCATACAATTCCCGTGGTTGAGAACCATCCGGATATTTCAAACTTTATCATCTTCGAACCTGAAGAACACAAGGGTCTTCCAGGCTTGATCACATTGGGTCGCAAGCTCAAAGCAAATGATTACGACATCGTGATCGATGCCTATTCAAAACCATATTCTGCATTTATTAGCTTTTTAACCGGAGCGAATAAGAAGATTGGTCTAAAAAAGTGGTATACAAAACCAGTTTTCGACCATGTTTTTAAAAATGAGAAAACTGCCCGAACAACTGCCGGCCTTGCTATTGAGAACAGGTTAAAATTGTTGCAGCCCTTAGGTTTAAAAAACCTAACTTTCTTAAAACCCAAAATTTACCTGAATTCAGAAGAAATCAATTGGGCAAAGAACTACTTATCATCGCGGAAAGTTGATATGAGTAAACCTGTATACATGATTTCTGTTTTGGGTAGTAGTGAGCACAAGACCTATCCTGAAAACTTTATGGCCGAAGTTTTGAATTTCATCGCTTCTAAAAAAGACTGCACATTATTATACAACTATATCCCTGCACAAAAACCACAGGTAGACAGGATCGTAAATTTACTTTCAGAAGAAGCCAGGAAAATGTCCAGACCTGAAATTTTTGGAAAAAGCCTGAGGGAATTTTTAGCCTTATCTTCACAGTGCACGGCACTTATTGGAAATGAGGGTGGCGCCATAAATATGGCGAAAGCGCTCGCCATTCCAACCTTTGCGATCTTTTCACCGCAAATTACCAAGGAAGCCTGGTCGAGTTTTGAAGGTGACAGGAATTACAGCGTTCATCTTCACGACTATCATCCGGAAAAAAACGACTACGCGGCATTCCAACCTCAACTATTCCAGAAGAAACTGAAAGATTTTGTAGACGTTTACGATTGATCTTTGTTGATCCCGAATTTTGTGAAAACAGATCTTGAATCCCGAGTATTCTTGCGGATACTTCTGTTATAATCGATGGATTCCTGTGTCTTGTAACCGCGTGGATGATCCAGGTGTACGCAAATTGCCGAGTAGCGAATTTGTTTGCCTGTAATACCCGAATTGACAAGCCGTTCGCCCAGTTCCCTGTCCTGACCGCCATATTGCATGCGTTCATCGAAACCATTCACCTTCAGAATATCACTTTTCCAGCCACTGGCGTTGTGACCATTCCAGGTAGGACTCGTTGGTGTTATTTTATTCAGTAGTTCGGCTTTGCGACCTTGAGAAGTAAGCTTCATGGTTTTGATAACAGATTTGAGTCCGTTTTCCTTCAGCCAGGCTTTCTCGAAACAGCATTGCAACTCGATATCTTCTTTACTTATCTTTTCTGAAATATCCATAGGCAACATAAAATAGCCGCCGGAAAGAAAATGACCTGGTTCACGACGATCATGATGAACCTTAATAAAATCTTTCCTTGGAATACAATCTCCATCTGTCATGACGATATATTCTGAAGAGCATTGAAGGATCGCCTTGTTCAGGATCTGTGACTTCTGGAAGCCATTATCCTCATGCCATACATGCACCACGGGAATTTCTGTCTCTGCTGAAAATTGATCGATCAGGTCACGCGTTTCCTGGCCCGATCCATCATCTGCAATGACGATCTCAAAGTCTCGGAAACTCTGGATCTTAAATCCATATAAGGTTTTCTCCAGCCACTTTGGTGCATTATAAGTGCTAATAATCACAGACAATTCAGGTTTCCTCATCGCTTCCAGAATTTTATTTTTTTCTTTAGTGCCTTTTTTCTTTGAAATTTATGTTGAAACTGCTCCGTATAGAACCACATTTTTTCAAAAACTTCCTCTTCAGATTTGTTTATGAACCCGGCATACTCATTGGCCATGATCTTTACCATGATCCGTTTGGGAGTTAAACGCGAGAAATTCTGCATTCTTTCCTCGAAATTCAGTTCTTTAAAGTTCATCCTATTTAAATCCACCAGGAAGAATTCGTAGGTTGATCCAGTCTTAACAATGAGCGTATTGCCTGGCGAATGATCCAGGAATTGAATATTCTTTTGATGCAGCTCATAAGTGAACCTGGTAAAAGCTCTCAGGATATTTTCGTGATCTGGAAAATCAAGATCGGTTACCAGTTCCCTGAAAGTAAGATGTGCCTGCAAATGCCTGCAAACATAAAAGCTCTCCCGAAAAAAAACAGAGGAAGGATTTTCGAAATATGCCACCGGCGCCGGGGTGCCAATTCCTTTTTTTTCCAGAATACTTGCATATTCAAAAGAACGCTGAGCCTTGGACTTTCTGAAAAATCTGTAGGCAATCTTATTTACCGTATTCGGGATTCTGAAAGATTTAATATTGTATTGCTCAGCATCATTTTCAAAAATTCTGATTTCATTACGCCCTTCCGCCAGAATTTTTCCTTTTGAATCAAAGTTTTCGATGCATTGCTTTACGAAACCGGATTGTTCCAGATAATTATTTGAAAAAACAGCTTTCATTCAGAAGATGTTAAATATTTAGAAACTCCGTTCTCGCAGCTTTGCTTTTTCTGACTTATCGTTGCCTGCTGAATTTCATTATTGCTCCCTAGTTGATCTTTGGAAGCTTCAGGATGGTAAATATGATAAATAATTCCTCCATATTTCAGTCTTTTGCCCTGAATACCCGCATTCAGCATCCTAAGTACAAGTTCAGAATCCTCTCTTCCCCAGCCAGAGATATCTTCGTTGTATCCATTTACCTTTATAAAATCCTCTCTCCAGAATGATAGATTGCAACCACGCACTTTATTGCTGAAATCAGGACTCTTCACATTCCTGTTCCTTAAATACGGGATCCTGATCGTGCGTCCTCTTTTTTTGATACCAGCACTTAAAAAATTAAAATCGATGATCTTGTTACTGAAAACTTTTGGCTTAAAATCTTTGGTAATAGTCACCCTGGAACCAAAAAGAAATACATTCTTCTCGGCAATAGCAAGATGATCTTTGATGAAATCACGATGCATGATACAATCTCCATCAATTTGTATGATGTAATCTGAGGTACTGCCTGCAATGGTTTTATTTAAAGCTTCAGATCTTCTGAAACCTTTGTCTTCATGCCAGAAATGATGTATATCAAGCTTCGTCTTCGCTTTAAAATCGGCGATCAGTTTTGTGGTTTCTTCCGTAGAACCATCGTCTGCAATAAGCACCTCATCTGGGAAAACCGACTGGTTTTCAAGACTTAGAAAAACAAGCGACAGGGCTTCTGGCCAGTTGTATGTTGAAACAAGCAAGGCTGTTTTCATCGATGTAATTCTTTTTGCATCATGTTCTCGTAGACCGCAAAGGTAGCCTCCCCGTAACGTTTTGCTGTAAACTTCTGAAGAAATATCTCGTAAGATCTGTCTGTAAATTGCTTTTTTAACTCTGGTCTGCTTTTGATTTCAAGGATCTTTTCCGCCAGGGATCCAGGATTTTTGATAGGCACTGAGAACTCATTTACACCATCTTCGATCACCTCATCCACCACTCCAACCCTGGTACTTACGATCGGTGCTTTGTAGTAAAGCGCTTCTACTAACGATGAAGGTCCTCCTTCCCTTTCTGAAGTGACCACGAACGTATCAAATTGCGGTAAAAATGAAAAGGCGTTCTTTTGAAAGTCGGTCATGATGATATATTCTTCCAGCTTCTTTTCAGCGATCAATGATTTAAAACCCGGAGTAAGTTTCGAAAAATCACCCATCTGGATGAGTCGGATATCTTTGATACCATGCTCATGAACGATCTTATTCATGGTTTCTATCAGCACACCCAGATCTTTTGCGGCAGTATGATTGGCGATACTACCAAGAAGAAAAAACTCGTTTGGTATCCCGTATTTTTCTCTTAGCTGAAAATCTGGCTGAGGCCTGGAGTCCTGTACTTTGATTCCATTATAAACAACGACTAGTTTTTCTTTGTTTCGCTCGGTCAGGATCTTTCCGAAGTGAGTTTTCACATACTCCGAAATACATAGAATGGTATCAATATTCCGGTAATTATACTTGTATTTGCTAAGCAGACTTGTTTTCTTACCTCTAATGCCTTTACGAGCGAATAACGTTCTGGTCTTTAAATTTTTCAGAAGATCTGTAACTACATATCCGGTAACGGCATCGCTGGTGTGCAGATGAATGATATCAATGCTGTGTTCCTGAACGATCTGGTTTAGCCTATTTCTGTATTCTGAAGAATAAGGCTTGCAATAAGGCATAGATAAGATTTCTACATCCTTCTTAGATGCTTCTGCTTCCAATCGTGTATTCTCAAAACAGAATAGCTTTTGATTCACCTGAAAGCCCGGAAGCTCATCCATTAGATACATGAGCTGCTGCTCATTACCTCCCCATGATCTGGCCCCCGAAACATGTAATACCGTCATTTATCTTGAACGTTTAGCGCAAAGATAATTATTGCTGCTTAAGGCCAAAATTATCATTCTTTTTAAGTTTGTTGTTGTTAACTTCGCCAACTTGAGTAACAAACCCAGGATACTGCATGTTTCTGCCGCCAGCCGATGGGGAGGTGGAGAAAATCATTTACTGAATCTATGCCAGGAAATGGATTCAGCAACACACGTGGTTCTTTGCCGTAAAGGGTCAGATCTATTCAATCGTTTGCAGCTGGAAAACATAGAGGTTTATAGTTCCCCGCTTTTCACCAAATTCGACCTTAGATTCGTCTGGAAAATCATAGCCCTTTGCAAAAAACACCAGATCGACCTCGTTCATATTCACGATACTACCGCACTTACACTTTCGATCATGGCGACTTATCTTTCAAAAAAATTGCCACTATATATCTTGAGTAAAAAAACATCTTTTCCTATTAAGGACCGCAAACGAACCCTTTATAAATACAACCATGAACAGATAAAAAAAATTCTTTGTGTCTCTGATATCACCCGCCAGATCACTTCGGAAAGAGTTACAGATTCCTCCAAACTTGTGACGGTTTATCATGGAACCAGGGTACCGAAACAGCTAAAGCCTGAAGTTGATTTGCGCAAGATTTACCAGATTTCAGAAGATGCACTACTTGTTGGCACCATTGCCAACCATATCAGGGCAAAGAATCTGGAAACCTGGATTAGTACTATAGACCATATGGTAAACAAACTTGGATACACTCAATTTTATTTTATTCTTATTGGCAGCAAGACCGATCGTACGGCAAACTACCTGCAAAAAATAAAGGACAAGGGTCTGGAAAAATACTGCCTGTTTACAGGATTTATACCCGATGCCTCGGCACTTATTCCTCAATTTGATATTTCCCTGATGACCTCTCAAAGTGAAGGCATTCCGCAGTTTATTTATGAAAGCTTCTATTATAAGGTCCCGGTGATCGCCACAGAAGTTGGCGGAATTCCTGAAATTATCGAAAATGGAATAAATGGTTTGCTAAGTCGGCCACATGACGGGGCGAGCCTGGCCAATAAATTAGTACTTTTGTCCCAGGACAGGTCGTTGCAACAGAAGTTCACAAATATCTCATACCAGCAACTCCTGGAAAATTATACAACTGAAAGAATGGCGGCCAGCACAATGGCTCAATATAAAGAAGTGCTTTATGGAAAAAATGGAACAGGAAGTTAGAAATTGCATCGATGTCTTAAAAAAAGGAGGGATCATACTTTATCCTACCGATACAGTTTGGGGAATAGGTTGTGATGCCACCAATGCAAATGCCGTCGATAAAATTTTTCAGCTTAAAAAGCGTGAAGAGTCAAAAGCACTTATTTGCCTGGTTTCAAATTTCAAAATGCTGGAGCAGTATGTGGAAGATGTGCCGGAAACTGCCTACGATATTCTGAAATATGCCAAAAAACCCACTACCATTATTTACGATAAACCCGTGCATATTGCAGAAAATCTTGTAAGCGAAGATGATTCCCTTGGAATTCGTGTAGTTAGGGATACTTTTTGCTCAGACCTTATTAAAAAACTAAAACGACCTCTGGTTTCCACTTCAGCAAACATTAGCGGTCAACCTACACCACAATCCTTTGATCAAATTACACCTCAAATTTTAAAAGGTGTGGACTATGTAGTAAATTTGCAGCGTTCAAAAAAATCGCCTAAACCATCAGCAATTATCAAGTTGAGTAACAATGGGCAGGTGAGTGTGATACGCAAATAAAGATGCCGAAATACCATAATTACAGCAAAGCTTTACATCATAAAATTTTTTCTGTTATTTCCCGGGCCGCAGATGAACTGGAAGTCGAAGCCTATGTGATTGGTGGGTTTGTACGTGATCATATTCTGGAACGCGGGGAGCCTAAGGATATTGATATTGTCGCCGTTGGCAGCGGTATAGAACTTGCCAGAAAGGTATCAGATCTACTACCCCATAAACCGAAAGTTCAGGTATTTCAGAATTTTGGAACCGCGATGCTTCGAGCCAATGATATGGAGATCGAATTCGTGGGTGCGAGAAAAGAGAGTTACCGTAAGGATAGTCGCAAACCTATCGTGGAAAACGGAACCCTGGAGGATGACCAAAACAGGCGTGATTTTACCATTAACGCACTGGCTTTAAAGCTGAATGAAAATGGGTTTGGAGACCTGCTCGATCCTTTTAATGGTTACCAGGATCTTCAGGACAAGGTCATAAGAACCCCTCTGGATCCTGATATCACGTATTCAGATGATCCGCTTCGAATGTACCGGGCCATTAGATTTGCTTCGCAGTTAAATTTTATGATCGAAGCAGAATCACTTTCGGCAATAAAAAGAAATAACAAGAGAATCAAGATCATTTCCAAAGAGCGCATCATGGATGAGCTCCATAAAATCTTATTGAGTGATCAACCTTCAAAAGGCCTGGCTTTATTGTTCAAGACCGGCTTGCTAGCGAAGATCCTTCCAGAGCTTACCGCTCTACAGGGCATCGATGAAGTTGAAGGACAAACGCATAAGGACAATTTCTGGCATACCCTGGAGGTGGTTGATAATATATCCAGAAATACCGATGATCTCTGGTTGCGTTGGGCGGCTTTACTGCACGATATTGGTAAGGCGCCGACAAAAAAGTTCCATAAAAAAATTGGATGGACCTTTCACGGTCATGAGTTTGTAGGTGCGAAAATGGTGTTCAAATTATTTAAAAGGTTGCGCCTTCCCCTGAATGAGAAAATGAAGTTCGTACAGAAAATGGTTCTAATGAGTTCCAGACCTATTGCTGTGGCAGATGATCATGTGACCGACTCTGCCGTACGCCGACTTATTTTTGATGCCGGGGATCATATTGAAGATCTTATGACTTTATGTGAGGCAGATATTACTACTAAAAACCCTAAACGCTTCAGAAAATATCACAACAACTTTCAACTGGTAAGACAGAAGATGGAGGAAGTAGAAGAACGCGATCATGTAAGGAATTTCCAGCCTCCAGTAAGTGGTGAAGAGATCATGAGCACTTTCGGCATCACTCCCAGTCGTGAAGTTGGTCAAATAAAAGATGCGATCAAGGAAGCGATTCTGGAAGGCGACATCCCTAATGAGCATGATGCTGCCAGGGATTTTATGCTGAAAATGGGTGAAAAACTTGGGTTAAGTGTTGCTGAAAAAAGTTAGGCTTTAAACAAATAATGCTATGTATCGAAATTGGGTCAAAATCTCGTTAATACTGGTGTATCTCGTAATCGTTGCCGGAGCGGTGGTAAGAATGACCGGCTCTGGTATGGGATGTCCTGACTGGCCAAAATGCTTTGGATACTACATTCCTCCCACTGAAGTTTCAGAAATTAAATTCCAGCCAAACAGAACTTACGAAGAAGGACAGGTGATCATCGTAGACGAAACTTTAAAGGTCGCTGCTTCAGATTTCACTTCTACTGCAACTTATAATGCAGAGGACTGGGAAGATTATGAAAAGCACGATTATGCCATTTTTAATCCAACTCATACCTGGGTTGAATATATCAATCGCCTTGTGGGAGCCCTGGCAGGATTTGCTGTCCTGATCATGGCCTTCTTATCTATAGGTAAATTCAGAAAAAGTAAAAGGATCACCATTTTATCCTGGCTAAGTGTTCTTATGATGGGATTTCAGGCCTGGCTTGGAGCTACCGTAGTATATTCGGTACTGGCTCCGGCCAAGATCACTATTCATATGGTCATGGCACTGGTGATCGTCGCGGTATTGTTATACCTGCTTTACATCAGTCGGGAACACAGCTCAAATAAATTTAAATCCAAAAGTTTTCAAAATCTGCTCATCTTCGCAGTAATCCTAACGCTTATTCAGGTTGTTTTAGGAACTCAGGTTCGACAATTTGTCGATGAACAGGTGAGAAATCTTGGTTATAATGCGCAGGAATTATGGCTGGCAAACCCAGATCTTACTTTCTATGTGCACAGATCATTCTCTATCCTCGTACTACTAATCAACGTTTTACTATGGTGGAAAAACCACAGGAATAAGTTATTCCAGTCCAGGGTAAACTGGGTAATGGCCTTTATTTTACTGGAAGTCGCTACCGGAGTCGCCATGTACAATTTTGACTTTCCATTCCTTTCACAGCCGCTGCATCTGGTGATAGCCTCCATTCTTTTCGGGGTTCAGTTCTACCTGTTAATGGAGACTATTTATGCGCCTGGAAAGATTAAAAAAACGTAACTTTGCCCTCCAATTTTTTTGAGATATGATATATAGATTTCGTGTAATATTAGATGCTCAGGAAGATGTCTTCAGAGACATCGAAATGTTGCATAATAGCACCCTGGAAGACCTGCATAACACTATCGTACAATCTTTTGGATTTGACGGAAGTGAGATGGCTTCCTTTTTTATAAGTGATGAGAAATGGAATCAGGGCGAGGAGATTCACCAGTTCGATATGAGTGGGAACGACACCTCTATTCGACTTATGAACGAAACTGCACTGGATAGCGTCCTTTCAGAAAAGGAAACTAAATTGATCTATGTATATGATTTTCTAAAGATGTGGACGTTCTTCGTGGAACTGGCCCAGATCGCAGAAGCTGAGGAAGGCACCGACTATCCAAACCTGATGTATGTTCATGGACAGATCCCAGATGATGCTCCGGAAAAAGAGTTTACTGGTGAAAATGAAGATGGTTCTCCAGATCATGATGACTTTGATGATGGCTACGGAACCGATGGCTACGATGATTTTGATTTCGATGAGAACTGGAATTAAGAAATTCTACTTCATAAGATCAACCTTTAATTTACAATAACTTCAGAACTATATGATCAATCTTTTTAATGCGCAGATAGAATCGCTATCTATTCACAGGGTTGGAAATAAGAATCGCGGAGAGAACATCTTTTTGTCTGCTTCTACCTTTAAACTTGATGATGAGATCAAACCTCTTATCAAGGAATATTTCCTGAAACCATTCCGCGAAAAAGAAGAATCATATTATCGCTTTCATCATGAGACCGATGTGGAGTTCAATGAACTTTACAATCTGTCAAACAAGATTTTTGACGATCCTTATAATACGCACGAATATTCCAAGAAGATAGCGACTTTGCTTTATGAGCAATCTACGCATCCGCATATTAAAAGCGGTGAAGTGTACGTGGTATATTTTGAAGGAATGCAACTGGACAATATTAAAGTTCCCGCAATTGGTATTTTCAAATCTGAGTTAAAACATGATTTCCTGCAGTTTGAACAAAGCCAGAGCAATCTCGAAATGGTAGTGCAGCAGGGAGTAAATTTACAGAAACTTGATAAAGGTGCGATCATCTTCAATAGCAACCAGGCAGAAGGATACAAGATACTTTCAATAGATTCCAATCGCTATGATACCAAATACTGGCTGGAGAATTTCCTGGGAGTTGATGTGCTGGCAGATGAGAATTACTTCACCAAAAACTACCTCAACTTCGCGAAGAATTTCGCCAAGGATGTAGTGTTGCCTGCGGAAGACAAAAAACAGGAAGTCATGTTCATGAACAGAAGCATGGATTATTTTGCCAAGAATGATGATTTTGAAGAGTCGAATTATATAAATTCTGTCATCGACAATCCAGATCTGATTCCTGAATTCCAGAATTATAAAACTGAAAAAGCTCCAAAATACAAAGTTGAGGATCTTACCAACTTTCCAATCGCGAACAAAGCAGTGACCGATGCGCGAAAGAAGATCAAAAATGTAATTACCCTAGACACTAATATCCAGATCAAAATGGATTTTGTAAGCGCCGAATCTGCTGAAAAATTCGTGGAAAAAGGGTGGGATGAAGATAAGCAGATGTATTATTATCTAGTTTACTTCAACAAGGAGGAAAAGAAATAGTATAATAAAAAAAAATGCGGTGAATGATTCACCGCTTTTTTTTTAATCCAGCATTCGCTGCGTATTGACATTTTCATAATTTCTCTTGACGAAATCCAGCGCAGTCCTCAGGATCTGCCCCATGGTACTGGCGCGTTTGAATTTCATATCTTTTGAGAAGCTATATAACTCATTCCTAAGTTGCTTCACATTGTCTTTGGTAGAAACATGGTCGTTGATCATGCATCGAATAAGCTCTTTGTACCTGCTTTGGGTATTGATCATTCGCTTGGCCAGCAAAGAACGTTCCTCCTTCCTGTATTGCTCAATGGACGAGTTTTCCAGTTTATCTGAAACCAGCTGCACCATCAAGAAGTTCTCTTTAAAAAACTGGGGACGATACACTTTTAAATTCCCTTCAAAACACTGCTGGTCAAAATCTATCGCACGAATCTGGTATTCCACATGGTCAAAATCATGCGTTGGAATGACCACGTAATTATAAGATCTCATATCACCTAAAAGGCGAACCGTACAGCGTTCATTAAATTTCACGAATTGCTTCGCGATCTGGGTTTGTGCCCGGAGATCGCATTTTGGCAAATGATCTTCAATAAAAACGTCTCCTGGTATTCCCGCTATATGCTCTTCAATTAAAGTATCCTTATAAACCAGAAAATTGATCCTGTGCGGAGAAAGAAGATGTTCGAATTCCAGACCATAGAGCCTGGAAGCATCGGCTTTCTTAACGTAGAAATACGTGAAACTGTCATTCAGGATATTTCGCACTTTTATCCTGAAAGGTTTCGAATTTCCGAAGGTGCAATAATCGATCGCATCCACATTAAGATAATTCAGAGAATCGTCGCTCCCATCTGAGTGTAGAATGGTATAGACCTTTTTAAGGCTATTGTCTATTTCTACACGCTCAAATTCAGGATAATAACAACGCACCCAGAATGTATCTTCATCATGTTGATCATAGACGACCACCGAGCCTGAAAATCTAAGGAGGTCATCATAAAAAACTGGAATTTTGGTATTGCGATTGTATTTCTGAAGATATCGGTTAAAGCGATCGTTCACGGGGAACGCCGGCTTCTTTTGTGACATCAGTTTTTCTTCCATAAAATCCCTCGTTTTGCTCAAAAATAAGCTTAATCTGCCAAAATTTGTAACAAAAGTCTAACTTCGTCAACACATATCAAACAATTCATCAATCTTGGAAACAATACTTACATTAAATAATCTCACTAAAAAGTTTGGTGGCATGACCGCCGTAAACAACTTGAGTTTCAGCATTGAAAAAGGGAATGTTTACGGTATTCTTGGCCCCAATGGGAGTGGTAAATCCACGACTTTAGGCATGGTCCTGAATGTTGTGAACAAAACCTCTGGCGAATTTCGCTGGTTCGATGGCAACACTTCTACCCATGATGCCTTAAAGAAGGTAGGAGCCATCATCGAACATCCAAATTTTTACCCATACATGACGGCGGCACAGAACCTGGCGCTGGTTTGTAAGATCAAAGGCACTAACAAGGCTAAGGTCGAGGAAAAACTGGAGATAGTTGGTCTACTGGATAGAAAAGACAGTAAATTCAAAACTTTCTCTCTGGGAATGAAACAACGTCTGGCGATCGCTTCGGCTCTTCTTAACGATCCTGAGATTTTAATATTGGACGAACCTACCAACGGACTTGATCCTCAGGGAATTCACCAGATAAGAGAGATCATTAGAAAGATCGCCTCTGGCGGAACCACGATTTTACTGGCTTCTCACTTGCTGGACGAGGTAGAAAAGGTCTGTTCCCATGTGGTGATTATCCGAAAAGGAGTGAAATTATATAGCGGCCCCGTGGATGAGATCGTAAGCAGCCATGGTTTCTTTGAACTGAAAGCCATCAACATGAACAGACTTCAGGAATTGCTGGAAAAACATCCTAAGATTGGCAAAATAACCGATAAAGAAGGGATGTTGACAGCGTTTCTGGAAGAGCCAATGGAAGCCGAAGATATTAACCGATACTTATTTGAACATGGTTTATCCTTATCCTTCCTTATCAAACGCAAAGAAAGCCTGGAAGAACAATTCCTTCAATTAACCAATCAAACCGCCGAAGCATAATGTTACGTTTACTCGAAATAGAATACAACAAATTACGGTACAGCAGGTCTGCAAGGATCCTTATTATCACCTATTTTATCCTCATCACCTTCATCGCCCTTATCGCTTCCATTGAATTTAATATAGGCCAGATACAGTTTAGGGTTGCAGACCAGGGAATATTCAACTTTCCATACATCTGGCACTTTAATTCTTATATAGCCGCATTGCTGAAGATCTTTCTGGCGATCGTTATTGTTTCCATGATGTCTAACGAATACAGTAATCGCACGATCAAACAGAATCTTATCGATGGCTTGAGTAAAAAAGAATTCATTCTTTCCA
The DNA here is from genome assembly GCF_000423045.1 of Christiangramia portivictoriae DSM 23547. Taxonomy (GTDB): domain Bacteria; phylum Bacteroidota; class Bacteroidia; order Flavobacteriales; family Flavobacteriaceae; genus Christiangramia; species Christiangramia portivictoriae. Next base: position 455,670 of record NZ_KE383971.1, on the reverse strand, counting down.
AGTTCCTAACCGTGCTGGTGTTTTCCGGAATTTCCACGATCTTCCTGTTTATTGTCACGCTCATTCTTGGTTATTCGTTTTCAGATTTTACTGAAATCTCCATTGTTTTTTCAGACCTGGAATATATTCTGGCGTACTTTATTAAACTTACCGGTTTTTTTGCCTTTTGTATGTTTCTTGGAATTCTCATTAAACGATCTGCATTTGCACTGGGATTCCTGGTGGTATGGGCAATTTTTGAAAGTATATTGTATGGAGTACTGAACTTTAAGGTTTTTAAGGGAACCGATATTGCGACGAACATCATGCAGTTCTTTCCTCTGGAAGCAATGAGTAATCTTGTGGTAGAACCATTTTCAAGGTTAAACGCGGTACAGGCTGCAGCCAACCAGATTGGCGGAGAACTGGACAAGGATTATGGTATTCACTGGTACCAGTTGCTGATTGTGATCGCATGGGTTTTCATTTTCGTTTATCTCTCATTATTTCTACTTAAAAAACGTGATTTATAGACTTATTTTATAGCTTTACGTTAGTATGAAATTGAAAGTGATCCTTGCTCTATTTCTGCTACCTACTTTCATTTACAGCCAGCAGGAAGCAGCAAACTGGTATTTTGGTGTGGGAGCCGGATTATCGTTTACTTCGGGTGAGGCCGTCCCTCTTACGAACGGAGTCCTGAACACGGTCGAAGGTTCCGCAAGCATTTCAGACAGGAATGGAAATCTGCTTTTTTATACTGATGGTTCGACGGTTTACAACCGCAATCATGAGGTCATGCTTAATGGAAATGATTTAAAAGGAAATGTTTCCAGCACGCAATCGGCGATCATTATACCTAAACCTGCCAACCCCGGCTTTTACTATATTTTCACTGTAGATAAACCAGATTATTTCAGGGTGACCAATGACCCTATAGAAGGTGTTCATTTTTCAGAAGTGGACATGAGCATGGACAATGGTGATGGCGGTATTGTTTTAAGCACGAAAAACACTCATCTGGTAACTTATGACCCTTCAGATCCCCTGGAAAAGGAATTTAAAAGTTCTGAAAAGATTTCCGCGGTGATCGCAGGAGATTGTGTATCGTACTGGGTGGTTACACAATTTACCAACAAGTTCTATTCCTTTAGAGTAAGTGCTGCAGGCGTGAACACGAGCCCGGTTGTTTCCACGATCAATAACAATTTTCCTCCCAGGATCAACGAACAGGATCTTAATGTTACTGCACCTGGATATCTGAAGATCTCACCAGATGGAAAATTTATGGCTGCGGCCTATAGTGGAACCAGCATAGGGAGTCCACGTTCCGGAGGCGCCAAAAAAACGGGCAAGGTCTTCCTTTATGACTTTAATGATCTTAACGGGCGCGTGAGCAATGAAAAACTGCTTCTTGCCAATGCCTATCCCTACGGGGTTGAATTTTCGCCGGAATCCTCCAAACTTTACGCGACCTCAAATAATTATAATACAGAAGACGTCCTTCAAAACGGCGAACTGTATCAATTCGATCTTGAAGCTACCGATATTGCTGGTTCAGCCACATTGATCAATTCCTCCAGAAATGTAGCAGGAGCATTACAACTGGCTCCTAATGGCAAAATATATCGTGCTGGCTATTCTACCGATGGTGGCTTTGTGAGGTGGAACCTGTTGTCTGTAATCCATAATCCTGAAGAAAATGCTGCAGATGTGGATTACCGGCATAACAGCCTGGATATTTCTCCGAAAGTGGTGAGGCTTGGGCTGCCACCCTTCGTACAGTCACTTTTCAACAGCAATTTTGAATATGAAAATAGTTGCCTGGGACAGGTTACAGAGTTTACCGCTGAGGATGCTGCAAAATACGATTCGTTTCTATGGGAATTTGGTGACGGAGCCACCTCAACGGCAGCTTCGCCATCTCATACCTACAATGCTGCCGGAACCTATACAGTAAGCCTTACTGGGATTATTAATGGGATTCCTCAAGACCCGGTTTGCGAAGAGGTGACCATCTTTGAAATTCCCGAAGTGCCTTCAGGATTTGTTCTTAAACAGTGTGATGTTCAGGATTCAGATCCAACCGACGGAATTGCGACTTTTAATCTTCAGCTTGCCAAAGAAGAGTTATCAGAGGGTCAATCGGGGATTCAGCTTTATTTCTACGGAAGTGAGGCAGATGCCATTTCTGATGTGAATAACGAACTCACCCTTGATGACATCTACCGAAACACTATTCCAAACGAGCAGATCTTTGTAAAGATAAGTGGCTTCGGAAGTGATTGTTACGACATTGGAAGCTTTAGACTACAAACAACCGAAAGCGTCGATCTGACCCTCGACTCAGCAAACGGTTGTGACCTTGGAGATGGAACCGCTGCATATGACCTCGCCACTATTGCGGCAAACGCCAGAATAGATCTAGGATTAAGTGCTAATGTTCACTTGAGCTTTCATGCTTCCGAAGATGATGCGATTCTGGGATCCAATGCCCTGCCGGCTGAGTATATTACTACTCCAAAAACTCTCTACATTCGTGCAGATGCAGACAATATTTGCTATGGGTTTGGAAGTATTGAACTGGAAATGATCAGCTTCCCGGCAGTTCAATCGCTCTTACGACTGGATGGCTGTGCAGCAGATTTTCCATTGACGCTCGGTGAGGATCTGGACCTTGCGAATCCCGATGCATTTACTTATTTATGGAGCACAGGAGAAACCGGCAAAACTATCGAAGTGAATGATGCTGGCATCTATTCTCTGCAGCTTACATTGAGGGAATCCGGCTGTCGCAGATCTATCGATTTCAATATTGAAAAATATGAAGCTCCTCAAATTTCTGAAATTGGGATTGTTAATAATGGTAACGAGAATGATCTAACCATATACACAAATTCAGAAGTTGAGAATACAGTCTATGCTCTTGACGATATCAACGGTCCTTACCAATCCAACCCGGTTTTTCGAAGTGTACCCGGTGGCCAGCACACTGTTTATGTAAGGAACAGCAGGGGTTGCGCCACAGGTGAAATGCTGGTGTATTTATATGGTCACCCGCCTTTTTTCACTCCAAATAACGATGGTTCCAACGATCTGTGGAAACCATACGACATTTCTGAACCTGGATTCAGGTTTGAGAAAATGGTCATTTTCGACCGCTATGGTAAAATCCTGTCAGTAATTCCGAAAGAATCCAAAGGCTGGGATGGCGAATTTAATGGTAAACCTATGCCAGCCGATGATTACTGGTTTGAAGTAAAGCTTGAGAATGGCAAAACGTTTAAAGGACATTTCTCACTAATTAGAGAATAACATGAGAATTATTAGAACTCTTTTAATCTTATTCTTCATCTCTTCGATTGCTCACGCGCAGAATCCTGCAAGTGATTGTAGTGGCGCGATAAAAATTTGTGGTGATGGAAGAATTTCTTCCAACGCAGATGGTATAGGTACACAGGAGCTAAATGGCACTAATAACTGCTCCAGCCAGGAAAACAACTCTCTTTGGCTCGAGATCGAAATTACCAAAGCCGGCTCGCTGGGCTTCAATTTAAAGCCTACCAGTAATGATATCAATGTAGATTACGATTTCTTTATTTTTGGACCAAATGCTACCTGTGGCAATCTTGGAAATGCAATTCGATGTTCCACCACGAATCCGAATGCTGCTGGTCTGGCTTCCAATTTCACAGGATTAAATGCCAGGACAACTGAAACAAGTGAAGGACCTGGGGCAGATGGAGATAGCTTCGTGGCAAATCTCGATGTACAACCCGGTGAAACCTACTTTATCGTAATAGACAGACCTATAGGAAATAGTCCGTTTGAACTTGAATGGACAGGTACTGCTACTACCGGCGGCTTTCCTTTCCCGGATGGTCCGGAATTTAATCAAGGTATGGATCTGGAAACCTGTAACGCTAATGGCGTTGCAGATTTCGATCTTAGTCAGAACACCCCTTTGATCAATTATCAGAATAATACGACCCTTACCTACCACGAAACCATCGCTGATGCTACAGATGGTATAAATCCTCTCGGTGCAAATTACACCAGTACGGTCCCAAGCAGGTCGATCTTTGCGCGAATTGAAAATGATCTTACCGGTTGTTCCAAAATTACAGATTTTACGCTAACGATCAATGATGGTCCATTGGTTACCCAGAATCTGGAACTAGAGCAGTGTGATCTGGATAAGGATCAACTTGAAGACTACGAATTAAGCGATTTAAACAACGAAATTCTAAACGGTATCCCTGGAGCTCACGATATTAGTTTTTTTACTTCGGAAAATGCTGCCCGGGCGAACTCAAACCCTGTTTCTAGTTTATACACTTCAGCAGGAGCTGAAAGCCTTTATGCAAGAACTTCAGAAAGAGGGAATCCAGACTGTTTTAATATTACCCAGATCGATCTCATCCTTAATGAACCTCCTAATGTTGACGCATTTTCGCTGGTTCAGCCCGCTATCAACTCCAATCAGAATACCATAGAAATTGACTTTCCCAATGCTGAAGCCTTTGAATATTCAATAGGCAATGAAAGTGGTCCTTATCAAACGAGTACATCTTTTGAAAATGTGACTTCTGGTTTTCAGGATCTCTATATCCGCGATCTGAATCAATGTGCGATCATCAGGACACAAATCGCCATCATTGGATACGATAATTTTTTTACGCCCAATCAGGATGGGATCAATGATTACTGGCAGCTGAAAGGCATCGCCGGCGAAACAGCTGCCTCAAACAAGATTAGCATCTTTGATCGATATGGAAAATTGATCGCCAGTCTAACTGCGGCAGACAGAGGCTGGGATGGTAGTTTTGAAGGCAAGGCTATGCCCGCAGATGACTACTGGTTTCAGGTCTCGTTGCAAACTGGCCAGGAATTTAAAGGTCATTTCTCACTTGTTAGGTAAATGCCAAAAACTTGAATAAAGCGCTGTAATTGTTTAATTTCGTCGGGTCAGGAAAAAGGAAGACTGCCTCATGAAATTTGATATAAAATCTGATTATAAACCTACAGGAGATCAGCCCAATGCGATTAAACAGCTCGTTGGAGGGATCAATAAAAATGAACAGTTCCAAACTCTGCTGGGTGTCACCGGTTCTGGTAAAACCTTTACGGTTGCAAATGTGATCGAAGAGGTTCAAAAACCAACACTGGTACTGGCCCACAACAAAACGCTTGCGGCGCAGTTATACTCCGAGTTCAAGCAGTTCTTCCCGGAAAATGCCGTGGAGTATTTTGTAAGTTATTATGATTACTACCAGCCGGAAGCTTTTATTCCTACTTCCGGAACCTATATAGAAAAAGACCTTTCCATCAATGAAGAGATCGAAAAACTGCGATTAAGCACTACCTCTTCCCTTTTAAGCGGAAGACGTGATGTGATCGTGATTGCTTCAGTTTCATGTTTATATGGTATTGGAAACCCGGTAGAATTTAAAAAGAACGTCGTTTCCATAGAACGTGACATGGAAATTAGCAGAACCAAATTTCTGCATAGTTTGGTCCAGTCACTCTATTCAAGGACAGAAGCTGAATTTTCGCATGGAAATTTCAGAATTAAAGGCGATACGGTGGATGTTTTTCCAAGTTATGCCGATAATGCTTTCAGAATACATTTTTTTGGAGATGAGATTGAAGAGATCGAAGCTTTTGATCCCGGAACCAATGATGTGATCGAGAAATATCAACGCCTGAATATTTATCCTGCTAACATGTTCGTGACTTCACCAGATGTTTTAAAAGGAGCGATCCACCAGATTCAGGATGATCTTGTAAAACAGGTTGATTATTTCTCTGATATTGGTAAAACCCTGGAAGCGAAAAGACTGGATGAGCGAACAAATTTTGATCTTGAAATGATCAGAGAACTTGGATATTGTTCTGGTATTGAGAACTATTCCCGTTACCTCGATGGTCGTTTGCCCGGGACAAGACCATTCTGTTTGCTGGATTATTTTCCTGACGATTATTTGATGGTAGTGGATGAAAGTCATGTTACCATCCCACAGGTACACGCCATGTATGGTGGCGACCGCTCCAGAAAAGAGACCCTTGTAGATTACGGATTCCGACTCCCGGCGGCGATGGACAACAGGCCCTTGAAGTTCGAGGAATTTGAAGCGCTGCAGAACCAGGTGATCTATGTAAGTGCCACTCCAGCCGATTATGAGCTTCAGAAAAGTGAGGGAGTTTACGTGGAACAGGTCATTAGGCCCACTGGTTTACTGGATCCAATTGTGGAAGTTCGACCTAGCTTGAACCAGATCGATGATCTTATTGAAGAGATCCATGTTCGGGTGGAAAGAGATGAAAGGACTTTGGTGACTACCTTAACCAAGAGGATGGCAGAAGAGCTTGCAAAATATTTAACGCGTATCGATGTGCGATGTCGTTATATACATTCTGATGTAGATACGCTGGAACGTGTGGAGATCATGCAGGATCTTCGACGCGGGATCTTTGACGTACTTATAGGTGTAAACCTGCTGCGTGAAGGCCTTGACCTTCCTGAGGTTTCATTGGTGGCAATCATTGATGCCGATAAGGAAGGATTCCTTAGGAACAACCGTTCTCTTACTCAAACCATTGGTAGAGCCGCGCGACATCCTGATGGAAGAGCCATTTTGTATGCAGATAAGATCACGGATAGCATGCAGAAAACCATTGACCAGACGGAATATCGCCGACAGAAACAGATCGCTTATAATACAAAACACAATATCACTCCTACCAAACTTAACAAGAAGTTTGACAGTGCCCTGGTAAAGCAAAAGCTAGATATTTATGGTGATGAAGAACATACCGAACTAAAAGCTGCGGAAGCTGAAGCTGAATATCTTTCCAAACCAGAGATGGAAAAGAAAGTGCGGGAAAAGCGAAAAGCTATGGAAACTGCCGCCAAGGAACTTGATTTTATGCAGGCTGCAAAGCTCCGTGATGAGATCAAAATCCTTCAGGAAAAAATTAACGTTAGCGAATAAAATATATAGTCGTAGTATCGATTATTCGTCTATATTTAGACGCCCAAATCATCACTAGAATAACTTCTATGGCAAACTAAACTGTTTGTTCATGAAAAAATTAATTTGCCTTATTTTATTGGGCTTTGTGATGCCCAAGCTTCAGGCACAGGTTGGAATCGGCACTTCTGAACCTAAAGCACAATTGGATATAGTAGCTACCAGCGCTACCGATCCTGCTGGCATTGATGGCATTCTCATCCCGAGAATCCAAAGATTCCCGGTCAAAATTCCTACGGAAGATCAGCATGGAATGCTCGTATTTTTAAGCAACAGCGTTAGCGGTTTTCCGGAAGGCTTTTATTTCTGGAATGCCACTGAAAAAAAGTGGAAAGCGATCGCTGCGGAGACGAATACGGCCAATTTTTACAAAACCGGAACCTCTAGTTCTCCAAATAATATCACCGATCCCATTTTTCGCGATGGCAGTATGGGTATAGGTACAGACCAGTTATCCAGCAGGTTGCAAATAGCTATTGCGCCTGGAAAGGATACCGGACTCAAAAAGGGCCTGGAAGTGGATAACGCCAATTCTGCTACAGATAATCTTACCACTTATGGAATCTTAAGCGACAATCGAAGTGCAACCAACGGGAACAAATACGGAATCAAGAATAATGTTGGAGGTGTTGGTCTTGGCATTCATTACGGGATCTTCAATGAAACTTACCAGAATACCGGTACGAACGATATCTATGGAATATACAATCGCGTAGGGAGAACTTTTGGAGCGAGAAGTAATAATTACGGTATCTATTCTGAAATTGGATCGATCCAGGGAGTTGGGAATATTTTCGGGATTTACAGCGTCGCTACTGGTGACGCGAACAGCAACGTTTTTGCCGGATATTTTAATGGTCGTGTAGGAATAGGAAACAGCCCGGAAACCGAATATGTTCTACCTATGAATCGCGGTAGTGAAGGACAGGTCATGTCTATGAATTCAAACGGACAGGTAAGCTGGACAAATGCTGGCTTCGAGAATTACAGCTCAACCACCAGTGCCGCAGCAGAATATGCCATAGGCGATGAAGTAGGAACTCTGAGAATAAACAACCAGGTAACCGGCTTGATTATTCCCGCTTCTGCGCCAAACAAAGGACGGATAATACGTCTCATTAACTGGCCCGGAAATGCTGAAAAACTTTTTCAATTTACCGGAGGAGATGATCTGTTTGATCCCAAAACAAATTCTAAAATAACCAGTATCAAGTCTGGACAGATATTTACCATACAAAGTGCAGGTAACAGGTGGATACTTTTAAGTCAATAAAAAAAGCGCTCCGTAGAGCGCTCTTCATCCTTAACTAATCAAACTATCTTTGGTTACGAAATATCGATCAAACGTTTAGCCTGTACCTTTGCTTCTTCTTTCTTTGGAAGCGAAATTTCCAGAACACCGTTTTTATAAGTTGCAGAAATCTTGCTACTGTCTACAGAATCTGGAAGGCTAAATGCTCTTCTAAAATTGCTGTAGCTAAACTCTCTTCTTGTAAATCTTCCCTGGTCTTCTGTTTTCTCTACTTCCTTTTTAGAATCTGAGGAAATGGTAAGTACATCATTGTCCAGTTCAATATTGAAATCTTCTTTTGTTTTGCCCGGAGCAGCAACTTCAACAGAGAAATTGTCTTCTGTTTCTTTAATATTAACCGCCGGAATACTGGTTCCAATACTGTTTACATTTGAGGTGCCTCCTAACCAGTCGTTTTTGAACATATCATCAATTACTGATGGCAACCAACCTGTTTCATTTCTTTTAATTAGACTCATAACTATATATGTTTTTATTAATACTTATTTTAAACTTCGGAATGAGTATAACAATACCAGTACCACATGAAAAAACATGTCTTTTTGACGCGTATTCTGATTAAAAAGGTGTCATTTTGTCTTAAATAACTAAATAAATATTAAAAACTTTCAGATCGGGGCTGTTTACGTAATTTTAAGAGCAACTACTATCATATGAAACAACTCTACAATCGCAGTCTCTCTTTCTTTAATATTATTGAGAGTAAAATTGCGTTTTACCCTACACTACTGGCATTTTTTGGTTTCAATTTTGCCTTTTTCCTCTTATACCTTGAAAACAGAGGTATTTCCAAGTATTTAATTGAATATGTGCCACAGCTTGTGATTGACAACGGGGAGACGGCGATGACTATCCTGAGTTCACTCATTTCAGGTTTGATCTCTGTGGTTGTCTTCAGTTTTTCCATGGTAATGTTGCTGTTGAGTCAGGCTAGTAGCAACTTTTCACCGAGGCTGCTTCCGGGACTTATAAGTGACCGAAGGCACCAGGTAATTTTAGGGATCTATCTATGTACAATTTTATACTGCATCTTCATCCTGTTTTCCATTCAGCCGGATGTGGAAAAAAATCAAATTCCAGCTCTGGCCGTTTTGATGGGAATTATCCTGACGGTCATTAGTATCTATGCATTCATTTACTTTATTCACAACATTTCACAAAGTATTCAGATAAGCAATATCCTTCAGAACATTTTCCAGGAAGCTAAAGACAGATTGCAGGAGCTAGTAGACAAACAAAAGTTCAAGGAGGTTGAATTTCCGAAGACAGATGACTGGACAGATTATCATAGTGAACAGAGTGGATATCTTCAAAATATCTCTTTCACCAACTTAGTTGATATTTGTAAAGAACATGATGTTAAGATTCATATACTCCCTATCAAAGGGATTTTTGTACTCAGCGGAATCCCATTATTTAAAGTAAGTAAAGAAGTAGATGAAGATGTTGCTAAAATGATCCTGTCCAACTTCAACTTTTCCAGGGAAGAACTGGTGGCAGACAATTACACCCTTGCATTTAAACAAATTACAGAAATTATTGTGAAAGCTATGTCTCCCGGGATCAATGATCCTGGAACGGCTATTAATGGCATCGATTATTTAACGGAATTACTGGCGTTGAGAATGCAAAAAAGAGACACCAGCTATATTTTCAGGGATAAGGAAGCTTTTATCAAATTGACTACCATTGATTTTGAAGATCTTTTGTATAATATTATGGCCTCTATTCGCACATATTGTAAACATGATATAACTTTGGTGCAAAAGTTACTTCTCATGTTTTATTATCTTGAAAAGCAGGTAAAACATAAAGATGAATATTCGCAATGCCTTAGAAAAGAGGCAGAGAATCTTTTGATAGATGCCAAAAACTCGATCGATAACGAGGTGGATATTAAGACAATTGAGAAACTGGTCAAACGATTTAATCTAGAAACAACTTAAGCATGCCGCTAACAAATAATGATATTTTTAAAAAATTAAGAGTAGCCCACAAACTTACGAACGATGATATCGTAAAAATCTGTGAACTCGTAGATTTCAAGGTGAGTAAAAGTGAACTGGGCGCGATCTTCAGAAGAGAAGACCATGAGAAATACATGGAGTGTGGAGACCAGTTTCTTAGAAATTTCCTGGATGGCCTAATTATCTATTTACGCGGACCAATGCCGCAGAAAAAGTAGCAATAGACATTACACACAATTAAAAAGAGGAGTTGAAACAAGTTTCAACTCCTCTTTTATTTATAAAAAACTATTTCTTAACGAGTCAGTTTTTTGTATTTGATACGTTTAGGCATCAAATCCCCGCCCAATCGTTTTTTCTTGTTCTCTTCATAATCTGAGAAGCTACCTTCAAAAAAATACACCTGTGAATCTCCTTCGAATGCTAAAATATGTGTACAGATTCTGTCCAGGAACCAACGGTCGTGAGAAATCACTACAGCACATCCAGCAAAATTATCCAGGCCTTCTTCCAGAGCACGAAGCGTGTTTACATCCAGGTCGTTCGTAGGCTCATCCAGAAGCAGAACGTTTCCTTCTTCTTTTAAGGTCATGGCCAGGTGCAACCTGTTTCGCTCTCCACCAGAAAGCATGTTTACTTTCTTATTCTGTTCGCTACCGCTAAAGTTAAACCTGCTTAAATAAGCTCGCGAATTCACCTGGCGACCACCCATCATGATCAATTCCTGTTCATCACTAAAGTTTTGCCAGATGGTCTTTTCAGGATCTATATTGGAGTGGCTTTGATCCACATAAGCGATCTGGGCAGTTTCACCAACTTTGAATGATCCCTTATCCGGAGTTTCTTCCCCCATGATCATTTTAAAGATCGTGGTCTTACCTGCACCGTTTGGTCCAATGATCCCAACAATTCCCGCTTGTGGCAACTGGAAGTTCAAATCCTCATAAAGAAGTTTATCCCCAAAAGCTTTGCTAACACCCTCAGCCTCGATCACATTTGTACCTAGTCGAGGTCCGTTTGGAATGTAGATCTCCAGCTTTTCGTCCATTTGCTTCTGGTCCTGACTAAGAAGTTTATCGTAATTCTTTAATCTCGCCTTTTGCTTGGACTGTCTTCCTTTCGGACTCATTCTTGACCATTCCAGCTCTCGCTCCAGGGTTTTCTGTCTTTTACTCGCTTGTTTCTGCTCCTGCGCAAGTCGTTTAGATTTTTGATCCAGCCAGGAAGAATAGTTTCCTTTCCATGGGATACCCTCTCCCCTGTCCAGTTCAAGGATCCATCCAGCTACATTATCCAGGAAATACCTGTCGTGGGTTACCGCGATCACTGTTCCTTTATATTGTTGCAGGTGATGCTCCAGCCAGTGTACCGATTCTGCATCAAGGTGGTTAGTAGGCTCATCAAGCAAAAGAACATCTGGTTCCTGAAGCAGCAATCTGCATAACGCAACTCTTCTTCTTTCCCCTCCTGAAAGCACGCCGATCTTTTTATCTGGCTCCGGAGTTCTTAAAGCGTCCATCGCAATTTCCAGCTTCGTATCCAGTTCCCAGGCATTACTGCCATCGATCTTGTCTTGAAGTTCTGCCTGCTTGTCCATAAGTTTCTGCATCTTATCTGCATCCTCATAAACTTCCGGCAGGCCGAACATATCATTGATCTTGTTGTATTCATCAAGAATGGCTACCGTTTCAGCAGCACCCTCTTTTACTACTTCCAGGACCGTTTTCTCATCATCAAGTTCTGGTTCCTGTTCCAGCATTCCCACCGTATAGTTAGGCGAGAAGACCACATCACCCTGGAAGTTTGTGTCCTTCCCGGCAATGATATTCATCAAGGTAGATTTACCCGAGCCGTTAAGACCAAGGATCCCGATCTTGGCGCCATAAAAGAAACTTAAATAGATATTTTTCAATACCGGTGTGTTTGCCTTCGGAAAGGTTTTGGTCACACCAGACATCGAAAAGATCACTTTTTTATCGTCTGACATATTTTTGTGTAATTAATTTTCAAATGATTGCGAGTGCAAATATCCTGAAATTTTCAGAGAAATCAATTATCATAAATTTCCAATAATCTGGATACTAAAACTAATTGACCGGTATGATAGGCATTATGTTCGATAACCAGCAAAACCTGACGTATGATCTTATGTTCACTAGAATTCAGGACCAGGTCATCAAGCGCATTTTCTTCGGAAGTAATAAAGTTTCTTAAACACTCCCGGTCCTGAAGGAACTGAGTCTTCAGGTCATCCCATTCCTGTTCGTTTTGTGGTTTGTGCATTTCAGGCCAGTAGTCATCTGGCCAGTTGGCAGCGGAATAATTCTTCTCGACACAATAATCCAGAATATCCTTTTGTGCGAATACGATATGATAAAATAGTTCGTATAAAGAGTAAGGCAAATTATGCGGTCGTATACCTGTTTTGTTAAAAGGGATCGTATCTATCAAATTCTGAACGGGAAGAAACGCCTCGCCTCCATCCAGATGCGCGGCGATCTGGTTCTTAATAGCACTTGTATTCATACTAGATTCTACCTTTTAAAGCATTGAATACCCATGAAATGAAGAAAAATCCTATGCCGGTAACCGAAAAGCCAATGGCGTATTCTTTATATTTCAATACTCCTAATAATACCAAAGCTGTACCTACCAAAAATGTAAGAAAAGAGGCCCAGGCGAAAATGGTGTTTTTATTCATTGCCATAGATGCGATTTTAATGTGAGTTTAACTATAAATAACGCAATTGATCTAAAGAATTGCTGTCTTTTTGTATTTTAGCCATAAGCCGTTTCTGAATGAGAATTCTTAAAAATTATTCAGAAAATAGATTAATTTCGAATTAATCACATTAAAATAATCAAATTCTTGTAATAAATTCAAAATAATGGATATCAACTTCAATAAGAATGAAGATCATAACAAGTTACTGGTTTCCACTTTAAGACAGAAACTTGCCAAGGTAAAATTAGGTGGTGGAGAAAAAAGAATAGAAAAACATCATGAAAAAGGGAAAATGACCGCGAGAGAGCGTATCAATTTCTTGCTTGATGATGCTGAGAAAGCGATAGAAATTGGAGCATTTGCCGGAGAAGGAATGTACGAAGAACACGGTGGCTGTCCTGGTGGCGGTGTTGTGGTGAAGATCGGGCATGTTTCAGGAAAGCAATGTATTGTGGTGGCAAATGATGCCACGGTAAAAGCCGGTGCATGGTTCCCCATTACAGGAAAAAAGAATCTCAGGGCTCAGGAGATCGCTATCGAAAACCGACTACCTATTATTTATCTGGTAGACAGTGCAGGAGTTTTTCTGCCTATGCAGGATGAAATATTTCCGGATAAAGAGCACTTCGGAAGGATCTTTAGGAACAACGCGGTTATGAGCAGCATGGGAATTACCCAGATCGCTGCCGTAATGGGTAGCTGTGTAGCTGGTGGAGCTTATCTTCCAATCATGAGTGATGAGGCAATTATCGTAGAAAAAACAGGAAGTATCTTTCTTGCCGGAAGTTATCTTGTAAAAGCCGCCATAGGAGAAAGTATCGATAACGAGACGCTTGGCGGCGCTACAACTCATTCTGAAATTAGCGGAGTAACAGATTACCAAGCCAAGGATGATAAGGATGCCCTTACCAAGATCCAGAATATCATGGATAAGATCGGGGATTTTGACAGAGCCGGCTTCAGTCACAAAAAACCTGTAAAGCCTAAAGAAGATCCAGATGAGATCTACGGAATTCTTCCGAAGAAAAGAAGTGATCAATACGATATGCGTAAGATCATTGAAAGACTGGTTGACAATTCTGAATTTGAAGAATATAAAGAAGGTTATGGACAAACCATTCTTACCTGTTATGCGCGAATAGATGGCTGGGCGGTAGGAATCGTAGCCAATCAGCGTAAGATCGTAAAAACAAAAAAAGGAGAAATGCAGTTTGGAGGAGTCATCTACTCAGATTCTGCAGATAAGGCGACACGTTTTATTGCCAACTGTAATCAAAAGAAAATTCCTCTGGTCTTTCTACAGGATGTGACCGGTTTTATGGTAGGAAGTAAGAGTGAACATGGCGGGATCATAAAAGATGGAGCAAAAATGGTTAATGCTGTAAGTAACTCTGTAGTACCAAAATTCACCATCATTCTTGGAAATTCCTACGGAGCAGGAAATTACGCGATGTGCGGTAAAGCTTACGACCCAAGGCTGATCGCTGCCTGGCCAAGTGCAGAACTTGCGGTAATGGGAGGAACTCAGGCTGCAAAAGTACTGGCACAAATCGAAACCGCTTCCATGGCCAAGAAAGGAGAAAAAGTAGATGAAGCGAAAGAAAAAGAAGTTTTTGAAAAACTTAAAGCGAAATATGACGAGCAGACTTCAGCCTATTACGCTGCAGCCAGACTTTGGACAGATGCAGTGATAGAACCGAAAGATACCAGAAAATGGATCTCGATGGGAATTGAAGCCGCAGACCACGCCCCGATTGAAAAAGATTTCAATATGGGAGTCATCCAAACCTGATTTCTATGAAGAAAATAATACTACTTCTGGTAATGATAATGTCCAGCCAGGGATATGCACAGGATACGATAGGCCTGAGACGTTCCAGGAAATATATTCCTAAAACAGTATATCTCTCGCAGTTCAAATCTATTCCTGATACTGTGGATGTTCGTTACATAAACGGCGACTCCATGGTCCAGGTGCCAATGGATTATGATCCTTTTCGCGGTAAGAAGCGGGTTCGCTACGAACCTAAAGATTCGGTTTTCTTGGACAGATACAAAGCGGTAGCTTACAATATAGAAAACAAGGTAGATTCATCGAGATTCATGCGTTACTGGAAAGATGAAATTCGTATTTACTTTGATAAAAGTGTGCCTGAAGACGATGCAAAATTTCTTATGAATTTTGCAGAAAAACTATCCAGCGAGGTTGACTCCCTCAAAATTAGTCGGAATTTTATTCGGGAGAAAAGCAATTATGTTGTCTATTATGTTAACGAAGATCACAAGATTGAACACGAACCCAGGATTGGTAATAAGAGTGGTTATTACGTTAGCTGGAATGGCAAAAGCCAGATCTATAAAGCTTCATTAAAAGTGAATACTGCGGTGGTTACCAATAATCTTCTAAAAGAAAACCTGCTGAAATATCATTTCTTCAAATCACTTGGCTACTTCTCTTCAAGTAAGGAACTTGATTGCTCCAGCATATTATCTGCCTGTAATTCTTATAGAAGACTGAGTGACGAGGATCTGGAATTATTGAAATACCATTATTCTTATGGAGTCTGTAAAGGACAGTCGCTAAAAAGTTTTACCGAATTAACCAACAGCATGCAGGAGAAACTGGAAGAGGATCCTAATGCTCAATTATTTGTTATACATGCAGAATAAATTATTATTTGTTGGCTTGCTGGTCACCTTTCTATTATCAATGAACCTGGAGGCGCAGGTTGTTGGCTCAAATCATACTACTTATACTGAAGCTGATACTTTAAGGGGTTCCTTACGACCGGAAAGATCCAATTACGATGTTACCAAATATCACCTGGATCTTAAAGTGAATCCAGACGCACGATCAATCGCGGGAAGCAATACCATTCATTTCAAAGTCCTTGGGACCTTACCTGTGATGCAACTGGACCTGTTTGAAAATATGCAGATAGATTCTATTAAGCATCAACATACAAAACTGGAATATACCCGTAAGCACAACGCCGTTTTCATAAATTTTAAAGAAGCACTGGAAGAGGGACTATCAGACTCTATTAAATTCTATTACCACGGAAATCCTATTGTTGCCAAGAACGCACCCTGGGATGGAGGTTTTGTCTGGGATACCGATGAAGACGGAAACCCATGGGTGGGAGTGGCAGTACAGGGAACCGGCGCTAGTCTCTGGTATCCCAATAAAGATCATCAAAGCGATGAACCAGATGCTGCCCAAATCGATATCGCGGTACCAAACGGACTCATGAATGTCTCCAACGGAAGATTTTTAGGGAAAGAAGAGTTAAAAGATGGATACACGAAATGGAAGTGGGCCGTAAAAAGTCCCATTAATAATTACAACATCATGATCAATATCGGGAATTACACTCATTTCTCAGATAAATTTAAAGATCTTGATCTTGATTATTATGTCCTGCCTTACAACCTCGAGAAAGCAAAAAAACAATTCGAAGAGGTTCAGGATATGATGGCTTGTTTCTATGAAAAAATGGGCCCATATCCTTTTGAAGAGGATGGATTTAAGCTGGTAGAAACTCCTTATTTAGGAATGGAACATCAGTCGGCTGTGGCTTATGGGAATGAGTATATGAAAGGTTACCTTGGAAATGATCTTTCCGGAACCGGAATCGGACTTCTTTGGGATTATATCATCATTCACGAATCTGGTCACGAGTGGTATGGAAATAGCATCACCGCAAAAGATATTGCAGATATGTGGATCCAAGAAGGTTTTACCAGCTATACTGAAGCTATTTATGTAGAATGCCGCTGGGGCAAAGAAAAAGCTCAGGAATATTTAAAAGGGACCAGAAGAGGTATTAGCAATAATAGCACTATCATAGGAGATTACGGAGTGAATGCTGAAGGTTCCGGAGATATGTATTTTAAAGGTGCGAATCTTCTGAATATGATCAGGAGTATTTATAATGACGATGAACTTTGGTGGAACACCCTGCGTGACTATACCAGCACTTACAGGCATAAAACTATCAATACAGAAGATACAGAGGCCTTTTTCGATAAAGCTACCAAAGTAGATTTAAAACCGGTTTTCGATCAATATCTGAGACATTCGGCATTGCCTGTTTTACAATTAAAACAGGGCGATGATCACTTCCAGTATCGATGGAAAGCAGATGTTGCCAATTTCAATATGCCAGTAGATCTATTAATAGATGAGGAAGAGTTAAGACTCGATGCCACTTCAGAATGGCAACGTTTTGAAACTGGTGAAGAACTGGATGAAATCCTGTTAAATGACCTGGAATTTTATATTGCATTGGAAAAAATCAAGTCATAAAAAAGCAGCTGAAAAGCTGCTTTTTTTTTATTCCGTAGAGAGATCAATCAATATTAAAGATGTCTGTCTCTTATTCACATATCGAAAACCTTCTTTCCCCCAGAAACCAGCTTCTTCCAGCATGATCCTTATATCCTTGTTCCATTCTGGAATATTTACTTCAGTATTTAACTCGATGGCGTAGGCTGTGTCCTCATAAAGTGGATAATCACCGCTCCCGGGAACTCCGCCCTGTTGATCCCACATTCCAATGGTAGAACCTGCAGAATGACCGTAAAGTCCAAGTGGGTGTGTATATATGGAAGGCTTTAAACCTTCAGCTTTTGCTTTTTTAAGACTTGCAGCGAGAATTTCGTTTCCGGTTCTACCGGTTCTAAAATTTTCAGTTAAAATATCCTGCAACCTGTTTCCTTTGGCCAGGGCTTCCTGTAAAAATTCCGGAGCTTCAGTTTCGGTATCCTTAAGTACATAAGCCATTTGCTGGCAGTCTGTATTCAAACCCAAATAAGAAATTCCGAAATCGCAATGAAGGAGATCCCCTTTCAGGATGATATCGCTGCCATTTTCATCTGAGAATGCGGTAATGTGATCCACCAGTGCCTCATTATTTCGCTGAATATCAACCGTTGGATGAAACCAGGTTTCCAGTCCCAGGTCGGTCACCTTTTGTCGTAACCACCAGACCACATCATCTGTGGTAGTTACTCCAGGTTCGATCACTTTAGTGCTAAAAGCCTCTTCAATGACATCGTGGGTAAGCTCCACGAGAGAGCTAAATATGAGCATTTCTTTGAGGGTTCGGGTTTCTATCCATCCTACGGCCAACTCTTCCGCAGAGATCAATCTCGAATGATAGTTTTCAGGTAAGTTTTTAAGAAACTCCTCGTAATCGGTTTTTACAAGTCCGTCTGCAAGACCATAATTTTCAGAAATATTGATCCCAATTTTTTCAGGATCTCTTGAGCTAATAATGTCGGCCAGCGCCTTCCATTGGTCGGGTTGCTTTTCCTTGTCCCATGCAGACTTGATGGCATCGCCAATATTGTAACGCGCGACCGCTAGTTTTTCTATGGTATCCCCATTTTTCGCAAATACCAGCATGGTTCTTCGTCTCGCGTTAAGCCAGGTTGAAGGCAGCATGGTTTTCATCACGGGATCTTCGTTATATTCTCTTGAAATAACTACCCACATATCAATTTCAGCACGATCCATCAAATCAGGCAGAAGTTTATCAAATCGCTCCGCCAAAATCTCATCGCGTACCGAAGCACGATCTTTTTCTGAAAGAATCTGGGCATGAGTACTCAAAGAAAGCAGACAAAATAAAAAACCTAGTATGTTACGCATATGTAAAAAATAATGAGGACGGGTTTATTTGAGTCGAATATAATCAATTAATAAACTGAATTCTTCGTTGGTTTTATTACCAATAAGAAAACTAATTTCCTGTATTCTATCGTGATCCCAGTTTGGGATATCCAGAGTTCTGCCACGAAAACCAGGATACATATCTGAAAGATTCAGTTCAATTTTCTGCCATTCTCCACTGGTAGCAAACTCCTTTATGTAGGAGTGGCGATCACTTAATTGATTTTTGAGCCTGAATTGATAGTTTTTCCTATCACCTTTTAATCTTATCACCACTTTCGAGTAACGCTGTACTCCTTCTACATTCAAACGATACCGTGCCGAAGCGAAACCTCCATTATTCTCAAGCGATACAAACCCGCTGAAATTGGCGTGACCTTCTCCGGTTAATTTGATGGATGCGCTGGACCTTCCACCCATAACACGATCTTCCACGATCACCCAGTTGTTGATCGACGTATTTTCATTGAAATCGTAAAGCTGTAGTTCGTTCAAATGGCACAGGATTAAAATGATAAGAATTGTTCTAATCATCTAGGAGACTTTACTTTTAGCGGTGTTTTCACGGTGAATCTTCCCGTTGGGAGTTTCCTCGAATTTGGCCACCAGGTAAATCTTTCGTGGCTTTTCATATTTCCCCAGAGATTTCATTTTTTGAATAATTTCCTTAAGTTCCGCTAATCTTTCTTCGGAAAAATCATCTTCCACGAACATTACTACTTTCTCACCCAATGCATCATCTGGCATGGAGGTGATAAAAAATCGATGATCCAGCTTTTTATTGATCTTCCGTTCGATCTCTTCAGGAAAGATCTTGATCCCTCCGGAATTGATTACATTATCATACCGGCCTTTCCAGATAAATTTTTTATAGGTGATGATTTCCACCACATCATTCGTCACAATTTCCTCGTCCAGTACCTTAGGAGCTTTAATCACCAGGCAATCACGATCATCTTTGGCGATACTCACATTTGGAAGTAATTTAAAAGCTTTTGATGCTTTTTTCTTTTTTGGATTCAAACGTTTTGCGGCAATATGACTACAGGTTTCGGTCATCCCATAGGTTTCGTAAATTCTCGTATCCAGGTCTACCAGCATTTTTCGCAATCTCGGTGAAACTGCTCCTCCACCAATGATCAGCTTTTTGACCAGGTGTAGCCTACCTATCGAGTTGTCCAGCTGGAACGGCGTCATTGCTGAAAAATCATAAACCTTGTACAATTGATCGAATGGACTTGAAGACGGTGGAACCGAATCGAGATCCCAACCTAAAAACATGGCCCTTACCAACATCATCTTCCCTGCGATATAGTCTACAGGCAGGCATAATAATGCTTTCGTATGATTGGGAAGTTTAAAGAATTTTGAGGTTGCCAGTGCAGAGTTGATCATATGCTCCTTGGTAAGCCTGATTTTCTTAGGCTTTCCGGTAGAACCTGAAGTATGCACTTCGATATAATCTGTTGTTTTTAACCAGTCCAGAAGAAAATTACCAATTTGTTGTTCGAATGGTTCTCCTTCCTTGATGTAACTGTAAGCGATATGTTTCAATTCGGCATTCGTGAAGTGCCGTTTGTTCAACCTAAAGTCAGGGTGAGTTTCAGGAATCTTGTAATTATTATTCATACTTCAAGCTAAGTTGGACATTCACCAATTACTTAAAGTTAAGAATTTGCAATTAATTTCTTCAAAATCCTAAGTAATTGTTACATTTTCAGGTTTTTCCACCCTTCCGAAGAGCTTTTCAGACCAGTTATTCCACTTGTACTTCCTGGCAAATATGAACAGAAAGATGGGATAGATGACCAGAACAGGGATGAGTACGTCCCACCCGGCGGAAGGTTCTGAAACATCTTTTAAAATAGAATTGGTTTGAAATGCGGTCCAGTCGGCAGTGACCAGCAAAGCTGTGATTAGATTGTTCGCAGCATGAAACCCTAGGGCAAGCTCCATACCTTCATCCATCAGGGTCATGATCCCAAGCATAAAACCTGTTCCAATATAGTAGATCATAATAATATTGCCCAGTTTGGTCACTTCAGGATTAAAATAATGTAAGCCACCAAAAATAACAGACGTAAGTACCAGGGGAATCCACCTGTTTCTAGCCAGTACTCCTATCCCCTGCATCAAATAGCCCCGGAAAAAATATTCTTCAAAACTCGTTTGGATAGGAATCAGAAAAACTGAGATCAACACAAGATATAAGAAGGGTTCCCATTGAAAATTCAGCACATAATCCTGCGGATTCGAATAATAGTCCAGTACCGTAATACCAATATTGAACACGGCAACCAGTGCGAAGGCAAACCAGAACCTACTCCAGTCCACTTTGTTTCGACTGGTGGTTAATGTTTTGATTGGTTGTTTATGGACATACTTTACCCATAAGAGTAATCCAGCTAGAAAGACGAGAAATGATAACAGGTTTTCAAATAGTACGCGGTTGGAACCTTTACTTTCGATTTGCTGTCGCATCATTTCATTCACGTCCAGATCCAGCATTTCTACCGCTACATAATTGAGAGCCATCAGGCCAAAAAACAGTATCGGAATCACCAGATATCTCCAGAAAGAATGTTCGTATTTGAACGCCTGCGCTATAAACATAGTTTTCTTAAAATTTAAAATCCCAGCTTAACTTGGGATCATATTGAATCTTACCATCCTGCACCAGCAAAGGACTGGTAAAATTATTCGTATACAAACCACCCGTTCCCAGTCCTTGCGGAAGATCTGTATCCAAAGTGTAAGTCCACTGCGCGATCGCATTGAGCCCAACATTGCTCTCCAACGCGCTGGTAATCCACCATTGCACCTGGTTAGCTTCACAGATATCCATCCATTCCCGGGTACCTTTTATTCCACCAATCAAACTCGGCTTAAAAATGGCATACTGCGGTTGTATAGTTTGTATCAGTTTTGCCTTTTCTGTTACATCTGTAACTCCTATCAATTCCTCATCCAGGGCAATTGGAACCGGTGTGTTGGCGCATAAATGCGTCATTTCTGTAATTTGACCCTGTTTGATAGGCTGTTCAATGCTATGAAGGTCGAATTTAGAGAGCCGCTCTAATTTTTTCAATGCTTCGGCTGGATGAAATGCTCCATTGGCATCGACTCTCAGCTCCATGGTTTCTGCGGAAAAATTCTTCCGGATAGATTTCAGTAATGCAATTTCAGTTTCAAAATCTATCGCGCCAATTTTCAGCTTAATACAGCGAAAGCCCTGCTCGATCTTTTCTGAAATCTGTTCTTTCATGAACTCCTTATCACCCATCCATATGAGTCCGTTGATGGCGATCTGGTCCTTGCCTCGCGTAAATTCTGAAGGAAATAGTTCAAAAGGAGTTCTGGATGCCAGGCTTTGAAAGGCCATTTCCACTCCAAACTGAATACTTGGGAACTCCCGCAGTTCCTCCCACAACATTTCTTTTCCCAGATTAATATTGTTACAAACCCACTGCAGCTTATCCTCGTAACCTGGACGATCATCATAGCTTAAAGATCGAAGGATTCCGCATTCACCTACGCCAACACTTTCTTTATCCTCGATCTTCAGAAACCAGGTCTCTTTTTCAGTAAGAACGCCCCGGGAAGTTCCACTGGGGCGTTTAAAGTTTAAAAGGTATCGTTTGTAAGAAGCTTTCATGTTTATAATTCAACAGATTCACCAATTTCCAGGAGTAAAAGCTCCTTGCCCTTATTGGCAAATTTCTTTTTGGCAAGATCGTGATCGATCTCTATGTAACCAAAGGTATCATAGTGACATCCCAGGATGCGATCACATTCAATAAAATCACTGGCCAAAATTGCATCGTCCACACCCATGGTAAAATTATCTCCAATTGGCAGCACGGCAAGGTCAATTTTGGTACGCATAGGAATCAATTTCATATCAAGCGTCAAAGCTGTATCACCGGCGATATAAATATTTCCGCCATCAGTTTCGATCACAAAACCGCCGGGTTGACCGCCGTATTTGCCATCAGGAAATGAACTGGTATGCAAAGCATTTACATATTTTACTCTTCCGAAGTCAAAATCCCAGCTTCCGCCATGATTCATGGGATGTACCTCGAAGCCTTTGTCACCATAATGATTAGCGATCTCGTAATTGCTTACAATGGTCGCACCGGTATTTTTCGCAATCGCTTCCGCATCCAGAACATGATCTTCGTGAGCGTGCGTTAGTAGAATATAGTCTGCCTTTAAATCATTGATATCCACTTTATCCTTGGAAAGATCGTTTCCTGTAATAAAAGGATCTACGATAATATGCTTATTTCCAATCTCGAGAGCGAGCGAGTTCTGCCCGTAAAATGTAACTTTCATCAAACAAGTTTTTCGGTTTACATAAAAATAGGAATTCAACCAAACTCGGCTAAGTGGCTGGATATATAGTTTTGTTAAACTTGTGAATTAAATCACCAGGCCTATCGCAAACAGGATAGAAATTGCAAAGGTGGAAAGGGCAACGATCTTTAGTTCCGGATCCAGGTCTTTAGGATTTTCGTTCTTATCAACGCGCATTAAATGAAAGATTAAAGGAATAAAACCCACCACATACATAATATCGTCCAGTTCCCTGGAGACCATTGCAGAATAGATCAACATAAAAAATAACGCTCCAATGATAAGCAGAAAATGGTAATTCTTGGCTTTTCGCTCGCCTAACTTTACCACCAGTGTATTCTTTCCAGCTTTCGCATCTGAGATTCGATCCCTGAGATTATTGAGATTTAGAACTGCCACACTCAAAAAACCTATGGCAATCGCCGGTAAAAAGCTTACGAGATTATGGTCATGAGTATATAAAAAATAACTACCGTAGACGGCGACCAGTCCAAAGAATATAAAAACGAAAATATCACCTCTTCCCCGGTAACCATAAGCCGAATTTCCCACGGTGTATTTGATGGCAGCGACGATAGCCCCGATTCCCAGGATTAAAAAAACCAGGGCAGCGATCCAGTTCTCATCTTCGAAAGAAGCATAGATTAGTAATACTGCCAGTATAAAAGTTGCAATTGCCGTAACGATCATGGCACGCAACATTTCTTTCTGAGTAATGATCCCGCTCTGTAGGGCGCGAATGGGCCCTATACGATCCTCGTTATCGGTTCCCTTTACCCCATCACCGTAATCGTTCGCAAAGTTTGAAAGGATCTGTAATCCCAGGGTAGTTCCCAGGGCGAGACTAAAAATTGCCAGATTGAACCGGCCTTGTTGTGCAGCGATACTACTTCCTACAATAATTCCTGAAATGGATAATGGAAGTGTTCTCAGCCTTGCCGCACCAACCCAGGTTGAAAATTTATTCATTTAGTTCAAGATTTTTACAAGTAGTTCTTTAAGCAGATCTCCCTGCGATACATTTGCAGCGCCTACACCTTTACTTTTCACATCGGTTTCATGCAGATCGCTAATGACCCTGCTTACTTTTTTCATGGGAAAATTTCTTGCTGCTGTGATGTAATCACCTACAAAATAAGGACTAATCTTTAATTGTTTGGAAACCGCTCCCTTGGATTTATCCTTGAGCCCGTGATATTGCAGGATTTGGGAAAAATAAGAAAACAACAGGCTTATGGTCACTACCAGTGGATTGTCCTTGGGGTTCTGAGCAAAATAGTTGATTATGCGATGTGCTTTCAAAGTATCTCTTTCTCCTATCGCTTTACGCAATTCAAAATTGTTGAAATCTTTGCTAATCCCGATATTTTCTTCGATGATCTCCGGACTAATAAGCGTTTCCTTTTTGCAGATAAGCTGAAGCTTTTGAAGTTCATTATCGATCTTCCCGAGATCTGTTCCCAGGAATTCAACGAGCATTTGAGAGGCTTTGGGTGCAATCGAATACCCCCGACCTTTCATGGTCTTCATGATCCAGTCTCCTACCTGGTTTTCATACAGTCGCTTACTTTCAAAGATAAGACCTGATTTCGAGATGGTTTTATGCAGTTTCCGGCGCTTATCGATCTTTTTATATTTATAGCACATGACCAGAACTGTGGTAGGCTGAGGATTTTCAGCGTAATCTGCCAGTTTTTCGATCGTTCTGGAAAGATCCTGTGCTTCTTTTACGATGATTACCTGCCTTTCGGCCATCATTGGATACCGTTTGGCATTGCTCACGATCTCCTCGATACTTGTATCTCTTCCGTAGAGAGTCATTTGATTGAAGCCTTTTTCATCTTCGGACAGAAGATTGTCTGCGATATAGTTTGAAATTCCGTCGATATAAAAGGTTTCCTCACCCATCAGGAAATAGATAGGTTTGATATCACCCTGCTTAATGTCGTTTACAATTTTTCTGGCTTCGTCCATAGAGGAGTTTACGGCGATTTATGAATTGCTGGAAAACTGAAGGTGATATTTTATCACTGGATAATCTTCATTACTTTTGAAAAATGCAAAAGCTGAATTTTCCATCCTACTCATTTCGGTTCAAAAATAATCAAAATAAAGTAGCTGTTTTTGACGATCTACGGAAAAAGTTTATCATCCTTACACCTGAAGAATGGGTTCGCCAGCACACGGTAAAATTTTTGGAAAAGGAAAAAAATTACCCGCTAAGCCTTATCAATGTTGAAAAACAATTAAAGATCGCTGGTCTTACCAAAAGGTATGATGTCGTGGTGTTCGAGCCGGAAGGCAATATCCATATTATCGTGGAATGCAAAGCTCCAAAAATCAAGATCACCCAAGATACCTTCGACCAGATCGCCAGATATAATCTTAGTTTAAAAGCCAATTATTTAATGGTGACCAACGGACTGGAACATTATTTTTGCCAGATGGATTACGAAAAGCAAACTTATATTTTTTTAACTGAATTACCGGAATATCAACGAGCATGAATACAGCTGTAGTGATCCTGAACTGGAATGGAAAAGATTTGCTGGAGAAGTTCCTCCCTTCCATATTGCTTTATTCTGAAGATGCAAAGGTCTACGTAGCAGATAATCATTCTTCAGATGATTCGGTGAAGTTCTTAAAGAGAAATTTTCCTCAGGTTCAAGTTATTCAGAATACATCGAATAATGGTTATGCCGGTGGATACAACGAAGCTCTGAAGCAGGTTTCCGAAGAAATCATAGTTTTACTGAACAGCGATGTGGAAGTGACCAGCAGCTGGCTTGCTCCTATTGTGGAAATTTTTCAGAAGGAAGCTGAAGTGGCGGCCATTCAACCTAAGATTCTGGATTACAAAAGGAAAGACCATTTTGAATATGCCGGTGCTGCCGGTGGTTATCTTGATCAATTTGGATATCCTTACTGTCGGGGAAGAATTTTTCAAACCACGGAAGAGGATTCGGGACAGTACGACAACAATGCTGAAATATTCTGGGCGTCTGGTGCATGCCTTGCCATAAGAAATTCTGTTTACCAGGAAGCTGGAGGGCTGGACGAGGATTTCTTTGCTCATCAGGAAGAAATAGATCTTTGCTGGCGAATTCAGAATATGGGATATAGAATAAAATATGCTGCAGATTCTGTCGTTTATCACGTAGGTGGAGCGACCCTTTCCAGTATGGATCCCAAGAAAACCTATTATAATTTTAGAAACGGTCTTTTTTTACTGCTGAAAAACCTCAGATCCAGGGATCTGTTGCCAATTATATTTGGCAGAATGATCCTTGACGGAGTTGCTGCTCTGAAGTTTTTAAGCGATGGAAAACCGGATCATTTTACAGCAGTTTTGAAAGCTCATGGCAGCTTCTACTCCTCATTTAACAAGATGAGAAAAAAGCGTCCGGATGAATTCAAAATTGATCAATATTATAATTTGCGTTCTATTGTGTATCAACATTTTATACTGAAAAAGGCGCGCTTTAGTGAACTTGAAAAATAATATAAAAAGGAAATGTTAAAATAGCTTTCCACCTTGCTATTTTTTTGATATTTTTGGCCCTCTAACAATTTAAATTTTAAGAAACTAGTTATGAAAAAAATCATGCTAATGTCGGCTACTGCGGCCCTTTTGCTATCTTCATGTGTTTCACAGAAAAAATACAATGAACTTGAAACAAAACAACGTGAAACTCAGGATCAATTAAATACTGCTACAGTAAAATTAAACTCCTGTCTTGATGAGAAAGAGCGTCTAAATAGCCAGGTTGCAACTTTAAATAATACAAACGCTGCGTTATTGAATAACGTAGGGAACTTAGCTACTCTTTCTAAGAAAGAAGCTGAGAACATGGAGCGTTCTCTGGAAAGCATCAAAGAAAAGGACCTTGCCATTCGTTCTATGCAGGATGCAATGAACAAGAAAGATTCTGTAACTCTTGCTCTTGTAACAAGTCTTAAAGGTGCTCTTGGTAACCTTAATGATGAGGATATCGAGATCAACGTAGAGAAAGGTGTGGTTTACGTATCTATTTCAGACAAGTTACTTTTTGATAGCGGTCGTTACAACGTAACATCCCGTGCGAAAGAAGTTCTTGGAAAAGTAGCTACGGTTGTAAACAATAAGCCAAACATCGAATTCATGGTTGAAGGTCATACAGATGATAAAGCTATCAGCACCTCTATGTTCGAGGACAACTGGGATCTAAGTGTAAAACGTGCAACTTCTGTAGTACGTGTTCTTCAGGACGAATTTGGTGTTGAGCCAGCGCGTATGACTGCTGCAGGTAGATCTTACTATGTGCCAATCGCAAGTAATGAAACTGCTGAAGGTCGTGCTAAAAACCGTAGAACAAGAATTGTTGTTCTTCCTAAACTTGATCAGTTTTACAGTATGATCGAAGATGGAATGGAGAAAGCAACTTCTCAGGGTAAATAAGAAAAAAACTTCATCACACAAAAGCCTCTGCACTGCAGGGGCTTTTTTTATTTAATAGCATTAACTTCTGATCTTCAATAATTTATACTAAATTAGTAGTATTCCCTACTCGTAAAATCACTAATTATGAAAACAATCAAAATTAGTAGCGGAATACTTCTTCTAATGTTGTACCTGCTTCAGGTATCCTGCTCATCAGATCCTATTGAAACGCTACCACCATCGGTTCGCCATACTTCTGCTGAAATTGAAATTGAGGAGATGAGCCTGAGCTCTGCCTATTTCAAAACAGCAACTGAAGCGTCAATCGCTAAAACTACTACCTGTGAAATGACAGCTTTCCAGGAAGTTTTAAAGAAGAATTTTGAGATGCTTATACAGGATCCAACTTTTGATCTACAGCTGGCTTTTTACTTACGTGATCTTCATCACAAATATGTTACTCATTATATCGGACCAAACTATTACGGTATCGATGGACAATTCAATCAACTGGCAAAAAAACGATTACGGGAACTTAAGAAATTCTGGGAGCTTGACCGGCAGATTTATTTGAATGGACAGCATACCGCAACTCTGCAAGATTTTCGATATCTGGCAGATATGATCGAAAGTTTTGATCGCAGTGTTCGCAATGCAAAAGAAGCTGAAATGAAAGCTCGGCATATTCTCAATTATTCTGAATCAAGTGAACAGATCCCGGAAAACCATTTTTTCGCCCTGGAAGCATTCACCAGCTCCAATGGACTGATGGTCATAAGCGATGGTATTCTGGAATTACTGGAACAGTCGGGAGTCCCCGGAGAGATAGCTTTTAGCGGACTACTTGCACACGAGTGGTGGCACCAGGCACAATTTGAGTTTCAGCATGTCTGGGAAGGAGATTATTTCGAATCCAGGAATCCCGAACTTTTAAAAGAATTAGAAGCAGATTTTGCAGCAGCTTATTTTCTCGTTCACAAAAAAGGAGCGACATATAACTGGAAGCGTATCGATTCTTTTTTTGAAATGAGTTTTAATTCTGGAGATTGCCTGATTGATAGTCCCGGTCATCATGGAACACCTGCTCAAAGGTTGCAAGCTGCGCGAAACGGTGCTGAGCTGGCAGAATCTGAGAAATCGAAAGGCAAGCCTCAATCTGCAGCAGCGATCCATAAAGCATTTCTGGAGAGCTTATAAAAAAAGCCCTCTTTCGAGAGCTTTTAAGTTTTATTCTTCAATTTACTTACTAAGAAAATCTACTAGCAGCCTGTTATATTCTGTCGTATGGGTAAGTATCAAACCATGTGGAGCATCTACCACCTCGTGGAATTCACTGTTGGCGATCATTTCCGCGCTTTTCTGTCCAGACATTTCAATGGGCACTACCTTATCTGCTGTACCGTGAACCACCAGTGTTGGGATGTCAAATTTTTTGAGATCCTCTCTAAAATCAGTTTTTCCGAAAGAATCCACACACTCGATCGTAGCATTTGGTGACGCCTGGCAACCAATAGACCAGTAGTAATGTGCCATATCCTCACTAATGCGATCTGAGTTATCTTCGAAATTCAGGAATTGATCTCCAAATTCTGAAAGGAAGCCGGGACGATCTTTACGCAGACTCTTTTTAAATCCTTCAAAAGTTTCTTCTTCCAGCCCATCAGGGTTATCGTCGGTCTTTAGCATAAATGGTGGCACCGCAGAGATTAATGCTGCTTTGCTTAATTTGGCAGTCCCATAGTTTGCGATATAACGCGCAACTTCTCCCCCGCCCATAGAAAAACCAACAATAGTTGCCTCTGTAAGATCCAGCTTAGTGATGAGATCATTTAAATCACTTGCAAGAGTATCATAATCGTAGCCTGTCCACGGCTTGTCGCTGTCACCAAATCCTCTGCGGTCATAAGCAATACACCTAAAACCTGCTTCAACAATGGTCTCAATTTGGTATTCCCACATTCGGTGACTTAATGGCCAGCCATGAATCAATATGACAGGTTTACCTTCTCCATAGTCTTCATAATATAAATTAACGGGTTGCCCGTTGACCTTCGTTGTAGTCTCTAATTTACTCATAACCTATTTTTTCATTAAGTTACTAACTCTGCTTAAATTTGAAGAACACTAATGCCCCTTTAATAGTGAATTAACTAGATTGGGCGCCAATTCATAAAATTACATAATCTCCAGAGAGCCTTTTCCTTCCCGAATTACCTCGGGCTCCGGGGTTGTTAGGTCGATCACTGTAGAGGCAACGTTATCCCCGTAACCCCCATCAATAACAAGATCCACCAGATTATCCCATTTTTCACGAATTAATTCCGGGTCTGTACTATATTCAAGAACCTCATCTTCATCACGAATAGAAGTTGAAATGATGGGGTTTCCAAGGGCTTTGACAATAGCCTGACAAATCGTATTATCAGGAACCCTGATACCTACAGTTTTCTTCTTTTTAAAAACACTGGGAAGATTGTTTCCACCCGGGAGAATAAATGTATACGGGCCTGGCAAACATCTCTTGAGAATTTTGAAGGTAGCAGTATCAATTTGTTTCACATAATCAGAAAGATTGCTAAGATCTTCGCAAACGAAGGAAAAATTAGCTTTTTCAAGTTTTACGTTTTTGATCCTGGCAATCTTTTCTAATGCACTGTTGTTGGTAATATCACAACCAAGTCCATAAATAGTATCGGTGGGATAAATGATAAGACCTCCTTTTTTCAGTACTTCTACTACCTTATTAATGTGCTTAGGTGCGGGATTTTCATCGTAAATTCTTAGAAGCTCAGCCATATTTAAATATTTTGATCTTCTTAAAATTAAGATATTCCGGAGAAATCTAAGGCCTTAGTCTGCCTTTTTAACTTCGCTTTCGAGTTTGAGCACATTACTGCCGTCTTCCTGCTCGATATACAAAGCTTTGTTACCCTCTTCGCCTTCCCGGGTTACTTCATTTCCATCGATTGTGCGGGTGACTTTTTTGGTAAATGTACTTTTTACTTTTCCTTCAGCAGTTCCATTTCCCCATTCCCATTTTACTTTACTTCCTTCTTTGATCATAACTTTTTTCTTTCAATATAGAACATAGATTAGCGTTCCATGGAAATTTAAATAAATTGCTAACAGTGTTTTAGAAGAAGATTAACGTATCTGGGCGAAGGGCATAAAAAAAGAGACCTCAAATCAGGTCTCTATAAAAACGTTGTTTTTTATTTGGTTTTTCGAGCTATAAAAACGTAGGGATTCTTACGACTCATAGCTAATATATGTATTTAAAACATTAATCCTAATATTTTTAGGAAAGAATTTTCAGCTTGGCAAAACGCAGAAGTAATTTTTTGATACCTCCCTGTTCAAAATCGATTTCTGCTTTACGATCCTGTCCAACACCTTCGAGTTTCAAAACCTTCCCTTTTCCGAAGCGCATATGTTCCACTTCATTCCCTGCGGAAAGGTCCAGGGTATTCATCGCTTTCTCTGGTTCTTTCGCAGCTGGCCTTAGTTTGCGTAATTTTCGCAGTTGTTCTTCTGAAGGTTTATGAGCTGGAGGAGGAGTTCCTGTTCTGGGTTTAGTTTGCCGTAATTTACTTTTATCTACCGCATCCCCGAAAATATCGGTATCTATTAATGGCTTGTATTTATAATCGTCTTGCGGCACAAGAGTTTCAAGATACTGCTCATCAATTTCCTCAATGAACCTGCTGGGCTCTGCATCTACAAGTTTACCCCAGCGATACCTGGAAAGCGTGTAGGTAAGATACGCCTGTTTTTCAGCTCTGGTAATGGCAACATAGAATAACCTGCGCTCTTCCTCAAGTTCGCTTCTCGTATTCATACTCATTCCTGATGGGAAGAGATCTTCTTCCATTCCTACAATATAAACGTATGGAAATTCGAGACCTTTTGCCAGGTGAATGGTCATTAATGCTACACGATCATCGTCACCAGTATCATTATCCAGGTCTGTAGCCAGTGCCACGTCCTCCAGAAATTCTGATAATGAGCCGGTCGCATCTGCAATTTCCCGCTGTCCTTCCACAAAATCCCTGATCCCGTTCAGTAGTTCTTCGATATTTTCAATTCTGGCAATTCCTTCAGGAGTACCATCTTTTTTGAGTTCCTGAACAAGTCCAGTTTTTTTGGTCACCATTTCAGCAATCTGGAAAGCATCCATGGTCTCGTTGGAGATCGCAAAACTCTGGATCATATTCACAAAATTCTCCAGTTTTGTTTGCGTACCACGGTTGATCTTGAGATCCAGTTTGTCCAGGTTCTGGATAACTTCAAAAATTGATCTGTTATGCTCGTTGGCCGTTACAGAAAGTCGGTCCATAGTGGTTTGACCAATTCCCCGTGCAGGATAATTGATCACTCTTTTCAAAGCTTCCTCATCCTTGTGATTAAGAATAAGTCTTAGATAGGATAGGACATCCTTGATCTCTTTTCGCTGGTAGAATGAAAGTCCGCCATAAATCCTGTAAGGGATATCCCTTTTCCGCAGTGCGTCTTCCATTGCCCTACTCTGAGCATTCGTTCTATATAAGATCGCAAAATCACCGTTATTGAGCTGGTGCTGCATTTTATTTTCAAAAATAGAACTGGCCACATAACGACCCTCTTCACCATCTGTAAGCAACCTGTTTACAACGATTTTAGGTCCATCGTCATTCGCAGTCCATACGATCTTATCAAGCTTTGTCTTGTTTTTATCGATGATGGAATTGGCAGCATGAACAATATTCCTGGTAGACCTGTAATTCTGCTCCAGTCTATACATTTGCACATTGTCATAATCCTTCTGGAAGTTCAGAATATTATTGATATTGGCTCCACGAAAGGCATAAATACTCTGGGCATCATCACCTACCACACAAATGTTCTGAAATTTATCTGAAAGTGCTCTAACGATCAAATACTGAGAATGGTTCGTATCCTGGTACTCATCCACCAGAATGTATTTAAATCTACTCTGGTATTTATGCAGTACATCTGGAAACCTGTTTAAAAGTTCGTTCGTCTTCAATAGAAGATCATCAAAATCCATTGCTCCAGCTTTGAAACAACGATCTACGTACTCTTTATAAATTTCACCCAGTCGTGGTTTTTTGGACATGGCATCAGCTTCCTGCAATTCCGGGTTCTGGAAATAGGCCTTTACCGTAATCAGACTGTTTTTATAAGAAGAAATCCGGTTGTAGACCTGCTTGTACTTATAAACATCCTTGTCGAGACGCATATCCTTGATGATCGCTCGTATAACCGAATGCGAATCCTGGGTATCGTAAATGGTGAAATTGGAAGGATATCCCAGCTTATCTGCCTCAAACCTCAGCATTTTGGCAAAAACAGAATGGAAGGTCCCCATCCATAGATTCTTCGCCTCACTGTTACCTACGATTTTGGCGATACGCTGTTTCATTTCTCGCGCCGCTTTGTTCGTAAAGGTTAGTGATAGTATATTGAACGCATCCACTCCCTGGTTCATCAGGTAAGCGATCCGGTAGGTTAATACCCTGGTTTTACCAGATCCCGCACCGGCGATCACGATCATTGGGCCGTCTTTCTGCAGCACCGGGGCCCTTTGTGCATCATTTAATTCAGCTAAGTAAGCTTCCAAATCTTCTCCATTTTATTAATGCTGAAAGGTAACCAAAATGCTCAAAAAACTAAACCCGTATCGATGCGATTTTTAAACATTAAGGAAGTCTTCTGAAGCATTGCACGATATTTTAATATCTTTAAAAACTCAACTTTATTTCGTCGCACATACATGAAGAAATTGATCACGCTATTGAGCATCCTTCTGGTAAATTTATCTTTCAGCCAGCAATTTGAAACTGGAAATGTTATAGCCGATTTTGGCAAAACTGTCGCAGTTCCTCACGCGAAATTTGAAGTTGATACCAGTCTCGTATACAAAGTGGTTTTTGATATCGACAGAAATTTTAATCCTTCTGAAGTAAATAAACTGGCAGAAACCGCCGCCCGGTTTTTGAATATGCACGAAAAAGCCGGAGTAGATCCTGAAAATATACATATAGCTCTCGTCTTCCATGGATCGGCAACCAAAGATGTTCTTGATGACTTCTCATATACAAAGGCTTATCCTGATACTAAAAACAATCCAAATACTCCCCTTTTAACAGCCCTGGCCAATGCGGGTGTGGAACTTATCCTTTGCGGGCAAAGTGCAGCTTATCATAACTTAAAACCTGAAGATGTTCATAAAGACGTTAAATATGCGCTTTCCGCCATGACGGCACTGGTACAGCTTCAGGCAAATGATTATCAATTGATCAAATTCTAAACTTTCTAACATGAGATATATAATTACTCTTGGCATTTTTCTCACAACACTTGGTCTTCAGGCGCAGCAGAATATTCCAGAAAATGAATTTCAGAATATAGAAGAACGGGTGATCGAGTGGCGTAGAGACCTCCACCAAAATCCTGAATTATCCAATCGCGAATTTGAAACCGCTAAAAAGATCGCAGCACACCTGGATTCTTTAGGTATCGAAACCAGCACCGGAATTGCAAAAACCGGTGTTGTAGGAATTTTAAAAGGTGACAAACCCGGTAAAACCCTGGCGCTTCGAGCAGACATCGATGCGCTCCCAGTTACAGAAAAAAATGATCTGGAATTTAAATCGACTAAAACTACCGAATTTTTAGGCACCCAAACCGGGGTAATGCATGCCTGTGGTCACGATACACATACGGCAATTCTAATGGGTGTGGCAGAAATTCTTTCCAAACACAAAGACAAGATTCATGGCAGCGTTAAATTTATTTTTCAACCTGCGGAAGAAGGACCACCACCGGGGGAAGAAGGTGGAGCTTCACTGATGATCAAGGAAGGTGTTCTTGAGAATCCTGCAGTAGATGCTATTTTTGGTTTGCATATTAACGCTGCTACTCCAGTAGGCACGATTAAATATAAACCTGAAGGCACCATGGCCGCCGTTGAAAGATTTGTGATCAATGTTCAAGGTAAACAGGCGCATGGCTCTGCTCCATGGAGTGGCGTGGATCCAATACTCATCTCTGCCAAGATCATTGACGGCCTGCAAACGATCATAAGTAGAAATGCAGATCTAACGGAGTCGGCTTCTGTGATCACGGTTGGAAAGATCACGAGCGGTGTGCGTTTCAACATTATTCCTGAAACCGCCGAACTTATTGGAACCGTTAGAACCCTGGATCCTGAAAACAAGAAAGTGATCTTATCCAGAATGCGTGAACTTGTACCGGCAATTGCTAAGGCATACGGTGGTTCTGCCACGATCGACATTCAGAATAATACTGCGATCACATTTAATGATGTGGCTCTTACGCAACAAATGCTTCCTACTCTTGAAAATGTTGCAGGAAAGGAGAATGTCAATTTGATGAAAGCAACTACCGGTGGAGAGGATTTTTCGTTTTTTCAGGAGAAAGTTCCGGGATTCTACTTCTTTTTAGGTGGAATGCCTGAAGATGGAGAACCTACAAGACATCATACTCCGGACTTTTTTATTGATGAAAGCGGACTTTTACTTGGCGTAAAAACCATGACACAATTAACTCTTGACTTTTTAAGCAATTCCTAATGGACCAGTTTTTAAGCTTTATATCATCTATTCCATGGTGGGGATGGATTCTATTCGTATTAGTGCTCATCGCGATCAATGATGTACTGTTCAACCGGAAACATACCATCAAACATAATTTCCCGGTGGTTGGACACTTACGTTACTTCCTGGAAAGCATTGGACCGGAAATACGACAGTATCTGGTTGCTAATAACAGGGAGGAGTTGCCATTTAACCGGCGCGAACGAAGCTGGATCTATGCTTCAGCAAAAAACGAAAATAATTATGAGGGTTTTGGTACAGACCAGGATATGTATTCATCTCATTATATTTTCGTAAAAAATGCTATTCTCCCTTATAAGTTACCAGCTGGACATCCAAATGAGAAAAACTCAGGATTGATACCCTGTGCCAAGGCAATGGGAACTTATAACAAGCGGAAACGACCATTCAGACCGGCCTCGATTATTAACGTGTCGGCTATGAGCTATGGTTCACTTTCTGCAAAGGCCATAGAATCTTTGAATGAAGGCTGTAAACTTGCCGGAGCATACCACAATACTGGAGAAGGCGGGTTGTCTCCTTATCATAAAAAAGGAGCTGATGTTGTTTTCCAGATAGGAACCGGATATTTTGGAACCAGGGACGAGCATGGGAACTTCGATATGTCCAGGCTGGTCAAACTGGTACAGGAGAATCCGCAGGTTCGAGCTATCGAACTTAAGTTATCTCAGGGTGCAAAACCCGGAAAAGGAGGTGTACTTCCAGCGAAAAAGATTTCCCAGGAAATTTCTGAAATTCGCGGAGTTCCCATGGGAAAAGATGTACTTTCCCCAGCATATCATTCCGCTTTCGATGACCTCGATGGAATGGTGGATTTTATTGAAGAGATGGCGGCCGCTACCGGACTACCTGTAGGAATAAAAGCAGCGATTGGTAATCTCGCCGACTGGCATACCCTTGCAAAAATCATGAAATCTAAAAACCACGGACCTGACTTTATAAGTATTGACGGTGGCGAAGGCGGAACCGGTGCTGCACCACCTAGTTTTGCCGATCACGTTTCAGTGCCATGGATCTACGGTTTCAGTGATGTTTATAAAATCTTTCAGGAATATGAACTTACCGACAGGGTCGTATTTGTAGCGGCTGGGAAACTAGGATTCCCGGCAAAAGCCGCGATGGCATTTGCACTGGGTGCAGATTGTATCAATGTTGGTAGGGAAGCGATGATGAGTATTGGCTGTATACAGGCACAAAGCTGTCATACCAATACCTGCCCTACCGGAATTGCAACCCAGAACAAATGGCTGCAAAGAGGTATTGATATTGCAGATAAATCCATGCGCACCAATTTCTATTTTGTGAAATTCAGAAAAGAGCTGCTGCAGATCACCCATGCCTGTGGTCATGAGCATCCGGCACAATTTACTACCAATGATATTGAGATCAATCTGAGTGATAAAAATTTGTCAAATACTTTAGAATCTACTTTTGGATATACCAAGGATAAAGTAAATTTCCAGTCTGTACAGGATCTGGTAAGCTGTCCTCATTTAGGTGGTAATCTTGATCTCAAATCACTTCAGAAAACAGAAAAGGCAATACACTAATACTTATGAATGAATTTGATGCTTTGCAATTGATCTATGCGCTACTACCCGCCGCAATTGTAGGTCTGGTAAGTTTTTACTTTTTTCACACTTATTCCAGCAATGAAGAAAATCGAAGAAGATTTTTATTGCTGAGAGAAAAACAGAAGACTTCATTACCCATTCGATTACAGGCGTATGAAAGACTCACATTATTCCTGGAAAGAATATCCCCTGGAAAACTTTTATTTCGCGTAGAACCTGTTACTGAGGATGTTCCGTCTTATACCAGCTTATTGATTGCCAATATCGAGCAGGAATTCGAGCATAATCTCGCTCAACAAATCTATGTGAGCAACGAATGCTGGGATTATATTAGAACTTCAAAAAACGCGACAATTAGTATGATAAGAAATGCTTCTGAAAAAGAAGGCGTTGTAAACCCAGATGACCTGAGAAAAATTATCCTGGAAACCATGATGGAAAAACAGGCACCTACCGAGGCTGCTTTAGGTTTTATCAAACAGGAAGTTAGAAACCTAGCTTGAACCAGGAAGATTTGGCCGCTTTGCGTTCCATCTCTTTTTTCTCCGCATATTCAAATCCCTGCTGCCACCAGTCGGTCATATCTTTTTTATTGAAAACAAGTGAATTTTCGGTTAGCTTGGTAGGAGTGTAATAAATATTCAGCTTTACTTTTTTATTCATTGCCGCTAGTTTTCCCTCGACGATATCATGATATTCAACCTGGTCCAGTAAAAATCCGAATAGATTTACCATCAATGAAAATGGATTTTTTCCTAGGATTTTATTGTATTCCATATTTTCAGCTTCGAGGATAATGGCATCCACTTCAGTAGCACCTCTTTTGATAGCCTCTCTAATGGGAACCACGCATCCCAGGCCGCCATCGGCGTACTCAAATCCGTCTTTGGTGGCGAGACTCATGAATGGGATGTAATTGCAGCTTATCCAGATCCAGTCACAAAAATCATCGTACTCGAAATCGTGTATGGATTTATATTCTACCCTGTTCTTGGAAAGGTTGGATACGGTAACCACCACGTCTTTGATATTGGACTTGAGCTCATTAAAATCCTGCTGAGAAAAATTTTTCCGGATGCTTCTTCTCAGCGCTTTACTTTCCCCGAAAGTTCGGCGTTGCCGAATGAATTGCCAGACCGTATTGAGGTAATTGATCGTTACATATTCCCGGCCATCTTTCTTTTTGACCACAAATGGATTTACACTGAAGATCTTTCTTTGGGTTACGTTGGTGTAGATATCATAAACCTTCTGGATATTGCCAGCCGCAAGGTGTGGGATAAGCAAACTCCCTGTACTGGTACCTAAAAAAAGATCATACCTTTTCTTTTGTTCCTGAATTAGATGTTGGGCAACTCCGCCGGCAAAGGCGCCTTTACTTCCTCCTCCAGATATGACCAGTGCACGCATTAAGGTTGAATTTCGTTAATTTCTTCGTTTCTGTATTTGGCAAATTCGTAGCCACTCTCCCACCATTCCTGCATTTTCTTTTTATCAAAAATAAGAGAATTCGTGGTTAGAACGCTTGGAGTATAATAAAAATTGAGAATGCAGTTCTTATTCGCCGCAGAAAATTTCCCGATCCGTATATTTTGAGTTTCGATCCTGTCCAGCATAAAAGCGAACAGATTGGTAATGAGCGAAAACACATTCTTTGATGGCATCCTGTTAAAATAAGTCACTTCCGTTTGCAGGATGATCGCATCCACTTCTGTAGCACCACGCTTGATCGCTTCTTCTATGGGCACCATACTTCCCAGACCACCATCGGCATATTCACAACCATTTTTGGTAACCAGGCTCATAAAAGGCGTGTAATTGCAGGAAATCCAGATCCAGTCTATGAACGCCTCGTAGTCATAGTCCCTAATGCTTTTATACTCCACCTCATTCAGAGAAAGATTGGAGACCGTTACTACAATTTCTTTGTTGCTATCCTTCAGTTGCCTGAATTCTTCCTTTGTAAATGTCTTCTGAAGCAGGGTTTTAAGATTCAGACTATCGCCGAACGTCTTCCTTCCTTTTAAAAAATTCAGAATAACATTGAAGTGATTGATCGTGATGGTTTCCTGCCCGTGCTTTTTTTTGATCAGGAAAGGCCTGCTACTGAAAATGCTGGATTGATTCACGCTTGTAAAAGCCTTTTTCACCTTATCTGCCTTATGCAGTGCCATATGGGAAAGAAGCAAGCTTCCCGTAGAAGTGCCTATGAATAGCTCGTAATCGCGTCCCAGCTCCTGGATTAGATA
This sequence comes from Christiangramia portivictoriae DSM 23547, assembly GCF_000423045.1. Taxonomy (GTDB): domain Bacteria; phylum Bacteroidota; class Bacteroidia; order Flavobacteriales; family Flavobacteriaceae; genus Christiangramia; species Christiangramia portivictoriae. The sequence goes on along the minus strand of NZ_KE383971.1, from coordinate 416,734 downwards.
TTGCGCAACTCCACCGGCAAAAGCTCCTTTGCTTCCTCCTCCTGAAATTACGAGTGCTCTCATCTTAACTGGAAGTTTTAGAATTTAAATATCTAGTGTACTGCTCATCAAGGTTTGAAGCCAATGACATCAACTTTTCCCGATATTCCTCATTGGCGATCAATTCATCCAGCAATTGTCTCGCGAAATCCCTGAACCGGTAAGCATGATGAGCTGTTGCCATCAAAAGACTCTCTAAACTTGCTTCATTAAAAGCTCCTAATTGGTATAAATATCCAAAAGCATTTTCCCGCACTTCAAAAGGATTTGAGGGGTTGGTGTAACCTGATAATTCCTCAAAATATTCAGAGGTTTTTTCCGGCTCAAATTCGGCGCTGACCAGGCTTAAGGTTAGCCAGAGCATACGAACGTTCTTATTATAAAATCCGTCAATATTCCTGGTTTTCTTAAGATAATCTGCTTTTTTCTTCGGAAATCTTTCCCATAGCTTAAACAAGGCCTTTTCGACGGTGAGATAAGATTCATCTTGCAGCAGGCTTTCGAAACTTGCTTGCAATTGCGGCAGAATTGTTTGCATGCTGGTAGCGACTGCCTGTCTCACGTACAGATTGTTCGATGCAAATGCTTTTTTGTACAGGTTTATGGCTTCTTCTGAATTTTCTCCCGCGAGTTGATACACTACCTCCTGCCCTAAATAATCATTTACAGGGAAGTCCAGGATTTTATCCAGATATTCATGCTTTGTTTGAAGCGGAGTTTCCCGCAATGCTGCAAGTTCGAGATACGATTTTATAAATTCAGATTCCTTTAAAGCGTTTAGTGATTGGTTGGCCTTGAAAGCAGATTGTTCCAGCCAGTCTGCTTTATATTGAGTAAGGTCCATGCCGGAAGCCAATTCCATTTCAGCAAGAAAGTTATCGGTTTCAACGTTCTGGAAAGCATAAGTCTCCAGGTAATTTTTCAATCCCTTTCTAAATGCTTCCTCACCAACTTTCTGTCTTAGAATATGTAATGCCCAGGCTCCTTTTTGATAATAAGTACTGGAACTTCCGGTTGACGATAATAATTTCTGTCCTTTTCCGGAATCGCTTAACTCCTTTAAAACCTCAGCCGACTGGTATAGCTTCCAGTAAAAATAGTCCTCACCAAAAATATCTTTTTCAGCTAACAAGGCATAATAAGTCGCGAAACCTTCATGAAGCCAGTGATGCTTTCCGCTTTTCTCGGTTACCAGGTTACCAAACCATTGATGAGCCAGCTCGTGCGCATTTACATTCACATAATTTTGATCATGGTAGCCAATAGAGTCCACCATAAGAGATTCAGAAAAAATGGTGGTTCCTGTATTCTCCATTCCTGCATACAGAAAATCTTTAACGGGAATCTGCTTATAATTTCGCCATGGATAATCGACACCAATCTCTTTCTCTAAAAATTCCATGATCCTTTTGGAATGTCTGAAGCTAGGCTCTACGCGCAAAGAATCCTCGGGCAGATAATAATTCCTGATCTCTACTCCGGTATTCGTTGTACTGTTCACAGATCGATACTTACCCGCCGCGAAGCCAACCAAGTAAGAACTCATAGGTTTTTCCATATTGAATTTCCAGAGTCTAACGGAATCGTTTATAATTTCATTTCCAATCTGTTCTCCATTGGCGATAAGTTCATAACCGGCAGGAAATTCGAAACTAAGATCGAATTCTGCTTTCTCATTCATATCATCCACACTTGGCAGCCAGCTGGATGTGTATTTTCCCTGGCCCTGCGTCCAGACCTGCTTTATTTCTTCGCTCGCAACAGATTCGTCCCAATTGATGAAATAAACAGCTTTGCCTGGAGTTACTTCATAGTCAAGGGACAAGGTTATACGATCATCGACCTTAAAGTCATGTAAAATATAAATTCCTTCCACATCTACTGAAAATTCAGGGTTTTTGCCATCTATTCGAACATTCCTGAATTGCATGTTTTTCCCGTTTATAAACAGGCTGTCATCAGGATAAAGGACCTCCAGGGAATAAACTACGCTTCCCTCCACCTTTTTTTGAGTTGGATCAATTTTAAGATGGGCGTCCACTTTATGGAAATCAAATCGTTCGATCTGATGATCGCGAATCTTCTGAGCGTGGATGATGGAAAGATTCAGGATGAAAAAAAGAGCAGCTAAATATCGCATTCAGAATAAAAAATATCGATTGCAAATTACGAAAAATTGACGCTGTTATCAGATATTTCTAAAGATTAAAACGAGTTTCCATACCCTCGCCCATGTAAATCAAACCTATTTAATATCTTCGTTTTTATGATCCAGAACCTGCTGCAAACGCCCATTGAGTATCTTAAAGGAGTTGGCCCCAATCGGGCCGATCTTCTCAAGAAGGAACTCAATATCAGCACCTATCGAGACCTTATCAATTTTTTCCCCAATCGCTATATCGATAAGACAGGTTTCTATAAGGTCGCACAATTGCAGCAAAATTCTTCGGAAGTACAGATCGTTGGCAAGATTGTCCATCTTAAAATGGTCGAACAGAAGAAAGGTAAGCGACTGGTAGCCGATTTTGTTGATGATACCGGGAGAATGGAGCTGGTCTGGTTCAGAGGGCACAAATGGATAAGGGAAAATATCAAATTGAATACGCCTTACGTTATCTTCGGAAAAACGAATTTTTACAGCGGCATGTTCAGCATGCCACACCCTGAACTTGAACTGGTATCAGATTATAAACGGAATTTAAGAGTAGCTATGCAACCGGTATATCCTTCTACGGAATTGCTTCAGAAGAAAGGTGTTACCAACAGAGTGATCATGAAATTGATGCAGGAGGTTCTGCAGCAAACCGGGATGAAATTTTCTGAAAGTCTGAATCCAGGATTACTGGAAGAACTAAAACTTCTGGGAAAAGCAGAATCACTCTTCAATATTCATTTTCCGAAGAACCAGGAATTGCTGGCAAAAGCGCAGTTCAGACTGAAGTTTGAAGAGCTTTTTTATGTGCAACTGCAATTGCTTCGCAGAAACCTTATGCATAAGCAAAAAATCAAAGGTTTCAATTTTGACAAAGTAGGTCACATTTTCAACGATTTTTACAGCAATCATTTGCCTTTCGAACTTACCAATGCACAAAAACGTGTGGTTAAGGAAATTCGTAGTGATATGGGTAGCGGTGCCCAGATGAACAGACTCTTACAGGGTGATGTAGGATCGGGTAAAACCATTGTCGCCCTCATGTCCATGCTGCTTGCTCTCGATAATGGATTCCAGGCATGTTTGATGGCTCCTACAGAAATTCTTTCCATTCAGCATTATCACGGCCTGGTAGAACTTTGTGTGGACCTTAAACTGAATATTCGATTACTCACAGGATCCACGAAAACAAAAGAACGCCGGGAGATCCACGAACAACTGGAAACCGGTGATCTACATATTCTCATTGGTACCCATGCGCTTCTTGAAGACAAGGTGAAATTTAAAAACCTTGGACTGGCCGTTATTGACGAGCAGCATCGTTTTGGGGTGGCACAAAGAGCAAAGCTCTGGAAAAAGAATCATATCCCACCTCACGTGCTGGTGATGACGGCAACCCCTATTCCACGTACACTGGCCATGAGTTTATATGGCGACTTGGATATTTCAGTAATCGATGAACTTCCGCCAGGACGTAAACCTATTAAAACTGTGCACCGCTATGATAGCAATCGTCTCAAGGTTTTTGCATTCATACGGGATGAAATTCAGAAAGGACGGCAGATTTATATCGTTTATCCACTAATACAGGAATCTGAAAAAATGGATTACAAAGATCTTATGGATGGTTATGAAAGTATCGCCAGAGAGTTTCCACAAAACCAGATTTCTATTGTTCATGGCCAGATGAAGCCGGCCGACAAGGATTTTGAAATGGATCGCTTCGTAAGAGGAGAAACAGATATCATGGTGGCCACTACCGTAATTGAAGTAGGCGTTAATGTGCCAAATGCCAGTGTGATGATCATAGAAAGTGCAGAGAGATTTGGACTTTCTCAGTTGCATCAATTAAGAGGCCGAGTTGGACGTGGTGCTGAACAAAGCTTTTGCATACTTATGACCGGCCATAAACTTTCTAACGATAGTAAAACCAGACTGGAAACTATGACCTCTACCAATGATGGTTTTGAGATTGCTGAAGTAGACCTGAAGCTACGAGGCCCCGGAGATCTTATGGGAACTCAGCAAAGCGGCGTACTTAATCTTAAGATCGCAGATATTGTGAAAGATAACGCGATTCTGCAATCGGCCAGGTTTTATGCCAACAAATTGCTCAAAGAAGATCCAAACCTGGAGCAAGAAAATAATATTACTGTGAAAAACGCCTATTCACGACTGGTAAAAAATAAAACGATCTGGAATTACATTAGCTAATCAAATCTTATGAACTCCTGCTAATCAATTGATTAATTTTTTGCTTATCTTTAAGAATACTTACCCCCCGAGATAGCCCTCAAACGCTTTTGTACTTTGGAATGCCTGATTATAGCTTCGGTATAACCACAAAATTCAATATTATGGGCAGAAAATTTAAAATCACATGGGGAATTGCAATTGCGTTATTTCTTTTAACGCTAAGTATGAATGCACAGGAACAGGTCCAGGCATCTGTAGATAAACTTTACCAGGTCTATAAGTCCAATGGCGTTGAAGCAGTTTTGGAAAATTACCAGAAGAACAATCCGAATCCTGCTTACCAGGGCCTGGATGAACCTCTGAACATTTTAGCTTACAGACTCATGCAGGAGGAAAATGATCTGGAAGCAGCAAAAATGTTGTTCCAGGCTCAGATCGATGAATATCCACAGGAAGCCAATCCTTATGATTCATTTTCAGATGTTCTGCTGGAAATGGATAAGAAAGATGAAGCCGTAAAATACATAGAGAAGTCACTGGCCATTGCTGAAAAGCACGATCATGAACAGGATGATTTGATCATGGAAGCAGGTCTGGCAAAAATTGCCATTCTGGAGAACAGAGATAAGCAACTAAACTTTCTAATTGGAAACTGGAATAACGAAACACAGGTCTACCAAAATGGGGAAGTTTTGAATACCACGAATAGTTCGAACCAAATTTCATTTGATGAGGCCGGTTCCATGCTGATCGTGGATCATGATACTGCAGAGAACCAAGCTTGCTGTAAGAGAGTTATGGTGTACAATCCATTAGAGGATGAATTCGACGTGGTCTTTATGCGCAGAAATGCTCCTGAAGGAATCTCCAGTTCAAAAATGAAAGTAAAAGAAACAGGACCCGATCAATACGAGATCGTAGAAAGCTATCTCGATGATAGTAACCAGCAACTCAGATTTAAACATGATATTTTGAAAAAAGATGGCTCGGTAAAATGGGCGATTTATGAAGAAACAGAAAGTGGTTGGAATAAATCCAGAACTATGAATCTTACTAGGAAAGATTGAACTTTTGAAGATTCAAATATTCAAAGGAGACACGAATGGTCTCCTTTGTCATTTAAGGTATACAAAATAGGATTCCAGATTATGACAAAACCATCTGTAATACTATCTTTGCTGGCTGAAAAAGACTAATCCATGAAGATTTCATACAACTGGCTGAAACAGTTTATCAAATTACCTGAAAATGCAGAAACTACCGGAGAGCTTCTTACAGATCTTGGTCTGGAAGTAGAAGGAATCGATACTTTTCAAAGTGTTAAAGGAGGAATGGCCGGCGTGGTAGTTGGTCATGTATTAAGCTGTGAAGCTCATCCAAACGCAGACAGGCTGAACCTTACCAGGGTAAATCTTGGAAATGGAGAAGAAGTACAGATCGTTTGTGGTGCTCCAAATATTGCAGCAGGACAAAAAGTTCCTGTAGCCACTATTGGAACGGTGCTTTATGATGAAAAAGGTGAAAGCTGGGAGATCAAAAAAGGAAAAATTCGTGGGGAAGAAAGCTACGGAATGATTTGTTCAGAAAAAGAACTTGGGCTGGGCCAGAGTCATGAAGGTATTATGGTGATGGACAATGAACTGGTTCCCGGAACTCCGGTTGCTGAACTTTTTGAAGTTGAGAATGATGAAGTTTTTGAGATTGGACTTACTCCTAACCGTGCAGATGCGATGAGTCACTGGGGTGTAGCCCGGGATCTGAAAGCTGGTTACCAGCAACAGGGAAAATTCCTGGAGCTTATAACCCCTTCAGTTAGTAGTTTTCATGTTGATAGCAGAAGTCTAAAGATCCAGATAAAAGTAGATGATTCTAATCTTGCTCCAAGATATTGCGGGGTAACCATTTCTGATGTAAAGGTTGGCGAGTCCCCGAAATGGCTTCAGAATAGATTAAAAGCTATTGGACTTGCACCAAAAAATAATATTGTGGATGCTACCAATTATGTCATGCATGAACTGGGACAGCCACTACATGCTTTCGATGCTGGTAAGATTGCCGGCAACGAGATCAATGTTAAAACCGTGGAGGCCGGAACTAAATTCACGACACTCGATGAAGCTGAACGTGAATTGCATGCTGAAGACCTTATGATCTGCGATGCTGAAAAACCTCTATGTATTGCAGGTGTATTTGGCGGACTTGGAAGCGGCGTTACTGATGGTACCACACAAATATTTCTTGAAAGCGCCTACTTCAACCCGGTAAGTGTTCGAAAAACTGCCAAGAGACACGGGATCAATACCGATGCTTCCTTTAGATTTGAAAGAGGAATCGATATCAATTCGGTAGAATATGCGTTAAAAAGAGCCGCCCTTTTAATAAAGGAGATTTCGGGAGGTGAGATCACAAGCGATATCGATGATCTCTATTTCAAAAAGATCGAAGACTTCCAGGTTTTTTTAACCTTTGAAAAGGTGAATAAACTTATTGGAGAAAATCTTGAGGAGGAAACCATCAAATCCATTCTGGCTTCCCTGGAGATTAGAGTGAATAATGTCACTGAAACCGGGATGGGTCTTACGATTCCTTCCTACCGTGTAGATGTGCAACGAGAGTCTGATGTGATCGAGGAGATCCTTAGAGTTTATGGTTACAATAATATCAAGTTTGGCGACAAACTAAGCCTGTCTGTGGCGAATTCCTCAAAATATGAGGATTATAAAATCCAGAATCTTATTGCACAGCAGCTCATTGGGCAGGGCTTTTATGAGACTATGGCGAATTCGTTAACCACACCTGCTTATAATGACTTTAGCGATGATGCTAAGGACGAATACCAGGTGAATATGCTGAATCCTCTCAGCCAGGATCTTTCGGTATTGCGACAAACCATGCTCTTTTCAGGGCTGGAAGCTATTAGTTACAATCTAAACCGGAAACGAGCAAATCTTCGCATTTTCGAATTTGGAAAGACCTATCATTCTTTCGTTAGTGGCAGGGAAGAAAAAAAACATCTTTCGCTGTTTATGTCCGGTAACAGAACTGCTGAAACCTGGAATGCACCTAAATTTCCCGCAGGCAACTTCTTTTACCTTAAAGGAGTGATCGAGTCGATCTTTCAAAAATTAGGAATTTTAAATACGCTTAAAACCAGGACCGGTAAAAGTTCTGTTTTTTCTGAAAGTCTTCAGATGAGTACAAAAAAATCAAAATTGGTCGATTTTGGAGTAGTTAAGAGATCAATTCTGAAGAAGTTTGATATAGACCAGGAAGTGGTTTACGCAGATTTTAACTGGGACGAGATCATTGAGGTTGCCAAACAGCACCAGAACAAGTTCAGTGCTATTCCGAAGTATCCTAGCATGCGTAGAGATTTTGCTTTGCTTCTTGATAACTCTGTGACTTACGATGAGATCGATCAAATCGCAAAACAAACAGAAAAAAAATTACTGAAGGATGTAAGTCTTTTTGATGTTTATGAAGGAGATAATCTTCCGGAAGGTAAAAAAAGCTACGCAGTTAGCTTTGTATTCCAGGATGAAAACAAAACACTTACAGACAAGCAAGTAGATAAGATGATGAGTAAGCTTCAGTATAGATTCGAAAAGGAACTGAAAGCAGAATTACGCTAATATTCTCTACGTAGTATCAAAATAAAAAAACCGTACATCAAGTACGGTTTTTTTACTTCAGATCATTTTTCAAATTACAAATCTTTAAAGATCTCATCAACATATTCACGAATCTCACGATCCATTCTCTTAGTCTCAATAGTCTCTTCGGAAGTTCCTCTCCATAAGATCTCGTTCGTTCTTCGATCTATAAGGTCAATAACAATCGAGCGCTCACGATATGGCACCTGCTTCACTCTGGATCCACTAATTCTTTGAATTGTAAAATAGTTTTCATACAAGTAATCTTCGTAATAGGATCCAATGAAGAAGCCCGGCTTGTAATATGGGTAATTCGTGTAAACAGGATTTGCATTTACGGCTACCTTTTCATCGAACATCGGGTGAACATACACAAGAACATCAGGTTGTAGCTTATCAAGACTAAAACCTTCCTCCTTCATATTCGCATTAATAGTAGAAACGATGCTGGTGTTGATCGCATTATTATCTAGTTTCCTGCTTAGGATGGTATCCTTGTTTGCCAGAAAGGCGTAAGTATCGTAGGATTTAAGTTTTTTCAGATCGTCTTTTGCTGTAGGAGCACTACTTCCACAAGAGGCCATGCTAAGTGCCACAATACCTAAGACGATGAATGTTTTCAATTTTTTCATAGCGTTATTTTATAAAGATGAAATTAACTGGAAAGAACAGAATAGTAAAATTACAAAGCCGGTTTGACGTTTATTTAACTGAAAAAAGCGGCTTTTCAGCCGCTTTTATACCTTATTTTGTTCTGGTTATTTCGTAGGTAGAAGCACGGTGTCAATTACATGAATCACTCCGTTTGATTGATTTACATCTGCAATGGTCACGGTAGCCACATTTCCTGCAGCGTCCTGTACTTTTACATTCTTTCCGTCCATCATCGCTGTAATATCTGCACCACTCACTGTTGTGAAAGTTGCTTTTCCATTACCCTTTTTGATAGCTTTTACAATGTCTGCAGCTTTATAGTCCCCTGCAACAACATGGTATGTCAAAACTGACTGTAATTTGCTTTTGTTTTCTTCTTTCAGCAATGTCTCTACTGTTCCTTCTGGAAGTGCTTCAAAAGCCTTGTTTGTAGGAGCAAACACTGTAAATGGTCCATCACTGCTTAAAACCTCTACCAGTTCAGCAGCCTTTACTGCAGCAACCAGAGTGGTATGATCCTGACTATTAACCGCATTCTCTACGATATTCTTTGTTGGATACATTTCTGCTCCTCCAACCATTTTGGTGTTTTTAGAATTTTGAGCAATTCCGCTGGTCGCGATAAATAAAAAGCTTAGTAAACTTAGTAATTGTAACTTTTTCATAATTATTTGTTTTGATTATGTATCTAAATTACGTGAAGGTTGCTTCAACGGTTTTTAAATTGAAGGCAATTGGCATTCTTTTAACAAGATGAAACATCTCCTAAAGTTTTGATTCTAAGTTCAAAAAATACAGTAAGTCGTTGTTAGTCTTGAGCTTAATAATTAATTTAGTAAAGCTTAAAGACCATGAACATGAAGTTGAATATATCCCGCACGAATCTACAGGAGCAATTAAAGAAAACACGAAATAAGCGTATTGATGAAGACCACATCATGGATGAGGTTCGCGAGATCCTGAAACAGGATGATATCCGGGAAGACAACATTCAGAAAAACCTGAAGGAAACACTGGAGCAGGCTAATGATTTAAATTTCGATCTACTGGATTCAAACCGAATCTATCATAAGGATGACATTTACAACCTATGTATAAATTACAGGCTCAGATTTCTGGATGCTGCACTTTTCAAATCTGAAATTCCTTATGAAGCGATCACCAGGATCAAGCATCTGGAAATTGAGCATAACACAACTCTGAAAGGTTTCAAGATCATTGCACCTTCTAAATTGTTTAAGCTAAAAAATGCTGATGACCCACTGTTATTTGCTCCTATGGGAAATGATTATTTTTACCTGGTCCATAAATGGGGTAATGATCTTCATCCTCTTCGAAGGCTCATCATGTGGCCATTCAAAACATTGGAAAATTTTCTTGCGCTCCTGCTCATCACCAGTTTTCTTACGGCTCTATTGGTGCCAGATGGTTTATTTAGTCCACAGCAAAGCACAACCCAGTTTTTCATGATTTTCTTTTTTATCTTCAAGTGGTTCGCCGGAATTTCTATTTTCTATGGGTTCAAAATGGGGAAGAACTTCAGTACAGAAATTTGGGACAGTAAATACTTCAATGCTTAATTAAATTTAGATGAAGTAGCCAAATACTTCGGTATATTCGTATTTTGTAATCTTATCTTGAGAATATGAGTACTTCAGAAGAATATAAGAGAGTATATACAGGTTCAGAAACCAATGCGCTATACTTGCAGGAACTTTTTAGTGAAAGCAATATCCACTCAAGAATTCGCAACGACGTGGAGTCGGCCAGACTTGCTGGCTTTGGTTCCACTCACGGGATGGTATTATTATTTGTTTTTGAAAAAGATTTCGATAACGCCTTAAAGATCGCTAGGTCTACATTCCCAAACGACTACGATCATGAATAATGAAATGGAAGAAAGACCTCAACGTAACAAATGGAACCTTATCCTCGGGATCGTTTTTATTTGCTACGGAAGCTTTAGACTGTACCAGAAACTAACTGCATTGGAAACCGATAACTTTGGAACTGCGATCGCCGCTGGGTTCATTCTCTTCGGGATCTATGACCTCTATAAATACTTTAAAGGTATCTAAATAAAAAGACCGGCAAATGCCGGTCTTTTTACGTCAATTTTTTCACTACCATTTGATAATCGCACTTCCCCAGGTGAAGCCACTTCCAAATGCAGCGAGCACCACGGTATCACCTTCTTTTACTTTGCCCTGCTCCCAGGCTTCAGTAAGCGCAATAGGAATGGACGCCGCTGTGGTATTTCCATATTTCTGAATATTATTATAAACCTTGTCATCTGCAAGTTTGAACTTTTGCTGGACGAATTGAGAAATTCTTAGATTCGCCTGATGCGGAATAAGCATGTCGATATCTGAAACAGAAAGTCCGTTTTCCTGAAGCCCTTCGTTGATGACTTCTGAAAATCTCTGGATCGCATTTTTGAATACGAACTGACCATTCATATATGGATAGTAAGGAATGTCGTCTCCCTGAGGATTTTCAGCAATAATTTTCGGCACCCAATGGTTCGTGCTTGGTCCTTTTAAAGATAGTTCAAGTGCATGCTTCCCTTCTGAATGCAAATGTGTGGAAAGAATACCCTGCCCGTTATGATCACTTCTCGTAAGCACGGCTGCTCCTGCTCCATCTCCAAAAATTACAGAGACAGATCGTCCTCTGGTGGTAAAGTCAAGACCACCACTATGATTCTCACTACCAATAACAAGTACATTCTTATACATACCTGTTTTGATAAACTGGTCTGCTACTGAAACTGCATAAATAAAACCGCTACACTGGTTTCGAACATCCAGCGCGGGACAGGTAGCTATCTCCAGCATTTCCTGAACCTGAACTCCGCATCCAGGGAAATAATAATCTGGACTTAAAGTTGCAAATACAATAAGATCTATATCGTCTTTGGATATGCCGGCTCTTTCGATCGCGATTTTGGCAGCTTTCACACCCATGCTTGCAGTGGTATTACCATCACCTTTCTTAATGTGTCTTCTCTCTTTGATCCCAGTACGCTCTGTAATCCACTCGTCGTTGGTGTCCATCAGCTTCGAAAGATCATCGTTCGTGACCACATTCTCCGGTACATATTTTCCTAATCCTGCAATTTTTGTTTGATACATGGGTAAAAATTATGATATTAAAAATAATTCTTATTAAATTTAATGAATTTGCAAAAATTCCGACGCGCAATATAAGAAACATTAACACTACAAATAAGCTTGTAATCATTTAAATTCAAAATCTAAAATTTACATTATGAACCGACTTTTGACATGTCTGGCCGGATCTGTTCTATTCCTGCATGGAATAGCTGCTCAGGAAAGTCTGGACTACCAGAAACCCCCGCAGGAAATCCTTGAACTTATTGATGTTCCCCTGGCACCTTCCACTCTAATCGATAGCGAGGCAGAAATGATGATTTTCCTCTACAGGGATCAATTTAAAAGTATAGCTGAACTAAGCGAAGAAGAATTGCGTCTTGGTGGTCTCAGAATCAATCCCATGACCAATATTAATAGCAGAGCAAGTTATTATAACAATTTCAAAGTCAAATCTGTAGATGCAAAGGAGCCAGTACAGGTTAGCGGACTTCCGGAAAACCCTCGCCTTACCAACTTTTCCTGGTCGCCAGACGAAAGCATGATGGCATTTACTCATACTACAGATACCGGAGTAGAATTATGGGTGCTCGATATCGAAAATGCTGCTGCAAGAAAACTTACCGAAGCAAATCTAAATGCTAATATGCGCAGCACCGTGAACTGGTTTAGAGATAATTCTGCGCTACTGGTTACCACTCTTCCTGAAGATAGAAAAGCCCTGATCGATACTGAAACTTCAGTTCCCTCTGGTCCTACAATTTCGGTAAGTGATGGAAAAGAGGCTCAGAACAGAACTTACCAGGATTTACTGAAGAATCCTAATGATGAATATAATTTTGAACAGTTAGCCAGATCTGAGATCGTGAAGGTTGCGCTGGATGGAACGGTCACCTCCTGGATGACTCCAAAAATGTATTCAGACATCTCCTTTTCTCCAGATGGCGAATATGTGATGATAACGCATCTAAAAAAGCCATTTTCCTACCTGGTTCCATATTACAGATTCCCTTCAGAAACCAATATTTACGATAAGAATGGGCAGTTAGTGAACATGATCAATGAGGTACCATTGATCGAAGATTTGCCAAAAGGTTTTATGGCAGAAAGAGAAGGTAAGCGTAACTGGAGCTGGAGAAGTGATCGCCCTGCAACCTTAACGTATGTGATGGCACTTGACGGTGGAGATCCTGAAAACGAGGTAGCTTATAGAGATGAATATTTTCAACTGGAAGCGCCATTTAAAGGGGAAGGTAAATCACTTATAAAACTTAAAAATCGTGCAAGCGGAATCACCTGGGGTGATGATGATACTGCCCTTGCGAACGACTACTGGTGGAATACCAGAAATACGAAAACTTACGTTTTCGATCCATCCAATGCTTCCAAAGAGCCGGAGATCATATTTGATAGAAATTATCAGGATGTTTACAGCGATCCAGGTAGATTCGTAATGTCTAAAAACAAGTGGGGACGATCTGTACTTGAACTTGACAAAAACGAAGCTTTCTTGATGGGTTCCGGGTTTACTGAAGATGGACAATTCCCTTTCGTGGACAGGATAGATCTCAATTCTGGTAAAACTGAACGCATGTACCAGTCTACGCTTGAGGATCAAAAGGAAAGCCTGGTGGAAGCATTGGACATTGACAAAGGTGAGATCCTGGTTCGTATCGAATCTTCTACAGAATATCCAAATTACTTTATTCGTGATATTGATGCCAAGAATAAACTTACTCAAATCACAAACTTTAAAAATCCATTTAAATCTTTGGAAGATGTTCACAAGGAAGTGATCACTTATAAAAGAGATGATGGCCTGGAACTGAACGCTACGCTATACCTCCCTTCCGGATATGACATGTCCAATCCGGAAAAACTTCCTATGTTCATGTGGGCATACCCAAGGGAGTTCAAAGATAAAAATTCAGCTTCGCAGAATACTTCGAATGCCAACGATTTCACTTATCCTTATTATGGTTCCCCGATTTATTGGGTTAACAGAGGTTATGTAGTTCTCGATGATGCTTCTTTCCCTATTGTGGGAGAGGGCGAGGAAGAACCAAATGACACGTTTAGAAAGCAGTTGGTGGCAAATGCGAAAGCGGCAATTGATGCAGTAGACGAACGAGGTTATGTAGATCGCGACCGCGTTGCAGTTGGAGGACATAGTTATGGTGCATTTATGACGGCCAACCTGCTCTCGCACTCAGATTTATTTGCAGCGGGAATTGCGCGTAGTGGTGCTTATAACCGTACGCTTACACCATTTGGATTCCAAAGTGAAGAAAGAAGTTACTGGGAAGCGCCGGAGATTTACAACACCATGTCACCATTTATGCACGCAGAAAAAATGGACACTCCATTGTTGATGATCCATGGAGAAGCAGATAATAATTCTGGAACCTATCCAATGCAAAGCGAACGTTACTTCAATGCTCTCAAAGGACTAGGCGCAACTGCAAGATTGGTGATGTTGCCTAAGGAAAGTCATGGCTACAGCGCCAAAGAATCTGTGCTACATGTTTTATGGGAACAGGACCAATGGTTGGAAAAATATGTAAAGAATAAGGAAATAGAGTCGAAAACTGAAATACAGGAAGCTGGTAATTAACAGAATACTCTATTCTAAAAGAAAATCCCCCGTAGAAACCGGGGGATTTTTTTGTACCAAAAAAAGAAAGCGCAGCTGCTACCAACAACTACGCTCTCTTCAACCTAACCAATAAATCAACCATTAGAGGAGTCCTCTAAACTTATTCACCTCAACTTTAGCCTTGAGATCATGTAGCAAATTATATAATCCAAAAAACGTTCTGCTCATATATAAGAAATGTCTGCTTCCCCTGTTACCATTCATACGACGTAGTTCCGGATCCTTAGAATATTTTTCACTTAACTGGGAAAGATTATCCCAAAACTCCTTGTCTGTAAAATCAAAGACTTCAGATTGGTAAGGAGTTGAAAACATTTCAAACATCTCGTAGAACATTTCTGAAAAAAACTTTCTTTCCTTATCGGTATCTTTCTCCTGCAGAATTTCCAATTCAAAAAGTCTTCCGAAGAAATAATCTGAATTATCCAGGTTTTTACGATCTGTTAATGAAAAATATGGAGTGTAAAAATCATCTGGAATTTGTTTGATGCAACCAAAATCGATCGCGATAAGATTATTCTCAGAATCTACCATAAAATTGCCGGGATGTGGATCTGCGTGCACCATCTTTAAACCGTGGATCTGGAACATATAAAAATCCCAAAGTGCCTGTCCCACTTTATCTGCAAGTTCCTGCGAGGTATTCTGTTTCGCAAACTCACTAAGGTGCATGCCATCCATCCAGTCCATGGTAATGATCCTCTCACTGGAAAGATCTTCATAATACTTCGGAAATCTGATATTAGGAATATGTGCAGCTGCATTTGAAATATGCTTACTTTGCTTCACCTCCAGCACATAATCTGTCTCTTCCAGCAATTTTCCTTCAACCTCTTTAAAATATTTCTCAGAATCCTTAGCTGAAAGATTGAACATCTTCAAAGCAATTGGTTTTACCATCGCCAGATCTGAGCTGATACTGTCTGCAACCCCCGGATATTGGATTTTCACAGCAAGTTTTTTCCCATCTTTTGTCGCCTTGTGTACCTGACCGATACTGGCGGCGTTTACCGACTGGGTTGCAAACGTATCATATAATTCTTCTGGATATGCTCCATTATATTTTTTAAAGGTTTTTCTCACCAGTGGTGCTGAAAGTGGTGGCACACTAAACTGCGCGAGGCTGAACTTTTCTACATATGCTCCGGGAAGCAGGTTTTTCTCCATCGAAAGCATTTGGGCCACTTTCAATGCGCTACCCTTTAGGCTCTTGAGACCGTCATAAATATCTGAAGCATTATCTTCATCAAGTTCATCGCGGGTTAGTTCAGAATTGAAAGCCTTTTTTCCATAATATTTAATGTAATTCCCACCAATTTTGACGCCCGTCTGAACCAGTTTACTGGTTCGGCCTATTTTGCCAGTTGGAATTTTATCTATCGTTTTCATAATCTTTCAATTAGGCCATTCGTTCTTTCCACAGGAATTTTCCGAAGTCTACCACACGTTCCAAAGGCGTATTATCAAACAAATCGAATACGGTGTGTACAGATTTTTCAATGGCGACATCTGTACTTTCAAAAGATGGAGAGTTGTCTTCCATCCAGAATTTTAGCAGGAATAAGAATTGAACCCAGACCCCTTCGCTAAAAATACTTTCACTCTGCTCAAAAATTTTAAAAGATTTCTCGCTATTGCCATCGGCGATCAACTCTTTAGCAAATCTTCGCATCTTTTTTCTAAGCCCTTTTAATTGTTCTAAATTCTTCATACGGTCTTTATGCTCACTTAAGGCATATAACACATAACTTCTATTTGCCGTAAGAACTTCAAAAAATGTGTAGAAAAAAGTCAGAAGCTTTTCACGATTACTGAAGGAATGATAATCTGGAGACTTTTCCATGACGGTTAGCGTATTTTCAAAAAACTTGTCCCAGATCTTCTTTCTGAGCCCATCAAAGCTTCCAAAATATTCGTAGAATTCCTGTTCTGTAATATTGTTCTCCTTCGCGAATTTATAAACACTCCTGGGAGTTTTCTCATTTATGAGCACATAGTCCATGTAAGTTGCAATAAGCTTTTCCTCACTTGGCTTCTTCTTCACTTTGCTATTTCCTGTTGCCTTTGCCATAATCATCATTTGTTTTACAAAGATACTGTTTTGTTTAAGTATTTATTTAGTTCGATAAACAAAACTTTGTTAAAAGTTCTGATTCAGCTATGTATGGTACTTTAGACGTTCTTGTTACCACTACATTACATGAAGTGCCAGTTTGACAGCTTCACATAATTGGTATTTTTTTTGAAATCTCCAGAGCGAAATAAATTTTAAATCTAATTATATGGCAACCGGAAAAATAAATGTGTCTGTTGAAAACATATTTCCGCTTATTAAAAAGTTTTTATACAGTGATCATGAAATCTTTTTAAGGGAGCTGATCTCGAACGCAACCGACGCGACTTTAAAATTAAAGCACCTCAGCAGTCTTGGAGAGGCCAATGTTGAATATGGCAATCCTGTAATAGAGGTTAAAGTAAATAAGGACAATAATACTCTGCACATTATAGATCAGGGTATTGGAATGACCAAAGAGGAAGTAAAAAAATATATCAATGAAGTAGCATTTTCTGGCGCTGAAGAGTTTCTTGATAAATACAAGGATTCAGCAAAAGATAGCGGAATAATAGGTCATTTTGGACTTGGTTTCTATTCTGCCTTTATGGTGGCTAACAAGGTAGAAATCATTACTAAATCACATAAAGATGAACCTGCGGCTCACTGGATTTGTGAGGGTACTACGGAGTTTACACTTGAAGACGGTGAAAAATCCACTCATGGTACAGAGGTGATCCTTCATATTAACGACGAGGATAAGGAATTTCTTGGAGAGAACAGAATCCAGGAACTTTTGGTGAAGTATAACAAGTTTATGCCAATTCCAATTAAGTTCGGTACTAAAGAAGAAACCCTGCCACTTCCAGAGGATGCGAAGGAAGATGCGAAGCCAGAAACAAAGACCGTTGATAATATTATCAATAATCCCAATCCTGCGTGGACGAAGCAGCCTACTGACCTTGAAGAAAAAGATTACAACGATTTCTACAGAGAGTTGTATCCAATGCAGTTCGAAGACCCGTTGTTTCATATCCACTTAAATGTTGATTATCCATTCAATCTTACCGGGATACTTTATTTCCCAAGAATGGCTCAGGACATGAACATTCAGAAGGATAAAATTCAGTTATACCAGAACCAGGTTTATGTAACCGACAATGTGGAAGGTATCGTACCAGAATTTCTTACGATGCTTCGTGGTGTGATCGATTCTCCGGATATCCCTCTTAACGTCTCCAGATCCTACTTGCAGGCCGACGGTGCCGTAAAGAAGATCTCCAGCTATATCACACGTAAGGTGGCAGATAAACTGAAAAGTTTATTCAACAACAATCGTGAGGATTTCGAGAAGAAATGGAATGACATTAAGATCGTGATCGAGTATGGAATGCTTTCAGAAGATAAATTCTTTGAGAAGGCCGATAAGTTCGCGTTGTATCCAACTACTGAAAACGAATTCTTCACTTTTGAAGAACTTAAGGATGTGATCAAGGATAATCAAACCGACAAGGACGATAAGCTGGTCATCTTATATGCTTCGAATAAAGACGAGCAACATAGTTACATTCAGGCTGCGAAAGACAAAGGTTACAAGGTATTGATGCTGGATAGCCCGATTGTATCACACCTGTTACAAAAATTGGAGACCACGCATGAGAATATATCTTTCGTAAGGGTAGATTCAGATCATATAGACAATCTTATCAAAACAGATGATGAGAAGATCTCGAAATTATCTGATGAAGAGAAAGAACAGCTTAAAGGAGATCTGGAAAAAGTAATCCCTTCTGAAAAATATACGATCCAGCTAGAAGCGATGGATAGTACTGCTGCACCTTTGATTATTACTCAGCCGGAATTTATGCGTAGAATGAAAGAAATGCAGCAAACCGGTGGTGGCGGAATGTTTGGTATGGGTAATATGCCAGAGATGTACAATCTTGTGGTAAATACAAATCACGAGTTGATCAATACGATCTTAAACACCAAAACTGAGAAAAAACAACAACGCCTTATCAAGCAATCTCTTGACCTGGCGAGATTATCTCAGAATCTTCTGAAAGGTGAGGAATTAACCAATTTCATTAAAAGAAGCTTTGATATGGTAAAGTAATCACTTTACATACGACCAAAAAAGCCGCTGCACCACAGCGGCTTTTTTTATTCACCAATAAATTAAATAACATGAAAAAATTGATTGCCTTATTCTTAATTGCCAGCATAGTGAGCTGCAAAAATTCTTCGGAAGAAGAGAAAATTCCTGTAGAACCAAATAATGGCATTGGGGATGGCGCCGGACCTCCTCAAGTGCTGAGCTTTTCTGAAAACATCGAAGAGGCACACAACAAGACTGCCTTTCAAATGAAAGAAGCTGTATCCTTAGATTTGCTACTCAATTTTGGAGGATCTGAGAGACTAAAGGCCAATCTGGCTATGAATACGAAATCCACTGGCATTATGATAAAGAAGGATAATGGTTCAAGGATTGTTTTTGATGGCAATCAGGTCGCCGTGACTCCAGATACCAGTGCTACAGAAGGAGCTCGTTTCGATATTTTTACCTGGCAGTATTTTTTCGCCATGCCGTTTAAACTAACAGACCCGGGTACTGTATGGGAAGAATCCACTATGCGAAAACTGGACAGCCTGCAATATCCTTCCTCAAAACTTACTTTCAAAAGCAATACCGGAGATTCACCAGACGATTGGTATGTAGTGTACCAGGATGAGGAAACCAAGTTGTTGAAGGCTGCGGCGTATATCGTAACCTTTGGCAAGGAAAGATCCAAGGCTGAAGAGAATCCGCATGCGATCGTATATTCAGATTACAAAACGGTTGAAAATATAAGTTTTGCCACTACCTGGAGTTTCCACAACTGGGATGAAGAGAATGGATTAGGTGACAAGATTGGAGAAGCAAAAATTTCTAATATCCAGTTCTTTCAACCAGAAAGTGATTATTTTCAGATACCCGAAAACTCGAAAGAGGTCACTAAATAAGTTAAACCTTCTCTGGAATAGCAGACATGCTTAGATTCTTATAAATAATCTGGTAAAATTGCTGCACATCGTATGGTTTAATAATGATGTCACTCATTCCTGCGGATTGGATCTCCTCCCGAATCTCCTCTACTTCCACAGCCGTTAAGGCTACAATAGGAAGATATTGATTAAAGGTTCGAATTTCACTGGTAGCCTCCAATCCGCTTATACCAGGCATGTTCACATCCATAAGTACAAGGTCGTAACTGGAATCTCTCACCATCTCTATGGCTGTGGTTCCATCTCCGGCCACTTCGCACTCAAAGTCCTTCTTTTCTAGGATTCTTTTCGTAACTACCTGGTTAATTCGGTTATCATCAACAATCAGGATACGTTTTTTACCATATAAAGCAACCTGTTCTGAATCATCTTTCAATACCGGTTTTTCAGTCTTAGAATGATCTATACCAAAGTCTATCGTAAAACTAAATGTAGACCCCTCACCCTCTTTACTATCGAGCTTGATCTTCGAACCAAAAAGCTTCAGTAATTTCTTCACAATCGGTAAGCCCAAACCTGTTCCCTGGTAATTATAATTGCTGTTTTTCAACTGCGAAAATTCCTCAAAGATCACCTTCTTTTTACTTTCTGGAATACCTGGACCGTTGTCTTCAATCACAAAATGAATTTTAGCAGTATCCTCGGTATCTTCCAGTTGATTGATATGAATCTGAACTAGGCCACGTTCTGTGAACTTCATCGCATTCCCCACCAGGTTCATTAAAACCTGCGATAAGCGTACTGAATCTCCAATAAGGTATGATGGAATTTGATCATCGATTTCCAGATCAATCTCATTCTTGTTCTGTACTCTGGTAAATTCAAAACTGTTCACAATACTACTCAGCAATTCCCGAATATTAAAGGATACACTTTCAAGCTTCACTTCATTGCTTTCCATCTTATTCATTTGCAGAACATCATTGATGAGTGCCAGTAAATAATCTGCCGAGAACTTTAAAGATTTAAGATCGGTTTTATGTTTTTTTAGTCGTTTATCCTCAAGTAATAAAGAGGTAAGGCCAATCACTCCGTAAAGTGGTGTTCGTATTTCATGACTTACCGTACTGAAAAACCTAGTTTTCATTCTGGATAAATTTTCAGCCTGATCCCGGGCAGTTTTATACTGCTTGTTTTTCTTCTGAAGCTCGGAAATAAGGTTTCTTCGGTCTCGATTAATTTTAAAAAGAAACACCAGGATAAATACGAGTACCACAGATGAGATGACCATAATGATCACCTTTTCCTTGGAACGATCTATTAGTTCATCCTGAAGGCTTTGCTCCCTTTGAGCTATTTCAAGATCTTTTTCGTATTCTGAGAGTTTGAATTTCGCGTTAGCGATTTCCATCTCTCTCAGTTTTTCATTTTCAAAAATGAGATCATTGAACTCTGTAAATTTCCTTTGCGCGTTAAAAGCTCCCTGATAATCTCCCTCGTTCTCCAGAAATTCAGCATAATATTTATAAGCTTCAGCTGCTGTAATTAAAAGACTATCTTTTTCGGCAAGTTGAAGTGACTTATCATAATATACATGGGCAGAATCGAAAGCTTGCTTGTGGGCATAATACCTGCCGTGCAACATATACATTTGTGAAAGCCAGGAATTATAGCGGGTATCATCTTCTTCCACCTCATCAAGCATGAGCCCCAGTGCGCGATCAAGGAATGGAAAAGCCCTCTCATATTGCTTGGCATCCAGGTAGGTCCAACCTATATTTGTGGTAGGCGCTATAAGTTCTTCCCTCAAATTAAGCTCCCGGGCAAGTTTGATCGATTTATTATAATATGCTATCCCCTCTTCCCTAAACTCTGGATTTTCAGACAACGCATTTCCAAGATTATTATAAGAAGTTAAAATAATGGAATCATTACCAGTCTTTTCGGCGTATTCCAGACCAAACGTATGATTCTGCCGGGCACGGTCAAGATCTTTAGTGTCTGAATAGATGTGCCCCAGAGAATGATAGGCTTTGGAAACATACAAATTATTCTCATTTTTCTTGGCCAGGGTTACCAGATCATATGCTTTGTCTACTGCCTGTTTATAATGATATTTTTCGATATCCTCATTAACTTGTTCAAGCAATGTCTGAAGCGTATCTTTCGGTTTTTCAAGGCTATGCTGCGAAAAAGTAACGCTGGAGCATAAAAAAGACAAGAGAAAATAAACTGAAACGTTTGTTTTCAATTAATTTGTATTAGGTTAACGATAGATTTTGGACGCTGAAATTACTCCATTAAAAGTACTTACACAACAAAATTTTTTAAAAAACACCTAATTATTAACAATTTAGCTCGGTATTTAATTGCTTAATCTTCATCAAAATTCCCAATTATGGAAAACTCCTGGCATCTATATTTAATGTCCTTTATGTATGTTTTCGCAGGTATTATGCATTTTGTAAAACCAAAAGCATACATGCGAATTATGCCAAGATATCTGCCAGCTCATAAGGAATTGGTATTGCTGAGTGGTGCTGTTGAAATCATACTTGGAATAGGACTTTTATTTACCAGCACACGAAATGCTTCAATTTATGGAATCGTTCTCATGCTACTGGTTTTTTTACTGGTTCACTTTTATATGCTTTCTTCGAAAAAAGCTGGAGCAGGATTTTCACCGTGGATATTGATTGCAAGAATTCCCCTACAATTTATTCTTATCTGGTGGGCCCTATATTATCTTATTTAAATTGATGGAAGGAATCGATTTGCAGAATGCGAGCCTGCTGTATGATGAGCAGTTCTTAAGTGAAAGGTTTGCTGATGAACTTTTCGACAGACTGATGGAATACAGAGGTTGGAGACAGGATCATATTAAAATGTTTGGAAAAGAGATTCTTCAGCCAAGGCTAACAGCATTGTTTAGTAATAATGACCGTGCATATACCTACTCAGGTCTTACCATGCATCCGGAAATTTTTCCGAAGTATTTACTAGAGGTTAAAGAGCGCTGTGAAAAAAAACTTGAGCAATCCTTTAATGCCTGCCTGGCAAATTTATATCGTGATGGCCAGGATAGTATGGGCTGGCATGCAGATGATGAGAAGGAGCTTGGAACAAATCCGGTAATTGCTTCTATAAGTATTGGTGAACCACGGATCTTTCATCTTAAACATCGATCTGTTAAAGGACTAATCTATAAAAAAAGGCTGCAACATGGCAGCCTTCTGGTAATGAAAGGGGAAACTCAGCAATTCTGGAAACATCAACTCCCAAAAACAAAAAAGCAGATAGGTTCCAGGATCAATCTTACGTTTCGAAGAATATACTAAGAGTAAATTTCATTTAAAACCTTTGCAAGTCGCAATCCTCCCTTTTGTAACTGTGCCAGAACCTGTGGCATATGATCATACATATATCTATACCCGAGTTTCTCACCATTATCAACGCCCGCGTAAAGTTCTTCGGCCATATCCCTTGACTCATAAACCCAATCCAGCAATTCACCTTTTTGGATCGAAGCCATTTGTTTCTTCGTAAGGTTACGGGTGTTCATGGCCAGTTCTGTATAGCTCATCTGGTAAAAATTGATCATTTCACTATCCCACACCCTGTGAATATTTGAACCATCGTTAAACCATCTCACCTGTATATCGTTTCCACCTTTATCTTCGGAATGACCCGTATGGAAAGGCTGGTGAAGATCACCTACGAAATGTACCAGCATTTTTAAATGGAACTGCTTTTCCTCTCTGGAAGCCGACTTATCCTTCAAAACCTTTACACACTTATTAATTGCCTGTACAAGATCGCCGTCTTCACTTGCTTCAGCTTCAATATAAGTATCCTGATCAGGATTTATGTTCACATAATGCCATGGTCCATATTTTCTATAGGCCGCGTTACTTTTGATATCATCTGCATAATTAGCAACAAACGCGAGTCCATGACCGTCCAGAAGGTCGTCAATAGCTTTTTTAGCTTGTTTGGATAAGTGACTTTCTGCGATCTCAGCGGTTGCCCGGTGCCCCGTTTTACCCCAATCTGAATCGGCAGCCTGCATTTGAACAGCCATTAGTAATACAGCGAAAAATAATAGTATTTTTTTCATAGAAATATTTTAGAGACCTCAAATATAAGGTTCCCAATAAAATTTTAATGTTAAGAAATGGATTTCATTAAATTTAATATAGTATATTTATGATATCATTTTAATATCATATTACTTATGACTGAAGAAAAAACGATCACCGGTTTGAATGGATATATCATGCTTTTCGCATTTTTGATCCTGCTGTTTGGAAGTATTATCGCCATCTTTAATACTGGAAGTCCGCTCTGGGCGCTCGGTGTATTGATCGCTTTCCTGATAGTCCCTGGACTTATCCTTGTGAACCCAAACGAATCCAGGGTGCTTTTGCTGTTTGGAGATTACAAGGGCACGGTAAAGGAAAACGGACTTTTTTGGGTAAACCCGTTCTTCACGAAAAAGAAAATCTCCCTTAGAGCCAGAAATTTTGATAGTGAAAGGCTTAAGGTGAATGATAAACTTGGAAACCCTGTAATGATTAGCACCATTCTTGTCTGGAGGGTTCAGGATACTTTCAAAGCTTCCTTTGATGTAGACAATTTTGAAAATTTCGTAGTGGTACAGACCGATGCCGCAGTTAGAAAATTAGCCAGTTTGTATCCATATGATAACTTTGCAGATGAAGGTCTTGATGAAGATATTACTTTGAGATCCAGTGTAAACGAAGTAAGTGATGCTTTGGAAAAAGAGCTGGAAGAACGATTAAATATTGCTGGAATCGAAGTGCTTGAAGCAAGGATAGGATATCTGGCTTACGCAAATGAAATTGCCAGCGCCATGTTGAAAAGACAGCAGGCGACAGCAATCGTAGCAGCCAGGCACAAGATCGTGGAAGGCGCGGTAAGTATGGTGGAAATGGCTCTTGAGGAACTTAAAAGAAAGGAAGTTGTTGAGCTTGACGGAGAAAGACGGGCAGCGATGGTGAGCAATTTGATGGTTGTTCTATGTGGAGATCGCGATGCGACACCCGTGGTGAATGCCGGGACTCTAAATCATTAGTATGCGCGTTTTTAAAGAAACACAGAGGTTCAGACAATGGTGGCTCATTTTAGTAATGATCGTTGCCGTATTTGCAAGTGCTATTCCGCTTTTTTCTTCGTTGCCTGCTCAGGAGTTTCAGTTCACGAGTATTATAGCACCCTTCTTTACCCTCGCAATTTTTGTACTGATTTTTATTTTGAGACTTGAAACAAAGATCAATAGCAAAGGTATAAGTGCCCGGTTTGAACCATTGCCATTATTCAGAAGAAATTATAAATGGGAAGATATAGAGGAGTGTTTTGTAAGAAGCTATGCGCCGGTTTCAGAATACGGAGGCTGGGGAATTAGAGGCTTTGGAAAAGCAAAGGCTTACAATGTTTCCGGCAACAAGGGAATACAGATCATTACTAAAAATAAAGAACGTTTTTTGATTGGTACAGAAAAACCTGACCAGGCCAGGAAAGCGATTCTTAGAAATTTTAAAAAAGTTTAAATTATGAAGAAATCAATCTGTATCCTATTGATGATCGTTTCCTCCTTATTTGCGCTGGCCCAGGATACGACTTTTACAGAAACCGAATTAAGCATAGACAGATTTACAGACGGTACTTTAACCCTGCCTGTTGCCGGTGATCATAAAAACCTCATCATTTTTATTCAGGGATCTGGTCCTACAGATAGAAATGGGAATCAGCCTATGATGCAGAATGATGGAATAAAGAAGATTGCCCGTGAACTGGCAGGTAATGGCATTGCCTCTTTTAGATATGATAAGCGGGTTTTTAAAGCGCAGGAACTTCAGTTGAATGAGAAAGATATGATCTTCGAAGATTTTGTTTCAGATGCTACCAATGTAGCCACGTATTTCAGAAGTGAAGAAAATTTCAGCAATATTATCATAGCCGGACATAGCGAGGGAAGTCTTATAGGGATGCTTGTTGCCCAGGAGCATGCAGACGCATACATATCGCTAGCCGGTGCTGCAGATCCCATTGATGTGATTGTTACTGAACAGATCACGAACATGGCACCAACATTAGGAGCGAGCGCACGTGCCGCTTTTGATGAGATTGCAGAAAACGGAAAGACTTCCAATTATAGTCCAATGCTGGAAGCGGTATTTAGACCATCGGTACAACCATTCATAGCAAGCTGGATGAAATATAAGCCTTCCCAAGAAATTAAGAAACTAGAGATCCCCGTTCTTATCGTCAACGGGACTTCCGATATTCAGGTAAATGAAGAGCAGGCTGTAAAGCTTGCTGAGTCCAATCCAAATACAGAATTAGCGATTCTGGATCATATGAATCATATCTTCAGAAAAATTGAAACAAAAGATCGACTGGTGAATTCCAAGTCCTACAACGAACCAAATTTACCGCTACATCCAGATCTTATTTCCACCCTAACTGAATTTGTAAAGGAACTTGACTAAACTATGGGTAAAAAAAAGGCATTCGCACTTCGGGTAGATGAAGATATGCTAAAAGCGATCGAAAAATGGGCTGCTGATGAATTCAGAAGTACCAATGGACAGATCGAGTGGATGCTGAACAAAGCCCTGAAAGACGCCAAACGATACCCTAAATCCAAAACCGACCAGTAGAAATGTTCAAGATCGTATTTTCAGACATTGACGGCACCCTGTTGAACGCCGACAGAGATTTATCACCACTTACCATCCAGACCATCGGGTCCCTGGAGGAGCGAAAAATCCCGTTCATTTTGATAAGTTCCAGAATGCCAGCAGCCATGCGACATCTTCAGGAAAAATTAGGGATCGAGCATCATCCCATCATCGCTTACAATGGCGGACTCATACTCGTGAATGACCAAAAAGTAATTTCTACGGAAATCCCCATCAACACTCTGGAAAGTCTGCACCGTTTTAATCTTGAAGATGATGTACATCTAAGTCTTTTTCATGCAGATGAATGGTATGTTCCCAGAGAAGATTTCTGGACTCGCAGAGAAATTAACAACACGAAAGTACAACCTGAAGTGAGCAGTAATGCTGAAGTACTGGAAAAATGGAAAGCGTCTGGGAAGGGCGTACATAAGATTATGGCGATGGGTGAAGAAGAAAAAATTGATAAAATAAGAGACTTCCTTGTGGAGTATCATGGTGAGGATTTGCATTTGTACCGAAGTAAGCCAAGTTACCTTGAGATCGCTCCGCGTAAAATTTCAAAACTTACTGCTGTGGAGTACTTGCTAAAGGAACATTTTCAATTGCCTCTTTCGCAAAGCATGGCCTTTGGCGATAATTATAATGACAGGGAAATGCTGCAAGGGGTAGGCCTGGGAATTGCGGTTGGAAATGCCAAACCTGAAGTACTTGAAGTCGCGCATATGGTCACCGCCCCTGGAAAGGAAGACGGTGTGGCGCAAAGCCTAAGAGAGATCCTGTTGCAATAACTGTAATGGCAAACCGGGAGAAAATATAAAAATTGTATTTTGCCGGTCAACTTTCAAAATTTCTATGGAGACAACTGCCTTATTTACCAACGATGCGATCGTATTCGGACTTTTAATGATCGCACTGGGTTTTGTATTTTATACTTCTTCTCAAAAAGAGGGATTCTGGAATAAATTTTATAAAGTCGTTCCCGCACTTCTCATGTGTTACCTTATACCGGCGATCTTTAACTCGGTTGGCCTTATAGATGATGAAGTTTCCCAACTCTATTTTGTAGCCAGCAGGTATCTTTTACCCGCAGCGCTGGTGCTAATGACTTTGAGTATTGACCTTAAAGCTGTATTTAATCTTGGACCCAAAGCACTTATCATGTTTTTCGCAGGAACCCTGGGTATCGTTCTTGGCGGACCGCTTGCAATCTTACTTATTTCCAGTATTTCTCCGGAAACTGTTGGAGGCGTTGGACCGGATGCAGTTTGGCGAGGTCTTTCCACAATTGCAGGCAGCTGGATTGGCGGTGGGGCCAACCAGGCTGCGATGCTCGAAATTTATGAATACAACCAGGATCTGTATGGCGGGATGGTTCTGGTGGATATCATCGTGGCGAATCTCTGGATGGCAATTGTGCTGATGGGGATTGGTAAAAATAAAGCTATAGACCAATGGCTAAAAGCAGACAATTCTGCTATCGAAGAACTAAAAGTAAAGGTTAGCAGCTATGCTGAAAGTGTCAACCGCATTCCCATGTTACCAGATTTTATGATCATGCTGGCACTGGCTTTTGGTGCAGTTGGGATAGCGCACTGGGGTGCAGACGGGATTTCTACATACCTAACCGCTAATTTCGATGTTTTTAATGACAGTAAAAGTGCACTATCCAGCTTTTCATCCCAGTTTTTCTGGATGATCACCATCGCAACTGCCCTGGGGATCCTATTCTCGTTTACTAAATTCAAAAAATATGAAGGTACCGGCGCCAGTAAAATTGGTAGCATCTTTATATATATTCTCGTCGCCACCATTGGGATGAAAATGGATCTTACATCTGTATTCGATAATCCCGGACTCCTGGCGATAGGCCTGGTATGGATTCTTATACATGTGATCGTACTGGTTATTACCGCGAAATTAATCAAAGCTCCATACTTTTTCCTCGCGGTAGGTAGTCAGGCCAACGTAGGCGGGGCGGCATCTGCCCCGGTGGTTGCAGCAGCATTTCATCCATCCCTTGCCACCGTAGGTGTTCTACTGGCAGTGTTTGGTTACGTGGTGGGAACTTATGGCGCTATTTTGTGCACAATTTTAATGCAATTAGCTGCTGGCAGTTAGTAATAAACGGAAAAATATAAGATATTTGCGCACTTTAAAATCGCATCTAACAATGAAAAAATTAACGCTTCTTTTAGTTATTCTGATCAGTGTAAGCGCCTGTTCAGAAAAAGAAAGCAACCTGATTGTAAACGGAGAGATCAAAGGTCTTAAAAAGGGAACTTTGTACCTTCAGAAAATTGAGGATACCGCATTGGTGAATGTGGACTCAGTTCAGGTGACGGGCGATCCAAAGTTCACAATGGAAACCTATTTGGAGAGTCCGCAGATTATGTATTTGTACCTTGAAAAGGTAGATAACAACCAGTATGATGATCGTATAGATTTCTTTGCAGACGAAGGGCAAATCACTATCAATACAAAACTTGAAAAGTTCGAAACCAGTGCAGAGGTGATTGGTTCTGTAAACCAGGAAAAGCTGGTTGAATACAAGAAAATGATTAGCCGGTTCAACGACCAGAATCTCGACCTGATCAAGGAAAGTTTTGAAGCAGAAAAAGAACAGGATGAGGAGAAGCTTATGGAAATTGATCAGAAATACGATAAGCTTCTACGTAGAAAATACCTGTATACTGTAAATTTTGCACTGAATAACAAGCAACATGAGATAGCACCTTACCTGGCGCTATCAGAAGTATTTGATGCCAATATCAAATATCTGGATACCATATACAATTCACTGGAACCAAAGATCAAAAAATCCAAATACGGCAAGGAATTGAAAAGCTTTTTAAAAGAGCGGAGGAAGGAAGAAAAACTGGAAAATAAGGTGCAGACTCAGGAAGTTGAAAATTCCTGATTGATACAAATATAAAAGAATTGAGGAGCCTGGTGGCTCCTTTTTTATTTCTTAATATTTCTTTGGGTTAAAAGAAGTTATGTGTTCCATATTTTGTAGAAAAAAAATTATGCATCACACAAACACAGAATATGACCTCATCTGCGCCGGAGGAGGAATTATGAGCGCAAGCCTTGCCCTCATGCTGAAGTTAATCGATCCAGATATGAAGATCATCATATTTGAGCGGTTAGATAAGATAGCCCAGGAAAGTACAAAAGCATGGAACAATGCCGGGACTGGACACTCAGCATTCTGTGAACTCAACTATACTCCTGAGCAGGAAGATGGATCGATCGATATTACAAAAGCTGTAGATACCTTTCAGCAATTTGAAAAATCAAAACAATTCTGGGCTCACCTGGTGAGTCAGAATCTGCTAAAGGATCCAAAAAGCTTTATCCATAGTATTCCGCATCATGCCTGGGTACGAGGGGAAGATAATATTGAATTCCTGAAGAAACGATTCGAGCGTATGAGTTCTGAATTCATGTTTGAAGAAATGGAATACACTAATGACCAGACGGTCATGAAAAAGTGGTTTCCGCTGATCATGAAAGATCGAGAGCCGGATGAGAAAATGGCAGCCACCAGGATGGAGCTGGGAACCGGTGTCAATTTTGGCGCTCTCACAGAAAGATATTTTGACCTTCTGGAGAATCATTTCTCTGTTCCGGTTATAAGGAACACTGAAGTTGTGGACATCGATCCAGATGGTCCCGATGAATGGTCGGCTATTGTAAAGGATCTTAAAACCGGAGAAAAATCCTATTATGACGCAGAACATATTTTCATAGGCACAGGTGGTGGTGCCTTACCGCTACTGCAAAAAGTTGAAATACCTGAGAAAGACGGGTATGGTGGATTCCCGGTAAGCGGGCAGTGGCTCGCCTGTACTAATCGAGAAATTATTGAGAAGCATGATGCAAAAGTTTACAGTAAAGCTGGTGTGGATGCACCTCCCATGTCTGTACCTCACCTGGATTCTAGATTCATCGATGGAAAAAAAGAATTACTGTTTGGCCCCTTCGCAGGTTTCAGTACCAAATTCTTGAAACAGGGTTCTATTCTAGATTTACCAAAATCTCTCAGGTTCGACAATATTCCTTCCATGTGGGGCGTATTCTGGCACAATCTTCCACTTACCACCTACCTCATAGACCAGGTACGGATGGATCACGAAGACCGCGTAGATGAACTTAGAGTTTTCCTTAAGGATGCAAAGCCGGAAGACTGGGAACTGAAGGTGGCCGGACAGCGTGTACAAATCATTAAACGTGATGATGAGCAGGGTGGCAAACTGGAATTTGGTACCGATGTGGTACATAGCAACGACGGCAAAATTACAGCTTTACTGGGAGCTTCACCGGGCGCGTCTACGGCCGTTCATATCATGCTGGAAGTATTGCAGATAGCATTTCCGGAAAAAATTAGAACTAAAGAATACAGAAAGCAATTGGATAAGATGATTCCTTTCTGGAACAGGGATGTACGTGAAGACAAGGAAGGTTTTAAAGCAGTTCAGGAACGTACCAGCAAATTACTGGAACTGGATGCCCTTCATTAGCGGTTAAGCACAGAGGTAATTTCTAGTAAATTCTATGTATTGCAGACTGCAGTTCATCAGCATATTGACTAAATACCCTTAGGTGTTTGTGCAAATTCGATTGTAGCAGGGAAATTTCGCATATAAATCGAAAAAGCGCTTTGGACTTCGCTCAGGATTGGCTTCTAGTCCCCAACTTATGCAAAACAAAAAAGCCCCTCCTTGCGGAGAAGCTTTTCATTAAGAGCCGATGGAGGGACTCCCTTCGACTTCGCTCAGGACAGGCTTCTCGTCCCAACATGTGCAAAACAAAAAAGCCCCTCCTTGCGGAGAAGCTTTTCATTAAGAGCCGATGGAGGGACTCGAACCCACGACCTGCTGATTACAAATCAGCTGCTCTAGCCAGCTGAGCTACATCGGCATCTTATTAAAGTGCATTTAGTTTCTCGATAAGGTCTTTCGCCTTTTTCTCAAGATCCTGCTGGATTTTCTTGAAGTGTTTTGGTTTGTTTTCAACATCACGTCTATTGATCTCTCTAATCAATTCATCGTAATCGCTGATAGCTTCATCCACGATAGCTTCAGACTTCTTGTTGTCCTCCTTCGGGTTAGCCATTTGGTGAATATAGGCAGCATCAATGATGTCTCCCATTACATAATTCACATCTTTTTTAAGCAGTCTTTTACTAGCCATTATCATTTAATTTCGGCTGCGAATTTAAACTATTTTTCGAAACCAAATTGATTTTCCTGAAAATTAATTCTGATAATTTTTCAGGATTTCAAGTGCCTCCGGCATATGCTTCGCTGCATTCATACTGTTGAACCTGTGAAGTAATGTACCACTCTTGCTAAATACGAATGTTTCTCTACCTGGAAGCAACCCCATGAGATTCGCCTTGACATCAAAAGCCTTTCTCGCTCGTTTATCCCTATCTGAAAGAAAAATATAGGGTAAGCTGTATTTCTTACTAAATTTAGCATGAGAGGTTGTGGTATCTGCACTTATCCCGATAACCTCTGCGCCCAGATCCTGAAACTCCTGGTAGCTATCACGAAAACTACAGGCCTCCTTCGTACATCCCGGTGTAAAATCTTTAGGGTAAAAATAAACTACGAAGGCTTTCTTTCCCATCAGATCTCGAAAATTGAAATCATGACCGTTTTGGTCCTTCAACACAAGATCTGGCACTAATTCTCCCTTTTTCACTTCGCTCCTTTATAAGTAACATAATTGCGCGGAGTCTCATACAATGTGACTTCCAGATCATGAGACAAATCTATATGCTTGCGTAATTTATTCCATATGACTACTGAAATATTCTCGGCAGTAGGATTAATATCCTTAAATTCAGCAACCTCTATATTTAAGTTCTTATGATCAAACGCGTCTTCAACTTCTGTTCGTATTAGATCTTTCAAAACTTTCAGGTCCATAACAAATCCTGTATCAGGATCGATGCTCCCGGTCACAGAAACTATAAGCTCATAGTTGTGTCCATGAAAATTAGGATTGCTACACTTTCCAAAAACCTGGAGATTTCTGGCATCATCCCAATCCTTCCTGAAAAGACGATGGGCAGCATTGAAATGCGCTTTCCTGTGAACAGTTACTCTCATTGTTGAATATGTGAATAGTATTTGTCGAAGATGATCTTAAACCATTCTGTATAAATTGCAGGATTGTTTCGCATGTCCTCCTCTATAGCATCCAGGGACATCCACTTCCAGGCTGCAACTTCATCCGGGTTTAGATCTGGCACACCCTCATAGGAACCTACGAGAATATGATCAAACTCATGCTCCGTAAGTCCATTATCGAATGGTGCTTTGTAAATAAATGATATAGTATCCTTTAGATCTGTGGAAAATCCCATCTCCTCCTGCAACCTGCGCTTTCCGGCTTCAATATTGGACTCTCCTTCACGTTGATGACTGCAGCAGGTATTCGTCCAGAGACCTGGTGAATGATATTTTGAATGAGCTCTTTGCTGGATCATCAATTCATTCCTGTCATTAAAAACAAATACTGAAAAAGCTCTGTGAAGCAATGCTTTTTCGTGGGCCTCGATCTTCTCCATAAGGCCAATTTGCTCGTCTTTTTCGTTTACTAATATTACGTTCTCCTGCGCCATTATAAAATTTGAATTTCAAATGTACAAAATCAAGGTTTCCTTTCATAAATAAGCCGATTAAGCAATTCCTAAAGTTTTCCGAAGAAGGAAGACACCGCAGTTCAAAAAATCTGATTTTTTAAAACCTTTGAATTTGAGCTTACGTAGATATGTTTGCGAATTGTTGGGGAAACGATCGCTATGAAAAATAACGGGATCTATGGGGGATTCCGTTTTCATTTCCATCAATTTCTATTCAGATTACCAAAAGATTGAATCTCTCTTGCACATGCAAAAATCTTTAAAATAATCTTACTTTTGCAGCTGCAAATATCCGTTATGAAGCAGTACCAAAAAGAGATCAATAAAAGAAGAACATTCGGGATCATTTCTCACCCAGATGCAGGAAAAACCACTTTAACCGAAAAATTACTTTTGTTTGGAGGGGCCATTCAGGAAGCTGGTGCGGTAAAATCCAATAAGATAAAAAAAGGTGCTACGAGTGACTTTATGGAGATCGAACGTCAACGTGGGATCTCTGTTGCCACCTCTGTACTTGCTTTTGAATACAAGGATATCAAGATAAATATCCTGGATACTCCCGGGCATAAGGATTTTGCTGAAGATACCTTTCGAACGCTTACCGCAGTAGATAGTGTCATTGTGGTCATTGATGTTGCAAAAGGTGTCGAGGAGCAAACTGAAAAACTTGTCGAGGTATGCCGTATGCGGAATATCCCCATGATCGTGTTTATTAACAAGCTGGATCGTGAAGGTAAAGACGCTTTTGAGCTGCTCGACGAAATTGAGCAGAAGTTGAATCTGAAGGTGACTCCTCTAAGTTTTCCGATAGGCATGGGATACGACTTTAAAGGAATTTATAATATCTGGGAAAAGAATGTGAACCTGTTCACTGGAGATCCCAGAAGAGATATCGAGGAAACCATCGAAATAGATGACCTTCAGGATAAAGCCCTGGATGAACTAATTGGTGGTAATGCTGCAGACAATCTTCGTGATGAGCTGGAATTGGCCCAGGGTGTTTACCCAGACTTCGATAGACAGGATTACCTTGATGGTAAACTACAACCTGTATTTTTTGGATCTGCCCTCAATAATTTTGGCGTACGTGAACTATTGGACTGTTTTATTTCCATAGCTCCTCCTCCCCGCCCGAAAGAAAGCGACAGCCGACTAGTTAGGCCGGAAGAAGAGAAATTTACCGGTTTTGTTTTTAAGATTCATGCGAATATGGATCCTAAACATCGAGATCGACTGGCATTTGTCAAAATAGTTTCGGGTAAATTTGAGCGTAATAAAAACTACCTGCATGTTCGAAACAATAAGAACATGAAATTTTCATCGCCCAATGCTTTCTTTGCTGAAAAGAAAGAAATTGTAGACACCTCCTATCCTGGAGATATTGTAGGATTGCACGATACTGGGAGTTTTAAGATTGGGGATACTTTGACTGAAGGTGAGAACCTCATGTATAAAGGTATTCCAAGCTTTTCACCTGAACATTTTAGATACATCAATAATGCAGATCCAATGAAATCCAAGCAACTGGAAAAAGGGATCGACCAGTTGATGGATGAAGGGGTTGCACAGTTGTTTATCCTTGAGCTGAATGGCAGAAAGGTTATTGGAACGGTGGGAGCGTTACAGTTTGAAGTTATTCAATATCGACTCGAGCATGAGTACGGCGCAAAATGTACCTATGAAAATCTTAATGTACATAAGGCTACCTGGGTTGAAGCTGAAAATGAAAAGTCTGAAGAATTCAAGGATTTTAAACGTGTAAAAGCAAAATATCTGGCAAAGGACAAATCTGGGCAACTGGTATTTCTTGCAGATTCCCAGTTTTCATTGCAGATGACACAGCAAAAATATCCATCCATCAAATTTCATTACACTTCTGAATTCTAAGATCCAGAAGACGTTGTACTGAACTATACAAACTAAAAACTTACTGAAAATAGACTTGTAAAATTCACTATTTTCGGTATAAATCTTTACTATGTCCAAGATAGATCAGTTCATTGCAGATTTCGCCTCGCTCGTTTGGGGAATTCCACTGGTAATATTGCTAATTGGCGGCGGAATTTATCTCCTGATTTATTCTCGATTTCTACCCTTTCGTTACCTGGGACATTCCATTGAAGTTCTTCGCGGGAAGTACAATAACCCAGATGATCCTGGGGATATCAATCATTTCCAGGCTTTATCTACAGCTCTTTCTTCCACCGTCGGGATGGGTAATATTGCTGGTGTTGCTGTGGCGATTGCCGTTGGTGGACCTGGAGCTATTTTCTGGCTGTGGGTAAGTGCGATCGTTGGAATGGCTACAAAGTTTTTTACCAATACGCTCGCAGTGATGTATCGCGGTAGAGATTCCGAAGGCAAGATTCAGGGAGGTGTCATGTATTTCATCGTGGAAGGTCTAGGTAAAAAATGGAAGCCCGTGGCAGCCTTTTTTGCGGTTGCTGGCCTGGTAGGTGCACTGCCGGTATTCAACGTGAATCAATTAACCCAGGCTATTAATTATATATTGCTGGAACCAAATAATGTAGAGACCGGTTTTGGAACAAGTCTGGCCATAGGAATCATCCTGACCATTATCACAACCATAGTTATCATAGGCGGTCTGGATCGCATTAGCAAGACTGTATCCAAACTGGTGCCAGCCATGGTTCTTCTGTATTTCGTATCTGTTATAGCTATTCTGTTGGTCCACTATGATGTTGTGCTAGGCTATTTTAGCATGATCTTTACAGATGCCTTTGCTGCAGAAAATTATAAAGGAGATCCTTTGCTAGGCGGCCTTTTAGGAGGATTAATCTTACTTGGGATACGCAGGGGCGCATTCTCTAATGAAGCTGGGATTGGAACCGCTACCATGGCGCATGGAGCCAGCAAAACTTCTGAACCTGTTCGTGAAGGTCTTATAGCAATGCTTGGGCCGGCAATTGATACACTGGTTGTATGTACGCTCACTGCGATGGCTATCCTGGTTACTGGCGTATGGAGAACAGAAGATGTCAATGGCGTAAGTCTAACCGCGGCCGCCTTTGAGGAAGCAATTCCATTTGTAGGCAATTATCTTTTACTCCTCTGTATACTTGCTTTTAGTATATCCTCCTTATTCTCATACTCCTACTACGGTACAAAATGTTTGTCATTCCTCGCCGGAGCTGAAAACAAAAAGTATTACAATTATGTCTATGTACTTAGCATTCTAGTGGGAGCTACCACTTCTTTAAGTTTTATTCTGAATTTAATTGATGGATTTTTCGCACTCATGGCTATTCCAACTATGATCGCTACTTTAATCATGGCCCCACGGGTAATGAAAGCTGCTAAAATATATTTTTCGAAATATAACTAAAAAGATTTCCAGAGTCTGAATTGATATCAGACCATGAAAATCTTTTTGTAGAATTATATTGGCTTAAGCCTGACCGGTTGGACCGAAATTAAGTGGTAAGGGCGCTTTGTCGTAATCCTGAATCTCACCGTGTGCATTCTCAAAACGTTGGATATTATCACCCAGCGCTTTTAATAATCGCTTGGCATGTTGCGGAGTAAGAATGATCCTTGATTTCACTTTGCTTTTAGGTCTACCGGGCATGATATTCACAAAATCAACTACAAATTCAGATACTGAATGGTTGATGATAGCCAGATTGGAATAGGTTCCTTCTGCAACCGCCTCATCTAATTCTATATTGATCTTGCCTTTATCCTGATTGTTTTTGCTGTCGTCACTCATAATTTAATATTTTGGCACATAAGATATAAAATAAAGTTTAGGCCTATCTCCTGTAGTATACAAAATCGGAATTAACGGGTTCTATCTTCTTTTTTTCAAACTCCAATGCGATCTGTCCACGATAATAACTCGCTTCATTCACGACCTGGAAAATAATATCCCTTATGGAAGTTTTGTAAGTTTCATTATTGGAGCGAGTATACGTGATCGTATCATCCAGATTCCGTTTTTCCAGAATATCCAGTGTAGCCTGGTGATTCTGCTCTTCAATCTCTTTTAATTTCTCAGGTTCCCAAACTTTCCATACGTCAATTACTTCACCATCGGTAATTCTATTATTCCATAAGGTTTGAGAATTTAAAATATGTGAAATTAATTTCTTGGAGCTTTCTGCAATAACATAGTGCAAATCTCCATCATTAAATTTTGCAATGATTTTCGTATTCGTTTCATGCGAAAACTGCAATATTTCTTTCATAAAATTCTTCATAAGGCAAAGATGAGTATAAATAAAAAAGGCTCCGCAGTGAGCGGAGCCTTTTAAGATAACCTTATCAGGAATTAGTTATAATTAACTTCCTGTTTCTTCTCAAGCATTTCGTCAAATTCTTCTTTAGAACCAACAATAATACTATCGTACTTTCTCATACCTGTACCTGCTGGAATTCTGTGTCCAACAATTACATTTTCCTTCAATCCTTCAAGAGCATCGATTTTACCACTAACAGCAGCCTCATTTAGTACCTTGGTAGTTTCCTGGAAGGAAGCAGCCGAGATAAAGGACTTCGTTTGTAGTGAAGCTCTGGTTATACCTTGCAGAACTGGGTTTGCAGTTGCAGTGATCACATCCCTTGCAGTTGCAAGATTCTTGTCCTCTCTTCTAAGAATAGAGTTCTCATCTCTTAGATCTCTAGGGGTAATGATCTGTCCTGGCTTCAATCTTTCTGAATCACCAGCATCTTCAACAACCTTCATTCCGAATAACTTATTGTTTTCATCAATGAAATCTGCCTTATGTACCAGTTGATTTTCAAGGAAAATTGTATCTCCCGGATCCACGATTCTCA
Source organism: Christiangramia portivictoriae DSM 23547 (assembly GCF_000423045.1). Lineage (GTDB taxonomy): Bacteria > Bacteroidota > Bacteroidia > Flavobacteriales > Flavobacteriaceae > Christiangramia > Christiangramia portivictoriae. The sequence goes on along the minus strand of NZ_KE383971.1, from coordinate 379,071 downwards.
CTTTACGCATCATTTGTCTTACTACAACTTCAAAGTGCTTATCATTAATCTTCACACCCTGTAGTCGGTAAACTTCCTGAACTTCGTTCACAAGATATTGTTGTACCGCGTTTGGTCCTTTAATGTTCAGGATATCTTCAGGAGTTATTGATCCATCAGATAGTGGCATTCCTGCTCTCACGTAGTCATTTTCCTGTACGAGTATCTGGTTAGATAACTTTACCAAATATTTCTTAACCTCACCAAGCTTAGATTCTACAATGATCTCACGATTACCTCTTTTAATCTTACCGAAGGAAACAACACCATCAATCTCAGACACTACAGCTGGATTCGAAGGATTACGAGCTTCAAAAAGTTCTGTTACCCTTGGAAGACCTCCGGTAATATCACCTGCTTTAGATGATTTACGTGGAATCTTAACCAGGATCTTACCAACACCAATCTTTTCAGCATTGTCTACCATCAGGTGAGCACCTACCGGAAGGTTGTAAGAACGAATTACCTCGTCTTTTTTACCTAGGATATGTAAAGTTGGGATCAGCTTCTTGTTACGAGATTCAGAAATTACTTTTTCCTGGAATCCTGTTTGCTCATCGATCTCAACCTGGTACGTAACACCCTGCTCGATGTTTTCATATTTGATCTTACCGGCGAATTCAGAAATAATCACACCGTTATATGGATCCCAGGTACAGATGACATCACCTTTAGACACTGTAGCTCCATTCTCGATATTGATCTGAGAACCGTAAGGAATGTTGTTGTTACTTAATACAACTCCCGTTTTCTTGTCTTTAATTTTAAGTTCAGCAGTACGAGAGATTACGATGTCTGCAGTTCCACCATCTGGGGCTTCACCTTTTACAACTTTTAGATCCTCGATCTCTGCAATACCGTCAAATCTTGCTTCAAGTTTATTATCTTCAGAAATGTTACCTGCAATACCTCCCACGTGGAACGTACGTAGTGTAAGCTGTGTACCAGGCTCCCCAATAGACTGTGCAGCAACAACACCAACAGCTTCACCTGTTTGTACGATCTTGTTGGTTGCAAGGTTTCTACCGTAACATTTAATACAGATTCCTTTTTTCGCCTCACAGGTAAGTGGTGAACGTACTTCAACACTTTCTATAGGTGCAGCTTCGATCTTCGCTACAATTTCTTCAGTAATCTCTTCGTTGGAACCAACAATAAGTTCATCGGTTGAAGGATTCACGACATCATGTAGAGAAATTCGTCCAAGGATTCTTTCTCCTAAAGATTCTACTATTTCTTCATTCTTCTTAAGTGGCTTAACTTCTACCCCTCTTAAAGTTCCACAATCATCTTCATTAACGATTACATCCTGTGAAACATCTACCAGACGACGGGTTAGGTAACCAGCATCGGCAGTTTTTAGTGCGGTATCGGCAAGACCTTTACGTGCACCGTGAGTAGAAATAAAGTATTCAAGAATTGAAAGCCCTTCCTTAAAGTTGGAAAGAATCGGGTTTTCAATAATTTCACCACCACCAGAGTTAGATTTCTTCGGCTTAGCCATCAAACCACGCATACCGGTTAACTGACGAATCTGTTCCTTCGAACCACGCGCACCAGAATCAAGCATCATATACACAGAGTTGAACCCTTGCTTGTCTTCACGAATACGCTTCATAGCAAGATCTGTAAGACCTGCATTGGTAGAAGTCCAGATATCAATTACCTGGTTGTAACGTTCGTTATTGGTTATAAGACCCATGTTATAGTTTCCTATGATACCCTCAACTTGTTCGTTGGCTTCATCGATCATGGACTGTTTTTCCTCAGGGATGATAATATCACCTAAACTAAAGGACAAACCACCACGGAATGCGAATCCATATCCAAGACCTTTGATCTCATCAAGGAATTCTGAAGTTTCCGGAACGCTTGTAATTCTTAAGATGTTACCAATAATCTCACGAAGAGATTTTTTGGTAAGTACTTCATTAATATATCCAGCTTTCTCTGGAACTGCTTCATTGAACAAAACTCTACCAACAGTAGTATCCTTGATCATGTATACCAGTTCCCCAGCTTCGTTAAAATCTTTCGTTCTAATTTTAATACCTGCGTTCAGGTCTACACGCTTCTGGTTATAAGCTATCACTAGCTCTTCCGCAGAATAGAATGTAAGTCCTTCACCTTTTACCGGCTCCTCTTTAGTACCAACCTTGTGTTTGGTCATATAGTACAGACCAAGCACCATATCCTGGGAAGGTACTGTAATTGGAGAACCGTTTGCAGGGTTCAAAATGTTGTGAGAAGCAAGCATTAAGAGCTGAGCTTCCAAAATAGCCTCAGGCCCAAGTGGTAAATGAACTGCCATCTGGTCACCATCGAAATCGGCGTTGAATGCAGTACATGCAAGTGGGTGAAGCTGAATTGCCTTACCTTCAATAAGTTTAGGCTGGAATGCCTGGATTCCCAGACGGTGAAGCGTAGGAGCACGGTTCAATAATACCGGATGCCCTTTAAGCACATTTTCCAAGATATCCCAAACTACAGGTTCTTTTTTATCTATGATTTTCTTCGCAGACTTCACTGTTTTTACAATCCCTCTTTCAATCAGTTTTCTAATGATAAAAGGCTTGTAAAGTTCGGCTGCCATATTCTTCGGAAGACCACACTCAAACATTTTAAGTTCTGGTCCTACAACGATGACAGAACGTGCTGAATAATCCACACGCTTACCAAGCAGGTTCTGACGGAAACGTCCCTGCTTACCTTTCAATGAGTCTGAAAGTGATTTCAGTGGACGGTTAGAATCAGTTTTTACTGCTGAAGATTTTCTTGTATTATCGAAAAGAGAATCCACAGATTCCTGAAGCATACGTTTTTCATTACGCAAAATAACCTCAGGAGCTTTGATCTCCATCAATCTCTTCAAACGATTGTTTCGAATAATCACTCGACGGTATAGGTCATTTAAATCTGAAGTCGCAAAACGACCACCATCAAGAGGAACCAATGGACGAAGTTCTGGCGGGATTACCGGCACAACTTTCATGATCATCCATTCTGGATTATTCTCTCTATTATTGTTTGCATCACGAAAAGCCTCTACAACCTGAAGACGTTTAAGCGCCTCTGTTTTACGTTGTTTTGAGGTTTCGTTGTTTGCTTTGTGTCTTAATTCATAGGAAAGTTCATCAAGATCGATTCTTTTCAGGATCTCGATCAAACATTCAGCTCCCATTTTAGCGATGAATTTATTCGGATCGCTATCATCCAGATACTGGTTCTCCTGAGGAAGTTCATCTAAGATATTTAGATATTCTTCTTCGGTAAGGAAATCCATTTTTTGTAACGCTTTCCCTTCTTCATCTGTCGCATTACCTGGCTGAATCACTACGTATCTCTCGTAGTAGATGATCATGTCAAGCTTTTTAGACGGCAGACCTAGCAAATAACCAATTTTGTTAGGTAAAGAACGGAAATACCAGATATGTGCTACAGGTACCACAAGGTTGATGTGACCAACGCGATCTCTACGAACCTTTTTCTCTGTAACTTCCACCCCACAACGGTCACAAACGATTCCTTTATATCGGATTCTTTTGTATTTTCCACAAGCACACTCATAATCCTTTACAGGACCAAAAATACGCTCACAGAACAAACCGTCACGCTCTGGTTTGTGCGTACGGTAATTGATCGTTTCAGGCTTAAGAACTTCACCTCGGGATTCCGCAAGGATGGACTCTGGAGAAGCTAAACCTATAGAGATCTGGTTAAACCTCTGTACTGTATTCTTATCATTATTTCTAGCCATAATAACTGCTGCTAATTATTGTGAATATTCGGTTTAAACGGGGACGCCGTAGCGTCCCGGTAAAAACAGAATGTTATTCTTCAAGTTTAATATCCAAACCTAGACCTTTCAATTCGTGCATAAGTACGTTGAAAGATTCCGGTAATCCTGGTTCCGGCATTGGCTCACCCTTCACAATAGCCTCGTAAGTCTTAGCTCTTCCAATAACGTCATCAGACTTCACTGTTAGAATTTCTCTTAGAGTACTAGATGCTCCGTAAGCTTCAAGAGCCCAAACCTCCATCTCTCCAAATCTCTGACCACCAAATTGCGCCTTACCACCAAGCGGTTGCTGAGTAATAAGTGAGTATGGTCCAATAGAACGAGCATGCATCTTATCGTCGATCATATGACCGAGTTTAAGCATGTAGATCACACCAACTGTTGCACGCTGGTCAAATCTTTCCCCGGTTCCACCATCATATAGATAGGTATGACCGTATCGAGGAATTCCAGCTTTATCAGTAAGATCATTGATCTCATCGATAGTCGCACCATCAAAAATTGGTGTTGCGTACTTCTTCCCGTTCTTCTGTCCAGCCCATCCAAGAACTGTTTCATAGATTTGTCCAATGTTCATACGTGATGGTACCCCTAGTGGGTTCAATACGATGTCTACTGGTGTTCCATCCTCAAGGAATGGCATATCTTCCTGGCGAACGATTCTTGCAACAATACCTTTGTTACCGTGACGTCCTGCCATTTTATCCCCTACTTTAAGTTTACGTTTCTTAGCGATGTAAACTTTAGCCAGTTTGAGAATTCCTGATGGAAGTTCATCTCCAACAGATATGGTGAATTTCTCTCTCCTAAGGTTACCCTGAAGATCGTTCTCTTTGATCTTATAGTTGTGCAGAAGATCTGCTACCAGTTCATTGAGATGATCATCTGTAGTCCATGTACCCGTAGTTAAGTGAGCATAATCATCTACAGCGTTCAGCATCTTAAGAGTGTACTTCTTACCTTTTGGCATTACTTCTTCACCAAGATCATTCTGTACTCCCTGAGCAGTCTTACCACCGATAATGGCGAATAACTTCTCAATAAGTTCAGCTTTTAAATTAGCGAATTTAGCATCGTACTTTTTCTCTAATGCAGCAACATCTTCTTTATCCTGAGCTCTCTTACGTTTGTCCTTGATCGCTCTGGCGAACAATTTCTTGTTGATAACAACACCGCTAAGTGACGGAGAAGCTTTCAAGGAAGCATCTTTTACATCACCTGCTTTGTCACCAAAGATCGCACGTAGTAATTTCTCTTCTGGAGTAGGATCACTTTCCCCTTTTGGAGTAATCTTACCAATAAGAATATCACCAGGCTTCACTTCAGCACCAACTCTAATCATTCCGTGCTCATCAAGGTCTTTAGTAGCCTCTTCAGAAACATTAGGAATGTCATTTGTCAATTCTTCGTTACCAAGTTTTGTATCTCTAACTTCAAGCGAGTACTCATCAATATGGATTGAGGTGAAAATATCATCTCTTACCACTTTTTCTGAAATTACGATCGCATCCTCAAAGTTGTAACCTTTCCAAGGCATGAAGGCAACCTTCATGTTTCTACCAAGCGCCAGCTCACCTTCTTCGGTTGCATAACCCTGGCAAAGAACCTGACCTTTAGTAACTCTGTCACCAACGCTAACGATTGGCTTCAGGTTGATACAGGATCCCTGGTTAGTTTTACGGAATTTGATAAGATCATAAGATTTTGAATCATCATCAAAACTTACCATTCTTGCTTCATCCGTACGATCGTATTTGATAACAATCTTGTTTGCATCTACATATTCAACTTCACCTTCACCTTCAGCATTGATCAATACACGTGAGTCGGTCGCAACCTGTCTTTCAAGACCAGTTCCAACGATAGGGGAATCTGTTCTTAAAAGTGGTACTGCCTGTCGCATCATGTTTGATCCCATCAATGCACGGTTCGCATCATCATGTTCCAGGAATGGAATTAAAGATGCAGAAATGGATGAAATCTGGTTTGGTGCAACATCAGTATAGTGAATCTCATTTGGATCTACTACCGGGAAGTCACCTTCCATTCGTGCAATTACACGATCTGTATCTATCGTACCATCATCCTTTAAAGGAATGTTGGCCTGAGCAATCTTTTTACCTTCTTCCTCTTCAGCACTTAAGTAAATAGGCTCTTCGGAAATATTGATCTTACCATCTGTTACACTTCTATAAGGTGTTTCAATGAATCCCATTCCGTTTACTTTCGCATAAACTGAAAGTGATGAAATAAGACCAATGTTTGGACCTTCAGGAGTTTCAATAGGACAAAGTCTTCCGTAGTGGGTATAGTGAACATCACGCACCTCAAATCCGGCTCTTTCTCTTGATAAACCACCTGGTCCTAATGCTGAAAGTCTACGCTTATGCGTGATTTCTGCAAGAGGGTTGGTCTGGTCCATGAACTGAGATAACTGGTTTGTACCAAAGAAGGAGTTGATCACAGAAGATAGTGTCTTCGCATTGATCAAATCTATTGGTGTAAAAACCTCGTTATCACGAACGTTCATTCTCTCACGGATCGTTCTTGCCATACGTGCAAGACCGACACCGAATTGCTGAGATAACTGCTCCCCTACAGTTCTAACACGACGGTTAGAAAGGTGATCGATATCATCAATCTCAGCTTTAGAGTTAATAAGTTCAATTAAGTATTTTACGATGGTTATGATATCAAGTTTGGTAAGCACCTGCTTATCCATCTCAACGTCAAGACCAAGTTTTTTGTTCATTCTGTATCTACCAACTTCTCCAAGGCTGTAACGCTGATCTGAGAAGAAAAGCTTGTCGATTATTCCACGAGCAGTTTCCTCATCTGGCGGTTCAGCATTACGAAGCTGACGGTAGATATGTTCTACTGCCTCTTTTTCAGAGTTAGTAGGATCTTTTTGAAGCGTATTGTGAATGATCGCATAGTCACCGGTTTGGTTATCCTCTTTATGAAGAAGGATTGTTTTGCTTCCGGTTTCAAGGATCTCTTCTATATGATCTTTTTCAAGTTCAGTATCACGGTCAAGAACGATCTCGTTACGTTCGATAGAAACAACTTCACCGGTATCTTCATCTACGAAATCTTCGTACCATGTATTAAGTACTCTGGCCGCTAGTTTACGTCCTAGATACTTTTTAAGACCTGTCTTAGATACCTTCACTTCTTCCGCAAGGTCGAAGATCTCCAGGATATCCTTATCACGTTCAAAACCAATTGCACGGAAAAGGGTTGTAACAGGTAATTTTTTCTTACGATCAATATAAGCGTACATAACGCTATTAATATCGGTCGCAAATTCTATCCAGGAACCTTTGAAAGGAATTACACGGGCAGAATAAAGTTTAGTTCCATTCGCATGGAATGATTGTCCAAAGAAAACCCCTGGAGAACGGTGTAGCTGAGATACCACCACTCGTTCAGCACCATTAATGCAGAAAGTTCCACTAGGTGTCATATATGGGATTGTACCCAAATATACGTCCTGTACGATTGTTTCAAAATCTTCGTGTTCAGGGTCGGTACAGTATAATTTAAGTCTAGCCTTAAGTGGTACACTGTAAGTTAGTCCACGTTCGATACATTCCTGAATGGAATATCTTGGCGGGTCCACAAAATAATCTAAGAATTCTAGTACAAATTGATTACGGGTGTCCGTAATAGGGAAATTTTCAAGGAAGGTGTTGTAAAGACCTTCATTTCCCCGCGCTTCTGATTTTGTCTCTAATTGAAAGAAGTCCTGAAAAGACTTAATCTGCAGATCCAGAAAGTCCGGATAAGCAGGCTTGTTCTTAACAGAAGAGAAACTCAATCTTTCAGTTTGCTTTGCTAACATCAATGGACGGGATTATAATTTATTATATAAAAAATAGTGCGTTTGTTAAACGTTGAGTTCTATATACGCAAAATGGTTTAGACCTCCAGGCGTTTATCCTGAGGTCTAAACCTAAATAATATTGCTTGTGCTAAGCTTATTTAAGCTCAACCTCAGCTCCTGCTTCTTCTAATTGTGATTTTAAAGCTTCTGCTTCATCCTTAGCAACTCCTTCTTTAACTGGAGCTGGAGCACCATCTACTAAAGCTTTAGCGTCTTTAAGACCTAGACCTGTAAGTTCTTTTACAAGTTTAACTACAGCAAGCTTAGATCCACCTGGAGCTTTAAGAATTACGTCGAATTCTGTTTGCTCTTCAGCTTCCTCACCACCAGCAGCAGCTCCACCAGCAACAGCTACAGCAGCAGCTGCAGGCTCGATACCGTATTCTTCTTTTAAAATATCAGCTAACTCATTTACTTCTTTTACAGTAAGGTTAACTAGTTGTTCTGCGAAATCTTTTAAATCTGCCATTTTCTATCGTTTTTAAAAAGTTCTTTAATTATAATTGTTAAAAAGTGCGTACTATATTATCCTTCCTTTTCTGAAAGGGTCTTAAGGATTCCTGCGATCTTTCCACCACCAGATTTAAGGGCAGAAACAACGTTTTTAGCAGGAGATTGAAGCAATCCAATAATATCTCCAATAACTTCCTCTTTAGACTTGATATTAACCAGAGTCTCAAGATATTCGTCACCTACGTAAATCGCTTCCTCTACGAAAGCACCTTTAAGTAGTGGCTTATCAGATTTTTTTCTGAAATCCTTGATTACTTTCGCTGGAGCATTTCCAGTTTCTGAAAGTAGAATAGATGTGTTACCTTTTAAAACTGTTGGAAGTTCTCCGAAATCTTTATCAGAGGCTTCCATAGCTTTTGCAAGCAACGTATTTTTTACTACCGATAACTTAACATCAGCCTTGAAACAGGCTCTACGTAAGTTTGAAGTACTTCCAGCATCCAGGCCAGAAATATCAGCTAAATAGATAGTTTGAAATCCGGCTAGCTGGGCAGTTAAGTCTTCTATAACTTGTGATTTTTCTTCTCTTGTCATAATCGTAAATTATTGCTCAGTAAACCTTTTAGTATCTATCGCTACACTCGGGCTCATAGTGCTGGTCATATAAATACTCTTTATATAAACACCTTTTGCTGCCTGAGGTTTCAATTTTACCAGCGTAGTTAATAATTCTCTTGCATTACCTGCGATTTTCTCTGCATCGAAGGATGCTTTTCCAATTGCAGCATGTACAATACCTGTTTTGTCAACTTTAAAGTCGATTTTACCAGCTTTCACGTCAGATACAGCTTTTGCGATATCCATAGTTACAGTACCGGTTTTAGGGTTAGGCATAAGCCCTCTTGGTCCAAGAACACGTCCTAGTGGCCCCAATTTACCCATAACGCTCGGCATAGTGATGATTACATCAACATCTGTCCAACCGCCTTTAATTTTCTCAAGGTACTCGTCCAATCCAACGAAATCTGCACCAGCTTCTTTTGCTTCCTCTTCTTTATCTGGAGTAACAAGAGCAAGAACCTTCACGTCCTTACCTGTTCCATGTGGAAGGGTTACAACACCTCTAACCATCTGGTTAGCTTTACGTGGATCTACGTTCAAACGAACTGCAAGATCTACAGAAGGGTCGAAATTTGCGTTGGTAACTTCTTTTATCAAAGCAGATGCCTCAGCAACCGTGTACGTCTTACCGTTCTCGATCTTAGACTGAGCTTCTTTTTGCTTTTTAGTTAATTTTGCCATTTTCTAATTTCTTTTTGGATTAAAACGGTGCTTCACCTTTTACAGTTATTCCCATCGAACGAGCTGTTCCGGCAACCATTTTCATTGCAGATTCAACAGTAAATGCGTTAAGATCCTGCATTTTGTCTTCTGCAATCGCTTTAACCTGATCCCAAGAAACACTAGCTACTTTTTTTCTGTTCGGCTCACCTGAACCTTTTTTAGTCTTTGCCGCTTCCATCAACTGTACTGCTGCAGGAGGAGTTTTGATCACAAAATCAAAAGACTTATCCTTATAAACAGTAATTGCTACTGGAAGTACCTTTCCTTGCTTATCCTGAGTTCTACCATTGAATTGCTTACAGAATTCCATGATGTTGACTCCGGCAGCACCTAAAGCAGGTCCAACTGGTGGTGATGGGTTAGCAGCACCTCCACGAACTTGTAGTTTTACAACTTTACTTACTTCTTTTGCCATTTTTCAAATTTTTAGATGATAGTTTATTGAGTGGAAGCTGAAAAAACTATCAAAAAATATATGTAACAGTAATTTTTATACTTTCTCTACTTGCATATAACTCAATTCCAGTGGGGTCTTTCTTCCGAAGATCTTCACCATCACCTCAAGCTTACGCTTTTCTTCATTGATTTTTTCAACAGTACCATTGAAGCCGTTAAAAGGACCATCAATAACCTTAATAGTTTCTCCGATAGTAAATGGAATAGCCACATTATCAGTCTTCACAGATAATTCATCAACTTTACCAAGCATTCTATTCACTTCAGATTTTCTAAGTGGCACAGGATCTCCGCCTTTGGTTTCACCCAAAAACCCAATCACTCCGTTAATACCCTTGATAATGTGAGGAATCTCACCACTAATGTTCGCCTGAATCATTACGTAACCAGGAAAATAAACTCTCTCTTTATTTACCTTTTTACCGTTGCGAATTTGTATCACTTTTTCAGTTGGCACCAGAACCTGATCCACAAAATCCTCCAGACCCATATGAGCTATTTCTTTCTCAATGTAGTCTTTAACTTTATTTTCCTGCCCACTAACAGCGCGAACCACATACCACTTTTTATCCTTTGCTTCAGCCATTACTCTGTTGTTTTAAGATTTAACCCATTCGAAGTATTGCTCAATCGCTCCACTAAAAAGCGTATCAACACCCCAAATTGCTAATGAAAAAACAATGGAGAATACAGCAACAATCACTGTTAGCCTTTGAGCTTCAGACCAGCTTGTCCAGGTAACGTGGTTTTTTAACTCGTTATATGATTCTGAAATGTAATTAACAAATCCTGCCATGTTCTAAAAAAATGTTTGCACGGGTTGAGAGGCTCGAACTCCCGACACCTGGTTTTGGAGACCAGTGCTCTACCAACTGAGCTAAACCCGTAAATATAAGTGAAGGTACCCCGCTTAGCACGGGATACCTTTTTATATATTGAAAATTCTTAGTCTAGAATTTCAGTTACCTGTCCAGCACCTACTGTTCTACCACCTTCACGAATTGCGAAACGTAGTCCAGTGTTCATTGCGATTGGCTGAATAAGCTCAACAGTAATAGTAAGGTTATCACCTGGCATTACCATCTCTACACCATCAGGAAGGTTGATTGTTCCAGTTACATCAGTTGTACGTACGTAGAACTGTGGACGGTAGTTGTTATGGAATGGAGTGTGACGTCCACCTTCTTCTTTCTTAAGGATATAAACCTCAGCTTTGAATTTAGCGTGTGGAGTTACAGACCCTGGCTTAGTAATTACCATACCTCTAGAAATTTGAGACTTCTCAATACCTCTAAGTAGGATACCAACGTTATCACCAGCTTCACCTCTGTCAAGAATTTTACGGAACATCTCAACTCCAGTAATAGTTGAAGTAAGTTTTCCAGCTCCCATACCAATGATCTCTACAGGATCTCCAGTGTTTGCAACACCAGTCTCGATACGACCAGTTGCAACAGTACCACGACCTGTAATAGAGAATACATCTTCGATTGGCATCAAGAAAGCCTTATCTACATCACGCTCTGGAAGTTCGATCCAGTTATCAACAGCTTCCATAAGATCAAGAACAGTCTGAGACCACTTCTCATCTCCTTCTAGTGCTCCAAGTGCAGAACCTGAAATTACAGGACCATTATCACCGTCATACTCGTAGAAAGAAAGAAGATCTCTCACTTCCATTTCTACTAGCTCAAGAAGCTCCTCATCATCTACAAGGTCAACTTTATTTAAGAATACAACGATTCTTGGAATACCTACCTGGCGTCCAAGAAGGATGTGCTCACGAGTTTGAGGCATAGGACCATCAGTCGCAGCCACAACAAGAATAGCACCGTCCATTTGAGCAGCACCAGTTACCATGTTCTTTACGTAATCGGCGTGACCAGGACAGTCAACGTGCGCGTAGTGACGGTTTGCTGTTGAGTACTCAACATGAGAAGAGTTAATAGTAATACCTCTTTCTTTTTCTTCAGGTGCGTTATCGATTTGATCGAATGCACTAGCTTCTGAATATCCAGCATCAGCCATTACTTTAGTAATAGCTGCAGTTAAAGTAGTTTTTCCGTGATCTACGTGTCCAATTGTACCAATATTTAGGTGCGGTTTGGAACGATCGTAAGTTTCCTTTGCCATAATTAATACTTATTTAATCTTAGTTATATATTAGTGTTCAATTTTATACAAAACTAGAGCCAACGACGGGAATTGAACCCGTGACCTCTTCCTTACCAAGGAAACGCTCTACCCCTGAGCTACGTCGGCCAGACAATTGACTGTTTTAAACAGCGATATCCATAAACCAGTGAGGCTTATGGAAAAGATCAGGCTCGAGGTAATTCGGTCCGTTTACTTTAGAGCAAACTATTAAAACATCGTTTTAATGAGACCGGGTAAATCCTGATTCAATTAAATTTAGAGCGGGAGACCGGGTTCGAACCGGCGACATTCAGCTTGGAAGGCTGACGCTCTACCAACTGAGCTACTCCCGCGTTTCCATTTCAGACGTTAATCTTTGGATTATCTCGCTTTGCTCGATGATCCGTTCGGGTGGTACCCGAACTAAAATTTTAAATCAGCTGCTTTACAAAAGCAAGCTTTTGACATCAGCTTTTATTTAAAATTTCAGTGGGGAGAGCAGGATTCGAACCTGCGAAGACGTAGTCAGCAGATTTACAGTCTGCCCTCGTTGGCCGCTTGAGTATCTCCCCAAAATTACCACTATTTCATAGAACCATTACTGAAACAGCTTAGCTTATAATGGTTTTTTTAACGGCTGCAAATTAAAGTAAATTTACAGCACCATCCAAAGCATTTTTTAAAATTTCTTAGAATTTATTTTCAAGCTATTCATCACTAACGACTTAAACTTTAAAATTCTTCAGAACCTTTAATGTTTTCAGTATTTCAAGAGCCGATGGAGGGACTCGAACCCACGACCTGCTGATTACAAATCAGCTGCTCTAGCCAGCTGAGCTACATCGGCCTTTTATGCTTAAAATTCCGCATAAAAAAGTCCGCTATTTCTAACGGACTGCAAATGTATATAAATTATTTCTTTATCAAAACATTATTAGAAAAAAAATCTTCTAAACATGCGCACTCATTTTTTCCTTCTTCTTGATTAGTTGTCTTTGCAAAGAACTAACACACTCATCCACACAGGCTTCGAATTTATTACAGGTCTTTTTTACCATTAGCTCTCCTCCGGGAATACTTAATAGAATTTCAGTAATCTTATTCTCCTTTCCACTTGTGTTCTCAACTTTAAAAAATACGTCAGCATGAATAATTTTGTCAAAATAGTTTTCGAGCTTATCCAGTTTTTTTTGAGTAAAGTCAATTAGCTTTTGATCAGCATTGAAGTTTACAGACTGCAGATTCATTTTCATAATCAGATTGAATTTAATTAAACAAAAAGTGTGGTTACTTATTATTGCTCCTAGGGTGAGACATTTTGTGAATCTTACTCAATTCAGCAATACTATTATGCGTATAAACTTGCGTAGATGCGAGACTTAAGTGTCCCAGCAATTCTTTTACCGCATTCATATTGGCTCCCTGGTTCAATAAATGCGTGGCAAACGTATGCCGCAGTATATGCGGACTCTTCTTTACCTTGCCAGACACCTTACTAAAATAATTATTTATAATTCTATAAACAAGGCTTTCGTAGCTTTTGTGACCCTTTGCGGTTACAAACAAGTAAGGGCAATCTCGCAATACAGAACTGGATCGCTTATTCTTCAAATACCTCTCTGCCGTAAGCACCACCTGTTCTAACAACGGGATATAACGTTCCTTATTTCTTTTTCCCAGGACTTTTAGCATGTTATTGTCCAGATCCAGGTCCTGTTCCCTGATATTGATAAGCTCTGCTCTTCTAATTCCCGTAGAATAAAAAAGTTCAATCATGAGCCTGTCACGAATGCCTTCAAAGGTATTTTCTTCGAGTTCTTCCAAAACAGCAAGCATTTCTTTTTCTGAAAAAGGAACCTGAAGTTTTTTTGAAACCTTTAAAGAACGATGTTTAGCCAGAGGTGAACTTTCTATGACTGAAGTTTTGAGAAGAAATTTGTAGTAGGCCTTCAAAGAAGACATTTTGCGATTAATGCTCTGGTTGGAAATACCAGAATCAGACAATTGAACAATCCAGTTTCGAATCTGGTTGTAAGAAACTTTCTCTATTTTCTCATCAGAAAATTCTGATTGAACGAATTCCTGAAATTGCTCAAGATCTGCCTTATATGCCCGGATAGTCGTTGCGGCATAATTCTTCTCCAAATGCAGATAGTCAAGGAAGGATTGAAAGGGCATAAAAAAAAACTGTTGATAGCCAAAGTTAGTAAACTTTAAACTAGCAACAGTTCTTATAAAATTCAGCTTTACAAGCTAATTGATATCTCTAGATATCTTCTGCGTCTCTCAAATGCTGGATATATTCCGCTTTTTGAATCTGAGCTCTACGCTCTACAGATGGCTTCGTAAAATGCTGGCGGCTTCTTAGCTGGCGCATAGTTCCTGTCTTATCGAACTTTCGCTTGAAACGCTTAAGAGCTCTATCTATATTTTCTCCGTCTTTAACTGGTATAATTAACATAGTGTCATAACCTCCTCTCTTTTGGAATCGGCTGCAAAGATAATTTATTTATTTTAACCTCCAATAGTTTACTTATTTATTTCGATCTAACTGCTTATCAGGCTTTTTCTGTAAATTTCAGCATAAACACATCGTATGAAAAATCTAATTATAACTTCAGTAATAAGTCTTGTCTTTAGTTTCCACAGTTTTGGATTTCAGAATGTGGAGCAGGTGGAAATCAAGACCCAGAAGCTTTCGCAACAGGTATACCTCCTGCAAGGCGCTGGTGGCAATATTGGTATCCTTACAGGCCCGGATGGAGTATTTATGATAGACGATCAATTCGCCGCCCTTTCAGAAAAAATAGTCACAGCGATTAATCAACTAAGTGACCAACCTGTGAGATATCTGGTGAACACCCATCATCATGGAGATCATACCGGTGGCAATAAAAACTTTGATGAACAGGGAGCGCTTATTCTGGCACATGAAAATGTGCGCGAACGATTGAAAGAAAAAGCTACAGACAGTACTGCCGGCGTCCCAGTAATTACTTTCAATGACCAATTGAATCTGCATGTAAATGGCAATGATGTGATGGTGCTGCATGTTCACAATGCACATACAGATGGTGATGCACTTGTATACCTACCTCAAAGCAATGTGTTGCATACTGGTGACACATTTTTCAACGGGATGTTTCCTTATATAGATTTAAGTAGTGGCGGTAGTGTAGATGGCGATATTGAAGCCGCGGAAAAAGGTTTGTCCATTATCAATGAAAAAACAAAAATAATTCCGGGACATGGCAATCTCGCCAGTCATCAGGACTATTCAGATTATCTGCTAATGCTGAAAAGTATCCGGAAAAACGTTAAAAAGAAGATCGATGAGGGTGCTACTGAAGATGAAATCGCACGAGACGAATCTATTACTGCAATGTTTTATACTGATGAAGTAGCCAGTGATTTTTTTATCGATGGAGAAAAGATCAGGAGAACATTTTATAAGAGTCTAAAAAAATAGCCCTGGAAATTCCAGGGCTATTTTACTCGTCTATAGACTTTCAGACTTATACCCTCTTATGTAAATCGCCATATTCTACGAGAAAAATGAATTTTCGCAAAAATGCTATTTTGCAGCAGGCTTATATTCCTTCTTATCGATCACCATTTTTGCGATAATCTCTTTAAGAATTTCAGAGGTGCCGCCGCCAATAGGTCCCAGTCTGCTGTCACGGAACATTCTGGCCATTGGATAGTCTTCCATATATCCATAGCCACCTAACATTTGCAAACATTTATACATCACCTCGTCTGAGATTTTCGTGGCAAGTAATTTAGACATACTCGCCTCTTTCACCACGTACTCTCCATCGTTCAAACGCTGAGTTGTTGCGTAATTGAATTCCTTGATCACTTCCACTTCACTTACCATTTCAGCAACAGTATGTCTCAAGGCCTGAAATTTGTCAAGAGAACGACCAAAAGCCTCTCGCTCTTTCATGTACCCCAATGTGTACTCCAGTGCAAATTCAGATCGCGCATGTGCATTTACCCCCATGATCAACCTTTCTAATGCGAAATGCTGCATGATGTAGTTAAAGCCCATACCTTCTTCACCAAGTAAATTTTCAGCCGGGACTTTTACGTTATCAAATGCGAGTTCTGCAGTATCTGAAGCTCTCCACCCAAGTTTATTTAGTTTGCTGGCAGAGATCCCGCTAAACTCTTTGTCCAGCAGGAACATGCTCATTCCTTTATTTCCTTTTTCAGGATCTGTCTTCGCCGCTACCACATAAAAATCTGCATAGACGCCATTTGTGATAAACGTCTTGGAACCATTAATTACATAGTGATCACCTTTCTTTACTGCTGTCGTTTTCATTCCTGCCACATCCGATCCTCCAAAAGGTTCAGAAATCCCCAGGCATCCAATCATTTCACCTTCGATTGCAGGAGTTAAATACTTCTCTTTAAGTTCATGACTAGCTTCCACTTTTAGGTGCGTCATCGCAAGATAAGCGTGTGCCCACATTGCTGCGGCAAAACCACCTGAATTCACTTTCTGTAATTCCTCAAGAAAGATGATTGTATAGAACAGGTCCAGCGCCATACCACCATACTCTTCCGGTTGATTTAAGCCGAAGTAACCCATCTCACCAAACTTTTTCCAAATAAATCGTTCAATGGTACCGGTTTCTTCCCATTTATCTACGTGAGGCACCACTTCTTTCTGAAGAAATTCCTGAAAACTCTTCCTGAAAAGCTCATGTTCCTCTGTAAAATATCTACTCATTTCTATATGTTTTTCCAGGCCAAAAGGCCATATTAGTAATTATTATATTTATAATTTCAGATCAATTTTCTAACAAAAATCACTGTACTGCCAAATATAATTTAATTCTATCGATTTTATCGGAAGGAAATCCACTGATTTTTGTCAATTCTTCAAAAGACCGAATCCCTTCATTTATGTTTCTGTAATTAATAATCTTCCTGGCCAGAGCCGAATTGAAATAAGGCAATTCTGCCAGTTCAGCTTCTGTAATTGAGTTGATATTCTTAAGGCTAACTTCAGGTTTGTTGATAAGTCTGAACTTCTGTGTGATCCTCTCTAATACTTCGGGACTTAAACCATACACATCCTGCAGTTGTTCTTCAGAAACAAAACCTCCTATGCTGCTTCTGTATTTGACAATCCTGGCTGAAAGCTTCTCGCCAATACCATTGATCACCTGAAGATCTTCAGCAGAAACCGTATTTAGATCGGCAATCTCCTTACTGGCAGTTTTGCTTTCCTGAAATTTTGCCACCTTACCAGTTGTCCTGGACCATTCAGGAAATCGAAGCGATGGTTTTAAGAGCATAAGTAAGCTATCACTAATTCCAGTCACTCGCTGAAAATCTTCAGCTGAATTGATCCACTTATTTGATGCACGATATTCAAGTAAGTTATCAATCTCTTTGGTACTCAGCCCGATCTGATATCCTTGATAATCAGATAAAAAATTTGGCTTAAACGGGTAGATCGTATCCTTGGTTAATGGCTTCAGCCTCTGTAAAGAGTCGAGCTTCCGCTGGAATTCTATTAGTTTTTCATCCTGTACAGGATCTTCATCGGGGTTGATATATTCACTTCCGAAGAGAACCAGTTGCAGGACAATGATAATCGCTACTAAAATAAAAATCCCATTTCGCTGACTTCTTGAAAGTGCAAAATGGGATTTTAAAAAGTTCATTTATAAGAGCGCCTACGCGGCAGACTTTTCAGTCTTATGGAATAGCTCGCCTGCTTTTAGCTTTCTGGAGTAATCCTTAAGATCTTTACTTACTTCACCAATCATGATGTACAACCCAATAATATTAGGGAAAGACATGGCCAGGATCATCATATCTGAGAAGTCCAGAACGGCTCCCAGGCTTACAGAAGCTCCAACTACCACGAATATCAGGAATAGCACCTTATAAATAATTTCGTTTGTTTTGCTTTTTCCAAAAAGGTAAGTCCAGGCTCTCATTCCATAATAAGACCAGGAGATCATTGTTGAAAATGCGAATAAGAAAACGGCTGTTGCTAGAACATAAGGGAACCAGGAGATCACACTTCCAAATGCACTCGAAGTAAGCTCTACTCCTCCAACGCCTTCAACTTCATGCATTCCTGTAAAGATCAATACTAACGCAGTCAATGTACAAACTACTACGGTATCGATAAAAGGCTCCAGAAGCGCTACAAAACCTTCAGAAGGTGGATGGTTCGTTTTAGCCGCACTATGCGCGATGGCTGCGGAACCTACACCGGCTTCATTGGAGAATGCTGCACGCTGGAAACCAACGATCAAAACACCAATCACCCCACCTTTCAAAGCACTCGGGCTAAAAGCTCCATCCCAGATCGCAGAAAATGCAGGACCAATATTTTCAATATTCACCCCAATTACTACTAAGGCTCCTAGTACGTAAACCGCTGCCATGATTGGAACGATCTTACCAGTAACCTTTGCGATACTACTAATACCTCCAATAATTACGATACCCACAAGTACAGCTACTACTACACCAAAGATAAAGCCATTACCTTCCAGCATAGGGAATTCACCCGCCAGAATAGAAAAGGACTGGTTGGCCTGGAACATGTTTCCGCCACCAAAAGATGCGCCGATCGCAAGGATCGCGAAAAATGCGGCAAGGAACTTCCCGAGTCCTCGTTTATTTCTTTTCTCAAGACCGTATCTCAGGTAGTTCATAGGACCACCGAATACACGACCATCAGCATTAATAAATCTGTATTTAACTCCTAAAGTACATTCCACAAATTTTGAGGACATCCCCAAAAGTCCGGCAAGGATCATCCACATTGTCGCACCTGCACCACCTAACGAGATTGCAACAGCCACACCAGCAATATTTCCAAGACCTACCGTACCAGAAACAGCGGTTGCAAGAGCCTGAAAGTGAGTTACCTGCCCCGGAGCATTTGGATCGTCATATTTACCCTTAGCCAGTTGTAAAGAATGTTTAAATCCTCTAATATTTATAAATCCTAACCGGATAGTGAAAAATAATGCTCCAAGCACCAGCCATACCACGATAAAAGGAATGTTCTTGGTTTGAGGATCTCCGTTAGGATGTAAAAGAGCTATTGGCTCGTCGTATACAATACTTGCAAAATACTGAGCGCCCTGCTCGATCACATGTTGTTTGTTCTCAGAGTTGTAAATCACTTCCCCTTCACCAAGAAAATGGTCTAAAGTACCATCAGCGTTAGCAAGTACTTCAATATTTTCACCATTCTTTGTTACCACGGCAATGGGATCACCTTCATTCACATGCTCGCCATCTTCAACCAACCATTCAGCAAGCACGAATTTAGCATCTTCTGAAGCACTCCAGGTAGGAGCTTCAATTCTTTTAATATCAGCATAAATAACAGGATCGTAAACACCCATGGCAGAAAAGGGATCCCAGAAAAGGACACTTCCCATACTTGCAACTATAGGAGAAAATGTTCCATTAAAATGTTCGGTGATCGCTTCTGCTTCTACCTGGTACTCGCCCTCAAATGTATTCCCAGCAGCATCTGTTACCACTACAGTATAAGGAACACCTTCAGTTAAACCGGCGGTTTTATTTGATTCCAGTCCGGTTCCCTGGTTGGACCATTTATACTGGTAAGGCGGAGTTCCTCCTGTTACATCCAGTTCAATGAATCCATTATTGATTACTTTGGAGGGGTTACCTACCTTGGCCTTTACATCTAGTTCCTGTGCAGATAGCGCTACAATTGAAAATAAAAAGAACATTGAAAGCAAATACTTTCTCATATGGAAATTTGGTTATTTATAATGAAGTTAAATTTTCAGCGCGTGAATATGCTAAAAAATTGGGCTAAAACAAACTTTTACGAGTTAAATTGTGAATATCATGTTAAAGAAATGCAGGATTTTACAAGGTTTTCAATGCTCTTCTTAAACCGAATAATACTTTTTCAGGTGCTCGATTTGATCTGGTCTTCCTATCATAATTAGCTTAGAATCACGCTCGATACGTTGGGAAGGTTCAGGGTTTACCACGTAGGTTCCTGTAGGAGATTTGTAACCTATCACAGAGCATCCGGTTTTCTTTCTAATATCAATTTCAGAAATCGATCTTTCTACCCCATCTGTACAAATTCTGGAAAATGATACCTGTTCCACATTGATACTATCCTGCTCTCCTGAAACAGAAAGATTGTCAAGAAATTCCACGAGATCTGGAACCACCACAAGCGAAGCCATGTGGCTTCCACCAATTCTATCTGGCATAATGACATTATCTGCACCGGCAAGTTTCAATTTTTTGTAGCTGTTTTCTTCCGTAGCCCTGCTAATGATCTTGAGATCTTTCTTTAACTGTCTGGCTGAAAGAACGATGAACAAATTATCTGCATCGCGGGGGAGCGCACAGATCAAAGTGGAAGCTCTATCCACTCCCGCCTGTACAAGCACCTCATCTTCTGTGGCGTTACCAACAATATAATTGAGCCTCTCATCTTCAAGATTCTGAAAAACTTCCTCATGGTCATCTATGATGACAAAATCCTTTCGGTAATCCAGTAATTTCTGTACTGCCTGCTTCCCATTCTGTCCATAACCGCAAACTATGATGTGATCGCTCAGGGAGTCTATCCTCTTCTTCATTTTATTACGTTTAAGATTACCAATATTATTCTTGTTTAAAATGTGTTCTGTGATCGTGGAAAGTCCGAAACCAAAAATGAACAGGCCAGAGATGATAAAGAATGAAGTAAATAATTTCCCATAGGCCCCCATCGGCTGAACCTCGCCATAACCGACTGTACTCACCGTGATGATCGTCATATATACAGCATCGATCCAGGTATAATCGTACAGAAACCTGAATCCTACGATTCCGGTTACGAACACCATGATGATCAAAACCACGGCGAGCCTGATTCGCGACTCTAGAAGCTGTCTCATAGATCGAATACAGAAGTTCGTTTGGTATAAATCAGATCCTTTAGTTTAAGCCAGAAAGCCAGAATCAGGTATACTATAAATCCGGCACCCATAGTGAAGAAGCTGGCATAAATAAAGAACAAACGTACGTTTTTCGCGCGAATACCCATCTTATCTGCCATCCTTGTGGACACATAAAAGCCATGCTTTTCCAGATAATGCCTCATATTCGATACCATGCCTGCCATACTACAAATTTAAACGTATTTAACAGATTTCCTTAATAATGTCGCTCCTAATTCACAATGCAAACATCTGTTCTGTTTACAGAAATTCTGGTTTAGTTCAATGGCTGCTTGCGAATCCATCGCATTTTTTACCGTTCCAGGCCTGAGCATATTGTACATGGTTATAACCGAGTTCTTTTCCGGTTTTAGGTTAAGAACAAGTTCATGCAAACCGGAAGCCGATTCCCCTGTACTTTTCAGGTAAGTATATTTTAGCGGAATTACAAAATTGATCACCAGCAACTGGAAGAAAGACTTGCTTAGCATTTTATTCCTCGCACCATGCTTTGCATCAAAATTATAGTGAGTTTTCCAGTAAGTGGAGACCTCAACCTGGAAAAGAGCATCTAATTCCTTCAGGTTATTAGCCGTAACGATTGCTGAAAAGACCGATGCCTGCTGAGCATACAGAGCTGCAAGCTGCACCAGTCTGATCGTAGGAAAATTATCTGGCCGTAATCTGAAAAATTCTGGTTTCGAATCATTCAGACTAATATTAAATTTATGAGCAAGGAATTGAAATTCTTTATGCAGGTGTTCAGCATATTGATCTACTCCATGAATCAAATTGGAAGACCCCAGAAATAAGGCTTCCAGAGAAAATTGATTTCCTCCCATTTTAGCCAGCAGAGAATAACCTAGATTTTCTGCCAGATTTGCGAAGTACCTGCCATTGACGTTCAATCCAAAAGCTTTGAAGAGCAGGATCATGCAAGCGGTATTCCAGTCATTGTTTGAACGTCGCAGCACTTCAAATACCAGGTCTGATTTTCTTTCGAGCCTCTCAAAATACAATCTTTCGAACCAGTGATCGATCGCAAAGCTGGAGAATTCAGAAAAACTGTCTTCACAATTAATACTACGGTGATGGCTTTCCAGAAGGCCGCGATATTTTATGAGCAGTAAAGGATCCACCCTATTTCGCAGCTCCAGAACAGGCAAAGTACTATGATCTCTTCGGAATACATCTGCATCATGTTCCCAAACCACATGCAGGATCACATTATCGTAGGCAGGATCTGTTTCGTGTTGATGCAGGTACCAGTCTGATGACTTCAGGTGCATTTCAACATTCCCAGCCCATCTAATTCCTGAGATCATGAGCTGAGCATTGAAAAAATCAGGGCCGGATTGATCGTTCTGGGAACCGGTTGAAATGACTTGCAAAGGATCACCTTCTGAAGTGCAAAGCTCTTCAGAATCAAACTTCTGAAACTTCCAGAGAAAATAAAGAAAGTCTTCCTTCACCCTCCGAATGTATCAAATTATCCAATTGGAAATTGAATGCTGAAAAAATTAATTAGGCAATTTTTCTGCTACCCCAGATATAATTTGCTCTACCCATAGTTGATACTGCAGAGCACTTGGATGTAGACCATCACTGGCAACCAGATCTGGATTGCTGCTGTCTCTTGAAATTGGGGTTATATTGTAGAAGACTACGCCAAATTCATCTGCGACTCTTTTAAAAACCTGGTTGAACCTGTCTATGTCTGCACTTATTTTTTCCTGGTTGGAGGATCCAAAAGGAGTATAACCATAATCTGGTATGCTTACAGCAAAAACCCCTTTTTCCAGAGTTTTGGAGTGATTGATCGCACGACGAAAGATCTGGCGTAGTTCCTCTTCATACTCTGTTATCAATTTGCCCTGGTACTGGTTATTCACCCCAATCAATATGGAAACCAGGTCAAAATCACGCTGAACATCCAGGTTCTGGTCCATTCCTCGCAAAAGATCTGAAGTGGTCCATCCAGTTTTTGCAATGATCATAGGTGCCGCCATTTCATAATTTCTGTTTCGAAGTTGCTCAGTTAATTGTACCGGCCACCTTTCAGTTTCCTGAACGCTCTCACCTATCGTATACGAATCACCAAGAGCCAGGTAAGTGTATTTTGGGTTCGCCGGGGTTTCATTGCTGGTTGTATCCATGGTTGCATTACAGGATATCATCAGTATAGCCAGGAGCAATAAACAGAAGTTTTTCATAGTATGATTTTAAGCTCTGAAAATACTTTATATAAATTTATTCTGAAATAGAATTCAGTATAATTCTGAAAACTCAGGATTTTCATAAAGCTTCACTAATTGAAATGCTTTGCACTGGCAGTTTTTATATTTTAGAAATCGATTTAAAGAACACTAGGATTTCGACCTTAAAATTCACAAAGCTGAACTAATCGACCAAAGAGCAGTACATCATGGAGGAAAATCAGAAAAAGACCAAACTTAAATCCAGTCGAAGACCCGGAGAATACAAACGAAAGTCGGCAGAACCTACAGAAGAACATAAAAATCCCATTGTTCGCTTCCTGGCCAGGACCGGATATACTGTATGGCTCATTGTACTTGGAGTAGGAATCGTGATCGCTTTTATAGTATCTGTAGCGCTTCTATGAGATCACTATATTTTACAGCCGTCCTTTTTACGATCATATTTTTACTATTCGAAGCAATAAAATTTACCGGAGTAAGCGTTCCAGAATGGAGCACCTCATACCTCAACGACTTTCTTTGCATGCCCATTATCCTGACCATTTGTCTAAAAATGGTGCATTACCTCACCAGGGATAAAGCAATCAGAATAAATGTTGCCCAGGCGTTTACACTTACTAGTTTTTATGCCATTTATTTTGAACGGATACTTCCGCAGTTTGTAGACAGATATGTTGCCGACAATTTCGACGTCTTACTCTATTTTGCGGGAGCCATAATATTCCTTTTGCTGCAGGGATCAGGAAATCACAAACAAAAAACTCTTCCGTAGAAGGAAGAGTTTTTAGTATAGATCTTTTCAGAAATAACTTTATCAGGCATCTCTGAATTTAGGATTGATAAACAATTCCCCATTTTTAAGCCGCTCCCAGTAGTTTTCCATATCTGCTCTAACTTCCGAAGACATGATATATAAACCAATGATGTTGGGAAAGGACATGGCAAGAATCATCATATCTGAGAAGCTCAATACTGCTCCTAGACTTACCGATGCTCCTACCACTACAAATATTAGGAACAGCACTTTGTAAATAATTTCAGATTTCTTGCTTTGCCCGAACAAATAGGTCCAGGAACGCATCCCGTAATAAGACCAGGAGACCATGGTAGAAAATGCGAATAAGAAAACTGCCAGTGCCAGCACTGCAGGAAACCAGGAAATTACACTTCCAAAGGCATCTGACGTTAGTTCAACACCTTTCATTCCGCCACCAACTTCATGCATCCCGGTAAATATAAGCACCAATGCTGTCATGGTACATACTACCATCGTATCGATAAAAGGCTCCACCAAAGAAGTAAACCCATCTGCAATTGGATTGTTCGTTTTGGTAGCACTATGAGCAATTGCGGCTGAACCAACCCCGGCTTCACTGGAGAATGCCGCTCTCTGAAGTCCAACAATCAGAACGCCTATAAATCCACCTTTTAAGGCATCGGCTGAAAAAGCACCGTTATAGATAGCTGAAAATGCTGCACCAATATTTTCTATATTCACTCCAATCACTACCGCGCAACCCAGAATATAAATGATCGCCATAACAGGCACGACCTTTCCGGTCACCCGGGCAATACTGTTGATTCCTCCAAGGATCACCGCACCAACCAGGATGGCAAAACCAACACCGAACAAGAATCCCTGGCCTTCCAGAAAAGGTAATTGTTCAGAAACTATTTTAAAAGCCTGGTTGGACTGTATCATATTTCCACCTCCAAACGAAGCTCCAACTCCCAGCACTGCGAAAAGGCTGGCCAAAAATTTCCCCAGACCTTTCATGTTTCTTTTCTCAAGACCATAACGCAGATAGTTCATGGGACCTCCAAATATTCTACCATCTTCCTTGATTTTCCGGTATTTGACGCCTAAAGTACACTCAGTGAATTTTAAAGACATCGCGAAAAACCCGGCACAGAACATCCAGAACGTGGCTCCTGCTCCACCAAGAGATATTGCCACGGCAACTCCGGCAATGTTCCCAAGACCTACAGTCGCGGAAACTGCAGTGGCCATTGCCTGGAAATGTGTTATTCTACCAGGTGCATCCGGATCATCGTATTTTCCTTTAGCCAATTGTATGGAGTGAGAGAAACCACGAATATTTACAAAGCCCAGTCTGATAGTAAAGAATATACTTCCAAGAATTAGCCAGATCACGATAAACGGAATAGAATTGGTAATCACATCGCCGTTAGGGTGATGCAAAGGTTGCGGCTCTTCGAATTTAATTTTGGCGATCATATGAGCATTTTGCTCGATCACATCATCCTTGTCGTTTGGATCAAAAATTTCATTGCCTTCCAGAACCAGGTAATCTATCGTACCTGCATCTTCTGAAAAAATTTCATTTTCTTCTCCAGATTCATTTTCGATAATGGCAATTTTATCACCTGCACTTACCTCGCTACCATCATCCACCAGCCATTGCTTTAAGCTGAAGGTTTTATTGGTAGTGGCATCCCAGTTTGGAATAGGAATTTCTTTTTCATTCGTATAAACCACCGGGTCATAGATTCCAACTGCTGCAAAAGGATCCCAGAACAAAATGCCGCCCAAAAAGTCTACCGCTGGCTGTACTTTACTATTAACAACTTCTGTGATCGCTTCCGCGGGAATGGTAAACTTCCTGGTAACGCTTACGCCATTGGCATCGGTCACGGTAACCGATTCTTCCTGACCTTCAGTGATTCCTGTAGCCTTATTAGATTGAAGGGAAGTGCTTTGCCTGGTCCACTTGTAAGTGTAAGGAGCTTTACCTCCCTGAACATTAACCATGGTGACCCCATCATTGATCTCCCTGGTAGGATTGTTTAGATCTAAAGTTACTTTAAGATCTGATTCTTTCCTTTCATCATCCTGCGCATTTATTGAAAGCGTTAGCATAAAGAATAAACTGGTTAAAAACCATGCATTCTTAGTCATATAAAAAATCAATTAGTTCCTACATTGTATAACTGGTATTAGTCGATGTAACCCATTTTTCTCATCCAGTCATCATTATACATTTTACCTACATATCGGCTTCCGTGGTCATGGAAAAGCACTACCACGACATCATCCTTAGTAAAATGTTCTTTTAGTTGTAACAGCCCTTTTACCGCTGCACCTGCACTATTACCTAAGAAAAACCCTTCTTCCTTTGATAATTTCTGCGTATAAACTGCTGCATCTTTATCTGTTACCTTCGTAAAACCGTCGATCACATCAAAGTCAACGTTTTTAGGTAAAATATCCTCTCCAATTCCTTCGGTTACGTAAGGATAAATTTCCTTTTCATCGAATTCACCCGTTTCGTGATATTTCTTGAATACTGAACCGTAAGTATCTATTCCCCAAACCTTAATATCGGGATTTTTTTCTTTCAAATACTTTCCAACACCAGAAATAGTTCCACCAGTCCCTACTCCAACAACAAAATGGGTTACTTTTCCATCTGTTTGTTTCCAGATCTCAGGGCCTGTAGATTCGTAATGAGCTTCACGATTTGCGAGATTATCATATTGATTTACGTACCAGCTGTTCGGAGTTTCTTCAGCAAGTCTTCGGGAAGTAGAATAATAAGACTGTGGATCATCTGGTTCCACATCTGTAGGACAAACAACCACTTCACTTCCCACTGCGCGAAGAATATCCATTTTTTCCTTACTCTGCTTGTCACTCATCACGCAGATCATTTTGTAACCTTTGACAATAGCCGCAAGAGCAAGACCCATCCCAGTATTCCCTGAAGTTCCTTCTATGATCGTACCTCCTGGTTTTAATAAGCCTTTGGCTTCGGCGTCCTCCACCATTTTTACTGCCATTCTATCCTTGACCGAATTACCAGGATTAAAGGTTTCATATTTTGCCAGTACAAGGGCATCGATCTCCTCGACGATCTTGTTCATCTTGACCATGGGAGTATTTCCAATGGTTCCTAATATATTCTCAGCGTAATCCATGCTTTCATTTTTCTTTAACGTCTGCAAATGTAAAAAAACCTTTGGCCTTAAACCAAGCTTTACCACGTCAACTATGATAGCTGCAATTATTAATCGAATTTGATCGCCTTGACTGGGGAGATTTTGGAGATGATGATCGATGGAATTAACAGCATAAGCATACAAAGGATCAATGTACCGGTATTTACGAGTAGAATGTAATCCCAACTTAGATAAATTGGGACTTCGGTCACATAATAAGTTCTTGGATCCAGCGGAATCAGTTTAAAATATTTCTGAAGCACCAATAGACCAATTCCAATCAAGTTACCCCAGAAAAGTCCTAAGACTATCAAATATGCCGCATTATACAGAAAAATCTTTCGAATGCTCCAGTCGGCGGCTCCAAGTCCTTTCAGCATCCCTATCATCTGGGTTCTTTCAAGGATCAAAACCAGCAATGCAGTGATCATGTTGATCCCGGAGACAAGAATCATAATCCCAAGAATAAGAGCCATATTAAAATCAAAAAGGGACAGCCACTCAAAAATGGAATAGTATTTCTGACTGATCGTTTGAGTATCCAGAAATGATCCCGTATTCTCATAAACTTCGTTACCCTTGGTATCGAGTTCATCAAAATCTTCTACGAAAACCTCAAAGTTCCCGATCTCATCCTTTTCCCAGCGATTGATCCTCTGGATGTGCCGGATATCGGTTAGCAAATACAATTCATCAAATTCCTGGAAACCCGATTCGTAAATACCAACAATTTCAAAACTACGTTGCAGGGGCAGGTCACTTTCGTCACGCATAAAATATGTAGCCACACGGTCACCGTTCTTCAGCTTAAGTCTATTCGCCAGATATTCGGAAATTAGAATTTCGTTGTTGAGATTTTCAGAATAGTTGGGCAATCTACCCTGCGTCAGGAATTCCTCAAAATAGTCCCATTTATAATCGGCTCCAACTCCTTTGGCCACGATGCCTTCAAAATCTTCCTCTGTTCGAATAACGCCAAAGGTAGTGGCAACAGCCTGCACGTGAGCGATGCCTTCTACACTAGTGAATTCGGGATAGAAATCCTGGTTTTTTGAAACTGGAGTTAATGAAACCTTGGAGCTATTATTATCATAGCTGGAAATACTTATATGACCATTAAAAGCAGCGATCTTATCCCTTATTTTTTCCTGCAGACCAAGGCCGGTAGCAAACGAGACCAGCATCATCACAACCCCTATGGCAATTGCCGTGATCGCTATTTTTATTATAGGAGCAGATATGCTACTTTTATATTTTTTCGCGCTAATTAGGCGCTTCACTATAAAGTACTCGAAATTCAAATTGCTATGATTAAGAGGTTGGTCAAAAGTACATTATTATTCTTTGTTTTTGGAATTCTTTCCTGCGGAAACGCACATAGTGAAAGCTCTGCGGAAAATTCTGAGGTTACTCCACAGGCAAAACTTTCAGATTCGGTTACTTCTGAAGTATTACCGGCCGCTAACCGCATGGAGCTTATCCTTCCGAAGATCGCTAACAAAACTATTGGAATCGTGGGAAATCAGACTTCCGTAGTAAAAAGAAAAAATGGAGAGTATATACATCTTGTGGACACTTTATTAAGCAGGCAAGTCCAGGTAAAAAAGGTTTTCGCCCCCGAGCATGGTTTTCGTGGGACGGCAGATGCTGGTGAATCTGTAAAAAGTGGTAAGGACCCGAAAAGTGGCCTTCCGGTTATTTCTCTCTACGGAAACCATAAAAAACCAACTGCTGAAGACCTGAAAGACATAGAATTGCTGATCTTCGATATCCAGGATGTCGGCGCCAGGTTTTACACCTATATTTCAACCATGCATTATGTCATGGAGGCCTGTGCAGAACAAGGAATTCCGGTTCTAATTCTTGATCGTCCAAATCCTAATGCACATTATATTGACGGTCCAATTCTCGAAAAACGGCATCAAAGCTTTGTGGGAATGCACCCGGTTCCGGTAGTTCACGGAATGACCATCGCAGAATACGCCAGAATGATCAATGGTGAAAAATGGTTGAAGAACGGAATTGAGTGTGACCTGGAGACAGTTCCCATGCAGAATTATCAGCATACAATGAGCTACAAATTACCCGTAAAGCCATCACCGAACCTTCCAAACGCTAAATCGATCAATCTTTACCCCAGTCTTTGCTTTTTTGAAGGAACGAATGTAAATGCAGGCCGTGGTACAGAACTACAGTTTCAGGTTTTTGGTTCTCCTTTTCTGGATAAGACTTATTTCAATTACTCTTATACTCCAAAATCTATGGAAGGTGCAAAGTATCCAAAACATGAAAACAAGGAGTGTTATGGGCGTGATTTGAGCAGCGCAGTATCATTGGATTCTATCAACCTGGAATGGTTAATTGAAGCATATCGCAATACAGAAAGTAAAGTGCAGTTTTTTAACGATTTCTTCCGGAAACTGGCAGGAACCTCTTTGCTGAAGGAACAAATTGAAGAAGGACTTTCTGCTGAAGAAATCAGGCAAAGCTGGAAAGCAGGTCTGGATGCTTTTCGAGAAACACGTAAAAAATATCTAATGTATTAGAAGCGAACTAACTCGTTTCCTGTAAATTTTTAATCCTGGTTTTGTAAACACTTGCATTTTTCAATTTATCCAATTCTACAGTCCACTTATCAATTTGAGCTTCTTCCCCGTTTTCAATAGCCATGCAGTAATTCAGAAATGTATATAAGCCCCAGTTATATTTTCGTAATTCTTCCTCATCTACTTTCTTCTTCAGAAAACGTTCGACCTTCCTGTAATTGCCCTGATATAGATCCACATTCGTAAGCAGCAAATCCAACTTCTGACTAATCATCGCATAATTAGCCTGCTCCTCATCCAGCAGCTCCTGGGCTTCTTCAAGGTACTCTTCAGTAATATTTAAAATTGGTCTTCGAAGGTCCTTATCCAGATACAAACTGTAATCCAGGTATTTCTGCGCAAGTCTAAGCGCCGTGGCGTAACTGGGCTTTCTTTTGTAGTACGCCGACTCAACCTGCAGAAAGGATAAATTAAGTTTATACTTCTGCAGAACCCGCATGGTTTCAGTTTTATTAGTATAGCCCAAATTGTTGTGAATCACCTTCCCGTTGGGATCCATGATCACCACATATGGAATGCCTTTTACTCCATATTGCATATTCAATTGGCGCTGAGTATCGAAATCGACTCTCAAAGGAATATAATTCTGCATGATTTTCTGGATCTCCTGGTCGCTCCACACATCCCGATCCATTGCTTTACATGGCCCGCACCAGGTGGCCCAGAAGTCTACCAATATTAATTTATTACTTGCAATAGCTGCATTTTGGGCAGCTTCAAGATCGGTATACCAGTTATTTGCAATTAGATTTGAACTACTTAGGAGAAGGAGTAGAATAAGACTTTTCATCGTTAAGGTTTTCCCAAAAATAAATATTTTTTAGACCTAAGTGTTACGATTTCAATCTTTTTTTCATTTCCTCAACGATATTGTAAGCCGCCGGACATATTGCTGTATTTCGAATAGTAAGTGAAGAAATTTTATGAAAGTCCTTTCGATCTGTATGGGGATATTCCCGGCAGGCCTTTGGTCGCTGATCATAGATACCACAGTAATTATCGTCGCCCAAAAAAGGACATGGTACTTGCTGTAGCACATAATCATTCTCTTCATCCAGCCTGAGATAGGTGTCTATAAACTCACCAGGCTTCATACGAAAATGTTTACTGATCCTTCCAATATCTTTTTGAGTGAACAAAGGTCCCGTGGTCTTGCAGCAGTTGGCACATTGCAGGCAGTCGGTTCTGGAGAATTCTTCCTCATGCAATTCTACCATGAGCTTGTCCAGGTTTTTTGGAGGACGCTTCTTTAGCCGTGAAAAGAATTTCCTATTTTCCTTCTTCTTATCTTTGGCGCGATTAGGTAAACTTTTAAGCTCTTCATCCATTGGACAAAAATAAGGATATATTCGGCAAAGCCATCGCAGGCTATTACAAAGAAAAAGATGAAACGCCCATTACGGTACATTCTCCAGACTTTGATAACGATGAAATTCCCGTCGCTTATCTATTTCGTGATTTTAATGAAATGCCAAAGCTCGAACAGGAAGCATTAAAACTTTGCAAAGGCAGTATTCTTGATGTTGGTTGCGGCGCTGGTAGTCATGCACTTTATCTGCAAAATGAACTCAAACTGGAGGTTAAGGCAATAGATACTTCTGCCGGAGCAATAGAGATCGCGAAAGAACGCGGACTCCATAACGCGGTGGTTCAGGACTTTTATAAGATCTCTTCGGAAAAATTTGACTGCATTCTTATGCTTATGAATGGAACCGGGATCATTGGAAAACTGGAAAACATAAATGATTTTCTTCAGCATTGCCATCAACTTCTGAACGATGCAGGGCAGCTAATCCTGGATTCTTCAGATCTTATCTATCTTTTCGATGATGAATTCATAGATTCTGAAGATTATTACGGGGAACTTACTTACGAACTGAGTTACAAGGGAGAAACTTCAGATCCATTTGACTGGTTATATGT
The DNA here is from genome assembly GCF_000423045.1 of Christiangramia portivictoriae DSM 23547. GTDB lineage: Bacteria > Bacteroidota > Bacteroidia > Flavobacteriales > Flavobacteriaceae > Christiangramia > Christiangramia portivictoriae. The sequence goes on along the minus strand of NZ_KE383971.1, from coordinate 347,284 downwards.
GGACAAGGAAATTCTTCAGAAGGCGGCAAAGAACAACAATTTCTCCTGCGAAATCGTTCTGGAAGGAGAACATTATGATTACCTGGCCGTTCTAAGGAAAATCTAACTCGTTATTTTTCATATTTTTACGCAAGATCTATTACAGAATGAATAAAATTTACAAAACTTTTTTAATCATATTTTTAAGCAGCCTCGCTGTCTCATGTAGTAAGGATCTTGATAATGATTCCGAAGAAGAAAATAATAAAGCGGCTAATTTGAAGGTAACTGGTTCTTCTGCCTCAGATCTATTAAGCGATACCGAATTTACATCGATGAATATTGAGATTGTATATGCTGAAGGATTTAAGCCTGAAACAGCAGCGATCGAAGCCTTTAGAAATTTCCTGGAAAGCAGAGTTTACAAACCAGATGGTATCAGGATCAATTTACGGTCTGTTGCCAGCTCGGGACTTAGCCCATTCGACGAAGATGATTTAAGAGAAGTGGAAAGTAATACACGAACGGTATACACTGTAGGTGATGAAATTGGAGTGTGGATCTATTTTGCTGCTGGTAAAAAAATTAATGATTCGGAAACCAAGATCACATTGGGAACCGCATTTAGAAACACTTCGATTATTCTTTATGGGGAAACTATCCAGAACTTTTCTAACAAATTCAATGCACCTAGTAAAGCGATCATAGAAGCAGCCACATTAAACCATGAATTTGGTCATTTATTCGGGCTCGTAGATCTTGGCACAGAACCAGTTACAGATCACGAAGACCCTAACAATCCTGCACACTGCATCACAGATAAGTGTCTTATGAAAGCCAGTATAGAATTTGGTAGCGGTGTTATCAATACGATAGATAATAACAATTTGCCACAATTAGACGACGCCTGTATTATGGATCTTCAGGCTGCCGGGGGAAGATAAAAAAACCCGGCAATCGCCAGGTTTTTAAATTAGTTTATCAAAGCTATTTTTCTATTGAAATACGTCTGGATCCAGGTAATCTGGCGTTCCGTCGTTATTGGAATCGGTAAGAATCAATGTCCCATCCTCAGAAATTTCAATTTCATCTCTTGTAGGAGTACCATCCCCGTCATCATCTGGATCTGATAGATTTGGTAATCCGTCCTCATCTGAATCATCTGTAGATGCATCACCATCACCATCCAGATCCTCCATAAAAGAAGGAATACCATCATTATCGTGATCTGCCTGGTTTACCACGTAACTGCTAACCTGGAAAACAAGCGGCGAGTACACTGGAATTGTCTCAGGTGAATTGAAGAAATACGCCAGTCCCGAAGGCATAAAAATAGCGCCAATTCCATAGTCGTTATTCCATTCAACCGTATTGTCTGCTTTAACTTCAAATCCGCTGGCAGCACCAAACTCTGTCAATCCAGCCTGAAATCCTTTGATTACTCCGCCAAGCTGAGCCACACTATTATTCACGATCCCGAAATATGGAGTAAGATTGAACCATACTGGGTTTCTTAAATTGGAGTCGAATACTGTTCCATCTAGTAATTCTCCCTGGTATGTAACAAAAGTGGAATCTGCAAAGGTAGGTTTTGCACCAACACCTTCACGTACCCTAAGCACATACAGGTTCTGGTCAACGCCCTCATTATTAACAGTCTTTGTTATTAATTTATCTGAATTGATAATCGGCTCCTTGTCTGCATTCTCACCTGCGATCGTGTCAAATACGATCTGGTAATCGAAATCTTCAGAAGGATTTTCAAAATCTTCATAGTTATAAAAATGCGTGGAAAGATAATCTAAAAGTGCCTGGTCATCTTCAACTGCAACCTCTGTACGGTCACGAACTTCAACCTGTACCAATCCGCCGTCATCATCATTATTACATGCAAATGCCAGAAATGCGGTAAGACCAACCAGCATCAATTTGTTTATTCTCATCAGAATTTTATTTTGGAGCCGCAAGATACAATAATCTTGTATTTTTGTTCAATATTGAACGGCGATTTGAAGGTATAAGTATGAGAGTTGATAAGTTTTTATGGTGCGTACGCTATTTTAAGACCAGAAGCCTGGCAACAACTGCCTGCAAGCAGGGAAAGGTAAGAATGAACGATGAAATCCAGAAGCCCAGCAAAGATGTATTTCCCGGTGATAAATTAAAAGTTCGCAAAAACCAGATCAATTACGAACTGGAAATCCTCGATCTTCCCAAGAGTCGCGTGGGTGCCAAACTGGTTAATATCTATGTTCACGATACCACCCCGAAAGAAGCATTCGAGCAACTTGATCTTTTAAAGTATTCCAAAGACTACTACCGTAAAAAAGGTACTGGACGTCCTACTAAGAAAGACCGTCGGGATATTGATGACTGGTTTGACAATACTGATGATGGCTTAGGCGGAGAAAAAGATGATAGTTTAGAGCAGAAAAAAGATGAATAAATCTTATTGGAACAATCGCTATAGAAATAATCAAACAGGATGGGATCTTGGCGCTGTTTCTCCTCCAATCAAGGCATTTGCAGACGGGATTGAGGATAAGGAATTAAATATCCTGATACCCGGTGCAGGAAACGCTTACGAAGCAGAATATCTTTTTAAAAACGGATTTAAAAATGTCTTTCTATGCGATATCGCTGAAATTCCTTTAAAGTCATTTTTAGATCGCAATCCTGAATTTCCGGAACTACAAACGCTGCATTGCGATTATTTTGAGCTTCAGGGAAGTTTTGACCTTGTACTGGAGCAAACTTTTTTCTGCGCTTTACCTGTTAACCAGCGAAGTGCTTACGCACAAAAAACGAGTGAGCTTCTAAGATCCGGAGGTGTACTGGCAGGCTTGCTATTTGATTTTGAATTAAAGGAAGATGGCCCACCTTACGGCGGTAGTCGTGAAGAATATTTGACTTATTTTAGTCCATATTTTCATATTGAGATTCTGGAGAGGGCTTATAATTCAATAAAACCACGTTCAGGAAATGAACTCTTCTTCAAATTTCGAAAAAAATAATTGATGAAAGCAAAACATTCGATTCTCAACCAGGACGAGATCAAGCATAAAATTAGGAGAATAGCCTACCAGATCTACGAAAGCAACGTGGATGAGACAGAGATTATCATTGCAGGAATTGCTGATAATGGTTATATACTGGCCCAAAAACTGGAGCAGGAACTTCAACAGATTTCGCCCTTAAAGACTACCCTGGGTAAAGTAGTGATAAACAAGAAAGCACCTTTAGATCCCATTAGTGTTTCTTTAAATCCAGAAGAATATAAAAACAAATCTTTAATTCTGGTGGATGACGTTCTCAATTCAGGCTCCACTCTTATCTACGGAGTGCGATACTTTCTCGATGTTCCTATCAAAAATTTTAAGACTGCGGTACTAGTGGACAGAAACCATAAACGCTTTCCGGTTAAAGCCGATTTTAAAGGACTTTCTCTCTCTACTTCACTAAGCGAGACGGTCAAGGTCATTTTTGAGAAGGATCATGAACGTGTAGAACTATCTTAAGTTCTCCATTAAATTATGGACTATTACAGAAGGATCTTTACCATTACAATCTAAAATTAGTTCACTCTGATTGTAGTAAAAGCCTCTTTCGAATAAATGCTTTCGAATAAATTCTTCCAGCAGTTCCCTGGTCTGCAAATGACTTATCATGGGTCTTTCTGTTTTTTCTCGCTGCAATCGCTCCAGCAATGTTTGAATATTCAGCTTAAGATAAATAGATCGCACAGTATCTGAGCTTTTAATAAGCTCCATGTTATCTCCGTAACATGGAGTACCCCCACCGAGGGAGACAACAGCATCTTCCTCCAGGTTGATCAGTTTATCCAGCATCTTTCTCTCCGCTTTTCTAAAAAAAACTTCTCCTTTTCTCGAAAAGATTTCAGAGATGGTCAAATCATATTCCTTTTCAATCTCCTGATCGAGATCATAAAACTTGTAATTTAACTCTTCCGAGAGCAGTTTTCCAACGGTAGATTTACCGCTTCCCATGTAACCTATCAAAAAAAATTTCATCTGTAAAGCACTTAAAATGAGCAAAAGGCAAAACTATGGTAAAATTATAGCAATTATGTCTTGAAAAATAAATTAATGCATGTATATTTGCACCCGCATTCGCAAAAAGACGGATGCTTTTTAATGATCTGGTAGCTCAGTTGGTAGAGCATCTCCCTTTTAAGGAGAGGGTCCTGGGTTCGAGCCCCAGCCAGATCACAAATAAGTTCATATTTTATTGTTCAGGATCTGGTAGCTCAGTTGGTAGAGCATCTCCCTTTTAAGGAGAGGGTCCTGGGTTCGAGCCCCAGCCAGATCACTATTATTGCTCGCTCCGGTCCTGCACCGGAACAAATTAACCAGCCTTATGGAGGCTTTCCATAAACTCAAACCCGAGTGCTGGAATTGGTAGACAGGCATGGTTGAGGGCCATGTGTCCATTAGGGCGTGCGGGTTCAAGTCCCGCCTCGGGTACTACTTTATATTTTAATTAAAACTAGCCTATCAGGCTTTTTTTTATATCTCTTTCCTATTTTGTTTAATGTAGTTTATATTTTATTAAACATTTTAACTTTTCTCTATCACTTTCACTTTAATTATTGTTTAGATTTGTTTAATAGGATAAATAAAGTATGGAACATATTAGACAAAATTTTAGTATCAAGGACCTGGAGCACCTGAGCGGAATAAAAGCGCACACCATCAGGATCTGGGAGAAGAGATATAATATCTTAAATCCCGACAGGACAGATACTAACATTCGTACTTATGACGGTGAGGATCTGCAAAAGCTGCTAAACATCTCCTTTCTCAATATTCACGGCTACAAGATCTCACGCATATCCAAGATGAAGGATGATGAAGTACAGGCACTGGTAAGGCGTATATCTGCCTCTTCCAGTGTAGAGAACCGGGCGAAGAATGCGTTCAAGCTCGCAATGATGAATTTTGACGACAGATTATTTCAAAAGACCTACAACGACCTTATCTCCAAATTATCCTTTAGAGATGTGTTTTATGATGTTTTTATTCCACTCCTTGAGGAAATTGGGCTACTTTGGCAGACAGACACGATCAAACCCATACATGAGCATTATATCATTGAGCTCATCAAGCAAAAGATATATATCAACATAGCCGAACTAAAATCGAAAGAAGCAACTGAACATCACGATAAATTATATGTTCTCTTTCTCCCTTATAATGAAATTCATGATATCGGTATCCTGTATCTCAACTATGAACTTTTGATTGCGGGTAAGAACGTTATTTATGTTGGACCAAGTTTACCTTTGGATAACATGGATTACCTTATGAGAATCCATAAAGATCCGGTTTTCGTAAGTTACCTTACCATCTCGCCTGTAAATACAGATGTCACAGAATTCGTCAATGACTTTCAGGAGAAATTATGTAAAGATCAACCAAGGGAATTGCTATTGTTCGGGCAAAGAACGAAGGAAATAGACCAAGCAGGTCTTCCTGAAAACATCAAAGTACAAACCTCTATTAAAGATTTTATTAATAATCTGTAAAAGCTCCCAATGTCTAAAAAAGTAAATATTATAGGATCTGGTTTTTCTTCACTGGCCGCTTCATGTTATCTGGCTCAGGCTGGTTATGAGGTAGAAGTATTCGAGAAAAATGACACCGTTGGTGGTAGAGCCCGTCAGTTAAAACGTGATGGGTTCACTTTTGATATTGGTCCTACGTGGTACTGGATGCCCGATGTTTTTGAACGCTTCTTTTCAGACTTCGGAAAATCAGCTTCAGATTATTTTCAACTCGACAGACTGGATCCTGCTTATGAAGTATATTTTGGTAAGGACGATTCAGTAATCATTCCGGGAAGCCTGGAAGAGATCTACGAGACTTTTGAAGAAGTAGAAAAAGGAAGTTCAGAAAAACTGAAAAAGTTCATAGCGAAAGCTCGGGACAACTACGATATCGCGATCAAGGATCTGGTGTACCGTCCCGGAGTATCTCCTCTGGAGCTGGTAACAACCGCAACTGCAACCAGGTTAGGGCGTTTTTTCACGAATATTAGCAGGGATGTTAGAAAAGAATTCTCCAATGAAAAACTGAGACAGATCCTGGAATTTCCCGTTCTATTCCTGGGAGCAAAACCTAGCGACACTCCGGCATTCTATAGTTTTATGAATTACGCCGACTTTGGATTGGGCACCTGGCATCCTCACGGAGGGATGTACAAGGTCATCGAAGGTATTAAAGAACTCGCAGAGTCTTTAGGTGTTAAGTTTCACCTAAATGCCAATGTTGAATCTATCACTACTGAAGATCGTGCAGCAAAAGCGCTGAAAATCGACGGGAAACTTTATCCGGCAGATATCATTCTTTCGGGTGCAGATTATCACCATACCGAAACTTTGCTACCTGAATTCGATAGACAATATCCCGAGAAGTACTGGCAGAAGAAGACTTTCGCGCCATCCTCGCTCCTTTTTTATGTAGGATTCGATAAGAAACTTAAAAACGTATCACATCATACATTGTTTTTCGATAGTAGCTTTAAAGAACATGCGAAAGCGATTTATGATAAAGCAGCCTGGCCTGAGGATCCTTTATTTTATGCCAGTTTCCCTTCTAAGACCGATGATACTGTGGCTCCAGAAGGGATGGAAGCAGGAATATTCCTGATTCCACTTGCTCCAGATCTGGAAGATACAGAAGAGATCAGGGAACGATATTTTGATATGATTATCGAACGTTTTGAGGCACTTACCGGGCAGAAAATAAAAACAAATATTATATTTAAGGAATCCTTTTGTGTAAAGGACTTCAAGGAAGCATACAATTCTTATAAGGGAAATGCCTATGGAATGGCAAATACCCTTTTCCAGACGGCGTTCTTAAGACCTAAAATTAGAAGCAAAAAGGTGAAGCAATTATATTTTACCGGGCAGCTAACCGTACCCGGACCAGGTGTACCACCTTCTCTAATATCAGGGAAACTCGCAGCTGGACTGATACAAAAAAATGAACAAAACTAATTTATGAAAGCGATTTTTGATACGGTATCCCGGTCCTGTAGCAAAACTGTTACCAATAGCTACAGCACATCTTTTAGCCTGGCCACCAAAATGCTGGCTCCTTCTATTAGACAGGATATTTATAATATATATGGATTTGTAAGATTTGCAGATGAGATCGTAGACAGCTTTCACGATTATGATAAGGAATTACTTTTTAAGGATTTTGAAGCCGATCTATATAAGGCACTGGAACAAAAAATTTCTCTGAATCCAATTCTGAATGCTTTCCAGGAGACGGTGCACCGCTACGATATTTCTCCAGAACTTTATAAAGCATTCATGGAAAGTATGCGACTTGATCTTCATAAATCTGAGTACCTGAGCGTGGAGGAATATCAACAGTATATTTATGGGAGTGCAGACGTGGTAGGTCTAATGTGCCTGAAAGTTTTTGTAAAGGGTGATCAAACAAAATATGAGGAACTGAAAGCCTCAGCGATGAGCCTGGGATCAGCATTTCAGAAGGTTAATTTCCTGAGAGATCTTAAAGCAGATTACGAGGATCTTAGCAGGTCCTATTTTCCAAATGTGGATCTATCTGAATTGGATGAAATTAATAAACAACAAATCGTTGCTGAGATTGAAGAAGATTTCAGCAAAGGTCTCAGCGGTATTGCACACCTGCCGGTAGAAGCTAAATTCGGTGTTTATACCGCTTATATCTATTACAGAAAATTGCTTCAGAAACTTAAAAACGTCCCATCTTTGGAGATTAAAAATTGCCGGATAAGAGTTCCTAATTATCAAAAGGCCGGACTCCTGGCGAAATCCTATATTTCTTACAGACTTAATTTAATTTAAACTGGTGATGATGCAAGTGATTTTATGGCTATTAGTATTTTTTGGAACATTTATGATGATGGAAGGAATGGCATGGTTCACTCATAAATATGTGATGCATGGCTTTTTATGGAAATTACATAAGGATCACCATCATAAAGACCATAGTAGCTGGTGGGAACGCAATGATCTATTTTTTGTTTTTTACGCCCTGGTAAGCATTGGTTGTTTTTTACTCTGGAGATATGAAGATGTCTGGATTGGCCTGCCTATTGGTTTGGGGATTCTTGCCTACGGAATCACCTACTTTACCGTTCATGACATTTTTATACATCAAAGATTTAAAATGTTCAGAAATGCGAATAACAAATATGCTAAAGGAATTCGAAGAGCGCACAAAATGCACCATAAACACCTTGGCAAAGATGATGGCGAATGCTTCGGAATGCTATTCGTACCCTTTAAATATTTCAGAAAATAAAATTTCCCGCTAAATGATCACGCCAGACTATTACTACATCATCGTTGGTGGTGGGCTGGCCGGGCTGCAATTGGCTCTGGAAATAAGAAAAGACATTTTTTTTAAGGGAAAAAAGATTGCTATTATCGATCCTTCAGAAAAATCTGAGAACGATAAGACCTGGTGTTTCTGGGAAAAAGGCGAAGGCAAATGGGATGAGCTCGTTCACAAAGACTGGCAGCAAGGGAAATTCATTTCAGATTCCGTAGAAAAAAACCTGGATCTAGCACCTTATAGTTACAAGATGTTGCGGTCCATAGATTTCTATGAGTATGCAAAAGCAGAACTTCAAAAAGATCCCGATACATATTTTATCCAGGATACCATTACCAGGATCGATGAGGTTACCCGTACGGCTATAGGAGAACAAAGATCCTACACTGCTACTCATTTTTTTGATAGCCGACCTCCAACCGCCTATAAGGAGGACTCTGGCAGCGCTAAAATTTTTCAGCACTTTAAAGGCATCACCATCGAAACCGTTGATGATCAATTTGATCCTGAACGTTTCGTAATGATGGACTACCGTGTTAAATACAATCACAGTACATGTTTTACTTATGTACTTCCCTTATCGTCTAAGCAAGCTCTAATAGAATTCACTTTCTTTACGCCATTTCTTACTGAAGAAAAGGTTTATGACGAGAAACTGCACGAATATATTCAGAAAGTTCTAAGAATTGAAGATTTCAAGATCGTTGAGAGCGAAACAGGCGTTATTCCCATGACCGACTATCCTTTCCATAGACATCATTCCAGACACATTACTAAAATTGGAACTGCGGGAGGCTGGGTGAAAGCATCTTCCGGGTATTCTTTTAAAAACACCGAAAGAAAAGTAAGCAGATTGCTCTCCAATATCAAAAGCGGGAAAAGACCTGAGCAGCACCTAACCAGTAAAAAATTTCAGCAGTATGATGCCATTTTTCTGGATGTTCTGGAAAAGCGGAATGATCTTGGCGAATCCCTTTTCACTAAGTTTTATACGAAGAACAGTATTCAGAATATTCTAAGATTTCTGGATGAAGAAACCAAATTTTCAGAAGAGATCAGGATCATGCAGAGCATGTTTCACCCGCAGTTCTTAAAATCTTTTTTCAATAAACTATAATTTCTCTTGCAGCAATTTATCAAGAGTACTTCGAAAACTGTCTGAATTCCAGTCGGCAGAGCCAACTTTGTCGATCACAATTTTTCCTGATTTAGAGATCACATAAGTGGTAGGCAATGTTTTACCCAGCATAGGCTCTGGAGCTTTTGTACGCATTTTATATGATGGTAAGCTAAAGCGTTTGCGCTTCATATAATTGTCTGTAGTTTGATGCTGCTCTCCTGACACAAATACGAAACGTACCTTATCGCCATAATCTTCATAAACCTCCTGGAAACTTGGCATTTCAGCAATACATGGCGGGCACCAGGTTGCCCAGAAATTAACTACAATTACTTCGTTTTCAAATTCAGTAAATTCAATTCTTTTACCTCTTTTATCTTCCAGGATCCAATCATAACTGGTTAATTTCTCCTGATCGTCCTCATCATTCACAGAAGGTGCAAACGATATAAGCTTGTTCACAAAGATCTGGACCGGTTTCCTGGTTTGTGGTATTACCGTAACCAGGATTATCACGATGATAATAATATTTAACCACTCGTTTTTAAATAATTTCATAGCATTGCTTAAGTCCTGCAAAGAACGGAAAAATTACAATTCTGCTTCTGGTTTACGAGATGGTAATTCTAGCATAATCTGTAAGTGTGTACCTCTGCTACGATTAAATTAATTTTCAAAAAGAACTTCAATTTTGAAAACAAAAAACCCCGGGAATGTTCCCGGGGTTTTTCAAATTGTACTGATGAGAGCTTAAGCTGCATTTTCCTTTTTAATAAGGTTTAGTGCAGATCCATGCTTATACCATTCTATTTGTGGCTGGTTATAAGTATGATTCGCTTTGATCGTATCTTTGCTACCATCTGCATGTACGATCTCTATCGTAAGCGGCGTATCTGGTGCAAAGTTTTCAAGATCTGTAAAGTTGAAAGTATCATCTTCCTGGATTAGATCATAATCACTTTCATTAGCGAAAGTTAGACCTAGCATCCCCTGCTTTTTCAGGTTAGTCTCATGGATACGAGCAAAAGATTTTACCAATACCACCTTAACACCTAAATGTCTTGGCTCCATAGCTGCATGCTCTCTGGAAGAACCTTCACCATAGTTATGATCTCCCACTACTACCGTAGGAATTCCTGCTTTTTTGTACTCTCTCTGTACCGCTGGCACACCATCATACTCACCAGTCAACTGATTCTTTACGAAATTAGTTTTCTCGTTAAATGCGTTGATAGCTCCAATTAGGCAGTTATTGGAAATGTTATCCAGGTGCCCTCTATACCTCAACCATGGACCTGCCATGGAAATGTGGTCTGTTGTACATTTACCCCATGCCTTGATCAACAATTTAGCACCGGTAAGATTCTTACCATCCCAAGGCTCAAATGGAGTTAACAATTGAAGTCTTTCACTATCTTCAGCAACTTTTACCTCTACGGTACTTCCATCTTCGTTTGGAGCAACATATCCAGCATCCTCCACAGCAAAACCTTTTGTTGGTAGCTCGATACCTTGTGGCTCATCCAGCATCACCTCTTCTCCATCTTCGTTAATCAACTTATCTCGAGTTGGATCGAAATCCAGTCTACCAGAAATTGCAATTGCAGCAACCATTTCAGGTGAACCTACAAAGGCGTGGGTATTTGGGTTACCATCTGCTCTTTTAGAGAAGTTACGGTTGAAAGAGTGAACGATTGTGTTCTTTTCTTCACCTTTTCTATCTGAACGATCCCATTGACCAATACATGGTCCACATGCATTCGTAAAAATAGTAGCATCAAGATCTTCAAATATCTTAAGTAATCCGTCTCTCTCTGCAGTATATCTAATTTGCTCAGATCCCGGGTTAATTCCGAAATCAGATTTTGCTTTTACTTTTTTATCTACGGCCTGTTTAGCGATAGAAGCTGCCCTGGTAAGATCCTCGTAAGAAGAGTTTGTACATGATCCAATTAGACCCCAATCTACATTGATTGGCCAGTCATGTTCCTTAGCTTTAACTCCCATTTCAGAAATTGGAGTTGCAAGGTCTGGAGTAAACGGTCCGTTTAGATGAGGCTTCAATTCATCTAAATTGATCTCGATCAATTCATCAAAATATTGCTCTGGATTTGCATAAACTTCATCATCACCAGTTAAATGCTCACGTACTTCGTTTGCAGCATCGGCAACATCTGCACGATTGGTAGCTCTCAGGTAACGCTCCATAGAGTCGTCATATCCAAAAGTAGAAGTAGTTGCACCAACTTCAGCTCCCATATTACAAATTGTACCTTTACCTGTACAAGATAAATTACGTGCTCCTTCACCAAAATATTCAATAATTGCACCTGTACCACCTTTTACAGTTAGGATACCAGCAACTTTAAGAATAACATCTTTAGAGGAAGTCCATCCAGAAAGTTTTCCGGTTAACTTTACTCCAATTAGTTTAGGGAATTTAAGCTCCCATGGCATACCTGCCATTACATCTACAGCATCTGCTCCACCAACTCCAATGGCAACCATTCCTAATCCACCTGCATTTACCGTGTGAGAATCGGTTCCAATCATCATTCCACCTGGAAATGCATAATTTTCAAGAACAACCTGGTGAATAATACCTGCACCTGGTTTCCAGAAACCAATTCCGTATTTATTTGATACCGATTCCAGAAAATCAAAAACCTCGCTACTGCTTTTGTTTGCAGATTGCAAATCTATCGCAGCTCCCATTTTCGCCTGGATAAGGTGATCACAATGCACAGTTGTTGGCACGGCAACCTTCTTTTTACCTGCCTGCATGAATTGCAATAACGCCATTTGCGCAGTTGCGTCCTGACAAGCAATTCTATCTGGGGAAAATTCTACATAATCCTTACCTCTTTGAAATGCTTCTTTAGCACTCCCATCCCATAAGTGAGAATAAAGGATCTTTTCTGAAAGCGTCAAAGGTTTGCCTACAACTTCACGTGCAGTGTTCACACGTTCAGCCATGTGGCTATACACCTTCTTAATCATATCAATATCGTATGCCATATTCTGTTTTGTTTTTATTCTAAAAAAGTCTTGCAAAAATAGGAAAAATAGAGCGATTTTAAAAATAAGGAGCAATACTCAAAATTTACTATAAATAATTTCTGAAAATTCATTTTTTATAATGATAAATTCAGCAAAATTGATTTTAAAGTAAGATTATTGAGAATTCGATAATATTCGAGCTTCAAATTGAATATCTGGCGGGTTCACGAAGAGTCTTTTGCCTACGGAATAAATACACCACGGGAGCCATGAAAGCGATAAAAAACATGGACAGAATCCAGAATGTTTTGTCATGCAATTTGTTCAGAATCATATCCAGCAGAACAATGATCCAGAATCCAGACAGAAATGCAATACATATAAGTTTAAGTATTAAGGCTGGAGTCCTTTCAAGTTCCGCTATGTTCATGAGCAACTTGTTTGCAGAAGCGAGATAAAAAAGGATGGAAAAAATAACTTTATATCGTTCAAGAAAATTGATCACTAGAACAAATTTTTAATAATTTCTTCAGCAGAGATTCCTTCAGCTTCGGCTTTGTAGTTTCTAATAATACGATGCCTTAAAATTCCTATGGCCACAGCCTGTACGTTCTCAATATCTGGTGAGAATTTACCACGTACCGCAGCATGTGTTTTGGCTGCCAGAATTAAATTCTGAGAAGCTCTTGGTCCTGCTCCCCAGTCAATATAATTCTGAACAAATTCTGAAGCTTCCTTGCCGGGTCTTGTTTTTCCTACCAGCCGCACTGCATATTCTATCACATTATCCGGTACCGGGATACGCCGAATCACCTGCTGTATTTCAGATATTTCTGAAGCATTGAATAACGGGTTTACTGTTGCGTGAACATCTGTGGTGGTAGATTTTACTACCTCTACTTCTTCCTGAAAGCTCGGATATTCAAGATTGATCGCAAACATGAAACGATCCAGCTGAGCTTCAGGCAAAGGATAGGTTCCCTCCTGTTCTATAGGGTTTTGCGTAGCCAGAACAAAATAGGGTTGATCAAGCTTGTAATGATGACCAGCCACGGTCACCGCTCGTTCCTGCATAGCCTCCAGCAAAGCTGCCTGGGTTTTAGGAGGAGTACGGTTAATCTCGTCTGCCAGTAAAATATTAGTAAAAACCGGCCCTTTGATGAATTTGAATTTTCGATTTTCATCCAGGATCTCTGATCCCAGAATATCGCTGGGCATGAGATCTGGCGTAAATTGGATTCTTTTAAAGTCCAGGCCAAGAGCCTTCGCGATGGTATTTACCATCAAGGTCTTTGCCAGGCCTGGAACGCCTATCAATAGTGAATGTCCTCCTGAAAAAATAGAAAGCAGAACCTGTTGCACCACCTCATCCTGACCAACGATCACTTTCGCGATCTCTGCTCTAAGCTCAGCGTGTTTTTTTACCAGGTTTTCAATCAGAATAACATCAGACATTGATTATTCTTTTAACCAGTCGTTAGCATAATCACAATCACGGTACTTGCCGTTTACTTTAATGTAAGTGTCTGCGATCTTCTCTTTTTGCCACTTTTCAATCACATCCAGCTGCTTGTCTCTTAAAGCCAGCTCTTTGATCTTAAGATAATCTGTTGCGTAATCTGCTTCGTGTTCCTCAATTTTCTTAGTCACCTTGATGATCTTGAATTGAGGTCTACCTGTTCTGTCCTGTTGTGTAAGTACAAGGGAAACTTCACCTTCGTTCAGGGATTCCACCTGCTCAAATAATTTAGGATCGATTTTGGTTAGTTCAAATCTAGTATCACCAGTTCTTGGATTGATCAATTTTCCACCTTCAGTTTTAGTCTCTTCCTCATCTGAAGCTTCCCGTGCAGCTGCAGCAAAATCTAAATCTCCTTTTACAATCTTACTTCTTAAAGTATCGATTTCAGCTTTCGCCGCCTGTACAGATGCGTTCGTCACATCTGGGATCAGCAGTATATGTCTTAGCTCCACGGTTTGCCCACGAATTTTGTCGACCTGTATAATATGGTAACCAAATTCAGTTTCAAAAGGCTCACTAACCTCACCTTCCTGAAGACTAAAAGCTACGTCCTTAAATTCTTTTACAAATGCATCTTTCCTGGTAAGTGTAATTCTACCTCCGTCTGGAGCAGTCCCTGGATCCTGTGAATACAAAACGGCCTTGGTAGAAAAACTGGAACCGTTCTCTTCGATATCTGCCTTGAAACCTTTTAATCGATCGATAACCTTCTGACTTTCTTCCTGAGGAATTTCAGGTTCGATCACGATCTGGGAAAGTTCAATTTCAGTTCCAAACATTGGTTTCTCTTCCATTTGCACGTAGTACTGTCTTACCTCTTCCGGAGTAACTTCCAGGTCCTGGATGATCTTTTCCTGCATTTGCTGTGCAAGCTGTCTTTGTTTGGTAAGTGTAAATATCTCGTCCCTTAGTTCAGCTTCGCTATCCTTTTTATAGAATTCAAGCACTTTTTCCATAGAACCAGCCTGTTGCTGCAATCCCTGTATCTGCTGGTCAACAATACCGTTTATCTGGTTGTCGTTAATAATTATACTGTCCTGTATGGCATGGTGCGCATATAATTTATTCTCCATCAGTGAACCAGCCAGTTTACAGTCGGTCACCTCGGCAGTTGTCATTCCCTGCGACTGCATATCCTTGTACATCAGGTCGATATCACTTTCAAGAATGATATATTCTCCAACCACAGCAGCGATGCCATCAACCTTCATTCGCTGTTTACCCTGCATTTCGTTTTCCACCTTTTTTACCTCAGCATCTGGCTGGATCGCCGTACTATCTGTTACGATCACTTCCTGTGAAAATCCAAGAGCTGTAAATAGCATACATACTCCTGAAAAAAGTGGTTTAATTGTAGATTTCAAATTCATTATTTTTAATTGCATCTTTTGTAATATCCTTTTCTAATTCTTTAATAAGCGATTGCTTTCTCTTGTTCAGCAAGATTTCGCGTATGGTTGCTGAAGCATAGTCCAATGGAGCCTGCTCATTTCTTGCCAGTACATCATTCACATAAACAAGGTACACATTTAATGAATCCTTTAACTCCAGAAAATTTGATTTTCGCAATAACTTTGACCGGTCCTCTACAGAAAGCGGACCAATTTTATCATAAACAGATTTTGTTTTCACCCAAACCGAATCGTTCATACTGTAATTTTTAAACTGAATCGCCATATTGCTTAATGCATCCTGATCTTCAGGATTAAAGCGGCGAAATTTAGTTCTTATTTCATCAAGATTGTTCGTATTCTTCGGTAGATTGATATACCTGAGTTTTACCAGGTCTTCATTCAGAATAAAGTTTTCGCCATTCTTCTTGTAATAAGATTCAATTTCATTCAGATTGAGCGAGGTATCGAGATCGCGGGTGACAATAGCATCTGTATAGGCGTTCGTATACAACTCATTTCTGTAATTTTCCACTAGCGCGTTGAACTCGGCCTGCTGCTCTCCAGGTAAATTGAGTTTAGCCCTGTCTATCAACAATTGCTGAGTAGCCCAGCGAGTGACATAATTACCTACGATAATGGCACTATCTTCTGGTGAAGTGTCTTCATCAATGAGGGACTGGATATCCTCTTCATATAAATAAGAGTCGTTAACTCTTACCACCTGCACCCTATTATCGGTTTGCTGAAAATACTCACAACTGCTAAACAGCAAAAAGCAAATTCCGAGGTAAAACCAATAAAAACGTCTATTCAAAATCAATGGTTTAAGTACCGCTTTAATGAAGCTGAAATTAGCTTCAGCTCTTACTAAACTTCCTATCCGCGCAAAAATAACAATTACTTGAGGTTCTGCAAGCTAAAGGCATAACGAATAATAAGCGTCTTAAATTATAAATTCTGAAAGATTTTATTTCCGTAGTATCTTTAAGCAGAAGCTAAAGCGAAATCCTATGAAATACGAACAGAAAATTACCATTAACAAACCTATTGATGAGGTTATAGAAAAGTTTTCAGACCCAGACAGTCTCAAACACTGGCAACAGGGTTTTATTTTCATGAAGCCCATCAACGGTGTACTTGGCGAGGAAGGATCACAGAATCTATTGAAGTTCAGCATAAAAGGTCGTGAGATCGAAATGACCGAGACCATCCTGGCCAATGAACTTCCTTTTAAATACGAAGCTACTTATACTGCCAGGGGAGTCTGGAACCAACAAGCCAACTATTTCGAGCAGATCGATAGTGGTAAAACGGTATGGCGCACGCATAATGAGTTCCGGTTTTCGGGTTTTATGAAAGCAATTGGCATGTTAATGCCAGGAACTTTTAAGGATCAGTCCAGGCAATTCATGGAAGATTTCAAGGCTTTTGCTGAAGAAGGTAAAAGTGTGCTGGATCAATAAAATTTCTGAAGAATAGCTGATATTTACCTCAGCCTGTTATATTTGCGAAAAAATATTTAGAATGAAACAATTAAGTCTTGCCATTTTGATGCTGTTTGTTGCTATTTCTGCAAACGCACAATCTAAAATTGGAACTATTGATGCAGAATATATTCTGGCACAAATGCCGGAAAATGCAGAAGTAAATAAATCTCTCGAAGTTTACAACGAGGAGCTTCAGGGTGATCTGAAGAATACCATTGGAAAATATGAAACTGCTGTAAAAGAATATCAGGAAACCAATGTAGGTCTTACCGAGGATGTGAAGAAAGAGAAAGAAAACGAGATTATTGGAATGGAAAATGAGATCAAGGGCTTTAGACAAAAAGCTTCTGTCATGTTGCAAATGAAAAGAAGTGAACTAACCGGCCCACTTTATGGAAAGATCGACGCTGCTATGAAAGAAGTGATCCAGGAAGAAAAATATACTCAGATATTCCATTCTGGTTCTGGCGGACTTGCTTTTTCAAGAGAACAGGACGATATCACATTGAAAGTGATGAAAAAAATGGGTCTGGAAGTAAAACCTGAAACTACACAACAGGCGGCTGGATCTACTACCGCAGAGAACTAGGTTCTAAAATAATTCCTAACGAAAAAACCCTGCAAATTTGCAGGGTTTTTTATTTTATTTGTTCTCGAAAATTATCTACTATAGTTTGGAGATTCTTTGGTAATGGTGACATCATGTGGGTGACTTTCATGAACTCCGGCAGCTGTTATTCTAACAAACTTCCCGGTTTCTTTAAGAGTTTCCACATCGCCGGCACCACAATAACCCATTCCTGCTTTCAAACCACCAATGAACTGGTGAATACTTTCTTCCAGGTCTCCTTTATAAGGTACTCTTCCAACAATTCCTTCAGGTACCAGTTTTTTAATATCATCTTCCACATCCTGGAAGTAGCGGTCTTTGGATCCTTTTTGCATGGCCTCCACAGACCCCATTCCACGGTAAGATTTAAATTTTCTTCCTTCATAAATGATCGTCTCTCCCGGCGACTCCTTCGTACCTGCCAGCAACGAACCAAGCATCACACAATCTGCACCAGCTGCGATCGCTTTTGGAATATCTCCGGTATAACGAATTCCACCATCGGCAATCACTGGCACGCCGGAACCTTTAATTGCTGCTGCAACCTCCAGTACTGCTGAAAATTGTGGAAACCCAACACCAGCTACAACTCGCGTTGTACAAATGGAACCTGGTCCAATACCAACTTTCACGGCATCTGCACCGGCCTCTACCAGGTATTTGGCAGCTTCCCCGGTAGCGATATTTCCAACAACTACATCAAGGTCTGGAAACTTTTTCTTTACTTCCTTTAAAACCTGTACCACTCCTTTGGTATGACCATGGGCAGTATCGATGATGATCGCGTCCACACCGGCATTTACCAATGCTTCAGCGCGGTCTACGGCATCACCGGTAACTCCTACAGCCGCTGCAACACGCAGTCTTCCGTAGGTATCTTTATTAGCCATCGGCTTCTGGGTTAGCTTGGTAATATCACGAAATGTGATCAAACCAACCAGCTTGTCCTCAGCATTTACTACCGGTAATTTTTCAATTTTGTTTTCCTGTAAAATCACTTCGGCATCCTCAAGAGAAGTCCCTTCAGAAACCGTTACCAGATTTTCGGAGGTCATTACTTCCTCTAAAGGTCTGGCAAGATTTTTTTCAAATCTCAGATCACGGTTGGTCATAATACCAATGAGTTTCCCGGCATCATCTACGATTGGAATCCCTCCAATACTATGCTCTTTCATGGAATCCTTTGCATCTCCAACTTTGGCTGTAATAGGCAAAGTAACAGGATCTATGATCATCCCGCTTTCTGCACGCTTCACCTTTCTAACCTTCAGGGCCTGCTGCTCGATCGTCATGTTTTTATGAAGTACGCCAATCCCACCTTCCCTGGCCATGGCAATCGCCATTCTGGATTCGGTTACGGTATCCATCGCTGCGGAAACGATAGGAACGTTAATTGGAATATTGCGTGTAAATTTGGACTGAATACTTACTTCTCTTGGGAGAACTTCAGAATATGCCGGTACTAAAAGTACATCGTCATAAGTTAAGCCGTCACCTAGAATTTTGGAATCGTGTGCGATCATTGCAATTAGAGATTTAATTGCATGCAAAGATAAGGTTTATAAGTGAGAATCAATGAAGTATTCAGAATAACAAAATATAAATCTACAGGATCAAGTAACTTTCATCGAGAATTAAGAAATGTCTTAATTAAATGGTCTACAGGTATTTAAATTCATTCTTAATGAATTGCTCGCTATCTTTAGTTTAAAATGAATCGATTATGAGTATTAGATTAGGAAACAGCTGCACCAATTGCGACAATTTTCAGAATAATTTTTGTACTAAACATGAGACCGCGGTCAATGTTCAGCATACCTGCGACAGTTTTGAAATGAAAGCCGCTATCAAAAATGAGAAGAATTGCCTTAACTGTGCAAGATATGAAAGTCCAACCTGTGCAAATCCTCAAAAAGCAGCGCCAGGAATGTTATGTAGCCACTGGGCACCACAAGCTACTGCGTGATCTATAATTTAATCTGTAAAGTTGAATACCAGGTAAGCGGTTGAGCGGGAATGATTCCTGGCCCGGGATATCCGGTAGCTCGACGAGTAAAGTAACTATTATCCAAAAGATTGTTGATCCCGGCTTCCAGCTTAAATTTGCCAAGTGTATAGCTGGCCGATACATCCATGATTCCATAAGATGGAATGGAACCTCGAATTCCATTGATCCTGTCATCTACATCTTGCGGAGCATTCGTAGCGTCTGAGAACTGTTCAGATAAATAGGTGTATTGTAGACCTGCGAGGAAGTTTTTATAACCAAAATTAAGACCGGTTTTCAGGTTTACCTTCGGAATAAATTCGACATCATTGCCTTCTACGTTAATTTCATTGGAATTGACATACTCAGAACTGGTAAAAGCTGCATTCACAAAATAGTTGAGCTTGTGATCTTCAGAAGTTTTAAAGAAAGTATTCTTTAAATCCCAGTCTGCAAAGGTTTCCAGACCATAGATAAAAGCATCACCAATATTGGATTTGTAACGATAATAATCTGTAGCTGTAGCCACATCCACAACCCCTATCCTGTCATTATATTTTAATCCAAAAATACTAACATCGTAAGAAACCTTTTCGGCCAGTCTACCGCGCACACCAATATCGGCAGTGAAACCTTCTTCATCGGTAATTTCAGGATCTATGACCAGATTGGGATTTACAACCCTAATGTCATTAAAGGTAACAGACCTGTAATTCTGGGAAATATTGGCGTAAAGTTCGTTTTTGGGATTCAGACTGTAACTGGATCCTACTCCAAGTAAAACAAAAGAACGCTCGAAATCACGACTATCTTCTATAGTTTCATTTTGAAGTGGATTTCCTGCCAGATCCAGAATGATATTTTTGTAAGACCCTTCAGAAGCCGTGTTGATATATTCAAATCTAAAGCCGGGTGTCACCGATAATCTTTCAGAAACATTAAAAATATTCTCTCCAAAAATTGCAAGGTTCTTATTAGGGAAGTTAAACTCAGCCTGTCTGGCGTAATCTGGATAGGTAGCATTTGCAAATGAGAAATCTGGACCGGTCGCGGTAGAACCAGGTCCTTGTCTCTGGTCATTGCTGGCGTCATAATACTTTGCACCAATTAGAAAAACCGACTGGTCATTCAGCAGGTCGTACCTGGTTAATAACCTGGTTTCGATTCCCCAGTTCGAAAAATTGTCTACCAGCAATTCTCTTGGAGCATCCAGATCATCTACCTGGGAAACTCTATCTACTCTAAATCCCAGTGCTTTTCTTGTCGCATCCAGCCCAAAAAAATTAACACTTACATCTGTCCTGTCTGTAAGCTCATGTTGCAGTTTGAAGGCATAAAGATTCCAGTTCACATCAAACCAGTTCCTTTCACGATTGCTGAAATCCGGATCTTCATAGAATTGAAAATCTGAAAGTCCGCCCGGTTGTTGTGCCAGGTAATCCAGGTAAGTATACTCAAAACTGATATTGGTACGATCACTAAGCTGGTAACCTAAATAAGCGAACACATTCCTGGAATCGTAGCCAGAATTAGGCCGGAAACCTTCGCCACCCTTATAATGAAAATAAGTATAGTAACTTAATTTTCCCACAGTCCCACTAAGGCTGTTGAAACTGGTAAAAAGGTTATATGAACCAACACTCTGCCTGGAAATCAGTTCTATTTTCTTATCCTTTACAGCTTCCTTGAATTTGAAATTGATCATTCCACCAAACTGGGTTCCATACTGCAAAGAAGCAGCACCACGAACCACCTGGATCTCCTTCAGCGCTTCTGCGGGAGGTGTATAGTAGCTTTCCGGATACCCCAGAACATCAGCAGAAATATCATAACCGTTCTGCCTGGTATTAAAATTCTGGGTTCGGTTGGGATCGAGTCCACGACCTCCAATGTTTAACTGTAAACCGGCATCGCCATTATCATAAATATTAAGTCCTACCACCTGGTTATAGATCTGCCTGGCGTTATTTGTCGCCAGGTTTCCTAAGGTCTTATCGAGCAGTACTACTTCACTTTTCTTACCCGCGTAGATAGCAGTTCCTTCCACCTTACGTAGTTTTCTTAGCGCAAAGATCTGTTCCCTGCGGTTGGTGATCATGACTTCACTAAGATTGTTGGCAAGTTTTCCCAGCTGAAAATTAAGTTGGGTATCTTTCTCAACCAGAACCGTCTTTTCTGAAATGGCATATTCAAAACTGAAAACCGCGAATTCATATTCACCTTCCTGCAGATTCTCTATGCTGAAGACACCATTTTCATTGGTAAGTACCATTTCTGAAACTGTCTTGTTCCAAACCTCAGCATTAGCAATAGGTGAACCGTCTTCCACTGAAGTAACCGTTCCACTAACCGTGAATTGGGCCTGAGCCAGTGAAGTAAACAAAAATATGAGACTAAAGACCTTTAATTTCATCCTGGAATGGTAATATGATTTCTTTGTGTTCAAACGAGTCGGCAAAATTAAGCAAATTTACATCAGGATCGATGTAAGGCGCACTCTTTCTGCCATTCAGCGCCACGTAGTTCTCTACGTAAATCTCTATATTTTGATGACCATCCTTTCTGAAATGTTCTTCAAGAAATTTCGCGTATTGCAGTATAAAATCTGGCTGAAAAGACATTTGCTTCTCCTGAAAAGGGGTAAGAAAATCTGAATTATTGACGTAAAAACGATTTCCAGTCTTTCCATCTACGACTTTAAACTGCGCGTAGCCAGCTTTCTCCATAAGCATCACCCTCCAGCTGAATCTAAAACCTTCTTCAGTCCAGAATAATTCTCCCGGGTAGGCGAGATATCTCCAGGGTAATAAAAGCTGTATGGCAAAGAATAGAACTACTACAGTTCTCACGATCCTGCCGGTAACATCTGGAAACTGGTATACTTCAGAAGTATCAAATCTCGATTTATCGAATTTAAATAGTTCAGCAATAAAATTGAGAATTCTGTGATGTTGCTTTGCACTAAAAAATATCAAAGCGCTTACGATCATAATGTAAGGGAACATTCCGATAGGGAAAAGAACACGCGTGAGTACATGAAAAATGATCACCATGATAAAAGCAGCAAATCGTGTACGACGCCATAGCAATAGAAAGGGAATAAAAAGATCGTACAACATCCCGCTCCAGCTAAAGGCGTAATGCAGCCATTCCTGTTGCATAAGATCTCCCAGTCCTGGAAGATCGTATTTGGAGGGTAGCCAGATCTTTAAAGGCATCGCCCTTAATAGCCAATCTGAATTTAGCTTTGCGAGTCCCGCATAGAAATATACGATCGCTAAAAGCAGTTTGATAGAGTCCACGCACCAGGCTGGTACTTTTTGAAATGATTTGCCCTTATCTCTCCAGGCGTCAATAGAAAAATAGACATTGGCTGGTAGAAAGATCATCAGAAAGCTAAGGATACTGATAAAATAATAGTGATTCAGGTAAGTTGTCTTGTCCAGAAGCTCGATATAAGTGAAACTCAGGAAAAACAGTATTATAGAAAGTCTATATTTAAAACCCGCTGCGACGGCCAGGGCAGAAAGTCCGCAAATGACAAATATCAGATAGGTATACTCGCCTATGGGTTGCACCCATTCGAAACCATAGTAGGAGAAGAAAAACTTGGGAGCGATGTATAGTTTCTCGATCCAGCCATTTGCCCAGAAGCGCGCAATACTGGCAAACATCATTAAACCAAAAAATAAACGAAAAGCCGCCAAAGGGGCAGCTTCCGTATACTTTTTTAGATATTTATTTGCAGAAAAAGGCATTCAGATACTAATCTCCATCTGAATCTACATAATCCACACTTATAGAAAGAGCCTGCATCATGTCAACTTTTAGAAGAATCACAGCCTTCTGCAATTCATCATAAGCTTCGAGCATTTTAGTATTGTCCTTTTCTACCTGTGATTTCAGATTCGTTTCCAGAGATGAACTTTGAGATTGAATGGCATCTAACTGGTTCTCAATTAAACCAGCAAGATCTGCTCCATCCTTAATACTATCCAGGTACTCAAGATACTGTTTGTAGCTGCTTCCGGTTCCATTTCCGGAGAAATGTCTTCCATAGAAAAAGTCTTCAAAGCTCTGTACCGCTTCCAGGTAAAGTTCTCTGGAAATTTCGGCGTTAAAACGCGCTTCAACATTTGAAGGAGACGCTGTCCCTGTAAATGCACCCGCCGGGAATCCTATCTTTCCAGATCTAAGAATCTTCTCGAAGTACATTACATAATCATTTGTGAATTTATCCACAGAACCTGTACTCGATGACGAAGTATTGCTTACAAAAGTATCTCTGTAATCCCCGTTCCAGGAATTTGAAACTTCAGCAGTAAGAGAATTCATTCTTAAGGCAACAGCATTTAAGTAAGAACGGTAATTCTCATTAGAACTATATAAAGCCACAGTTTCTTCCGAAGTTCCCATACCGAATAAAAGGTAATCTAAAGCTGGCAGTCCCTGTTCAGCAAAACTGGATGGTAATTCCAGATTAAAAGAACCAGAGCTTATTTTAGAATCGATATTTGAGGTATTGGCCGGATAGGTATTTAAATAGCTTCGATAATTAATTTCCTCCGCCTTTCCAACCTGGAACATTGAAACCGACTGGAAACTCTTATACGCATCTACGTAAGCCTCACGAAGTTGCTGAAATCCTGCAGCATCTGGAGCTGCTGTAAAAGCCGTTGCTGCCGTTTCCACATTCTGAGTCTTAGCGGCCATGTTATTGTAAGCTGGAACGATGATATTATCTGCCCAGTTTATAAGCATGGCGCCACGATCAAAAGAATCTGTTCCACCGGTTTCCCCACCTGTCTCCGTGCCGTCATCTTCTGAAGAACATGCCGCGAAGATCAATGCAAATACAATGAATAGTCTTGAAAATTTAATCATATCGTTTAATTGAAAAACCGGAGCACAAGACTCCGGTAAATTATTATTCTGCAGCTTCAGCTACACTAAAATCAAATTCTGCAGCGATCTTTTCTGAAATACTGTCCAGAGTATCAGGACTTACCTCCCAGAAACCATTCCCGCTTAATAACTGATCTTTAAAATTGTTGATATCAGACACACTTACATAAGGCATGTTGGTCATTGGATCATTGGTAAATCTTAGACTGTATAAGAATCCATAACCTTCAGACAGCGCATGGAATGCTGCACCAAACTCACCATTTGCAAGAAGGTTCTTACCATCCTGCAGGTAGTACACCGCTCTTACCGCGATCGTCTTAGAAATATTTTCACGAATAATCGCGACTTGCTCATCACGTACTATGTAATCTCCTGCAACGATTGCTGCTCTACCGGTTTTAAAAGCCTCGAAAGTTTCTTCGGCGATGCCAGCAAAATCTTCATCTTCATCCACCTGTCCCAGATAATTAAATAAAAGAGAATCATCACTCTCATTAAGGACAGCATTTGGATTGGAAGCAGGAATTGAAGGATCACCATACAGGTAACCATAAGCTTCATCCCATTTATGCTCCATCGTGGTGTAATTCTTACCTTCCTCAGGAAGCTCATCATCGTTGTTCAATCTATTATCGGCTTCGTCAAGAACTGGCTGAGACAGGTAATTGTTGAGAATTTGATCTACCAGAAGACCACCAATAAGAGACTTGGCAAACGCCTGATTCAATTCCAGACCTTTTCCATTCACGTATCTTACACGGGTTCCCTGTGCGATCTGTCCTGCCTGACCTGCTTCTGCCAGCATGTCTTTATTCGCTTTCACCGTTGTCATTTGCTCGGTGATCCAGGAATCAAAATCGGCTTTGATCTCACTAGCTTCTACATTATTGGTAGAAAAATACAGGTTTGAAGCTGCTACTTTGGATTTGATACTTTTACTGGAAGCATTAAGATCTTCATTGGCGAAAGGTGAATTCTCATTGGCAAACATATTCAACAACATTTCTTCTGAAGCGTTGTCAAAATCTGTAAAGTTTGAAAGGATTTCCGCAGACATCTGTAACCTGGTAGTCTGGCCTTCAAAATTAACGGTAGAAGCTCCGTTTCTTGTAAATTCATAAGAAACTGGGACTTCAATATTTTTTTCATTCAGTATATCGGTGTCATCATCAGATGAACAAGAGCTTAAAGTAAGGGCTGCAACAAAGGCTGAAACGAACAGCTTTTTCATATAGTTTTATTTAGACTGGTTTAAAATAACTAATTCCAGCGCAAATATAATATGAGCTTATAATTACCGCAAATTTATTTAGATTAATTTTAAATAGGTTTTTTAGATACCTGTATTCATTTCAATAAACGCTATTAATGATAGGCGTTGAAGATTTTAGAAGCCTCATTATAGGATGACTCAAAACTGGTCATTTTGATGTTGCTATCTGCTTTCGCAGCATTAAAATAGGACAGCATTTTTTCTGATGGCATGTTCCCGGTTAGTTCATCTTTAGCCATAGGGCACCCGCCAAATCCCTGGATCGCGCCATCAAATCTTCTGCATCCCGCTTTGTACGCTGCATCGATCTTTTCGTGCCACTTTGAAGGAGTCGTATGCAGATGCGCACCAAATTCTACCTCAGGGTATCTGGGAATTAGGTTTGAAAACAAATATTCAATGATATCTGGCGAAGAAGTTCCAACGGTATCTGATAGACTTAGAATCTTCACTCCCATTCCCGCCAGTTTTTCTGTCCATTCACCCACGATCTCAACATTCCACGGATCTCCATAAGGATTGCCAAATCCCATGCTCAGGTAAGCAACCACTTCCTTATTTGAACCATTGGCAATGTCCAGGATCTCCTGCAATACCTCTACAGATTCTGCAATGGTTTTGTGGGTATTCCGCATTTGAAAATTTTCAGAAATTGAGAAAGGGTAACCTAAGTAATCTATTTCCTCAAAAACAGAGGCATCCTGAGCTCCGCGTGTATTGGCCACGATGGCAAGTAATTTGGATTGGGTTTTTGAAAGATCTAATCTGGAAAGCAGATCTGCCGTATCCTTCATTTGCGGAATGGCTTTCGGGGAAACGAAACTTCCAAAGTCGATCGTATCGAATCCGCACCTTAAAAGTGACTGTATATACTGTGCCTTTTTTTCTGTAGGTATAAATTCTTTGATTCCCTGCATCGCATCGCGGGGACATTCAATTAGTTTCACTTGAGCCATATGGTCAAAGATAGTGTTTTACAGAAAATTTAAAAAGAATAAGATTTTATTGATAATCTGAAATTTCAGAATCAACTATTCCCATTGTAGCTAAGAATTCCACAATTAGATAAGAATAAGAATCGCTATCAGAATAAAAATAACCACTTGTAACCATTTCAGAAATATTCCGGAAGAAGGATACGATCTTACCCAGCCGGAGATTTTGTTCGCTGCAAATGCCACCAGACAGAAGATGATGAGTGCCTGCAGCATGAATACAAAACCAAGAATATAAAATTGCCAAACGGTATTACCATCGGGTTCCCATAAAAAACCAGGGAAAAATGCCAGGAAAAAGATGCCCACTTTTGGATTCAGGACATTCATGATGAATCCCTGCTGAAACATTGACAACAGACTTTTATGTTTAATTCCTTCCGAAGAAAAAGCAATTTCCGGATTAGACCGATATACCTGGAACGCGAGATATAATAAGTAGATCGCGCCCAGTACTTTGATGATTAGAAATGTAATATCAGATTGCCGAATGATCGCAGAAACTCCAAAAGCGACCAGGCTGGTATGAACAATAATTCCCGAAACGAGTCCGCATGCTGTCGCTATTCCCTGCTTGGCTCCGTAAGCGATCGATCTCACCAGCACATAAATGATATCTGGTCCTGGAGAAAAGGTAAGCAGTATACTGGCGGTGAGAAATGGGATTAGTTGTTCGATCATCTAGACTACAAGTCTTTTTCAAGAATCTTCTTATTGATATCTTTGATCAATTGAGGGCCTTCATAGATAAACCCAGTGTATAATTGCACCAGGCTCGCTCCTGCTTCCAGTTTTTCCACGGCATCTTCAGCTGAATGAATTCCGCCAACTCCGATTATCGGGAAAGATCGATTGCTTTTTTCTGAAAGAAAACGTATTACTTCTGTAGCCCGTTTAGTGAGAGGTTTTCCACTAAGACCGCCCATTTCGTTTTTGTTCTCAGACTTCAGTCCGTCCCGCGATATGGTAGTGTTGGTGGCGATCACCCCGGCGATTTTGGTTTCCTGAACGATCTCAATAATATCCAAAAGTTGTTCGTCTGTAAGATCTGGTGCAATCTTCAATAAGATAGGCTTCGGCTTTTTCTTTAATTCATTTTTCTGCTGAAGCGTATTCAGTAGTAATTTTAATGGTTCTTTATCCTGAAGTTCTCTTAGGTTTGGTGTATTTGGAGAGCTCACATTCACAACGAAATAATCTACATAAGAATAAAGCGCTTCAAAGGAATAGCTATAGTCATCTACCGCTTTTTCATTAGGCGTGACCTTGTTCTTACCAATATTACCCCCAATAAGAACACTGGAATTTTCCTTTAACCTGGAAACCATCTGCTCCACCCCTTCATTATTGAAACCCATACGATTTATGATGGCTGAATCTTCAGGCAATCGAAATAACCTGGTTTTTTCATTTCCCGGCTGTGGTTTTGGAGTAACCGTTCCCACCTCTACAAAACCAAATCCCAATGCTGAAAGTTCTTTATAGAGTTTTGCATCTTTATCAAAACCTGCCGCCAGTCCTACCGGGTTCTTAAATTTCAGACCAAAGACCTCTCGCTCCAAACGCGAATCTGAAACATTGAATCTGGATCTTAGAAAAGCCAATGCCCCGGGGATCTTGCAAAACTTCCGAAGAAAATTAAAGGTGAAATAATGAATTTGCTCAGGATCGTACTTAAAAAGCGCTGGTCTTATGAGTGACTTATACATCTAGGTAGGTTTGTGCAAAAATAACAGGAATTCGGTAATTTCTATATGAAAACTTAAAAGGTTTTGGCACGCTGGGCTATATATGTACTTTTGAACAAAAGCTATACTTCATGACCAATAAAGAGCAAATTATCGACAGATTTTTAAGCTACGTACGAATTGATACTCAGAGTGATCCAGAAAGTAATTCTACACCCAGCACCATGAAACAATGGGACCTGGCAAATAAACTTGTGGATGAGTTAAAGGCTATTGGAATGCAGGAAGTAAGCATAGATGAACACGCCTATGTCATGGCTACTTTACCTTCCAATGTAGCGCACAAAGCACCGGTAATAGGTTTTGTCTCGCATTTTGATACCACTCCAGATTTCTCAGGAACTAATGTGAATCCTCAGATTATTGAAAATTATAATGGGAAGGACATCATTCTGAATAAAGAGAAAGATATCATCCTTTCTCCGGAATATTTTGATGACCTGCTTCAGTATAAAGGGCAGACCATTATCACCACAGATGGCACTACCCTGTTGGGCGCAGATGATAAGGCAGGAATCACTGAAATCATGACCGCAATGGAATACCTGGTTAATCATCCTGAAATCGCACATGGCGAAATAAGAGTCTGCTTTACTCCAGACGAAGAAATTGGTCGGGGTGCTCATAAATTTGATGTGGAGAAATTTGGTGCAGAATGGGCTTATACGATGGACGGCAGCCAGATTGGAGAATTGGAATACGAGAACTTTAATGCGGCAAGAGCAGTGGTAAGAATTGAAGGAAAGAGCGTACATCCTGGTTATGCAAAAGACAAAATGATAAATAGCATGTACATCGCTCAGGACTTTATTAATTCCCTGCCAAGACTGGAAACTCCCGAGCATACCGAAGGCCGTCAGGGTTTCTTTCATCTAAGTAGTATTCACGGAGATGTTGAGCAAACGGTTCTGGAATATATCATCAGAGATCATGATATGGGACATTTCCAGGCACGTAAGGAAATGATGCAGGATCTTGCCAATGAGATTTGTTCGCAATATGAACGGGATTGTATCAATGTGGAGATTAAGGATCAATATCGGAACATGCGGGAAAAAGTTGAACCTGTGATGCATATCGTAGAACTGGCCCGTGATGCGATGGAAGCAGTGGATATCGAACCTATTATCAAACCAATTCGTGGAGGAACAGATGGAGCGCAACTTAGTTTTATGGGACTTCCCTGTCCCAATATCTTTGCTGGCGGACACAATTTCCACGGAAAATATGAATATGTTCCGGTAGAGAGCATGCAAAAAGCTACGGAAGTGATCGTAAAACTTGCTGAACTAACTGCTAAGAAATACGAATAGAAGATTTAAGTTAGATTCTTCTACGGAACAATTTGGTCTGCTGCACGTCGAATTAGCTATGCGACTCAGGCAAATTGCAGGCGTATTCGAACAAACTGAACTTACAGCCACCACCAAATGAGAAGCACGGGAATATAGCCTGGTGGCAAAAATATCATTGGTCTAGAAGCTTTTAAAAATCATGAAACCATCTGATTTTTCAGGACGTATTATTTAAGAAAAACACAGCACTACTGGTCAATGCTAAGGAAGACAAGACAAAAGTCCTGAAGAACCTTTAGCCAGCAGAAAGCGGGTTTGGAATTAAAAGTAAAATCAAAGTCGCTTGACATTACTGAATTATTTGAGCTATATTAAATGGCAATTAGTTGCTACAAAAAGCATTGATGAACTAAATGTTGGAAGACTAAAGGAATACGCTCAATTTCTTACTGAAGCTAAAAGAACAAATAACACGTTCAAACAGGTTAAAAAGCTCGAACCTCTAATATTACAGGGAAGAGGACTTAATGATCGCTATAGAAAATAAAAAAGCAGCTCAATGAGCTGCTTTTTCAATTATTAGGTATTCGAATATTACTTTTTCTCTGCAACTGGAGCGTTGAGTTTCTGACTCATTTCCATCGATATGGAAGAACGGTCAAAAGTGATCTTTCCGGCTCCGGTTTCAATAATAACCGAATTGTTCTTTTCGCTGAAGTCAACAATCTTACCGTGCATCCCACTTTTTGTGATCACGCGGTCTCCTTTCTTAAGTTCAGCGGCAAATGTTTTTTCCTGTTTTGCTTTCTTCATTTGTGGTCGTATCATAAAAAAATACACTACCACAAACATTAAAATTATCGGTGCAAACTGGGTTAATTGATCCATAAATGCTTTTAGCTAGCTGTTTCAGTTTCCGCAGCTTCTACAAAAGCTTTGATCTTTAATTGTTCTTTTCCAGCTTCAGTATTTGCAGATACTGTTACAGTTTTAGTGACCTGTCCATTACCAGAACCGTTAAATTTTACCAGCATCTCTCCAGATTCACCTGGTTTGATAGTTTCATTCTTAGGATAAGTTGGTACTGTACATCCACAAGAACTTGAAGCATTAGTAATTACTAAAGGAGCTTTTCCAGTATTAGTGAATTTAAATACGTGTTCAACATTCGTTCCCTTGGCAATATTTCCGAAATCAAATTCAGTCTCTTCGAAAGTGATTTCAGGATAAACTGTAGCCTGTGCATCACGCTCTGCTGAAGCTTCTACGTTCTCGGCCTTTACCTTATCTGAGGCATTGTCTTTACATCCGGTAAACAGCATAGCCCCTGCAGCTGCAAACATCAAAATTGTTCTTTTCATGACGAAGTTATTTTGTTTAATTTCTTATGGGTAAAAATACTAAAAAATCTGTACTACATAAGGCCTCTGCCTATTTTATTTAGCTTGCCCTCTGTCTTGTATTCCCTCGAAAGTTTGTCCAGAACTCCGTTAATAAAAATACTGCTCTTTGGAGTACTGTATTCCTTTGCAATTTCCAGGTATTCATTGATCGTAACCTTAATGGGAATACTGCTGAATTTCAGGAATTCACAAATGGCCATTTTGATAAGCACCATATCCACTTCTGCGATCCTGTCTTTATCCCAGTTCGGAGTTTTTCCCAGCATTTCTTGGGAAAGATCCTCATCATTAAGATAGGTCTTCTGAAACAATTTTAAAGCAAACTCTTTATCTTCATCATTCTTGAAGAGGCGAGCGATTTTCTTTTCTCTCCCGGTAGATTCTTTAAGCTTCTGAAGAAATTTCAAAACAGCGGTGTTTACAAGCGGCAGATCATCTACCCAGGTTAACTTTTTATCCTCAAGGTAGTCGTATAACTTATCGTTAGGAGCAATGATCTCCTTGAAGATCCTGATGATAAGTTCCTTGTCATCTTTAAAACTACCTTCACGAGTATTCATATAGTCAGAATACATTTCGCTATTTCTAATTTCATTCCAGATGATCGCCACATATTCATCGTCCTGTTTCCAGTGATTGATCTTATGGTCTTCCAACGCCTTCTGAATACTTTCGTTTTCATTCAGGATATGAAAGATCTGGTTATCGATAAATTTTCTATTGGGATCTTTTTCCTCGTTCGTGGCAAGGTGTTTTTGCTGTGATTTTTCCAGGTACACTTCAGCATGTTCTCTTATCTCTGTGATCAAACTTAACTGAAGAAGAAAGAGATCATACATTTCCTGCATACTCTTCAGCAGAAATTTTTCTTCAGTGGCAAGGTTGTCATTCTGGCTTTGGTTAAATGCATACAGCGACTGCATTACTTTAACCCTGATATGTCTTCTTGTCAACATAATTGTAAAAGAACTTTTTAGGAATTAGAAAGGGCGAAAGCTATTCACTTTCGCCCTGCAAAAATATTAATAAATTAGAACTGACTAATTTAAATTCTGTTTTTTTCTATCGGCAATACGTTGCTTCGCGATCTTCAATGCAGCGAAATGTGTAGTAATATCATCCTTAGAAGCTTTTTCAAGTATTCTCAGGGTTGTATTATAGATATTTTCTGTCTTACGCATGATCTCCTGCCTGTCATAGTTCTCCAACTCCGCATACACATTAATGATCCCACCTGCATTGATAAGGAAATCTGGTGCATATACAATCCCCCTGTTCTGAAGGATCTGCCCATGAGCCACCTCATCTGCAAGCTGGTTATTCGCCGCTCCGGCGATGATATCAACCTTGAGCCTGTCTATGGTGTCATCATTGATTGTCGCACCAAGAGCACAAGGTGCATAAATATCCACATCTGCAGCATAGATATCTCTATCAGTAAAAATGTGTGCTCCGTATTTCTTACTTACTTCTGCAAGCCTGTCCTCGTTAATATCTGTGATATAAACTTCAGCTCCATCACCCGTTAGATATTCTACCAGGGTCTCTCCAACGTGTCCAATTCCCTGAACCAGCACTTTTTTACCTTCAAGATCATCTGTTCCATACTTGAACTTAGCTGAAGCTTTGATTCCCATGAAAACTCCGTAAGCAGTAATTGGAGATGGGTTCCCTGCCCCACCCTGAGATTCTGAAATCCCGGTAACATAAGGGGTTACTTCACGAACGGTATCCATATCTGAAGTTTCCATGCCCACATCTTCAGCAGTGATATATTTACCTCCTAAAGAATGTACAAATTCTCCAAATCGCTTCATAAGCGCTGGAGTTTTATCCTTTTTAGCATCGCCTATAATCACAGCTTTACCACCACCAAGATTAAGACCCGTGATCGCACTTTTAAAGGTCATCCCACGAGAAAGACGCAATACATCATTCACAGCCTCCCACTCACTGGTATAATTCCACATTCTGGTTCCTCCCAGAGCCGGTCCTAAAACCGTATTATGGATACCAATTATTGCCTTTAAACCTGTATCTTTGTCGTTGCAAAAAACGATTTGTTCGTGTTCGTCAAAAGACACCTGTCCAAAAACCGGAGCAGCTTTTTTTAGTTCATTTGCATTTAGAACGTCAACTTGCATAGTTTGTTGATTTTTAAATTATTCAGATTTTGAATTTGCTCAAAAATCCGGCGCAAAAATAATAATTATTTAAAAAGCATGGATTCTAAACGTGTTAAATTACAGAATCCTCAACTTTATAGAATATCACTGAATGAAGAACCTTCAGCATCTCAATAAATATTTCTACAAATATAAATGGAAACTACTTATTGGACTGGTCATCACGATTGCCGCCAGGATTTTCGGGATTTATTATATCCCGCTAATTGGTGAAAGTACGGTTATTATCGAAGAATATATCAATGGTGAAGTAAGCGACGTCTCTGTCCTGAAAAATGAATTGCTATATAATATTCTGCTTATTGTGGGAACAACACTTCTATCTGCATTCTTTACTTTCCTGATGCGACAAACATTTATTGTGGTTTCCAGACATATTGAATATGATCTTAAAAACGAAGTTTACCGCCACTACCAGGATCTTTCCCTGAATTTTTACAAGAAGAACAGAACCGGGGATCTTATGAACAGGATTAGCGAGGATGTTTCCAAAGTCAGGCTTTATTTGGGTCCGGCCATCATGTACAGTGTCACAACATTTACCTCTACAGTGGTGGTGCTTATATTTATGATACAGGCTGCTCCTTTGCTAACATTGTACACAGTAATTCCTTTACCTATTCTGGCATTTTCCATCTACAAATTGAGTGTGGCCATTCATAAGCGAAGTACTGTGGTACAGCAATACCTTTCTAAACTAAATACCTTTACGCAGGAAAGCTTCAGCGGGATCGCTGTGATCAAATCTTATGGTCTAGAACCTCAAACAAACACCAATTTTATTGAACTTTCTAATGGTAACCGGGATAAGAATATTGACCTGGTCAAAGTACAGGCATTTTTCTTTCCGTTAATGATCCTTCTAATTGGGATTAGCAATATTATCGTGATCTATGTTGGAGGAAGGCAGATCATTTCCGGAGAGATTGAAAATATTGATGTGCTGGTAGAGTTTATTCTCTATGTAAACATGCTAACCTGGCCGGTAGCCGCGATTGGCTGGGTAACCTCGCTGGTACAGCAGGCAGAAGCTTCCCAGGAAAGGATCAACGAATTCCTGAGTGAAAAACCTGAAATTACCAATCCCAGAACCGAGCAGGACACCATTAATGGTAGTATTGAATTTAGAAATGTAAGTTTCACTTATGACGATACGAATATCACCGCTCTTAAGAACGTAAGCTTTAAGGTTAAAAAGGGCGAAACGCTCGCGGTCATTGGGAAAACCGGTTCTGGTAAATCCACCATTCTGGAATTAATTGGTCGCCTTTACGATATAGATCAGGGCCAATTGCTTATTGACGGTCGTGAAATAGATACTGTAAACCTGGAGAACCTCCGTGAAAATATTGGTCATGTTCCTCAGGATGCATTCCTGTTCAGTGATAGTATTCGCAATAATATCAAATTTGGAAAAACCGATGCCTCAGAAGAGGAAATCATCACCGCAGCAAAGAACGCTTCTGTACACAAGAATATTGAAGGCTTTAGTAAAGGATATGATACGGTCCTGGGGGAGCGGGGAATCACACTTTCTGGCGGACAGAAACAACGAGTTTCAATCGCAAGGGCGATCATACATGATCCTGAAATCCTGTTGTTTGACGATTGCCTCTCTGCAGTAGATACAGAAACTGAAGAAGAAATTTTGAATAACCTGTTTGAGATCACCCGGGAAAAAACCACGATTATTGTATCTCATAGGATCTCTTCAGCTAAAAATGCCGACAGGATCATAATTCTGGAAGATGGCGTGGTCGTGCAGGAAGGCAGTCATGAACAGCTTATCGCTACAGATGGATACTATAAGGAACTGTATGCAAAACAGCTAAATGAAAAAGAAATGTGAAAATTTTTTGCTAGATGTTAAAAATTTTTAGATTTTTGAGCTCGTTAATAACAACCATTAAAGAATCTATTTTATGAGCGACAAGGGAATGATGGAGAAAGAGGAAATATTCTCTAAAGTTTTAAGAGCAGGAAGAAGAACTTATTTTTTTGATGTAAGAAGTACACGCGCAGATGATTACTATCTTACTATCACTGAAAGTAAAAAGTTCACTAATGATGACGGTTCTTTTTACTACAAAAAGCACAAGATCTACCTGTACAAAGAAGATTTTGACGGATTTAGAGAGATCCTCGAGGAAATGACCAACTTTATCGTGAATGAAAAAGGTGAGGAAGTGATTAGCGAACGTCACCAGAAAGATTTCAAAAAAGAATATGAGGAGCAGCCGATGGAGCAAACAGCATCTCCGGCAGCAGAGAAATTTACAGATGTAAGCTTTGATGATATCTAGACAATAAATCGATACAGCATACAAACCGTCCCATTCAGGACGGTTTTTTTTATATTAGAGCTTTTCAAAACCAGATCAATGCGCAAAATTTTACTTTTTAGTTTCTTTCTTATTTTTCAATTAAGCTTCGCTCAACAGGATGAAATTTCGATGAGCTATTATTTACCGGCTGATATATCTTACAATGAATCCATTCCTACCCCTGAAGAAAGTATTGGATTTACACCCGGCGAATGGCATGTAAGTCATGACCGCCTGGTTTCATACATGCAAACGCTGGCCGCAGCTTCGCCGCGTATGAAAATTGAAAATCGTGGCACTACTTACGAAGGCCGACCGTTGATTCTGCTTACTGTTTCTTCGGAAGAAAACATCGCCAATCTTGAAGAGATCAGGAAAAAGCATATCGGCCTGGTCACTGAAAATGCTTCAGAAGAAATTTCAAATATGCCCGTAGTGATCAACCAGGGATTTTCCATCCATGGCAATGAAGCCAGTGGATCCAACGCAGCCTTACTTTACGCCTATTACCTCGCGGCCGCTGAAGGTCCCGAAATTGAAACTACTTTAAAAAATACCATCATATTACTCGATCCTGCCTTTAATCCTGATGGTTTGCAAAGATTCGCTTACTGGGCCAATACTAATAAAAGCAAGAACATCAATCCAGATCCTCAGGACAGGGAATACAGCGAGATCTGGCCAGGTGGGAGAACCAATCATTACTGGTTCGACATGAACCGTGACTGGTTGCCTGTACAATTACCGGAATCCCAGGCCAGGATTAAAACTTTCCATGACTGGTATCCCAACGTTCTTACAGATCATCATGAAATGGGATCCAATTCCTCGTTCTTCTTTCAGCCTGGGATTCCATCACGTACGCACCCACTCACTCCGCAGCTAAACCAGGATCTGACCAAAGAAATTGGAACCTACCATGCCCAGGCCTTTGATGAAATTGGTTCTCTGTATTATACCGAGGAAAATTACGATGATTTTTACTACGGAAAAGGCTCCACTTTTCCAGACATTAATGGAAGTATTGGAATTCTTTTCGAGCAGGGAAGTTCCCGGGGGCATGCGCAGGAAA
The DNA here is from genome assembly GCF_000423045.1 of Christiangramia portivictoriae DSM 23547. Taxonomy (GTDB): domain Bacteria; phylum Bacteroidota; class Bacteroidia; order Flavobacteriales; family Flavobacteriaceae; genus Christiangramia; species Christiangramia portivictoriae. The sequence continues at coordinate 310,624 of NZ_KE383971.1, read as the reverse complement.
CCGATAATGGTATTCTTACATTTCCATTTACAATTCGCAATCAATTCACCGCGGCGCTTTCAACTTTAAAAGCCGCTGAAAATATGCGGGAAAAATTACTGAATTATCAGCGTGATTTTTTTAAAGACGCACGAAGCTCAGCCAAAAATGGTGCCTATGCATTTGGGAGTGCACATGATCCCGTGAAAGCCTATGAACTCGCGCAGATCCTGAAGCGTCATGAAATCGAAGTTCATAAGGTAGACAACAATTTTGAGGCATCTGGTATCACATTCAAAAAAGGAAATTCTTATGTGGTTCCTAAAAATCAAAGACAGCACCGATTGCTGGAAGCAATGTTCGAACGAAGAACTCAGTTCCAGGATAGCCTGTTCTACGACATATCTGCCTGGACCTTTCCTTTGGCGTTTAATCTGGATTTTTCTGAAGATGTATCACTAAAAAATGCTGGTGAAAAGATCCAGCAACTGGAAGTTCCAGCAGCAGGTAAGTTTGAAAAAAGCTCTTACGCCTATCTACTAGACTGGCACAACTATCTTGCTCCCAAAGCTCTGAATATGATTCTTGAAAAAGATCTTCGCGCCAAAGTTTCTATGGAAGCTTTTACCTTCGAAGGCGATGAGTACGCGGCCGGCACCATCATGATCCCGGTTCAGAATCAGAAACTTGGAGAAGATGAGCTGTTTGACTTTATGATGCGTGTCTCTGAAGCAAGTCATATAGCCATTAAGGGAATTTCAACCGGAATGACTGGAGGAATAAATCTTGGAAGCAACCAGTTTCGTGCTGTGGAACCCCAGGAGGTTGCAATTCTGGTTGGCGGCTCCATCTCTTCCTACGATGCTGGCGAGATCTGGCATTTGTTCGATCAGCGTTATGACATGAAGATCACCAAACTTGATCTTAAAGATCTCTCCGGAAGTGACCTGAGCCGGTATACCGATATCATTGTTCCTAGTACCTGGGGCGGTGGAATGGATGATAATATAGCGACTCAGCTGAAAGAATGGACCAGGAACGGTGGAACCATCATTGGTTTTAGAAGTGCCGTAAACTGGCTGAAGAGCAATGACTTTATCGACTTTAAGACCAAAAAAACTGAAAACACCGCCAAAAATATCAGCTTTGGGGAACGTGGTGATTTTCGTGGTGCCCAGGTAATTGGAGGTGCTATTTTCGAAGCAGAACTGGACAGAACACATCCTATCGCTTTTGGGTATAGCAAAGACAGGATCGCGCTCTTCAGAAATACGACCATCTTCATGGAAGCAGATGAGCAGAGTTATAAAAATCCCATTCGCTATACAAGCAAACCGCTGTTGAGTGGCTATATCAGCAAACCAAATCTGGATTCACTTGCCGGAACAGTCCCTTTCAAACATGATCGACTAGGCCGGGGTGAAGTCATGTTATTCACAGACAATACAAACTTTAGGGCTTTCTGGTATGGCACCAATAAATTGCTGATGAACGCCATCTTTTTTGGAACAGAAATGTAAGCGATAGTTTGTATAAATTTTAGCAAACTTGTAGAATTTGGTTACATACTTTTGTAGCAGGTTTGCAAAAGAAATAACAGGTCTGATATAGTTTTGAACTTATCAGACCTGTTTTTGAACACTAATATTGATGCTTCTAAATTCCAGTTATTGAAATTTTCCGGTTTTAAGACATGGTTGCGAAATGAGAGGTTTTTAAGTTACCTCAACAGGTTCTCCTTTTTTGCCAGTTGTATAGCTTTGCTCGTAGCGCTATATGATCTTGGATTCAGGCAGGAAGATCTTCAGGAGGCTCAATTAAACAGTTTTTACTATATAGTTTTATTAATCGGGGGCGCAGCGATCCTGTGCCGGTATTTTGTTCTAAAAGTTAATGTTCCCGCGAAAATAAGAATTCTGGATGCTATTCTTGGAACTCTTATCCTCCTATTAAGCATTGTCAAGACCAATGTTCTTATGGAGCATCTCCCTGGTCTGCAATTTCTCAACAAGATGGCCTATATGTACCTGGCATCGCTGGTTTACTTTATACGGGAACTAGCCACTATCAATTTTAAGTTTAATAAAGCATATTTAAACCCGGCCCAGTTATTTATAAGCAGTTTTCTGGGTATCATACTTGTTGGTACGGGTTTACTGATGTTGCCCAAAGCCACACACGAGGGAATCAGCCTCCTGGACGCACTTTTCACCTCGACCAGCGCTGTGTGTGTAACTGGCCTGATCGTCGTTGACACCGGTTCTTACTTTACCACCTTCGGGCAGACTGTCCTGTTACTTTTAATGCAGCTGGGAGGTCTTGGAATCATGACTTTTGCCAGTTACTTCAGTTACTTTTTTCGCGGACAAACGAGCTTCGAGAATCAGCTATTACTTAAGGATGCCACGAATTCAGAACGCATCGGGGAGGTATTTGGCGTTCTTAAAAAAATCCTTTCCATTACTTTTCTTACTGAAATGCTGGGAGCCATCTTTATTTATTTCAGCTTAAGTGAAAATGAATTGAGCGAAATTGGAGATCGTATTTTCTTCTCCGTATTTCACGCGATAAGCAGTTTTTGTAACGCAGGATTCTCTACTCTTGAGAATAGCCTTTACGAACCTGTTTTCAGATTTAATTATCCCCTGCATCTGGTGATCGCTGTTTTATTCATTCTTGGAGGAATCGGGTTTCCTATTGTTCTGAATATTTACAAATACCTGAAATATTCTTTTTCCAACTTACTGTTAAAACTCGAACGCAAAAGACCATTGCCATACTCACCCTGGGTAATCAATCTTAATACGCGCATTGTGATCGTTACTACGATCATCCTGCTTAGCACCGGAACCCTGGGCTTCTATGTATTGGAATATAACAATACCCTCACTGAACATAACTGGTTCGGAAAGATCGTTACCGCGTTTTTTGGAGCTGCAACACCACGTACCGCCGGTTTTAATACGGTGGATATGCAGGCGCTGAATGTAAGCACACTTATGCTCATATTTATGCTCATGTGGATAGGAGCCTCCCCTGCTTCTACCGGAGGTGGAATTAAAACCAGTACTTTTGCCATTGCCGCATTGAATTTTGTAAGCCTGGGAAAGGGCAAGGATCGGATCGAGGTATACAAACGGGAAGTTTCTACAAATTCCATTCGCAGGGCATTTGCCATTATTTCTTTATCACTAATGGTGATTAGTATCGCTATTTTCCTGATGACCATCTTCGATAAAGATATCGCGATCGTGAATCTTGCTTTTGAGGCATTCTCTGCTTACAGCACGGTAGGACTTTCTACTGGAATTACTTCCAGTCTTAGCTCTTCCTCCAAGATCGTCCTTATCTTTACCATGTTTATTGGAAGAGTTAGTATGCTTACCCTTTTGATTGCAATGCTTCGGAAAGCTAAACACCTTAATTACAGGGTCCCAACAGATGAAATTTTAATAAACTAGCGCATGAAATATATAGTTATTGGTCTTGGAAACTTTGGGTCATCCATTGCAGAACAGCTTGCAGAAATGGGTAATGAAGTGATTGGTGTGGATATAAGCATGAGTAAAGTAGAAGGTATAAAGGAAAAGATAACCCATGCCATAAGCCTGGATGCCACAGATATGGAAGCGGTCAAGAATTTACCCCTTAAAGACTGTGATACGGTGATTGTGGGAATTGGAGAAGATAAGGGTGCCAATATCATGGCGGCTGCGCTTATGAAGCAAATGAAGGTAAAAAGGATTATTAGCCGGGCGATAGATCCCATACAACGCACGGTTCTACAAACCATGGGTATTACAGAAATCATACATCCTGAAGAAGAGACGGCACATCGCTGGGCGCAAAGACTTAACCTTGAGGGTGTTGTTGATAGTTTCGAACTGGATAGTAATTATAGTATCGTTGAAACAAGGATTCCTGAAGAATATCACGACAGGACGGTCAAGGAACTGGACATTAAAGGAGAATTCAATATTCTTATCCTTACGACCATGAACGTTTCCAAAGACCAGAATGAACTTGGGGCGCCCACCGAGAAAAACTCCGTTCAGGGAGTTGTACATGCAGATACCAGATTATATAAGGATGATATCATGGTACTGTACGGCCATAATAAGGATATCCGGAAATTGCTGGATCAGCATAAAAAATTTAAAGAGGCAAAGTCTTAAGCTATTCGGAGTCCGTTTGGCACTCTCTGGTCTGGTGAAAGCAAGACCACATCAGTCTTATCGCCTACCACACCCATCACCAGACATTCGCTCTTAAAACCGGCTATTCTTTTTTCAGGAAAATTCACCACAGCAATAACCTGTCTGCCGGGCAGTTCTTCTTTCGTGTATCTCCTGGTGATCTGTGCAGAGGTTCTCTTTGTTCCAATTTCCTCTCCAAAATCTATCAGCATCTTGTAGGCCGGCTTTTTTGCCTTCGGAAGATCTTCAGCTTCCAGGATCGTTCCAACCCGCATATCTACTTTCGCGAAATCCTCCCAGTTTATTGCATTCTCCATATTCAGAATTTAAAGTATGGAAATTAGAGAATATTCAGCATTAATAATTAATTTTAAACAAAAAGATGGCTCTTACATCTTCAAAAATGCTTGCTCTAGGAAGTGAAGCTCCAGACTTCAAATTAATGGACACAAGAACCGGGCATCTGCTCGAGCTTCAGGATATTCAAGGTGAAAAAGGCAGTCTTATCATGTTTCTTTCCAACCATTGTCCTTTTGTAAAACATGTAAATGGAGAAATAGTGAGAATCGCTAATGAGTACCGGCAACTAGGTTTTGGTTTCGCTGCCATTAGCAGCAATGATCCTTCAGCCTACCAGGAAGATCACCCAGACCTTATGACCGAAGTTGCATCCAAAAACCAGTATTCTTTTCCTTATTTGTACGATGGCACCCAGGAGATCGCAAAAAGATACCAGGCATCCTGTACTCCAGATTTTTTCCTTTTCGATGCTGAACTCAAACTAATCTATCGAGGGCAACTCGATGACAGCAGGTCTAATAACGGCTTGCATTCGAGTGGCAGAGATATTAGAGAAGCCATGGACGCCGTTTTGAATAATCGAATGGTGAACGCTGAACAGAAACCATCGATTGGTTGCAGTATCAAATGGAAATCTTAATTTAACTTCATATTTTCATAAGACTCCCTGCAATTTTTTAAATTTGAATGACCTACCACTTTAGTAGGATTTAATAATTTAAACAGATTGATTATGAGTGATTTGAAATTAGGCGATACCGCACCAGATTTTACTGCAGATACCTCTGAAGGAACCATAAAATTTCATGAATTTCTTGGTGATAGCTGGGGAATCCTATTTTCTCACCCGGCAGATTATACTCCGGTTTGTACTACTGAATTAGGAGCAGCTGCCAATTACGCTGATGAGTTCAGGAAAAGAGATGTAAAAGTACTGGCTCTAAGTGTGGACGGAGTAAAGTCTCACAAAGACTGGATCAAGGACATTAATGAGACGCAGAATACGACCGTAAACTTTCCCATCATTGCAGATGAGGATAAAAAGGTTTCGAATCTTTACGGAATGATCCATCCAAAAGCTGACAGCACACTTACCGTACGCTCGGTATTCGTGATCGCGCCAGACAAGTCCATTAAAATGACGCTTACCTACCCGGCGAGTACCGGTAGAAATTTTGATGAACTGCTAAGGGTGATCGACTCATTACAACTTACTGCATATAACAAGGTCGCCACGCCGGCAAACTGGAAACACGGCGATGACGTGGTGATAAGCCCTTCTGTAAGTAATGAGGAAGCAGATAAAATGTTCCCGAAGGGATACAACACGGTGAAACCTTACTTAAGAACGACGGCGCAGCCGGAATTGAAGAAGTAATATCCTTATTCAAATATGGCAAAGGCTGGTTAATCCCAGCCTTTTCTTTTTTTAAGATTAATAATATGCTCCAGGTGATGCCTTCCATGCCAGGCGTAATTCGCCAGACTCTGTTTTAGACTATATCGAAAGCCAGTTTCCGGATGTATAAAAGTTCTCTCAAAATCTTCAGTGCTCATATTTTCGAGCAGAATGACCCATTTCGCATGCAGCGCTTTCAAAAAACCAAGAGATAAAGTTACCGGAGTAAATTTTGAGTCGGCCAGTTCAGCGAAACGTTGTTCGTTAAAGGCTTTAATGGTTGGTTCGTCCTCAGTAAGCGCTAATTTGAACCTTATAAAGCCATTCATATGGCTATCGGCAATGTGATGAACCAGCTGGCGAATATTCCAGCCTTCAGGGCGATAGACCATTTGTAACTGATCCTGATCAAGATGCTCGACCTCCTCGATCAATGCCTGAGGTAGCCTTGCCACCTCATCAATATGTTTTCTTATGTTTTCTACGGAAACCTCTTTCGGAATCTCGAATTCTCCAATAGGAAATTTTAGTTTTTCGATCTCTTCTTCTGTACTCATATCTAAAAATAAAAAACGCCCCGAAAAGTCGGGGCGTTTTTAAGAAATATATAAGTCTATATTATTTTACATCCATCAATTCCACGTCGAAGATCAGGACCGCATTTGGCGGAATAACTCCACCTGCACCACGTGCTCCGTAAGCAAGGTCTGATGGGATCACCATTCTCGCTTTATCTCCTACCTGTAACAATTGTATCCCTTCATCCCATCCCGGGATCACGTGGCCTACGCCTACCGGAAATTCCAAAGGCTGATTTCTTTTGTAAGAAGAATCGAAAACAGTACCATCAGCTAACTGACCTTTATAATGTACCGATACGTTCTTCCCTTTTTCAGCTTGCACACCATCACCCTTCTGGATGATCTGGTAACGCAAACCACTTTCTGTAGATTTGAATCCTGCAGCAAGTTTATCTACTTCTGCTGCAGCTTTTTCCTTAGCTTCAGCTTCTTTTTTCTTCTTTTCAGCAGTAAAAGAATTGAATGCTTCAGCAGCATTGAATGCTTCAGCTTCTGTACCAACTCTTACGATCTCCAACTTTTCGATCGTATCGTCCTGCTGGATCTTATCCACTACTTCCTGTCCTTCAACCACATTTCCGAAGACTGTGTGCTTACCGTCTAACCAAGGCGTTTCCACGTGAGTGATAAAGAACTGACTCCCATTGGTTCCAGGTCCGGCATTGGCCATGGATAATTTTCCTGGAGCGTCATGTCTTAGATCGGCATGGATCTCATCATCAAAATTATAACCAGGTCCACCAGCTCCGGTTCCCTGAGGATCTCCTCCCTGAATCATAAAGTCTGGGATCACCCTATGAAATTTGAGTCCGTCGTAGTAAGGAACTCCCAACTCCTTAGGGTCATTTTCTATCTTCCCTTCTGCAAGGCCTACAAAGTTCCCTACAGTTCCGGGTGTTTTTTGAAATTCCAGTTCAGCCAGGATCTCTCCTTTAGAAGTATGGAATTTTGCGTATAATCCGTCGTTCATTGTTTTAATTTTTAATAAGCTACAAAGATAATTGCTTTAGTTCTTATAGACCTGCTCCCCTGCTACAAAAGTTGAGATCACTTTTGTATCTGGAACTTTATCGATCTCTACTTTCATAAGATCACGATCAAGGATCACAAAATCTGCAAATTTACCTGCTTCAATACTCCCTTTTTCATGCTCTTCAAAATTAGAATATGCCGCCCAGATGGTCATTCCACGTAAGGTCTGATCTCTACTTAAGGCTTCTTCTCTCATAAACCCGCCTTCCGGGAAATTTTCGGTATCCTGCCTGTCCACCGCTGCGTAGAACGTTAGAAACGGATTCACCTGTTCCACAGGAAAATCTGTACCCAATGCAACCATCCCAGCCTGATCTAATAGTTTTTTATAAGCATATGCTCCTTTGATTCTCTCTGCTCCAAGTCTTTCTTCAGCCCAGTACATGTCGCTGGTGGCATGAGTGGGCTGGATAGATGGAAGGATATTTTTACTGAAGTATTTAAAATCCTTAGCGTCGATCACCTGCGAATGCTCCACTCTCCATCTTCTATCTTCGGAAGCGCTTAAGAGTGAATCATAGGTTTTGAGAACCATGTAATTAGCAGAATCACCAATGGCATGCGTATTCATCTGAAAACCGGTTTTCGCAATACGCCGGGCAGTGGCTTTAAATTCTGAAACCGGTGAAAGCAATGCTCCATAGTGACCATCACGATCTGAATAAGGTTCTTTTAATGCTGCTCCACGAGAACCAAGTGCTCCATCTCCGTAGAACTTTACTGATCGTACATTGAGCAGATCAGTTTTATAAGGTCCTTTTTCAAGGTAGTAATCAAGATTCTTATCGCTATTGCTTAGCATCGCATATAAGCGAATCTTCAATTCTCCTGAGTTATTTAGACTATCAATAAGCTCAATTACCTGCTTGTCCAGTCCTGCATCATCCACCGTAGTTAATCCATAAGAAAATGAGATTTCCTGAGCAGCCAGCAAGGCTTTTTTCTGGGTTTCCACATCGGCCTGCTCGGTAATTTCTTCGATAAGCATCATAGGATTATCAATAAGAATACCGGTAAGTTTACCGTTCTTTTGCTCAATATCTCCTCCATCAAAGGCTGTACTGGTCGTTATATTAGCCAGGTCCAGCGCCGCCTGATTCACCAGCATCGCATGACCATCTATTCGGGTAATCGCGATGGGTGTATCTGGAAATAACTGGTCAAGGGTATCTTTCACAGGAAATTCCTTTACTTCCCAGTCATTCTGATCCCAACCGCGACCTACAATAAAATCGGTATTATTTTCTTCCTGAAATTTTTCAATTCTGGCAACAACCTCGGCAAAGCTTTTGGTCTCAGTAAGATCTACACGTTGCTGCTGCATTCCAAGACCATAAAAATGTGCGTGAGCATCGATAAGACCTGGATAAACCGCCTTTCCTTCGGCATCGAGTTCTTCAGAAAAATCGAATTCTTCTCGAAGGGACGCTTCAGTTCCAACCTTCAGGAATTTACCATCTTTAACGGCAAAAGCTTCCGTAGTATTAAATTCAGCATCGACGGTATAAACTACGCCATTGAACACCAAAAGATCTGCCTCCTGTTTCTGTGCTACGCTTGAAAACGTAAGAAAAATGGCAAAAACCAGTAATAATCTTCTCATATTTTAAATTTTCAACTAAAATAATCAAAGAAGCATAAGCTTGAAGTGTAATTCACGGAAAATTAAGTAAATGCAGGTGTTCGTACGCAACCAACTGTATAAATCTGTATCCTGATAATACCATGATAAAATTAAGCACATTTAGCTGGTCACTTGTTTTCGTTTGCGCAGGTTTCTGCTGTCCGGAAGAAGATGACTATATCGAGCCCGCCACCTACACTATTGAAACACCTGAACTTATTGAAATTACAGATTCAAGGACCACCTATGCATTGAACGATACTATCTGGATTAAAACTGAAGTTCCTGTAAATCTGGAACATCAAGATGAAATTATCAATATTTCTGAAGTAACTGGAAATTCAGACAGATTATATGCCTACCTGGACCTATACCAGCAAACAGGATTTGAGAATCCTACGCTACTGAGTCTGAGCCCTGATGAAGTAATCATTCGGGAAGGGGAAGTTTCTACTAATAGCGCGCTCATTGCTACCGCTTTTTTAAACGGACAGAACTTTCAAAGTGAATTTGGTATTGTTCTAAAACAGCCAGGGGAGTTTTTTATTAGCAGTTACTATCAGCAACCTCTCAACCTTCTTGTAGATACTAATAACGGAGTACTGGTTTATCTACTTACTACGTTTAAAGATTCAGATGAGCCCGATCTATTTAGATTTACTGTAGAATAAAAAAAGGAACCTTTTCAGGTTCCTTTAATTTTATAGTGTTTTAATGATTAATTAAAATCGAACTTATAGGTCACTCCACCCAGAACCTGTATTCCCTGAACATTGTAGTCCAGCCATTTCTGATAATTATTGTCGAGAAGGTTACTTCCTTTTACAAAGGCAGATAATTGATCATTAAATCTATAACCAACATGAGCATTAGCATCAAAATAGCTGTCTAGCGTTACCACCGGGTCTGCGAACGTAAGGCTTAAAGACCTGTTCTCATCCTTACGCTCACCTACAAAAAACAGGTTCGCGCCAGTATACCACTTTTCAGTGATTTGATAATCTGCATTCAGACTTGCCGTCATATTTGGCAAATTCCATGCTTCTGCCTGGTCATCTGTATTATAGTTTAAAAACTCAGTATTGATTCCAAGTCTGAAATTCCTGTTCACATCCACATTTAATTCCGCAGCAAAAGCCAGAGTTTTCACGTCATCGTACACCACATCAAAACTGTTCCCATTGGTATATGGTTCCCCGTCAAGAACCATCGCATCGTAATTTCTTTGGAACAATGGCTTATCAAATTGAGACTGGTAGCTGGCCTTAAGATCATAAGAGATCGCATTAGACAGCTTTCCCTTTCCACCAACGTATGCATTGTACTTACTATCGGTTGGTCTGATGGTAAGCGTTGGTGAAATATATGGGTTCGCCTGGTAAAAATTATAGTAAGTATTTTGATCAAGATCACCTTCAAGACCGGCGTAGGCCGTAAAGTAATCGCCGGCAAGCTTATAACTTGCATTCACGGTAGGATAGATATAGATGTCTCCATCGCTGTTCTCCACATCTGCGCCATAAACGAAGTTCACACCAAGGTTAATACTAAGATCATCTCTCAGGATCAATAAACTTGGGTTTGCATTGAAGATCATATAGGTATAATCATAGCCTTCATTAGAGTCATAACGTTGCTCGAACTTTCCGTTTAGAATATCTGCTCCAACATTGGTAGTGATCAGCTCTTCCGCAATTTCGAGTTCAAAAAGACCATCCACATTCAGGTGATTTTCGGCAGTGGAAAATGCATCTCCGGAATGTCTGAATTTAGCTTTCGCTTTCTCAAAAAAGCTGTCATATAATTCGATCTCACTTCCGGCATACACTGAATAATAATTTTGCTGAGGATCGAGATTGGCCAGAAATTGAGAAGTATCAGGATTTGCCGGTATGCTATATTCCGGCAACCCATACCAGTTGAATAACTGATGCTCCGCTCCAAACTCAGCGATCCAGGAAAGATCCCTGTTACGAGTATTGTAATTTAAATTTAACTCGGTATCGTAGAATTTATCATCCAGATATACATCATCAATCCCTCCCTGGGACGAATTATGCGTTAGAAAAACACCAAAATTCTTACTACGGTCAATTTCGATATTAGAATAGAATTCTGCCAGCACATTGGAATAATTACCGAATCCCAGAGTCGCGTAGTTGTCATAAACTTTTGGTGGTCGTACACGCTCTACGGTGGTAGCCCGACCTTTTACCGGAGTGAACGTTGATGCCACCGGAACCGAAAATATGGAATATTGTACAGGCTTTTTTTGCAAGGTAACCGAATCGTTTCTAACCGGAGTGGCTTTGATCTTACTCGCATCGCGAACAGATGGCGTATATGGTTTAACTACGGTTACCGTTTCGCTACCTAATGGGTCCTGGGCATATAATATCCCACCGAAAAGGATTAGACCGAAAAACAGATTTTTCTTAATTGCTTGAAATCGCATATAGCAGTGAATCTATTAGATTATTTTTAGTTGTTGTTTTCTACTGAAGAATTGGTTTTTGCTTCCTGAGCTTTGATCCTACTTAGCTCAGCTTTGGCTTCAGAAACAATCTCCGGGAATTTCTGGAAGTTTTTGATCACATTCTCCAGAATATAAGTAGCCTGGTAAGCATCACCCAGAGCATAGAAGTTTTTAGCCATTAGTACCAGGCCTTTTGCTCCCCACATTTTGTAACCTGAAAAGTCTTTCGCCAGGATCTGTACGGCAGCATTGGAAGCTTCAAAGTTCTTATCGCGATTCTTAAAGTAAGCGTCATAATACAAAGCTTCTGCTCCAAGTTCTCCTGTGGCAGTTTTCTGAACTTCCTTATAAGCAGATCTTGCCTTGGACTCATTCCCAGATTTGATGGCCGCTCTGGCCACCATAATTCTCGCATCATTTCTTGCTTCAGCATCAGCTGTAGTATTGCTTAATACTTTTTCAGCATACACATTAGCCTTCGCGAAATTTCCAGTTTCATAATAAGACTTCATCAGGTTTTGCTGAGCAAACACCACATTTTCGTTATTATCTGCCTGGGTTTCCAGTTTTTCCAGCAAAGGAAGTGCCTGTGCATAATCTTTTTTCTCCAGGTAAATTTCAGACAAACGGGTAAGTGCCTGTTCGCTGAATTCGTTTTTAGGTTTAGAAGTTACGTATCGATAATTAGCAATCGAGCGGTCAACTTTTCCATCACGATAATATAGCTGAGCGAGGTAGAAATTAGCATTGATCGAGTGAATCCCGTTCGGGAAATTCTGAACATACTTTTCAAAATTCGCCATTGCTTTCGCAGTATTGTTGTTCAGATATTGATTTTCTGCTGCTTCATACGTAGCATTGTCAAGATCTGAATCACTTACCTCTACAAAGTCAATATTTCTTACCCAATCTGCGTACTCATCGGTTCTCCCTAAATCCACATAGACGTTTCTAGCGGTTGAAACCGCCTGTTTTGCTTCCGGAGTATTTGGGAATTCCGCAACCACTTTTCGTAGTCTCTCCAGGGCTCTGTTACCATCATTATTATTATAATAAATTAATCCCTGTCTAAGCATCGCTTTTGGCACCAGTGCACTTTCCGGAACATCACGAATCAGTCTATTGTAAGACTGGATCGCCTGGTCTGTATTATTTGCAGCTACATACGTATTTCCCAGTTCATACATCGCATCATCACGATATGGTGAGCGCGGGTAACGATTAATAAATCCATTCAATTCTTCCAGTTTAGTATCATTCCTATTTACAAAGCCGTAGCTAATGGATTTTTGAAAAGCTGCATAATCTGCATTGCTCACTCCATTGTCAATAGCTTTCTGATAAGCTTCCATCGCCGGCCAGTACTGGCTGGTTACATAATACGTATCTCCAAGTCTTAGCAGGGCGTCATTCTTTTTTGCTCCTTCCGCAGAAGCTGAAGCGGCAAATGATTTAAAGTAGTTGACCGCCTGGGTATAATCGTTCTTTTTGAAATATGCATACCCAATATTATAGTCCAGATCTTCATATTCCGGAGTATTTCGTGCAGCGCTCATTCCTTTGAACTCACGATATCCAAGAATGGCGTCATCCATTCTATTGATATTATACTCACTTTCAGCTTTCCAGTAAGTAGCTTTCGCAGTGATATCCTGGTTTCTAGGTTCTTTTAAAGCCTTATCAAAATTCTTAATCGCCTCGTAGTATTCAGCTTCCTCGAAAAGTTCCAGTCCGTAGAAATAAGCAACTTTCTGGTAAGCCTGCTTATCACTGAAGTTTCTGTTATTTTCCAGCAATCTCATCGCTTCTTCATAATTTTTTGAAGTAATGAAAGAATCGATCAGCAATGATTCCATTTCAGATTTATGCTCAGATGCCGGATAGGCGTTTAAGTAGTTGATCAAAACCTGCGACGGACTCTCATAAGAATTCCCGATCTCGTAACTAAGTTTAGCGTAGTTGAAAAGAGCATCTTCCTTGATCTTCGCATCAAAATCCATTTCAGCAGCATTTTTAAAAGCATTCAGGGCCTGTTGCTTCTGGTCACTCTCAAGATATGACTGCGCAAGGTGGTAGTAAGCGTTCTGTGCGATCGCATTTTTACCATCAACGATCTTATTGAATTCACCAATAGCCGCTTCATAATTACCCTGTTTGTAATAAGCGTAACCAAGCTGATAGTAATCTGTATTATTCCACTTACCACGTAAACCGTTGTAACCTTTTAAGTAAGGAATCGCTTCTTCGTAGTTCCCAAGATTGAAATAGCTCTCTCCTATTATTTTATTTAACTGCGGAATCTCCTGTCGGTTAGCTTTTGGCAACTGCTCAAGTCCCTGTTCAATTGCCTTTTCGAAATTTCCAAGCTTGAAGTTCATATCTGCCTGGAAATAAGATAGATCTTCGGTATACCGATCGTTTCCTTTTACTTCCTCGAAATATTCGTTCGCTTCCACATAATCGTCGCCTTCATAAGCGATATAACCAAGATAATATTTGGCCTGTGCGCCATATTCTTTGGAATCCCGAACGCGGTTCAGGTAAGTTTGAGCTTCTTCGAATTGATTGGATCGAAAGTATGCATATCCATTATTGAAATAGTATCGCTCCCTGTCCTTTTTGCTCATGGCATTTTCATCCACACGGTCATACCACTTTCTGGAAAGTGCATATTTCCCGGTCTGGAAATAATAATCGGCTACATCAAGGTAAGCCGAATTTGTTTTTGTGCTGGTAGGATACCTGGTCACAAAATTTTCCATGAGCCTGTCGGCACCCGGTTGATTTAGTCTTACCGCGGCATTGGCAATATAATAAGCTGCATCTCCTTTGACCTTTTCATCATTCGTCTCATCCATTACCTCATCAAATAGATTCTGAGCGGCGAGATATTGCTGATTATTGTATAGTTCCAGTGCCCGATTGAAGTCAACCAGGTCATGTGTGTAGGCAGCAGATTGCTGACAAATACCGGAAAATGAGAAGGATATGAAAACGACTAGCAGGTAAGCTTTTTTCAGTGTCATTTATGATGTTTTAGATTGGAAATCAAAGATAATTTAAAGCTTGATTCTATAACGTGGTTTAACTTCTATAATTATGTTAATGGTAAAAAAAGTATGTTGCTGCACCTTGAAAAATGTATATTTGAGCATAATTTACTTGGAATATTCAACGTTAGCAAGCCATGTCTCAAACTGTACTTGAACTTAAAAATGCCGCGATCTATCAACGCGAAAGTCTTATTTTATCTGAAGTGGATGTTACCGTCTACAAAGGTGATTTCGTTTATCTGATAGGAAAGACAGGGACAGGTAAAAGTAGCTTTATGAAGACCCTCTATGGAGATCTGCCTCTTACTGAAGGTGAAGGAAGCATTGTAGATTATAATCTTCGAACCTTGAAGGAAAAGGATATTCCGTTTTTGAGACGTAAACTGGGAGTTGTTTTTCAGGATTTTAAATTGCTAACAGATCGAAATATTAAGGATAATCTCCTTTTTGTACTGAAAGCCACTGGCTGGAAAGACAAAAAAGGAATGGATAGCAAGATCGATGAAGTGCTGGACAAGGTTGGGATGAAAACTAAAGGATTTAAATTTCCCTATCAGCTTTCAGGTGGAGAACAGCAGCGTGTGGCCATTGCCCGCGCCTTGTTGAACGATCCTGAATTAATTCTGGCAGATGAGCCTACCGGAAACCTGGATCCACAAACCTCTGTGGAGGTCATGGAGGTACTTCAGGAAATCAGCAAGAATGGAAACACCATCCTAATGGCCACCCATGATTATGCGTTGTTGCTGAAGTATCCTTCCAAAACTTTGAAGTGTGATGGCCAGAGAGTCTTCGAAGTGGTTCAGAAATCGGTTTAATGAACTTAGAAAAAGGTGCTTATATACTTGCGATACTTGCATTGATTCTGATAGCGGTAAACTTTAGGCTCGCTTACCCTGATAATTTCGATACTGTCTTTTATATCCTTACCACATCCAATTTGTTTATTCTGTTTGCATCTGTTATAAGCTTCAGAAAGCGGAAAAACAGGACTTATTCATCCGAATTTTAGAATTGCATTTTCACCGATAGCACTTATTCACCCTAAGTTTTATTGTTTCAACTGCATTTTACCCTTACACATAAAAGATTAATTATCAGCATTTAAACTTTGTTTAAAGTTTAGTTAATTACATTAAACAAAGTTGATTTTAAATCTATATTTATCTCATAATCAAAAACTTAAATATTATGAGAGTTTTATCTTCCTTCGGAATTGCCCTGCTGATGATTCTTTTTATTTCCTGTGAACAGGAACCAGTTTCAGAAGAGCTGAACATTGCAGACGCAAGCGCAAAAGCTTCTGTTGCAGCTCAAAGAAGTGACGAAAGTATCGCTGCTAACGTCGTAAAGTTTGCTTCAGCTGAAGAAGACCCGGAATTTACCTTACTCTTAGCCGCGCTGAACTATGCCGGAATCACTTCCCTGTTCGCAGAATCTGATCAATATACCGTGTTCGCTCCTACAGATGCAGCATTTCAAAGATTTCTGGGAGATAATGCTTTAACTGATTTTACACCTGAAGAGGTTGCGGCAATTCTTTCCTATCATGTTACTGAAGGAAGACGTTTCAGCAATAGTGTGGTGCCAAAAAATAAACCAAGGGAAATTGAAACTCTTCTGGGTCCATCAATTTATGTAAATAGCTCAGCCGGAATTGATACCAATGATAGTGACATGGATGCAGATGCTTCTATTCTTGTAGGCGCCGGCTTATTCGACATTCCAGCTTCCAATGGAGTGATTCACGTGATCGATGAAGTGCTTGTTCCAGAATTATAAAGCTCATATAAATCTACCATAAAATAAAAGTCACCTTCTGGGTGGCTTTTTTTATTAATGCTTTTCAAATCTACCTGTTGATATTAATAATGCGGAAAGCAAGCCGTTGAAATACCGGCAAGTCAATTAAGAGAATTTGAGAAATGATAATTTTAATGAAACTGCTGAGTAAAAACTTCAATTTTACTAACTTGTATAAATTCAAATAATTTCATGGACATTTTAGGAATAGATATTGGCGGTTCCAGTTTAAAAGGAGCCATAGTGAACATGCAAACCGGATCCTTAAAAACGGCCGTTCATAGAATTCCGACTCCTGTAGACCGTAAACCAGAAGGGATCACAAAGGCCGTAGCTGAAATGGTTTCCTTCTTCGACCACAAAGGACCTGTAGGCTGCGGTTTTCCAACCATTGTCAAAAATGGTATTTGCCAACACGAAGGAAATTTGGACCTGGACTGGGTAGGGAAAGATGTAGATCGTTTATTCGAAAATGCTATCGGACTGGAATTTAGTGTGATCAACGATGCAGATGCCGCCGGTCTGGCCGAAATAAAATTTGGAGCAGGACAGGAGCTTGATGGGTTTATACTTATGATCACTGTAGGCACAGGCCTGGGCAGTGGTGCATACCTGAGAGGTGAACTCATCCCAAATTTTGAATTGGGCCAGATCCCTTATAAAGAATTTGAGAAAATCGAACAATGGGCCGCTTCTTCCATCAAGACGGAGGAAGGACTTAGCTACCAGGAATGGGGAACAAGATTTAATACCTTCCTTCAATATGTCGAAAAAATTCTGAATCCGGATACCATCATTATTGGAGGCGGAATTTCCAATGACTGGCATAAATTTAAAGATCATCTAACGATCAATGTCCCGCTTATTCCGGCGAAACTGCGCAATGATTCCGGTATTCTGGGTGCAGCACTGGCTGCACACTTGAAGTACGCAGGATAATCATGTTGCTGGACCGTTCTTGAGAATCACATGTTCAAATGCTTCAGTTTAGCACTAAAGTTTTCTTTACTTCCGAAGAGAGAGCTATTCTTTAGCCCTGGCGTGCACACTCTTCTTTAAATTCATTTGAACTACAGCCAGCAGGATCAAACCTATTCCCAACCATTGTGAAAGATTCACCTGCTCATTCAGTAAAAAGTATGCCATAAGTACAGCAGCGGGCAATTCTATAGAAGAAATAATCGCTCCAAGCCCTACATCAATTTTCGGCATTCCAGCAGTATACAACAGCGGTGGCAAAACCGTTCCAAACAAAGCCAGTACCAATCCCCAGCTCAGGAAAATACTCGTGTTGAATTCTACGATCAGGTATGGTAAGGTGATGATACTTACTACGATAAAACCGCCAAGCATCATCCAGAGACTTCGTTTTAGAGAATGCATTTCCAGGGATACGGTGTTAGAGCAATAGATCGTTCCTGTATAGGACATGGCGGCCAGAACTCCCCAGCCTATTCCTCTCCAGTCGATCTCGAAAGAATCTTTAAAGACATTGGTAGCCAGGAGCGTACCTGCAAGAATGGCTATTACCGCTAGGATCTTCTTAGTACCCGGCTTTTTCCGTTTCATAATAGCTTCCAGGACCACGCCCATCCATACGCTTTGCATCAACATTACGATCCCGATGGACACCGGAATGTATTTCACAGCGAGATAATAGAAAAAACTGGTAAGGCCTAGTGTTGTTCCAGCCGCAACCAGTTTTAGTTTACTACGATTCCTGGAAGTTCCGGTTTCAGCATGCTCCTTCTTGCGCACAAAAAGATTTATAAGTAAAAGCCCCAGTAGTCCTAGTGCCATTTGAGAAAAGGTAACCTCATGCGAAGTATAACCATCCTCATAAGCCAGTTTAACGAAGGTGGTAAGCATCCCATAGCTACATGCTCCCAGTGCTACCAGAATGGATCCTTTAAGTACAGATTTGTCCATATTTTCAATACACTATAATAGAGCATCCCATAGTTCAAAGAATGCTCCCAAGAGGTTTTTACAAAACTTTCCAGCGAAAATTTTGCATGAAAAAGCCCACCTTACGGCAGGCTTTTCAAGATTATTTATCAAAAGATTATACGATCTTATTTCTCTTACGTTCGTTTTCGGTAAGGAAGATCTTTCTAAGTCTTAGATGATTTGGAGTTACCTCTACATACTCATCTTTCTGAATATATTCCAAAGCTTCTTCCAGCGAGAACTTGATCGCAGGAACAATCTTGGCTTTATCGTCTGCTCCAGAAGAACGTACGTTAGAAAGCTTTTTGGTCTTAGTGATATTCACCGCCATATCATCCTGACGTGAGTTCTCACCGATTACCTGACCTTCGTAAATATCCTCTCCCGGATCTACAAAGAACTTACCTCTGTCCTGAAGTTTATCGATAGAATAAGGAATTGCTTTTCCTTTTTCCATAGAAACCAGTGAACCATTCTGTCTTTCAGGAATTCCACCTTTCAATGGCTGGTATTCTTTATATCTGTGTGCCATGATCGCTTCACCCGCCGTAGCAGTAAGCAACTGGTTTCTTAGGCCAATGATCCCTCTGGAAGGAATTAAGAACTGGATGTTCATTCTATCGCCTTTTGCTTCCATGGAAAGCATCTCCCCTTTTCTCATGGTCACCATCTCCACAGCTTTACCAGAAACATCTTCTGGTAAATCGATCGTAAGCTCTTCTACGGGCTCACATTTTACTCCGTCAATTTCTTTGATGATTACCTGTGGCTGACCAATTTGAAGTTCGTAACCTTCACGTCTCATTGTTTCAATAAGAACAGATAAGTGAAGTACCCCTCTACCAAACACCATGAATTTATCTGCACTATCAGTTTCCTGAACACGAAGTGCAAGGTTCTTTTCAAGTTCTTTGAATAGTCTTTCCTTTATATGTCTTGAGGTTACAAACTTTCCATCTTTTCCGAAGAAAGGAGAATCGTTAATAGTGAAAAGCATACTCATGGTAGGCTCATCGATGGCAATTGTTTTAAGCCCTTCTGGATTTTCGAAATCGGCAACGGTATCACCAATTTCAAATCCTTCCAGTCCAACGATAGCACAAATATCACCTGCCTGTACTTCTTCGATCTTTCTACGGCCTAAACCTTCGAAAGTATGTAATTCTTTAATCCTTGTTTTCTTAATGCTTCCGTCACGTTTCACTAAAGAAACCTGCTGACCTTCTTTTAAAGTACCTCTCTGTAATCTACCAATCGCGATACGACCTGTAAACGAAGAGAAATCAAGTGACGTGATCAACATTTGAGGAGAACCTTCAAGATCTACTTTAGGCGCAGGAATATGCTCCATCACCATATCAAGTAGCGGCTCAATATTTTCAGTTTCCTTTCTCCAGTCATCGCTCATCCAGTTGTTCTTGGCAGAACCGTAAACAGTTGGGAAATCCAACTGCCACTCTTCAGCACCAAGTTCGAACATTAGATCAAAAACCTTCTCATGAACTTCTTCAGGAGTACAGTTTTCTTTGTCCACTTTGTTTACAACCACACAAGGTTTTAAACCAAGATCGATCGCTTTTTGCAAAACGAATCTGGTCTGTGGCATAGGACCTTCAAAAGCATCTACTAATAGAAGAACACCATCTGCCATGTTCAAAACACGTTCTACCTCTCCACCAAAATCGGCGTGACCAGGAGTATCAATGATATTGATTTTCGTGTCTTTATAAACAACAGAAACGTTCTTGGAAGTAATCGTGATTCCACGCTCTCTTTCAAGATCATTGTTGTCCAGGATAAGATCACCTGTAGATTGGTTATCACGGAACAATTCACAGTGATACATTATTTTATCAACCAGGGTCGTTTTACCGTGGTCAACGTGTGCGATAATCGCGATATTTCTAATAGCTGTCATGAAGCCTTATTTTTAAGGCTGCAAATGTACACCTATTTTTCGCTAAACCATCGTATCTTTAAAAGATTTTAATTTACTGATAATCAAATAATTTAAGCAATTACCAAATCATTATTTATACTTCTGAAATATGTAAAAAGCTGAAACATTCCAGAAATCACTTTTTCATTCTAAAAGCTGTAGTCTTACTGCTCGTCTGCTGAAGGTCCATAGGTTGAAGGAACCGGCACATCCAAAAGCCGGAAATACACACCCAGTTGCGCCCGGTGATGCGGGAATTGGTTCATGACCATAGTTTGTAATACATTCAATTTTGGCATTTGCATTAAACTCTCTCCATCTTTGGTCATTTCCCATAGTTCATGGTAAGCTTCGTCTGGTTTTTGCAAAG
The DNA here is from genome assembly GCF_000423045.1 of Christiangramia portivictoriae DSM 23547. Classification (GTDB taxonomy): domain Bacteria; phylum Bacteroidota; class Bacteroidia; order Flavobacteriales; family Flavobacteriaceae; genus Christiangramia; species Christiangramia portivictoriae. The sequence continues at coordinate 289,922 of NZ_KE383971.1, read as the reverse complement.
CTTTCATGGCTTCTTCGGAATTTTTCTGAAGCGTCGCGATAATTTCTGTTACAGTCGCACCTGAAGGTGCTTTATATCCTGAAAGATCCATACTCCCATGATCCATAGTACCACTAATCCATGACGGAATCTCTGCTAAATGATTGGCGAGCTCTTTGATGCTCATCGACTTGTCATGAGGTTTCCAGTTCATTCGATCTTCTGGAATACGTTTTAGAAATTTAAGAGCAAGTGCGGTTTCCTGCTTTAACTGGGGAATTAAAAATTCTTGGATCTTCATCGTTTCAGATTAAAAGTTAATTCTTTCTAAATTACAGCATTTACAGATAAGAATCAGCAAAATCACGATCTCCCAATTTTTTGATGCGGGATTAATTGAACTATCTTTGCAAAAAACCGAAGAAATGGAACTGAGTAAAATTCCGCAGATAAAACATAGTGACTCTAATAATTTCTTTCTACTTGCAGGTCCTTGTGCGATCGAAGGTGAAGAAATGGCATTGCGAATTGCCGAAAAGGTGGTGGAAATCACTTCTAAACTGGAGATCCCTTACATATTTAAAGGTTCTTTTAAAAAGGCAAACCGCAGTCGATTAGATAGTTTTACCGGGATTGGAGATGAGAAAGCGCTTAAGATTCTGCGCAAGGTTTCAGAAACTTTTGAGATTCCTACAGTGACCGATATCCACGAAGTAAGTGATGCCAAGATGGCCGCAGAATATGTAGATGTCCTTCAAATTCCTGCATTTCTGGTTAGACAGACAGATCTTGTCGTAGCAGCTGCAGAAACAGGCAAAGTAGTGAACCTGAAAAAAGGACAGTTTATGAGTCCGGAATCCATGAAACATGCAGTAACCAAAGTAACCGATTGTAATAATGACCAGGTAATGGTCACAGATCGTGGAACCATGTTCGGATACCAAGATATGATTGTGGATTTTCGTGGAATTCCTACCATGAGAGAATTTGCTCCAACCGTTCTGGATGTGACGCATTCTCTGCAGCAGCCAAATCAAAGCAGCGGGGTAACCGGAGGAAGACCAGATATGATCGAAACCATTGCCCGTGCCGGAGTGGTGAATCATGTTGATGGGCTTTTTATCGAAACTCATTTTGATCCTGCAAATGCAAAAAGTGATGGTGCAAATATGCTAGATCTGGCTTATCTGGAGAATCTTTTAACCAATCTGGTAAGTATTCGAAAGACCATTAATTCATTCTAAAATTTTTAAAACCGCCTTACAGCGGTTTCTTTTTTTAAAACATAAGTGGAAAATCTTCAGATATTCCTGTAACTTAGGATAACTTAACAATACTATACCGATGCTTTATTCAAAATTCTATCAGGGTTTACTGGTAGCACTTTGCTTATGTCTTTTCAGCTCAGCCCATGCACAGGAAAAACTGGAAGTTGACATTGGTGGTGCCCTGCGCTTTAATTACAATTTCTCATCCTGGAAAGAAGGACAGAAAGATCGCGGTGGCGACTTTGGATATGATCTCTTCAGATTAAATGTAAACGGAGCCTATCAGGGTATTTATGTGGATGCAGAATACAGGTTTTATTCTGAAGCTTTTGGAGGAGATTTTTTAAAACATGGAGTCGTTGGTTATGAATTGAATGAAAACAGTAAAATTGAAGCAGGTCTTGCCAAAGTCCCCTTTGGTATCGAACGCTATAACTCCAATAACTTTTTTCTAAATCTTCCATATTATGTGGGCCTGGAGGACGATTACGACATGGGAGTTACCTACACCTATGAGAATGATGATTTTGAGTATCATCTAGGTTTCTTCAAAAATTCTGAAGAATTGCGATTTGGAAGTAATTCTGAAAATTCTTCGAACCGGTATTCTTATGATATCGTGGGCAGGAATAAAGAGATCAACCAGGTAAATGGTAAATTCATCTGGAAACCATTGGGAACCAAGAAACACAGGCTTGGTGCGTCTGCAAAATATGGCGGCATCTATAATCTCGACACCGAAGAAATTGGAGACCGGTATGCCTTTGCGATCCATCACCAGTATCACACAGAAGACTGGTTAATTAAAACGCAAATCCTGACTGCTGGATTCAATCCCATCAATGCTCCCGGTGAACCAAGAAATAAATTATTACTAGGCGCTTACGGAGTGCCTTACGAAACTGCTGCTAAGTTCGAGATCTATACTCTCGGGATCTCAAGATATATAGATATTGATACCAAACTGTTCAAGCATCTCGAGATCTACAACGATTTTGGGTTCATGGACAAAAGAGAGAAAGGCTTTACAGACTCTTTTATGAATGTTACTGGAGTATTATTCAGCTCTGGTCCTATTTATTGTTTTGTAGACTATGCTGCGGGTTACAACCATTCGTGGCTGGGAGGAAATTTCGCTGATGATTTTGGAGTTGGGGATCCCGATGCCAAATGGGAAGCAAGGTTTAATATCAACATAGGCTATTACTTCTAAATTTTTAGCAGCAACAATCGAGAAACAATATTTCAGCATGTCAAAAACTACATCTTCCAGGTTCATAATTGTGATGCTTATAATAGCTGCATTTACCGGGATGAAAGCGTCCTATGCCCAGGAAGATCCGGAATTGAAAATTGGTGGCGCACTAAGATTTAATTACAATCTTTCTTCATGGAAAGAAGGACAGAAAGATCGTGGTGGTGACTTTGGCTATGACATGTTCAGGGTGAATGTGAACGGAGCCTACCAGGGTATTTATTTAAATGCAGAATACAGATTGTATTCTCGATCCTTTGGTGGAGGTTTTCTGAAGCAGGGTTGGTTAGGCTATCACTTTAACGATCAGGAGGAGATACAGGTGGGATTAACTCAGGTTCCCTTCGGAATTCAGCAATATAATTCTCATAACTGGTTTTTTAATCTTACCTATTATTTTGGATTAGAAGATGACCACGACATGGGCGTTAAGTATGTACATATTGATGACAAGTTCGAATATAACCTGGCTTTCTTTAAAAATGCTGAAGAATTGCGTTTTGGTGGAACTTCTGAAGTTTCTCCAGATAGATATTCATATGATGTCGTGGGCAGAAATAAAGAGGTAAATCAATTCAACGGAAAACTCATCTATAAATTTGGTGATTCCATCAAAAATAGATTGGGAACTTCCATTCAATATGGAGGTTTGTACAATCTTGATACAGAAAAAACAGGAACTCATTACGGGTTGGCGCTACATTACGAAATGTTCTATAAGAACTGGAACCTGAAGTTACAGGCAATGAATATAGACCATGATCCCGAAAATTTACCGGGTGAATCCAGGGAAATCATTAAAATGGGTGCTTATGGCTTTCCTTACGAAGTAGCATCAGACTTTAATATTTACACGATCGCCGTCTCCAAAAGTATTCCGGTAGCACTTGGACCCGTAAGCAATATCCAGTTCTACAATGATTTTGGATACCAGGATAAAAAGGTAGGGAGTTTTGAAGATTCCTTTATGAATGTCACAGGAATGCTGCTCACTGCAGGACAGGTCTATACATATGTAGATTATGCCGCCGGTTATAACCAATCCTGGCTGGGAGGAAATTTTGTAGATGACTTCTCCACCGGGAATCCCGATGCAAAATGGGAAGCCCGATTTAATATAAACATAGGATATTACTTTTAATCAGACTTAAATTAATTTATGGCTAAAAAAGTTACCAGAAGCGACGAAAAGAAATCAATATTTGGACTTGAAGTGAACGGTCCGGTATTTTTTACTTCAACCGCGATCATTATCGCAATCATCACCCTTACCCTGATTTTTAATAAACAGGCAGAAAGTTTTTTCAGTGATCTCCAGCTTGGGGTTGCTGAAAATGCGGACTGGTTTTTTATTCTTTCCATAAATATTTTCCTGGTGTTCCTAATCTATCTGGCAGCATCAAAATATGGAAATATGAGAATTGGTGGACAGGGCGCCAAACCAGAATTTAAGACCGGTTCCTGGTTTGCCATGTTATTTAGTGCCGGGATGGGAATAGGCCTGTTATTCTTTGGGGTTGGAGAACCCGTGATGCATTTTAACAGCCCACCTACAGAAGTTGCCGGCACGGCCGCCGCGGCTCAGGAAGCAATGAATTTCACCTTTTTACACTGGGGATTTCATGCCTGGGCGGTTTATGCACTTGTAGGCTTATCCTTAGCGTATTTCACCTATTCAAGAGGTTTACCACTTACCATTAGATCCATTTTCTATCCGTTCCTTGGGGACAGAATCTATGGTAGAATTGGTGATGTGATCGATGTCTTCGCAGTTCTGGCCACGTTATTTGGTCTCGCGACGTCATTGGGCTTTGGAGTACAGCAGATCGCTTCGGGACTAAATCATGTATTTGGATTGCCCGATGGTATCACAACGCAGGTTATCATCATTGGGATTGTAACCTTGATCGCCACTACTTCTGTGGTGCTGGGAGTAGATAAAGGAGTAAAGATCCTGAGTGAATGGAATATGAGAATCGCGGTGATTCTATTGATACTTGCACTCATATTAGGACCAACATTATTTATTTTCCGAAGTTTTGTTCAGAATACAGGAAGCTATTTATATAATTTCCTTGAAATTTCTACCTGGAGTGAAACCTTTACCAATGGAACCTGGCAAAATGACTGGACCGTATTTTATTGGGGCTGGTGGATTGGATGGTCTCCATTCGTAGGGATGTTCATCGCCAGAATCTCTAAAGGAAGAACAATTCGTGAATTTATTCTTGGTGTTCTTTTAGTACCAGCCATTGTAACATTCTTCTGGATGTCTGCCTTTGGAAGCGTGGCTATTGAACAAATCATGTCTGGAAGCGATGTTCTAAGTGATGCAGTGAATGCAGATATCGCTACCGCACTATTCGTTTTCTTCCAGGACTACCCTCTGTCTATGGTCATTAATATCGTGGCGATATTACTCATTGCAGGCTTCTTCATAACATCTTCAGATTCAGGTTCCCTGGTAATTGACAGCCTGACCACTGGTGGGAAGATCGATGCTCCGGTTGGGCAGCGAATCTTCTGGGCGGTGACTGAAGGTGCTGTTGCCGCAGTTTTGTTAATTGGAGGTGGTTTACAGGCGCTGCAAACAGCCACTATAGTCACAGGTCTTCCGTTTGCCATCATCCTTCTGGTGATGTGCTATTCTTTATACAAGGGATTACAGGAAGATCACGAGCAAATGGAAGAAAAGAAGTCTGAAAAGCAGATGAAAAATTATGAAGAGATCGTTTCGGAAATTGTACAGAAACGTAATGTGAAAAATGAACCTAAAAACAAGCAGTAATGAAGAAAGTCAATAATATCCTGGTCGCTCTTGATTTAAGCACGATAGATGAGACCCTCATTCAATATGCTTCTTTCCTGGCAGATACTTTACAGCCTGAAAAAATTTACTTTGTCCATAATATCAAGAAATATGAAATTTCCGAGATCTTTCAGGAGCAGCTGAAGGACCTGGACCTGGAGAGCATGATTAGTGATGAACTGGACGAAAAGGTTTCTCAGCATTTTTCAGCTTCTGCTGAATTTGAGGTTTTGATTTCCGAAGATCCCTATACCGAAAGCCTGATGAGCTACGTGGTTCATAAGTACGCCATTGACCTGGTGATAGTAGGTAAAAAGAAGATCACCGAAGGTTCAGGAGGAATTTCAGAAAAACTGATGAAAACCCTGAAATGTGATATCGTATCTGTTCCGGAAAATGCGGAGAGCAGCATGAATAATATTTGGGTGGGAACAGATTTCTCACGCGAATCTGCCAAATCTTTTGAAACAGCCTCTCTCATCGCCAATTATACCGGAGCCAGAGTTTCTTCAATTCATGTGTATTCCATTCCTATGCAATTTACACCATACATTGAAAAGGATGCGATGCTACCAAAGATCCAGAAGCACAGTCAGGAGAAATTTGATAAATTTCTAAAGCGCTACCTCATAACAGATACCACCACAAAGATCTTTCGTGCTAAGGATGCCAGTGTCGCAGAACGTCTTGTCCTGGAATCTTATAAGGAACAGGCAGATCTAATAGTTATTGCCAGTAAAGGAAACAATGTATTTTCTTCGTTACTGGTAGGAAGTGTGGCTGGTGAACTTTTCAAAATGAAACGAAATATCCCGGTCTGGATCTCGAAGTAAATTTTTAAGGTTTTATTACAAAGCGTAATGAATTAACGATATTAATTAATTCATTACGCTTTCTGCTGCTTATTACCTAAACTATTGTTAATCAAAAGACAATAGAATTACAATTCTCCTAATTTCATTCGGTCTAACTAACAAAATTAAATTATGAGAAATGAACTGGAAAATATTGCAGACAGGATCAGTGATTTCCTGCCAGACCTGCTAGGTGCTTTACTGGTCTTATTGATAGGCTGGCTTATCGCCAAGGGTATCAAAGCGGTTATTGTACGATTGCTGAAAAGAACCCGTTGGGACGAGCGTGTTTTCGGCAAAGGTAAGATTGAGGATACCAACGTGTTTCTTGCCAACATCGTGTACTACGTTATCATGATCATCGTGATCCTGATCGTTCTGGAAATTTTAGGTGTCGATCAGGTACTCACTCCACTGGAAAATATGGTGAATGAATTCCTTAGCTTTATTCCTAATCTTGTCGCTGCGATCCTTATTGGATTTATAGGTTATATCCTGGCTAAGTTTGTCTCCAATCTTATTAATATAGGAGGAACATTCCTGGATAGCATGGTTGATAAAACAGGTTTTAAGGACACCGATAAGCTTATAAACATTCTTAAGAAAGTAGTGTTTATCGTTATTTTTATTCCTTTCCTTATCCAGGCATTCAACGCTTTGGAACTGGACGCCATTTCAGGTCCGGCAAATGATATTCTTGCAGATTTCACAGCATTGATTGGTGAGATCCTGATCGCAGGAATTATTCTGGCTGTATTCATCTGGGGTGGAAAATATCTTGCGAACTTCCTGGAGGATTTGTTTAGAAGTATGGGACTTGACCGGGCTGCAGAAAAGATCCATATTCATAATATGATTGGCAGAGATCAGTCTCTTTCAAAAATAGTGGCGAACCTGGTTTATTTCTTCCTGGTTTTCTTCGGAATTATAACCGCTGTCGAGATCATAGGTCTTACACAATTAACTGAAATTCTTGACCAGATCCTGATGTTAACAGGACAAATCCTCTTTGGATTGATCATACTTGCCGTTGGAAATTATATTTCCCTGCTTATCTATAATAGTATGAGCAAGGCAGACGGAAGCAATTTCGTAGCGAAGATAGTTCGCTGGGCATCACTGGCCCTGTTTCTTGCCATAGCGCTGGAAACCATGGGAATTGCCAATGAAATCGTTGAGCTTGCCTTCGGCCTGACCCTGGGAGCGATCGCAGTCGCGGTGGCGCTGAGCTATGGACTTGGTGGTCGTGAAGCAGCCGGAGAGCATTTTAAAGAAATTGTTCAGAAGCTGAAAGATGATAATTCCAATATTAAACATGGTGGAAGTACTAACCCTCCACACACGCCAAGCAATACTGGAAACATGGGAACTACTGGTACCACTCCAGATACCGGAACCCGACCAGGAAATATAAACGATCCCGCCAATCCAAACAGACCAGATAACCCATCACCGGGAAGATCTGATGAAAACAGGTTGGACCTCTAGATTACCTGAAAATTGTAAACCCGCAAATTTTGCGGGTTTTTTTATTCTGTACTTGCAGGAACCATAATTTTAGACTTACTTTGTTTTTCAAAGTACTTTAAAATGGAGAACGAAAAGTATCTTAAAGATCTCACTGAGATCAGGAACATGATGAGTCAGTCATCTCGTTTTATCTCGCTGAGCGGACTGTCTGGAGTATTTGCAGGGATTTATGCCATTGCCGGCGCACTGGTTGCTGCAAAAATCTTATCCTACGAACCTTCAGTTTATACAAATAGCCAATCCTATATCGCCACTACCAATACAGATCTTGTGACGCAATTAGTGATGGTAGCTGCTGCGGTACTCGTGCTCGCCATTGGAACTGCTATTGTACTTACCACCAGGAAAGCTAAAATGCAAGGGAAGAAGATATGGGACAGCACCAGTAGAAGGTTACTGCTCAATTTTTTCGCACCTCTGCTGGCAGGCGGAATTTTTTGCCTCGTCCTTTTGCAATACCAGATCATTGGTCTCATTGCTCCGGCGATGCTTATTTTTTACGGCCTGGCATTAATTCACGCGAGCAAGTATACATTTTCAGATTTAAAAAGTTTGGGGTATGCCAATGTAATTCTAGGTCTTATCGCCACCCAGTTTATCGGCTACGGAATCGTGTTCTGGGCATTGGGATTCGGTATCTTTCACATCGTTTACGGTGTGTGGATGTATAACAAATATGACCGAAAAGCGGCCTGATGAAAAACATTATCAGTAATATAAATAAAGCCTTTGATCACAGGATCAGGTTAGGCATCATGAGTATTCTGATGGTGAATGAGTTTGCCGACTTTAAAACTTTAAAGGAACTGCTTGGTGCGACAGATGGAAACGTTGCAAGTCATACCAAAGCGCTCGAAAAACAGCATTATATTAAAGTGGAAAAATCATTTATAGACAGAAAACCAAATACCAGGTACCTGGTAACCGATACCGGAAGAAAGGCTTTTCAGGAGCATCTGGGCGCCCTGGAAAAATTACTAAACACGAAAAATGAAATTCAATAACACTATTTTTTTGAACATCTACTTTGTATTTCAAAGTACTTAGCTAATTCTAAATATTCAATTATGAAAACTAAAAATGTATTGATCATCCTGGCGATAGTTGGCGCCATATTACTTATCCCCTTCATTGGCAGCCAGGTATCTACTGAATTGAACTGGAGCAGTTCAGACTTTGTGATCATGGGAACCTTATTATTCTTAACCGGGCTTGCCATCAATTTCGCCTTAAGCAGACTCAAAACCTTTCGGAGCAGGTTGATCGCCTGCGCCGTGATAATTTTTGTGCTTTTGATTGTATGGGCAGAACTCGCCGTGGGTATTTTCGGAACTCCTTTCGCAGGAAGTTAATAAAACCTGGTATGGGATATTTTGTACATAAAGATTCGATCGTGCGAAAGATCTGGGGTAATGCCGATACCATATTGCTGGTTTTCGCAGGTGCTTCTGCTGAATTTGCTTTGAACAAAGCTGTAGACTGGCTTTTCTATACCGGGAAACTACCAGCCAACCCATTGGACAGACTTTTCAGCACAGTGGAATATGCTCGAAAAATTGTTTTTGCTGAAAAATCTTCAGCTGAAGCTGCCATCAGAAATATCAACGCTATTCATTCTTCCGTAGAAAGTTCCAGAGGCAGTCATATTCCCCAGTGGGCTTACAGGGATGTACTTTTTATGCTCATAGATTACAGTATTCGATCCTATGAAGTCCTTGTAGAAAATTTAACTTCAGAAGAGAAAGAGGAAGTTTTCCATGTGTTCTGGCGCATGGGTACACTTATGAAAATTGAAGAACTACCAGTCAGTTTTGACGCGTTTGAACAACAAAGAGCCATTCATCTTCAGCAGCATTTGTACTATGGAGATTTTAGTAAGGCCTTATACCGAAGCTATCGCGAGCACCTGGGACCGGTTCGCTATTTTTTACTGAAGCAGACTCAAAAGTTTCTATTACCTGCTGAAGTAAGAAAGCATTTGAACATGAGTTCGCTTAGTATTTTAAAATCTTTATTATGGATCTACAGCCTGAGTAAAAATCTTGAAGCAGACCGCAGACTACGCAAGATCATCCTACCCAATCAATATCTAAACCAGATTGAAGATCTGGATCATCAACCTATCACCATCTAATCATCATATAACAATCAAAAAATGGACAGTCAATCACAAAATTCATTGCACGGGAATCGCTTTATCAACTCTGTGAAGAATTCGATCACCACCAGGTTATTATTTATTTGCTTTTTATGCCTTGTAATGCTTATTCCTCTTAACATGGTGGAAGATCTTATCCATGAACGCAAAAATCGGCAACATGGCGTGGTCTCTGAAATTAGCGAAAAATGGGGTGAAAAAGTAGTTATATATGGACCCATTCTCAAAATTCCGTATAAAGTATATCAGCAAAAAGAACTCATCAATTCCAGTACAGGCAAGACATTGGAGCAGGTCGAAAGGATTAAATACTTCTATATTTTTCCGCAGGAACTTGAAATTAGCTCCACTGTAGATCCGGAACTTAAAAAGCGTGGGATTTTTGAAACCGCGGTTTACAAAAGCAAAACCAATCTGTCTGGAGCTTACGATCTCGAATCCATAGAAAGTGACGAAATTACAGCTCAGGATATTCTATGGGATAAAGCTCAATTCGTCTTTAAAACTTCAAATCTACGCGGCATCGATGAGCAAATTAGCATCGAGGCAGCTGGCAGTTCCTACAATTTCAATTCCAGATATCAGTCTTCAGGTAAATCAACACAACAGCCAGTCATGCATTTAATGGAAAGTTCCAATCTAAAAAGCTTAGATCTTCCTGAACGGAAATCACTAAAATTTGATATGAACCTTTCTATTAAGGGAAGTTCAGAAATAGCATTTATACCCATTGGTAAAACTACAAGCGCCAGCATTTCTTCTCAATGGAAAACCAAAAGTTTTACCGGGGAATTTCTGCCTCAAAAAAGTGATAAGCTAAGTGAAGGTGGTTTTCAGGCTTCATGGAAAGTGCTGGACATCAATCGTCCCTTCCCTCAACTATTCTATGGGTCTTTACCAGATCTCAATGAATTTGCTTTTGGTGTGGACTTTATGATCCCTGTGGATGAATACCAGAAAAGCGAACGCGCTACAAAATATGGGATTTTGATCATTGGCCTTACGTTTCTGATCTTCTTTTTAATCCAAACGCTCAGTAAAATTGCCATCCACCCTTTCCAGTATCTCATGATTGGACTTGGACTGTTGATGTTTTACACCTTACTCATTTCCATATCTGAACACAGTAGTTTCTTTACAGCTTACCTCATCGCGGGAGCTGCGGTTATTTGCATGATTAGTCTGTACTCGCGAAGTATTTTAAAAGGCTGGAAATTTCCTTTGTTTATTGCCATATCCCTACTCGCGTTGCATACTTTTATATATATTATCATACAGCTGGAAAGTTATGCCTTGCTGGTAGGAAGCGTTGGATTATTTATAATTCTGGGAACGGTGATGTATGTTTCCAGGAAGATTGACTGGCAGAATCACTAATATAAATGGAGGGTGGTGGTCATTACTGCCGCCCTACTCTATTTCTAAGATGAAATTTAGCCGAAAAATATACTTCTCTGCATTCCTGATTCTATTGCTGATAGAATGCCTCATCGCTTTGTATATTCATGATGAATTCATCAGGCCTTACTTTGGAGATTTTCTGGTCGTAATTCTTATTTACTGTTTACTGATGACCACTTTTAATACAACATGCAGGCAGGCACTCTGGATTAGCATTTTAGTAGCCTTTGCAGTTGAATTTTCTCAGTATTTTCGATTGATTTATTACCTGAGTGATGCTCCACCGGCTATTTTAAAGATCATACTTGGAAGTAGTTATTCAACCCTGGACCTCATCGCCTATTCCTGCGGAATATTATGCGTGTGGCTAATAGAATCAGTAACTTTCAGAATTCGAGGCTCCTTCAGAATTTTTTGAATTTTCAGTAAAAAACTCCTTTGCCTGTTCTAGAATATAGCCCATACTTTTACTGTCTTCCAGTGAATGGCCTACACCTTCTATGACTCTTAAAGTTGCATCTTTATCTTCTTTTTTTAATTCTTCATACATGTTCTCTGCATGCTCCAAAGGAACTACGGGATCAAAACGTCCATGCACAATCATCAATGGTTTGTTGATATTCTGTGCCAGATACACCGGAGACATTTGTTTTAGAAAATTTGAGTTTTTATCGCCTAATGCGGCGTTCCAGAACTCATAAGAGAAACCCTCTTCGTCATTTTTCAATTCTTTCATCCAGCTTTTAATATCAGTAGGAGCCGAAAGTGCCACGGCGCTGTTATACAGTTGAGGATATTTCATGAGACTCATATAAGCGGCATACCCTCCATAACTATGACCAAACAAATAAACTTCAGCAGCATCAATAGGGTATTTATCGATGGTCCAGCTTACACCATCAGCTATATCATCTATCATTACCGTATTGATCGCACTTATTCCAGCCTTTAGAAATTTCTTCCCAAAGCCGGTTGAACCCCTAAAGTTAATACGCAAAGTAGCGTAACCCCGATTGGCAAAAAATTGAGAAAAACCATCAAGTTCAAAATAATCCCGTGCCCATGGGCCTCCATGAGGAATCACTACCAGCGGTAAATTTTTTGAATTGTTCTGGGAAGGAATATTAAGGTAGCCACTTACTCTTTCCCCATCACGGGTAGTAAAGGAAATCGACCTCACTTTCGTTAATTGATACGTATCCAAATCTTCATTTAGAAATGTAATAGGCGTATAGGTGGTATCAGCAAGATCGAAAACTACAATATTACCAGACTTTCTTTCATTCCACTGATGAACAACAAAACGTTTCTTTGCAACATCTGTATCAATAATGTCATGAAAATAGGCTGGAAATTGCTCCATAAGTTCCTGATGCCCCTGTTCCAAAGATTTATCGAACCACTTATAATACGGTGTGATACCTTCGAATTTAATTCCAGCCAATTCACCAGTATCCGGACTTGTATAAATCTCCAGGTCTGATCCAAAAAAGTCGCCGGCATCATAGTTCTGGTCTGCAATGATCGTTTCCACATTCCTGGTACGAAGATCATAGCTTATTAACTTACGAGTATCACTATTGGCCGTAGAACCCAGGAACAGTTTGTCATCTGCAGAAATTTTTCTGAAAAAAGTATATTCCTGGTTCATGACGGTCTCTCCCTTAATATCTACAGAATATGCTTTATCTCCTATATGAATTGTAAATGGTCTAACATCTCCAGTTACCTGATTTATCTCAAAAAATTCGATCCCAGAATCTTCTTTTCTCGCTCCAAGTCTAACTTTTCCATGGCTATCAAGAATCCAGATGTTTATTTCAGACTCTGTCCCATCTGCAACGATCGTTTTCTCTCCGGTAAACAGATTTACCTTTTCAATATTGGCAAAGCCTTTGTAATTGAAAGTTTCCACCAGGATCTCGTCTTTATTCCCAGGAAGTAAATTGACTACATGGTTGTATTTAAACTTACTGTAAGCAGAACCCTTTGATTTTTCCTGAAAATCGATATGCCCCACCAGCATTCTGGTATTCTTTCCATCACGGTCAATTATAAAAATTCTCCCTTCCGACTCAAAGATCAGCCGTTCATCATTCACCCAGTATAAATCATCAATAGTTCCCTTGGCTAGTGGGATCTGGTGTAATACTTTTCGATCGTTAATATCGATGATCACCAGTTCTGTCGTCCCATTATTCAGATATATTTCAGCAAAATAATCCCCTCCCGGAGCTATTTTAAAATCAGATTTGAGAGAATGTTCAAAGAAAAGATCTGCGGGAATAATTGAGTTTATGGAATCCTGAGCAGTGCAAATTTGGGCGCTTAGTAAGATAATAAGCGATAGAAATAGTTTGTTCATATCATTGGGTAGAGCTCCAAAGATATCAAATTTTATGAGTTTTTTAAGACTTCCGGTAACATCTAAAATTTCTCGGAAGTTTGAGAGGCTTATTGCTAATATCTATGAGCACTTTAAAATGAATTACCTGATTTCTGTTTCGATTAACACCGGCAAATGATCTGAAGGATATTTCAGATCCTTTGAATCACTCAGTACAGCATGTTTTTTAACCAGCACCTGCTCGCTAACGAAAATATAATCGATACGTCTCTCTACGGGCTGGTCAAATTGGAATCCATTAAATGTTCCGGTAGGTCCAAAAGTATGTTTTGCAAGGCTTTTGGAGTCCTTAAGTTCTTTCATAATATGAAGTACGCCTTCTGCATCTGGTTCCAAATTGAGATCACCCAAAAGAAAAACTGGAAGTGCATTCGTGTTGAGTTCTGCAATTTTTTCCAGAATTAACTCAGCACTTTTAGTCCTGGCATTCTTACCTTTATGATCAAAATGAGTATTGAATACCCAGAATTCAGCTTTGCTATTCTTATTTCTGAATCTGGCATATGTACAGATTCTGGGAAGAGCAGCATCCCAACCCGTTGAAACTTTTCCAGGAGTTTCTGAAAGCCAGAAATTGCCGGTATCGATCACATCAAATTCTTCTTTTTTATAAAGTATCGCGGTATACTCCCCTTTTTCCTTACCATCTTCCCTGGCCACGCCCAGATACCCGTATTCGCCTATCTTCAGTAGAAAATGATCGATCTGTAGTTTAAGAGCTTCCTGGAGTCCGATGATTTCCGGTTCGTAAAACTGGATTTGATCTGCTAGAAATTCCTTTCTTTTTGACCAGCTGTTTTCACCATCATTCTCATTGGCATACTTGATATTATAGCTCATCAGGTTTAGCTGCTGCGCACTACAAACGCAGGTGAAAAGTACTATGAGAATACTGCTGAAAAATTTGAACATGCCGCTACTCTTTTCCATCTATAAAATCCTGTAAATATGAGTATAAAGGTGTTAGCTTTCCATTCGAGGTCATTTTCGATCTGCCCAGAATTGTTTCTTGATCCCCGTCAAAAAAAGCTGGAATCACATGTTTAAGAAACATCTCTCCAAAGCCTTCACTTGCATCTTTGGGTAATTCACAGGGTAAATTATCCACGGCCATTACGGCAAGAGCATTTTTGCTTTTAAAATCCACCTCAGTATTTGTGTTCAAGTCAACACCATAAAAAGGCTCTGCAATGGTGGATGGTCGAATAGTACTCGCTATGGGCCCCGCAATATCACAGGAAATATCTGCCACATATTTTATGCGGAAATCTTTGTGCTGCATATCTTCTTCAGAATAAAATACGGGTGCGCCCTCGCCATAAAAATGCCCGGCTATAAAGACATCGCTGGTTTTGGCAAATTTCATAAAATCTGACTCGTAATTCTGCGGGACTTTATAAAATTCCATCCTGCTTCCTTCTGCTCCGTCTTTTCTTCTGGCGTAATCCAGCACATCGATATGACAGAAAACCGGTTCACTGAATTCGTTTACCAGAAACGTATCAGGATCTATCTTCTTGATCTTTAAATGCTCGAGGATCTCTCTAGCACCATACGCCACTTTCCCGCTTCCGGTGAGGACGAACTTATAATCTGGTAATTCTATCTTATCCAGTTCGGCAAGCATAGCATCCAGGTCTGGTAAAGCTTCTGCCTTGGGAAGTTCAAATTTGCCTTCTTTGATGCCTATGGAACGAATCCCGTTATAAGCTCCAACAAGGCCGGCATATCTGCCAAAACCAATTAACCTGGCATCGTTTTTCGCGGTTACCACTTCATGATCATACAATTCGATATTCTTTGAGAGAATTGCACGAAGCAGATCACGGTTATAGGGCTGCTTTTTGATGGTATGCGAAAAGAAAAAGTACTTTTTGTCAGGTATCAGATCTGGAATAGGCACTTCCTTGACGCCTAAAAGTACGTCGCAATCGCTTATATCTTCGGAAACTTCAAAACCTGCCTCACGATATTCGTCATCGCTAAAGATCCTTATATCAGAACTTTCCACTTTAAAACTAGCTTCCTGAAAACGGGCTACTGCCTCTTTCAGCATTTGTGGAGAGAACACCACACGCCTGTCTGGCGGTGTTTTTCGTTCTTTGATCAGGGCGAATTTTATCATATATGGTATGGGTTTTGCAGTTTAGGCAGCAACTCAAAGATATAAATTAAAATGAGTATCTTTGCAGGCCCGATTGTAATATGCAATCGGAATTCTTTGAAAATTTTGCGTTAGGGATAGCAGCGGAAATCCTTTTTGTGAAGTATGAGCAAAAAGATTGAAGCGAATAGCCCGCCGCGACGTCCTGAGCCCTGAGCTTGTCGAAGGGACGAAGGGAGGAGCGGAACGCCCAGAAGATTACAAAGAAAATGTTCATTATTTTATGGGGTCGACTTGGTTTTGACAGCGAGTCTAATTGAGTTGTAAGCACGTAGAGCGCCGGGATATAGCTCTTAAATCTCATGTTTCACACTTTTTCAAACGGCGAGAATAACTACGCCTTGGCTGCGTAACCGAATTACAGTAGGTTATACTTAGTCCCTGCAAGGCAGGGAGCCGAGATGTCTCGTGGAGGCCTTGATTTACGGCATCCACAACAGAGGCACCGATAAAGTAAATATAGGAAGCTCAGGGTCTTGATGAGTTTCTGAAACTTAATCGAGAATACGTGTAAAGTTGGTGGTTTTCGGCCGGCTTTACATCGACAATCAAGTGAAAACTAAACGTGTAGAAAGCTTCTGAATTGCTTGTTTGGACGAGGGTTCGAATCCCTCCGACTCCACAAATAAACGCAGCCGGGCTGCGGATTAAAATTTAAAAGATCTGCCAGGTACTTACCTGAGCAGATCTTTTTGTTTTAAAACACCTGGACTGAAAGGACAGCCAGATGCATTTACCGGATGGGGAGAACAAGGTTGAGGCGAAGCCAGCCACTCCGACTCCACTCTATAGCCCCGAATCATCAATGATTACGGGGCTTTTTGTTTTTAGGTGACTAATGAATGGAGGTATAGTCTTTTGTTAAGATAGGTTTTGAAACCTTCTGCCAGTAGTCTTGTAATGCCGATTGAATAAAGTAATAAACGATTGAATAAATATCTGTCTGAGGATTATAGACTTTATACTTTTGAAGTCCATTTTCATAGATCTCTACATACATAGCATCGGTATATACTGGTTGATCTTTCTTTTCGTCCAGAATTTTTTCAAAGTGAAATAATAGGGAGTCAGAATATTGGATGGTTTTACTGTTATTGGAGATTAAAATAGAATCCTTATCAAAAATTTTATATCTATTTCTTATTTCTTCGAGTTCTCTATGCTCTTCAGCAGTATTCCACTTTCCACGTAATTCATCTACTCTTTTTTGATCACGCAGACTATAGCTTTTTCTTTCCGAAGAGAGCTTATATACGATTAAACTAGAGACATTTTGCCTTCTGGCAAGTTCGATTTTATACTCTTTTTCCGAACTAGTGTATGAAATATCTGCTCTAACTTTACAACGATTTTGCGAATAGACCATCGAGCCAAATGCACAGAAAATTAGAATCAAAAAAGTTCTCATAATTAAATTTTCCTGAAAATAATAATAAAAGTATACTAATGAATTCTTTTTTGATTTGGATTATCATTTACAGATCCGGTGACAATTTAAAGTGATAGGATTACCTATTACTTACTAAATAATCAAATGATAATAAGTTTAAGTCTTTCAATAAATCAGGCTCTTAACAAGGAAACATACGGTTAAGTAAATTTAATACAGAACAAGCTCGACAATCACTCACAATAACATTGTGATTTGAATCAAACAAATCATGCCGAATTTTATCGAGCAGGATTTATGTGTAAAATACCTGGTCCGTCAGGAAAGAAAAACTTCTCTAAATACTATTATCAGGTCAACTTCAAGGAGTTCAAGAATGATTATATATTGATGCGTGATTCCATAACTGAAAATCCGCTATTAGTAATATATTCCTTACTGAAAAATCAAGTAGACAACATCACGCCTACTCAGATAAAAATTTCCAAGAATGCCTCGACGTTCATTTCACAAAGTTGGCGGGAGGATTATATTTATAGCTGATCGCAAAAAGGCCTGAAAGAAAATAATTAACTTAAGCATTATTCCCAGTTTAAGTATATAATATTTCTTGATCCTTAACGATCGCGGAATCATCATAAGTAAACCCTAAATTTTGGAATGCTAGAATCATTCAGTTCGAAAACCTATATAAATGCCGAAAGAAATCTCCTTATCTAAAAAACTCGAAGAACGTATCAAGGAACTGTCCTGCCTTTACGAGGTTTCCTCCGCGATTCGTAAACATTCAGATTCAGTTGATAACACGATGGAAGAAATTTGTGAGATTACAAAGAAAGCCTGGTTCTACCCAAACCATGCGATCGTTGAGCTGAAAGTAGATGAGCTTCAGATTTCAACTTCAGATATTCCAGAAAGTTCTATTGTTCAGGAAAGCCTTATCAGCCTTTTCAATGAAACCAAAGGATCAATCAAGGTATATTATGATACTGAGAAGCTAAAAAGCGCATACTTTCTGGAAGAAGAACAAAAGCTTTTAAACAAAATATCGATCGAGATTAGTGAATTTTTTGAACGCAGAGAAATCACCAGAAAGGAAGAACTTTTAAAAAGAAGTGCAGAGCGAAATGACCGACTTTCCATTTTAGGAGAAATAACTGCGGGGATTGCCCATGAACTAAATACACCTCTTGGAAATATTCTGGGTTTTGCGGAATTGATCAAATCAAAAACTCAGGAAAACCAAACCGGAAAAGACACAGGCAAGATCATTAAAGCAGCTATTTATTCTCGCGAAATTGTAAAAAAATTAATGTTCTTTGCTTGTGAAATGCCGCAGCATCAAGAGTTCGTTCAGATCAAACCAATCATTGACCAGGCATTGAAATTACTATCTCAAAATTTTTACAAAGCAGAGGTTAGTTATAAATTTAAAATTGACAATCCCGATCTGGAAGCTCAAATTGACACGATTCAGTTTACCCAGGTACTTTTTAATCTGCTTATTAATGCTATTTACGCTTCCCCTAAAAAAAGCCTCATCTCTATTCAAGTAACCAACACGGATTCCCATTTTTTATTGGAAATTGAAGACCAGGGCCCTGGTATTCCAGCCGATCTAAATGCCAGGATCTACGAACCATTTTTCACTACAAAGCCTGTAGGAGAAGGTTCAGGGTTAGGACTTAGTGTAGTTCATGGAATTATTAAAAGTCATCGCGGAGAAATCATTAATTTTGATAATAAACCTACAGGAACTGTTTTTCAAATTAAGCTACCTCTAAAAATGTAAGTTATGCTGCTAAAAAAGGCTAATATTCTCATAGTTGATGATGATTATGACATGCTTGAATTAGTACAACGTCAACTTCAGGAGCAACACTTTCACTCTTACAAGGCGGCTTCAGTAAAGGAAGCGATCGATATTCTAAAGTTCAATGCTGTGGATCTTCTAATTACCGATCTGCAAATGCCTGGTATTGGTGGAATGGAACTCATAAAATATGTAGAAGAACATTTTCCCAAAGTTCCGAAGCTGGTCATCACCGGATACCCTTCCATGGACGGCGCATTGAATGCCATGAGATCTGGTGCACTGGATTATATCGTAAAACCATTTACTGCGGAAGAATTAAAACAATCTGTAGAGAAATCACTTCCTAAAAAATCCCAGAATTCTGAAGTCCCAATTGCATCCACTAACAAAGCAACAGCTTATGCCGGAATTGTAGGTAATTCAGAAAAGATCGAACAACTTATTGATCTCATAGAACGGGTTAAGAATAACCGCGCCACCGTATTAATTCAGGGCGAAAGCGGGACGGGTAAAGAACTGGTTGCACGAGCTATTCACTATAAAGGTTCCTTTGCTGCAAACCCTTTTATCGCTGTTAACTGTGGTGCTATCCCGGGAGAACTTCTGGAAGCCGAACTTTTTGGTTATAGGAAAGGAGCATTTACAGGAGCGAATGAGGATCGACCCGGTTTTTTCCAGGCTGCTGCCGGTGGTACAATCTTCCTGGATGAAATTGGCACTGCTCCATTAACTGTTCAAACACGATTATTGAGAGTACTTCAGGAGAAAGAAGTTCGGAGAATTGGAGAACAGAAAGCTAAAAAAATAGAACTCCGCATAGTCGCTGCAACAAATAGTGACCTCCTACAGATGGTTGAAAAAGGAAGTTTTAGAGAAGATCTCTATTACAGGCTAAATGTTGTGAATATCGAAACCCCTCCACTTCGGGACCATAAGAGTGATATCGCGCTACTCGCTAAGAATTTTCTTCGAAAATATGCTTCAGAATATGCCAGACCACGAATAGAATTCACTCCAAAAGCCCTGGAAATACTGGAAAGATATAACTGGCCTGGAAATGTGCGTGAACTGGAAAATGTGGTTCAAAGAGCTATTATTATGAGCGAAGACTGTATCGATTTAGAACAACTTCCAGATCATCTCAAATACCCGGTCCCAGACCATAATTCTACTTCAAAATCTTTGAAGGAAGTGGAAATGGAACATATTCTTAAAATCATGGCCAGTGTGGATAATAATAAAACCAAAGCAGCCGAAATTCTGCAAATCGATCGTAAAACACTTCGAAAAAAGCTAAACTAACGATCAAATAGTACCGGTACGTTTCTTCCCAGCCGGGGCGCTTCTCCTCGATTTAAATAGAGTTATAATTATTCTTTTATTATATAAGTTACTGGTTATCAGTAGTATAAATTTTATTTTGTGAAATATTCTTAGCACGGGCATAGGTTTTGACTTTCTGTAATCAGAAAAAATTAAATCTATGACCGAATGAATTTGATTAAGGAAATAGCTAAAGTCACTATTCCAAATAGGGAGCATCCTGAAGGTATCACCCAGGAAATGCTCAAAGGCTTATGCTTCAACTGCGACAATCGCAGAACCTGTACCTGGAAAGAGGACAGAAAATTTCATTGTGAACACTTTCAATAATACAAAATGATAAACACTAAAAAAGTGATTAAACAATCTATGTACGAGACCGTAATGAACCAGTTCAACAATACGGCAGATATGATAGATTTGAACCCAAATATCAGAAAGATCCTGGGTATTACCAATAATGAAATCATTGTTCATTTTCCAGTTAAAATGGACAATGGCAAAGTGGAGGTTTTTACCGGATACCGTGTTCAACATAATAATGCATTAGGACCTTACAAAGGCGGACTTCGATACCACGATACGGTAGATATTGATGCTGCCAAGGCACTTGCGATGTGGATGACCTGGAAAACTTCCCTCGCCGGACTACCATTCGGTGGCGCAAAAGGAGGTATTCAGATAGATCCTCGAAATTATTCCGATTCAGAGCTGGAACGCATTACCCGTAGATTCACCTATGCTCTGGGCGAAAACATTGGACCGGAACATGACATCCCTGCGCCAGATGTAAATACCAATCCGCAGACCATGGCCTGGATCGTAGACACCTATATGTCTACCATTTCATCTTCAGAACGTTCACATAATCAACATGTAGTGACCGGAAAACCCGTAGGAGCAGGAGGTCTGGAAGGTCGTGATCGTGCAACCGGGTTTGGGGTATATCTATCCATTAAGTTATTGCTGGAAACCGAACAGCAAGATCTAAAAGATAAAAGATTCATCGTACAGGGATTTGGAAATGTAGGCTACTGGGCATCCCACTTTTTATCTCAGGATGGCGCAAAGCTAATAGCTGTTCAGGATGCGCACGCGACAGTATACAACGAAGATGGAATAGATACTGAAGCTTTGGCTCAGCATTGTGAACCCAGAAAAGGATCGATAAAAGGATTCGATGGCGCTACGGAAATAGACGCTGATGAATTCTTCGGGCTGGATTGCGACATCGTCATTCCTGCAGCTCTGGGGAACCAGATCACTGCTGAAAATGCCTTTAAAATCAAAGCTTCGATCGTTGCTGAAGGAGCCAACGGACCTACAGATAAAGAGGGTGAAAAAATTCTGCTTCAAAATGGAGTGAAGATCATTCCTGATATTTTCTGCAACTCTGGTGGTGTAATTGGAAGTTATTTTGAATGGCTTCAGAATAGAAACGGAGAGTTATGGCAGCTGGATGAGGTGATGGCCAAGATCCAGAAGAAATTAACCGAAAACTTTCATAAGATCCATAATGAAGTAAATAAGCGTGAGGTGGACTGGAGAACAGCGGCATTTATCCTGGCTATTTCCAGAGTAGAAACGGCCTACAAACAAAGAGGGATTTTTCCTTAATAGGACTGCAATTAAATAAGTAAGAAATGAAATACGGAGAATTAATAATTGAGAAAAAGGAATATGATTTTCTAAAACAAATCATGTCGCTGGCCAAATACTACAAAGATACCTCGTACAAAGCATCGATCCATAAATTGAATGAGGAGCTCAAAAGTGCAAACGTGGTAAGCAATGCTAAGATGCCTGCAGATGTGATTCGACTGAATTCGTTTGTAAGTATTAAAACTGCCTACTCAGTAGAAAGAACCTACCAGATCGTGACTCCAGACAAAGGTGATTTGCGTAAGAACAGGATCTCTGTTCTGGCTCCCATGGGACTTGCGCTTTTTGGATACGCAAAGGGAGACAACATTACCTGGACCTTTCCACTTGGAGAAAGTCACATACATATCCAGGAAGTAAAACAAATAGAATCAGGATTAATGAATATGAACTATGATAAGCAACATTCAGGAACACCACAGTGAAGAGGAGATAGAAACAATCAGGCTTCAAAATGAGGTTAGGCAATGGAAACTCGAACTGGATTTTGTGGCTCAGGAAATTGAATTTTACCTGGATATTTTTAATTCTTCACTTATTAAAAGAACAAAGGTAAATCGTGTTGATGCTGAATATCTCTTCAATCAATTCCAGGATCTAAGGGAGGTAAATCACGGTATTTTGAAAACCTGTCAGAAATTTCTTCCCAGGCTGGATGAAATGAATGAATGTGATGATATACAGTGTGACCATGCTTTTATTAATGCTCATATCGTTTTACGTAAAAAGATTGAAAAGCACCTGAAGGAGGTGCGGAATATAAAATATTCAGCCTTCTGCTTTTTGAAGGATGGGATTGAAAAGTTTTTAGATTAATTAATTCAACAAACCTAGTTGGTCCAGATAGTCTTCGCCATTTTCTTCTCGTAGGGTTTAGAGAAGAAGTTAATTTTCAGCACTATTAATGCGCGGGCTATCTGGTTTTTTAAAGATCAATATTATGAAAAGTAAATTTTACAAGAGCTTGTGTTTAGTGATCGCTGCAGTTCTATGCAGGTCAATTTATCTACATCAGGATTTCTATTATCGCATTTGGGAAGAAAACCTGTATACCGTATTGTTTATTGGCGCCATTTTCATGCTATTCATTTTTCTCGTGGTGCGAATTCAAAAAATTTAGGAGATCCCCGGGTTCATTTTACTATAGTCTGCTCTGTTTTTAAATTCACCAACCTTTGAGATATTTTTTAATGAAAGCTTACCACAGTCATATTCTTCGGAATCTTTTGAACCTGAAAGACTTATTTTCAATTGGGTCGCAGAATCTCTTTACTTTGAATAGACCAGCTTTTCTAAAAGAATCAGTCTCAGTTGCTATTAAAAAAAACAGAAAGGCTCATCGTAAAACGCTAATATGGTTGGATGACCGAATCAATCCCCTTGAGAAAAAAATGGATTGGCTGGCGTTCAGTCCCATTGGCCGTGATGTCAATATTATATGGCTGAAAGAGATCAATGAATTTCAAACCTGGATCCATACAAATGGATTGCCAGATGCAATTTGTTTTGATTACGATTTAAGCAATTCATTCAATGGCTTTGATTGTGCCGAAGTACTGATCGATTATTGCTATAATCATCAACTGCTACCACCGCAATGGTCTTCTCACAGCACTAATCCTGAAGGTAAAGCGCGAATTAACAGACTTCTCAAGAATTACCTGATCTTAGCCAAACGCATGAATTTTAAAAGTTTTACAGATTAGAAGCACCAAACTCAGAAGGCAGCTGATCCTTCAATCCTGAAAGCATCTGAAACTTACCTTTTTCCGTCATTTTCTTCAGACTAAGCACAATTTACTCTCAGCTCCGTCATTCTCTATTTTTTTCTTCGGAAATATCCTTTACTACGCTTCAGCATTCAGAATAAATTCTAGCTGTGGAAATTAGAAAATATCTCCATCATCGAAGTTCCCTAAATATGTAGTATTCTGAATAAGTCTGGAGTTATAATTTCTCATGACCCGAAAAGACTTAACTTTCCTCTGAAATTTCGTCAAACAAGACGATCCTTCTAAATTTCAGAAGTATTTAAATTGAAGAACATGGAAAGTAGCCCATCAAGCATTCGCAAAGGATTTATTCTCGCCGGTTTAATGAACATGTCGGTGCTCTTATTTTCAAAACTATTTACCAACCCGGTTATTCCTAAGTTTGACCCGGTGGTAATGTCTAATTTCGGCTTATTAATGATCCTGATATGGGGTTTGGCTTATATTTCAGTCGCAAATAATTACCATAGAGTGAAGTGGCTAATCGCAGTTTTTGCTATAGAAAAATTTATTTATGGTTTTACATGGATCAACTGGCATCTTAATAATAGCATTACAGAGGTGTTCGATAAAGATCTTTTTGCCGGAATGTTCTATGCGGTGTATGGTGTGAATGACTGGATTTTCTTCCTGTTCTTTACCTATGTATTTTTCAATTTACTTAAAAACTAGAAAGAGTTATTAAGCTTGGAACTTAGCCGTTAATTCATCTACAATAGACTCTATTTTACTGTTCTTCTCGCGCTTTTCCAGAACGATCGCAGGTGCCTTTCTTACTTTACAGTCGGAAATAGCGCAACGCTCACAGGTCACTCCAACATTCTTTCTAACAATATTTTGATCCTCGAGGAATTTTAGCTTTCGCTCCAGTTGTTTATTAATTAGCAAACCAATGCTGATACTTCTAAATTGATTTTCTCTAAAAGGGTCTTTGGTTGCTGAAGAAAAAATTAGATACCTGTTTTCATGACTGGGATAATTGGAGATCTGCACATCAAATTCGTGTGAGTTCTTAGACTTACTGATTTCTTTGATCACCTTTAACGACATCCAGCGCCTACAGTAATGCTCGTTGGTTTCATTCGCACGAGGGGAATGATGGTGGGTTAAGTGCAATTCTTTGTTCAAATAAAACTTACCGCTATCCGCTTTATGCGTGATCCTTAGGAAAAACAGGTTCTTTATGTTGAATTCCTTCGGAAGGATATTGGTAAGCCTCTGGTAGAATGTTTCCGGAGAAGCATTAAAATTATGCATCATATTCAGAAAATGAACATGATCAAAGTTTTCCTTCTGAAATAGATTTTCCAACTGGATGGTAAGTTCATCCTTCGGGATCACTAATGCTCCTGCAAAATAGGAGGCATAAAAGTTATTTAAGACCTGATCAAATCTTTCAAATTTTATCCACGGAAAAGAATGCAGCCGATCTGAAATTTCGAGGTAATTATATGCGAGTTCCTTTGCAAATATAAAACTGCGCTGAGCTTCATCTATTCCCTTTGCCAGCAGAAGGGTATTGGTTTTCGGAACAAAGACAGAGCGCAAATTCTCTAAAGCTTCAAATTTATCTAGCTCTTCTTCGTTAATTACATATTGATACTCCTCTACCAGAATCTCCTCAAGCACTTTGGAACCTGGTGATTTGGTAAGATCTACCTGGTAAGCTTTTGAAAATTTTAAAACCTGCTGTTCCAGATCATCAAAGTAATTGTTATTCGCTTCCTGAAAAGATCGAACCGAAGCCAGGAAAAAGCTTTCCCTGCTAAAGTTATAGTGCTTGGCTATTTCAATAATGGTACTAATGAAGGCATTCACCTTTGCCGGAGCATTGGAAACTATATCGATAAGGTTGCTCTCCTTGATCCCGAATAATTCAAGCGGAATTTCTTTAAGGATCTTTGACTGAAGTAATTCTCCTATTGGCGCGAGGTTCTTATCAAGCTTAAGGGAGACCATTTGATCATAAGGAACCTCTAATTTATCTGATAGTAATGCAATTTTATCAGGTTTAGGATATTTTTTTCCGTTCTCGATCTCATTCAAATATGACTTGGAAAGCCCTGAAAGTTTGGACAATCCAAATAGAGATAAACTCTTCTCAATCCTTATCTGCTTTAACTTTAATCCAAAAATTAGCTTGATATAATCTTCCTCCATAGAATCAAATATAAACAATTCTGCGAATACTGATGTTTTGCGAATAATATCTTTAAGCGAACGTTCGCTTGTTTTATTGAATTCTTTATTATAATATTGTCATGTAAAACACTAACACCATGGAAAACAACACACTAAACTCATTACAATTAAACTTCAGTAAAAAGGTTAGTAATTATTATCCACAGATCCTTTCCGAAGAAGCTCTAGAGTTTCTAATCGCATTACATGAAAAATTCAACCACAAAAGACTTGCTCTTCTCGAGAAAAGAGAAGCTCAGCAGCAACATTTTGATTCCGGGAACGTACCTGAGTTTCCTGCTGAAACAGCTTCCATAAGAAATGGAGACTGGAAAGCAGGTCAGATCCCAGCAGATCTTCAAGACCGGCGAGTTGAGATCACCGGACCGGTAGACAGGAAAATGATCATCAATGCATTAAACTCGGGCGCCAGAACTTTCATGGCAGACCTGGAAGACAGTACCTCTCCTACTTGGGAAAATGTGATTGAAGGTCAGCAAAACCTTAAAGATGCAAATGCAGGAACTATCTCACTGGAAGACGCTGCACGTGGAAAATCCTATACTTTGAACCCTGACCCAGCAGTCCTCCTCGTGCGACCAAGAGGTTTACACCTTAACGAAAAGCATCTTTTAATTAGTGAAGAAGAAGCATCTGGAAGCCTTGTAGATTTTGGCCTGTATGTATTTCATAATACCAAAACGATGCTTGGAAATGGTACAGCACCTTACTTTTACTTGCCAAAACTCGAACACTACGAAGAAGCCCGCTGGTGGAATGAGGTTTTTGTTTTCGCACAGGAATACCTCAATGTTCCCACAGGTACATTTAAAGCAACCGTACTGGTTGAAACGATCACAGCCAGCTTCCAGTTAGATGAGATTATCTACGAACTAAAAGACCATATTGTTGGACTTAATTGCGGTCGCTGGGACTATATATTTTCCTATATCAAGAAGTTCAGAAACCGTCCTGATTTCGTTGTTCCTAATCGTGATCAGGTCACCATGACCTCTCCATTTATGGATGCTTATTCGAAACTGGTAATTCAGAAATGTCACAAAAGAGGAATTCTGGCAATTGGCGGAATGGCTGCCCAAATTCCAATTAAGAATAATCCGCGTGCCAATGACGAAGCGATCGAAAAAGTTCGAAAAGACAAGGAAAGAGAAGTTATGAACGGTCATGACGGCACCTGGGTAGCTCACCCTGCTTTAGTTGAAGTAGCTCTAAAGGAGTTTAACAAACATATGCCTGAAGCTAATCAAATGAAAGTATCCAGGGATGATTTAAAAATAACAGAGCAGGATCTACTCAAAATTCCTGAAGGTACTGTTACTGAAGAAGGAATTAGAAAAAATATCAATGTAGGCATACTGTACCTGGAAGCCTGGCTGCGTGGATATGGTGCGGTCGCTCTATACAACCTGATGGAGGACGCTGCTACTGCTGAAATCTCACGAACACAATTATGGCAATGGCTCAAAAATGAAGTGGTTCTCGAAGATGGCAGGAAATTTAATATGGAACTTTATATTGAAATATTTGAAGATGAAATTGAGAAGATCATTACCGAATATGGCGAGTCCAATATTAAGAACACAAAATTCGAATTGGCTTTTAAACTTTTTGACACGCTGGTTATTTCTGAAAGATTCGAAGAATTCTTAACGCTCCCAGCATATAAACATATATAAAAAATGTCTCGCAACTACTGGCATAGATTGCGAGACCCAATTATCAAACTTTAGACAAACTTAATAATCAATTACAAAATTATGGAAAATTTATCTCATTCGAATTATCGATCTGCGCTCAAAACAGTGAAGGAATTAAAAAAGAAGTACGGAGAGAGCTGGAACTCAGTAAAACCTGAACATGCAGCTAGAATGATAAGTCAGAATCGTTTTCGAACAGGACTCGATATTGCAAAATACACCGCTGGTATCATGAGGAAAGATATGGCTGCTTATGATGCCGACTCTTCCAAATACACTCAATCTCTTGGTAGCTGGCACGGATTTGTGGCTCAGCAAAATATGATCGCCGTAAAAAAGCACCATAAAACCACCAGCAGGAAATATCTGTATCTTTCTGGATGGATGGTCGCTGCCTTACGCTCTGAGTTTGGGCCATTGCCAGATCAATCCATGCATGAAAAGACTGCTGTTCCTGCCCTGATTAAGGAGATATATACTTTCCTGAGACAGGCAGACGCCGTGGAACTCAACGATCTATTCAAAAGACTTGAAAGAGGGGAAGATGTTCAGGCTGAAATCGACAGTTTTGAAACGCATGTGGTTCCTATTATTGCTGATATTGATGCTGGCTTCGGAAATGAGGAAGCAACTTATCTTCTGGCCAAAGAAATGATCGAAGCGGGTGCCTGCGCCATTCAGATCGAAAACCAGGTTTCAGATGCAAAACAGTGCGGCCATCAGGATGGAAAAGTAACTGTGCCTCATGAAGATTTTATCGCCAAACTTAATGCTGTGCGATATGCCTTTCTTGAACTGGGTGTTGAAGATGGTGTGATCGTGGCCAGAACCGACTCTGAAGGTGCCGGTCTTACCCAGAAGTTACCAGTAAGCACAGAACCTGGAGATCTGGCTTCAAAATACCTGGCCTTTGTGGAAGCTGAAGCCATTGACATAAATGATGCCTGCGAAGACGACGTTCTTCTAAAACGCGATGGAAAACTGGTGCGACCAGTTCGTTTGCCTAATGGATTATACAAGTTTAAAGAGGGCTCTAACATAGATAGGGTGGTACTGGATTGTATTACCAGTTTACAGCATGGTGCAGATCTACTATGGATAGAAACTCCAACGCCCAATGTAAAGCAAATAGCGCATATGGTGAACCGCGTGAGAGAAGTAGTTCCAAACGCTAAACTGGTTTACAATAATTCCCCATCTTTCAACTGGACCCTGAATTTTAGGAACCAGGCCTACGAAGAGATGCTTGCTGAAGGAGAAAATATGACTGCTTACGATAGAAATAATCTCATGGCCGCAGACTATGATGGGTCTGAATTGTGTCACCGAGCAGATGAGAAGATCAGGACATTTCAAAAAGATGCTGCTCGGGAAGCCGGAGTATTTCACCACTTGATCACCTTGCCTACATATCACACAACGGCACTTCATATGAATGATCTTACAAAAGGTTATTTTTCAGAAGAAGGAATGCTGGCCTACGTAGAGGGTGTCCAGAGACAGGAGATCAGAAAAGGAGTATCCTGCGTTAAACACCAGAGGATGGCAGGATCTGACCTTGGAGATGATCACAAAAGTTTCTTCGCCGGAGAAAATGCTTTGAAGGCCGGAGGTGAGAAAAATACCAGTAACCAGTTTACCGATAAGACTCCCGGTAAGAAGCTAGAACTAGTAAATTAATTTTAGAACTAAGTTACAGCTCCCTGTATTTCTTGAGAATGACAGGGAGCTTCTTTTATGAAAGAAAATTGCGGTCACATAGAAAGACTGCAGATCAACCTCATTTAAGATGACTTATTTGCAAATTTGATCAGGAAAATTACAGAGTCCTGCAAAAATTCGAAGAAAAAGTTTACAAATTTGAATAAAAGATTTATAGAGTCCTTATCTTTGCCTAATTATAGTAAAATGTAGTTACGATACATAGCTAGGTTTGACGCTCGATTATTCTGCAACTTAAAACTGCTAGTATTTTTTGAAACTCAACCTTCAATATTTGATCTGAATATCCTATATTCACTCAAGTTGCTAATTTGTAACTATTTAGTCATACTCAGGTATCACTAAATTTAATTTAATCTCGAATAATCAAAATTGTTATGGGCAGACCTTCTACAAAACCGAAAGATCTCAGAGACGGTTATTATATTGAAGTTAGAAATAAAAATAAAAAAACAGGAGGAGTAAAAGTTCGCCGGGATACAGTAGATCAGCTTAAGCTGGCGATTGAAGAATACCGGGATATCAAGGATGTTGAGATTCTTGGAAAATCCACAAATGGAAAGTTTTCTCCTATCCCAGGACTCGAGTCCTAATCTGAACACCTTTCTTCAGCAAGAAAAACTTTAAAATTTGAGCGGGTTCAACAAAAAGAGCTGACTCGCTCAATTTTAACTTCCGAATATTTAGCAGCGGTTATTCATCCTGTATTTCCATTTTTTCCGACTTCTTCAGAGTAGAACGCTCCATAACTTTTAGCAAATCATGTCAGTTAAGCTATATAGATTCAGCTTCATTTGAAGAAAACCCACGACAGAACTAATTTATATATGTTTACCATTCTCTCCATATCAACCCGGCCTCTTTAATCTGAACCTGGCATCGATTTACTGAATTTTATAAAGCATAGTTTTGATCACGCCCTTACCCTCAGGCACTTTAATGGATAACAATTCCGTACGATCCCGAAACCGGAAATTGAAAGGTGGCTGTTCAATGACCAGTCCGCTATTCTTATTGAGCCGTATACCCTGTCCGGAAATTATATCTGCATTTGGAGTAAAATGATACTCCGGATGATGCTCTGTAAGAATAAGATATCTAAAGCTGTTGATTTTATTCAGCACACTTTGAACCTCATCATTAGACAGATGTTGTAAAACCTGCCTTAAAATAACTACATCCCCCTCTGGAAGCTCATCTGTCGCAATATTCAGGTATCTAAATTCAAGATTATCAAACTGAAAATGAACTTTATTGTAATTGATTAGTGCAGGAACTATATCTACAGCGATATAGTGAAGGGCGTGATCCAGTAATTGCCTTCCTATATTAAAATCGCCACATCCAAGATCACAAACGCGAAGTCCGCGAGAAAATGAATTAAGGAAATTTCTAACTACTTCCAGGTATGGCTGCACCAGCGCGTCATCATGCGAACCATTCCCGGAATAAAAGTCAGTTTCCCCTCTGCCCCATAGCCTCATGCAGTATACCTGTTCCATCGCAGCTTTGGTAGGCCATGGTTTTTTCATGTCTAGATTGAATTTTTCAGGGTTATATATAGAAGTTACAAAGCTATAATTTAGGTCGCTTTCAATATCAAAATCACCACTCCAAAAACCCTACTTTCCTGAAACCGACCTCCATATTTTTTTCCCTAATCCAACAAGAGGTAAGACGAGTGCACCCACCACCAGGCCTACTAAAAACTCGCCAAGTATGGTAGGAAGTGAATGAACCAGGTCATGAATAAAATGAAGGTTATGAACAAATATTCCACCTGAAACCAGCATCAATGCGATCGTACCAATGAATGCCAGACCTTTGATAACCCATGGCAAAGCATTCACTAAAAATTGACCAACTTTATCTGAAAAACTATCAGTTTGCTCATTCATATTGATAAGCTTTGCTCCAAATTCGTCCATTCTTACGATAAGAGCAACCACGCCATAAACACCAACGGTAGCTACAAGTGCGATGATACTTACAACTCCAATTTGAGTTGGCAACTCCTCTCCGCTTACGGTTCCTAAAGCAATGATCACGATCTCTACAGAAAGAATAAAATCTGTTAAAATAGCAGATTTGATCTTTTCCTGTTCCCGCTCCATCATTTGCTCCTTGGAAAGATTTTCCACATCCGGTTTGGCAACATCGTGTTTGTGAGGAAAGATGTATTCATAGATTTTTTCAGCTCCTTCATAGGCCAGATACAAACCTCCAATGATGAGAATGATCTTTATGGCCACCGGAACAAAAGCACTCAGTAAAAATGCAACGGGTAAAATTATAAGCTTGTTTAGTAACGAGCCTTTGGTAATCGCCCAGAGAACGGGCAATTCTCGGTCTGAAATAAATCCACTGGCTTTTTCTGCATTCACGGCAAGATCATCGCCTAGTAATCCGGCAGTTTTCTTACCCGCGACCTTACTCATTACCGCAACATCATCCATCAACGCTGCAATATCATCCAGTAAAGCAAAAAATCCTGAGGCCATAAATAGTTGGTTTGGTTAGAACTTCGAAAGTTCTGTTATTTAATTGAAAACTGAAAAATTTTATTCAAATATTCACAGGTTTCACCTTTTTAAACCATTCTGTAATACTTTTTTAATTCCCTCCAGACCATCAGTAAATTCCATCATTTGCGATAGTAATTGCGCCAACTCATTTTTGTTCCCAAAACCTTTTAGCTTATTATTCTTCTGAAATGTTTCCTGGATGGTATTCCATCTTCTGCGCTCCTCATCATTCAAACTACCGGTAAGGTCTTTATATTTCAACAAATTTGCTTCCGCAGCTGAAGTGAGCGTTTGAGATTCACTTTCGTAATGCGATAAAATAAGCTTCTGTAATTCAGCATCATTCATTACCGGAACTACTTTTGCCACCAGCTTGTTCATATCACGATAAGAACCCTGCAATTTGAAAGATGGTTCTGTTCGATATTCATCTTCCATCGCTGCACTTTTTATATAAGCCGCATTAACCTTCAAAACACTGTTTCTTATTTGTATGACTTTCTCCAGAACAGCCACATATTCCTGCACTTCCTGGTTCGAATAGTTCCCTTCCAGCTGAACTTCCTGGTTGTTATTCTCGATTCTGTCCAGCAATCTATACACATCATCAAAATTCTTACTGCTTAACTGGTGCAGAACAGGATTGGAAGTCAGCGAATTTTCGATCAAACTCAGCCTGAACAGGTGAGCCGTATCTCCAATAATATCTCCAAGATTGTAAATATCTGCACGGTTCGCGAGCATATCGGGAATCTGGAATTTCTCGCCACTTTCCGTATATGGATTCCCGGCCATGATCACGCAAAATTTCTTGCCACGCATATCATAGGTTCTCGATCTTCCATTATAAATTCCTTCAATTTTCCTGGTTCCGTCGGAAAGAGATATAAACTTCTGAAGGAATTCAGGATTGCAATGCTGGATATCGTCAAGATACAGCATCACGTTATTCCCCATTTCAAAGGCAAGATTCAGTTTTTTTAGCTCTTCCCGGGCTGCCGAATTCGTAGCTGATGATGGATCTACTGAAGTTACCTCGTGACCAATTGCGGGACCATTAATTTTCATAAAAACCAGTCCCAGCCTGTTCGCGATATATTCCATTAGAGTGGTTTTTCCGTAACCAGGCGGAGAGATAAGCAATAGCAAACCCATTCTATCGGTTCGTTTCTGATCCCCAACGGTGCCCAGCTGTTTGGCCAGGTTATCCCCAAATAGCGGAAAGTAAACCTGGTCTATCAATTTATTCCGAACAAAAGAATTGAGCGTTCCCGGTTTGAATTCTTCTAGTTTAAGATCTTCTTTAAGCTGAAGGGTCACATCATGCCTGGCTTTTCTAAATTCCTGGTAAGCCGGTACGTCGATCTCAAAATAGCTTCTGTAAGTTGATACAAAATCGTGATAATTAAAATCGAAAACTCCTGCTTTTATCAGACGATGCTCTCCTCGTAGATTCTCTATTTGCAGAGACGGGGAAGTGAATTTTGTGTTTAGAACAGATTCGTCTTCAAAAAGCAGCAACGCCGCTGCTTCACTCACGTATTTATTTTTCAGATTGGTTTGCTCATTCGCCTCGCTCTGCAAAAATGCTTTTAACCACTGCTCTATTAAAGCTACTTTCGCCTGGTTTGAGTTCAGGTTTTCCAGACTATCCTTAAATTTCAGGTCAGCATTTTCAGACTTCAGCATACTCCAAAAGTCTTCTTTGATCCCTATGGCGATTCCGCTTTTTTGAAAATCATCATCATTTTGCAGTTCCTCGAATAGATATGCTGCAGCTTCAGAAGCCAGCTCCGGCTCAAAAATTCCTGATTCCTGCCCAAATTCCTGGATCTCTTTGGTTAGTATTTTCAGCAATGAATGGTATTCTCTGGAATTTGGAAAAATTTGCAAGACTTCTCCCGCTGCTTTGATGTTCTTATCTAAATTGGACCGTATTTCCGCAGAAGAAAATTTCCAGAAGAATTGCGCGCAGGAACGAATAACAGGATGATACCGAAGCAAATCCAGGGCCTCGTGTTTTTCCAGCAGCACAGATAGGATTTTTGCCGCGTCCAGATCATGAATTCCTTTTACATATCCTTCAGAATAATCCTTACTGCTCTCTTCCTGCACCAGCCTGATCAAATCTTCCTCTGTATGATCTTTCAATGCTTCACCAAATCTTCGGAATAACTTATACGCGAGAAAACCGGCGCGGTAGATATTTTTATTTTCTGAAATATAATCCTGACTCCAGTATTGTTCAGATTTCAGAAGCGTCTCGTTTTCGATCTTCTGATAAAAATCGGTTCCAGTGATATGATAATGCAAAGCATCATCCACATATAAGATCGTAAGATCAAGCTCCTGTTTATTAACGCCAAATTTGTGTTTTCCAAGCTTGATGATCGTATCGCCATCCTCGTAAATTTCTTTTTTATCCTTGAGTTTTCGCAGTGCATCTTCCCGTGCCGACTTCAGCATGGACTGGATTTCTTCAGCCTTACCACTGTCATCCATTTCCTGAAGTTGCCCGGCAATATCGCGAGCTTTGTTCACCAGGATATCTGCAGCGAAATAGGCATTGATCTCTGAAACCTCGTGGAAAGATTCAGATTTCTTACGTACCCCTTTCAGAATTCTTTCTGCGGAATTTTGTAAAGTAACCGCGCGTTTATTCCGCTTTTCTACAAGTGTATTCTTGCGCGCCTCGAAAGCATTATAAACCTCTTCCCGCTTCTCAATAATAAGCTCGATGAATTCTTCATAATCGGCAAACTTCCCTTCCAGTTCTTCCAGCTGTATAGAAATCCTGGTTTGAAAATCATCACATTTTTCCGGAGTGTCTGCAATATCAAGATAGTTGATGATACTTTGATCGATAAGCTTCAATTGCGCGGCAAAGTCGGCCTGGGCTTCAGCACTTCCAAGAGACTTTCTTTTCTTCCTGATCTCTGCCTTTAACTGGTTGATCGAAGAAAAAATCAGCGAGATGTTATTGATGATCTTTGTAGAATGCGAAGTATCCTCAATTTCAAGATTGGAAACGATATCGATCAATAATTCCAAATCTTCTGAAGTTTTATTGACTTCTTCTTCCAGTTTTCGGGCATCCACTACCTTTTTAATCTCAGACAGCTGTTCTTCCTTTGCACTTACAGCTTTGTAATAGGGATTCAGAGCTTTTTCATCCAGCAAAAATTCCACACATCGTCGTGAGATTCTGGTAGTTTGTTCAGCAATCTGCTCTTCAAGGTTCTCAATGAATTGCTCATCTACATAACGAACCTCTTTCAAACTTATCGCTTCACCGCGAAGGGATCTAAGCTGAGTAAGCGCATTTACGAAATCATTGATATCGCGAAAACCAGAACTTTTAATCTTATTAAAAATTTGCTCCGCTTCTTTGCCTATTTCGTTAGTTTTCTGCCTTGCATTCTTTTTAAGTTCCAGCACCTTTTCAAATTCATCCATCGCCGCATTTGCCGCCTGGTTGATTTCCCGAAGTGGTTCATTTAGAAGCTGAGTTTCCTCTTCTTTCAGCCAGTAATAAGCATCCAGAATATCTTTGGAACGCTTGGAAAGATCTGCATACAAACCATCATAATTATCCTCTTTATTGAGCAAATTTACGAGTCCGTTAACCTCAGCCATCGCTTTTACGATATCCTTGTTCCCGATCTTATATAAAAGGCTATCCTTATGACTGGAAGGCATAAAATCGCCATTTAAATATGGCGTTTGCCAGATCTGGATCACATGGTGTTTGGTTTGTTCGTTCTCATTTTTGAAGTAGCATAACTCCCCATTCTCGAGAATGGTAAAACCGTTGCAAATAATTGGAGTTTGTATTTCCTGGGAGATCACGTTGTAGCTCATCAGGTTGTACAGTCCGTTTTCCGGAGCATAAAAAACATACAGAAAATCCTCGCCATTGGGAGAACTGATCTTTTCCTGAAATCTTAAATTCGGAATGCTATGATCGAATAAATGATACTCCCCGGTTTGCAAATAATATCCGGTTGGAAATATTATTCCCTGATCATCTGGCAATAAAACGCAGGTATCCTTGATACTGCTAATTTTTTGTACTTCCCGAAGTTTATGATTATACACAAAATAACGCGGAGTTTCCTGAAAGGGTTTGATCTCAAGAATGATCAAATTCCCCAGGTTGGCAAATCTATACTGCCCGTCATCCAGGGTTTGATCCCTATGCTCCACTTCTTCGGAATAGATTCCTTTTCCATCATTGGTATTATCTTCGATCTTGATCGTAAGATCGCCGCCAATGGTCTCTACAAAAACACGATCCAGAATAGAAACATGCGCATGAACTCCCTGCCGATGCTGATCTCTGGATACTTCCTGCCAGTTAAATTCGTGTTGTGATGGCAGTTTGTATTCGTGATCACTGCGATTGTCCACATATTGCAAACCTTCATCTTTAATAAGCCATTTGAAGGTTTTGATATCTGTCACACTCTCACTTAATCGGAAAACCATATACAGGTAATTTCCAATAACCGCGAATTTCGAGAAAATGGTATTCCTGTAATACTTATAAAGATTTTTAAAATCAGATTCGAAAACTTCGTCTTTTAGAAGACCTGTATCGATCGCTTCAAAAGCATTGTTCTCAAACCTGTAGACGCTCATCACATCATTCAAGGAGATCTCTGTACGCAGGCCGAAATGCACATTATAACCAAAAACACAGGTGTTCCCAAGCGAAACGATATCCCGGGCGATACAATTGTTTTCAGTGTTAATGCGGTCATTGGCAATAAGCTTTGTTTCCAGAGACCCAAAAACCTTTTGCCGCTCTTCATTTAATTTCTGAAGCCTGGCCTGAAGTTCTGTTTTTTGTTTTTGCAGTCTGCCCTGGATTACCTCGTAGGTACCAACATCCAGTTTTTGCGCATTCTCTTCCTTTATGGGTTCCTTTGCCATATTCTCTTCCTGAAGTTTGTGATGTATTTGATGTAGATTTTTAAGGAAGCCGGTGCCAGGCACCGGCTATTTTAATTATCTGAGTTTTGAGATCGGCTTATCCTGAATTCCCAGACCTTTCGCCAGGTTCAGAAGATTGCCGAGCATGGTTTGCTCTTCTTTATCATCAGATTTTATCTTAAGATCTGTGATGAGTGACGCAATACTAAGATTTTTGATATCCTCGGTACTTACTCCATATTTAGACGCGAAGTCTCTTACTTTTTCCAACAAATTTCCCTTTACATCTTCACTACCAAGAATGGCAGTTTTTACCTCCTGGATGTTCGTAGAGTTTTGGACAAGCCTGTCGTATCCTTTACCTCTGGTGATCTGTCCCACGATTTGATCAAAGAACATAGTCTCTCCACCAACGATGTCGATCTTAGCAGCTTTCAAAGCATCTCCAATAACCTGCGCCTGTGCATCTGCGATTTCCTTCTGAATATTGATATTGGCGAGATCTACCTGAAGATCTTTGTTCAGTCTTAATTTGAACTCTTCATGCTCTTTTCCAACACCATCCAGTTTCTTCATGGCTGCAGCTTTCTCCTCGATTCCTGAAGCATCGGCTATCGCTTTCTCTTTAATCACATCAGCTTCAGCAAGTCCATCTTTACGTTTCGCATCTGCTTTGGCTTCCATTCCGGCCGCTTCAGCACGTGCTTTTTTCTCGATGATATTCGCTTCCACAAGTCCCTGACGCTCGTTGGCATCAGCCTTCGCATGCATCACCTGAGCTTCAGACATACCAACAGTCGCTTCTTCTTTCGCCTGGGCTTCAGCAAGTATTTTTCTGGCTTCAGCTTGTTTCTGGCTGGCTTCTTTATGAGCAAGTGCTTCGATATTGATCTCTTCAGCTTTTTGCTTGGCGGCTTCCTTCTGAGCTTCTGCAGATTTAATCGTTTTGATCAATTCTTCCTGGGCAGATGCTTCCGCAGTAGTGATTTTAACCTGCTTATCCCTGTCGGCTGTTTTAAATGCCTGGATATCTTTCATGTTCTCCTGCTCTTCCACTACACCTTTTTCCAGCATCACTCGATCGCGAATCACATCCTGGATATTTTTCTTCTCAACTTCCACTACTTTTTCTTTCTCGATCTGAGCAAGAGTTACCACTCTTTCACGTTCGGTCGCCTCCAGTAGTCTGTCTTTTTCGACTCTTTCAGATTCCACAGCATCGGTACGCTCTTTATTTTTAAGCGCCACAATGATCTGGCGTTGCATGTTTTCTTCAGCAACCTTCACTTTTTCTTCCGTAGCAATTCGCGCGCTTTCAGATTTCAGGCGTTCTTCTTCATTAACTTTTAAAGTTTCAGCTTCTTCACGAGCCTTGATATTCGAAATTTCACGTTTCTGCTGTTCTTCTTTTTCAGCTAACTGCTTATCCAGTTCAAGAATTGCTTCACGAGCTTCCACATCCTGCTTCCTGATGGTTTTTTCCTCATCGCGCTTGATAAGATTGGCCTTCATGTTCTGCACGGCGGTAAGTTCGGTGATCTTCTTGATCCCTTCCGCATCGAGGATATTATCCGGCTTTAATTCCTTTACTGAAGTCTGCTCCAGGAAATCGATCGCACAATCTTCCAGCGTATAGCCATTCAAATCTGTCCCGATAATATTTACAATTTCATCACGAAATTCACGTCTGGCTTCATAAAGTTCGATAAAATCGAATTTTTTACCCACTGTTTTTAATGCTTCTGAAAACTTTGCTTCAAAAAGATCTTCCAGCGTGGCAATTTTAGAGGCTCGGTCCACACCTATGGTTTGCGCCACTTTCTTGATATATTCGATATCATTGTTCACACGCACGAAAAAGGCCACTTTGATATCTGCACGCATATTGTCTTTACAAATAAGACCTTCGTGTGCGAGTCTTTCGATCTGGATCTTCTTAACAGAGATGTCCATAACTTCTGTCTTATGGAAAACAGGTACGGTATACAAACCTTTATCTGTAGCGACCTTTGTCCCTCCAAAGCCGGTCCTGATGAGTGCCTGTCCCTGGGGAATTTTTTTATAGAACATCGCGATGATCGCGAAGTAAACGATGATTAGAAATAGCAAGACGCCAATTCCAATTCCAATAATTGGTAAGATTGATTCCATTGTAGTTAGTTTAGATTATTCGTTATATGATTGTACGAGGTAATAATTGCGATCTGGAGATCGCTTGATAATGAGAACACTGCTTCCATAAGAGAGTACATCACCGGTAAGTGACTTTACATAGATAGACAAACTATCGCCGTTAACACTCACCTCAGCATTTCCCATTCGGTCTTCGGAAATTGTAGATAACAAAGTGGCCTTCCTGCCAAGATAATCGATGGGCGCATCACCATCCTTATTCAGGTTTTTGAAGAAACCTTTAAAAGGGGTGGTTAGAATTTTAGTCACTATTAGTGCCGGAAACAAAGCCAGGAGCATGATCCCAAAACCTATGAAATTGTCATAAGTCGCTGTGATCGCCGTAACCAGTGTGGTGATAAACCACCAGACAAAGATCCAGAAAGTAAAAGTGAACATGAATGGCAGTCCCACAAAATTGAAGTAGATAAGGAAAATCTGCCACCATTTTAAAGGTTTTCGCCTTTTCCCCACCACATCTTCCTGGTTGATCTCGGTATTGGAAATATCTTCAAAGTCCATATTCCCCCCTTCGATGCCGGAATCCAGATCCACATCTGCATCAACTTCTACATCGATATCGAAATCTGGATCGAAATCCAGGCCACCTATCATGGTGATGATCCAGTAGAGAATCAGGATGATGAGCAATACGCTCAGGATCACGTTTACCTCTGAAAAAAGTATGTTGATTAGGTTATCCAAGTTTATTCGTTTTTAGAATCTTTCATTCCAAGTTGTTCTTTCAGCTTCGCCAGTTCATCACTTGCCTGGGCTTTTGTGGTATCTGCCGCCTTATCTATTTCCTCATCGATAGATTTGGAGGCACTGGCGATATCTCCATAAGCTTCTGCCAGCGCTTCTTCCTGGGCTACTTTTTCCTTCATACGCTCCAGCATAGAAACCGTACCGGTGCTATCAAGTTCAGCCATTTGCTTGTTCAGGTTTTTGGTAGCGTTGGAAACCTTGACCCTTGCTTTCAGGGTTTTGAGTTCATTCTCCCAGTTCCCGATATTTGCTTTTATAGTCTGGATATTCTTTTGCAGTTGAGCAACATTATTATCGAATTTAACCGACTCTTCCTTTGCTCGTAGAACCTGCTGCTGTGCCGCTTCTTTTTGCACAAGAGCTTCCTGCGCTAGGCGATCTGCCTCTGCCTGCTCCATATCCTTGGAATGCGCTTTTTTCAGGATGATAATGGCTTTATTCTGGTAATCGTCCACTTTATTCTGAAATTCCTCCTGGTCGTTCTTCGCTCTTATAGCCAGTGCTTTCACCTGTGCCAGCGCTTCCAGACTTTTATCCAGGTCAAGCTTCATATCTCTAATGCCCTGCTCGGTCATTTTGATGGGATCTTCCATTTTGTCCAGGGCAGAATTTGTTTCTGCCTCCCCTATTTTAAATAATCTCTTAAAGATGTTCATAATGCTGATTTTTAATATTTTGAGAATTCAATGATTTGATCTGAATATTCACTCATTAATAAGCTAAGTGAGTTTAAGCTCCCTTCCAGTTCGTTCAGATCCAGATTCTCGATTTGAAGGGTGTCACGGTAAATGACTTTTTCACCAGACTCGTCCAGGACAAAAGCTCCGTGAACAATGTCACGATTCTTCTGCAATAAACTTTTAAAGATCTTTTCAGACTGGTTGTTGATCTTAAATATGTACTGCTCCATGATCAGGATTGGCGGAGCAACGCCTACGATAAGATTTCTAATTCCAGAATTTTCTTTTTGGATCACCAGGAGTCCGTCTTCCGGATTCTCCCGGGTGATATTAAAATTTAATTCCAGTAAAAAATCTCTCGTGATATTGAAGTGATTTTTCATAGGTGGTTATTACGGTTAGTACTACTATTTTGAGAGCCTAATAATACAAAAAAGTATTAAGACTTTGTTAAAGAAACATGATAAGCTCGGTGGCTACATCGATAATAAATGAGATCATAATTCTAATTCTTTAGTTGGTTAATAACAGATCTCTGAGTGTTCGAACATTTCAGACTAAAAAAATTAGCAATACTGAAATGTATTTGCTAATATTGTTAGACTAATTTACAATAAATTTTCAATTCTGCAAATATTATTAGCAATTAATGTCTTTATTCGGAAAAAATATCAGGAAAATACGATCGGTTCGCAGTTTGAGTCAGCAGGCCTTCGCAGAGCTTTTCGACCTTAAGCGCGGGACTTTAGGCGCTTACGAGGAAGGACGCAGCGAACCTAAAATTGAAACTATTATAAAAATTGCTAATTATTTTAGCATCCCGATAGACGATCTGCTAACCAGTGAACTTACCGTAAACGAATTACTCAAATTCAGAGGGAAACCCGAACATGATGATCTAAATACTAAACCAGATATCTGTAAAAAGGTACCCTGTATCACTCCGGAGTTACAACAGGACTATATAGCACATCATCAGAAAAATAACTTTATAAAGGACTTGCCAGAAATCCATCTGCCTATCTATCATGAGTCAGATCTGCGTGCTTTTGTAATTCACGACCTGGAAATGAGTACAGATTCTGATGGTTTTTATCCTAAAGATGTTGTTATTGGAGTCAAAGTTCAGAAAAAGCAATTTGCAAATCTCGCGAGTGCCTGTTTGTTCCTGGTCGTTTCCGAAGAGAAAGTATTCCTGAGAAGAATATACCAGTCGGCAAAAAAGTTTATTCTAAAAGCAGATCATAAAGGAATAGAGGACATTGAGATGGCTTATGCAGATGTAAAAGAACTCTGGGAGATCAAATATGCATTCTATCATCGTATTCCGGATAGCAGAAATACCGATATCAAGCAACAATTGAGTTTTCTGGAGGAAGAATTTCACAAATTACGCACCTCTCTC
Organism: Christiangramia portivictoriae DSM 23547; assembly: GCF_000423045.1. Taxonomy (GTDB): domain Bacteria; phylum Bacteroidota; class Bacteroidia; order Flavobacteriales; family Flavobacteriaceae; genus Christiangramia; species Christiangramia portivictoriae. The sequence continues at coordinate 248,028 of NZ_KE383971.1, read as the reverse complement.
AACAATTAAGGTCCCGGGTTTCAGATTAAGTTGTTTGCTTTTAATATTACAGGCATAACCTTTGCAGTGCTAAATCTTTTAGTACCTTTTTAATAGCATTACAACCTAACCTGCTACCTATGAAAAAACTGTTTTTAGGGATCTTCATCATATCCCAAAGTTTACTGTTCGCGCAAAACCCAAACTACAAAGAAAGTTGGTATCATATTAACTCTCTCGAAAAAGAGGGCAAAGTGGAAACGGCTTTAGAGCAAACTAACAATCTCATGCAGCGAGCATGGGCTGATAAGCGGTATGATGAGCTCATAAAATCAAAGATATCCCACTACCGTCTTTACCAGATCAATCACGAAAAAGCCGAGAACTACATTCTAAAGGATATCAATCATACCATTGCCCAGATCCCTTTTCCATTTGATCAGGTCCTGCAAAGTTATAAAGCTGAAATACTCGGTGATTATTACAAACAGAACCGATGGAGCCGTCGCGACCAGAAACAAATTGATAATCCTGATGTTTCAGATTTAACCACCTGGTCCCTGGAAACTATCAAAGACAGTATTCATACAGCTCATAAAAATGCTATTGCTAATCCCGAAAAACTGGTCAACTTCCCCAATGCTGAAATCGATGTTCTTCTAAATGCCAAAGCCATCACAAGGGATTTCAAACCTTCTATTTATGATCTTTTAGCAGGACGTTACCTGGAATTCCTGAAGGATGAAAGTTTTTTTAGTGCTGAATTTGAAGCTGCAAAAACAACTATTAGTAAAGAAGTACTTTTTGCTGTTGACTCAAGATTTGAAAATGCTATTATCAAGGATTCTGAAAATTCTAAACTACTTGCGCTGAAGCAGTATCAGGAACTGGAAGAAACTCACGCAAGGGACAGCAGTGATGTGTCTCTAAATTACTGGAAATTACAGCGTCTTGAATTTGTACGTGATGTTTTTCATGTTGACTTCCAGGAATATATCAGTGCGGTTGAGAAACTGGAAGAAAAATCCAAGGATCGAAAAATCAAGGCACAGTTACTTTTTGAACTGGCGAATGCCTATGCTGAAAAAGCTACAGAAAGAGAGGACGAGGGACTACTGAAGTATCCGGAATATAATGTTAAAGCGGTTGATCTTTTAAAGCAGATTGAGTCGAATTACAGTAATACGCTTACCCGGCAAAATGCCCAGAATTTATTGACAAAGCTTACCGCACCTAGTCTGGAGGCGCAATTGCAGAATATTCTGACCCGAGATGAACCAGGACGCGCTAAACTGACTTACAGGAATACTGATACTATTTATATGAAAATAGGTAAGGTGAGCATGGACTTTCTGGATAAGGTAAACTATCAGGATAGAGCTGCTTTTATAAGAAAAGAAGCTGCAAAAATTTCAGATAGCGCACAGATCATTTTACCAGGGGAAACTGATTATAACGAGCATTCTACTGAAATTGTGCTTCCCGGAAAAGACTTCGGCCAGTATCTTGTTCATCTATACGATTCAGAAGGCAATCATACTTCCGGGACTTATTTAGTAACCAACATCGCCGTTTCCAGAACAGACCTGCAAAAAAACAACCTGTTTCATGTAGTTGATCGTAAAACAGGAGAAAACCTTAGTGATGTAGTACTAAAGGTTAAAAAGAAACAAGCAACTATTCTTACCCGAACTTCAGATCGAAATGGAGAAATACTATTGGATCGTTATTCAGGAGGCCGCTACTGGGAAGAGCATTTGGAATTCACGAAAGGTGAAGATTTTTATTCCTCATCCTTTAATCGCGGCGGCCATCGCTATTCTGCCAGTCAAAATGAAAATGATAATTCACAGGCGAAGGTACTTTTCTTCCTGGATCGTGCGATCTACCGTCCAGGACAGAAAGTACATTTTAAAGGAGTTTTACTTCAGCATAGAAAAGATTCAACCAGTGTAGTTGCTAATGAATATATCGATGTATTCGTAGATGACCCCAATGAGAACGAAATCCATGAATTGAGATTCAAAACCAATGAATATGGCTCTTTTACAGGTAGTTTCGATCTTCCAGTCAATAACCTTACCGGCCAGTTCTCCATTTATGCTGAAGAATATTTTGAAACCGATTCCGATTTCTGGGACAACCTGGATTACTTTCAGGATGATTACAAATATTTTAGTGTAGAAGAGTATAAACGACCCACCTTTGAAGTAACTTTTGACACTATTAATAAAGCCTACAAATTAGGTGAAGAAATTGAACTTAAGGGTTCTGCTGTAGCCTATATTGGTGCATCGCTCCCTAATCTTAAAGTTGCCTACACAATCACCAGGGAACGCATGCATTATTCGTGGTGGAGAAGTTATTATTCAGATCCTGTGATCATAAAAACTGATACTACTGAAACTGATGAAAATGGCAAATTTATCATTCCTTTTGAAGCGAAAACAGACCAGCAGAACGATCTAAATGATCTTATTTATCGCTACTCTGTATCTGCCTCTGTAACCGATGTGAGTGGAGAAACCAGGGATGCACAGCAATCCCTGAAAATTGGGAACAAGAATTTTCTTCCAAAGCTTGAAATTTCCGAAAAAATCGATATCAACGATACGCTGAAGATCGATCTTACCATCAGAAATCTCAATGATCAAAAGATATATGCAAGCGGTAATTATAAGATCTACCGGCTTAAAAACCCTGAAAAACACTATCAGGAAAGATGGTGGGAAGCTCCTGAATTCGAACTTATTTCCAAGGATGAATTTGAGAGACTATTCCCGAATGAACCTTATCGAAAGCCGACAAAGCCAGAAAACTGGGACCAACTGGAAAAAGTTTATGAATCCAGTTTTAATTCAGATGGGGATTTTGAAGATGACATCGCCACCAGAAACTGGAAGGCCGGGAGCTACCTGCTAAGTTTCCATCTACAACATGATGGAAAAACAGAAGAACTGCAACAGGTAATTAGTATACAGGATCCAGAAAGCAAAATACCGTATACAGCTCAGGATCTTTTGGTACGTATCGTCAATAAGCAAACATTAGCTTCAGATGCTTATGCACAGGTGGAGATCAGCTCTCCAATAAAAAATTTACAAATTCGCGTTTCAGCATTTAGCAGTGATCGTACTTCCATCTTCAGAGAATATGACAGGCTCGATGGAAAGTTGCTATTAAAGATTCCGCTCAAATCCTTACAGGAACAGGAGTTTAAACTGGTTGTTTCTTCAGTGATGAATAACAGGCAAATTGAATTCAATGAGGTAGTGAACTTCAGAAAAGATTCTGAAAATATTGAAATCTCTACAGAAACTTTCAGAAATAAAATTAGTCCTGGACTTGAAGAAACCTGGAGTTTTAAAATATCAACTCCTGGAGAAAAAAAGGAAGCTGAAGTTCTGGCTTCCATGTATGATATTTCACTAGATCAATTCAAAAAAGATGAGTGGAATACCGACGCAGGATTCACTGGTTTCACATCTAATTATCCATCCTTGTATTTTGATAATTTAGGCCGAAGCACTAACCTGTATAGATATTTTGGTAGAAATAATTATTACAGTCGGGTGAATCTTCGCTTTGATCAGCTCTCTCAATTTGGTTTTTATTTTGGACAGCCTAACAGTTATCAATACAGGAATTATCTGCGTACTTTGAAGGTGAGCAGTAATGTGGATTCTGATGCTCGTGTACAGGGAAGAGTGGTTGATGAAAACGGGGAACCGCTACCAGGAGTGAATGTAATAATCAAAGGTTCGAGTCTTGGAGCGCAGACAGACTTCGATGGTGAATTTGGAATCGATGCTCCAAAAAATGCTACTCTTATTTTTAGTTATGTAGGTTATGTGAGTCAGGAATTCCAGCTTGGTGATGAGACTGAAGTATTTATTGACCTTGAAGCCGATTCTGCCAGTCTGGATGAAGTTGTAGCTGTAGGTTATGGTGAAGCTGTGGCCGAGGAAGTCATGGAAGTTGCCGATCAAGAAAGTGAATCTGTAGCCTTGCTACAGGGCAAGGTTGCCGGCGTTGAGGTATCCAGAACGGGAGCAAGTACAGAGTTTAAGATAAGAGGTAATTCAAGTTTGGATGGGACTGGAAGCCCGATGTTTATCGTAGACGGAAAACCTGTTGAGAACTACGAGCTCGATTCAAAGGATATTGTAAGTGTCGAAATTCTAAAAGGCGCTGAAGCTACTCTTCTTTACGGCAGCAAAGCGGTGGATGGAGTGGTGATCATTACCACCAGCAAAGGTCTGAAAGGCCTGGAAAATGTTGATGCCAGAACAAATCTACAGGAAACTGCGTTTTTCTTCCCAGATTTAAGACTGGATGAAAATGGTACTATTTCCTTTAGTTTCACCACTCCGGAAGCTTTAACCAGCTGGAAATTGAGATTGCTGGCTCATAACAGGAACTGGAGCAAAGGTAACCTGGAGAAAGTCGTAACCACAAGCAAGGATCTGAACGTGGTACCAAATGCACCACGATTTTTAAGAGAGGGTGATAGTATCATTTTCAAGGCGAAAGTGTCAAATCTTTCCGCTGAAACCATAACGGGGAACGCTGTTCTTAAATTATTCAACGCTGTGACAATGGAGCCGGTAGATATTCCTATGGGAAATACTGAAACGTTGCAAGCCTTCCAGATCCAGGAGGGAAAAACCAGGGTTGTAAGCTGGAAACTTTTTGTTCCCGATACTATTCCTGCGGTGACCTATAGAATCCTTGCAAAAGCAGGAGATTTTAGCGATGGAGAAGAAAATTTACTGCCGGTTTTGAAGAACAGGATGCTGGTTTATGAAAGTATCCCGCTATTTGTAAGAGCAGGAGAAACTGAAAGCTTTGAATTCGAAAATCTTCAAACGAATGACTCCAAAACACTGGAGAATCATTTGTTCGCATTTGAATATACTTCCAATCCCGGTTGGTTTGCCTTGCAAAGTTTGCCTTACCTAATGGAATATGAGCATGATTGTTCTGAACAGATATTTTCGAAAATCTTCGCTAATTCTGTTGGACAGAAAATCGTGAACTCAAAACCTGAGATCGCAGAAGTTTATGCAAACTGGAGAAAAGATTCCAGTATGGTGAGTAATCTTCAGAAAAATGAAGAACTTAAGAGTCTGTTGCTTGCTGAAACCCCGTGGGTTCAGGATGCTGAATCTGAGAGTTTGCAGCAGCAACGTATTGGTTTACTGTTTGAAAACGAGCGGATTGACAGTGAACTGACTTCACTAATGAGTAGGTTGCGCAGAACGCAAAATTCCTCGGGCGCTTTTCCATGGTTTGCCGGTGGCAGGGATAACTATTATATCACTTCGCATATTATCGAAGGCTTCGGAAAGTTAAAGAACATGAAGATTGAGCTGGAAGATCGAAGAATTCTTGCCAATGCGATCGCCTATCTGGATAACGAATTGATGGAGCAGAAGAAAAGAAGACAGCCAGGTAATTCAACCGAATTCTATAAAACCTACACGGTTCTAGCCTATGCACATACCAGAAGCATGCATCAGGAAGAGTTTCCAATCCCGGCTGACCAGAAAAATCTCATTGAAAAAGCTCTGGAATATCAAAAGCAACGATGGACAGATTATGATCTTTCAGAAAAAGCAAAACTGGCTGTCACCCTGCATAGATTTGGGCACAGCACCAAAGCACTGGAAATCTTGGAGTCTCTCAAACAAACGGCGGTAAAATCCAAAACCTACGGCATGTACTGGAAAGAGAATACTGCTAGCTGGAGAACATTTAATACTCCTGTTGAAGTGCAAGCACAAATAATCCAGGCTTTTGCTGAAGTAACGAAAGATATAGAAACCATTGAAGAACTCAAGATCTGGTTGATTCAGAATAAGAGAACGAATTATTGGGAAACTACTAAATCCACCACTGCAGCCGTTTATGCGTTGCTTATGCAGGGCATGGATATACTTCCACTGAGCTCGAATACTCAAATCGTTATTGGTGGAGAGAACCTGAATATGGAAGAACCTGGCGAAACTCCTGCACAAGCTGGATCTGGATATGTCAAAAAAACCTGGAAAGCCGGAGAATTTTCAGAAGATTTTGGAAATCTGAAGATAGAGAATAATAATACAACCGCGGGTTATGGCGGTGCTTACTGGCAGTATTTTGAAGATCTTGACAAGATCAAAACACACTCTGAGAGTCCGCTGAATATCGAGAAGGAACTATATCTCAATATTGGTAATAATGAACTTAAAAGAATTGGCGCCAATACACAGCTGAAAGTCGGAGACCTGGTAAGTGTAAGACTGGTTGTAAGGGCCGAAGCTGATATGGAATTTATCCATTTAAAGGATATGCGTGCCAGTGGTTTTGAGCCAACTAATGTGATTAGTGAACATAAGTATCAGAATAATACCCGCTATTATGAAAGCACCAGAGATGCTGCAACACATTTCTTCTTTGACACACTAAGAAAAGGATCTTATGTACTGGAATACACTGTAAGAGCGAATAATGCTGGATCTTTCTCGAATGGAATTAGCACGATAGAATCTATGTATGCTCCAGAATTTTCGGGACATACCAGTGGAATTCGAGTTGATATTGATGAGAATCCATAAGTTGCGAAATGATCTAGGATGTTAACTAAATTTTTATGATATTGATAACCCCAAATCAAAGATCATGGAAAGATCAAATGAAGACCATGAATTTACTGAAAAGATCGAACGCCTGGAGAGAAGCTACAATTTGATGAAGTATGCTATTCTAAGCGCTGGGATCGGTATCATGATCCTGGTCTATTTTTTACAGTAAATTAAAGAAAGAAGCTTTCGCGATGCGGAAGCTTCTTTCTTTTAAATCCAGGAACTCACTTCCATTTCAAAAATTTCTATTTGAAATCATTCTAACAATTTTCAAAATTTAAAAATTTAGGATACATTCGCAACTTGTTTATATTTAGTCTAAATAAACAATTTTTGATGATTTATCACGTAGTGCCAAGGTTTGAAAGCAAAGTTTTTCCAATTCGGTGAAACTGCAAATCTATTTCCAGAGAACTGGATCCGAAGGATGAGCAGCGGAATTACCAGCTAAGTGTCCAATTAAATAATTCAAATAAAATTTTATCAAACCGGTGAGGTTAAAATCATATTATAAGTAATGAAAAAAAAGAAGGCTTATACATTTCGGAAGTTTATGACAGATGTGCATCTCTGGTTGGGTCTGGCCAGCGGAATCATCCTGTTTCTGGTTTGCTTTAGTGGCACCATGCTGGTTTTTGAAAAGGAGATCGAAGCAATTTTTGCTGAAGAACTTCGCGTTGTTCCCTCTTCCGAAAAGTTATCGATCGATGAACTAAGCTCCAGGATATCAGAAAAAGGCATAGTTTCTTCTGTCACCATTCCAACAGAAGCTTCTGAAGCCTACGAATTCAGGGTGAAGACCTCCCCGGAAGATCGTCGGGGAACAACTTTTATGATGGATCCGTATTCCGCAGAAATTCTTAAACCTGAGCCTTCACCACTGGACGAATTCTTCAGTGTTATGTTTAGAATGCATCGGTGGCTTCTTCTTGATACAGGCATTGGTAGGCCCATTGTTGGTATCGCTACAATCATCTTTTTGTTTTTGTCCATTACCGGGATCATCATCTGGTTTCCGAAGAAATGGAAATGGAAGGCTTTTAAACCAGGGTTTAAGATCAAATGGTCGGCAAACTGGAAAAGAATCAATCACGATCTACATAACACTCTTGGTTTCTACTCCTGTATTGTCCTGGTCGTGATGATACTTACAGGACTTTGCTGGTCTTTTGAATGGTATCGGGAAGCAGGAAGCCAGGTTCTGGGTACGAAAATTTTTGGAGGACGAGGAGGTCCCGGAATCACTTCTGAAACACCAGGTTCTGATCTGATTCCTCTTTCAGAAGTCTATTCCATAGCAAATAATGAGTTGGATTATAAAGGAAAAACCAGCATCAGTATTCCCCAGCAGGCGGATGAAGTGCTTCAGATAAGAAAATATGGAGATGTGAACTGGTCTCCTTCAACATCAGACCTGCTGGTACTGGACCGGAATGGAGCGGTGTTGAAAAAAGAACTTTTCGACGATAAGGATCTCAATGTGAAGATCGCCTCGCTCATTAAACCTTTGCACACCGGTGAGATATTTGGGATCTTTTCCAAGATTATTTATTTTCTGGCTTGCCTGATTGCCACTTCCCTACCCGTCACCGGAACCATTATCTGGCTGAATAAATTGAAGAAGAAAAAACGTAAGTAGAAAACTGAACTCAATTGCTCCAATTATTGACGTTTTTGGATTTATTCCATTAGTTTGGATATTTTCCTTTATTTTTTCTGAAGTTTATAGTAATTTGCAGGCATGGAGGAGTTGAAATACGCGGTTGTTGATATCGAGACCACCGGAAACGGTATCAAAGGTAACAGGATCACAGAGGTTTGCGTGATCATTCTTGAGAATGGTGAAATTACAAAAACCTTTACTTCGCTGGTAAATCCCAGTCAATCCATTCCACTGTATATTGAAAGTCTTACCGGCATCAATGATGACATGGTAAGCAGTGCACCGCAGTTTTCTGAAGTCGCAGACGAAATCATGGAGATGACCCGGGACTGTATTTTCGTTGCACATAATGTAAACTTCGATTACAACATCCTAAGGGCAGAGTTTGCCATGCTTGACATGGATTTTAAAAGAAAGCGCCTGTGTACCGTAAGGCTTACGAAAAAATTAATACCGGGTCTTTTTTCTTACAGTTTAGGGAATATTTGTACTTCCATCAATATTCCCATTTATGACCGGCATCGTGCACAGGGGGATTGTGAAGCGACGGTAATCTTGTTAAAGCGCTGCCTTTCACTGGATCCTGAGCTCGAGGTGGTAACCGAATTTCTAAATAGAAAGAGTGGTGCAGAATATCTACCGCCCCACTTCAAAAATGCCGATTTTGAAAAGCTTCCAAAATCTACCGGAGTGTATTTTTTTCGGGATAAAGACGGTATTCCCCTCTACATCGGCAAGGCGAAGAATATCAAAACCCGTATTAAATCCCACTTCCAGGAAAGAAGCAATCGGAAATATTCCCTGATGCAGGAGACTTATAGCATCGATTATGAGCTAACAGGTTCTGAGTTTCTTGCGCTACTCAGAGAAGCTGAATTAATTCTGAAATTTTACCCGAAATACAATAAAGCCCAGAAAAAAGTTTCCAGGCCCTATACCCTTACCTCCTATCATAATCAAAAAGGTATAGAAGTGTTTGCTTTGCACAAGAACAAAATTGCGCCGGTTAGCTGGATGAAATTTTATACTCGCGAAGAAGCGATAAGTTTTCTGGAAAACCTGTGCAAAGACTTCGATCTGTGCCCAAAATATACCGGTTTGCAAAGTGCCAATTCTGCCTGCAACCACTATAAGGTGCATACTTGTAGCGGAGTTTGCAAAGGTGAAATATCAGTTGAGGAATATAACGACCGGGTGAGCAGAGCTGTAGAATTCATTGGAACTTATGACGAATCCTGTCTTCTTATGGAGAAAGGGCGTGTAAAAGGTGAAAAAAGTTTTATATACCTCAACAAGGGTAAATACGCCGGCTACGGATATATTGGACCTGCAGACAACTTTAACCATCCCGACGAATTCACCAATTTCCTGGTACCCGCGAAAACATCGAGTTATGCAGATCGTATTGTAAGTCGGTATTTAAATACAAAGAAAAATCTTTCACCCATTAAATTAGATGCTTCTGAAGAGCTGGTGGAAAATGACCTCTGGTTTGGATAGGTAGCAGATCCAGTTGACAGACTCTTATTTCCTTATTTTTACCTTCTGAAAAGATTATATGCATCCAGAAAATCCTCATAAACAACCTTATGATTTCCCTGCCTTGGTCAAGGTTAACAGCGATCTAGAAAACCATGTCTTCAGAAACAAATATGGCAATCTCACCATAGATTTCAGCAATTCTGAAGCAGTACTTTACCTGAATAAAGCGCTTCTGCATTATCATTATCAAGTTGAGAACTGGGATATTCCAAAGGGATTTCTCTGCCCTCCCATTCCCGGTAGGATGGATTATCTATTGCATCTCAAGGATTTTCTTGATCAAAAGATCGGCAAGAAGCGCTATGCAGGAATTGATATTGGCGTTGGAGCAAGTTGTATCTATCCAATCCTGGCAGCGAAGCATATGGGATGGAACATGATTGGCAGCGATATTGAAATGCGATCTATTGAAGCAGCAGAACAAAATGTCCTGAACAACAAGCTTGCATCTCAAATAAAAATTCGACTTCAGAAGGATCGCGGATCGATTTTGAAAAACGTGATTCGAGAAGATGATTCGTTAGATTTCAGTATGTGCAATCCACCCTTTCATGATTCCGCAGAAGAAGCGAATAAAGCTAATTTCAGAAAAAACAGCAATCTGGGTATTGACACCAGAAAGTTGAATTTTGGAGGTCGCTCCAATGAATTATGGTGTAGGGGCGGCGAAGCTTTATTTCTGAAAAGAATGATTAGAGACAGTCAAAAAGTAGAAGGAAAAGTCCAGTGGTTCACCTCATTGGTTTCAAAACAGCAAAACCTGCCGGCTATAGAAAAACACCTGAAAAAACTGGGTGCAGACTATGATATTATTCCGATGCAACTGGGAAATAAAAAATCCAGATTTATAGCCTGGAAATTTTAAAAATAATCTGACTTCAATTCATTTCAAACTTTTTGTAAGCATCTGTATTTTAAGTATAAACCCTTATTAGGAAATTCAATTAAAAAGTCTAAATTTAACGCTTAAAGTTTTGGTTATCGAGTAAGTATAGCATAGGTGTATTAATACCTTATTCTTTAACTAACCAACCGAAAAAGGGATGACTAAGTCGTCCCTTTTTTATTGTATGCTGATTATAGTCTTACATATATCGAATAAATTTTCGTTATTGTAGCAAATACGCTGCTCTAAGAATGATCGAATTAGCTACTATAGACTACGTCCTTATTTTCTCTTTTTTTGCGCTAACCCTGGGAATTGGATTTTATGTTTCCAAAACTTCAGGTAAAAATTCCAGAGAATATTTTTTGTCTGGCAAAACGATGCCCTGGTGGCTACTTGGCGTTTCCATGGTTGCCACTACTTTTTCCACAGATACTCCAAACCTGGTTACAGATATTGTACGTAATAACGGAGTTTCTGGAAACTGGGTATGGTGGGCGTTTTTACTAACGGGCCTGCTAACCGTCTTTGTTTACGCAAGATTATGGCGTAAATCCAATGTGGATACAGATATCGAATTTTATGAATTAAGATATGGAGGGAAACCGGCGAAATTCCTAAGAGGTTTCAGAGCTTTGTATTTAGGGGTTGTATTTAATGTGATGGCTATGGCCGCTGTGAGTTTGGCTGCGATTAAAATTGGCCAGGTCATGCTGGGGCTGTCTGCTATCGAAACTCTCGCCCTGGCTGGTATTGTAACGGTTATCTTCAGTACTCTTGGTGGATTTAAAGGTGTGGTATATACAGATTTTATACTTTTTTTCACTGCAATTATAGGTGGGATTGGTGCTGCGTATTATTGCGTGAATTTACCGGAGGTGGGCGGACTCGAAAATTTATTGACTCACGATAATGTTTCCGGTAAGCTAAGCATGCTTCCCGATTTCTCTAACACCGAAGCCTTGATCACTCTTTTAATTATACCATTGGCTGTACAGTGGTGGAGTGCCTGGTATCCCGGCGCAGAACCTGGAGGTGGTGGTTATGTGGCTCAGAGAATGCTCGCCGCAAAGAATGAAAATCATGCAATTGGAGCTACTTTCTTTTTCAACGTGCTTCATTATGCTTTGAGACCATGGCCGTGGATCCTTGTAGCGCTGGCCTCCCTGATCGTTTACCCAGATCTGGATAGCATCCAGGTAGCCTTTCCCAACGTGAGCGAAGATAAGCTCGGTCAGGATCTGGCATACTCTGCAATGTTAACAAAATTGCCAGCAGGCCTTCTGGGCCTGGTAATAGCCTCTCTGGTTGCTGCCTATATGTCTACGATTTCAACACATTTAAATTGGGGCTCTTCCTATATAGTGAATGACTTTTACTCCCGGTATATCAAAAAAACTGCTTCAGAAAAAGAATTGGTGAATGTTGGAAGAATAAGTACCATAATACTGATGCTTATAAGTGCAATCCTGGCGCTTGTATTACAAAACGCCCTGCAATTATTCAATATCATACTAATGTTTGGAGCTGGCACTGGTCTTATATTCCTTCTACGCTGGTTCTGGTGGCGCATCAACGCCTGGAGTGAGATTACAGCCATGCTGGTATCAGGCATAATATCAGTAATCTTTAATTTTACAGGTGCCGGCATTTATATGTTTGGCGGTATGGACATTGCTACAAACTCACAAATTACAGGAATACTTCCTGGTTGGGCTACCTATCCGGTGGTGGTTGGCATCACTACTTTTTGCTGGTTGCTGGTTACCTTTCTAACAAAACCTGAGAGAAAAGAAGTGCTCATTAATTTCTACCAGCGCACTCAGCCTGGAGGACCGGGCTGGAAAGCTATAGGTAATCAAATGGATGAAAATGCCGCTGCTGACTCCTGGAATGTTCCTTTAGGAATTGTAGCGACCATACTTGGGTGCTTCGCTGTATATGCTGCTTTATTCAGTACAGGTTACTGGATCTATGGTGAATATTTCAAGGCAACCATTACTACGGGTATTGTTCTGGTTCTAGCCTTTGTTTTAAGAAGGCTTTGGTTTAAGATCCGAACCCAGGTACTATAAAAAAAGGCTCCAGAGGAGCCTTTTAAATGTGTCGTGTTATTTTAAAAATAACATCCACCTTTTCTTCTGCCTGGATTCGCAGAACTATCAAATATTTTGAATCCTATGCTTAGCATGATCTGGTTCAACCTTGTATCATTAAAAGTCGCACGATTAATCCCATAGTCAGCATTTACAATATCGATCCCCTGATTTTCTTCTGAAGACAAAGAACGATCGTATCTTAAATCAAGTTCAAATCTTCCAAAAGAACCTTTGATACCAACCTGACCAGAAAGCGGAGTATTTTGAGCTACTATTTCCAGATCTGGCGGCTCAGTTCCTTCCAGTGAGGCGTCCAGTATATTTTGATAAGCAGGACCGGCATAAATGTCGATTGGTCCCCAAATATTATATCCTACCAGTAAGGGTACATTAATTTTGTCGACCGCATAGATAGAAGGGGCAGTAGGAAATGGAAATTCAGTTTCCATGGTGCTGTAAATAAATTCGGGTCTTAGTAGGAATTTTCCGAATCTGACTTCGAAAAAGGCACCGGCGTGAAATGTTATCTCAGATTCGGCTTCCACAACTCCGTCAAAATACAACCCATTAGAACTTATACCTGTGATGGTACCGCCTGAGGAATAACTTGGTCCTCCCTTTATTCCGAAGCTAAAATCCTGGGCAGTTAAACTCGTAGCGAACAATAGCGCTGTAATTAAAAAAGATAAAGATTTATTCATGATGCTTTAATTCGAGGTCAATCGGGGTTAAATATATCAATTAAATATACTAATCAAATAATCCGGTTTAAGTTTTTAACGCATAAACCGATGTTTCAGTATTAGTATAAATAAAAAAGCACCAACAAGTGGTGCTTTCTAAACTGATTATAAATAGTTTAGTTGGTTTCCTTTTCTCCTTCCCATTCTGAAAATCCTCCGGCAAGATTGTAGGTTTCTGCGAATCCCATTTGATCCAGCAGGGTACAGGCCTGGGAGCTTCTTTTTCCAGAGCGACAATATATATAGTAATGCTTGTCACGATCAAGCTTATCTACTTCATCAACAAATTCCTGACCTTTATAAATATCGATATTCTTGGAGTTTGGAATATATCCTTCATCGACTTCCTCCTCTGTTCTTACGTCCAGAAGAACTGCCTTATCATCGTTTTTGGCTTTCTGTTGCCATTCGTCCTGTGATAATTCTTTCATGTTACTCAAGTTTTGATTAGTGTAAAGATAGGATTGCTTAAAAACCGTAAAGTCCCCAAGGACTTTTTTAACAATTATTTATTATCATTATCAAATCATATTTTTATATTTGTACATACAAATGTTGTACTAACAAATGAAAATCGAGGATCTCTTAAAAACTTCTAATCAGATTTCAGAAACTAAAAAACTAGTCCTGAATTTAATTGTGACGGCCAATCATTTAGGCGATCAAATGCAGGATGTATTAAAACCATTCGGTATAAGTCCGCAGCAATTCAACGTTCTAAGGATCTTAAGAGGACAGAAAGGCAAGCCTGCCAGTCTTGGTAATATCCAGGAACGAATGGTTAGCAAGATGAGCAATACCACAAGACTGGTGGACAAACTGATCGATAAAGGCCTGTGTCAAAGAATCATTTGTCCTTCCAATAGAAGGAAGGTTGAGATCACAATTACCGAAACTGGACAGGAGCTTTTAAAAGAGATCGATCCTCTGGTTGAATCCATGGAGAACAGTTTTTCAGAAAAATTGACAACACAGGAATTAACAGATTTAAATTATAAATTAAATGAGCTTAGAAACACAGACTAAAACAAGATTCAACGAAGACCTCAACTGGAGATATGCTACAAAGAAATTTGATAGCGATAAGAAAATCAATACTGAGGACCTTCATCAATTATTGGAAAGCATTCAGTTGACTGCCTCTTCCTACGGGTTACAGCCATATGAGGTGATCGTAGTTGAAAATCCGGAAATAAGAGAAAAATTAAAAGCTGAAGCCTGGAACCAGACCCAGGTGACAGAAGCATCGCATTTGGTGATTTTCGCAAATCTTACCAGGGTAACTGAAAGATATGTGGATAATTACATGGACAATATTGCAGCTACGCGTAATATGTCCAGAGAAGACCTGAAAGGTATGGAGGATATGATTAAAAACACCACGCTTCAATTACCCCAGGAAAAGCAGAATTTATGGGCAGCGAAACAGGCTTATATCGCTTTAGGGAATTTGTTAGCTGCAGCGGCACATATGAAAATAGATGCCTGCCCAATGGAAGGTTTTGATGCGGAAAAGTTTGATGAAATTCTTCAGCTTAAAGATAAGGATCTCACTACGGCGGTGATTGCGCCTATTGGGTATCGAAGCGAGGATGATAAGTATCAGCACCTGGCTAAGGTTAGAAAATCAACTTCAGATTTAATCCAATTCGTTTAATATAATAATAAGTATCATGAAAAGTAAATTAATCAATTCCGCAGTAATTATGCTCGTAGTAGTAACTACCGTAGCATTTACAAATTCGAAAAAAGAGGTAAAAACTTCTGAAAGCAGCATTACCTGGACCGGAGAAAAAGTGACCGGTTCTCATGAAGGAACTATTCAACTGGAAAGTGGCTACCTTATGATGGAAGACGATAAGATCACAGGTGGTGAATTTGTCATGGACATGAGCAGTATTACCGTAACCGATCTTTCAGGAGATGGCAAAGCGAAACTGGAAGGACATTTGAAGTCTGATGATTTTTTCGGAGTAAATGATCATCCTAAAGCAAAACTCGTGATTACCAGCGCGGCTTCTAAAGGTAACGGTAAGTATGGAATTGTAGGAGATCTTACCATTAAAGAGAAAACACATCCTTTAACATTTGACCTGAACATGAACGGTGATACAGCTACCACTCAGGTAACTATAGATAGAACCAAGTACGATGTACGTTACGGGTCTGGTAGTTTCTTTGACAATCTTGGAGATAAAACTATTTATGACAATTTTGACCTTGACATTAAATTGCAATTCTAATAAGTTTCCCAAAGTAAATCTTTGAGATTCTTTTTAAAATTTAGTTTGATAATGAATAATTGATTTCTATCTTTGAAGCCATGTTAATTATGAATACACATAACTGGTGGTGGAGTAACTTACGCAAAAGATCGTGAGCTGATACGCCATTTCATATATAGATATATAAGGCTTGTCTCACGACAAGCCTTTTTTTATTTAAAAAAATTTAAGATTCCATGTTCGAATTAAATACAACTTCAAAAAAGATCCTTGCAGATACGATCACCCCGGTAAGTATCTATTTGAAGCTTCGGGACCGCTATCCAAATAGTCTTTTGCTAGAAAGTAGTGATTACCACGCCAGTGACAATAGCTTTTCCTACATCTGCTGTAATCCAATCGCTTCCTTTAAGGTCGAAAACGATATGATTACTGAAAGTCTGCCTGATGGAACCGTTCAAACAACGAAGATTGACCAAAAGGTTTCAGTTCCTGCTGCGATCCAGCAATTCTCCAAAAGATTTAAGGCAGATACTTCAGATTATAAATTCATCAATAATGGGATTTTCGGCTATATAGGATATGATGCCGTGCGATATTTTGAGAATGTGGAGATAAGCCGGAAAGAAAAGGATTTACAAATTCCAGATGTTTACTATGCGGTATATCAAAACATCATCGCGATCAATCATTTTAAAAACGAAGCTTATATCTTTGATCACAGTTATGAATCTGAATCCAGACTGGAGGAGATAGAACAACTGCTGAAGGTTAAAAATTTCGCATCCTATAATTTTTCCAGAACCAATGAGCCTACCTCGAACCTGAACGACGATGAATATCGCAACGTGGTGGAAGCTGCGAAGGAGCATTGCCAGCGAGGTGATGTATTCCAGCTGGTACTGTCCAGGCGCTTTTCTCAAAAATTCAAGGGTGATGAATTCAATGTATATCGGGCATTGAGGAATGTAAACCCTTCCCCCTATCTCTTTTATTTTGACTACGGAAATTTCAAAATATTCGGTAGTTCACCTGAAGCGCAATTGGTGGTAAATGAAGGTCGGGCTGAAATTCATCCTATTGCCGGAACTTTTAAACGTACCGGGAATGATGAAAAGGACGCAGAACTGGCCAAAGAACTCGCTGCAGATCGTAAGGAAAATTCAGAACACGTGATGCTGGTTGACCTGGCACGCAATGATCTAAGCCGTAACGGAAGTGATGTAGTAGTTGAGAATTACCGCGAAATACAATTCTTTTCTCATGTGATTCACCTGGTGAGCAAGGTTACCGGAAAGATAGCCGCCAATGTACCAACTCCGCAGATCGTTGCAGACACCTTCCCTGCCGGAACTTTAAGTGGTGCGCCGAAACCCATGGCACTGCGACTTATTGAAAAATTTGAAAATGTGAATCGGTCGGCTTACGGTGGTGCGATTGGTTTTATGGATTTTGAAGGGAATTTCAATCATGCGATCATCATTAGATCTTTCGTAAGTAAAGATCACGAACTACATTACCAGGCAGGTGCCGGAGTTGTTTCAGAATCAAAACCTGAAAATGAATTGCAGGAAGTATACAATAAACTGGGAGCCCTTACCAAAGCTCTGGAAATAGCTGAAGAAATATAGTATGGAAAAGATGAAAAAGATACTAGTAATAGACAATTACGATTCTTTCGTCTACAATCTTGTACATTATCTTGAAGAACTGGATTGTGAAGTGACGGTGAAGAGAAATGACCAGCTTGACCTTGAAGAGGTGGAAGATTATGATAAGATTTTACTATCTCCAGGTCCTGGAATCCCGGAGGAGGCAGGCCTTTTAAAACAGATCATTGCAGAATATGGAGCAACCAAAAGTATTCTCGGGGTATGTTTGGGGATGCAGGCAATTGGGGAAGTTTATGGTGGTACATTACTAAATCTTGAAGAAGTTTATCATGGTGTTGCCACAAGTATTGAAGTATTTGTAGAAGATGAATATCTATATAATGGTCTAGAAAGGGAACTGGAAGTTGGGCGATACCACAGTTGGGTTGTTGCCAGAGATCTTCCTCCCCAGTTGCAGGCTACCAGTTATGACATAAAAGGTGAGGTAATGTCGTTGAGACATCGGGAATTTGATGTTCGAGGTGTTCAGTTTCACCCGGAATCGGTTTTGACGCCAGATGGCAAAAAAATGATCAAAAACTGGGTTGAACACGAATCTGAATCGGTAACACATCAGAATAAGAAAAACGAGCATACAACTTCATGAAAGATCTTTTAAACAGGCTGATTAGTCACGAGACAATTACAACCAGCGAAGCAAAACAGGCCATTTTCAATATTTCTGAAGGTAAATATTCAGAATCACAGATCGCGGCATTTCTCACCGTCTACATGATGAGAAGCATTACTATCCAGGAGTTGGAAGGTTTCAGAGATGCATTGCTCGAACTGTGTGTAAAGGTAGATCTCAAGGATTACAACACCGTGGATCTTTGCGGAACCGGTGGTGATGGAAAAGACACTTTTAATATTTCCACAACCGCCTCTCTTGTGACTGCAGGTGCAGGAGTCAAGGTGTCCAAGCATGGAAACTATGGTGTCTCATCGGTGAGCGGAAGTTCCAATGTGATGGAACATCTCGGTATAAAATTTAGCAATGACGAAGGCTTTCTTCAAAAGTCGCTGGAAGAAGCCAATATTTGCATTTTACACGCTCCCCTATTCCATCCCGCTATGAAGAATGTAGCGCCGGTAAGAAAAAGCCTGGCCGTAAAGACATTCTTTAATATGCTTGGACCAATGGTAAATCCCGCTTTTCCTAAGAATCAACTTGTAGGAGTTTTCAGTTTGGAGCTGGCACGTATGTATGCGTATCTTTATCAAAATACAAACAAGAATTACACAATACTCCATGCTCTTGATGGTTACGACGAAATTTCATTAACCTGTGAGACCAAAAGTATTCGAAATGATTCTGAAAGCATGTTGAGACCGCAGGATTTTGGAGTATCAGAATTACAGCCATCACAGATTGCCGGAGGTGGTTCGATTGAATCTTCCGCAGAAATCTTAACGGGCATATTGAAAGGAAACGGTACGGCAGCGCAGGAAAATGTCGTATGCGCCAATGCAGGGATGGCCATCGCTACTGTAGAAAATCTTAGTGCTGAGGATGGTTTTGCCCGTGCAAAGGAATCGATCGCATCTGGAAATGCCTTCAGATGTTTCAAAAAATTACAGGACTTAAGTACTTAAATACTGAGAATATGAATATTCTGGATAAAATTGTCGCAGACAAACGCCGGGAAGTGGAACTTAAAAAATCCATTTTCCCCGTAGAACAGCTTGAAAACTCCATCTTATTTCAAAGAAGCCCGGTTTCACTGGCAGATAAACTTAGATCTTCCAGCAGTGGAATAATCGCTGAACACAAACGAAGGTCACCTTCCAAATCTATCATTAACCACGACCTCAACGTTCAGGATGTGGCCAGCGGCTATCAGGACGCCGGAGTTTGCGGCATGTCTGTCCTTACTGACGGTAAATACTTTGGGGGTTCCCTTGAAGATCTTTTATATGCCAGGGCGGTTGTGGAAATGCCTGTTTTGCGTAAAGATTTTATCGTAGATGATTACCAGATCCTGGAAGCCAAAGCATTTGGTGCCGATGTAGTCCTGCTAATAGCGGCCGTATTACCCACGGAAGAGTTAAAACGTCTGGCAACTTTCGCAAGAAATTTAGGCATGGATGTTCTACTTGAAGTTCACGACCTGAAGGAACTTGAAAATTCGATCGAGGCAAATGTAGATATGATTGGGGTCAATAACAGAAACCTTAAAACTTTCGAAGTGAGTATTGAAAACTCCAAAACTCTTTCAAAACATATTCCAGATGAATTCGTCAAGGTTTCAGAAAGTGGTATCAGCGATCCGCAAGTGATCGCAGAACTTCAGGACTATGGGTATAAAGGCTTTCTGGTTGGAGAGAACTTCATGCGTACAGAAGATCCAGGGAAAGCAGCCAGGGATTTTATAAAAGGAATTAATAGCAAGTCATAAATAGAAATGATGCAGGAACAAAACTTAACTACGCCGGCTTCAGGACAAAGTTCTGGATTGAGTCTTAAGGTTTGTGGGATGCAGCAACCAGGAAATATGTTGCAGGTAGCAGATCTAAAGCCTACTTACATGGGTTTTATATTTTACGAAAAGTCTCCCCGCTATTTCGACGGAAAACTTCCTGAACTTCCTTCTGATATCAAAAAAACAGGAGTTTTTGTAAATGAGACAATTTCCATCATCTTGGAGACTGCCAGCAAGCATCAACTGGATGCTATTCAGTTACACGGAGAGGAGTCGGCAGAATTCTGTCAAAAACTGAAGAATAGCTTTCAGCAACAAGGGAGTACCCCTGAGCTTATCAAGGTTTTTAGTGTTGGTGATCACTTCGATTTTCAGAGAATTCAGGCATTCGAAGGTATCGCAGATTATTTTCTATTTGATACTAAAGGAGTATTACGAGGTGGAAACGGTAAAGAATTTGACTGGCAGATTTTAAAAGAGTATCCCTCCAACACGCCCTTTTTCCTTAGTGGTGGTATTGGCCCTGAGCATGGGGAAGCCATAGCCGAATTGAAAAATCATTTCTACAGAGAAGGCAAACCAGATCTTCTTTATGCCATAGATGTAAATAGTAAATTCGAATTAAAACCCGGATTAAAAAAATTGAAGGAATTAAAAGAATTCAAACAAAAGATAAATTCATAAAATGAGCTATCAGGTAGATGAAAAAGGATATTACGGGGATTTTGGCGGAGCTTATATTCCTGAAATGCTGTACCCCAACGTAGAAGAACTGCGTTCCAGGTATATTGAGATCATGCAGGAGCAATCCTTCCAGGAGAAATTTCATGATCTGTTAAGAGA
Source organism: Christiangramia portivictoriae DSM 23547 (assembly GCF_000423045.1). Classification (GTDB taxonomy): domain Bacteria; phylum Bacteroidota; class Bacteroidia; order Flavobacteriales; family Flavobacteriaceae; genus Christiangramia; species Christiangramia portivictoriae. The sequence continues at coordinate 227,347 of NZ_KE383971.1, read as the reverse complement.
ATATGTAGGGAGACCTACGCCATTATATTATGCAAAGCGGTTTAGCGAGCATTACGGCACCAAAGTATATCTTAAACGTGAAGATCTTTGCCATACGGGTGCTCATAAAGTAAATAACACAGTTGGGCAGATCCTAATGGCGCAAAGGCTTGGAAAAAAAAGAATCATTGCTGAAACTGGAGCTGGTCAACATGGTGTGGCCACCGCAACGGTTTGTGCTTTAATGGGAATGGAATGCATCGTCTATATGGGCGAGGTGGATATTGAAAGACAATCTCCCAATGTAGCCAGGATGAAAATGCTGGGAGCCCAGGTAATCCCGGCAAAATCTGGAAGCCGTACTTTGAAGGATGCTACCAACGAAGCTATTCGCGACTGGATCAATAATCCCGTAGACACTCATTATATCATAGGTTCTGTGGTTGGACCTCATCCTTATCCAGACATGGTAGCCAGGTTCCAGAGTGTTATTTCTGAAGAGATCAAGTACCAGTTAATGGAAAAGGAAAATACAGAAGATCCAGATTATGTGATCGCCTGTGTGGGTGGTGGTAGCAACGCTGCCGGCGCCTATTACCATTATCTCGACAATCCAGACGTTGGAATTATTGCCGTGGAAGCAGCTGGTAAAGGTATTGATACCGGGGAAAGTGCTGCCACTTCTGCATTAGGAAAGCCGGGAATTATTCATGGAAGCAAAACGCTTTTAATGCAAACTGGTGACGGGCAGATTACCGAGCCTTATAGTATTTCAGCTGGCCTGGACTACCCGGGAGTTGGACCTATGCATGCGAATCTTTTTACCAGCAAACGAGGCGAATTTATTAGTATTACAGACGAAGCAGCCATGAAAGCCGGTTTGGAACTGGCCAAACTGGAGGGAATAATCCCTGCGATAGAAACCTCGCATGCCCTGGCAGTTTTTGAAAACCGGAAATTTGAAAAGGACAATATTGTTGTGGTGAATTTATCAGGTAGAGGTGACAAGGATTTGAATACGTATATTGACTATTTCAATTTATAGAAAATGAATAGAATTCAGGAGAAATTAAAAGAAAACAAAAAACTTCTTTCCATATATTTTAGTGCAGGTTTTCCATCACTTGATGATACTGAACAGATCATTTTAGACCTGGAAAAAAGCGGTGTCGACTTTATCGAGATTGGACTTCCATTTAGCGATCCACTGGCAGACGGCCCTACAATTCAGGAAAGTTCGACTAAAGCCCTGCGCAATGGAATGACCACGCACAAACTTTTCGAGCAGCTAAAGGATATTAGATCAAAAGTTGGGATACCTTTGATCATCATGGGGTATTTTAATCCAATGCTGCAATATGGAGTAGAGGAATTTTGCAGGAAATGTGCTGAAACTGGCATTGACGGACTTATTATCCCAGATCTACCGGTGGATGTCTACCATGAACAATACAAGCAGCTTTTTGAAAAATATGGATTGATCAATATATTCCTTATCACTCCTCAAACTTCAGAAGAAAGAATCAGGTTTATCGATTCTGTGTCTAATGGATTTATATATATGGTAAGCAGCGCCAGTGTTACCGGATCTACTTCAGGTTTTGGGGAAGCAACCAGTAATTACTTTCGCAGAATTCATGAAATGGATTTAAAGAATCCTCAGATTGTAGGTTTCGGGATTAAAGATCAGGAGACTTTCAAAGCGGCCACACAATTTGCTAAAGGTGCGATCATTGGTAGTGCTTTTATTAAACATCTTGAAAAGGAAGGGACATCGAAGATCTCAGAATTTATTAGTCCTATCAAGCTTTAACCTAATTGTAACAGCCTCTTAGGAGCTTTTTAGACTACTACTTGCTATCTTAGATCAAATCGTAAAATTATATATTATGGGAGGACCAATTGAAGATAACAAGAGAGAAAGATCAAAGGATCAAAAAAACCCAACTAATCCCACCGGAAATCGCAACGAAAGAACGAATAAGGTGGATTTTGATGAAAAGACCATCAAAGATCAGCAAAATAAGAAATAGATGGGTCGAGGTGACAAGAAAACGAAAAGAGGAAAGATTGCTATTGGAACCAGTGGTAAGCTGAGGCCAAAACGTAAAAAATTCAAGATCAAGCCTACTACCCTGGCTCACCAGGATAAAAAAGAATTGCAGTGATCTAGAAAAATTCTTTATACTGAAGAACCCTGAAATCAAACGTATTGAATTCAGGGTTTTTCTTTTTTATTTCCTTATAAAGTTCAGAACTGCCAATTGAAATATTCGCAGCACCTGAAGGCGCGATCAACGATACTGTTTTAATGACCCGTCCATCCAAAATGAACTGATGAATCCTGGGTGATGTGTTCGACACGATCTTTAGTCTAATGTCTGTACCCGTCTTCTTCAAATATCTTCTGAAGAAATATTCAGGACCGTTTTTAGAATTCCCTCCGGTAAATAGTAGTGTATCGATCTTAGGATTCTTCCGAAGAATTTCCAGCATATCGCGTAGCTTTACTTCCTGCATTCCCAGGTCACTGGCATTGACCTTTGCGCGCATGCTACTCTCCACGATGTCACAAATCCCAATCTTTCTCCTTTTCAAAAAATCCTGGCGCTGCTGTATCGCTTCTGAAGTGTTCTCAAACTTCAACTCCAGCTGAAATAACCGAGAAAGCACCGGCCATAACAAACCATCCCTGCTGCCATAGCAAAAATTTACATCATCTGGCTTCAAGTCCCCTCGTGTAAATCGCGGAGGTGGTAGCGTTCCTACAATGAGCTTCGTGGCATCTTCAGGAATAAAAGGTGGAAATGGATGAGTATGATGAAAAAGTTCCAGAATACTATCTTATAAAAGTTGGCTGATTTTCCTTTTCTGTATGCTCTTCACTAAAGCGATAATCTTCGTAATCGAAGCCTTTGATATCTTCCAGTGTCTCGCAATCTTTATCGATGATGTATCTAACCATCGCTCCGCGAGCCTTCTTCGCGTAAAAACTGATGATCTTGAGCTTTCCGTTCTTATAATCTTTAAAAACTGGTGCGATGACCGGCACCTTTAATTGCTTGGTATCTACTGCCTTAAAATACTCGTTACTGGCAAGATTCAGAAATAACTCTTCATCCTTCAGCTCAGCATTTAATGACTTTGTGATTTTATCCTTCCAGACCTCGTAAAGATTTTCATTGCGCTCAATTCCTATAGAAGTTCCCATTTCCAGGCGATAAGGCTGCATGAGATCCAAAGGTCTTAGGATGCCGTACATCCCGGATAATATTCTTAAAGTATCCTGAAGTTTATCAAGTTTATCTGTAGGAATGGTATAAGCATCCAAACCTGTGTAAACATCGCCATCGAACGCGTACATTGCCGGTCTTGAATTCTTCTTGGTATGATCTTCCTCAAATTCCTGGTATCTGGAGTAATTAAGATCTGCCAGTTTATCACTGATGCTCATCAATTCGGAAAGCTCTTTCTTGGATTGACGGGATAACTTCCTGTTTATTTTGGCGGTAGTTTCCAGGAATTGTGGCTGTGTACCACGACTGCTGGGTAATTTTGAATCGTAATCCAGGCTTTTAGCTGGGGAAACAACAATTTTCATTTTCGTGTTTTTCCAAATATAAGCTGAATCATCAAAAATCCTGAAGCCTCCCAGAATTAGTTATCGATAGATCAATAGACAGCTTTTATGTTAGAGATTCTCAAGCTGACTTTTCGCATACGCTCTCCACTTCTCAACACAAAGTTGAATGTCCTCAGGAATTTTAGTATCAAAACTTAACCATTTTCCTGTTGTTGGATGGGTAAAACCTAAGGTTTTGGCGTGCAAAGCCTGTCTTGGAAGCACCTTAAAACAGTTGTCTACAAATTGTTTGTATTTCGTAAAAGTAGTTCCTTTCAGAATCTTGTCGCCACCGTAGCGTTCATCGTTAAAAAGCGTATGCCCAATATGTTTCATATGCACCCTGATCTGGTGAGTTCTGCCAGTTTCAAGTCTGCATGAGACCAGGGTTACGTACCCAAGTCTTTCAATCACTTTGTAATGTGTCACCGCTGGTTTTCCCTCCTCTTCCAGATCTCCTTCATACACGATATTCTGCAATCGGTTCTTAGGATTTCTACCAATATTCCCTTCTATGGTTCCTTCGTCTTCCACTACATTTCCCCATACGATCGCAACATATTCCCTTTCGCTCGTTTTATCGAAAAACTGTTTTGATAAATGCGCCATTGCTTCTTCGGTCTTGGCAATCACTAGCAATCCACTGGTATCCTTGTCGATCCTGTGAACCAGTCCCGGGCGATCACTACTATTGTTCGGTAGGTTATCAAAATGATGTACAAGCGCGTTGATTAGTGTACCGCTGTAATTACCATGACCTGGATGTACCACCATTCCGGCAGGTTTGTTTACTACCAGTAAAGTATCGTCCTCATACTCAATATCCAGTGGAATATCTTCAGGCACCAGCAAATATTCATAAGGAGGATGCTCGAACATCACCTGTACCGTATCGCCGCCTTTAACTTTATAATTTTGCTTTACGGTTTCACCATTTACGTAGATATTTCCGCTTTTGGCTGCCTTTTGGATTTTGTTCCTGGTTGCGTTTTCGATGAAGTTCATCAGGTATTTATCCACCCTAAGTGGATTCTGCCCTACTTCAGCAACAAACTTATGATGCTCATAAAGGCTTTCATCCTGATCATCCAGGTTGGTGTTGGGTTCCATATTAGAATTCATCTACTTCACTTTCTGTTTCCTGTTCTACATCCAGACTATCTTCGTCCAGTTCTCTGTATCTTCCACTCCCATCGCCAAGAACAAGATCAAGCACAGATGTCTTCATGAGCTTTTCACCGGCTTCCACCAATTTTCCTTTATGTCTTATTTCAAGTACCGCATCTTCAGCAATATCTGGCTTGTAGCTAACCTCTCCAATTTCGAAACCTAAAGATCTTAAGGTTGGTTCTACCTGTCTGCGGGTTTTCCTGATCAGGTTTTGTGGAATCTCAACCTTTCGGTACCCGGAAGGATTAAGGGTTAAATAAATTTTACGGTCCTCCTTTACAAATTTGCCCGGTGCAGGCGCCTGGTCTATCACAGAGTAACGAGGAAAATCCGGGTTAAAATTTGCCGAATCAAGAATTTCGAAATCCAGATCCATCTCATCCAGACGATCTTCCACTTTATCCAGATTCATTCTCGCAAGATCGGGAACTTCGATACGCTGATCCTGATTTGTGGAGTAATCCAGCCATTGCATTGCCAGAAAAGCAAGTATAATCAATACAATACCGGCAAGCACCAATTGAATTAAAAAGGTCTTGCTGAAGATAAATCGAAAAAATCCCATAGTTTCATGATAATGGACAAAGATATAAAACCCTTTGGTTTTGGTGACTGCCCTATTAAGTGATATTTTTGTTTAACGACTTCAACCCGGAAATATTGAATATGAAGAAAACAATCGCCATCGCTATGGGCGGTTATTCCAGTGAATACCGCATCTCGATAAACAGTGGTAATATTGTTTACAAACATCTTGATCGTGACCTCTATGAGCCATACCGTGTTCATATCCTGCAAAGCGAATGGTTCGTGGTAACTGAAGATGATACACCTTACCCCATTAATAAAAGTAATTTTACAGTTACTATCGATGAAAAGGTGATAAGTTTTGACTGCGTTTTTAATACGATCCATGGGACACCTGGAGAAAACGGATTACTTCAGGCATACTTAGAGCTTATTGGAGTACCGCAGACCAGTTGTGATTACTATCAATCGGCTCTAACTTTCAATAAACGAGATCTTATTTCGGTTTTAAGACCATACGGAGTTAAAACCGCCACGAATTACTTTCTGAATAAAGGGGAGGATATCGACACAAAGGCTGTCGTAGATCGCGTTGGTCTTCCTTGTTTCGTGAAGGCAAATCGTGCCGGAAGTAGTTTTGGGGTAACTAAGGTTAAAACCGAAGAAGAAATAGTTTCTGCGGCAAAAACTGCTTTTACTGAAGATGATGAAGCGATCATTGAATCATTTCTGGATGGAACTGAAGTTTCGGTAGGGGTTATTATGTACAAAGGTGAAATTGTCGCTTTGCCTGTCACAGAAATTGTTCCTGATGGGGAATTCTTTGATTATGAAGCTAAATACCTCGGAAAATCCCAGGAGATCACACCGGCCAGAATTTCTGAGGAAGACACCCTGAAAGTTCAGGAGATCGCTAAAATGATCTACCGCAAATTAAAGATGAAAGGCTTTTCAAGATCAGAATTTATTTTCCACAATGGAGAACCACATTTCATTGAAATGAATACCAACCCCGGAATCAGCCAGGCGAGTATTTTACCTCAACAAGCTGAGAAAGCAGGAATCACGCTAAAAGATCTTTTTGGTAGTGCCGTGGAAGCCGCATTGAATCAATAGCACCTAAATCAAGAATTATGAAAATTGCAGTTTTCCCTGGAAGTTTTGACCCCATAACCCTGGGCCATACCGATATAATCGACCGTGCTTTACCGCTATTCGATAAGATCATTCTGGCAATTGGTACCAATTCGAGCAAGAAATATATGTTCAGCCTGGAAGAAAGATTACATTTTCTAAAGGAGACATACAAAGACGAAGCTAAGATTCAGGTGGAAACTTACAGCGGACTTACCGTTGATTATTGCAAAACCAAAGATGCAGAATTTATATTAAGAGGATTGCGAAATGCTCAGGATCTTGAATTTGAGAAGGCTATTGGACAAACTAATTACAAAATGTCTGGTATCGAAACCATTTTTCTAATTTCCAGTTCTGGTCTTGCTCATATTTCTTCCACCGTGGTTAGAGATGTGATGCGTCACGGTGGAAGTTATGATTTTATGGTTCCTGAAGTCGTAAAGACCCAGTTTTCTTAAAGACTTAATTTCAAATTCAGGCCAGCATAATAGTTTCTGGGCATTCCCGGGTAATAATAACGTGGGGCAGAACCTCCAAAACCTACCGCGTTGGTAACGATACTAGAAGCATAAAGCTCATCTGTAATATTATTGATCCCAAAGTTCGCACCTGCTTCCAGATAACTGGTTATTTGCGTAGAATAATCTAGTCTGAAATTCAGTAACTCGTAAGCATCAGTACTACCGGAATTTGAATCATCCAGCGCCATTTCACCAAACATCTGGTAATTTATATTTGCTGAAAAGTCTTTATAGCTGAATTCTACCGCTGGTGTTAGCATATATTCAGGCACACCTGGTATTTCATTTCCAGAATAATTTTCACCAAGATCCACAAATTTATCAAATGTATAATCGGTGAGATTTGCATTCAGTAAAAATTTGATGGACGCATCATTCGAAAGTGGCTGTAAGTAGGCTGAAGTAAATTCCAGGCCATAATGATCAGACTTTCCTGCATTCACTCCAACGTAGCGATCCTGGTCGATCCTTCTGGCGACCAAAAGGTCTCGAATCTGGATGGAATATGCATTCACTTCCGTATATAACCTGTTTTTGAACCAGTTTGCTTTAAAGCCAATCTCGTAGTTCCAAGCCGTTTCTGTTTGAAGATCTGTATTAATGCTACCTTCCGGAGTCAGGGTTTGAGCTACCGTGGGCGCAGAAAACCCGTGACTTGCTGAAGCATAGAAGTGCTTCCCCTTAAAGGCTTCATAGCTTAATCCCAGTCTCGGCGAAACTACCGCATCAAAACTATAATCCCCAGACTGATCTTCTGTATTCTGGTTAAAATTATCCTGAAGATCATAGGAAGTAGTGTTCAAGTTAATTCCAAGATCTGCCGTTAATTTTGAGGTTAATTCCAACTGGATCTGACCGAAGAAATTGATGTAATCTCGATCCTGCTCATTGTTGCTAAGACTATTTCCCTGGACACTGCCACGATTCTCAAAGTCCTCGTACAAGTTCTGGTAAGTTGTAACTTCGTAGAATTCCAGCATCCCTTCAGCTCCAAAACTTACTTTCGCAGGCATGCCTACGATTGCAGTTTCGTGATTGAAATTTGTTCGAAGACCAATCGAATTCCTGTCTTCATCAAGAATATCAAAAGGACGGGGTTCATATCCATCACGGGAATTCATAAATATGCTGGTCTGGTTCTTCCAGTTTTCAGAAAAATTATGGGTATAGGCCAAACCAAGAATGTTCTTGTCGTACGATTCATAACCCTCTGCCCTGCCCCAGGTAAAAGCAGCTTTTGTGGGTGAGTTTAGCAAATCATCTTCATTCAAAGAACTGGGAATAAAGGCTTTTAGATTGGTATAATTATAGAAAAGATCCCAGCGATTTCCTTTTTTATTTAGCAAACCAGCGGTCACTACAAACGAATTTCGATTGTATGCTCCATTATCGCGGTAGCCATCACTATCCAGTTTATTGTAGTTGATCGCAATGTCCAGACTATCCTCGACGTAATTTACATTAACACCCGTTTTCCTGGTATTAAAGCTTCCATAGCTAAAATTGGTTTGTACAGAGCGCTGATCCGGCCTGTTTCGCTGAGTATACAAATTGATCGCACCTCCCAATCCTGCTCCAAATATGGAAGAAACCGGACCTTTATAGATCTCGATCCTGTCAAGATAGGAATTGTCAAAATCATCCAGGGTTAATTCACCTTCTGCGGTGGTAAGAGGGATACCATTAATGTAGGATTTTATCCGGTTTGTACTGTATTGAGCACGAGCACCGATTCCTCTAATATCGATTTTATTGGTATTCAGCGCCCCCTGACTCACAAAAACACCCGGCACATAATTTAGGTTTTGCACCAGGTTAAAATCATCTACTCTATTGAAATCTTCTGCTGAAAGCACACTCACCGCGGCTGATTCCTTTAATAATTTCTGCGGAATATTGGAGCTGCGCAGAACAACTTCAGATAAAACATCAACATCACGCTGCAGTTCAATGATCGTTCCTTCTTCTGAAGCATCAAAAATTGCAGTGGTGCTTCTATATCCTATAAAAGAAAATTTCAGCTTTAACGGAAAACTGATACCGTCAAAACTGAAATTTCCATTAGTGTCTGTAATCTGAATTTTCCCAGAACTTACGGCAGTTACCGTGACATCATTAAGAAATTTTCCAGACTCGGAGTCCTTTACTTTCGCGCTAAAATTCTGTGAACTTACCAATGCAGAACTGCATAGCAAGAAAGCCAGGACTAGATGTAGTTTTTTCAAATTTTCTAATTATTCTGCGGAGACTCTCCAGATTGTATTTCCGTCGTCATCATTTACAAGTAATGATCCATCAGGCAGCGTAGTGACGCCAACAGGTCTTCCATAAACCTGGCTGGAATCATCGCTCGCAATAAAACCAGTAAGAAAATCCTCTGGTTGCTGTGGAACTCCATTCGCATCAAAAGGAATAAAAACTACCTTATATCCCGCAAAATTTGACCTGTTCCATGATCCATGCTGGCCTACAAATGCTCCATTATGATACTTCTCTGGAAATGCATCCTGGGTATAAAATATCAATCCAAGGGATGCGGTATGAGCTCCTACCGGAACATCAGGGATGATGGCTTTTTCCACCAATTCATTATGTGGATCATTGGCCCATCGTGGATCTTTGATATTTCCATAATAAGAATATGGCCATCCATACCAACCACCATCTTTTACGCTGGTCACGTAATCTGGAACCAGGTTATCCCCTATCTTATCTCTTTCATTTACGGCTGCCCAGAGTTCACCGGTAACTGGATTCCAGTCTACACCTACAGGATTTCTTAAACCAGACGCATAAATTCTTTCTCCACTACCATCAGGGTTGATCTCGATGATGTTGGCTCTGCGTTCTTCTTTCTCCATCCCGTGTTCTCCAACATTACTCGAGCTACCTACAGTAATATATATTTTCTTATTATCAGGACCTGCGATCATGTTCCTGGTCCAGTGATGATTATAACCTCCGGCTGGAAGCGCATACACTTCTTCCCCATTCTGGTCAATAGCAGTCTGTCCTTCCTTATAGGGGAAACGAACCACCCCATCTACATTCGCCACATAAAACCAGTCTCCCATTACCAGCATTCCGTATGGTTGATTCAGATTTTTCAGAAAACTGTATTTTTCATCAGGCACTCCGTCCTGGTCCTTATCACGAAACATCGTAATCTTATTCGCACTTTTCTTGGCGTCATCAGACTCCACTACAAAAATATCATGATTAGGTGCGACATAGGTTCTTCTCGGATGTTCCAGGCCTTCAGCAAATTTTGTCACCTTAAACCCTGCCGGAGCTTTTGGCATCTCACCCTCGGGCCATTCCACGATCTTACTTTCCTTGCTTACAGATTCCGTAGAAAAAGGAGCCGGCAATTTCAATGGACCCACCGTGGTTTGAACAATATCAGGACCGGCTTTGGCCAGTTCCTGTTTTTTCTGATCACTTAAATTCTCAATAGCCTGCCCGGTCATACTAACCGAAAACAGGAAGGTTCCAGCCAAGCATAAATTTTTGATATTCTTTCTCATCTTTCAGTTTTCCACAAAAATAAATTGATTTTAGTAGCTTGAGTAAGCCGCGGTAAGGATTAGTTTTAATTTAACATCGATTCATAAGATTCCAGAAATGCGCTCATTTTTAGCAATACTGCCAGTTTTTAACTAAGTTTACGCCTCCATTTTTAGAAATATTTATGAAAAAATTGTGGTTGATATTGGGGCTGGCTATCAGCTTTAGTTCTTGCGACTTTTCGAAATACAAGCTGGTAAAGAATTATGATTTCGAAACGCGTTTCGAAAAATCTGGTGGGAAAGAAACTGGTACTTATGAGGAAGTGATTGCCTATTACGAAAAACTTGCTGAAGCGTATCCTTCCATAGATCTTATTGAGTTTGGCAGTACAGATAGTGGATATCCTTTGCATCTGGCCATCTACAACGCAAACGGTGAATTTGACCTGGAGAAGATTCGCAAGTCGCATAGTTTTATCCTCATCAACAACGGGATACATCCTGGAGAAAGTGATGGAATAGATGCGACCATGATGCTTTTCAGGGATATGGCCGGTGACTCTATTAACTCACCAAAGAACACGATCGTAGCAACCATTCCAATTTATAACGTTGGCGGCGCACTCAATCGCAATTCTGGCACAAGAACCAACCAGAATGGACCCAAGGAATATGGTTTCCGCGGAAATGCCCGAAATTATGATCTTAACCGGGATTTTATAAAAGCCGATACCAAAAATGCTCAGACCTTTTACGAGATCTTTCATTATGTGGATCCTGAAGTATTCATAGACAACCATGTGAGCAATGGCGCAGATTACCAGTACACGCTTACCCATTTATTCACTCAGCATAACAAACTAGGTGGAAACCTGGGGAAGTATCTCAATGAGACTATGATGCCCGCTCTGGAAGATTCCTTAAAGAATAAAAACTGGGATATCACGCCATATGTCAACGTTTTCAATGATGTTCCTGAAGCAGGCTTTTCACAGTTCATGGATTCGCCAAGATACAGTACAGGATACACCACTTTATGGAATACTTTGGGTATGATGGTAGAAACTCATATGCTTAAAAGGTATGATAAACGGGTTTATGGAACCTACGAATTAATGCAATCCATGATCAGGATCACAGATAAAGAATCTACCAGGATCAAGGATCTGCGAAACCAGGCTAGAAGAAAGTATTTAACAGACAGGCATTATAACCTGCAATTTGAAGTTGACCAGGAAAATCCGAGTAAAAGACAATTTAAAGGTTTTGAAGCTGAAAAGATAGCCAGCGAAGTAACAAATGGCGAACGGCTTAAATATGATACAGATAAAAAATTCTCCAAAGAAATCGATTACTATGATAATTTTAAAGCTACCGAAGAGGTAGAAATCCCAAGAGCTTACATTATCCCACAGGGCTGGTGGCAAGTTGTAGATCGTCTCAAGATGAATAACATTAAGATGGAAGCACTTGATCGTGATACGCTAATTCAGGTAGAGGTTTACAAAATCGAAGATTACGACACTTCTAAAAACCCATACGAGGGTCATTATCCACATCAAAATACGAAAGTGAGCAAGTCTACAGCGGAAGTTCGTTTTAGACAGGGAGATTATCTGGTGACCACTTTTCAGGATGGAGCAAGATATCTATTGGAAACACTGGAACCTTCGGCAACAGACTCGTTTTTTAACTGGAACTTTTTTGATACCGTTCTTCAGCAAAAAGAAGGATTTTCACCATATGTCTTCGAAGATAAGGCGAAAGAATTACTTGACAGCGATGCTGATCTTCAGAAGGAATTCGATCAAAAGAAAAAGGACGATGCAGATTTCCGAAGTAACTGGTACGCGCAACTGGACTGGCTGCATAAGCGATCTTCAAATTATGAAGAAGCGCATTTACGCTATCCGATCTTTAGATTGCCCCGCTAGATAACGTTCAGGAAAAAGCATCAGGATATTTGCATAGGATTTTGTGAGAGCTTTCTGGGTTTTCTCATAATTTTTCCATTTCGCCTTTTTGATCCCTTCATTCAGTTCAGGTACCAGTTCCCCGTCATATTCTGTATACATTTCGTACCAGTAGGTTTCCTTCAGGCGAAGTTTCCCATTCCTTTTAAAAATATGAAAGGTCCTGGTTATAAAACGTTTGATCTCAAGGCCCTGCACACCCGTTTCCTCTTCTACCTCACGAATGGCTGAATCCTCAATGCTCTCATTCTTTTCGGTTTTTCCCTTCGGAAGATCCCAGCGATGGTTGCGATAAATAAAAAGGATCTCCTCCTTGGGATTAATGACCATCCCGCCGGCAGCAGTCACTACCTTCATTTTCTTCAGAAGAAGATCCAGTAGTTTGGATTCGTCCTTATTGTACAAATTCACGTGGGTGAGTTTACCATCCAGTATCTTCCGGACTATCTTTTTTAAGCGAACTGTTTTTAATCGATAGTTCTTATAGTTTCCTCCAAAATCCTTTCTCGTAGAAATTATTATGGGGACATCATTCACAAAAACTTTATACATTTGTACCTATGATTTTGAATAAGGAAACAGCAAAAAAGACCGCTGAGCTTTTAATGCAAATTAAAGCAATAAAATTAGAACCGCAAGAGCCTTTTACGTGGGCTAGCGGCTGGAAGTCGCCAATCTACTGCGATAACAGGATCATTCTTTCATATCCAAGCATTAGGAACTACGTGCGAGAGCATTTCGCCAAGCAAATTGAAATGAAGTATGGCAAGGCAGATGTGATCGCTGGCGTGGCCACCGGTGCAATTGGAATAGGAATGCTGGTTGCTGAATACCTGAGTCTTCCTTTTGTCTACGTAAGACCCGAACCAAAAAGTCACGGAAGAAAAAACCAGATCGAGGGTAATTTACAGCCAGGACAGAGCGTGGTGGTCATTGAAGACCTCATAAGCACGGGGAAAAGCAGTTTAAACGCTGTGCATGCATTAAAAGAAGCCGGTGCTAACGTTAAAGGCATGTTCGCAATCTTCACCTATGGTTTTGAAGCTTCTGAAAAGAACTTTCAAGCCGAAAAAATAGAGCTGCATACTTTGAGCGATTACGATCACCTGATAGATACTGCTCACAACACGAATTATATAAATACTGAAGAAGCCGATATCCTTAGAAACTGGAGAAAAGATCCGGCAAACTGGAAACCATAATATGAAATTAGAAAGCCAAAAAGTACAAGCAAATAAGAGCCAGCAGGAAATGTTTGATTTCCTAACCAACGTAGAGAATTACGAGCAGATCATGCCGGAAAGCAAGGAAAAGTTCGTGGTTACTGCAACCGATACTTTTATTTTTCAACTTAAAAGCATGCCGGAAATCAAACTGAAGATCACTGAAACAAAAGAACCGGAATTAGTGGTTCTGGGGTCTACATCAGATAAGTTTCCATTTAGCCTGAACACACATATTACTCCCATAGGTGATAACAGCTGTGAAGTCCATATGGACTTTGTAGGAAAATTTAATGCGATGATGGGCATGATGATCAAAGGCCCTCTGCAAAAATTTATCAATTCCCTTACTGAAAATATTGGGAAGCTCTAAAATTTTCTAAAGCCGGATGTATTTCCGGCTTTTTTAATACAGCAATTTGATTTCTTTGAGATCGAAGGTTTGGAACACCTGCTCTTCTTTTTCAACCTGAAGTTTTCCTTCTGAAGTTACCCCGCGAATAATGCCATTAAATTTATCTTCATTCACCTGGAAGGTAGATATAACATCTTTTCGAAATAAGTGGTTTTCATAGTTCTCCATCAGTTCCTTTGTATCCATTACACCAATTGAGCGCAATCGAAGATCCAGAATTTCACAAAGTTCATGGAGAAGATCATCAACACTCCAATGAATACCGGTCACATTTTTTAGGGAAGTTGCTTGGGGCAGCTCATTAAAATTGGTTTGATTCACATTGATACCAATACCAATAATACTGGCCACGATGCCTTCGGTCTTGACAATGTTCTCAATTAGAATTCCACCAAGTTTCTTTCGCTGTGACATAATGTCGTTTGGCCATTTCACTTTGAGCTGAGGCAGGTTTTTGGCTGCCAGTACCTCCAGGATAGCTAAGGAAATGCAGATGTTCAGTTTAAAATAGCCTGAAATATTAAGGTCCTGCTGCGGGTAAAGTATACTAAAAGTGAGGTTTTGACCGGGTTGAACATTCCAGTTAGCCCCTCTCTGTCCCCTGCCATTAGTTTGATGGGCTGCACTTACGCAAACAGGTTCAAATTGACCATTATTGTCATAGAACTTCCGCACGAAAGTATTCGTAGAGTCAATGGCATTAACTTTGATTATACGCATGGTAATGATAAGAAATAGAGGCGTTAAATCTTCTGTAAGAATCTCCTCGAAAAGAGCAAAAAATGATAAATTTGCATAAATAAATCAAATTAATGTCAGAAAAGGAAAAAAACAGCGATCAACTTATTGCACATATTATTAAAGGGATTGAGGAAGTAAAGGGTAATGACATTGATATCCTTGATCTTAGAGAAATTGAAAACACAGTTTGCGACTACTTTATAATCTGTAACGGTACTTCAAACACACAGGTTAACGCCATAGTCAATTCCATACAAAAAACGGTTAGTAAAGAATTACAGGACAAACCCTGGCACATCGAAGGTAGTGAGAATGCCGAGTGGGTGCTCATGGATTACGTGAACGTCGTTGTACATGTTTTCCAGAAGCATATCAGGGAATTTTACGATATTGAAAGCCTTTGGGGTGATGCGAAAATCACTTCTATCCAAACAAGTTATTAAATTTAATTTTTAGCAAGACATAATGGCGAATCAAAAAGCGAAGAAAAAACTCGATCCCAGAAAACCTAAGTTCAGTGCCTACTGGATTTATGCTGCGATCATAATTATATTTCTTGGTCTCAATTTATTCGGAGACGGTGGTTTCTCTGAACCTGCAAAAACGAATCCGGCAGAATTTAAAGAATATCTCAAGAACGGTGATGTAGAGAAAGTTGAGATCATCAATAGAAATCAGGCTCGTGTATATCTTACCCAGGAAGCAAAGGAGAAAGAGATACATAAAAAAAACATCGATCCAGACCTCTTTTCAACAGGTGACTCACCAGTATATTCTTTTCAGTTCGGAGATCTTCAGAATTTTGAAAATGACATCAACGAGATCAAAAACGAGAATAACTTAGCGACTGTTGTTACTTACGACACAAGCAGTGACATTCTTGGCGACCTTTTCCTTACTCTTCTTCCATTCATCCTCATCATTGGAGTATGGATCTTCATCATGAGAAAGATGAGCGCTGGAGGCGGCGGTGGTGCTGGAGGCCAGATTTTTAACATAGGGAAGTCAAAAGCAAAACTGTTTGATCAAAACACAGATGTAAAGACATCTTTTAAAGATGTTGCCGGACTGGAAGGTGCCAAGGAAGAAGTACAGGAAATTGTAGACTTCCTTAAGCAACCTGAAAAGTATACAGCGCTGGGAGGTAAAATCCCGAAAGGAGCATTATTGGTAGGACCTCCGGGAACAGGTAAAACTTTACTTGCAAAGGCGGTAGCCGGCGAGGCTAAAGTTCCTTTCTTCTCTCTGTCTGGATCAGATTTCGTTGAAATGTTCGTTGGAGTTGGAGCTTCGAGAGTACGTGACCTTTTCAAACAGGCAAAAGAAAAATCTCCTTCCATTATTTTTATTGATGAGATTGATGCCATTGGTAGAGCAAGAGGAAAAAGTAATTTTTCAGGTTCTAACGATGAAAGGGAAAATACCTTAAACCAGCTATTAACCGAGATGGATGGTTTTGGAACCAATACGAATGTGATCGTTATTGCCGCTACCAACCGTGCAGATGTGCTTGACAAAGCATTAATGAGGGCTGGTAGATTTGACAGGCAGATCTATGTAGATCTTCCAGATCTAAACGAAAGAAAAGAAATATTCGAAGTTCATTTAGCTCCATTGAAAAGAGTTGCAGATGAACTTGACACTGAATTTCTCGCCAAGCAAACCCCAGGTTTCTCTGGTGCAGATATTGCAAATGTTTGTAACGAAGCGGCCCTTATCGCAGCTCGAAAAGGAAACAAAGCAGTAGGTAAGCAGGATTTCCTTGATGCCGTGGATAGAATTGTTGGTGGTCTCGAGAAGAAGAACAAAATCATAACTCCAAGTGAGAAAAAGGCAATTGCATTCCATGAAGCCGGTCACGCAACTGTGAGCTGGATGTTGGAACATGCTGCCCCGCTGGTTAAGGTAACGATTGTACCACGTGGACAATCCCTAGGAGCTGCCTGGTATCTTCCAGAAGAACGTTTGATCGTTCGCCCGGAACAAATGCTTGATGAAATGTGTGCCGCTCTTGGTGGTCGTGCTGCAGAAAAGGTTATTTTCAACAAGATCTCCACCGGAGCACTTAGTGATCTGGAAAAGGTTACCAAACAAGCCAGGGCGATGGTTACCATCTATGGTTTGAACGATGCAGTAGGAAACCTTACCTATTACGATAGCTCAGGGCAGAGTGAATATAACTTCACTAAACCTTATAGTGAGAAAACTTCGGAATTGATCGATAAGGAAATTTCCAACCTCATTGAGGAACAGTACAAACGCGCGATCGACCTATTAGAACATCATAAGGACAAACTATCACAACTTGCTGAAATCCTTCTGGACAAAGAAGTGATCTTTAAAGATGACCTTGAAAAGATCTTCGGAAAAAGACCGTACGAAAAAGAAGAACCAATCGGGAAACCTGTAAAGGAAACCAACGCACTACCCGAAGGAAGTAATGTCTCAAATGAGACCATCAGCTCCAATGATCCGGCTCCAAAAACTGAAGATCAGTTCGATCAGGATTCGGTTAATAAGTAGTGTAGAACTATAGCTAAAAAATCTGAAATTAAACAAGGGTTAATTTCAGATTTTTTAACTTTGATAAAATGTCTAAGAAACAGAATCCATCCCCATGAATCTATTCAAAAGGTTTCTTAATCCCAAGGCGAGAGCAGAGCAGGATCAGGATACGCCTGAGAAAGCAGACCGAGGGAAGTATATGCCAGAGGTAAAATTACCTACTGACGAGCGCTTTATGCTCAACTTTAAAAATAACGGGGGAAAGTTCTTATACTGCATTGATGAAGCTGAAGTACAGGAAGCTTTCGATAATATATTATTGGAAAACGACTGGTATGAGAGAGAATGCTGCTGTTTCGACGATAATTTGAAGGAAAAATTCAAAGGTTTTAACCTGGAATTCAATCACTCTGCAAAAGCTGAATTTTATCTTTCTACCTGTGAATTTCTCGTGGCTAATGATGGATCTATTCTGATCTCGTCGAACCAGATCAAAGAAAGAAAACTTCACGACCTCCCTACCAATTTCATTATCCTTTCTTCAACCAGCCAGTTGATAGACACCATAGGAGAAGGATTAAGAGGAATTAAGTTTAAAAACAAACAACAAATCCCTTCCAATATTACCACCATTAAAAATTTTGAAACCCAGAAAGAAGGTGATTTTATGAGCTATGGAAGTAGCACAAAGAATTTATACCTGCTACTGCTGGAAGATCTGTAATTTATGAAGGAAACCATTATACGTACTGTATCTGGACTATTGTATACAGCCATTCTGGTTGCTTCGATACTCTCCTCTGAATTAATATTTATAATTCTTTTCTACCTGTTGAGCCTCGTTTGCCTTGTTGAAATGCAAAAGTTGCTTCGGCTCAAAAGCTACGCGTTATTTATTTTACAGGCGATACTGTTTTACCTCTTCAGTTTTCTGAAATTTAATCAGGATGCCACGGTGATGCTTTTATTCATTACAATTTTCGTAAACCTCTTCCTGGTAAAAGACCTTATTATAGTCAAGAAGATCCCGGTTTTCGAAAAGAAAAAATATATCATCATCATATTTTATCTTATTTCTTCCACCATTTTCCTAACCCTTATTCCAACCATAGAGGGCGTTTTTATTCCTAAGCTGGTCATCGGAATTTTCTTTTTGATCTGGACGAATGATACTTTCGCTTATCTCGTAGGTAAAAACTTCGGAAAGCATAAACTTTATGAAAAGATAAGTCCGAATAAAACGATCGAAGGATTTCTGGGCGGACTTGTGTTTAGCTGCCTGATGAGCTACGCGATCTGGTATTACAGCCCACTCTTTCCTACCACTCTTTCAGATTTTAGTAAATTTAATACGCCGCTTATTTGGCTAGGCATGGCGATTATTCTAAGTATTTTCGGCACTCTGGGCGATCTGATTCAGTCCAAATTCAAAAGACAGGCAGGCGTAAAAGACAGCGGAAAATTGATGCCAGGACATGGCGGATTGTTTGACAGGCTGGATAGTATTATATTTGCAAGCCCATTCATCTATGCATATTTATATATATTGAATTATGTTTCATAAGGAAGGATACAAAATAATGATATTAACTGCGCTGATCCTTATTGCGATCAACGTAGTAACTTATAGCCTCATTGACCTCTACTGGTTGAAATTTGCCATTCTCGTAGTCTCGGTACTTTTCTTTTTACTGATCGTTCAGTTCTTTAGAAACCCTAAAAGACCAACCGTTCACAATAATGAACATGTTGTCTCTCCTGTTGACGGGAAAGTAGTGGTGATCGAGGAAGTTTTTGAAAAGGAATATTTTAAAGATAAAAGATTACAGGTTTCTATTTTCATGTCACCATTGAACGTTCATGTTACACGTCACCCGGTTGGCGGAAAAGTAAAATTCAGTAAATACCATCCAGGGAAATTCCTGGTAGCATGGCATCCCAAATCCAGCGAGGAAAACGAAAGAACCACAGTGGTAGTTGAGAACGAAGTTGTTGGTGAAGTTCTTTACAGACAGATAGCCGGAGCACTTGCCAAGCGCATCGTAAATTATGCAGAGGAAGGAACTGAGGTAGTTCAGGGAAGTGAAAGTGGCTTTATTAAATTTGGAAGCCGTGTAGACGTATTCTTACCAATTGGCACTAAAGTCAATGTTGGAATCAATGATAAAGTAAAAGGTGGCGTAAGCGTAATTGCTGATGTTGTATCATAATCACGTGATGGTAGTAGAAAACATGAAATTTCTTAGAGCCTATGAAATGGCGAGCAAGACCGAGGAACAATTTCCACCCGATGTGATGCTGCATTTCTACGCACTTTACAAGCGAGCTACAGAAAGAAACGGTTTCTACATACCACCTGGAAACCAGGGCGATCTGAGAAGCGCTTTTAAGATCAATGCGCTTGTCCAGGTAAGAAAACTTAGTAAAAAGGAAGCGGAGGAAAAATATATAGAACTTGTTGAAGAATATATTGGCAAGATCAATTAGAAGAACAAAAAAAGAGGATCAAATGATCCTCTTTTTTTTGCGCTTGACTATCAGGTCTAGCCTAGATTTTTAAGACTGGCCTTTAGAGCTTCTATCTTAGCTTCAGCATCTGCTTTTTTAGCCTTTTCGATAGCAACCACCTTTTCAGGAGCATTGTCTACAAATCTCTTATTGGACAATTTTTTATCGACAGATTTCAGGAAACCTTCTGTATAAGATAATTCTTCCTGGATCTTCGCCTTTTCAGCATCCACATCAATGGCGCCTACTATTGGAATGTAATATTCATTGCTCCGCACTCTAAAGGACAAGGCTCCTTCTGTAGCTTCAGTCACATAGTTGTAGCTGGAGATGTTACCCATTTTGGAAATGACCGAATCAAAACTACTGCTGGTATTTTCATTATTCATCACCATTAATTCGATCTGATTCTTAAAGGCAATGTTCTTGTCTTTTCTAATCTTTCTTACTCCTGCGATCACTTCAGAAGCATGAGCGAACTCTTTAATAATGGTTTCATCAAAGGAAGTCTGCGCTGGCCATTTTGCAATGATCAGTGCTTCTTCCGGAGATCTTTCAGTAATAGTTTGCCAGATCTCTTCAGAAACAAATGGCATAAATGGATGAAGTATTTTTAAGTTGTCTTCCAGGATTTCGATCACCTGACTGTAAGTAACTGCATCTATAGGATCTCCATATCCGGGTTTTACCATTTCCAGGAACCAGCTGCAATAGTCATCCCATATTAACTTGTAGGTAGACATCAAAGCATCGCTTATTCGGTATTTGGAATAATGGTCTTCGATCTCTCTAAGACTAAGCTGAAATTTAGCTTTATACCATTCGATCGCTTTTTTCGCTGTTTCCGGTTGCTCTGTTTCTTCGGAAATCTCCCAGCCTTTTACGAGTCTGAAAGCATTCCAAATTTTATTAGTAAAAGCACTACCCTGCTTGCAAAGATCCTCGTCAAACATAAGGTCGTTGCCTGCAGGGGAACTTAAAAGCATCCCTACACGAACTCCGTCTGCCCCATATTGCTCAATTAATCCAAGTGGATCTGGTGAATTCCCTAGAGACTTGGACATTTTACGACGCTGCTTATCCCGAACTATTCCGGTTAGGTATACGTTCTTAAAAGGTTTTTCTCCACGATATTCATAACCAGCCATGATCATACGAGCTACCCAGAAAAACAGAATTTCAGGTGCTGTAACCAGGTCGTTAGTAGGGTAATAATATTGTATCTCTTTATTTTCCGGTTCAAGAATTCCGTTGAAAACGCTCATTGGCCATAGCCACGAGGAGAACCAGGTATCCAGTGCATCCTTATCCTGAGTAAGATCTTCAGCTTGAAGTGATTCATTCTGAGTTACTTTCCTGGCTTTTTCCAGTGCCAGTTCAGCAGTTTCAGCTACTACAAAATCCTCTTTGCCATTTCCGTAGAAATAAGCAGGAATTTGCTGCCCCCACCATAACTGGCGAGAGATATTCCAGTCCCGCACATTTTCCATCCAGTGCCTGTAAGTGTTCAAAAACTTTTCTGGCACCAGGTTAATATCGTCACCTACCACAGCTTTGATAGCAGGCTCTGCCATTTCTTTCATCTTCAGAAACCATTGATCGCTGAGCTTTGGCTCGATCACAGCACCTGTTCTTTCACTGGTTCCCACTTTGTTGACGTGATCTTCCACTTTCGAAAGGTTACCAGATAGTTCCAGCTCCTCTACAATCTCTGCACGAACAACAAAACGATCCTTTCCTTCATAATGCAGACCATAGCTATTCAGGGTCGCATCATCATTAAGAATATCGATAACATCCAGTTGATGTTTCTCTCCCAGGTTCTTATCGTTCTCATCATGCGCCGGAGTCACCTTTAAACATCCGGTTCCAAATTCCATGTCTACATATTCATCCTCGATAATAGGAATGCTTCGATTACAGATTGGCACAATCGCTTTTTTGCCTCGAAGATGGGCGAAACGTTCGTCGTTAGGGTTGATACAGATCGCAGTGTCGCCAAGAATAGTTTCCGGCCTGGTCGTGGCAACCGTAAGATAATCGTCGCTTCCCTCTACCTTATATTTTAAATAGAAGAGCTTTCCATTACGCTCTTCATAATTCACTTCTTCGTCTGAAAGTGTAGTTTTTGCCTGAGGATCCCAATTCACCATACGGTATCCGCGGTATATAAGTCCTTTGTCATACAGATCTACAAAAACTTTAATGACCGATGCCGACAT
Organism: Christiangramia portivictoriae DSM 23547; assembly: GCF_000423045.1. GTDB lineage: Bacteria > Bacteroidota > Bacteroidia > Flavobacteriales > Flavobacteriaceae > Christiangramia > Christiangramia portivictoriae. Next base: position 205,294 of record NZ_KE383971.1, on the reverse strand, counting down.
GTCATCATCCATCGTGAATTTTGTACGCTCCCAGTCACAAGAGGCACCAAGATGCTTTAATTGCTGTAGAATAATTCCACCATGTTTATGAGTCCAGTCCCAGGCGTGCTGTAGAAATTCCTCACGGCTAAGATCATTCTTATCGATACCTTCTTCTTTTAATTTCGCCACAACTTTAGCCTCTGTAGCGATAGAAGCATGATCTGTTCCCGGCACCCAACAGGCATTATAACCTTTTAGTCTAGCTCGACGAACCAGGACATCCTGAATGGTATTGTTCAGCATGTGACCCATATGGAGAACTCCCGTGACATTAGGAGGCGGGATCACTATCGTATAAGGTTCACGCTCATCTACTTCAGAGTGAAAGTAGTTATTCTTCATCCAGTAGTCATACCACTTATCCTCTACTTTTTTCGCATTGTATTGTGAAGCAATTGCCATTTCTTGGTCTGGTTTTTGAAATATGGGCAAAAGTAATTATTAATGAAGGATTATGAAAGCTGCTGAAATGATTAAAATTTTGAGATTGAGCCCATTTCACCTTATCTTTACTAATCCGAATAAATAACTGAATTATGAGAAAATTAATTGCAATCGTAGTTTTCGTACTGGCAGGTTTTGCTACCACCCAGGCGCAAAACTCGGCCAAATTCGAGTTCGATTCTGAAACGATCGACTATGGTATTATAAAAAAAGGTAGCGATGGAGTACGTGTCTTCAAATTTAAAAACGTTGGAGACGAACCTTTGATCGTGGAAGATATAAAATCCAGCTGTGGATGCACGATCCCCAAGAAACCTGAAAAGGCAATCATGCCTGGCGAAACCGGGGAAATCCAGGTAAAGTACGACACAAAGAAAGTAGGTCATATCAGAAAAACCGTGACGGTTTATTCTAATGCTGAAGAACCTATAAAGTCCTTAAAAATTAAGGGACAGATAGTGGATGAGACAGGTAGTTAAGGCCATCTTCCAGAAATAAATTTGAAAGCCTCCTTTACTGGAGGCTTTTTTTATGCTGAAATTTAACTGCTTAGACCGTATAATTCAGGATTGTTTATTCTTGATTCAGGCTTTATTTTTGCAATTTTGCAAACCTATAAAAGAACTATCATGCCAAAGATTTCAAATAAAGGGCAGCAAATGCCCGAATCACCTATAAGAAAATTAGTCCCTTATGCTGAAGCAGCCGCTGCAAAAGGTAAAATCATTTATCAGCTGAACATTGGTCAGCCAGATATCGCGACTCCTGAAGTGGCGTTAAACGCTGTGAAAAATCATGATATTGAAGTCCTGTCATACAGTCATTCTGCAGGCTTTGAAGGTTATCGTGAAAAACTCGCTTCATACTATAAAAATACTGCTCTTCCTGTTGAAAAAGAAGATATCATTATCACTACTGGAGGATCTGAAGCTTTGCTTTTCACCATGGGAAGCATTACAGACCAGGGAGACGAGGTGATCATCCCAGAACCATTTTATGCAAACTACAATGGTTTTGCAACTGCTTCTGGAGTAAACATTAAACCAATTCAGGCTAAGATCGAGGATGGTTTTGCCCTTCCTCCAATTTCAGAATTTGAAAAATTGATCACCGAGAAAACGAAGGCGATACTTATTTGCAATCCTGGTAATCCAACAGGTTACCTTTATACAGAAGAGGAGATCAAACAGCTGGCTGATCTCGCAATCAAGCACGACCTTTTTATCGTTTCAGATGAAGTATATCGCGAATTCGCATATGATGGTGTAAAACATCATTCTATTATGAGTATTCCTGAACTGGCCAATCACGCCATTATGGTAGACTCGGTTTCAAAGAGATACAGCATGTGTGGAGCTCGTATAGGTTGTCTGGTTTCTAAAAATACTGAAGTGATCGCTACGGCCATGAAATTTGCACAGGCAAGATTGAGCCCGCCAACATTTGCGCAAATTGCCAGTGAAGCTGCTTTAGATACTCCTCAAAGCTATTTTGACGAAGTGATCGATCAGTACACTTTAAGAAGAGACCTTCTGGTACAGGGACTGGAAAAGATTGAAGGTGTAAAGGTGGCAAATCCAAAGGGAGCCTTTTACTGTATCGCTGAACTTCCAATCGAAAATGCAGATGATTTTGCAAAATGGTTACTGGAAGATTTCGAAGATGAAAATGAGACAATCATGGTAGCACCTGCGGCTGGGTTCTACTCTACCCCAAATACAGGATTGAATCAGGTAAGAATTGCCTATGTTTTGAAGAAAGAAAATTTACAGCGTGCACTGGTCATTCTGGAAAAAGCTTTAAAGCAATATAATAGCAAAGCTTAATGCAGGTCATACGTAACTTTTCACTAAAGGAGTATAACAGTTTTGGAATCGATGTTCGGGCCGATAAATTTATATCGGTCTCGAGCCTTGAGGACCTAAGGCGTCTTCTAAAGAAAAGTTATTCTTCTGAGTTATTTATTCTTGGAGGTGGTAGCAACATGCTGCTTACCAGGGATATTCATAAGACAGTAGTTCATATAGCTCTCAAAGGCATAAAGGTTGTCGCTGAAGATGAAAATGAAGTAATTCTGGAAGTTGCTGCTGGAGAAAACTGGCATGAACTGGTATTATATACGATCGATCAAGGTTTTGGAGGATTAGAGAATTTATCGCTTATTCCGGGTAATGTAGGCACTTCCCCTATTCAGAATATTGGCGCCTACGGGGTGGAATTGAAAGACAGCTTTGAAAGTTGTCATGCCATGAATATTCAAACTCTTGAAGAGAAAGACTTCAGTCGGGAAGATTGTAATTTTGGCTATCGAAACTCAGTTTTCAAGAATGAACTCAAAGGCCTCTATATTATCACATCTGTTCGTTTCAGGCTTAGCAAAAAAAATCATCAGTTACATCTCGATTACGGAGCGATTCGCAATGAACTGGAAAAATCTGGAATCAATGATCCAGGAATTCAGGATGTATCGAATGCAGTGATTACTATAAGGAGATCAAAATTACCTGACCCTAAGGAAATTGGAAACAGCGGTAGCTTTTTTAAAAATCCCGTGATTGCAAAACGGCAATTTGAAGAATTACAACTGGAATATCCCGAAATACCCTCATATCAGGTTTCTAGTGATGAAATAAAAATTCCGGCGGGATGGCTTATTGATCAGGCTGGTCTTAAAGGATATCGACATGGGGACGCAGGAGTTCACAAGAATCAGGCTTTGGTACTGGTCAATTATGGCGAGGCAACAGGCGAGGAAATTCTGAACCTTGCCAAGATGATCCAGGATAAAGTTTATTCAAAATTTGAAGTTCCTTTAGAGGCAGAAGTCAATATTATCAATTAAAAAAAGGAGCGCAAATGCGCTCCTTTTTTCTTATAATTCGTCGAAGAATTATGCTTTCTTCATCACTACTGCATCGATGATGTGAACAACTCCGTTAGAAGCATCAACATCAGCCTGTACTACAGTCGCCTTATTTCCATTCTCATCGGTAAGGATCACGTTCTCGCCTTCTAAAGAAGCTTTCAACTCTCCTCCACCAACGGTAGAAACCGCATAAGTTCCGTTATTATCCTGGATCAATTTGACAAGATCTGCAGCCATAACTTCACCTTCAACTACGTGGTATTTCAATACACCAGCCAGTTTGTCTTTATTTTCTTCCATCATCAAGCTTTCTAGTGTCGCCTGATCTACTTTAGAAAACGCAGCGTTGTTCGGCGCGAAAACTGTGAAAGGACCTTCCTCTGTCTTCATCATCTCTGCTAATTCAGCAGATTTTAGAGCAGATACTAAAGTACTTAGAGTGTCTGTTGCCATCGCTTTTGCAGCGATACTGTTGGATTGCATCTCCTGCTTTTCCTTTTCAGCCTGCATTTCAGCCTCTCTTTCTTCGGCTTCCATTTGCTCCATTTTCTCTTTTTCTTCCTGCTCTTTCTTTTTACCATCATCACAAGAAGTGAAAACGACTGCTGAAAGTGCAAGAGTTGTAAATAACATTTTAAATTTCATATTGTAGTTTTTTTCGTGGTTAACGCTGCAAGATATCTCTGAATTAACTGATAGCGCTACATATTCGATTAAAATTTAGTTAAATAGTGTAAACGATATACTAATGAGACGACCAATTTTCAGTTGCCTGTTTTTATTATTATTTTTGCAACAGAATTCGAAGTCTATGAAACTATTTATTATCAGTCTGGTATTGTTAGGTCTGGCTTTTGCCGGAATTGCTATTAAAATATGGGGAAAGAAAAATGGAAAGTTTGCCGGTACCTGCGCCAGCCAGAATCCTTACCTCAACAAATCTGGTGAACCATGTAGCTTTTGTGGAAAACTACCAGACGAGATGGAGAATTGTTCAGATACCGCCAAGACTACTTAGATTAAATGGAAATAGTCTTATTTGGTCTATTTATACTTTCGGGTATAATCAATATTCTTTATAATCTTAGTTTTTTCTCATTCACTTCTGCATCTTCGGAAAAGTCACAAACTGCAAGCCTGCCCGTTTCAGTGATTGTTTGTGCGAAAAATGAAGCAGCGAATTTGCAGAATTGTATACCTGCTATTCTGGAACAAGATCATCCGGATTTCGAACTTATTCTAATCAATGATGCTTCTTCAGACAATAGCCTGGAGATCATGGAGCATTTTCAGAATATCGATCCACGGGTGAAGATTGTAAATGTTCAGAACATCGAAGCATTCTGGGCGAATAAAAAATATGCCCTCACCCTGGGTATTAAAAAAGCTTCCAACAACTACCTTTTATTTACTGATGCAGACTGCGTACCCCAATCCAGGAACTGGATTAGTGAAATGACGCACGAGTTTACGAGCAGGGAAATCATTCTTGGATATGGCGGATACTTCAAACAGAAGAATTCATTATTGAACAAATTAATACGATTTGAAACCTTGCTAACTGCGCTGCAGTATTTTAGCTATGCAAAAAATGGTATCCCATACATGGGTGTTGGCCGTAATTTGGCTTATACCTCAGATAGATTTTACGAATTAAAAGGTTTCGCCAGTCACCTGCATATTAAATCTGGAGACGATGACCTATTCGTCAATGAAGCAGCGAACGATGAGAATACCGCTATTTGCTTTTCTAAAGATTCCATAACGAGAAGTGTTCCGAAGAAAAATTTTTCAGAATGGATGACACAGAAACGCAGGCACGTGTCTACAGCCAGACAATACCAGAAGATACACCAGTTACTGCTTGGAGTTTATTACACTGCAAGATTATTTTTCTGGATCTTATTGATCATACTCTGCATACTCCAGGTATTCCCTATCGCAGTTATATCCATTCTAATAATTAAATTGATTCTTGACGGGGTCGTGTATTACAAAGCTGCTGAAAAGCTTGATGAGAGAGACGTCATCTGGTTCTACCCATTATTTGATTTTTTCCTGATATTTTTTCAATTGGCTATATTTAGCTCCAACCTCATTTCAAAACCAGGACAGTGGAAGTAAACCCAAATCAACTTTCAGAAAAGATCAGCGAAGCACAGAAAGGCAGCCAGTCGGCATTCAATTATCTGGTAGACAGATTCTGGGGAGATGTTTATGGCTTTCAGCTTAAAAAGACTCAGAATGAGTATGAAGCTGAAGATATTACCATCCAGACTTTTTCCAAAGCTTTTAATCGCATTGAAACCTTTGATGATAATTATTCCTTTGTGACATGGCTCATAGCAATTTCCAAGAACATCCATATAGATCAAATCAGGAAGAAAAAAGCCTCTATTAGATCAAGGACTTCCATGCAGGATGAAGAACAGGTTTACCAGATCGCAGATGATACCCCGGGGATTGAAGATAAGCTTATCAAAGAACAGAATCTCGAACAGTTACTTTTTGATATCAAGCAATTAAAACCGCATTACCAGGAAGTGATCAACCTCAGGTTCTTTCAGGAGAAATCCTATAAGGAAATTGCAGAATATCTCGATGAACCCATGAGTAATATTAAGGTAAAACTACTGCGTGCCAAGAAGTTACTTGCAGCTATTATTGAAAGCAGGAAACCTTAAGTAAGGTTTCGAATCGGCGGTAGTCTAATTTATGCAGTTCAGCTTATTATTGTATCTTTGAAACAGAGATTTATTGCTATGAATACAGACGTTGCTCCAGTAAAAACCAAGACACAAAGAACTCCAAAACCAAAGTGGTTACGCGTGAAGCTTCCTACTGGTAAGAAATATACCGAGTTGAGAAGCCTGGTTGATAAATATGACTTACATACTATTTGTACTTCCGGTAGTTGCCCGAACATGGGTGAATGCTGGAGTGAGGGAACAGCTACTTTTATGATCCTTGGGAATGTATGTACAAGATCCTGTGGGTTTTGCGGTGTTAAAACCGGCCGACCTGAGACTGTAGACTGGGATGAACCTGAAAAGGTTGCCAGATCTATCAAGATCATGGGGATCAAGCATGCTGTTGTGACCAGCGTAGATCGTGATGATCTTAAGGACATGGGATCTATTATTTGGGCAGAAACTGTAAAGGCGATTCGTAGAATGAATCCTGAAACAACACTGGAAACATTAATTCCCGATTTCCAGGGAAATGAACGCAATATAGATCGAATCATCGAAGTAAGTCCTGAAGTGGTTTCTCACAATATGGAGACCGTTAAACGCCTTACCAGAGAAGTGCGTATTCAGGCAAAGTATGATCGTAGTCTGGCCGTACTTAAGTATTTAAAGGACAATGGAATTCGAAGAACCAAGTCTGGAATCATGCTTGGCCTTGGCGAGCAGGAAGAGGAAGTATTCCAAACCTTAAGAGATCTTCGTGAAGCCGGTGTAGATGTGGTCACGATTGGCCAATATCTTCAACCAAGTAAAAAACACTTACCGGTCAAACAGTTCATTACTCCAGATCAATTTAAGCGCTATGAAGAATACGGACTGGAATTAGGTTTTAGACACGTAGAAAGCAGCGCTCTGGTAAGATCTTCTTATAAAGCACAAAAGCATATCAATTAAAAAGTTTGCATGGCGAGTCCTGTAAAAATTGCCATTAACGGTTTTGGCCGCATAGGCAGAAATCTCTTTAGACTTTTACTAAACCATCCAGAGATCGAAGTTGTGGCTATCAATGATATTCATGACGCCCGTAGTCTTTCCCACTTACTCAGGTATGATAGTATCCACGGAAGAATCTTCAATGAAATTTCTGCTGGTGACAACGAAATAATTGTGGATGGTCGTATTATTCCGCTATTAAATTTTCAAAGTCCGAAAGATATTCCCTGGGATAGGTTTGGAGTGGAGATGGTTATAGAAAGTAGCGGTAAATTCAAAACGACCGAAGTCTTAATGCCACACCTGAAGAATGGTGTTAAAAAAGTCATTCTATCGGTACCTCCACAGGACGATGCCATAAAGATGGTCGTATTGGGTGTTAATGAAGAAATTCTAACCGGTGATGAAAAAATTATTTCAAATGCCTCCTGCACGACTAATAATGCAGCACCAATGCTAAAGGTGATCCATGATCGATTAAGGGTTACACAGGCTTATATCACCACTGTTCATTCCTTTACATCAGACCAGAGTTTGCATGACAAACCTCATAAAGATTTACGTAGAAGTCGGGCGGCAGCACAATCCATTATTCCTACCACTACTGGTGCAGCAAAAGCACTTACGAGCATATTCCCAGACCTGACCGAAGTTATTGGAGGATGCGGCATCAGGGTTCCGGTTCCAAATGGCTCTCTTACTGATATGACATTGAATGTGGAAAAATCTACGAGCATAGAAGAAGTGAACCAGCTTTTCAAAAAAGCTTCAGAAAATGAAATGTCGGGAATCCTGGAGTATACTGAAGATCCTATAGTTTCTGTAGATATCCTGGACAATAAGAATAGTTGCATTTTCGATGCCGGAATGACCTCTGTAATCGATGGAACTTTAATCAAACTGATTGGCTGGTATGATAACGAAATTGGTTACTCTAATCGTCTTATCGATTTAATTTCACTTGTTAACGATAAATAGCTATATTTAACAACTTATTAAAGCTTCTAGCTATTTTTCCATAAATGAAAAACTTCAAGCGTTTCATCCTTTTAGTATGTTGCTTCGCCATCTTTGGATTCCAGGAGTCCGGGATTGATGAAGAAAACCCAAAACCTGAACAGATCAAAAAACTGCTGGCAGCAGCCGAGGTGTCTATCAATACAATGAATTTTGACAAGGCTCAGGAACAATTAGATCTATCCTTAAAGTTATCCAGGCGCATAGATGCGAAAAGCTATATCGCCCTCACCAGCACCATTCTTAGCAGGATGTATCATGTTCGACATGAATACGACAATGGAATTAGTCAGCTGGACAGAGCAATGTCTATTCAAAGAGAGATCAACGATGATGCTGGTTTGAACTATTCTTATGTGCTGTATTCCAAATTGCTTACTTCGAAAAGAGAATATACAAGGGCCCTGAATTATCTGGGGCTAGCAGAAAAATATTACACTCAGCAAAATAATCGGGAGCAACTGGGGATTATTGCTCTAAACAGGGCTGTTATTTACTTCAATAACGATGAAACCAAACCAAGAGCGCTGGCTGAATTGAGAAATGCAGAAATTTACCTTGAAGAATCGAATAACCAGTACGAAAAGTCCAGATTGAACTATTTTATGGCTCGCGGCTTTCTGAAAGACGGAAATTACGAAAAAGCAGAACTTGCTGCCAGAAATGCCTTGAATATCTCCAAGGAAGAAGGATATACAGGCATGATCATGTACAGTTATAATCTTTTGAGTGAAATTGCTCAGGAAAGAAAAAATTATGCGAGCGCCCTTGAATTACTTCAGCAGGGAAATTTAATTAGAGAAACCATTTTCGATGTAAACAAAGAAGCGCTTGCAACTGAAGCGAATGCCCGCTTAGGAAATTCGGCACTGAAATCTACTGTAGATCAACTTACAGCTCAGCAGGCAGAGACCGAAAGAACTTTAAAAGTAAACAAACTTACGACAATACTTAGCGTAGCCTTGATCACCATATTATCGCTGCTTACATTAAGCCTGTACAAAAACAATAATCTACGGGCCAGAGCAAATGAGTTGTTGCAAAAGAAGAATTCTGAATTGATTCTGGCTAAGGAAAATGCAGAAAAAGCATCACTGGCAAAAGCTCAGTTCCTAACTACCATCACGCACGAATTACGAACGCCTCTATACGCAGTGACAGGACTCACCCATCTGCTATTGGAGGAAAGCCCTACGGAAAGCCAGAAAGAACATTTAAATTCACTGAAGTTTTCCGGGGAATACCTGCTATCTCTAATCAATAACATTCTCGACCTCAACAAACTGGAAGCAAACAAAGTGGAGATCGTGAAGACTAATTTTGATCTTCAGAAGCGTATATCAGATGTGTTGATCGCCTTAAAAAATTCAGCAGACGATAGGAACACCAAGCTTCATTTTTCTTACGACAAGGATATCCCGGCCAAACTTATTGGGGATCCACTCAAAGTTTCTCAGATACTTATCAATCTTATTGGCAACTCCATCAAGTTTACTGAAGATGGTGACATATGGATTGCCGTAAACAAAACCCGTCAAGATGGAAAGTTCGTATCACTTCAGTTTGAGATCAAGGATAATGGGGAAGGAATTGGCAAGGAAAAACAAAAAGCAATTTTCGAAAACTTTACACAGGGCTCTACCCAGATCAACAGGAAATTTGGAGGAACCGGTCTCGGCCTTTCCATTGTAAAAAATCTTCTAAGTCTTCTAAATTCTGAAATTGAGCTGGAAAGCGACCTGGGCAAAGGTTCTACTTTTACTTTCGAATTGCAGTTCGAAGCAGAGACTTTGGAAACAAAACCAACTGAAGCTATAGCTCCTTCCAAAGATATCGTTCTAACCAACGATATTATGAAGGATAAGAATATCCTGATCGTGGAGGACAATAAGATCAATCAAATGATCACCAGGAAGATCCTTGAAAAGAACAAGGTAATTTGCGACGTGGCAGATAATGGTACCATTGCGATAGAAAAGGTTCAAAACAATGATTTTGATCTCATTCTTATGGATATTCATATGCCCGGAATTACGGGAATTGAAGCAACCATAGAGATTAGAAAATTTAATCCGGATATTCCAATTATTGCTTTAACCGCGGTGACCCTCGATGATAATCTGGATGAGTTTTATATGAATGGCTTTAATGATATTATCCCCAAACCTTATAAGACCGAAGAATTTTTCCACAAGATAAACAAGTACCTAGCCGCCAGAGAAACAACGGTTTAAGAAAAATGGCACAGGCTTTGTAAAGTTATTGCTAGTAGAATTATATTGAAGATACGAAACACATATAATTTGAATTAGCCAATATAAAATGAGGTGCTTTGCACCTCATTTTTTTTGAGTATATCTCAAAATTAAATCATCAAATTTTTTAGCTTCAGATAGTATTCTGGTTTGAATTGGCAGATAGTAGAGCTTATCTAACAGCCTTGTATTCTTCAGGCGCATATAATCTTTCTCGGTGGTAAGAATTTTATCATAAGTACTAAGTTTCTCAATTTCAGCATTCGAAAAATTATGATGGTCTGGAAATTTAAAATGTTTCAGATCAATATTCATTTCAGCCAGGTATGAAATCATGGCAGAAGGGTTGGCAATGCCGGTTACCAGAACAAAATCCTCCTGCTCGATATCGATTAAAGGTACACGCTCAATTTGACCTACGATCATATCAGAATATAGAATAGTACTGAAGTAAACCGGACCTTTAAAATAGGCCTTAATTTTTGAACGTATTTCGTTTTGTTTGCTCCCTGAAAGATCCTGCGGACATTTCGTTACCACTACCACATTCGCCCGGCGGGCACCATGGCGGGACTCCCTTAGATTACCAGCAGGAAGCACAAAATCTTCCGTAAAAAGATCTTTATAAGATGTTAGTAAAATATAAAATCCCGCTTCCACCTTTCGATGTTGAAACGCATCATCCAGGAGTATAAGATTGGAGCCATGTTGTTTCAATTTTTGAATCCCCTCTACTCTATTTGCATCTACAGCAACTGTGATTTCCGGGAATTTGTTCTTAAACTGAAGAGGTTCATCACCACTTTTACTGGCTGCATCTTCAAACTGTACAATCTGGAAGCCTGAACTTTCACGTTTATATCCTCGGCTTAAGGTGGCAAGCTTCCAGTTTTTTGATAGCAGGTCTATAAGATATTCGATCATAGGAGACTTGCCGGTACCACCCATATTCAAATTCCCAACTGCGATCACTGGAATTTCGAAATTCATACTTTTCAAATATCCCTGATCATATAAATGATTACGAACCCCTGTTACCGCTTTGTAAACAATGGAAAACGGTAAAAGCAATTTTCTGGGATTCTGCATAAACGCTTAATATAATTATCTTTGATTCTGAAGCCTGAATTGAGCACTCGGTTCAATTTCCAGGCTGATTGCAAAATTATCAAAATATGCTGATTAAAGAAGTAATTACTATTATAGAAGAATTCGCGCCACTTGAATATGCTGAAGATTTTGACAATGTGGGACTCCTTGTTGGCGATGCTACTGAAGAAATTAAGAGCGCGCTAATTACTTTAGACACCCTGGAAGCAACCGTAGATGAAGCCGTTGCCAAAAATTGCAACCTTATCATCAGTTTTCATCCGATCATATTTGCAGGTCTTAAGAAATTAACCGGTAAGAACTATGTGGAGCGCACCGTGTTAAAGGCGATCAAGAACGATATTGCGATCTATGCCATTCATACGGCGTTGGATAATCAACATAAAGGCGTTAATGATATGATCGCCGAAAAGCTGGGACTAATTAACAGGCAAATTCTGATCCCACGAAACGATACCATTAAAAAACTGCAAACCTATGTCCCTGTTCCTGACGCTACAAAAGTGAGAGAAGCTTTATTCAGGGCGGGAGCAGGAAATATCGGTAATTATGATAATTGCAGCTTTAACGTGCCTGGCTCCGGAAGTTTTAAAGGAAACGAGCATTCAAATCCTGTTGTTGGTCAAAAAGGAAGCGTTCATTTTGAGGACGAGATACAGATTGGAATTACCTATAAAAGACACCTGGAATCCAGAATACTGAGTGCATTGTTTCAGAGTCATCCTTATGAGGAGGTCGCTTACGAAATCCATGCTCTTGAAAATAAGAATCAACATTTAGGAATGGGTATGATTGGCGAACTAGAAGCTCCGGTAGATGCCAGGAGCTTTTTGTTACAGATTCAAAAAACCTTTAATAGCAAAGGAATTCGTCATTCTGAAATTCTTGAAAAACCAATTAAAAAAGTTGCTGTTTTGGGTGGTAGTGGAGCATTTGCGATTGAGAATGCAAAAAGAGCAGGAGCAGATCTATTTATCACTGCAGATCTAAAATATCATGATTACTATAAAGCCGAGCGAAAGCTGGTCGTCGCAGATATCGGACACTATGAAAGTGAACAGTTTACAAAAAATTTACTATATTCTTTTCTTACCAAAAAAATTAGTAGTTTTGCACTTATTTTAGCAGATACAAATACCAATCCAATACATTACTTATAATATGGCGAAAAAAAACGATGTTACTGTAGAAGAGAAGTTAAGATCACTGTACGATCTTCAGTTGGTGGATTCACGAATTGATGAGATTAGAAATGTACGTGGAGAACTTCCTCTTGAAGTTGAAGATCTTGAAGATGAAGTAGCAGGTTTGAACAGACGCCTGGAAAAACTGGATGCGGATATCGAAGTGATTGATAATGATATCAAGAACAAGAAGAACCAGATTGAGGAGTCTAAAACGACGATCAAAAAATACTCTGAACAGCAAAAAAATGTTCGTAATAACCGTGAATTCAACGCATTAAGCAAAGAAGTTGAATTCCAGGAACTTGAGATAGAGCTTTCAGAAAAGCACATTAACGAGTACAAGGCGAAGATCGAGCAGAAAAAAGAAGTAATTTCTCAAACAAAAGAGAAGTTGGCTGAAAGAGAATCGCATCTGAAGCACAAGAAAAGTGAACTGGACGAAATTCTTAAGGAAACTGAGAAAGAAGAGCAGGCACTAATCGAAAAGTCTAAAGAATACGAAAAGAATATTGAAGAGAGACTTGTTACTGCTTACAAGCGAATTCGCACGAATGTTAAGAATGGTTTAGCCGTGGTTCCTGTAGAAAGGGGAGCTTCCGGAGGATCTTTCTTTACTATTCCACCTCAGGTGATCATGGAAATCGCTGGTCGTAAAAAGATCATTACAGATGAGCATAGCGGTAGAATTCTTGTAGATGAAGAACTGGCTAAAGAAGAGCAGGAAAAAATGCAATCAATGTTCAAGAAGTTCTAATACTTCTTAAGATATATTTTAACTGCCTGGAAAATAACAGTAAGATCTCAGGATCTGAAGCAAAAGTTTTTCAGGCAGTTTTTTTTATGCCTTTTTTTAAATTTACTTTCGAGTATATACAGTTTCTGCATTAACATTCATTTTACAATTTTCAGTAAATTATAGTCTAACTTTAACCCGTTATGAAACAATTTACTGCATTAAAAACCTGTCTATACAGCCTGATGCTGTTATCTATTTTAGGTTGTAATAATTCTGCCAATTCCAATAAGGAGAATAAGGCTAAAGACACCATCGTTGCTCAGAAGAATCTTTCCAATACAGAAGAAGAACAAGAACCAGACAAGCCTAAAAAAGTTCAGTCTAAAGACACCACTGGTACTTTAGGACAATCTAAGACAGATTATTCTGGAACGTACACTAACCTCGCATTTACTGAAGACCAAAACTGCGAATGCTACTGCCTGGAAATACAGGTAGGAAGCAGTTCAGAACTTTGCCTGAAACCGGGAGAGTTATATATGGAAGCAAACTTTAAAAAAGTTGGTGATGAAATTCATGTTTTTTACCAAGGAGCTTCGGTAAAAAGTAAGCAGAATGACATTCCATGGAATGATCTCGATACTGGCACAGCGGTTGCAGTCTTCAGTAAAGTAGGAGAAAACGAATATCAACTGGACTGGAAAGGTTTTCAAATCGACGGTAAAACTGCCGTGGATTATGCCTTATTAGGTAAGAAAACGCTCGAAGGAACTTATAAACTCAAATAACATGAAATTTATATTTATCAATATTCTTAGCCTGCTTTTGCTGGCCTGCGGAAACCAGAATACTCAGCAATCTGTTACCAAGCCGGAAATTGCAAATGCTACACCTGTGAAAGTTGAGATGCAGGATGGGATGGAAAAGGCATATTTCGCCAGTGGTTGCTTCTGGTGTGTGGAAGCAATCTACGAAAGTATCGAGGGTGTGGATGAAGTCATAAGCGGTTATGCTGGTGGTCATACCAAAAATCCAACGTATGAAGAAAGCAACACTGGAAGAACAGGTCATGCGGAAGCGGTGGAAGTTATCTACGACCCTGAAGTTGTAGACTTTAAAACGCTGGTAGAAGTTTTTTTCGGTTCTCAAAATCCAACCCAAGTAAATGGTCAGGGACCAGATAATGGATCACAGTATCGATCTATCATATTTTTTCAAACCGAAGAGCAAAAAAATATTATTGACGAGGTAAAGACTGAAGTAGCAAAAAATTACCAAAAACCAATCGCTGCAGAAATTTTACCGTTTCAAAAATTCTGGGTTGCTGAAGATTACCACCAGGATTACGAAAAAAATAATCCGCAGAATCCCTATATTCAAAACGTATCGATTCCAAGGCTGAATAGATTTAAAGAAAAGTTTCCAGACATCCTGAAAGAGGATGCACATTAAAATAAAAAAGCTGCCAGTTGGCAGCTTTTTTTATCTCTGGAGTAATTCCTTTATCTTCAATTCAACTTCTTCTGAATCCCATGTTTTCTCAATTTCAGGAATTCTCATGACTTCATCCATGATCCCTCGTTGATAATCTCCAATATTCAGCGCGTCTGCATAGGCTTTGTCTGAAAATGTAACCCTCGAGTATAGAGGCATCCAAAGTTCAGGGTATTTCTGAGCGAATTTCTTTTCAATTTTCTTCCGAAGTAGAAATGATGGATCGGCCGTTTTACTGCTCATTTCCACAAAGTTTCGGTAGCTTAACTCGGCGATCGCATCTGCATTTGGTTTGCGTTCCCGTTGATATTCTTCAAAAATTACTTCCCAATTATCTCCGTGTTCGTTCATCTTTTGATTAAGAACAGAAATATCTTCAAATCCCGCGTTCATGCCCTGACCATAGAAAGGAACAATGGCATGGGCAGAATCTCCTACCAGGGTGATCTTATCGAAATAAGACCATGGATAACATTTGATCGTTACCATGGCGCTGGTTGGATTCTTGAAGAAGTCGCGTTTTAAGTTCGAAATTTCATCCTTGATGTCTGGAAAATACTGCTCAAAGAACTGGTCTGCCTGGTCTTCTGTTTGAATGCTTTCAAAGGAAACTTCTCCCTCAAAAGGCATAAAAAGCGTACAGGTGAAACTTCCATCAAGATTGGGCATGGCGATCAACATAAAGTTACCGCGTGGCCAGATATGAAAGGATGCATTGTCCAGTTTGTGAGACCCATCGCTATTGGCGGGAATGGTCAACTCTTTATATCCCACATCAATAAAATGCTGGGAATAATTGAACCTGCTTTGTCGCTGCATTTTGTGACGGGTCCTGGAAAACGCGCCATCTGCTCCAAATATAAGATCGAACTGGTATTCTTTCCAGACGCTTTTTTCAGATTCTCCTGTATACAGCCTAGCATTTGGAAGATCAACATCCCAGATCTTCTCTTCAAACCTGAATACTGCACCGGCCTCCTCTGCTAGGTCTATCATCTTTCGATTTAATATTCCGCGAGAAATGGAATAGATCGCTTCTCCTTCTTCTCCATACTTCTGGAAGTAGACTGGTTTGTCATCTACATGCATCGCTCTCTTATCCAAAGGCAATGCAAGCTGCCTGATTTCATCCTCTATTCCAGCTTCTCTTAAAGCTTTCCAGCCACGATTGGACATGGCAAGGTTAATGGACCTTCCAGAAAATTCCACTAGTCGAACATCGGGACGCCTATCAAATATGGTGACTTTATGACCTTGTTTACGAAGAAAAATGGCTAACAAAGATCCAACAAGTCCGGATCCTACAATAGCTACATCTTTTTGATTTTGCATGAATTATAAACTAATCCCTGTCTGAAAAAAATTACAGGAATATATTAATTAGAACCACGAAATTACTCAATAATATCCAATTCAATGGCAGACATATAGACTTAGCGCGCTGCATACATGACAATATTTGATTTACCAGTTCATTAACACCAGAAAGCCCACGAAACTGGTAATTTTAAGTAAAATTGAATTATGACTATGGAAAAACAAGCTTTACTACAAACCTACCAGTTGGGTGATCTAAATCTGAAAAATCGTGTTATCATGGCTCCAATGACCAGAAGCCGTGCTGAAAATGATGCGAATGCTCCCACAGATATGCATGTGAAATATTATACACAGCGTGCCGGTGCCGGCCTAATCATTTCTGAAGGATCCCAGGTTTCATCCCGTGCTGTAGGCTATATTAATACTGCTGGTATCCATTCTGCAGAGCAGGTAGAAGGATGGAAAAAAGTGACCGAAGCTGTTCATAACGAAGGCGGAAAGATCTTTATTCAGCTATGGCATGTCGGGCGAATTTCTCATCCAAAGTTTCATAATGGCGACAAACCTCTTGCTCCCAGTCCCGTGAATCCCAACACAGAGGTATTCACTCCAGATGGCCAGGAGAAAACCGAAGAGCCGAAAGCCATGAGCGTTCAGGAAATTCAGGAAACTGTACAGGAATTCAAATCTGCAGCTCAAAATGCAAAAGATGCCGGGTTTGATGGGGTAGAAATACATTCTTCCAATGGATATCTTATCCATCAGTTCTTCAACAAAAATTCCAATCAACGTACAGATGAATATGGTGGAAGCATTCCAAACCGCGCCAGATTCTTTTTTGAAGTTCTGGATGCGATCAACGAGGTCTGGCCAGAAAACAGGATTGGTTGTAGATTCAATCCCTCTTTGCACAAGATCTTCGGAATAATGGCTTCAGAAGAAAGCATTGATACATTTGACTATATTATAGAAAAGCTGAATGCATATGACCTGGCTTATATACATCTTTCAGAACCATTTTCAGATGTGAGCGATGTACCGTATTTGATTACCGACATTGCGAAACACTACAGGAAAATTTATAAAGGCACGTTGATGATCAATGCCGGTTTTGACAGAGAATCTGGCAACAAGGTAATTGAAGAAGGTAATGCAGACCTGGTGAGTTATGCCAAATGGTATATCTCCAATCCAGACCTGGTGAAAAGATTTGAGAACAAATGGCCGCTGGCTTCATATAATGAAGATACTTTTTATACGCCGGGAGAAGAGGGATACATAGATTATCCACCCTACAAAGAACAACAGGAATCCTAATTTTTTGATAAAGCTGTTCTAAAAGCTGTTAACTGCATTGGCTTCACTCTTGCGAGGCAGTATATTAGATGAACTAAAACAAATATTATGGATCAGGAGAAACTAGACCATATGAGGTCTACATTGAACAAACTGGAAGATATCAAGAATACGCAAAGCAGTATCATAGATAAAATTAACCACGTGATCACAGATTTGTTCCAGCATCCAGACAAGAACCTGGAGAAGGTAATGGAAGATGCGCATCAGAAAGCATCAGATAATATCGATGCCGTAAGAGAAGCCATGGAAGAATATGACATGGCTATTAATAAGATGGAAAATCAGAGTTAATTTAAATTTCCATTAACAGCTTTCTAGTAAAGCAATCTATAACTTGAGGTCAGTCTAAAAAACTGACCTTTTTTTATGAAACATATTACTGCCTCAGAAATTGAGGAAATGGAAAAAATCTATCGCCTTAACCTGGTAAATAGTTGTACCGGTTATAAATCTGCCAATCTCATTGCTACCAGATCAAAATCTGGAAATCCAAATGTAGCTGTATTTAGTTCGGTCACCCATATTGGCAGTGATCCTGCAATGCTTGGATTTGTCACCAGGCCGCTAAGTGTAGCCCGTAACACCTATAGCAATATTAAGGAAACTGACTATTTTACGGTAAATCATATTCAGGACAAAATGATCGCGCAGGCGCACCAGACCGCCGCAAAGTATGATGAAGAAATTTCTGAATTTAACAAAACGGGACTGGACGAAGAATATCTTGATGGTTTTCATGCGCCATACGTTAAACAGTCTGAAGTTAAATTAGGCTGTAAGTTCGTGAATGAATACCATATAAAGGAAAATGATACAGTACTTGTCATTGCCTCTATTGAACATATTTATTTTGACGAAGGCATACAAATGCCTGATGGCTGGCTAAGACTAGATGATGCCGGAACAGTTGCGGTGAATGGTCTCGATGGCTATTCTCTGCCAAGTTTGCTGGACAGATTTCATTACGCACGGCCGGGACAGGAAGTAAAATCCTTCTTTAGCAAGGATGAGTAATAAAACGAAGAAGAAATCTGATCTCCCGCAGAAGATCTGTCCGGTTTGCCAACGTCCTTTCTCCTGGCGAAAAAAATGGGAGAAAGATTGGGAACAGGTGCGGTACTGCAGTGATAAATGTAGAAAACAGAAAAAATGAGTACAGCTTTAATATGGTTTAGAAACGATCTAAGAACCCAGGATCATGAAGGAATTGCAACTGCAACTAGGAATCATGAGAAAGTGTTCGCAGTTTATTGTTTTGATCCAAGGCACTTTGAACAACAGGACATTGGTTATCCAAAAACCGGAAGATTCAGGGCTAAATTCCTGATTGAGAGTATTGGTCAACTTCGGAAAAATCTTCAGAAGCTAAATATTCCCTTGTTCGTTTTTCAGGATAAACCAGAAGAAAAAATCCCTCAATTAGCTGAAGAACACCGGATAGATACCATCTATTTTCAGAAGGAGTGGACAGAGGAAGAGAAGAAAGTTGAGCAGAATTTGAAGGAATCTATCCAGAATGTTGAGTTTAAAGATCATTACCAGCAGTTTCTTTTTCATCCTGAAGATATTCCCTATGACTCGTTTGAGAGAATTCCAAAGGTTTTTACTGAATTCAGAAAAAAATGTGAGAAATATTCTGAAGTTCGAGAACTTCTTTCCAACTCAAAAGTGGAAGCTTTTGAAATCAAAAACAACACTAAAATTCCCGGCTTACAGGATCTTGGTTTAAAAGAAGTCAAAACAGATAAGCGAACTGCTTTCCCATTTCAAGGTGGAGAAGATGAGGCAATCAAAAGAGTGCAGCAGTACTTTTTTGAACAGCGTGATCTGGAGACTTATAAGGAAACCAGGAATGGACTGATAGGCACAGATTACAGTTCAAAACTTTCGGCCTGGCTGGCCAATGGAAGTATTTCATCCCGGCAGATCTATTTCGAGGTTAAAAAGTATGAGAAGGAAATTAAAAGCAATAAAAGTACGTACTGGCTTATTTTCGAATTGATCTGGCGAGATTTTTTTAAATACATCTCATTAAAGCATGGCAGTAAGATCTTTCAATTGGAGGGAATTCGGGGAAAATCACATGACTGGGACGATGATCCTGAAAATTTCAGAAAATGGATCAATGGTGAGACCAAAGAAGATTTCGTAAATGCTAATATGAAGGAGATAGCCCAGACTGGATTTATGAGCAATCGTGGAAGACAGAATGTGAACAGTTATCTTGCCAAGGAACTAAAACACGACTGGAGAAAAGGTGCGTCATATTTTGAGAGTCTGCTTATTGATTATGATGTGCATAGCAACTGGGGAAACTGGATGTATAATAGCGGAGTTGGAAACGATCCCCGAGACAGGAAATTTAATATTAAAAGTCAGGCAGATCGCTACGATCCCGATAACGAGTATCAAGATTTATGGCTGAAGTAAAAAAGACACTAAGATTGATTCTAGGCGATCAATTAAATCATCAACATAGCTGGTACAAAGATGACCTCGAGGACGTCACTTATCTATTTATGGAAATGCGTCAGGAAACCGACTATGTTAAGCACCACATACAAAAGGTGGTAGGATTTTTTCGCAGCATGCGCAATTTCGCCAGTTATCTGGAAGAAAGAGATCATCAGGTAATCTATTATAAGATCGATCATAAAGATAACACGCAGGATCTTGAAAAAAATATTACACAGCTTATCGCCAAGCATAAATTTGAAAGTTTTCAATACCAGCTGCCAGATGAGTATCGACTTGATGAGCAATTGAAAAAATTATGCGATACTCTGGAAATTGAAACTAAGAGTTTTGATACTGAACATTTTTTTACAACCAGAAATGACCTTGAAAAGTTTTATAAGGGTAAGAAGCAAATGACCATGGAATATTTCTACCGCGATATGCGGAAGAAACATGATATTTTAATGGTCAACGCCAAGGATCCTGAGGGCGGAAAATGGAACTTCGACAAGAGTAACAGGCAAAAATGGAAAGGTAAGCCCGAAATCCCTCATGAAAGAGGTTTTCGTAAGAACGTAAGTGATCTGGTACAGGAAATCGAGGCTGCAGGCATAAAAACATTTGGGTCTATTGAAGCTGAGAACTATAACTGGCCAACATCCCGGGAAGATTCTCTCTCTGTGCTCAACTATTTCTGTAAAAACCTGCTAATTCATTTTGGTGATTATCAGGATGCTTTGCATACCGATCAAGCTTATTTATTTCACTCGAGATTGTCCTTTAGTATGAATACCAAAATGTTGAGTCCTAAAGAAGTTATAGACTCTGTTCTGGATTACTATTATGATCATACAGATGAGATCGATATCTCCCAGGTCGAGGGTTTTGTAAGGCAGATACTAGGTTGGAGAGAATACATGAGAGGTATTTACTGGAAAGAAATGCCGGGTTATCGCCGTAGTAACAAGCTTCGAAATCAAAATGAACTTGCAGGTTTCTATTGGGATGCAAAAACCAAAATGAATTGTTTGCATCATTCTATTAAAAATAGCCTAGAGAATGCATATGCTCATCATATCCAGCGACTAATGATCACCGGTAATTATGCTCTTTTAACTGAAACTCATCCAGATGAAGTGGACCAATGGTACCTGGGAATATATATAGACGCGATTGAATGGGTAGAGATTACTAATACCCGGGGAATGAGTCAATTTGCTGATGGTGGAATCGTCGCTACAAAACCATATGTTTCCAGTGGTAGTTACATTAATAAAATGAGTAATTATTGTAAATCCTGCCACTACAAGGTTAGTAAAAAGACGGAAGATGACGCCTGCCCATTTAACAGTCTGTACTGGAATTTTCTGGATTCCAATCGGGAACATTTCGCGGGAAATCAAAGAATGAACATGATGATGAGCCTACTGGAAAAGAAGGCTCCCGAAGAAATGCAGAAAATAAGAGAACGGGCAGCGAAGATTATTTCGAATCCAGAAGACTTTTAATACTTAAAGTTAAATCAAGGTTAAATGAAATCCAGCGGGTGCAAGGTTTGTCTAATTTAGTCATGGAATTATCAAACCAACTAACTGATTTTAATTAACCGTAGACGGGATAAAACCTTTCTAAAACCAAGACATTATGAGAGATTTAATTTGGCTTATTATCGTATTACTAGTAATTGGATGGCTAATTGGATATTTTGCATTCCCAGACCTAGGAAGCATCATCCACATACTTATTGTAGTAGCTGTAATACTTATCCTGTACAAATTACTTACAGGTCGTAGACTGTAATATTTAGATTGAATTATATAAACCCTTTGAGCGATCAAAGGGTTTTTTGTTTAAAACTGAAATATGTGGAGATTAGAATCTAAAAAAGTACTGGTAACCGGTGGCACAAAAGGTATTGGTAAAGCTTGTGTACAACAATTCCTGGAATTGGGAGCGCAGGTATTATTTACTGCCAGAACATCCAATGAGGTGGAAGATCTGGAAAATGATTTGAGAGCACAGGGCTTTAAAGTTGCTGGTTTAGTTGCCGATGCCTCAAAATTATCTGATTCTAAGAAAATTACTGATTGGATTTCAGAAAACTGGAGCAGTCTGGATGTGCTCGTGAATAACGCGGGCATCAATATCCGGAAGAAGGCTCAGGAATATTCTGAAGAGGAATACAGGAAAGTTCTGAACATCAACCTGGTTGCTCCATTCACTTTAAGCCGACTCCTTTATCCATATTTGAAAATTTCGGGTGACTCTGCCATTATTAACGTGGCATCTTCAGCAGCCCTACAGGATGTGGGTACTGGAACGCCAAAGCAGGTTTATTGCAGCAAACCAGAAGTCTTGCTGTGGAATGGGCTTCAGAAGGGATTAGAGTAAACGCGGTTTCGCCATGGTTTACAAAAACTCCGCTAACAAAAGGTTATCTGCATGATGACACGAAAATGAAATCCATCATATCCAGGACTCCGCTTAACAGGGTCGCAGAAGCCAGGGAGATAGCCAGTATCGTGGCATTTTTAGCAATGCCGGCTTCGTCGTTTGTAACAGGACAGAACATCGTCGCCGATGGGGGGATGAGTGTCAACGCATTATAAATAAAAGAATTGCTATATTTAAAAAACAAAAAATATGAAAAAACTGCTGCTTACTGTTCTTGCCGGAATTACACTTATTTCCTGCAACGAAGACAAAAAGAAAGAGGTAACTCCTGAAGAAAATCCAAACCTGGAAGTCCACGAAAAAATCGCCATGGTCAACGGTTTCGAGAAATTTGATAGCATCAAAAAGATTCAATTTACCTTCAATGTGAAAATCAATGATTCCCTAAGGTCTGAAAGACGATGGAACTGGAATGTGGGAACAGATAAGATCAGTCTTACAGAGAATGATTCAGTCATGAGCTACACCAGAAAAGACAGCCTGGCTGACGACAAGAAATATATCGATCAGCGTTTTGTCAATGATTCTTACTGGTTGTTATTTCCATTTCAATTAAAATGGTCACTGGCAGATCTAAGCGAACCAAAGAAGGCAAAAGCGCCAATTAGCGGAGATGAGATGCAGATGCTTACTGTTAGCTATCCTAAGGATGGCGGATACACTCCGGGTGATAGCTACGACATCTATTTCGATGACGAATTCATGATTCGCGAGTGGGTATATAAATCTTCAAACGGAGCTCAAGAGATGGCAACTACCTGGGAAGACTATAAGGACTTTGATGGGATCAAGATCGCAACTATGCATAAATCCAAAGATGAAAGTTTTGAGTTGTTCTTCGACGATATCTCGGTAGAATAAAAAATAAGTCATAAAAAAAGGAGGCAAATGCCTCCTTTTTTTATGACTTATTTTTTGAGAGTATCCCTTGTTTCAAAATTTGACCAAAACGAAAGATATCTTCATAAGAACAATAAAATGGTGCTGGCGCCAATCTAATTACGTTTGGTTCCCGCCAATCGAGCATTACACCATTGTCCATTAAATAGTTGAAAATCTCCTTCCCTTCACCGTGCAGAAAAACTGAAAGTTGCGTTCCTCTTTCACTTGGTGCGGAAGGCGTGATGATTTCAAAAGTACTCTCTACTTCCTTATCAATCTCTTTTAGTACGAATTCCAGATATGCCACGATCTTGTCCCTTTTCTTTAGCAAACTGCTCATGCCAACCTCAGCGAACATTTCCAGAGATGCAAGGTACGGTGCGAGCGCAAGAACGGGCGCATTGCTAATTTGCCAGGCATCTGCGTTCGATTCTGGTTGAAATTCTGGTTCCATCAGGAATCGGCGTTCTTTGTTATGTCCCCACCAGCCTTCGAATCTTGGAATATCTTTTTGATTATGATATTTCTGATTAATAAAACACCCCGAAGCATTGCCAGGGCCTGAATTCATGTATTTATAACTACACCAGGCAGCAAAATCTACATTCCACTCGCTTAGTTTCAGTTCAATGTTCCCGGCAGCGTGTGCAAGATCCCAGCCTACGAATGCTCCAGTTTCATGTCCCGCTTTAGTAATGGTTTCCATATCCATAACCTGGCCAGTATAATAATTTACTCCGCCAATCAATACGAGCGCGCATTCCTCTCCTACTTCCCGAATTTTATTGAGGATGTCCTCTGTTCTAAAGTTATGTTCTCCATCCCGCTTTTTGATCTCTACAATAGCGTCTTCAGGATCATAACCGTGGAGTCTAACCTGACTTGAGATCATGTATTGATCACTGGGAAAAGCTTTCTCTTCACAAATTATCTTATATCGTTTGCCTTCTGGCCTGTAAAAACTTACCATCAGCAGATGAAGATTTACAGTAAGTGTATTCATTACAGTTACTTCAGAAGCATTTGCTCCTACTACACTGGCAAGTTTTCCGGCAAATCGTTCATGGTAATCCCACCAGGGCTTTTCAGCTTTAAAATGTCCTTCAACACCTAATTCTGCCCAGTCCTTCATGATTTCATCTACATATTTTCTTGCAGTTCTGGGTTGCAGACCCAATGAATTACCTACAAAATATATCGCGTCCTTGCCATTGATCTTCGGAAAAATAAATTCATTCCTGTAATCTGCCAGTTCATCTTCTTTATCCAGTTGCTGAGCAAATTCCAATGAATTTTCAAATTTCATAACGTGTCTTTTTTGTAAAAATACAATTTCGTTTTCAATACATCAGGGCCCGCAGGAAAGAGAAAATCCATATTTTTACTCAAATTTTGAATATGCATTTTCTACCTGAAAATATAGACGATTATATTGTAGCGCATTCCCAACCAGAGCCTCAGCATCTGGAAAAACTGAATAGGGAAACCAACCAGAAAGTCATGCAGCCCAGGATGCTAAGCGGGCATTACCAGGGAAGAGTATTGAGCTTACTTTCCAAAATGAAAAATCCCGAATCTATCCTGGAAATTGGTACTTATACGGGTTATTCTGCCTTATGCCTGGCAGAAGGTCTTACTGAAAATGGAATTTTGCATACCATAGATATCAACGAAGAACTGGAAGACTTTCAGAAGAAACATTTTCAAGCCTCGAAATACAGAGATAGAATTATACAGCATATTGGTGATGCTACAGAGATCATTCCGAACATTGATGAACATTTCGACCTGGTTTTTATCGATGCCGACAAACCAAATTACCCCGCTTATTTCGAACTTATCATCAATAAAATGAATAGCGGTGGGATCATTCTTTCAGACAATGTTCTATGGAGTGGGAAAGTCGTGGAAGAATTGAAAAAAGATGATCTTTCCACTAAGGCCTTACTGGAATATAATAATCTATTAAATGAAGATCCAAGAATAGAGACTGTGATCTTGCCAATTCGCGACGGTCTCACTCTTTCACGAGTGAAATAATTAGTACAGCCTTGTTCCTGCTCTGTTATAAAGATTATGGAAAAGAATGGCAATTAGAATTCCTACGATCATACCAACTATAATATCTCCCGGATAATGTACTCCTACATAGATCCTGCTCATCACAAATAGTAGCGGCCAAATGTAAGCGAGATAGATCCACTTGCTCCATTTGCTCAAAACGAGAACAATAAAAGTAGTTGCCGCAAACGAGGTGGAGGAATGACCTGAGAAGAAACTATAATTGGTTGGTTCCTGGAGAATTCTTATTAACTCTGCGAGCTCTGGGGTATTATTAGGGCGATTGCGAACAGCCAGACCTTTAACCAGGTTTGTAAAACCATACGTAACAGCCACTGTGAGCAAGAGAAATAAACTGGTAATAATACCTTTTTTCCAGTGAAATGCTATAAAGAAAAGCAGGAAAAATATTATAAAGACAGGAATCCAGTGGGCTGGATTGGTAACGAAGATCCAGAAAGTATCATACTTTTCTATACCAAGATTATTCAGGTATACGAATAGTTGCCTGTCCCACTCTTCGATTTGTTCCCACATACTACATACTAAAACTTGCGGCGAACAGAACCTGTGATATCATCGATATCTTCCTTAACCTTATCGATCTCGCCACGAACATCTTTTGTGAAGTCTGTATCTATACCCTGCTTTTCAGCGCTTCGCTGAATTTCGCTTTTAATATCATTAGACGCGTTTCTAACAGCTTTCATTCCCTTACCCAAACCTTTGGCTATATCAGGAATCTTATCAGCTCCAAAAACCATCACCAGGATGAACAATATAAAGCCTATCTCGGCTCCGCTAATAAATAATGGTAACGTATGCATAGTAAAACAAATATAGATACAAATCTAAGCATAAAAAAAGCCGACTCGTTAAAGTCGGCTTAAATATTATTAGCTTAAAACCTAGTCCTGAGTGGATTCTTTGTACTCATCGAACTCACTTTTATTTTCGTTCTTAGGCCAGCTGTTATTGTTCACGTCTACATCTGCAGTTTCCAGATCTGGATCCAGGGTGATCTTGGTGATTTCTTTGTTGGAAGGAATCACTTTGCTCACAGCAGTATCATTTTTTCTCCAGATTTGTACTGGGTAAGTAACCTTTTCGGAAGTACCATCAGCATAGCTCAACTCTACAATGATTGGCATAACCAGTCCACCTGGCTTATCAAAAGTAACCTGATAGAAATATTTCGGCGCCTGAAGATTCTTACGCTCCTCTTCGCTGAAGTTATCCATTACATATGCCTGTAGAGTTTCAGAATTTTCCATCAGGGATCTACCCTTCATCTCTTCTGAAAATGCTTCATCATCTTCTGAAACAACATAAAGTGCTTTTGTTTCTTCAGGAGTTGTTCCATATCTCTTCAGCATTTCTCTTCCAGCTTCCGTAGGATTATCGGTTACATAGTATTTCTGAACATCTTTTATTCCAATATCCACATAATCTGTCGTATAGAACCAACCTCTCCAGAACCAGTCAAGGTCTACGCCTGAAGCATCCTCCATCGTTCTAAAGAAATCTTCCGGAGTTGGGTGCTTGAACATCCATCTTTTAGAATAAGTCGCGAATGCATAGTCAAACAATTCTTTACCCATTACTGTCTCACGAAGAATATTCAATGCAGTTGCAGGCTTACCATACGCATTATTACCTAATTGATACACCTGCTCTGGATTGGACATGATTGGAGAAATATAATCCTGGTTTCCTTTCATGTAAGGTACGATCTTGCTAGGCGCTCCTCTTCTGGAAGGATAATTTTTTTCTGGTGCGATCGCTTCCGGATGCTTCTTACCAAATTCCTGTTCTGCAACATACTGTACGAAAGTATTGATTCCTTCGTCCATCCATCCCCATTGTCTTTCATCAGAATTGACGATCATTGGAAAGAAATTGTGTCCAACTTCATGTATGATCACACTTATCATCCCGAATTTGGTACGGTCACTATATTTACCGTTCTCGTCTGGACGACCATAATTCCAGCATATCATTGGATATTCCATTCCCTGATTCTTGGCATGAACCGAAACTGCCTTATGATAAGGATACTGGAAGGTATGTGCTGAGTAGCTCTCTAAAGTTGCAGCTACCGCCTTTGTAGACCATTCTTCCCATAGTGGGTTTCCTTCTTTAGGATAAACAGAAACTGCCATTACATCTTTTCCCATCACGTCTACCGCCATCATATCAAGAATAAATTTTCTTGAAGTTGAAAAAGCGAAGTCACGAACCATATCTGCCTTGTATGTCCAGGTTTTTGTTTTTTCTGAAAAGTTCTTTTCAGCCTTTTCAGCTTCTTCCTGAGTTACGATAATCACAGGTTTGTCATAGCTCTTTTTCGCCTGCTCATATCGTTTCATCATTTCTTTGGTATAAACTTCCTTTCTATTCTGAAGTTCACCCGTTGCTTCCATGATATGATCTGCAGGTACGGTAATATTCACCTCATAGTCTCCAAATGGAAGCGCAAATTCACCATTGCCCCAGAACTGGTAGTTCTGCCATCCTTCTACGTCATTATAAACAGCCATTCTCGGGAAGAACTGGGCGATCACGTAAGCTTTGTTTCCATCTTCCGGAAATAGCTCATACCCTGAACGAGCACGATTGGTCACGTGATTATTCACATTGTAAGACCATTTGATATCGAATACGTAAGTTTCTCCAGATTTTAAAGGCTTTGGAAGATCTACTCGCATCATGGTCTGGTTGATCGTATATTTAAGATCTGATCCATTTGCAGAAACTTCTTTAATATTAAAACCACCATCAAATGGAGCTTCCAGATATTTATTAGCGAAACCAGCTGCTGTAGCCACCGGCGCCATTCCGTCTCCATCTTTTTGCGGAGCATCTTTTTTCCTGATGTTCTGATCTAATTGAACCCAAAGATATTCCAGATCCTGTGGAGAGTTATTGTGATAGGTAATAGTCTCCTCTCCGGTAAGTACAGAATTCTTATCGTCAAGAACGATATTCATCTTATAATCTGCCTCATTCTGGTAGTAGGCAGGTCCAGGAGCTCCAGATGCGGTTCTGTACTCATTAGGAGTTGCCATTTCCTGGTACATCTGCCTGAATTTGTTTTGATTGGTATGGCCTTGCTGCCGTGGCTCCTGTTGTTCAGTTTCCTGTGCATTGACACCTGCAAATACAAACATCAAGAATACGGAGGTCAACAATTTTAATCGCTTCATTTACTAAATTTTAATTTATAGGTTGCTAAAAATAAGATTTTAAATGTCAATCTAAAAGTTTTCAGAATTTAACGGTGCCGCTTCCTTTTGATTTTACCAGGAGCATACTTTCAATGATGTCACCTTTTTTTACATGGACAATATTTTTCTGAGTATCAAATAGATCTGTAAGCACCAGGTTCTCTACTTCCACGCTTGTAAAATCCTCCACGTTTTTGCCTTCCAGGAACAGTACAATTTGATCTGCATCAAACTTACTTCCCAGTAATTTCAATGGGATATCCTTATTATTTGATTGAATGCTTAATTTTTTAGAGTAGTATTTCTCGAGAAGATCCTTATTAGCAGAAAGATCTTTTTTATAGGCGAGGCTTACTTGTTTACCGAAGCGCCTGCTGAGCGCATCTTCCATGTCATCTATGAAAACCCTGGAGATTACCTGCACAGATTTACTATCCTGCCTATATTCAATCTCCGTAACACTTAAGTAAGTTTCATGATCATCGCTGCTAAAAGAACTGAGGAGAATCAGAAAAAAGAGGCTTAAAATCAGGTTCTTCATATATTTTTTTCCGAAGATAAAACAATTACTGCGCCATTCATAGAGATTGAGCAGTCAGCTTTAAGACTTTGAAAGATGTAGAAGGTTTAAAAATGGAATCAACCGGGAAGCTGTCTGCCTGCATTAAGATTTTCAGCTCGAAGATTTCTGAAAGAATCAATCCTGGTTTCAAAATATTCAATTAAAACCAAAGCATTTTTATTAAGAACCAGGTTCTTGAAATTCTGATCTTTTTCACAATATAAAAGGAAGTTGCAGATTTCATTGGCATCAAGATCAAGCTCTTTACTAAAGAACTCCTCTCCTACTATTTTCAGACTAAGATCAGCCAGTTCTTTCGGACTATAAACGATTGGAGTCTCTTTGTTTTTAGATAGTTTTTCGGCGATGGCCATGGCAATTTTATCTATTCTAATTCCTTCGGTCATACTAGGCTGATAGTAGGGATTAAGATCCCTGTCTTTCCGGATGAAGTCATCCAGATTCTGCTGTAATCGATTTTTAGTCTCTACTTCTTTTATGGAAATTAAATTAAGATCATTTGCGAGATAACCGCTTAGCTCAATATTATCTATAAAAACTTCGGAAAGTTCGTTCATGGCTTCGTAAAGCTCGATCTCAATTCGTCCGCTTTCTATCATATTTTGTCGCACAACTATAGTCCTGTTCTGGAACTGAACCGAAGAAACAAACAGACTATCATTCACAGCAGCACCAATAATGAACTTTCCCTTTTCATCGCTGGTCGTTCCTGTTTCCTGTGTAAGGTTTACAATATGAACATTCTGAACATCCCTATTTTCAGAAACAATTTGCCCTTTAAGCATAGCTGCTTCCTGTGCCTTCAGATTCACAGAGAATAAGAAAATAATTATAACGGCGCCCAGGTATTTATATAACATATGTTTGCTTATGTCGTACTTTAACGTTCAGAATATATCGATAGTATTATTCCAGTTGTCTTCTTTCTTTGAATTCAGGCAACTTCTCATCAAAAAACTCCATGAGATTAAAAATTTCAGTTCCCTCAAGCAGTAGTTCAAAAGCAGGGAAGTCGGCACAATAATAAAGAAAATTAAGGATCTCATTTTCGGGCAGTCCAAGACCATTTATAAAGTAAGCATCCTGCATGCGGCCTCTTGCCTTAGTAACCTGTTCTGTAAATTCTGCATTTTCTTCCGCCTTTTCCAGCTGCTTACTTGTTCCATTCAGCATATTGATCACCTGTGAAACCGGATCGTTCGAATTCGCCTGCAAAGCGAGCTCCAGACTGGTACGCCTGGGTTTGGGAAAAGGAATACCGAGTTTTTCATAAATGCTTTTTGGCATCCTGGTGATATCCTGCCCAAGCACCCCGGAAAGCTTTATATTATCGAGCTGCACCTCGGCCAGTTCGTTCATTTTGGGATAGAGCAGCTTGGTCCAGCCATCCTTCATTTGCTGCTCTCCAATCACCTTAAATTCATTTTCAAACTGAACCGATGAAAAATAGATGCTGTCACCCAGCTTCAGCATCATTTCAAATTCACCCGTTTCATTTGTTACAGTCCCTTTTTCCGCAGTGATATTGATCACGTGCACCCCGCTTTTATCAATGAGACTGTCACTAATAATTCTACCGGAAACTACCTTTCTCTCCTGAGCTGTTACTTCGGAAGCAAAACCTACCAGAAAAACCAGCAGGGCACACATTAAAAATTGTTTTCTTCTGCTATTCATGCTGGGTTCTCATTCTTCGGAATTCAATAATATGTTTCTGAAAATACTCGATCATTTCAAGCTCTTTTTCCTGTTCATACATTAAACTGAAATGTTCATCTTCAAATGAGTAGTAGATAAAGTTGATAATCTCGTCACCGTGTAAATCCAGGTATTCGTTGAAAAAATCTTTTCCGAAGAGATCGATAGCTGCCTGTACTTTTACCTGTAATCTGTCCAGTTCTACCATCTCCCTAAGATATTTGGTCCTTCCATTGATATCGTTAAGCAAAACATCGAGAGACACCCCGCCCAGAAGAATTCCAATGTAAGACCATCTGCTGGTAACGCCTTCATTTGCGGTATAAAGCCTCAACTCATTAGGCGTAAGTTTTTTCTCTGGATGCGGAATATGGAATTGATCTCTATCTAAATACTCAATATGATTAAGATCATTGTCAAGATATCCGCTAAGCGGTATTTGACCAACTTCAACCTCTTCCAGCCTGTTAGCATCTGTGACGATCACTTCGATAGTTCCAGTTCTTAAATGTTCTTCGGAAACCACTACTTCGATTTTTTCGAACTGGACTGAAGTAAATAGAAGAATATCGCCCTGGCGTATTAAAACTTTAAAATTTCCCGAATCATCTGAAGTAGTACCGGTGCCTGAATTCTTGTTGATCACATGAACTCCCGACAGTGGCTGGGTTCCGGCAAGAATACTGCCTTTGATCATCTTAAATTCCTGAGCAAAAGATTGCAGGCCAAAGCACAGGAGCACTGGCATAAGCAGGAGATTTAAGCTACTATGAGAAATAATAGTCAAGTTAGTTGGTTTCGGTTTAATGATAACGCCCCAAAAACTAAAATCGCCTTTATTAACCCTGTAAACTTTTGTTAACGTCTTCGATTCTTTACTTTTACTTTAAAAAATTCCATGAACGCAATATTAGCCAGTACTTCCACCCTGCACTCCCAGGATTATCTTGAATATCTAATCCCGCATCTTCCAGAATTGTATGCTAATGCTGCGGAAGTGATCTTTATTCCCTATGCCAGGCCAGGAGGAATAACTTTGGATGAATATACATTAAGAGCGAAACAGGCTTTTGCCAAAGCTGATTTGAAGATCAAAGGAATTCATGAATTTGAAGATCCCGCTAAGGCAATTGAAAATGCCGAAGGCGTATTTACCGGAGGTGGAAATACATTTTTATTGGTTTCAGAATTATACAGAAACCGGGTGATGACCATATTGAAGAAAAAAATTAAAACCGGAACTCCATATATGGGTACAAGCGCGGGAACCAATATTGGAGGTTTAAGCATGCAAACGACCAATGACATGCCTATAGTGTATCCTCCATCCTTTAAAACGCTTGGTCTGGTACCCTTTAATATCAACCCACATTACCTGGATCCAGATCCAGACACCAAACACAAAGGCGAGACACGGGAGACCAGAATCAAAGAATTCCACAATCTTAATTCGCCGCCTGTGGTGGGCCTTCGCGAAGGAAGCTGGCTCGAGTTGAGCGGTAATAAAGTTACGTTAAAAGGAGATCTACCTGCCCGGATCTTCAGGAAGGATCAAGTACCTTTCGAAATAGAAACAGATTCAGATCTTAGTGACCTCAATTAATATGGAATACCAGAAAATTTTAGATACGATATATGATGAAATGAGCTATCGAGACGTTTCAGGAAAGGTCGCGTCCTATATCCCGGAACTCGCCAAGGTAGATCGCCGTAAATTCGGAATGCATGTATATTGCGGAGATAACCAGCATTTTAATTTTGGTGATAGTAAAGAGAAATTTTCAATTCAAAGTATATCCAAAGTTTTCACTCTGGCAATGGCCATGCGTCTTATGGGAGAAGATCTCTGGGATCGTGTGGATGTTGAACCTTCTGGCGATCCATTTAACAGTCTTACTCAGCTGGAATACGAAAGTGGAATTCCCAGGAATCCATTCATCAATGCCGGTGCACTGGTAATTTCAGACATTCTTGTAGACCAGTTAAAAGATCCAAAACAGGAATTACTGGATTTTGTAAGGGAAATTACCGGGGATGAGGATATTCACTATGATGAAACCGTCGCTGCTTCAGAACAGGCAACGGGATACCGTAATGTAGCGCTGGTCAATTACATCAAAGCGCTGGGAAACATTAAATGCGATGTAAAATCTATTGTTGACTTCTATTTTCACCAGTGTTCGCTTGCTATGACCTGTGAACAGCTTTCAAAAGCATTTATGCTTTTCGCCAACAGAGGACGAATTCTTGAGAATGATAAAAAAATCCTTAAACCAAAGACCGTAAAACGTATCAATGCCTTAATGCAAACCTGTGGGTTCTATGATGAGGCTGGTGAATTTAGTTTCCAGGTAGGATTACCAGGAAAGAGTGGTGTTGGAGGTGGCATTGTAGCCATACATCCAGAAAATTATTCAGTAGCCGTCTGGAGCCCTATACTGAACGAAAAAGGAAATTCAGAATTAGGAATGAAGGCGTTGGAAAGACTGACTACCCTTACTGGTGTCTCAGTTTTTTAAGAAGTAAGTTCAGAACACAAAAAAATGCTTTCCGAAGAACGAAAAGCATTTTTTTATGAATTGAACACTGCTAAAATTATAGTGCTGCCACGTGCTTAGCCATATTAGACTTCAGGTTAGCAGCCTTATTATCATGAATGATATTTTTCTTAGCCAATTTATCTATCATAGAAATTACAGAAGGCAACATAGCCTCAGCCTCTTTCTTATCGGCCTCACGCAATTTCTTGATCGCGTTTCTTGTAGTTTTATGCTGGTAGCGATTTCTAAGACGCTTAGTCTCATTGCTACGAATCCTCTTCAACGCTGACTTATGATTTGCCATTATAATTATTATTTAAAAAAGTTTTAAAAGTAGTCCGTAGGGGAATCGAACCCCTGTTACCAGGATGAAAACCTGGCGTCCTAACCCCTAGACGAACGGACCATTATTTATTTCAATGTGCAACACCTGGTTGCTTTCAAAAAAACATCACTTCGATGTTTCTAGTAGTCCGTAGGGGAATCGAACCCCTGTTACCAGGATGAAAACCTGGCGTCCTAACCCCTAGACGAACGGACCATTTTGTTTCAAATGCGGATGCAAAAATACAACTTTTTTGGAATGCCGCAAATGTTCTTCAAAAATTTTTAAAATTTTTAATAGGCTTTCGCAAAAAGCACTCTTCCTTCAGATGGATTTCCCGTAAGAATACAGGTTCCAGCTTCTTCTTTCCTGCCAAATGGAATACATCTAATCGTAGCCTTAGTAAGCTCTTTGATCTTATTTTCGGTTTCCGGGCTACCATCCCAATGAGCCGAGATAAAACCACCCTTATCTTTTAGTTGCTTTTTAAAATCATCGAAAGTATCGACTTCAGTAATATGCGTATCTCTAAAATTTCTAGCTTTTGTAAACAATGTTTCCTGTATTTCATTCAGAAGGGCAGGAATTTTTTCTACTACTTCATCCCTCTTCACAAATTCCTTGGAAAGAGTATCTCTTCTGGCAAGCTCAACCGTGCCTTTTTCGAGATCTTTAGGTCCAATTGCTATACGAAGAGGAACGCCCTGTAATTCGTATTGAGCAAATTTCCAGCCTGGTTTCTGGTTGTCATTGTTATCAAACTTTACCGATACTCCAGCTGCTCTCAGATTCCTGACCAACTCCTCTGCAACTATGGAAATTTGGTCTAATTGATCTTCTCCTTTGTAGATAGGAACGATCACCACCTGTGTTGGCGCTAGTTTTGGAGGCAACACCAGACCATGGTCATCGCTGTGCGTCATGATCAATGCGCCCATCAATCTTGTTGAAACACCCCAGCTAGTTGCCCATACATGCTCCAGACCACCCTCTTTGGTAGCATATTTCACATCAAATGCTTCAGCAAAATTCTGTCCCAAGAAATGAGAAGTACCGGCCTGTAAGGCTTTTCCATCCTGCATTAAAGCTTCAATACAATAGGTTTCCAGAGCCCCGGCAAAACGCTCATTTTCAGTTTTAGCACCTTTTATGACTGGAATTGCCATAAAGTTTTCGGCAAA
This sequence comes from Christiangramia portivictoriae DSM 23547, assembly GCF_000423045.1. Classification (GTDB taxonomy): domain Bacteria; phylum Bacteroidota; class Bacteroidia; order Flavobacteriales; family Flavobacteriaceae; genus Christiangramia; species Christiangramia portivictoriae. The sequence continues at coordinate 170,373 of NZ_KE383971.1, read as the reverse complement.
TTCAGCATAAATATTATTCATCAATTCAGTTTCTTGAAGAGCTTCAGCTTTGGTCGCATGAGCGGTATGCCCTTCCTGCCAAAGGAATTCTGCTGTTCTTAAAAACAAACGGGTTCTCATCTCCCATCGAACCACATTAGCCCATTGATTGATTTTAATAGGTAAATCTCTGTAGGACTGGATCCAATTTTTATAGGTGTTCCAAATGATTGCTTCAGAGGTTGGTCTAACCACAAGCTCTTCTTCCAGTTTTGCATTGGGATCTACCTTTAATTTCCCTGGATTATCCTCATCATTCATTAATCTGTAATGAGTAACCACGGCGCATTCTTTAGCAAAACCTTCAGCGTTCTTCTCTTCAGCTTCAAAAAGACTTTTAGGTACGAAAAGAGGAAAATAAGCATTTTGATGTCCTGTTTCTTTGAACATTCTATCCAGTTCAGCCTGCATTTTCTCCCAGATCGCATAACCATATGGCTTGATAACCATACAGCCCCTAACTGCTGAATTTTCTGCCAGATCTGCCCTGACCACCAATTCATTATACCATTTGGAATAATCCTCGCTTCTGCTTGTTAACTTCTTACCCATAGTTCGTAATTTGGCACAAAACTTGTGTTTTTAGGAATAGTCAAGTACTAACCGTTCGGGCAAAACTAACCATTTTTAGAATGTCCAACAATAAAAAGAATAACCGATGAAAACTTACTACCTCTTACGAAACCGGCTAAAACTGCTGTTTCTACCTGCTATAATCTTAAGTCTTGGATCCTGTTCATCCTATCAGTACTCTGGATATGAAACAGATGGAATTTACGGTGAGTCAAGACCAGGTATATGGGAGCAGGCTGAAAATGAGCAAACACAGGTGAAACCGAATAATCAGAACAACTATTATAAAAATATGTTTGCGCAGCAATCTGAAATGGTCGGTGAACTTCTCGAGAGTGATGTATTTACAGATGTTGACAGTTATTCTTCCAATGACGGGTATGATAATTATTCTGAAGTTGGTGGTGATGTTGCGTATGTTGGTGGTAATGCACCATGGGGCAACGACCCGGACACCTATACTGTAAATATTATAAATAATGGTCCAGGCTTTGGGTTTGGTTTTGGAAGACCACTAGGTTGGGGATATGGATTTGGTCACCCATACTTCGGATCTTTTTACGATCCATTCTATGATCCTTTTTTCGACCCCTTCTTTAATCCTTATGCTCGAAGAGGTTTCGCTTTTGGTTATGGTAGTCAATGGGGTTACGGAGGTTTTGGTGGACCTTGGGGTTACGGCAGGTTTGGATACGGCTGGTCTTATGGATACAACTTCGGTTTTGGAAATCCCTGGTTTAATAACAGATATGGATACGGATATCCCTACCCAACTAGAAATCGAAACAATATAGCCTATAATCGTGGAAGACGGAACACAAGTACTTATAGATCATCGAATGACGCAAGAAGCAGTTACTCAGAAAGTATAAGAAGTATTAGAAGTGCTCAGGCTGATGCAGTTAGATCAAGATCTAGAGCCAGAGGTACCAGTGATGGTTACGATCGTAATAATGTTTATTCACGTACCAGTAGAAGAACTGAAAGAAGTGGTTATTATGATACTTCAAATACAAGGTCTTCGAGTCCGGTTTATAGATCAACAAGATCGAACACCAGCAGATCCATTCAGACTTCCTCTCCTTCGAGAAGAAGCTCATCAACCAACAGGAGCGTTCGTAGTTCCAGTAGTTCATCCAGAAGTTCTGGAAGCACAAGTCGTGGTTCTTCCAGTGGATCTAGTAGAACCTCCCGTGGTGGCAGAGGCGGAAGATAAAATTTAAAAAATTTCAAAGCCTTGCTGATTTTCATCAGCAAGGCTTTTTTCAGCATTTACATCCTATAACATGAAAAATACGTTTTTAATATGCCTGTTAATTTTTGCGGGAAAACTATGGTCACAGAGCATTGATGATGCTTATCGCTATTCCAGATCTGAACTAAATGGAACTGCAAGATACATTGGTATGAGCGGTGCTTTTGGAGCTTTAGGTGGTGATATTTCAGCAATTTCCAGTAATCCTGCTTCCTCCGCAGTATTTCTGAATAGTATTGCAACCATTAGTCTGAAGTCCAGAAATACCGATGATAATTTAAACTATAATGGAAATAGCACCTTTGCTGAAAATGATGATGTTGATCTTGGAAACGCTGGTGGTGTTTTTGTATTCCAGGGGAGTCCTGATAAGAAGTTAAGTAAGTTTAGCCTAGGACTTAACTTCAATACTTCTTCCAGTTTTGATAATAATTTTGTCGCCGGTGGAATTTCCCAGCGATCTGTTGATGCTTATTTTCTTCAAAAAGCTAATGGTGTTCCGCTTGATCAACTTCAGCTAAGAGACGATGAAAACATAGCCGATCTATACTCTTTTTTAGGAGAAAACTTCGGTTTCGATGAACAACAGGCTTTTTTAGGATATCAGGGTTATATCATAGAAGCCAACCAAGACAATCCTGACAATGTAGAATATTTTTCTCTAGTGGAGGACGGTAGCTTTGACCAGCAATATCGTTATCACACTACCGGACTTAATGGAAAATTAAGCTTTAATATCGCGACCCAATATGAAGATTGGTTGTACCTGGGGCTGAACTTAAACAGTCACTTCATTAATTATGATAAATTTACAGAGATCTCTGAGTTGCATCCTAATAGCTCAAACGATCCTAATATAACTTCCAGGATTGACTTTGGTAATAACTTGAGAACTAACGGAGATGGTTTCAGTTTCCAGTTAGGTGCCATTGCGAAAGCTGGTGATCATGTAAGACTTGGTTATACCTACCAGTCGCCAACCTGGTACAATATGTTCGAAGAAACTTCTCAATATCTGGATACCTATAGCAGTACTGGTGAGTTTGTTAGTGTTTCTCCAAATATCATTAATGTTTATCCTGAATATAATTTCCAAACCCCATCTGTCCATACTGGTAGTATTGCGTTTTTGTTCGGAAAGAACGGACTTATAAGTGGTGATCTAAGCCTGACAGATTATGGAAATATTCAGTTTAAACCAAAAAACGATCTCTTTTTCCAGAGTCTGAACAATGCGATCTCTGAAACTATGGACATGGCACCGGCGGTTAGGATTGGTGGAGAGTACAGGTTAAAGGCTCTAAGCTTTAGAGCTGGGTACCGCTATGAGGCCAGTCCGTTTGAAAACGAGGAGATACGTAGTGACCTCAATGGTTACAGCGCTGGTCTCGGTTACAACTTTGGCTCTGTAAACCTGGATATCGCTTATGAAACTTCAAATTATCAGGAACAAATTCGCCCTTTAAATTCAGGACTGCTTGATCCTGTAAGTCTGGACAGAGACCTCTCTCAATTCGTTGCCACACTAACAATAGGACTTTAATATTTAAATATCTAAAATTATGGAAGGCTGGTCTATTGATCAGCCTTCTATCTTATGAGACTGATGTTAGCCATAAACTCCTCTCTGTCTGTACTGTTAGTACTAAAGATCACTTTAAACCAATAGTCGGTTTCTGGAAGTGGCCGGCCATTAGTGGTACCATCCCAGGAAAAATCTTCACCGGCTTTGAGCTCTATGATGCTTTTACCATAACGATCGAAAATCATCACTTCATGAATCTTGATATTCTCGTCGGTTATTAGTTGCCATGTATCGTTGAATCCATCATTATTGGGCGTGAAGAAACGAGGATAGCCAACCAGGAAAAACGACGTACTCCTGGTTTCTCCACATCCATTTGTCTCTCGAACATATGTAAAGTGATTTCCAGGTCTTACGTCCTTGAATCTTGGCGAACTTCTCCAGTTTCCACCATCCAAACGATATTCGTAAGAGGCGAATTCCTGCCCGATTCCTCCAACGGCTTCAAGGTTAATTACATATCCATCTCCAAAATCTGACCCTGAAATGTTCACTTCCAGAGTTTCAGGTCGGGAAACTGGCTGAATGGATGTAGAGTACGACTGAAAACAACCCGATTCAGCATGAATAATATTCTGCTCCAATATGCCATTGCCAGGCAACACTTCTAAAGTATAGCGAGCTTCTGTACTAACTATATTTCCATCCAGAATCCATTCATATTGATACTCTTCACCCAAATCTTCACCTAAAGTAGAACTACCAATAGCATTCCCTGCCAGGTTAACGCACACAACAGTTTCTTCAGCTAAAGAATATTCAGGAAAATCGAAAATAGTCAGGTTAAAAGATTCTATTTCAGATAAACATCCTGACTCATTATCTACAACTCTGGCGTACAGTTGTTTTCCTTCCTCAAAAGGAAAGTTTTGAGGACTTGCTATTGCTTCGTTATCTTCAGCGGTCTGTAAGCTTTCGTAAAACCTGACCTCACGATCAGATACTTCAGCAGCAGCACCAATCAATTGGTTATTTAACAAAGTGAGATCTATAGAACTTCCTGAGTCGCAATTTGCAAGATCTTCCGCAGGAAAGATTTCCGGAATATCATAGAATGAAATATTGATCTCATCCTCTTCTGTCTTATCTTCCAGAACATCTGTAACAATCAGCTTATAATCCCCTTCTTCGGTAACCAGTAAAGTTGGTCCGGTTTCATTTGGAATCTCAACATATTCCATTAATGATTCATCATATTTGAACCACTGATATTCCGCATCTTCATCTGAAGTTCCATCGAGCAAATATTCATCTTCCCCGCAAACCGCAATATCATCTCCAAGATCAAACTCAAGGATGGAACAGTCTGTTGAGCCTTCTCCGGTATTAGTCTGTTCGAGACTTATAAAACCTGGCACCTGTTCAAAATTTGTGATGACCACCACGTAAATTTCGTTTTCCCTGGCGTTTGGAATGGTCATGGTTTCGACGGAATCTGGCAGGTAACTACAATCCACCTGGTTGGCTACGCTAAGATTTGAGGCGCTACAGTAATCCTCTCCCCTTTCGAAGGGTCCCCAAACCACAAAGTCCACATCCAGAGGCACTCCTCGTCCATCTTCCCTGCTATTCTGACTTATTCTGAATCTCAAATTTCCATTATCCTCTACCTGAAGAAAAAACCATGCAGGATAAGGCTGTTCTTCGAGGCAACCATAATCAGGGCCCAGCTCGCCAGAAATCTGACTGCTATTTGTTGCATTCGAATTGGGGAAGGTGAGGCGTTGGTCTCCGGCGCAGAAAGGCTCAATATTAGAACAGATCGATCCCTGAGCAAAGGCAGAAAAACCCGCAAGAATAAAGAAAACTGCAAATAACTGGAATCTGATGTTCATACCTTTGGGATGCCTCAACCAAACTAGCGCAAAATATGAAAATATGAGCAAACAATCTCTCAGGTTCATTTGATTTTGCGCATTCTGTAAACCTTATAAATTATGTATCTTTGCAAGCCAAAACAGTTTTGACCGACTATTATTGCAAAACGCATGAAAGTAGATAAAATTTTGAACGATATAGATGAAATGGGTGATGCACACGCTGGCAGCAGCGCTGTAAATCCAATAAGAGATGACGCCTTCGAAGTTAGCGACGATGAAAAGATCGAACTCATCAAAAAGGATGTAAGAAATATTCTTGACACTCTTGGCTTGGACCTGGAAGATGACAGCATCAAAGGAACTCCGCAACGAGTGGCAAAAATGTTTGTGAACGAGATATTTTCAGGATTACATCCAAAGCGCAAACCTAAAGCTTCTGTATTTGAGAATAAATACAAGTATGGAGAAATGCTTGTAGAAAAGAATATTACTGTTTACTCTACTTGCGAACATCATTTATTACCTATCGTGGGAAAAGCTCATGTTGCTTATATTTCAAACGGTACGGTGATTGGTCTCTCCAAAATGAATAGAATCGTAGACTATTACGCTAAAAGACCGCAGGTTCAGGAAAGGATGACGATGCAGATCGTTCAGGAATTACAGAATGCACTCGGGACACCAGATGTTGCGTGTGTGATTGATGCGAAACATCTCTGTGTGAACAGCCGTGGTATTCGAGATATCGAAAGCAGCACTGTTACCAGCGAGTTTGGTGGAGCTTTTAAACAAAAAGAGGTTCGCAGGGAATTTCTCGATTATATTAAATTAGATACTTCTTTCTAAGCATAAAACTTTTCTTCATGGCGCTATACCAGGAACAAAACCTTAGACTCTATAATTCTATGAGCGGTGAAAAAGAGATTTTCACTCCTATCAACGAAGGTAATGTTGGAATGTATGTTTGCGGTCCTACCGTTTACAGCAATGTACATTTAGGGAACTGCAGAACTTTCATCTCTTTTGATCTTGTTTTCAGGTATTTAAAGCATTTAGGTTACAAGGTGCGCTATGTAAGAAATATTACCGATGCCGGCCATCTGGAAAATGAAGCCGATAGCAGTGGTGAAGATCGCATCGCAAAAAAAGCCAGATTGGAACAGATCGAACCTATGGAAGTAGTCCAAAAGTACACTGTCGATTTTCACAATATTCTTCAGAAATTCAATAATCTTCCTCCTAGTATTGAACCTACTGCAACGGGACATATCGTGGAGCAAATAGAGATCATTAAGACGATTCTTGAAAATGGCTACGCTTATGAAGCAAATGGATCGGTCTATTTTGACGTGATCAAATTCAATAAAGATCATCAGTACGGGAAACTAAGCGGTAGAGCGATTGAAGACATGATCGCAAATACGCGTGAACTTGCTGCTCAAAGTGACAAACGAAGTCCTCAGGATTTTGCTTTATGGAAAAAAGCTGAACCGCAACACATTATGCGCTGGCCGTCACCATGGAGCGATGGATTTCCCGGATGGCATCTTGAATGTACCGTGATGAGTACGAAGTATTTAGGAGAAGAATTCGATATTCACGGCGGTGGAATGGATCTTAAATTCCCACACCATGAATGCGAAATCGCTCAGGGAGAAGCAGCCAGTGGAAAGTCTCCGGTAAATTACTGGTTACATGCCAATATGCTGACCCTCAACGGGAAAAAGATGGCGAAAAGCACTGGTAATTTTATTTTGCCAGAACAAATCTTTAGTGGACAGAATGATGTGTTAACGAAAGCCTTTAGCCCAAACGTGGTTCGGTTTTTCATCCTGCAGGCACATTATCGCAGCATCCTCGATTTTAGCAGTGATGCTCTTATGGGTAGTGAGAAAGGCTTCAACAGGTTGATGGATGCTTACCATAGCCTGGATGAAATTCAAACTTCAGATAAAACAGATTTTGATCTTTTATCTTGGAAACAGTCCTGCTACGACGCCATGAATGATGATTTCAATAGTCCTATTGTGATCGCGAAATTATTTGATATTGTTAAAATAATCAACAATATTAAAGAAGGATCAGTAAGTATTTCTTCGGAAGACAGGAAAGAATTAAAGGACAGTATGAAAGCCTTTATGTTTGATATTCTGGGGCTAAGTGATATGACTTCTGAAGCTGATACAGATGCCGACAAACTCAGTGGTACGATCGAATTACTTATCCAGCTTAGAGCTGAAGCCCGTGCAAACAAGAATTTTGCTTTAAGCGACCAGATAAGGGATCAGTTACTGGATATGGGCATTCAGCTGAAGGATGGGAAAGAAGGCACTACATTTAGTCTTAATTAACATGTTACGCCAGGCATTGTCTTCGTTTTTGATCGCACTGGTCAAATTCTACAAGGCTGTTATTTCTCCATTAACACCGGCTACCTGTAGATATACTCCTTCCTGTTCCACGTATGCTGTTACGGCCATAGAAACACATGGCCCAATTAAAGGAGGCTGGCTGGCCTTGAAGAGGATTTTTAGCTGTAATCCATGGGGTGGCCATGGTTATGATCCCGTACCGCCAAAATCCCATTCGAAAGAAGGTTAAGAATCTTCAAATATGTATATTTACCGCTATTCAAATTAATCTTTATGTTATTTAATGCTATACACTGGAATCCATCGGAAGGACTGGATCTGGGCTTTTTCAATCTGCACTATTATAGTGTCATGTTCATCATCGCTTTTACGCTTGGCTGGTACATAATGAAAAAGATCTATGTTCGTGAGGGTATAGATATAGAGAAACTGGATTCGTTGTTTATTTATACCGTACTAGCCACCTTGATAGGTGCCAGATTGGGGCATGTGCTATTCTACGACTGGGAATATTTTCAGAATAACCTGCTGGAAATTTTTCTTCCGGTAAGATTTGAACCTGAATTTAAGTTTACAGGATTCAGAGGACTTGCGAGTCATGGCGCGGCGATAGGAATTATCGTAGCGATGTATTTGTATGCAAAAAGAGTACTTAAAAAACCCGTATTATGGATTCTGGACAGGATCGTAATTCCTGTTGCCAGTGGAGCTATTTTTGTTAGAATTGGAAACTTTATCAATTCTGAAATTACAGGAAAGCCAACCGGCACAGATTATGGGGTTGTATTCGAAAAACTTGGAGAAGATTTCGCCAGACATCCCGCTCAACTTTATGAGTCTGGTTGTTACCTCCTCATATTTCTGATTCTCTGGTTTATTTACTGGAAAACTGAGAAGCGTTTGAAGCTTGGTTATATTTTCGGTCTCTTCCTGGTACTGCTATGGACCGTAAGATTCTTTGTAGAGTTCGTAAAAGAACCACAAGTTGGTGAACGCGCCAACTGGTTATTGAATACAGGGCAATGGTTAAGTATCCCATTTGTAATTGCCGGACTTTACTTCATGTATCGTCCAGCCAAAAAATAGGTCATGAAAATGGAATTGTTTCGTACTGGTTTACTCATAATTACACTCGGCTTTGGTTTTAGTTCCTGCGATAATACTACGGAAAAGGAGGAATCTATCGAAACCGAACCAATCATTTTTAATAAAGAAGCTGAATTATACCTGAAAAATTCGAATGGTGATACACTTCGAAAGATTGACGTGGAACTTGCCGAAACCGATTATGAAAGACAAACTGGGCTTATGTACAGGGAAAGCCTGGGAAACGAGCAGGGCATGTTGTTTGTTTACGAGAACGAACGGATTCGCAATTACTATATGAAAAACACCTATATCCCGTTGGATATTCTTTATTACGATGCAGACAGTACGTTAGTAAGCATTCAAAAGAATGCAACACCACGAGATGAAACGAGCTTACCTTCAGAGGGACCTGCACAATTTGTACTGGAAATCAATGCTGGACTGGCTGAAGAGTGGAATATCGATTCAATCAGTACTTTCAGCTTAGCAAAAGAGTAATGCTTTAAATATGATAAACTAATTCTTGAATTTATCATTTCAGGTATCGGCAAATGCTAACGCATGTATCTATAGTTGGCAGTATCCCAGCAGTTAAAATTTATAGCTTCTCTACTGGCATTCTGAACATTCCTCAGCAAAGCTAAATTTTCAGGAATTATTTAAATCTCATTGCCCCCCTGAATTTCAATCTTTGCTTTTTGATTTCTTCTGATTGATACGACTGAATTAATGATAATTCGGAATATAATGCACTTCAAATGCAAGGCTAGCGCTCTTTGCAGTCTTTACTAGGCCCTATGCAGGTTTCCGTATACTTAGCAATTGACCTGAACTGAAATATCTTATTGTCCGAAAACCAAACGTGGATAAATCTTAATTGCCGACTCAAGGCTAGCAGTAAGCCGATCTTTAGAACTTTTGATTAATTCACGTATGACGATACAGAACTCACATAATTTGAACTAAAGAATTCTTAAGCTTCAGATTTCCGAGGATTGGACAGTGCCACGACAGACTGCTTCATTCGGAATAGCTTTAAGCTATTCTGCTCTAAAACGTCTTCAGTTTGGATCATATATAAACTGAAATTATGGGTAATTCTATGAATCCAAAAAATTCCGGAGAAATCCTGAACAAAAGCTTCCGCAGTGATTCTGAACAAAAGCTTCCGCAGTGATTCTGAACAAAAAAGGCTTCCAAATTGGAAGCCTTTTAAATACAAAAAATATTAGTTTTTAAACCGTTGTCGCCTCTTCAGCAACTGGCTTTTTCTTAGACTCTAAAGAGGACTTTTTCTTTACGCTATCGAACATGACCGGAGTGGCAATGAAAAGCGAAGAATAAGTACCTACGATCACACCAATAATCAATGCGAACATAAACCCTCGAATGCTTTCTCCACCAAAGATAAAGATTGCAAGGAGTACAACCAATGTAGTAAGCGAGGTGTTTAGAGTTCTGCTCAATGTACTGTTAAGTGCTGCATTCACAGTCTTTCCTAATGGCCATGTAGAATGCTCATTTACAAATTCACGAATTCTATCGAACACTACCACGGTATCATTCAGGGAGTAACCAATTACGGTTAAGATTGCCGCTATAAAAGCCTGATCAATTTCCATGTTGAACGGCATCACTTTGTATAGTAAGGAGAAGATTCCCAGTACTACCAACACATCGTGAAATACTGCAGTCACCGCACCTAAACTGAATTGCCATTTTCTAAATCTTAATAAGATATAAAGGAATACCACGATCAAAGATCCTAATACCGCCCAGAATGAAGCGTTCTTGATATCATCTGCAATAGTCGCACCTACTTTCATAGATTGCATTACACCAACTTCCTTATCGTCTGCTCCATCTACGAACTGTTCGTAAGAGATATCTGCTGGCAGATAAGATCCAAGCGCGTCAAATAGAGATCTCTGGATCTCTTCATCCACTTCTGCACCTTCCTGGTCCACTTTATATTTCGTAGTGATCTTTAGCTGATTATCCGGACCAAAAGTTTTAGCTTCTGCACTTCCAAATACTTGAGCAAGATCCTTTTCTACAGCCGTAGGATTTACATCCTCCGCAAATCTCACCGTATAAGTTCTTCCTCCAACAAAATCTACTCCTTCGTTAAGACCCTGCGTAAACAATGAACCTAAACTAACCACAATAAATATTCCCGACACGATATAAGCGATCTTTCTCTTCTTAAGAAAGTCGATATTCATGTTCGTGAAAAGATTCTTGGTCATGGAAGTTGCGAAATCCAAAGATTTACCTCTCGTTCCATATCCGTCAATAAACAATCTGGTAATAAAGATTGCTGTAAATAAAGAGGTAGCAATACCAATTAATAAGGTAGTTGCAAAACCTTTGATAGGACCAGTTCCTAATAAGAATAAGATAAGACCTGTAAGACCAGTAGTGATATTGGCATCAAGAATAGAAGACAATGCATTTCTAAATCCATCGGCAATGGCTTCCTTTTGAGTTTTACCTTTTGCAAGTTCTTCCTTGATACGTTCAAAGATAAGCACGTTCGCATCTACAGACATACCAATAGTCAACACAATACCGGCGATACCAGGCAGTGTTAGGACAGCTCCAAGTCCGGCAAGAATTCCAAAGATGAATAAGATGTTTACAATAAGGGCGATATCTGCATAAACCCCTGCTTTACCATAATAAAGGATCATCCAAAGTAATACCAGGATAAGTGCGATACCAAATGACATTATACCACTGTCGATCGCTTCCTGACCAAGAGAGGGACCTACAACCTCACTCTGAATAATATCTGCAGAAGCTGGTAATTTACCCGCTCTAAGTACGTTAGCTAAATCCTGACCTTCAGTAATGGTGAAATCACCAGTGATCTCACTTCTACCTCCAGCAATCGCACCGGTAGAAACACCAGGTGCAGAATATACGATGTTATCAAGAACAATCGCGATCTGGCTTTGTTCAGCAGAAGCTTTACCTGTCATGTTTTCCCAGATCTTAGCTCCGGTTCCATCCATTTGCATGCTTACTGCGATACGTCCTAATTGATCGTAAGTTTGCTGTGCATCTGTGATCACACCTCCACTAAGTGGTGGCTCCATGTTACGATTACCTTTTAATGCATATAATGCAGCAGTCTCTGTATCCTCATCTGCAACACCCCAAACAAATTTAGCATAACGCATTTCTGAAGGAAGTAATGATCTTACCTGCGGCATTTGAAGGTAATCCATTACCTGCGCAGTATCCTGAACATTGAAGTTCGCAAGAACTGGCCCACCCTGAAAACCTGGAGAAGCCATTAGATCAAACAACGGGTTATTTCCTGTTTCAACGCTGGTACTGTCTTCAGCATCAGCTAGCAGATCATCGATCTCATTATCTCCTGAAGTTGCTGATGAATCTATTTCTTCTTCGGAAGTAACCTCCTCAGACTTTTTCATTTCAGCAAGACGGTTGTTCGCCTGAACCAGGAATCCACCTAGCTCGTTACTTTTATAAGTATGCCAGAATTCAAGTTGTGCAGTAGACTGCAGCAAATTCTTCACCCTGCTGATATCTTTAGCTCCTGGTAATTCAACAAGGATTCTTCCTGAATTTCCTAAACGCTGAATGTTTGGCTGAGTTACACCAAACTTATCGATACGCTTTCTTAATACTTCAAAAGCTGAAGTAATGGATTCGTCAATTTTCTGTCTTATGATTGGCTCAACTTCTTCATTGCTCATGTTGAAATTGATTTCGCTGCTTAATGCTTTGTTGGCAAATACATCAGGAGATGCAAGCTTAGCATTTGGGATGTTATTGAAAGCCTCGAAGAAAAGATCTACATAATTTTCCTGGCTATCAGTTTGAGCAGCATCTGCTTCAGCAATAGCCTTTCTGAATGCCGGATCCTGAGAGTCATTCGCCAGTCCGCTTAAAATATCTCTAACCGAAATTTGAAGAATCACATTGATACCTCCTTTAAGGTCCAATCCTTTGTTCAGTTCTTTGTCTTTCGCTGAATCATAAGTGATCCCGGCAATAATTTCATTGTCTCCAATAGAATCAAGATATCTTGCTTCTGCCTGGTCACGAAGTTCTGAGTAGTTTTCTACATCCTCGCCTACTTTCTGTATGGCAAATTCTTCAGCATCACTCTCAACGTTGTTTGTCAAAAAAGTAAATGACAACTGGTACAAACATACCAGCCCAAACAAAATTGCAAAAACTTTAATCAGTCCTTTATTCTGCATTATTCCTCAAATTATTGATTATTAGGTCTATTTTAAAAACGGACAAATATAGGACTTCATAATTCAAATCCCAATATTTTTTTTTGGATAATTTTAACTTTTAAAAGCATCAAAAAAGCCACATAAAATGTGGCTTTAGCGTATAGTCAGAAAAATTTATTACAGACTTAAACGTCTAGCAATCCGTTGGTCTTTTTCACTCCTTCGGCACTTTCTTTCATCTTATTTTTCTCAGCATCATTAAGCTCGATCTCAACGATTTTTTCGATACCGTTCTTACCTAAAATAACAGGCACACCAATACAAAGATCGCTTAATCCATACTCACCTTCCAGCAATGCAGAACATGGGAACATTTTCTTTTGATCACAAGCGATTGCCTGTACAAGTCCAGATACTGCAGCACCTGGCGCATACCATGCACTGGTTCCCAGCAGCTTGGTCAATGTAGCTCCACCAACCTTTGTATCTTCTGAAACCTGGTCAAGACGATCTGATTCCAGAAATGCTGATACAGGCACAGAATTTCTTGTAGCCAAGCGAGTTAATGGCACCATTCCAGTATCGCTGTGTCCACCAATTACCATCCCGTCAACATCAGACGGAGGGCATTCCAGGGCTTCACTTAACCTATACTTAAAACGAGCGCTGTCTAATGCTCCACCCATTCCAATGATCTTATTCTTTGGAAGTCCCGTAGTTTTATGAACCAGGTAAGTCATGGTGTCCATTGGATTACTAACCACGATTAGGGTTACATCTGGAGAATGCTTGATCAAATTCGCAGATACTTCTTTTACGATTCCTGCATTGATCCCGATCAACTCTTCTCTGGTCATTCCTGGCTTACGAGGAATTCCACTAGTTATAACTGCTACGTCGCTATTTGCAGTCTTAGAGTAATCATTTGTACTTCCACTAATCTTGGTATCGAAACCGTTAAGTGTTGCCGTTTGCATTAAATCCATGGCTTTTCCTTCAGCGTATCCTTCTTTAATATCAAGCAATACTACTTCTGAAGCGAAATTTTTTATGGCTACATACTCTGCACAACTGGCACCAACTGCACCTGCTCCTACTATGGTAACTTTCATGTTAAAATTATATTTAATTTCTATTAATATCGACTGCGAAATTACGAATTACGATGCAGTTTTAATAATAAGGAATGGTTAAATCAGTTTCAGCCTAAAGCAGGAAGTGTAATCCAACGTTCAGATTTACAAACTTTCCGGCAGTAGCCATGGTACTCACTTTGAAACTGTTGAAATATAGATTAAAACCAATATCTCCTTTAAACTGAGCCTGTGAATCATTAAGCCTTGAAATCTCGTTATTGACCAGATCCAGTGCCAGACCGCTGCCTCCAAATTCATATTCAAAGTCTGATTGTGCCACACCAAGTGCTCCAAAGATTTCAAAGTTTTCGTATTTCTTGGATGCCATCACCTCAGCCATCCAAACTCCGGAACTTACATCGATCAAATTAAGATTAAGGAGATTAGGTACTGAAATTTGCTCAAATTCGTACTTCACATCAAAAATATCATACGCAACAATGGCGGCAACTTCCAGATCATCATCTCTTGTTCTTCTTCTGCCAAAATACTGACTCAAATTGTGCTTCAATCCGATGCCATAAGTACTAAACTCAGATCCACTTACCTCCAGGGCCGGCAAAGCTCTAACCCCCAGCTGAAAGCCCAAAGGCAATCCTACCGAAACCTGAGCAAAAGGATACATCAAAGCGCCTGTGTCTATACCTTCGATAGCCTGAAATGCGAATTCCTGACCAAGAAAGTTTCCATTGAACATTACATCTGTATCACTCCCAAATGCAGTTGGAACTACAGCCGCGTTGCCTCCACCAGCAATTGTAAGATTGGTAAAGTCATTATTATTTATGGTAAACTCCTTTTTACTCGAAGGAACAAACAAAGCATTAGCGTGCAGGGAAACATCCACCTTCCATGGCTCCAGTGCTTTGGCTGATGTAAACCAGCTTGCTGTCGCCTGGTATGCTGCGCTTTCTGCTGCAGGAGTAGCAAATCCATCTGCAATAAATAGAAGATCATCGATAATCTCCTGTCCTTCTGCAGGTACTGTTTGAGCATGCATCATTCCACCGCTAAAAATAGTGAGAACAAGCATTAAGATTTTAAATTTTTTCACTTGTATTGATTTAGGTTAAATTATAGGTGTTAGGGTTGGTAAATATAAGAGTCACACAAATATTAAACGAAAAAAACCCACACTTAGTTTTAGCGTGGGTTTAGATCATTATTATGTTAGAAAATACTAAGCATCAATATTGGCATATTTAGCATTCTTCTCGATAAATTCACGTCTTGGAGGAACTTCATCTCCCATCAACATGGAGAAAATCCTGTCTGCCTCACCTCCATTGTCGATATTTACCTGTCTTAGTTTTCTGAATTCCGGATCCATCGTGGTGTCCCACAACTGCTCGGCATTCATCTCCCCAAGACCCTTATACCTTTGGATCTGAACTCCACCGCTGTAACTTTCAGCGATTTCATCACGCTCTTTTTCGCTCCATGCGTATCGCTTCTTCTGCCCTTTTTTTACAAGATACAATGGTGGTGTTGCGATATAGATATGACCGTTTTCGATCAACTCTCGCATATACCTGAAAAAGAACGTTAGAATCAAAGTTTCAATGTGACTACCATCCACGTCGGCATCACACATAATTACTACTTTATGATATCTTAGTTTTGAAAGGTTCAAAGCTTTACTATCTTCTTCCGTTCCAATGGTTACCCCAAGCGCTGTATAAATATTCTTGATCTCCTCGTTATCAAATACGCGGTGAGACATCGCTTTTTCGACATTCAGAATTTTACCTCGCAATGGAAGGATCGCCTGAAACTTACGATCTCTACCCTGTTTGGCTGTTCCACCTGCCGAGTCTCCCTCCACAAGAAATACTTCGCATTGTGCCGGATCCTGCTCTGAGCAGTCTGATAATTTTCCAGGTAAGCCGCCTACACTCATGACGGTTTTACGCTGAACCATTTCACGGGCTTTTTTCGCAGCATTTCTCGCCTGCGCAGCAAGGATTACTTTCTGAACAATAGTTTTAGCATCGTTCGGGTTTTCTTCCAAATAATTCTCAAGCATTTCTGAAACTGCCTGAGACACTGCAGAGGTCACCTCACGGTTTCCTAATTTTGTTTTAGTCTGACCTTCAAATTGAGGTTCAGCAACTTTCACTGAAATGATCGCAGTCAATCCCTCACGGAAATCATCTCCGGTAATTTCAAACTTAACCTTATCCAGAAGCCCGGAAGCATCTGCATATTTCTTAAGAGTGGTGGTAAGACCACGTCTAAACCCTGAAAGGTGAGTTCCACCTTCATGAGTATTAATATTGTTTACATAAGAGTGAAGATTCTCATTAAAAGAGGTATTATAGATCATAGCAACCTCAACAGGAATGTCATTCTTCTCACCTTCCATGGAGATCACATCTCCAATAATTGGATCTCGGTTGCCGTCCAGAAATTTTATGAATTCCTTTAAGCCCTCTTCAGAATGAAAATTATCCTGAACATACTCTCCGTTTTCTTCCTTATTCCTTTTATCTGTAAGACTGATCCTTATACCCTTATTCAGAAATGCCAATTCGCGCATACGACTGGCCAAAGTATCATAATTATATTCCAGGGTTTGCTGAAAGATACTTGGATCTGGCTTAAATGTCACGATAGTTCCACTAAGCTCAGTTTCCCCTACCGGTTTCACAGGATACATTGGCTTTCCAATCTCGTATTCCTGCTCCCAGATTTGATTATCCCTGTAAACAGTAGCTTTTAAATGAGTTGAAAGCGCATTCACACAGCTAACTCCAACCCCGTGAAGACCACCGGAAACCTTATAAGAATCCTTATCGAATTTACCACCGGCACCAATTTTGGTCATTACCACCTGTAATGCTGAAACGCCCTCTTTCTTATGCATGTCTATCGGGATTCCCCTACCATTATCTTCTACGGTTATGGAATTATCCTCATTGATAGTCACTTTTATATTGTCACAGTGTCCGGCAAGAGCCTCATCTATAGAGTTATCAACAACCTCATACACCAGGTGATGCAGTCCTCGAACACCGGTATCTCCAATATACATGGAAGGCCGCATTCGAACATGCTCCATCCCCTCCAATGCCTGAATACTGTCGGCAGAATAATTATGTTTCTTAGCTTCTTCGCTCATATTATGCTAATTAATTTTATCTCTTTTGGATAACGAACAAATATAACAATTCGCATACTTTTAACAGGTTACAGACCTGCGCTCAGGCTTGAAGTTATCAACAAATTATGTGGAAAAACCCGAAATGTTTAAGAATATTTTCACATTTCGGGTTTTGAGCTAATTCAGATATTTTTTGAGGTTTATACGGCAACTTTCTTCATACCGGGAGCGACATGAGTTTCATTGGCTCTTCCGCTAGGATCCAGATCTTTCTGCCACTTCGGAATCCACCTTTTTACAGTCTTTGCTGCAGAATCCTGTGGGAAGTGCTCCTGAAAGATCTCGCGGTAGAAATAAGCTTCCTTGGTCGCTGGAGTATTCACCGGGAATTTTGTAGCTGCAGTTTGCATTTGTACATCTGTTACCTGCTCTGAAGCATATTCTATTAACTGGTCGATCCAGTTGTAACCTACTCCATCACTAAACTGTTCTTTCTGTCTCCACAATACTTCCTTTGGAAGAAAAGGCTCTTCAGGAGTATCGAATGCTTTTCTTAAAATATACTTTTCCACTCCATCATAAGTAACCGGCATTTTTTCTTCAGGAACTATTTCCATAGCGGTCTTTAAGAATGCCTTATCCAGAAAAGGCACCCGTGCTTCAAGACCATGAGCCATCGTTGATTTATCTGCTCTCAGGCAATCTGCAGTAGCCAGTCGCTGTACTCTTCTAATGGTCTCTTTCTGAAATTCTTCCGCAGAAGGAGCATTTTTGAAATACAGGTATCCACCCAGAATCTCGTCTGATCCTTCTCCAGACAATACTACTTTTATCCCTTTTTCAGCAATAGCTTTGGAAAGAAAATACATTGGGGTACTGGCTCTAATGGAAGTGACATCATAGGTTTCGAGATGCCACACAAGTTTTTTAAGAATAGAGATCCCTTCCTCTACGGTGAAATGAATTTCATGATGTTCAGTTCCCAGAAAGTCTGCAACTTTACGTGCTGCAATAAGATCTGGTGCCGCTTCATCCAATCCAATAGAGAAGGAATGCAAAGTCTGGCCACTATCTTTCATTAGCCTCGCCGCAATAGAACTTGTTAATGAAGAATCGAGTCCACCACTAAGCAATACACCAAGCGGCACATCTGCCATAAGTCTTTTTCTGGTCGCTTCGATCAAACTTTCACGTAGTTTTTTAAGATCTGCCGGCTGCGTGGCAACTTCAGCATCAAACCAATCTGGAGAATAATATCTTACAAACCCGGTTTCTGGAGTATAATAATGCCCAGGAGGGAAAGCGTGAAATTCAATACAGCTGTCTGCAAGAGATTTCATTTCACTGGCAAACCACATGGCGCCAGTTTCATCCTTACCATAGTAAAGAGGTTTCACACCAATTGGATCCCTGGCGACCATAAAATCTTCACCATCTATGATGACAAAAGAAAAGACGCCATCCAATTTATCCACAAATTCGAGACCGTACTTTTCATACATGTGAACAATGACTTCAGAATCTCCTGTAGTTCTAAAAGTATGATCCTTAAGTTCATTATTTCTTAGCGACATGTGGTTATAAATCTCTCCATTGTGTACCATCCAGGCAGATTCAGTTCCTTGAATTGGCTGAATACCTGTGGTGAGATCTACGATTGAAAGGCGTTCGTGAGCTATCACGTAACCTTTTTCAGTAATTTTCAGTCCGCTTTCATCAGGGCCTCTATGAGACATTCTTTTTGAAAGATCAGCGATCTTCTTTTTGTCAAGATCTTTTCCGATAACTGCTAAAATTCCACACATGACTTATATTGTTTATTATTATGAGACAAATATGGGTCAATGCTATATAAATGAAAACGCAATTTTCAAAAGCAATTATAATTGAAAAGTTCTTCTGAAGAATTACATCTTAAAAGCAAGTACATCCCCCTAAAATTGAAACTTTTCTTCCATTTGTAAACTTGCACTAAAATTTTAACAGCTTGTTGGAGCTTCTTTAACAATTCACGCTTTTCTACATCTTATCTTTATACTTACTAAAATTCAAATATTTAGAATTATGAAAAAATTGATCATAGGTGGTTTAAGCGCAATGTTTTTCTTCGTTGCCAGTCCTATTAACGCACAGGATGACGATAAGGTGAACTATTCTAAGGAAGAACTTAAATTCTCCAAAGTAGACGCAAGTCCAATGGACCTCGCTTTGTACAGAGACAAAGATGATGCTGCAGTGGCAAGAGTTATTTATAGCCGACCACAAAAAAGAAATCGTGAGATTTTCGGTAAACTGGTACCTTATGGAGAGGTATGGAGAACTGGAGCGAACGAAGCCACCGAAGTAACTTTATATAAGGATATGAAAGTTGCAGATGCTACCATTAAAGCTGGAAATTACACTTTATACACTATTCCCGGAGAACAGGAATGGACCGTTATTCTTAATAGCAAAACCAATACATGGGGTTCTTATGAATATACAGATAAAGAGGACCAGGTAAGAATCAATGTGCCGGTAAGAAAGGCTCCTAATACGATCGAATCGCTATCGATGGCTTTTCAGGAAGCTAAAAATGGTGCAGACCTTCTTATTGGATGGGACAACAGCTACGTAAAAGTTCCATTTAAGAATGTGAACTAAGCTGAAGTACAGCAGCAAATAAATCAAAAACGCCCTTCACGGGCGTTTTTTTTATGGTATGTTTAAATACTTATGAGTTTGTAATGATACTTTCCATTTTGGATTTTCCATAACATAATCCACGATCATTGGGATCACCTTCTCCCGGTTACTCCATTCCGGCTGCAGATATAAGATACAATTTTCACTCACCCTGGCAGCCTGTTCTTCAGCAAATTGCAGGTCATGTTTATTAAAAACGATCACCTTAAGCTCGTTCGCCAAAGGATAGATCTCCTCCGTAGGTAATTTGATTTTTTTGGGTGAAAGACATATCCAGTCCCATGTTCCGGAAAGCTCATAAGCCCCGGAAGTCTCTATATGTATATCGCAACCTTGATTTTTAAGATTCTGGGTGAGCGCAGTCATGTCCCAGGTTAATGGTTCACCACCGGTAATTACAATAGTTTTGCTGTGGCGAGTGGCATTTTCAACAATCTCCCCGATATGGGTAGGTGGATGTGTAGAGGCATCCCAGCTTTCTTTCACATCACACCAGTGACAACCTACATCACAACCACCAATTCGTATAAAATACGCGGCCGTTCCCTTATGGAATCCTTCTCCCTGAATGGTATAAAATTCTTCCATTAGCGGAAGCATTATTCCTTTGTCAACCAGGCTTTTTGTCTCTTCTGAAATCATAGCCGGCAAAGATAATCATTATACTTCAGGATCAATAACCTTTGTTTTTGAGTTTCTGTTCCTTCTGTTTAATTCTGAAACCGATATACTTTATATTTAAAGCAAATATTTAATGTGCGGCTGAAGATCTTCATAGCAGTTTTGTTCGCCCTGGGTTTCATATCCTCCTGTGCTCCCGGTTTATCTCGAAGAACCGAAGCATTCGAGAAAGATCATCATGGATTTACCGGGATGATTTTGCTGGATGCTGCATCTGGTAAGGAACTATTTCAGTACAACGCTCACAAAACTTTCACTCCCGCTTCGAATACCAAAATACTCAGTCTATATGCTGCCATACATTTTCTGGATGACAGCATTCATACATTCAGATACAGAAATACGGAAGATTCGCTCATAGTTTCCGCCACCGGAGATCCGGGATTGCTAAATCCTGAATTCTCCTCGAGCGCAGCCCTGGAATTTCTACGGAATTCCAGGGATTCCATCTACTATCAAACAGCCAACTGGAAACAGGCGGCTTACGGTGCCGGCTGGAGCTGGGATGACTTTACTTACGCCTTCTCTCCTCAAATTTCTGCCATTCCTGTTTATGGAAATAATCTTAGCTTCAGTCAAAGCAACAAAGGTGTTATCATCTATCCGGGTATTTTTCAGGACAGCATTATATACAGTGATGTAGACAGGTTAAAAAAGTTGGAGGGCAGGAATCAATTTATGGTTCCGCAGAACATTCAGAAGCAGGATACTTTTCGTGTTCCTTTTGAAACTTCAGAAGAATTAAGCATTCAAATTCTTGAGCAGCAAACTGGACGATCTATTACAATGATTCCTCCTGGCCAAAAAGCCAGCAAGACCATCAAGTCCATCGCTTCCGACAGTCTTTACAAACAAATGATGCACCAGAGCGACAATCTCATTGCCGAACAATTGCTGGTCATGATTTCAGAAAAATTAACCGACACCATGAGCACACGAATTGCCATAGATCAAACCAGAAAGATGCTTTTGAACGATCTGCCAGACGAATTTCAATGGGCAGATGGTTCTGGATTGTCTAGGTATAACATGAACTCACCAGCTAACCTGGCAAACATTCTCCAACGCATCTGGAACAAAAAAACAGAGACCTGGATTACAGCCATTTTTCCCACCGCAGGAAAAGATGGAACCCTTGCAGATATATTAACAGACGAAAATGCATTTGTATTCGCCAAATCTGGCACTTTAAAAAATAATTATAGCCTTAGTGGTTATCTGAAAACAAATAGTGATCGACTGCTAATCTTCAGTATCATGAATTCCAATCACTTAGGTTCTGCTGAACAGATCAAGGCTGAAATTTCAAAGTTGTTAATCCATATTCGAAATAGATATTGAATTTTAGAAGTTCCAAATATTCCCTAATTTCGAGACAGTATACATACCTATGAAAAGACGCAATTTCGTTTACGGTCTGGGACTTGCAGGATTAAGCATTCCCTTTCAATCATTTTCAGCAGCTCCAAAGCCGCAACTTTTCGATAAGCAGAAACTAATTCCAAAAAAACTTTCTAAAGGTGATACTATCGGAATCGTTAGTCCTGCCGGAGCGATTTTTGACAGCGAACCTTATGAGATCGCCCGGGAAAATCTCGAAGGAATGGGATTAAAGGTGAAATTTGGAGAATTCGCCAAAGGCAGATACGGCCACCTGGGTGGAACCGATGAGCAACGTGCTTCAGAACTAAATCAAATGTTCGGTGATCCTGATATTAATGCGATCATTGCTCTTCGCGGAGGTGCCGGAGCTTCACGAATTCTGGACAAAATTGATTACGACCTAATTCAAAATAATCCGAAAATCTTTATAGGGTATAGCGATATTACCGCATTGCATCTGGCACTCTATGAAAAAACCGGACTGGTGACATTTCATGGACCAATGGCTAGCTCTTCCTGGAATGAATTCAATTACGAAATTTTCAGGACGCTTCTATTTGAAGGAGATATGATTGAGTATGCCAATCCTCAAAATCACAATTTACTGGAAGTGCAAACCAGTAATAGAATTAGAACTATTCATCCTGGTACCGCGAAAGGAGAATTACTTGGCGGAAACCTATCTGTATTAACAGCCATCATGGGAACTCCTTACTTCCCTGGGAACTGGTCTAATAAGATCCTGTATCTCGAAGATATTGGAGAAAAGATCTATGCTGTAGACAGGATGATGTCCCAACTCAAACTTGGCGGTATCCTTGAGCAGGTCTCAGGATTTGTCTTTGGAAAATGTACTGGCTGTGATCCCGGTGGAAGCGGTTATGGCTCACTTACCATGGAAGAAGTCATAGATCACTATATCAAACCACTGAAGATCCCTGCATTCTCAGGCGCAATGATTGGTCATATAGATGACAACAGCACGATCCCGAATGGAATTGAAGCTGAGGTGAATAGTAAAAATGGTACCATAACATTATTAAAATCTGCAGTAAGATGACCACAACAGAAAAATTCGTAGATCATATATCTTCAGAATACACTACAAAAGGCGACTATATATATCTGGGTGCAGGTATGCTGGAAGAACAGGTTTTTGCGAGTGCGCCGGTAAAGGTTCCATTAAAAACCATGAACCGGCACGGATTGATCGCCGGTGCTACCGGAACCGGAAAGTCGAAAACGCTCCAAATCCTGGCAGAAAATCTATCTCAGAAGGGAGTTCCGGTATTACTAATGGATGTAAAGGGTGATCTTAGCGGGATTGCCAAAGCTTCAGATGGCGCGACATTTATAGATGAACGACATGAGAAACTCGGTTTCCCTTATAATCCTGCTGCTGCACCTGTAGAAATGCTCAGTCTTTCAGAACAGGACGGCGTAAGACTAAGAGCAACAGTCAGTGAATTTGGCCCGGTACTCTTATCAAGAATTTTGGATCTGAATGATACTCAATCCGGTATCATGGCGATCATTTTTAAATACTGCGACGACAATCATCTTCCACTTCTGGATCTTAAGGATCTTAAAAAGATGCTTCAGTATACTACTGAAGAAGGTAAGGAAGAAATTAGCAAGGAATATGGAAGAATTTCCAGCGCTTCCACCGGTGCTATTCTTCGGAAGATCGTGGCACTGGAACAACAAGGTGCAGAGTTGTTTTTTGGTGAAAAGTCTTTCGAAGTAAATGATCTCCTAAGAAAAACCTCAGATGGCAAAGGTTATGTAAATATTTTGAGACTTACCGATATACAGGACAGGCCAAAATTGTTCTCTACATTCATGCTGTCGCTGCTTGCTGAAATTTACTCAAGTTTCCCAGAGAAAGGCGATATGGATAAGCCGGAACTCGTTTTATTTATAGATGAAGCACATTTAATTTTTGATGAAGCTTCAGATGCATTACTTGATCAAATTGAAAGTATCGTAAAACTGATACGATCCAAGGGTGTCGGGCTCTACTTCGTGACACAGAATCCGGCCGATGTACCTGAAGAAGTTTTGGGACAATTGGGACTGAAAATTCAGCATGCTTTAAGGGCTTTTACCGCCAAAGACCGAAAGGCCATCAAACTTGCTGCTGAAAATTATCCTATTTCTGAATTTTACGATACCAAAAATATGCTTACCTCGTTAGGTATTGGGGAAGCCATGGTTTCAGCCTTAGACGAAAAAGGAAGACCTTCTCCACTGGTAGCGACCATGTTGCGCGCACCAATGAGCAGAATGGACATATTAACTGATTCAGAATTGAGACAAATCAACAAAAATTCTGAACTTGTCCAGAAATATAATGAGGAAATCGATCGCGAAAGTGCTTATGAGATCTTAAATAAAAAGATCGAAGAGGCAGAAGGTGAAGAAGCCAGACAACAGGCCAAAGAACAACGCGAGAAAGTAACTAAAACCAGTTCCCGTCGTAAAAGCAAAAGCTCTCGCGAAGGTGCGATCATCAAAGTACTCACCAGTGCAACTTTTATACGCGGCGTGATGGGAATATTGAATAAAATTTTAAAATAAAGGAACTCGAATTTATGTATAAAAAAGCTTTTATCTTTCTAGGCCTTTGTGCCGCGATGGTATCATGTACAAGTGATGAAGAAAATCCATTTCTCATTACTCCAACACAAGTGGGACCTTTGAAAAAGGAAGTTAAGATCAATCAACTGGACAGCATTTTTAAAAATGACAGTATTGTAAGACAAACTAGTGGTCCGCAGGACTTTCGTTCTACAGATGAGATCAAGATTTTCGGCGAAGATGGTGCAGCCCTGATGAGCCTGGAACCACTTCAGGAATTTGACTCTACCAGTACCATTGGATACATTCGCATACTAGATGCACGATATGAGACAAAGAACGGACTTAATGTGAATAGCACCTTCAAGGATATCATGGAGAACTATACGATCTCAAGGATCGAGAATACCATCAACTCTGCAGTAGTATTTCTGGATGAGATCAATGCCTACATTACCATAGACAAAGCACAATTACCGTCTAATCTTCGCTATGATACAGATAGCAAGATCATGGCTTCACAAATTCCAGATGATGCCAAGATAAAGTACTTTATGATCTACTGGAACTAGCATGAAAAGGCAGCTGCTTCTTCTTATTTTGATATTGGTTGCCTCCTGCAAGTCTGGACAGGACTTGCTATCCACCAGCTTACTTTCAAAAGATGGGAATTACCAGGCCATTATAGAAATTCCGGCAGGCACCAATGCCAAGGTTGAATACGACAAGGATTTAAGACGTTTCAATACGTCCCTTCGGCAAGGACAGGAGAGGATCATAGATTTTCTGGCTTATCCGGCAAATTACGGGTTCATCCCGTCCACATATTCAGATCCTGTGAATGGTGGAGACGGTGATGCACTGGATATCATGCTCCTTAGTAGCACCCTAGACTCTGGAACGGTCGTGGAATTTATCCCTATTGGTATGATCAAACTCATAGATGCCGGGGAAGAAGACTTTAAAATTATAGCTATTCCCGCTCGCAAAGAATTCAGGACCATCCAGGCTGAAAATTACCAACAGCTGTTGGACCAATATCCCGGTGCAGTAAACATCCTGGAAACCTGGTTTGCTCATTATGACCTTGAGGATCATACAGAGATCCAGGGTTGGGGCGATGAAACAGAAGCGATACGGGAAATAGAAAGGTTGAGGGTAAAATTGTAAAGTTTGTTAATTCTAATTTCCAATTAATTTAAATAGATACTTTTATTATTGATAACCAATAATTTAATGCATTATGATTAAAGTCTTAGCAATGATTATGACTATTGGCGGTGCGATTGCACTGGTAATGGGCGTTTTAGGGATATTTGGAAGCGTGGCACTAATGCTTAGCCCCTGGGCTCTTACCATCCTTGGATTCGTATTCTTTGTAGCAGGAATTTCCATGCTGAAATACCGCAGAGATACCGATGAAGTTCCAGTACGAAAGTAATTAGTTCGCAAATTCTGAACATAAAAAAAAGCTGCCTTATGGCAGCTTTTTGTTTGATTACAGAAATCATTAGTCAACATTGTCATGAAGGAAAGAGTTGTTCTTTCTAAAATGTAGTTCATTGTTATCATCCTGCTCTATACTGGTTCGGGATAATTTACCTTCACCAGGCTTCGCATTGTTCAGCTCAATTCCAGCCCTTTTGTATGCCGGCTGCTTTTCGATCTCATCGATCTGTGCTGAACCAGTTCTAAACTTATAATTGAACTCCTTCATTTTTGCTTTACGCTCCGCTGTACGTTGACGCACGACTTCAGAAGAAATTGGATTGTCAAAGGGATCGTGCTCGTCATTCTCATATTCTCTTGAAGGAGCAGGAGCCACGGTCTTCTTCTCAAAAGCCACCGTTTCGTCCTTCTCTTCTTCTTTTTCAGGAGCCTTTGAACTTTCAAGTCTTTGCTCTATCTCCATGTAATCATCAAGACTGTATCGCTTTACTCCCGTAGCAGAATTTTCGGTTACCGGAACTATCTCTACATGTTCGTTCACTCGAATATTTCTGGCAGACTCTTCTTCCTCATCACTTAGAGAATGGCGCTTTACCTCTTCCTTCTTTTCTGAAAACTGTTTTTTTTCCTCCTTCTGATTCATTGGAATATCGAAAGTGAACATGAATTGTTCTTCGTTTTCAGACTTTCCTTCTTCAGATTCTTTAAAGTTTTCGGTATCCAGTGTTTCCGAAGTATCATTGATGATAAATTCTTCTGGATTCACTTCCTCATAAATAACATCCAGTTTTCTTGCAAAATCTGGTGTTTTATAGATGTCTTCTATTTTCTTCTGAATTTTGCCTACCTCATCTACTTCCTCCACATTTTCATCCAGGGTATGAATGATCTTTTCTTCCTTTTTAGGAGCTTCAAATTCTATCTGAGCATCCTCTATATCATCATTCTTTTCCGGAGTCACTTCAGAAATAGAACCAGTTCGCTTGGCGATTAATTCCTGTTCGGCTCTCTGCTCGTCTTCAAGGGTATGAATGATCTTTTTAGATTCAGTATTTGTGATCTCGTTTTGCTGTTCTACATCGAAACCAGTAGCGATGATAGTTACAGCAATAGAGTCCTCCAGGGATTCATCTTCGCCTACACCCATAATAATGTTTGCGCTGTGCCCTGCTTCCAGTTGAATATGGTCATTGATTTCACCAATCTCGTCGATCGTGATCTCCTCGTTGCCAGATACAATAAGCAGTAATACATTTTTGGCACCGGTGATCTTATTGTCGTTCAATAATGGTGAATCAAGCGCTTTCATGATAGCATCTGTAGCTCTGCTGGCTCCTGAAGCAGTTGCAGAACCCATGATAGCAGTACCAGAATTACTCAGTACTGTCTTCGCATCGCGAAGGTCAATATTCTGAGTATAGTGATGCGTGATTACTTCTGCAATTCCTCTGGACGCAGTTGCCAGCACCTCATCAGCTTTTGAGAATCCGGCTTTAAAACCAAGATTTCCATAGACTTCACGAAGTTTGTTATTATTGATCACGATGAGCGAATCTACGTGCTTACGCAGTCTTTCGACTCCTAACTGTGCCTGTTCGTTTCTGTTTCTTCCCTCGAATTGAAATGGAATGGTTACGATTCCCACCGTAAGAATATCCAGTTCCTTTGCCTGTTTCGCAATGATTGGAGCAGCACCGGTCCCGGTACCACCACCCATACCAGCCGTGATAAAGATCATCTTGGTATTGGTATCCAACATTTGCTTGATTTCCTCAAAGCTTTCTACTGCCGCTTTCTCACCGATCTCCGGGTTTGCCCCTGCTCCAAGTCCTTCAGTTAAAGTTACACCTAACTGAATCTTGTTGGGCACCGAACTGTTCTCCAAAGCCTGGGAGTCGGTATTACAAACAACAAAATCAACCCCTTTTATTCCTGCCTGGAACATATGGTTAATGGCGTTGCTTCCTCCTCCTCCTACTCCAATCACTTTGATGACGTTCGATTGGTTCTTTGGTAAATCGAATGAGATGTCTCCAAATTCTGTACTGCTCATAAACTCTGTTTTACTGGTTACTGGTTGTATTGTATCTATTTTATTCTGCGTTGTCTAAGAAATCCTTGAATTTCTCTGCCCATTTATCAAAGATGCTCTTACGGGCAACTTTGCTGGAAGAGGGCTCTTCCCTGTACGTATCATATTCATCTTCTTCTTCATCATGCTGCTCATCGACCTTCTCTTCCAGCGATCGTTTTTGTGAGAGCAGGACTTCTTCCTGATACTTATTATTCCCCTGCTCAAGGCTGTTCATTACCAATCCTACAGCCGTGGCATAGACCGGACTGGTGGTTTCTGAATCGTTATTGCCAGCAAGATGTTCGTTAGGATATCCTATTCGTGTATCCATCCCGGTAATATATTCAACCAGTTGCTTAAGGTGCTTCAATTGGGCACCACCACCGGTTAGAACAATTCCTGCGATCAATTTCTTTTTTTGCTCATCATGACCGTAATTCTTGATCTCCAGGTAAACCTGGTCGATGATCTCCACGACACGTGCGTGAATGATCTTGGAAAGATTCTTCAAAGTGATTTCCTTCGGCTCTCTCCCGCGCAAACCTGGAATAGAAACAATTTCGTTGTCCTTATTCTCACCTGGCCATGCAGATCCAAATTTTATTTTTAAAAGCTCTGCCTGCTTTTCGATAATGGAACATCCTTCTTTAATGTCTTCAGTAATCACATTTCCACCAAAAGGAATCACTGCGGTGTGCCTGATGATCCCATCCTTAAATATGGCAAGATCTGTAGTTCCACCTCCTATATCTATAAGCGCTACACCAGCTTCTTTTTCTTCCTGGCTCAGGACTGCATTGGCTGAAGCCAGTGGCTCCAGGGTCACTGCTGAAAGTTCCAGACCGGCGCTTTTCACACATCTGCCAATGTTTCTAATGGAAGAAACCTGTCCAACCACAACATGAAAGTTCGCTTCCAGTCTCCCACCGTACATCCCGATGGGCTCCTTGATCTCTGCCTGCCCATCTACTTTAAATTCCTGCGGAAGTACATGTATGATCTCTTCACCCGGAAGCATCACCAGTTTATGAACCTGGTTACATAGTGTGTGAATATCTTCTGAATCTATAACCTCATCTGGGTTATGCCTGGTAATATAATCGCTATGCTGAAGGCTTCGAATATGCTGCCCCGCGATTCCAACTACCACTTCACTTATCTTTAAACCACTGTCGGCTTCTGCCTCCTGTATTGCCTGTTGGATAGACTGGATCGTCTGGGTGATATTATTCACCACCCCGCGATGTACGCCAAGGGATTTTGATTTCCCTATGCCTACGATCTCTACTTTTCCATACTCATTTTTGCGACCTATCATGGCCACAATCTTGGTAGTTCCAATATCTAATCCTACTGCAATATCATTCTGTTCCATAAACTATTTTTTCGTGCAAACAACCTGGTCTCCAAATTGCAGGTTCACTTTTTTGTAGGTATTTAACTTCTTATCCTTCGTAGCCTTTTTATAAAAAGCTTTTAAATTGTTGAATTTGAGATCCACATTGGTGGTATCTCCAAAATATACTTCAAAATCATTCTCTCTCAGCTCCAAAGCATAGGCTTCTGCATTCAAACGGCTTATCCCGGTAATATGTTTTCTAAGAAAATCATCATTCTGAATATAACTCACGATTCCATAAACCTCAGCCACCGTGCTGCCATCAAAACCAAACATTAAAGGCACCCTGGCCGAGTAATATTTTGATAACGGCATGATCTCTCCATTTCTATCCAGGTAAAACGACGAGTTTCCAGCTACCCTGCCAATTGGTTTTCTTTGACTTACGGTTGCCTTCAGTTTGCCGTCGAGCGTTAGAAATACTTCTGCATTTTCAATCATATCATGATCGTTCAGCATAGCTTCCACTCTATTCAAATCTAAAGTTTCTTTATCTATACTCGAGACACTGTCATTAGTTTGTATTAACAATTTATTAACCACTTCCTCAGTCACATAGAGGTTTTCCGTATCAGTGAAATTCACCATGATACCAGTTAAATTTCTGTTTTTATGGCGATGTTCTGCAAAGCCATATAAGCCTCCAAGGAGCAGGATTAAAATTAAAGGCTGTATAAATTTTAGACTACGCTTCATCCTGCAATGCTTTTTGAACAGATTCAACTTCATCTCCAATATCTCCAGCACCCATCATTACTACGATATCTGCATATTCCGACCTTATGGAATCAATGAGATCATGTTTACCCACAAGTCTTTTGTAATCATTATCTATTTGTTCCAGCAACCAGGCTGAAGTGATGCCTTCAATTGGGGTTTCTCGCGCAGGATAAATATCCATGAGAAATACCTTATCAAATTCTGAAAGGCTGGAGGCAAAATCTTCAGCGAAGTCACGGGTACGGCTAAACAAGTGGGGTTGAAAAACCGCAAGAACAATTTTACTGGGGTACATTGCCCGAACTGCCTGATGCACCGCAGAAATTTCTGTAGGATGATGAGCATAGTCATCAATTAGCACCAGTTTATCGGTTTTGATCTTATAATTAAATCTACGTCGAACACCTTTAAAAGAATATAAAGCCCTGGCCAGATCGAGGGTTGGGGATCCATATTCGATCGCCATCGCCAGGGCTGTTATAGCATTTAGCAAATTGTGGTTGCCGGGTAGATTAAATCTTAAATTTTCTAATGTTTGAGAAGGAGTCTTTAGATCAAAGACATAAGTACCATTCTCAATATTTACATTCTTAGCTGTATAGTCACTCGCATCATCTATGCCAATTGACTTTCCGCTTAAGGATAATTGACTGCTTACGAATAAGGTACCATTTTCGGGTATTTTCGAAGCGAACTCTTTAAAAGATTTTTCCAGTTCATCTTTACTTCCGTAGATATCCAGATGATCGGCATCCATGGAAGTAATTGCCGCAATATTAGGCGATAGCCGAAGAAAGGAGCGATCAAACTCATCTGCCTCAACCACAACGACCTCATCGCCCTGCATGATAAGGTTGGACTGAATATCTTCACTAATTCCGCCCAGGAATGCAGTTACTTTCGCGCCCGTTTCTTTAAGCAAATGACCTAGAATAGCTGTCGTGGTCGTCTTACCATGAGTACCGGCAACGGCCAGGCAAAATTTATTAGCGGTAACCATTCCCAGCAATTCAGATCTTTTCACGACCTGGAATCCTTGCTGCTGAAAATATCCAAACTGCTTATGATCCTTTGGAACGGCAGGAGTATACACCACGAGACTATTTTCCACATCTTTTAAGATATGCTGCGGAATAGTCTCAACCTCATCTGCATAATTAATAATTATTCCTTCCTTCTCCAGTTCTGCCGTAAGTTTTGAAGGTGTACGATCATAACCACAAACCACCGCAGCTTTCGCCTTGAAATATCTGGCAAGTGCACTCATCCCTATTCCACCGATACCGATGAAGTAAAAATGTTTTATGTGATCAGGATTCTTCATTTACTTTTTACTTACTAATTTTTCTACTTCGTCAACAATATCTGAAGTGGCATTTGGCAGCGCCAGTTGTTTTATACGTTTTGAAAATCTTTCCAGTCTTCTTTCATCTTTAAGAAAACTAAAAAAGCATGGATCGAATTTTTCTGTAAGTTCATCTTCAGTGATCATCAAAGCCGCGTCATGATCTGTTACCGCCATGGCATTTTTAGCCTGATGGTTTTCAGCAACATTAGGAGATGGTATAAATAATACCGGTTTTCCCACTATGCATAATTCTGAAACACTTCCTGCTCCAGCTCTAGAAATGATCACATCTGCAGCTGCATAGGCAAAGTCCATACGATTGATATATTCTTTAGCCACAATAGCCTCTGAAGCATATTTTTTATAATCTGAGTAATATAGCTTCCCAATCTGCCAGATTAACTGCACATTCTCCTGTTCGAACCTTTTTAAGTAGGTTTCAATCAATTTATTGATCCTTCTTGCACCCAGGCTTCCGCCCAAAATAAGTACAGTTTTCTTTCCTGGCTTCAGTTTAAAATATTCCTGAGCTTCCTGTCTTAGTTTATTGACCTCCAGAAGATCCTGTCTTACGGGATTTCCTGTAATGACAGTTTTTTCCGCAGGGAAATAATTTTTCACCTTTTCGTAGGCGGCACAGATAACGCTTGCATTCTTAGCAAGTATTTTATTGGTGATACCCGGCAGGCTATTCTGTTCCTGAACGAGTGTAGGTATATTTCTGGATATGGCTACCCTAAGTAGCGGGCCGCTGGCAAATCCACCAGTACCAATCACCACATCTGGTTTAAACCTTTTAATGATCTTTCTCGATTTGGAGATACTGCTAATGAGTTTAAAAGGAAATGATAAGTTTCTAAGACTTAAAGAACGATCGATCCCTGTGATCCACAATCCCTCAATTTGGTAACCAGCCTGAGGCACCTTCTCCATCTCCATTCGATCCTTCGCACCTACGAATAATATTTCAGCTTCTGGATGACGATTTTTGATCTCATCTGCAATCGCGATCGCAGGATAGATATGTCCACCTGTTCCACCACCTGATAATATAACTCGCATGTTCTTCTTCATATCGCTTCGCTCAAAATATCCAGAGGATTCTCCTCCTCGCCTTCAAGACTTTCATTTTCAAACTCTTTAATTTCCTCTCTTCTTGCACTTACACTTAAAATGATTCCCAGGGCAATGCAGGTCATCCAGATGGACGTTCCACCACTACTCACCAAAGGAAGCGTTTGTCCTGTAACAGGAAATAACTCCACCGCGACACCCATGTTGATAAGTGCCTGAAAAACTACAGGCAATCCAACGCCCATGACCACCAGCTTCCCAAATATGCTGCTCGCTTTGGTAGCCACGATGACAATTCTAAATAACAGGAGCAAATAAGCCAGCATGACTCCAAAAGCTCCAATCAATCCCATTTCTTCCACGATGATCGCGTAAATAAAATCTGATGAGGACTGCGGTAAAAAATTTCTTTGTACGCTTTTACCTATTCCAGTTCCGGTGATACCACCCTGAGCGATCGCAATTTTTGCTTTCTCAACCTGGTACTGCTCATCTGCTTCCTCGCCATCAAAAAATGTTTCGATCCGGCTGGACCAGGTATCGACCCTGTTGGGTAACAAACCCGGAAATGCTTTAGCCGTAAGTACGAAAATCCCCAGCATTACAATTCCAGCTCCAACAATTGCCGAGAGATATTTTATTGGATAACCACCTAAAAACATCAGTATCAAGGTCATGACGAAAATGATGGCCGTTGTAGAGAAATTGGCCGGCAAAATTAATATTAAAACCGCGAAAACAGGCGCCCAGAGCGGAATTATTGTTTCCTTAAAGGTGACTTTTTTTTCGGTGATTTTTGAAAGATACCTGGCAACATAAACCATTAAAACCACCGAGGCCAGAGTTGAAGATTGAAAGGATACGTTCAATACGGGAATTCGTATCCATCTACTGGCATACGCACCGTCTATGGTCGTTCCCTGTGCAATGGTAAAGATAAGCAACAGGATCACGACTGGAAGCAGTAATATACTGATACCCCGAAAATAGTGATATGGTATTTTATGAACCGCGAACAACAGGCAGAAACCAAGCAATAAATGAAAAAAGTGCATGATAAGAAACCCGGTTGTACTACCATCTCCATGGAGATAGGCCAGATTACTACTGGCGCTGTACACCGGTAAAAAGGAAAAGATCGCCAGCAAAGCTGCTACCGCCCAGATCACTTTATCACCTTTTAGATTTGCAAAAACGTTGCTCATTATTCGCTATTCAATACCTTGTTATAGATTACGCACGGCGTTCTTAAACTGTCTTCCTCTGTCTTCGTAATTTTCAAACAGATCGAAACTCGCACAGGCAGGAGATAACAACACATTATCACCCTTGTCGGCGAACCTGTACGCCACTTTCACCGCTTCTTCCATAGATGCCGTTTCAACCAGATTTTCCACGATATTACCAAAGGCACTCTTAATTTTTTCATTATCAACCCCCAGGCAAATGATCGCTTTCACTTTTTCATTAACCAATGGCAGCAGGTCATCATATACATTGCCTTTATCTACACCTCCAAGGATCCAGACAGTTTCAGACTCCATACTTTCCAGTGCATAATAGGTAGCGTTTACGTTCGTAGCCTTGGAATCGTTGATATACATAACATTGTTAATTTTCAGCACCTTTTCAAGACGATGTTCCACACCCTGAAAATTGGCCATACTTTCTCTGATGGTCTGCTTTCTAATTCGAAGCAACTGCGAAACGGTGGCCGCAGCCATTGCATTTTTGGTGTTATGTTTGCCCTGTAGGGATATATCTGATGTCGACATGGTGAACTCGGTATTATTTATTTTTATAACAATATTTGTATCTTCTAAGTAAGCGCCATTTTCAAGTTTCTTTTCCATCGAAAATGGCAGCTTTTGTGCTCTCACAGAATTTTTCTCAAGCCATTCTGTGATCACTGGATCATCTGCATCATAGATGAAATAATCTTCGGCTGTCTGGTTTTTTGTAATTCTGAATTTTGATTCTATATAATTTTCAAATTTGTAATCATAGCGATCTAAATGATCTGGTGTTATATTAGTCAGGATCGCGATATGTGGTTTAAAATCGCTGATCCCGTCCAGCTGAAAACTGGATAACTCCAGCACGAACCAATCATGCCGATCTTCAGCAACCATTTTCGCATAGCTGTTTCCAATATTTCCACCCATTCCTGAATTGATGTTTCCATTCTTCAGTAAATGCTGAATTAGATTGGTCACCGTGGTCTTACCATTACTGCCTGTGATCCCGATTACGGGAGTTTCAGAAAACCAGGAAGCAAATTCAATTTCTGAGATAACAGGAATATCGTTCTTCCGAAGCTTTACAACCAGCGCAGCAGTATCGGGAATTCCCGGACTTTTCATTACCACATTCGCATTGAGAATCTTTTCTTCTGAATGTTGTTCATCTTCCCAATCTATTTCAAGTTTTGTAAGAACATCACGGTACTTATCCTTGATCCTTCCTTTATCAGAAAGAAACACGTCGTATCCTTTTTCCTTTCCCAGGATGGCAGTACCTACGCCACTTTCTCCACCTCCAAGTATGACCAGTCTTTCCATCCTAGCGTACTTTTAAGGTGACGATGGTAAGAATTGCGAGGAATATTCCAATAATCCAGAATCTTACTACGATCTTACTTTCGTGCCTGCCTTTTTTCTGATAATGGTGATGAAGTGGTGACATTAAAAATATCCTTCTACCTTCACCATATTTCCTCTTGGTCCATTTGAACCAGCCTACCTGCATCACCACTGATAGATTTTCTACCAGGAAGATTCCGCATAAAAGAGGAATCAGTAATTCTTTTCTAGTTGCAATAGCCAGAACCGCAATGATCCCACCAATGGTCAAACTTCCGGTATCTCCCATGAAAACCTGCGCGGGATAAGTATTATACCATAGAAAACCTACCAGTGCACCTGCGAAAGCTGTTATGAAAATGGTCATTTCTCCAGATCTCGGTATGTACATGATATTGAGATAATCTGAAAAAATGATGTTACCGGAAACCCACGCGAAAATACCCAGGGTGAGTACGATTATAGCTGAAGATCCCGCGGCGAGTCCGTCGATCCCATCGGTCAGGTTTGCTCCGTTTGATACCGCCGTAACGATAAAGATCACGATAGGAATAAAAATGAGCCATGCATAGTTCACAAGGTCTGCATCTATCCAGCTTATCAGGCTGGAGTATTCAAATTCGTTGTCCTTTACAAAAGGAATGGTCGTACTGGTATCCTTTATTTCCGGACCCATATCCACAACTTCTGCTCTGGCGATCACATTTTCAGTTGGGTTTGTTTCAGTGATTACCTCTTTCGTGGTCACCTGCGGATGAAAATACATGGTACATCCGACGATTAGACCCAGGCCAATCTGGCCAATCACCTTGAATATTCCTTTTAATCCTTCCTTATCTTTTTTAAAGGTTTTTATATAATCATCCAGAAAACCGATCGCTCCCATCCACAAGGTGGTAATGATCAACAGGATTACATAGATATTTTCCAGTTTTGCAAACAGCAGCACAGGGATAAGTGTCGCAACGATAATGATCACACCTCCCATGGTTGGCGTGCCTGCTTTTTCAGTCTGACCTTTTAATCCAAGATCCCTAACGCTTTCACCTATTTGTTTCGCTCTCAGGTAATTAATAATCCTTTTACCATAGATGGTCGAAATTCCCAGCGATAGAATAATAGCCATGGCAGATCTGAAAGACAGGAACTCAAATAACTGGGCTCCCGGCAGCTGATATCTATCTTCTAAAAATTTAAACAGGTAATACAGCATTATTTATCCAGAGTTTTTAGAAATTCCTTTACGATTTTGAGATCGTCAAAATCAAATCGTTCTCCATTCACCTCCTGGTAGGTCTCATGACCTTTCCCGGCAATTAGAATGATATCGTTATTGGTCGCCATCTGGCATGCAGTCCTAATGGCCTGCTTGCGATTGGTAACACTCATAATCTTTTTAAAATTCTGTGGTTCCACACCGGCTTCCACATCTTCTATGATCTTATCTGGATCCTCTGTTCTTGGATTATCACTGGTAAAGATCACTTTACTGCTTAGTGCCGATGCGATATGTCCCATTTTAGGTCGTTTCGTAGTATCGCGATCACCTCCACAACCTACAACTGTAATGAGATTTTCATTTTTTGTACGAATGCTGTTGATGGTCTCCAAAACATTCTTAAGAGCATCGGGAGTATGAGCGTAGTCTACAATCGCAGTGATTTTTTCTCTTTCGGAAATGATATATTGAAACCTTCCGCTAACAGAATTCAATTCGCTTATGATACGAAGCGTTTCCAGGGTTTTTAGACCTAACAATTCCGCAGTAGCATAAATCGCAAGAATATTGTAAGCGTTAAAAGTACCTATGAGTCTCGTCCATAATTCCTGATCTTTCACCTTCAGAAGTAAACCTGTAAAATTATTTTCAAGGATTTGCGCCTGGTAATCTGCATAAGATTTTAGTGCGTAGCTGTATTTCTTCGCTTTTGTATTCTGAAGCATCACTTCACCATTCTTATCATCTATATTGGTGAGCGCAAAAGCTGAAGCAGGTAATTCATCAAAAAACCTCTTTTTCACATTACGGTATTCTGCAAAGTCCTTGTGATAATCAAGATGATCATGCGAGAGATTAGTGAAAATACCGCCTGCAAATTTTAGAGCGCTTGTGCGATGCTGATCAATCCCATGTGAACTTACTTCCATAAAGCAGAATTCCACACCGGCATCATTCATCTCACTTAAATGGGAATTGATACTTATAGAATCTGGAGTGGTTCGAATAGCAGTTCGCTCTTCGTCTCCAATCATGATCTTTACGGTAGAAAGAAGTCCGCACTTAAACCCAGCTTTGGTAAACAGGTCATAGAGCAAAGTCGCAATGGTTGTTTTCCCGTTAGTTCCGGTAACTCCCACCAACTTTAGATTTTCTGAGGGATTCTCGTAATAATTAGCTGCAATATATGCCAGGGCTCTCTTAGAGTCTGCAACTTCAATATAGGTGACGCCGTTGACTTTTTCCTTCGGAAGCTCCTCACACACAATGGCCAGCGCGCCCTGATTTTCAGCATTTTTTATATAGTCGTGACCGTCACTAAGACTTCCACGAATGGCGATAAAAACATCATTTAGAGAAACTTTTCTGGAATCAAAATGAATATCACGTATGGTCACCCCGGTATCTCCGGAAACCGATTTGATATTCACTTTGTAGAGTATGTCTTTTAAAACCTGCATTAACTCAATTCTAGATTTACAATGGCGTTATTATCTAATTTTTGTCCTGCCGAAACAGATTGTCTTTTTACAATACCTTTTCCATTCAACCGCACCTGTATCCCCAGATTTTCAAGGATAGAGATCGCGTCCATAGCCGGCATCCCGGTGACATCTGGCATTAGCATTTTTTCGTTCTGAATGCTCGCATAGTACGTATCGAAATCTGATTGGATATCCTCATTTTCAAATTCAAGGTTCTCCAGCTCATCCATCACCGGGGTATCGGTATATATCTTTCTGGCGATATCCTTAAAAACCGGTGCCGCCACGATATTTCCATAATATCCCTTTCTTCTGTTTGGTTTATGGATTACTACGATACAGGAGTATTTAGGATCTTCCGCAGGAAAATATCCAGCGAAGGAGGCTATATATCTGCCTGGCTCTATCCAATATTCGGTCTGGCAGGTTCCAGTTTTTCCAGCCATCGAAAAGTTCTCTGTATATATGTTTGCAGCTGTACCGCGTTCTACAGTATTTTTCATCATCTCACGAACTTTCGCTGCAGTTTCCGGAGAACAGATAGATGGATTCATCACCTGTTTGTCCATCGTAAGAATAGCTTTATCCCGATCCTTTACCGCCTTGATGAATCGTGGCTTGATCATTTCACCATCGTTTGCGATCGCGTTGTAGAAAGTAAGTGTTTGCAAAGGTGTGATAGCCACCCCATACCCAAAGGCCATCCAGGGAAGACTCAAACCATTCCAGGACTTATCTTCAGGATGAGGAATTCGAGGGGACCCTTCTCCCTTTATTTCAAGACCAATCTTATCATTAAGTCCCATATCATATAATCTGTCCACGAATTTCGAAGGATCATTCTTATAACCCTCGGTGATCATTTTTGTAAATGCAGTATTCGAAGACAATTCAAATGCTTTCGCCGCTGAAATCTCCCCATAACCACCATGATGCGAATCGCGTACAGGACGACCATAATACCGAACCACCCCCTTCTCTGTATCGATTACCTGGCTGGTATCCACCACCTCATCTTCAAGGGCGGCTACCATGGCCATTAATTTGAAAGTGGAGCCAGGTTCATGCGCTTCGTAAACAGCGTAATTTCTTTTTTCGAAGTAGTTGCCATCTTCTGTACGGCCAAGGTTAGACATTGCTTTGATCTCTCCGGTTGCGGTTTCCATAACCACTACAGTCCCGTGATCTGCTTCAAAATGTTCCAACTGGCGTAATAATGAATGATGTGCTATATCCTGTATGTTCACATCGATGGTAGAGATAACGTCATAGCCATCTTTGGGCTCCATTTCGTTATTATCGCTAATAGGCTTCCATTGTCCCTTGGCTATTTTCTGCTTCAGGCGTCGACCGTCTGTCCCTCTTAGATAATTGCTAAAGGCCCCTTCCAGACCAACGCGAGTAAAATACCCGTTCTCGTCCCTGCGCTCATAACCTACCGTTCGTTCACCCATTTTACCAAGCGGGTGTTCCCTTACCGTGCTTTGCTCTGTGATCATCCCACCTTTATAAGCACCCAGATTGAACATAGGAAAACTCTTGATCTTCATGTATTCTGAATATCCAAGGTTCTTGGCAATTAGCACATAACGTTGCTTATTGGCACGAGCTGTTCTTAATTTCTGAGAGTAATAGGAAGCTGAACGGCCAAGCATTTTAGAGAGTTTTGCAGACAGTTCTCCAATATTCTCTTCAAAATTTTTGTCTGAAACAGTTACAGCGTCAAAACGAATATCATATTTGGGAACTGAAGTAGCCAAAAGATTTCCGTTAGAATCATAAAGATTCCCACGGTTGGCTGGAATTTTAAAATTTCTTAAGGTGCGCTCTTCCGCAAGACTTTTGTAATGTTCACCATGAACAAACTGAATATTCAACAACTTAACCCCTACCGCGATCGCGAAGAGGAACAGGCAGCCGGCCACGAAGTACATACGATTCAGGATGCTTTTTTCTGTTGTTGCCATTTAAGGTTTATTCTTTTATGATGACTCTAATTTTGTTCGGTGGCGTATCAGACGGCCCAATACCTTTACCCGACATAGCTTCGGTGATAGTGGATTCCATTTTGATCTTCATAAGATCTGATCTTCGCTCAATATGCTCACTTCTCAATTCCTTTACTTCTGTGCTCAATCTTGCGATCTGGTGCACTTTTTTTTCTGCGTTGTGAGAACTGGCGATCATAATGATAGCCAGAACGGTACAATAGACGATGAACCGCCAGTTTTTTACAGCATCTTCGCTAATTAGAAAATTAGCCTTGAGTATATTGTAAAAGCCTTTTTTCATAGTATTTACAGCTTATGCGCCACTCTTAATTTGGCGCTTCTTGCCCTGTTATTTCTCTTTATTTCGTCTTTGGTTGGCACAATCAGGCCACCGGCTTTCTTAAAAGGAACATCGATATTACCATACATATCTTTCTCCGGTTCTCCTTCAAACAATCCACTTCTTATGTATCGCTTCACCAGCCTGTCCTCAAGTGAATGGTAGGAGATCAGGCTCAACCTTCCGTCCGGACGAATCACTTCTTCAGTTTGCTGAAGAAATTCCTTCAGCACCTCAATTTCCTGATTCACTTCTATTCGAATAGCCTGATAGATCTGCGCAAGGATCTTATTTTCCTTTCCGCGGAACAACAGCGGCATTAAAAGTTCTTTGAGCTCGTCACTGGTCTCAATTGGCCCATTGGTTCTTTGCTCGACAATGGTTCGGGCCAGTTTGGGAGCGTTCTTCAAATCTGCATAGGCATAGAACAACGTCTTCAACTGCTCCTCTTCGTATTCATTAATGACTTCATACGCACTCAACTTATCTCCTTGGTTCATCCTCATGTCCAGCCTGGCATCGAATCTTGTACTAAAGCCTCTTTCAGCTTCATTGAACTGATGCGAGGAAACCCCGAAATCACCAAGAATGCCATCAACTTTTTTTACCCCGTAGAACCTTAGAAATCTTTTTAAAAACCTAAAGTTCTCATTGATGAGCGTAAAACGTGCATCATCTATTTTATTCTGAAGCGCGTCCTTGTCCTGGTCAAAAGCGAATAGTTTACCCGCCGGTCCCAACCTGCTAAGGATCTCCCGGGAATGACCTCCACCTCCAAAGGTCACATCTACATACACTCCGTCTGGCTTGATATCAAGACCATCTACAGATTCCTTTAAGAGTACTGGATTATGATATTCCATCGAAGTCGTCATTTCCCATCACTTCTTCAGCAAGACTTGCAAAGTCCTCATCTGAAGAACCGCCGATGGCAGTTTCGTATTTATCCTTATCCCAAATCTCCACGATGGCGATCGCAGAAGACAGGACGATCTCTTTCTCAATCCCGGCAAAACCTATCAGGTCCTTCGGAATCAAAAGACGTCCATTTGAGTCCACCTCCACAGTTTTTACACCGGCCGTGAACCTTCTTATAAAGTCATTATTTTGCTTTTTAAACCTGTTAAGTTTATTGATCTTCGTCATCATAAGATTCCATTGCTCCATTGGATATAATTCCAGGCAAGGTTGAAAAACCGATCTTTTGATGACAAACCCATCCTGCAACATTGGAGACAATTGCTTTTTTAATGCTGAAGGAACCATTAACCGGCCCTTAGCATCAACTTTACATTCGTATGTTCCAATGAGATTTACCACGATCTTACTTTACAAAGTCAAATATATTGAAAATAATACCACATTTTACCACTTTCTACCACAATGTTGATAAGTTTTACCACCGTATGTGATTGAAAACCTTCTAAATAGCTCTATTTCCTTATTATTCAGACTTTTGAAAAATCGTGGGAAAAAGTGGAGCGCTGAGTAGTTTTTTCTTCTCGAATCTTCTATTCCCACTTCCCGGAAATGAGCTTGCAGTTAATCAAAAATGATTATACTTGTATCGAAATCGCTATATTTGCGATTGCTAACCGCAAAGGCTATCAATGAAAGATCACTTAAGGCAGGAGGGGAAATTCACATATCTAGAAAAAGGCGAAGGCACCCCGATTGTTATTCTTCACGGACTTATGGGAGGCCTAAGTAATTTTGACGGAGTTGTAAGTCACTTTCCGGAAAATGGCTATAAGGTTTTAATCCCGGAATTACCACTTTATTCGATGTCCCTACTTAAAACCAGTGTAGGCACGTTCGCGAAATATCTAAAGGAGTTTCTGGACCATAAAGGTTTTGATAAAGTGATCTTATTAGGTAATTCTTTGGGAGGTCATATAGCTCTTCTGGCTACCAAAATGTTTTCTGAAAGCGTAAAAGCTTTAGTTATTACCGGTAGTTCTGGCCTTTACGAAAATGCTATGGGTGAAAGCTACCCGAGACGCGGGGATTACGACTTTATCAAGAAAAAAGCTGAAGCTGTTTTTTACGACCCAAAGGTTGCCACCAAGGAAATCGTTGATGAAGTTTATGAAACAGTAAGTGATCGCAATAAACTGGTTAAAACACTGGCCATTGCCAAGAGCGCCATTCGTCACAATATGGCGAAAGACCTGCCTAAGATGCAAACACCAACCTGCATCATCTGGGGAAAGAACGATACAGTAACTCCTCCAGAGGTTGCCGAAGATTTTCAGAGATTACTACCAGATTCAGATCTTTACTGGATCGACAAGTGTGGTCACGCCGCAATGATGGAGCATCCAGAGGAATTCAACCAGGTGTTACACGCATGGCTTAAAGAAAGAGCTATTTAAAAATCTTTTATTATGAAGATCAAAACTGCAGAATTCGTTATTAGCAATTCGAAAGTTGATCATTGTCCCAACAGTTCGCTGCCCGAGTACGCGTTTATTGGCCGCAGTAATGTTGGGAAATCATCGCTTATCAATATGCTCACGGGTAGAAAGGCATTGGCTAAAACTTCGGCAAAACCAGGAAAAACTCAGCTAATCAATCATTTCCTGATCAATAAGAACTGGCACCTTGTAGATTTACCAGGTTATGGTTACGCCCAGGTTTCAAAATCCACAAAGAAGGTCTTTCAGAAATTCATTACCGCCTATTTCGAGCAACGTAAACAAATGGTATGTGCATTTGTTCTAATTGATTCCAGACATTCCCCTCAACCTATCGACATGGAGTTCATGCAATGGATGGGTGAAAACGCGATCCCATTCTGTATCATTTTTACCAAAGCCGATAAGCTGAAACCAAAAGTTCTCGATAAACATATCGCCAATTACAAGGCTGAAATGCTGGAAAGCTGGGAGGAGATGCCAGAATATTTTATTACTTCAGCATCTGCAGGTTTAGGTAAAGAGGAAGTTCTGGGTTATATCGAAGGTATCAACGAACAGTTGAATAGTAAGTAAATGCAAATTGGATGTATCAGAATAATATACACCCTTTTTAGCATACTCCTGCTATTCTCTTGCAGTACCCATAAGGTTCCGCCCACTAACTTTTACCTGGATAAGGATGGAAACTCTATTTCTAAAGAAGCCTTCGATGCAAAATTAGTAACTGGAACCAGCGACTATGCCTTATGGAAATATAAAGCCAAGGATAGTAGGATGGTTCTAAGATTCAGTCATCCTGAATACGAAACCTACAATATCAATTACCGGCAGTTTAAGAAATCTATGACGAATCTCACCGGCAAGACATATACAGATAAAACCATTTTCATCCTGCATTACATCTTTAAAAATGATTACTGCACTAATGCAGCGCCAAATAAATGGACTCCGCAGCGTATTAATAACAAATACCGATATCTATCCAGCAATTTAAAACAAGTACAGAAGAAGTATCCTCAGGTTGTGTTCTCCAGCCATTTTCAAAAAGGCATTATGCTGCCTGAACTTAAAGAAAATCAGAAGAAAATGATTTTCCAGGATCAATCTGGTTTTTTGCGAAAGGCTTTATTTCAGAATCCTAGTTTATGCGGTTCTTACGCGATTATCAAACCAAATGGAGAAATGTTAATAAGAAATGGCGAATATGGTTTACAGGGTATTGCGAAACATCTTGAGCCGGCCAACTGGTCACAATTTTTTCCGGTAGATCATAAAAATTAGGTTCTTTCCTTAATTTTTGAAATTAGCTCCTCAACCTCTGTAATTCCCTTTAATTCTGAAGTTGACACCAGCACTTCCAGACCTTTCTGGTTCTGCGCGAGAATGATCGGGAAGTCAAATTTATGTCCAAACTTGGAAGCATAGCTTTTCAAAAACTCATCTTTATGCAGGAATTCCATATCCAGATCGGCATTTTCACGAAAATGCCTCCATTGCTTTTTCTCGTCAAAAGCTCCATAGGTTAACTTACACAAACTACAATTGTATGAATTGGGATCTACAATTTTTTGAAATGCACCAATGATCGAATTCAGTTTGCCGGAGTCGGCATTGTAAACAAAAATCAGTTTTTCCAATTAGCCTCTTTTGATTTCAGTCTTTTCCGCAAAATAATCGCAGAAATCTTTCATAGTATCACGCATTTTATCGTCCTGGGTCGCTCGATAATAGGTGTCGCTCATAGAAACTAAAGTCTGATGAAAGAA
This sequence comes from Christiangramia portivictoriae DSM 23547, assembly GCF_000423045.1. GTDB lineage: Bacteria > Bacteroidota > Bacteroidia > Flavobacteriales > Flavobacteriaceae > Christiangramia > Christiangramia portivictoriae. The sequence goes on along the minus strand of NZ_KE383971.1, from coordinate 125,986 downwards.
CTTTTTCATTTCATCTACCGGCATTTCCTTAGTCCACAAATCAATTCTCAAAGTTTCCTGATCTTTGCTATCCCACACCGAAAGCATCAGCGCTTTTGCATCTTCTTTATAGACATTTCCATCCTCAGCACTCCATGTTATATTTTCAGGAACGTGATTCTCATCGGTTACAACTTCTATATTGATCTCAGATTTTTTAAATTCTGGCATTATTTCCTTGGTTTAAAATTGGCATTATTAAAAATCTCTTCCGCAGATGTTTTCAGCATCCGGCTCAGGGATACGTCGTTCTTATCCATGTATGCTTTCACGATCTCAAGCCCAATATATTGACCTAACCTGGCCGGACTTTCAGCATCCAGCTGCAGGTAAAATTTTGAAAATGGGGCAGGATATAAAAAGCGTGTTTGCAACTGGTTGTCTGTATCGTATATAAGCTCGTTCTCTACAAAATATCTCCAGATCTGGGATTCATTAGCTTCTGCAAAGTCGTATTCGGCTTTAGTATAGCCTATTCTTCGTGCGGGATCAAGTGTTGGCAGCCATACTTCTTTTAGATACTGGATTTTTCCGTAATATACCATATGACTTAGAAAGGTTCGCGAATCTGGACCCGGCACGTATTTTTTCGCGATCTCTTCCGCAGCATCTACTACGATCTGATCTTTTTTAAAATTCTTTTTCAGGTAATTCTGAAGACCGGTATAGAATGGATGATCTGTACCCAAATAGGTGTCGAGGGAAACAAATAAATAATCTTCAGCATAAATTATTTTGTTCTTATAATCCACTTCTGAAGTTACTGTGATCACCGCCGGTATTTCAAACTCCGGAAAGTAATAGTTGATATGCTGGAAAAGCGCGTACAATTCATTTTCCTGTGTCGTAAAATCTGAAAACTCTTCCTCTACAGCCTGATTGATCTCCAGCTGAAGACTATCAGATAGTTTTTCTATCCAAACTGAATCTGGAAACTGCTCAGGAAATAGAAATGGATATTTTTGCTTTAATTCAGGTAACTGGCGGGGATCTGTACCCGCAAATTCCTGCTCAAATCTAATGACTTGCAGATCGAGCTCTATCGCTTCGATCTTTTCTTCAGTTCCTGTCTTTTGGTTACAGGAAACTACCAGAATAATGATGAACAAAACCAGGATCTTTTTAAGCATATCAGGCAATTAGGAAGGCTTTAACGCAGCCATCTTTTAAAAATTGGCTTTTAGTGTTAGATTTGTGAGGCAAAGGTATTACTTACTAATTAAATCACCCAACATTATGCAAACCGAAAAAGTCGCAGATCATATCATAAACTGGTTAAAAGAATACGCTACTAAAGCGAATATGAACGGATTTGTAGTTGGCGTGAGCGGCGGTATAGATTCAGCTGTAACCTCAACACTTTGCGCCAAAACAGGAATGCCTACTCTATGCCTGGAAATGCCAATTCACCAGGCCAGCAGCCAGGTTACCCGCGCAAGAAAGCATATTAGTGAGCTGGAACATAATTTTGCGAACGTGAGCAACCTAGAAGTAAATCTTACCCCGGTTTTTGAACAGTTTAAATCTGCAATGCCGCAGGAAAGAAAATCTCCTTCCCTTGATCTTACTCTGGCAAATTCAAGAGCAAGGCTGCGAATGACCACCTTATATTATTTTGCCGGTTTACATAAATATCTTGTTGCCGGAACTGGAAATAAAGTAGAGGATTTTGGAGTTGGATTCTATACAAAATACGGGGATGGTGGTGTGGACCTTAGCCCAATTGCCGATCTCATGAAAAGTGAAGTATACGCCCTTGGAAAATATCTGAATATTATTGAAGACATCATGACCGCAGCTCCCACAGACGGATTATTTGGTGATAGCCGAAGTGATGAGGACCAGTTAGGAGCTTCCTATGATGAACTGGAATGGGCTATGTCTCAAAAAGAAGCTGGAAAAGCCGCTGAAGATTTTGAGGGCAGGCAGCTGGAAGTCTTCCAGATATATTCGCGTTTGAATGCTGCGAATACACATAAGATGGTTCCGATTCCGGTTTGCGACATACCCGTTCATCTATTGAAATAATCATCTTGTCGAATATATGTAGCTGATTTCCCATAACAGTGGTCAAAGCAGTATTTTTAGGTTAAAGAAACCAAACTCAACGAGTTACCCCCGGACTTGTTTTTAACTTAGAATCATGTATCGAGTATTAATTGCAGACCATCATCCAATTATTTTTGAAGGGATCAAATGCGTACTTCAGAACAATCCGGCACTTCAGGTTACAGGCAGAGTAAGCAGTGGCACCCAGTTGTTCAGTCAGTTAGAAAAGAACGCTCCCGAAGTTTTGATCGTGGAACTGGATCTTCCGCAAATCAACGGTATCAACGCCATTAGAAGGATCAAGCAGGAATTTCCAGAAGTAAAAACACTAATTTTCAGTTCACATCCTGAAGAAATGTATGCTCTAAGTGCGATCAAAGCAGGAGCTGCTGGTTATATTTCCAAGCATACAGATAGTGAGACTCTGGAGAAGGCAATTTACCAGGTTGCACGAGGTGGGATCTACTTAAATCGCAAGATCACAGAAAAACTGAATTCCGGTATCACCAGAGGTAAGAGTTTGATTACAAAATTCAAGAAGCTTTCTACCCGCGAAACGGAAGTATTAAATCTGCTTTCTTCCGGAAAAAGAAATAAGGATATTGCTGAGGCGCTGGACATTAACGAAAAGACGGTGAGCACTTATAAAACCAGGTTACTGAAGAAATTGAAAGTGGACAATGTAGCAGATCTTATCACGCAATCCAGATTATTACAGCTTAATACTACATAACCCTGCCCAGGCGATCGGATAGAATCGTACTTAAACTGGTATAGCTCATAATATCCTGAATTTTTTCAGTGCGCTCCTCTTCTGAGGATACTTCGCGAATTTCTTCCATGAGTTCGTTGATCTTACGACCAACAAGAAATCTACGTAATGATAGTATAGTCTGCGTTACGAATTGGGCAACTCCCTGAGTTTTACTTTTAACAGGAATGTCATGACGTTCCCAATCATGAAGCTCATACTGCTCATCTTCCATTAGGATATCTGTGAGTTCAACAGCCTGAGATTTCTCAAGGTCATTAATGATCATTTCCACTCCAAATTCATCTTCAGAATTAAGCTTCTCTATCAATAATGAGAATAATTCTCTGAAATCCTTATTGGTAAATTCAATTTCATCTTCCTGAAGATCGAGGTAAATTTTTTCGAATACCTTGGCCTCCTGCACTTCAGATTCATACACCGGCTCACCCTGATCATTATGTTTTAAAATAACATCGTGAAATTCACCTTCCTGCCTTCCGTAGAGAACCAGCAGACTTATAATTTTTCGCTCCAGTATATATAGCTGATCTATTTTCTTTACCGGCGTAGTTTCTTCATTTCGAACCACCTGCATCGGTTTCTTCTCAGACCTGGACGGAGTCTTACCGTCCTTCTTCTCCAGTTGAGCTAAAGTGGCGTATAAAACATCTTCAGAAATATCCATGATCCTGGAGCATTCCTGCAAATAAACTTCCTTCTGGATATTATCTGGAATTTTCGCAATACTCTGTACCATGTCTCTAATGAGATCTGCCTTTTTCACCGGATCATTCTTAGCCTCATCCATGAGGAGAGAGGCCTTATAGGTAATAAAATCGTATGAATTTTCTTTGAGAAATTCCTCAAGTTCAGCTTCAGAATGTGAGCGGGCAAAACTATCCGGATCCTCACCTTCTGGAAACGGACAAACCTTCACGTTCATGCCCTGCTCCAGAATAAGATCGATTCCTCGCATAGATGCCCTGGTTCCCGCAGCATCGCCATCAAACAACACAGTGATATTCCTGGTCAACCTGTTAATTAACCTGATCTGCTCTGAGGTCAATGCCGTTCCAGACGAGGATACTGTGTTTTCGATACCACTTTGGTGAAACTGTATGACATCGGTATACCCTTCAACGAGGTAACAATTATCTTCTTTGGCAATAGATTGCTTGGCGTGATAAATCCCGTAAAGCACTTTACTCTTATGGTAAATATCACTTTCCGGAGAATTGAGGTATTTAGCTGCTTTCTTGGTGTTCCCGAGGATTCTTCCTCCAAAGCCAAGAACCCGTCCAGACATTGATTGGATGGGAAACATGACTCTTCCCTTAAAACGGTCGAATGTCTTCTCATCCTTCACAATACTCAGACCCGTCTTTTCCAGAAATTCCAGTTTGTATCCATCACCGAGTGCGTTTTTCGTGAAAGCATCCCATTCATCTGGAGAGTATCCCAGATCAAACTTTTTAATAGTTTCAGAAGTAAAGCCGCGTTCTTTAAAGTAGCTTAGACCTATTGCCTGACCTTCATCGGTCTTATGCATTTGCGTCTGAAAATATTTACTGGCATATTCTGAAACCAGGTACATACTTTCGCGCTCATCGGCTAGCTCTTTCTGTTCATCGGTTTGCTGCGTTTCCTCTACCTCAATACCGTACTTCTTTGCGAGATACTTGATCGCTTCAGGGTAATTGAAGTGTTCGTGCTCCATTAAAAACGCCACTACATTTCCTCCTTTTCCGCTACTAAAATCTTTCCAGATCTGTTTCACCGGGGATACCATAAAACTTGGAGAACGTTCGTCTGTAAAAGGACTAAGCCCTTTTAAATTACTACCAGACTTCTTCAATTGTACAAAATCCCCAATCACCTCCTCTACACGGGCGGTTTCAAAAACATTATCTATGGTGGTTCTGGAGATCAAATTTTCACAACTATTTAATGGAAAAATACAAAATGAAAAGGCTTCAAAAAAGAAAGAGCTTCAAAAATGATTACTCAAATTTAAAGCCCCGCAAAACTAAACTATATTGGCTAATTAATCAAGATCGAAACGAATTCCAAGTGAGACATTATTTAACTCCGGGTTTGGATCTTCAAAGATCGGGTTTAGATCATATTTTGCGTAGAGCGAAGTATTTCCCCATCCTACATAGGCACTCAATCCATATATAAAATCATTGGTGTTGTAATCAGATTTTAATTTTTCCTTGGTTCTGTCCCCATCTTCTTTATATTTAAGTTTCTGTCTTTCACCTAAACTGAAACCGGTATACCCTCCAAGACCAACTTTAAATTTTTTATAGGTTGAAAATGTATAATCTCCGTCATGGTCAATTTTCTTTGAAGGTCCAAACTCAAAATGCACCGGGATGACCAGGTTATCCATTCTGAATTTTGACTTGTTCAGGTCATATTCAAATTCCCGCAATTCTGTGATTCCATCGTTGTCAACCAGGAATCTGTTATCTGTAGGTTTGAGTCCGTTGAACTGAAATGAAACTCCGTATTTAAGCCTTAACCAGTTCGATTCTTCGAAAACTCTCGTATTCCACACCCAACCAATTTCGAAAAACCGACTCCCGCCAATTTTAAAATCTGAATCATTGAGGGATTGCCCGTCCAAAAGTGCATTATTAAATCCTGCTGCGACCATCAAAGTGGACGTGGTTCTTTTGTCCTCGTAATCAGGATCTTCTTTATCGTCTTCATCTTTCCAGGAGAAAACGAATGTTTTGTCACTTTCAACTTTAGATTCCTCGTTTCTTTCCAGAAGCGCGATTTTATTATCAAGGATAGCCAGACGATTTTCGATATTCAGCGCATGTTTCTTAGCAGCTTCCTCTTTCAGCTTATCGGCTTCCTGCATAGAAATTTCTTCGTTATCAAGTCGCTCATTGATAGCTTCTACTTCTGCCTTGAGTTCGTCCTTCTCCTGTTTGATGATGTTTTCGCGCTGTTTCTTTAGAACTTCGATCTTGTTCCCATTTGTAATTTCCACGGTTTGTGCGTCACACGGACTAAAACTAAGAATGCATAATGCGATTGTAATGAGTAATGATTTCATGATGTTTGGTATTTAGTTATTGATTGATGAATGACCCTCTTAGGGATACTTATTTTTCTTCGGAATGATCAAGTTTATTTGAAACAGCGACTGCTGCTTTCTGATAACCGGTTTTCACCAGTTCAAATACTTTCTCTTTAAATGACTCATAAACTTCAGCTTCCACATCTGCCAGCAAAGCATCTGCTGAAATTTCGCCAGACTTCCTGATGTTTTCATTTTGAAGATTAGCAATCGCATTATTTAACAATGCTTCCACTTCTGGATCGCTAACCTCTCCATTTTCAGATTCAAGCCTTGAAACCTCTGCCAGTACTTTATTCACTTCTTCGGAAATTTTCAAATCCTGTAAGGTAAATGGCGATATTATTTCTAATGGCTCTGGCTCGACCGATTTTACTATTGTGACTGAAGCTATCTGCTCTTTGTTGTTGGGACTAACTCTTACATCTTCGGAAACTGGATCTTTCTTATACTCTGGCTTTGATGCCTGCTGAGCTCGCGGTTCTTCAGTTTGTTGCTGCTCTGCCACCTGCACCGGATCCTCAAATTCATCGACGGTATTTTTAGAAGGATTCTGAATTTCCGGAGTGTTCACTATAGTATTTTTGACATTGCTATGCATGTTCAGGTAGATGATTCCGCAGAGCGCAAGCACAAAAATTGCAGCTATTGAGGAGATCCACCATCTATTATTCTTTCCCGAGCTTTCCTTTTTATCTAATTGTTCGCTAAGTTTATTCCAACTTCCAGCTGACGGACTGATCTCCCGGCTATCCAGTTTTTCCCTGATATGTTCTTCAAATTTAATTGGCGCCATAACTAGATGTATTATTGTTTTTGATTTTTTGCTGTAGCATCTTGCGAGCTTTGAACAGCTGGGATTTTGAGGTCCCTTCGCTTATTTCCAGCATTTCAGCAATTTCATGATGCCTGTAACCTTCTACGGCATACATGACAAATACTGCTTTATAACCTTCAGGCAGACTATCTATAAGTGATTGTATGTCTGCCACGTCCATTTCAGAATTAATATTATTCGCCACTTCGTTTCCAAACTCCGCATCTTCCTGAAATTCCATCTCTTTGAACTGCCTTAAAAAACTGATACTTTCCCGAACCATGATCTTCCTGATCCAGCCTTCAAAACTACCTTCTTCCTTAAAAGAATCCAGGTGAGTAAATACTTTCATGAAACCCTTCAACATTGTATCCTCGGCATGATGCAGATCCTTTATATACTGCCGGCAAACGCTTAACATTTTTGAAGCGTGCTTTTCATAGATCTGCTTCTGGGCATCCCTGCTACCAGCACTCGCTCTTTTGATAAGAGAGGATTCGTTCTTAAAAAGCTGTATTACTTTTACCATTTTCAAAAGGCCTTCTATTATATAGACGAGAGAAAGTTACAAAAGGTTGCCTGAGCTTTTAAAAATTTTATTTTTTTACAAATTCTGGCGTCCAAATTCTATCCTTATCTTTGTAACATGGCAGAGGAAGTTCGAATTAATAAGTATTTGAGTCAGTTAGGATATTGCTCCCGCAGAGAGGCAGACAAGTTGATTGACCAGGGCCGTATCACGATCAATGATAAAGTCCCAGAAATGGGGACCAAGGTAAAACCGGGCGATGTGGTAAAAGTGAATGGAGAACCTGTCTCCAAAGCCGAGCTTAAAGAACCAAATGTTTATATAGCTTTTAATAAGCCTGTTGGTATCGTTTGCACTACAGATACCCGAGTGGAAAAAGACAATATTGTAGATTATATTAATTACCCAAAACGAATATTTCCCATAGGCCGATTGGACAAACCGAGTGAAGGCCTTATTTTCCTTACCAATGACGGGGATATCGTCAACAAGATTCTGCGGGCGCGAAACAATCACGAGAAAGAGTATGTGGTCTCGGTAAACAAACCAATTACTTCAGAATTTATTCAAAAAATGTCTTCGGGCATTCCTATTCTGGATACAGTGACCCGGGAATGCGAAGTGGAAAAACTCGGAAGACATACTTTCAGGATCATTCTTACACAAGGTTTGAACAGACAAATTCGTCGCATGTGCGAATATTTAGACTATGAGGTGACCTCCTTAAAAAGAGTAAGAATCATGAATGTTTCCCTGGATCTTCCAGTAGGCCAATGGCGTGATCTTACTAGAGAAGAGCTGGACACGATCAATAGACTTACAGGAGAATCTACAAAAACTGAAGAAGGCTCCATTCTTGAACAAGGACAACACGAGAAAAAAAAGCGTCCTAGAATCTCCAAATCTTAACACAGAATTAGGCTGTTCTATGTAGCAATATTGGTAGTTCTTGTTAATTTTAAGTCATGAACCCTTAGAGTTCATTTTTTAGAACCAACCAATCTTAATTCTATGAAAGTACAGCCATTTCATTTAGCGATCCCGGTATCCAACCTGGAATCTTGCAGAAAATTTTATAAAGAAACCTTAGGTTGTGGAGAAGGTCGAAGTAGTGATCACTGGGTAGATTTCAATTTTTTTGGACATCAGCTCGTCATACATTACCAGGACCCAAAGGAAACGCCGAACTCAACTTCCAATCCTGTAGATGGCAAGGAAGTTCCGGTCCCTCATTTTGGGGTTGTATTGCAATGGGATGTTTTTCATGAATTTGCCGGTTTGTTAAAAAGAAAAAATGTCGATTTTGTCATAGAACCTTATATCAGGTTTGAAGGAAAACCAGGAGAACAGGCTACCATGTTTTTCAAAGATCCCTGCGGAAATGCATTGGAATTCAAAGCATTCAAGGATATGAGCCAGTTATTTGCAACATAGAACTTTCACTTATCAACCAGGCCAATGGATAGACTGAAACCGTCACTTGTACGGCAAATATTTGTATTACTATTGATACTGTTTTTGTCGGTATTGATATTCCGTGAGGTAGTGCCCTATCTTTCTGGAGTTCTTGGTGCGGTGACCCTTTATGTGATCATGAAAGGCTGGCAGAAAAAACTGGTAACACGTGGATGGAAACCAGCCCTTGCCGCCGGACTTCTTATGACTGGAAGCATTATAGGCATCCTGGTCCCGGTTACATTGATAGCTATTATGCTAACCAGTAAGATTGGTAAGGCAGTTGCCAATTCTGAAAGGGTACTCAGCGCATTGAAAGATCAATTAAATAATGCCGAGGAATACATCGGTTACAACATAAGTGAAAGCATAGACACCTCTGCCGTAACCGGATGGCTTTCCTCCAATCTGCAGAATCTTGCCGGTGGAACTTTTGACGCTTTTATTGCCATAGGGATCATGTACTTTATGCTGTATTATATGCTCATCAATCAAAAAGAGATGCGACATTCCCTGATCGACTATATTCCGTTAGGAAAAGATAATATACGCGTGATAGGCGATGAAAGTGACCAGCTGGTTAGAAGCAATGCATTGGGGATACCGCTTGTAGCAATCGTACAGGGCGTGATCGCACTTATAGGATACCTGATATTTGGAGTGCCAGATCCTTTTTTCTGGTTCGTTATCACAGCAATAGGCTCCATGATCCCATTCATAGGAACCGCTATAGGAGTTCTGCCCGCGGTCATTCTACTATTTGCACAGGGAAATGATTTTCAAGCTATTGCATTGCTCATCTATGGCCTAGTCGTGGTGGGTTCCACAGATAATATCATTAGACTTTATGTCCTTGAAAAACTTGCCAGTGTACATCCATTGATCACCCTTTTTGGAGTGATCGTAGGAGTTCCCTTATTTGGATTTATAGGGCTGATTTTTGGACCATTACTGGTATCCTTATTCTTATTAATTCTGAAGATCTACAAAAAAGAGTATGGAAATGCTCACCACCGATTATAACTTAAAAAAGAACCTATGTTTGAAAACCTTAAGAAAAAAATAGATGAAGATTACTTTAAAACTGAAGTAACCAAGATCGACGATAATGATGTAAGTATTGCAATGGATAACCAGGATAAGGTTGATGATAAGATCAATAACTCAGGCTTATTACAGAAATACAGCGAACTTGCGAAACTAATGTATGGGATGCTGAAGGATTACAGGAAAGGAATCTATAACAAGGTGCCCTGGTTTACCATCGCTACCATTGCCTTTTCTTTCCTGTACATTCTGAATCCTCTGGATATCATTCCAGACTTCATTCCAGGCCTTGGGTATATCGATGACCTGGCGATCATCACTTTTGGACTACGATTTATAGAATCTGATCTCCATAATTATCTGGACTGGAAAATTGAAGAACAGGCTTAAAAAAAAAAGAGGGAATCAAATTCCCTCTTTTTTTTATCGTTCTAAAGATTTAATATCGGCTCTTTTTTTATGCCTTTCTCTGGCAAGAAGCGTATTCTTCAATAACATCGAAACCGTCATTGGCCCCACTCCACCTGGAACAGGTGTAATATGTGAAGCTCGTTTGCTTACATTTTCAAAGTCCACATCGCCTTTAATCACGTATCCCTTTTCAGTATTATCATCAGGCACCCTGGTGATTCCCACATCAATTATGACCGCATCATCCTTGATCATTTCAGCTTTCAGAAAATCTGGAATTCCTACGGCGATAATAATAATATCTGCCTGCGACGTCACCTGGGTAATATTTTTTGTGAACTCATGAGTTAAGGTTACCGTGGAATTTCCAGGGAAACCACTACGCCCCATTAAAATGCTCATAGGCCTTCCCACGATATAACTTCTTCCAATCACCACCGTATGCTTCCCTTTGGTAGGAATGTCATAACGCTCCAGAAGTTCCAGTATTCCAAAAGGCGTTGCAGGGATAAAGGTGGTCATATCCAGTGCCATCTTCCCAAAGTTCGTGGGATGGAAACCATCTACATCCTTATCTGGATCCACGGCATTCAAAACCTTTTGCGTGTCTATTTGTGGAGGCAATGGAAGCTGCACGATAAAACCATCAATATCATCATTTTCATTAAGCTCCTGAATCTTGTCCAGTAGCTCGATCTCGCTTACGGTATGCGGCATTCGGTAAAGTGAAGATTGAAATCCCACTCGTTCACAAGCCTTAACCTTGCTGTTTACATAAGTTAAACTAGCACCATCCTTCCCTACGATGATCGCAGCCAGATGTGGAACCTTATCCCCACGAGATTTGAGTTTGGCAACTTCAGCAGCGATCTCATTTTTGATATCGTTACTAACCTGTTTACCATCGAGTATTGTCATTGTGTGTTGTGTTTGCGTTGTATTAAAAAAAGGGAATTAATTCATTCCCTTCATCATTTGCATCATTTTTCGGCCTCCGCCGCCTTGCATCATTTTCATCATCTTGCCCATCTGGTTAAATTGCTTAAGTAATTGATTTACTTCCTGCACCGTTGTACCAGATCCTTTTGCAATTCTTTTCTTTCGACTGGCGTTAATCACCTTTGGCTCACTTCTTTCCAGTGGAGTCATTGAATGTATGATCGCTTCAATGCCTTTGAAAGCGTCATCGTCTATATCTACATCCTTCAGCATCTTTCCAGCTCCAGGGATCATTCCCAAAAGATCTTTCATGGATCCCATTTTCTTGATCTGCTGAAGCTGATTCAGGAAATCATCAAAACCGAATTTATTTTTGGCAATTTTCTTTTGAAGTTTTCTCGCTTCTTCTTCATCATATTGCTCCTGAGCTCTTTCTACAAGCGAGACAACATCACCCATTCCAAGGATCCTGTCTGCCATACGCGAAGGATAGAAAATATCGATCGCATCCATTTTTTCACCGGTACCAATAAATTTGATTGGCTTGTTTACAACAGATTTAATGGAAATTGCCGCACCACCACGAGTATCACCATCCAGTTTGGTAAGAATAACACCATCAAAATTAAGGCGATCATTGAAGGTTTTTGCCGTATTTACAGCATCCTGACCTGTCATGGAATCTACCACGAACAAAGTCTCCTGAGGTTCGATCGCTTTATGAATGTTCGAGATCTCGGTCATCATCGCTTCATCCACAGCAAGTCGACCCGCGGTATCAATAATTACCACATTATGACCATTCTCTTTAGCATAGGCTATAGCGGCCTGTGAGATTGCCACTGGATCCTGGTTACCTTCATCTGAAAATACCTCAACCCCAATCTGCTCTCCAACTACATGTAACTGGTTGATCGCCGCAGGACGGTATACATCACAGGCTACCAGTAAAGGCTTTTTAGTCTTTTTATTTTTAAGGAAGTTTGCAAGTTTTCCAGAGAAAGTAGTTTTACCACTACCCTGTAAACCAGACATCAGGATCACTGATGGATTACCGCTTAGATTGATTCCTGCAGCTTCACCGCCCATTAGTTCGGTCAACTCGTCTTTTACAAGTTTTACCATTAACTGGCCTGGCTTCAATGTCTTTAGTACATCCTGCCCCATAGCCTTTTCTTTCACCGTACTGGTGAATTCCTTGGCAATCTTGTAGTTTACATCGGCATCAACTAAAGCTCGTCTAACCTCTTTAAGGCTTTCCGCAACATTTATCTCGGTGATCTGCCCGTGTCCTTTTAGAACGTGAAAGGCATTATCTAACTTATCGCTTAAATTATCAAACATAATTTTTCCTGTGGTTTTATTCTCTTGCTGACTGGCAGCGAATTGCAAATTTAATGATTTGAAGCTGAAGTATAAAGTCCATCTTCTTAAATATCGTGGCTACATCATCTCCATTACATACGTTCTGGAACCTCAATTCCAAGTAACTTAAAAGCCGATTTGATCACGTTGGCCACAACTCCTGAAAGTTGCACCCTGAAAACTTTTTCGGCCTCGTCATCAATACCAAGTATCTGTACATTCTGGTAGAACGAATTGAAAGATTTCACCAGTTCATACGTATAATTTGCAATTAAAGCCGGTGAATGGTTCTCTGCTGCCAGCCCGATGGTTTCCGGGAATAATTGCAATTGCTTGATCAATTCCTTTTCCTTCTCATGAAATTTAAATTCTTCTGAAAGCGCCGCTGTAGTATCGAATTCGGCTTTCCTCAGAATGGACTGAATTCTTGCATAGGTGTACTGAATAAATGGACCTGTATTCCCCTGGAAATCTACAGATTCTTCAGGATTGAAAAGAATTCTTTTTCGGGGATCCACCTTCAGAATATAATATTTGAGCGCTCCAAGACCAATGATTCTATAAAGCTCTTCTTTTTCTGAATCTGAATAGCCTTCAAGTTTTCCAAGTTCTTCAGAAATAGTACGAGCTGTTTCGGTCATTTCTTTAATGAGGTCATCTGCATCTACCACGGTTCCCTCACGGCTTTTCATTTTCCCACTTGGAAGATCCACCATTCCATAACTCAGGTGATATAATGCAGCTGCCCAGTCATAACCTAGTTTTTTCAGAATAAGAAACAATACTTTAAAATGATATTCCTGTTCGTTTCCTACAGTGTAAACCATCTGGTTGATATCAAAATCTGCAAACCTCTGGATGGCCGTCCCTATATCCTGGGTCATATACACTGCCGTTCCATCGCTTCGAAGTACGATCTTCTCATCCAGGCCTTCATCACTTAGATCGATCCAGACACTTCCGTCTGCCTTCTGATAGAAAACTCCATCTTCCAAGCCTTTCATCACGTTATCTTTACCTAAAAGATAGGTTTCACTTTCATAGTAGTTCTTATCGAAATCGACACCCAGAGCGTCGTAGGTCTTTTCAAAACCATCGTATACCCATTGGTTCATGGTTGACCATAATTTCACAACCTCGGGATCGTTCGCTTCCCATTTTCGCAACATCTCCTGGGCCTCGACAAATATTGGAGCTTCTGCCTTAGCTTCATCTTCAGATTTTCCCTGCTCTTTTAATAACGCAATCTCTTTCTTGTATTCCTGGTCGAATTTCACGTAATAATTTCCAACCAGTTTATCACCTTTCAATCCAGTAGACTCTGGAGTTTCCTCTTCCCCAAATTTCTGCCAGGCTACCATGGATTTACAAATATGTATTCCACGATCGTTGATCACCTGTACTTTGTGCACCGTATTCCCAGCAGCCTTTAAGATCTCTGCTACAGAAAATCCTAAAAGATTATTACGAATATGACCAAGATGCAAAGGCTTGTTGGTATTTGGCGAACTATATTCAATCATGATTCCGCTGGCGTCACTTTGAGGCAGTAACACCCCAAAATCTGATCGATCCCTTATTTCATTAAAGAAATTGATATAGTATGAATCACTAATAACGATATTGAGAAATCCCTTGACTACATTATAATCTGCCACTTCAGTCACCTCAGCTTTCAAATAGCTTCCAATATTTTCGGCTAACTGTGCAGGATTGGTTTTTATTTGCTTCAGCATTGGAAATACGACCAGAGTAATGTCTCCTTCAAAATCCTTACGCGTTGGCTGGAACTCTAGGGTTGGAGCTTCTACCTCATAATGTTTGATTACTGCTTCTTTAACTTTAGCGGCAAGAATTTGTTCTATGGTCATTTTCAATGCTTTTTAGCCTGTTCTGTATTCAATTAAGTGCGCAAAGATAAAAAGAATTGAAGTTCCTGTCTCTAGCCTTTGAGCGCAAATCCTTATATTTAGGAAAAAAGAAATGCTAATTAATATCTCTTACAACCGGCCGGCAATTTCAGAAAAAATTAATGCCGAGGTGGGAAAACCATTCACATTAATGGAGCGGGTTAAACTTCGTGGCTCCGGTTCCCCTAAGCTACAAATAACTTCCTGTAGTATAGACATACATAACCTGCTCATTCTTGACAACAATGCGAATGTGTGTAATGTTGAAATGCGAGGCAATGGTATCATCGTGATGTTTAGATCACTTCTTGAGACCTATGCGCTGGTGATCCCGTATTATAAACTAAATCTCTATAAAGGTAAAGCCGAAGAATATAGTATTTACCGGGATCATCATTTTATAAAGGTGAAAGCAGACACACCAGGCATTCATAAGTTCTTTCAAAAGATCATCAATTATAAGACCGATAATGCACCTACGCAAATCGACGATCTGTAAAGAATGTATATTAATCAAATTTAGATACAATTCCTTAACCTAAAATTGATTTGAATTTTTCCTAGCGAATCGTTTATCGATGCACATTTGCCGAAAAAATCAATGGAGCTATTCATTTATGTTTTCGCCGCGCTGTTCTCGGTTATCAATCCTTTAGGCACGGTTCCAATTTTCGTAGGACTTACCAAAGAGGATACGAAACCTGAACGTTCTCGCACTTCACTCCTTACTGCTATCAACATATTCGTGATCCTGCTAATCAGCTTCTTTACCGGAAGATATATTCTCAATTTCTTCGGAATAAGCCTGGATTCTTTAAGAATAGCCGGTGGTCTTATCATCACTACGTCTGGATTTGCTTTACTTACAGGTTCCTTTGCAAAACACAAAGGGATGGAAAAACCAAAGGTTCAGGAAGATGCCTTCCAGCGTGACGGCGTTTCACTAACTCCATTAGCCATCCCGATGCTTGCAGGCCCTGGTTCCATCTCGTTTTTAATTGGTTTGTATGAAGAATACGCAACCTGGAATGAAAAATTGATCGCGGTTGGAGCCATTTTTAGTGTTTGTTTAGCGACACTACTGGTTCTTAGAAGCTCCCATTACATAGTATCCATGCTCGGCGCATCTGGAATCAATGCGATTTCGAGAATTATAGGTTTTATAGTGATCGCCATTGGAGTGGAGTATATCAGCTCATCTGTGATAAACATATTTAAAACGATAAGTCTGTAACTAACGTTTCCCGAAAGCCAGCCCTCCAATAAGAGCAAGTACTCCAAATGCGATCATGGCGTATGACTGTGTCTGGTCGCCATGGGCTTCAACCTGAAGAGGTCCTGCATCAATGGAAAATTCTGGGGTTAGAAGATCATAAACCCCATAGCCAATAAGCCCTATCCCGATAATGAGCAAAACAAATTTAAGGACGTTATTCATTTAATAAAGTTTTACTAATCTCAGGTGAAAATAATGATTTAATTTATAATTTGAAGTTCAAACTTCTGAAATGCGCATACTACTTACCGGTGCTAACGGTTATATTGGCATGAGGCTTCTACCTCAATTACTTGAACAGGGCCATGAAGTAATATGCGCGGTTAGAAACAAGCACAGATTCACTTCCAACGAGGAACTTAGGGAAAAGGTCGAGATCGTTGAGATCGATTATCTTGAAGACACTAAAGCTCCTGAAGCCATTCAAAATATCGATGCCGCTTATTACCTGATTCACTCGATGACAGGTTCTACAGCAGATTTCGATAAAAAGGAAGCAAAAGCAGCCAGGAATTTCAACACCATGATGGCTGAAACCTCTGTAGAACAGGTGATCTACCTTAGCGGTATTATTAATGAAGAAGAATTATCCAAGCACTTAAAATCCCGGAAAGCAGTTGAAGAAATTCTATATAAAGGTGATTATAATGTCACGGTGCTACGTGCTGCAATCATCGTAGGCAGTGGCAGTTCATCTTTCGAAATTATCCGAGATCTTTGCGAAAAATTACCGGTGATGGTAACACCAAAATGGGTGGATACACGCATTCAACCCATCGCCATACGAAATGTAATTCAGTACTTGATAAGAGTTATAGGCTGCGAAGATTGCTATAATGAGTCTTACGACATTGGTGGTCCAGACATTCTTACCTATAAGGAAATGATGCTGCAATATGCTGAGGTTCGAAAACTAAAACTCTGGATTATTCGTGTTCCCGTGATGTCTCCAAAATTGAGTTCATACTGGCTCTATTTTGTAACCTCAACCTCCTATAAGCTCGCACAGAACCTGGTAGATAGCATGTCTGTAGAAGTAATCACGAAGGATACTCGTTTACAGGAACTTCTAAATGTAGACCTGATTCCATATAAGGAGGCAATAAGAATGGCCTTTTATAAGATCGAACAAAATGAAGTCATCTCGAGCTGGAAGGATAGTATGAGCAGCGGTCGTTTTCGCCGTGAACTGAATAAATATATCCAGATCCCGAAATACGGATGCATGCAGGATAAAAAATCAAAACAAATAGAAGATCCTAACGCAGTTTTAGAAAGAGTCTGGGCCATTGGTGGCTTGACCGGGTGGTACTATGGAAACTGGCTCTGGAAAATAAGGGGTTACCTGGATAAACTTGCCGGCGGTGTTGGACTCCGCAGGGGGCGAACCCATGCTACAAAGCTGCATGCAGGAGATTCCCTGGACTTCTGGAGAGTTCTACTTGCCGATAAAGAAGAAAAAAGATTGCTGTTGTTTGCTGAAATGAAAGTACCAGGAGAAGCCTGGCTGGAGTTTAGGATCGATGAAAATAATGTGCTACATCAAAATGCGACTTTCAGACCTAAGGGACTTCTGGGACGCGCATACTGGTATGCGATGTACCCCTTCCATTTCTTTATTTTTGAAGGAATGATCAACAGGATCGCTTATGGTTCTTCCGGAAAAAAATCCTAAAAATTCAAGTAGTCTTATGAAAGAATTGTTCAGAAACAAGGTACTTACCCTCTCTGCTACGATATTATTAATAGGATCCTTTTTTATCCTTCTTTTCACAGAACAATTTTACGAAGCTATCGAAATCGGGTCGGTCTGGGTACGTGAATATTTCGGAACATTTTATTTGTGGCTGGGTCTGGGTTGTGTTTTTTTTCTGTTTATCATCGCTATGTCCAAAATCGGAAAGATAAAATTAGGAAATTCCCCGCCAGAATATGATCGTTTATCCTGGATCGCCATGCTGTATAGCGCCGGGATGGGAGCCGGCATATTGCTAAGGGCTGTTCAGGAACCGGTATATATGTATTTGAATCCTCCTATAGAGACGGGTTCTTCAGCAAAGATTATAGCTCTGGAATATACTTTTTATCAATGGGGCTTTACTGCCTGGGCCTTTTATGGTTTATTCGCGTTGATCATAGCCTTTAGTTTATTTGTAGAAAAACAGGATATACGTTTAAGTTCAAGCTTGCAGGTATTTCAGGGGAATCGTTGGGGAAAATCCATCGACATTCTTACGATTCTTACCACGGTAATAGGTCTTGTAGCTGCCATTGGGCTTGGAACTTCGCAGATTGAAGGTGGCATAAGTCATTTGCGATCCAAAGATCCAGGCAATTTGTTACCAAACCTGTTCCTGATACTTGTCATCTGCGTGCTGGCCTTTTTCTCAGCCTGGGCTGGTGTAAATAAGGGAATTAAGCGAATTTCCAATTGGAACATCTATACTACCGTTACACTTCTATTATTCGTTTTCTTCCTGGGAAATATCCCGGAAATGATTCTGAATTTCTTCCAGTCACTTTATCATTATGTTTTTGATTTTATACCGCTGAGCCTGGCAAGTGGAGATTTGGATCCGGGAAAGCAGTTTCTTACCGACTGGACATATTACTACTGGGCGTTCTGGCTGGCCTGGGCTCCTTTCACTGGTGTTTTTATAGCCAGGATCTCAAAAGGCAGAAGTATTAGAGAGTTAATCTTTGGAGTGCTTTTAATTCCATCCCTGGGTAGTTTTTTCTGGTTCAGCGTTTTTGGTACTTCAGCATTCGAATTAATTGGAGAGATAAGTACTTATAACAACGAATTTGGCAATGTATTCACCTCACTTTTTATCTTCATCGAAAATTACCCCTTCCCTGCTTTCTCCAGTTTGATCATTATCATATTGTTAGTTAGCTTCCTGGTAACCTCTGTAGATTCAGCCATCTTCGTTCTAAGTATGTTTACAGATAAAGGAAATCCTGAACCAAAAAAGAAATACCGCCTGGTATGGGCGGTATTGATACTTATATTTTGTGAGGCTATTATTGTACTCGGTCACACTAAACCAGATTCCAATGTTCTCACGGCTATGCAAAAATTCCTGATCATCAGTTCCCTTCCATTCGCCATTCTAAGCGTAATTATCATCTTTTTATTCAGCAGAAAGCTGCTGCGGAAGAATTAGGTATAGTCTCAGGCTTTAGGCAGGAATACTTCAGCCATCATACAGCGAGCACTACCTCCACCACAGGTTTCGATCGTCTCGATTTCAGAACTTAAGATCTTGCAATGTTTCTCTATGCTACGCAACTGTTCCTGGTTAAGGCTTCTGTGCGCACGAGCACTCATTACGAGATATTTCTCCGTTGCACCCTGAACCTGTAACATATTCCCGGCGAACTCATGCATTTGTTCCTCACTTATGGAAATGATATCCTTACCATCCATCTTAAGGTGTTTGACCACATTCTTACGCTCCTTTTTGTCATCAATGGTATCAAGACAAATCACCGCGAATTCTTCAGCAAGGCACATCATCACATTGGTATGATAAATTGGAAGTCGCTTACCATTTACACTTTGATAAGCGTTGAAAATAACCGGGGTATACTCGAAATCCTCACAAAATTCTATTACCAGATCTTCATCTGCTCTTGGAGAGATGGCACAATATGCTTTTTGATGAACCCGGTCCAGGATAAGACTTCCGGTTCCTTCAAGGAAAATATCGTCTTCTTCAGCTGAAGTATAATCTACAATATTATTGATCTTCAGGCCAGCTTCCTCGAGTTTGGAGAAATATTCAAGTCGTCTCTCCTTACGCCTGTTCTCGGCGAACATAGGATATAGCGCTATCTCCCCATCGCTATGGAAAGACACCCAGTTATTTGGGAAAATGGAATCTGGTGTATCTTCTTCCTTGATATCATCTACCACAATCACTTGCACTCCAACCTCCCTTAACTTATCTACAAATGCATCAAACTCTCTGGTAGCTAGAGCATTTACATTATCTGCATCAACTTTTTTCTGAAAATAATTATTAACAGCCGTTTGTTCATTCATTCTGAAGTTTACCGGTCTTACCATTAAAATGGTATCTGTAATCTGTTTCATAGCTTTAAGTTAATCGCGAATTAGTGGTAAGGTTGAACAGCGAAGTAATCCTTCCTGTTTGGATATTTCAGCATAAGGCACTTCCTCTACTTTAATTCCTTGCTCTCTCAGCCAGGTATTAAGTCGTGTAAATCCTTTTTCTGAAATCACTACATCTTCAGAAATGGAGAAAATATTCGAATTCATATGATACATTTCATCGCGAGTGATCTCGTAGACATTTTTTTTTCCGAAGTAATTAACGAGCCAGTTATATTCCTCTTCAATTAGAAAGCCGCCTTTGTAAATGATCGCTTTATTTTTACCAACGGGTTGAAAGCAACAATCCAGGTGCAGTGCGTTGTCTTTGGCGACGTGATTACTTTTCTTTAAGCTGAAACTGATCACTTTTTTATTCGGGAACAATTTCACTAAAGCAGCTACCGCCTGTTGATTAGTTCTTGCGGTAATATAATTGCGGTAATCCTCTCCTTTATAGGTTCCCACAAAGATATGATCGCCCATAGGCATTACGTCTCCTCCTTCAATATGAGCTTCTTCAGGCAAAGTAATGATCTTTGCCGGATCAATTTGTTTCATAACGTGCTCTATCGCTTCAATCTCCTGATCTCTGTCTGGCAGGATATTCGATTTGATAAATTTATCGTCGATCACGAATGCGATGTCCCTTGTAAAGATCTGGTTGTAGTCTTCAATAATTTTAGGCCTGAACACCTGAACATCATATTTCTCCAGAACAGCGGCTACAGCCTCCATTTCTGCTACCATGTCCTCTTCTGTCGGGTAGGTTCCAGCCTTAATATGTTCCTGAGATTTTGGATCGTAAGCTTCCTCCAAAGTAGGAATAGGTCCAATGCTTCTGGCAGTTCCCAGCACTACAGCACGTAATCTGGACGTTTCACTTGATATATGCAATTTCATTGCTAGGGTTTTGACAAATATAAAAAAGCTTCATGCGATCATGAAGCTTTTTTATGGTATTCGTAAAATATGGAACCAGATATTATCTACTTCCAAGTGGTTTAAAATCTCTTAAGTTCTCTCCAATATAAATCTGGCGAGGTCTTCCAATTGGTTCTTTTCTAAGTCTCATTTCTCTCCATTGTGCGATCCATCCTGGAAGTCTACCTAATGCAAACATCACGGTAAACATCTCTACCGGGATTCCCAAAGCTCTGTATATAATTCCTGAATAGAAATCTACGTTAGGATACAGTTTTCTCTGTACGAAATAATCATCTTCAAGCGCTTCTTTTTCCAGGCCTTTCGCGATGTCCAGAACTGGATCCTGTACACCAAGCTGACCTAATACTTCATCTGCAGATTTCTTAATGATCTTGGCACGTGGATCGAAGTTTTTGTAAACCCTGTGACCAAATCCCATCAAACGGAATGGATCTTCCTTGTCTTTCGCTTTTTGCATGAATTTATGCGTATCACCACCGTCTTCCTTGATCTTTTCCAGCATTTCGATCACCGCCTGATTTGCACCGCCGTGAAGAGGTCCCCAAAGTGCTGAAATTCCAGCTGAAATTGAAGCAAATAGTCCGGCATGTGAAGATCCTACCATTCTTACAGTAGAAGTCGAACAGTTCTGCTCGTGGTCTGCATGAAGGATCAACAGCTTATCCAGTGCTTCGATTACAGCTTTATCTGCAGCGTATGACTTGTTCGGCTTTTCGAACATCATTTTGTGAAGATTCTCCACATATCCCAGATCTTCGTCACCATAATTCAATGGAAGACTGTTCTTCTTTCTTAACGTCCAGGCTGCAAGAACCGGGAATTTCCCCAGAATCTTGACAATTGCCTTATACATATCTTCTTCTGAAGAAACATCCACAGATGATGGATTGAAAGCGATAAGCGCACTAGTCAAGGACGAAAGAACGCCCATTGGGTGAGCTGATTTAGGAAAACCATCAAGGATCTTCTTCATCTCTTCGTCTACATGAGACTGCTCTTTGATATCCTTGGTAAATTTGTCAAGCTGCGACTTGTTTGGCAGCTCTCCAAATATTAAAAGATAGGCTACTTCCAGGAAATCAGCCTTTTCAGCCAGATCCTCTATCGCATACCCTCTATATCTAAGCACCCCTTTCTCACCATCAAGGAAGGTGATCGCACTTTCACAACTACCAGTATTTTTAAAACCTGGATCCAATGTGATAAGCCCGGCTTCTCCACGAAGCTTCTTGATATCTATACCAATTTCATCTTCAGTTCCCACAGTAACGGGAAATTCATATTTCTTTCCGTCAAATTCGAAAGTCGCTGTTTTAGACATATTATATTTTGTTCTTTAGATTAATTTTTAAGGATTGCTAATTTACGAATTTTAGTGTTAAAATTATTTTAAGCCGACTATTGAAATTTCAGAAATACGCCTATTTTATTCCGTTTTCGCAAATTTTAACTAAGTCTAAAGGGTAAGTCTGGCCTTATTTAATAATTACGGGAACAATATGAAAAAAATTAACCGACAGCGGCTAATCCCGGAGTTATTTTAAGATTGCAAATTACTGACCTGATCTTTGTCATATCGATACAACAGCTCATAGTACGCATCTACAGATTTATTCCAGGTGAAGCGCTGCTTTTTAGCATTCTCCCTGATCTTTTTCCATTCCTTCTTATTCTGAAAGAAAAGATCCACCGCATTGGAAAACTGCTTTAAAAAGTCAGCCGTTTTCTCTTCAGTGGTGTTGCCATCAAAGCTAAAACCTGTTTTACCGTGAACAACAGTGTCTTTCAAACCTCCGGTATTGTGAACGAGGCAGGGCTGACCATTTCTCATAGCCAGCATCTGGCTAATCCCACATGGCTCAAACTGACTTGGCATTAGGTAGAGGTCAGACTCCTGGTAAAGCATATCGATCACACTTTCAGACTGGGCATTGATAAAGATCAGGTTCTTGTATTTGTAGCTGGCTTCTCTAAAAATTGTTTCATATTCAGGTGCTCCTGTTCCAAGTAAAAGATAAATTCCGTTCACCTCTTCCAGTTTTTTCATAAGAGCTGGTAAAAGATCTGGGTTCTCCCTGAAGAAAAAGAATTTCTGTTCAGTTAACCGGGCTACACTGCAACAAATAAAATCTGGCTGTTTTTGCTGCCAGCGTGTAAGTTTTTCACCAGTATGAGCCAGATAATGCGATTTATAATCCTTATTCTCCTCCTGTAACCATCGAAAAAGTCGCCTTATACATTGCCTGAAAAGAATGCCTTTTTCGACTGAATTAATATCTGTGTAATTCGCACCGTTTAGGATTCCAAAAAGCCTGTTTTCCTTATTTGCGTTTCTAAGATCTTCTTCCAAACCTTCTCCCCCGATAAAGTGAGGCGGATCACTTGGCTTCTGAATATCCTCCATATAAGAAGGCGAGACCGTATGTACGGCATCAGCCAGCCTGATTCCAACAGCCATGAGGTTTATACAGTCCGGGTACCTTCTATCCTGTAATACTTCATAATCATACGGAACATTCGGAAAAAACGCATCCACCGAAGAATAATTATTGCTAAAAGGTCGAATTCCCTGTATAGCCAGGTTGTGAATTGAATAAACAAAATGAATACTCTTCAGAAGCTCATATTCAGGATCGAATTCCCTTAGGAACAATAACATGCTTGTATGCCAGTCATGAAGATGTACTACATTGATTTCACCAAAAATACCAGCCTTAATCGTAGCCGCTACGGCAGAGCAGAATAACGAAAAGATGTTCGCATCTGTAAAAAACGGCTGATCTGCATCGTTAAAATAGATATGCGCAATATCCCCGGCCTTAATATCATGATGATGAATGACAAAATGTCGAATCCCTTCTATTTCCTTTTTGCCCTGGACTTCGTAAAGCTCTCCCGTGTGAGGCACCCCTCTGAATGTAAATTTAATTTCACTAATGCGTTGGCTATCCTGAAGGTGAATTCTGGAATAAGAAGGTGTGATCACGATGGCTTCATCTCCTCTGGCAGCGATCTGCCTTGGTACGTCCCTTACCACATCTCCCATTCCTCCAGCTTTACAACGGGGTATGGCATCATTCTCGGCAGCGACAAATAAAAATCTAGATTTCAATAGTTAGGTTGGTTATTTGATTGAAATTAAGGATTCTATTGATTATTCAAGTATTCTTTTAATTAAATGATTGTTAATATACTATCTCTTAAACAAAAAAAGCCTCTTCAAATTGAAGAGGCTTCTAAAAATTCTAGTTTTTGACTATTTTATTTTAAAAGCTTTATCCTGAGGATAGTAAGCAACATCTCCCAATTCTTCCTCTATTCTGAGTAATTGGTTGTATTTGGCCATTCTATCACTTCTTGAAGCAGAACCGGTTTTGATCTGTCCGGTATTTAGTGCTACTGCAAGGTCTGCTATGGTATTGTCTTCAGTTTCTCCTGAGCGATGTGACATTACAGATGTATAGCCCGCATTGTGAGCCATATTTACAGCAGCAATCGTCTCAGTCAAAGTACCAATCTGGTTTACTTTGATCAGTATCGAGTTGGCGATATTTTCTTTGATTCCTCTTCCAAGGCGCTCAACATTTGTTACGAACAGATCATCACCAACTAGCTGGACTTTATCACCAATTTTATCGGTAACAGCCTTCCAACCTTCCCAGTCGTTCTCATCCATCCCATCTTCAATAGAAATAATTGGATACTTGGATGCTAATTCAGCAAGATATTCAGCCTGCTCCTCACTGGTTCGAATCTTTCCTTTGTCTCCTTCAAATTTGGTGTAATCGTACTTACCATCCACATAAAATTCAGCAGCTGCACAATCGAGTGCGATCATCACATCCTTCCCTGGTTCGTATCCAGCCTGCTTAATGGCTTTTAGTATCGTATCAAGTGCATCTTCAGTTCCATCAAGAGTTGGTGCAAACCCACCTTCATCACCTACTGCGGTACTCAATCCGCGATCATGAAGTACTTTTTTAAGATTATGAAATATCTCTGTTCCAGTTTTTAAAGCATGAGAAAAACTCTCGGCCATTACGGGCATGATCATAAATTCCTGAAATGCGATAGGAGCATCACTGTGAGAACCTCCATTGATGATATTCATCATAGGTACTGGTAGCGTATTAGCACTAACACCTCCAATATATCTGTATAACGGCATATTAAGCTCATTCGCCGCTGCCTTGGCAACAGCAAGAGATACGCCCAGAATAGCATTAGCACCCAGTTTTGACTTGTTTGGAGTCCCATCAAGATCCCTCATAGTCTGGTCGATAAGATTTTGTTCAAATACAGAAAAACCCAGAAGCTTTTGTGCAATCACATCGTTTACATTTTCGATCGCTTTAGATACCCCTTTTCCCATGAAATCATTTCCTCCGTCCCTGAGTTCAACCGCTTCGTGCTCTCCAGTAGATGCTCCGGAAGGAACTGCAGCCCTTCCTAAAATTCCATTTTCTGTGTAAACATCTACTTCTACGGTTGGATTTCCTCTGGAGTCAAATATTTGACGTGCATGTATATCTAAAATTGCGCTCATAATCTATTTTTTGTTTTTATATGAATTACAGGCAAGATACGAATACAGTGCCAAAATTCCGACTGAGAAGGCTAGTTTTAAAGCATTTATAACAGGAAATCTACTAAAACGTTTTCGACGTTATAGCTTCGGAATGCAATAAAAGTAAAATAGGAAAATTCAGCGAGGGTGAAATTTTAAACTCTTAATTCAAATATTTTCCTAGTTTGAATCCTAGCTGAAGGTCCAGTAGCGGAGAAACATAGCCATCCCCATGATCATTGAAACCATATCCTATTCCCAGGTTAAGATTTAATTTAAAATTACTATTATAAACACGTTGCAATCCCCAGGCAGGCCCAACGAACCCAGACAAATCATTCCGCAATTCCATGTCTCCAAAAAGAGGCTCTCCACTGGACAGCAGTACCACACCCGCTACATAATTCCCACTATTCTCAGACACCTTTTTACCCTTATCAAGTCTCTTGGCAAAGTTATAATACCAGCGGTATTGAGCCTTCAGATTCGGATAGACTCCGTACTCACTTTCATCACTGAAATCTGAATAATGATATGCAAAGCCCAGTCCAAGACTGGTGTCAAGACTGGTATTTTGACCTAGTGCCAGCTCATATTCTGCTGAAGGCATTAAAATATTCAAAGAAAACTGATTTTCGGTTGATTGAGAGTAGCTATAATTACATATAAAGACTCCAAAACTTATTAGAACTATTTTTTTGAACATGGGAAACACGTCTGATGATCTAGAGTATTTGTAAAACTAAAAAATTGCGTATTCAATTTTCAAACTAAAACTTGAATACGAACTTCTCCAATCCAGATCGTAGTTGGCTTCTACAAACTTTTCTCCAGTGATATTTTTTGAATTGTAATCGACACTCAATCTTACTTTATCAGCGAATGCGTAACCTACTCCAACACCAAAACCAAAATTGACATCCAGGTCATTTAATACGGGATCTATAGCTCTACCAGTATTGGCATATAAAATTTCAGAATTGAGAGGAATATCGACGACAGGCCCAGTATGAGCGAAGATTTTTGAATTCTCACTTAGATAGAAATAATGTCTGACTGCTAAAAATGTAGAGATTGATTGGTAATCTACATTCAAATCAGATTGGTAGCCGGCATTCTCAATCGATTGCTCAGCCTGAAATTTTCGATAAATTGATTCGATAGATGCCGACCATTTATACTTATTAAAATTGAAAATATACTCCAATTCTAAACCAGCACTATACTCCAGACTACTCAAACTAGTGCCTTTCGCACCAAGGCCTTTATCTACTTCTAAGTTTGCATATCCCACACCTATAACGGGGTATACCACTAGTTTTGATTTTTTATCTCTATTTAAATAGATCTCTGAATTTGATCCCAGGCATTCATTTACTTTCTGGATATGGGATATCAAATCTCTACGATTATAAGAGATGGAACTCACCTGAAAATTTCGATTAGTGCATTGAAGATCTGAAGCCAATTGTTGCCTGAACCTTCCATTCTCTTTGATTTTGCCGTTGACCTGATATTTTTTAAAAATCAAAGGTTCTACCCCTCCTTCGTACACACTATAAAAGTAATTAGCTTTGGTCCTGGAATTATGCTCATATAATTTGACCTCACCATCTACGAGTAATCTTAGAAAAACTTCATTCTTTGAAAATTGTGGTTTTCTTTCAGTGCTAAGTTCACTGGTTTTATCTGAAGAAATCTCGATTTCTACAGGTTTTCTGATAAAGAAAAAATCATTTACTCTAAATTCCTGGACTTCGTTCAGATTTGCAGTTTTCGAATCTGCATCCTGTGCTAATCTATACTCAAAACTTTCAGGGGTATAATTCCAATCAGAATTTTTAATAAAACAGTTAATTTTTTCACCAGTGTTGGTTAGGTAATAGCCTTTTTCAAATTGAATCTGAGAAAATAGAGTTGCAGAAACTAGAATTGCAGATAGCGTAAGTAAATATTTCATTCTTTGGATTTGGTTCCCAAAACTAGAATTAAATTCTATTTAAACAAATTTTATTTAGACCTAAGAGTAATAAAAAAGCCGGAGTTTAAACTCCGGCTTTTTTATTATGCTGATTGCTTTTGTTTGATTCTATCAATAAACTCATCAAAAAGATAACTGGCGTCATGTGGACCTGGTCCAGCTTCCGGATGGTACTGCACAGAGAACACATTCTTAGATTTCATAGCCAATCCACCAAGAGTTTGATCGTTCAGGCAAACATGAGTTACCTCGACATCCTCATGAGCTTCAGTTTGAGCTTTATCTACTGAAAAACCATGATTCTGTGAAGTGATCTCTCCTTTACCAGTGATCATATTCTTAACCGGATGATTAATTCCGCGGTGACCATGATGCATTTTGTAGGTATCAATTCCATTGGCTAGTGCAATGATCTGGTGACCCAAACAAATTCCGAATAAAGGATGATCATTCTCAATGATCTGTTTTGTTACACTAATGGCATTCTCCAGTGGCTGAGGATCACCAGGACCGTTCGAAAGAAAGTAACCATCTGGATTCCAGGATTTCATATCCTCGTAACTGGCATCGTAAGGAAATATCTTAATATAAGCCCCTCTCTGAGCAAGATGACGTAGAATGTTCGTTTTAATTCCAACATCCAGAGCAGCAATTTTCAAATCTGAACTTTCGTCACCGTAATAATAAGCCTTTTTGGTTGAAACTTTTGATGCTAGTTCCAGGCCATTCATATTCGGCACCTCTTTTAATTTTTTCTGAAGAGATTCCACGTTATCCACGTCTGTAGATATAATCGCGTTCATGGCTCCATTCTCTCGAATATAAGTTACAAGAGCCCGAGTATCTACATCTGAAATCGCGAAAATGCTATTAGAGTCTAAAAATTCCTGTAAAGTTTGATCTGCTGAAGGTCTGGTTTGTACATAGCTGAAGTTCTTACAAATCAAACCGGCGATCTTTGCTCCATTAGATTCATTCTCATCCTGACTGGTTCCATAATTTCCAATGTGTGCATTGGTGGTAACCATGAGCTGTCCGTAATAAGATGGATCTGTAAAGATTTCCTGGTAACCAGTCATTCCTGTATTGAAACAAACTTCGCCAGAGGCTTCACCCTCTGCATTACCTACTGCCTTTCCGTAGAAGATCGTTCCATCTTCGAGTAAAATGATCGCTTTTCTTTTCGCCTGATATTTCATAGTTGTGTTATTGTGGCAATAAAATTAAACAATTATCGTATGGATATAAAAAAAGGATAAACTCTGAAAGCTTATCCTTTTTAAAAATTAGAAGTTGAAAAGATTCATTTCTATTCCTCTTTTTTGTCTTCTTTAGTATCAGTCTTTGGCTCTTCAGCTTTAGACTCTTCTTTTTTAGATTCAGTTTTCGTTGCTTCAGGTTGAGCTGTAGTTTCATCAGCTTTCTTCTTACCTGCTCTACGAGTAGACTTCTTCTTCTTAGGCTTATCACCACCTACATTGTAAGTCTCGTTGAAATCAACTAATTCCACAAGTGCCATTTCAGCAGCATCGCCAAGACGACTCCCAAGTTTAATCACTCTTGTGTAACCACCTGGACGATCACCAACTTTAGGAGCTACCTCGCGAAAAAGTTCGCTAACCGCTTCCTTGCTTCTTAACTTACTAAAAACAATACGTCTGTTATGAGTAGTATCAGCCTTAGATTTAGTTACTAGAGGCTCAACAAATACTTTCAAAGCTTTCGCTTTAGCTACTGTAGTGTTGATGCGCTTGTGTTCAATTAGGGAACATGCCATATTCGCAAGCATCGCTTTACGATGAGCAGTTTTTCTACCTAAATGATTTGTTTTTTTTCCGTGTCTCATGACTTTTTATCTTTTGCCATCTTGCTACAACCCTTTATGGGGAGCAAAATATGACAGATTTTAATTATAAATGAAAGGCGAGAGATCTCGCCTTTATATTAGTCTTTATCTAGTTTGTATTTCGAAAGATCCATTCCAAAGTTCAAACCTTTATTACTTACAAGCTCTTCTAATTCAGTTAAGGATTTCTTTCCGAAATTTCTAAACTTCATAAGGTCATTCTTATTGTAAGAAACAAGATCTCCCAAAGTATCGACTTCCGCAGCTTTCAGACAATTCAGTGCTCTAACAGACAGGTCAAGATCGACCAGTTTTGTTTTAAGCAGTTGTCTCATGTGAAGACTTTCCTCATCATAAGTTTCAGTCTGTGCAATTTCATCAGCTTCCAGAGTGATTCTCTCATCAGAGAATAACATAAAGTGGTGAATAAGTGTTTTTGCAGCTTCAGTTAAAGCGTCTTTAGGATGAATGGAACCATCACTAATGATTTCGAATACCAGCTTCTCATAGTCAGTCTTCTGCTCCACACGGTAATTTTCGATACTATACTTAACATTCTTTATAGGAGTGTAAATAGAATCAACGAAAATTGTACCTAGCGGTGCATTGGCCTTTTTGTTTTCTTCTGCCGGAACGTAACCTCTACCCTTTTCAATAGTAACTTCCATGTTCAGGTTCACTTTTTTATCCATATGACAGATTACCTGATCTGGATTTAAAATTTGAAAACCTGAGATAAATTTCTGGAAGTGACCGGCAGTTAATTGCTCTTCTCCGGAAACTGAAATTGTTACTGATTCATTATCGATCTCATCGATCTGTCTTTTGAATCTAACTTGTTTTAAATTCAAAATGATCTCAGTTACATCTTCCACTACACCTGCGATGGTAGAGAATTCATGATCAACACCTTCAATTCTTACTGAAGTGATCGCGAAACCTTCCAAAGAAGATAAAAGCACTCGTCTTAAAGCGTTACCAACAGTCAATCCATATCCAGGTTCCAAAGGGCGAAATTCAAATTTCCCTTCGAAATCTGTTGAATCAATCATTATAACTTTATCGGGCTTCTGAAAATTTAGTATTGCCATATTTCGACTTCTGTATGATGAATTATTATTTCGAATATAATTCGACTATAAATTGCTCGTTGATGTTTTCAGGAATTTGAACTCTTCCAGGGACAGATACGAAAGTACCTTCTTTCTTTTCAGAATTCCATGAAAGCCATTCGTAAACATTACTACTGTTAGATAATGACTCCTGAATTACACCAAGTGATTTAGATTTTTCTCTTACACCAACAACATCTCCGGCTTTAAGGTGGTAAGATGGAATATTTACAAGTTCTCCGTTTACTGTGATGTGACGGTGTCCAACTAACTGACGAGCAGCTCTTCTTGAAGGTGCTACACCCATACGGTACACTACGTTATCTAAACGAGACTCACAAAGTTGAAGAAGAACCTCACCGGTAATACCCTGTGCTCTGGTTGCTTTTTCAAACATATTACGGAATTGACGCTCCAGAATACCATATGTATACTTAGCTTTTTGCTTTTCCATCAACTGGATAGCGTATTCCGATTTCTTTCCTCGACGACGGTTGTTACCGTGTTGTCCTGGAGGATAATTTCTTTTTTCGAAAGATTTGTCGTCACCAAAAATAGCTTCACCGAACTTACGGGCTATTTTAGTTTTTGGACCTGTATATCTTGCCATTACTAATGTGGTTTTGAAAAGGGATTATGAATTAAGGCATAAGTCCTTCGATAATCTTAATCCTTCTCTATGATTAAATTTTATTAAACTCTACGTCTCTTAGGAGGACGACATCCATTATGTGGAAGTGGAGTGATGTCGATGATTTCAGTAACCTCGATACCACTGTTGTGTACTGCTCTAATCGCAGACTCTCTACCATTTCCAGGACCTTTCACATAAACCTTAACTTTACGCATACCAGCTTCATGCGCTACTTTCGAAGCGTCTTCAGCAGCTAACTGCGCAGCATAAGGAGTATTTTTCTTAGATCCTCTAAAGCCCATCTTACCAGCAGATGACCACGCTACAACATCACCCTTTTTGTTGGTAAGGGAAATTATGATGTTGTTGAAAGAAGCGGTCACGTGTGCTTCACCGTTGGATTCAACGATTACTTTACGTTTCTTCTGAGTCTTACCGGCCTTTTGATTTGTCTTCTTTGCCATACTAATTACTATTTAGTTGCTTTTTTCTTGTTAGCAACTGTTTTTCTTCTACCTTTTCTGGTTCTCGAGTTATTCTTAGTACGCTGTCCTCTTAAAGGTAAACCAGCTCTGTGACGAATTCCTCTGTAACAACCAATGTCCATAAGACGCTTGATGCTCATTTGAACCTCAGTACGCAACTCACCTTCGATTGTAAACTGACCAACGGCTTCACGAATTTTACCGATTTCATCATCGTCCCATTCAGAAACTTTCTTACTCTCGTCTACGTTAGCTTGTGCAAGTATCTCCTGAGCCCTGCTTCTGCCAATTCCGAAGATATAGGTCAACGCTATAACTCCTCGCTTTTGTTTAGGTATATCTACCCCTGCAATTCTTGCCATAATTAGCCTTGTCTTTGTTTAAATCTAGGATTCTTTTTGTTAATAACATAAAGGCGCCCTTTTCTGCGAACAATCTTGCAGTCGGCACTTCTCTTTTTTATTGATGCTCTAACTTTCATCTTATCTCTTTTTAATTCACTTACAAGGAATTATCCTTTTAGTGAAATTTTAGCCGTCATAAATTTTTCAGAGTGCAAAAGTATAAAAAATTTATAAAAGGCTGAAAATTACTTTTTAGTATCTGTAAGTTATTCGAGCCTTAGTTAAATCGTAAGGACTCATTTCCAGTTTCACCTTATCTCCAGGAAGTAATTTAATGTAATGCATACGCATCTTACCGGAGATATGTGCAGTCACTACGTGACCATTTTCTAATTCCACTCGAAACATTGCATTGGACAATGCTTCAATGATGGTTCCGTCTTGTTCAATCGCTGCCTGCTTTGCCATAATTAAGCTACTGCTTTTCTGTTTTTACCTGTTTTCATTAATCCGTCATAGTGTCTATTCAGTAGATAAGAATTTACCTGCTGCATAGTATCTATTGCAACTCCAACCATAATCAGAAGGGAAGTCCCTCCGAAGAACAACGCCCAACTTTGCTGTACACCCAGCAAAGAGAAAACTATTGCAGGGAACACCGCAATAAGAGCCAGGAAAATAGATCCAGGAAGCGTAATTTGAGACATGATCCTATCTAAGTACTCGGCAGTTTCTGTTCCTGGACGAATCCCGGGAATAAATCCACCACTTCGCTTAAGATCATCTGCCATTTTATTAGTTGGCACTGTAATCGCTGTATAGAAGTATGTGAACACGATAATCAATAAAGCGAACACAAGATTATACCAGAAACCAAATATGTTCTGAAAAGCTGCTGTTACACCCTGAGCAGTGTCGGAATCTGAAAGACCCGCAAGTGCTACAGGAATAAACATGATTGCCTGAGCGAAAATAATTGGCATCACACCAGAGGCATTCAATTTTAAAGGAATATACTGTCTGGATCCAAAAACATTTTTCTCGTAACCACCAGACGCAGATCTCCTTGCATACTGCACCGGTATCTGGCGAACTGCCATAACTAGCATAACAGAAGCCATAATAATCGCAAACCAGATAACTAGTTCGATCAATATCATTACCATTCCACCATTGGACTCAAATACCCTGGAAGCGAATTCCTGAATGAAAGCCTGTGGTAACGTAGCGATGATACCCACCATTATCAACAATGAAATACCATTACCGATACCTTTATCTGTGATCTTCTCACCTAGCCACATAGCAAAAATGGTTCCTGTAGTAAGAATAATTACAGAAGAAATAACAAATGTCAAGTTATCTCCCAGTAAAAATGCCTCCCCAGGAAGGGTAGCAAACAGGTTGTAAATGTAACCTGGCCCTTGAACCAATGTGATAGCGATGGTTAACCATCTAGTGATTTGATTGATCTTTTTACGTCCACTCTCACCTTCTTTCTGAAGCTTTTGCAGATAAGGAATGGCTATTCCCATTAACTGCACCACAATAGAAGCGGAGATATACGGCATGATCCCTAAGGCGAAAACAGAAGCATTCGAAAATGCACCACCTGTAAATGCGTTCAGTAAACCTAATAAACCACTATCTGTCTGGTTAGCCAGGCTCGAAAGCTGAGCGGCATCGATTCCGGGAAGCACTACCTGCGCCCCGAAACGATATACCAAAAGCAAACCGAGGGTAACTAAAATTCTATTTTTTAGCTCCTCGATTTTCCAAATATTTTGAATCGTATTGATGAATTTCATTTGAATATCTATTATAAAGTAACAACTTCACCTCCGGCAGCTTCGATAGCTTCTTTCGCTGAGGCCGTAAATTTATGAACAGATATTTTCAACTTTGCCTTTAATTCACCTCTACCTAATATCTTAACAAGCTCGTTTCTACCGGCAAGGCCGTTTTCCGCAAGCACGTCCATATCAACTGTATCCTTAATTCTTCCTTCATCAACCAGAGTTTGAAGAGTATCCAGGTTAATACCCTGGTAAACCTTACGATTTCTGTTTGTGAACCCAAATTTAGGCACACGTCTTTGAAGTGGCATCTGCCCTCCTTCAAATCCGATCTTTTTCGAATAACCAGAACGAGACTTGGCTCCTTTGTGACCTCTGGTAGCAGTTCCACCTTTACCAGATCCTTCACCACGACCAATTCGCTTGCTATTCTTTCTAACTGAACCTTCTGCAGGTTTTAAGTTACTTAAATCCATGAGAGATTATTATTTCGTTTCTTCAACAGAAACTAAGTGTTTAACTTTATTTACCATACCAAGGATATTTGGCGTATCGTCATGTTCCACCGTCTGCCCGATCTTCTTAAGTCCTAATGACTCAAGAACAAGCTTCTGATTTTTCGTGCGGTTAATAGCACTTTTCCTTTTAGTGACTTTTATCTTTCCCATCTTTTTCCTTGATTTTATCCTTTAAATACTTTTTCCAAAGAAACACCTCTCTGTTTTGCAACAGTTTCAGCACTTCTTAATTGAAGCAAAGCATCGAAAGTAGCTTTTACAACGTTGTGTGGGTTCGAAGATCCCTGATTCTTAGAAAGTACATCATGCACACCTACAGACTCAAGTACCGCACGAATCGCCCCACCGGCAATAATCCCGGTACCAGCGGCAGCTGGAAGAAGCATAACTCTTGCTCCACCATACTTACCTTTTTGTTCGTGAGGTAATGTTCCTTTATGTAAAGGGATGCGTACCAGATTTTTCTTAGCGTCTTCTACAGCCTTAGAGATAGCATCTGCCACTTCTTTGGATTTTCCAAGTCCCTGACCAACTACACCATTCTCATCTCCTACTACTACAATAGCAGAGAATCCAAAGGCTCTACCACCTTTTGTAACCTTAGTAACACGTTGTACTCCAACCAAACGATCCTTCAATTCAAGACCTCCTGGTTTTACATGTTCTACGTTTTTATAATCTTGATACATATTTTCTAGAATTTAAGTCCTCCTTCTCGAGCACCTTCTGCTAATGATTTAACTCTACCGTGATATAGATATCCACCTCTATCGAAAGAGATTGTATCGATACCAGCACTTTTCGCTTTCTCAGCAATGGCTTTTCCAACCATTTGAGCCTGCTCTTTTCTATCTGCAGATGCAGACACGATATCTTTATCTCTTGAAGATGCTGAAGCTAAAGTTTTACCTTCAACGTCATCGATAATCTGAGCATAAATTTCTTTATTGCTTCTGAATACAGATAATCTAGGACGGCTTGTTGTTCCAACTATATCCTTACGGATACGTTTTCTAATTTTATTTCTTCTATCTTGTTTTGACACTGCCATAACTATCTTTATTATGCTGATTTACCTGCTTTTCTTCTCAATTGCTCACCAACAAATTTGATACCTTTTCCTTTGTAAGGTTCAGGCTTTCTCATTGATCGGATCTTCGCAGCTACCTGTCCAACAAGTTGCTTGTCATGAGAAGTAAGCTTAACGATAGGGTTCTTACCTTTTTCTGAAATGGTCTCCACGCTAATTTCGGGAGCCAAATCTAGTACAATATTATGAGAATATCCAACAGCCAAATCTAACTTATTCCCCTGATTGCTAGCTCTGTAACCAACACCAACGAGTTCAAGTGATTTAGTGAATCCATTAGATACACCTTCAATCATATTATTAACCAAAGCACGGTAAAGACCGTGTTTTGCTTTTTGATCACTTTTATCAGAAGTACGCTCAAAAGTAATTACATTATCTTCGATTTTCACATCGATATCCTGCACCTGCTGCTTAAGCTCTCCTAATTTTCCTTTTACCGTTACAAGACCGTCTTTGTGCTCTACTGTCACACCTTCTGGAATTGTAATTGGATTTTTACCTATTCTTGACATTTCTTTAGTCTTTTAAGTATTAGTAAACGTAGCACAGTACTTCTCCACCAACTTTGTCGGCTTTAGCCTGTTTCCCAGTCATTACTCCATGAGAAGTTGAAACAATCGCGATACCCAAACCATTCAGGATTCTTGGAATCTCGGTTGATCCGGCATACTTACGTAAACCAGGTTTACTTATTCGTTGAATCTTCTTAATTACCGGCTCTTTAGTAATTTTATCATACTTCAAAGCAATCTTGATAGTTCCCTGAGCGGTAGTATCTTCGAACTTGTAACTTAGAATATATCCCTGATCGAATAATATCTTAGTGATCTCTTTTTTAACATTGGAAGCAGGAATTTCCACAACTCTGTGGTTTGCAGCATTTGCATTCCTGATTCTTGTTAAGTAATCTGCAATAGGATCTGTATTCATTTAAATTTATTTGCGGATGTGGTTTTCCTTATTGAACCTTCATCCAGTTTATAATATTACCAGCTTGCCTTTTTAACACCTGGTATAAGACCTTGATTAGCCATTTCTCTGAACATTACTCGAGAAAGACCAAATTGTCTCATATACCCTTTAGGTCTTCCTGTTAATTTACATCTGTTATGCAAACGAACCGGAGAAGAGTTCTTTGGCAATTTCTGTAGTGCTTCGTAATCACCTGCTTCTTTAAGAGCAGCGCGTTTTTCAGCATACTTCTTTACCAATTTCTGTCTTTTCACCTCACGGGCTTTCATTGATTCTTTAGCCATAATTAGTTCTTTTTAAAAGGTAATCCTAGTTCGGTTAACAATGCTTTTGCTTCCTTATCGGTTTCCGCAGAAGTAACAAAAGTGATATCCATTCCAGCGATTCTATTCACAGCATCGATATCGATCTCCGGGAAGATGATTTGTTCAGTGATTCCCAGGTTGTAATTTCCTCTACCATCAAAACCATTAGCTTTGATACCATTGAAATCACGAACACGCGGAAGTGCACTGGTAATCAATCTATCAAGAAATTCATACATTCTATATCCACGTAAAGTAACTTTAGCACCAATTGGCATTCCTTTACGTAATTTGAATGATGCAACATCCTTCTTAGAGATCGTAGCAACAGCCTTTTGTCCACTAATTGCAGAAAGTTCGTCGATAGCATGGTCGATAAGTTTCTTATCGGCTACTGCTCCACCAACTCCACGGCTAATTACTATTTTCTCCAGTTTTGGCACCTCCATTACATTGGAGTAACTGAATTCTTCCTTAAGAGCATTCTTTACTCTCTCGTTATATTCCTGTCTAAGTCTTGGTACGTATGCCATAACTATATTACTTCATTAGATTTTTTAGAGAATCTCACTTTCTTACCATCTTTTTCTCTATAACCAACTCTCGTTGTATCACCGTTCTTATCGATAAGTGATAGGTTAGAAATATGGATTGGAGCTTCTTTCTCCTTGATTCCACCCTGTGGATTAGAAGCACTAGGCTTCTCGTGTTTGGAAATCATATTGACACCTTCCACAATGGCTTTATTCTTCTCGATAAGTACCTTCTGCACTTTCCCTTCCTGACCTTTATGGTCACCAGCGATTACACGTACGGTATCTCCTGATTTTATTTTAAGCTTTGTCATTTTCTTAATGTATTAAAGCACTTCAGGTGCCAATGATACAATTTTCATGAATTGCTTATCACGAAGTTCACGTGCTACAGGACCAAATACACGAGTACCGCGCATTTCACCCTGAGGGCCTAAAAGTACACATGCATTATCATCAAAACGGATGTAAGATCCGTCTGGCCTGCGCACTTCTTTCTTGGTACGAACAACAACTGCTGTTGAAACTGCACCCTTCTTGATATTTCCGTTAGGTGTAGCTTCTTTTACACTGACAACTATCTTGTCTCCAACAGATGCGTATCTTTTCTTTGTACCTCCTAACACACGAATGGCTAAAACTTCTTTAGCACCGGTGTTATCTGCTACTTTTAGTCTGGACTCTTGTTGTACCATGATTTACTTCGCTCTTTCAATTATTTCTACTAATCTCCAAGTCTTGGATTTACTTAAAGGTCTTGTTTCCATGATCTTTACAGTATCACCTTCGTTGCAGTCGTTATTTTCGTCGTGTGCTACGTACTTTTTCGTTTTCAAAACGAATTTTCCATACATAGGGTGTTTTACTTTTTTCACTTCAGCAACCACTATGGATTTCTGCATTTTGTTACTTGTAACAACCCCTACACGCTCTTTTCTTAAGTTTCTTTTTTCCATCTTTCAGCAGAATAACAATTATTGTTGTTCTCTTTTAGTTAACTCTGTAGCTAGTCTCGCCACTTTTCTCCTTTCAGTTCTCAACTGTATCGGATTTTCCAAAGGCGAAACAGCATGAGCCATTTTTAAATCTGAATAAGCTTTTCGAGACTTACCAAGTTCTTCTTGCAATTCTGCAACAGACAATTCTTTTACTTCTGATTGTTTCATAATTCCAATTATTATTCTTGATAATCTCTAGCTACAACAAATTTTGTTCTTACCGGAAGTTTTTGTGCTGCAAGACGTAATGCCT
The DNA here is from genome assembly GCF_000423045.1 of Christiangramia portivictoriae DSM 23547. Lineage (GTDB taxonomy): Bacteria > Bacteroidota > Bacteroidia > Flavobacteriales > Flavobacteriaceae > Christiangramia > Christiangramia portivictoriae. Next base: position 87,796 of record NZ_KE383971.1, on the reverse strand, counting down.
CTTTAGCAGTCGCCATTGGCACACCGCCAATTTCGAACATGATTCTTCCTGGTTTTACCACTGCTGCCCAATATTCTACGGCACCTTTACCTTTACCCATACGTACTTCAAGAGGTTTCTTTGTAATAGGCTTATCTGGAAATATTTTGATCCAGATAGAACCTTCTCTTTTCATATATCGGGTAGCGGCAATACGTGCTGCTTCTATTTGACGTGCAGTAACAAAGCTGGAATCCATTGATTTGATTCCGAAGGTTCCGTTTGAAAGTCTGTGCCCTCTTTGAGCAAGCCCCTTCATACGGCCTTTTTGTTGCTTACGGTATTTTGTTCTTTTAGGTTGTAACATTTTTTCTTTACTTTAAAAAATTACTTTCTACGACGTGATTTGTTCCCACCTCGTCCGGCACCGGATTTTTTTCCTTGGTTCTTCGCAAGACCAACAAGAGGCGAAAGCTCTCTTTTTCCGTATACCTCACCTTTCATGATCCATACTTTGATTCCCAATCTACCATAGGTAGTATGAGCTTCGATCAAAGCATAATCAATATCAGCCCTAAAAGTAGACAAAGGAATTCTACCATCTTTGTAAGATTCTGAACGTGCCATTTCAGCACCATTTAAACGTCCGGAAATCTCAATTTTGATTCCTTCTGCATTCATCCTCATTGCAGCCGCAATAGCCATTTTAATTGCTCGACGGTAAGAAATTCTGTTCTCGATTTGTCTTGCAACACTTGAAGCCACTAAATGAGCGTCAAGTTCTGGCCTTTTGATTTCAAAGATGTTGATTTGAACCTCCTTGTCGGTAATCTTTTTAAGCTCTTCCTTAAGCTTGTCTACCTCCTGTCCACCTTTTCCGATAATAATACCAGGTCTGGCAGTGGTGATAGTAACGGTTACAAGCTTAAGCGTGCGCTCGATGATTACACGCGATACACTCGCTTTAGAAAGACGCGCATGGATGTACTTTCTAATCTTATCGTCTTCGGCAAGTTTATCGCCGTAGTCATTACCTCCGTACCAGTTGGATTCCCAACCTCTAATGATACCAAGGCGATTCCCGATTGGATTTGTTTTCTGTCCCATACTATCTCTTAGCTTTGTGTATTATTGTTTGCTCCAAGCACTAAAGTAACGTGATTGGATCTCTTTCTAATTCGGTGTGCACGACCCTGTGGAGCAGGACGAAGTCTTTTTAACATACTTCCTCCGTCTACACGAATCTCTTTCACAAATAGCTCAGCTTCCTCAAGGTTAGCATCCTCATTCTTAGCCTGCCAGTTGGCAATAGCTGAAACTAAAAGTTTCTCTAATCGATTAGATGCTTCTTTTTTACTGAACTTTAGAATATGAAGCGCTTTTTCTACTTTCTCTCCTCTTACTAAATCCGCCATAAGACGCATTTTTCTAGGCGAAGTAGGGCAGTTATTCAACTTTGCAAAAGCTACCTGTTTCTTGGCTTCTTTTATTTGCTCTGCTCTTTCTCTTTTACGAACTCCCATAGCTTCAATTATTTTCTACCTTTATTTTTTGCACCTGCATGTCCTCTGAAAGAACGAGTTGGTGAAAATTCTCCTAGTTTATGACCTACCATGTTCTCAGTTACATACACAGGAACAAATTGTTTCCCATTGTGCACTGCGATAGTTTGTCCTACGAAATCTGGAGTAATCATAGAAGCTCTAGACCAGGTTTTGATCACGGCTTTCTTTCCTGACTCGACATTCTGAGCCACTTTTTGTTCCAGTTTGTAATGAACGAAAGGTCCTTTTTTTAATGAACGTGCCATATCTTATTTCTTTCTAGTCTTTCTACGTTCTACAATATATTTATTACTCGCTTTAGTTCTTGAGCGGGTCTTGAATCCTTTAGCAGGAAGACCTTTTCTAGAACGTGGGTGACCACCTGAAGCTCTACCTTCACCACCACCCATTGGGTGATCGACAGGGTTCATCGCAACCGGTCTCGTTCTTGGACGTATACCTAACCATCTGCTTCTACCGGCTTTACCACCAACCATCAATTGGTGATCACTGTTAGAAACAGCTCCGATTGTAGCTATACAAAGTGAAAGAACACGTCTAATTTCCCCTGAAGGCAATTTGATCGTCGCATACTTACCTTCTCTCGCTAGCAACTGAGCGAAAGCACCAGCACTACGCGCCATCACAGCTCCCTGACCTGGTCTTAACTCGATACAGGAAATTACCGTACCTAGTGGAATGTTTGCCAATGGCATCGCATTCCCGATCTCAGGAGAAGCAGCCTCATTGGAAGAAACTACATTCTGTCCAACCTGAAGCCCGTTCTGAGCAATAATATACCTTTTCTCTCCATCCTGATAATTCAATAATGCGATAAAGGCCGTTCTGTTTGGATCGTATTCGATAGAAGCAACAGTAGCAGGGATTCCCTGCTTATCACGCTTAAAATCGATAACACGATACCTTCTTTTATGACCACCACCTTTGTAGCGCATGGTCATTTTTCCCTGACTGTTTCTACCACCTGATTTTTTTATCGGCGCCAATAGGCTTTTCTCCGGCTTATCAGTAGTAATGGCGTCATACCCATTTACTACTCTAAAACGCTGACCAGGTGTAATTGGTTTTAATTTTCTAACTGACATTGTTTAATCTTAAAGATTACTGTATAAATCAATTGTTTCACCTTCCGCCACCTGTACTACTGCTTTCTTGTAAGCATTAGTTTTACCAGTGATCATTCCAGACTTAGTATATTTAGTCTTTCGATCTGGGCGGACATTCATAGTTCGAACTTTAGTAACAGACACGCCATAAGCAGATTCAACTGCGTCTTTGATCTGAATCTTATTTGCCTTGTTACTTACCACGAAAGTGAAACGATTGTTCATCTCACTATCTGTAGTAGCTTTTTCTGTAATAACAGGTTTAATCAAGATGCTCATAACGGTTTATTAACTTAATTTCGACTCAATTCCTTCTAAAGATCCTTCTACGAAGACGATACTCTTAGCATTAAGTATTTTGTAAGTACTTAATTCTGAGCTACTTATAACTTCTGAGGATTTTAAATTGCGCGACGACAAATATACATTTTTATTTGAGTCACCCAACACAATAAGCGATTTTTTACTGTCAATCCCCAGAGCCTGAAGAACTTCGATGAAATTCTTAGTTTTTGGAGTATCGAATGAAAAATCTTCAACTACCATAATTGCCTTGTCATTTGCTTTAATTGATAAAGCAGATTTTCTAGCAAGACGCTTAAGGTTTTTATTTAATTTGAAACCATAATTTCTTGGTCTCGGACCAAAAACACGTCCACCACCTTTGAAGATAGGAGACTTGATACTACCAGCTCTTGCCGTACCAGTACCTTTTTGTTTCTTGATCTTACGCGTAGATCCAGCGATCTCAGCTCTTTCTTTTGCCTTGTGAGTACCTTGACGTTGGTTAGCCAGATATTGCTTCACATCCAGGTAAACAGCGTGCTCATTAGGCTCTATAGCGAAAACAGAATCAGAAAGCTGCGCTTTTCTGCCTGTTTCTTTTCCTTTAATATCTAAAACTGCTACTTCCATTACTTACTAATGATTACGTATGAGTTTTTAGATCCCGGCACACATCCTTTCACAACCAAAAGGTTCTTATCTGCCACAACCTTCAAAACTTTCAGGTTTTCAACTTTAACTCTCTCGCCACCCATTCTTCCGGCCATCTTCATCCCCTTGAATACTCTCGCAGGATAAGAAGCGGCACCAATAGAACCAGGAGCTCTCAATCTGTTGTGCTGACCGTGTGTGGCCTGTCCAACTCCTCCAAAACCGTGTCTCTTTACAACACCCTGGAAACCTTTACCTTTAGATGTGCCTGCGATATCCACAAATTCACCTTCTTTGAAATGTTCCACGGTAACAGAGTCACCAAGTTTATAATCTTCACTATATCCCTTGAATTCAACGACTTTACGTTTTGCAACGGTTCCTGCTTTTTTAGCATGCCCTTCAGCAGCCTTATTAACAGTCTTTTTGTCATCGAAACCAAGTTGAATTGCTTCATACCCGTCAACCTCTTTGGTTCTGACTTGGGTAACCAGGCATGGTCCAGCTTCGATTACGGTACATGGGATATTTTTCCCATTCTCGTCGAAGATGCTGGTCATACCGATCTTTTTTCCTATTAACCCAGACATATTTAATTAATTATTAATTGTTTACTTATTTAAAAAACTAAGGGCTGAAAAACACATTCAGCCCTGAATTGTATTTTTCACCGTTTTTCCCTCGCGAAACGCTCAGGACATGTTAACCGCGCACCGCAGTGCGCGGAACTGTTTTATCACACTTTAATCTCTACTTCTACTCCACTAGGAAGTTCGAGCTTCATCAACGCATCGATCGTTTTTGAAGAAGAGCTATAGATATCAAGTAATCTCTTGTAAGAGCTTAATTGAAACTGCTCTCTAGATTTCTTGTTCACGTGAGGTGAACGAAGAACTGTAAAGATTTTTTTGTTCGTTGGTAACGGAATTGGTCCGGTAACAACAGCTCCCGTAGTCTTTACGGTTTTTACGATCTTTTCTGCAGACTTGTCTACCAGGTTATGATCGTAAGATTTTAGTTTTATTCTGATTTTTTGACTCATTTCCTTAAGATTATTCGTTTGCTGCTCCTCTAGCTGCTTTGATCACTTCTTCAGAAATATTAGAAGGAGTCTCAGCATAGTGAGAGAATTCCATAGTTGAAGTTGCTCTACCTGATGAAAGTGTTCTTAATGTTGTAACATATCCAAACATTTCAGAAAGTGGCACTTCAGCTTTGATTACTTTCGCTCCAGATCTGTCTGACATGTTGTTTACCTGACCTCTTCTTCTGTTAAGGTCACCAACGATATCACCCATATTCTCTTCCGGAGTAACAACCTCTACTTTCATGATTGGCTCAAGAATTACGGCTCCTGCAGATTTAGCAGCAGATTTGTAACCCATTTTAGCAGCCAGTTCGAAAGAAAGTTGATCTGAATCCACAGGGTGGAAAGATCCATCCTTAAGCTCCACTTTTAGTGAGTCCATCGTAAATCCAGCTAAAGGACCATTCTTCATAGCCTCTTTAAATCCTTTTTCTACGGAAGGAACGAATTCTTTAGGAATACGACCACCTTTAATAGAATCAATAAACTGCAGACCATCACCTTCAAAATCTTCATCTACAGGTCCCATAGTAAATACGATATCCGCAAATTTACCACGACCACCAGACTGTTTCTTATAAACCTCTCTTTGATCAGCATCTCTACGTACAGCTTCTTTGTACTCAACCTGAGGCTCACCAACGTTTACTTCCACTTTGAACTCACGCTTCATTCGGTCAATAATAATCTCCAGGTGAAGCTCACCCATACCAGAGATAATTGTTTGTCCTGAATTATCATCAGTCTTTACTGTGAATGTTGGATCTTCTTCAGCAAGCTTACCAAGAGCCATTCCCATCTTCTCAACATCTGCCTTTGTTTTAGGCTCCACAGCAATACCAATTACCGGTGCAGGAAAAGACATAGATTCAAGAACAATTGGATGATTCAAATCAGTAAGAGTATCACCAGTTTTGATATCCTTGAATCCAACAGCAGCTCCAATATCTCCAGCCTCAATACTATCGATAGGCTCTTGCTTATTAGAGTGCATTTGATAAATTCTTGAAATACGCTCTTTCTTACCTGAACGAACGTTTAATACGTAAGAACCAGCATCAAGAGTACCTGAATAGGCACGGAAGAATGCTAAACGTCCCACGAAAGGATCGGTAGCAATTTTAAATGCAAGCGCAGAGAATGGAGAATCCACATTTGGCTTACGACTTTCCTCTTTACCTGTTTCAGGATTCGTACCTTCAATCGCTTCCACATCAACTGGAGAAGGAAGGTAACGCATTACAGCGTCAAGCATCGCCTGAACACCTTTATTTTTAAAAGCAGAACCACACATCATTGGTATGATGCTCATATCAATAGTAGCAGCTCTTAATGCAGCGATGATCTCATCTTCTGTGATTGAAGATTCGTCCTCGAAGAATTTCTCCATCAAAGCCTCATCGTACTCTGCAACCGCTTCTACTAATTCTGCACGGTATTTATTCACATCATCTACAAGCTCTTCTGGAATATCGATAGTATCATAAGTCATTCCATGATCCTCATCATTCCAGATAATCGCTTTTTTAGAAATAAGATCAACCACTCCTCTAAAGTCGATTTCATCACCAATTGGCACCTGAAGCGGCACCGGGTTACCACCAAGCATTTCTCTTACCTGACGACAAACATTGAAAAAATCTGCACCCTGACGATCCATCTTATTCACGAAACCTAGACGTGGTACTCTATATTTATCAGCCTGTCTCCATACAGTTTCAGACTGAGGCTCTACCCCATCTACTGCAGAAAACAATGCAACAACCCCATCAAGAACACGTAAGGAACGTTCTACCTCTACAGTAAAATCAACGTGACCTGGAGTATCAATAATATTAACAGTAAATTCCTGATCGCGGTACATCCACTTACAGTGTGTCGCTGCAGAAGTAATGGTAATTCCACGCTCCTGCTCCTGCTCCATCCAGTCCATTGTGGCAGCACCATCATGAACTTCACCAATTTTATGACTTATACCTGTATAATAAAGGATACGCTCTGTAGTTGTAGTTTTACCTGCATCAATATGAGCCGCAATTCCAATATTTCTAGTAAATTTTAAATCTCTTTGTGCCATGTTGTTTTAGAATCTAAAGTGAGAGAATGCTTTGTTAGCTTCAGCCATTTTATGAGTATCTACTCTTTTCTTAACAGCAGCTCCTTCTTCTTTTGCAGCAGCCAGAATTTCAGCAGATAGCTTTCCAGCCATAGACTTCTCATTTCTCTTACGCGCAAAACTAATTAACCACTTCATAGCAGTAGACACCTTACGATCTGGACGAATCTGCATTGGTATCTGGAAGGTCGCACCACCTACTCGTCTACTTCTCACTTCAACGTGAGGCATAACGTTAGAAAGAGCATCTTTCCATATTTCCAAACCAGATTTCTCTTCGTCTTGTTTTTTCTCTTCTACAATCGCAATAGCATCATAGAAAATTTTAAAGGCAACCGATTTCTTACCATCCCACATCATCATGTTCACAAAACGTGTAACTAGTTGATCATTGAATTTAGGATCTGGTAAAAGCGGTCTCTTTTTCGCCTGTCTTTTTCTCATTTCTTTACATTAAAAGTTTTTAATTACTTCTTAGGGCGTTTTGCACCATACTTAGATCTTCGCTGAGTTCTACCTTCAACACCGGCAGTATCTAGCGCACCACGAACAATGTGATATCTAACACCTGGTAAATCTTTTACCCTTCCACCTCTAACCAATACTATCGAGTGCTCTTGTAGATTGTGTCCTTCTCCAGGAATGTAGGCGTTAACCTCTTTCCCGTTAGTCAACCTTACCCTTGCTACTTTTCTCATAGCAGAGTTTGGTTTCTTAGGAGTTGTAGTATACACACGTGTGCAAACACCTCTCCTTTGAGGGCACGAATCCAAAGCAGCCGATTTACTCTTCTTGGTTATTTTGGCTCTTCCTTTTCGTACTAATTGTGAAATTGTTGGCATAATTTCCTATACACTAATTATTAATAAATTTTAATCCCCAGATTTTTAGGGTTTGCAAAGGTATAAATAAAAACCTAATAATCAAATATATGCCATACTTAAATTTCTATAATAGAATATTGCGATATCAAGGCTAATTAGACGTGTATTAAACGTCACCTGCGCACTTCGAGAATAGCAGAGATCCCTAAACTCAATGAAGAAAAATTTAGCGTAGTCGCCAAAAACCTGAATGATTCTCGGTGGTTTCAATTTTTTATTGCATTTTTTTAGTTAAAATTTGCTTTATTAACATTAAATTATAATTTTTGCGGCTGGCTAACTCAAACAAATTCAAAAATGAGAACAAAGTTTAGAATTATTTTAACGCTATTTTTAGCGTTCGTGGTGCAGATCACTCTCGCACAGGAACGTTCTATAACTGGAACAGTGACCGATTCAGACGGTCTTCCACTTCCAGGTGTAAACGTTCTGATTAAAGGTACTGGCACGGGTACTCAAACCGACTTCGATGGGAAGTATCAAATTCAGGCAAATCAGGGTGATGTGCTTGTTTTTTCATTCATTGGTTTAAAACAAACAGAGTATACAGTGGATAATATTGACACAATCGATATTACCATGGAGAATGACTCCGCACAACTCCAGGAGGTTGTAGTTACAGCTCTCGGGATAAAGCGTGAAAAACAGAGTTTGGGTTATGCCCAGCAGACCGTTGAAGGGGAATCTCTTATAAAAGCTCGAGAAACCAACATCAACAACGCCCTGGCAGGTAAAGTTGCGGGTGTACAGTTTACAGGAGCTCCAAGTTCTGGATTTGGTAACTCCAATATTCGTTTAAGAGGTAACACTGGTGTGCTTTACATTGTAGATAACGTTAAAGTTCAGAGTGCTTCAGACATCATTACTGATGACATCGCAGACATGTCTGTATTAAAGGGTGCTGCTGCCACTGCATTATATGGACCGCAGGGTATCAATGGTGTGATCATCATTACAACGAAAAGTGCCGGACAGGGACAAAGCAGTATTTCCATCAATCATAGTTCTGCGATGGAAAATGTTTATAAAATTCCTGAATACCAGAATGAATATGGAGGCGGTTACTCTCAGGAGTTCAACACGTTCAACTTTGACCCATCTATCCACCCTGCGGAGTGGAGTTCATTTGATGGACAGTCGATGGTAGAATACTATGCAGATGAAAGCTGGGGACCAAAAATGGATGGTCAGTTAGTTAGACACTGGGATTCGTGGATTCCTAATACACCGGAGTTTGGAGAATTAAGACCTTTTTCACCAAATCCAGACAACATCCGTGACTTTTTCGAAACTGGAATTACTTCAAATACAAATGTAACCTTCAGTAAAGGTGGAGAAGGATTCTCAGTGAGAGCGAGTCTTGCTAAAATTGACAGAACTGGTGTGATTCCTAATTCTGAAAGAAACACAGTACAAGGGTCATTGAGTGCCAGTGTAGATATTTCAGATAAATTAGAAGGTTTTGCCAGCTTAAATTATCAGGATAGAAGAACATCCAACTATCCTTCCAATGGTTATGGAAATATTGCTTCCAACTTCAACCAGTGGTGGCAAAGACAGCTGGATATTGATCGCCTAAAGGATTATAGAAGAAACGGTGAGGTGGTTAGCTGGAACCTTAACAGCCCGACCAATACATCACCTCTTTATTGGGATATGCCTTACTTCATTACGAATGAGAATGTAAATCCACAAAATAAAAATGCTCTTTATGGTAGATTAGGTCTTAATTATACTTTTAACGAGGATCTTACTGCCAGTGTCGAAGTTAGAAAAACACTTAACACTTATGAAAGCTCTAATAGAGCAGGATTTGGTGGACTTGCTCAACCTTTCTATTCTGAATATGAAGAAACTAATAATACAGATGAATTATTTGGTATCCTAAACTATCAGAAAGACCTTACAAGTGATTTTGATATTAGCGCAAGTGTTGGATTCGAAGTTTACGATAGAAATGAGAAATCTATTTCAGCATCTACTGCCGGAGGACTTACCGCAGATGGTTTCTACAGCCTGAATACTTCAAGAGACAGACCAAATCTATCAAGCTATTACCAGGAAATTGGTAGACAGTCCATATTTTCTAAAGCTTCGATTGGATTTAGAGACTTACTTTACCTGGATGGTTCTGCCAGATTGGATTGGCAGTCAACTGCAAATTCTGATGATAACAGAGTGGAAACTTATGGAGGTTCTTTAAGTTTGATTTTTAGCAAACTACTACCTCAAAATGATATCCTATCCTTTGGTAAATTAAGAGCCAGTGTCGCTGAGGCACCAAGATTCCCAGGTGTTTTTCAAATTTCAGAAACTTACAATATTGGAACACCTTATGGTTCCTTCGGAAAACTATCTGTAAAAAGCGGACTGAACAATCCAAACTTAACTGGAGGTGTTCGAAGAGAATATGAATTTGGTACTGAAATGAGATTTGCAGACAACCGTTTAGGGCTTGATGTAACATATTTCAACAAACAGGACGACCAGTTACCAGCAGGAGTTTCATTAGATCCATCAACCGGTTTTACAAGTTTTTCTACAAACTCAGGAGAACAAACTTATAAAGGTTGGGAATTAGCTTTCAACGTGGTTCCAGTAAGAAACGACAACTTTGTCTGGGATATCAATGCAAACTTCGCAACTCTGGAAAGAACGGTAGATGCAATTGCTCCAGGAACAGATGTGAACGTTTTATCTACAACCTGGAGAGGGATCCAACTTCAGGAAAGAGTTGGTGAAGAGTGGGGTGCAATCTATGGTAGAGCCTATAGAAGAGATGACGCAGGTAATATACTTCTATCAGAAACGGGTAACCCTCGATACGATTCCAACCAATATTTAGGAAATGTACTACCTGATTGGACTGGTGGAGCAACTTCATTCATGCAGTACAAAAACCTATCTTTAGGATTGGACTTCGACTTTCAGAAAGGTGGAAAGATCTTTTCCGTAACAAAAATGTTCAACGCTTACTCCGGTTTGGGTGAGAGCACTATTGGTAATAACGCAGCTGGAAACCCATTACGTGATCCAGTTACTGGTGGTGGCGCTGCTGTAGCTGCTTCAGATGCAGATGCAGATACCGGAGGTATTCTTATCGAAGGTGTAGATGAAACTACAGGTGAGCCAGCATCTTACTACGTAGAAGCGCAAACTTACTACGGAAGATTGTTTGCTCTTCATGAAGAATGGCTCTATGACGCGTCCTATGTGAAACTAAGACAGGCTAGACTTGACTACGAAGTTAATGGCAGCCTGATCGATAACACGCCAATCAAGAAGCTAAACATTGGTGTATTCGCTAGTAACCTCTGGTTAATTTACAGTTCAATAGACGATATCGATATTTCTGAACTTGAAGACAGTCAAATTACTGGTTATGGATGGACAGAAGGTGGACAGTCACCAAATACAAGAACTATTGGTCTTAACGTGAATATTTCTTTCTAATTAAAAGCTATTAAAATGAAAATGAACTTTATAAAAAAATCAGTCCTTTTTGCTTCGGCAATCGTGTGCTTTAGCAGCTGCGAAAAGGTCGACTTTCACGGGATTAACGAAAATCCCAATGAACCCACACAACCTTCCTCTGGAAGCTTGCTTGCCAGTGCTGAAGGTGCAGTTTCTGCATATGTAAGTGCAACAACTCCAAACCTTTACGTACAGTATTTATCCAATGGTCAATACGACGAGGAATCCAGATATCAAACTTTAAACTGGGATACTTCCTATTGGTATGGTGTACTTACTGACATTGACAGGATGATTGAGATTAGCGAAAATCCTAATCAAATCGCAGCGGGAACAATTCTTAGAGTTTACCTCATGGAAGGTATGACAACAAGATGGGGAAGATTACCATATTCTGAAGCGCTACAGGGCTTAGAAAACCAATTCCCAGCCTATGACTCTCAGGAAGAAATCTACAATGGATTGTTTGCGGAGCTCGATTCTGCTCTGGCGATGATTCAAACCGGAGGTACGGCTGTTCAGGGTGACTACATCTTTGGAGGTGACGTATCGAGATGGGAATCCTTTGGGCAAACCTTAAAGATGGTGATGGCCTTAAGATTGTCCAATGCTGATCCTGCTCTGGGGCAGCAAAAATTCAATGAAGCTTTAGGGAATGAGATCATGAGCAATTCTGACAATTTCACATACCCTTATCTTGCAGATGAAAATAATGACAACCCATGGGAAGATAGATTCCTGGCGCCAAGCTTTAGAAGAGATTATCTTGTAAGTGACGTTTTCGTTAATGCCCTGGTAGGTTCTGGATCTGCAGAAGACCCAGAGGACGAAAGATTAATGGGAATGGCTGAACCTGCATTCAACTCTGGAACTTTTGTTGGTGCACCTTACGGAATGTCCAATTCTGCAACAGATGATTATTCATTTATTACTGAAGATATTATCTACAATCAGGAAGCAAGCCTGTACATGTTCACATATGCTGAAGTACTTTTCGCAAGAGCTGAAGCTGCAGAATTAGGCTGGACTAGTGAAGATGCTGAAGATCTTTATGCACAGGCTATCACGGCATCCTTTCAGCAATGGGGACAATCATCTGAAGACGCTTCAGACTATATCAACGAAAATCCTTACGATGGTTTGGAATCCATAGGATATGAAAAATGGGTAGCTCTATATTTCCAGGGATATGAAGCTTGGGCAGAATGGAGAAGACTGGAAGCCATGGGATACGAAAAAGCGCTTACAGCTCCAGATGATTTGTTGAGTAATGCAACCGATATTCCAGACAGACAAGCCTATGCGGCAACTGCTGCCTCCCTAAACGAAGAAAGCTATAACGAAGCAATTTCAGCTCAGGGTGCAGATGAACTTAATACTAAAATTTGGTTATTTGAATAGTCACAACTTGTTTTAGTACTTCAAAAACCTGCTCATGAATGGGCAGGTTTTTATTTATATTGAACTGTATATCCAATAACTCAAGATTATGAACAAAATACTTACAATTTCCATACTTCTATCGCTATCGTTAAACATTCATGCTCAAAATCCTACAAATTCAGGAAATCTTTCAGATGGTTTCAAAATAACGAGAAGCTCTCCCAAAGGCACTCCTTTTTTAAGCTCTGAGTGGTATGTAGGTTATGGAATCAATAACAATGGTTCTACCACCAGACCACAGCAAATGAATTACGATATTCATGGGAATAACCTGGTGTACAAAGTCAGTTCAAACGGAGAACCTTTGAAACTAATGGATGACTCCATGAAAGGTTTTATCCTGAAGAATGAGAATGAAGAATTACTATTTTCGAAAATTGATGGTGATGAATTTGAAAAGGAAAAGAAAGAAACGCGCTACTATCACGTAATAAGTCCACCATCCAGAAATGTAATCGTAGAATATGTGAAAGATTTAAATGATCCCAACGCCAGCGGATGGACATCCAGTAAGGATAATACTTTGAGCTCTGAGTATAAACTGACCACAAACTATTACATTCTTAACAGTGACCAAAAATATGTAAAGATCAGGCTAAAAGAGAAGCATGTTCTAAAAGCATTGAAAGATCGAAAGGAGCAGGTAAAGAACTATATCGCGTCAAACAATCTGCAGATCAATTCACCACAGGATCTTTCACCAATTTTAGATTTCTATCACGATCTTTAGAACTTCTAGCCAAATCGAATTTGATATTAATGTCACTCAAAAAAAACTGCTGAACTTTACTAATGATCACTGAATGTTAAATTAAATTTCACACCTATCTGAATTACAGTCATTTAGACTGTTTTTATGTTTTCAATGTAAAATTATGTTTGCTTTAACGCTTTATTCTGCTCACATTTGATGTCGGCTAATTCAAACAAATTTTAAAATGAAAACAAAGTTTAGTAGTATTTTAACGCTATTGCTAGCGTTCGTGGTGCAAATAACTTTTGCACAGGAACGTTCCATTGCGGGTACGGTGACAGACTCAGACGGTCTGCCCCTTCCTGGTGTGAACGTTTTAATTAAAGGTACTGGCACGGGTACCCAAACAGATTTTGATGGTAACTATGAAATCACTGCATCTCAGGGAGATGTTCTAGTTTTTTCATTTGTTGGACTGAAAAATGCAGAGTACACTGTTAGCACAAACGATCAAATCGATGTGGTAATGGAAAATGACTCTGCACAACTTGATGAAGTTGTCGTAACTGCATTAGGTATTAAAAGAGAGAAGAAACAGCTAGGTTACTCTACTCAGGAAGTAGGTGGTGAAGCTGTCTCTGATGTTCCACAACAAAACTTCGTGAACTCTCTATCAGGTAAGGTTTCTGGTCTTAGTATTAAGTCTTCAGGAACACTTGGTGGATCTACGAACGTTGTAATTCGTGGTAACTCTTCTCTTACAGGAAACAACCAGGCACTTTTCGTTGTAGATGGTACTCCTATTAGCAATAACACCCCTAACAGTAGCGGACAGGCTGCTGGTCGTGGTGGTTATGATTATGGTAACGCTGCTTCGGATATCAACCCGAATGACATCGCTTCCATTAACGTACTTAAGGGTGCGGCTGCAACAGCTTTATATGGAGCAAGAGCTGCGAATGGTGTTGTAATTATTGAAACTAAAAAAGGTTCTAAAGGTAAAGGTATTGGTGTATCTGTACAGTCTTCTATCACTGTAACAAATCCAGATATGGAAACATTACCAGAATATCAGGATCAGTACGGTGCTGGATACGGCGCGTACTATGCTTCTGATGATGGTTACTTCAACCTTTACGACGTGGACGGTGATGGTAACCTGGATGAAACAACTCCATTTACTGAAGATGCTTCTTTTGGTGCTGCATTTGATCCTAACAGACAAATCTACCAGTGGAACTCTATCTATCCAGATCTTGACACTTACCAACAAGCTTCTCCTTGGGTAGCTGGTGCGAATGATCCAAACAGTGTATGGCAAACTGGTTACACTTCTGTAAACTCTGTTGCTTTGGATGGTGGATCTGAAACTTCTTCTTTCAGATTGAGTGGTACTCACCTGAACCAACAAGGTAACCTTCCGAATTCGAACATCAAGAGAAACACGCTAAAGTTCAGTGGTTCTCATGAATTTACAGATAAGTTTAATGCTCAGGCGAACATTACTTACACAAAGACAGACGGTAAAGGTCGTTATGGAACTGGATATAGTTCTTTGAACATCATGCAACAGTTCAGACAGTGGTTCCAGACGAATGTAGATTTTGAAGAGCAAAGAAGAGCTTATGAGGCAACAGGACAAAACATTACCTGGAACCCAAACTCTCCTGATGATCTATCTCCTATCTACTCTGATAACCCATACTGGACATTCTACGAAAACTTCCAGACTGACACTCGTAACAGGTACTTTGGTAACATCAACCTGAACTACGAATTAAATGATGTATTCAGTATTTTGGGAAGATTTACTTTTGATACTTTTGATGAACTACAGGAAGAAAGAATTAACGTTGGTTCTGCAGATATAGCGAAATATAGCCGTTATAACAATAGAGCTGCAGAGTATAACTATGATTTGATCCTTAACTTCAACAAGGATTTGAGTGATGAAGTAAACGTTGATGGTAACGTTGGTTTCAACTTAAGAAGAAACGAAAGAAACAGCATTTTTGCTTCTACAAACGGTGGATTAAACAAGCCAGGTTTCTATGCTTTAAGTAACAGTGCCAGCCCAATAAACCCACCTTCAGAATACGAGTCCGTTAGAATGCTTGATGGTGTCTACGCCAGAGCTAGTGTAGGTTTATTCAACACTTACTTTATTGAAGGTACTATTCGTAGAGACCGTTCTTCTACATTACCAAAAGAAAACAATACATTCTACTACCCTTCTGTTTCTGCAAGTGTTTTACTATCGAACCTGGTTGATGCTGAATGGTTGAGTTTCGCAAAACTTAGAGGTAACTACGCTGAAGTAGGTAATGATACCAACCCATACAACGTATTTAATACGTACACAATTTTCGCCGGTTTTGACGGTGCAGGTGTAGCAAGTAACAATACAACTCTTAGAAATCCAGATTTGAAACCTGAGCGTCTTAAGTCGTACGAGGTTGGTTTGGAAACTAACTTCTTCGATAGAAGAATTGGGTTAGACCTTTCATACTATAGATCAAGAACTGAAGACCAGATTACTCCAGTACCTGTATCTCCATCTACTGGTTTCAGCCAGCAATTGCTGAATGCAGGGGTGATTGAAAATAAAGGTATTGAGGTTGCTCTTACTTTGAATCCAATTAGAACAGAAGACTTTAACTGGAACATCAATGTAAACTGGGCGAAGAATGAGAACGAAGTACTGGAACTTGCAGATGGTATTGACAACTTACAATTGGCTAGCTTACAGGGAGGTATTTCTATCAACGCTGCTCCGGGAGAACCTTATGGTGCTATTAGAGGAACAGATTTCGTTTACGATAATCAAGGAAACAAAGTGATCACTTCTGCTGGTTACTATGCTAAAACTCCTAACTCGAACTATGTAATTGGTGACTTCCAGCCAGACTGGATTGGTGGTGTTCAAAACAATCTTTCTTACAAAAATATTTCCCTTGGATTTTTGATCGATGTTCAAAAAGGTGGAGATATTTTCTCTCTTGACCAGTGGTACGGTACTGCTACCGGTATTTATGCTAGCAGTGTAGGCACCAATGAACTTGGAAACCCTATTAGAAATACTATCGAAAATGGTGGTGGTGTTCTTTTAGATGGTGTACAGGGAGATGTTAGCTTTAATGCTGATGGTACTTATGAAGTAACCAACACTACTCCAAACGAGACTAGAGCAAGAACAGATTACTATGCAAACCCTTACGGGTACGCACGTGCTCCTAATGCGCTTCACGTATACGATGCTAGTTATGTGAAACTAAGAGAAGCTACTTTAACCTATAACTTTGGTGATAGAGTTCTGGATGCGCTTCCATTCACAAGAGCTTCTGTATCATTTATTGGACGTAACCTTTGGATCATTCATAAGAATATTCCATATGCAGATCCTGAAGCAGGTTTAAGTGCTGGTAACATCCAAGGATACCAGTCTGGTGCTTACCCAACTATGAGAGAAATAGGTGCTAGTCTTAAATTTAACTTTTAATTAAAATACTATGAAAAAATATATTGTTGCTCTTTCAGCTGTTGCAATGCTTTGGTCCTGCCAGAGTGATGAACAGTATGAAAACTTAAACCGGGATCCTAAGAATCCCGATGCAGTAGCCTCAGATTTTCTTTTTACAGCTGCTACTGTAAGCGTTGGTGACTATACAGCCAGCCCGAACGTAAACGAACCTCTTTACAGGTTCCTGGCTCAGTACTTCACGACAACCACATACACAGATGAGCCTAACTACGATTTTACCGCTCGTCAAAATCCAGATGCAGTTTGGAGTCGATATTACACAAATGTAATTTATGACCTTCAGGATGCTAAACGAGTTGTAAACGAAAATGACGCGATTTCTCAGGCAGAGAAGGACGCAAGATTAGGGCAACTGGAAGTGATGGAAGTATATACCTGGCATCTACTTGTTGATGGTTTTGGTGACATTCCTTACACTCAGGCTCTTCAGCCAAGTGAATTCTCTCTTCCAGAATATGATGATGCTGCAACTATTTACGCAGATTTAATTTCAAGATTAGATGCCGTAAATGACATGCTTTCAGCAGGACAGGGTTACACCGGTTCTGACGTAGTATATGGTGGAGACATGAGCAAATGGATGATGTTTGCAAACTCTCTTAAACTTAGAATGGGGATGAGATTACAGGATGTAAATCCTTCTCTATCTCAGTCTACTGTAGAAGCTGCAGTGGAAGCTGGAGTGTTTATGTCTAATGATGACAATGCTACTATAGATTATCAATCTAACGCACCAAATACTAACCCATTGTGGGAAGACCTTGTACAGAGTGGTAGATCTGATTTTCTTGCTTCTGAAACGATCGTTGATTACATGAACCAGTTCGAAGATCCAAGAAGAATGGTATACTTTGATGATAACATCGCAGATGGTTACCTTGGTGGTGATTATGGTGGAAGTAACAACTATGGTTCTTTCACGCATATTGGGGACGCTTTCCTGGATCCAACCAGAGAAGGAATTCTTCTGGATTATGCTGAAGTTAGATTCAATCTTTCGAAAGCTGCTGAACTTGGATACAATGTACCAGGAGATGCTGAAACTCACTACAATGCTGCGATCACAGCATCTATGGAATACTGGGGTATTTCAGGCGACGCGATTGAAGAATATCTTTCACAATCTGATGTAGCCTATGATGGTTCTGAAATGCAATTTGCAACTCAGTTCTGGATCGCCATGTACGACAACCCTGCGGAAGGATGGTCTACCTGGAGATTGTATGACGACCCGGTTTTCAATATCCCAACAGATAATGAGACTTTCGTTCCGCTTAGATATACTTATCCAATTGATGAGCAGAACCTGAACAATGCTAACTACATTGATGCTGCTGGTGCAATTGGTGGTGATGCTGCACAAACTCCTATTTTCTGGGATGTGACTCAGCCAGATCAATCAACTTACCCTGGTCCAGCGACTGAGGAGGATGATGAATAAAAATTGAAATCATTCAATTAAGAAAGCCACCCAAATGGGTGGCTTTTTTTTGTTATTCATTTCAGGAAGGATAAAATATACTAACTTTGAGGCATGGAAGAAACTACAAGAATATTCGGGATTCGAGCTGTGATCGAAGCGATTGAAAGCGGAAAAAGCATTGAGAAAATATTCATTCAAAAAGGCTTGTCCGGAAACTTGTTTCAGGAACTTAACCGACATCTTAAAAACGGATCTTTTACGGTCTCTTACGTTCCAATCGAGAAATTGAACAAACTCAGCAAAGGCAATCACCAGGGTGTTGTAGCGAATATCTCTCCTGTCAGTTTCGTAAGTCTTAATGATCTTGTAGAGTCCGTTCAGAATAAAGCGACAAAACCCTTATACCTCCTTCTTGATGGAATTACAGATGTAAGGAATTTCGGAGCCATTATAAGAACAGCTGAATGTTGCGGCGTAGATGGAATTATTATTCAGGAGAAAGGATCTGCACCTATTAATGCTGATACGGTGAAAACATCTGCCGGCGCCGTTTTTAAAGTACCCATTTGCAAGGTAGATCATATAAAAGATGCCATTTTCCATCTCCAAACTTATGATGTGAAGATTGTAGCAGCTACCGAAAAGACTGATGACACAATCTACGATGTAAACTTAAAACAACCACTTGCGATCGTGATGGGAGATGAAGCCAGAGGTGTATCCAATTCCATTCTTAAAATTTCTGACTTCAGGGCAAAATTGCCATTACTGGGAGAGATTGCTTCTTTAAACGTTTCAGTAGCTTGTGGTGCGGTTCTTTACGAAACAGTAAGACAAAGAAGCTAAGCTTTATCCTCCTTTTTTTCAATATAAATATAATTGAAAACGGTTTCCTCCTCTTCCACATCCTGAAAAGGTAAATTATCTACAAAGTTTCCGTTTTCATCAAAATGTTGCATAAACAGGTCATCAGACTCCTTGAAATCTGGGGACTGCCATTGAAATTTGGGAGGTTTGGCAACATCCTTTTTAAATAGAACTGCCAGACTCAGACCGCTCACTAATCCTGCAAGATGACCTTCCCAGGAAATTTTCGGGTCTATAGGAGTGACATACCAAATCAACCCGCCGTAGACAAACACGACTATGAGCGATAATGCCACTAACCGATAATTCTTTGAAAAAACACCTTTGAAAAATAGAAAACCCGCAAGCAGGTAAATAATTCCACTAGCTCCAATATGATTCGCAGGGCGGCCAATAAGCCAGGTGATTAAACCTGTTGTAACGAGACCTATTAACAACACTTTCCATCGCAGAGGCCTATAGAAGTAAAAAAGTGCCAGTGATAATATGAATAAAGGAATAGTATTATTGAACAGATGCTTGATATCTGAATGCATAAAAGGTGAGAATACGATTCCCCGTAGTCCAATCAACTCCCCGGGCCTAATGCCGAATGGCGCCAGATCTAAATTGAATCGCAGCTCTGCCCAGAAAACAATCCAGATCATCAACACAAATAAAAGAGGATATCCGATCGTTCCAGTGGTAAAAACAAATGGAGAGGATGTTTTCAAATTGTATTCAATTTTAATTAATATTACAAAAAAGCATCCAAAAAGTTCAGGATGTTAACTTGTCAGATAAAATTTCATGAGTCAACCACTTGCAGAAAGATTAAGACCAAAAACTCTCGATGATTATTTGAGTCAACACCACCTAATTGGAAAAAATGGTGCTTTAAGACAGCAAATAAAACAGGGTATCATCCCATCTATGATATTATGGGGCCCTCCGGGCGTTGGAAAAACTACACTGGCAAACATCATTGCAACCGAATCTGGGCGTCCTTTTTTTACACTTAGTGCTATTAGCAGTGGTGTGAAAGATGTACGTGAGATCATCGAGAAGGCAAAGAAAAGTGACGGCTTATTTACTACCAAAAGTCCTATCCTGTTTATCGATGAAATCCACAGATTCAGTAAGTCCCAGCAGGATTCTTTGCTTGGAGCCGTAGAGAAAGGATGGGTCACTTTAATTGGCGCCACGACCGAAAATCCTAGTTTTGAAGTTATATCTGCCCTTTTGTCCAGGTGTCAGGTTTATATTCTGAAGCCATTTTCTAAAGATGATCTTGTAGATCTTCTGAAGAGAGCCATGAAACAGGACAAAGTAATTTCAGCTAAAAACGTGCAACTGGAGGAAACTGAAGCATTGCTTAGATTAAGTGGTGGGGACGCCAGGAAACTTCTGAATATTTTCGAACTACTGGTAACTTCCGAAGAAGATAATGTAAAGATTACGAATGATCTCGTGCTCCAAAAGGTGCAGCAAAACACGGTGTTATATGATAAAACCGGGGAACAGCATTATGATATTATTTCAGCATTCATCAAATCCATTAGAGGTAGTGACCCGAACGCTGCGGTATACTGGCTGGCAAGAATGATCGAAGGAGGTGAAGATGTCAAGTTCATTGCACGAAGGCTTTTGATTCTGGCAAGTGAGGATATTGGAAACGCAAATCCTACCGCCCTGGTCATTGCAAATAATTCATTCCAGGCAGTTAATACTATTGGATATCCTGAAGCTAGGATCATATTAAGCCAGTGTGTAACCTACCTGGCAACTTCGCCAAAAAGCAACGCAGCATATATGGCGATCAACAAAGCTCAAAGTGTGGTGAAAAAGACCGGTGATCTCTCTGTCCCGTTATCCATTCGAAACGCACCTACCAAATTGATGAAAGATATTGGCTATGGGAAAGATTATAAATATGCCCATAATCATACAGGGAACTTTGTTGCAGCCGAGTTTCTTCCAGATGATATAGCCGGCACCACGTTTTATGAACCTGGGAATAATCAGCGAGAAAATGCCCAACGCGAATTTCTTCGGAAACGGTGGCAAAAGAAATATGGTTACTAATCTTTAGGCTGAAGAATCAGAGATTTCTGCTGATTGGTTTCGCTGTCAAAATAAGTTATTCGCAGTCCCTCACCCGGTACAAAAGTTGCAGTTCCGCTATTTAAAAGAGATCTGTATAAAAATTCGTTAGGTTTTTCGGTCCTTAGAATCAGAGCCAGAGGTTCAGGAGCGTTTAATTGATATAATGCATAATTAGAATTGTTGATTTTCAATTCAAAGACAGCACCATCATAGGTCCAGTGGCGATTTTCCAAAGGGGATAATTTCTTCTCTTTTTCTTTTATAACTGCCAAATCATTGGAGGCTGGTATTTCAAGATCCGTAGGCTTTTCAGAAGTTGAATTTTCATTTACCTCCTCTTCAGAAATGCTTATTTTCTCTTCGCTTTGGATGGTCGTATTGTTTTTGCTCACCTGGGCAGTTCCAGCAATGTTTGAATTAGGAGTATAGTTGTATTGAAGATTAGCCAGATCCTGAAAAGCGTCTCTAAGCGATTCCTGATAGGCGGCTTCAAATTCTTTCTGCTTGCTCCTTCCCTCACTAGTTTTGTAAATGACCGTTCCTTTGCAATCCTGAAGCTGAATGGCGACTTTAGTCACAAACAAGCCAGAGTCCTCCACAAGAACAGGACTCACACCCAGACATGGGTTTTTCTGAAGATCTTCTGGCCAGGCTTCAGACTTCATAATAGTTTCGAACCCTTGCTTCTCAAACAAAAATTTTGTTAGCGCATTTAACTGATATTGATTCGTCTTGCCCAGAATATCATAACTTTCTGGTACAATAACATATTTATAATCATTCAGATCTTGAGAGAAAATACTTCCGCTAAAGATCATTGCCGCTAAGATTATTATTTTTTTCATAAGTCTTTGAATACATATTGTATGCCTAATTGCAGGGATGCGCTATGAGCATTTGCCAGATTGGTATAGCCAATAATGTCATTTACTGCTAAAAAGGCATTAAAATTTTTAAATCTACTGGAAGCCATCACACCAAACTTGGTAAGTGAAAACTGGTCCAGTCCATAGGCCACTCTAAACCTAAAATAGTCATTCACTTTCCTATCCCAATAGGTAGTTACTCCGTAGGTTGGACCCTTAGGACGATTCACTCCGGAAACGATCATCCCAAACAAGTTCATGTAACGAGGCTTCTTGCTGATCAAATAATCACAGGGCAGGATCGACTTCCCGGTTCCAAACTGTATGGAAGCGTTATATTTCAAGGGACGCCAGGTATTATATGCCCCGTAAGTCTTCTCGTCTTTTAAATTGACATCAAGCTCCTCTTCTAATACATCCCAGTAAGGAATTGTTTCCTGTCCTGGATTTAACTCTGGAAACAAAGGTTGCAAACCACTGGTCTCATAAGAACCAAAATATCTTGAATTTTCAATATCCTTTTGATGAAACATTACTCCAAAATCCTGAATCGCCGCATTCACAGAGAATTGTTCTGTTACTCTATAATGAAATCCCAGGTCTACTCCCACTCCAATGTTCTGACCGAAAAAGGACCTGCTCAACAACTCTGCTGCGGCTTTATCCACTGTCATGTTCTCCTCATCACGAAGACTGGCATAACCTGAAGTATTCACAACGATATCCAGCCCATTTACCGCATGTTGGTAAAAATTGACTCCTCCAGGAGTTTCATTAGTTACAAACGTTCCATCATTATCCGTACTTTCAACATTAAAAATTCCAGAGTATAATTTAATCCGACCACCAACGGTAAGCTTGGAATCCATCTTGTAATTGAAACCTGCATGATATACCGTTAGCACTTCGCCAGTAAAACTAACATCGTCAAATCGAAACGGCCGGTTTATGTAATCGGCATTCCCTTCAAATGCCAGTTTTGCGGGATCGCTTGGGAAGTAAGCAAAAATATCTGCTTCCTGGTAGGCACCTGCAGAAAAATAACCCCTCTCCCCCATTTTCCATCCAAAGGAAACGATCTCTATTTGCTCATTGATTGTGAAAAAATCGCTTGATGTAAGATTCCTGATGGCGCTTTGAATTCTAGCATTGATATTTCGACCATCATCCTCAAAAATATCTTTCGCTGTAACCCCGGTAGAACCAACTCCTACATGGATCTGTGAAAATAATGGAATACCAAAATGCCTGGTGAAATCGATCCGTGCGCCTGGATTTTGCAACAAAGCCTGAGGCAAATCGTCCA
Organism: Christiangramia portivictoriae DSM 23547; assembly: GCF_000423045.1. GTDB lineage: Bacteria > Bacteroidota > Bacteroidia > Flavobacteriales > Flavobacteriaceae > Christiangramia > Christiangramia portivictoriae. The sequence continues at coordinate 64,424 of NZ_KE383971.1, read as the reverse complement.
CATTATAAAGCAGGGGTTTATTCTGCCCGGACACAGAGCTCCAATAGAAGAAGATAAGCAGGACAATTGCTACTCTCATGCTAAAACGTTAGTCTGAATAATCCTTTGGATAAAAATTTCAAATTTCCTTCAAGACTTTTAGAAGGCTCAAGAAGTTCTAATTCGACTGCAAGTTCTATTGAATTTTTTACCTCATCGATATTAGAACCCTGTACGATATGAATGGTATCAATTACAGAAATTACTGTATCACTACCCGCCGGGATAATATAATTCACATCAAATTCCTTCCTGTTGCGTGCATTTAAAAAATTAAGCTCACTTCTTATTTCGTAGGGAAAACTGTTTTCATGGCGAAATCTAAATTCAGCATAGGTTAGACCATCCTGTATATAACTATCATCGAGATATTCAAGTCTAACCGTATCCCTGATGATGGCTGTAAATTCGCCGGTATCGGAATCCAGAAAGTCAACCTTATTCAAATCATAATAGATAATGTCAACATCGATATCTGGAGTGATCTGGATATCCTCAGTCTGGCTAAAATCCACGTCCTTGAAACATGAAGTGAACAGTACCAACAATAACAGGCCTGCAATAAATCTGGGAAAGAAGGTTTGTATAGACACGAGAAAGCTTTCTTTGCCAACGAAAATACCTAATCTTTATTATTATAGATAATCCCTTAGTTGTTTTAACTTTTCTATTCTGGGGTGTTCGGTTCGTGAATTTTCCTGCCTGGAATCGATATAGATAACCTTCATACCATACTGAAAGCCACCGCAAATATCTGCAGAGAAATTGTCGCCTATCATTACTGAAGTCTCCGCCTTACCAGTCCCTTTACTAATTGCCTTTTCGAAAATGCGTGAATGTGGTTTTTTCACGCCCGCATCTTCTGAAGTTGTGATAGTCTTGAAGTATTTAAGGATCCCAGATTTTTCCATCTTCAAATGTTGAACCTCTTCAAAACCATTGGTGATTATATGTAAATTGTAAGATGTGGATAAATATGACAGGATATCTATTGCACCATCCAGAAGATAATTGTGATTTGGCAGGTAATTGATATAGTCTTCAGACATTTTAAAGATCATTGAGTCGTCCACTTCCAACTCCAGCGCAGTAAAACTATCTTTCAACCTGCCATAACGAAGATCTTCTTTACTAACCAGGTCATTTCGATATGATTCCCAGTATTGATGATTTATAGGCATATAGATCTGTAAAAAATCCTGCAGTTTGATATCCAGCTTTTGATCTATAAATATTTGCTGAAAAGCCATAGAAGAATTCCTATCAAAATCCCAGAGGGTATGGTCAAGGTCAAAATAAACATCCCTGATATTAGTCAATTTCATGGATCTGATTTAATACTGAATAATAAGAATTAGAATCTGAATAGGCTGAGAAGTGATGATTGGAAAAAACCGCACGTATAGTGCCCTGCACTTCCTTTGTTTCCATAATGATCCTACGAAGATCATCCTTCAATTTATTCCGGGTCATTTTTGGTACCACATTCGAATTGAAAACATATGGATGTACTTTTAATGGTGTGGTTACTTCCATATTGATGTCATAAAACAGGTACGAAGTGCAGGTACCTGCTCTGAAGCCTGGTTTATCAGGATACCCCATAGAATAGTCATTGTTAATTTCCAGTTCGATAAGATTGTTATATTGATCTGGAAGCCTTAAATTATATTGATGATTCATGGCATGTTCAACAGAACTGTGTATGATGTCCTCCATTCTCAACTTTTCCTTTCGTAATTCTTTAATGTCCTCCATGGCATAGTAACCCATCAACAGACCTACTTGGGAATAATCTGCAACAGATTTAATTACTGCTCTGTGAGGTATTCTATTATGACTAATATTTCGATCATGCCTGGAAAAATCACTCAACTGAAACATGAACAGGGTGTCTATCTTATCTTCCCGAATAATACTGATAAGATCTTCAAAAGTGTCGTTAGGATCGGACTTAATCCGGATCCAGACCTGCAATCTATCGATTACCTTTCCTATATTAAAATGAACAAGATCAGACAGCATTCCTACCAAGCTTCTTAAAAAACCTTTGTTTTTAAAGATAAAAGTATTTTCTGAAGTTATGATGGTGCTGCTATGGTATGCTCTTTTCTTGTGTTCCAGCTGCGGAAAACGTTCCATCAGAATTTCCTGGAACTTATACGCCCAGATGTCTACCATTGGTTTGTGAAGGAAATTCTCCTGATAGGCAATGCTTTCAGAAGCCGGAAATCTTCCGTACTCATCTTTTACATGTGGTAAGTATTCTTCGTAACGACTAAGCAGGTAAAAAGAAGCCGCAAAAATATCAAAGGGCAGATCGCTGGACTCTGCTACCGCAAAAAAACCTATCGTATCATCCCAGGGCTGTATTTTGATTTCCAATTCTGAAAAACCCTGCTCCAAAAGTAATTCAACATTCTGAATAAAAAATTCATTCCCTAATGCCTGCTTTCCGTAGCTTAATTTGGGACCATCATGAGCAATAAACTCTTCGATCTTTGAGGTAAAGTTGATTGGAATACCCAGAATATGTGTACACAAGTGCTTGAAGATATAAACAATTCTTGGTGTAACTTTCTGAGTATAGATTAAAAGCATTTATTGGAGTCTTATAGAATTCCGTCGTCGGCAAAGCTAAAGTATGACTTTTCAGTAACAATGATATGATCGAGGATCTTAATGTCAAGGCTTTCCGCAGCAGTTTTAAGTTTTTGGGTTAATTGCTTATCTGCCTCACTAGGACGTAAGTTTCCACTTGGATGATTGTGTGTTAAAATTAAGGATACCGCCCCAATTTCCAGGGCCTTTCTCAAGCTTATTCGCACATCCACCAGTGTACCGGTAATACCTCCTTTGCTTACCTGGAACTTTTCAAGAACCTTGTTGCTATTATTAAGATACAGAATCCAGAATTCCTCATGAGGCAACTCCCCAATCACAGGCTGCATGATCTCAAAAACCGAAGAGCTGGAGGATATTTTATTTAATTCCAGCGTTTCCTCAAGTCGTCGTCTTCTGCCCAATTCCAACGCGGCGGTTATCACTACCGCCTTCGCACTTCCAATACCCTTAAATTGGCAGAGCTGATTAATACTTAACTTTCCTAATTGATTAAGATTGTTTTCTGACTGAGCCAGGATTCTTTTTGACAACTCAACTGCCGACTCATTTTTGCTTCCTGAACCAATCAGAATTGCCAATAATTCTGAATCGCTTAAGGCCAGGCGCCCCTTAGATAACAGTTTTTCCCTGGGACGATCATCTTCCGCCCATGTTTTAATACTTTTTGATGAATTTTCGCTCATAATAGGAATAGATCAATATGAGCTAATAGGTGCGTTAGATGAGTTCTTTTAATGAATCCAACTCTAAACCACCGTAGTTACCACTGCTCATCATTAATAATACCGCATTGTCAAAATCCATGTTTTTAAGATCAGACTGAAAGTTTTCCGGATTAGTATATATTTTCAAACCTTGCTTTAAGAAAGCCTGTTCGATCTGGGCTACAGAAACATGATTTAATTTTTTGATTGCAACAGCATCAGGAGAATAAAATACGATAGCTTCATCTGCCTTGTCTAATGTATGCCTGTACTCCTTTAAAAAATCTGCATTAAGACTGGAATATGTATGCAATTCCAGGCATGCGATCAATTTTTTATCTGGGTACTGTTCCTTTACGGCAGCTGTGGTAGCGGCAACTTTGGAAGGACTATGGGCGAAATCCTTGAAAATAACCGTGTTCTCAGATTCTGCTACTCTCTCCAGTCTTTTGGAAGCACCCTTAAATGTCGCAATGGCCTCGTAAAAATCGTCTTCATCAACTCCCATATGTTGGCAAATCCATTTTGCCCCGGCCAGATTGTTAAGATTATGCCTACCAAAAATTTCCAGAGGTAACTCGCCTTCCGGAGCATCAAGAATGGTAGCATTATCTTCTGTATGATAATCTGGAGTGAAATATGAATGCTTTCGAATTGGATTTTCTGTATTCTCTGCTAAGTGTTTTACAGTTTCATCTTCTTCATTGTACACCAGAATCCCCCCATTCACAATAGAGTCTATGAAAATTCTAAATTGTTCAACATAATTTTCAAAGGTTGGGAACACATTGATATGGTCCCAGGCTATACCACTTAGCAAGGCGATATTTGGCTGGTAAAGATGAAATTTAGGCCTTCTGTCCAAAGCAGAACTTAGATATTCATCTCCTTCAATAACAATAAAATCATTTTCTTGAGTCAAATGAAGCGGATTGTCAAGACCTTCGAGAGTAGCACCTACCATATAATCAACCTCACGATCATGATAGTTCATTACATGAAGGATCATCGAGGTAATACTAGTTTTTCCGTGAGAACCTCCAATCACAACGCGAGTTTTATCCTTCGATTGCTCAAAAATAAATTCCGGGTAACTATAGATTTTCAACCCTAATTCTTTCGCCCTAATCAATTCCGGATTATCCTCTTTCGCATGCATTCCCAGAATTACCGCATCCAGATTTGAGGTGATATTTGCAACATCCCACCCCATTCGCTTCGGAAGTAGTCCTTCGGTTTTGAGACGTGATCTGGAAGGTTCAAAAATAGCATCATCACTGCCAGATATATGGTATCCCTTGCGCTGAAGTGCGATTGCAAGACTATGCATGGCACTACCACCTATGGCTATAAAATGTATGTTCATGAAAAAGGTTTGTACAAATATAAAAGTAAATAACAGGCCTGAAGTTACATCCTCCTAATTTTCTGTTTTTCGATCAAAGCTTTGTCAAACTCTGGGGCAATTGCTAATGACTTTTCAATGAAACTCAGCGCCATGTCCTGATTATTATTCAGTCTTTCTATTTGAGCCCACCTATAATAAGCCCATGACGGGTCCTTAATGTCTTTATAACCGTAATCTTTAATATATTTTTGCACGAGTTTCCTGCCTTGTTCCAGCTCGATCGAATAGATGGCAGCGACTTCAGCTAGCTCATAATTCAAATAGTTTCTGGAAATCAGCTCCGGTTTTCTTCTTGAAAGTTTAATTGCTGCTTCGTATTTAGTCTCCGCAAGCTTTTGATAGTCCAGGAATTTATAGATGTAAGCGTCTGCTAAAAGACCATCCAGTTCATTAATTCGATGCAATTCTGAAGCATAACTTTTAGCGATGGTTTGACTGCCGCCCACAAATCCAGGTATCTGCATGTAAAGCTCTACCAAAGCGCGCCTTGACTCAGCATGTTGAGGATTGAGTTCAGCAGCTTTTAACAAGTATTTTTTAACATCACCAATCAGCATCGCTGCCTGGAATTTAGAACCGTAATAGGCTTTCATCCCCATAGCACCACCCAATTTAAAATTGTAATTCGCATCGTTCGGCTTGGCTTTAACAAGTTTTTCATAATGCGAAATAGCCGCATCCCATTGTTGTCTAAAGCTGTAAATATCACCTAGCAGTTCTATGGCCTTTAGCTCTGAATCATGTTTTAATAGTAGCTCTTCAGCCGCTTGATGATCACCAGATTCTAGCAAATTTTGTGCCTTGGAAATATCATTCTGCGAGCTCATACTAATGCTAAAAAAGCAACATATTAGAAGAATGATTCGAAATTTTGTTAACATAAATTATATTTTCTTAAATTTAAATCGCCCAAACTATTGAAGTTCAACGTTAAAACCTTAGAATTCTTGCAACTAAGATGTTTCTTAATTTAACAAAGCATATTAAAAATAATTTTAATATTTGTGCAACTTATATTGAGTTTAAACCTAATACTAATTTTGAATTTAACACCTAGCCTATGCAAAATTTTACCATGAGGTTTAAGGGTAAAATGTTTTACCTTTTTATCTTAACCCTAATTCTGGTGAGCATGTCGTCTGCCTATGGACAACAATGCCCCACTGTTAGCAATTCTGATCAAGAGTTCTGCTATCTAGATACTGTTGGTGATTTAGAAGCTACACCAGCACCTGGTAAGACATTAAGATTTTACCGTACCGCAACTTCTACAAATCCTATTCCAAACAATGAAATTCTAAGAACAGGTACTTACTTTGCAGGAAATCAAGATGGATCTTGTACAAGTAGACCGCAAATCAACGTAACAGTTGATGATCTTGGAGCTCCGGTTTCCACCTTTGGAAATTTCTTCGAACCATGTGTATATTCTACAGGTTCAGTCACCACAGTTGGGGATTTAAAGGACTTGATAACTCCTGCAGATCCTTCATTCGATCTCAACGTTTACGCCAACGAATTTGGTGATGCAGACGATGAATTGTCTGATGCTACCGCTTTAGTTGCTGGTGAAAATTATTTTATTGGACAGGATGACCCAAGTGATGCTGATTGCAGATTTTCCAGCCGTATCGCAATTGAATTTAATCCTGTGAATGCTTTTGCTCCGAATGCCGCTGCAAATCAGGTATTCTGCGAAAGTGACGACCCAAGGGTAAGAGATCTTGAAGCTAGCGCTACAAGTCCCGATACTCAAGCCTTTAGATGGTATAGCACAAGAACTTCTCAACCACCTTTGGCCAACTCTACGCGGTTGATAGATGGAGAAACTTATTACGTAAGCCAGATCGTTAACAGAACTAACTCTACTCAACCTCCATGTGAAAGCACAAACAGGAGAGCAGTGACTGTGACTATTATACCTTCTGATGCAGGACCAGACAACCTGGATGAATCAACTTGTGAAGCCAATGCAGATGACGCCTTTAGTTCTACTGAGAACTTAAGAAACCTGTTTTTGGGATTATTGGAGAACAACTTCGATTCAGATACAGATAATGATGTACCAACAAATGGAACTTTTTCAGATAGCAGTTTAAGTGAACTTGTAGCTGCATACACTGGCCCAGGTACTTACTCGACTACTTATAGTGTAGAATTTACCGAGGATTGTACAGATGAAGTTAATCTTGCAATTACTGTAGTAGAAAATCCAGATGCAGGTGATAATACCGAATTGACTTACTGCCAGAGCGATCTTGCAGCACTTATAACTCAAATTGCTACCAACCCTTCTGCAGCTGAAGATGCATTTGCAGATCTTATTGCTGGTGCAGATGCCGGTGGAACTTTTTCCCCAGAGCTTGGAACCATTGCTACTCAATATTTAAATGATGTAGCTACAAATAATTTCCCTGCGTCATATTCAGTAACCTATACGGTTACAACTGGAACTACAGACGATTCTGACTGTTCAGATTCTTCAACTCTTACAGTGAATGTACTCGCAGATCCAGATGCAGGAACAGACAATTCTGAAACCTTATGTGAGAATGAGGTTGAGGATAGAAATATTTTTGATTCGAATGCTAACTTAAGATCTTATTATCTTGATCTTTTAGGTACTGAAGATGACAGAGGTAGTTTCTCACCAAATCTAACCAGCGTTAGAAATGCTTATAGTGATGGTGTATCTACTCCTTCTGAAGATTTTACAGTAACGTATACAGTTGATACCGGAGCTTGTGAACCAGTAAGTTCTACCGCGACTCTAACCGTTAATTCTGCTGTTGTGGCCGATGCCGGTGAAGGAACAGATTCAAGTTTCTGCACCACAGATTCGGCATTCAATTTACAGACTTTAATTAGTGGTGGAAACCCTAATGGCGTATTTAGCGTAAACGGAGGTGATTCAGCAGATGGTAATTTTGATCCATCAAACGGAGCTGGAGAATTCACAATAGTTTATACCGTATCACCAGAAACGGCTTGTGTGAGTACAACAGATACTGAAACCTTTACGATTACAGTACTTGACGCTCCAGATGCAGGAACAGATGCTACTGCAAGTTTATGTGAGACCGACGAAGACGTTATGACTGCATTCGCCAGCGAAGCTTCGCTTCAAACTTTCATTCTAAACCTTTTAGGAACAGATGACGACAGTGGAAGCTTTAGCCCTTCAATCGCGACACTTATTTCAAATTATAATGACGGAGTAGTTGGAGCTGAAGATTTTAGCACAACCTATACTATTGCTGCAACTGTAGCCTGTGACGCTGTATCATCCACTGCAACAATCACTATTAACGAAGCCGTTGATGCTGAAGCAGGAACTATTGCAGATGTGGACGGAGTTTGTTCTAATGATGATGTGATCACACTTTCAAACTTATTAGGTCCAGACAGCATCGCTGGTGGAACTTTTTCAAGTGATGATACCACTATTTCAGATGGCATATTTGATCCATCTGTAGCCGGTGCAGGCGATTTTACCATTACTTATACTATTGATGAGGATGACGCATGTGTGACCGGTTCAGATTCTGTAGACTTTACCATCTCAGTAGAACAGGCTCCTAATGCTGGACCTGGAGGAGATTTTGTTTTCTGTCAGGCTGAGTTCACGGCATTAGCTGCGCAAATTGCTGCCAATCCAAGTGGACAGGGTGAAGAATTACTGAACGAATTTGATCCAACTATCGCCAGAGGTGGTACTTTCACAGATAACAACCTTGGTGAACTGTTAGCTCAGTATGCCGCTACCACAAATTTTCCTGCGACTTTTACAACAACATATACTGTAAGCAGTAGTACATGTACAAGTTCTGCAGATTACTCAATCACAATTAATCCAAATGAGACTGCTGATGCTGGAGAAGATACCATGGTGACATTTTGCAGTACAGAGGGTGTTGTTGATTTAAACACTGCTCTATCTGGCAGCACGAATGCTGGTGGAACTTTCTCTAGTGATGATCTTACACTATCAGGCTCTACTTTTGACACTGGTATTAGTGGTGCAGGTACATTTACAGCTACCTACACAGTAGATGCAACAACTGATGTTTGCATAACAGGTTCTAATAGCTCTACAATAACTGTTGTTGTAGTGCAAGGTTTTGATCTTGGAGAAGATGTAACTACGATCGTTTGTGAGAATGACGTTGATGCTGCTTTCTTTACTGAAGCAAACCTAACATCAGAATTCAACGATTTACTACCAGAAGATGCTCCAACTGGATCTTTCAATCCAAGCATCTCTGAACTGGCAGAAATGTACACTGAAGGTATGACTACTGGTGATTTCACTACTACCTATAGTATTGGGACAGGTGAATGTGCAGATTCAGTAGAACTAACTATTACTGTTCGGGAGAATATCGATGCTGAACTAGACGAAGTTGCTAATCCAGCTCCAATTTGTCAAAATGCAGGCGTACAGGATCTAACTAGCTTCCTGGGAGATAATCCAGATTTCGGAGTGTTCGAAGGATATGAAGACGGAACGTTCGATCCTTCCATGATGGCGGCTGGTGATTATAGCATAACTTATACTTTGAGTGAAGATTTTTCAGATTGCGTTTCTGGAACAGATTCTATATCGTTCACGATTACTGTGATCGACTCAGCTCTTGCTGGAGATGATGTTGCTGTTACTGTTTGTCAGAATGACGGAGTTCAAAACCTTTTTGATATTCTGGATGGTGAGTTTACAGATAATGATGGAACCTTCACAATAGATGGATCTGTAATCATAGATGGTCTTATGGATCCGGCAGACTTTATGGCTGGCACTTATATGATCACCTATACAGTAGATGCTGAAAATGATTGTGGTAATGATACTGCAATGATTAGTGTAACTGTGAACGAATCGCCAGATGCTGGAGATGATATGGCTGTTGCCGTATGCCAGAACGATGATGTAGTAGATCTATTCACTCTCTTGTCTGATGATACCGATTCAACTGGATCTTTCAGTCTTAATGGAGATGTACTTGCAGATGGTCTAATGAATCCAGCAGATTTTGATGCCGGAAACTATGCTGTTATCTACACATTAGAAAATGAGAACTGTACTGATGCTGCAACCTTTACAATTACTGTACAAGACGCTGCATTTGCAGGAATGGATATGGAAATCGCCGTTTGTCAAAACGATGGTGTACAGAACCTGTTTGATTTCTTATCAGTAGATGCTGATACAGACGGTGAGTTCACTCTTGAAGATGGTACGGTTGTAACAGATGGAATGATGGATCCTTCAACTTTTGATGCAGGAACTTACACTGTGACTTATACAGTAGCTGCCATCAATGATTGTGGAGATGATACTGCTGAATTTGCAATTACCGTTCAGGAAGTAGGAGATGCTCCGGTAGTTGGAGATGCAACTTTCTGTGCGATCCTTGATCCAACAGGTGCTGATCTAACAGCAGGTAGTGAAGATCTAACTTTCTATACTGATGCTGATCTTACAATGATGGTTGCTGAAGATGCTCCTTTAGCCGAAGGAACTTACTACGTAACTCAGCGTGGAGAAGCTGGTTGTGAGTCTGAGGCTACTGCCTTTAATGTAAGCATTACAGATCCTGGAACTCCTACGATCGACGATGCGAATCAAACTTTCTGCCAGTTCGACGATCCAACGATCGCAGACCTGAATGATGCAATCGACCAGACTTCAAATGTAACCTGGTATGCAAGTGCAGATAGCACAGATCCATTAAGTACAGGAACCGCACTTCAGGATGGAGTGACATATTTCGCTTCACTATACGACCCGGCATCAGATTGTGATAGCTCACAAAGACTTGCCGTGAACGTTAGCCTGGAATGTGACTTTTTCATACCAGAAGGTATTTCACCAAACGGTGATCAATTAAATGATGATTTCGAGATTAGATATATCGAAGATTTCTATCCTAACTACACTATTGAGATATACAACAGATGGGGTGACTCAGTTTACAAGGGGAATGCAAATACTCCAAACTGGGATGGTACCAGCAATCAAGGTTCATTCGGTGACGGTTTGTTACCAGTAGGAGTTTACTTCTATTACCTGGACTTCAAAGATGGTAGCACTGAGCCAAGACGAGGAAAAGTATACTTAAGTAGATAATTAGGATAAACAAGAACAAGAGATGAAAAAAATAATCACAAAATATTTATTATTCGCAGGCATTATCCTTTTCTCTATAAAGGGTATGGCTCAGCAAGATCCGCTCTTCACTCAATACATGTACAACATGAGTGTTGTGAATCCTGCTTATGCGACAGACGACCCGGGCATGTTGAACCTGGGTGCGATTTACAGAATGCAATGGACAGATGTTGATGGTGCACCACGCACCCTCAACTTCTTTGCCCACACTCCGGTAAGTGAGCGTGTTGAACTTGGACTAACTGTAGTTCATGACGAAATTGGTGATGTTGAGAAAACCAACAATATCACGGCAGATTTCGCATACGTGATCCCAACTGGTGACAACACGAAGTTATCTTTCGGTGCAAAAGCAGGTCTTACGACTTTTGATGCTAACCTTGCTAACTTACGTTTAAATGATCCAGGTGATGCAGCATTTCAGAACATCAGCGAAGTATTTCCTGTGTTTGGAGTTGGAGCTTTCTGGTTTGGTGACAAACACTATTTAGGAGTTTCTGCACCCAACTTGTTAACAGCAGATCACCTTGATGACAGTCAGTTGCTTAGAGACAAAGGTTCAGAGGAGATTCATTACTACCTTACCGGTGGTTATGTGTTTGACATTACTGAAAACTTTAAACTGAAACCTTCTACCATGGTTAGAGGGGTTGAAGGATCACCGCTATCTGTTGATGTAAATGCTAACGCGTTGCTTTACGATCGTTTTGAAGCAGGTGTTGGTTATAGATTCGATAAGTCTGTTACAGGCTTGGTAAACTTTCAGGTTACTCCGGGATTAAGAATTGGGTATGCATATGATTACCCAACTTACGACCTGAGCGACGATGGTTCACATGAGATCATGCTATTGTTTGATCTGGACCTATTCGGACTTAAGAAAGGATATGACAAATCACCAAGATTCTTCTAAAACCAGACTAAGATGAAAAATATATATAGTACACTTTTAATTTTATTCGTGAGCATTACCGCTTTCGGTCAAAAGTCTGACATTAGAGACGGAAACAAGTTTTTCGCCAATGCAGCCTATATCGATGCCGCTGATGCTTATGAAAACGTAAATGAGAAATCTCAGGAGATTCTTCAGAATCTTGGAGACTCCTACTTCTATACTAACCAGATGCAGAACGCAGCTGAAGTATATGAGATGTTATTTTTAAGACATTCCGGTGCTGTTGCGCCGGAATATCAATTCCGTTATGCTCACGCATTGATGGCTCAGGGTAATTATGTAAAAGCCGATGAGCTAATGAATGAGCTAACAGGAAATGACTGGAATCATGAAGAATTCAAGAACACTCTTGATACCGTGGTTCCTCACAAGTTCAAATACGATCAGATCATGAACAATGCTTCATCTTCAGACTTCGGAATTGGATTCTATGGTGACCGAGTGGCTTTTGCCTCTACGAGGAACCAGGAGCGTCCTATCTACCCTTGGAATAAGATGCCTGCGTTGGATCTTTACAGCGCACAGATGGATGAAGATGGCGAGATGAAGGACATAGTTCTTTTTTCAGATGTTATCAATACAGATGAGCATGAAAGTTCAGCAACATTTAGCCAGGATGGAAACACTATCTATTTTGACAGAACTAATGAAGATCGTGTGAAGAATGAAAATGATGTTCGTGTAGCGCACATTAGTATTTACCGTGCCGAGATGGTAGATGGTGAGTGGACGAACGTGGAAAAACTTCCTTTTAGCAGTGAAGACTATTCCGTAGAACATCCAAGCTTAAGCGCAGATGGATCGAAGCTATACTTTGCCAGCGACATGCCTGGAGGAAGTGGATCGTTTGATATCTATATGGTAGACATCAATGAAGATGGAACCTTCGGAACTCCGCAAAATCTTGGAGCTGGAGTTAACACTGCACATAGAGAACAATTCCCATTCATCAGTGAAGATGATGTTTTATACTTTACTTCAGATGGACACCAGGGATTTGGTAACCTTGACATCTACAGAACTGAAGGCGACTTCAGTGAAGTAGAAAACCTTGGATCTTCTATTAATAGTGGTAACGATGATTTCGCATATGTTGTGAAAGAGAGTGATGAAACTGGATACTTTGCTTCAAATAGAAGAGGAACAGATAATCTATATCAATTCACACGTGAAGAGAATGAGATCGTCGAAGCTCCTACTGAAGTTGACCCAACAAGTGGTCAGGATCTTATCCCGATCGATGGCAGCAAAATCTATTTCGACTTTGACAAAGCAACAATCAAGAAAGAGTCTGAAGTTGTTCTGGATTCAGTGGTAACTTACATGAATGATTATCCAAATATCAAAGTGAAAGTTGAGTCTCATGCAGATGCTAGAGGTTCAGACAGCTACAACATGGCATTATCTAAAAGAAGAGCAGCTTCTACAGTAGACTACCTTGTTAAGAAGGGAATTGACAGAAGCAGACTAACATCTGAAGGTTATGGTGAAACACGTCCAGTAAATGACTGTACTCAACCAACCGGATGTACTAATGCAGAATATGCTAAGAACAGAAGAAGTGCATTTGTAGTATCAAACAGAAATTCTAAAAGTCAGTCAATGACAGAAGAGAATTCTGAAGATTCCATGGATGACGATATGATTGAAGACAACGAGAATTAGGTTCAACCTTGTACTAACTAACCAATCAAAATGGAAAGCCCCATGCAATTGCATGGGGCTTTTTTATTGATAACTATTAAGCTGATTATTGTTTTGGCGGATAAGCCTCCAATGCCTTCTCGACTATTTTATCAAAGGTTTGTTGACGTTTTTCGGGATTGGCATCCATATCAAAATTGCTTTCTACTACCGCCTGCCAGACCAATGCATCTTTTTCAACATCGATGAAATCAAACGTAAGCTTCATATAAGTATCCATTTTACCTATTGGAATTCCGCCGCTTACTCCTACACCTACGTTTCCTCCGCCTCCACCAAGACCAAGACCAACTCTGCTACGATTATCTCTTTCGTACTCCTGCGTATATACATTTACCTGAAGTCCGGCCGTCTCAGATCTACTGAAGCCCTTTTCCTGCATCTTAGAGTTTAAAGCATTTAATAGCCTTCCCTGATCTAGCTGATTGAGTCCTGTTTGTAAATCTGAATAAATTGAATACGAGTTGTATTGATCGAACTGAACCGTTTGATCGTAATCGTAGACTGCCCGTGGTGTATTACAGGCAGCCATGAATAATAATAAAGTAGATATTTTTAGAATTTTCATAACCGGTTTTTTCTAAAAATAGCCAAAACCAGCCGGAGCAAACACCTGTTTAACAGGATTTAAACACGCCTAATTAAGCATTTGCCATAGTTTGTCCTTCAATTCCTGTAAGCCTTTCTGGGCTACGGAAGATATAAACAGGTAAGGAAAGTCCAGTTCTTTATCTAATTGTGTCTTCATTTCCGCTTTAAGTTCTTCGTCTAAAAGATCACTTTTTGAAATCGCGATTAGCCTGTCCTTATCCATCAATTCAGGATTGTATCGACGCAGTTCATCAACAAGAATATCGTACTGCTCTTTAATATCTTTCGCATCTGCAGGAATGAGGAATAGCAGTGTTGAGTTACGCTCAATATGTCTTAAGAATCGATGTCCCAGTCCTCTACCTTCGGCTGCTCCTTCAATGATCCCAGGAATATCTGCAACCACGAAAGTTTGAAAATCACGATACTGAACAATCCCTAGATTTGGCTTTAGAGTGGTAAATTCATAATTGGCAATCTTTGGTTTTGCAGCAGTAATTACTGAAAGTAAAGTGGATTTTCCAGCATTAGGGAAACCTACCAGACCAACATCTGCAAGAACTTTTAGTTCCAGAGTAATATCTACCTGCTGCCCATCAATACCTGGTTGGGCATATCTTGGAGTCTGGTTCGTGGAACTTTTAAAATGCCAGTTCCCTAATCCACCTTTACCACCTTCAGCAACAATAAATTCCTGACCATCTTCAGTAATCTCCTTAATGATCTCGTTGGTTTCAGTATCCCTGATTACCGTACCTAAAGGCACATCGATATACTCATCTTCACCCTGAGCTCCAGAACTTCTTTGTTTGCTACCATTGCCACCATGTTCTGCCTTTACATGACGCTTAAACTTGAGATGGAATAATGTCCATAGGTTTTCATTACCTCTCACGATCACGTGTCCACCTCGACCACCATCACCCCCATCGGGACCACCTTTGGTTATATATTTTTCCCTATGCAGGTGTGCAGACCCTTTTCCTCCTTTTCCGGAGAATACATGGATCTTCACGTAATCAACAAAATTCCCTTCAGTCATATCTTATTTCATTAAATCATCGATCACAGAGCTCAGTCTGGCAGTAATTTCTTCAATGCTACCTTCTCCATTAACTCCGTAATACTTATTTTGCTTCTGGTAGAAATTCTTCAAAATAGCAGTTTCAGCATAATAAACTTTGATACGATTTCTAA
Source organism: Christiangramia portivictoriae DSM 23547 (assembly GCF_000423045.1). Lineage (GTDB taxonomy): Bacteria > Bacteroidota > Bacteroidia > Flavobacteriales > Flavobacteriaceae > Christiangramia > Christiangramia portivictoriae. Next base: position 49,032 of record NZ_KE383971.1, on the reverse strand, counting down.
TCACGCGTTCATCAGCGTCATCTGGCCTGCCTGAAGTTTTCCCTCTTTCCAGCAATCTTTCAACAAGGATCTCATCCTCAACTTCCAGAGCAATCATGGCATTTACTTCAGTACCTTTCGTTTCCAGAGATTCACTTAATGCTTCAGCCTGGGCTTCAGTTCTTGGAAATCCGTCAAAAATAAATCCATTAGCACCTTCATTTTTTTCAACTTCAGCATTCAGCATATTGATGGTAACCTCATCTGGAACGAGTTGTCCCTTATCAATAAATGATTTTGCGCTGAGCCCAAGTTCTGTCTGATTCTTGATATTATACCTGAATACATCTCCTGTAGAAATATGTATAAGATCGTACTTTTCCTTTAAAATGGTTGCCTGAGTTCCCTTGCCTGCACCCGGAGGGCCAAACAGCACTAGATTTGTCATTTTGCTTTCTTTGCGTTTATATACTTGAGTTAGGTTCCTGCCCAGACCGTCGTAGTCAAGACCGTAACCAACAATAAATTTATTAGGTATCTCCATCCCGATAATTTGTACCGGAACATCTTTTTTGTAAGCTGAAGGTTTAAAGAACAGTGTTGCCACCTGGTAATTAGCTACACCTGCCTCAGTTAAAATTCTATCCACCTCAACGAGCGTATTACCGGTATCTACAATATCTTCCAAAAGCACAACTTCCCTACCTGCAAGTTCCTGTCCTAAACCCAATAAAGTTTTAACTTCCCCGGTTGTTTTGGTGCCTTCATAAGAACCCATTTTCACGAAACTTATCTCGCAGTCACTCTCAAATCGTTTGATCACTTCGGAAGCAAACATAAAAGAGCCGTTCAGGATCCCGATAAATACAGGTTTTCTGCCTGTATATTCGTCATTCAATCGTTTAGCAATAGTATCAATGGCTTTCGTAATTTCCTCCTCAGAGATATAAGGTTCGAATTCCAGATCGTGTAGCTTTATCAAAATTCAGCAATTTTAAGTGGCAAAGATAAGGATTCTATACAAGCCGGCCTTCCCGAATTCTTGCTGAATAAATATGGCAGGAATCAGGAATAACTTATTTTTGCGAAAAGCCGAATTAACTTATGGTAAATTATTTCTCATCAGACTTTAAACTGGGAATTCTAGGTGGTGGCCAGCTTGGTAAAATGATGCTTTATGAGACCCGAAAGTACGATATCCAGACACTTGTGCTGGATCCAAGTCCAGAGGCTCCTTCAAGAATTTCCTGCGACTATTTCGAGCAGGGAGATCTAATGGACTACGAAACTGTTCTTCAGTTTGGTAGAAAAGCAGATATATTAACTTTCGAAATTGAAGGTATTAATATAGAAGCTTTAAAACAGCTGGAAAGCGAAGGCGTTAAAACATACCCTTCCGCAGCAACACTAGAGAAAATTCAGAATAAGGCGGTACAAAAAGAATTTTACGAAAAACACAATTTACCGACTGCAGCTTTCAAAAGATTTCCAAATCTGGAACTTTTAAAATCAGACGTCAACGAGCAGAAAGTAAGTTTACCTTTCGTCTGGAAAAGTGCTACCGGCGGCTATGATGGAAAAGGTGTTTCTGTCATCAGGACCAATGCCGATCTTGATAATCTTCCGGATGCTGAATGTATTGCTGAAAACCTGGTGCCTTTTAAGAATGAACTGGCGGTTATCGTAGCGCGGAATCCCTCAGGTGAAGTTCGCACTTATCCTGTGGTGGAGATGGAATTTCATCCTACTGCCAACCAGGTAGAATATGTTATTTGCCCCGCACGTATTGAAGATCATGTTGCAGAGAAAGCACGAGAACTTGCTAAAAATGTATCTGAAGCATTTGAACATGTAGGACTCCTTGCCGTTGAAATGTTCCAGACTGAAGATGACGAGATTTTAATTAATGAAGTGGCTCCAAGACCACATAATAGCGGACATTACAGTATAGAAGCTTCCTACACCAACCAGTTCGAACAGCAAATTAGAGCAATTCTGGACCTGCCATTGGGTAAAACCGATAGTAAACTTGGCGGGATCATGGTAAATCTGGTTGGCGATGAAAATCATGAAGGTGAAGTCCAGTACAAGAACATAGATAAGATCATGGGTATGGAAGGAGTAACTCCACATATCTATGGCAAAAAGATCACCAGGCCGTTTCGGAAAATGGGGCATGTAACGATCGTAAATAAGGATCTTGGTGAAGCTCGTAAGATCGCCGAAGAAGTAAAGAACAGCATTCAAGTTATTAGTAAAAATAAATAAGATGGGAAAAGTAGCCGTGATCATGGGTAGCACCAGTGATATGCCAGTAATGCAAGAGGCAATCGACGTATTGGAAGGATTTGACATTCCGGTAGAAGTGGATATTGTGTCTGCCCACAGAACTCCTGAAAAATTATTTGATTTCAGTAAAAATGCCCACGAAAGAGAGATTAAAGTGATCATCGCAGGGGCTGGCGGAGCAGCACACCTTCCAGGCATGGTAGCTTCCATGTCCCCATTGCCAGTAATTGGCGTTCCGGTGAAATCCAGAAATTCTATAGATGGATGGGATTCTGTCCTGTCGATTCTGCAAATGCCAGGTGGTGTTCCTGTTGCGACTGTTGCACTCGACGGTGCCAAGAATGCAGGAATCCTTGCGGCACAGATCATAGGAACAGCCGATAAATGTGTAATGGATAAGATCCTTGTCTACAAAGAAGGTCTTAAACAGAAGGTGATCGAAGGCGCGAAAAGCGTTCAGAAAAAGGAATAAAAAAAGGGATCACAAAGTGATCCCTAAGCAGTAAACTTTTAATCCGTTATTATTTATTAACCATTCTAAATTTTAACCAGAACCTGTTTAACTACTATATCGTTAATAGTTGATATTTAATCGATTAAAAGGCTAAAATAAAAATTTAAATCAAATTCAGCGCGAAAACGTTCATTTAATATTGCAATAGCGTTAAAATAAAAAATATGAGCTCTCAAAATATACTTCTAGAAGATTTTAATCAGGCTCCATTCTCAGGCATCAAAACTTCAGATTATAAGCCTGCTATTCTTAAAGCTATAGAATTTGCCAAAAATGACATTGAAATCATAACGTCCAGTGAGGAAGGTCCAACCTTTGAAAATACTATCGAGGCTTTAGAGTTTTCTGGAAAGAAACTGGATCGCATTACCAGCATTTTTTTCAATATCAATTCTGCGGAAACCAATGAAGAAATTCAAAAGATAGCTCAGGATGTTTCGCCTTTACTTTCAGAATTCAAGAATGACATCATTCTCAACCAAAAACTGTTTGCAAGAGTCAAAAAAGTATATGAAAATAGAGCATCGTTAGAACTGAACAAAGAGCAAACTACCTTACTTGAGCAAAAATACAAGGCATTCTCCCGAAATGGCGCGAACCTATCCAGCGAAGACCAACAGGCTCTACGTGAAATCGATAAAAAACTATCCAGGTTAAAATTGCAGTTTGGTGAAAATGTTTTAGCAGAAACCAATAAATACGAGCTGGTTGTTACTGAAGAATCCCGTTTAAGCGGCTTACCAGAAAGTTTTAAGGAAGAAGCCAGAAATATTGCAAAATCCAAAAATATTGAAGGCTGGATTTTCAGTCTTGAATACCCAAGCTACATTCCTTTCATGAAATATGCTGATGACAGGGAATTGCGAAAAGAACTATCGCTGGCTTTCGGGTCCAGAGCTTTTAAAGGGGATGAACTGGATAATCAGCAAAACGTACTTGATATCGCCCAACTGCGGTACAAAAGAGCGAAGTTGCTGGGTTATGATTCCCATGCGCATTTCGTTCTGGAAGAACGCATGGCAGAGACCCCTCAAAAAGTTGATTCCTTTCTTAAGGAAATGTTGGATAAAGCTAAACCCGCGGCAGAAAAAGAGTTTGATCAACTGGAAAAGTTCGCAAAGGAACTAGACCAGGTCGACACGCTGCAGAAATGGGATTCAGCATATTACTCTGAAAAACTGAAACAGAAATTATTTGATCTGGATGATGAAAAGCTAAAGCCTTATTTCCAGCTGGAAAATGTGATTGATGGCGTTTTCACCATTGCAGGAAAACTGTACGGACTCAATTTTGAGCAGACTACGAAGGTAGATGTGTATCACAAGGACGTGAAAACCTATAATGTAACCGATAATTCAGGAAATGATGTAGCCCTGTTCTATGCCGACTTTCATCCACGTCCCGGAAAGAGGGATGGTGCCTGGATGACTATCTACAAACAGCAGTCTATGGAAAACGGCAAGAATGAAAGACCGCATATTTCCATAGTATGTAATTTCACCAAACCAACAGAAAAACAACCTTCATTGCTTACATTTAATGAAGTTACAACCTTGTTCCATGAATTTGGCCATGCGCTGCACGGCATGCTGGCAGATACAACCTACCCTAGTCTTTCCGGAGCGAATGTCTACTGGGATTTTGTGGAACTACCAAGCCAGGTTCTTGAAAACTGGTGTTATGAAAAAGAAGCCCTGCAACTATTCGCTAAACATTATAAAACCGGCGAAACCATTCCACAGGAATATATCACCAAAATCAAGGAATCTTCCAGTTTCCTGGAAGGGATGGCAACCCTTAGACAGCTAAGTTTTGGAATGCTAGATCTTAGCTGGCATGCAAAGGACCCTTCAAATGTAACCAATGTAAAGGCTCATGAAGTTGAGGCCTTTGAGCCTACCAGATTATTCCCGGAAGTGGATAGCAATTGTATGAGTACGGCGTTCTCTCATATTTTCCAGGGCGGTTACTCTGCAGGTTACTATTCCTACAAATGGGCAGAAGTACTGGACGCAGATGCTTTTGAATATTTTACAGAAAACGGAATTTTCAGCAAGGAGATCGCAGATAAATTTAAAGAGAATATCCTATCTAAAGGTGGTACAGAACATCCAATGGAACTGTACAAACGCTTCCGTGGAAAAGAGCCAAAACCAGATGCTTTGTTACGAAGAGCTGGTTTGATAAGTAAGTAATCAAATCTGAAAAGAATGGTAAAACCTGAGCATAAAGTAACAGGATCGCCATTCTTTTCATATTTTTGAGTTGCAATCGTCACTAGCACACATGCCTTCAAACCAACTTGATCCAAATAAATGGGTAGACAGATATTCCGATTATCTGTTTAATTATACGATCGTGCGTGTAAATGACCGTGAAGTCGCCAATGATCTCATCTCTGAAACATTCCTGGCGGGTTTGAAGTCTGCCAAAAATTTTAAAGGTGAAGCAAGCGAAAGAACCTGGCTTATTTCTATCCTCAAGAGAAAGATCATAGATCATTATCGTCGCAATAATTCGAAAAAGGGTCAGGCAGAGGTAAAGATCAATTATACAGGTGAGGACAGTGAAGGTGAATGGCTGGAAGAACAGGTAGCAGATCAATTTGACCGCACTGCTGAAGATGAGATGGAAAATAATGAACTGGGACTGGCAATTCTTGACTGCCTGGATTCGATCAATGAAAAGCAGGCTGCAATTTTTAAACGTAAAACTATCGATGGTGTAGATACGGAAGCTATCTGTAATGAATTCGATATCACGCCGTCTAATTTGTGGGTAATTATTCATCGAGCCAGAACTGCTTTGGCCGCATGTATGGAAAAAAACTGGTTTTAAAAATGAGTAAGAAAAACAAATCACTTTTTGTCGACTGTTCTGAAGCTGCAACCTGTTGCACAAAAGCTCAGTATGATGAGGCCGGTTTTTTTGAAAAGATCAAGCTAATGATCCATCTGGCTTTCTGCAGAACCTGCCGTACATTTTCCAGCAAAAATTCCAAACTTACTCGTAAAATTGAAGAAGCTAATTTAAAGTGCTGTTCCGAAGAAAAGAAGAGAGAATGGCGGGAAAGCATTAATAAATTACACCGGGAAGAACATTCTTGATTAGCAGTAGAATTCCCAGGTATATAATGGGGATCGACTCCACCCAGAAAGAAGCATAATATTTCTCCTGCTGCTCATTACTATCAAGCAGAGATGCACCAATTAGCACACTTACCAGAAACAAACTGAGCAGATTTGCACTACTCTCCTGCTGAAATATCTCAATAATATTGATGAGCACCAACAAACAAATTCCAAAGAGCCTGGTTTTTCGTACTCCAATTCTTTGTGGTATTGTTTCCAGCGAATCCGAATCATAGACCAGATCCCTAATTTCAAAAGGAAGCGTAAGCACGACAACGATACAAAAACGCTGGAAGAAATTAATTAAGACTGGCTGATCGAGTAGTTCCCGAGCATTGATTACGGGTAACAGAACAGTAGTTCCCGCCCACACCATGGCGATCACGAAGATTTTTATCCCTGCAAGACTTCTTAAATTCCTTTTTTTACCAAACACGGGCAAGGCGTAAAACAAGGTTAGCAAACCTAGCAGACCCGTCGCAATCAATACATTTTGGTGCAGTGAGAAGGCAAAGTATATTAATGCTATAAAACTGCCAAAGGAGAAGATCTGGATTATACGGAGGTTTCCCGCCAGACTGGAATGATGTAGTTTGGCAATACCGGCATACTTCACAAAATTATATCCGGTAATCGTGGAAAAGAACACAAAAGCAACCAGAATTAATGATAAAGGCAGGCCAAATTCGATCATGCTAATGATCGTAAAAGCTACAACAGCCAGCGCAACATGAATACTGCTGTTAATATAAAGATCAAGTGCATGACGAAAGTACCTCATCCTACGAAATTACATATTCTCAGCTAGTTTCTTGCTAGTCAAAAATCTTAACAACTGTATACCTCTAAACCAGTTTAAATTAGCTCGGAATTATGTACTTTTGCGCCACAAAAACACAACTAGATTTATTGATGAGAACAGATTCTTTCGCATTACGCCATATTGGTCCCAAAGCTGAAAATCTTCAGGAAATGTTGGATACGATTGGTGTTGAGTCTATAGAGCAACTTATATACGAAACTATTCCTGATGATATCAGGCTGGAGAGCCCGCTTAATTTGCCAAAAGCAATGAGCGAAAACCAGTATGCAGAACATATCAAGAAGCTTTCAGAAAAAAATAAATTATATAAAACATACATTGGTTTAGGATATCACCAGAGTATTCTTCCAGCGGTAATCCAAAGAAATATCCTGGAAAATCCGGGTTGGTACACTGCCTATACTCCGTACCAGGCAGAAATCGCTCAGGGTAGACTGGAAGCTCTTCTGAATTTCCAGACCATGGTAAGCGATCTTACCGGGATGGAGCTTGCGAATGCTTCGCTTTTAGACGAATCTACTGCAGCTGCTGAGGCGATGGCACTGCTATTTTCTGTTCGCGAAAGGGATCAGAAAAAAAGGAACGTCAATAAATTCTTCGTTTCGCAACAAACACTGCCGCAAACCATTTCTCTGATGGAAACGCGTGCTAATTTTCTTGGGATCGATATGGTCGTAGGAAATCATGAAGAATTTGACTTCTCTGAAGATTACTTTGGCGCACTGGTACAGTATCCTGGGAAATTCGGACAAATCTTCGATTACAAGGACTTCGTTGAAAATTGTAAAGCAGCCAACATTAAGACCGCATTCGCAGCAGATATTCTTAGCCTTGTAATGCTTCAGGCTCCGGGAGAACTTGGAGTAGACGTGGTTGTTGGAACTACGCAGCGTTTTGGAATTCCGTTAGGATATGGAGGACCTCATGCAGCATTTTTTGCAACCAGAGAGGATTTTAAAAGAAACCTTCCAGGACGTATTATTGGTCTTACGAAGGATGTTGACGGGAATAACGCCCTTAGAATGGCATTGCAAACCCGTGAGCAACACATTAAAAGAGATAAAGCAACTTCCAATATTTGTACTGCACAGGTTCTTCTTGCGGTAATGGCAGGAATGTATGCAGTATATCATGGTCCACGCGGCCTGGAGTACATCGCCGGTATTGTGCATGCGACGGCAGTTAGCCTGGAGGATAGTTTGAAGAAACTTGGTTTCGAACAGCAGAATTCAGCATATTTTGATACGCTACATGTAAAGGTTGACGCTAAATCTTTGAAAACTATTGCTGAAAAGCACGAGATAAACTTTTTCTATCCCGATTCTGAAAGCGCTTGTATTTCGATCAATGAGACCACTACTACAGATGATCTGAACGCGATCATTTCAGTTTTTGCTGAATTAAAAGATAAAGAGGCTACTGAAGTATCTGAGTTATCTTCAGAAATTAGGATTCCGGAGTCACTTCAACGTACCACTGAATTTTTAACTCACGAAGTATTCAATTTGTATCATTCAGAAACTGAATTGATGCGTTATATCAAAAAACTGGAGCGCAAAGATCTTTCATTGAACCACTCGATGATAAGTCTTGGATCCTGCACCATGAAATTGAATGCCGCTTCAGAAATGTTACCTTTAAGTAATCCACAATGGGGGAACTTGCACCCATTTGTTCCTGTAGACCAGGCTCAGGGTTATCAAACCATATTAAAAGAACTGGAAGACCAGTTAACTGAAATTACAGGGTTTTCAGCAACCTCATTACAACCAAATTCCGGTGCTCAGGGCGAGTATGCTGGTTTAATGGTTATACGTGCGTACCACGAAGCGAATGGAGACAGTCATAGAAATATTTGCCTGATCCCATCGTCTGCTCACGGTACAAATCCTGCTTCAGCAGTAATGGCCGGTATGAAAGTGATTGTCACCAAGGCCAATGAAAATGGAAATATAGACGTTGATGATCTACGCGAAAAAGCATTAAAACACAAGGACAATCTTGCTGCACTAATGGTTACCTATCCTTCTACACACGGGGTATTTGAATCTGCAATTCGTGAAGTAACCAATATCATTCATGAAAATGGCGGTCAGGTTTATATGGACGGCGCTAACATGAACGCCCAGGTTGGACTTACCAATCCAGGTAAAATTGGTGCTGATGTTTGCCACCTTAACCTGCACAAAACTTTTGCCATTCCTCACGGAGGTGGTGGACCTGGAGTTGGTCCAATATGTGTAGCTGAGCAGTTGAAACCTTTCCTTCCTGGAAACCCGGTGATAAAAACAGGCGGGGATCAGGCGATTGGTGCAATTTCTTCAGCACCATGGGGTTCTGCTCTCGTTTGCCTTATTTCTTACGGATACATCAAAATGCTTGGTACTGGAGGCCTTCAAAAGGCAACGGAATATGCAATTTTGAATGCTAATTACATAAAGGAACGTTTAAACGGACATTATAAAACCCTTTATTCTGGAGAAAGAGGACGTGCTGCACATGAGATGATCGTAGATTGCAGACCTTTCAAAGAAAAAGGGATTGAAGTGACAGATATCGCCAAACGTTTGATCGATTATGGGTTTCATGCTCCAACAGTATCATTCCCGGTAGCTGGAACTGTAATGATCGAACCAACCGAAAGTGAATCAAAACCTGAACTGGACAGATTCTGTGATGCGCTAATTTCAATTCGAAAAGAAATTGACGAAGCATCGATAGATGAACCTAATAACGTTTTGAAGAATGCTCCGCATACCATACATATGCTTACCGCTAACGAATGGAATTTACCGTATACTCGTGAGAAAGCAGCATATCCACTAAGTCATTTACATGACAATAAGTTCTGGCCAAGTGTACGACGTGTAGATGAAGCTTACGGAGACAGGAACCTTATGTGTACCTGCCCTCCTACTGAAGAATACGCCGAAGTATAAGCCAGATAGCACTTTAGAAATAAAAACCTGTCAACTGGCAGGTTTTTTTTCGACCAAAAAGTATTAAATTTTAAATGTAGCTTAAGGCTATTTAATTAAATTGTGAAATATTTATAATCTCAGAGTCAGATGAATTTTAAAATTACCGGTACTGGAAGTTACATACCCAATGTTGTCACAAGAAATGCTGACTTTGAGCAACATGAGTTCTTTAACCTCGACGGGAGTTCTTTTCCTCAGGACAATCCTACCACAATTCGAAAGTTCAAAGCTATAACTGGTATCGAAGAACGCAGGTACATAGAACCTGAAATGAATACTTCAGACATAGCAACTCTGGCTAGTGAAAAGGCTATTGAGGATGCGGGTATAGATCCTGAAACTCTTGATTATATAATTGTTGCTCATAATTATGGGGATGTCAAGTCCAATACTGTTCAAAGTGATACTGTTCCCAGCCTGGCTACCCGTGTAAAAGCAAAATTAAAGATCAGAAATCCAAAATGTGTTGGATATGATATTCTCTTTGGATGTCCCGGCTGGATCGAAGGCATGGTGCAGGCGAACGCATTTATCAAAGCAGGTCTTGCGAAAAGATGCCTTGTAATTGGAGCTGAAGCCTTATCCAGAGTGATAGATACTCACGACCGGGATAGTATGATTTTTTCCGACGGTGCAGGAGCGGCAATTTTAGAAGCTTCAGAAGAAGAAGGTGGCATTTTGTCTCATGAGTCGGCTACCTTCTCGTTACAGGAATCTGAATATATTTACTTCGGAAAATCCAATAACAGCGAATCTTCCGAAGACATTCGTTTTATAAAGATGAACGGTCGCAAGATCTATGAATTCGCCCTGGTTAACGTACCGAAAGCGATGAAGACCTGTCTGGAAAATAGCGGGAAATCCATTGAAGATCTTAAAACCGTATTTATTCACCAGGCTAATGAAAAGATGGATGAAGCCATCATCAACAGGTTCTACAAATTACACAAAATGCAGGCACCTGAACATGTAATGCCTATGACCATTCATGAGTTGGGAAATAGCAGTGTAGCCACTGTACCAACGCTTCTGGACCTTGTACGTAAAGGTAAGATCGACGATCAAAAACTGGAGAAAGGTGATGTTGTAATGTTTGCCAGCGTTGGTGCAGGAATGAACATAAACGCAATCACTTACCAGGTATAATGTACGAACAAAGTTTCCCGAAAGAACGCTTTCAGAAAACACTGGAATTTTTAGAAAATCATATTTCCAGAGATGAACAAATTCTGGATCTGGGAGTTCCCAATCCGTTTTCAAAAATCATGGAAAAGGAAGGTTTTCAGGTAACTAACACTACTGGGGAAGATCTGGACGACCACTTCGAGGCGGTTCAAACAAATTCCTATGATTGTATTACAGCTTTCGAGATTTTCGAACATCTACTTGCTCCATACAATATTTTGAAAGAGATTAAAGCTCCAAAACTTGTAGCAAGTGTACCCTTGAAATTATGGTTTGCTCCCTCCTATCGCAGCAAGACCGACCCCTGGGATCGGCATTACCACGAGTTTGAAAAATGGCAGTTTGACTGGTTGCTTGAAAAAAGTGGCTGGCAGATAAAAGATAGCATTCAATGGGCCCATCCAGTAAAGAAAATTGGAATACGCCCAATTCTTCGGAAGTTTACTCCAAGGTATTATGCTGTTTATGCTGAAAGAATCTAATACTCTATCTTAGCATTTACTGAAATTTTCCTTGCGTGAGAATCTATATTATCATCCCCGCACATAATGAAGCCAATATCATTGGCAGGACTCTGGAATCCCTGGCTAATCAAACGCTGAAACCTGCGAAAATCGTGGTAGTGGATGATAATTCTACAGATGCAACTTCAGAAATTGTAGCTCGTTTTGCTGAAAAGTATGATTTTATAGATCTCGTTGGGAATGTATCTTCTACAGAGCATGCTCCTGGCAGTAAGGTAATCAACGCATTCTACCAGGGCTATTATCAGCTTGACGATGATTTTGATATCATTTGCAAATTTGACGCTGACCTTATTTTTCCTGAAAACTATCTCCAGAGAATAGCCGAAATTTTTGAGTCTGAACCAGGTATTGGAATGGCCGGAGGTTTCTGTAGCGTACAAAGAAAGGATAAATGGGTTCCAGAAAACTTAACTGGAAAAGACCATATTCGCGGAGCGCTGAAAGCCTATAGCAAACATTGTTTTATACAAATAGGAGAACTTAAACCTGCCATGGGATGGGACACAGCAGATGAACTTCTGGCTAGATTTCATGGTTGGAAAGTGGTTACAGATGAAAACTTACTGGTTAAACATCTTCGCCCAACTGGTATGAATTATTTTGAGCATTCCGGGAGAAAGCAGGGTGAAGCTTTTTACAGACTTCGATATGGAGTTGCTTTAAGCATGATCGCTTCAGCCAAACTTGCTGCTTTAAAGATGAATCCTTTTGCATTTTTACACTATGTTTCAGGCTACTTCAATGCGAGAAAGAAAAAACGACCTTTTCTTGTTTCAGAAGAAGAAGGCCGTTTTATTAGAAAATTGCGCTGGGACGCAATTAGAAATAAGTTCTTGTAGTTACCTGCCCAGTACTTCCTTTAAAGGTTTTCCTGTAGCAGCGTTTGGAAATGCAATTCCCAGCATTGCCGAAATTGTAGGGGCTATATCCCGAATGTATGTTTTCTCGTAAGTTTCACCATGACTAACACCTTTTCCGAAGAAAATTAGAGGCGCGTGGGTATCGTAAGAAAATCCGCTGCCGTGAGTTGTACCTTTCTCTGGATATACAATATACCCGGGATCAATGACGAAGACAAGGTCTCCGCTACGTTTCTGGTTGAAACCATTCTGAACCAGTTCACCTACCTGGTTTGAAAACGCACCTATCTGTAATTCGTTTCTCGTGAAAACTCTGGATATTCTCTCCTGTTTCAGTAAAAAATGTGACATCCTGGAAGCTACCTCCTCCACACTAAGATCTGCAGCTAGTAACTCGTCGTAGTCCAGGAAGATTTGGCTGTTACTTATATTTTTGATCAGACTATCGTTTTTGAAAGTCTCAGAAGAAAATTTATGAAGCTTTTCCTTCATACTTAACTCATCGTAGTAACCAGCGGGTACTTTCTTAGACTTCAGGTAAGCTGGTACATCTACCCCGCCGTGATCTGCAGTGAGGAAAACCACATATTCCCCAGCGCCAACTTCAGCATCAAGAAATTCCAAAACATCTGCAATGTTCTCGTCCAGTCTCATATAAGTATCCTGGATTTCCTTGCTGTTCACTCCGAAGTTATGGCCTACATAATCGGTGCTGGAAAAGCTAAGGGTAAGCACGTCTGTAATATTATCCTTTCCCAGCTCTTCACCTTTTATTGCAGCTTTAGCAAATTCTGCAGTAAGATCATTTCCGAAAGGTGTGGCCTTGATAAGATCAAATTCACCATTATCTTTAGCCAGTTTTTTAAGATCATACGGGAAGTCTGCCGTTTCTTTTCCGTCGAAACCAAATTCAAATTCATTTCGATCCACACCACTTTGCTGATATGTTTTGATATCCTTTAATGGCGACCATTCTTTTAGGTATGACTTTGCTTTCCCAGATTCGTTAAAATCCTTTACCCATTGTGGCAATTGCTCCATGTAGTAAGAGCTTGTGATCCATTTAGCTTCATCTCTGCCATGAAACCAATAAGCCGCATTGGCCGCATGACCCGCCGGGAGAATCGCTCCACGATCTTTTAAAGCGACCCCAATGGTTTTACCTTTTCCCTGGGTTTGCAACCTGTTCTCGTCGCCAAAAGTTGTGGACTTCATGCGATGCGGCGACATTTTTCCAGCCCGGTCTGTAGTTCCAATAGGATCAACTTCATCATCGCCAGCGCAATAAACGAATGCATCCTCAAATTTGTCATACCAGTTATTTCCTATAATCCCATGGTTCGCGGGTGTTGTACCGGTAAAAACAGAAGCGTGACCGGGACCGGTATATGTTGGCACATAATTAAAATGATGGTTTTTAAAGTTGTAACCCTGGTTTACCATTCTTTTAAATCCATTCTCCCCAAATTGATCCCAGAAGCGGGTCAGGTAATCATAGCGCATCTGGTCTACAACGATACCAACTACCAGCTTTGGTTTTTCTTTTGTGATCTGCGAACTAACGGGTTTAAAACTTATTAGCATTAGCAGTATGATCAAGCTTCGTTTCATGATGTAAAAAGTTAATTTGAATTCCCAAAATTACTAAACTTGAAACGCTAAAGTTTAATTAAGCGTTAAATACTTTAGAACGAAATTTTAGTATTTTAGCTGGACAAATTTGAATTGATGACATACCTGTACTCCATTGGGGAATACTTTATAATGCTTAAGGGTGTTTTTGGCCGAATGACCAAAGGCTCGGTTCTAAGAAATCTGATATTTAAAGAGATCAATGAGCTCATCATGGGATCCATGGGAATCGTTTCATTCCTATCCTTTTTTATAGGTGCAGTTGTCGCGATTCAAACAGCTTTGAATCTCAACAACCCATTAATTCCTAAATCCCTGGTTGCTTTCGCGGCAAGACAGTCCATCATCCTGGAATTTGCTCCTACCTTCATTTCTATTATCATGGCTGGTAAAGTTGGATCTTTTATCACGTCTAGCATTGGCTCGATGAGAGTTACCGAGCAGATTGATGCTTTGGAAGTTATGGGGATCAACTCCAAGAATTATCTTATTTTCCCTAAGATCATGGCCATGCTCACTTATCCATTCGTGATTGCCATCTCTATGTTTCTGGGAATTGCCGGCGCATACACCGCTGCGGTCTATGGTGGTTTTGTAACCAGTGATCAATTCTTAACGGGTTTGCAGGATGATTTTATAGGTTTTCATTTAACCTATGCTTTTATTAAAACTATCCTATTCGCATTTATATTGGCTACCGTTCCATCTTATCATGGATATTATATGAAAGGTGGAGCTCTCGAAGTTGGAGAAGCTTCTACCACATCATTCGTTTGGACCAGTGTGGTGTTGATCATAACCAATTATGTTGTAACTCAACTTTTATTAAGCTAGCAGATGATACAGGTAAAGGATTTACATAAAGGTTTTAATGGGCAGGAAGTATTAAAGGGGATTGACTATCAATTTGAGCGAGGCAAAACCAATCTTATCATAGGACAATCCGGATCCGGGAAAAGTGTTTTTCTGAAGTGTATGCTAGGCCTTTTCAAACCAGATCAGGGAGCTATCGAATATGACGGAAAGCCTTATTCTACATTTTCAGACCAGGAACAGCGTGAATTAAGAACCGAAATTGGTATGTTATTTCAGGGAGGCGCATTGTTCGACTCTATGACGGTTGCTGAAAATGTCATGTTTCCTCTACGAATGTTCACTAACCAGAAGAGATCAGAAATGACAGATCGGGTGGCTGAAGTTCTTAAACGGGTGAATTTAGATGGTAGCGAAAACAAAATGCCTTCAGAAATTAGTGGGGGAATGCAAAAAAGGGTCGCGATTGCCAGAGCAATTGTAAACAAACCGAAATATCTGTTTTGTGACGAACCAAATTCGGGACTCGATCCACAAACCGCTACTGTTATTGATAATCTTATCCAGCAGCTTACTCATGAAAATGAGATCACCACTGTTGTTATTACCCACGACATGAATTCAGTTCTGGAAATTGGAGAAAGAATTGCTTTTCTAAAGGACGGACTGCTGGCCTGGAAAGGAACCAAGGAAGACATTTTTCAAACACAGGATCAAACCGTAACAGACTTTGTTTACTCCTCCAATCTTTTCAAGAAGGTTCGGGAAGCACAGCTGAAAGGGCTATAAACGTCAAGAATGTAGAATCGTGCAGGCACTGTTCAAAAAGATGTCTAATGCCAAAACTAAAAAAGAAGCTCTTCTTTATTTTGAATGGAATGCCCCAGCTTTAATTAGCGAACATTCTTAATAGCCAAAGTGTCTAACTTCAGTCTCACCTTCATCCATTCCCCAAATTTTTCCTGCTGAATTTTTAATTGATCGCTACGCAGATCGCTTTTCCAGGTTACCGTAAAGGTTGGAACCGTATCAGTCTTTTCAAAATTGGTCGTAATTAGATTAGAATATCCAATTTCTGCAATATCTTCATAATTGATCCTCGCTTCTTTGCTCAATTCAGTAAAACTGAATTTATCTCCTCGATATTTAGACAACTCTTTTTCAAGAAGTTCGATTCTTTTATCCTTGTTAGCCATCACCTCCTGATTCTTAACATACAGATCTTCTAAAATCCCACTTCGTAGCTGACTAGACAGCATATCCATATCCTGAGATTGATCTGCTCCCTGGTGAACTATTAGCTCTGCATCTGCCAGTGCTTCAATCTCCCTCATCTGGCTTTTCCAGGTTTCTATTGTTGCATTTGGAACAGGATTTCCTATAAAATAGATGTCGATTGCCTTTTCTTTAAAATCACTCGTATTTTTAATGATTTCAGCGCCATTATATCTCAAATTGTTAGTAATGAATTCCTCTGCTTTACTATGATAAACCTGTTCTCTCAGAAGTTTTACGAATAAAACCACACTGGGGATCATCACAATGATTGCAATCGTAGAGGCGATTTGCGCGATTCTTTTTCTTCGTTTACTATTCGCATAGCGCACCAGCGGGAAACCAAGTAATTTCGCTACTACGAAGGTTGATAAGGCGATAAAAACCGCGTTAATAGAAAACAAGTATATTGCACCAAGTGCATATTCCCATTTTGCATTGGCAATACCATAACCTACCGTACATAAAGGCGGCATTAAAGCGGTTGCAATGGCAACTCCAAGGATTACACTGGCAATAGTTCCCCTTTTTGTCTTCGCCACTATCAAAGCCAGACCGCCAAAAATCGCTACCAGAACATCCAGAATGGTTGGATATGTCCTGGCCACAAGCTCTGGAGTTTCATTCTTTACCGGGGATATAAAAAAGTAGACCGTTGCAGTAAGCACACTAAGACCTACCATGATTCCAAGGTTGACAAATGAACGTCTCAAGGTATCTACATCATTGATGGCAACTGCCATCCCAATACCAACGATTGGACCCATTAATGGGGAAATAAGCATGGCTCCTATAACAACAGCCGTACTACTTACATTGAGACCAATGGAGGCTACGAAAATTGAAAATATAAGAATCCAGGCGTTATGTCCTTTAAAGGAAATATCTTTCTGTACCGCCTCTACAGTAGATTCTCTATCGGTATCTGGACGAATATCCAGCAATCGGCTCAGGAAGTTTCTGGCCTGGCTGCTTATTTGCTTGGCGTCCTTACTCAGGTTTTCTGAAACCTTCTCTTTCGGCTCTTTATTCGAAGCTTGTTGTTCTTCCATCTTAACCTAATTCTTCACCAAATTTATCCATTACAGATTTACGCCATTCTTTGATATCCTGTTCGTTCGCTTTAGGCACAATCATAAGTACATCCTTGTCTTCAACGATTATATAGTCTTCCAGTCCCTGCACCACCACCAGTTTATTCCCGGAGGTAGAAATAATATTGTTTTTCGAGTCTTTAGAAAGTACACGAGCCTTCATTAGAGTATTACCATCCTGATCTGCCGGGAGTTCAGCCTGAACAGATGACCAGGTTCCCAGGTCATTCCAGTCAAAACGAGCTGGGATCATATAAACGTTTTCAGACTTTTCCATGATCCCGTAATCAATCGAGATATTTGCTGCCAGATGATAATTATTTTTGATAAACTGCCTTTCTTCCGCAGTATTTAAAAGCTTATTCGCCTTTGCGAACAGTTCATACATTTCATGTAAATGTATCTTGAAATTTTCAATGATCATCTCTGCCCGCCAGATAAAAATACCGGCATTCCAGGCATAATTTCCTGCATCAAGAAATTCCTGTGCCTTTTTCTCATTTGGTTTTTCTGTGAATTTAATCACAGGCTTAACCTCCGCAACTTCATCTTTATCATATTCAATATACCCATAACCTGTATTTGGGCTGTTGGGTTTAATCCCGAGAGTAATTAACTTATCACTGTCTTCAACTTCAGTAAAAGCAATTTCCAGCGCTTTGATAAAATCTTCTTCCTCTTTGATCCAGTGATCGCTTGGCGCCACCACGATACTGGCTTTTGGGTCTCTCTGGTAGATCTTCATAGAACCAAGCAGAATACTTGGCGCAGTATTTCTCATGACCGGCTCTGCAACGATCTGTTCATCCTGGATCGAGGAGATCTGTGCTTTGATGGTCTCTACATAATCTTCATTTGTGAGCACGTAAATATTTTCCTGGGGGATTAACCTCGAAAGTCTTTTAAAAGTTGTTTGAAATAAGGTTTCACCTACAGCTAATATATCCAGGAATTGCTTGGGAGTAGATCGCTTGCTGGCAGGCCAGAACCTGGAACCAACACCTCCGGCCATAAGAATAGCGTAATAATTATCTTTCTTGGTTCCATTCATATCTAGACTTTTAGCAACTGTACTTCAGCGTTGGGTTGAAACAAATATATGCGTCCGGTATCAATTTCCAGACATTCAAATCTTTTTACTTTTCTAGCGCCCTTCTTAAATGTTTTCCCGTTATGAATTCTGAAAATACTTCCTGAAGGGATCTCAAAGACGTAGTTCTTATCATTTTCCGGATCATAACTTTTCAATGCGACCGAAAGATGCGCATCTGTATCGCTTGATGCCTTCGGGTTTCTGAAGTGATTTGCTATCACCGGTAATAGGGCACCAGGAAAAACCTCTGGTCTTATAAAAGGCAACATCAAACTTCTAAAACAGTGTTTCCATTCCTGCCCGTGTGGCTTGATATTTCTGCCATATTTCTCAAAAGCTACCAGATGTGCGATCTCATGCACGGTTGTTATGAGAAACCTGTACTTATTTAGATTGGAATTAACCGTGATCTGCTGGGAGCCATCTGGCATTCTACGGTAATCACCGTGCCTGGTTACTCTTTCGTTTACGATCTTCAAATGAACTGAATGCAACCGAATCATTTCAGAGATAGGTTCCACCGCTGTCGCCGGAAGATATTTCAAAAGAATTTCCTTCATAAACTAGGGAGTACTGTTTGAAACCTGCATGATTTTACCATTATAGAACTGCTGGCCATTCTGACTAAATTCTGAAATATAGGCAGCCATTTTTTCCGCAGAAACCGGGGCTTCATATCCTGGAAAAGCTTCTTCAAGCATTTCTGTTTGAACAGCGCCCAGTGCAAGTACGTTAAAGGCCGGGCCGTTCTCTTTATATTCTTCAGCAAGTAACTCGGTGAGCGTTATCAAGGCTCCTTTGCTGGAACTGTAAGCGGCAAGTCCCGGAAACTTCATACTTCCCTGTATTCCACCCATACTACTTACATTCACCACATGTCCTTTGTTATCCATGAAAGGCAGCAACTGGCGGGTAAGTTCTGCCACTCCAATCACATTCACTTTATAAACTTCTGAAAAATCTTGCATCGTAGATTCTGCAAAAGGTTTATTTAATAGCGAACCTGCATTGTTGATGAGTATATTAAGCTTAGAGTTCCAGTTTTCAGCAATCCACTGTTGAACTCTTTCTATATCAGAAATACTGGTGATATCAAAACCGATGGCGTGAACCTTTTCTAGATGCAATGATTTTACCGGTTCAGCATTTCTGGACAGCGCCAGTACTTCGTGACCCTGTTCTGCCAGTATCTTTACCATTTCAAATCCAATTCCACGACTGGTTCCGGTAATTACAACTTTACTCATCACTCGTCATTTTAATTTCTTTCTCTTCAGAATTTGCCATTTTGGTAAGTCCTGGGATCAATGCGCTGATAAGCTCAGACATAAATTGAGGATCAAGGTTTTCAGCTTCATCATCTACATGGTGGTAATAATTGTAATTGGAGAAATCGAAAGTAGAAACAGTTTGCGCCGGCACCTTAAAAATTTCAAAGAAAGGATAATTGTCACTTCTTTTAAAAAGACTCATTTGTTGTGCCTGTGGAAGAAAACCAAGTACCTTCTCGCCGTTACTGTATTCGTTGAACTTTTCAGCGAGATTGGATTTCTCGAAACCTGTAAGATAGGCCTGGTAATCCTTGGCTTTCATTGGAACTCCAATCATTTCAATATTGAACATGACATAAAGATCAAGCTCTTCAGATTTCAATCTCTTAGCTAAATGTTTTGATCCTACCAACCCCATTTCTTCCGCAGAAAATAAGGCAAACAGTATACTTCTTTTATTATCCTGAAGCTTTGCAAATTCTTTTGCCAGCGCCAGAACTGCGACTGTTCCCGCTGCATTATCGTTGGCTCCGTTAGCAATCTCATCTCCATCTACTGACTTTCCTTCACCAATGTGATCGTAGTGGGCGCCAATGACAATAAACTCATTCTTTAATTTTTCATCGCTTCCTTCCAGATATCCAACAATGTTAAACCCATCAGTATTTTTGACCTGGAAACTGTCCCGGTAGGTTTCAAAATAAGGTTTGATACCGGCGTTCTTAAATTCTTGCTCAATAAAGCTGGCAGCATGTTCGATTCCTGCCGTTCCGGTCTTTCTCCCTAATAGATCATCTGAACTTAAGTATTCCAGATGTTCCGCAACCTCCTTGCTATCAATTGCATTTTCTGTAGTTTGAGCATTACAGGACAACAATCCTGCAACTGTTAGGGTCAAACCAATTATTTTACCTTTATATATAGTGTTTCTCATAAAGTTAAAGATAAAAAAATCCCGCAATTCTGCGGGATTCAAATATACTTATGACGGCTGAACTTATGCCAGCATCGTAACCGGATTTTCCATATATGTTTTTAGAGTTTGCAGGAACTGTGCTCCTGTTGCTCCATCTACAGTACGGTGATCACAGGCAAGGGTAAGTTTCATGGTATTCCCAACCACGATCTCACCATTTCTAACTACAGGCTTCTCTACAATAGTTCCTACTGAAAGAATTGCCGAGTTTGGCTGGTTGATGATACTTGTAAATTCCACAATCCCGAACATTCCAAGATTAGAAACCGTAAAAGTACTTCCTTCCATTTCTGCCGGCTGTATCTTCTTGTTTCTGGCTTTTCCAGCAAGATCCTTTACATTCCCACCAATTTGAGTCAGCGACATTTGATCAGCGAACTTCAATACCGGAACAACCAATCCTTCATCAACAGCTACAGCAACACCCATATGGATATGCTTGGCAATTTTCATCGTATCACCTGTCCACTGGCTGTTCACCTGCGGATGCTTTCTTAACGCCATTGCCGAAGCTTTGATCACCATATCATTGAAAGACACCTTAACATCAGGCATTTCATTGATATGCTTACGTGAAGCCATCGCATTCGCCATGTCTACCTCTATGGTTAAATAGTAGTGTGGCGCTGTAAATTTAGATTCACCAAGTCTCTTGGCAATCGTCTTACGCATTGGAGAGTTTTTACGCTCTTCATAGCTTTCTTCGCCCGCTGGAGTGTAAGGTTGTACTGAAGCAGTAGTCTCTTTGGCAGAATCTGATTTGGCTTCTGCAGCAGCATCTTTCTTCTCTGCTCCTTTAAAGTTTTCGATATCTTTCTTAACGATTCTACCGTTCTCTCCAGAACCATCTACATCTGCAAGATCAATTCCTTTGTCTTCGGCCATTTTTTTGGCAAGCGGCGAAGCGAAGATTCGCTTTCCGTCGCTCGATGAAGATGAAGCACTGGATTTTTCTTCCTTGTCCTGCTTATCTGAATCTTTCGAAGTATCTTTTTCCTTGTCTTCGGAAGAGTCCTTGGATTTCTTCTTAGCAGAAGTATCTGTAGAACCATCAATTCCGGAAATATCGGTTCCTTCAGGCCCAATAATAGCCAGTAAACTATCTACTTTAGCAGATTCACCTTCCTGGATACCAATCTTCAGAAGTGTTCCTTCATAAAAAGATTCGAATTCCATGGTTGCCTTATCGGTTTCGATTTCAGCAAGAATATCGCCCTCTTCTACTTTATCACCTTCCTGTATCAGCCAGGCTGCAACAGTTCCTTCTTCCATAGTGTCACTCAATCGTGGCATTTTCACCACCTCAACACCTTCAGGTATACTTCCGGAAGAATCAGAATCTTCAGAAGAGTCCTCATTAGAATCAGACGAGCTCTCTTCTTTATCTTCTTTCTTTTCTTCGGAATCATCATCTGAAGAATCTTTTGCTTCTTCTTTATCATCCGAAGAATCTGAAGATCCACCACCTTCGATAAGATCTGAAATATCTTCTCCTTCCTCGCCAATGATTGCCAGAAGCTCATCAACGGGAGCACCATCTCCTTCTTCAACACCTATATGCAGTAAAGTACCTTCATAGAAAGACTCAAACTCCATGGTCGCTTTATCGGTTTCGATTTCAGCTAGAATATCACCTTCTTCGACCTTATCTCCTTTTTGCTTTAACCACTTTGCAACGGTACCTTCTTCCATGGTATCGCTCAAACGTGGCATTTTGATTACTTCTGCCATACTTTAGTCTAATTTATGTGCTAGAAATGGATAATCTTCCTGTTCGTAAACTACATCGTACATGATGTTCTTGTCTGGGAAATCTGACTCATCTGCGAATTTCTCACACTCCGCCACTCTTTCTTTCACGCGCTTGTCAATTTCCTTGATCTCCTTGTCTGATGCGTATTTCTTATCTTTAATGATCTTCTTAACCTTCGTGATAGGGTCAAGTTTTTGATAATCTGCCACCTCATCCTTGGTTCTGTACTTTTGAGCATCACTCATGGAGTGACCTCTGTATCGATACGTTTTCAATTCAAGGAAAGTTGGACCGTCACCTTTACGAGCCCTGGTAATTGCCTCGTCCAGTGCCTCGGCTACTTTTACAGGATCCATAGCATCTACAGGTCCACACGGCATTTCATAGCCATTACCCAGCTTCCAGATTTCAGTATCTTTTGAAGTTCTGGCTACAGATGTACCCATCGCATAACCATTATTCTCAACACAGAATACTACCGGAAGATTCCAGTTTACGGCCATGTTTAGAGTTTCATGTAGAGAACCCTGTCTTACTGCTCCATCACCCATAAAAGTAAGGGTTACGTTATCACGCTTATGATATTTATCTGCAAAGGCCAGACCGGCTCCCAGAGGAATTTGACCTCCAACGATTCCGTGACCTCCGTAAAATCTATGTTCTTTAGCAAAAATATGCATAGAACCTCCAAGCCCCATAGATGTTCCTGTTTTCTTACCGTAAAGCTCTGCCATTACCTTTTTTGGGTCCACACCCATACCTATTGGCTGAACGTGATTTCGGTAAGCAGTGATCATACGATCTTTCTCTAGATCCATCGCATGTAGTGCTCCGGCTAAAATTGCTTCCTGCCCGTTATATAAATGTAAAAAACCTCTAACTTTCTGTTGAATATAAACCTGCGCAAGCTTGTCCTCAAATTTACGCCAGAACAACATATCCTCGTACCACTTTAAGTATGTGGCTTTTGTAATTTTCTTCATCTAAAATTTATATTTAAAAGGCCAGACAGATTGGTTTTGCCGAGCGGATAACAAAAATACTATTTTCAGCAAGAAACGAAAACAGTTTTAAAGCAAAAAATTACGAAAACCTTATAGACAATCACTGTCAAAAACCAAAGGAAGAATCTCGGCTACCGATGCTGCTTTCATCACTTCTCCGGTTTCACCCATGAAAAATAGCTCAATAGGTTCCTTTTGCTTCACTTCATACTCTACAAGCGCCTGTCTGCAAGCACCGCAGGGAGGCACAGGTGTACTTATTTCCTGATTCATGGAACGTGCCGTGATGGCGATCTTAAGTATCCTCGATTCCGGGAATTTCGCCCCGGCATAATACACCGCGGTTCTTTCAGCACAAAGACCTGAAGGATAGGAAGCATTTTCCTGGTTGCTACCTACTACAACCTCTCCATTATCCAGTAGAATTGCGGCACCTACCTTAAATTGCGAGTATGGTGCATAGGCTTTCTCTCTTACTTCTACAGCCTGCTTCATGAGGTCCTGCAGCTCTACGGAAAGCTCCTGAATAGAATCGTAAATTTCGAGACTTGTAGTAATTTCTAATTTTTTCATCAGTGCTTATTAAAGACAACAAAATCGGAAATCCATGGGACCCCCGATTTGCAGATAATTGAAAATATTTTGTTTAATTATTGAAAGTTTCGCCAAAGTTATAACTCAAACCAAATCTAAGAGTTCCTTCCAGTGGACTGGGCACGGTGGAAGTTGAGAACAGATAAGAAGCATCAATCACTACAGACTCATAAGCGAACCCGGCTCCAAGGGAAAAGAATTTTCTAAAACCTTTTTGATCACTTTCATTAAAGTAACCTGCTCTCAAAGCAAATTTTTCCTGATACCAATATTCTGCACCCACCGCTACTGTCACTTCTTTCAGCTCTTCCGAAAAGCCATCTGGGGCATCTCCAAATGATTCGAAAATACCACCTATAGAACTGGTTTCATTGTAAATCAAATCATCTTCCGCAGTAATCTGACCATCTCCATTAAAATCCTGTGGTGTTGGCACTAAAAGTTTATTGAATTCCACGTAAGTCCCGAGCTTATTGTCCACATCAAAGATAAAATCAAAACCACCTCCAAGCTTTAGGTTAGTTGGGATAAAGTTTTCCTGACCTGCATCATCATATTTCATTTTAGGTCCAATATTGGCGATATTAGCACCTAATCTCCATTGCCCGTCAAAACCTCCAAAAGTTAGATTAGCACTCTGATAATAAGCTGCTACATCCACCCCAAAGGTAGAGGCTGCTCCAAGATCCTCGTTATCCTGTAAACCAAGATCAGATCTTAAATAACGACCTGCAACGGCCATGGATATGAAATCGCTCAATTTTAAGGAATAGGAAACATCGAAAGTCAGTTCGTTTGGATTCACCAGGATTGGCGCCTGTTCAAAAATTTCCCGGGTTTCGATGGAACCAAGACTGAAATACCTTAATGAAGCGGCCGCCGCACTTCTATCATCAATTTTATGAAAATAGTTTAGACTTCCCAGGAAAATATCATTCACTATCTCGCTTAGATAAGGTGTATAAGAGACTGAGACCCCGTTTTCACTGGTTGCAAAAGCATATTTTGCAGGATTCCATTGCTGCGAAAAAACATCTGGAGAGGTAGCAACCCCCTGATCTCCCATCCCTGCAGCCCTGGCATCTGCCGCTACAAGCAAAAAGGGAACGGCTGTAGTTATCACACGATCGCCACTATCCTCCTGTGCAAAAATTGAAAAGTCGACAAGGAAAATTGTCGCGATCAACAAGATTGTAGTTTTTTTCATTGTTGGTTATGAATGAATGATAAACAAATATATAGTAATATTCCTGTTAAGAAAGCTTCATTTAGCTAAAATGCCTTAGTTAAGGGTTAAACTGAGGATATTATAAGACCACTAGATCTTAAACAGTTATAACTCAAAATACAATAAATTATTGTACATATGATGAGTTTTGCAATACCTAAACAACTTGTGGTTTCTACCCGCACTATCAAAACCCGATAGACATTTACTGGTGCACAGTTCAATTAAAAGCTAACAATCTAAAAATTAAGCATCTATAAACAACTTATACCAGCAAGTATATCAAGCAGTTATGGGATCTGTGACGCTTTTAGAATTAACAAAATAATCTTGTACATTTATCGTTAATTAGTATATTGCAAAGCCTAATTTTCTATCATTTAAGAAGGGAATACTATGAAATTGAATGTAGCTTTAAAAGCCGTAATTACTGTGGTTTGTGGCGTAAGCTTACTAAGCTGTAATAAGTCGAACAATTACAAAAACACCTCTAGAGCAACCGGTTGGGATATCAATTCTGACGAAGGTGGCTTCCAGTACAATACAGATTACAAGGAGCAGGAAGCTGCACCGGGACTTGTATTTGTTGAAGGAGGAACCTACACTATGGGACGTGTTGCAGACGACCCGATGCATGACTGGAACAATACTCCAACTCAGCAGCACGTGCAATCATTTTATATGGATGAAACCGAGGTGACTAATAAAATGTACCTTGAATATCTCGATTGGCTAAGAAAGGTCTTCCCACCAAGTGAAGAGAACTACAGAAATATTTATACTGGCGCTCTGCCAGATACACTGGTATGGAGAAACCGTTTGGGATACAACGAAACCATGGTTACAAACTATCTTCGTCATCCCGCTTACGCTGAGTATCCTGTAGTGGGAGTTAGCTGGATACAGGCGGTAGAATTTAGTAAATGGAGAACAGATCGTGTAAATGAAAGTAATCTTGAGAAAGAAGGCTTTATTAAGGAAGGTGCAAGATATACAGATGTAGCTGCAGGTTCTACCTTTAATACCGATACTTACATTCATTCACCAAGCAAGGCTTATGGAGGTAATACTGAAATTAGCCAGGGTGGAGACAAATCCCAGGACAGACTTTCTGAAACCAACGAAGCAGGAAACCCTATTAAAAAGGTATATCCGGGCCGTGAAAGTGGTTTGATATATCCCGAATACAGGCTTCCAACTGAAGCAGAATGGGAATACGCAGCCCTGGGTCTTACAGGCATTAGAAGTTACAACACTTATCGTGGAAGAAAGAAATACCCGTGGGATGGACAGTATACCAGAAATGGTGATGTAAAGAAAATGGGAGATCAGCTGGCTAACTTTAAGCAAGGTGATGGTGACTATGGTGGAATCGCCGGATGGAGCGATGATGGAGCTGATATTACTGCTGAAGTTAAATCTTACGAACCCAACGATTTTGGTCTTTACGATATGGCCGGGAACGTTTCAGAATGGGTGGCAGATGTTTACAGACCTATAGTGGATGATGAATTTAATGACTTCAACTACTATCGTGGTAACGTTTACACCAAACATGCTATCAATGAAGATGGCTCAGTAAAAGTGGTTGGGACAGATGATGTGGTATACGACACTTTAAGCAATGGAAAACTGGTTGCAAGAAATCTTCCCGGGGAAATTGCTCAGGTAGCGGTTACTGAAGAAGACACTTATATGAGAACTAACTTTACGGATAGTGACCAGAGAAACTTTCGTGATGGTGACAAGAGTTCAAGTAGATATTATCAGGCTTTTCAGCAGGATGATGAAGATCCAAACAAGAGAATGTATAATTCTCCGAAATATGACAACTTCACTTATGCCGACAGTAGCTCTGATGCATCCCTATCCAAGAGAGGTTATGATACTGAAAAGAGAACTACCCTTGTAAGCGACGAAGTTAGAGTGTACAAAGGTGGTAGCTGGAGAGATCGTGCTTACTGGTTAGATCCAGCACAAAGAAGATATTTCCCGCAGGATATGGCAACAGACTATATTGGTTTTAGAAATGCGATGTCCAGAGTTGGTTCCAAGTCGCTTGACAACAATAAGACTGCCAGAAGCAACTAGCATAGCAAACATAAATTAACCTTAAAGCCCTAACCTGTTTAGGGCTTTTTTTATAGCTTTATTTTATGAATACAGCCAGACTACACCAGCGCTTCCTACTATGCAGTGGAGCAAGTACAGATACCAGAAAAATTCAACATGGATCCATGTTTTTCGCCCTGAAAGGCGCAAATTTTGACGGAAATTTATTTGCAGCAGATGCACTTGCCGCCGGTGCGCGATATGCGGTAGTAGATGACAAGTTAGTAGCGGAGTCCAGCGAGCAGTATATATTAGTGAAGAACGTACTGGAAGCTTTACAGAAGCTAGCGCTGTTCCATAGAAACTACTTAGGACTTCCAATTCTGGCGATTACAGGCAGCAATGGTAAAACCACCACAAAAGAATTGATTAATGCTGTGCTTTCCAGGAAATTTAAAACCATCGCCACGCATGGGAACCTGAATAATCATATAGGTGTTCCACTTACCTTGCTATCCATGGATCAGCAAACCGAATTCGGGATTGTGGAAATGGGTGCTAATCATCCAAAGGAAATTGCATTCTTATGCAGCATTGCAAATCCTGATTACGGATATATCACAAATTTTGGAAAGGCACATCTGGAAGGATTTGGAAGCCTTGAAGGCGTAATCAAAGCAAAAACTGAGCTGTACAGACATCTACAGGAAGAAACAAAATTAATCTTTTTGAACCTGGATGACGAAGTTCAACACAAACACAGAAATTACAAACACACCTTTGCATTTGGAGAAAATCCAGAATCTGAAGTTCAGGTAAAGTATTTGGACGGTGAAAAGTACGCTGGTGTGCATTATAATCAAACTGACTTCATTAGCAAACTAACCGGCAATTACAATGGAAGAAATATGGCCGCCGCATTATGCATAGGACTTTATTTCAAGGTCCCATTTGATGAAATAGAGAAGTCGATAGCAGCGTACTCACCAAATAACAATAGATCTGAGATGATCGAGGCTGGAAGCAATACTATTATTCTGGATGCGTACAACGCTAATCCAACGAGCATGCAGGCAGCATTACAAAACTTTTCAGCACTAAAAACCAGTAAACAGAAAATAGCTATTCTGGGCGATATGTTTGAATTAGGAAGCGCTGCCCCGGTTGAGCATCAAACCATCGTTACAGACGCTGAAAACGGCAACCTTACAGAGATTTATCTGCTTGGAGACAACTTTAACCTAACCGAGACCTCCAGTAGTTTCACTTTTAAATTTAAATCTATGGAAGCTTTGAAAAAGCATCTGGAAGAAACAAATTTTCATAATTGCTATTTCCTAATTAAAGGCTCCAGAGGCATGGCATTAGAGAGAGTACTTGAAAAGATTCCTGCAGAAAAATCGAATACTGCAAAAAGTTAAAAATTGTAAGTTTTAGTCTTATGAGGCATTATCTATTTCAAAGCGGTTAATAATAGCTGTTACTTATGATTAGCTTCGCACATGCTAAAAAAACAATACAAACTTTTAATAACGGCTTTAGGGGTTACAATAGTAGCGCTTATCATTATGATAATAACTCTGCTCTCTTAAGGCAAGAATATGAATAAATAAACAAAAAGGTTCCTTAGGAACCTTTTTTTAATTGAAGTAATCATACTTGTGAGTGATACTGGATTCGAACCAGTGACCCCTACCCTGTCAAGGTAGTGCTCTGAACCAACTGAGCTAATCACCCATGCAGTCAAATATAGAAAAAGACATTATATAAAAAAAGGCTTCCAATCTGGAAGCCTTTTCTATAAGTGGGCGCGAAGGGATTCGAACCCCTGACCCCTTGGGTGTAAACCAAGTGCTCTGAACCAACTGAGCTACGCGCCCGATTATATCGGTATACAATAAACTTTCGCATTCACTACTCAGCAGCTATACTGAGTTAAGCTAAAAAAAGGTTTTCATTACTGAAAACCTTTTGATTCTCTTTGTTTAAGCGAAGGGATTCGAACCCCTGACCCCTTGGGTGTAAACCAAGTGCTCTGAACCAACTGAGCTACGCGCCCTTGCGTGATTGCGGATGCAAATATAGACTAGATTTTGATTTACACAAAACAAATTCAAAGAAATTACAAAAGAAAAACTGTGATAGAGCACTCCTGAATTGGAACTTATTAATTATGAATTAGTTGTAACCTATTTCATTAGAGATGGAACATTTCTGTAAACATAGTCCCCATGTTTTCCCGTGAACAGCTTAGTCATTTCTTCCATAAACTCTGATCTTTCATCTTCGTCTGCCCAATGAGAATTAACAAGACCTTGTTCCTCTTCAAAGAATTCTTCAATATCACCGAGTTTATCGAATACAAATACTTCGTTCATTTCACGAGCATTTGATCCCCAGAGATGCCTGTGAGTATAGTAACCTTTTAATTTCTTACTCTTTTTAGTGATATTTTCGTAATACTGCTTGAAGTTCTCAGGTGTTCCCTCTCCATTCATACTTAGATCTGCAGTCCTTACATAATAAATCTTCGGGTTTTCTTTATCTACAGTTTCTGGTATTGAAAATTGCATGGATTGATAGATCTCATCCCGATGATCTGCAGAATAATAAGATCGCTGCTTTTCAAAAAATTTCTTTCTGGATTCCTCATCCTTCCAGCCTTCAGCAATGAGTTCCTCAGTTCTGCTGTTCGCCTCCTCTATATCGTTCCAGGTTCTGTACACATTCACCAGAACAACTTCAGAATTATCTGGAGTGAAATAGTGCGTATAAACGCCAGAACTAAGAATAAGGTCATTTTTACTGGTAACCTTTTCGAAATACTCCTTTTCAGTATCTAACCATCCCGAGAAATGTGTGTCAGGATCGTCGCTCCAGTGAGTTGTGGTAATCGTAATGTAAACCGGTTCGTACTGCTCGGTCTCTTCAGTTTCCTGCGCGTATACTGCAAGCTGAAAGCCCAGGAATAACAGAATGCTTAATTGAATAGTGCTTTTCATTTTGTCGAGTTTTAGTTATTAAAACACAGTAAAATGGTTAGCCCAATGTAGGATTGGAGTTATAATAGCCTGTAGGATATTTCAGAAATAGGGCAGCGCTCTATCACAGAGTCTTCTAAAGATACAAATAAATGTTAACTAACGCATTATCATTAGTCTATAGAACTTCAGCAACGGTAAAATTACTGCCTCCAATATAAATAAGATCCCTGGTTTCAGCGTTTTGGCGGGCGGCATCAAATGCTTCAGAAATCGAGATATACGCACTACCGCTCAGGCCAAACTTTAAGCTTTCATTCTGCAGGATTTCAGCAGACATTCCCCTGGGCACATCTGGCTTCGCGAAGTAATAATTCGCTTGCTTTGGAAATAAGGGCAGAATAGAGTTTAGATCTTTGTCGTTGACAACTCCT
Organism: Christiangramia portivictoriae DSM 23547; assembly: GCF_000423045.1. GTDB lineage: Bacteria > Bacteroidota > Bacteroidia > Flavobacteriales > Flavobacteriaceae > Christiangramia > Christiangramia portivictoriae. The sequence continues at coordinate 18,543 of NZ_KE383971.1, read as the reverse complement.
AGAACTATGTGTAATTTACTGAAACTTTCCTGCTGAAGTTGATCTAACACCAGCTTCAGCCCTTCAGCGTTATGCGCAGTATCACAAATGATCTTAGGATCGCTGCCTAAGATCTCCCATCTCCCTCTCAAGCCTGTATTATTCTGTACTTTAGATAGACCATCAATTATATCTTCAGAAGCGATCTTCCACCCCAGAGCTTGAAGCACTTCTATGCTAGCTAAAGCTGTCCCTTTGTTGTACTTCTGATAAGTTCCTATAAGGTCAGATTTAATGCTGGAAAATTGGAAGTCTTCAGCAAAGTAAAGACTAGAATTCATCTCAGCAGCTTTTGCCTTAAAAACAGGCATGGTTGCTTCATGTTTTTCTCCAATCACCACTGGCACTGAATTTTTAATGATCCCAGCCTTTTCTGAAGCGATTGCGGGCAGATCTGTTCCCAGAAATGCAGTATGGTCCAGACCAATATTGGTGATGACAGATAATTGGGGAGTGATAATATTCGTGGAATCCAGACGTCCTCCAAGCCCAGTCTCAATGATCGCAATGTCCACTTCGCTTTTTGCAAAATAATCTAAGGCCATTCCCACGGTCATTTCAAAAAAACTGAGTTGGTTGCTTTCAAGAAAGTCCTGATTCTCTTCAATAAAATCAACCACTTCTTCTTCTGAAATCACCTCACCATTAATTCTAATTCGCTCTCTGAAATCCTTGAGGTGCGGCGACGTATAAAGCCCTGTTTTGTATCCCGCTTCCTGAAATACCGAAGCCAGCATATGGCTTACCGAACCTTTACCATTTGTTCCGGCAACGTGGATACTACGGAATTTATTTTCTGGATGACCAAGGTGTTCTGCAAGTCTAAGCGTATTGGAAAGATCCTTTTTAAACGCGCTTTTACCTACCCGCTGATACATGGGTAATTGCTGAAACATCCACTCCAGGGTTTCCTGATAGGATTTCAATTATTCGGTAAGTTTAAAGTTATAAATAATGGTTCCAACCTGTTTGGAAGGTGCATTGGAATCACTGTTGAACCTGGTAGCCAGCGCAGCTCTCTTAGCCGGGCCTGTTAAACAGGCTGCACTATTGGTAGTGCCTTTCATCCCAGGCTGAGCACTTACAACACGACCCGTTTGATCTACCACGATCTTCACCACTACAATTCCAGATTCATTGCAGTCCTGTACAAATTTTTCCTTATTCAATGCTTTTCTTCCTCCCAGCCTGTAATTTCCATCACCATCCAGCCCTGATCCCTGGCCGTAATAAGAACTGGCATTTGGATCACCATCTGGACTCCCCTTGTCTCCCGCCTGGTTGTCGTTACCTTCACCGCCAGTAGCAGTTCCAGATCTTTCAGGACCATTTAAGATACTACTCAATGCATCATTAGTGGATTTATCTGGTTTCGGCTCTGGTTTCTTAACTGGCTTTGGCTCTTCCTTTGGAGGCTCCGGTTGTTTTGTTTTTACAGGCGTAGGTTGTTTTTTCCTCTTTTCGATCACCGGAGCTTCTTCAATTTCCTGGGTCACAACTTCCTTTTCGATCACCGGTTCAGACTCCACCGGCTGAGCTGCTGCCTGTTTCGGTGCAGACTTTACCGGTTCAGTAGGCTGTTTGTCGCCAGATCCAACTTCCGAAGTACCAAAATTGATCGCGATCCCGTTTTCAGGCGGCGGATCCAGATACGTCATTCCGAAGAAAATCAACAGAAGAATAAGCAGCACATGTAATACTACCGTGATGGTAAATGACTTCTTCTCGTGTTTGGTTTCCAGCATCGACATTCTCTATTCAGGTTTTACTGCTAAGACGATCTTATAGCTATTACGATTGGCAATATCCATTACATTTACAGCTTTCTCAATGGGAACACCCTCCTCTGCCCGTAAAATGATCGTTGGATTTTCTTCTCCAGCAAGTTTCGTTTTAAGCGTGGACTCAAGCGCGCTACTGCTTATACGTTCACTGTTAATATAAAACTGCAGATCTTTCGTGATGCTCACAGATAGTGTTTGCTGACTGGTAGTCTTACCCTTTGCCTTAGGCAAGATAAGATCCAGCGCTTCGGGAGTGATCACAGGTGACGTTAGCATAAAAAATATGAGGAGTAGAAAAACCACATCGGTCATCGAACTCATACTAAATTCCGGACTTACTTTATTTCTACCTCTTAAATTCATATTAAGCCGGTTCGTTTAACAGGTCAAGAAAATCAACCGCGGTTGCTTCCATCTGGTGGACTACTTTATCTGTCTTTACCACCAGGTGATTGTAGCCAATATAAGCTATAATACCAACTATAAGACCAGCCACTGTTGTGGTCATTGCAGTATAGATACCTTCTGCAAGCGCACCCATTTGAGCCTGCCCACTACTTGTAGCCAGTTCATGGAAAGCAAGCACCATACCAATTACGGTTCCAAGAAAACCAATCATAGGTGCAGCTCCGGCAACAGTTGCCAGAATACTTACATTTTTTTCAAGCTTGTAAACTTCCAGTCTTCCTGCGTTTTCTATAGCCGTATTGATATCTTCCAACGGACTCCCAATTCTTGAAATTCCTTTTTCAGTCAATCTCGCCACCGGAGAATCGCTTTGAGCGCAACGAATTTTTGCAGATTCAATGTTACCACTTTGTACGCTATCCTTGATCTGGAGCATAAAGTTTTTATCCACCCTGCTGGCCGCTTTGATAGCGAACAATCTTTCAAAATAGATATAAACTGCCGCAAATAATAAGATAAATAAAATGATGATGATGATCTGGCCACCAAGACCTCCGCTAAACATCAAATCAAATAAGGAAAGAGTCTTCTCCTCTACGACCGGTTCTGCTGCCTGTGCAGCATCTGCCACCTCGTCCTGCTGAAAAAAATTAAGCATATGTATAATTGGGTTTTGTAATGTAACGTGCTATCGCGCTTTAAATTGTAAATCAAATTTAAATAAAGAAAAGCCCGCTTTCACGGGCTTTTTCAAATTATTTGCACAAACTTTTAAACAAGCTGTTTCAGAGCAACTTCAAAGGCTGTTCTGCTAATATTGGTCTTACTGCTATTGTTATTGAAAGTATTCTGAATGGCATTCTTGATTGTCATGGACGTATCATTAAAGATCGCCTCATCGGTCATTTGAACCCTTCTTTCCATAAAGTACGCGAAGACTCTGGCCATCCCGCAGTTGGAAATAAAATCTGGAATAAGACTTACTCGCTCATCGGTATATTCCATTATAGGACCAAAAAAGATCTCTTTATCTGCAAACGGAACATTTGCTCCACAGGAGATCACTTCAAGTTTGGTATCGATCAGGTCACTGATCTGCTGCTTGGAAATCAATCTCGACGCTGCACAGGGAGCAAAGATCTCTGCATCAAGCTTCCATACTTTCTCATTCACTTCTTCAAAAGGAATTAACTTATCATGGCGCAACGCGTTTCCATCTTTATCCAGGAACATTTGCTGAATCTCTTCAAAGCTGAATCCTTCTTCATTGATAAGACCGCCTGCTCTATCGATGATCCCTACGATCTTCGCACCCATTTGTGACAGGTAATAGGCTGCAGCAGATCCAACATTCCCAAACCCCTGCACGATTGCACGCTTTCCTTTAATGTCACCACCATAGATATCATAGAAATGGCGAACGGCTTCTGCAACACCATATCCGGTGATCATATCTGCCACCGTATATTTTCTGCTAATATCTGGAGAGAAGTTGGTGTTTTCCAGAACTTTGATCACACCCTGTCTTAATTGCCCTATTCTATTGATCTTATCAGCTTCCGTAGGTTGAAAATGCCCATTGAAAACACCTTCCTGCGGATGCCATACCCCACAATCTTCTGTGATCGGAATAACTTCATTGATTTCATCGACATTAAGATCACCCCCGGTTCCATAATAGCTTTTCAGTAATGGCGAGACTGCTTTATACCAGCGCTCCAGAACACCTTTTTTACGAGGATCTGACGGGTCAAAGTTGATTCCCGATTTTGCTCCTCCAATTGGAGGGCCGGAAACCGTAAATTTCACTTCCATGGTTTTTGCCAGCGAAAGCACTTCATTTTGATCCAGTCCCACACGCATTCTGGTACCACCTCCAGCAGCTCCTCCACGAAGAGAATTGATCACCGTCCAGCCTTCAGCATCTGTTTCTGAATCTTTCCAGTTAAATACAATCTCAGGCTCTTTATTCTCGTATACTTTGAGTAATTCTTTCATTTTTGGATTATTTTGAAGCAAATATAAAAAACTAAGCAGGCTCTATTCCGAATTTGATAAAATATTCAGGGTTCATAGATACGTCCTGAGGAATGATCCATTTTGGCACCCGTTACCGATGCCAGCACATTGATTTCTCCTCTCAATTTTAGCGCGCCAAGAAGTGCGAATATCAAAGCCTCTTTAAAATGTATGATCTCTTTCTTCGGAAGAATAAATCGACACGTTGAATGTGCCCTCAATCTTTCCACTAGAAAGCTATTAAAGGCACCGCCACCAGTCAGCAATATTTCCGAAGTTGAAGAAGTTTCTAAACATGCAGCGATCTGCATAGCAATATGCTCCACAAAAGTTCGAAGAATATCTGAGACTTCCCGGGAGTAAGAATCTATTAATGGCAAGACATATTTATCGACCCATTCAATACCCAGAGATTTGGGAGGCATTTGCTGAAAATACTTGAGTGCATTGAGTTTGCCGAGTAGTTCAATATTTACTTTACCAGTCCTGGCGAGGTTTCCATCATCGTCAAAATCCTTTCCAATACTGCGAGTATAGTGATTCAGCACGGTGTTAACCGCACATATATCATAAGCGATTCTACTGCCCTCTACTTCTTCGGAAATATTAGCAAAACCTCCTAAATTGATACAATACTGATAGTCGCTAAATAGAATGCGATCACCTATAGGAACCAGCGGAGCGCCCTGTCCACCAAGTTCCACATCCTGCACGCGAAAATCGCAAACCACAGGAACACCGGTTAAACTGGAAAGCCTTGGTAAATTGCCGATCTGGAAGGTCAAACCCCTGTCTGGGCGGTGCTTTACCGTATGACCATGACTACAGATCGCATCCAGAAGATCAATATCATACTTAGCGATAAACTTCAGAATTACTTCGGAAAGATATTTAGTATATTCCTGGTCCAATTCATTCAATTCAGCTGGCTTGAGACGTGAAGAGTGCTTCAGTCTTTGCTGCCATTCTTCAGAATAAGAAACAGTTTCAGCATAGATGATTTTGAAGCTCGTAGCGTTGCTGAAGTTCAATTCAGTAAAAACGAGATCGATTCCATCCAGAGAGGTGCCAGACATGATTCCAAGTAACCTGTACTCGCTTTTTTTCATATTCGTAAAAATACTTAATATCAATTGAATTATAGATACCAAAAAGCTATCTTTGCCCACCAAAAATCAGTTTTTTATAAATTTCTTTTCAAATGGATTTTAAACTTACCGAAGAACATATAATGATACGTGATGCCGCCCGTGATTTTGCAAAGCAGGAGCTTTTGCCGGGTGTTATCGAGAGAGATGAGAAGCAGGAATTTCCGAAGGAGCTTATCAAAAAGATGGGTGAACTTGGTTTCCTTGGAATGATGGCATCACCAGAGTATGGCGGTGGTGGAATGGATACCATTTCATACGTACTGGCAATGGAAGAACTTTCCAAGATCGATGCTTCAGCTTCAGTCATGGTATCTGTAAACAACTCTTTGGTTTGCTGGGGGCTTGACACCTTTGGAAGTGAAGAGCAGAAAAAGAAATATCTTTCCAAGCTTACTACCGGTGAAAAACTGGGAGCGTTCTGTCTTTCTGAACCAGAAGCGGGAAGCGATGCAACTTCACAAAGAACTACAGCAATAGATAAAGGAGATCATTACATTCTAAACGGTACTAAAAACTGGATCACCAATGGTAGTTCAGCCGACTATTATTTAGTGATCGCACAAACCGATAAGGAGAAAAAACATAAAGGGATCAACGCTTTTATCGTTGAAAAAGATTTTGAAGGATTTGAAATAGGTCCAAAAGAACAGAAGTTAGGAATTAGAGGAAGTGACACACATTCTTTGAATTTTAACGATGTAAAGGTCCCTAAAGAAAATAGAATTGGCGAAGATGGCTTCGGGTTTAAATTTGCGATGAAAACTCTTTCTGGAGGAAGAATTGGAATTGCAGCTCAGGCACTTGGAATTGCAGCAGGAGCTTATGAGCTGGCTAAAGATTACTCTAAGCAACGTAAGGCTTTTGGAACTGAAATTTGCAATCACCAGGCGATCGCCTTCAAACTTGCAGACATGCATACTCAAATCGAGGCGGCACGTCACCTGGTTATGAAAGCAGCATGGGACAAGGATCAGGGAGAAAACTATGATCTTTCAGGTGCCATGGCAAAACTTCACGCCTCAAAAACCGCGATGGATGTAACTGTGGAAGCCGTTCAGGTTCACGGAGGAAATGGATATGTAAAGGAATATCACGTAGAACGTTTAATGAGAGACGCAAAGATCACTCAGATTTACGAAGGAACTTCTGAAATTCAGAAAATTGTGATCTCAAGAAGTATACTTAAGGACTAAGTTCTTCGGAATTTTTATAAAGCAAAAGAGCAGCCAACTGGCTGCTCTTTCTATTTTTGGTCGATTATTAGAATTATTTCGCTGCAATGATCTTGGCAGTATAAATTTCACGATCTGTAGTCATTCTCACAATATAGATTTGATTCGACTTCGTTCTGAAATCCACGTTGAAGCTTGATATACTGGTAGAGTTTACCGCAGAATCTTTATAGGTTGCGAGTAATCTTCCATTAAGATCAAACACCTGGATCGTCACATCTGAAGTATAGTCAAACAAGTATCCGATATTTAGCACATCTCTGAATGGCACCGGAGCCACACTAAATAGAGGATCTGATGTTTCAGTCAAGAAAGTACTGGTAGATGATGCTTCAGGTTTTCCACCCTTCGAGGTACTACCATATACAATAGTATTATTCTTACGTCCAATGTCAAAGAACTCAGTTTCTGCTTCTGTCCATAATTGCTCCTTATATTCAGTAGAATTCGCCGTACATACGTCTGCATGTGCAATAATATATATTTTATCTACACCATCGCATTCGAGAGCGTCAAGTAGTACGTGATTGGTTGCATCTGTATCTATCGTAAACGGATATTTTCCTGGTGCTACAGTAAACTCATCGGCATTTTTACCTTTTCCGTTCTTTGGGTAAGGATCTTCTCCTATATAGAATTGAGCGCCTTCGATAAGCCATCCTAATTCACTCTCGTTAGATATATATTCAACTTTAAATGATCCAGCACCTGTATCACGATCTCCAACAAAGTAGACTTTCACATAACCTGCTAGAGCTCCTTTCGATATATCACATTGACCTGCTGCTGCATATAGATTAAGAATCAAAGGCTCATTTTCTGTCCAGGTGACATATTCTGACAGACTGTATTCATTGGTCCAACCCCATCTTTCACTGTTAAGAACATCCACGTTGTCATCAAATGGGCTTTCTGTAATAAAACAATAGGAACTATCCATGCCGTCTGCGCTCGCTGTATCTTTAGCGAAGGCCGTTTCACAGGTTAGGCAATCTGGAGTCATCAATATGGCAGGCGCAATTGCCGACAGGCATTCATCGGGACTCTTAGCAATGATATAATAATTACCTACTCCAATATTCGCAATTAAACCGCTGCTTGAGTCGTAGTTTGCATATGCTGATGGCGGCACACTCTCGATGTCAACAAATGTTGACTGCATTACCACGGCGTACATATATCCTGGAAAATGATTCGTAATCTGAATATTGCCAAAATATGTAGAACCATCATAGGAGTCACAAGTAGGACTGTTCACCATTAAAGTGACACTGGATGGAATATCTAACTCCACTGGTGTGGTAAATTCATAATCTGTCTCACAGAATGCTGGACCCGTTTTAGATTTCGCAGTCAGAACATAGGAGGTATCATAGTTCAAATTGTCATATCCATCAATTGGATAATCCGTAAACTCGACGCCAGATTGACCTTTAACAACTAACCTGAATTCGAGCCCATTTGTATCGGAGGTTACCTTGATCGACGGTCTTTCACCTTGACAGGTTAATTGCGGCTCTTCTGTTGTAATCACTGGGTTTGCATTTACAGACAAGGTTCCAAAATCATCTCCAGTACAATTGGTCGGGTTATTTTTATCGGTCACAATCACTTTATAAATATCACCGTCTTCAGCCAGTGTTAAGGCTGCCGTGGTATATTCCTTATTGGTTGCTCCATCGATAGCAACATCATTCAGATACCACTGGTAGGTAAAACCATCTCCAAGATCTGCAGTACTAAATTTTGCGGTAGCGCCTGCACAGACTGATTGATCATCTACCGACGGTGCGGGGTTTTCATTGACTGTTAAGGTTCC
>NZ_KE383971.1:0-8289 GCF_000423045.1 Christiangramia portivictoriae DSM 23547 | reverse complement strand
CTGATAGGTAAAACCATCCCCAAGATCTGCAGTACTGAATGTTGCCATAGCGCCAGCACAGACTGATTCATCATCTACCGATGGTGCGGGATTGGAAATCTTAGTTATTATAGCCGAATCTGACTCAGAACTACAATTCCCGGAACCGCCAATTCCAGTTCCTATGGCTATAACCGAATATGTTCCAGCATCGTTTACAGAAATAGTAGATGAAGACTCGTTCTCCAAAGTCACTCCATCTTTCTTCCACTCAAATGTAAGCGGCGATAAACCACCATCAACCTTCGCTACAAGGTCCACCGGGAAGTTTTCCGCACATTCGGTTATATCATCAATCGTAACTTCTGGCTGAACATTGAATCCTCCACCAAGATAGTCTTCGAGAACAGACGTTACTACAGAGGACGATCTGGTTTCTACAAGAAAAGACGAAAAACAGGTATCGGCAAGATTAAGACTGGCTATATCTATAAAACCTTCAAAAAAAGTAATTGGTGGTTGATTGTTTGGCGTAGGATCATTTTTAGCCTGGTGTGGCCATGGTGTCGATTCATGATCTATATTTCTATAAGCGTTCAAGGTATTGTTGGTTGTATTCAATTGTACTAAGGTTTTAGAACTTTGCGGAATAGTACCGTTACCAGCACCAACCCACTTAAATGCATTAACGGTCCCGATGGCTCCACCATTCGTAACTTCTACCACTATGAGAATATCCCCAACTTCGTGAATTCCTGAAAAAGAACCATCAAGACTCTGAACATCCTGTTGAAATAACCAGAAACCTATATTCGTTGTCCCTTCTGAAGATAGCCTGTTTCCGAAGAAATATATAATGCCATTAATGAGGACAGCGCCTCCCTGACCAATATCGCTTTTATCACTGGAGGTTCCTGCTTGATTCTGCCAACTAGAAAGATCAATATGATCCTTGGTGTTACCTCCTATAAAGCTTCGATCGGGTTCAGTAGTACCATCATCAAATTGAATTCCGGTGGTAATACTGTTGGGGTACACAACCTGAAGATTACCATTATACACGTCCTCCCAATCCAGTTCTCCATCACGATTGGTTGCGGAAGATTGCAGATCAGGATTGTTACTATAACAATCACCATCAGTAAAGCCAGGCAATATTTGGGAATGTACTTCAGTGTACACAATTAAAGACATTGCGAGCGCAATTAGATACGAAAGTCCGGAAACTTTGAAATGTGGAGAGAAAGTAATTTTTTCCATAATGATTGATTTAATGGTTAGAACCATAACAAGCATTAAAAAGTAAAAGTAGACCGGGCAGTCTTCAATAAGAAAATAGAGTATAAAGTTTGACCTGTATAGAACAGTTTGTAGTGCAGAACTGCACTGGCTCATCGAGGGGTGTAAAACGAATTTTCAGTAAATACAGACACTTACAGCAGATGCTAAATCACTGAATTTTAATTAGTTAAATTTAGTGAATTTTACCACTCGATATCCTAATTTTTTTAAGAATTGTCTAAAATAGGGGAAAACCCTTAGTTCAATCTACATTGCTTCGAATTGAAAAAATTGATTTTTACGCCCTTTAATTTTAAATATTCTCAATCAAAAGAACTCAAATTATTAAATCCTGAAAAGTTCTGGTTTCCAATGAATTCAGGTAAATCCTTTGATCAGTTTTAACTAACTTTAAGAGATTTATATAGATAATGAACTTATGGGAATAAAGGAACAGGGGTTGTACTCTCCTCTAAACGAGCGTGATAACTGTGGAGCAGGGTTTATATGTAATTTGAATGGGGAAAGGACCAACTATATCATTCACAAGGCTATTGATATTCTTATTAGATTGGAGCATCGTGGTGCAGTAAGTGCCGATGGTAAAACGGGAGATGGTGCAGGAATTCTTATAGAAGTACCTCACGCTTATTTTAAAAAGGTGTGTGAGTTTGAAATACCTGATTTTCGGGAATATGCAGTAGGAATGTTATTTCTTCCGAAGAATAAGAATCAGGCTGAACTTTGTCGTAGTATTTTTGAAAAGCATGTCGTGAATCAGGACCTGGAAATTCTGGGCTGGCGTAAAGTCCCGGTAAATCATACCTGCCTTGGGAAAATGGCATCAAATGTTGAACCCGCGGTTGAACAGGTTTTCATTGGCAAGAGAACTGAAATAGACGAACAGTCTTTTAATAAAAGATTGTACTCTGCCAGAAAAATTGCCGAGCACGAAGTTGAACACTCTGGCCTGGCGCAAAGTGATTATTTCTATTTTTCAAGCTTATCTACCAATACGATCATCTACAAAGGCTTACTAATGCCCCAGGATATCAATATCTACTATAAGGATTTGAATGATCCCGAGGTAATCACAAAACTCGCCCTGGTGCACCAGCGTTTTTCTACCAATACCTTTCCAACATGGGACCTGGCACAGCCTTTCCGGTATATGTGCCATAATGGTGAAATCAATACGCTTCGCGGGAATCTGAGCAGGATGAAAGCGCGAGAAGAACTTTTCGAGAGTGAAGAATTTGGGGCTGATATCAAGAAGATCATTCCGGTAATTCTGGATGGCAAATCAGATTCAGCTTCAATGGATATGGCGCTGGAACTCCTGTTACAAACCGGAAGATCACTGCCGGAAGCCATTATGATGATGGTTCCTGAAGCCTGGGAAAAAAATCCTTCCATGGAACAAAGCAAAAAAGCTTTCTATGAATATAATGCCTGTATCATGGAACCATGGGATGGACCCGCCTCTATTCCGTTCACCGATGGTAATTACATCGGGGCACTCCTGGATAGAAATGGATTGAGACCTTCACGATACACGGTTACTAAAGACGGTTATGTAGTAATGTCGTCTGAAACCGGGGTCCTGGACATAAAACCTGAGAATGTTTTAAAACATGGAAGACTTGAACCAGGAAGAATGTTTCTGGTAGATATGATTGAAGGTCGAATCATCGAGGATGAAGAAGTAAAAGAAAAAATTGTTTCCAAGCGTCCATATCAGCAATGGCTGGATGACAACCTGTTACATCTGGCAGATGTAAATTACACGGGAAATCAAACACCTGTTGAAGATGTTGATTACATTACCAGATTAAAACTTCATGGTTATACTTATGAAGATATAACCACCATTATAAGTCCCATGGCATCAAATGGCAAAGAAGCTATTGGATCTATGGGAACCGATATTCCACTGGCAGTACTTTCAGATAAACCTCAATTATTATTTAACTATTTCAAGCAGTTGTTTGCCCAGGTAACCAATCCGCCTTTAGATGGAATAAGGGAAGAGATTGTTACAGACATTAGCCTTACTATTGGAGAGGATATTAATCTATTCGATATCGTTCCGGAACAGGCTAAAAAGCTTAAAATTCAAAATCCGGTTATTTCCAATGAAGACCTGGATAAGATCAAATATATCGACTATCCTGGCTTTAAGGCCAAGAGTATTTCGATGCTTTATTCCGCAGAGAAAGGTATGAACGGGCTGGAGGACCGGCTGGATGAAATGATCCTGGAAATTACAGATGCTGTGGATGATGGCTGCAATGTCATTATCCTTTCTGATAGAAATGTAAACAAAAACCTGGCGCCAATCCCGTCTTTGCTGGCCTGCTCCTATGTACACCACCGTGTAAAGGATTATAACCGTAGATCGAGTTTTGGAATTGTCATCGAATCTGCAGAGCCTCGAGAGCCTCATCATTTTGCAGCACTCTTCGGCTATGGTGCCAGCGCGATCAATCCATACATGGTCAATGAAATTATTTATGACCTCGTAGAAAAGAAGGAGATTGAGATCGAAGATCCTGAAGTTGCGGTAAAGAACTTCAATGTTGCAATTGGAAAAGGTATCATCAAGATCATGAATAAAATCGGGATCTCCACATTGCTCTCTTATCGTGGATCTCAAATCTTCGAAATACTTGGGCTCAATAAAAAGTTTGTGAACAAATACTTCTGCAATACTCCAACAAGAATTGAAGGAATAGGTTTATATGAGGTAGAAAAGGAAATTCAGAAACGATATAAACATGCATTTTTTCCTCCGGAAACAGATTCAGATCTTGACCTGGAAATTGGTGGGGATTACCGCTGGAGAAGAAATGGCGAACGTCATGTTTTTAATCCTGCCAGTGTAGCCAAATTACAGCAGGCAGTCAAACAAAATAGTTATGATACTTATACTGAATATTCCAGGATCATTAATGAGCAAACCGAAAGGCTAATGACCATTAGAGGAATGTTCAAATTCAAGGATTTGAATCCTATTCCTATTGAAGAGGTCGAACCATGGACAGAAATTGTAAAACGTTTCAAGACAGGTGCGATGTCCTTTGGTTCCATAAGTAAAGAAGCACACGAGAATCTGGCAGTAGCCATGAACCGTATCAAAGGAAAAAGTAACTCGGGAGAAGGTGGTGAAGATCCAGGTCGTTTTCAAAAGGATATTGATGGAAACTGGAGAAATTCAGCAATTAAACAGGTCGCTTCAGGAAGATTTGGTGTGAGTATCGATTATTTATCGAATGCCAAAGAAATTCAGATCAAAATGGCTCAGGGTGCAAAACCCGGTGAAGGAGGACAGTTACCTGGCCCGAAAGTAAATCCTGATATTGCTAAGACAAGAAATTCCACGCCATATGTGGGATTGATCTCTCCGCCTCCTCATCATGATATCTATTCGATTGAAGATCTGGCGCAACTCATTTTTGACCTAAAGAACGCAAACCGGGAAGCTAGAATTAATGTAAAGCTGGTTTCCAAAATTGGTGTGGGAACTATTGCCGCCGGTGTGGCAAAAGCAAAGGCAGATGTGGTTCTAATTTCAGGATACGATGGAGGAACCGGAGCGTCTCCGCTTACTTCTCTAAGACATGCAGGATTACCCTGGGAACTTGGAATTGCGGAAGCTCAGCAAACCTTATTACTGAATAATCTGCGAAGCAGGATCGTAGTAGAATGTGACGGACAATTAAAAACGGGCCGTGATGTAGCCATCGCATGCTTGTTGGGAGCTGAAGAATTTGGTTTTTCAACAGCACCATTGGTAGCATCTGGATGTATCATGATGCGCGCCTGTCATTTAAATACCTGCCCTGTGGGAATTGCAACCCAGGATCCTGAATTAAGAAAGAATTTTAAAGGCACACCAGAAAATGTGATCAATTTCATGTATTTCATAGCGCAGGAATTGCGAGAGATCATGGCCCAGCTGGGTTATCGCAATATCAATGAAATGGTAGGTCAATGCCAGAAACTCGATATGAACAAGGCGATCAAACATTATAAAGCCCAGGGAATAGACCTTTCAAACATATTACATAAGCCGAACTTGAGTGAACAGGTTCCACTGTCAAATACTGAGAAGCAACTACACAACCTGGAAGGTGTTCTGGATTTTGATATCCTGAAGCATGCTCACCCGGCAATCTATCGAAAAGAACAGGTTACACTGGAATATCCTATTGATAATACCAACCGCACAACCGGAGCCATAATCAGTAACGAGATATCTAAAATTCATGGCGCAAATGGACTACCTCCAAACACGCTGACTTTGAATTTTAAAGGATCTGCAGGACAAAGTTTTGGTGCATTCGCCGCTCGCGGACTCAACCTGAATATTGAAGGGAACTCAAATGATTACTTCGGAAAAGGTCTCTCTGGTGCGGTTCTGTCTATTCGGAAACCAAAGGAGGCGACTTTTTCTTCAAAAGACAATGTGATCATTGGAAACGTTGCCTTGTACGGTGCAACTGCTGGTGAAGCTTATATAAATGGAATTGGAGGAGAACGTTTTTGCGTTCGAAATTCCGGAGCGAAAGCAGTGATCGAAGGAATAGGTGATCATGGATGTGAGTATATGACCGGAGGAATTGCCGTCATTCTTGGAGGAATAGGTAGAAACTTCGCAGCAGGTATGAGTGGTGGTATAGCTTATATCTATGACCCAGATCATCTAATAGACCGTAATAAATTTAATATGGAAATGATCGAATTCGAACAACTTTCCGAAGAAAATATTGCGGAGATTGAAGATTTGATCGTGAAGCATTATCAATACACAGAAAGTGATGCGGCCAGAGAAATATTGAATAACTGGGAAGAAAGTAGCTCAGGCTTTATTAAAATCATGCCTACCGAATATAAAAAGGCATTACAGAAAATGAAAGAAAACAATGAGCAAACTCTTAAAACGGCGTAAGAATGGGAGAGATTAGAGGATTTTTAGAATACGAAAGAAAAGACGAGGAAAGAATATTACCTGAGGATAGAATTAAAAATTATAATGAATTCCAGATGGAGTTACCTACACAGGAACTCAAAAAGCAGGGAGGCCGATGCATGGATTGCGGAATACCTTTTTGTCATTCTGGCTGCCCTTTAGGGAATCTAATTCCAGATTTTAACCATGCCGTTTACAAAAATGAATGGCAAAAAGCGCTGAACATTCTTCATGCTACTAATAATTTCCCCGAGTTTACCGGTAGATTATGTCCTGCCCCTTGCGAGTCGGCTTGTGTTCTAGGCATTATAGAGCCTCCTGTAGCGATAGAAATGATCGAGAAGTATATTGTGGAAAGAGGATTCAAAGAAGGCTGGATAAAGCCTGAAATACCTCCAACGCGAACCGGCAAAAGTGTTGCCGTGATTGGTAGTGGACCTGCCGGACTTGCCGCTGCCCAACAATTGAACAGAGCTGGTCACGAGGTGACAGTTTTCGAACGCGGTGCCAAACCTGGCGGACTTTTACGATATGGTATACCAGATTTTAAATTAGAAAAGAACGTTATAGACCGAAGACTCGAAATTCTAAGAGCTGAAGGAATTGTTTTTGAAACAGAGACAGAAGTTGGAAACAACTATGATATAGCAGAGTTGGATGCTTTCGATGCAGTCGTTTTATGCGGCGGGGCTACGGAAAAAAGGAAGCTACCCATTCCAGGATCTGATGCTGAAGGTGTGGTACAGGCAATGGATTTTTTAACCCATAACAATCAGCATGTTGATGGCTTGCATAACCTGGACGATAAATATAACGCTAAAGGAAAAAATGTAATTGTGATTGGAGGGGGAGATACTGGTTCAGATTGTGTTGGTACTGCCAACAGGCACGGTGCAGAGTCGGTAATCAATTTCGAGATCATGCCCTTGCCGGCATCACAGCGCACCAAAGATAATCCCTGGCCATACTGGCCTTTTACGATGAAGACGAGTTCTTCCCACGAAGAAGGAGTTGAAAGAAACTGGAGCATACAAACTAAGGAGTTTATCAGGGATGAGAGTGGTAAATTAAAAGCTCTGAAAACCGTGGAGGTAGAATGGATCAAACAACCTGGCTCAAGGCCGCAGCTTAAAGAAGTGGAAGGCTCGGAAAAGGAATGGCCTTGTGATCTTGCACTGCTTTCACTCGGCTTCACAGGTCCAGAAAAATCTCTGGCAGAAAAAATGGGACTGGAAATAGATGAGAGAACAAATATTAAAGGAAATAAATCCTATACAACTAATAAGAAGAACGTATTTGTTGCCGGTGACATGCGCAGAGGACAATCACTTATAGTATGGGCTATTTCTGAAGGGCGCGAAGCAGCATATCACGTCGATAAATTTCTGATGGGTAATTCAAAATTACCTGTAAAGGGGGATGGTGATCTTCCGAAGGTTTAGGACAGACGCATAATAAAATTTAAAAACACTAAAGCAGCCAGTTGGCTGCTTTAGTGTTTCTATAGGATACCGGCATCGTAATTTGAGGAACTATAGGATGTATGATAAACACACTGCAGTGATAGCTACTACTCTCTTACAATTCTATCGATTATGTAAAAAGAGGAGCGCAAAAGCTTGATATAGCTGTATAAATGACTCTGGTATAATAGTACAATTAATAATTCCATAATAACTGATTTCAACACAGACAGGTAGTTGTTGTACGCTATGATACGTTTCAATACTTCACATTATTGCATAAAAAAACCCTTCATCGGTTTGATGAAGGGTTTCTAAGAAGAAGGCGGCGACATACTCTCCCACAATACAGCAGTACCATCTGCGCTAACGGGCTTAACTACTCTGTTCGGGATGGGAAGAGGTGAGCCCCGTTGCTATAGCCACCTTAAAAGGTAAGTTATAAGCCTCGAGCTTAAAACTGTTCTAATTGCTTAGAACTAATATCGTTGACATGATTAAAGAAACAAAAAAGTTACAAGTACCTGTACTACTCTTATAAAATAAGCATTTGGCGGCTCTGAGGTTTTGCGGCCTCAGAGCCATCGCGCATCA
>NZ_AUHF01000001.1 GCF_000423045.1 Christiangramia portivictoriae DSM 23547 | reverse complement strand
TTTCTTTTTTCAAAAGCTTCCCTACCTTTACTCTCTCAGCCAGTTCTTAGAACGTCGCTTCGTTTTCAAAGCGGGTGCAAATATAAAACTACTTTCGCTCTCCAGCCAAATAAAATTTAAAGAAATTTAATTTTTATTTTTTTTGCCTTAGACCAACAATAGCCTACCCTTTACATATCTTTCAGTGAACTTTCGCCTTGCTCTCAAAGCGGCTGCAAATATACACTAACTTTTTTCTTTCCACCAAACTAAAATTTGAAAAATTTTAATTTAATTTTTGATCAGTCAATATCTATCAAACACCCCATCATCACTACTCTCAACGAACATTCGCCTTGCTCCGAAAGCGGCTGCAAATATACACCCCATTTTTAATTACACAATGACTTTCAGAAGAAAATTATAAAATAAATACAAGATTAATTATAAAGGATTGAACTTCAGAAGCATCGAAATGCAAATAAACTCTAAAATACATTTCCGAAGATATTACACAGCATTCTATACTATATAGGTACGTATGTATTGTGCAACCAAATTCAACACCTTATCTTTGCGACTTCGTAAAACAAAGATATAATGATCAAGATCACTCTGCCAGACGGAAGTATTAAAGAGTTCGAAAAAGGCATTACTCCAATGGATGTTGCCAAAAGTATAAGCGAAGGACTTGCAAGGAATGTAATTTCAGCAAAGTTTAATGATAACACCGTAGAAACCACAACACCTTTATATACAGACGGCGATCTTGTGCTCTTCACCTGGTCTAACGATGAAGGTAAAAAAGCATTCTGGCATTCATCTTCTCATGTAATGGCGCAGGCCATTCAGGATCTTTATCCTGGAGCCAAACTAACTATAGGACCCGCGATTGATAGAGGTTTTTACTATGATGTGGATTTTGGAGAGAAAAAGATCTCCGAAAACGACTTTAAGAAGATCGAGGACCGTATGCTGGAGATTTCCCGTGGTAAACATGACTTTTCATTAAGATCGGTTTCCAAAGCTGATGCATTGGAGTTCTATAAAAAAGAAAACAATCCTTTCAAGGTAGAGCTAATCGAAAATCTTACTGATGGTGAAATTACCTTCTGTGATCATGATACCTTTACAGATCTTTGCCGCGGTGGTCATATTCCAAATACAGGAATCATCAAAGCAGTAAAGTTAATGAGTGTCGCCGGTGCATACTGGAGAGGTGATGAAACCAATCCGCAATTAACCAGAGTATACGGTATATCATTTCCGAAGCAAAAAGATCTGAAAGAATATTTGACGCTCCTGGAAGAAGCCAAGAAAAGAGATCATAGAAAATTAGGAAAGGAACTGGAATTATTCACTTTTTCTCAAAAAGTTGGACAGGGTTTACCATTATGGTTACCAAAGGGTGCAGCACTTAGAGAAAGACTTGAGAACTTTTTGAAAAAGGCTCAGAAGAAAGCCGGCTATGAAATGGTAGTAAGTCCGCACATTGGTCACAAGGAACTTTATGTAACTTCCGGCCATTATGCAAAATATGGGGAAGATAGCTTTCAGCCAATTTCGACTCCCAATGAAGGTGAGGAATTTCTTCTGAAACCTATGAACTGCCCGCATCATTGTGAAATGTATAATGCGAGTTCATGGAGTTATCGTGATCTTCCGAAGAGATTTGCAGAATTTGGCACTGTATATAGGTATGAGCAAAGTGGAGAATTGCATGGTTTGACGCGGGTTAGAGGTTTTACTCAGGATGATGCCCACATCTTCTGTATGCCGGAGCAACTGGATGAAGAATTTAAGAAAGTAATCGATCTTACCTTATATGTATTCTCATCTTTAGGTTTTGAAGACTTTACAGCGCAGGTATCTTTGAGAGATCCTGAGAAAAAGGATAAGTACATAGGATCTGACGATGTTTGGGAGAAAGCGGAATCTGCGATATTAAGTGCTGCGGAAGAAAAAGGCCTAAATTACGTCATTGAAAAAGGCGAAGCAGCCTTCTACGGACCAAAGTTAGACTTTATGGTGAAGGATGCCCTGGGAAGAAGCTGGCAACTTGGAACCATCCAGGTAGACTATAATCTGCCAGAGCGTTTTGACCTGACATACAAGGGAAGTGACAATGAGTCACATCGCCCAGTAATGATCCACCGTGCCCCGTTTGGAAGTATGGAGAGATTTGTCGCTATTCTACTTGAACATACCGGAGGTAATTTTCCTCTTTGGCTTATGCCGGAGCAGGCTATTATTCTCTCGCTCAGCGAGAAATATGAAAATTACTCACAAAAAGTTTTAAATTTACTTGAAAATCACGAAATTCGCGCCCTTGTAGATAACAGGAATGAAACTATAGGGAAGAAAATTCGGGAAGCCGAAGTAAATAAATTTCCGTATATGTTGATTGTTGGTGAGCAGGAAGCCAAAGATGGTACGATTTCTGTTCGTAAGCACAGTGAAGGAGATTTGGGAACGATGAAGATCGAAGATTTTGCTAATTTGATTAATACAGAAATCAATAGTACCTTAAAGCCTTTCAAAACAGAAGTTTAATTAAAATTTTAAGCCATAGCTATACGTAGAAAAAAACCGAACAGGTTCGGTCGACAAAAAGAAGAGCAGCACCGAATCAACGAGAAGATCAGAGCAGACGAAGTACGCCTGGTTGGTGATAACGTAGAAATGGATGTGTATCCTGTAAAGAAAGCTCTTGCAATCGCAGAGGAACAGGGTCTGGATCTTGTAGAGATCTCTCCAAATGCGAAACCACCAGTGGTAAAGGTCATGGACTATAAAAAGTTTCTTTATGAACAAAAGAAACGTGAAAAGGCCATGAAAGCCAAAGCCAGTAAAGTCGTTGTTAAAGAAATTCGATTTGGTCCTAATACAGACGATCATGATTACGAATTTAAAAAACGTAACGCAGAGAAATTCTTGAAGGACGGTGCAAAGCTAAAGGCTTTTGTATTTTTCAAAGGACGATCTATTGTGTTCAAGGATAAAGGAGAGATCCTTCTTCTAAGACTTGCGCAGGATCTTGAGGAACTTGGAAAAGTAGAACAGATGCCAAAACTTGAAGGAAAAAGAATGACAATGTTTCTTTCTCCAACCAAGAAATCGAAATAAAAGAATAAGAGAGTTAATTATAAAAAGAGGACAGTAATGCCTAAGATGAAAACTAAATCCAGTGCCAAGAAGCGTTTCAAGCTAACAGGTACCGGTAAGATTAAAAGAAAGCACGCGTTTAAGAGTCATATCTTAACAAAGAAGTCTAAGAAACGTAAGCTAGCCTTAACTCACAGTACTTTGGTACATGAAGCAGATAAGGAAAATATCAAACTTCAATTACGTTTAAAGTAAATTGAAGCTCTTGAGGTTTAATTAATTATTTAACCATGGAGTTGGGCAACACTTAACTTGTAGCATATCGCTAAAAATTAAGGACGTTAGAAGTGTCGCTGTTCGACCGCCTACTACAAAAAAATTTAAAAATATGCCAAGATCAGTAAACTCAGTTGCCAAAAGGGCACGTAGAAAAAAAGTTTTAAAGCAAGCAAAAGGATATTTTGGACGTCGTAAAAACGTTTGGACTGTTGCTAAAAATGCGGTTGACAAAGCTATGCTTTATGCATACAGAGACCGTAAAGCTAAAAAACGAAACTTCCGTTCTTTATGGATTATGCGTATTAATGCTGCAGCCAGACAAGAAGGATTATCTTATTCTCAATTTATGGGTAAAATCAAAACCAGTGAAATTGGATTGAATCGTAAGGTTCTTGCCGATTTGGCGATGAATCACCCAGAGGCTTTTAAAGCAATTGTAGAAAAAGTAAAGTAAACAATTATACTCTCTTATAAGAAAATCCCGCAATTGCGGGATTTTTTGATTATGATGATATCAAAGATTCACTACAATTCTTCTTCTCCATAGATAGTGAGCACCAGTTTCCTGGAACCTCCTGAGTTTCTATGCTCACACAAATAGATTCCCTGCCAGGTTCCCATGTTAAGTTTTCCATTAGTAATAGGAATTTGTAAAGAAGGTCCGGTGAGAGAAGACTTGATATGCGCAGGCATATCATCACTGCCCTCAGTAGTGTGCTTGTAATATTCCTGATTTTCCGGAACCATCTTATCAAAATGACTACGGAAGTCTTCCCGTACTGTTGGATCTGCATTCTCATTAATGGTCAATCCGGCAGATGTGTGTTTTATAAATATCTGCAAGAATCCAAATTTAAAGTCTTCTATTTCAGAACAATGATTTAAAATTTCATCGGTAATTAAGTGGAAACCACGTTTGCGTGGTTTTAAGCGCATTTCAGTTTGATAAATTTCCATTCAATCTTTTTAAGTTTTCTGTTCCTTTTTCTTAGCTGCCGGAAATAGCACATTGTTTAGAATTAGCCGATATCCTGCTGAATTAGGGTGCAACTGCAGTTCTGTCTTGGGATCGCCTACCCTATGTTGATAATCTTCAGGATCATGTCCGCCATAAAAGGTAAAAAAACCCTTGCCCTTGACACCATGAATATATCTTGCTTCCCCATTCAGTTTTGACTCGCCCATAATCAGGACACCAGGTTTGATCGTTTCCGGATCGTAACTTGTGGTTTGCCCCATAAATCCTTTGACCAGTCGGGTATGATTTTGTGTAAGCATTGTAGGGACAATATCCCATTTCGCCGAGTAATCCATCAAAGTAAAATAATCATTCTCCTTCTCTATTTGTCTTTTCGAAGTCATGTCTATGTTTGAAAACTCATAAACCAAAGGACTTCTTTCTAAAATAAAATTGGTAAAAGCGAAGCTACGATCATAATTCAACTTGGTTTGGTACGCGGGTTCACTGGGATCACCATCAAACATAGTTTCGGCGATGTCCACTCCATCTGCGGCCAAAGCGATGTCAAAACTATCTGTAGCACTACACATCGCAAACATAAATCCACCTCCCTGCACATATTCACTTATTCTTCTGGCAACTGCCAGTTTCTCTTCTGAAACTTTTGCGTACCCCAACTCATTTGCGAGCCTTTCAGCTTCTTTCTTATCCTCTATATACCAAGGAGTCGTTTTAAAACTGCGATAAAACTTCCCATATTGTCCAGTAAAATCTTCGTGGTGCAGATGAAGCCAGTCATACAATAACAGGCCGTCTGCAAGAACTTCCCGATCATAAATGGTCGTATAGGGTATTTCGGCATAACCAAGTGCCATAGTAACGGCATCATCCCAGGGTTTATTTCCCTGCGGACTATAAACTGCGATTTTAGGTGCTTTTTCCAATGGCACCGACTCCATATTCTGGGAAGGGCTACTTATTTCCTGAAGGACACTTTCAGCCTCCTGATTGCTAATGACTTCGAAGGAAACTCCTCGAATCTGGCATTCCTTCTGGAGTTCCGGATGATCGGAAACCAGAAATGAACCACCCCGGTAATTAAGGAGCCAATTCACCTTGAAGTTTTTCTGAAGGGCAAAATAGACCATCCCATATGCTTTCAGGTGATTGGTTTGTGTACTTGCATCCATGGGAATAAGTACTTTTGAAGCATGAGCAGTAGTGCTCATGATAAGCAAAAACAAAAAAAGCAAAGTAGTTTGAAGTACTTTGCTTTTTATCAAATTATTCGAATGTTCTGTTTTGCTGATCTCCTTCAGTTTATGATTTTTAAAATGGAACGTCGCTATCATCATCCTCACTATTCATTGAACTTCCAAATGCTTCATCTGCACTTGGATTTGGTAAATTGAAATTTCCGAAGTCATCCCCATCACCGCTATTCATGCTTGAAGGGATTTCAGAAGGAAAACTAAAGTCTTCTAAATTATCGAATTTACCAAGTTCTCCAATAAACTTTAGACGAATATTTTCCAATCCACCGTTACGGTGTTTGGCTACAATGAACTCACCCTGACCCTGGGTAGGAGTTCTTTCTTCATCATCCCACTCCTCTATCTTGTAATATTCAGGACGATAAATAAAGGACACAATATCTGCATCCTGCTCGATCGCTCCAGATTCTCTAAGGTCAGATAGTAACGGTCTTTTACTTCCACCACGTGTTTCCACAGCACGGGAAAGCTGTGAAAGTGCTATGACAGGTACGTTCAATTCTTT
This sequence comes from Christiangramia portivictoriae DSM 23547, assembly GCF_000423045.1. Classification (GTDB taxonomy): domain Bacteria; phylum Bacteroidota; class Bacteroidia; order Flavobacteriales; family Flavobacteriaceae; genus Christiangramia; species Christiangramia portivictoriae. The sequence continues at coordinate 1,064,503 of NZ_AUHF01000001.1, read as the reverse complement.
TGCCAGGGCCTTTAAGTTTCTGGAAATCATGGAAATTTCCTGTTCACGGTTTCCACCTTTCTGCCCACCACCTGCAGTCATTAATTGCAGGTAATCTATCACAATAAGTTTTATCCCGTGTTGGGACGCTAGACGCCTGGCCTTTGCACGTAGATCGAAAATGGAAAGTGACGGAGTATCATCAATAAATAAAGGCGCTTTTTCAAGATCTTTCACCTTAACATTCAATTGTTCCCATTCGTGTTGCTCCAGTTTCCCGGTTCTCAGTTTTTCTGATGAAAGTCCGGTTTCTGAAGAGATCAAACGGGTGATCAACTGTACCGAAGACATCTCCAGTGAAAAGAATGCAACCGGGAAGCCCTGATCTACTGCAATGTTTCGAGCCATAGACAGCGTAAGCGCTGTTTTACCCATACCTGGACGGGCAGCAACGATAATCAAATCTGAAGGTTGCCATCCTGAGGTGAGTTCATCAAGCTTGTCAAATCCTGACGGTACACCACTAAGACCTTCTTTATTGGAAATTTCCTGAATTTTCTTCTTTGCCTGGATAACCAAAGATTGAGCGGTTTCAGTAGAACGCTTGATGTTTCCCTGGGTTACTTCGTACAGTTTGGATTCTGCTGAATCCAAAAGGTCAAATACATCTGAACCTTCATCAAATGCTTCTTCAATTATTTCATTGGAGATCTTGATAAGTGATCTCTGAATATATTTCTGTAAAATGATACGTGCATGGAACTCAATATGCGCACTACTGGACACCTTTTGCGTAAGCTGGATGAGATAATAGTCCCCGCCAATCTTATCAAACACCTTATCCTTCTTCAGCTGATTGGAAACGGTTAATAAGTCAATTGCTTCTGAAGCATCGAATAACTTTTTAATCGCGTCATAGATCAACTTATGGGAATTTTTATAAAAAGCATCGGGTACCAGAATATCAATGATTTCATCGACTCCTTTTTTGTCGATCATCATAGCACCAAGCACAACCTCTTCTAAATCAACTGCTTGAGGCGGAACTTTACCTTTTTCCAGGCTTACCACGTTCGTTTTCTTGTAGGTTATATTCTGAGGGGAGGTGATTTTTTCCATAGGTACGAAAGTAAAAAAAATGTTAAGACAATCTTAAGTAGAATGCCCTGAGGTACTCAACAGGTAATGAACAATTCACTTGTTGATAACTTCAAATTTATGTTGATAAGACAAAAAAATCCGGAATTTAAATGCCGGATTTTCTAACGATGATGTATAAATAAAGCAGTTAGCCTTTAAACACTCCCATGTCCAAATATTTATCCATTCTTTTTTCTACCAATTGTTCTGGTGATAAGTTTCTGAACTCAGAATAAGCTTTGGTAATTGAAGATTTTACCGTATCGAAAATCTCTTCTCGATTGCTGTGTGCACCTCCTAAAGGTTCCTTTACGATCTCATCAATAAGCTTCTGCTTTTTCATGTCTGTAGCCGTAAGCTTCAAAGCATCTGCAGCAATTTCCTTGTATTCCCAGCTTCTCCATAGAATGGAAGAACAGCTTTCAGGAGAAATTACAGAATACCAGGTATTTTCGAGCATCAGTACTTTATCTCCAACACCTATTCCTAGGGCTCCACCACTGGCACCTTCACCTATAATCACTACGATGATTGGCACCTTAAGTCTTGTCATTTCCAGAATATTTCTCGCGATCGCTTCTCCCTGTCCACGCTCTTCAGCTTCGAGACCAGGATAAGCTCCGGGAGTATCTACAAAACATACCACAGGAACATCGAACTTTTCAGCAGACTTCATCAAACGAAGCGCTTTTCTATAGCCTTCAGGATTGGCCATCCCGAAATTACGATACTGCCTGGTTTTGGTATTATAGCCTTTTTGCTGACCAACGAACATAAAACTTTGATCCCCGATCTTTCCAAGACCTCCAATCATCGCCTTATCATCCTTTACATTACGATCACCATGCAATTCCAGGAAAGTATCTCCACAAATTGCATTTATATAGTCTAAAGTATAGGGTCTGTTTGGATGCCTGGACAGCTGAACTCTCTGCCAGGGTGTAAGATTCTTATAGATCTGTTTTTTTGTTTCGTTGAGTTTCTTCTCAATTTGCTTACAGGTGGCTGTTACGTCTACATCACTTTCCTCGCCAATATTACATGCTTTAGCATATTGTTCTTCCAGCTCCTTGATAGGTTGTTCAAATTCTAAATACTCCATATTTCTTATGGTTGTTAATTTAAATAGCTCACAAATATAACAACTTTGAAAGGATAGAAATGACTGATAAAGTTTAAATTTTCAACAGATCTGTATTAGCGCTTCGCGCGAATAAGCAATACGACGGCGAGAATCCCAAATACGATATTGGGAAACCATACGGCGATCAAGGGTGAGAAAGTAGACTGCTCTGCCATGGTTCCAAAAACCTTATCGAAAAAGATAAAAATAAAAGCGAGACATATTCCCACGGCAAGATTCACTCCCATTCCTCCTCTCCTTTTGAAAGAGGCAACTGCAACGGCGATGATAGTTAGAATAAATGCAGAAATTGGAATACTCCAGCGCTTATAGGCCACTACCTCGTATCGGTTTATATTACCCGAACCTCTCCTCTTTTCTTTCGAAATAAATTCCTTGAGCTCTGTATAATTCAAGGTTTCTGCGATGTAAGATTCCGGAGTTAGCTCATCAAATTCAAATGGCAGAATGGTATCCAGTGTTCGGTAATTAAATATGCTGTCACCTTTGGCGCCAATAATTCGTTTATCTGCCATCGTGAGCCTGTAGGTACTGTCCTCTGGATTGTAGCGCAGGCCCGAAGCACTTATTTTAAAATTAAGTTCGTTGTCCTCAAAGTGTTCCAACGTAAAGTTTCGTGCAGAATTTGAACTTGGTGAAAAGTGGTTGGCGTAGATGAATTCGTTGTCATTGATCTGCCGGTAAACATCGTTAGTTTCCCTGGTTTCCTGCCCGTGTTTCAAATATCTGTATTTGAATTCATTGAATCCTTTGCTGGCTTGTGGCGCCAGATACATGGAAAGGATCAGGGCGCCAATACAGACTATGGTCGCACCAATCAAATAAGGTCTCAGAAACCGGTAAAATGATACTCCGCTACTTAAAAAGGCAACGATTTCTGTATTCATTGCCAGTTTTGAGGTAAACCAGATAACCGATAAAAACAGGAATATTGGAAATAGCAGGTTTGCGAAATAGACGGTAAAGTCCAGATAGTAATAAACCACTTCGATAAAAGGCACTTCGTTATCCAGGATCTTATCGATCTTTTCAGCAAGATTTACAGTGATACCAATGGGAATGAACAACAACAGCATCATGCTGAAGGTTCCCAGATATCTTTTAAGTATATACCAATCAAGAATTTTCAAATTCCGGAATTATAGTCGTTTATCCATTTGCTTTACCATCTTATCCTTCCACTGTGTGAAATCTCCGGCTAATATATGCTTTCTGGCTTCTCTCGTCAACCACAGGTAGAAACTAAGATTATGAATACTTGCAATTTGCCTGCCAAGCATTTCATTTACTGTAAACAGGTGTCGAACATATGCTTTGGAATATTCAGAATCTACAAAACTAACACCTTCGGGATCAATAGGTGAAAAATCATCTGCCCATTTCTTGTTCTTAATATTGATAGTTCCCTGGGATGTAAACAGCATTCCGTTACGTCCATTTCTTGTGGGCATCACGCAATCGAACATATCTACTCCAAGAGCGATGTTTTCAAGAATATTTATTGGTGTTCCCACTCCCATTAGATAACGTGGCTTGTCTTCCGGTAGTATCGCTGTAACTACTTCAGTCATAGCATACATCTCGTCTGCCGGTTCTCCAACAGACAATCCTCCTATGGCATTTCCCTCTGCCCCTGCGTTTGCGATATATTCCGCAGATTGCTTCCGAAGATCTTTATAGGTGCTCCCCTGTACGATGGGGAAAAGCGTTTGTTTATAATCATAAATTTCAGGTGTTTTCTCGAGGTGATTGATACACCTGTCCAGCCAGCGATGCGTCATATGCATTGATCTTTTTGCATAATTATAATCACATGGATACGGAGTGCACTCATCGAAAGCCATGATGATATCAGCTCCAATGGTACGCTGAATTTCCATTACATTTTCCGGAGTGAACGTGTGGTAAGAACCATCTATATGAGATTTGAACTTTACCCCTTCTTCTTTGATCTTTCTTCTTGCTGAAAGAGAATAAACCTGGTAACCACCACTATCTGTAAGGATGTTCCGATCCCAGTTCATGAATTTATGAAGTCCCCCGGCTTTCCTGAGAATCTCGGTTTGTGGTCGAAGGTACAGGTGATACGTGTTTCCCAGGATAATATCTGGATTGATATCTTCCTTGAGTTCACGTTGATGTACGCCCTTTACGGTCGCCACCGTTCCCACCGGCATAAAAATAGGAGTTTCGATCTTTCCATGATCTGTGGTAATACTTCCGGCACGTGCTTTACTACCGGCATCGGTAGATAAAAGTTCAAATTTCATCTGGTATTTAATATATTACTTAACGGTTAGCTGAAATTCGCCAAAAAAACCTGAGTTGAACTAAAGTTCTTGAATTGGCTCCTTTCATAGTTCCGTTTAATCGCTGCAAAGATACTCATTCAAAACTCAAATGGAAGTGAGACTGCACAGAGCCTGTTAGTATTTTACTTAAAAAGTTAATAACTGGAGTATGGTTGCTTTGTCAAAGGCTTTAAATCGCTTATTTTTGCGGCAACAAAACAACACATTATAAAATGCCAAACATCAACGAATTACAAGATTTTGTCACTCAGGTTCGCCGCGATATTCTGCGACAGGTGCATAAGGTAAACTCTGGTCACCCGGGAGGTTCTTTAGGTTGCGCTGAATTTTTTACGGCTCTTTACCAGGAAGTTATGGATCACAACACCAGCTTCAACATGGATGGTAAGGATGAAGACCTGTTCTTTCTTTCCAATGGTCATATTTCCCCGGTTTTTTACAGTGTACTTGCCCGAAGTGGATATTTTCCAGTTGAAGAACTGAATACTTTTAGATTGATCGATTCAAGATTGCAGGGACATCCTACCACTCACGAGGGACTTCCTGGAGTTAGAATTGCTTCAGGCTCACTGGGACAGGGAATGAGCGTTGCCCTGGGTGCTGCTCAGGCTAAAAAACTGAATAAAGATGCTCATCTTGTTTACACCCTTCACGGTGATGGGGAGTTGCAGGAAGGACAGAACTGGGAGGCGATCATGTACGCTGCCGGGAACAATGTAGATAATCTTATTTCAACAATAGACCTCAACGGTCAGCAGATTGATGGTAGTACAGAAAAGGTGCTTCCGCTAGGAAATCTTCGGGCCAAATTTGAAGCTTTTGGCTGGGATGTCATGGAAATTGAAGATGGAAATGATCTTCAACAGGTGATTGACGGACTCAAAGAAGCTAAAACCAGAACTGGGAAAGGAAAGCCAGTCTGTATTTTAATGAACACAGTAATGGGTAATGGTGTCGATTTTATGATGCATACGCATGCATGGCACGGCAAGGCTCCAAACGATGAACAATTGGAGAAAGGACTTTCACAGAACCCGGAAACACTTGGTGATTACTAAGCCAAATTCATTAAAATCAAAATTAAGAATATCATGAAAGAATATATAAATAAAGGAAGTAAGGATACCAGATCTGGTTTTGGAGATGGCTTGACAGAACTTGGTCAATCGAACGAAAACGTCGTGGCGCTGTGTGCCGATCTTACCGGATCTCTGAAAATGGACGACTTTAAAGCGAATCATCCGGAGAGATTTTTCCAGGTGGGGATCGCTGAAGCGAATATGATCGGGATGGCAGCAGGGATGACTATTGGAGGAAAAATTCCATTTACGGGAACTTTCGCTAATTTCTCTACAGGTAGAGTGTACGACCAGATTCGCCAGAGTGTTGCCTATTCTGGAAAGAATGTAAAAATCTGTGCCAGTCACGCTGGAGTTACTCTGGGTGAAGATGGTGCAACTCACCAGATCCTTGAAGATATTGGCCTTATGAAGATGCTACCGGGAATGACCGTGATCAATACCTGTGATTACAACCAGACCAAAGCTGCAACTAAAGCGATTGCCGATTATGATGGTCCAGTTTACCTTAGATTTGGTCGACCAAAGGTTGCTAATTTTACTGAAGATAATCAGGATTTCCAGATCGGGAAAGCAGTGCATTTATATGAAGGTTCCGATGTGACTATTATCGCAACTGGTCATTTAGTTTGGGAAGCTATTCAGGCGGCTGTGGAGCTGAATGAAAAAGGTATCAGTGCCGAAGTGATCAACATCCATACGATCAAACCACTTGATGAAGAAGCGGTGATCGCTTCTGCTAAGAAAACCGGATGTGTGGTTACTGCTGAAGAGCACAATTTCCTTGGCGGTCTTGGGGAAAGCGTTGCCAGAACACTGGCTTCTCATCATCCAACACCTCAGGAATTCGTGGCTACTGACGATTGTTTCGGAGAAAGTGGAACTCCTGCGCAATTAATGGAAAAATATGGTTTGAATGCTGCTGCGATTGTAAAGGCTGCGGAAAAAGCCATTAAAAGAAAATAATATTTCTGAAATACTGAAGTTGACAATAGTAAGCCTTCTGAAGATGATCTTCGGAAGGCTTTTCTAATTCAACTGAAATAAACCCGGAACCACAAGCGTTATATAAGCCTAATAAAACAATATCTATGAGAAAATTTATGATGTTCGCACTACTACTTGCTGCGGTGCATGTATCGGCACAGGATGCAAGTTTTGGAATCAAAGGTGGATTAAACTACGGTGCAACTGGAGAATATGAATCTATTAGCCGTTTGGCTGATGATTTTAGCGGTTCATTTGAAGATGGAGAAAATAAAACTGGTTTTCATGCCGGTTTTTTTGGGCAGTTCGAAGTGCTGGGAATCTTCCTTAGACCTGAACTGGTTTATACCGAGATGAATACGGAATATTCTGAATTTGATTATAAGCTGCAAAAGATTGATGCTCCAATCCTTTTGGGAGTGAATGTGCTGGGGCCTTTAAACATCAAAGCAGGTCCTGCGTTTCAATACATTCTGAAAAATGAACTGGAAAACACGAATTTAAGCATTGGAGATGTGGAAAACGACATCAGCGTTGGTTATCAATTAGGAGCAGGTCTGGATCTGGGCAGGCTTGGTTTTGATATTCGCTATGAAGGAGCATTTAAGGATAACCAGGCATTTGGCGGGAACCTCGCTGCAGACAGCGGATTTAGAATAGATTCAAGACCTTCCCAATGGATCCTGAGTATAGCGTATTCGCTCTAATAAAATTTGACATTTACATTTATCGTAATAAAAAACCCGGAAGAGATTCCGGGTTTTTTGTTTTAGTTCGCTACCTGACTTATAAACTTGATTCGGTATAATCGTAATTCTTCGTCATCATAATCGCCATCAAACTCTTCCATCGCTTCATCGATCTTATCGGTCTCTGCTTCCAGGAAATATTCATGAATCTCTTCCTGCTGGTCTTCATCCAGGATATCATCCAGGTAGTAGTCAATGTTCAGTTTTGTTCCACTATAAACAATGGCTTCCATTTCCTTGATAAACTCTGGCATCTGCATGCCTTTTGCCGAAGCAATATCTGATAATGGCAGTTTCCTGTCCACGCTTTGAATAATGTACAATTTGAGTCCGCTGTTGGCACCAGTGGATTTTACCACAAAATCATCAGGCCGCACGATATCATTGTCTTCAACATATCTTGAGATAAGATCTACAAAATCTGCTCCGTATTTTTTGGCTTTACCTTCACCAACCCCATGAATATTACCTAATTCCTCGATACTAACCGGGTATTTTAGTGCCATATCCTCAAGGGATGGATCCTGAAAGATCACAAATGGAGGCAGATCCTTTTTCTTGGCAACCTTCTTCCGAAGCTCCTTCAGCATTTTTACCAGCTGATCATCCACCGTATTGGCAGATTTTTGAGGAACTACCACATCTTCAGTCATATCATTAAACACATGATCCTCGGTCATCATAAAGGATACAGGATTCTTCAGATATTCTTCTCCTCGTTTGGTGATTTTTACCACTCCGTAGGTTTCAATGTCTTTTTTCAGAAATCCCGCAATCAAAGCCTGGCGGATGAGGGCCATCCAGTAACCGGACTGCTGGTGACTTCCTTTTCCGAAGAGAGGATGCTCATCGGTCTTATGAGAAAGTATGATCGCATTGCTTTTACCAATAAGCGTGCGCACCACTTCCTTAGACTTGTACAATTGATTTGTTTCTTTAACGGTCTTCAGCAGTAATTCCAAATCATCTTTGGCCTCATGCTGATTTTTAGGATTCTGAACATTATCATCCATATCTGCTCCTTCACCAGTGGCAGAATCGAATTCTTCACCAAAATAGTGCAGTATGAATTTTCGTCTTGAGATGGAAGTTTCAGCAAAAGCAACCACTTCCTGTAGCAGTGCATGACCAATCTCCTGTTCTGCCACAGGTTTGCCGCTCATAAACTTCTCCAGCTTCTCAATGTCCTTATAACTATAAAAAGCGAGACAATGTCCCTCACCACCATCTCTACCGGCACGACCGGTTTCCTGATAGTAACTCTCAATACTCTTGGGAATGTCATGGTGAATTACAAAGCGAACATCTGGCTTATCGATTCCCATCCCGAAGGCTATGGTGGCTACCACTACATCGATATCCTCCATAAGGAACATATCCTGGTGCTTGCTTCTTGTTTTTGCATCCAGGCCTGCATGATAGGGAACAGCTTTGATCCCATTTACCTGAAGTGTCTGGGCAAGCTCTTCCACTTTCTTTCTGCTCAGGCAATAGATAATTCCCGACTTACCATCATTTTTCTTAACAAAACGGATGATATCTGCATCCACGTTCTTGGTTTTTGGCCGAACCTCGTAGTAAAGATTAGGTCGGTTAAAACTTGCTTTAAAAGTATTGGCATCTGTGATCCCCAGATTCTTCAGAATATCTTCCTGAACCTTCGGAGTGGCGGTGGCGGTAAGGCCAATTACCGGAATATTGTCACCAATACGCTGAAGTATATGTCTAAGATTTCGGTATTCAGGTCTAAAATCGTGCCCCCATTCACTTATACAGTGGGCCTCGTCCACGGCGAGAAAGGAGATCGTTTGCTGCTTCAGGAAATCCACGTAATCCTCTTTGGTAAGCGATTCAGGAGCTACATACAGCAATTTACAAACACCGCTGGCGATATCTGCCTTTACCTGGTTTACTTCTGTTTTGTTTAAAGAGGAATTAAGAACATGGGCGATGCCATATTCTGAAGAGATACTGCGAATAGCATCTACCTGATTCTTCATTAAAGCTATAAGTGGAGAAACGACGATCGCGGTTCCATCCTGAATTAGTGCAGGGAGCTGATAACATAATGATTTACCTCCACCCGTTGGCATCACAACGAAAGTGTCATGGCCATTTACGATACTGGTGATTACATCTTCCTGAAGCCCCTTAAACTGACTAAAACCAAAGTACTTCTTTAGTTCTTTGTGTAAATCAATTTCGGTCAAACCCATTCAATTGTGTTACAATTTTACATACATTTGTATTACTAAATATACGTTTTTCTTTAGTACCTGCAATTCTTAATTTAATCTAATTTGAAACTTAGCGAGCAAATCATTTCTTCAGCGAAAGAAACTATTTCCAACGAAGCCAAAGCAATTGCGAATCTCGAAAATTACATTGACGAAGAATTTAGTAAGGCGGTAGAAGTCATCTACAGGTCTGAAGGTCGTGTCGTGGTTACTGGTATTGGTAAAAGTGCCATTATCGCTAACAAAATTGTGGCTACCTTAAACTCTACGGGTACACCTTCCATTTTTATGCATGCGGCAGATGCTATTCATGGCGATCTTGGAATAGTCCAGGACAATGATGTAGTTATTTGCATATCAAAAAGTGGAGACAGTCCGGAAATTAAGGTTTTAGTGCCGCTCATTAAGAATTTTCATAACGTATTGATTGGACTTACGGGAAATAAGGACTCATTTTTAGGGAAACAGGCAGACTATGTTTTAAACAGTTTTGTAGAGATGGAGGCCTGCCCGAATAACCTGGCTCCTACCACAAGTACAACCGCGCAAATGGTGATTGGAGACGCTATTGCCGTTTGCCTGCTGAATCTAAAAGGCTTCAGCAGCAGGGATTTCGCCAAATATCATCCGGGAGGATCTTTAGGCAAGAAATTATATTTAAGAGTTAGTGACATCGTATCTCAAAATATGGTACCTATGGTTTCTGCGGAAACTGAAGTTGCCAATGTCATTATCGAAATTTCAGAAAAAATGCTGGGCGTGACCGCAGTTCTTGAAAACGATGCAATCATAGGGATCATTACTGATGGTGATATTCGCAGAATGCTGAAGGATCACGGAGAAATCAAAGGACTCCTGGCCCGGGATATCATGAGTGCCAATCCTAAAACGATCGAGCAGGATACGCTGGCCGTAGATGCCATGGAGATCCTGGAGAAAAACCAGATTTCCCAGTTACTGGCTGTTGATAATGGAAAATATTCGGGTGTTGTTCACCTGCACAATTTAATAAGAGAAGGAATTTTATAATGGAAAGAATCGCCCCCCAGGAAGAACCGGGAACTGAAATGTCTTTTTTAGATCATCTTGAAGAATTAAGGTGGCACCTGATACGCGCGGTACTTGCCGTGGTGATCGCAGGAGGTATTGCATTTGTTTTAAAGGAATTTATATTCGATGTACTACTATTTGGACCGGCTAATCCCGATTTTTTCTCATATCGCTTGTTGTGTGATCTGTCTGGCTTCTTTGGGATCGATGGAGGTTTCTGCGACCAGGAAATGAATTTCCGTATTCAGAGTAGAACCATGGGTGGACAGTTCTCTGCCCACGTTTGGACTTCGATCACAGCTGGCTTTATCATCGCTTTTCCTTACGTGATATATGAATTCTGGAAATTCGTAGCACCGGCAATGCATGATAATGAGCGTAATCACGCCAAGGGTTTTATCTTTATCACCTCCATACTGTTTTTCCTTGGAGTATTGTTTGGGTATTATGTGGTAACCCCACTTTCCATAAATTTCCTCGGAAAATACCAGGTAAGTGATACAGTTTTTAATGATTTTGATTTGAGCAGCTATATAAGCCTGGTAAGAGCATCTGTACTGGCCAGCGGACTCATCTTTGAATTGCCAATCGTGATCTATTTCCTTACTAAAGTAGGAGTAGTTACGCCAGAATTCCTGAAAAAATATAGAAAATATGCTTTGGTAATCGTACTGGTACTTTCAGCTGTGATTACCCCACCAGATATTGTAAGCCAGATCATTGTGGCTATTCCGGTATTGATACTTTATGAAGTGAGTATTGTCATTTCTAAGTTCATGTATAAGAAAGAAGAAAAAGAAAAAATCAATAATTAAGCTATGACAAATCAAGTGGACGAATTTAATTCGTACCGTGCTAAAATGAACGATAAGATTCTTGCTGATAATAATAAGATCATCAAAAGAATCTTCAACCTGGACACCAACGCTTTTACTGAAGGTGCCCTAGATAAAAAAACAAAAGAATTACTGGGACTTGTTGCTTCTACCGTGCTACGATGCGATGACTGCGTACGATATCACCTTGAAGCAAGTTATAATGAAGGGATTACGAAGGAAGAAGTAATGGAAACCTTAAGTATTGGGACGCTAATTGGCGGTACGATCGTGATACCACATTTAAGACGTGCCTACGAATACTGGGAAGCTTTAGAAACCCGGGAGTAAAACGGAACAATTTCTGCTTATTCAGAATAAACTGAGCATATGAAACTACGCGCTGAAAATCTTATCAAAACCTATAAAGGAAGAAATGTTGTAAAAGGTATTTCCGTGGAAGTAAATCAGGGAGAGATCGTGGGGCTGCTGGGACCAAATGGAGCCGGTAAGACCACGTCTTTCTATATGATCGTAGGTTTGATCAAACCCAATAGCGGGAATATTATTCTGGATAAGCAGAACATTACCAAATTCCCCATGTATAAAAGGGCTCAACATGGGATAGGCTACCTGGCCCAGGAGGCTTCGGTCTTCAGAAAACTGAGTATAGAAGATAATATTTTAAGCGTTCTGGAGCTTACCAAGCTATCCAAAAAAGAGCGATTGATGAAAATGGAGTCGCTCATTGAAGAATTTGGACTTGGCCATATTCGTAAAAGTCGGGGAGATCTTTTGAGTGGTGGGGAACGCCGAAGAACGGAGATCGCCAGGGCGCTGGCTACAGACCCAAATTTTATTCTATTGGATGAACCCTTTGCCGGGGTAGATCCCGTTGCCGTAGAAGACATCCAGAGAATTGTCGCTCAATTGAAGGATAAAAACATCGGTATTCTTATTACCGATCATAACGTACAGGAGACACTCGCGATTACAGACAGAACCTATCTAATGTTCGAAGGAAGCATTTTAAAACATGGAATGCCCGAAGAACTGGCCGAAGATGAAATGGTACGTAAAGTATACCTTGGACAGAATTTCGAACTTCGAAAGAAAAAGATCTTTAATTAAGTTGTTGCTTTCCTGTTCGAAATCACTGAAAGTAATACATAAAGCAGAATGATCACAGGAATCGCGATAAACTTCAGCAGTACGATAAGCACCAGACAACTAATGATAAAGAAGTAACGAAGCTTATTTTCTTTAAATCCCCAATCTGAAAATTTCAGCGCGAATAAAGGTAATTCGGCATTCAGAAGAATACAGCTTAAGATCGTTAAACCAACTAGGAACCATTCATTCAGAATAAGCTCATTGATTACAGGAACAGATTCGTAGGTAAGAATTAGCGGTAGACTAAGGATTAGCAACGCGTTTGCCGGTGTTGGAAGACCAATAAAAGAGTCGGTTTGTCGATCATCTACATTGAATTTTGCCAGTCGGTATGCCGAAGCCACAATGATCAATAATCCAATAAGTGCAAAAGGTTGCAGGTTCATATCAAACTCAGATGAATTCCAGTCGGTTGACAGGCGACCACTGGACGGCAAGGCTTTGATCATTAGTTGATACATCACAATTCCCGGCACTACACCACTGGTGACAACATCTGCCAGTGAATCCAATTGTAAGCCGACTTCACTTTTTACATTTAGCGCACGCGCGGCAAGACCATCGAAAAAGTCAAAAAAGATCCCCGCAGCTACAAAAATGGCAGCCAGCACCAGGTTTCCCTGTACGGCAAAAATAACTGCAATACTACCAGATAGTAGATTCAAGGAGGTTATAAGATTCGGAACATGTTTTTTAAAGCCCATTTGAGAATTTTAAATAGAAAGCACTAAACTAACATTTTGAAATTAAAAGCTTCTAAAAATACTGTTATATGCAAAGCAACTCAGCTAAATCTTATCTTTCCTGCGTAAGTTTCTTATTTTTGGGCAGACTTCAGCATCTATGAAAAACTTTCTTTTAGCACTTGTGAGCGGGATCCTGCTGGCCATGGCATGGCCTACGTATGGCTTTCCAATTTTCATTTTCTTTGCTTTTGTGCCGCTACTTTATGCTGAATTCAAAGTAAGAAACTATTCCGAAGGCAACCCCAAACTGAAAGTTTTTGCGTTTTCCTATACCACTTTTTTTATCTGGAACCTGGTAACCACCTGGTGGATCTACAACTCCACTCCATTTGGAGGAATATTCGCGATCCTAGCAAATTCGCTCTTAATGTCCATCGTTTTTCTTTTGTATCATATAGTAGCGAAGAGAACCGGGTTCAAGGCTGCTTCGGCATTCCTTATCAGTATCTGGATGGTTTTTGAAAAAATCCATTTGAACTGGGACTTTTCCTGGCCCTGGTTAAATCTTGGAAATGTATTTTCTGAATTTCCAGCATGGATACAATGGTATGAGTTCACCGGAACCTTTGGTGGAACCTTATGGGTATGGCTGGTCAATATCGCTATTTTCAAATCTCTGCTATCTTATCGTGAATTCAGAGAGAAAACGATCATAGCAAGAAGCGCGATGAAGGTGCTTCTACTTGTTGGAATACCAATATTGATCTCTGGCATTATATACTGGAATTATGAGGCACCTGAAGACTTTATTGATGTGGTCATCCTACAACCAAATATCAATCCTTATACTGAAAAGTATAATACTACAGATCGCAAGATAGGGGAATTACTACTTGATCTGTCTGAAAATGCTGTTAATCCAGAAACAGATCTGGTCATTGCGCCAGAAACTGTATTTGCTGATGGTACTCAACTTCAAAATCTCAATAATTCGGAAGGTGTATTTTATGGAGAGCAAATAAGCCGACTTCACGATGATTTATCATTTTTAGGGGGCATTACCCTGTATGAACGATTTAATGATCCAGGGAAAGTGCGCAGCCAGTCTAATAGAATAGGCCCTAACGACTGGTATGATGACTATAATTCAGCTTTTATGATCAATGATCATTCAGATACTTTGCAATTGTACCATAAATCAAAACTCGTTGTGGGGGTTGAGAACTTTCCATACCAGGATATTTTGAAACCTCTGCTGGGAGATGTTATGATCGATCTTGGGGGAACGGTAGCCATGAAAACCACTCAGGAAGAACGGGAAGTCCTGTACCTGCAGGATTCTCTCGGAACTGCGCCCATTATTTGCTACGAGTCGGTTTACGGCGAATATGTAACTGAGTATGTAGAAAACGGAGCGAATTTTCTAAGTATTATCACGAATGATGCCTGGTGGGGAGATACGCAAGGTCACCAGCAGCATTTAAGCTATGCGCGCTTACGAGCTATAGAGAACAGGAGATTTGTGGCGAGAAGTGCCAATACTGGAATTTCAGCGATCATTAATTCTCGTGGGGATGTACTGAAAACTCTGGCATACGAGGAGCGTGGCAGTATTTCAGGACGGGTCGGAGTTCAGAATGAGCTTACATTTTATACGCAGTACGGAGATTACCTGGCGAGAATCGCACAGTTTCTGGCTCTATTCATCTTCTTATTTTCCGTAGTAAAATACAACCGGAAAAGACCTGCGTAAGAAGTGAGCAGTATGAAGAGGATTTCCAGCTTTTTCCTTTTAACTTCCACTGACATCATACTACCTGCACTTAAGAACCATACGACAACCCAAAACATACTACAGACAACCTCCAACTTTTACTGTCCTCTAAAGAACAGCACAGTACTTAAGGTTTTTAGAAGTATGCTCAGATCAAGAAAGATTCCGCGATGTTTGATGTAATAAAGATCGTATTGCAATTTTTCCAGACTATCATCATAGCAATCGCCGTAGTTCGCCATTACCTGCGCCCAACCTGTAAGGCCGGGTTTTATAATATGCCGGGTATCGTAAAAAGGAATCAATTCTGAAAGCTCATTGACGAAAATTGGTCGCTCCGGTCTTGGCCCGATCAAACTCATATCTCCAAGTAATACGTTGTAAAACTGCGGAATTTCATCCAGCCTGGATCTGCGAAGGAAACGCCCAAATTTGGTCACTCTCAGATCTCGTTTCTGGGCAAATTGCGGACCTGAAATTTCAGCATCCTTATTCATGGTTCGCAATTTTACAATTTTAAAGACTTCACCATGTTTTCCAACCCGTTCCTGAAAGTAAAATGTCTTTCCCCGGTTAGCGATGAGATTACCGATTAATATAATAGGACCCAGACAGATTCCAATCAAAATTCCAATGATGGAAACGATAATATCGAAAATTCGAAATACTAATAAATAAAACTTATTCTGGTGATTTCTACTGAAGGGAAAATAACGGTAAAAATCCTTATCCACATTCTGAACCGGAATTCTCCGGGTAATCTCTTCGTAAACCTGTGTATAATCCCTAATGGAGAATCCCTGCTTCTGTAGCCTGCTTAACTGGTTGTATAGGGGGAGCATCAACCCGCGTTGAAATGCGCTGGTAACGACAATTTCACTAATGTGTTCCTTTTTGACAGTCTGCACAAGTTCTTCCACTTCAAATCTAAGAAGATCTTCTCTGGCTATTTCGGTTTTTAAAGTCTCATCGGTATTAATATAACCTACTATACAATAATTGGGATCGGCTTTTTGCAGGGATTCAGCGATTAACTTGATATCGAACGAATCTCCCACTACCAATACCCGCTTATAGAATCTCGGACTCGATATCAGGCTGATGTAAAGAGACCTCCAGATCAAAAGAGAAATGGCTACAGAGAGAAAGAAGAAGATGATCTGCAGTCGGTTTTCAGGTAAACTGGGAGTAAGAAACGGTGTTAACATATAAAACAGTACCGTAAGACTGGTGGTTAGCAGGACGTTTTTCAATACGCTGTCAAACCTGTCTGCCTTCTGAAGATCATAAAGTTCGAAAACATTTCCGAAGAAACTTAGATATAATATAAACACAAGAGTCCAGGTCCAGGTTTCAGAATTAATTCTGAAGTAATCAAACTGAAATATAATCCCTACAATAGTAAGAGAAAGTAAGGCAAACAGAATATCAAAAAGTTTCAGGAGAAACTTTCGCTCAGAAATTTCAAAATGAAATATAGGCTTTTTAGACATTTCGGCAGGGCTGCTAATGTGCCGATAAATATAGAACTTTTAGCCTAGTAAATCCAGCCATTGTTGTTTAACTCGCTGCCAATCGAACTTCTCTACTTCAATTCTGGCATTTTCAGCAAGTTCAGCGCTTAATTCAGGATTGGATATAAGTTTAATACAGGCCGCAGTCATCGCATTTGCATCATCTGGAGGAACGAGGATACCGGTGTGTTCATTCTGGATCAAATACGGCATTCCACCAACATTCGTTGAGACAACGGGAAGTCCCAGCGCCATGGCTTCCATGACACTAACAGGAGTATTGTCTACATTGGAGGTATTTAGAAAAATAGTGTATTCAGAAGCTAAGGAGATTAGGTGTGACTTGGCAAGTTTGCCGGTAAAAGTGACATTCAGATTATATTGATCTACATAATTCTTAAGTTCTTCCAGGCTGCCGTCTTTGTCGGGACCAACCATGCAGAGTTCACTTTCTGGATAAAGAACTGATAAATTTTCCAGTACTTCAATGGCTAGTTTGGGATTATATAATTGCTGAAAAGAACGAATCCATAACAGTTTTGGCTGGGTATTTTTTTTCTTCTGAAAGGTATAAAGATGCAGGGCTACAGCATTGGGAATACAGACGAGATTACTAAATCCGAACGCATTGAACCGCTCATAAAGGTACAAAGAAGGTGCTGCCAGTGCTGAAGCATCACGGAATAGATTGGTCACATAGTTACCAGAAGATTTTAGCTTATTCGGCAAATCACCACCATGCAAGATCAAATAGTATTTTTTCTTCCTCCATCTGGCAATACTCGCGCAAAGTTTTGCAAAAATAAAATTCTGAGTACTGTAGGTATCAATCACAACTTTCTGATAATTACCGAACAGGCAATAAAGGCACATTTCGAGCAGCCTCAAAATTTTGTTTTGATGGGAAGAGATCGCTTTTATGAAGATACCTTCATTTCTAAGTAGTTCCGGAATAGTATCAACAGCAGTAGGTGTTCTACCCCATTTTTCCAGTTTGTTTCCTATATAAAGAACTTTACGCATCAGGCCAGAACTTGATTCCAGTCATCTCTTACGCAGCTCCAGTCAAATTGATCAACCTTATCTTTGGCATTCTTACAAAGCAATATCCCTGAGTCCGGATTTTCCACGATATTCTGAATAGCCATGGCCATTTGATGAGCAGACCTGTCTTCAACCAGGATACCATCTGTTTTATGATGTATCAACTGGGGCATCCCGCCTACGTTGGTACTAACTACCACCAGGCCAAGGCTCATCGCTTCAATAACACTTATGGGAGTATTATCTACTGTGGTTGTATTTATAAAAAAGTCGTAATGTTGAGAAAGAGAAGACCAGTATTTTTTCTTTAATTTTCCGGTAAATCTTACATCAAGATCATAGTGCTTTGCAAGTTTTTTACAGGTTTTCATGGTGCCATCCTTTTCCGGGCCTACCATACAAAGACTTGCCTGTGGATATTTTTCAGAAAGAATCTTTACTACTTCGATCGCCATTACCGGGTTGTAACGCTCCTGAAATCGTCTTACCCATAGTAATTTTGGCTGAAAGCTTTTACGTTCTTTAAAGGGGTAGTTAGAGGTTTTGATAGCATTCGGAATGACTTTGGTGTTCTGAAAGCCATGCACTTCGAAGGCATCTTTTAAAAACAGGGAAGGCGCGATATTGATCTTTGAATTTCCGAAGAGACTTTCACTAAATAATTTCGATTTTTCCAGTCTTTCAGGAAGATTTCCACCATGTAATATTGGAATATACTCAAGATCCAGAAGCTGACAGGCTTTCCCAACCAGGTAGGCATAATAAAAGTTCAGGGCACCATAAGTATCGATAAGTACAATATCCGTAGAATTCTTGTAGCGTGCAATTAGCCCAAGCATTTCGGTAAGGCGCAAAGCCTTATTGGATCGTGTAGATGCAGTTTTAACCTCGTAACCTTCTTTCCTTAACATTTTACTGAAAAAAGAGATATAGGTGACGGTAAAACTATTAATTCGCAAGTCGTTTCCTATGTACAGGATCCTTTTTTTCATCTACTATATATAATAAAGCGAGACCGTAAATAAAGCCCGGCAGCGCAATACGCATCGCAGAGTGATTAATAGTTAGAAACCAAAAAGCAACAAAAGCCAGGAAGTAATAATTATTTTTAAACTTGAACCAAAAAATAAGAGGAACAAAAACAAGTATTATTAAAGCAACTATACCTAAAATTCCATGTTCTGCCAACAATCGACTTATTTCATTATGACTAGCGATTCTTATTCCCAAGTTTTCCTCTCTATATTCAATACCTTTACCTACTCCTATCCCAAAAACTGGATGCTTGTAAAATGCAGTTAGTTCAGTACTTATAAGTTCAGCTCTGCCTGTAGTGATATCCTCCTTCAATTGACCTGCAGCATCTTTATTTGTGTATCTATTTACAATTAGTCCTCCGGTTTGAGCAGAAGAAATAAACCATACCGCAACAGCTATAAGAAAAACCACGAATATCCTGAAATTCGTACCTTGTATTTTCCTCACTTCCTGCTTGTAATAAAAAAATATTAAAAAACACACAATACATACTATTGCAGTAAATATACCTCCTCTAGAAAATGTTATTACAGCTCTATATCCTAGAAATAGAAGTAATATTAGATCAATAAAATTTATGATTTTATTCCGAATTGTAAACAATCTTGTTGCAAGCAGAAAGCAAGCCATTCCAAAAACGGTGGAGATTTGATTAGGTCCGTACCCGCCAGTTGCAGCATAATTTCCAGACAGCCCAATACGTACCTGATCCATACTGGGGGTATAGAGAAATAAATAAATTGCTTGGGCTATCAAGGGCATTAATAACATTAATAAAACACGTTGAAAATCCTCCTTTTTAATTTTTTTATAGTAACAATATAATGCTGAAATTCCCAAGCATACTGGTCCGGCTAAATTAAATGCAATTAATTTTCTGACTTCCGCTTCATAACTGAAATTTAATGAAGCTATCAAAACTCCTGGAAATAGAATTAATAAATACAGCCAGTAAGGGACTGTTTTAGAACTTGTTCCCTTAAAGAACATTCCAATTATCAAAAAAACAATTACAGCATATTTCCCTGTTTCATAAAAAATTAGAGCACCGGTTTGTCGGTAAAAGACCTCTGCGCCTGCAATGTAGGCTGCTGCCATTAATGCCTCATTTCCTTTATTTTGACGATCAATTATTATGAATAGAAAAAATACGATAATGAATATTGAAATTGTTTTAGCAAGAAAGGGCAAGGAATAAATTAAAAATCCATATCCAATATGAGCAAGTAACAGTTTAATATAAAACTGATTATTTATGTAATGGAATTCTTTCAAATTTTTTTAATAAACTCAAGATAGTTTTTTATAACGGAATCTTCAGAGTATAACTCTTCTATTCTATCTTTTAATTTGGTACCATGATTGCTTCTTAACTCTTTGTTTTTAATATAAACTGATAAACAATCTATTAATTCTTGAATTTGATTTGGATTAATTAGTTTTCCAAATTCCCCTAATATCATTCTGCAATAACCCACATTGCTTGCCACAACAGCTAATTCAGCCATTCCATATTCCATTAATGCCAAAGGAAATCCTTCAGAATTTGATGGTAATACTCCAATATCAGCATCATTAAGAAAATGGATTATATTCTCAACTTCCCCGTAGTAATAAATATTTGATATTTTAGTTATTTCTGATTTGATTTTTTCAGAATAATCATCTTGAAAATCAACACCGAATAAGTGTAATGCAACTGAAAATTTCTTATTTAGTTTATCGAATGCTTCCAATAGCATGATGTGATTTTTCTGAGGTCTAAAATTAGCAGTACACACAATATTTACTTCAGAATTACCCTTTAATTCACTTTTGCTTTTAGATTTTTTGAGAATAAAATTGGGTAGAAATATAATTCTTTTTTTAAAACCTAAACGGTTCAAACCCCAACTTTTAAGTTCTTCATTAACACATATAATACCATCAATATAGCGGGAAAAAAATTTTAGAGGTTGTAGATTTCTTTTATCTAAAAATTGACTGTTTCCATAGTGATCATGCCAAACTAGTTTAAATTTACATCCTAACAATTTGCATAAAACAGCAAAAAACCAAGAACTACCATGAGCATTCACCACCTCAACAGAATTTTCATGTATAATTCTTTTTAATGCAAATAAGGCTCTTAAATCATAGCGATTCTTTTTTGCTAAGAAATGAAAAGTGCTGTCTTTATCAATTTCTTTGGAAAGTAGCCCCTTCTCTCTAGTAATTACAATACAAGAAAAAATTATTTCATTTTTTAGAGCTAGATAATAATTTAATGCCATTCTTTCTGCTCCACCAGGATTTAGAGTATCAATGAGTTGTAATATTCTCATAATAGGGCTAATATTTCTTCTTCAAATCTCTCTAGCGTATATTTATTAGAAAAAATTTGCGCTTCCTTACTTACTTGAAGATATATTGATTCACTTTTTATAATTTCTATAATCTTTTCAATAGAATTTTCGAAATTTGAATCTAGTATAATTCCTCTTTTACCTGCATCCAGCATCCAAGGAATACAAGAGATGTTCGTGACAATCGGAACACATCCAAAAAACATGGCCTCAGCTACAACCTTAGGCCAGCCCTCAGATTTGGAAGGTAAGAGAAGAAAATGGGAATCTATATATCTTCTTTTTAATTCAGTGAGCGGTAAGAATTGATTGATTTCTACAAGGTGAGATAGATTTTCTTGCTTAATAAAATTTTTCATCATTACTAATTCTTCGCCCTCACCGTAAAATTCCAATTTTAGAGGTACGCCCCTGTTTGAAAGTAATTTGCACAGCTTAATAGCCTCTAAAGGCTGCTTTCCGCTCGAAAAAGTACCGACAAACAAAAAACGGATTGGAATAGACAAATTCTTATTGATTCGAACTATGTCGCTGTTACTAAAACTAGCCGTAAAAAAAGAATGAACGTTAATACTTTGGTTCGGCCAATTACCATAAATTAAAACCTTTATATTTTTGGAAAAAAAGGTGTTATTTAGAAGCCACTTTTGAAATCGATAACTCAAAGGTTGTCGCGATTGAGGATCCCAATTTCCCGCGTATTTAACTGTCTTTGATTTAGAAGGAAAAAAAATCTGGGCAATTGCCGCAAGCAGACCTATATTCCCAGGGCACCTAATATGAATATGATCTGACTTATACATGGTTTTGAAAATTTTGAAAAATATTATTGGTAAAGCAAAAAAACTTTTAAAAATCTTCGGAATACTTTGAAAATTGATGGAGGGGATTTTTTCAAAATGAATCTGAGAATGATTATAAACAGTATCGACCGGCTTTCGATCTCCAACCTGAGGCGCTACAATAGTCACCGATTCGACAAATTTGATCCAAATGTTCATCTCTCGAACATAAGGTTCATAGGCTAAAAGATCCTTGCCGGATTGATAATGCTCTACGTGCGTGAAAATAGCGAACTGGGTTATCATAATTTTGATGAACTAAAAAATTCAGTTACCGTGTTTGCATCCACAACGTTAAATGCATACAGCCAAACATCTTGGCATCATCCGTTCTGGATTTATCCCAGTCAGATTTATGCCATTTTCTTAAAATCTTATCCTTTTTCAAATTTGAGAAAGGAAGGAGTTTTATTAAAAAGAAATATTTGGCTCTACCTAAAATGGCTCGGCGATCCTTTATTCTAAAATGTTTATTATAAGATTCGTAAGTATCACGGGAAAACGGCCACTCCCAATCCTTATCACTCTGAAAAGGTCTGTAAATTCCTCTCGCTATCTTTATGGGAAAGCTAGTTTTCAATGGATCATAGGAGATGATTTCTCCATTTTTTGTAAGCTTTTCTTTTAACCTTTCGATTAATTTTTCAGTGTTCCTGAAATGATGAAGCACTCCAAAGGCATAAATGAGATCAAAATTGGCGTCAGTAAATTCATCCGAAAAAAAATCTATTGTCAGTGCTTTTGTATTTTTTGATGGAAGCTGATCCAGTTTTCTTCGTAATCTCGAAATTCCCAATTCACTTAGATCAATAGCCACATATTCTTTTGCATTAGCAGCCAAATGCATGGATAAAGAATTGCCCGCGTAACAACCCAGATCGAGTACTTTCTTATTGGAAAGATCTCCAAACCAGGATAAATGCAAGCCTTTTATCTGTCTCTCCAATCCAAGATTTTTCCTCGCATCCTGAAGAGCTCCATTACGCAAGGCATACCAAAGTTTGGTAATACGATTTTTTTTCTTCGAATTATAAAACTCCTTCTGCCTTATATTGACTTCTTTTAAGTCTTCTGAATCTTTCACTTCTTCTTTAGGGCCTTTTTAAATTGATCTTATCCTAATCCAAAAACTTCAATTTTAGTAAAATTAAACATTCCAAGTTAGTGACGGTACTTATCAATAATATTAATCTCTGTATTTAGGCTGGCATTACTTATTATCTCATTATTCCCAAACGGCCACTGTAGAAGATCCTTTCTTTGTTGAGCTCTGTTTTTAATATAATTATACTGCCCTTCTCCTAAATGATTCGATTCAAAGTATTGATCAATATGCTTATCTAAATTTTTATTCTGATAAATCAAAGGCCAGTTTAAAGATTTAAAAAGTCGATATCTTTTTCTCGGGTTTTTACTTTTCACCAGGCGATTTATTAAGTAATGATCCATTTTAGACCTGATGCCCCATATGGGCATTTTAAAGAGACCTGGAAAATATTGTGGAACTAATGGTGCCTGACTTGTTGGGACAGTGTTTAAGCTTTTCAAATCTTTTAACCGGAATAATTTATTCAAGAATCTATTACCGAGCCTTAAATTTGGATGAATATTACTTGTCATTCTCAGCACTTGTATAGACATAGGGGGACAGTACGAATAAAAATCCCTATTACAAATTAAAATTTGGCTACCCATAGGAATTCTGGAATGGGTATACCACATAAATAATTCGTCATACAACTCAACATACGGGAGATGATGAGCTTTTATTCTGGAAAAAATTTCATTGAGGTCATGATGAAGGCCCTGAACTAAGTCCTCTCGCTCTGTTTCTACTTCAAATCTATTTACTCTATCTTTCGTATACCAGCGGTCATAATGGTGAGTAATGCTTTGCAACCATTGCTCATACTTCTCTTTTGTCGATTTTTCAAAATTATAATCACGCTTAAAAAAATGATATTTAAAAAAGTTCTGTTGTCTGAACGCTCTACTGGAAAAAGCTTTGATATTTCTACCGGCCAGTGCCTCAGTCATATCACCAAGTAAAATTGGCTCTCTATCCTCCAGTTTTATATTTTCCAGAATTTCCAGCCATGAGCAGACTAATACTGCCTCTGAATTTGAGTGGTATTTTTCCAGGATTTCTAAGGAAGGAAAATACAGATCTAAGTCTGAAAAATTTTTAAATTCAGAGCGAGTTTTTCTTGCCAGTCCCTTAGCCACTTTAGTCTCGTAGTAATCATTTGCTCCGTACGTTAAACATTTGACCTTGTGGTCATCGGGTATAGCTCCAAGTAACAACCTACTATCCAGCCCACCGCTTAACGCAAGGTTTATTTCTGCAAAATCAATTAGAGTATATTTCACCTCCTTTTTGAATGCTTCCCAATATTCGAAATGTAAATTATGATTCTGATCTGGTTCAGAAATACTTTGATAAAGCGAATTATCAAACTTTCGCTCAATTATTTTTTTCCCTTTACAAACAATATATTCTCCTGGTAATAATCTTTTGCAATTTCTCAAGATTGTTCTGGAGCCAAAGTTAGAGTATTCCGGTCCAATAGATCTCTGAACTATCCCGACATCATCAAGCTCACAGGTTGATACCAAAGCCATAAGAATAATGCTATTGGATACAAACAACTCCCCTTCCATAATTAAATAATATAAAGGATAAACACCTATTAAATCGTTACAAAATATTAATTCACGATTTTTATTATTAAAAATTACTGCAGAAAATGAACCTGTTATATTTGCCGGCAAAGGCCAGTCTTTGGATATTTCATAAGAACAATTACTATGGTGATTGTTGATATTTTCAGCCGGAAGATTTAAATCTCTAATATAGCCGTCAATAAAAAAGCTTATCCCGTTGGCCTCGAGTAATTCTTTGGGATCCTCAATCAAATAGTGAAAATCTCCTATTTCTCCTTTGTGCAATTTAAATGGAAAATTCCCTTCACTGAAATTTGTTAAACTTTTAGATGTCATCAAAAATTTCATATAAATGAATTTTCAAATTTGGAGCTTCTTCCTTTTTTTTCGGAATACTGCGGTTTTCTATAAGTCATTTTGAACCAAGCTGAAAAACGGCCCATTGCATCCTGAACAGCACCTTTTTCACGATCTACCAGTCCATTCTTTAACCGTATGCAAGCCAATATGAATACGATCGCGTTCCATTTGATGACTGATGTAATGTCAGGTTTGGGATATTTTATTTTCCAAACAATCCATCCGTTCTCAACCACCATTTTACCATACTTATAATAGTCTGGTCTGCCAGCTTCTTCATGAAGATGATAAACCTGCGCTGATGTATTAATATACAAACTCCCGATTCTTGAAGCACGAAGACAAAATTCCATATCTTCATATAAACCGTATCCAATAAAATATTCCGAAAAGCTGATACTATCAAACAGAGATTTTCTGTAAGCTGACACACCACCCATAAAATAATCAACTTTATGAATTTTATCATTTGGCGGATAAAATCCAATGGAAAATCCGTTTGAGAATTTCGGCATTATGCCCGGAGGTTTTGCACTAAGCAATCCTAATTTCTTTCTGAGTACATTTCTAGCGCCCAGACTTCTAACATAACCATCTCTGTAATATTTTTCGAACTTTTTCTCCGAATCCTTTTCGATTTTACTCCAAACCCCTTCATTTATTATCGCACCTCCGACTCCCATGGCATCTGGATTTGTATCAAAAGTATCTATTAAATTTTTGAAATATCCCTTTGTAACGATAATATCATCATCTAAAAAACAAATTATTTCGCTTTGTTTATGAGCATACTCAATCCCGATATTTCGTTGTTTAGTTAAACCTCGATTTTCATTATCAACCTGATGATAACTAATATTTTTGTAGGTACTGTTTAGTAAAGCCGTTTTAGTTTCATCACCTTCAGACCCGTCTATGATTAAAACCTCATCTGGATAATGCTCCTGGTTTTTTATGGATTTTAAAAGCCGAATCAAAGATTCTGCTCTGTTGTAGGTACAAATAATAAGACTATACTTCATCAGATAAGACTTTACTCTGCTGAATGATTTGATCGGCCCATTTTTCGCTAAGCTTCCATCTTTTTCTCATCGTTTTTAGGTAGGCAAATGGATTTTTAATGTTTTGACGCTGATAATACTTCACAAATAAAGCGACCTTGTATCCTCTGGCCATATATTCATCAAAATGGCATTTTACCAGGAGCATCATAGTTGGGGAAGGTTTGGGTTGCATTTTTTGATCCATCCAGGGTGACTTCTCCTGTTCCCGAAACCCGCCGCGTGGAGCCTTTAAATGCGTTATTTGAACATCCGGATGATAAATAATATCAATTCCTTTGTTTCTTAATTGCAGACCATAATCCGTATCTTCTCCAAATCCTCTCTCAAATTCCGGTCTATAGATACACTCTTTAGCTTCTTTGGCAGCTACTAATGAACTACCTGAAGCAAAAGCGCCCCATTGCTTTATCCTTTGAAATACCGTGTTACCTTCAGGCTGAAGGCAATTAAAATTCAAGGCTTTCACTTTTAATCTTTGTATTTCAATTACCGCAGACTCTAATAATGTTTCCGGCAACCGTAAATCGTCATCTGCAAAAAAAACCCATTTTGAAGTCACTTCATTTAAAGCTAGGTTACGCGCAAAACACGCACCCGTTCTCTTTATAAATTTATGAATTACTGAGAATGTCCATTTCTGGGAAATGATTTCATTCAATTCAGAAGATGCTTCTATATCTGGGTTCTGTTCGACAATGATAACATTTGTTGGTTTATAAGTTTGTTTTTCTAAATCTTTTAGAACCTGCTTGAGGTATGTTGCTCTGTTTAACGTGGGAATGATTACATCAACTGTATTCTCGCGGGAATTAATTTGCCGTTCCGCATCTTTATTCTCTAAATCAAACCTTAACTCTAAATTTTTGTTCCATAACTTTTTGCTGAAGAAAGCCAGAATAAAGGCTGAAATAGGAAAGCGCTTTTCGTACCTGATATAACAAAAAAATAAAACGAATAGCCACTCGGTTTTATAAAACTGGTAGGTAAACCGAAAAAGATCTTTTAATGTAGCATGTGGATTTAATTTTGTGAAATCCTGATATTTTTTGTTTAATAATCTTGGATCTGAGTAACAGAAAAGAGAGTTTTGCTGACCAATTTTTGCGATGGCGTTAATTAAAAAACCAAAATCCCTAAAGCCTTTAAACAATCCCTCAAATTTTAAGGCAACGTGCCCGTAAATTCCCCCAGCATTGGTACTCATTCTCCAGGTAGGATATTTCACCCTATAATCTGGTTTAACAAAAGGCAACTGATCAATATACCCTATGCAAGGCGAAAAGTATTGCTCTTTTAAAGGATAGGATGCCATAATATGTTTATGCTTAAAGATGCCCGGTAATTCTAAATAACTTAAGTTTTCATAAAACCTAATATCAACCCATACAATAAGATGATTAGAGTATTCTTTTGCCAAATGCCAGAATTCATCTGTAAGGTTAGCATATTTAAATGCTATTTCTTTTTTATCTAATATTGTCCTGTTGACTTTTATACCGTTTTCATGGACGATTATTAGCATTCTTCAGAGATTTAGGATCGTGAAATCAGGTTAAAAATATGCATCATTTTGTTGGCCGGATGTAAATAATTTTGATAATACTCCAAATTAGCGAATTGCATACCTTTTCTTAGCGGTTCATTTTCAAAAAGTCGTTTGGTTAATTGAAGACATTCTTCAGAAGAATGATAGGTCAAATAATGAACATTTTCCTCAAAATCTCCATGTAACTTAAATTTATCGATTGGTGAGGTAACTATTGCCATTGAATTAGCAATGTATTCACCAAATTTAGCCCCTATACTATCCTCCAGTCCCTGATTTGCTATTCCTATGGATGCATTCCTCAATTCTTCCAAATATACTTTTCGGTGATAGTGTTTTTCAGGAAGTAGAATATCAGGGCAAATTTTTTCGGAATAGTTATCTTTTAGAATTCCTCCTTTAAATGAATTTTCAAATTGCTCTGTAAATATGCGGTTTATAGCTATCCGTTCAGCGTTTAAAACTTTTCTCTCCTTTTTCTTCCAATTCTCTTTGTTATTATCGGGATTCCATAACCTGGCTCTAAATACAATTTTGTCATAGTGAGATGGCTCAGACTCAAGTTTAGATATTTCATTTACAGCAATACTATCCTTAATCTTTAAAAATTTAGATGCCCATGCCCAATATTTTATTGAATATTTAGCCAGGTCTTTGTTTTGCAGAAATAAATATTTCAAATAGCTATTTCTGAAGTATACAGGGTAATACAACCCATAAGGGATAAGCCTTTTCCGACTATTATAATCGGTTTTTAAAAGCATCCTCTTAACATAGAAATCAGATTCCTCGTAAATCTTATCATAGATCCGGCTATTATCAGCCATATCGAAGAAAAGCTTTAAACCATTATATTCAATTTTGAATATATCTATGGGATATTTGCCCAAATCCAGAGCATATTTTAATTCAATTTCATTTTTAGTACTGAGATATTCGAGTCCGGCTAAAAGCTGGCTAAAATGATGAAGAGTGGAATTAAAATATACTTTTACCTTAGGTAGTTTGGGCATAGAGCTAGTTTAAATCGAGATCAGTTTCCATTAAAAAATCCCATTTTGTAAGATTTTTTTTGATTTTTTTACCAATTACATTTTCAAAATCTTGGGCATTGATCCCATAACCTTTTGGTTTTTTAGCCTCAAGATCTGCAAATTTTAGTAAATGTCCTTTTTTGAGATCTTTATTTACCGCCAGTGATTTTTCAAAAATGTTCTTCAGTTCCTTATAATCTGAATTATCGCTTTTATCAATAGGATTTTCTAAGGCAATTTCAATGTTTCTAACTGCTTGCACCAGCTCTTTGATCTCATCCATTTCTAAAGAAGAAGTGGCATCCGGGCCGTTTGAATTACGATCGAGAACTGCATGGAACTCTATAATTTCCGCTCCAAGGGCTACGGCGGCTATACAAGTTCCAATATTTGCTGAATGATCAGAAAATCCAATAGGTACATCATACCTGTTCTTCAATTCGTTAATCACATTAAGTCCATATTGATCAGGTTGAGTGGGATAAGATGTTGTACATTGTAAAATAGAGAATTTCGCTTTCTGTTCTTTTAAAAAATCCACTGTACTATCCAGCTCTTCAAAAGAACTCATACCTGAAGATAAAATCAATGGCTTTCCGGTATTACAAATTTTTTTAAGTATTAAAAAGTTGCTCACTTCGCCAGAACCTAACTTATAACGTTTAACTTTCAACTGCTCTAATAAATCTACTGCGGCATTACTAAATGGGGAAGCCAGAAACTCCACTCCTACCTCATCACAATGCAATTTTAGCTCCTTCCACTTTTCAAGGGAGAATTCCATGCGCTTCCAATAGTCAAACCTGCTTTTATCTGGGCCAGGCATTTTAATTCGAAAGGGCTCAAATTCACTGCTTTCTGCTTCGGCAATATGAACCTGAAATTTTACCGCATCCACCCCAGTCTTTCCCAACTCTTCGATATACTTATGAGCAAGTTCAATTTTGCCTTCATGGGCCTGCGCTATTTCCGCTATAATAAACATACACTCAACATTTATTTTTTCTAAAATCGATGGAAAATTCAATATACCTGAGATCCTCACCAACTTTATAACTATATGGTTTATTCCTATAAAACGTGATAAGATGCAGTAAAATTAGATCGTTTACTTGTTTCAGGCTATAGTGCTTCGAAATATTTTTGCCTACAATTTGTTTAGCTGTAATTTTTAGACTCTTTGGTTGTGAATCTGAAATCCTGTATTTAACAATTTCATTATTAATTTGGGGTAAAATGCAATATAACAAATGGTCAACTACTTCTTTTCTATTACTTAATAATGAAAAATCGGCGTTTTCTAAAGTTTGAAATTCGCCTTTTTTTAAACAATTTCCCCAGTTTTCCAGATTTACTTTCTTTACCTGACTCTCTCTGGCATGATTATAATGCTGATTGTTCAACCTTACAATATCTTTCAACTGAAACTCTGGTGTTAATTTATCTGAAACTTTACTTCTATAGCTGCTATGCCACTGATGTAGCATTAAAACCTTATGATCATAAAAATCAACTTTATAACCGGCATTCCTAATCCTAACGTGCATATCACTATCTTCAGATCCCCAGAAATGGTAAAACTCATCAAAGCCATGTAACTCTTTTAAAATGGACACGGGAAACATGGTCAACCCCGTAGCTTCCGGAGTACTTTTCCTATAGTTTTTAAAATGCCTGAATTCCTTATTATCAAAAGATTCATTGGAACCCAGGAAACCAACCTGAAAGTATACTGTATGATCTTTTTTCTGAAGATGCCCAGCTTCTTCAATAAATTCCGGATGAAAAATCATATCTACATCAGCCACAAAACAAAATTCGCTTTCTAAATCCTGAACAACGTTGTTTATAGCCTTGCTCTTATTCCAGGGCTGCTTTTCTGTGTAACAATATCGGTAATTAAAGGAATAATTTTTGCACAGATCCTCAACCTGGCCAGCCAATTCGATTCGTGAACCATAATCCACAAAAAAAACCTGAAAGTTTCTATTGGTTTGTCGTTGTAAAGACTCAAAAGATCTTCGAAGCCTTTCAACATCTCTGTTGCGATATGGATAAATTATACTTAACAATTAAGACGTTTTACTTTTAACGAATTTCCTGATCTCAGATTTATATTTTTTCATCTTGTGCT
Source organism: Christiangramia portivictoriae DSM 23547 (assembly GCF_000423045.1). Classification (GTDB taxonomy): domain Bacteria; phylum Bacteroidota; class Bacteroidia; order Flavobacteriales; family Flavobacteriaceae; genus Christiangramia; species Christiangramia portivictoriae. The sequence continues at coordinate 1,033,793 of NZ_AUHF01000001.1, read as the reverse complement.
TCAAATACGCCACTCTATATTTTGAGGACCAATCGTTTGATTGCTTTAAAAAAAGAACTAATTCTCTATTAAACTCATTATTATGCTGTGCTAAAATTTTACCGATGTATTTCGTTTTTTCCTGCTTATATATTTTAAGGTTAAATACATGCTTATACAATTCAAGTTTCCCGAGGATATCTAAAGTCAGAGCTGTTCTCAAACATTTATCACATCTGGTACAATTCACAAATCCGCCTGAATTTCTTGAATTAGTACAAACATCGAGATGATTGTAGGTAGACGAAAAATGAGAGATAAATTCTGTTCGTTCAATTCTGTTAAGGTTCGCTACAGATGAAAAAAAGGTAAGTGAATTAGTAGACAAAAACTGTATATTTAGCAAATCATAATCACCAGAATCTGTTTTATTTAAGCTGAATTGGTCAAAACGATGAGGTGAGGCATAATAATAAACCTTAAACAACTTTTGAAGGTTCAGAATACAGGACAAATTTCTGAAAGTGTGTGTACTTTGGAAATTCATTTGCAGCAATTCGCTAATATTAGAATCAATTGGAATAACCTCCACATTCACTGAATCTGCAAACTTCCGCACCTGTTTTAACTTACTGTAAAATAATTCTCTGGTATGCTGCCCACCGTGATCTCCAAGTGAACCTGCATTTACAAAAGTGAAATATTCAATTTTAAAGGGCGCAATTTCATCCAAGTGTGAGTAAAAGGTAGCAAAAGAATCAATACCACAGGAAAGGCCCATGCCTGCTTTTTTCCCTTCGTTCAGATCTAAATCACTTGTTTTTTGTGTAGTGATTTTTATATTTTTAAATTCAGGATTAGCTAGACAAAGGGCTGGTACCAGGTATTTTCGTACCGTATAAAATAATTTTGAGGAAATCGCCGTACTAACGGTAATGTCATGGCCTTCTTTAAGAGCCAGCGGCAGAATACCTATTAAAAAGGAATCGGCTAGTTTCTCTGAAATATATGATTCGAATTTTAGAGGAAATTCATACCAGAGACGCTCTGATCGATCAGGAAATAGTAGTTCTGCGGAAACGCGAATAACACTATTTTCTACATTAAGGATCGGCGGTTTAATGGTTATCATTTCAGTGCGCTAAATTATCCTTTATTTCCTCATATTTGGCCAGCACCTTCTCCCGAACAGATTTTCGATCCAAATTTGGTCTTGTATATTGATCATTATACTCTATGCCTAGCTTTAGCATGGATGGAGAATTTATCGCTTGCTGAATTAAATCTCCAATTTCAGCAGAATTTTCCGGATTAGTGATTAAAAGGCCATTTTTTCCATGAGTAATGATTTCTTCGGTTGCTCCTCCTGGATTCGACTGAATAGGGAAAACACTCATAACAACAGCTTCCAGCAGGGTATTTGGCATTCCGTCTGAGATGCTATTTCCAATATATAGCATTGAGCCGCCCATATATTTCAAAACTTCCTTGTTCGGAATTTTCTGAAAACATTTAAAATTATTCCATTTATCCAGTTTATGCTCTTTAACATATGCCAGAACTTTTTGATTAGCGCCAAAAATTACAATTTCATAATCTTCCAAGAGCGCTTTTAATTTCAAAATGGATTCTAAAATCTTATTACACCTACCTAAATGGCTTTCATACCCCTTGATCAAAATAATATTTCGTTCGGAAAAAGGGCGCCTGAATTTTGAATAATAATCCAGCTCATATCCTCCCCCGCCAGGGAACACCCCCATTTCGATACCTTTAAATCCTAAGTTACGAGCAACGCCCATGTCTCTGTTACAGTCTGTGAACAAGAAGTCAATTTCCGGTAAGGTTTGATGAATTTTATCCAGATCCTTTTTTCCGGTTTGCTGCCTGTAATAAAGATCATTACCCCAGGCAGAAAGTATCCATTTTATATCTGGATATTTTTTCATTACCTCTAAAATAGGAAAAGCAGCTGGTTGAAGCGCAAAGCTTTGTACCGCATCAGGTTCTATTTTAAGCAATTCCCTTTCAAAAACATCAGCTAATTCTCTTTCGCTGAAGGGCTTTAAAAATTTATAAAAAAATGGTAGCTTACTTTTAATAAGGTGCCGTCCAGGGTAATCGTATTTATACCTCCAACCCGTTATCTGATGGACAAAGTCAATTTTTTTAACCCTGGTATTCGAATCAAATACGTCAAACCAATAGACCACATGCCCGGCATTCTTCAATTGTCTGGTCCAGTTAAAGAAATGACTGGAAAACATGGAGACCATTAATATTTTCATAGGATAATTATAAGCTTTCTTCCACTCTTTCGTATTTCTTCAAGGCTTTTTGTCTTAAATATTCCCTGCCTAATCGAGGCTTGACCTGTTGTGTGTTATGCTCGATTCCTTGTTTTACCATTGATGGATTTTGAAGAGCTGCTCTTATATGATCTGCTATTTCCTGCGGATTGTAAGGATCCTTAATTAAAAATCCGTTTTTACCATGGTCAATAATTTCTGCTGTTGCTCCTCCAGGATCGCTCTGAATTGGGAAACACTCCATGACAATAGCTTCCAACAGTGTATTCGGGGTTCCGTCAGAAATGCTGTTACCCACATAGATCAAGGATCTGCCCATCAATTTCAGTACTTCGTCTCTCCCAATTTTTCCGTATACTTCCAGGTTTTCCATATTCTGAAACTCCGGGTTTTCCAGATATTCCTGTAATTTGCTAGTAGCTGCAAAAATCACGATTTCATAATTCCCAAGCTCATCTTCAAGTATACTAACAGCTTTCATAATATTGATTGCTCTGCCGAATTTATGTTCATATCCTTTTATCAAAATAACTTTTCTGGTTTCAAAATTCTGCAGGAACTGGTTGGAATATTCCAATTCATAACCCCCGCCTCCAGGGAAAGTTCCCAGGTAATTCCCCTTAAAACCGTATTTTTCAGCAAGAAGGAAATCCCGTGTACAATCTGCAAACATAAAGTCCAGTCTTTTGTACACTTTTTTAATATTTTCCAGTTTTTTAGGATCTCTCTGATAATAAAAAACATCGTTGCCCCAGGCGGAATATATCCATTTTATTTTTTGGTTTTGCTTCATTATTTCTAGAATAGGCACACATGCGGAATGCATCTCAAAACTTTGTACCACATCGGGTTGAAATTCCTGTAATTTCTTAATGAAAATTTTTAGAAAATCTCTGGAATTATATTTTTCAAGTAAACTGTCAAATTTTGGAATATTATTCTTTATCCAATATCTGCCTGGATATTCATATTTTCTTTTCCATTTTACGGTTTGTGATACGAAATCAATTCGCTGAACATATGTGTTGGCATCATTTACATCTATCCAGTGAATATCATAGCCCGCATTTTTAAGCTGAAGAATCCAGTTAAACATATGATTTGAAAAAACTGATATTAATAAGATTTTCATGTTTCCATTAAAATTTGTTCCATTGTTCTTTCCAGATAATCCTGTGAAAGATAATCTTCCAAATCTGGACGAGAAAGTTCAATGGCAGCGGGATTAGCCTTCCATTTAAAGTATAGCTCTTCTATAAGTCCCATAATTTTTTTCTCTTCATCTACCTCCGCCCAGTAAAAATAATCCTTACCAAGAAGCCTCCTACATTCACTATAATAAGGTCCGAGCAACAGTATAGGCTTGTTTGCTTTTACACAGTGCGGGAACTTACCGGGTAAAAATGGGCTTATTTCAGACTTAGCCTCGAGAATAACATTAACCGACGTTAATTCCTGGAGTCTTTGAGTTTCGGTAAAAGGAAGTGAAGCCTTACTCAAAAATAATTGAGGATTACTATCGCTGAGCTCCTTTAAATATAGTGTATAATGATTTTCCGGACCAATGAATAAAAGTTTACTTTCATCTTCAGCCTCCGGATGCTTTTTTAAAAATTTTAAAAATCCGCTCACCAGCGCTCTGGGGTCCCTTCCCCATAACAGATTACCGGCGTGTAGAATATTGAAATGATCTTTATTAAAAAAAGCAGGCAGTTTGTGTTCTTGCGGCTGCCTGGTAGATTTGTCAATCTGATGAGGAATTATTTTACCTTTTTTTAAATATCCTTCAAAATAACTTCCCATCCATTCCATTAAAAGTTTGCTCGGAAAAATAGTTATTACTGCGGCCTCCGACATCTTTTTCATGAATCTCCATTTCTTATAAAAACCGGGCTCAACCCAGGCATAAGGTCTGGGATACAAATGCATAGGGTAAGGATCGTGAATATAAGCGGCCCACTTATGATGCCATTCGGGCATTTTTAAAAGTGCATGATGTGGCCTAAAGCTGCCTCCCTTACTAAAGGTTAAAATAAGATCTGGTTCAAAATTATTGATATTTCTTAATCCCGCAACGATACTATTTCTATCATTAAACAGGGTAAAGGAGAAACCAAACATCTTTTCAAGAGGTTTATGCAGGGAAAGCTTAAGGTAGTACCTCGTATATCTTTCCATTCTACTAAGGAAAAATAAAATACTTCTTCTATTCTCCTTTATGGAATGACATTCAATACCTTCAAGCTGGATATTTTTCCTAGTATAATGGAATACTTTTAACTGATAGCCCGCTCTAGCCAGGTTTTTAATTAGGGCAACCCTTCCTTTTGTTCCGCTGCTATCTTCGATATCGATAGATTCAGCTACAATTAAAATTTTCTTTGAATTTCTGAAACTCAAATTTCAAGGATTTGGGCAGAGATGTTAACTTCAGCACTAAAATACTTATTTAATAAACACCTACAACTTTGTTAATTTCAAAATTAAAGTAGATTTGTTATAATACCGCCTTATGAAAATAGATTTAATTGCCGGGGCAAGGCCCAATTTTGTAAAGATTGCTGCTATAATAACAGCAATAAGAAATTCCACTCAATCATTTAATTTTAGACTTATTCACACCGGCCAGCACTATGATCATAATATGAGCGGTAATTTCTTCACAGATCTTAATATTCCGTTGCCCGATTTCAACCTCGAGGCGGGAAGCGGCTCACAGGCTGAGCAGACTGCCTCGATTATGATAGGTTACGAAAAATTACTGAACTCTTTTAAACCGGATATTTGTATTGTAGTGGGTGACGTTACTTCAAGCATGGCGTGCGCTATTACAGCCAAAAAACAAAATATAGAGTTAGCCCATATCGAAGCCGGCATCCGCTCCGGAGATATGTCTATGCCGGAAGAAATAAATCGAATTATAATAGATAGTATTTCCGATTATTTTTTTACAACTTCCAGGGATGCAACGGAAAACCTTATACGAGCAGGTCATCATAAAGAAACGATATTTTTTGTGGGAAACACCATGATCGATACACTTTTAATGCATAAACCTCAATTCAGACCACCGGAGATATGGCATGAACTGAAATTGGAAAAAAAACAGTATGTGATTCTTACCCTTCATAGGCCAGATAATGTTGATGAGATTTCAAAATTGTCCAGAACATTACAGACCATTGAAGAAAATTCTCGAGGTCTGCCAATTATTTTTCCCGCACATCCCAGGACGGCGAAGATTATTCAGTCGCAAAAACCGAACTCTAAAAATCTCCATTTCACTCCTCCTCTTGGTTATCTGGAATTTAATTTTCTGGTAATCAATTCAAAACTGGTTATTACAGATTCGGGAGGAATTACCGAGGAAACTACGGTACTAAATGTACCCTGCATAACTTTACGTGATAATACAGAAAGGCCGGAAACGGTAACTATAGGCACTAATGAACTCGCTGGAAGTAATCCTGAAAATCTTCCATTTTATTTAAAGAAATTGTTTGATGGTAAGTGGAAACCCGGGCAGATTCCGGAGTTTTGGGATGGTAATGCCGGAAAGCGCATAGTGGAAGTTTTAGGCCGACTTTATTTTGCCTTTATATTTTAAAATGGGACGAATTATCGGATAAAATTGCAATCCCAATTTATACTTAATATTTTCGGAAAGTCCAGTGTCGGTAGATTTTAATATTTTATCCAGAAGCTGTTTAGATTTAAGATCAAAAGCCATTCTTATAAAAAATTTTCGAAGTGTTCGGGTAATATTGTTTGCTGTTTTAAGATGATCTATTATTAGCTCTGCAGCATGAATTTTGGACGCCAATCTGATTTTATCTCTTTGCTGAAATTCACCGGTATTGGAGTTCGCATGTTTCCGTCCATAATAAAGCGCCTTCTCCAAATTTACACCGATATGCTTTTCGATAAGGATTCTAGTGTAACACTCCCATTCTTCAGCGAATAACAATTTTTCATTAAATCTTATTTCATCAAAGCAGGATCTTTTCCATAATATCTGGCAGGAATTAAATGGAACTTTTCCTATAATCATCGATGCTAAGACATTATCAGGTAGCTCACTAATTTCATATGCCGTAGAACTATTAAAATTAGCTACAAAATCTCCTCTAAAAACTTTTCGTCCATATCTGCAGAAATTGAATTTAGAATTCTGCAAATTTTTCACTGCCAATTCCAGCAACCTTGGATGTGGAATATCGTCATCATCAAAAAAAACAATATAATCACCTTTTGCCAAATCAAGTCCGTAATTACGGCAACCAGGTAATCCTTTCTGATAATTTGAGCTGCGTTTGAAGTATTTAATCCTTGGGTCTTCGGTTGCAATTTTTAACAGAAGCTGTCGTGTTCCATCTGTACTGCCGTCATCAATGACCAAACATTCAAACTCTGTAAAAGTTTGCTTCCGGATATAATGCAAACTTTCCATAATAAAATGGCTCCTGTTGAATGTTGCCATGATTATAGAAATTTTACTTTTATGTGCTGTATCCATGTCCCATTAATTTATTCCAGTGTCTTCTCATTCGCTGAACATAGGTATAGAAAAATAACCTGAATTTAAAAGATTTGTTTTCAAGAATAGTATAAGCTTTGTCGTGACCTTCGTCTTTGCCTAAGCTAAGAATTGCATCGATACGCTGCGTCTGAGATGGATCCTTTTTATAAAATCTGGCATACCAGGTATGATATAAAAGCTCTCGTTTATGATGATCAAAAACTATGGTGCTTTCATCGTTATTTAGCGCGGTTGCATTTAAATAAAGAATTTTTTTACCACTTCTCAACAGCCAGAAATAGAAGCAATAATAGCCTTCATAAAGGGAATTTTTTTTGTAATTGTCTGCCTGTAAATGTGACAGATCACCAAGATCTTCAGATGGATTAATAAACTGATTCTTTAAGATCGCTTTCTTATCAAAAATTTTTGACACTGCATCAAGATTTAAAATACTGAAGAAAGTATTGATCGCGTACGGGCTTTGATTTCTCCATTCTAATGTTCCGCCATCGCGCATCCCACAACAAATGAATTCTTGTTTTTTCATATGGTCTATCAGATCAAAAAGAAAATCGGGATTTTTAAAAATCACGTCCTCGTCTGCCATAATCAGCCAGTCAATATCCTTACCCTTTAATTTTTCAATAGCGAAAAGCAAACTTCTAATACCATAAAAACCTCTGGTACCGTCTACCACATATCTTGAAATACCAGCCGGGAAAAATTTTATGCTTTTATGATAAAGTTCGAAATTGCTAACCGTTGTTAATATCGCAATTCGATCCATGTTTTTCAACTTCATTTTAAGATAGTAATCTGCGAATTGATGTTGATTTACTTTTTAAAAAACCTAAGTAATCTGAAAGGTTTTAATATAGATTTTCCAACTTTGTAATCTTTGCTATGAATTATTTTACGTTTATATACAGTAGCTATCTTCTGTTCATTTAAAATGTGTTTTACAAAATGATCAAAATTATTTTTATAAAGGTTGGCGTGTTTCAAATAAATATACTCAAGAATTTCAAATCGGTTAAGATTGGCCTTTTTATTCCTGGATCCTGGTGTATTTCTGTAATGAAATAATACTTCAGGAATGATCTTAACCTCTCCCCCATTTTGCAATAATCGAAGATAGAATTCCCAGTCTTCATAGCCTTTCAGCATTTTTTCATCATAACCCTGAACCGTTTCCCAATCGCTTTTTCTGAAAAAGGCAGATCCCATGGCCACGTTCTGAAACAAAGCATCTTTTAATTTCCCTCCGCGAGGCTTAAAAATCCTTTCACTATTTGTTTCGAACCACCTGGAATAACTGGAAACCAGTACTGTTTCTGGATCTTTAATAAAATCCAAGGCCTTCTTAATAAAGTCCTTTTCAAAATAATCGTCGCTGTCCCAGGTCAAAATATAATCGCCTGACGCCTTTCTAATTCCATTATTTCTCGCTGCGCTTACACCCAGATTTTCCTGGGTTAGTAAGACGTCTATTTTATCCCTGTTTTCTGCTATCACTTTTTTTGTGGCAGCATTGGAACCATCGTCCACCACGATTATTTCCTTATGGTCATAATTTTGATTAGTAGCCCTTTCCAAAGCTTCTGGAAGAAATCTACTATCATTATAGCAGGGAATTATAATGGAAATTTTTTCTTTCAAATTTTGTATTTAAGAAACGTAAAAATAAAACTGATTAATTTGATGGCGCATTCAAATCTAATTCCTTAAAGGCCTCAAATTCCAATAAATTTAAACTTTCATTTCTCGTTTCTTCTAAAATGCTGAATTCAAAAAAAGGATTTATATTTTGAACAGGCTCACCTATCGGCTGGTTTTTAGACAGAATACCCACTCCCCAATCAGAATCTATACAGCAGGATTTTATTTCAGCATTACAGCGCCATTTATAAAAAGCTTTCCACGTTGTGCCGTTCCAGTAATGTTTAGCCGGCGTATACCAATATCGATGTAGCTCTCGGGCATGCCATTCCGATGGAGGATTGCAATCATGCAAAACTATAAAACCGTTGTCCTTTATATAGTTGAGAGAATTTTGTATGTCGCGGTCTACCTGCTCTGCCAGGTGTAAACCATCAATAAAGATCACATCGAATTTAAGATTTGGTGACAGGATTTTTCCAGCTGAAAGCTGCTCGAAAAAAGTATCACTGGTCACCTTAAAATCTACGGGGTTTGGTTTAAATTCAATTCCCGGATCCACGCTGTATTTATGATCTGCCTGAATATGATTAAAATTATGATCAGGATTTCTTACGCCAATTTCGAGATAGTGGGATTCCGTTTTAGATATGGATAGTAAATAATTGATGATCCCTGTTCGGAATGGCCTTTTACGGTTTTCCAGGAATGATCTCTTATTCACCTCGAGGTAATGAGCATCATAGAGAAAACCCCGTCCCTTTAGATAAAAATCTTTTTCCATGGCTATTTTTGAGGCAACCTTTTTAAAAATTTTTTGCATGTTATTTTATATATTCCAGACTTCGCCTTCCGGTAGGTATATCTATTCTTGATTTATGCGACATAACGTTATAAAACTTTTTAATATATCGTATATAATGTACGAATAAATTATACTTGTACGTATTCCCGAAGCTTCCGCTGATACCCATTATCCTAATCGGAATAGGTATTGGTTTAAAATGATTGTCCTCACCAAGTTCATATAAGTAAATGGCGTCCCAGAGGGCCAATTCAAAATTATAGTTGTGTTTTTCGTCAATAAGGTTACCGGTTTTTTTAAGAATATGCCAGAAACTTAAATTAAACATGAAACACCTGGCATCAACATTATTCACCGCAAACGGATCTGCATATATTAAATTGGCAAACGATTTATTCAAATCCTTGAAGCGTTTTGCGAGGGTATTGATGTTCAGTACTTTTAATCTACCTGTGATCTTGATTATGGAGGATGTTTGTTTTAAAAATCGCGAATTGTCGAAACCATATTCCATAATCTTAAGCTCCTGAAATCCCTTGCCTTTTTTTGAGGCGCCTTTTGGTGATTGAAATGATAGATATTCAATCCGTTCTGGATTTCGCGGGAAGCCTGTAAACTCAAAATTTGAATTTTCCACAAAAACGATCTTGTTCGATGTTTTTTCCAAGTAAAAATTAACAGCCTCCAGGTACTGCTTCTTCCTCGTAACGGGATCTTTTACAGCCAGCATGGACGTACTATTCGGATAAATAGTTCCAGTAAGTAAAATAATCAGTTCCTTATTAATAGATACCTTCTTATTCAAAAATTCAATTTAAAATTACGGTTTTTTCAGAAATGCTTAAAGCGGCTTTATACTGTAAACCCTTGTCTATTCTTTTTAGGATTTTATGATCATAGTTATAAATAAACGATTGATCATTATTTAAAATGACGGCTCTTTTTAAACTAATCAGGTTCGAGAAACTGCTTCGGGACAATCCTATAAATTTTTTAGCTCTGCAGCAGATCTCAAAATTAATCGCGGCATTGATTTCATATTCGTTTGCGGGATCATAATAATAGTCTGCTTTAAAACCCTTTGCTTTAAATAAATCTCTCATGTGTTCCTGCTCTTCTCCGGTGGTAAAAAACAGATTTCCGGAAATGACGAAATCATCCAACATATCAATGATCTCTTCCGTCGGGATATAAATCCTTTCCTTACCCTTACCATTAAATTCTCTGGTATACCGCCTCCAGTCAGATTCCGTTCTCATCTGCGCAGCAGTGTAATCAGGATTATGACTATACTCTTCAACAATGATTTCAAATTTCGGTTGTAATTGTAATGCATACAGTAATTTAATGATTATGCTGTCCTTTTTGACCGAATTAGAATCTCTTGATCTTTTCAGGTTTTTCTCGGAATGATCCCAAAGCGAAATAACGTTTTCCACTGATTTATTCTGAAACTCAGATTTTTCATAGTCCTCCCTGGAAATCATCAAATCTTTTACGCCTGTTGTCTCAAAAAACGAACGGTTAAAATGTTCAAGATCATAGATTTCAGAAAATAGAATTTTTTCTTTCCAGCCAAATTTGGGTTCTATTAGCTTGGCATGCTCTTTAAGGGCAATTTCACAGGCACTCGCAAGGCAGTGTAATTTATTACATAAACCACCCTGCAAATGAATGCCTATATATTTCCCTCGGTATAAATGAAAGAATTTATATAGAATTTTTTTGATCCCAGCCTTTATAATTTTGGAAGGTCTATTTTTCATTTATCAACATTAATGAAAGCATTCTGAAAACATAATTATTACCCATAAATGAATTTCCATTTTTCCTTTACAGATTTTTCTGAAAAATTCTCAAGGATGAACTTTCTACCGCGAGCCCCCATTTCTTTCCTATAAGTTTTATCCAAAATCAGTTTTTCAATACTGGCTGCCATACATTCCGCATTCCTTGGTTCACAAAGTATGCCCGATTTATTTTCCAACATGGTATACGGCACCCCGCCAGATCTAAAGGCAACCACCGGCAAGCCGCATGCCTGTGCTTCCGCAACCACCAGCCCCTGGCTTTCCTCCTCACCCTTCGCATTTTTAACTGAAGTCATCAAAAAGATATCAGCATCCTGCAACAGGCCCACAACTTCTGCGGGGTTTATCGCTCCTTTAAAACTAACGACTTCCTCAATTTCCAGTTTTTTGACCTGTTCCCTGAGCGCAGACATCTCATTTCCGGCTCCTGCCAGGATATACCTAACATCATAGCCTTTCGCTAAAAGTATCTTAACCGCCTCTATCCCATAACGCTGTCCTTTTAATTTATCCAGCCTGCCCACAGTAACCAGTTTGATCGTTTTAGCGGATTTCTTTTTCTCCGGAAACGGAAATTCATTTATGTCTATAGTCACGGGAATGACTTTTATTTTTTCGTGCGGGGCATTGATTTGCAGTAATTTCTCTTTTAAGAAAACTGTATTGGCGATCAAATATTTTGAGGCATTAATAAGATGGTTGTAGTAACCGTCATTGTGTATCCGGTTATTGATAGGAAAAAATAAATCATGCCCATGAAAGCTAACCACCAGTTCACCTTCTAGTAAACCGCAAATTTTAAGTAAGTCAAAGGGATGTTTATTTGTCCCAAACTGGATATGAAAAACATCCGCATTTTTAAACCGACGGTAAAAATCAAACTGGTAGATCAACGTAGTATCCCTTTTTAAAGCCAGTTTCGAAAATTTCCTGAATTGTTTCCACTTATCAATATTTCTCAAAAATAGCATCCCGCCCTTAACCCATCTTGAGAACTTCTTTTTTGGAATCTTATAATCCTCTTTAATGATGTCCTTTTCAATTTCATAACGATCAAAAATTGCAGTATTAGCGTTGCCTTGTATATCCTGAACTTCCTCCACCAGCACTTTTACACGATATCCCAATTTTTTCGCAATTACTATCTGATTCACCACAAAGGTTTCAGAAAGCTCCGGGAATTTCCAGATCTTAAAAACAATGGTTTTGCTCATAAGCCTATAACGAGATTTTAGATTTTAACCATGCCAAAATACCCTGGCCCGGACCATTTTTCCTGTCGGCAAAAAATGTATTTTCCATATTTAGGATTTCCGGAAAGCTTGATTCTAATTGCTTATAAAGCTGAAATTTGGCATTCTGCACATATATCACATTCAGGTTTCTGATTTTTAATTCTGCCTCGATCTTTTGCCAACTCTTCATCAAACTTTTTATTTTCTCTTTGGAATCCAGCGAACTTAAATTTTCCGGCACATCGTACCTATAATAGGCTACCGCTTCAGAAACGAATTTTATTTTATCAGCATTTAGGATAACTCGTGCAAAGAACTCAGCATCATCATTATTGGTAAGCTCTTCATCCCAGTAACCTGCCTCTTTTATCAACGACCTGGGGGTAAGATATACATGCAAGGGGAAAAATTCATTCTTATTTCCAAAGTTATTCAGTAAGCTTATACCCGATTGAAAATTTCGGTAAGCGCCATATTTATATTTAAAACGTGAACTTAGATCGGTTTCTTTAGTAAAACCTCCCCATTTTCCGATAATTAATACATTTCCTCCGTTATATACTTCAACCTGTCTTAATATTTTATCCTGATGTAATAGGTCATCCGAATCCAGGAACTGGATTAGATCGCCATTAGAAAGGGTAATGCCGTAATTCCTACAGGAACTGGCTCCCTTTGGACTATCTGCTGGCCTGGAATATAACCTGAACCGCTCATCATTACCAATAAAACGTTCTATGTTTTGTATAGTGTAGTCTGTAGATCCGTCATCTACAATAAGACATTCCCAGTTATTGAATGATTGGGCTTTGACAGATTTCAGGGTTCTTAAAATGAGTTTTTCCCTGTTATAAACCGGTATAATAATGGAAATTAACTTTTGCCTCATGAAAACTCTATTTTTTGCAGCATAAAATTTCCTCGTTTGAACAGACGAAAGGACACTAAAGATAGGAAACCTGCGAATTTTGCAGAAGTATTGATGGATGGATCTGGAAGGATAAATTCCTGGAAAGCTTTAAAAGCAAAACCGCTATTTTCTCTAACCATTTTTTTGAAGCCATTTAAAAGGTAAGCTTTTAAAAAATCCAGTTCTTTTTCATCCAGTTCCAAATGTTCATTACGGTAGAGTTTTATTCTTGCCTGGTAATACGACCAAAAACGCTTATCTTCCTCCGCGTTATAGGTGATTCCTATATCATGCCTCCGGAAGTAGACCAGGACATCAGGAAGGACAACGTATTCTTCTACATTTTTCAGCATCCTTAGATGGAATTCCCATTCCTGAGCTGCTTGCAATTCTTCATCGAATAACTTATTCTGTTTCTCGATAAAATCTCTTGTCCACAATGGAGCCTGGGTTAACCAGCCAATTTTCATGCGGAGGTAATCATAAAAAAACTCTTGTGAAATAATTTTTTTGAATCGAAGCGGGAGATCGTTTTCTATTTTGTCTTGAAACATAGCGGTTTGACAAACGCAGAACGCATGCGAGGAATTTTGTAAAGCGGTGACCTGTTGCTCCAGTTTTTCAGGATGCATAAGGTCATCACTATCAAACCAGTTAATATAATTTCCTTTACTGTTTTCAAAACCGTAATTACGGCAGGCATTGGCACCTTTTATTCGGTTTTTCGGTCTTATATGATAAGTGATCCTGGAATCCCTGCTACAATAAAACTCCATCAATTCTTTCGTGTAGTCATCAGAGCCATCATCCACTACGATACACTCCCAGCTTATAAATGTTTGTGCTCGAACTGAGTCTATTGTTTCACCCAGAAAACAACCTCTATTGTAAGTTGGTATGATAACAGAAACCTGGGGAGTAAGATGGTTCACAATGAATTATTTAATTTTTATGCTGGACAACATATTGAAATATAATTGATATGCACTTATTTCCTTAAATTTTCTTCTGGATAACTTTTGAAGATAAAATAAATATTTATCATAAAACGACATCATCCATGGTCGATCCTTCATTGCGAAATGCAACACAGAAATGGTCTTTTCATCAGGTGAGCCTACCTGAAGGTTATATCCTTTTTCATCAATGATCTTGTCCAGAAGAAATACGAAAGAATTGTAGGTCGCCGGTACTCTCCATGTTGCAGAATTCTTAAATTTATCCCGGTAGTAATAGTGCACCAGATCCTGGTCAGAAAAGTCTGTTTTACCGGACTGGACTTCCCACCAGTTCATGAAAATTTTTTCCCCCAGCCCAGGTTCAGGTTCAATTACCATCATCCCGGTATTAGGCATGTCCCAGCTTTCATAACCACTTACCTGTTCAGATGCTGCGGCGAAGGTAAGATGAGGTTTATCAAATAAGTTATCAATATTTTTAACCACCAGCATGTCGCTGTCCAGGAAAACCAGCTTCGTAAATTTCGTAAGACCGAACACCTGCAGTTTATCATACGTATTCACCCAGCGCCGCGAATGCATATATCTGGAATTTCTCTCAGGTATGGTGAAATTTCCAGGCAGCTCAAGCCACTCCAGTCTATTTCCAGATAAAATGGAAAGTATTCTTTCGTGGTCCTGAATGAAATCTGATGGCATTAAAACCACCAAAGGAAATCTGCTTTTTACCTTTTTTAACGATTTCGCCAGGACCAGAACACCCTTCAAATATTCCGGGCTTGATAATAAGGTGATATAAGCTAGGTCAGTTTTCATGCTATTTTTCTGCCTTTTAAACCTTTAGTAAGTTTTTGATTCTTTTTTGATTTTTGAATGCACAGGTAATCAGAACCTAAATGATAGATCAGGTAATTATAACTTTTCAGGAAAAATAGAGAAGCCTGTTTTTCATCAATGGGAAGATGTTTATGTTCATATAAGATAATTTCAGGCCTAAATGTGCTAAGATCCAATTGTGAGAGAATTATCCAGTCATATCCTTCTGCGTCAATATGCAACAGATCTATCCTTTCCACTTTATTTTTTTTCAGCAATTCAGAAAGTGTGATTCCCTGAACAATAATTTCCTCGATATAAGGTTCAAGCTTACCCTGCAGATGACCTGTTATACTGTTCTTTTTGAAAGAACCGAGTTGTTCTACCCATACAGGGAGATCTGGTATTTTATCATGAATATTCTCTGGCACGGAATAGAAGATTTGCTCACTGCCATCATTAACTGCCCTGTTTTCAAAGGTAAATCTCTCTACTTCCCCGTAATTTTGTTTTAACTGGTCAAAAAGATAAGGAACAGGTTCCACAAAAAGCGCTTTCCAGGATTTCCACTTCGCGATCAAATTAAATAAAGGATCACCGCTCTTTCCATCATTAGAACCAATCTGAACCACCATCACTTCTTGTTTGTTCAAAAGTTTCCCGATCCAGGTTCCTGGCAGATCGAAGGATTCCTCAGGAGTTGGTATGTTACCGGCAGTCAAATTTCCTAAAATCCGCTCTTTCCGTCTTCTAAGACCCTTTACCAGCAGTTTTAGATCATACCAGATGGGAAATTTGATTCTTTTAATGTTGAACTTTTTCAGCCGGTAACTATATACCGGGACTCCCAGAAAAGAATTGAGCATATTCTGATGATGCACTACCTGTAGCCACGCATCTTTATCATTCAGCTCTCTTACTGGGTGATCACCCCAGGCGTCATGAGCTTTGGAAAGAACCGTATTAATATTCTCGTTTTCCCGCACCCTTTCGAAAAGGCTTAAAAATTGGTTATATGGGTATTTATACATTCCTAAACGGCAATTTTTTCCGTAATCAAGGAATAGCCCAAAAGGAAAATAGATTAGCGTATCTTGGTTCAGACCTGATGCGGCATCCTGAAGTTTTTCCACAAATCTTTTATTGATCCCATCATCATTATCCAGCCTGGTGGTGAGCAAATTCCCTTTATTATAGGAAATTTTCTTAGCTACGATATTAGGTAATTTTTGTTGAAATTCCTCAAAGCTATTTAGCATAACGGTCTCAATAAAGGAATAGACTGCAAGTTCCCCAAGTAATTCTTTAATGGTTTGGCTGGGATTATTCTGAAAAAATATCATCCAACGGAAATTTTTATTCGTCTGTCCTAAAACAGAAGGCAGGCAAAATTTTTTAAATAATTTAACCCGGTCTTTTTCCCATGTTTCATTTAAAACTTCTTGGGCATTTTTATCTTCTCGCCAGTCTTCTTTTTTTAGATTGAATCGTGTTAAGATGAAGTGCTGCATAGATCAAAATTTCTCAATTAACGGTGGTAGATATCAAGTAATTGATCACCCAAATATTTGGAGTCGAACTTCTTTTTTACAAATTCGCGTCCTGCTAAGCCCATTTTTATTTTCTCTTTTTCATTTATGATTAGAAATTCAATTTTATTGGCAAAAGCTTCAATATCACCAATTTCTAAAACATATCCGGAAATTTTATCCTGCAGACCATATTTCATTCCGCCGGCGTCAGAAACAAGAACCGGCACCTGCATTGCCTGTGCTTCCTGAATTACCAACCCCTGATTTTCTGCCCTGCCATGCTGATCAATAATTCCCGGCAAAATAAATACATCTGTTCTGTCCAATAGATCCCGAGTTTCCATTTGACTTAGAACCCCAGCAAATTTTATGTTTGATTGCAAATCTAATTCTGAAATCATTTTTTTAAGTTTCGGTTTAGTTTCACCTTCCCCAACAATATTCATATTTATATCCTCAAAACCACGATCTTTCAATTCAGCTATAATTTTTATGGCAATATGAGCTCCTTTAAATTCCACTAGTCTACCTACATAAGTTATTTGAAAATTCGAATTCTTTCGGACATTTTTTTTTCTGAAAAAACTGGTATCCAGTCCAACAGGTAAAATAGTAATATTTCTATCTGTTATTCCCTTCAATAGATTTTTTGAAAAAATGGAATTAACGGTTAGGAGATCAGCGGTCCTAAATATTTTTTGATATTTCTTCTGGTATCGCTCCAACAGCAGTGGCTGGATATCATAGCCATGAAACGTAGCCACAAATTTTGACCTTGAATAAAAACCTGTCATGCGCAAATTGGCGAAATAAATACCGTTTTCACCAAAATGAGAATGAATAATATCAAAATATCCATGTTTTAAAATCCAGAAATACCTGTAAAAAAAATTTAGATTTAATGCTTTAAACCCCTTCATCTGGAATTTGAAATCCTTAAATATCGAATGCAATGACTCTTTTCCAAAATTCGTAACTATATATTCTACAAAAGGTAAATAGCGTCGGCGCTTAGGAATAAGGATCTTCTCAAAATAAAAGGCGTGTTTTTCTAGTTGATACGCCTGGATTTTCTCATGGCGAATGGAATTTTCATCTTTTTCAAAAGCGAAGATCTTCACCTCATGCCCTCGATCAATAAGATCACATATTTGATTGACTATAAAGGTTTCGCTTACGCTGGGAAACCGGGAAACTAAAAATGCGATTTTTAATTTCTTATCCATAAAACCCTTATTTTTCTATAACCATGCGATAAATATACCGGTTTAATTTCTTCATGTCTACGAATTTTTGACCTATATAATATAACCGCAAACATTGCAGGTAGTTCTTATTAGTATACGCATTATATAAGTGCATGCTTAATTTTTCATAGCAGAATTTACGAACCTCCTTTTCCGTAAAAAATTTTGACATCATTTCATTGTAATTCCTAAAGAGGTGGTGAATGGCTTGCAGATAGGTTTTTACATAACCTACGCTGGAATTTTTAAAGGAATCAAATACAGATGTTTCTTCATGCACATTCCATTCGGTGGTAACTTCATTGATCTGGAAAAAGGGATTTACTGCAACAATCCTTAACCAAAGATGAGTATCCTCCCAAACATTGAATTGTTCCGGAAACTGGTGCTTTTCAAGAATGGAAGTATGGACACACACCGAATTAATCAGTAAAAACTTCTGCCAGACAAAATATACCGGATGATTGTATTCGTCACTGTTATACAAAGGTCTTTTCCAATCTCCGGAATTCTTTAAAATTTTTGAACTGGTGGTAAAAAGGGCTTTTGGGTTACCGCGAGCTTTAATTTCATCGTGTAAAACACTTAAGTGATTTGAAAAATATCGGTCATCACTATCCAGGAAACAAATATAGATACCTTGTGATTGTTCTATTCCAAAATTTCTGGCCCTGCTTCGCTCACCGTGGGTAATAAAAAAGTAGCGTATTCTTTTATCATCAAACTTCTCAACGACAAACCTGGTCTCATCCGTAGAACCATCATCAACTATGATTAATTCCCATTCTTCAAACCCCTGTTCTATCACGCTATGAATAGCATTCGAAATAAAAGAAGCTCTATTGTAAGTAGGTAGAATTACAGAAAATTTTGGAGAAGCTCTCATGATCTAGAAAGAGGACATGTTTCGTAAAAAATTTCTTTTAAAGATATTTCCTCTTCCGTTAAAGTCATGAGTGAGATTATATAAAAAGAACCAAAATGCAGCTTTATTCTTTTTCATGTGGTAAAATTGTCGAACCAACTGCCCGCGTTCTTGCATATTAGTGGCAGAATTTAAAATAAGATCCCGTTCCTTAAGGAATTTTTCCAGAAAATAATCGGATATTTCCGTATCGTTCTTTTTTTTATAAAACGTTCCAAGATAGAAATAGGTAAGCAATCTTCCACGGCTTTTAAAGAGCTCTGTTTTAAGACTCCAAACCCCACCAGAATGATGCCTATAGAAAGAATTTTTTATGGTAGCTAAATATCCGCCTTTACCTTGATTTCCTAAAAGACTGATAAGAAACGTATCCCCGTTAGGCACTTTAAAAAATTCTCTCGGAAAGTGTAAAGCATTTGTACGAAAACAAATGGTAGATAATAATAGATCAGGACCTCTTTTTAGAACTTTCTGCTCCAGATTGTTCCTTAAACCATCCTTTAAGTATCCCTTTCGTAATATCTTTCCATCTTTATTGATCACCGTAACATCATGAAATGCGAAAGAGAATTGCGGATTAGCTTCTAAAAGCTCTACTTGTTTTTGAAGATTGAGAGGATCTGTCCAATTATCGTCACCTTCACATATCGCAATGTACTTACCACGCCCAGAAAAGAAGTTATAAACAAAATTAAATCGGCCTGTAGGTTTCCCATTTATATGAATATTGTTTTCCCGGTGATGTGAAAAAAGTCTTATTTTATCAGGAAATCTTTTAAAGTATTCCAAACAAATCTCCCGGGTTCCATCGGTACTTCCATCTTCACCTATAAGAATTTCATAAGAAAAATCGGTTTTCTGCATCAGTATACCCTCAAGACAATCTCTTATAAAATCTTTATGCTGATACGTTTGAACACATACACTTACCAAGGGTTTCGAAGAAGTATTATTGGCTAATTCTTTGGGCTCGACTTTCTGATACTTTTCTTTGAAAATTCGGAAGTCCATCTGATTCTACTATTCATTCATTTTAAAGAATTCGGCAGGATTACCATACCAAATTTCCTTGTCTCCAACATTGGACCTGACTTGTGAACATGCCCCTATGATACTATCTTTTCCTATAGAACATCCTGGCATGAGCGTAACATTTGCCCCAATTAACGCTCCATCTCCAATAGAACCAACATCTTTGACGTTTCCATCTTCCAGCTTTGGAGTGTCTGTAAGTACAAAACTATATTTAACCACTACATTCTTTCCAATTTGAGCATTAGCAGAGATCGTACATCTACTGCCAAAACTACTGTTTTCACCAATCACCACGTTTTCTCGAATTTCACAGTATGCTGTAAACTTACAGTTGGCACCTATTTTTGCACCCTTTCTTATGATACAGAAAGGGCCTATTTTGGTATTATCACCAATTATCGCATTTTCCTCAACAATAGCCATCGAATGAATTTCAACATTTTCACCTATCTCAGCCTGAGGGGATATTGCCCTAAAATTTTCCATCTATTGAATATTAAAATTTGGTATCCCGACTAAATTATTTTTTATGGTAGTCTCTTGTGCAGGAACACCGATTAAAAGGATATTTTCTTTTGAAGTATCCTTCACAACTACTGCGCCAGCACCTACTATCGTATTCAAATGAATATAAACTTTAGGTCTGAATGTTACAGAAGAACCTATAAAACAAAAATCAGATATTTGAGTATTTCCGCCTGTCACAACATTATTAGCAAAGTGCACACCTTTTCCAATTTGAGTACCATGACCTATTCTGGCTCCGGGAGCAATAATTGTGTTTTCTCCTATATTCGTTTTTTCATTAAGAGACCCCTTTACTATTACTGAATTTGCTCCTATAAAGCAATTGTCTTTAATAATTACTCCTCCCAACTGGGGTTGTTTAAACTTCTCATTATTTTCTCCCCAAGCCCAGGCAGCGCCAGTAGCTCCAATGGTGCAATGCGATTCCAAAATAACATTATCTCCTATTATTGAGTTATCCGCTACCACCGTATGACTTTTTATAATTGTATTATCTCCTATAACACATTTTCCTAAAACAACAAAGTCATCTATCTGGACATTCTTACCAATTATTGCCTCCTCGTGCCTAGAAACCTTATCACCAATTACACCTGTAGATTGCTCTTTAAAATAATAGTCTAAAAGTTTGTAATATATAATCTGGGGATTCTCTTTAACCAGTATTATTCCACTATTCTCCTCAGTAGTTAAAGATATATTGCTAATAAAAAGAGAATTTTCCACAGACGGTTTAATAAGATCTCCAATTAAAAAATAGAATCCGTTAGATTCAGGATAAAATAATGAGCATATCTGATATTCAGAATGCGTACTTCCTTCCAAAGAATAATCTATCCCCTGTAGACTTAAATAATTAATTATTTGATTATAAGATATCTGCACAAAAAATAAATACGGTTTATTATAACATATTGTTGATTATTAAACATATTCTTTTTACTATTTTCTCCTCTAATTCAAAAAATAACGGCAGACATAGGGTACATTCAGAAATCGATTCTGCTAAAATCATCTCCTTATTTTCAAGATAATTTAATTTGTTTAAAATTGGGTAAAAATAACGTCTCGGATAAAAGCCGGCCTTATTAAGCTCATCTCTTATTTCAAGTAACTGTTTTTCGTCTTTAAAGATCAACGGATAATAACTATAATTCCACTGCGTGCCACTTCTTATCTTTATTTTCTTTAGATCGGGATGTTCTAATAATTTATTATAAATCTGTACCGCCTTTCTGCGCCCGGCCATGATCTCATCCAGATAAGGGAACACAGAAAGTCCCATGGCTGCCTGTAGTTCGCTCATTTTGGCATTGATTCCCAGTCCATGAAAATCTTCCTGACCTTTATGCCCAAAGTTATGGTGATAAAATAATTTATGAAATAGTTCCTTATGCTTCGTAAACAAAGCACCGCCTTCCCCGGTATGAAAAATTTTAGTTGCGTGAAAACTACAGGTACTTATATCCCCATATTCAAATATGGATTTTCCCTTATAGGTTACCCCAAAGCAATGGGCCGCGTCGTAGATCACTTTTAAATCATACTTCTTAGCAATTCTTTCAATTGCTTCCACATTGCAGGGATTTCCAAAGACGTGGGTCGCCAGGATCGCGGAAGTTTTTTCGGTTATCGCCGCCTCGATCTTGGTTTCGTCAATTGTCAAATAATCTGGATGTATGTCTACAAAAACAGGTTTACATCCTTCCCAGACAATACTTGAAGTAGTTGCTACATAAGAAAATGGTGTGGTAATTATTTCACCTTTTAGTTCCAGTGCTTTTATGGCGATTTGCAGAGGTAGTGTGCCATTAGTGGTAGCCAAAATATTAGAAACTCTTAGGTACGATTTTAATTTTTCCTCAAGTTCTTTTACCAGACCCCCTCTGTTGGTGATCCACCCAGCATCCCAGGCTCTTTTTAATATTGCCTGATATTCTTCCTGCGGCGGTAAAAATGTTTTGGTAACCGGGATCATAGAACATTATAAATTATCATGGGTTAGATAAATCTGTAAAGGTTGAGTTTAATAAAAAAGGCTCCCAAACCTCATCTTTATGTATCAACTGAAAATTGATAATTGAATTTTGCCGGTATATTGGTTCCTTATTGATGGATGACCTTGCCGTAATGCTGATTGAATAAATTCCTTTAGATAATTGAATATTTTTATGCAGTACTGAGAAATTCAGAATTCCATTTGAGGGATTGATGTTTGTATTATTTAGATTTTTTAGAAGAGCTACCTGCCTTTGTTCCTTATCAGTGATAATTAAGAAAAAATCTGGTACAGGAATATCGTTTAAAAGTCTAAATTTTAAATCTATTTTAAAATCATCTTCCCAATGCACTTGAATTTGATGAGATGGGTCCATCGAATTCACTTTTACCTCCTTTAACTCTAAACTTCCATCATCGAAAACAAGATTTGAATCGTTGGTCACAAACTGAGAGTAATACAGGTCTATCGCGCCTGCAACGTCTTTTCCCTGAAATTTACTTATACCTTTATCCATTAGGATAATCTGGTTACAAATCCTCGAAACCATCGGCATACTATGCGATACAAAAACAATAGCTGTATTTGGCAAGATCCTGTCAATGGTCTTAAAGCATTTTAAAACAAAACCCAGGTCGCCTACGGCCAGCACCTCATCAATGATCAACACATCCGGCTGCATCTGGGCGGCAACGGCAAACCCTAGCCTAACCTTCATCCCGCTGCTGTAATTTTGTACGGGCATATCAATGAATTCGCTTAATTCAGCAAACTCGATGATATCTTCAATCTTTTCCCTGATTTCTTCCCGGGAAAATCCAAGTACCGCGCCGTTGTTATAGATATTTTCCCTTCCGCTAAGGATAGGATTAAAACCGGCGCCCAGTTCAATAAGTGCTCCTACCTTTCCTTTAATGGTTACCTTTCCCTCATCAGGTTTTATTAAGCCGTTTAAAATTTTCAGTAAAGTAGATTTTCCCGCTCCGTTATGTCCGATAAGACCCAGACATTCTCCACGCCGTAATTCAAAATTGATATCCTTTACCGCCCAGAATTCTTTGTCTCTTAGCGTTCTTTTCCGATCGTCACTGGAAAGATTGGCAATAAGGTCCTTTACACCATACCAGAGGCTGGTTTTAAGATCCTTGCAAAACTTTTTGGAAAGCCCTTCTGCTTTGACCAGTATTTCTTTATCCTGCATTTGGAGGTTCATACATTCAGATTCTAAAATTAAGGAAAATTAAAACCTTCTCTGTCTTTCCTTATCCTTCGAAAGGTATTTATTATGCATAGTTGATTAGTTTGATCTTTCCACGATAATGGGAATGGAAATCCTGTAGAACACCAGTCCAATAAACAACAACGGGATACAAACCAGAAAAGCGATCAGGAAATAGGTAAGGAACTGTGGCGTAGCTCCAACCAGCAAATCCCTGGTGGTCACGATCAATGGGGTAAACGGATTGTATAGCATCAAAACGCGCATCAAACCTGAACCTGGAATGGAATATACCACCGGGGTGATATACATTAAGAAACCCAGTCCCATTCCAATGATCCTGGAAACATCTGAATATAGCATGCTAATAGGCGTTATAAAAAGGCCTATTGTCGTGCCCATTATAAGCGCGGCCAATATAGCAACGGGAAGCAACAAAATACTCCAGTGAAAACCAACGCCGAAGAGAAACACGAACAGCACCAACATTAAAATTTTTAAAAATGAATTAAAAAACATTTTATAGATCCCGGAAACGACCAAGGCCTCTTTTGGAAAATTAATCTTACTGATAAGCCCCCGTGCTCCCCTTGTACTGTTACCCGGCGTGTTGATAGACTCGGTAAGGATGGACCAGATGAGCGTTCCTGAAAAAGCGTAGACCGGATACGGTATGCCGGTGTCAGAAACCTGGATGGTGCCTGAAAGATTTAGAAAGATCCAAACGGCGCCGGTCATAAGCGGAGACACAAAAGCCCATACGATCCCCAAATAAGATTGCCTATACTGAGCTTTTATATCCCTTTCAGCCAGTTGCCGGGAAAGAAATCTGGAGTTCCAGATGTCTGTTAGGCTTTCTCTAATTAAGGCAGGGATGTTGTGATTATTCGCCCTTTGATATATTTTAGTTTCCAGTTCGCTCATTTTTGATTTACCTATTTCTGAAGGGACAGGATTTCAATAATCCTTCCTGTAATTTTTTGATATCCTTCATTTCAGGAAGATTCACGTGCTTTTCCAACAATAACAAAATTTGATCATCAGCAAGTTTTGATTTTAGCATTTCCGGTTGATAGTGTTCCAAATTCACAGATTGTAGATAATCTTTATACTTAATATCATTCCCAAAGATCTTATCTGAAAATTTAACCCAAACCGATGGTATTCCGTAGGCATGAGAAACTATTATTCCATGCAGAGATGAAGAAATTGTTTGTTTACACGATAAAATTTGAACAGTAACCTCTTCCACATCCAAGGTCATTAAATCTATCACTTTAATACTATTATTGTCTTTATACCATGAACTGACCAATTCAAAATCAAGATAATGCGGAATGATTCCAATTTCATATTTTTTTTCAATGGTGGGATTAAAGAATTCAGGTAAAAGCAAGGCCGGATCTCCATAAACTTCAGGGCAATTATAACCTGAAGCCAGTAAATATTTCCTCGTTTGGGGACCGCGCACTGCACGAAAATCAGCCGCAGCAATCTCTTGTTGTTGATCGATGATCCCACTTCCCCACACAATGCTGTTTTTAGTAGCATGATGCACAATACTTCCAACGGCTAAGTAGATCTTTTTGTTCCAATTATACCAGGTTTTTTTTTTCGGCTGTTTCCATTTTACCTTTTTACCTGAAATTTTTTCAATCAGGTATTTTGAAAGCAGGTCCCCATAATTTTCCCTTTCCTTACCCATAAGCCGGGGTTCGCTCCACCAAAAAACCTGAAGTTGAGGTTTTGAAGAAAACAATCTTACCATAGAACCAAAAATACTCGTTTTTATAAACCTACCATATCAGGAGCGTGATATTTAGATAAAACATTTATTCCTAAAAACTTCCTACAAAAGAATATATTAGTCCTGACTTTTTAAATAAATCTTGTGAAAACTCTATCTATTTTAATTCCTATTTTTAATGAGGAAAATACTATAATTCATCTTCTTGATATTTTAAAAAATGTAAGCATAGGTCTTCAGAAGGAGGTAATTATTATCAATGATGCTTCAACAGACAAAACAAAAGAAAATATCCTGCAATACCAGCAAGAAAATTCTGGCTTTACTATATTATTATGGGATCAGCCGTTTAACCGTGGGAAAGGCGCTGCAATACGCCAGGCAATAACTATGGCAACAGGAGATTATATTATCATTCAGGATGCAGACCTTGAATATGATCCGCGGGAATATCACATCCTTCTGCAACCTCTTTTGGACGGAAAGGCAGATGTGGTTTACGGATCGAGATTTATGGGTGGTAATGCTCACCGAATACTTTTTTTCTGGCATACCATAGGGAATAAATTTCTCACTACTTTAAGTAATGCTTTCACCAATCTTAATCTTACTGATATGGAAACTGGGTTTAAGATGTTTAGAGCGGAAATTTTAAAGAAAATTGAAATCGAGGAAAATAGATTTGGAATGGAGCCGGAGATCACAGCCAAAATAAGCAGAATAAAGGGAATAAGAATTTATGAAGTAGGAATTTCCTATTATGGGAGGACCTATGATGAAGGAAAAAAGATCAATTGGAAAGATGGATTGAGAGCTTTATGGTGTGTATTCAAATACAACTTTATTCAAAGGTAGATCTAATGATAAAACCGTCACTAAAAAAGTGAATATGTAAATCACTAGTGTCCCTTAATAAAAGGCGTGGACCAACCAAATCATTTTTCCAATTTACCTCGTTGAGGAATATAATTTCTGCTTTTCCATCCTTCACCATTTCGAGCAAATTATTAATTTCATCTTTTTTTTCTTTTAAAGGCAGAAGTTCAAATCTTTCGCCAAGATGTATATATCCTAATTCCGTTGCATTGGTAAATACTTGAACAGGTCTACTTGCTTTCTTCCATCTCTCAAGCGTTTCAGATTGTCTCCATTTCTCTCTGGTATATCCTTTCCCGCGTAAAAGGTGATTTTGATGTGAGGGAAAAGTTAAAGTACTAAAACTCAGAAATAAAAAAAAACAACCCGCTATTAAAACAGTGAAAAATCTTTTTTCATGTAAGTACTGAAGAAATAATAGGACAAGAATGAAAATAAAAATGAAAACCGGTGAAAGAATACGACTATCCAGGGGCGTCCAGGAATCGTAGAAAGAAATAGAAATTATTAGAAAACTTATATATATAAAGCAAAGCAAAAAAATAATTAACACCTTAGCAGAAAATCGTTTATAAAAACTTTTGATAAGTTTTCTGAAAGACCTTCCCCTTTTAAAAAAGAATAACAAACAATACACCATAAAAAAGGCAAAGCTTATTCTCGCTATTGTACTTCCCAGAAACCAAAATCCAAAAACTTTTAAAAGGTCCATAAGCTTGGAAGTTGAGATTATATGAACATCAAAATGCCGTACAGTCGCATTTTCTTTCACTGTATAGATATAAAGAAACCAGGGAATAATGCTTAAGATTAAAGGAAATAATACAGACATTACATCCTTTATCTTACCGATAGGTGTCGTAATATTAAAGATAGCTACAACTAAAAGATAACCTCCAATAAAACCAATTCCTGCATACCTAGTAAGGAAAAGAAGTCCACAGAAAAAACCCATAATAATTAGATACCTTCTTTTTCTGCTCTCATGCCATTTCAGTAGAAAGTAAAAACTGAACAATAAAAACACATAGAACAATCCCTCCGATAAATACCATGGAAAGTTACCTATTAACGGCGAAAGGATTAGGAGTAAACCTGAGTAGTAAACAAGATAGTTGTTTACTTTCAGTTTCTTTAAAATAAAGAAAAATATTATAATTGTTGTAAAAAGCAAAAATGGTTGTAATATTATGCCACTCTCTATAATTCTTAATCCGGTAATTTTTGCCGTTAATGCTATAGCTGTAGAATAAAGTGGAGGCCAGTGACTTATTATATCACCATCGGCATTTACAAAACCTTTACCAGTAGAAAAATTTTCAGCCATTTCCAGGTATGCCATTGAATCTGGTGAAAATCCAACATTATGCGGCTTAACCATCCAATACAGACAAATAGCACCCAAAGTACCAAGGAAAAGAAAAAAAATATATTCCTGTGTAAAGAATTTTATAAGCTTAGAAAGCACAGAAGAAGATATTTGGTTTAGAAACAAAGAAAGGAATTTTCCGTAAAGAATTACTCACGTTGTGCTTGATTTAAGAACCTGTCGATTTTATATATTTGAACAATGGCAAATAAATCTATTCCTAAGAAAAGAATTTTCATTCTCCTTCCTGATGGTGTAGGAATTAGAAATTTTGCTTTTACTTCATTCGTAAAGCTCGGAGAAGAACTAGGCTGGGAAGTTATATTCTGGAATGCAACTCCGTTTGATCTTGCTTCAATCGGAATTAAGGACATCAAATTGAATCCAAGGCCAAAAGCTTATTCAGACCTTATCAAAAGAGCAAAAATTGAAACGGAACTGGAGCATTTTGAAAATAAATTCAATGACCCTGTATATTCCTTTTACCGGTTCCCCTCTAAATCGAAAAATTTTAAATCGCTAATTAAGAACAGTGTGATTTACGCACTTAGAAAAAAACATACCGGCGAAGAAGGATTAAAAGTTCTTAGAAAAAAACTAAAGGCTTCAGAAAGAAAAAGTGATTATTATAAAGATTGCCTGAAAGTTTTGAAGAAATATAAACCGGATGTGGTTTTTTGTACCAATCAGCGCCCTTTGACCGCTGTTTCACCTTTAACTGCTGCACAGGATTTAAATATTCCAACGGCTACTTTTATATTCTCCTGGGATAACCTGCCAAAAGCAACCATGGTAACCGCTCCAGATTTTTATTTTGTATGGAGCAATTTCATGAAAAAGGAATTACAATATTATTATCCTTTTATATCAGCTGAAAAAATCAAGGTGACCGGCACCCCGCAATTTGAAATGCATAATGATGAATCATCATACCAAAGCAGGAGTTCTTTTTTTAAACATTGTGATTTAGACCCTTTAAAAAAATATATTCTGTACAGTGGGGACGACGTGACCACCTGTCCTGATGACCCTCAATATTTAGAGGACGTTGCTGAAAATGTGGAAAAATTAAATAACAATGGTTACCATCTTAAAATAATTTTTCGCAGATGCCCAACCGATTTTTCGACTCGATATGTTGAAATACTGAAAAAATATGAAAACCTGATCACAGCTATTGAGCCGGCATGGGAGAAAATGGGACAAAACTGGAATACCGTTTTGCCTATAGCTGAAGATCTCCCACTTTTAATTAATACAATTAAGCACTGCGAAATGGTGATCAACCTGGGATCCTCCATGGTTTTTGATGCTGCCTTACTGAATAAACCGTGTCTCTTTATAAACTACGATGTTTCAGATAAGCAAAGTGAAAACTGGACTCATGAAAAGGTTTATCAGTTCATTCATTTCAGGTCTATGCCTCAAAGATCCCCGGTCTTCTGGTTAAATTCCCGATCTGATATAGGTGATAAAATTAAAATGGTTTTAAATGAAAATACTGAAACGGTTAATGCCGCGTTAAAATGGTTTGAAACCATTAATAAAGTTCCTGCAGATAAAGCTTCAGAAAGAATCTGGGCAAGTTTAACTGAAATTACAGAATAATGCATTTAGCATTCCTTACGCCAGAATTTCCTTATACCGAGACCAGTCGCTCTGCCGGATTAGGAAATAGTATTAAAAGCTTGATAACGGGTTTGCTTCGAAAAGGAATTAAAGTGTCGGTTTTCGTTTATGGACAAAATCATGATGCGGTTCATACTGAAGGTGATTTTAAATTGCACATCATTTCCCGGCCGAAATTCAGATTTATGGGCTGGTATCTTCATCGGAAATTTATACAGAATTACGTGAATAAATATATAGATACCGATAGAATTGATGCCCTAGAGGCACCAGACTGGACCGGTGTCACCGCATTTATGAAATTGAGATGTTCCTTAGTTTTACGGGTACATGGAAGCGACACTTATTTTTGTTATTTGGAGAACCGTCCTCAGAAAAAAAAGAATTTCTGGTTTGAGAAATTAGCGATTCGTAATGCAGATCATATAATAGCGGTAAGCAATTTTTCTGCTGAAGTAACTAAAAATCTATTTCAACTGAAGAAAGAAATTATAGTTATTCCCAATGGAGTGGACACTGATTTTTTTAAACCGAACAAAGAAATTTTACCTGAGAATTCCATCTTATATTTTGGTTCCATTATCAGAAAAAAAGGAATTCTGGAGCTTGCGGAAGTTTTCAACCTAATATCGAATGGAGATAGGCACATCACTTTAAATATTGCCGGCAATGATGTCGTTGATGCCATAACAGGAAGATCGACAAAAGAACTGTTTATGGAAAAACTATCTACCCAAGCCCGAAAAAATGTAAAGTGGTTAGGGAATCTGGATCAAAATCATTTGAAAAATGAGATAGCTAAAGCTAAAGTCATAGTTTTTTTAAGTTATGCCGAGGCATTTCCCATGGCCTGGCTTGAAGCCATGTCTATGGGAAAGGCAGTGGTTACCTCTAATATTGGTTGGGCGACTGAAATTATTAAAAATAATATTACCGGCTGTATGGTGAAACCTGCCAGCCATCATGAAGCCAGTGAAAAAATTGATCAACTTCTGGAAAATGATGATAAACGCAATGAAATTGGTGTTTCCGCCAGAAATTATATTTTAGAAAACTTTTCCGTGGAAACGATTGTAGCACGCAATCTGGAATTTTACGAAAAAATAAGCCATTGAGATAAATTATCATTTCAAAGTAAATCCGATTAATAAATAGATATCATTTTTTACATTAGCCTTAGATCCTTTTCATATGGAAAAACGCAAAATATGCGTCGTCATTACCGCCAGACCTTCCTACAGCAGGATAAAAACTGCCCTGGAGGCAATTAAAAAACATCCTAAGCTTCAACTTCAGCTTGTGATTGCAGGTTCAGCCCTTCTTGATAAATATGGTAACACCATAGATTTTATTGAAAAGGACGGTTTTACTGCAGATGCCAAAGTTTTTATGGTTCTGGAAGGTGAAAATCCAACCACTATGGCCAAAACTACAGGTTTAGGCCTTATGGAGTTAACCAATGTATTCTATAATTTAAAACCTGACGCTGTGGTAACCATAGCCGATCGTTTTGAGACCATCGCAACTTCCATTGCCGCAGCATATCAGAATATTCCGCTTATTCATATCCAGGGAGGAGAAGTGACGGGTAATATCGACGAAAAAGTACGGCATTGCAATACCAAACTGGCAGATTTACACCTGGTTTCCAGTGATGATGCCATGGGAAGGGTTATAAAGTTAGGGGAAGATCCCGAAACCGTAATAAACACAGGTTGTCCCTCCATAGATCTTGCCAGTAAAGTTCTCAAAAATCCACAGCTGGATTTCGATCCAATTGAAAAGTATGGAGGTGTTGGTAAAATTGGTAACTGGAAAGATGGCTATATTGTGGTAATGCAACATCCGGTAACTACGGAATACGCTGAGTCTAAAAAACATATAACAGAAACCTTAAAAGCGATTGAAAAATTAAATTATCCCTGTTTCTGGTTCTGGCCTAACTTGGATGCCGGAGCTGATGGGACTTCAAACGGCATAAGGTCATTCCGTGAAACAAATGATCTACGGAATATTAGATTTTTCAAAAATATGGAACCTATGGATTTTTTAAGACTTTTAAAAAATTCCAAAGCACTTATAGGCAATTCCAGCGTGGGAATCCGGGAATGTTCCTATCTCGGAATTCCGGTTGTAAATATAGGAACGAGACAAAACAGGAGGCTAAAAGCTGAAAATGTAAAAAACGTAAAGTACGATGCTTCTGAAATTATCCAAGCGACAAAGCAAGGCATCGAAAAAGCCCATTTTCAATCTTCAGAAATTTATGGAACTGGAAATTCCGGCAAAAAAATAGCCGAGATTATAGCCGATAGCAATCTTAAATCTTATAAAACGATCACCTATTAATTTTCAAAATCAGAATAAATGAAAATATTAGGTCTTATCCCGGCGAGAGGTGGAAGTAAGGGTATTCCCGGAAAGAATATTAAAATTCTCGGCAAAAAACCCTTAATTCAATATACTATTGAGAGTGCTAAAAAATCGGAAAACCTAGATTTCCTAATTACAAGTAGTGATGATGATCAGATCATCGAGACAGTTCAAAAATTGGGTGTTGAGGCTCCTTTCAAAAGACCTGGAAAACTTGCCGAAGATCATACGTCAAGCCTGGCAGTAATAAAGCATGCCTTAAATTATTTTGTTGAAAGGGAAATTTATTATGATGCGATCTGTTTATTACAGCCTACAACGCCCTTTCGTAAAAACGGTTTGATTGACGAAGCCATCAAAAGATTTACGGATAATGACTTTGATTCCTTGATTACCGTAAGGCAGGTACCGCAGGAGTTTAATCCACATTGGATTTTTAAAAATGTGGACGGCCACCTGAAACTGGCCACGGGTGAAAAGCAGATAATTTCCCGAAGACAGGAGCTACCGACAGCTTATCATCGGGATGGGGCAATATATCTAATCAAAACCGACGTGATTGTAGAACAGAATAGCTTATTCGGTCAAAAAATTGGTTTTATCGATACTACTCAAGATCCTTATGTAAATATTGATACTGTTTCAGACTGGCAGAAAGCGGAAGGTTTGCTGAAGCGATATAATTTTTAGTGTATGTGCGGAATTGCAGGAATAGTTGGCCCAAATCCAGATCCAAAAATCCTGGAAAGGATGCTGCAAAAAATAAGGCACAGAGGTCCGGATCACACCGAAAAATATTTTGATAAAAACTATGCTGCACTTGGCCATAACCGTCTCGCTATAATAGACCTGTCAGCAAATGCCAATGAGCCGTTTATCGATAATTCAGGCAGATATGTTTTAATCTTTAATGGAGAAATCTATAACTATCCTGAATTAAAAAGTCAGCTGAAAAATTCCTACGAATTTAGAACTCAATCTGATGTTGAAGTTTTACTGGCAGCCTATATTTTCTGGGGTAAGGAATGTCTTTCTAGATTTAACGGCATGTTCTCTTTCGCCATTTGGGATAATCAGGATAAAAAGCTTTTTGCTGCAAGAGATCGTTTTGGCGTCAAACCTTTCTATTATAAATTAGATGAGAACCATTTATATTTTGCCAGCGAGATCAAATCTCTGACTGATAAAAATCAACCTAACCTGGAAGTCTGGTCTTCATATTTCCAATTCGGCAATTATGGTATGCCCTGGGAAACATTTTATAAAGATGTTTTGCAATTACCCGGCGGATATAGTCTGCAATTTGAAAGCGGGAAGCTTAAAACTGAAAAATGGTATAGTTTAAAGGATAGAATAGTATTGCAGCAAGCATTAAATTTTGATGAAGCCAAAGATCATTATCTGGAATTATTAAAGGATTCCATAAGATTAAGGTTTAGAGCAGACGTGCCTGTAGGATTCAATCTTAGTGGTGGTGTGGATAGCTCATTATTACTTGCTCTGGTAAACCAATATCAAAGAAGCGATAATATTTCTGCCTTTACTTTTTATACAGGAGACTCCAGATATGACGAGATCCCATGGGTTGAAAAGATGATTCAGCGTACTCATAACCCACTGCACAAGATAATATTGCAAGCCGAGGAAATTGAAGAAAGATTAAGTTTTATATGTACTATTCAGGATGAACCGTTTGGTGGTATCCCTACCCTGGCTTATTCAAAAATTTTTCAGCAGGCATCAGCAAAAGGTATCAAGGTTTTACTGGACGGCCAGGGTATGGATGAACAATGGGCCGGTTATGATTATTATTTTCAAAATTCCGACTCTACTATTCAGGGAACTGCTGGAATTTCCCCATTTAAACCGAATATGCTTGATCCGGAATTTGCCGGTTTAGCTGGTAAACCGGAATTTGAAAAACCCTTCAAAGACACTTTATTAAACCTGCAATACAGAGATCTCTTCTATACAAAAATTCCCAGGGCTTTGCGTTTTAACGATAGGGTTTCCATGGCTTACAGCATCGAACTTAGGGAGCCATTCCTGGATTACAGACTTGTGGAATTTGCATTTGCTCAACCGAAAAGTTTTAAAATTTCAGATGGCAGTCAGAAATTTTTGCTGAGAGAATTAATAAAACCAATGGTTTCTGATGATATTTCTTATGCCCCAAAGCGCGCATTACAAACTCCGCAACGAGAATGGCTGGGAGATGAATTAAAAGAATTCGTGGAGGAGAAAATTCGAGATTTGAAGCTCTCTGCTTACTCAGAATGGTTTGACGCAAAAGAGATTGAAAACCAGTGGAAAATGTATCAATCAGGGCAAGAATATAGTAGTTTTCACATATGGCAATTGATTAATACGGCACAACTGCTTTACTAATACGTTATTCGAAGTTTCTCATAAATTTTCTCCACGACCTTTTCAACTGATGTGCTTTTGAAGGACTTGCACCATAGTATCCCTTTGCATATCTATTATAACCGTAGCCATAGCCGTAGCCGTAGCCGTAACCATAACCATAACCATATTTGGCGCTGTGTTGAAAATGGTTAAGAATAAAACTAA
The DNA here is from genome assembly GCF_000423045.1 of Christiangramia portivictoriae DSM 23547. Classification (GTDB taxonomy): domain Bacteria; phylum Bacteroidota; class Bacteroidia; order Flavobacteriales; family Flavobacteriaceae; genus Christiangramia; species Christiangramia portivictoriae. The sequence goes on along the minus strand of NZ_AUHF01000001.1, from coordinate 999,735 downwards.
TATTTTTAACCTCGCCTTTTTTAAATTTCTCGTTGATAGTCTCAAGCATACCCCTTTTTGTATAATCCTGACGAATCAAATAGAGAGTTGCATCAGCGTGTTTAACAAGGTTTAGCGCGTCTGCAACCATACCGATCGGCGGTGTATCGAGAATGATATAATCATATTCAGCCTTTAAACACTTTATCAATTCGTCCATTTTCTCAGTCATTAATAATTCTGAAGGATTAGGAGGAACCGGACCTGAAGTTATGACATCTAAATATGGTATTTCACTTCTCTGGATAATTTCTTCTTTTTTTGCTTGATCTATAAGATAATTTACTATCCCTAAATCATTATTTAATTTAAAATCATCAAAGATTTTTGGCTTTCGTAAATCTACCCCTACTAAAACCGTTTTTTTCTCGCTAAGTGCAAAAACTGTTGCCAAATTCATCGCACAGAAGGTTTTACCCTCACCGGAAACAGATGACGTTATAAGTACCGTTTTTGCACCAGTTAAGCCTTGTCGTTTATATAAGAATTGCAAACTTGATCTCAGGCCTCGAAAACTTTCCGAAATTGAGGATTTTGGTGAACTGAATACGGCGAGATTAGTATCTCCTTTATTTTTTCCAATCAAACCTATTATAGGTATCGCTGATAGTCGGGTAATTTCCTGTGCATTATGAATATTGGTATTTAAAAAAACCAAGAGGAATACAAATGTAAGGGGTACCAGACCTCCGGTCATTACTGCCATGACATAATTTAATTGGGTATCTGGTCCTATCCGGCCACCTCCTGTATCTTTAGCTTTGTCAATAACGAGAACATCGCTCACATTTGCAGCTTTAACTAAACCAGCTTCACTTCTTTTTTCAAGAAACATATTGTAAGTCCGTTCATTAATAGCATACTGTCTCTGAATTTTTAAAAGATCCTGTTCCTCTTGTGGCAAGGTCTTAATTTGAGATTCGTATCTACTTATTAGTCCGTTAATATCCCGTAATTCGGATTTCAATAAACCTGTAGAAGATTGAATATTTTCTAATAGCACAGCCTTAACAGAATTTATTTGCCTGTCTATATCGTTAAAAACAGGAGAGTTTTCTCTTAATGTATACTGATAATTACTTCTTTCCTCTGCTAATTGTATGATTCTAGATACCCCACTCGATATACTTCCTTCACTTATACCAGCAACACTTGGTGCAGGAACATTAGAGTAATCTGTTCGAGTTTGAAGGTAATCCTGAAGAGTATTATAGTAACTGATTTGTCTTCGAATCTGTTCTTTCTGAATATCTAAATCTGAAAGTCTCCCTGTTAATTGATCTCCTTCAGCAGAAATATTCAGTATGGAATTTTGATTTCTAAAATTATTCAGCGAATCCTGAACATTTTTCAATTGTGCTGCCTGTACGGCCAAGCTGCTATCAATAAAACGGATTGTTTTTGTTGCAAACAAATTCTTCCTTTCGAGCATATTTCTGCTCAAAACATCTATTGATCCATTCAGGTAATCTACAAGTCTCGTTTTATTTAATCCCGTTTGACTTAATTTCAAAATGGAAGATCCTTGACCCTGAGGTTGAACCGATACATTTCGATATCGTCCAACAGCACTATCAAAGTTCGAGAAACTAACATAGAATTTTTTATTAGGTTGTAAAGGTTGCTCCGTACGATGAACTATTCCATGGAAAAATGGTAGACTGATGCGTTCTCCTATTTTAAAATTTCTTTGGAACGGACCAGCTTCCATAACCCTAGTGTCATTTTCCTTTGAGAAGTAATTTGTTCGGGCTAGGTTGTTTGGTATCTCTGTAGAAATTTGAAAATTGGTTTCATCGATCATCACAAATGTTAGAATCACGTTATTTGCCTGAAACGATGTAGTGTCAGCATCAATTCTAAATGGAGTTCTGCCGTAGGCATCTATTCGCTGATATTCACCTTCCTCCAGATAATTGATATAGAACTGGAGATCTTCGACAACTTCTTCGTTATGAGATCTGGAATTTAGTATGGTTATTGCCGTACTTACTTTATCTGAGGTACCGCCCCAATTGAAAGTCAAACTAGTATTTGCAGTAAAAAATGGATTTTGATCATCTTTTATGGAAACAAGGTTATCCATTCTATAAACCGGTAATTTTCTTACATTATTGTAGTAAGCTACACCTAAACTAATACCAATAGATAATAAGATCAAATGCCAATAACTTAGGATTTTTAATACAAACCCCTTGAAGTCAAAGGTCGAACCTACATCGCTAATATGATCATCCTCATGCGCCATTAACGTGTTGCTATAAAATAAATTGACGTTGCTAAGGTTACCAGGCTTGCGATTGTACGAAAAACTTCTAAACCAGTTGTACCAATACCTAATGCTTTTTGAGGTAAAGGATTTACCACTATAATATCATGTGGTTGTATAAAATAGTAGGGACTATTAATGATATCAATATCTGTTACATCTAATGTATGAACTTCCTCCCCTGAAGGGTACTGTCTGATTAGCTTTACATTTTGCCTATCACCCAAAGCATCTATACCTCCTGCGTTCGCTATTGCTTCCATTATAGTAACTTGATTTTTATAAATTACCTGACTGCCCTGTCCTATTTCCCCAAGGGTCATATAACGAATTCCAGCTAGTTTTACGGTCACGAATATATTGGCCTCCTCTTTAAAATACTCTTCAAGCATTTTTTTCTCAATAAGCTGCCGAACTTCCGTTTCAGTATAACCTAAAACATTGATTTCTCCCATTGTTGGTACCCTAATATTACCATGATCATCGACGGTAAATCCATCGAAATAAACTGACTCTTCTGTGGTAGCAGTCAAATTTGACTCAGTAATTGGATTAAACATGCCTACCAATTCTTGGTCCAGAGCTTTCACCCGAATACTCAGTAAATCACCAGTCTGTATTCTATAAGGCTTCTTTAAACGTTCAATTTTTATGATACTATCCTTAAAATTTTCATTTTCCTGTAGATAAGAAATTCTTTTTGTAGATAAACAAGAAGTCAAAGTTAGTATGGTAGCGAGTAAAAGCAAAAAAGATTTAAGTCGCATAGAGAGCTTCACATTGTTTTAACAAATATAGTTTTTACGAGCTAATAATAAAATTTTACCGTTGAAATCTACCCGTCCTCGAACATTAATTTCAAATAAACCATCGTAAAACTTTTAGGCGCTCTATTTCAGTAATCTTTATACACTCTTATTTCTGCTAATTCTTCCCGCATAGTTCGTACTTTTGAACCCGTAACGGACAACAGAGAACTGATAACAATACCATGAATTACCTTTCAGTAGAAAATATAGCAAAGTCATACGGCGAACGTGTTTTATTCGAACAAATTAGCTTCGGAATTAACAAAGATCAGAAAGTGGGTTTTGTAGCCAAGAACGGGACTGGAAAAACCAGTTTATTAAACATTCTTGCCGGAACAGATTCCCCTGATGAAGGCCAGGTCATTTATCGCAACGATATTCGTGTTGCCTTCCTTTCCCAGGAACCTGATCTTGATCCAGAACTCACTATCGAGCAAAGTATTTTTTCCAGTGAAAATCCTACTCTGGAAGTGGTTGCTCAATATGAAAAGGCGATGGAAAACCCTGAGGATTCTGAGGCGCTGCAAAAGGCAATGGATGCCATGGAAGCTAATAATGCCTGGGATTTTGAAACCGAATTCAAACAAATTCTCTTCAAGCTTAACCTGGAAGATCTGCAGGCCGTTGTTAAAAATCTTTCCGGAGGGCAAAAAAAACGCTTGGCACTGGCCAGGATGCTTCTGAAAAAACCTGACTTTATTATCCTCGATGAACCTACCAACCACCTGGATCTTGATATGATCGAATGGCTGGAAGAATATTTCAGAAAACAGGATTTTACCATTTTTATGGTTACTCACGACCGTTATTTCCTGGAACGGGTCTGTAACGAAATCGTGGAGCTGGAAGACGGTAAATTATATACTTATAAAGGAAATTACTCCTATTACCTGGATAAAAAGGAAGAAAGACATCAGCTGGAAGCTACCAATACCGATAAAGCCCAGCAACTATACAAAAAGGAACTGGAATGGATGCGCCGCCAGCCAAAGGCCAGAACCACCAAATCAAAATCCAGGATCGAAGATTTTCACGAGATCAAACACCGTGCTGGTCAAAGAAGACAGGATCATAAGGTTCAGCTTGAACTGAACATGGAGCGTCTGGGTACCAAGATCGTGGAAATTCACAATATCTCTAAAGAGCTTGGCAGTAAAAAGCTGATGAAAAACTTCAGCTATAACTTTTTAAAAGGGGAGCGTATTGGAATTATTGGGAAAAACGGAACAGGAAAATCTACTTTTCTCAATATGCTTACCGGGAACATGGAGCCAGATACCGGCAAGATCGTTATCGGTGAAACGGTAAAGTTCGGATATTATACTCAGAAGGGTATTAAGATCAAGCCGGGACAGAAAGTGATTGAGGTGATTAAAGAGTTTGGCGATTACATTCCGCTTAAAAAGGGCCGACAGATCTCTGCGGAACAATTGCTGGAACGTTTTCTTTTCAGCAGAAAGAAGCAATATGATTTTGTGGAAAAACTGAGTGGTGGTGAAAAGAAACGACTTTACTTATGTACTGTTCTTATTCAGAATCCGAATTTCCTTATTCTCGATGAGCCTACCAATGACCTGGATGTACTTACGCTGAATGTCCTTGAAAATTTCCTAATGGATTTCCCGGGATGTATCATCGTGGTTTCTCACGACCGGTACTTTATGGACAAAATAACCGATCACCTCTTTGTATTCGAAGGTGGCGGCGCAATTACCGATTTCCCCGGAAATTACACCGACTATCGAGAGTACCAGGCATCCAAACCAAAACCTGAAGCGGTCGAAGCTGAGAAACCAGCAGATGCGAAAGAGAAAAAAGAATACAAATCCAGCAGTTCCGGAGCTTCACTTAGCTACAACGAAAAGAAGGAATTCAGCAAACTTGAAAAGGAGATCGCAAAACTGGAGCAGAAAAAAGAAAAAATTCAGCAAAGCTTCCTGGAAGAATTAAGCGGAGAGGAAGTCGCCGAAAGATCCAAAGAACTGAAGGAAGTTGAAGATACGATCGAGGAAAAAACCATGCGCTGGTTCGAGTTGATGGAAAAGCTGGAGGGGTAGTTTTTTGTGGAGCGTGACGAGTGGAGAGTGGAGAGTGGAGAGTGGAGAGTTTAATATGTTGGGACCCAATAATAATATTAAGTTTTAGTTTGTATGAGCGAGGTGAAATTTATTTTTGAAGATTTAAAAGTATATCAAAAAGCATTGGATTTTGCAGATACTGCTTATGATCTTAGCTCCAAGTTTCCTAATTCTGAAAAGTATGGTTTGAGTTCTCAATTTATCAGAGCAGCGGTTTCTATAGCTTTAAATACAGCCGAAGGCTCTGGAGATTCTGATCCTCAATTCCACCGCTTTCTTCAAATTGCAGAAGGTTCCGTTAGAGAATGTGTCACCTGTTGTGCTATTGCCTTTCGAAGAAATTATATTTCAGAATTAGAAAATAATAACGCACGCAACAAATTACTTGAACTACTTAAAATGATAAGAAGTCTTCAATATTACCTGAAAAATAAGAAAACCAATTAAAACGCCACTGTTCACTTTCCACTCTCCACTAAGATCTAACTACCTTGTACTTCCAACTCAAATCCTATATCAACTTTCTCCTGAAAAGCCAGAACCAACACGGTCTTCACTCCCCTTTTGTTTATAATTTGGTGACCAGATGCTTTTATGATACAACGGAACATTCAGAATATGCACAGATCAAAGAGTTTCGGAATGATCTTCTTCGGAATAAAGAAATTATTGAAGTAGAAGATTTTGGTGCCGGAAGCAGGGTTTTTAATTCCAATCAAAGACCGGTGCATGCCATCGCGAAAAATGCCGGGATCACACTTTTCAGAGCCAGATTATTAGCGAGGATCGTGAATTATCTGAAGGTGAAAAATGCCCTGGAACTTGGAACATCACTAGGCATCGCTTCCGCAGCCATGGCAGCAAACAGGGGTACAAATTTAATCACTATCGAAGGCTGCAAAGAAACCGCCGGGATCGCCCAGCAACAATTTGATAAGTTTGGGTTTGACAATATTGACCTGAGAGTTGACAAAATTGAATATGTCATTTCTGATCTAACTGGAAAATTCCGACCAACCACTAGCAAACAGAAAACTTCAGAGAAATTCGATCTTATATATTTCGACGGAAATCACCACAAGCAGGCTACACTGGAATATTTCCTGAAGCTCTTACCTCTAGCACACAACGATTCTGTTTTCATTTTTGACGACATCCACTGGTCTGCTGAAATGCAGGAAGCCTGGAAAGAAATTAAAGAACACCCGCAGGTTCGGGTTTCAATTGATACGTATCAATGGGGTTTGGTCTTCTTCCGAAGTGAACAGGTAAAAGAGCATTTTACGATTAGGGTGTAACAAATTAGTTGAATCGCCGTCAAACAAGCGTAAATTCAATTTCATGAGTAAAGTAATCGAAATTCGTAGTATTACCAGGGACTTTCCACTGGGACAGGAAGTTGTCAAAGTTCTGAAAGGTATCGACCTGGATATTGAACGTGGAGAATATGTCGCGATCATGGGCCCTTCAGGTTCAGGGAAATCTACCTTGATGAATCTCCTGGGCTGCCTGGATACTCCTACTTCCGGTTCTTATATATTAAATGGAAAAGACGCCAGCAAAATGAGTGATGATGAACTGGCTGAAATTCGGAATAAAGAAATTGGATTTGTATTTCAAACCTTCAACTTACTTCCCAGAACAACTGCACTCGACAACGTAGCTTTACCAATGGTCTATGCCGGGGCAACAAAATCGCAACGCAAGGATCGGGCGGAAGAAGTGCTTCGCAGTGTGGGACTTGGTGACCGAATGGATCATAAACCCAATCAGCTTTCAGGAGGACAGCGACAGCGGGTTGCTGTAGGCCGTGCACTGGTAAACAAACCCTCCATCATACTGGCCGATGAGCCAACCGGAAACCTGGATTCCAAAACTTCAGTAGAGATCATGCACCTTTTTGATGAGATCCACGCCGCAGGAAACACCGTGATCCTGGTCACCCACGAAGAAGATATCGCTGAACACGCACACAGAGTCATTCGATTAAAAGATGGAAGAATAGAGACCGATGAACGTAAAACTCTCCATACTCCCACCGTCTAACTCAACATTTTAAGGTTTTTTGTAACTTTAAGCCTCTAAACACATCTCATGATCGAACTTGATAGGGAAACCTGGCTATACCTTCTAATCATCGTAGCTATTCTCGCATTTTTTCTATGGAATTCCAATCGTAGTAAGAAAATCAAGAAAGAGCGAAAGAATCGTAATTTCAGAAAACGCTATCTCGAACGTAAAAAGGAAAAAGAATCTGATCTTCTTTGATGTTCTGAGATGTTAAGCTATCCCCATTATTTTTCTTAGCTTCCTTAAGTTCGTACTTTTATCCTGATAAAATTTTGCCATGAAAATATATACCAAAACCGGGGACAAAGGTTCCACTTCCCTGTTTGGAGGAACAAGGGTTCCCAAACATCATATTCGTATTGAAAGCTATGGAACGGTAGACGAATTGAATTCTCATATTGGTTTGTTGAGAGATCAGCCCGTAGACGATAGCACTAAAAATTTACTCATCGAGATCCAGGACAGATTATTTACCATTGGAGCAGTACTGGCGACAGACCCTGAAAAGGAAAAACTAAAGAACGGTAAGGATCGTTTGAATATTCCAAAAGTGTCTGACGCTGATATCGAAAAACTGGAACAGGCGATCGACCAGATGAATACTGAATTGCCTGAAATGACGCATTTCGTTCTTCCTGGCGGTCACCAAAGCGTGTCATTCTGTCACATAGCTCGTTGCGTATGCCGAAGAGCAGAACGTATTTCTACAGCTTTATATGACATAGAACCGTTTCAGGATCAGGTTTTGGTGTATTTAAACCGACTATCAGACTATCTGTTTGTGCTGGCACGCTTGTTGTCTCATTCGTTGCAAGCTGAAGAAATTCAATGGATCCCTAAAAAATCCTGAATTGATTAGATTTTCACCATGTTCATTAGAAATAATGTAAATAATGCTTGAAATCTTTACGTTCTTATCATTATTGTGTAAATAATAGATTTTTTTCTTGGCTATTAGAGCAAAAAAATTATTTTTGCCAAAATTTAAAACCCGATTAATCAATGTATTGGACTTTAGAATTAGCATCTTATTTAAGTGATGCACCCTGGCCGGCCACCAAAGACGAGTTAATAGACTACGCAATTAGAACAGGAGCACCGCTTGAAGTTGTCGAAAATTTACAGGCAATCGAAGATGAAGGTGATTCCTACGATTCTATCGAAGAGATCTGGCCGGATTATCCAACAGATGAAGATTACCTCTGGAATGAGGATGAATATTAAAATATAACACGTAGAAAATAGGGAAAAGTCTCAATCATGAGGCTTTTTTTTTGCGTAAATTTGAACCCCTTAAATAAAAAAACTACTATGAGTTTTTTAAATACCGTATTAAAAGCTTTCGTTGGAGATAAATCCAAGAAAGACGTTAAAGCAATTCAACCAATTGTAGATAAGATCAAGGCGCTTGAGTCCAAATTTGAGGCTATGAGCCTGGATGAATTGCGTGCTAAGACTGCTGAATTCAAAACACAGATCTCCAATGCAACCCAGGAGGTGCGAGATAAGATAGAAGCACTAAACAAGGAAGCTGATGAGATCGACGATATTACACGCAAGGAAGATATTTATGCTGAAGTTGATGCGCTCAAAGATAAATCTTACGAACTTTCTGAAGCTGTTCTTAATGATATCTTACCGGAAGCTTTTGCAGTTGTAAAAGAAACCGCCAAACGTTTTTGTAATAATCCGCAATTAAAGGTTCAGGCCTCTGCTTACGACAGAGAACTTTCCGCAGAAAAAGACTATGTAAATCTTGAAGGAGATCATGCGATCTGGAACAATTCCTGGGATGCGGCCGGGAAACCAGTTACCTGGGACATGATCCATTACGACGTACAGCTTATTGGTGGGGTCGCCATGCATCAGGGAAAAATTGCAGAGATGCAAACCGGTGAAGGTAAAACCCTTGTAGCAACATTACCTGTTTACCTGAATGCACTTACCGGCAATGGTGTACACCTGGTAACGGTGAACGATTACCTGGCCAAACGTGATAGCGCATGGATGGCTCCAATATTTCAATTCCATGGCTTAAGCGTGGATTGTATCGATTACCATCGCCCGAATTCTGCCGCCCGTAGAAAGGCTTATAATGCGGATATTACCTATGGAACCAATAACGAATTCGGTTTTGACTACCTGAGGGATAATATGTCTCATTCACCAAATGATCTTGTACAGCGACCGCATAATTACGCGATCGTGGATGAGGTGGATTCAGTATTGATCGATGATGCACGTACGCCTTTGATCATTTCCGGTCCCGTGCCTAAGGGAGATACTCATGAGTTTATGGAGCTGAAGCCTGCGATCGCCAATATCGTGGAGGTACAGCGTAAATATCTTGTCAAGGTCCTGGCAGAAGCTAAAAAACTGATCAAAGAAGGTGACACCAAAGAAGGTGGTTTCCAGTTATTAAGAGTGTACCGTGGTCTTCCGAAGAATAAAGCATTAATAAAATTCCTGAGTGAGGAAGGTGTGAAGCAATTACTGCAGAAAACCGAGAATCACTACATGCAGGACAATAATCGTGAAATGCCGAAGGTGGATGCCGAGCTGTATTTTACGATCGAAGAGAAAAGCAACCAGATAGATCTTACCGATAAGGGGATAGAGTTTCTTTCCGGAAAGAATGATCCGGACTTTTTCGTGATGCCTGAAATTGGAATGGAGATCGCGAAAATAGAAAAAGAAGGACTTTCTGCTGAAGAAGAGGCTGAAAAGAAAGAAGAACTTTTTAGAGAATATTCAGTAAAAAGTGAACGTATTCATACGCTTCGACAGTTATTGAAATCTTATACCCTGTTCGAAAAAGATACTGAATATGTGGTGATGGATAACAAAGTGAAGATCGTAGATGAACAGACTGGTCGTATTATGGATGGGCGTCGTTATAGTGACGGACTCCACCAGGCGATCGAGGCAAAAGAGAATGTAAAGATCGAAGATGCTACGCAAACCTTCGCTACGGTAACCCTTCAGAATTACTTCAGAATGTACCGCAAACTTTCGGGGATGACCGGTACTGCGGTGACTGAAGCCGGGGAATTCTGGGAGATCTATGAACTTGATGTGGTGGAAATCCCTACCAACAGGCCTATCGCCAGAAACGACAAAGAGGATTTGGTTTATAAGACCAAACGTGAAAAATACAATGCGGTGATCGATCATGTGACCGATCTTTCGAATGCGGGCAGACCGGTACTTATTGGTACTACTTCCGTAGAAATTTCAGAATTATTAAGCCGAATGCTGAAGCTTCGAAATGTACCGCATAACGTACTGAACGCGAAACGCCATAAGCAGGAGGCCGATATTGTTGCTGAAGCTGGTAATGCGGGTATCGTAACTATCGCCACCAACATGGCCGGTCGTGGTACCGACATTAAACTAAGCAAGGAAGTTAAAGATGCCGGTGGTCTGGCTATCGTTGGTACAGAGCGGCATGACTCAAGGCGTGTGGACAGGCAGTTACGTGGTCGTGCTGGTAGACAGGGTGACCCGGGTAGTTCACAGTTCTATGTGTCTCTGGAAGATAACCTGATGAGATTATTTGGTTCTGAAAGAATTGCCAAACTAATGGACCGTATGGGTCTGGAAGAAGGTGAAGTGATTCAGCATTCCATGATCTCGAAATCTATTGAAAGAGCTCAGAAGAAAGTTGAGGAAAATAACTTTGGAGTACGTAAACGCTTGCTCGAGTATGATGATGTAATGAATGCACAGCGTGAGGTAATCTACAAACGTCGTTATCATGCCTTGTTTGGGGATAGATTACGTGTGGATCTCGCAAATATGATCTTCGATATTTCTGAAGGTATTGCTGAAACCAATAAAGGTGCCGATGATTATAAGAATTTTGAGTTTGAGCTAATCAGGAATTTTTCTATGAGTTCTCCTGTTTCTGAAGCTGAATTTAAAAAGATGACTGCTCAGAAGCTTGCCGGTGAAGTCTATAAGGCTGCTTATGAACATTATGATACCAAAATGGCTCATAATGCTGAACGGGCATTCCCGGTTATAAAGCAGGTGCATGAAGATGAGCGTAACAATTTTGAAAGAATTTCGGTTCCGTTTACAGATGGTACGAAAACCCTGAGCGTGGTGACCAATCTTCAGAAAGCTTATGAAACTGAAGGAAAGCAGCTTATCAAAGATTTTGAGAAGAATATCACCCTCGCGATTATTGACGAGGCCTGGAAGACTCATTTGAGGAAGATGGATGAGCTGAAGCAAAGTGTTCAGTTAGCTGTGCATGAGCAGAAGGATCCATTGCTTATCTACAAATTTGAAGCATTTGAACTTTTTAAATCCATGCTCGAAACTGTTAACCGTGATGTAATGTCGTTCCTGTTCAAAGGTGAAATTCCAACGGCAAGCGTCCCGAACATTCAGGAAGCAAAACAGGTCCAGCAGAAAGAAAAAGTTGAAACTAAAAAAGAAGAAATTCCTAATATGGACGAGCGCGCTGCACAAAGCAGAGCTGCGGGTGATACTCAGCGTAAACCGGAGATCACAGAAACCATCACCAGGGATAGACCTAAAATTGGAAGAAACGACAAGGTTACTTTAAAGAATGTATTAAGTGGCGAAACCAAAGCCATGAAATTCAAACAAGCGATTCCTTTGTTAGATAAAGGAGACTGGGTTCTGGTAGATGAATAAGAACCTGGATCTTTGAATAGAATAGCCTGAAGTTAAATCTTCAGGCTTTTTTATTGTTAGTACTTGCTAGATAAAAACCCGCACTTCGACAGGCTCAGTGCTGCATATCGTAATTAAATAGTTTGAATCAATTCGTTGCCCTCCTAAGCCTGTCGAAGTATGAGCAATTACTAAAAACTACCTCAATACATATCCACCCGCACTTCGACAAGCTCAGTGCTACATAGTATTGTTATATTTTTGAGGCCGACCATTGCCATCCTGAGCCTGTCGAAGGATGAGCAATTACTAAAAACTACTTCAAAACATAAAAACCCGCACTTCGACAGGCTCAGTGCTGCATAGTATATTTAATAAAATTTCAGCCAGATTCATACAGCAATCGCTGTTCACTAGAGAACCTTTAGTGAGCATTATATTATTTTGTAATTTTAACAAATCAAACTATCAGTAATGAAGCGTTTTGCGATAGAAATTAAATGGGGAGTTATTTTTACGGTCATATCCCTGTTATGGATGTATCTTGAAAAGACACTGGGCTGGCATGACGAACTTATTGCCAAACACGCCATCTACACTAATCTATTTGGAATTGTAGCGATCCTGATTTACGTACTTGCGCTACTGGACAAGCGGAAGAATTTCTTTAAAGGTAAAATGAACTGGTCTCAGGGTTTTGTTTCCGGAATTGTGGTAAGTATAGTTGTTGCAATTCTCACACCACTGGCACAGTACATTACACATGCTTATATCACTCCGCAATACTTTCCCAATATTATAGATCATGCTGTGGAAAATGGCAGTATGACGCGTGAAGCCGCAGAGGAGTATTTCAACCTTACTTCCTATATCCTTCAGTCGTTCTTCTTTGCCCTGGTGGTAGGAGTAGTGACCTCAGCAATTGTTGCTCTGTTTGTTCGCAGGAAGTAATATTGATCACATTGATTTCCGAAGAGAAAATTTTAAATTTTAAGCAATAGATTTGGATCAGGACAATTCTGCAGATAATCTTCTAAATCTTCCTTTCGAACCACTCCTGGATAATCTCCTCTCTTCCCCTGTAGATCTTTGATAACCTGGAAATGCAGATGTGGCGCGTAATCACCATTCTCATCCAGGTTCCCAAGTTCTGCAATTTTTTCACCTTTTTTAAATATCATCCCTGTTTCCAGATTTTCCAGGGAGGCCCTTGATAAGTGTCCGTACAATGTATAAAATATTTCGTCTTCATACTCATGCTCAAGAATGATGGTAGGCCCATAATCTCCAAAATTGGAATTATCCTGAAAACTATGCAGCTTCCCAGCCAGAGGAGCAATGATATCTGTAAAAGCAGGAACCCAGACGTCCAGGCCTATATGAATATTACGATTTGAATGGGATTGGTTAAATAATTCGCTACGATTATACAAGGTTCTGAGTTCATTGTAACCTCCAAAAGCAGCTTTCGCAGAACGATTCCGAAGATATTCATCTATCAAAACTGAAAAAGCAGCAGAGGATGCTACTTCCAGTTTTAGCAGATCTCTGTTATTTTGGGAAAGATCGATATATTCATAATCTTCTTTCGAATAGTTACCACCCACAACCGGAGTGAATTCTGAAGTGAGACTTTGTATAAAATTGGAAAATTCCATCATTGCATTTAGCTTCTAACGCCAAATGTAATCGCTAGAACTTAATTTATCAATACATCGCTATAATTTGCCTTGATCGTGATATTTCCATTCCCATCTGCAGATTTAAAATAACCATTCAACATCTCATTATCGTATGATTTGGTGGACTTTAACTTCATCCCGGCAGGATGCTTTAAATTGCTTTGCATACCGTTAAAACTAAAGTTGAAAGCTGTTTCTGGTATACTCAGTTCCAGATCGCTGTTTTCCAGGCTAATATTCAAATCCTGGAATCCTGCACCCAGGTTTTTAATGTCAAGCTTGCCAAAACTGCCACTAAGCACTCCTGTTTTTCGAAGTTCATTGATGACCACATCACTACTGTTGGATTCCAGCTTGATGCTTACTGCTTTATCTATCGTACAGTTCTTTACAAACTCTGTACTAAGTACCCCATAGTCCCAATACGCGACTTTTACAGGTGTATACGCGGCCTTGATTCTTGTATCTCTTCCGGTAAGCCTGTTGGCAGAAAGCCGACTGTGAGATAGATCGGCTTTCAGGTTATTAACAGTACTTCCCAGCTTTAATTCCCCGTGACGAACGTTAAGATCCAGTTTCGCATCCTTCGGAATTTTGATCCTGATGGTTTTCTGCGTTTTTGATCCGCTCATTTCACTATTTCCAGTGAACATATGTCCTCCATTGGCTTCCATTTGAGCTTCAAACTTTTTACCGAAGTTTTCGCCCCAGGCTTCCATTTTCTTGCCGAACTCTTCTCCCCAGGCTTCCATGTCCTTTTCAAAGTCCTTGCCCCAGGCCTCCATTTTTACTTCATATTCTTTCTCCCATTTTTCTGAATTCTTTTCCACTTCAGCAGCCCACTTCTCCATCTTGGCTTCATATTCCTTACCGAATTTTTTATCCATTTTGGACTCCCACTTCTCAAGGTATTTATCCCCGTCCTTCTTATAAGCTTTATAGTCGAATTTCCATTCATCCATATCATCAGCAAAACCTTCCGGTAGCGGATTTTGAGCAATATTTGCCAGCAAGGGTCCTACAAGTTCGTTCATCATAGGCTGCAGCATTTCCGGTAACATGGATAAAGGTTCTTCAAGTCCTGAGAGATCCAGGTCCAGATTCATGTTCATATTCATATTCCCGCCTCCGCTGGATTTTATTTTTACACGATCGCCAGTTTTTGATGTTTTTACTTCCCAGTTATCCAGAATTTCTTTCCTGCTTTCTTTACTGCCGGAGTTTCCATCCAGAAAAGCCTCTACCGCAACCTCATTCCTGTCCCAGTTCTCCACGATGATATTGGTATACCTCGAATCCAGTTCTACGGTGACATTGGCAGATGTTTTATAGGTATTCTTCAGTTTGCTTGTTTGCGCAAAGGATGCTGCCGTGATAAAGAGCAGTATGAATCCCAGATATTTATGCTTGATAGTTTTCATTTTTAAGGTCTTTTGATTGTTCGATTTCATTTAATTTGTTCTTCAATTTCTTAAGAAGATCCAGTCGAAGCTGTAAGTTCGCGATCATGGCCTCTACTGTCTCCTCATTCAAACCAGTTTCCTGAATTTCCGCGTTCAGTGCGATATATTCATCATTCAGGGTTTCCAGTTTTCTCATAAATGCATCTATAAGTTCTTTGTTTCCCGGAGTCATATCCAGTTTGGCCAATTGAATATTTAAACTGGCCATATAGTAATCTTCTATCTTTTTGAATTCTGGTGAAACATCACTCAATCTGTAGTCTGTCTCTGGAGTTTCCTTCGATTCTGCTTTTTCTTCGGAAGGAGTTTCGACCAATTGAGGTGAATTAGCTGTTTCAGCTTCATTATTACTGAAGTATAAGAACGCTCCCACTGCAAGAGCGATCACAAGTCCTGCCGCTATCTTAAGAAAATAAAACCTGTTCGTTTTTTTCTTCATCGGCATGGCCTTATTCAATCGATCTTCAAAACGTTGCTGGTGCCCGGGCTGAAGTTTGTCTACTTCCTGTTCAGGATTTTCCTGAAACATCTTCCTAATATCCTGTCCCATGATTCAAATATTTTAATTCTTCCTGCAATTTCTTTTTACCTCTATGCACCAGTGTTCTTGATGCCACCTGGCTTATATCCAGGATTTCACTTATTTCTTCGTGATCATAACCTTCCACCAGGTAGAGCATTAATGGATATTTATATTTCTCGGGAAGTTCCTGCATTTTCAATTTAATTTCCTCGATCCCGATCCCCTCGTCCACCTGCCAGTCGTTTTCTTCTTCCACAGTGCCAAGCGTTTGCTCATTAATGGCTACCAGTTCCATTCTTCTTGCCTTCAGTTTGTCCAGACATTTATTGATCACGATCTTCTTTAACCAGGCACCAAAGGTGACCTCGCCATTGAATTGATGTAATTTTGAGAAAGCTTTGATAAATGCTTCCTGCATAGCATCCTCCGCCTCCATCGTATCTTTCATAAATCTCAACGCCACATAATACATCCCGTCACAATACTTGTTGTACAGCTTCAACTGCGCCCTTCGGCTGTTGTTTTGGCAAGCTTCTATTAGCTTATGCTGTATCAATTTGATTACTTTTTGATTGGTTAGTTCACTTTAAAGACGAAACGCGATGGTTCGTGTTGCAAAAATTCCGAAATTAATTTTACAATCTCTATATATTCTTACATTTAAAGCGATTAGCTAGCCTGGTTTCTGGCAGGTTTCTTGGATCAATTCTTAAAAACTTTGAAAGATGAACAGTAAACTTAAAACAGGATTGAGTATTGCCGGGGGATTGATCGTGACAGTGTTACTTACAATACTGGTCATGCCCTATACTACTAAGGCACATAGTCCTGAAGGTCTGGTAACCTTTCAACAGAATGGTATTGGCCTCGAGGTTGCTTATAACCGGCCATATAAAAAAGAAAGGCAGATCTTTGGAAAGCTTGTACCTTATAATGAAGTATGGCGTACAGGAGCGAATGAAGCGACCACCTTTGAAACAACTTCAGACATTCTTGTGGATGGAAGTTTACTGAAAGCGGGTAAATACACGCTGTGGACCATTCCTATGGAGAATAGCTGGAAGGTGATTTTTAACGAACAAATGTATCCATGGGGCATAGACATGGACAAAAAAGCATACAGAGACGCCCAATTTGATGCACTTGTACTGGAAAGACCTGTAAATAAACTGGCGGAAGTAACGGAGCAGTTCACGATCTCCTTTGAAGAAGCCGGAGATTTTATTTCCATGGAACTGGTCTGGGATCAGGTAAGAATTGAGATCCCTATAAAAAAAGAAGAGACGCCAGTAAGCGCCTCAACTAATACTTTGATATCTGAACAAAACTATTCTTCGTCCAGCATCAGGTTTAATGTAACATCGATGTTGTCTCTCGTTGCTCTGGAGTAAGGACAAACTTCGTGTGCTTCGTTTACCAGTTTTTCACCAGTTTCCACATCAACTCCCGGAATGTAGGCATCCAGAATTGCAGAAAGCTGAAGGTTTCCAGAATCGGTCTGACCCAATTTTACGGTAGCGGTTACGCTATAATCTCCAAGATCGATCTTATGTTGTTTTGCAACATGCTCTAGGGCACTGCCGTAACAGGCAGAATATCCCGCAGCAAATAATTGTTCTGGATTGGAATAATCTCCCCCTTCGCCA
This sequence comes from Christiangramia portivictoriae DSM 23547, assembly GCF_000423045.1. Lineage (GTDB taxonomy): Bacteria > Bacteroidota > Bacteroidia > Flavobacteriales > Flavobacteriaceae > Christiangramia > Christiangramia portivictoriae. Next base: position 982,509 of record NZ_AUHF01000001.1, on the reverse strand, counting down.
CCAAGGCTTTTAGGCTTTCTTAGTTCCATATCCAATATACCATCTTCACTACGAGTATGCCCGTTACGACCACCTTCTGTAGTGACTGTAGTTTTATACAAATTCTTCATTGCGTAAAATAATTTAAGTAATTTAGTTTTCTCCAATATACCAAGCATTTGAAAATGCCTGAAAAACCTAGTCATAATTTTCTCATAAATATTACCGCTTCATTTTGAACGAACACCAGCACAAATCTGCGTTAAGCGAATCTCAAAGCAACCATTCTTCTGGAAATGTAAGTGCGGCATCTGCGCGTAGAATAAAAGATTCACGGCGCAAGAAATCTTCGGAAAAATCTCTACTGAAAGACCTGCTGGAAGGGAGCAAAACTGCTTTGGGAAGATGTATTACCCTGGTAGAAAGCAATCAACCGAAGCATAAGCAATTGGCAGAAGTAATCGTGGAGGGAGCATTGCCATATGCTAAAAAATCCATACGTATTGGTATAACCGGGGTCCCTGGCGTTGGAAAAAGTACATTTATTGAAAGTTTTGGTTCCTATCTTATTGAACAGGGTAAAAAGGTTGCTGTTCTGGCGGTAGATCCTAGCAGCTCAGTGTCCCATGGCAGTATCCTGGGAGATAAAACCCGAATGGAGAAACTGGTCACTAAGAAAAACGCCTTTATACGGCCTTCGCCAAGTGGAGATTCTTTAGGCGGGGTTGCCCGTAAAACCAGGGAAAGTATCTTATTATGCGAAGCCGCTGGTTTTGATGTCATTCTTATTGAGACCGTTGGCGTCGGCCAGAGTGAAACTACAGTGCATAGTATGACCGACTTCTTTTTACTTCTAAAACTGGCTGGCGCTGGAGATGAATTACAGGGAATTAAACGCGGCATCGTGGAAATGGCAGATGCCATCGTCATCAATAAAGCTGATGGTGAGAATCAGAAAGCTGCACGCGAAGCAAAACTTGAGTTTAAAAGAGCCCTTCAGCTATACCCGCCAAAAGCTAGCGAGTGGAAACCACAGGTTCAATTGATTAGTGCTTTATACGAGAAGGGTATTTCCGAAATATGGGAGATGATCACAGAGTTTAAAGCTACTACCAGCGAAAATGGATATTTTGAACACAACAGGCAGGAACAAAATAAGTTCTGGTTATTTCAAAGTATAAACGATCACCTGAAAAGCAGGTTTTACAGTGATGCGAAAGTAAAAACAGCACTTGAAAAGCAACTCAGGCTCATCGAAGAAAATAAAACCACAGCCTTCGCCGCGGCGCGTGAATTACTGAAATTATCTTAGTCCTTCAGAAACTTCAGAAAAAGATATTTTCTTAATACATGAAACAGGAAACCAAAACCTGTTCCTATCAATATACCGGTAAGCACATCTCCCGGATAATGTACACCCAGATAAATCCTGCTGTAAGAAACCACCAGGGCCCAGATGCCCAGTATTAAAAGCATTTTTGGATACGCTCTTCGGAATAAAAGTCCGAGGAAAACAGCGACTCCTGTTGAATTAGCCGCGTGTGCAGAGAAATAACCGAACCTGCCGCATCGTTCTGCCACATAGCGTGCATATTCCATCACCCCTTCCTGCCGGCAAGGTCTGGGTCTTTCAAATCCATGCTTGAACAAATTTGCCAGTTGATCTGTAGCTGTAATGAGCAGTGTTACCACCACCATGGTAATTAGCATGGCTTTCCAGCCGAATTTTCGAAATATCAAATAGAGCAACAGCGCGTATAATGGAATTGCCATCCATTTATCACTAATTGCGATCCAGAGCCAGTCCCATTCTTCTGCACCCAGATTATTGAGATACAGAAAGAGTTCTTTGTCCAGGGCTACTAATTTCTCCATTTAGTTCTCTTCGTACCTGCTTACTTCGCGATCATAAAATTCAGAAGCATCTTTGATGATGCCTTCCATTTCACCAGACAATTCTTTTTCATCTTCCTTGTCAAACTCTTCCAGCCACTCTACCTCGTCGTCCTTAAGATCGATAACGAAGCGTGGAAATTCCGTATGAATCACGAATATAGATTCAGGATAATCGGTATTGTCTCCTAAAATGAACTTTGGTAATTCCATAGTTTATGCGTTTAATGTTGCTTCTTTAGTTCTAATTAATTTTCGGCTAAGATAATTGAACCGGAAATATAACATAATTGCGGAAGCCGTTAGACCGGCCAGTAAACCAAGCCAGATTCCCATGCTACCAAGCCTTTCTGGCTGGCCGTAATAGAAACTCACTGGAAAGCCGATGATCCAGTAGGCTATAAAACAGAAAACAGTGGGGATCTTGACGTCCTGCAGTCCTCTCAATGCACCAAGGATCACCACCTGTATACCGTCGCTTAGTTGAAATAATGCTGCGACAACCAGCAACTGTGAAGCCAGTGAGATCACTTCAGCATTATCTATATAAAAAGTAGGTAAAATATCCTTCAGCAATACGAACAAAAGTGCAAATACCGCTTCAATAAGAAATACTAAAAGGAATATCGATATTCCTATGCGTCTAAGTTCTCTGTACTTTTTCAATCCTACCTGATTGCCGACCCTAATAGTTGCTGTTACTCCCAAACCTACCGCGATCATAAAAGTCATACTTGCCAAATTCAGTGCAATCTGGTTTGCAGCCTGAGGATTGGTTCCCAGGTTACCCGCAAGAATGATTGTCCCGGTAAAGATGGCGACTTCAAAAAGCATTTGCAAGGCTGTAGGAAATCCAAGGGATAATAATCTCTTAAAAATGCTCCATTTCAGCATCTCCTTTTTTGACCATTTAAAGTACTCGGCAAATTTGGATTTGCGGCGGAGGATCTCCCATACGAACCAGAGCATAAAAAATCTTGAAATCAATGTACCCCAGGCAGCTCCTTCCAGCTCAAGGCGTGGAAAGATCCAGACCCCATAGATAAGCAAGTAGTTAAAGATAACGTTCACCACATTTGCCAGTAGCGTCGCATACATTGCGTATCTCGTTTGGGAAAGTCCGTCTGCAAATTGCTTGAACGCCTGGAAGGCCATTAATGGCAACATGGAAAGCGCCACAATATTTAGATACGGGATGGCCAGATCTACTACTTCTGGCGGTTGATCAAGATAATAGAGCAAAGGTTTTGCGATAAGCAGCACGATGAAAAGAAACAGGCCGTTGATCGTACAGAGAATAAGACCGTGATGAAAATAACTTCTACCGCCTTCCACATCATTCGCACCATCGGTTTCAGCAATGAGCGGGGTAATCGCGAAGCTAAAACCTATCCCCAGGGACATTGCGATAAAAACCAGGGCGTTCCCAAGAGATACTGCGGCCAAAGGTGCAGCTCCCAATCTTCCTATCATCAAATTATCAACAAGGCCTACCATGACATGCCCCAACTGCCCAAGCATCACCGGGTAAGCGATGTTCAGGTTTTTACCGAATTCTTTCGTATAAGCTGATAATTGCAAAGCTCGAATTTAAGTTTGCAAAGGTAGGCCCTTTAAATATCTTTTAAAGAAATGACCTGAAATAATTCTCTTTCTACTTCTTCAATTGTGTTGTATTGGAAATGGAATCCAACCCATACTTATCTACAAGATAGACCAAGGAAGCCATGGTGGCTGCTCCCAGCTCCAGCTCTCTTTTGTTTACCGCATCAAAAGTATCGTTCGCGGCATGGTGATAATCGAAATAGCGCTGGGAATCTGGTCTTAATCCAGCAAGCACCGTGTCACCACCTTCCAGCGGACCAATATCAGCTCCACCACTACCCTTTTCAAAATAATGGATTAAATAAGGTTTGAAAAGCGGTTTCCAGGTAAGTACTTTATTAAATTGAGAGTCAGTCGCGTTGAAGGTAAAACCTCTCGGTGTAAATCCTCCGGAATCGCTTTCAAGGGCAAAGACATGATCTTCATTCTTTTCCTTTGCAACCTCAGCATACTTATTCCCACCGCGAAGGCCATTTTCCTCATTCATGAACAGGACCACACGCAAGGTTTTTTTAGGCTGATAGCCGGTCTCCTTCAACAACCTGAGAACTTCCATAGATTGCACCACTCTAGCGCCGTCATCATGAGCACCATCTCCGAGATCCCAGGAATCCAGGTGACCACCTACGACCATGATCTCATTTGGAGATTCAGAACCAGTAATTTCACCAATTACATTATAAGATTGCACATCTGGGAAGTTCCTGCAATTCATTTTAAAATAAACCTGCAGGTCTTTCTGGATCTTTAGCATACTGCTTAGATATGCTGCATCGTTCGTGGAAATTGCCGCTGCCGGTATCTTTTGATCATCAGCCAGATCTCCATAACTCATGGAACCTGTATGTGGCAGATCGTCCATTCGAAGATTCATTGAACGTACAATGACGCCAACTGCCCCATATTTGGCTGCTTCCTCTGCACCAGAATAACGTTGATCCACACAACCACCATAAGCTTCAAAAGTAAGGATATGATCTGCTCGCATTGGCCGGTTATAAAACACGATCTTACCTTTGATCTGTTCCTCCCCGTATTCTTTTAATTGTTCCAATCCCTGTACTTCGATCACCTCAGCTTTCGTACCACCTACAGCCGTTGCAATAGAACCACCAAGAGCGGTAATATTCAGGTTTCGGGTATCTCCAGGACCGGTTTGCACATAAGCGAATTCACGTTCACCTCTCGTCCATTTTGGCACCATGACCGGCTGTAACCAGACTTTATCCAGGCCTAAAGATTCCAGTTCTTTTTTAGTGTATTCCACCGCCTGTTCTGCATTGAATGAGCCTGATAATCGACCACCTATTTCATTAGAAAGATGATCCAGCCACTCGTAACTTTTACCATTAAGAAGTGACATGTCATAGATCTTCCTGATATTTAAGGAGTCTGTTGATTGCGCAATCACTGCTGAATGGATTCCAAAGAAAGACAGTGCCAGGGTACAGAGTAATTTTTTCATTAATTGGGATTTGATCGCAAAATACTTGAATTTGTACAGTTCAAAAACTGAAGCGGCTATTTTTCAGCATTTAATTCTGCTTTGTAGTCATCCAGATTTTTTAGTATCTCCGGAGCAAGTTGCGGTTCCTTTACATCAGTATATTTCTGAAGTTCATCTTTCAGGATCTTTGCTACAAGATATCTCGCAGTAGGTTTATCATCAGCCGGAATGATGTACCAGGGAGCATTTTCCGTAGAAGTATTATTGATCGCCGCCTCGTAGCAATCCTGGTAGGCATCCCAAAGTTTTCTTTCCTTAAGATCCCCAGGAGAGAATTTCCAGTTTTTGCTGGGTTTATTAAGCCTTCTTAGCAAGCGATCCCGTTGTTCGTCTTTGGAAAGATGAAGGAAAAATTTGAAAATGATGGTACCATTTTGCGCGATATGATTCTCAAAATTCCGGATCTGCTCAAAACGTTGCTCCCAGAATTTTTCATCGATGTCCTCCACACCCTCTATACCTGGTATATTTTCGTTCATGATATATTCCGGATGAACGCGAGTTACCAGCACATTTTCGTAGTGGGTTCTATTGAAAACACCAAATTTACCACGCTCCGGTAAAGCGATATAATGTCGCCACAGGTAGTCATGTTTGAGTTCCTTATCTGAAGGGGTTTTGAAACTGTGCACCACCACTCCCCTGCTGTTAAAATCCTTGAATACCTCCCGGATGAGACTGTCCTTTCCCGCCGTATCCATTCCCTGCAGACAAACCAGCACACTATATTTATGATGCGCATAAAGGATATCCTGCCAGTCGCCAAGTTCCTTTCTTACATCCTTAAGTTTATCTTTGATCTTATCTTCTGAAGCTTCCATATCTATCCTGGTAGGCTTCTCTTTCAAATTGAATTTTTCGGTGATTTTAAACTGGGAATGGTCTATTTTCTTCATAAGATTATTATATGAACCACTAAAGATACGATCTTTATAAAAGTTAATTTTTTTATCTTCGCCACAAATTAATCAGGCTTGGACAAATTAGAAAGAAAAGATATCATCGACAAGGTCACTACACTTCTTAAGGAGATCCCTTCTTCTATGGATATAGTAAAAAAAGGTGGTGATCGGGACAGGAGATTTAGATACCTGGCTACACACATGGTAGACAAAGCCATTGAGAAAGATGCGCTTATCGTTTCTGAAAATCGCCAGGGTATTGCCATCCTGTTTAAGACCAGCAAAAAAGACAATAATATCTGGAAGGATCTATGGTCTCAATTAAAGCTTGTGGCTAATGTTACCGGCGTGCAAAATGCGCTGGACATTCTGAAAACTCAGAAGTATATCAAGAATCAGCGACCTCAGGAGGGTGAATATCTGTACTGCTGGTTCTGGGGTATTCTTAAAGAATACCGTGGGGCAGACACGCAGGTTGGGAAGGAAATGAAAGATGTTTTCTTTAGAACTGCCCACGATACAGGTTTGGAACTATATGCGGAAACCCGCGGGAGAACGAATGCTATCGTTTACCAACGGGTTGGTTTTGATCTTTTTCATGAATGGGACCATCCAAGTGGTGATACCATGTATTTTTTGAAATACGATCCTAAGAAGCCTAGAAACAAAAGGCCTTAGAACCTGCTCCCGAAAAGCTCTACATCTTCTCTGGTAATTTCCTTACCTCCTAGAATGATGAGCCTTTCTACTACATTTCTAAGCTCTCTTACATTCCCGCGCCATTCACTTTGTTTGAGCATTTCAATAGCTTCTGCAGTGAATTCTTTTTTATTCGTTCCCTGTTCTGAAGCGATCTTTTCACTGAAATGATCTACCAACAGTGGAATATCATCTTTCCGATTCTTCAAGGCCGGAACTTCGATGAGGATAACCGCGAGGCGATGGTAAAGATCCTCTCTAAAATTGTTTTCTTCAATTTCTTTTTTGAGATCCTTGTTGGTTGCTGCAACTACTCTTACATCTACTTTAATATCCTTGTCACTACCTACTCTGGAAATTCTGTTTTCCTGAAGAGCTCTGAGTACTTTTGCCTGAGCAGACATGCTCATATCCCCAATCTCATCCAGAAATATAGTCCCTTTATTAGCAGCTTCAAATTTACCAGCCCGATCTTTGTTGGCAGAAGTAAATGCACCTTTTACATGCCCAAAAAGTTCACTTTCTATTAATTCTGAAGGAATGGCAGCGCAATTCACTTCCACCATGGGACCTTTAGACCGGTCGCTTTTCTGGTGCAACCAGTGCGCAACAAGTTCTTTTCCAGTTCCATTGGGACCGGTGATGAGCACGCGCGCATCGGTATGTGCAACTTTTTCTATCATACCCTTGATCCGGCTTATCTCTTCTGAATCACCAATCATTTCGTAATTCTTACTCACCTTCTTCTTAAGCCGGGTATTTTCCACTACCAGTTCTTTGCGATCCAGCGCATTTCGAACTGTATTCAGCAACCGGTTAAGATCTGGTGGTTTGGAGATATAGTCAAAAGCTCCGGCTTTCATGGTATTTACCGCGGTATCAAGGTCCCCATGTCCCGAGATCATGACTACCGGGATCTCTGGTTTGATCTTTTTGGTAGCTTCAAGGACCTCTACACCATCCATTTTTGGCATTTTAATGTCACAGAGGATCAGGTCAAAATCTTCATTTTTAACCAGCTCCATTCCGGCAAGTCCGTCTTCAGCTTCGGTGACATGATAATCTTTGCTTTCTTCGCTCAGGATCTTATTTAGGACCCGTCTTATGCTCGCTTCGTCTTCTATCAGTAGTATTTTTGCCATTAGAATATTGTAAATTTTATTCCGCTTCTCGCGTAAAATGTATTTGTTTCATTGATTGTGTACAGATCCTCACGATCTGCATCACGCAACCTTATATCATTGAGTAAGGTATGACCACCATAAATATAAAGCTTCAGGTGATCTGTAATGCTGTATTGATAACCTAGACCGCTTAGTAATATGGTCATGGACATGCTTTCCGCTTTCGGCCTGTCATTAAAAACCAAGGGCTGGGTATCTATGTTTCTCTGGATATTCGCAAAAAAACCGTCCAGTGTAATAAAAGCCTGTAACTCGCTGTTTTCGCTGAAATGATATTTCATATTTGTCTTTGGTATCCCCACGGTATAAGACCAGTTTTCAGCCCATTTACGGTAATAGCTTACTATAGGCAAAGGAAATGGAAATCCGGTCGTTGTACTATAACGTAATCCCAGGATAAGTCGCCACGGGATCTCAACCTCTTCCTTATCCCTTATTTTGACGAAAAACACAGACCCCGTGTAAATAAGATCATCTGCCAGAATGGTATTTTCAGAAAAATTTGAAGCAATTTTCAAACCACCCTCAGCACCAAACCTCCAGTCAGCTCCAAATTTGAAAGTATATCCCAGTGAGCCAGTAAAAGACTGGAACCTGTCCAGGTCCCTGGTTTGGAATCCTGTTGGATCTTCGAATTTAAAATTCACGTTTCTGTATTCCACGCTTGGCACAAGATAAGCACCATCTTTCTTTAAGGCAATGGGATAAGCAACCTGGGCCCTAAACCTTCGGAAGGAATTATCTGAATTTTTCTGTGGAAAATAAGTGTACTCGATCCTGGCAAGATCGGCTGTCTGGGCGTTCAGAAATGAAAAACCCAGCAAACACCATACGAATATCCATAAATTATGCTTCATGCTCTGGAATTTGAACATTAGGAAACTTATTCCCTGGCGGGTAGAACATATGTACATCCCTTTGTGGGAAAGGAATGGTTATATCATTCAGCTTAAACTTATCGTTGATCTTGAATCTCAATTCACTCTTTACTTTTGGGTCTACAAAACTGTCGGAAACATAGAAATGTAACCCAAACATCAAGGCCGAATCTCCAAAATCTTCAAAAAGGACAAAGGGTTCAGGCTTCTTTAAAATTCCTTTCTGCTCCTTTGCGCACTCCAGTAGAATCATCCTTACCTTTTCAACATCACTTCCATAAGCAACCCCAACCTTAACCGATTCGCGCGTGGTCTTATGGTTTTGTGTATAATTGAAAACGGTATCACTAATAAATTTATGATTGGGAATGATCATTACTTTATCGTCCCTGGTAAGCGCCCTGGTGGTTCGCAGCTTGATCTCAAATACTCGGGCTACGCGCCCATCCATTTCAATGATATCTCCAACCAGCAATGATTTATCGAGAATTATAAAAATTCCTCCAATTACATCCTGAAATAATTCCTGCAATGCGAGACCAAGTCCCACGAACAGGGCGGCAGAAGCAGTTAACAGGATGGTTACGTCTACACCCGTGGAGCTCAATGTAATGAGGATCACCGCTAGATATACGAAGTATTTGACGAATTTGAAGACACTAATGAACTTCAACTTATCTTCCTCCATCAATTTGGAGGTAATGAAAGAACGCAATAGACGTAAGGCAACACTGGTAAGTAAAAAAGAAAGTATGATAATGATGATCATTCCAATGGTGATCTTAACATCATCTCCTCCTATCTGGTAGCTAAATCCCGCGTTCCAGAAATCCTGGATCATCCCCCAGATATCCTCCTCAATTACCTCTGTAACCTTTTCTTTTGTAGATTGATCGTCCTGCATCCTAATACTTAAGCCACTTATACAATTCTTTATAGCCTGGTTTCTTCCCGTACATTAAAATTCCCACGCGATAAATTTTAGCTGATAACCAAAGTACAGCGAAATTGGTTCCAATTAAAATAATGATGGAAATTAAGATCTCATACCATGGCACGCCAAATGGAATTCGCATCAACATAACGATTGGAGAGGTAAATGGTATAAAGGAAAAGATGGTGGAGACTGTTCCATGCGGATTTTCCACCACGGAAAAGAATCCTACATAGATTCCTAAGATCAATGGTAGAATGACCGGAAACATAAACTGTTGCGTATCTGTCTCACTATCTACTGCAGCACCTATGGCCGCATAAACCGAACTGTAAAGAAAATATCCTCCTATAAAATAGATCACAAAGAAACTTAGAAGACTCGCGTAGGGTAACTTAAGAATATCGATCACTAATTGATTGATCTTGGGATTACCCGCATTCTCCATCGCTAAGGTTGCCGGAGTTTGTGCAGCCATGGGATCGATACCTAGAAATGTGGATAGGCCAACCAGAAGAACGCTCCCCAGAATAACCCAGACCACAAATTGCGTTAATCCGGCAAGACTGGTCCCCAACACTTTACCCAGTAGCAACTGGAAAGGTTTTACAGAAGAAACGATGATCTCGATGATACGGTTCGTTTTTTCCTCGATCACGCTCCTCATCACCATATTCCCATAAATGATTATAAACATCATAAGCAGGTAACCGGCGGCACCACCAAAAAACATCTTGATGTAATTAGACATTTTCGAGCTTTTTTCACCCGAGAAATTCTGAATATCCACGCTAACATCTGCTCTGGCTTTATCAATTTCTGAAACATCAATTCCTTTATCTATAAGTTGTTTCCGGGTTAATTTATCTGAAATAGTCTTTTCAATATTTTCAATGGTTCCGAAACCAGGTGATTCTTTACCGAAGAATTCAATGGTATCGGGTTTGCCACTAAGCGAATTAAGAGAAGCAATATGAATTAGTCCGAAGTATTCATTTTCCAGCACCTGTGTCCTGGCAAGCTGCAGATCTTTTTCTGAAAGATCAAGGTACTGTACCTGTTCACCATCTTTAAATTCTGAAGCAAATAATCCCGTATCATCATGGATACCAATAATCTTTTGATCTGTACTATTAAGCATGCTTAGGTAAGCGATCAACATGATCATCCCAACAAAGATCAGCGGACTCAGAAACGTCATCACGATAAAGGTCTTGTTGCGAACCCGGGCAAGATATTCCCTGCTTATGATCAATTTTAAATTACGCATTCTGAGTCACGGTTTTAATGAAAATATCATTTACTGAAGGAATCACCTCAACAAAATGGTTCACTTTGGCCCTGGTGAGCAGATATCTGAGCAATTCATTGGAATCATCTTTTTCACCAACTTTGATCGTAAGTTTTAGATCATCCTGAATACTTTTGTACTTAGCCGGGCCAACTACAAATTTTGACTGAAGATCCTGGTACAATGCACTTTTATCTGCAGTTTCCAGTCCAATTTCAAAAGTATTTGATGTATAGGCTTTTTTGATCTCGTTGATTGGACCATCCAGTAATTTGTTCGATTTGTGGATAAGAGCGATATAGTCACAGAGCTCCTCCACGCTTTCCATACGATGTGTAGAAAATAAAATGGTAGCTCCTTCATCCCTCAATTGCAAGATTTCATCCTTGATGAGGTTTGCGTTTACCGGATCAAATCCACTAAAAGGTTCATCAAAAATAAGAAGCTTTGGTCTATGCAGCACGGTGATCACAAACTGAACTTTCTGAGCCATTCCCTTGGACAATTCCTGGATCTTTTTGTCCCACCAGGCTTCAATCTCTAGTTTTTCAAACCAGTACTTAAGTCTTTCTTTGGCCTCCGCCTTGCTCAATCCTTTAAGTCTTGCCAGGTATAACGCCTGTTCACCAACCTTCATGGACTTATACAAACCGCGCTCCTCTGGCAAATAGCCTATATGAGCAATGTCATCTGGATGCAATGGTTTACCATCAAGATAAACCATGCCTTCATCTGGCATGGTGATTTGATTTATGATCCTGAGGAAAGTGGTTTTTCCCGCACCGTTGGGACCCAGCAATCCAAAAATACTTCCTCGTGGAATACTTAGCGAAACGTCGTTAAGGGCTGTGAATTTTCCGAAGCGTTTATACACATTTTCGGCTACCAGAAGATGATCCATAGAGTTCTTTATAGAATGTTAAAGATATAGAAATAGGTACAGAGAAAAAGTTGATTAAGAAGATTTTATTATTCTGAAAAGGCCTCAAAAAACAAAACCCACCCTTAATAAATTAAGGATGGGAAAAAAATTGCTATGAAAAAGAAAAATTATCGCTAAAAGACTTAGCGATAATCAAATATATAAAAATTTTCTTAAAATTAGATTTTATGAAAACATATCTTTCACTTTTTCAAAAAAGGACTTATCGCTTTTTTCAGGATTCGGCTGGAAGTTCTCGTCATTAGCCATTCTTTCGAAAAATTCCTTTTGCTCCTTATTTAAAGTTTTTGGAGTCCAGACGTTTACATGAACCAGCAAATCACCTTTTCCGTAGCCATTGATACTACTAATGCCTTTCCCGCGTAAACGTAAGATCTTACCAGATTGAACTCCTTCCTCGATCTTGATACGCACTTTTCCAGTTACCGTATCGATCTCTTTGGAGGTACCAAGAGCAGCTTCAGAATACGTAATGTACAGATCATAGTGAAGATTATCTCCTTCACGCTGCAAACTCTGGTGTTCTTTCTCTTCAATAGCTACAAGCAGATCGCCCGGAATGCCGTTACCTGGTGCATCGTTCCCTTTCCCGGAAACCTTTAATTGCATACCATCCTCAACTCCGGCAGGGATCTTTATAGAAACCGTCTCCTCTTTAGTAATTAAACCCTGGGCATCTGCGCCATCAGGTTTTTTATCGATGATCTGTCCAGATCCACCGCAAGTTGTACATGGAGAAGCCGTTTGCATCCTACCAAGTATGGTGTTGGTCACTCTGGTTACCTGCCCGGAACCATTACAAGTACTACAGGTTTTATATGTTGTACCTGATGCCTGAACTTTACGCTTTACCTTGATCTTCTTCTCGCAACCATTGGCAATTTCTTCAAGATTAAGACTTACCCGAATTCTGAGGTTACTTCCTTTCGCACGACGCTGTCCGCCGCCAAAGCCACCGCCAAAGCCGGAGAAGCCTCCGCCTCCGCCAAAGCCACCGCCAAAAATATCGCCAAACTGGCTGAATATGTCATCCATATTCATACCACCGCCGCCTCCACCGAAGCCGCCGTCAAATGCCTGATGACCAAAACGATCATATTTAGCACGTTTCTCCTGATTCCCTAATACTTCATAGGCTTCAGCAGATTTTTTGAACATATCTTCAGCTGATGAATCTCCAGGATTCTTATCCGGGTGATATTTTAAAGCCAGTTTTCTATACGCTTTTTTAATTTCTGCTGCTGAAGCGTCTTTACTTACGCCTAATATTTCGTAATAATCTTCTTTCATACTGTGTTTTTACAATTCTGTAAAAGCGTTTTTATTTTCCTGTAACCACTTTTGGATACCTGATAATTCTTTCTCCAAGTTTATAACCCGGTTCGACCACGTCTACAATCTTACCTTTAAGGTCTTCTGATGGCGCTGGAATTTGAGTAATTGCCTCATGAATTTCAGAATCAAAATCACTACCCTGCTCTACTTCCATTCTTTCCAGACCTTTTGCCTTTAGAGTCTCACGAAGTTTGTTATGAATAAGCTCAACTCCCTTTCTAAGATTCTCGTCTCCAGATTTATTGATCTCGTTCATGGCCCTGTCAAAATCATCCATTACCGGCAGCATGGCTGTCATTACTTCCTGGTTGGCAGTCTTGAACAATTCAAGTCTTTCCTTCGACGTCCTGCGCTTATAGTTTTCAAATTCTGCAAAAAGTCTAAGGAATTTGTCCTTTTCCTTCTGAAGATCTTCTATCATGCGCTCTTCTTCGCTAAGTTCATGGGCGCTATCGTTAGCATGCGCTTCGGCTTCATCACCAGACTCATCTATTTCATTAATCGCTTCATCCATCGCATTTTCAACCTGGTCTTTTATACTCTTATCTTCGTCCTTTATATTATCTTCTTTTCGGCTCATTTTATAAAAAATTTACTTTCTGCAGCTATTGGGTCAAAATCGTTGCCAATTAAGTTGAAATGTCAAAATGTCACTGAAATTTTTTAATAAAATTTTATGAAGCAGGATTTGATTTTCAAATTACTTTTGCGCCGAATATAAAAAACTTTAACAATGAAAAGATTATTACTGAATGCTTTTGTAGTGGCTAGTCTGGGACTTGGTTTCACAGCATGTAAGAATAACAATAACGAAGCTGAAACTGCTGAAGCTAAGGATGCTGCGACTGCTGAAGCTGAAGCAATGGAGTACAAAGTAGATACTACTGCTTCTACGATCGAATGGCAGGGGTCTAAGCCTACTGGAAATCATACAGGAACTATCGCTGTAAAAGAAGGTACTTTTATGGCTACAGATTCTACGATCCAGAGCGGAACCTTTGTGATAGACATGAAGTCTATTGAAGTGACAGATCTTGAAGGAGAAGAGAAGTCTAATCTTGAAGCTCACCTTATGGGAACTGTTGAAGGTAAAGAAGGTGATTTCTTTAACGTACAGGAATACCCTGAAGCTACTTTTGAAGTAACTGGTATTACAAAAGAAGAAGGTGCTACCATGCTACAAGGGAACCTTACTATGAAAGATGTTACTAAGAATATTACTTTCCCTGTTACTATCAGCAAAGACAATGAAACTTATACTATCAGCAGTAAAGATTTCAGCATTGATCGTACAAAATGGAACGTGAATTACGGATCTAAGTCTGTATTTGAAGGTTTAGGTGACCAGTTCATCAATGATGATATTCAACTAACAATCAACCTTAAAGCTAAAAAGGCTTAATTAAGTAAGGATAAATGATATAAAAAGGCTGCCAGTAGGCAGCCTTTTTTATTTTAGATTAGATCATCCAAAGCTTTGGAAAGATTTGAATATTGAAATTTATATCCATGCTCTTCGATCTTTTTACAACTTACGAGCTGGCTGGAAAGCACAATCTGTGACATTTCACCGAGCATAGTTTTCAGTACGAATTTTGGAACATTTGGAAGCCATAATGGTTTATTGAGTTTCTCGGCCAACTGCCTGGTCATTTCCTTATTCGTCACCGGGTTCGGAGCAACAGCATTGTAAACTCCCGTGAGCTCCCTTTCTATAGCATGTAGAAAAATACCTGCAAGGTCATCCAGGTGTATCCAGCTCTGCCATTGTTTACCACTTCCCAGGGGTGCGCCAACATTCATTTCAACAGGCTTCCTGACTTTCTCTAGCATTCCTCCCTTTTCCGAGAGCACCAGGCCAACACGTATTTTCGCTACATCAATACCAAGATTAGAAAACCTGTCTGCCGCTCCCTCCCATTTCTTCACAACGGTACCTACAAAATTATTAGCCAACGCCTCATCATCTTCAAAATATAATTTTTCCAATGAATCTGGATATTTACCAATCGCACTGGCCGAAATAAAGTTTTCTACCTCGTGCTCGTTGTTCTTCAGCGTATGATATAGCAGTGCAGCAGTTTCGGTTCTGCTTTTAATAATTGTTTCTTTATAGTCTGAAGTCCATTTTTCAGCAATACTGGCACCTGCAAGATGAACGATCGTCTTGACACCATCCAGGCATTCCCTTTCTATTTCTTCCGACTTTGGGTCCCAGTAAAAACCTTTGTAATCCTCTCTTTTCTCAATCTTGGATTTACTGGTGGTTAGATAATGTACTATCATACCACTCTCCCTGCATAGATCGCTCAACCTGGAACCAATCATACCTGTAGCTCCCGTAATAAGTACTTTCATCGCTTTTTTTGGAGAAATATACGACAGACCAAAGGGAGGTGTAGAAAAATTCTACAGGTTTAACGAGAAAGCAGTTATAGTTTAACAGCTCTTAACATTTCACGCTTCCCGGGAGGACCGGGCAACTTTTCTACCTGAAAGCCAGCAGATATCATTGCCCTGCGAACACTTCCTTTAGCTGCATAGGTCACCAGAACCCCTTGCTGTCTTAATGCTTTGTACATGGAGTTGAATATATCCTCTCCCCATAGTTCAGGCTGCACCCTTGCACCAAAAGCGTCAAAGTACACAAGATCAAATTGGTTGAAGAGATCTATTTCCTGAAATTTCAGTTGATTTTTAATTAGGGAAAACTTATTGGTGATAGAAGCTATTTTTTCCCAGGGAACCGCGTGAAGTTTTAGAAATTGATCTTCAGCAGAAACAGCATCTGCAGCCTCTGGATAATTAAGTTTCTCAATTTCCATTGCAGTTACCGGATAGGCCTCTACACCTTTGTAGCAAATTTCCGTATCCAGTCGATTGGATTCTAAAAGTGTTAGAAAGGCATTCAGGCCAGTTCCAAAACCAATCTCAAGAATATCTACCGGTCGCTTAGAGTTGTTTTCAAGCCAATGATGCAGTCCTATATTTAGAAATACATGCCTGGCCTCCTGAATAGCACCATGTTTGGAATGATACTGTTCGTCCCACTCCGGTAAGTGTATTGTTACAGAACCATCGCTGGTGGTGATGATTTTTCTTTCCAAATTATTTCTTCAAAAGGACTCCATCTGCCAGGAATCCAAAGGATTGTTCACGTTCTGTTATTGCAGCGATTTCTACTTCAGATTTTCCAGCATCTTTAGCGTAATGCTTTTGATCTTCTACGCTGGTAACTTCAGCAAATGCTTTCCCATTCACTACTACCTCTTTTCCTTCTATATCCTTCGGAACAAAAAATGCGTAGTCCTTAAATTTCACCATGGGATCCTTATCGGTTTCAGGAAGATCCAATACCATCCAGCAACCTTTTTCCTTACAAACACTCATCACCCTGGTGCTGAAGCTTACATTAAGAGTATCACCTGTTTCCAGTGCCTTATATTTTTCAAGCATTTCCGAAGCATTCAAAGCCGCGTCACCAGAGAATTTCTTTCCGAAACTCTCATAAGTTTCCTGAACTTCCTGTACTTCAGCAAGGTCATTATTCGTTGATTTTTCAGCTTCTTTGCAACTCACCAGGCTCAGAGCGATGGCTGCGATAACTAATGTTATTCTCATGATTCTCAGATATTACAGGGTATTCTGTGCCAAATTTACCAAAACTTTAGATTTTGATTCTACTTTTAATTAGGTAAATTTGCGCAACAAGACTGAACAACCACTAAATACCAACTAATGATAGAGATACAAAGGACCACCGAATCTAAAATTGATAAGACTAATTTTGACGATCTAGCTTTCGGACAGGTTTTTTCAGATCATATGATGGAATGTGATTATAAGGATGGGGCGTGGCAAAAACCTGTCATCAAACCTTACGGACCACTGTCTTTACAACCATCTGCACGAGTGTTTCACTACGGGCAGGCTGTTTTTGAAGGGATGAAGGCATATAAAGATAAGGATGATCGCATCTGGCTTTTCAGACCAGAACAAAATTTCGAAAGAATCAACAAATCCAGTGCGCGAATGGCAATTCCTGAGTTTCCGAAGCAGTTTTTTTTCGAAGCCCTGGAAGAACTTTTAAAATTAGATAAAGACTGGATCAAAAAAGGATTCGGAAACAGTTTATATCTAAGACCGTTCGTGATTGCTACAGAAGCTGGTGTTTCAGCTTCCGCAGCGAAAGAATATAAATTCATGATCATTTGTTCTCCGGCACAGGCATACTACAGCGGAGAAGTGAGAGTGAAATTTTCAGAAAAATACAGCAGGGCTGCAGATGGCGGAGTTGGATTTGCGAAAGCTGCCGGTAATTATGGCGCACAATTCTACCCAACCAATCTCGCCAAGGAAGAAGGTTTCCAGCAAATCATTTGGACAGACGCAAATTCTCATGAATACCTGGAGGAAGCCGGAACTATGAATATCTTCTTCAGAATTGGAAATAAACTGGTAACCGCTCCAACGAACGACCGTATTTTAGATGGTGTTACCAGAAAAAGTGTTATAAAACTTGCTGAAGCTAACAATATTGAAGTAGAAGTTCGTCGGGTTAGTGTACAGGAAATTGTTGAAGCTGCCAGAACAGGAGAACTTAAAGAAATGTTTGGATCTGGAACAGCAACTGTGATCAATCCTATCGTTGGTTTTGGTCATAAAGACGAGAAGTTCGAGTTACCCAAAATAGATGATTCCTACGCCAGTTTTTTCAAAGATACCCTTATGAAAATTCAGTACAACGAAGCGGAAGACCCTTACAACTGGACATACGAGGTGAAATAACATTTATTTTACCCGTACGATAATAGATCCCGGAAGCTCTCTTCCGGGATTTTTATTTTCCCAGGATTTTGCCAAGCTCAGGTTTGAAATAATTGTCACCCTTCAGGACTTTACCATCTTCTCTGTAGACTGGTTTTCCAAATTCGTTTAGTTTGCTCATATTGCTTCGCTGTATCTCTTCAAATACTTCCTCAATTTTGTGCTGAAGGCCATGTTCGAGAATGGTACCGCAAAGCACATAGAGCATATCTCCCAGTGCGTCTGCCACCTCCACCAGATCTCCCTTGTTGGCAGCCTCCAGATATTCTTCATTCTCTTCCTGCATTAAATGATATCGCAGAAGGTTCTTAGCATTTCCAAGATTAGCCTTCGGCTTTTGATTAACACCCAGACCAAAGGCAGTATGAAACTCCTGCACCGAGGCAATAGCTTTCTTCATGACTAGAAATATTTAAAAAGATTAACTTTGCTGAAAAATTAAATAAATGTTTTCTACCGGACAACTTATATTCGCTGCCTTTTTTGTGGTAGCATTTATCATTGTGATGATCATTAGTTACCGAAAAGACCTCAAGCTCCACAAGAAATATTATAAAGGAAGCCTGCTGGTTCTACTTGCATTTATTGCTTTTATTGTTATTCTTTTCATTATCAAGACGCAGCTGAATCATTGATTCCAGAAAGCGTTTTAAAATAATTATATTGGTCCCCGATAATCCTTACCATCATGAAAATTATTAAATACCTGTTTTTCCTATTACTAATCATCTTTATTGGTGCATCAATCTATATCGCTACTAAAGATGGAAGTTACCAGGTTCAGGAACAACGTATGATCGCAGCTCCGCAGGAAGTTCTGTTTGATGAGGTTAATGATCTTACTACCTGGAAAGAGTGGGAACCATGGTCAAATGGTGCCAATGACATGATTATTAACTACGGTGACAAAACTGTTGGTGAGGGTGCAAATTATGACTGGAGTAGTGAGGAAATGGGTGATGGTTCGCTTGTAACCACCAAAGCCAATCCTCATGGTACGATCGAGCACCAGGTGACATTTAAAACCATCTTTGGAGAAAGCACCAGTGATATTTTTTGGTCTTTCGAAAAGCAAAATGACAGTATTTTAACGACCTGGACTCTTAAAGGGGATCAAACCTTTCTTGAAAAGGCTGCCTTCCTTTTCGAAGACGAAAGTATGACTCAGCGACTACAGCCGTTGTTCAAACAGGGACTGGATAATCTTGAGGAGCAGGTTAGAAAAGAGATAGAAAGCTATACCATAAACGTTGATGGTATAACGCAACATGGCGGAGGCTATTACCTATATATCACCACGGCCAGCAGGCTTTCGCAGATTCCAGATAAAATGAATGCCATGACCAATGATGTAGGAAACTTTATGAATTCCAACAATATTGAGATTACTGGCAAACCATTTATTCTCTTCAATGAAAGAAACGAAGATCGGGGAACTGCTATTTATTCTGCAGCGTTCTTTACCCCAAGCGAAGTCATCACACCTCAGGATAGTCAAGTACTGAACGGTTTTATGCCGAACCAAAAAACCCTGAAAACCACCCTCAAAGGTGATTACGAATATTTACAGGAAGCCTGGAACGAGGCTTACCAGTATATTCAGGAGAATAACCTGGTGATTGCGGAGGACGCAGAGTTCTTCCAGGTTCATGTAACCGGACCTAAGGACAATGCCAACCCGGCTGAATGGATCACGCACTTGTACATTCCACTCGGAGAAAAAGAACCGACCTTAGATGATTAAAAATTTACTACTCGTTTTTCTTGGAGGAGGTTTAGGATCCAGTCTGCGATATTTGATAAGCAAGTATCTAAATGATAGCGCGACTATTCCCCAGGGAACTTTAGTAGTAAATGTTCTGGGTAGTTTCATTCTAGGCCTTGCACTTGGCTGGCTTATAAAACAGAATATGCTTGATCACCCATTGTATTTCCTCTTAGCCGTTGGCTTTTGTGGTGGTTTCACCACTTTTAGCAGCTTTTCTTTCGAAAATTTCAACCTCATCAAATCTGGTGATTATATTTCTTTCTCCGTTTACTTTCTGGGTAGTATTGCCCTCGGAATTATTTCTGTATTCCTCGGAATTTTACTTTCAAGACAGTTTTAAGCAGTAGGCTTAATATATAAACTTCAAATTTAAACTTCATATTTGAACACCCCTAAATTTATAGGGGTGTTTTTTATTTATATCGTAAAAGTTACTACGATACCCATCTTTTTGAAGGGGCTGTGAAAGTTTTTAATAACTTTAACCTTCTCTTAATCAATATTTATGAAAAAAATTGAAGCGATTATTCGCAAGTCTGAATTTGACAAGACAAAAGCAGCCCTGCACTCAATTGGAGTCACATTTTTTAGCTACTGGGATGTTACCGGTGTTGGTAATGAAAAGGTAGGTCACGTCTATCGAGGTGTATCATACAGTACTGCAGATATTCAACGTAGATACCTTTCAATCGTGGTTACAGACAGTTTTATGGACAAAACCATTGAAACATTAATGGAAGCTGCCTATACCGGCAATGTAGGAGATGGAAAAATTTTCGTCTCAACAATAGACGAAGCCTACCGCATAAGAACCAAAGAAAAAGGTTCAGAATCACTCAAGTAAAACTACAATTTCAACAGTAACTTATTATGGAAGGAATATTAACTATCAATAACGTATGGATGATGATCTGTACGGCACTCGTTTTCTTTATGCACATGGGCTTCGCTCTTCTAGAGATTGGCCTAACCCGGCAAAAAAATACGATCAACATACTATTTAAGAACCTTTTTATTATTACTGTAGGCTTGCTTCTGTACTGCCTGCTAGGGTTTAACTTAATGTATCCCGGAGAATTCAATGGATATTTTGGTTTCGCTGGCTTTGGACTGGATAGCCCACTTACAGATGGCAGTCTTGACCTGGCGTACAATGAAGGCTATACCTACTGGACAGATTTTCTATTCCAGGGGATGTTTGCAGCTACGGCAGCGACGATCGTGTCTGGTGCGGTTGCCGAAAGGATTAAACTAAATAGCTTTATGATCTTCGTCATTCTTTATGTTGGAATCGTTTATCCTATAGCCGGATCCTGGAAATGGGGCGGAGGATTCCTTGATGAAATGGGATTCTATGATTTCGCTGGTTCAACGCTGGTACACTCTGTGGGTGGTTGGGCAGCCCTGGTAGCGATCTACCTTTTAGGAGCAAGAATTGGCAAATTCAAGGATGGCAAAATTGGAGCATTTCCAGGTCATTCCATGCCCTTTGCCACGGCTGGAGTATTGATCTTGTGGTTAGGTTGGTTTGGCTTCAATGGAGGCTCGGTCCTTTCTGCAGATCCTGAACTCACCTCACTTACACTGGTTACTACCTGTCTGGCAGCAGCAGCAGGCGGTGTAGCATCCTTTATATTTTCGAGCATTCTCTACAAGAATTACGATATAACAATGTTTTTAAATGGAATCCTGGGCGGACTGGTAGGAATCACCGCCGGTGCAGACCAGATGTCTCCTACAGACGCCATTCTAATTGGTGCCATTGCAGGTGTCATCATTGTTCTGGGAGTAGCGCTTATCGATAAACTGAAATTGGACGATCCGGTAGGTGCCGTTGCAGTTCATTTGATCTGCGGAATATGGGGAACCCTTGCCGTTGGTATCTTCGGAAATATGGCAGGAATAGATCAGTTCATCACCCAGCTTATTGGTGTTGGAGCGTACGCAGTTTTTTGTATCGTAACCTCATTCATCATATTCTATGTTCTGAAGCTTACTCTGGGACTAAGAGTTTCAGCAAAAGAAGAAACTGAAGGACTGGATATCCACGAGCACGGAATGGATGCTTATCCAGATTTCGGATTAAATCAAAAATAGCAGTAAAAATAGAAACGGAGCGTTCCTCCAAACGCTCCGCTATATAATTGCTGAACTTTAAAAATACATTAAGCTAAACCGTCGCTAAACGAATACACTAACAATGTTCTAATTCTTAAAATCATGAATGCAATTACATTTTCAAAATTAATAAAATTCTCCGTTGTACCATGCCTGTTATTCTTCTCATTTGCCTCGCAGGCGCAGGAAGAGGAAGCCGAAGAAAACTCAAGATTCAGTATTAGCGGAAGCGTTGATGCGTACTTTCGAACAAATTTTAATGGTCTTAACCAATCTGAAGAAATCGTAGGTGGTGATGCCGTGACTGTAGACCCTGCAGCTCCTGCTACTTCCTTTGCCAATGATCCTGGCTTTGCTATTGGAATGGCCAATGTGATTCTTGGCTACGAAGATGACAAGGTTGGTTTTGTAGCAGATCTGGTTTTTGGTCCCAGAGGGGAAGATGCCGTATTTCTCTCCCAGGGTTCAGCCCAGATTGTCAATCAGCTATACGCCTACTATAAAGTAAACGATGCCCTGAAGTTCACCCTTGGAAACTGGAATACCTTTCTGGGGTATGAGGTAATATCCCCGGTGGCGAATTTCAATTATTCAACTTCCTACATGTTTTCCTATGGTCCTTTTTCTCATACAGGTATTAAAGCTGACTTTAGCTTCGACGACCAGTGGACTGGAATGCTGGCTATTATGAATCCCACAGACTATACTGAATTTAATCCAATTGGCAAGTATAGTTTCGGCGGACAGTTAGGCTACAGCACGGATGGTGGAAGTGCCTTTCTGAATCTTCTCTATGGTGAGCAGTCACTCTCAGATGACAGCCTGTTTCAAATAGATCTAACCACAGGCTGGGATCTTACCGACAGTTTTTATCTTGGACTGAATACTACTTATCAGGATACAGATGGTACAGGTTTTTATGGAGCTGCGATCTATCCTCAACTTTCACTTTCAGACAATTTTGGTCTGGGCCTTAGAGCTGAATATTTTAAAGAACTGGAGGACGGAGGTATCGTCTACGGTGCAGATACCAGTATTACGGCATTTACACTTACAGGAAGTTACCAGACCGGCGGCCTGATCATTAAACCTGAATTGCGTCTTGATAGCGTTTCCGATGATTTTCCGGCGTTTCTGGATCGCGACCTGCAACCCAATAGCGAGCTGGCTTCCTTTCTGGTGGCTGCCATCTATGCCTTTTAAGACTTAAGGAATTTTTTCGCACCGGCCAGTATTGCTGTTTCAAGATGATTCTCTTCAGGAGGAACGGGACAGGAATACTGGCCGCTGTATGCACAGTAGGGATTATAAGCCCTGTTGAAATCTATTATTACTGAATTACTATCAGGGATACTGAAGTCTATATATCTTCCCCCATCGTAGGTCGAAACTCCGTTAGTCTGATCTGTAAAGGGCAGGAATAAATAATCGAAATATTCAGGATCTGTTCTTAAACTCTGATTTTGATAGAGATTCAACATCAATTCCTTTCCCTTCAGTTTAAAATAAAGCTCGCCATATTTCACATAGGTTGCAGTTCTGGAAGTGCTTGTAGGCATTTCAAAAGGCGATTCTGAAGGAGTTCGAACAAACGTTGCCTGCACGATATAATCAGGATCAATATCGAAAAAATCCAGGCTCTCAAAATTCTCCAGATCTTTACTTTCTAAAGGGGATTCATCAGGATCTCTGAAATCTTCATTTAATTGAGCTCTATAGGCTTTAGAAGCCTGCACAGCGTCCTGAACCTGAGCTCGCACCATAGCCGTTACCATAAAAAACAGGATCAAAATACAATTAGGACTAGAAGACATGTGATATATTTAATTCCCAAAATAATCAATATCTCCCAGAAAATTTGAACTAATTTTGAGACTGAACGACATGAAAAAGTTATTTAGATCCTATATCGATTCATTCTCCGGACTAAGGAAAGAGATCTGGCTACTGGCATTGATCACTCTCATCAATAGAGCTGGTACCATGGTCATCCCGTTTCTGTCGCTTTATCTTACCAAAAGTCAGGGATTTAGTTTCGAGCAGGTGGGCTGGATATTGACTTTCTTTGGATTGGGATCTGTAACCGGTTCATTTCTTGGCGGCAGGCTTACAGATGTTCTGGGTCATTACAAGACCATGGCTGGCAGTTTAATTGGCAGTTCTGTATTATTCGTTTTGCTTCAGTTTCCTCAAGGTTTCTGGACCTTCTGCCTGGGGATATTCCTGGTCATGTCTATAGCAGATATCTTCAGACCCGCAGTATTCGTAGCCATAAGCGCTTACAGCAAACCTCAGAACAGAACCAGATCCTTAACCCTGATAAGACTGGCGATAAATCTGGGCTTTTCCGCAGGTCCAGCCCTGGGAGGGATCATTATTGCGACTGCTGGTTACAGTGGATTGTTTTGGGTAGATGGAATAACCTGCCTCTTCGCGGGGATGCTATTACTGAAATTACTTCATCCAAAACGTGCTGTCGAAGAACCTGAAGAAGAAATCACGAATAATACCTCTGCTTACCAGGATAAACTATACTGGATCTTTATTGCAGCGCTTATGTTGTTTGGACTGGTTTTCATTCAGTACTTTTCAACGGTTCCCCTGTATTATTCTGAAGTGCATTTCATGAATGAACTTGAAATCGGACTTCTCCTGGGACTGAATGGTTTGATCATATTTCTATTTGAAATGCCGCTGATCAAATACCTGGAGAACAAAAATCTGGGATCGCTTAATTACGTAATTATCGGCGCCATCCTTACCGCACTAAGTTTCCTGGTCCTGAATCTAACCGGTTGGATTGGAATTTTAATAGTTGGAATGTTTCTTTTAACCATTGGAGAAATGATCGCCTTCCCATTTTCTAACTCGTTCGCTCTTGTAAGGTCTCAGGGCAAGAAACGCGGGAGTTACATGGCACTTTACAGTATCGCCTTTTCCGTAAGCCATATTTTTGGGCATAACTCTGGAATGCAACTCATAGATAATTTCGGCTATGATTTTACCTGGCACACTATGATGGCGCTCACCATAGTGTGCATCCTTTTACTGTTGCTTCTGAAGAAATTTCTAATCAAAGAGACAACCTAGTATTTTGATTTATTTAGATATTTCTGAATGATCGCATTGTATTCTTCAGAAAACTTTAAATCCAGCGTTCCGTCAATCGAATAAAGTTTTTCGTAATCATCGTAACCAGTCTTCAGAAGATCTTCAAGATATAAGAGTGCAGTTTCAGGATCACCATCTAAAGATGCCAGTGATATGATTTTAAAGTATGCCTCTGGGTCCTGCTTATTGATGGCTGTTCTTAAAACACTAATAAAGATCTTAGCATTTATCCCGGCATTTGATTTCATAATATCGTCAAACTGGCGCCTGGAAAGAAAGTCCAGATAGCCTTCCAGTCTATAGGCCATATCCACTTTTGCTTTTTCACCACTATTCTGCAGTTTTTCCAGACCATCCATCTGGTAAGCCCACCAGCCGATATTCTGGAAGTTTTGCGTCATCACATCTGAAGTCAACAGGTATTCATACTCCGCCTGTTGTTCACGCTCATAGGAAACCGCCTGTTTGAAATCTCTTTTCTGCGCTGAGTAACCTTTGGTGCGCTTAACATCTTTCATACGATCCTCTACCTCCACTTCATATCCAAACTGCGCGTACTTCTCTTCCATTCTCTCCAGGTTCTCATACGCAGCGTAGTAATTTCTTGTACGCCTCAGGCTTTCCACGTAGTCCAGTTCATGCTTATATAATTTTACAACCAGTTCGTTGTCTGCCGGCCTGGATCCATCCTTTATGGCTTGTAGTGTAAAACCCGAAACAGCATTATAAATGACTGAACTTGATGGCCAGTCGTTCTCCTTCCCTTCAAAGTAATAGATCTCTGTGGGGAAATCCCTTTTATCATAGAACTTGAGGTAATTTTCCATTTCGTAAACCATATAATCCTGGCTCCCTCCTATACCTATAAACATATAAGGCTCCTGGTTGTTTACAAATTTTGGATTTACAAACGAGTTATTAATAGCAAGAATTCCAGCCATGTTCTTATTCATAAGCGTAAGCGCTGATGCTATCTGTGCTCCTTCTGCCATTCCTGCGAAATATATTTGCTGTGGATCTATCCCAAAGGTACCAGTCACCACGTTCATCATAGATACAGAAGTATTGATGACACTATCCAAAGATTTCGATTTGAGATCAAGTTCCAGGGCTGCAAGTATATATCCCTGATCCTCCGCAGCCGGGCGAAAGAGATTTGCCGTACTGGTCGCTCTTCCTTTTGGATCAAAAATAAAAATGACCGGCCATTTTTTATCTTGAGAATATTGAGAGGGCGTGTAAATTGAAAAAGTATCTCCCTGGGATCCGGGAATATTGATACCCTTTGTCACATTACCTTTGGCGATCCTTAATTCCTGAGCCAGGGTGAACAAGGGGATAAGAAGCAGAATGAGAAATGGTAACTTTTTATTCATAGGTGCTGGAATATGTTTAAATATAAACATTGTATCATGAATTATTCCATAAAAAAACCCGTAAGCAATAAACTTACGGGTCGTAGTACATTTAATGTGATATTATCTCCTTTTAACTGGCTGATATTTCATTTTCGGTTTCTCTGGAAAAAATAATTTTGCCATAAGAGAAATCACCAGTAGATCTGCAAATATCAGGAACATAATTCTTACTACCTCAATCCCGGAAAATGATAACCCGGTAAATCCAACTAATCCTGTTACTGCTGCAAGAACTAAAAATAATAGTGCTTTCTTCCTCATGATACTTTTTACTTGTTTTGTTTGATACAAATTTAAGTATGATTCAGGCTGATTAGTCATAACAAAATTACAATTGGAATCTTTTTAACTAAGAACTTTGAAATTTCAGATCAAACTGTTAAAGTAGAAAATTACAGAGTAGTAATTTAACAGTCTGTTGCAGATTGTTGATTTCTACCGGAAAGCTAAAAGTATGCTATCGTGGAAGTATTGGTGCATCATCCACAACTTTCGAAAGAATAATATGAGTCCTGGTTTCTCCATACGTGATCAACTGGTCTATAAGCTTCTCCAGATGCACCTGATCCTTTAAAATTACTTCCATGATGATATTTTCATTTCCGGTTATTCGATAACAATTAAGGACTTCTTTAAAAGAGGAAACCGTTTCCAGAAATGCTTTCAGTCTTCCTGTAAATGCACGCAAGGTGATCACGGCCCTCAATTGATACCCGGTTTTCTGATGGCTGATGTTTACTTTATAGGAATTGATTACCCCGGCATCTTCCATTTTTTTCACTCGTTCCGCTACTGCAGGAGAACTCAATCCCACTTTTCTACCTATTTCAGAAAAGGAAGCTCTGGCATCCTTTTGCAATTCCTGAAGTATAGCCCAGTTCAATTTATCAACCATAATTTTAAAGTATTTCGAGCTTATAAATTTAAATATTAAATATAAATATACTATCTAGATTAAATTTTAAATACATCTTCATCCAGTATCACTTTAATTTAGAGAAAAAATTAAACGATGTCATCTTCTTATCCTCTATCCGGTTCATCCAGTGAAGCTTTACATTCTAAAGCCCGTGAGATCATGAGGATGTCCAAATCTGTATCAAATTATCTTCTGCCAGACGTTTCGGGCTTGAACGATCATGGTATGGAAGATAAAAGCGTTTACTATACCGGAGATATTATTCGGTATTCAGAATCTTTGTTGTCCAATATTGCCAGAGCTGAAAGTGAGTTTTTCCAGGAAAGCAGAAGGCAATATGTACATGCGGTTGGTATTCTTACCGATCGTTTGAGCAAGCATTGTGAATACCTTGAACTCGCAAATAGCAATGGAAGGGACTTTGTACGACTACTTCGGAAAGAAATTCAAAAATTTCGAAAATTACAGCGTGTTTGGCGACTAACCTTGTAGTGATATAAATAAAAAATCCCGGTAACCCGGGATTTTTTTATGATTTGAAATATTATAACATCTACATATTTCTGCGATACTGCCCTCCTACTTCAAATAAAGCGTGAGTGATCTGGCCCAAAGAGCAAACCTTGGTAGCCTCCATCAGCTCCTCGAACAGGTTCTGATTATTGATCGCCGCTTTCTGAATTCTCTCCAGCATTTCTTCAGCAGCGTTTTCTTTGGCCTTATGCAAAGTTTTCAGGGTTTTGATCTGGTTTTCTTTTTCCTCTTCCGTAGCTCGAATAACTTCACCTGGCGTAACCGTAGGCGAACCTGTAGAGCTCAGGAAGGTATTTACCCCAACGATAGGATAATCACCATTATGCTTCAAGGTTTCATAATACAGGCTTTCTTCCTGTATTTTTCCTCGCTGGTACATGGTCTCCATTGCGCCAAGTACTCCGCCACGTTCTGTGATACGGTCAAATTCTGTAAGCACCGCTTCTTCCACCAGGTTGGTCAATTCCTCGATAATGAATGATCCCTGGATTGGGTTTTCGTTCTTGGCAAGACCTAACTCCTTATTAATGATCAACTGGATCGCCATCGCTCTTCTTACTGAAGCTTCTGTTGGCGTAGTGATCGCTTCATCATAAGCGTTGGTGTGCAATGAATTACAATTATCATAGATCGCATACAGTGCCTGAAGCGTAGTTCTAATATCATTGAAATCGATTTCCTGAGCATGCAGTGATCTACCTGAAGTTTGTATGTGATATTTCAACATCTGAGCTCTGGAATTGGCGCCGTATTTATGTTTTAAGGCTTTGGACCAGATTCTTCTGGCCACACGTCCTATAACAGCATATTCCGGATCTACCCCATTTGAGAAAAAGAAGGAAAGGTTTGGACCAAATTTATTGATATCCATTCCCCTGCTCAGATAATATTCCACGTAGGTAAATCCATTCGCGAGGGTAAATGCCAACTGGGTGATTGGATTCGCGCCTGCTTCAGCGATATGATAGCCAGAAATTGAAACTGAATAGAAATTGCGAACTTTTTCCTCTATGAAATATTCCTGTACATCACCCATCAAACGCAAGGCAAATTCAGTAGAAAATATACAGGTGTTCTGCGCCTGATCTTCTTTCAGAATATCTGCCTGAACAGTACCTCTAACTACAGCTATAGTTTCAGCCTTGATCTTCGCATACACATCTTCTGGTAAAACCTGATCACCCGTTAATCCAAGAAGCATCAGGCCGAGGCCGTTATTTCCTTCAGGAAGTTCACCACGGTATTGTGGCCTGTCGATACCAGCGTCGTCATAAAGCTCCCTTAGTTTTGCTTCCACCTTGTTTTCCAGACCATTCTCTTTGATATACTTTTCACAATTCTGATCGATGGCAGCGTTCATGAAAAATCCAAGTAACATGGGAGCAGGACCATTAATGGTCATACTTACAGAGGTCATCGCATCTGCCAGGTCGAATCCTGAATACAACTTTTTCGCATCATCAAGACAACAAATGGAAACTCCGGAATTTCCAATCTTACCATAAATATCTGGTCGGTGATCTGGATCGTTTCCGTAGAGCGTAACCGAATCAAAAGCGGTAGAAAGCCTTTTTGCCGGCAACCCCTGGCTCACGTAATGAAATCTTCTATTGGTTCTCTCCGGTCCACCTTCCCCGGCGAACATTCTTGTAGGATCTTCACCGGTTCTTTTAAAAGGATACAGTCCGGCAGTGTATGGAAATTCTCCGGGTACATTCTCCTGAAGACTCCATGCCAGAATATCTCCCCAGGCTCTGTACTTTGGAAGAGCCACCTTCGGGATCTGTGTATGTGACAAGGATTCAGAATGCGTATCTATTTTGATTTCTTTGTCACGAACCTTAAAACTATATACAGGTTCTGTATATTTATTTACCTTCTCGTTCCACGCCAGGATCATTTCCCAGTTGTAAGGATCGAGATCCATTTTGATCTTGTCAAATTCAGCAAACAGCAGGCTTAAAAATTCAGCCTGGCCTTCTTCTGAAACTTCTTTGATAGCATCCTGATCGATTCCGTTCTTATCGAGATATTTAGTTTGATCTTTACCAAACTCTGTTTTAATATTAGCTACGGTTTCGATGGTTTTATATATTCCGTAGAGACGCTGAGCAACTTCAGTCTGAGTCGCAGCAGTTTCATCATAACCACGGTTATTTTCTGCAATTTCTGAAAGATATCGCGTACGCTTTGGAGGGATCACGAATATCTTTTCGCTCATTTCTTCTGAAATTTCAAAAGTTGAGGAAAGCCCGGAGTTTGTTTTCTTTTCCACAGCATCCATAAGGCTCCTGTAAAGAGTATTCATTCCGGGATCGTTGAATTGGGAAGCGATGGTACCAAATACCGGAAGTTTTTCAGCATCTTCATGCCATAGCTGGTGATTTCTCTGATACTGCTTTTTTACGTCACGCAAGGCATCCTGCGCACCACGCTTGTCAAATTTATTGATAGCAACCAGATCTGCAAAATCGAGCATATCGATCTTTTCAAGCTGGGTTGCCGCACCAAATTCCGGAGTCATTACATATAATGACACATCTGAATGATCCATGATCTCTGTATCACTCTGTCCAATTCCTGAAGTTTCAAGAATGATCAAGTCAAATTTGGCAGCTTTGAGCACATCTACAGCTTCGGCCACATGTTTAGACAATGCAAGGTTCGCCTGCCGGGTGGCAAGTGAACGCATAAAAACTCTCGGGTGGTTGATACTGTTCATCCTGATGCGGTCACCAAGCAGTGCTCCTCCGGTTTTCTTTTTTGAAGGGTCTACGGAAACGATTCCAATATGTTTCTCTGGAAAGTCCATTAAAAATCTTCGAACCAGTTCATCCACCAGGCTTGATTTACCCGACCCACCTGTTCCGGTAATTCCCAGAACCGGAGTATTACTGGACTCAAATTCGTTTTTATCAAAATGTTTTAAGAAATCTTCATGTCTGTTTTCAGCCAATGAAATAAGACGAGAAATCGTGGTCACTTGCCTGGATTGCAGGTTATCTTTAAGCTTGTTAGCTTCTTCAAGATCGGGAACCTGATGATCCACACGCTGGATCATATCATTGATCATTCCCTGGAGACCCATTTCACGACCATCATCTGGAGCGTAAATGCGGTCAATACCATAATCCATCAGCTCCTTGATTTCATCGGGAAGGATTACTCCTCCTCCACCGCCAAAGATCTTGATATGCTCAGAACCCTTTTCCTTCAAAAGGTCGTACATATACTTGAAGTATTCGGTGTGGCCACCCTGGTAAGAAGTCATCGCAATAGCATGTGCATCTTCCTGAATAGCACAGTTCACAACCTCTTCGACACTCCTATCATGCCCAAGGTGTATTACTTCGACACCGGTAGCCTGGATGATCCTACGCATGATATTGATAGCGGCATCATGACCATCAAAAAGAGAGGCAGCGGTTACAATTCTTATTTTATTTTTAGGTTTATAAGGACTTTGTTGCTCCATATTTAATTATATCAAGAATATTGACCTGCAATTTACGAAAATCGCAATGAAATTAGGATTTTTAAATTTCTCAAATTTAGAAAAAGCCACCTTGGGGAGGATGGCTTTCTTGTAAGCATAAGAATTTCAAATTTATGGAGGTACTAGTGGAGTCTGTTACCCATTTTGTCATCAACTATCTAATTATTTTATGAAGATAAAATGTAGTTTCAACAGTAAAACAATTTTAGCGTGTTGCTTCAATTGCATATAATTGAAAGATTGCTTTACTATTCTCTAAGCCCACCCAGAATTAAGTTGCCGGGGATATACTTTATAAAAATACGTCTAGAAATATTATAAGCAAAATTGATTGTTTTAATATTATTATAACTTTAAACAATTAAACCTTAAAATTTTAGCAGGTATATTTGGGCAAATATTTAATTATGAAAAAATTTCTCGGTCTACTACTGATATTCTCGTTAAGTTCCTGTGCAGAATTGCAACAAATAGCAACTCAGATCCCTTCTTCTTATGGTGTGACAGATTCTGAAATTAACTCCGGATTAAAGCAAGCCCTTCAATTTGGAATCGATAAGGAAGTAACCAGATTAGCTACTGAAGATGGATTTTTTAAGAATGAACTTGTTCGAATTGGTCTGCCTCCAGAATTGCAGAAAGTGGATAAAACCCTGAGAGATGTTGGATTGGATAATCTGGCCGACGAAGGTTTGAGAGTGCTCAACAGGGCTGCAGAAGATGCGGTGGGTGAAGCCATTCCTGTTTTTGCAAGTGCGGTAAAAGAAATTAGTTTTGCAGATGCCCGAAACATTCTTCTGGGTAATGATGATGCAGCAACAACTTATCTTGCGACCAAAACTGAAACAGAGCTTTACGCCAAGTTTAGTCCCATTATCAATAATTCATTAGAGAAAGTTGGAGCAAACCAGGTATGGTCTAATCTTATCCAGAGATACAATGCGATACCTCTTACCAGCAATGTAAATCCAGATCTTACAGATTATGTAACCAACGAAGCCCTTAATGGAGTTTATCGCATGATTAAAAAGGAAGAAAAAGATATTCGAAATTCATTAAATTCCAGAACAACAGACCTTTTACGCAGAGTATTTGCCCTACAGGATCGATCTTAGATTCTTACATAGGATAATTTTTTTAACACTTTCTCATGGATATCCGTACTATTTTAAATTAAGCTTAACTGAACATTATCAATGTATAAGTTTTCTTAGCCTTAGTTTTGTAATGTAGATGTAGGATGATGAAGTGGAACGAAATTAAGTATTATATGTTTAGAATTTTCGAAAACAAATCAAAGGAAGAAAGACTTTGTGAAAAGTACAGCAGACTGATGCAACGTGCTTACAAGGTTGCTCTTATAGATAAAGAACAAAGTGACAAACTGAATATTAGAGCTAAAAAAATCCTGGCTGAGCTGAGGAGAATGGATTGTTCGATGGTTGAAACTAGGAGTGAAACTGTTTGAAGTATTTTAAAGCTTTCAGGACACGACTGCCGTACCAGTTAAAATATTCCCCGTCCACAAGTAATACCTTCTCTGTAATTTCTGAGAAGGTTTTTTTATGCTCTTTCTGAAAAGGAAATGGCTCGGAACTCAACAGGATTGCATCAATTTCCATTTCTTTCAAAGCTATAAGTTCGGTTTCAGGATATCTGTCCTGTTCAAAAACATTAATCATCCTATTAAGCTTGAGCATTTCATTGATGAATGTTCCCTGCCCTGCCACCATTAAAGGTTCATTCCAAATAAAATAAGCTACTCGTTTAGGTTGTGAGTTTAAAACCATCTGCTCCAGTTGCAGTAGGGAAGCTTCGATTTTCTGAAGCAAATTTTCAGCTTCCTCGCCTTTGTCAAAAAGAGCACCGTACATCTGGATTAGCTCAGCATTATCCTGCAGGCTGGCAACATCTGAGCAGTGAACAGGTGCAATTTTTACGAGATCCTCAACCATCTCCCTGGTATTCTCTTCTTTATTGCATAGAATAATATCGGGTTTTAATTCCCTGACTTTCCTCAAATTCACCTTTTTGGTTCCTCCCAGGCTTGTCTTCTCTTCTTTCAACCCTCTGGGATGTACACAGAAATGAGTAATTCCAACAATGGAAGATTGAAGCCCCAGATCTACCAGTAATTCGGTTTGACTAGGGACAAGAGAAATTATTCTTTTAGGAGTGGAAGTGAGTTTAATAGATCTGTTGAGCTGATCCTGAAACTCCATGTTCTAAAGTTTTTCAAGTTCATCTTTCATCTGGATCTGAATAGCTTCAGCCTTGGCAGCGGCTATTTCAGCAAAATTGGAAGAATCTGAAGCGTAAATGATCTTGCGGGATGAATTTACCAGCAAACCTACATTGTTTGTTATTCCGTATTTACAAACTTCTTCCAGACTTCCGCCCTGTGCGCCAACACCAGGTACCAGCAAAAAACTTTCCGGAATGATCTTTCTGATCTCAGCAAGATATTCTGCCTTGGTAGCTCCAACCACGTACATGAGATTTTCTGAATTATGCCAGTCCAGGGATGTTTTGATGACTTTTTTGTACAGTTCTTCCCCATCTGCCTTTTGCGTCTGGAAATCATATGCTCCTTCGTTGGAAGTAAGTGCCAACAGTATGGTATGTTTATTCTCAAACTCGAGAAACGGTTCCACGCTGTCTTTACCCATATATGGTGCTACCGTTATGGAATCGAAACCAAGGTCTTCAAAAAATGCTTTGGCGTACATTCTTGAAGTATTTCCTATATCACCACGCTTGGCGTCTGCGATCGTATACAATTCCGGATATTCGGTATGCAGGTACTCGATCGTTTTCTTAAGGCTTTTCCATCCACTGGCACCCAGAGCTTCATAAAAAGCAATATTCGGCTTGTAGGCGACACAGTATGGATGAGTAGCATCGATAATAGCCTTATTAAAGCTAAACACTGGATCTTTTTCTGAAAGCAGGTAGGTTGGAATTTTGTCAATATCTGTATCCAGACCTACGCATAAAAATGTCTGTTTTTTAAATATCTGCTCAGTAAGCTCCTGTGAAGTCATATAATTTATTCAGTTTTAAAGAATATCAGAATTCTCTTTAAGCTTTTCTGTATTTTCTGCCAGCTGCAACTCATCAATGATCTTTTGAATATCTCCATTGATGATGTTAGACAGGTCGTAAAGCGTTAGGTTGATACGATGATCTGTAACTCTACTTTGCGCGTAATTGTATGTACGAATCTTGGCACTACGGTCACCACTGGAAACCATGGAATTTCTTTTTGCGGCATCAGCCTCCATTTTCTTGGCCAGCTCCTGCTCATAAAGCCTGGAACGTAAAACACGAAATGCTTTCTCTTTATTCTTGTGCTGTGACTTTTGATCCTGGCATTGAGCAACCAGGCCTGTTGGCTCGTGGGTTAGACGAACTGCGGAATATGTCGTATTTACCGACTGCCCACCTGGACCAGAAGAACAGAAATAATCAATCCTCACATCTTTTGGATCAATCTGAACATCAAACTCTTCAGCCTCCGGAAGCACCATTACCGTAGCAGCAGAAGTATGCACCCTGCCCTGAGTCTCAGTTTGAGGAACCCTTTGCACACGATGAACTCCAGCTTCAAACTTCAAAGTACCATATACATCTTCCCCGGAAACCTCAAATATCATTTCCTTGAATCCGCCGCTGGTACCTTCGCTATAATCTACAATCGTGTGGTTCCAGCCTTTACTTTCCACGTACTTGGTATACATACGGTAGAGATCTCCCGCAAAAATACTTGCTTCATCACCACCGGTACCACCACGAATTTCAACAACGACGTTCTTGGAATCCTCAGGATCCTTTGGGATGAGCATCATTCGAATCTTATCTTCCAGCTCCGGCAATTGACCTTTCGCTTCCTCCAGTTGTAGTTTAGCCATTTCGGTCATTTCAGGATCGCTGCCGTCTGAAATAATTTCTTCAGCTTCTGAAATATTTTCTGTAAGACTAACGTATTTTTCGCGTTCATCCATCAACGCACGAAGATCTTTGTACTCTCTGTTCAATTCGATATACCGCTTCTGATCTGAAATTACATCCGGCTGAATGATTAAATCATTCACCTCATCAAACCTCTGCTTTACGATATTAAGTCTTTCAATCATATATTCCTGCTGAATTTAGGCTAGCAAATTTACGATAATTTGGTTGAAATCATATAAAAGCTTTAAAGCCTTTCCATTTCAAATAGTGGCTCATGATTTCTACTGAAGGTGGAAAACTTTACCAGCGCAGATACACCGAAAATATAGAAAAATCTATCAGCATAATAAAATTCATGAAATTCCAGGTAATAAGCTATAAAGGACATGATATCTGAAAAGACAAGGCATAAAGCTCCAGCAGTAAAAAACAGGGCTGTGGCATCGGAATAAATGTTACTATAGGAAATAGCAGCCAGAACTAAGGTGATCATGGCACTTCCGTAGATATAAAACAACGAATTTAAAAATGGATATTCATATTTTTCAGGAACCATATCGACCAATACATATAGCATGGCAATATTCAAAGAAAAAACCAGCGCAAATACCACTTTTTGCACCAGGCTCATCTTCAGAATCCTTATCTCCGGAAAAATAACAAGTACTAGTAGTACGTACGCCGAAATACGCGACAAAAACGTGGCTGCATTGCTGTATACATGCTCATAATTCAGCAATAAAATATCAGATAAAAATAGAAACAGGACGGCGGTAAGAAGCAGTTTATCAGACCGCTGCCTCCATATCAAAGATATAAAGATGACGGAAGTTGTAACTAATCGTCCCCATCTAATCATCTGGAGGTCGTATTCTGAGATTAAGAATGCATTGGAAAGCGCTAGTAAACCGGCCAGGATGAGCAAAAAATATTTTGAAAGCATTTTAGGTTAGTTTTAAGTGATACCTACGAAACTCAGGAAAATTTGGATTGCATTTACAGGAATTACTTATTCAACAGATTCTCAGTTTTACTAACTATTGATTTTTTAGCAAATATAATCAGGGAAGCTATCCCTATGACATTTGCTATCTTATCAACATAATAAAAAACCTTAAAGTCCAGATAGTAAGCATTATAAAAAGTTATATCTGAAAGCACAAAACAAAATGACACCAACACTATAAGAAAGCCTTTTGTATTTGCATACCTGTTTAAATACGAAATACAGGTCGCAACCAACGCAAGAGATGTCAAGCCCAGCATATAGAAAAGAACAGTAAAAATGATATCAACCGAATAGTTAGGTATATACACCGCCATGTCATGCAGAAGATACACGTCGATCCCGATAACAAAACTCACTATAATCAGAGTAAAAAGATTGAGTTTAAGTTTAGATAAATAAGGATATAAATAAGAGATTATTGTTAGATAGCTGAGAATGCGGACAGCGTAAATGATTTTCTTGAATAGCGGATCTTCGTAATTGATAATTAGCCCATCACAAACAGTCAGCAACGCCAGAACTAATAATATTCTCGTTTCGGTTTTATACTTAAACAAAAAGAATATGAAGAAAGAAGCGGTTGAAAACAACTGGAAGTATCGAGCAGTAAATTGATCAAGATAATAAAAGGCACCAACATTGATTGCGATCAAGGTAAGGACAAATAGACTAAACCAGGTTTTCATACAATTATTTTTACTTTACCAGTCTATAACTCACGCTGCGTTGGTATAAAACGCGTTCCTTCTGAAAGTCTTTACTTGCCTATGAAAACATCATACTGGAGACGACTATTATTTACGATCCTAGGTATAAAAAATACAAGTTTTATATAACATTTGATGCTCTAAAAATAGCTAATAATTTAATAATTGGCAATTTGGAATGATGACATAGATTCATCTAATTTGTGCTAACATTCTTCGGAATTAAACTGGTATCGAGAATTCTGGATTATGTATATTCAATTCCATTCTATTCATAAAGCTTAGGGATGTTATTTTGTACGACGTACTAAATCGGGTAGGACCAGGTGATTTTTTACGAAATATCAGGGGTTCGTTTAATTAGTAATTGTGAATCTTAAGAAACTGTCTCTAGAACTTCATTCCAAATTTATTGAATCTGTCAGCGTTTCAGACTTTTTATCCTGAACCCATTTCTTTGCAAGTATTACTAGAAGCGCCATTCCTATGATATTGACAACCCTATCTGCATAATAGAAAATGTCAAAATCCAAATAGTAAGCATTGTAAAATGTGAGATCAGATAGCACGAAACATATCGAAATGACTACAAGCAAAAAACCTTTTACATCGGCATACCTATTAAGATAAGAAATACAGGTTCCAACTAGCACAAGAGAAACTAAGCCCATGAGATAAAAAAGAACCGTGAAAATGAGATCCTCCCGATAACCCGGAATATACGTAGCCATATCATGTAACATGTATAGATCAAGAACAACAATAAAAGCTGAAAATATAAAAGTGATAAAATTAAACCTTAGACGTGCTAATTGAGCGGAAAGAAAGTTGACAATGGCCAAGTAACCAGATATTCGTACGAAATAAATGAGATTTCGAATAATTGCATCTTCATAAAAAACGAGCAGTCCGTCACATAAGGTTAGCAGTGAAAAAGCGAGAAGCAATTTCCTATTTTCTCTATAATTTATTAAGAATAACGAATAAAAAACTAGCGTTGCAAGTAGTCTAAACCATCGATCGCTTACAGGATCAAGATAATGAATCGCCATGACGTTCATGGTGATCATAACTAAAACCAGTAAGGCTAACCAGAATTTCATCTTTTAAAACTAATAACCTGAAATGCTCTTGCCCCGAGCTTATTTGAAGTTAATTTGTGTACTTAGCTATACTCAAACGTACCATACTCACTGTTAATTGTCAGCTTTTTACTGTCAGCTGCCTCTACTCTCCCCACTACCTGCGCGTCTATATTGAAAGACTTTGAAATTTCGATAACCTTATCTGCATGAGCTTCCTCGATATAAATTTCCATACGATGTCCCATGTTAAAAACCTGGTACATTTCTTTCCAGTCGGTTTTACTTTCCTTCTGAATAAGTTTGAACAAAGGTGGCGTAGGAAACATATTATCTTTTATAATATGCAGATCATCTACAAAGTGCAGAATCTTGGTTTGCGCCCCTCCACTGCAGTGTACCATTCCATTAATATTCTCAGCTCCAATTTCGGAGAGCAGCTTCTGAACCACCGGCGCATAAGTTCTGGTAGGTGATAGTACCAGCTTCCCTGCATCTACAGGACTATCCTCAACAACATCGGTTAAATTTCTGGTTCCTGAATATATCAGCTCTTCAGGAATAGCACTATCAAAACTTTCAGGATATTTTTCAGCTAAAGTCTTAGAGAAAACATCATGGCGCGCAGAGGTAAGACCGTTGCTACCCATACCGCCATTATAATCGGTTTCATATGAGGCCTGTCCAGAAGAAGAAAGACCAACGATCACATTTCCGGGTTTAATATTTGTGTTGTCAATGACTTTGTTTCGCGGCATTCTGGCAGTTACCGTAGAATCAACTATGATTGTTCTTACCAAATCTCCCACGTCTGCCGTTTCTCCACCAGT
Source organism: Christiangramia portivictoriae DSM 23547 (assembly GCF_000423045.1). Taxonomy (GTDB): domain Bacteria; phylum Bacteroidota; class Bacteroidia; order Flavobacteriales; family Flavobacteriaceae; genus Christiangramia; species Christiangramia portivictoriae. The sequence goes on along the minus strand of NZ_AUHF01000001.1, from coordinate 943,586 downwards.
CGAATGAATTTCGACTCCAAATTTTCTCAATTCTGAAATTAATTCCTCTGTCCCATTAATAATGGCGGAAATTACCTCACCCGGGATAAGATTTTTATTGCGCCCGATTGTGGAAGAAAGCAAAATGTTACTGGTAGCCCCAACACATAAAAGATCATCAATATTCATAATTAAAGCATCCTGGGCAATCCCTTTCCAAACCGAAAGGTCGCCAGTTTCTTTCCAGTACATATACGCCAGTGACGATTTCGTTCCAGCACCATCGGCATGCATGATCAAGCAATGATCTTTACTTCCTGTTAAATGATCTGGCACGATCTTACAAAAAGCTTTGGGAAAAAGACCTTTGTCGACATTCTTTATCGCATTGTGAACATCCTCTTTTCCAGCAGATACACCTCTACCTGAATACCTTTTGCTAATTTCTTTGCTCATGAATATAACTTAGAGTGTTCAAAGATAACTAGTTTAGAGTATCTGGGAAATTATACCAGCTATTAAAACAAAAAAACCACGCTTTTAGCGTGGTTTTTCTTCTTCTAAAATCTTTAGAAATTATCTGGTGAAAAGTAATTCTCTGTATTTAGCTAACGGCCAGATCTCGTCATCTACCAATAGCTCCAGTTTATCACAGTGATATCTAATTTCTTCAAAATAAGGCTTCACATCATCACAGTATGCAAATGCTCGTTCTTCAGCATCCTCCATTTTATTCGCGATCTTTCTAGCTTCGATCATCGCATTCACGTTAGAATTGATGCTGGCAATATGAGAAGAAATGCTTTCAATGATTTCTAACTGCTCTTTCGCGTGTCTAGCGAAATCATCAGCATAAATGTCTTTCAAACCGCGTACATTCTTGATCAGGATGTTCTGGTATCTTATGGAAGTCGGAATAATGTGATTTCTGGCGATATCTCCAAGAATACGTCCTTCAATCTGGATTCTCATAGCATATTCTTCCAATTCAATTTCATGCCTTGCTTCGATCTCGGTTTCGTTCATTACTCCAAGTTCCTTGTACAGGGCGATAGTCTTCTTACTTACCTGCGCTTTTAAAGCTAGTGGCGTAGTTCTGTTGTTACTAAGTCCGCGTTTTTCTGCTTCCTTTTCCCAGGCTTCCCCATAACCATCTCCTTCAAATCTAATTTTCTTGGATTTCTTGATATACTCTCTAAGAACATTAAAGACAGCATCGTCTTTCTTCATTTTCTTGTCCTTGATAAGCTTATCAACCTCAACTTTAAATTCCTTCAACTGCTTCGCCACGATACTGTTAAGTACTGTCATCGCTCCAGCACAGTTCGCCAAGGAACCAACAGCTCTAAACTCGAACTTATTTCCTGTGAAGGCGAATGGTGATGTTCTGTTTCTATCAGTGTTATCAAGCAGAATTTCAGGAATTTTCCCAACAACATTCAGCTTTAATTCTGTTTTCTCCTGAGGGGAAAGTTTTCCATCGGTTACTTTCTCCAATTCATCCAGCACTTTGGTTAGCTGACTTCCTATAAATACTGAAATAATTGCTGGCGGTGCCTCGTTCGCTCCAAGACGGTGATCATTGGAAGCACTTGCAATCGCAGCTCTTAGTAATTCCTCATTGTCATAAACAGCTTTGATCGTATTTACGAAGAAGGTAAGGAACTGAAGGTTCTTCATTGGTGTAGAACCTGGAGACAATAAATTTACTCCGGTATCTGTCGCTAAAGACCAGTTATTATGTTTACCACTACCGTTGATTCCGGCAAATGGTTTTTCGTGCATTAACACGCTAAAATTATGTCTTTCACCAACTTTCTTCATCACATCCATGATAAGAGAGTTATGATCTACTGAAAGGTTTGCTTCTTCAAACACAGGAGCAAGTTCGAACTGGTTCGGTGCCACCTCGTTATGACGGGTCTTCACCGGAATACCAAGTTTCATACATTCGATTTCCAGGTCCATCATAAAAGCGATCGCTCTTGAAGGTATAGATCCAAAATAGTGATCATCCAACTGCTGTCCTTTCGCTGGAGAATGTCCTAATAAAGTTCTACCGGTCAAGGTGATATCAGGTCTGGATGCTGTAAGAGCCGAATCGATCAGGAAATATTCCTGTTCCCAACCAAGGGTAGCATTGACTTTCTTTACGTTTTTATCAAAATATTTAGCAACATCTGTCGCCGCATTATCAACCGCCTGTAAAGCTCTTAGAAGTGGTGTCTTGTTATCAAGAGCTTCTCCTGTGTAGGCTACAAAAACCGTAGGAATACACAAGGTAGTTCCCCAGATAAATGCTGGAGATGTAGGATCCCATGCAGTGTAACCTCTTGCTTCAAAAGTATTTCTTATCCCACCATTTGGAAAACTTGATGCATCAGGTTCCTGTTGAACTAGCGCTCCTCCTCCAAATTTCTCTACTGCGGTACCACCGTCCATTGGTTCGAAGAATGAATCGTGTTTTTCTGCAGTTGCACCGGTAAGTGGCTGAAACCAGTGAGTATAGTGAGTAACACCCTTGGAAATAGCCCATTCCTTCATTCCGGTTGAAATGTGGTCTGCTACATTACGATCAATTTTCTTACCCGTTTCGATGGCTTCCATAACATTGGTAAAAGCCTCCTTGGTTAAGAATTGTCTCATAACCCTTTCATTAAACACGTTGCTGCCAAAAATTTCGGAACGTCTTTTAGGTTCTTCAATCTTAACTGGCTTCCTGTTTAATGTTTCTTTTAAAGCTTGGAATCTTAAAGTTGACATGCTGAAATATTAATTGTGTTGGTTTATAAATGATTGAACTATCAGATCATCAGATAATTCAGTAATTATCAATTCAAGTTGCGAATATAAGTGATATGCACTAAAAAGTTAGTGCCGATTTCGTAAAAAATAAGCCCACTTTAAGACAACCCCCTATTTTTTAAGGGTTGTTTCTGAATTTTAACCAAAAATTAATATACAGCACCCCTTCTTCCGCAGGGATTTAATAAGGTATTAGGATTTAAACTATAGTAATGAGGATAAATATGGCATAGGCGACGATTAGACCAAAGCCTTCTTTTCTACCCATCTCTGAAGGTTTAGGAAGTAGTAATAAGGGTAATAATGCAAATGCTATGGCCAGCATCCAGATCATGTCATTGGTCAGAATTGCTGAAGATTGTACCACCACCGGTTTGATTAAGGCCGTTAATCCCAAGACAGACGCGATATTAAAAATATTGGAGCCTATGAGATTACCCAGGGATATGGCTTTTTCCTTTTTCATTGCTGCGATTAGGGATGCTGCGAGTTCTGGAACGCTGGTTCCAATAGCGATAATTGTAACAGACACAACCCTTTCGCTAATGCCGAGTTGAGTGGCAAGATCCACTGCACCCATCACCAGTAATTCTGAACCGCCCCACAAGGCGAGAATACCAATTACTAACCAGATTCCCAGTTTTATACTCCGCACATCCTGCAGGGAAAGATCTACCTCATCTGCAACGACTTTATCTTTTCTTCTCGATCGCTTGATCAACAAAAACATATATCCTACCAGTCCAAGGAGTAAAAGCCCTCCTTCCAATCGCGACAATACGTTTTCACTCTGTAGAAAGAAATAAAGCACTATGGAAAATAACATCATGACTGGCCAGTTGATCTTATAAAAATCACGATCTACCATCAATGGCGACACCATTGCCGTTAATCCCAGCACCAGGCCTATATTAGCAATATTAGAACCTATCACGTTACCCAGTGATATATCTGAAAATCCATCGATAGCAGCCTGCAGGCTCACCAAAAGCTCTGGTGCTGAAGTAGCAAAGGATACCACGGTGAGACCAACCACCATTCTGGAAATACTGAGTTTGAGAGAAATTGCTACAGAACTTCGAACCAGGAACTCTCCTCCTATTACTAGCAGGACAAAACCAACAATTAGAAAAACAATGCTCATAGAAGGTATTTTTTTGCGAAGATAGAGGAATTCGAAGACTTGCCTGAATTTCCACTCAATTTGCACACGGCATAATATAATCCAGATTTGCAGAAGGAAGTTGATTATGCTGGGAATGAATATTTTGTACCTTTCAGAAATAATAGCATGACCAATGACAAAATCATTTTTCAAGTTGCTCGCAAGGATCAATAAGAAAATCCTTCCCAGTTATTCCAAAAAAGAGCTGGACCTACAAAAAGCAAATAAAATACAGATGGCCATCATTGGCTGGCGACTTTGGGTCACTAAAAACTCTCTGGATTGATTGGACTAGTAATGAATGAGTGACACCACATCGTAATTCGAAATACGTTCTCTACCGCCAAGAAAATCGAGTTCGATCAAAAAGTTACATTGCACGATATTGCCTTTGCATTTTTCTACAAGATTGCAGGTAGCAAGCGCGGTTCCGCCGGTAGCAAGCACATCATCGTGTATGAGCACGTTTTCACCTTCCTGGATTGCGTCCTGATGAATTTCCAGACTATCGCTTCCATACTCCAGGTCGTATTCCTGTTTGAAAGTTTTAGCAGGTAGTTTACCCGGCTTTCTCACCGGCACGAAACCAGCTTGGAGCTCCTGTGCCAGCAGGCTTGCGAAAAAGAAGCCTCTGGACTCCATACCCACAACTTTATCTATTTTTACGTCTGAAAGCCTGGCTACAAAACCAGCGACAACTTCTTTCATCGCTTTATGATCCAGTAGTAATGGGCTTATATCTTTGTACCCTATTCCCTGCTTCGGAAAGTTCTCTATTTCACGAATATATTTCTTCAGTTCCATAATTTTTAGATCAGACTGTGATTGCTTTGTTTAAATAATTTCTGAAAGGTAGCATCTGCTTATATATTTCTACCAGTTGTTCCTGAAAATCACTGCTTAAAATTTGTTGTTCCGAAAGATCCAACTGTACCGCGAAGGTCTTATTGCGAAGCAACTCAATATGTGGATGATCCTTAGCAAAGCCTTTGGGTGCAGTTTTCAACTTATCGTCATCCAAAAGTCCGCCGAATGTTCTAACAAATGAATCCTTATTAACAATTTCCTGAAAAACCTCACCATTATAGTCTATTGCCGATCGTATACTATCAAGAATAGTCTTTTTTGGTCGATAGAATCCTCCGGCTACAAAACTTCCGTTTATTCCAATATGAATATAAAAATCTCCTTTCTCCGGCTTATCATCCAGCCCGGCTCCAAAATGATCCTTATAAACCGGTTTATTTGGATGAAACATCAAATTATTATTGATTCGGTTAATAGCTCTTCTACCTTCAGTAGGCGTATAATTTTCATCTATGGCTGCGAGTTTTATATCAAGTTCATTCAGCCAGGTTATATAGGAATCACGAATTTCATGATATTCATTGCGATGCTCATTCATCCAGTCCACAGAATTATTTCTATTTAATTCCTCTAAAAAAGAAAATATCCTACTGAAATCCATACATACAGTTTTGCGGGACAAAGATCGAAGAAAAGTACGAATGCACAATAATCAAACAGGATCAAGCCCCTTGTACAACACCTATTAAATTGATTTTTAAGCAATTGAGCTCAAGTAATTCCTAATAACGTTAATGAACCATGATAGCATATCCTATATTTATAGAACCAACCATTAAAACATGCTATGATGCTTTTCAAAAAACTGGGTGATGATATATTCGCTCCTGCACTCAGGGCGACAGCATTAATAGATGCTAAACAGCCAAAGTTCAATTATTATCTTTCATCAAGGATAAGAGGACCTTTGATTGACCTGGACATCACTACCAAAATCTTTAACGAAAATAAAATGTTCGTGCGCAAGTCGAGCTACCGCGTAAAGCTTGGACAGATTGAAAGCTGTGTGAAGCAGAATCTTATTGAGCATATGCTATTACTGGGACTTCCTGAACAAGAGATTCCAGACAGCCTGAAATCTGATAATTTCAAAGCAGATGTCATCAAAAACGTTAATCGCGGGATCTATAGTGAATGAACTTAAATACCCCCTGGTAAAAAGCTCTGTTGGAAAATGGAGCTTTTTTATATTTAGACATAAAAAAAACTGCAACCTAAGTTGCAGTTTTTGTGACCTCGCCAGGATTCAAACCTGGAACCTCTTGAGCCGTAATCAAGTGCGCTATTCAGTTGCGCCACGAGGCCTTTAATATATTGCTTCGCTGTTTTGCTAAGCGGGTGCAAATATAATTGCTTTTTATAAAACTAAAAAGTGTTTTCAAGATAAAAATGAAAAAAGGCGGAATGAACCGCCTTCTTTAGTGCCCGATGTTTGGTTTTTAGTATAAATAATTAAGGGCAACTGTATCGTAATAGCCAAATTCGCCATCTTCGTTTCCACCAAAACAAGCTAGCATGATCGAATTGGCATCATAACCTGTTGGCGTGCCCGGAATATGAACAGCACCATCTGATCCGGCAGACTCTCCGCTTTGACCGCAACTTTGACGGCTAAACCAGTCGGTATGTCTTAAACCTACGGCATGGCCAATTTCGTGTGTTATCACATGTTCGTTGGTATTGGTATCGTAGTTCTGCATTCCAGAGAAGATCTGTACATATTTGTAAGGATTTCCATTGCTTGGGAATCCTGCCACGCCTCCTGCCTGACCATTGTTGGTCTGGTAAACTACGATGTCATAAGGCTGATAGTTCGTGCCGAACGTAAGGGTAAAGGTGATTCCCAGATCCAGCGCATTGTAATTCCCAATGGCATACTGCAATGCTGTACGCTGTTTACTGGACAAGGCCTGGCTTCCACCTGTGTAACCAATCACATTGACAGTTCGAGGAGAGCTTACCAGATTATTAGTGCGATACTGTTTGTCTGTAATAAATGCAGACGACATGCTGAATAACTGATCTTTGGTCATCGCAATGTCTCCTTCAATCAGGTAATTTTCCATGGTGCTACCATCTGGCAGCATCATCATTTGCTTTTCTACATGTTTTGAATTGAAGTTAAGATCTGTAATTCTTTGAAGAACGTCCTTGGAAATCTGATCTTGCTGTACCTGAGCTGCTTCAGTAGCAATATCTGAAACATCTTCTTTTTCACAGGAAGCAAAGATTAATACTCCCAGGGATAGGGTAAAAAGTGTAATTTTTCTCATAAGTAAGTTTAGGTTAATGGGGCACTTATGAGGTTAAACTACATTATAAGCATGTAACTATCTAATATTTTATGTTAAATGTAGGAATTTTCCGTAGTGTTAGACAATTTCCGCACTCAAACCGGCATCCAGCAATTTGGAACATCTTGGCTCCAATTCCTTATAAGGTCCGGTTTTGACCGTACATTTTCCCTTATAATGTACCAGAATACTACATTGTTCTGCCTGCTCCGGAGTGTGATCACATGCGTAAATCAATGTTTCTATCACATGATCGAATGTGTTGTAATCGTCATTATACAGCACGATCTCGTTTTCACGCTGTTTTTTGGTTTTCAGGTCAACCTGCTCTAAAACTTCCTCTTTGGTACTCATCTTCAACGTATCTAATTTTCTGAAAGCTGCAAAGATACAAATTAATGTAACAAGCTTATAATGAAAACTTTGCAGCTACCCAGTTATTTCTTTCTATATGTTCAACAAAGCTTAATCCATGCTTTTCACATGCCGACTTTATCACTGGCAGGTCTTCTGTGTAAAATCCACTAAAGTATATATTCCCTTTAGGCTGCAGACACTGTGTATACGTTTCCATATCCTTCAACAAAATATTTCTATTGATATTGGCCAGGATCACATCATACTTTCTACCAGGTAATAACTCTGCTCCACCTTCTTCAACCTTAATATCATCGCATTTGTTACGGTCAATGTTTTCAAGCGTATTCAGGTAACACCAGTTATCGATATCTATGGCTTCCACAGGAGTTGCGCCTTTCATTCTTGCTAAAATGGCAAGCACCCCGGTACCACATCCCATATCCAAAACAGATTTGCCTGTCCAGTCATTCTTTAAAATATGCTGGATCATCATATGAGTGGTTGCGTGATGACCTGTTCCAAAGGACATTTTGGGTTCTATCACTATGTCAAATCTGGTATCTGGCTTTTCATGAAAAGGCGCTCGCACACTGCATTCCTCATCTACTAAAATAGGTGTAAAATTCTTTTCCCATTCTTCGTTCCAGTTTACCCTTTCGATTTTTTTTACTTTATAATCAAAGCTGAATTCTTCAGATTTCAGGATCATTACTTCGTCCAGTAGATCGTCTGCATATTGTTCTTCTGGCACATAGGCGGTGATCCCATCTTCATTCTCCACAAAACTCTCAAAGCCGAGCTCTCCAAGTTCTGCGATCAATATTTCTGAAGCCGGGACTACCGGCTGTATCGTAAAATGATATTCGTAATAATGTCCCGTCATTAAAAAGCGTTTACGATCTCGAGAAAATCAACTGCTTTTAAACTTGCACCACCAATCAGTCCACCATCTACATCCTCTTTTGCGAAGATCTCTCTGGCATTGGCTGGTTTTACACTGCCTCCGTAAAGGATTGAAGTATTTTCAGCTACACTGGCGCTAACATTGTCTTTTAGTAAAGTACGAATATGTTTGTGCATTTCCTGAGCCTGTTCCGGGCTTGCAGTTTCACCGGTTCCAATTGCCCAGACTGGTTCGTAAGCCAGAATGATATTTTTCCAGGCTTCTTCTGAAAGATGAAATAAAGCTTCTTTCAACTGTGATTCTACTAAACTGAAGTGTTTGTCATTCTTACGGTCTTCCAGCTCTTCCCCAAAACAAAATATCACTCGCATTTCAGCGGCGATCGCGGCGTCTACTTTCTTAGCCAGTTGTTCATTTGTTTCATGAAAATATGCGCGTCTTTCACTATGCCCTAGTATTACCGTAGTAACACCGATACTTTTCAGCATTTTTGCAGAAATTTCTCCGGTATACGCACCGTTCTCACTTTCATGCATGTTTTGAGCCGCCACGATCACGGGAGTATCCTTTAGCGCCTGGAAAGTAGGATAAAGATTGGTGAAGGCTGGAGCTACCATCACAGTTGCTTCAGGTTCCTTTACCATTTGCATTTTCATTTCACCAAGCAGTTCTTCAGTCTCGGCAAGATCATTATTCATTTTCCAGTTTCCGGCTACTATTTTTTCTCTCATGATAAGTGTTTTTCAGTGATTGGATGCTTTCCTGCTATAGGTTTCAGCATAAAACACAAATATAAGGAAAGACTGAAATACGAAATCCTAAACCGAAGCTAAACCTTCAATTTTTAGGATTTTCAGAATAAATAAAGACAGATGTTTATAATTTGATATCTGCAGCGTCGAACCAGTGCTTTTTCTGCTCCACCGTACCAGACCTCAACACCAGAATACCTGGATTTGCCCTGATAATCGTTTTAAGCGCAGTTTCGTCTACCTGATAAAAATCAAAGTTCAGTTCGAATTTCTCATTAAGCTGGGCCTGCAATTTCTTACCCGATGCGGTGAGCGCAATAACGCGGTAACCTTTGCCCTGCGCCTCCTTTGCCAGGTCCCTGATTGCCGGATACCCATCCATTTCAGTAGACCTGATATTATATATCACCAGCATCAGGACCTTATCCGCTGTAAGAATTTCAGTAGTCACATCACCTTCCGGACCTTCGATCGCAAAATCATGAATTGGCGGAACATAACCTTCTTCGATCTCTATCGTTTCCACACCAATAAACTCTCCATTCACCTGTGGATAGGCTCCTTTATTAGTAATGATCTTCTCCTCACCATCCATGTTGAATTTCCATTGGTATTCGTACACAGGTTCCTGGGCGCCTTCTGGCACAATCATATTTGCAGTGATATTGTTTCCAATCTTATAGGGCCTGAAATCCAGCACCGGGAGATGCATCAGGACATGATAACAAAATGCGAAACATGCCATAAAACTCAGGAAAATTACCCATTTGTGATATTTCTGCGGAAATAGCGGCTCGATATATTTCTGATTGAAGAACATTATCAATATAAGAACCAGCAAAACAACATCCTTATAAAAAGATTCCCACGGAGTAAGTGGAATTGCATCTCCAAAACAGCCACAATCGGTCACTTTATTGAAATATGCAGAATAAAAGGTAAGGAAAGTAAAGAAAATGATCATGAGCAACAGGCTCCAGCTCGTGAATTTTCTTGCGTACCCAATGAGAAGCATGATCCCAAGAACCAGCTCGAAGATCACCAGTAAAATAGCGATAATGAGAGCAAAGGGTATTAGTGCCGGAAGGTCCAGTACCGGTTCACTGAAGTACTCCTGTAGTTTATATGAAAAGCCTACCGGATCATTCAGTTTAATGAATCCGCTGAAGATGAAAAGCACACCTACCAGGATTCTGCAAATACCAACAATTGCTTTCATAAACTATAAATTCTAAGTTATTTTTCTGCTTCCTGAAAATGGATCATCGCAAAAACAGCATAGTTGATCATGTCCTGATAATTCGCGTCGATACCTTCACTAACGAGCGTTATGCCCTTATTGTCTTCGATCTGCTTTACCCTCAGCAGTTTCTGTAAGATAAGATCTGTAAGAGAACTAATGCGCATATCCCGCCATGCCTCGCCATAATCATGATTTTTATCCATCATTAGTTGCTTAGTTGCGGCAATGTTTCTGTCATATAGATCTATTGCGTCCTCAGGTCTAAGATCAGGCTGATCTGCAATACCTTTTTCCAGCTGAATCAAAGCCATTACCGAATAATTAATGATCCCGATAAATTCAGATTTCTCGTCCTCATCAACTTTTCGAACATCACTTTCCTGAAGTTTTCGTATTCGCTGTGCTTTGATAAAGATCTGATCTGTTAAGGAAGGTAATCGTAAGATGCGCCACGCACATCCATAATCCTGCATTTTATTCAGAAAAAGACTGCGACAACGGCCAATCACATCATCGTATTGTTCAGAGGTATTTTGCATGAAGTAGCTGTAATTTCCGTAAATTTCGGTCAAATTTTTCAGATAGTCAAAGTTATTTGAACGACCAAAATTCAGCATTCTCATGTTTATAAATTGCCGTGGCAATCTCATCGACCTCTCAGAGCCAAAAGTGATGGGTATCATTAATATTACTCCAGATTCTTTTTTTGAGGGAAGTAGAAAACAAACTGATACCGAGATTCTTTCCTCTGCTGAAAAAATGCTGAAGGAAGGAGCGAGTTTTCTGGATCTTGGCGCATATAGCTCCAGGCCTGGCGCTCAGGATATTTCAGAAGAAGATGAATTGGACCGTTTGATCCCGAAGCTCAAATTGCTGGTACAACATTTTCCGGAAGCAGTCTTTTCCGTAGATACTTTTAGATCCAGAGTTGCGCGAGAAGCTGTAGTACATGGTGCCGCGATCATCAACGACATTTCTGCCGGAAATCTTGATTCAGAAATGCTCAAAACGGTGGCCAGTCTCCAGGTTCCTTATATCATGATGCATATGAAAGGAACTCCGCAAACTATGAAAGACCTGAACCAGTATGAGGATCTCACCGCAGATATCCTTTTTTATTTTTCTGAAAAGATCTCGGCAGCCAGAAAGGCAGGAATCAATGATCTAATTATCGATCCCGGCTTTGGGTTTGCTAAGAACATTGCTCAAAACTTTGAGCTCCTAAGCAAACTGGAACTTTTTGATAACCTGGAACTTCCCATTTTAGCCGGACTATCCCGAAAAAGTCTCATCTGGAAAACCCTGAAGTCTACCCCTGAAAATGCGCTGAATGGCACCAGTGTTTTAAATACCATAGCCCTACAAAAAGGAGCTACAATTTTAAGGGTACATGATGTAAAAGAAGCGATGGAATGCATCAAATTGACCGCTCAACTCAATAACTATGTTTAGTTTTTCTATTTTTACAAAAAACCACTGCATTTGGACATCATAGATCTTCGCATCCTCGATATTCTAGATATTGTTTTTGTCGCGCTTCTACTTTACTATGTTTATAAACTGGTAAGAGGTACCGCGGCGGTCAACATTTTTATTGGGATCGTGGTGATCTACCTGGTCTGGCTATTAACCCAGCTACTTCAAATGGAACTGCTCAGCAGTGTTCTGGGAGAATTTGTTGGCGTTGGTGTATTTGCTCTAATTGTAGTTTTTCAGCAGGAGATCAGGAAATTTCTTCTAATGATTGGTTCCACAAATTTCACCCAGAAAGGCAGATTCCTGCGTACCTTCAAAATTAGCCGGGATGATGTTCGCTCAAAACTGGATGTGGAAGCCATTGTAGATGCCTGCGAAGCGATGGGAAAAACCTATACCGGGGCATTGATGGTCATTCAAAAAAACAACAAGCTGGACTTTGTAAAGAATACTGGTGACAAAATGAAGATCAAGCTGAATCAGCCCATTATAGAATCCATATTTTTCAAAAACAGTCCGTTACACGATGGAGCAATGGTCATAGAAGAGAGTATGATCACCGCTACCAGGGTGATCCTGCCAGTGTCCAACGACAGATCCATTCCTCTAAGATTCGGACTAAGACATCGTGCTGCGGTAGGGATTACTGAGAAAACTGATGCGCTGGCTCTGGTGGTTAGTGAAGAGTCTGGACAAACCTCTTATATCAGGGATGGGCAATTTGTCATGTTCGAAACGATGGACGAATTAAAGGTGAAGATCAAAGAAGACATTAGCTAAACACGTATGACGAATTGCAAGAATTGCGAATTTGCCATTTCAGAAGAACAGAATTACTGCTCCAATTGTGGAGCAAGGATCATACGCAACAAACTTAGTATTAGCTACCTTTTAGGAGAATTCTTCGAATCTTTCTGGAGCATCGATTCCAATAAACCAGTACTTACTTTTATTGATCTCTTCCGAAGACCCATTGATGTGATCCAGGGTTACATTGACGGCCTGCGTAAGAAATATATCAATCCATACGGTTACTTCACGATTGCGCTTACCCTTACCGGATTGTACACCTTTATCAACCTGAAATATTTTCCTGAATATTTAGAGACCGGCGGAAGCTTTGAAGTGAATGACGGAGAGCGCGATATCACCAGAGAGGTCACTACCGCGATCATGGAACACATGAATCTTATCACGTTCCTGTTCATTCCAGTACTCACTCTTTATTCCCGGCTAGTTTTTCTGAAAAACAAGAAGTATAATCTGGCGGAGCATTTGATCATTCATCTTTATGCCTATTCTCATATAAGCATTGTGTTCGCGATTTTAATCATCATCTCCTTCAGCAATCGGTCCTTGTTTGCGGTAATGAACTATGCCAGCATTCCTTTTTACATCATTTACTACAGCATCATTTTTAAGAAAATGTACCAGCTAACATTCTGGAAATTGCTTCAGAAAAGTTTATTGTTCTTACTTTTAGTACTGCTAATTTTTGTGGTGGTTAGCCTGGTACTTGGCTTTTACATGGCGAAATTGAAAGGCGTGATCTAAATGCTTTCTTCTTCCTTAAACTGAACTTCATAAAGCTTGCGGTAGTATCCTTCTATTTTTTGCAGCAAACTTTGATGATTCCCAATTTCCACAATTTTACCCTGGTCCATTACTATGATCTTATCGGCTTTTTTGATGGTCGCGAGTCGGTGCGCGATCACTATGGAAGTTCTACCTTCAGTAATCTTGTCTGTCGCATCCTGTATGAGTTGCTCGCTGTAACTATCTACGGAAGAAGTTGCTTCATCCAGCACAAGAATACTTGGATTGCTTACATAAGCCCTCAGGAATGAGATCAACTGCCGCTGGCCTGAAGAAAGCATCGCCCCACGTTCCTTTACATTATAATAATATCCACCAGGAAGAGAATCTATAAACTCATGAATTCCGATTTGTTTCGCTGCGCTTATGACATCCTCATCTGAAATATCAGGATTGTCTAGATTAATGTTATTCATGATTGTATCTGCAAACAGGAATACGTTTTGAAGTACGACTGCGATCTGTGATCTCAAAGATTTAAGTTCAAGGTCTTTTATATTATGACCATCGATTTCGATGACTCCGCTATCTATTTCATAAAATCGGCTCAATAGGTTAATAATGGTGGATTTTCCCGCACCGGTTGCCCCGACAATGGCCACTGTCTCTCCAGGTTCCACCCTGAAAGAAATTCCCTTGACAACTTCTTCATCTGGGACATAGCTAAACCGCACTTCTTTGAATTCGATCTCTCCCTCAAGTTGTTCTACGGAAATGATTCCGTTATCTTCAATCGTGGATTTCGTATCCAGAATACCAAACACACGGTTCGCCGCTACCATTCCCATTTGCAACGTATTGAACTTGTCAGCAATTTGGCGTAATGGTCTGAATAACATCTGACTCAATTCTATAAACGCAACGATAATACCTAAAGACATGTCATCACCGGCAACTACCCGAAGCCCTCCAAACCATACGATCAAACCAATGGTGATGGAGGTAGACATTTCAGCAATAGGAAAAAAGATGGAGTTATACCAAACTGTTTTTACCCATGCTTTTCTATGTTTGTCATTGATCTTTTTAAAGTTTTCATATTCGGTTTTCTCACGGGTAAAAAGCTGAACGATCTTCATCCCAGTGATACGTTCCTGTACGAAAGTATTTAAATCTGCCACCTGGGTTCTAACTTCTTCAAAAGCTAGCTTCATTTTCTTTTGAAAAACCCTTGTTGCATAAATGATAAATGGCAGAACTGTAAGTACGAGCAAAGTAAGCTCCCAGCTTTTATAGAACATCACTCCAATCACTACCAGCATTTTCAGTAAATCTGAAATGATCATAAAAAGTCCCTGGCTAAAAATACTGGCGATGGTCTCAATATCACTTACCGCCCTGGTCACTAATCTTCCAACTGCAGATTTATCATAATACTGCATTTTAAAGCCAAGCATATGCTTGAAAAGTTTGACCCGCAAATCACGAACAACCTCCTGCCCTAGCCAGTTTGCATAATAGATAAAGCAAAACTGAAAGATCACTTCCAGCACCAGCACCCCTGTCATTAAGCTTACATAATATATAAGACTGTCAAAGTCTGCAGGGATCAGGGCTTCATCTACAGTTTCCTGCAATAAAATAGGCCTTAGAACTCCAAATAGAGAAACAAGGATGGCCGCAACACCTACAAAATAAAATATTCGTTTATAGGGATTGGTATATCCAAGCAATCGCTTGAATAGCGCCATATCAAATGCATTTCCTGTATTAGATGCCATCTAGTTCTCTTATCGTTTCAGGATACTTGATCCTGGTTAAATATAATCCATGTGCCGGAACCGAAGTTCCAGCTTTTCCCCTGTCTTTACTTTTGATCACCTCGTGCATATAGTCCACCGGTTGTTTTCCCTGACCAATTTCAAGCAGAGTTCCTACCACTGCGCGTACCATATTACGCAAAAATCGATCGGCAGTAATATGAAAAATCAGCTTTCCGTTCTTAGATTCCCATCTCGCATCATCAATCCGGCAGTTATAGGTATGCACATCTGTCCGGGATTTGGAAAAACATTGAAAATCTGAATATCTTTTTAGGATTTCAGCAGCTTCGTTCATTTTTTCCAGGTCAAGTTCATAGCGAAAAAACCACGCTCTCTCATAGGCAAAAACATCTTTATACTGAAGTAAATGATATTCGTAACTTCTTGCCACAGCATCAAATCTCGCATGGGCTTCCTTTGCTACCGGAAAAACTTCAGAAATAGCAATATCCTTCGGAAGCATGGAATTTAGCTTATAAGCAAGTTCTTCACAATTAAGTTCTTCCGAAGTATCAAAATGTGCAAACATTTCACGCGCATGCACACCGGCATCTGTTCTACCAGCACCTACGATCGCTACTGAAAATGGTAACACCTTGCCTAGGTTTTGTTCAATAACCTCCTGAACACTAATAGAATCAGGTTGATTTTGCCAGCCGTGATAAGCTTTACCGAAATATGAGAGCTTCAGGAAATACCTCAAGTCAGCTTTATTTTTATATTAGCGAAGTGCAAAGATAAGGCAATTATAGCAAGGAAAAAGGGCTGATTTCGCTTCCTTTGTTAAACGACTTTTAAAACTGAAATTATTGAAGAAGATCCTATTACTAAGTGACACTCATAGTCATATAGACGACAGAATTCTACATTATGCCGGGCAGGCAGATGAAATATGGCATGCGGGAGATATTGGAAAAACAGAGGTTACCGATAAACTGAAAGAAATCGGGCCGCTTCGAGCAGTGTACGGAAATATTGATGATGCTGAAATACGTAAAGAATTTCCTTTAAATGAGCGCTTTACGTGTGAAGAGGTAGATGTCTGGATCACGCATATAGGCGGCTATCCGGGAAAATATTCTCCGGCAATTCGCGAAGAGATCAGGCAACACCCCCCAAAACTGTTCATTTGTGGTCATTCCCATATCTTAAAAGTGATGAACGATAAAAACCTCGGACTATTACATATGAACCCAGGTGCCGCCGGAAAACATGGATTCCACAAGAAAAGAACCATGCTACGTTTCCAGATTAATAAGAAGGAAATCAAGGAACTGGAAGTTATTGAATTAGAATAATTAAAAAACCCGAAGCTTTCACTTCGGGTTTTTCACGCACTAATACTACTAAGATGATAGGCTTATCGTAATCGATCTACAGATTTTACGAGATCTTCGTCCTTCTTGATGGCCTTATTGGCCAAAACAATAAAAACGATAGAAATAATAGGAAGAAACATCCCAATACCTTTCTCTGAGATATCCATCTCTCCAGGTAAAGTTAGAGACCAATAAACAAACACTCCTAGTAAAAAAAGATTTAATATGATATTCAAACGCCCCAATACAAATTGAAGCTTTCTATTTTTAAACATGATGACACTCACCAGCGAAATAGCTGCTGATGCAAGAAACATTCCCAGGGCGATCAAAACTTCGTGAGCATAGACAAACTCACCAGCTGAATTCTCCCACAGCGGAAGAGCAAAGATGAGGCCGGCACTCACAATAACCGCTAATAATAACCAAATAGTCTGTATTCTCTGAAGCATATTTCCTGCGATTGCGGCACAAAAATAAAAGATTCTTTTTAGAATCATTGTGTAAAAGAATAAAATAAAGTTGTATAATTGCAGTAACAATGCGTAACCTATTCAATACGGGTTACTTAAGTCTCCAAAACTTTTTATTCTTCTTCGAGAAGTTTTTAAATCAATCCAATCTTATAATTATTTCACTGAATACATGTTCGAAATTTCAGAATTAAAAGCTAAAAAGCTTCCTGAACTTAAGGAAATTGCTCAATCACTCAATGTTCCTAAGTATAAAACTTTAAAAAAACTGGATCTTGTATACCAGATCCTGGACTACCAGGCAGCTAATCCAGCAAAAGTAAAAGAAGTACTTACAGAAGAGAACGCTGAACCAGCTAAACAGGAAACCAAAAAACCTTCCAAGGTTGGAAGTGATCAGAAACCTGCCAAAACCCCTGCGAAACCTGCTGCAAAAGTACCAAGACCATCCAGGAAAGAGTCTGATCCAAAGGATAATAAAAAGGAACCAAGACAGAAAAGTACACGAGAGCGTAGTTCTTCCAGTTCAAAAACTGATGATCGTAAAAAAAGCGACAATAGAAATGATAATCGCAACGACAGTCGCAACGATCGCAATCACAACAATAACAGCAATAGCGGAAACAATAAGAATGACCGTAACGATAACAGAAATGATCATCGTAACGACAATCGCAATGATAACCGCAATGACAATAAAAAAGGTAATAACGGAAATCGGGATAATCGCAACAGATACCGTGAGCCAGATTACGAATTTGACGCGATCATCGAGAGCGAAGGTGTACTGGATATCATGCAGGATAATTATGGTTTCCTGAGATCTTCAGATTACAACTACCTTACTTCTCCTGATGATATTTATGTATCCCAGTCACAGATCAGACTTTTCGGATTAAAAACTGGAGATACCGTTCAGGGACAAATAAGACCACCAAAAGAAGGAGAAAAATATTTTCCGCTTATCAAGATCAATAAGATCAATGGTCTGGATCCACAGGTTGTAAGAGACAGAGTTTCTTTTGAGCATCTTACACCACTTTTCCCAAAAGAAAAATTCAACATTGCTGAAAAGCAGGCTACAATCTCCACCAGAGTGATGGACCTGTTTTCTCCAATTGGTAAAGGACAGCGTGGAATGATCGTATCCCAACCAAAGACTGGTAAAACAATGTTGCTGAAGGATATTGCCAATGCTATTGCGGCAAATCATCCCGAAGTATACCAGATCGTACTGCTTATCGACGAACGTCCTGAGGAAGTTACAGATATGCAGCGTAACGTAAAAGGTGAAGTAGTTGCTTCTACTTTTGATAAGGAAGCTCACGAGCATGTTAGAGTTGCGAATATCGTTCTTGAAAAAGCAAAAAGATTGGTAGAATGTGGACATGATGTTGTTATTCTACTTGATTCCATTACCAGACTGGCACGTGCTTATAACACAGTTCAACCTGCCAGTGGTAAGGTGCTAAGTGGTGGTGTAGATGCAAATGCACTTCACAAACCAAAACGTTTCTTTGGTGCGGCCCGTAACATTGAAAATGGAGGCTCTCTATCTATTATCGCGACCGCTCTAACAGAGACAGGATCAAAAATGGATGAAGTGATCTTTGAAGAATTTAAAGGTACCGGTAACATGGAACTACAATTGGATAGAAGAATTTCCAACCGTAGAATTTTCCCAGCGATCGACCTTGTTTCTTCAAGTACACGAAGAGATGACCTGTTGCTTGACGAGAACAATGTAAAACGCATGTGGGTATTACGTAAATATCTTGCTGACATGAACCCGATAGAAGCAATGGAATTCATCAATGACAAGATTAGAAACACTAGAAATAACGAAGAGTTTTTGATTTCCATGAACGGATAATTAATTCTTTCTTCTAAAAAATCATTAAAGCCTGAAACTCTAGTTTCAGGCTTTTTTTATGAGATAAGATTAATTTAGAAAAGAGAATTTCGTGTTCAGGTAGAATCAATGTCAGCAGATCTTTTAAAAGTATAATATCTTGATCCTTCAATTTAAGATATAAGAATTTTAAGTATCAGTAAAATTACGTTAATTAAAAGTCTTAAAACTAAAATTTACAATACTTTAAAGTATAGGTCAGGTTGAGGAAGATAGATAAACACCAGTTCAGTAGTACCTTGAAAGAATTAGACCCCAAATGGTTATTAAGCTTAATAAGCCCAGAACTGAAAAAATACGGAAGCTACCTACTATCGAGAGATAGTTTATAGGTTTAAAACAAAAAAACCCTGTCGATTGACAGGGCTTGGAGCGGGAGACCGGGTTCGAACCGGCGACATTCAGCTTGGAAGGCTGACGCTCTACCAACTGAGCTACTCCCGCATGCGGCGGCAAATATAAATGCTTTCTTTTTTCTGATCAAAAGAAATTAAAGTTTTTTTAGAAAATGATACCCACGAATCACGAATCCCAGATTCATGTAAAATTTATGTGATCTAAAGTTCTCTACATAACTGTTCAATTCAATAGTTTCACACTGCTTTTTTATCGCGTACTGCTCTATAAATTGAAACAACTGCGTACCAACCCCTAATCCCTGCAAATTTTCATTTATATAAATATGATCAACCTCACAGGTTCTTCCAGCATAGTGGCGCGTCATAAACCAAAGTCCAAACACCCCCACAAGTTCCCCGGATTTGTAAATACCGAAACACTCATAATTCTGCTCAAACATTTCCAACAGTCTTTCCTGCAATGTTTCCATAGATAGAGCCTGCGACTGCAATTTTTCAAGGTATGGAAGGACCTGTAAATATTCGGTTTTTAAAATCTTGTTAAATGCCAGTTGCATACCCGCCTTTTCCGTAAAAATAGTCATATTTTTATCTATTACTTCAATTACTACAAATAAGAAATATGGATACATCTAAGAATAAGCCTGGTAAGATCCAGGATCTAATCGACAATAAATTTCTGGAGGAACGTAAAATCTATCTCTGGGGAATGGTAAATGATAAGTCAGCAAAGCACGTGATTGACCGGCTGGAATATCTGGACCTTATGGGAGACGGGGAGATTCAGTTATTCATCAATAGCCCGGGTGGTTACGTTACCGATGGTTTTGCAATTTATGATACAATCATGAGCATCAAATCACCGGTCTCAACAATTTGTACGGGTCTGGCAGCCTCCATGGGATCTATACTACTTTCCGCAGGAGAAAAAGGGAGACGCTTTATTCAACCTCACGCGAAGGTGATGATCCACCAGCCAAGTGGCGGAGCAAGAGGTCAGGCTTCTAATATAGAAATTGCCGCAAATGAAATATTGAAAACCAAGCATCTAAGCGCTGAAATTCTCGCTAAAAATTGCGGAACAACTACTGAAAAAGTTCTGAAGGATTTTAATCGCGATTACTGGATGGACGCAGATGAATCTTTGGACTACGGAATAGTAGATGGAATTTTTAGAAAATAATATGGAAATAAAACACAAAGAAAGCGATAGCCGCGGGATGTTCTACATTGAGAAAGAGAACAGTCTTGTTGCTGAACTTACCTATCACAAAAAAGGTGATGTGATCACAATAGATCATACAGAGGTGAAGAGAGAGATGGAGAACCAGGGAATTGGTTCAAGCCTGCTGAAGGAAAGTGTTGAATTTGCCCGAAAGCATAACCTGAAGATCGATCCGCTTTGCCCTTTTGCTGAAGTAAAATTTGACGAAAACCCTGAGTATTCAGACGTGCGAGTTTCCTAGTCTCATGAAGCATGAAAATTAGACTACTCGTAATAGGCTTCATTTTGGGAATGTCTTTTTCATCCTGTAAAGATGAGGCGTCACCCAAAGGTATCGAAGAGCGCAACGAAGTTGAAGAAATCAAAGAACTGAGTTCTCAGGATGATATTGAAGATTTTTTTGACGATAACGATAGCACTTCAGCAAGTATTAAAAATTATAGTAGCGTGAATTCCTTTTATAGTCAAAGGGAATTCATGCCTTTTTGGAACACAAAAGAAGCTCGCGAAGATCTTTTCCGAAGTATAGAAACCATAGAGTATGATGGTTTGTTTTTTGAAGACTACCATGGCGAAGAATTACAACAATTACTTTCCTCACTCAACAGCGAAAATGAAGAAGAGAGTCTGAGAGCTGAAATTCTTCTTACCGATGCCTTTATCGATCTTTCTCATGACCTGGCTGTAGGTAAGCTAAATCCAAAGGAAATCTACGAAATCTGGGGTACAGAGTTAAACACTGTAAATACTGAAAGCTTACTAAAGAAACTGGAACAGGGAGAAAAAGCTTCTGCTATTTTGAAAGAACTTACTCCAGATCATATCGTATACAAAAGTCTGAAAAAAGCCCTTCAGGACTACCGCGATAACGGAATTATGGAAAATTCTTCAACCGTGATCCCAACTGGCAAACTCGTAAAACCTGGAGAAACTAATGATAGAATACCTTCTGTTGCAAACCGACTATTTGAACTTGGATATTTTACAAAGAATCCAGACTCTGTAAACACCAGGTACACAAAAGATATACAAACTGCGTTAGAAGATTTTCAAAAGGATCATGGGCTCAATGTTGATGGCATGATTGGAAATACTACCGTTGAGAACCTGAATCTTACCACAGAAGACCGCTACCATCAAATTCTTGTGAATATGGAACGTTGGCGGTGGTACCCAAGAGATCTTGGTGATCATTATATCATTGTGAATATTCCAGACTATAAATTACTTGTGGTTAGGAATGGTGACACCATCAGGAACTATAAAACGATGGTTGGGACCGAAGCTAGAAAAACACCTGTGTTTTCAGATGAGATCGATTACATCATTTATAACCCTACATGGACCATCCCTCCTACTATCTTGAAAAACGATGTTATTCCAGGTGCTTCCAAAAGCCTGGGATATCTGAAAAAGAAAAACATCAAAATGTATAACGGGAGTGGACAGGAAGTAGATCCCTCTACGGTGAATTGGAATTCTTCCAGCCCAAGATCCTATACGTATCGCCAGCCGGCAGGACCGTCGAATCCTCTGGGAC
This sequence comes from Christiangramia portivictoriae DSM 23547, assembly GCF_000423045.1. Lineage (GTDB taxonomy): Bacteria > Bacteroidota > Bacteroidia > Flavobacteriales > Flavobacteriaceae > Christiangramia > Christiangramia portivictoriae. The sequence continues at coordinate 921,554 of NZ_AUHF01000001.1, read as the reverse complement.
TGGTCAAGATTATTTATCCAAATGAGTATATGATCTACCTTCATGACACGCCTTCCAAAAGTTTGTTCGAAAAAAATGCCAGGGCTCAAAGCTCTGGATGTGTTCGGGTTGAAAATGTACTGGAACTTGCCGGGTATTTGCTTAAAGATCAGGAACAATATACTCAGCAGAAAATTGATGACATTCTCAAATCTGGCAAAACTACACAGATCGCCATGAAGCAGAAAGTTAAGGTACATCACTTCTACTGGACCACTTATCAGGAAAATGATACCACCAGGTTTATTGATGATATTTATGATCTTGATAAGAAGCTTTGGGAAAAACTAAAGCCTAAGGCTTAAGAATTCAAAAAGCTGGATGATTGTAAATAATTTTGATTTGATCTGTGGATAAAGACTACAGATTTGCCTTTAATTTTATGAATTAGATCCTTGGCAATTGTATTTGGGACAGCAGGACAACCATAACTTCTTCCCAGCCTTCCCAGTCTATCAATGAATTCTGGCTCTGCATAATCTGCCCCATGAATAACCACATATCTTTTTCTAGCATTGGAATTAAAATTCTTCTCCATGCCATCAATAAATAATGAAAGACCATTTTTTCCGAAGTATGTCTCACCAGTGACATAGAAACCGAGCGAGCTCTGAAGTGAATTCACAGTGTTCGAGAATTTGTTAGCAAATTCAGCGCCTGTATTTTTTCCGTGTGCTACGTAAGTATTGTATTCCACCTCTTCTGTATCCATATTAAGGATCCACATCCTTTTCTTGGTTGAAGAAAGATCAAAATCTACAATAGTAAGTAAAGAATTACTGATTTTTCCAGCTTCATCCAGCTTCTGATAACCTTTGATCGCCTTTTCAAAAACTGATAACTGTGGCATTGTATTGTTTTTCATTGAAAAACTTTCATACAGAGCAACTGTTCTTTCTTTATCAGTTAATTCTACCTCCTCTACTAATGCAGGCTTTACGTCAACTTCAGTTGTATTATCAATTTCAGGTGCATTACTGAAGGCAAATGAGAAAATTAGTGCCCCGATTACCGTCATAATTCTATACTTCATATAATTCTCTTTTTTAGGTTATTTGTTAAATAAATCCAAAAGTCTTGCCAACATACTAAAATTCAATTTTAATTTCAAATATTGCCTCCATTTAACATTTGAAGATTCTGACTGTACGGTAAACCCATGGTTTTATAAGCTTTTGGTACATTTTGAAAACGGTGAATCTGCTTAAGAATTGTTTCGAATACCATCGAGAAGTGTTAAATTTTAAAACGATAATTACATGAGATTAGGTAAAACTCTGTTAAGGTTGATCATAGGCTTGATCATCGTTCTATTCGGCACCTTCAAATTCTGTTCATCTTCAGAAGAGAATCCCGTTACCGGAGAAAAACAATATGTAGGTCTTTCTGCAGAGGAGGAAATTTCTTTGGGACGACAATCAACACCAAAGATGATCGAACAATATCAGGGCCTGCATCCAGATTCTGACGATCAAAGATTGGTGCAGGAAGTTGGTAAAAAAATATCCACGAATAGCATGGCTTCTTCATCTCCTTATGAATTTAAATTCTACTTGCTTGCAGATGAAGAAACCGTCAACGCCTTTGCGTTGCCTGGCGGCCCCATATTTATCACGTATGCTCTCTTTAAAAAACTAGAGGATGAAGATCAACTGGCAGGTGTCCTAGGACATGAAATTGGTCATGTGATATCAAGACATTCAGCAGAAAGAATGGCAAAACAAGGATTTACCAATAGCATATTAACCGGTGTGGCAGTTGGTTCTGAAAGCGGTGGCGCAACTCAGACGGCCGCGGTCGCCGCCAATCTCGTTAATATGAAATACGGTCGAGGAGACGAATTAGAGAGTGATCATATCGGGGTCAAAATAATGCTGGAAGCAGGCTATGATCCGGAAGCTTTAATTGGAGTGATGAAAATACTGGAAAGTTCATCTGGTTCATCCCGATTACCAGAGTTTCAAAGCACACACCCAAATCCCAAAAACCGTATTGAAAAAATTAAGGAAGCTATTGAAATGTACCAATAGTTTTAATAAAACATTATAGTAAGGCCTTCAGCCAATCCCTGTAATTGTTTTTATCTTTATCGCCTAAACTACGACTATCAATGAATAAAAAAGTTCTCCTAATGATTCTGGATGGCTGGGGTATTTCTGATAACGATGAAATATCTGCGGTTGCTAAAGCCAACACTCCATTTATGGATTCGCTGCCTGAAAGATTTCCACATGCTACTTTAAGAACAGATGGCCTAAATGTTGGTCTTCCGGAAGGTCAGATGGGTAATAGTGAGGTAGGACATATGAATCTTGGAGCCGGAAGAGTGGTATACCAGGATCTGGTAAAAATCAACATGGCGGTAGAAAAGAATACCTTAAAAGATGAACCTGTTCTGGAATCGGCATTTAGTTACGCAATAAAAAACGACAAACCCATTCACTTTATGGGATTACTAAGTGATGGTGGTGTGCATTCTCATATCGATCATTTAAAAGGTTTATTATCTGCTGCTGAGGAAGCAGGAGTTCAGAAAAAATTTGTGCATGCTTTTACAGATGGCCGTGACGTAGATCCACATTCTGGTAAAGGTTTTGTGGAAAATTTGCTCCCGCATCTCAAATCCACCAACACAGAACTAGCATCTGTTATAGGTAGATATTATGCCATGGATAGAGACAACCGTTGGGAAAGAGTCGAAAAAGCTTATGACCTGATTGTAAAAGGGGAAGGTAAAAGCACACAGGATATCATCTCCACAATTCAGGAAAGCTATGACGATGATATTTCCGATGAATTTATTGAACCAATAGTGCTTACAGATCATGATGGCAATCCTGTTGCCAGGCTAGGAGAAAAAGACGTCGTTATATATTTCAACTTCAGAACAGATCGCGGAAGACAATTAACTCAGGCCCTGTCGCAGGATGATTTTCCAGAGTACGAGATGCAGAAAATGACACTGTATTACGTAACAATGACTAAATATGATGACAGGTTTGAGAATGTAAATATCATTTTTCAGAAGTCAAATATCAAAGCAACCTTGGGTGAGGTCCTGGAATATGAGGGCAGGAAACAGATTAGAATTGCTGAAACTGAAAAATATCCCCATGTAACCTTTTTCTTTTCAGGAGGCCGAGAAAAGCCTTTTGCAGGAGAGCGAAGATTGATGTGTGATTCTCCGAAAGTTGCGACTTACGATCTTCAGCCAGAAATGAGCGCTTATGACATTACTGATAAGATCGTTCCAGAGTTGGAGGAAAAGTCGGCAGATTTTATATGTCTGAATTTTGCGAATCCTGATATGGTAGGTCATACCGGAGATTTTGATGCAGCTGTAAAAGCATGTGAGACCGTAGATATTTGTGCAAAGAAAGTGGCAGAAACTGCTTTTGATAATGAATATTCTGTAATCATTATCGCAGACCATGGGAACAGTGAAACCATGATTAATCCGGATGGCAGTGCGAATACAGCTCATACCACCAATCCCGTACCTTTAATTTTAATGGATAAAGACATAAAGTCGATAAAAAATGGTAAGCTTGGGAATATTGCTCCGACTATTCTAAAATTGATGGGGATTACCCAACCAGATCTAATGACCGAAGACTCTTTAATTTAAATTTTATGAAAAAACTATTGGTAATTCTTGCTGCATTTGCAGTAAGCTGTGGTAATAAAATCGAAAATTCCAACCAGGATCTTGCTATGGAAGAAGTGGAAGACACTTCAACAGCGCAGCAGACAACTCAAAAGAGTATGCTTTTAGGCGACTTTACCAAAGAGGAGCTTCAGCAGGCACCATTTAAGAGCTGGTTCGACTCAAGATACGAAAGCTTCGAGCCAGATACCGAAGAAATGGCAACGATCAACGAAAATATCAATGACTATGAAATCAAGGTCCTTATGGGAACATGGTGTGGAGATAGTAAACGTGAGCTACCTAAATTCTTGAGAATTCTTGATGAGGCTGATTATGATTACGATAATCTTCAACTCGTTGCCGTAGATCGTGATAAGGCAACACCGTCTGGTATCGAGCAGGAACTGGAAGTTACTAGAGTTCCTACGATCATTTTTTACAAGGATGGAAAAGAAGTGAATCGCTTTGTTGAATACTCTCAGGGAGAAAGTATAGAAGAAGATATCGCCAGAATCGTAAGTGGTAAAGAGTACAAAAATTCTTACGCAGAGTAGCTACAAACTACTGAAAACTCTGGAATTGAAAAATTATAACTAATTTTGTCTATGCCTAATTCTCTAACCATCGCAGTTGATTTCGACGGTACGATTGTTGAGAACCGATTTCCAGAAATTGGAAAACCTCTATTATTTGCCTTTGAATCACTTCGGAAATTACAGGAAGAGGGTCACAGACTGATCCTTTGGACCTACCGTAGTGGTGAGAAACTGGAAGATGCTGTTTTGTTTTGTGAAAAAAATGGTCTCAAGTTTTACGCCATCAATAGCAGTTATCCTGAAGAAGAATTTGATCAAAGCATTAGCCGAAAAATTCTGGCTGACATTTTTATAGATGATCGTAATTACGGCGGAATGAAAGGTTGGGGAGAGATTTACCAATCACTTACATTGAATAAACCAGGAACCGGTAAAAGAAAGAGATCAGGTCTCTTTAGAAGATTTTAAAAGTATGATTATACCAAAATCCAGCGAGGAAATAGAACTACTAAGAGAAAGTGCGCTTATTGTAAGTAAAACTCTTGGAATGCTGGCGCCTGAAATTAAACCAGGTGTAACGCCCCTACAATTAGATAAACTTGCAGAAGAATTTATCCGTGATCATGGGGCTGTTCCAGGATTTCTGGGACTATACGATTTTCCAAATTCATTATGCATGAGTCCCAATGCGCAGGTTGTTCACGGGATACCAAATGACACGCCACTACAGGAAGGTGACATCATAAGTATTGACTGTGGAGCTTTAAAAAACGGCTTCTATGGAGATCACGCCTATACCTTTGCGGTGGGAACCATCGCCCCTGAGGTGGAGGAACTTTTAAAGGTTACCAAAGAATCACTCTATGAAGGTATTAGAGAATTCAAAGCTGGTAATCGCGTTGGAGATGTGGGATATGCTATTCAAAAATATACTGAAGACCGTGGATATGGTGTGGTACGAGAACTTGTAGGTCATGGGCTAGGTAAAACCATGCATGAAGATCCTGAAATGCCCAACTATGGTAAACGTGGGAGAGGTAAAAAGTTCGTAGAAGGGATGGTTGTTGCGATAGAACCCATGATCAACCTAGGAACTAAAAGAATTAAACAGTTGCCCGATGGCTGGACAATACTAACCGCCGATAATAAACCCAGTGCTCATTTCGAGCACGATGTCGCACTGATAGACGGCAAACCAGAATTACTATCAACATTTAAATACATTTATGAATCATTAAAAATTAATTCAACAGAAGAAGACGAATTTAGAGCAAAAGTTTATGATTAAAAGTTACAGACAGGAAATCTGGAAAACCCTACACAAAGATTCCTGGGAAGACCGCTTTATCTACAAAGTCTCAAATTTCGGAAGGATGATCAGTTATCTGAAAAACCCTGAAGGAGACCTAATGAATGGCGGAAAAGTAGGTGGATATTTAAACTTCGCGGTAAAATTGAAGAATGGTAAGCATAAAACTTACTACATTCATCGCATTATTGCTGAAATGTTTTTAGAGAAAAAAGAAGGTGATCAATACGTAATCCACAAGAATTTTGTGAAGAACGATAATCGCGTTTCTAACTTGGCATGGGCCACCAAGGATGAATGGGTCCAACATCAATATAATAGCCCTAAGGTTAAGGAGAATAAGGAAAACAGGCGATTACGAAAAGTAACATCCTATTCGAAATTAACGTACGCACAGGCTGTTATTCTTAAGAAAAAGCTATTAGATCCAGAAAGGAAAACCCGTATTCGCGTACTGGCAAAGCAATTTGGAGTATCCGAAATGCAGCTATACCGAATTAAATCGGGTGAGAACTGGGGTGATATCGAAGTATAAGCCATGAGCAATCTTTTTAAACTGGCCTTAAACAGTATACCGAGGCCCGTACTTATTAGAGCCAGTTACTTGATAAGGCCGTTTTTAAAGATCTATCTCAAAGGTAACCGATATACAGACCCTATTGATGGAAGCAACTTCCGGAAATTTCTTCCCTATGGATATGAAGATCAGAGAGAGAATGTTCTCTCCCCTTCCACACTATCGCTGGAAAGACACCGATTGCTTTGGATCTACCTTGAGCAACATACCGACTTTTTTACAAAAAAGCGAAGAGTATTGCATTTTGCACCGGAACAGGCTTTTTACAAGCGGTTTCGAAAAATGGAGAATTTAGAGTACACCACAACAGATCTCAATTCGCCTCTGGCCGATGTGAAGGCTGATATTTGCCATCTGCCATTCGCAAACTCCAGCTTTGATTTCATTTTATGTAATCATGTTCTTGAACACATTCCCGATGACGCAAAAGCAATGAACGAACTGTACAGGGTGTTGAAACCGGGAGGAACAGCCATTCTGCAAATCCCCCAGGATTTGGAAAGGGAGAAAACCTTTCAGGATGATTCTATCACTGATGCTAAACAGAGAGCCAAACTTTTTGGACAATATGACCACGTACGTGTGTACGGAAGAGATTATTTCAAAAAGCTAAGAAAAGTTGGATTTCAAGTCGAGGAAGTAGACTTGACCAGTAAAATGTCCAAGACAGAAGTAGATAGATACAGGCTTGCGGTAGGCGAAATTTTACCTGTTTGTAGCAAATAAATTTTCTATTCCACCAGATTGGTGCTGAAACCCGGCGTAACAAACGTTCTCATCTCACCATTTTCGTCTGAGTAGATGAGATAGACTTCAACAGACTTTAATTCTTTGAGCATAGTTATTGATCTGTCAAGTCCCATCGCCATAAGAGCAGTAGCATAACCATCTGCGAACATACAATTTTCAGCAATTACTGAAGCGCTCAATAAATTACTTTTTTCCGCAAAACCGGTTATAGGATTGACCGTATGTACAAATCGTTGTCCAGTAATGGAGTCAATACGGTATTTTCTATAATTGCCAGATGTAGCCATAGCGACATTCTGAAGCTTCACCTTTGCCTTAAATTGCCTTTGAGGACCTTGTTGCAATGGATGATCGATTCCTACGAGCCATTCCTTACCGGTACTACTGTTAACACCTCTAGCTTTCAATTCTCCACCTAACTCAATCAGGTAACCTGAAACACCATGGCTTTCCAGAAAATCACCAACCAAGTCAATGGTATAACCTTTGGCAATCGCATTAAAATCTATAAAAATTTCAGGATGCTCTTTGCTTACCGTACTATTTTCCCTGATCTTAACCTTATTAAGTCCAACCAATTGATTTAATGAATCCAGACGCTCTGCATATAGATCTGTTATCGATTTACCGGGACCAAAGCCGTAAGCGTTCACGAGAACACCCACCGTTGGATCAAAAAATCCATTGCTTTGTGTATAAATTTTTTGCGATGCATTGAACACATTTACAAAATGCTCATCAACAACGACACTGGAATCACCTCGATTAATCCTGGAAATATCTGAATTCTCCAGATATGTACTCATGGACAGATTGACCAGATTCACGATACTGTCCATAGCGCGGGTGAACTCGATATTTTCTTCTGAAAAGTACTGAACAGAATAGGTAGTCCCCAGCGCTTCACCCTGGAAATTAGTGATTTCTGAATTGCTGTTGGAATCGCAGGATACCATGAACAGCACTAATATGATATAAAATGAAATTCGATACATCTAAAACTCTTTCCAGCCAGAATAATTCACTACATAATCCTCTTCATTAGAGACCGGCTTCTCATAATCTGAAGAATTTGCAAGCCCAACACCCGCATAAAAGGTTTTGGCGTTAAACTTTTCTGCATGCTCTTTAATGTCTTTCATAAAAGCCGGATCGAAGGCCTGAGGATCATCTGGATACTCAATAGCCCTTACGATCACAAAATGCAGCTTGGTGTCTTTAAGGGCTACAAATTGAGGATTGCGCTTAAGCTTGCTATTAACTCCCAAAAATTCATAGCCATTATCCTCAAGATCTTTCCCTACAATATTCATTGCAAGATTATGCAATTCCTGTTCATCTAATTTTGGCATATGCAAAGATAAAAAAATCCCGCCGAAGCGGGATTGTTAATATTATCCTCCAAAGTCATCAAATCTAATGTTCTCAGGGGGCATTCCGAAGTCTTCACCCATTTTCTGAACGGCTTTGTTCATTAATGGTGGACCACAGAAGTATAGTTCAATTTCTTCTGGTTCTTCATGATGTGAAAGGTAATTATCGATCACTACCTGGTGAATAAATCCTACGAACCCATCACCTTCATCATCAAGATTGGATTTAACTTTCCAATTATCCTCTTCCATTGGTTCTGAAAGTGCCAGGTAAAATTTAAAGTTCGGAAAGTCTCTTTCCAATGCTCTAAAATGTTCGGTATAAAAAAGTTCTCTCTTAGAACGACCACCGTACCAGTAGGTCACTTTTCTACCTGTCTTTAAAGTTCTGAAGAGGTGATACAAGTGTGATCTCATTGGAGCCATTCCAGCTCCACCACCTACGTAAAGCATCTCAGCTTCACTTTCATTGATGAAGAATTCACCATAAGGTCCTGAAATAACAACTTTATCTCCCTTTTTCAGATTAAAGATATAGGATGAAGCAACTCCAGGGTTCACATCCATCCATCCATCTTTTGCTCGATCCCATGGCGGAGTAGCAATACGCACATTAAGCATAATTTCGCGTCCTTCCGCAGGATAAGAAGCCATTGAGTAAGCTCTCTCCACGGTTTCAGGATTTTTCATGACAAGTGGCCAGAGATTGAATTTATCCCATTCTGCTTTAAACTTGTTTGGAGTTTCGTGCTCTTCTGGGTGTGCTGTGATATCCATATCTTCAAATCTCACTTCCGTCTTCGGAATTTCGATCTGAATGTAACCTCCGGCTTTATAGTCCATAGGTTCTGGAATTTCCACTACAAATTCTTTGATAAATGAAGCCACGTTGTAATTTCTTACTACTGTGGCATCCCACTTCTTGATGCCAAAAACTTCTTCAGGAATGGTAATTTTCATATCCTGCTTTACTTTCACCTGGCATCCAAGTCTCCAACCGTCTGCAATCTCTTTTCTGGTAAAATGAGGTTCTTCCGTAGGTAGGATTGCTCCTCCTCCATCTTCAACGATACATTTACACTGGATACAGGTTCCACCACCACCACAGGCAGAAGGTAGAAACAATTTGTTATCCCCTAAGGTTGAAAGCAAGGTCCCACCTGAACCTACTTCAATATCTTTTTCGTTGTTGACGTTGATCGTCACTGGTCCTGATGGTGATAATTTGGCCTTCGCTCCAAGGAGCATTGAAACCAGTAACAAAATCAAGACTAAGAATACTACTACACTAGCTATTATAACTGTCATAATCTTCTTTTACGATTATAATTTAATTCCCATAAAACTCATGAATCCAAGCGCCATCAAGCCGGTAATGATAAAGGTAATTCCAAGACCTTTTAATGGAGCAGGTACGTTCGAGTATGCTATTTTCTCTCTTATGGCTGCAATGGCAAGAATAGCAAGGAACCAACCAATACCACTTCCCAGACCATAGGTGATAGCCTCAGAAATTCCTCCGAAGTCTTTTTGCTGCATAAACAGGGAACCACCAAGGATCGCACAGTTTACCGCAATAAGAGGCAGGAAAATCCCAAGTGCACCATACAATGCCGGAGCAAATTTCTCAACGATCATTTCAACAAGCTGAACCATGGAAGCGATTACCGCAATGAACATGATAAAACTCAGGAAGCTAAGATCCACATCTGCATACTCCGCTCCCAGCCAGGATAAAGCTCCGGGCTTTAGTAAGTAATTATCCAGCAGGAAGTTTATAGGCACAGTGATCGCAAGTACGAAGATCACGGCGGCACCCAAACCAACAGCTGTCTTTACAGTCTTTGATACCGCCAGGTAGGAACACATTCCCAGGAAATAGGCGAATATCATATTTTCAATGAAAATACTTCTTACAAATAGATTAACTAATTCCATTCTTTATATACTTTTTTGCTGTACAGCTATTAGTTTTGTTCGATTAGTTTACGATTTCTGGCACGTTGTACCCAGATGATGAGTCCAACGACGATAAGTGCCATTGGAGAAAGCAACATCAAACCGTTATTCTCGTAACCAAAAGCATACAAACCGGTAGAATCAGCCAATGTTGCACCTTTGTGTCCAAGAACTTCAAATCCAAAAAGTTTTCCAGATCCCAGTAGCTCTCTAAAGAATGCCACAATTACAAGAATAAGTCCGTAACCTGCAGCGTTACCAATACCGTCCAGGAAAGACTTATAGATTCCATTACCAAGCGCGAATGCTTCCAGGCGACCCATTACAATACAGTTGGTAATAATAAGACCAACGAAAACCGATAACTGTTTACTTACGTCAAAAGCATACGCTTTTAGTATTTCACTTACCAGGATTACCAATGAAGCGACCACAACCAATTGAACGATTATCCTGATCCTGCTTGGAATAAGGTTTCTAAGCATGGAAACGATCATGTTACTAAAGGCCATTACCACCATTACAGCGATTGCCATAACAACGGCCGGTTCCAGCTGCACCGTAATGGCAAGTGCAGAACAAATTCCCAATACCTGAACTGTAATCGGGTTATTATCATCTAATGGATCGGAAAGTAGTTTTCTGTTTCCTTTCGAAAGAAAATGCTCTTTTTCTTCAGAATTTGAAAGGAAAAGGATCATTTCCTGCTTCTTTTCTTCCTCTTTAGCAGAGTTGAATTTTTTCTCTTCAGCCATATCTATCTAGTTGCTACTTTAAATCCTTTTTGCTTCTCAAAGTAAGGCAAATAACGTTTTAATCTTTCTGAGATCATATCTGAAACCCCATCACCTGTGATCGTAGCTCCTGAAATTGCATCTACCTGATTATCGTCCTTATCTGAAACATCAATATTTCCTTTGACTACAGAAACACCTACAAGATCACCATTGGAATCGAAGATCTTTTCATCAGAAAATTTCTCTTTAAACCACTGTTTTGTGATTTCTGCACCAAGTCCAGGAGTTTCTCCCAAGTGGTCAAATGTGGCACCTTTTACAGTGTTGATATCATCTTTTAATGATATGTAACCAAAGATCGCATTCCAAAGTCCGTTTCCTCTAAGAGGAACGATGTAATATCTGGAACCTTCAACTTCCGCCACATATAATGGAAATACCTGTTCTCCAACATCTTTTTTAATCTCTTTTGCAAGATCAACCTTAAAGGCATCTACAGATTCATCTACAGTTCCATCTTCAGTGATCGCTACTTCTTCTACAATATATTTATCGTAAAGTTCTTTCGCTCCATCCCTGTCGGTTGTGATTCCAACAGTAGAAAGGATGTTTTGCATTTTTTCCTTACGCACATTCTCCATTTGTGTTGGCTGGAGAGATATCGCGGCAAAGGCAAGCACAGCGGCAACTACAACCACCATGATCACAGAGAACATGAAAGTATAGCCGTTGCTATTTGTTTTATTTACTGATTTTTCTTCCATAACTAAACTGCTGTTTCTACTTGAGGGTTCGCATTTTTAAGTCTTTTCTTTCTTCTTTTTACGTTGGCTTCAACCACATAATGATCTATTGTTGGTGCGAAAACATTCATAAGAAGAATACCTAACATCACACCTTCCGGGTAAGCCGGGTTGAATACTCGAATCATTACTGAAATAAATCCAACCAGGAATCCATAGATCCATTTTCCTTTCATTGTTTGCGCTGCTGAAACCGGGTCTGTCGCCATAAATACGATACCGAAAGCAAGCCCACCAACAATAAGATGTAAATACCAGGGAAAGTTCGTTAGATTATTACCTTCAATACCTAAAGAAGGTAGTGCATTAAAGATCAAGCCCATTACTGCTGCTCCTATAAAAGCACTTAGTATAATTCTCCAGCTACCTACTTTACTCAATACGAGTAAAAGAGCACCTGCCAGAATACAGATCGCTGAAGTTTCAGCAATAGATCCAGGGATCATTCCTGAGAACATATCCAGTGGCGTGTAACCTGCTTCATTTCCTGCTGCAAGATTTCCCAGTATTGTTTCACCGGTTACGGCATCAACTTCATAAGCATTACTCACCCATACGGTGTTTCCAGACATATAAGTTGGGTAAGCGAAGAAAGCAAATGCACGAGCAGTTAAGGCCGGGTTAAGAATATTCATTCCTGTCCCACCAAAAGCCTCTTTTCCGATAAGAACCGCAAACACTACTGAAAGTGCCACCATCCAAAGCGGAATATCTATCGGCATGATCATAGGAATCAGCAAACCAGTTACCAGGTAACCTTCGTTTACTTCGTGTCCTCTGAAGATCGCAAATGCAAATTCAATTCCCAGACCCACAGCATAAGAAACCGCGATCATTGGTAAGATCTTACCTGCACCATGCAGGAAAGCATCTATAAAAGGTACACCGTTCGCATATTCTGGCAATTGGTGAAGGTATTGGTATCCACCATTCCAGAATCCAAACAAAAGAGCCGGGATCAAAGCGATCACTACGGTGATCATCGTTCTCTTTAGATCCACCGCATCACGAATATGCGCTCCTTTCTGTGTGGTATGATTTGGAGTAAATAAGAAAGTATCCAGTGCATTTACTGCAGGAGCATATTTCTCATACTTCTCGCCTTTGTTAAAAGGCTGTTTCATTTTATCTAATCTCTGTCTAATCCATTCCATATTCTTCAGCTTTTTAACCTACTTCGGTAATCATTAAATCAAGACCTAATCTAATTACTTCCTGGATCTCTATCTTGGAAGTATTTACGTATTCTACGGTTGCAAAATCTTCCGGAGCCACCTCGTAGATCCCAAGATTTTCCATTTTCTCTATATCACCAGCCATACAAGCCTTTATAAGTTGCATCGGGTAAATATCCATAGGTAAAACCTCTTCCATCTCACCGGTAACCACCAGAGCACGCTCCTCACCATTTAAATTCGTAGTAGGCGCGTATTTTCTATTTGGGAACAACCAGGACAAAGATGTTCTGGAATGTGAATGAATATTATTGTATGTAAATGGTAACCATCCAAACATCCGGTAATTATCTCCTTCAGGAATAAGACTTAGCTCATTTTCGAAAAAGCCCAGATACTGGTTATTACTTAGCTGAGTTCCGGTAAAAACATCTCCGGAAATGATACGAGTTCCATCAGCTGCCTGCCCAATCAGATCAGCAATGTTCGCACCTATGTTCACCTGGTAATATTTCCTGTTTTCAGCTTCGCTTCCAACTACTGCCACGGTGCGTTCAGCTCGATATTCACCGGTCAAGAACACATTTCCGATAATGGCAACATCCTCTACTCCTACTGTCCACACACGCTCACCTCTGTTTACAGGATCAATTTTATGGATCTGAACACCTACATTACCTGCAGGGTGAGCTCCTTTAACATGATGAAGTTCCACGCCCTGAATACCTTTAAGATATTCTGCTGAAGAATCATCTACAGAAACATGAACTTTTCCAGGAGTAAGCTTTCTCAAAGCATTGATCCCTGCCTGAAACGCAGCGATTTTATCTTTAATGATAAAACCTTTATCTGCCGCCAAGGGTGCCGTAGTTACTGCCGAAATAAAGATCGCCTTTGGAGTATCCTTTGGATCTGCTACAATGTCGTAAGGCCTTTGGTTGATAAAAGCGCCACAACCACTCTCAAGCAGAAGTTCACGAATATCTTTTGCATCTGCTTTCGCGGGATCCAGTTTTTTAAATTCACGATACGTGTTTTCAGGATCTGCCTCAATGATCACCTCGAGGATCTTTCGCTTATCACCTCTTTTGATTTCTTTAAGAACACCACTTACAGGTGTAGTGAAGCGAACTTCCTCAGTATATTTCGAATAGAAAATCTCATCACCTGCAAGAAGCTTCGCTCCTTCTTTAACTACCATTTTTGGCACAACAGTGTGAAAATCAGGCGGTTTGATCGCATAAGTTTTGGATCTGGGAGCCTTTACCAGCTCTTTTTCCGCCGCCCCTTCTAATCGCAGAGATAATCCTCTTTTAATTCGAATGTCTTTTGACATAGGATGGAGTGTATGTTAAATTTTTAGTTTAAAGTCGGGCAAATTTAAGAATTTTCACTCCATTTATCCCAAGAAATGTCAGAATTTTACTTTGGTCAACTGTTAAATTAAATGAATGCAAAATGCTTATTTCTATTAACTTTGCTATTCACCTAAATTTTATGAAAGGCTTATTTGTGTTCATTTATATTTGCCTGTTTCAGCCTGCTGTACAGAGTCAAATTACTCAGGAAACCCTGCCACCTCCCTATATAAGAACCATCGTTTTCGAGGGCGATTCCGTAGAGAACAAAGGGAACCCAATTGTTAGAACAGGTGCCAGGCTTCAATTAAGTTTTGATGATATTATTGGTGATGAGGCAGATTACTATTATACCATTGAACATTTCAATTTCGACTGGACGGCTTCGCAACTCGCTAAAAACGAATATCTTCAAGGCTTCGATGATGTTAGAATTATGGATTACCAGAATTCGCTGAACACGCTACAACCCTATACCCATTACGAACTTAGTATACCCAATAAAAATGTACGCGGACTCAAGGTTTCGGGCAATTATATGCTTAGCGTGTATAATGCACAAAGAGAAAAAGTTTTCTCGCGAAAATTCATGGTATATGAACCTGTGACTCAGATTACTGCGGAAGTTAAACGTGCAAGAAACCTTCAGTTTATAGATGAAAAGCAGATCGTGAATTTCAGTATTAATTCTCCGGATTTACTTCTGAAGAATCCAGACAGCAATGTCAAGGTGAGCCTTATTCAGAATTTCAATCTGAAAACCGCCATTACAGATCTTAAACCTCAGTATACCATAGCCAACGAGCTTATCTACCGTTACGACACAGAGTCATCCTTCTGGGGTGGAAACGAATTTCTTCAGTTTGACAATAAGGAGATACGAGTGACGAATGCTGATATTGCGAGGGTGGATGTGCAACAACTTTATATTCATCACCTATTTATGGATATCAGCAGGAGTGGGCAACCTTACACCTACAATCCGGATATCAATGGTGGCTTCGTGGTAAGAAATGTACTGGCAGAAAATTCAGATCTGGAAGCAGATTATGTATGGATGAAATTTAGCTTGCGTAATTATGATGCTCTGGCTGGCACAGAAATACATCTTTATGGAGGCTTCAACAATTTCGAACTTGATGACAGCACCAGGCTGAAATATAATAAGGAAAGCGGATATTATGAAGTATCCAGATTATTTAAGCAAGGTTTTTATAATTACAAATATGTGCTGAAAACTGCCAACGGTATCGAAGAAGGAGCGATTAGCGGTAATTATGACGAAACCGAAAATAATTACACCATCCTCGCCTATTATAGAAGCCCTGGAGCACGTTATGACAGGCTGATTGGTGCCGGTGGTGTGAATTCAAGAAACATTCGTAATTAATCTTCTCCTATGGCGAATCCTGAAAATAAGGTCGTAAGGTATAATTATAATTACAGAGGTGAATATTGCTTAAACTGTGAACTGCCTCTGGACAAGAACGATCGTTACTGTCCTAATTGCGGACAATTGAATACCACGAAAAAACTAAGTTTTTCAGATCTTTTTAATGAGTTCTTTTCAGGAGTATTCGCCTACGATTCCAGGTTTCAAAGAACTTTACGCGTATTACTTTTTAAGCCTGGGAAGATCTCCAAAGATTATGTGGAAGGAAAAAGAACGAGATATGCGAATCCTTTCCGTTTCTACCTGAGTGTTTCCATTATTTTTTTCTTAATATTCAGTCTTAGCTTGGATCCAGAGAAAAGTTTTGGAAAGCAGGACCGGGATGAAAACTTGCTTTCCAAACTGGAGCGTAAGGAATTGAGCGAGGCTTCCATGGATTCCATAAACAAAGTATTGACCAGCGAAGATATTGGCCTGGACAGCATCCAGAATAATGTCCTTACTGAAACTTATACTGAAAAAATGGTTAGCCAGCCAGAACTGGATAGCATGAACTTCTTTAACGCTTTTACCCGGAAGGCAGATCTCTATTATGCCTTTCAGGATGAAACGGGAATCTTCACCGCATCACGCGCCCTGGATAGTTTGCAGCACAACCCTTCCAATTACAATCTCTGGTTATACAAAAAAGCGGTGGACGCCGGTACATTTTCAAAAGATCCCGAATTGTTCATCAACTACTTTATAGGAAAACTACCGTTTATCATCTTTATCTTTTTGCCAATTTTCGCCCTGTTTATATGGCTTCTATATTTGAGAAGAGACTTTAATTATATGGAGCACCTCATCTTTGCCTTTCACGTGCAAACCGTTTTTTTCGTGCTATACAGTTTCGCTCTGATACTGGAAATAGTTTTCAAATGGGAACTACTAACCACGCTGGCAAACTTTATATTTCTGTTTTATTTGTACAAGGCGATGCGATTTTTCTACGCACAGGGACGTGTTAAAACGATTTTAAAGTTTCTTTCCCTAAACCTAATATTCTTTACATTAGCCACATTCGCTGCAATTATTTCGTTGCTTGCTTCTTTTTCAATTTATTGAAACACATGATCCAACAGGTTACAAAAGGTATTAAGATTTCTGTAGAAACCAGGTTTGAAGGAAAATTCTATAAGGATTTTCAACTAAAGTATGCCTTTGCTTACCAGATCACGATAGAAAATCAAAGTAACGATTCCGTTCAGTTAAAATCAAGATTCTGGGAGATCAAAGATGCTTTGAGTGAAATAGAATATGTTTCCGGAGAAGGCGTCATTGGGAAAAAGCCTGTATTGAAACCAGGAGAAAGTCATACCTATCAAAGCGGATGTTTGCTAACTGCACCCATAGGTTCAATGTCTGGTTACTATAACATGATCAATTTTACCACCACCAATGAATTCCAGGTTCGAATCCCACCATTTAGACTTGCAGCTACCTTTGCTTTAAACTAGACAGGTATTCTTCAGAAAAATCCTTATTGATCAAATTCTGGTAAGAGAAATGAATCCCATCTCGATTATTGATTACCTGCGATATACTTTGGGTTTTTAGAAAGCCCCTATCTACAATGAGACCATATTCCTTGTTTCCCTTTCCCGCAGTTTTATGAAACTTCAATAGGCTTTCTGCAGTATAACCCTCGCTGCTAACTTGCTCAAACCATTGTTCCCGCTTTTTTTTCATCCCTTCGGAATAAAGCGGAGATGATGACCAGATATGCTGAGTAATTGGAAGATACTCATGCTTAATATTCTTACCATCCCATATCAATTGCTGAAAACATAAACCATCATGCCACTCTACGATGATCATCGTAAAAGGCTCAATACCTTCAAAGTTATACTTATTCAGAAATGATCGTAATCTACTTGCTGCAAGAAACTCTTTTACTACCACTCCCCGGCTTTTGCGGTATTCAGCCTTACGTTCATGTGGTTTTTCGGCTCCGTTCATTAAGCAAATACACCTGGAGTTCTCGCTAACTCCAAGCCAGGTGCCGCCAGCCTGTTTATCCTTTGGGAAGTATTGTCGCACTCCGTCAAAACGTTCCCATGCAGGAGGAAGAGTTTCGCGACCAACCGATTCATCCCGGTTTGAAGTTAATACGAAGCCAGACATAGACTCAGGACGGGGAACTAAAGTAACTGTGCACATGCTTAGAAATCAAAATTTTAAGGAAATGTACAAAAAAAGTTAAGCTTAGCTAAAGGCTGGCCAGATGTTATTGTGTGCAACTTAATTTTTTTACCTTTATGCGAATTAGAAATAAACGAAAAAACAAAATTTATATTTATGGGAAAAGGATTTTTTCACGTACCTGTGGCAGTCAACGAAGAAGTAAAAAGTTACGCTCCGGGTAGCCCAGAAAGAGAGGAAGTACTACTAACCTACAAGGATCTCTGGAATGCAAATACAGAGGTACCTCTTTATATCGGAGCTGAAGAAGTAAAAACCGGAAATACCAGAACCATCAACCCTCCTCATGACCATGCACATGTAGCTGGAACATATCATATCGCTGAGAAAAAGCATGTGGAAAGAGCTATTTCTGAAGCTTTGGAAGCAAGAAAAAAATGGTCTAAACTGGAATGGGAGCAAAGAGCTGCCATCTTTTTAAAAGCTGCTGATCTAATTTCAGGACCTTACAGACAAAAGATGAATGCAGCGACGATGATCGGGCAATCAAAGAATATTTACCAGGCAGAGATAGACGCTGCCGCAGAGATCTGTGATTTCCTGCGTTTTAACGTGGAATACATGGCTGAGTTATATAATGAACAGCCAATTTCTTCAGATGGAGTCTGGAACCGTGTAGAATACAGACCGCTGGAAGGTTTTGTATACGCAATTACACCTTTTAATTTTACAGCTATTGCAGGAAACCTTCCCTCCAGTGCTGCACTTATGGGTAATGTTGCTGTTTGGAAACCTAGCGATAGCCAGATGTTATCGGCTCAGATACTTATGGAAGTATTTAAAGAAGCAGGATTACCAGCTGGTGTTATAAATATGGTTAACGGAGATCCGGAAATGGTAACCGATACTGTTCTGGCAAGCCCAGATTTCGCTGGAATCCATTTCACCGGAAGCACCAATGTTTTTAAAGGTATCTGGGGAAAAATTGGAAACAATATTCAGAATTACAAAACATATCCTAGAATAGTTGGAGAAACAGGAGGAAAAGATTTTATCCTGGCCCATCCAACTGCAAAAGCGAAACACGTAGCGACAGCAATTTCCAGAGGTGCCTTTGAATATCAGGGTCAGAAATGTAGTGCTGCTTCAAGAGTTTATCTACCAAAAAGTCTTTGGCCAGAAATCAAGGATCTTGTAATCGAGGATGTACAATCCTTTAAAATGGGATCTCCTGAAGATATGTCTAACTTCATTAATGCAGTTATTCATGAATCCAGTTTTGATAAGCTTGCAAGCTATATCGAGAAGGCTAAAAGCGATAAAAATGCTGAAATCGTCGTTGGTGGAAATTATGATAAGTCTAAAGGTTACTTTATTGAACCTACAGTAATCTTAACATCCGATCCCCACTACACTACGATGGAAACCGAGCTATTTGGTCCAGTAGTGACAGTATATGTTTATGATGATAACAACTTTGACGAATCAAAGTGGGCAGATATTTGTGAAACTGTAGATAATACGAGTATATATGCATTAACAGGAGCTATTATCTCTGGTGATCGTTATGCTGCTGCTCAGGCAACAGATCTTTTACAGAATGCCGCCGGGAATTTCTATATAAATGACAAACCAACGGGAGCTGTAGTAGGTCAGCAACCATTTGGGGGAGCAAGATCCAGTGGTACTAATGATAAAGCAGGTTCAAAAATGAACCTTATGAGATGGATCTCCGTAAGATTGATCAAAGAAACTTTCGTACCGGCTACAGATTACAGATATCCGTTTTTGGGAGAGTAATTTTTCCTCATAAACTTAGATTTAAAAACCGCCTATAAGGCGGTTTTTTTGTTTATAGCCGTAAAAGGCTTGCATTTACTATGTTGATAATCAATTGGTGGCTACCTCAATAGTTTAGTAGATTTTTAAGATCAATAAGCTACAATTCAAAATTTTAACTTAAATTTACTTTCCCCAAAAACTTGTACCCCAGCAAGTTATACGCATGAAAACTTGCGAAACACCCTACCGTCGCTACTTTACGTGATATTAATTATTGTAATTAAACCACCAGCTATATGGTTAGAAAATTACATTGGAAGACATTTATCATCCTGTTAATTGCTCCGGTACTAACCTGGGGCCAGGTTTGTCCTACCTCCGTTTCACTTCAAACAGATACTGGAAATAGTGTTTGCGCGGGAACGGATGTGTTGTTTACAGCAACTACCACCGGTGGAGTTGGTATTGAAACATATCAATGGAAAATAAACGGTAATAATGCAGGCTCCACTACCACTAGCAACACCTTTTCAAGCAATACTCTTAATGACGGTGATTATATAACGGTTACTGTGACCGATATTGCCGGGGTAGTATGCAATCTAACTAGTAGCCGGTACACGATGACAGTGAATCCTTTAAAGACTCCCACTGTCAATTTCTTAGTTCCCCCTGGAAATAAATGTATTGGTCAAAATATAACCCTAGAAGGCTCTAATACCAACGGTGGTTCAAGCCCAAATTACGAATGGTTTGTAGATGGCATTTCTGTACAATCATCCACCAACAGGCGATTAATACAAACCTTTTCTGCAGCAAAGACATACAACATTAGACTTCTGCTTACCAGCAACATAGATTGTTTTACATCGCAAACTGCGGAAGTCAGTAAAACGCTGACAATACAGCCAGATGCCAGTATTAGTATTTCTGAAAGTAATATAAATGATGCCTGCACCAATACAGCAATACCAGATCTTAATTTTTCTCTCTCGGGAGCTGTTAGCGGAGCCAGCGCTTCAGGACTACCACCAGGTGTGACCGGAAGTTACAGCACTGGAAATTTCAGGATCTCCGGAACTCCCACCACTGCTGGTACTTATAATTATACTGTAACCGCTACAGGTGCCTGTGCGAGTGCCTCTCAATCTGGAACTATTACAGTTCTGGAAGATGCAGGCATAGAATTAACGAGTGGCAATGAATTGCAGGAAGTATGTCAGGGTGAATCGATTGGAAATATTATTTATACTATTGGACAAACTGCAGATGCTGTAAGCATTTCAGGTCTACCAACTGGAATCACAGGTACTCTCTCAGGACAAACTTTTACTATAAGTGGATCATCCAGTCTGGTAGGGACCCATAACTACAGTATTTTTAGCACCGGTGATTGTGCAAATTCTGAAGTTCTTGAAGGCTCTATTACAGTGAATGAAAACCTTACTCCAGGAGTAAGTATCACTTCTTCTGAAGACGATAACGAAATATGCGCAGGAACGGTTGTGACTTTTACAGCATCGACAACTAATGAAGGTGGAACTCCAGATTACCAGTGGAAAATTAACAATATCAATGCTACTGATGCAGGCAATACGAACGTTTTCACTACAAGTTCTCTTAACGACGGAGATATAGTAAGTGTAGAACTTACGAGTTCTGAAACATGTACCACTTCCAATCCTGTATTGAGTAACGAAATTCAGACGACGGTTTTAGAAAATCTGGTACCTTCAGTCACGATAACTGCAAGTGATACCGACATCTGTCCCGGTGATGAGGTTAATTTCAGTATAGAATCTATCACCAATGCTGGTACCAATCCCAGTTATCAATGGAAACTGGACGGAGTAAATGTTGGAACCAATAGCAACTCCTATACTACTTCAAACCTTACCAACGGCCAGAACATTTCTCTGGAGATCCTATCCAGTGAAACCTGTTTGGCCTCAGAAGCAGCATTTAGTAATGAGATCACTATCGAAGTATTTGCTCCAGTTCCAGATACACCTGGGCAAATTGCTGGAGATACTGAAGTTTGTGCTACCGCTACCGGATTGATTTATAAGGTCCCACCAGTTGATAACGCCACCAATTACACCTGGAATTTTCCGGCAGGCTGGTCTATTACATCTGGAGCTGGCACCAACAGTGTAACAGTAAATGCTGGTACCGGGTCTGGTGAGATAAGTGTTGTAGCCTCCAATAGTTGTGGTGATAGTGCAAATTCCACTTTTAGCGTTAACTCAGTAAACGGGGTTCCTTCAAATCCAGGAGTTATCACTTCAGATCTTAATGGAAATAATAACATTTGTCCACCCTATACCATCAATTTTAGTGTTGGCAGTACCGGACCTCATACCTGGACAGTTCCAGCCGGATGGGATATTATTAGCGGTGCTGGTACCAATTCTATTCAGGTTAATGTGACCAATGCCGCGACTAGTGGAACCCGTGAAGTCTCAGTTGTAGCCGAAAATATCTGTGGTGAAAGTACGCCAGCCACTTATACCGGAATAGAGATCAATGACCATATTATTGCAGATTTTGGTGAGGATCAAACAATCTGTAAATCGCAGAACAGTATTCAGCTATCTGGAACAAGAAGCTTTGGTGGTGCAACACTACCTATAGATTTTACTACATCTGGAACTGGTACTTTTACCAACAAGCCTGGTAACTCAAATAAAACTGGTGATTTCACAGTCGTTTATAATCCAAGCACCCAGGACAGAGCGAATGGGGAAATCTTGCTTACCATGACCGTTCCGGAACCAAAAAAAGATAACGATGGGAATATATGCAATGAGTCATCAGATTCCATTACTCTGTACATTATTCAGGATGCTGTAGTCAGCTCTCCTGCAGAGAAAGATCAAATCGTTTGTATCAATAATGCAATAAGTAGCATTGACTTTGAAATTTCTGAAGCAGGTACAGGTGCCACAGTTTCCGGGTTGCCACCTGGTCTTACCGGCTCCTTCACTGATGGTATTTTCAGCATAAGCGGTACTCCTACTGTAGACGGCGATTTTGATTATACTGTGACCAGCACTGGAGAATGCTCCAGCCAGCAAACTTCCATTACTGGTAATATTACGGTTACGCCAGATCACGAGATCGTTGATGCAGCAAATAAGGATCAAACCGTATGTATTGACTCTGCCATGGAAAATATCAGTTTTGGCATCAATACTTCAGTAGAATCTGTTGCTACGGAAGGTTTACCAGCTGGAGTTTCGGGGATTATTGATGGAAATAATTTTGTGTTATCGGGAACGCCCCTGGACTCAGGAACATTCGTTTATACACTAACCACTGCTGGCAACTGTGAATCAACCACAACCACCGGTACCCTTACTGTTCTTCCAGATGTAACGATAAGCGAACCAGATAACAAAGATCAAACAATATGCATTAATGCTGCTGCTGAAGCTATGGAGTTCACTATCACTGAGCCAGGTTCCGGAGCCGTTGTCACAGGATTGCCAAATGGTATGACTGGCACTTTTACCAATGGCATCTTTACAATATCCGGAAACCCTACTGAGGCGGGAGTGTTTAATTATGAGATAACCACCAGCGGAACCTGCGATCAGGCTACCGAATCGGGATCGATAGAAGTTACTCCAGATCCAACGGCAGAGATCGCTTATTCCGGTGAATTTTGTACTTCACAGGGGGGCAGTTATCCTGTAGCTCTTGTAGGAACCGGCACCTTCGAAGGCGGTACTTTCTCGGCTACTCCAAGCGGACTTATCATTGATGAGACCACTGGTGATATCACTCCGTCCTTAAGTATTCCAAATACTTATACCGTTCGCTATGAGGGACCTGATATTTGTAACAGGGCAATTGCGACCACTGAGATTATTATCAACGAAGAGCCTTCAGTAGAGATTGCATATGCTTCAGCATATTGCACTTCCATTTCAGAACTTCAAAATCCTGTTTTTCAAAATGGAACAGGTAATTACGAAGCAGGAATATTTACCGCAGAACCTGGAGGACTAAGTATCGATGCCACGACCGGCGCTATCAACCCGCAGGCAAGTTCTGCCGGAACATACAATGTTTACTACACTATTCCTGCTGCAAATTCCTGCGATGAGGTAGTCATCACTACACAGGTTACCATTACCAGGCTGCCCGCAGTTACCATTAGTTACCCTGAAATCATCTGTAATTCAGAAGAATCTATTGCAGTGACCTATTCGAATGAAGATGGTATTTATCAAAACGGAACATTTCGCGGTAGTACGGGACTGGCGATCGATGAAGACGGACAGATAGATCCTTCGGGTAGTGTACCGGGAGACCATATAGTCACTTATACCATAGAGTCTACAGAAGCGTGTGAAAAGATTGTTTCCACGGCGAATTTCACGATCAAAGAAGAGCCAGTTATCACTACAAATCCATCAAATAATGGAGTATGTTCCAATGGGCCTGCGAGCTTTGAGGTCTTTGCTTCTGGTGACGATCTTACTTACGAGTGGTTCAGAATAGTTGAAGGTGTTAATGAATTGATTCCCGGACAGAATGGATCTGTTCTTAACTTTTCCAATGTTACGGCTCAAGATGCCCTGGAATATTTCGTGGTTGTATCTGGAGCGGATTCCTGTAGTCCTGCTACCTCAACCATTTTTACACTCAATGTTGATGAAGACATCACCATTACAGAACCTTCCGAGGATATTACCATCTGCGAAGAATCACAGGATGACATCACGTTCACGTTTAAAGGTCATGCCAATGGTGCCATTCTTGACTTTAAATGGATCAAAGATGGGGAAACGGTGATCGAACAGGAAGGCAAAATAGACATTGAAGTTGAAGGACCCGTTGGGACCAATGGAGAATATACAGGAACCCTTACGATAACCAATCCTACTGCAGGAGAAGATGGAGATTCTGGTGAATACTGGGTTGTGGTAGACGGACCTGATTACTTCACCTGTTCTGAAGCAACTTCAAATAAATTTACTTTCAGGGTGGAATCCAGACCACCAAAACCGGAAACAGTAGATCTCACCTTATGCTTAAATGAAGAGGCTGGAAATCTTACCGCCACGGTTGAAGACGGTAATGAAACGAGGTGGTATACATTTAATGATGCTACTTCAGAATATGAATTTATAGGCAATAATGTATCCATAGATTCCAGTGAACCGAGAACTTATCAGTATTTCGCCACTCAAACCAGGCCAAATGCATGCGAAAGTGATTATGAGCCCATAACGGTGACCATTCTTGATACGCCAGACCCAATATCGACTGAACCTTTAGTATTCGAATTTTGTTTTGAGGAGGAAATTTCTGAAGCCATTTCCATTACTCCAGCAGACAATGCGACGATCAACTGGTATGCTTCTATGGATGCTTCGGAATCGATTGCCGCACCAGTTCCGAACACAGGTATTTCAGAAAATGTAACCTATTATGTGAGTCAGACCTTCGCCTCTACCGGATGTGAAAGTGATCGCACGCCTGTAGAAATTAGGATTAAGGATCTTCCAAATGTACTTGTAGAAATTGATGGTGATAACAGCAATATATGTCTAGGCAGTAGCATTACTCTGAACGCTTCCGGAGCAGAAAGTTACGAATGGTATATAGATGAAACTACGGTAGCAACCGGAGCGACTTATTCCCCAACTCCAACTGAAGCTGGAGAAATCACCTATACTGTTGTAGGAACATCCAACGGATGTATTAACAGTTACAATATCACGATTAATGTTGACGACGTTAGTGTTGCCGGAACTTTGAGTGCTCCAGAAAGAATCTGTGTACAGGATGGGGTTGCTAGTCTTAGTCTAACCGGAACTACCGGTGAAATTATTAGATGGGAATATAAATCTGAGGAAACCAGCGATGCCTGGATAAATTTCGAGGATGGGAATTTAAGTGCTGAACGAACTTTTACACTTACAGAAACTACCAGTTATCGAGTAACTGTTCAGAATGGCGTATGTTCAGAAGATAGCGCAGAAGCAACTATCTATGTAGACCCACTTCCGGAGGGAGGCAAACTACTCTGGGATTCAAATCAAGACAGATTATTTCTAACCTGTGAAAACCCTTCCAATGGCTTTGCCAGTAGATTAAGTCTTTCCGGCTATACTGGTGAAGTCGCATACTGGGAATATCGTAATGCACCTTCGAATACCTGGCAGAGAATAGAAACTGAAGAAACTTTTTTATCTGGTAACCAGATAGAAAATGTAATCAATAATCTTTCAACAACCTTTAGAGCAGTTTTGACCAATGGTAGCTGTACTGGCGCTGTTTATTCTGAAACTGCCATAACCAGTGTCATTGTAGCCGATATTAAGCCGACTCCTGTCGAAGTCGACAAACCTGTTATTTGTATTGGAGATGAGATAAGCCTTAGTTCGGAAACCGGGTACAGTACTACCGGTGAAAAATTTGAAGGCGGACAATTTACCGAGGCCGGAATCAAAAATAAAGGATGGGACTTTACTCAACCTGATGGAACAGTAAATGATTATGATGCCGCAGCCAATAATGGAAGAGCAGATCACTGGTTAAAAATGAACGCCAGTGGTGGTGAAGATGGTAAGGTATATACTGGAACATTACCTAGCGGAGATACTGGAACGACAATAAGATGGACATCTGAATTAAATGTGAATGAGAAATTTGCTTTGGTAACCGGACCAAATGATTCTTATATGGAAACACCTATATTTTCATTGAGCGGGATGGATGAAGCCATTTTTACCTGGGATCAGGGTTACAATCTTACTGCCGGAGCAACGATTACCGTCGAGATTTCCACCAACGGGGGCAGCAGTTATGAAACCGTACTTTATACTCATACCGGAGATGGTACTGTTGCCGGAGGATCCAGTGGTAATTATATTGATTTTGGAGGAGGGACACCTTCTACCAGACCTAAGAACAAGATGGTTGTGGACCTTGGCGATTATCTAGGTCAATCGAATCTGCGTATTCGTTTTAATTATGATGGTAGAAAAGATGGAGATGTTTGGGCGGTAGATAATATTAAAGTTCCTGAAGGACCTCAGGATATATTATTGCAGTGGTACTATGATGATGATCTTAGCGATGACGGAAACGCACTGGAAGAAATTGGCGAAGTGAACCAGAGTACCGTTCTCTTCACTCCAAGGAAAATTGGCTGGAATGATTTTGAAGTACAAACAAGGATCATTTTAGACAGTAATGGAAATGCCTGCCAGAGTATAGACAATTTCGAAACCATTCGTGTATGGGCATTTGATCAATATAATACCAATGTTTCTGCCACCGTAGGAGCTTGTGGTAGTTTATCCATTTTACTGAATGCTACCGTCACCGCAACCCAACAGGCCATGGAAATTACAGAGTATCCTACTCTGGATGGTTATGTAGGTAGCTGGAAAGTTTTTGATTCCAATGATATCGAAATTACCACGGGATTTAGTTTCGAGAATCAGGATAGCAATAGCAATCTTCAGCCCGTTAATGACCCGGATGCCATTTTTACTGCAGAAAATCTAGGTGACTACCAGATAAGATGGGTTCTTACTCCAACAGCTACAGATGAAAATGGAGTCTTGATCGAAAATGAAGGTTGTCCACCAATAGATAATACAGAAACAATTAGCCTGGTAGATTGCGTAACCCTGGATTTCGATGGTGATGATGATTATGTGGATCTTGGAAATAATTATACCGGCAGTTTCTTTTTAGAAGCATGGATAATGCCATTCGATAGACCACTTCCAGAGGGCGGAATGACAGATGCTTCAAAAGGAACCATTTTCAGCGCTCCGGGATTTGAATTAAGCATGGAGAACCTTCCATCGTTCGTAGAACCAAATAACAGATGGTATCACATAGCAGTATCTAGCGATGGATCGATCTTATATATAGATGGAATAAAGGCTGATGGTATTAGTGTGAATACTTCCGGAACCAATACCGCCGCTATTGGTGCAAGATATAGCGCCTCTTCAAAAACTGCTACCAATCACTTCTCAGGATGGATAGAGGAAGTCAGGATCTGGAACAATGCTCCTTCAGAAAAAGAAATCAGGTTTATGATGAACCAGCGACTTAAACTTAATTCTTCCAATCAGGTTGTTAGTCCAATTGAAGGCGAAGTCGTACCGAACAAAACCGTTGATGGAAGTTATTACACTAGTGGTGGTTTCAATTTAGATAAAGATGGTGTGAGTTTCTATGACCAAACCGCAGCTGATCTTGCAGGTTATTATCGATTGTATTCCAATGACCCAGACCCTGACAATAAATTGCCAGGTTACTTCCTGGATGCTCTAAAACCATTAAACGGACTAACACCCAACCATGCAAATGCAGCAAATCCTGGTAGAATGGTCAATATTGAAACAGACCAGGAGAATACATCACCTACTCCGTATTTCTCCTATGCTGATGGATCTACCTGGACAGACATTAATACCTGGGCCAGACCAGAGGTTTGGGATGCACCTAATAGCCTTGGACATGGTAACAGCCCAATTGACTGGAACATAGCAAGAATCAATCATACTTTTGCAGCAAATAGAGCTATTACGATGCTCGGTCTGCTTTCTGAGACCTCTGGAAAGGAATTAACTATCAATGCCAGTAATCCAATAAAAATTTCACATTATTTATATCTGGACGGTAGTATTGATTTGCAGGGAGAATCTCAGTTATTACAGGATCATGGAAGTATTCTGGCGAATGAAAGCGCCGGATTTATAGAAATAGATCAGCAAGGCAGAATGAGTAGTTTTAATTATAATTACTGGACCAGCCCTGTAAGTACACAGGGAACTGCAAATAATTCAGGGTATCGACTTGTAGATGTACTCTTGGATGGAACCAATGCCGAAAATCCCACTGGAATAAACTGGAAAACCGGATATTTTGATGCAGACGGTGCCAGAACATCACCTATCACGATTACCGATGCCTGGATCTGGGATTTCAGAGGAGGCGACGCAGATATCTACGGAGACTGGCTGTTTATGGGGAGTGATTTTATGCAAATTGCAGGTGCGGGATATTCCATGAAAGGTACCGATGGTACTGTTGCCCCAAACCAAATGACCCAGAACTACGTCTTTAAAGGAAAACCAAACAATGGCGATATTCCTACTTCAGAATTAAGCCTGAATTCAGATCAAAACTTCCTGGTTGGTAATCCATTCCCGTCTGCTTTAGATGCAGACGAATTCCTCAGGGATAATCTAAAAAGTGTAGGAACTGGAACTGGGAACAATTCTCAAAATGTTTTTAACGGGACGCTTTACTATTGGGATCATTTCGCAGGAAGCACACATATTCTGGAAGAATATGTTGGAGGGTATGCAACCTATACCCTGGCCGGCTCCGCTCCTGCAATTTTGAATGACTGGCGTATTAGCCAGGTAGGTGGAAATGGAACTAAACAGGCTAAACAGTACATACCAGTGGCACAGGGGTTCTTTCTGAATAGTGCAGCTGTTAATGGAAATACATTTGGTGGACAGATTCAGTTTAATAACACTCAAAGAATCTATAAAATAGAAAGTACAGATCCCTCCATATTCTTACAACAAGAAGACGATCCAAAATCTTCAAAAAACAAGACGGGAAAAAACTCAGAGGATGATCGAGCAAAAATTAGACTGAAATTTGAATCTCCGGCTGGTTATCACAGACAGATTCTGGTTACCAGGGACGCAAACACTACGAACGGTTTTGATATTGGTTATGACGCACCGCTTATTGAAAATAACAAGGAAGATATGTACTGGTGGTTTGCAGATAACAGGTTTGTAATACAGGGAGTTCCTGATTTCGAGAAGGAACAAGTACTGCCTTTAGCTATAAAAACTTTTTCGGAAGGGTCATTTACTATAAAAATAGATAGTACCGAAAACTGGCCTGCAAGTAAAGAACTATACCTGAAGGATAAACAAAATGACAGTATCCACGACCTGCTTGCCGGTTCATTTAAAGGCTCGACGACAGAAGGTGAAATTAGTGATCGCTTCGAAATAGTGTTCTTCAACGAAATGGCACAGGAACCTGATCCAGTTATCATTCCAGAAGAACCTGAATTACCAGTTGTCGATGGGTTAGTAGGAATATCTTACAGCACCTTCAGTAGAAATGTGAAAATCAGTAATGAGGATTTACTAAAAGTTGAAAAGGTTTTGATTTATGACATGGGTGGTAAACTCATCCAGGAGTTTGATGGTCTTCCATCAGAAAAAGAGATTTATCTTGGCCTGAGACCTGTTAGATCTGGAATTTATATCGTCAAGGTTTTCTGTGAGAATGCGATCTGTAATAAAAAGATTATCGTGAAATAATGGAAAGTAGTTTCTTACACGATCGAAATGACTGTCCGCATATTCGTTTAGATTACTGAATTAAAGACTTTTATCATTTAATTTTTACCATACACTTAACACATTTAATCGAATTTATATTACTTTTACCGATGAAAATCTAGATCGGTAACCTTATGAAGAAGTTTTATTTTGAACGCCAATTTATTGGTTTCAAGGCTTTCTATATATCATTTGTATTAATGCTACTTTTAGGCAGCCTAAATTCTAGTGCTCAAACTGTCATTTTGGAGTTAGATTCGAACGGTCAGGTTAGTCTTTCCAGTTCAGATATTGGGAACTCTATCACTAGTGGATTAGGCCTTGGGACTCTCCAATCCATCGTCTTCAGCCAGACAAACTTCGATTGTTCAGATATCGGTACCAACACAGTTAGTACTACTTTGCAAGGTGTTACTTCATCTACAACCATTAATATCACGGTTGAAGTAAAAGACAACCTACCTCCTCAGGCTAGTGTAAAAGACTTTACCTTGTATTTAGATTCCAATGGTCTAGGAAGTTTATCACCTTCAGACATCGATAACGGTTCCACCGATAATTGCACTATTGAACAATACAACGTTAGTAAATCAACTTTTGATTATTCAGATTTAGGTAATAATACTGTAGAACTAAGAATTATTGATGCAAATTCGAACACTAGCACAGCTTCTGCTACAGTAACAGTTGTGGATAATGAGCCACCAACAGTATTTACCAAGAATATTAGTGTTGAACTGGACATCGACGGAAAGGTAACAATACAACCTTCAGAAATAGACAATGGATCGACAGACAATGGCGAAATTAGCTCATACACTTTGGACCAAACTGCATTTACATGTGACGACGTTGGTTCTAATACAGTCACCCTTACGGTAATTGATGCAAGCGGTAATTCAGCCAGTGAAAATGCTACCGTAACTGTCCAGGATAATACCGCTCCCCATGCAATTGCTCAAAATATTACAGTTCAGCTGGATGCGTCAGGAAACGCTTCAATAACCGCTGCTGAAGTTGATAATGGTTCTACCGATAATTGTGGCATTCAAAACTTAAGTGTCAATAAAACAGATTTCGATTGCACCAATACCGGCGCAAACAGCGTGGTATTGACGGTAACCGATGAGAATAATAATTCCAGTACGGCCACTGCTACGGTCACCGTCGTAGATGATATCGCTCCCAACGCAATAACTCAGAATATTACAGTTCAGCTGGATGCGTCAGGAAATGTCTCAATAACTGTTAATGAAGTTGATAATGGTTCATATGATAACTGTGGCATCAAAAATTTAAGTTTAGATAAAACGAATTTTGACTGTTCCAATGTTGGTGACAACACGGTAGTTTTAACAGTTACTGATGACAGCGATAATACCAGCACTTCCAATGCTACGGTAACCGTTCAGGATAATATTATACCAGTTATAAATGCAGTATCCACTATTACTTCCGATAGTTCAATGGATAATTGTTTTGTAAGACTTACAATACCTAATCCAGGTGCAATTGATAATTGCCAGGTATCTGCCCCCATTGGAACTAGGAATGATGGTCAAAGCCTTGATGATCCATTTCCAATTGGCACTACTACAATCACCTGGAATGTTACCGATGAGCATGGACAGGTTGCAGAACCTGTATCGCAAGAAATTATTGTTGAGGATAAAACCTTGCCGGTTATTGATCATAACGGTGACAAGGATGTTTTCAATGAACCCAATACATGTGGAGCCACAGTTAATGTTGTAGCCACAGCTGAAGACAATTGTGAGGTGGGTCCTCCTGTTGGTGTTCGAGATGATGGGCTCGAACTCACAGATCCATTTCCTGTAGGTTCAACTAATATTTTCTGGAATACAACAGATGAAAATGGTAATGCCGCCATAGAAAAAGTTCAGGTTGTTACAGTCCAGGACAATGAAAACCCTTTAGTTCCAGTTCTTGAAGACATTACTGCGCAATGTTCCATAACCTTAACTCCACCCACGACGACAGATAATTGTGATGAAGAAGTTGTTGGTACTACTGGAGTCGATCTTACTATTGAAGAATCAACCACAGTTTTTTGGATCTTCACAGATTCCGCAGGAAACAGCACTACTTCCGTACCTCAGAATATCGTGATTGCTGATACGGAAGCACCTGTGCCTAACATTACCAATTTACCCAGAAAATCAATTACTGGATGTCAGATCTCAAGTATTGATGAACTGGATATTCCTACTGCTACAGATGCTTGTGATGGAACTATTACGGGGACTCTTGGGAGTGACTTCGAGTTCCCATATTCCTTTTACGGAATTAATACTATTTTCTGGGAATTTGAAGATGAATCTGGAAATATCTTCATTCAAGAACAGGAAATTCAGCTAAATCCAACTGCCATTGATGGTGGTACTTTATCAGGTAATTTTGAAGGCACAGCCTTTCCTGAACAGATCGATATCTCCTCTTGTGGAACTCAAATTTCTGTTGATCTAAGTTTAAGTGGTAAAACTGGAAATATCATTCAATGGGAAAAATTTGCTGTCAATGAAGGTTATTGGGAAATAATCAATACTACTGCAACAAATTATACTGCAAACTTTTCTGCAGGTGCATTTGAATCTACTTATTTTAGAGTACTGGTAAAAAACGGGACATGCTCTGAATATTCCAATAGCTATTTCGTACGAGCTCTTCCTGCCGGTGACGCGCCTACTGTGACT
The DNA here is from genome assembly GCF_000423045.1 of Christiangramia portivictoriae DSM 23547. Taxonomy (GTDB): domain Bacteria; phylum Bacteroidota; class Bacteroidia; order Flavobacteriales; family Flavobacteriaceae; genus Christiangramia; species Christiangramia portivictoriae. The sequence continues at coordinate 888,855 of NZ_AUHF01000001.1, read as the reverse complement.
AATCTTGATGACCCACAAAAATATTGCCTGGGAGATCCAGTGAGCCTAATCGCTGAAAGTAATTATTTGGCAACCCAGCCAGCAATTCCTGCTGAGTCACCAGGAGATTTTAATCAGGGGCAATTAAACACACAGGATCCCGATGGATGGTTGACAGATGGAGCACCAGGTGGTTTCACTGCCGGCGGGAATTCAAAAAAAGTTAGAAACTGGTCTGGTACAAATGATCATAAGTTTGGAGATATCACTTATGATGGTGGTGATAAAAAATTTGCAATTGCACAGGGCGATTTTTACGAGACCGATAAAAAAGGAAATCCTGTCTACGACGGTAATAATCCCACAACTTTGGAAACTCCAATTCTTGATCTCAGTAATGCCGCTTCTGCAAGTTTGGATTTTGATCAGGCTTTTTATTTTGCCAATAATGATGTTGCTGTGATTGAAATCTCTACAGATGGTGGTAATACCTATTCTAACTTGAGAGTAATGCACGCTGCCGGGTCAGGCGTTTTGCAGTGGCTTACTGCTGGAACAGCCGAATCTACAGATGGTTCCAATGCCACAAATTATAATTTTAGTACAGATAATACCTCTATATCGCTAGACGATTATATTGGTGAAAGCCGAGTAAGAATTCGCTGGTCTTTCACCGGTACCAGTGATAAAAGTGTTTGGGCGATGGATAACATTTTTGTTAATAATGAAGTCCCTGTAGATACTGAACTGGAATGGACTGTTGGTATTGGTAACCCGGATGAGTCTCCCATAGAACAGGGACAAACCAGTATCGCTATTAATTTTACTCCTCAATCTCCAGGTGTTCACGAATATGGTGCTACTGCCTTAATAAATGGTTGTAGAACTTATGATGAAGAAGGTACAGATTTAGTCACTATTCCCGTAACGTATTCCTACGCGGGAGAGGATATAATATATACAGACGAGCAATGTGGCCAGAACATAGTGCAATTGAATGCTTATGACAACAGTCTTTCGGCTAACCAAAACTTTCAAAAACAAGCATACCCTACAAAACCAGAAAATTGCCTGACCTGTGATGCACCAGGAACCCAGGAGATTGGCACCTGGTCCTGGAGTGGAAATTCACCTGGTTGTCAAGCCCCAGAATTTTCAGACGTTAACGACCCTAATGCAACTTTTAGCGCTGGACCTGGTACTTATACCTTAACCTGGACCGTTGATGGTTGTAGCGACGAAATGATTGTCACTATTAGCAATTGTGAAACTGTTAATTTTGATGGTGAAAATGATCATGTCGATTTTGGGAATAATTATAATCTTGGTGGAAACTTTAGCCTTGAAGTTTGGGTAAAGCCAGAAACTCTTTCAGGAAAGCATACTATTTTTTCTAAACGAGATGGTGATTATTCAGGTTCTGCTCATGGATATGACTTAAGGATCACCAACAAAATTGTCTCATTTAATTGGGATAAAAATGGGTCTATTTCTTCTCCTCATAGAATCACCGACAATAGCAGGTGGTACCATATTGCACTCACACATACAAGTACTGGCGAATATCGTCTATACATAGATGGCTTGCTTATGAAGAACACTGGTGGGCCTGCTCCAAATGCAAACAATTATCGAGCGATATTAGGAGCTACGGATGTGGAAAACTCATTAGAAACCAGAGATTTTTACCACGGCTGGATGGAAGAGTTGAGAATTTGGAATGTTGCTTTAACACAAGACCAGATTAAATTAATGATGAACCAGCACATCACAAAAGGCACGAATGCCGAACTTATTGGTGAAGTCATTCCAGTTGCTACTGGATTGAACTGGACTAACCTTGAGGCGTACTACCGAATGGATAATATAAGCTGTGGAAACCTTGACGCCTATACCCTTGATGGCTCTACGTTTAAAGGTCATTCTGGAAAACTATTAAACATCACAACACCGCAGCAAACTACTGCCCCGCTACCTTACGAATCAAACAATAACGGTAACTGGGACAATATGAACACATGGCTTTATCCAGATGTATGGGATGCGCCAAACTCAAAAGGTATCAATGATCAATTGATCAACTGGAATATCGTTGTTGCCAGACATGACATTACAAATTCCACGAGAAATATCAACTTACTTGGTTTAGTATCTCAAAGTGGTACCATTGAATTTGAGGGTACAACGAACACGAATAGTGGTAAAGGTACTGGGAATGGACTATTGGTGTCCCGTTATCTAAGACTGGATGGTGTGATAGACCTTAACGGAGAATCACAATTAATACAGCCAGAGGGTAGTATTATCGCTCCGGAAAGTTCTGGAAACCTACAAATTGATCAGCAGGGAAAGGCAAATAGCTTTAATTACAATTACTGGACTTCTCCTGTATCTAACATCGACACCCCAAATTTAAACGGTGGTTTTAGTTTAAATTCTGTATTATATAATGGAGCGAACCCATTTATTTTTCGGGCCAGTTTTGATGCCGGAGACTGGAGTGATACGGTTTTGAGCTCATACTGGTTATACACATTTAGCGGAGATGCTGATGACTATTTTACCTGGTTGCAATTCGATGAAACCTTTAAACTGGAACCTGGAATTGGTTATAGTATGAAAGGAACCTCAGGTGCTGCAGCTTTAGATGTTCACCAGAACTATACCTTCCGTGGGATGCCAAATAATGGAGATATTTCTGTAACGGTTGGTGAGGATCAAAATTTGCTAACTGGAAATCCTTATCCTTCAGCAATAGATTCTGAACAATTTATTGAAGAAAACGCAATTCAACAACAAAACTTCAATGGAACGCTATATTTCTGGGATCATTTTGGTAAGATCGACAGTCATTATCTGGAAGAATATGTAGGTGGTTATGCAGTATTAAATAAATCTGGTTCGGTATCCTCAGCCAGTTCCATTGATTCAAGAATTCAAACGGAGACAGACCTGCGAGGTTCAAAAAAACCAGGAAGATATATTCCTGTTGGTCAGGGCTTTTTTATAAATACTCAGGGAGCATCAAATCCTCAACAAATTACCTTTAAGAACAAATACCGTGTATTTGTCCCTGAAAGTTCAGGAGACTCACAATTCCATTCTCAGGAAGACGATCCTAAAAAATCGGATGAAAATAATTATGAAAAAGATACCAGGCATAAAATCAGACTAAAACTGGAATCTCCAAAGGGCTATCATCGCCAGATCCTGGCCACCGCAGATGTGAATACCACCGATGGTTTTGATCTTGGTTACGACGCGCCGCTTATCGAGAACAATGTAGAAGATCTGTACTGGATGATCGATGATTCTGAATTCGTTATTCAGGGTGTTCCAGACTTCAATAAAGCACGCGTATTACCAATAGGATTTAAGATTGCTGAAGCAGGTGAGTTTACCATCAAGATCGACGAACTCGAAAATATTCAGAATGATATCGATATCTTTCTTTATGATACGGAACTCGAAGAATATCATGACCTAATGAAGTCTGATTACAAGGTGACTACCGATAGCGTAGGTATTTTTAATGAAAAATACCAGATCGTTTTTCAGAAGATAGCAGAGGAAACTTCAGAAGAAGTTGTTGAGGAGAAACCTGAAGTAATCGAGGAAGAAGGGCCGGAGTTTCTGGATATGAGATATCTGCGCCAGACCGATGAGATCGCGTTGTACAATCCAGACCTTCAGAATATAGATTTCGTTGAGCTTTACAGTGTTTCTGGACAAAAGATCATGACCTTCAGGGAAATTCCTACTGAAGAGTCCATCAGTCTTCGAATTCAGCAAAAATTGAGTTCTGCAGTCTATATTGTTAAGATCTATGTTGGTGATAAGAGCTATTCCAAAAAGGTGATCATTACTAAGTAAACTGGCGCTTAGCCTTTATACTTCATTGGTAAATAGACCACTTTTTTAGTATCGTAGAATTCTTCTTCAAAATAATCGGATAGCTCAAAGATCTGGGCTGTCCGGTAATCCTGTAGTTCTTCTGAAAGATCACCACCTTTTAGATATAAAATTCCGTTCCTGAAATCGTGCCTGCTCTCCTTCGCGATCTTCCCTTTTACCCAGCGAACGAACGTAGGCATCACTGCCACTGCTCTGCTCACGATAAAATCATACTGCCCTTGCAGTTCCTCGACCCGTTGATTATAAGTAGTGACGTTCTCAAGCCCCAAACCTTCTGAAACTTCGTCCACTACCTTAATTTTTTTACCAATGGAGTCCACAAGGTCAAATTTAGATTCCGGATGGAGGATCGCTAAAGGAATTCCTGGAAAACCACCACCGGTTCCAACATCAAGAATCCTGGAACCTGGAAGAAATGATTGAACCTTTGATATTCCCAAAGAATGCAGCACGTGACGCATGTATAATTCGTCGATATCTTTCCTGGAAACCACATTGATCTTAAGGTTCCAGTCTTTATATAATTCTTCTAATTTGTCAAACTTCTGAAGTTGATCATCAGTTAGATTTGGGAAATATTTCTTTATTAGTTCCAAAGCATTCAATTTTCAGCAAAAATAGGCATTTTTTTATGTCCATTTTTTCTGAATAAACAGTAGCTGAAATTTATAATATTATAACTTTGAATTGTTTCCGAAGCAAATGCCATATCATTAAAAAGAAGCATTTTCAGAATCAATAAAATTTAAAGACATGCAGGAAAAACTATCGAACCGAATAAATGCGATGGCAACATCACAAACGCTTGCAATGGCCGCGAAAGCCAGAGAATTAAAAGCTGAAGGTAAGGATATCATTGGATTAAGCCTGGGAGAGCCAGATTTTAATACTCCAGATTTTATAAAGGAAGCGGCAATACAGGCTATCAATGATAATTACAATTCCTATACGCCGGTTGATGGGTATGTTGAACTAAAAGATGCGATCATTACAAAATTTAAAAGAGATAATGATCTCACTTATGATCGCTCCCAAATTGTGGTTTCTACTGGTGCCAAACAATCCCTGGCCAATGTAGCCATGGTGGTATTAAATCCTGGAGACGAGGTGCTTCTGCCCTGCCCTTACTGGGTGAGTTATGCTGAAATTGTGAAACTTGCAGAAGGTGTTCCTGTTGAAGTTCCCACCAGCGTGGAAACCGACTTTAAGATCACTCCAGAGCAACTGGAAGCTTCTATTACTCCAAAGACCAAAATGATCTGGTATAGTTCTCCCTGTAATCCAAGTGGAATGGTCTATAGCAAGGAAGAGTTGAGAGCGCTTGCAGATGTACTTAAAAAATATCCCGATATCGTGGTGGTAAGTGACGAGATCTACGAACATATTAATTTTGTAGGTGATCACGCTTCCATGGCTCAGTTTGAAGACATGTATGATCGTACCGTCACAGTAAATGGTGTTTCAAAAGCATTTGCTATGACGGGTTGGAGAATTGGATATATTGGAGCTCCGGCATACATCGCGAGAGCCTGCAATAAAATGCAGGGACAAATTACCAGCGGTGCGAATTGTATTGCACAACGTGCTGTGATCACTGCCCTGGAAGCTCCGGTAAGCAAGATTAGTCACATGATCGATACATTTAAATCCAGAAGAAAACTGATCATAGATCACCTGAATGAGATCGACGGATTTGTTACTACCGAACCTCAAGGAGCGTTTTATGTGTTTCCTAATATCTCTGCCTTCTTCGGAAAGACGATTCATGGCACTAAAATTGAAAATGCCAGCGACTTTTCCATGTTATTACTGGAAAAAGCGAATGTTGCCACTGTAACTGGTGAAGCTTTTGGAAATCCTGACTGTATTCGAATTTCATACGCGGCGAGTGAAAGTCAGATCGAAGAAGCTATTAAAAGAATAAAAGAAGTTCTGTCATAAGTGCTGAACTTCTAGTTAACAAAAAAACCGGCCTCGGCCGGTTTTTTTGTTTTGTTTATCCTTCAGATTATCGATTACGCCAGAAGAAAGGCGTTAATATAATTAGCACTGTAAATAATTCCAGTCTGCCTATCAGCATCAAGAAAGCAGACCACCATTTTCCGAAGTTTGAAAGTATATCAAAATTGTTAACGGGACTTAAGCCTCCAAAGGCAGGACCTATATTTCCAAGTGATGATGCTGCACCCCCAATGGCTGTTTGAAAATCCAGCCCCATTCCTGCGAAAACTACTGCTCCAATGATAAAGGAGAGCATATACAATATAAAAAAGCCCAAAATATTAAAAACGATCTCTTTGCTGATCGACTTTCCATTGAATCGTACCGGAAGAATCGCATTGGGATGCAAGGTTCTTTTAAATTCTATAATTCCATTCTTGATCATGATGATATGACGCATCACCTTGACTCCACCCGCGGTACTCCCTGCGGAACCACCTAAAAAGAACAATCCAAAATAGAGAATCGTTAGAAATGGTGTCCACATGGTATAGTCTGCAGAAACAAACCCCGTAGTGGTAATTACAGTGAGGACCTGAAAAAGAGAATGTCTGAAAGCGCTTTCTGTCTCACCCCATACCATAGGATGCTCAATACTGGATATCGCAACATCTGCCTGGAAATAGACAACCAATGCTGAAATAGCTGTAAATCCAAAGATGAAATACATGTACCACTTGAACTCATCATCATGTAATATTTTTTGCACCTGCCCTTTAAAAGCGAAATAACTCAATACAAAGTTGCTACCTGCCAGTAACATAAAAAGGATAATAATATATTGTATAACCGGATTATCGTTCCAGTAAGCCAGACTGGCGTTTTTTGTAGAAAACCCTCCTGTAGATAAGGTACTAAAAGCGTGATTAATGGCGTCAAAAAATGTCATTCCAGCTACCCACAATAGAATAGTTTCGGCTACTGTATAGGAAACATAGATAAGCCAGAGTCGTTTGGCGGTATCAGTAATTCGAGGTTTTAATTTATCGGCACTCGGGCCGGGAGATTCCGCAGAAAATAGCTGCATCCCACCAATTCCTAGCAAAGGGAGAATTGCGATTGCTAATACAATAATTCCCATCCCACCAATCCAGTGCGTTAGGCTTCTCCAGAATAGAATGCCTTTTGGAATCGCTTCAATATCGTTAAGTATAGATGCACCAGTCGTAGTATACCCCGACATAGTTTCAAAGAATGCATTTGTAAAGTCTGGTATGGACTCACTGATGAGGTAAGGCAGACTGCCACTCAGTGCCATAAAGATCCACCCAAAAGTAACAATGATATATCCCTCTCTTTTTTTCACTTCTTTGCTATGCCCCCGAGTAGTGAACATGAGCAAGGTCCCAACAAACAATGTTACGAGCGCAGCGGTTGAAATCTCAAGGGTAACCCCGTCATCATAAACATAACTTACCAGGGTTGCAAGAAGCATAAAGCCGCCATTACACAGCAGCAATAATCCCATTACATGAAGAATTATCTGGTAATTCAATCTGGGCATTATAGGAAAAGTTTTTCTACTTTGTTAATAGATCTTGGTAAACAGCAAACTACAATTCTATCACCAGGTTTAATTAAAAAATCGCCTAACGCGATCAAACCTTTACCATCCCGAATAATACCTCCAATAATCGCCGAACGTGGGAAATCCAGGTCTTTGATCTTCTTGTTGGAAACCTGGGAATTCGGTTTAACGATAAACTCCAGGAGTTCAGCATTCATATTATTCAGTTTGGTCATGGCCACAACCTCACCTTTTCTTACGTAACGGAAAATATTATTTGCCGCCAGTAGTTTTTTATTTATCAGCGTATCGATACCGATGGAATGACTTAGCTGAAAATAATCCATATTTTCAACCAAAGAGATGGTTTTTTTGACACTCTTCGATTTAGCCACAAGGCAGGACATGATATTTGTTTCCGAATTTCCGGTTACAGCGATAAATGCGTCCATATCATGTATATTCTCTTCTTCGAGCAATTCAACATTTCTACCGTCACCATTGATGATCAACACATCAGGAAGCTCATCTGCCAGTTCGTATGCCTTATCCCTGTCTTTTTCGACCAGCTTGACATTGAAATTGTTGCGACATAGATCCTGAGCAGTTTTTCTTCCGATCTTGCTGCCACCAAGGACCATGACATTCTTAATGTCCTGTCGAACTTTACCCGTAAGCTTGTATAATTCTTCCACTCCGTTTTTCAGAGTGATAAAATATACCTGGTCACCATCCTTAAACTGTGTATCTCCTCTGGGAATTAAGGTATACTGAGTTCCAAATCTCTGAATGGCGATTGGAACAAAGTTCAATTCTGGAAATATCTTCGCTGCTTCTTTTACAGTTTTTCCCACGAAGGTTGCAGTTCTTGACAAGCTCACACCAATCATGGTCAATGCTCCTTCTTCAAATTCGTAACTATCGTTGAAAGCAGATTGATTCAGCAGCAATTCAATTTCACGGGATGCAAGAGCTTCCGGAGAAATGAGTTCGTCTATTCCAAAACGGGTAAACCCAAGTTCCCCCTGATTCTCGAGATATTCTGTATTCGAAATTCTAGCAATTGTTCTTTTAGCTCCAAGCTGCTTTGCCAAAACACATACGGTAATATTGGTCGCCTCGCTCGAGGTTACACTAATAACCATATCTGTGTGTTTTACCTGAGCATCTTTTAATACTCTGATAGAACCAGCATCGCCTTTAATAGTCCTTATATCCAGGTGAGTGTCTGCGTAGGCCAGATTATCTCTATTGGGGTCAATTAGCGTAATATCCTGAGATTCAAAGGAGAGTAATTTAGCTAAATGAAATCCTACTTCACCTGCACCGGCGATAATTATTTTCATATAACAGCTTCAAATTGTGAAAGCAAAGTTAAGTTATTTTGCATAAAGGAAAAATCTCTTTTGAAAGATAAATAATCGGCGAATATCCTTTATTTTCCACATATCAGTTATCTTTGAAGCAAATTTCACCTATGAGTAAGAAAGTTACTCCATACAAAGACTCGCAGCTTACAAAGAAAAAGCAGGTTGAACAGATGTTTGATAATATATCTGGCAACTATGACGGGCTGAACCGAGTTATTTCAATGGGAACCGATGTGAGCTGGCGAAAAAAGGTGGTAGCTGCAGTAGCAGCAACCAATCCAGAGAGTATTCTTGATATTGCAACTGGTACAGGAGATCTTGCTATTCAGATGGCAAATACCGGAGCGAGCCGGATAGTTGGCCTGGATCTGTCTGAAGGAATGCTAAGCGTTGGCAGAAAAAAGATCGCCGCCAAAAATCTGAGTATTGATATTGAAATGGTTCAGGGCGATTCTGAAAATTTACCTTTTGAAGACAGAAGCTTTGATGCAATCACTGTGGCGTTTGGTGTTCGAAATTTTGAAAACCTGGATCTCGGACTCTCGGAAATATTTCGAGTCCTGAAGCCCGGTGGAATTTTTGTGGTGCTGGAAACTTCAGTTCCTACTAGATTTCCGTTTAAACAAGGCTATAAGATCTATTCATCCATGATCTTACCGGCTATAGGAAAGTTGTTTTCAAAGGATAAGGATGCCTACTCTTATCTGAGCGAAAGTGCGGCCAGTTTTCCCTACGGTAAAAAGTTCAACAATATTTTATCGAAAACCGGGTTTACTAATGTGAGGGACCTACCTCAAACTATGGGAGTCTCAACTATATATATTGCTTCAAAGTAGATACATGAAGAAACTTTTTGCCTTTGCCCTTTTTCTACTCATCTCAAATGCCTCTTTCGCCCAGTTATTCTCGGGTGAGAGCATAGAAAATCAACCTAATGTTGATACCAAACGCTGGTCGTGGGGTTATTTTCTGGGCTTCAACAGTTATGATTTCGACTTCGATTATATCGATTACAATCCAAGTACTGTCACAGGCAAAGACTACCTGGTTGAAACGCGTACGGGCTTTAATGTTGGACTTATTGGTAATTTAAAACTGAATGATCACTTTGATCTTAGGTTTGAACCTGGAGTTAATTTTAACACTAGAGGATTTCAATTATATAGTGCAGATATCAATACATTCAGGGAAATCAATTCCACGTATGTCCATCTACCCTTACTTCTCAAATTTAATGCAAAGAGACTGAACAATTTTAGGCCTTTCGTTGTTGGCGGATTAAGCACTTCAATTAATTTAAGCAGCAATGAGGGTAATCCAGATGATATTACCGCAGGCCAATTTAGAATGACGACGAACTCTTTTTATTACGAATTTGGCTTCGGGATAGATATGTACCTTTACTATTTTAAATTCACCCCTTCTATTCGAGGAGTTTTTGCCATCAATGATGAATTAATTCGAGATGAAGATCCCAACAGTTTATATACGGGTAATGTAGATTCCATGTCATCGAGGGCAATATTCATTAACTTCACTTTCCAATAAACTCCTGCCTTCTGAATTCGGCAAGTGTAATAGCCGTTGCCGTTGCCACATTAAGACTTTCAGTATTCTTCTCTTTCCCGTATTGAGGAATACTAATTTTATGGTTTATAACTTTTTGAACTTCAGAAGAAATTCCATTTGCCTCGTTTCCGAAGATAATAAATCCTTCAGATTCCAGCTTAGTTCGATAGATATCAGATCCCTCAAGAAGCGTCCCATACACTGGAACTGATTGACTTTCAGAAATAAATTTGAGCAGATCTACATACACCATGTTGATGCGAGATAAGGAACCCATACTTGCCTGTACCACCTTGTTATTGTAACAATCCACTGTATCTCTGGAACAAATAAGATCTGAAATCCCAAACCAGTCACAAAGCCTGATGATCGTTCCTAAATTACCGGGATCCCTCACACCATCCAGAACCACTTTTAACCCGTTTTCTGAAATTGGTACTTCATCTGGCATTCTAAAAACTGCCAGGTATTCTGGAGCAGTAGTCAGGGAACTCATTTTCGACAGTTCGGCTGAGCTTGCTTCATAAAAATTTCGATGATCCACCAGCGCTAAAATTTCAGGACCAAATAAAGCATACAGTTGAAAATCAGAACTTAAAAATTCTTTTACGCCTTTGATTCCTTCAACAATAAATAGCCTTTCCCGTAGCCTGTGCTTTTTTTGAGAAAGACTTTTTATTAACTTAATCTGGCTTTTGCTTACCATCCAAAAAATGTATTTTTGAGCCCTAATCGATTATACTTGACAAGGCTTTTCGCAAAAATATTATTATTTTTTTTAACGACTATTCTAATACTTAGCTGTAATGCGGTAAAAAGATTGGAAGCCGATGAAAATTTACTGGTGAAGAATGAAATCTTTGCGAACAACGAATTAATAAAGGATTCACGGATTAAAAATCAGCTTTATCAAAAGCCGAATACTAGACTACTAGGTTTTCCTTTAAGACTTCATTTTTATAATCTGGCACGTCCCGAAATTGACAGCATTCTTACTGAAAAATTCCTGGAGAATGAAAGCAGACGAAAACGTCTGACTGCCATTTTATCGAAAAAGCAATTCGACCAGTATATTTATTCCAAAAAAGAATTTAATCAATGGATCAAAAGAACTGGGGAAGCGCCTGTTGTCTTGAGTAAGGAACAGGCCGATAAATCTATAAACCGACTAAAATCATGGTACTGGAACAATGGCTGGTTCAATGTAGAAGCAGATTACAAGGTGTTGCCTCTAGAAAATAAAGATAAGCGGGCCAAAGTAGAGTACTATGTCAAACCTGGACAGCCTTATACCCTGGACTCACTAACTACCGAAATTGCCTCGCCAGCTCTGGACAGTCTCTATCAATCTAATAAGACTGAAAGTGAAATTGTTGCCGGCTCACAGTACAACACCCTGGATTTTAATGAAGAAAGAGATAGATTATCAGACCTCTTCAGAAACAATGGGGTTTATAATTTTGACCAGGAATATATTAGTTTTGATGCAGATACGGTAGATACCAACCACAAGCTAAACACTACTCTCATCATCAAAAATGAGCGAAACAATATTGGAGATAGTATTACCAGAACGCCTTTTAAGATCCATAAAATTAGCAAAGTAAAGATCTTCACAGATTATAGTTTTGCCAATCGAAATATGCCCATTGTAGACAGTGCAACCTATCGACGTTATGAGCTGTTTAGTTTTGATGAAATGCGCTATAAACCCGAAGCGGTCACCGATGCTGTTTTCATAAGACCCGGCATGATCTATCGTGATCTGGACAGGACGAGAACTTACAACCGGCTTAATTCTTTACGTGTTTTCAAGTATCCTAATATTCAATATACTCCAGATCCTTCAGACAGCACCAACACCAAATTGATCTCTAATATTTTTCTTAGTCCGCTTCCAAAGTATTCACTGGGTTTTGACTTCGATGTTTCCCAAAGTAATATTCAGAAATTCGGAATTGGTTTTGGAGGTTCGTTTCTCATCAGGAACATTTTTGGCGGACTGGAAAACCTGGAATTATCTGGACGAGGAAGTATAGCGTCATCAACAGATGCAGCTGCTAGCGCTGATAAAGACCGGTTTTTTGATATTACCGAAGTAGGTGCAGATTTGAAACTGACTCTTCCAAGGATATTTCTGCCCATTGATACTGAAAGACTTATTAAGAAATATATGGCCCCGTTTACCAGTATGAGCCTCGGATTTAGTTCTCAGAGAAATATTGGTCTAGATAAACAGACTTTCTCAGGGATTTTGAACTACAACTGGAACCCGTCCAAACAGCTCACCAATAGCCTGGATCTGCTCAATATACAGTACGTTCGAAATTTGAATACTGAAAACTATTTCAATGTCTACCGCAATTCATTTGAAGAATTGAATTCCATTGCACAGCGAAGTAATTTCGATTTCATTTCACCCGGAAGTGACCTGCAAATCCCAGATGAGGCCGATGGGTTTATAGACTATGTCATCAACGAAGACAGAACCAACACGGGACTTGAAAATGAGGACTATTTGAATACGCTGGATATATACGAGCGTAAGCTGAGACTCACTCAAAATAACCTTATTTTTGCTTCCAGCTACACCTATCTCTGGAATACCCGGGAGAACCTTTATGACAGGGAATTTTCCCGATTCAGGTTCAAACTGGAAACTGCAGGGAATGTTTTATCTGCCCTTTCCAATGTTTTTAACTATCCTGTAAACGACCAGGGTAATGAGAAAGTTCTTGGGGTGGCTTATTCACAGTATGTAAAAACCGAACTGGATTTTATAAAACACTGGGATCTCGGGAATGACCAGATCTTTGCTGTGAGAGCATTTGGAGGGATTGCTATTCCATATGGGAATGCGAATGATATTCCAATTACTAAGACTTTTTTCGCCGGAGGCCCCAACGACAATCGTGCATGGCAAGCCTATGATCTTGGACCTGGTAGCAGCGGTAGCATTCTGGAATTTAATGAAGCTAATCTTAAACTGGCCTTCAATGGCGAATATCGCTTCGGAATCTTTGACCAGTTCAAAGGCGCGTTGTTTGTGGATGTTGGAAATATCTGGAACGTTCTTGACTCCAGAACTTCAGAAGATGTGGTTTTTGAACAATTTTCAGACCTGGAAGAATTAGCTGTTGGAAGTGGTTTTGGTCTTCGGTATGACTTTAACTTTTTTGTCCTTAGATTCGATATCGGCTTTAAAACTCACGATCCAGGACAACCGGTAGAAAGCAGATGGTTTCAGGAGTATAATTTTAACCATGCTGTTTATAACGTAGGAATCAATTATCCTTTCTAAGCCAGTTTATTTTCTTATTTTTGTGAACATAATCAACTAATAGTTATGAGTCACAATATCAAACCGGGCGTTGCCACTGGAAAAGAAGTTCAGGAGATTTTTAATTACGCGAAAGAGAAAGGCTTTGCTCTTCCTGCTGTTAACGTAATTGGATCAAGTAGTGTGAACGCTGTTCTGGAAACTGCTGCTGAATTAAATTCCCCTGTTATTATTCAATTTTCTAATGGAGGCGCACAATTCAATGCTGGGAAAGGATTGTCGAATGAGGGAGAGCAGGCTGCCATAGCCGGAGGAGTTGCTGGAGCCAAGCACGTACATGAAATGGCGAAGCTTTATGGCGTACCAGTGATCATGCATACAGATCACTGTGCTAAGAAACTACTTCCGTGGATCGACGGACTTTTAGATGCCAGTGAAAAGCACTACGAACAGTTTGGTAAACCTCTATACAGTTCTCATATGATAGATCTTTCCGAAGAACCTTTGGAAGAGAATATGGAGATTTGTAAAAGATATCTGGAGAGAATGTCCAAAATGGGTATGACCCTGGAGATAGAACTTGGAATTACAGGCGGTGAGGAAGACGGTGTGGACAATTCTGATGTTGATGCTTCCAAACTTTACACTCAGCCAGAAGAAGTTGCTTATGCATACGAAGAATTAAGCAAAGTAAGTGATCAATTCACAATCGCAGCTGCTTTTGGAAATGTGCATGGAGTTTACAAACCTGGAAATGTGAAACTGACTCCAAAGATCCTTAAGAATTCGCAGGAATACATTACCAAAAAATATAACGTAGAAGAAAATCATATCGATTTCGTTTTCCATGGAGGTAGCGGTTCCACGGTGGAAGAAATTCGTGAAGCTATTGGATATGGTGTAATCAAGATGAATATTGATACAGATTTACAATACGCCTATATGGAAGGAATTCGTGACTATATGGGATCTAAAAAAGATTACCTGGCTGCGCAAATTGGAAATCCTGACGGTGAAGATGTTCCTAACAAGAAATATTACGATCCTCGTAAATGGGTGAGAGAAGGTGAGTTGACTTTCAAAACACGTTTGAAGAAAGCTTTTGAAGACCTGAATAACGTAAATACATTATAAATAATTTTTTAAAACAGTCTTTTTCTTCGGAATCAGACTGTTTTTTATTGCCATAAATTTGACAACCCTGACGATTAAAATTTGAAAGAAATGGCTTGGTTTAAAAGAACACAAAAAGGGATTCAAACTCCTACTGAAGATAAGAAAGATGTCCCAAAAGGCTTATGGTACAAGTCTCCTACCGGGAAGATTGTAGATGCTGAACAATTGGAAAGCAATTTTTACGTGAGTCCGGAAGATGGATACCACGTTAGAATTGGAAGTAACGAATACTTCAAAATCCTTTTTGATGATAACAATTTTAAGGAACTGGATAAAAATGTGACCTCGAAGGATCCTCTTACATTTGAGGATACTAAGAAATATACAGACAGACTTAAAGCAGCCCAGGAAAAAACCGGTTTAAAAGACGCTGTGAGAACGGCAGTTGGAAAATCCAAGGGAAAAGAGCTGGTAATTGCCTGTATGGATTTTAAATTTATTGGGGGCTCCATGGGTTCTGTGGTAGGTGAAAAAATTGCCCGAGCTGCAGACTATGCGCTTCAGCACAGGATTCCTTTTATGATCATTTCCAAATCTGGAGGTGCCAGAATGCAGGAAGCCGCACTTTCATTGATGCAACTTGCCAAAACTTCTGTGAAGTTAGCGCAACTGGCGAATGCAAAAATCCCATATATATCTCTGGCTACAGATCCTACAACTGGAGGTACTACGGCGAGTTTCGCTATGTTAGGAGATATTAATATTTCTGAACCAGGTGCCTTAATAGGATTTGCCGGACCAAGAGTTGTAAAAGATACGACTGGTAAAGATCTTCCAAAAGATTTCCAGACTTCAGAATTCCTGAAAGAAAAAGGCTTTTTAGACTTTATTACACATAGGTCTGAATTGAAGAACAAAGTAAATTTATACCTTGATCTAATTCAGAATCAACCAGTAAGAAGATAGAATTTTCAAAATAGAACGCATAAAAAAAGACCTGATATCAGGTCTTTTTTTATTCAGTATACTTTACGACTAATCGATCTTACCGGAAACATGATCTGCCCTTATTTCCGGATCACGATACTTGCAGCAGGCATCCAGCCGTGCATAGGCTTCATCCGAAGCTTTCAAGCTGTCCAGATCATGTCCTGCTTGCAGGATATTGGTTTGAATCGTTTTCAAATCTGTTTTCGTCTCGTTGAAAATCAATTGTAATTCCTGGGTTTCCAGATTCCAGTTGGCAAACTTGACACCTTTGGAGGTAATACCTGCTTTCTCGATTCTATCCTTGCACATCATACAAACACCATCCACGTGAAATGATGCCTTTGCGTTTCTATCCTGAGCAAACATGCTGGTAGAACCTATCATAAAAATTAATAATACTATGTATTTCATATTTTTCTGTTTAATTCAATTTAAATCTAAAACCTGCGTAGTATAAATTACCAAAAACGGGACCATAAACTAGGGTTGAGTCAAAATATTCTCCAAAGGGATCTTCCGCAGCAAGAATTGGTCGATCCTGCCTAACATTCGTCATGTTTTCTCCACCCACATAAATCTCAAAGCGATTAGAAAACACTCTGGTAATTTGTGCGTTTAATGTACTTAAAGACGGTGAATATTCTCCTAGCTGGAACTCTTCCGGATTTGTGGCGGTAGAAGGAAAACGTTGCTCTCCAAGCCAGTTATAGGTCGCATCAAATTTCCACTGACTGTTATTTTTAATTTCGGTCTCATAAGAAAGATTTGCAAAGACTCTATGTTCTGGGATAAGAGGTTTGATCTTAGTTCCGGTTTGATATTTTGTTTGAACATCATAAAACTTATAAGCCATTCTTAGATCGAGGCGTTCTGCTGGATTATAACTGAATTCAGTTTGAAAACTATTCGCAAAGCTATCCCCATCAAGGTTATAGAAACTGATCTCTTGTGGATTTTCCCAATCTACTACCACCTGATTTTGAAAATCTGTACGGTAGTAATCAAATATCAGCTCTGCTTTTCTACTGAATATATTGAAACCCTGCATAAAGGAAACTCCGTAATTCCACGCGATCTCGGGATCCAGACCATAAATATCTCCGCTGGCACTTCGCTGAATATTAATTTCCCGGGAAGACGCGAACAGGTTCTGATTTTCAGCAAAAATATTCGCAGCACGTTTGCCACGACCAAAAGACACTCTTAATGCCGACTTTGCCCATGGCCTGTATCTGGCATGAACCCTGGGAGTTAGAAAAAACCCAAGCCGATTGTGATAATCTGCGCGCACTCCGGCAGTAAGATTAAACTTATCAAGATCGTCAAAATTATACTCGAAAAAACCACCTACAGAATTATCTTTATGAACGTAATCTGTATCTTCTACCAGCTCATTATAAGAATCCTGTGTGAAGTCAAGACCAGTTTTGATTTTGTGTCTGGAGTCACCAATGATACTATTGTAAATGATGTTGGAATAAATACTATTGTGCTCGATGTCATAAACCCTTAAACCAAAATAGGAATCCTGCTGATGATTGCTTACGGCTAATTGCATTCCAACACTCTGCCATGGAAGTTCTGGATTTACATATCCTAGTTTTCCTGAAAACTCGTAACGCTGCGTATTGATCTCACTTCCCCAGGCATTTGTGGTTAAGTTATCTGTATCAGGATCGAAATCGAGCTCTCCGGTTTGCTTTTCATCATTGAGATAGCGTAAATTCATAAATGCCACGATCCCGTTTTCGTTATCGATATATTGCCAGCGATTCATTAAATTGATCTGATTATACAATGGCATGTCCAGGAAGTTGTCGTTATTGACATCGTGCTCTTCCTGTTGCGAGTTTCCGTGTACAAAAATTCCTGTACTCCACTTCTTATTCAGCTGAGTATTATATTGAGTGTTGATTTCCAGGCGCTTACTGCTGGCGCCATAAAGGTTCACAAATAGTTTATCAGAATTTGCGGGCTTCTGAAGTTCAGCATTGATCTGGCCTGCAATACTTTCATACCCATTGACCACACTACCCGCTCCTTTAGTGATCTGGATGCTCTCCACCCATGTTCCAGGCGTAAATGAAAGTCCGTAAGCCTGTGCAGCTCCTCTAACTGAAGGAATATTTTCAGTAGCGATCAATATATAAGGACTGTTAATCCAAGCATCTTAATTTGCCGGGTTCCTGAAATGGCATCGGCAAAATTCACATCTATGGAAGGATTGGTTTCAAAACTTTCAGACAGATTACAGCAGGCAGCCTTTAAAAGCTCATCACTACTAATATTCATGACATTCGTAGATTCCAGATAGGATCGTGAGGTTGCTTTTTTCCTAGAAACCAGGTCCACTTCATCGAGGTTTGCTGAAGGACTTAGCTTGTGAATCAACTCACTCTGATTGTTTTTAATGGACAGAGTATCCGAGGTATAACCCATAAAGCTTATAACCAGCTTTTTGTAATCTTTTTTATACGGAATTGAAAATTCTCCATTGAAGTCGGTAATGGTTCCAACTTCAGTATTTAGCCAATAGACATTCGCGCCAGGCACGGGCATTTCTGTACCCATTTCCTGAACTTTACCATTGAAGGTTTCCTGTGAGAACATTACCACAGGAATAAGTAATAATATGAGATAGTGTATGATTTTCATCAATTGAATTTTGATTTTTGATAATAATTAAAGTACCCTCCGTCTTTATTTCTACGGAAAGTGATAACTCTATTAAAAATCTAAATTCAGATTAAATATACCTGGTAGTTTGACTGAAGGTCAAAGGTGATGCTGGGTGGATCGTAATGAAGTAAATTATCTAGTCTTCTCGATACTGGCTGAAAAAGCGAAAAGAAAGTATGACCAAAAGCAATGAGAAAGACCTGTTGATCCTGCTCCAGATCGTCCATTTTCTTAACAGTAGTAATATCCTGCCCTTCCAGTACATCAACAACATCCTTACAACAATCAGGTTCAGAAGGAGCTTCTTCAGCACCCAGACAACCCGGACATTTTTCAAGTTCGGCAAAAACAGAGGTATCAACCAGTTGGTCACCACAGAAATGCTTTTCGATAGCGAATGAATTGGTCGTTACCAGCACCAGAAGTGCAAGTAAGGAAACCAGAAATTTATGTGGCAATGAAATTTTCACTTTGCAAAAATATGAATTTTTGAAGAGTTTATAAATTTAAAAGCTTATACATACGGAATAAAAAATAAATGATATCTTTGCCGCCTGACAGAAAAGCTGTCAATACATAAAAATCATTTAAATAATATTGGAATGTATCTAGCAAAAGAGAAAAAAGAAGAGATCTTCGAAAAACACGGGAAATCGAAAACCGATACCGGTTCAGCAGAAGGACAAATCGCATTATTTACTTACAGAATTGCTCACCTTTCTGAGCACCTGAAGAAAAACCGTAAGGATTTTAACTCAGAGCGTTCACTGGTAAAGCTTGTTGGTAAAAGAAGAAGCTTACTTGATTACTTAATGAAGAAGGATATCATGAGATATCGTGCGATCATCAAGGAACTTGGACTAAGAAAATAATTTTCAGGGGGCTTTATGCCCCCTTTTTTTATATCTTGAAACAACCTTTCACAGGTTTTTAAAATTGTCGCCCAGGGGGGTAGTTTTTCATTGGTCACAACAACTACACACAACACAACCCGGCCGTCCGGATGGCGGAGACCTTTGTTTAACTAAAATGATCTGGTTGAAGTTATTCAGATCGAATTTGAAATTATTATGATTCCACAAACATTTAAGGAGGTTATCGATTTAGGAGATGGCAGGACTATTTCTCTCGAAACCGGAAAATTAGCGAAACAGGCTCACGGCTCTGTTGTAGTTCAAATGGGTAAGGCTATGTTACTATGTACTGTAGTATCTTCTTACAAGCCTACTACCATGGACTTCTTTCCATTAACACTGGATTACCGTGAAAAATTTGCCGCTGCAGGTCTTTTCCCTGGAGGTTACTTCAAAAGAGAAGCAAGACCAAGTAGTGAAGAGATTTTAGTAATGCGTTTAGTAGATCGCGTACTGCGTCCTCTATTCCCAAAAGATTACAAATTTGAAACCCAGGTAATGATCCAGCTCATGTCTCATGACGATGAGGTGATGCCAGACGCTCTGGCTGGATTGGCAGCTTCAGCAGCTATTCAATTATCTGATATTCCTTTTGAAACTCCTATTTCTGAAGCTCGAGTAGCCAGAATTAACGGGGAGTTCGTTCTAAACCCAAGCAGGGAAAAACTTGCTGAAGCAGACATGGATATCATGGTTGGTGCTTCCGCAGATTCTGTGATGATGGTTGAAGGACAATTTGATGAGTGCTCTGAAGAAGAAATGGCTGATGCAATTAAATTTGCGCACGAAGCTATTAAGGTACAGTGTGAAGCACAGATAAAACTTGCTGAAGCATTTGGAAAGAAAGAAACTCGTGAATATGAAGTAGCTGAAACCGATGAGGCTCTTGAGAAGAAAATTCTTGAGGCTACTTACCAGAAATCATACGATATCGCTAAAAGCGGTACTAGTAAAAAAGAAAGAACAGAAGCTTTTTCTGAATTGAAAGAAGAAGTGAAAGCTATGTTCTCTGAAGAAGAACTGGAAGAGAAAGGCAAAATGATCTCTGGATACTTTGCAGACGCTCAGAAAAAAGCAGTTCGTGATCTTACACTAAAAGAAGGTGTTAGATTAGACGGTAGAAAAACCGATGAGATCAGGCCAATCTGGTGTGAGGTGGACTATTTACCATCTACACATGGGTCTGCCATCTTTACTCGTGGAGAAACTCAGGCCCTGGCTACAGTGACCTTAGGAACTTCCAGAGAAGCAAACCAGGTAGATCTTCCAACCCAACAGGGAGAAGAAACTTTCTACCTGCACTATAACTTCCCACCGTTCTCGACAGGAGAAGCATACCCAATTAGAGGTACTTCAAGACGTGAGATTGGTCATGGTAACCTTGCTCAAAGAGCACTTAAGGGAATGATCCCTGCCGATTGTCCTTATACTGTACGTGTAGTTTCTGAAGTGCTGGAATCCAATGGTTCTTCATCTATGGCAACTGTTTGTGCAGGAACTCTTTCACTTATGGATGCCGGAGTTCAATTGAAGAAGCCAGTTTCTGGTATCGCCATGGGTCTTATTACTGAAGGGGACGACTATGCAGTCTTATCTGATATTCTGGGTGATGAAGATCACCTTGGTGATATGGACTTTAAAGTTACCGGTACTGCAGATGGAATCACTGCCTGCCAGATGGATATCAAGGTAAAAGGTCTTTCTTATGAAATTCTTGTAGCTGCATTAAAACAGGCCAGGGATGGCAGACTTCATATCCTGGAGAAACTTACTGAAACTTTACCAACAGCAAACACTGAAGTTAAAGCTCATTCTCCTAAAATCATTACGAGAAGAATTCCTAATGAATATATTGGCGCTTTAATTGGTCCTGGTGGAAAAGTGATACAGGAACTTCAAAAAGAAACCGACACGACCATCGTTATAAACGAAGACCCGGTAACCGAAGAAGGTATCGTGGAAATTCTTGGAACGAAGCAGGAAGGGATCGATAAAGTGATCGCGAAGATCGAATCTATTACCTTTAAACCTGAAAAAGGAAGTGTTTACGAAGTAAAAGTAATCAAGATTCTTGATTTTGGAGCTGTAGTAGAATATGTTGACGCACCAGGAAACGAGGTGTTGCTGCATATTTCTGAGCTAGCCTGGGAACGTACGAACGATGTGAACGATGTCGTGAAAATGGGAGATGTTCTTGATGTAAAATACTTTGGATTAGATCCTAAAACAAGAAAAGACAAAGTATCAAGAAAAGCGCTTATGCCTAAACCAGAAGGTTACAAGGAAAGAGCCCCAAGAGATGACAAACGTGACAATCGTGGATCCAGAGATAGAGATAATCGTGGTTCTCGTGATAACCGAGGCCGTGATAATCGCAGAGACGATCGTCGTGACGATAGAAAACCAAGAGAAGACAAAGAATAGTTTTTCTCAGATGAATAAAAAAAGCCCGGAACTTCCGGGCTTTTTTGTTTCCAAAATGTAAGGCTTTCAACTTCTTGCAGACCTACCCAAAGGTTACTCAGAAATTATTTACTGTAAGAATTTGCGTTAGGGATTGTAGCGAATAGCTCACAGCGACTGCAGGGAGCGCGGACTAGCAGCGTAAAGCCCGGCACGAAGTGCAACGCCCGGAAAAGATTTTTAAAACTTTTTGTAACATTTATTGGAGTTCTTACGTATAAATACACAGAGACCCTATGCACAATTAAATCCAAGAGAAGATAGATGAGACAACTGAAGATTACGAAGCAGGTTACCAATCGTGAAACCGCTTCGTTAGACAAGTATTTGCAAGAAATTGGAAAAGTGGACCTGATCACGGCTGATGAAGAAGTGGAGCTGGCACAAAGAATTAAAGCGGGTGATGACCGTGCGCTGGAGAAATTAACTAAAGCGAACCTTCGTTTTGTGGTTTCTGTAGCTAAACAATATCAAAACCAGGGATTAACCTTACCTGACCTTATCAACGAAGGGAATTTAGGACTTATAAAGGCTGCGAAACGTTTTGATGAAACTCGCGGTTTCAAATTTATATCCTATGCCGTATGGTGGATTCGTCAATCTATCCTGCAGGCATTAGCCGAGCAATCCCGTATTGTTCGTCTTCCATTGAATAAAATTGGATCTATCAACAAGATCAATAAAACTTTTGCTTTTCTGGAGCAGTCACATGAGCGTCCGCCAAGTGCCGAAGAGATCGCGAAAGAACTGGACATGACAATTAACGACGTGAAGGAATCCATGAAGAATTCCGGTCGTCACGTATCCATGGATGCTCCGCTTGTTGAAGGTGAAGATTCCAACCTATATGATGTATTACGTTCGGGTGAATCTCCAAATCCAGACAAGGAACTTCTTCACGAATCTCTCAGAACCGAGATCGAGCGTGCTTTAGAGACTCTTACTCCGCGTGAAGCTGATGTGATCAGACTTTATTTTGGACTTGGTGATCAACATCCTATGACTTTGGAAGAAATTGGAGAGACTTTTGACCTTACCAGGGAGAGAGTACGCCAAATTAAGGAAAAAGCGATAAGAAGATTAAAGCATACTTCCAGAAGTAAGATTTTAAAAACTTATCTTGGTTAAAATATTTAAGATGACAACAGTTTAGTGACGGGAGTGATGACCCGTTATGAGAATAACTGTTCGTTTTTTGATTGATGAATGACCCCGGAGTGATGACCGGGGTTTTTTCTTTTCACGCATCAACTAAAGTTTTGTTAATCCCCTTCAGGTAGCATCTTATCCATTATTTTGTTCTTAAATTCTATTGATAAAATTTGGCATATGAAGAAGGTGTTAATTGTTGGAGCTTCCGGAGTAGTGGGTCTCGAGATCTGCAAATTGTTGAGCGACCAAAACATTGAACTAAGGTTACAAACCAGTTCCAGGGAAGGTGCTGAACGGCTTAAAAAGTATTGTGATGATATTTTTATCGCAGGTGACGATGATGATTTCACCGGGATCACCAGAAATATAGATATCGTGATCTCAGCCCTTGGAAACAGTGTAAGTTTATTTACCAGCAATGATACCTCGTTTTATAAAACCGACCTCTATACCAATAAAAAGATACTTGAAGATGCGAAAATAAACCAGGTGAAAAGGTTTATTTATATTTCCATTCTGGGAGCAGAGGAAAATGAGAAAATGAGCATTCCCGGTTCTAAACGATTATTAGAGAGATCACTGGAAAATTCTGGAATAGACTACTCTATTGTTCGCCCGGTAGGCCTGTTTAGCGGGTTACACGATCTGGGCATTATGGCGAAGAGGAAACTGGTGCCAGTCATTGGCGACGGGAAGGCAAAAACCAATTCGATGCATCAGGCAGACCTCGCACTGTTTATTTCTGAAATTTTAGAAACTGGTGAGCAACTTATCGAAATAGGTGGCCCAGAAACCCATACCCGATTGGAAATGGCTGAAATGATTGCTGAACGCTTTGACGCCAAAACCTTAAAAGTCCCCGAAAGTATTGCTGAAGCAGGGGTTATATTATCCTCATTTTCTAAAGACATCAAGCACAAGCTCGAGAATTTTAAATACATCACCACTCATGACATGATTGGAAAAGCCTACGGACAAAGAACTTTCAAAGAGTATTTATACACTATAGACAAAAACGATCTCCCCTGATGAAGGAAGAATATGACGTCATTATTATTGGAAGTGGTCCAAACGGACTGGCAGCAGCTACCTATCTTCAAAAGCAGGGATACAGGACTGCCATATTCGAGCAGGCAGATAAACCCGGTGGAGCGGCGAGAACAGAGGAAACCACTTTACCTGGTTTTAAGCACGATCTTGGATCTGCTGTGCATCCGCTGGGCTTTGCCTCTCCTTATTTCAAAACCTTACCTCTGGAAGATTACGGACTTAAATGGATACATCCCGAAATTCCTTTTGCACATCCTTTTGAAGACGGTAGTGCTTTTGGATGTTATAAGGATATCCATAAAACCGCCGCGCAGTTAGGGGAGGATAAGCAGAATTACCTAGATCTGCTATTAAAATTTGTTGAGGAATGGCTAGAACTGGAAGAAGATTTACTTGCTCCTTTGCGAATACCACAAAACTTGGAAATGATGTTCCGCTTTGGTTTAAAAGCACTGCCTTCGGCAAAATTTATTGCAGAGCGTTCCTTTAAGGAAGAAAGGAGTAAGATCTTCTTTTATGGTGCCGCTGCTCATTCAACATTGCCTCTCTCTAAACTGGTCTCCTCATCTTTCGGTTTAGTATTAACTATTCTGGCGCATAGACATGGCTGGCCTTTTCCTCAAGGCGGGGCAGTTAAGATTGTTGATGCTCTTCTGGCATATTACACAGAACATGGTGGTAAATTATTCCTGAACCAGCCCGTAACTGATCTCGAGAAATTACCCCAAAGCAGGTCTTTCATTCTGGACCTCACCCCAAAGCAGATCCTGGAGCTCAAGAACACCAATCTTAGCGAGACGTATAGAAACAGATTGAAAAAATATGATTACGGGGCCGGGATCTTTAAAATGGACTGGGCTCTCAACAATCCTATCCCCTTCACGAACGAACTATGCAGAAAAGCCGGAACCGTACATCTTGGATACAGTAAGCAATCCATAGAAGATTCAGAAGCGGCAGCACATGAAAACAGAATCTGTGAGGAGCCCTATGTTTTACTTGCCCAACCAACAGTTTTTGATAGCAGCAGGGCTCCTGAAGGAAAACATGTTGCCTGGGCCTATTGTCACGTGCCTAATGGAAATACTGAAGATGTTTCTCCATACATCGAAGAACAGATTGAAAGAGCTGCACCGGGTTTCAAAAAGAGTATAATAGCCAGAAGTACCATGAGAACAGATGAATTACAGGCTTTAAATCCAAATTTGATTGGAGGGGATATTAATGGCGGAAAACAGGATATCACTCAGCTATTTACCAGACCAATTGCCAGTTTGGATCCCTATGCAACATCCAACCCAAAAATTTTTATAGGCTCCTCCTCTACTCCTCCTGGCGGTGGTGTACATGGAATGTGTGGTTATCATGCGGCAAAATCTGCAGAAAGATTTCTGAAGAAGTAGTAGGAATTTGGATAGCCATCTCGGATTGGCTTGTTGCAACAATTAATCTGCAGATAATTTGGATCGATTTCTGCCAGACTGAGCTTGTCGAAGGCTGGAGTACACAGCTACAAATTTAAATAAGCGCACTTCGACAGGCTCAGTGCTGCAACTATATCAATTAAACGTGGAACGCATCGACAGCCTTAGTCAAAATACAATCTATATTATAATTCAGTTACGGAAATGCCAGACTGAGCTTGCTGAAGGCTCAAGTACACAGCTACAAATGCAAATAGGCGCACTTCGACAGGCTCAGTGCTAAAACTATTTCCCAAGTGAATGTCGGGTATTTAGACAACCTTAGTCCGACTACTATTCTATATTAAAATTCAGTTACCGAAATGCCAGACTGAGCTTGTCGAAGGCTGGAGTACACAGCTACAAATTTAAATAAGCGCACTTCGCAATTAAATGTGGGGGTAATTCGACAGGCGCAACTCAATTGATACTTGAGATAACTACAACCAACAATATTATTCAAGCATTTATCGTGTAATGCTCTAAAAGCCTTGAATTCTTCTTATTTTTGCAGCTCACACAACTAAATTTTAATGAGCACAACACTAATTGCCCCTTCCGTTCTGGCTTCAGATTTCGGAAACCTACAAAGAGATGTGGAAATGATCAATCAGAGTGAAGCAGACTGGTTCCATATTGATATCATGGACGGTGTTTTTGTACCGAATATCTCTTTTGGAATGCCTGTTTTGAAAGCTATTTCTCAACATGCGACTAAAACTATCGACGTCCACCTTATGATCGTTGATCCAGACAGGTATATTAAGGAGTTTGCCGCATTAGGCGCCAATATCCTCACGGTTCATTACGAAGCCTGTACTCATTTGCACCGTACCCTGCAGGCTATTAAAGCTGAAGGCATGAAAGCAGGTGTCGCGATTAACCCACATACCAATGTGGATCTGTTGAAGGACGTAATTCAGGATATAGACCTGGTTTGCATAATGAGCGTAAATCCAGGGTTTGGCGGACAGAGTTTTATTGAAAATACTTTTAAGAAAGTAAAGAAATTGAAGGAGATCATTGTAACAAATAATGCGACTACCCTTATCGAAATTGATGGTGGTGTAACCGATAAGAATGCGGCTGAATTGAGCAATGCCGGTGCAGATGTACTGGTAGCTGGAAGTTTCGTATTTAAGTCTGATGATCAGCCTGGAACCATTAAAAATTTGAGATCTATTGCAAACTCCTAACGAGAATTATGAACTGGTAATCATTGGAGGCGGTCCAATCGGGATCGCCTGTGCGCTGGAGGCAGAAAAAAAAGGCATTTCCTATGTCATCATAGAAAAAGGTTGCCTGGTAAATTCGCTATACCACTACCCTACGAATATGACCTTCTTTTCCACCTCTGAAAAGCTGGAACTGGACAATATTCCTTTCATTAGTAATAATCCTAAACCTGGTAAAAGAGAAGCTTTAGAATACTATCGAAGGATTACGGTCGCCAATAAGATTAACATTCATCTTTTCGAGAAAGTTACGGGTGTAGAAGCAGGCAAAAAGTTTGGTCATGTCGTGAAAACTACAAAATCTATCTATCATACTTCCAAAGTGATTGTGGCAACTGGTTTTTATGACATTCCAAATTATCTTGGAATTCCTGGTGAAGATCTACCTAAGGTTTCACATTATTATAACGATCCACACTATTATGCCACCCAGAAAACAATAGTCGTAGGAGCAAGTAATTCTGCCGTGGATGCTGCTCTGGAAATTTACAGGAAAGGTGGCGATGTGACGATGATCATACGGAAACCAGAAATTGGTGAAAGAGTGAAATATTGGGTGCGTCCAGATATTGTAAATAGAATTGAAGAAGGAAGTATCAAGGCCTATTTCAATGCCAGTTTGAAAGAAATCAAAAGCAAGGAAGTTGTCATCGAGACCGATAAGGGCGACGTGACTATTGAAAATGATTTTGCGTTATTGCTCACTGGTTACCGACCAAACTTTGGATTTTTACAAAGTATTGGTATTGATCTATCTGATGATGGAAGAAAAATTCCGGAATATGATCCTGAAACAATGGAAACCAACATTCCAGGGATCTATCTTGCTGGAGTAATTTGTGGTGGAACTGAAACTCATAAGTGGTTTATCGAAAACTCCAGGGTTCATGCCAAATTAATTATAGATGATATTGGAAAATAAAAAAAGTCGATTCTTTCGAATCGACTTTTTTTATTTTGAAGTTCCGGTTAGTCCATTAAGACTACCGAATTTGAGCCAAGCCCTTTCTTTCTTCCAATTAGTTTACCATAGAACTCTAAATCTTCCTGGTTATGTTTGAAAGAATGATCAATCTTTTTGCCTATTTCCTGTATAGGAAATGCATAGACTTCAATCTCAGGATATCCTGAAAAATCTTCCTCATTCTGATTGATCCCAATTTCAACAGATTTGGTCTGCTTATTATATACAGCAAACTCAGCCTGGAAATTGTGTTTCAGTAAATCCATACAATCCTGCGAAAGCTCATTACATTCTTCACAATCGCTCATGTAGATCTTTACCAGTTCCTTCATCGTAAGTCTTAACTGGTTGGTATTAAAATATGCTGCCATAATAGTTACTTTTTTATCTCAGGGCTAAAATATTTGATAACTAAGCCTTCGGAAACTATTTATACAATGTTTAACGCCCATCTCTAAATAAATCAAAAATTTTGCATGGTTATACTATGAACTTAGGAAAAGATTTAGGTTCACAGAGCTTTCATTTAGATCTTAGAAATCAAATCGTATAATAAAGATGCTGATCAGGATTGAAAATTCCTGATATTGTATATTTTCGTATGCGCGTAAATTAATGCAAATGTTTTTGAAATTTTACAGTTCGATTATGGATTTCCGTAATCTGAATATTAAAACTTTAATACATTGCTGTCTAAATTCGATGGAAGGATTTAAATTCTTCTGATTATTACAAAATGCCAGATCATATGGATTTGTTAACTGAGTAGGGTCGGTTTGCAATATCCGATCTGGCTTTTTTATTGCCAGCCAATAGTCTTGCTTCGGAATATTTTATAGCATACGAACTTCCACAGCGGTTCAATTTAAAGTACTTCGCTGAAGTTTAAGCAGTATTTAAAATAAAAAATCCGTAGAACAAAATTTCTACGGATTCTCTATGTGACCCCGGCAGGATTCAAACCTGCAACCCTCAGAGCCGAAATCTGATGCGCTATTCAGTTGCGCCACGGGGCCTAATATTATTTATTCAGTCTTTTTCTTACGATTGCTGAGATAGTTTTTCCATCTGCTCTGCCAGCCAATCTTGCGGTTGAAGCACCCATTACTTTTCCCATATCCTGCATTCCGGTTGCACCGGTTTCGGCGATCACCTGGTCCACTTCCTTCTCAATATCAGCTTCGCTTAACTGTTCAGGAAGAAATTCTTCGATGACAGCTGCCTGAGCTAATTCAGGTTCAGCAAGATCTTCACGTCCCTGTTGCTTGTAAATTTCAGCGCTATCCTTACGTTGTTTCACAAGTTTCTGTAACAACTTCATCTCTTCATCTTCAGTAAGACCTTCTTTAGAAGAGGATGCAGTGCTGGCCAGGAGTATCTCACTCTTAACCGCGCGTAAAGCTTCTAACTTTACACTATCCTTTGCTCGCATGGCCGCCTTCATTTCGACCATTACCTTTTCCTGTAAACTCATGACTCCAAAATTATGCAGCGAAGATAAAATTTTCTGCATGATTTCACCAGTTATTTATCCTTCTAAATAATGTATATTGTTGAGTTTAATATTTTAATCCTACATGAAACATATTTTTCTTTTTCTCATCATTCTTTTGTCCTCTCAACTAGCTGAAGCTCAACAAAAATTCACTGACAGTCTTTTCAAAGTTCAAAAACCCATTACACGCAATTATGCGGACAAAGAGAATGAAAAACTTATTGTAGACCTTTATCAACCCGAAAATTCACAAAAAGATAGACCCCTAATCATCTTTATGCATGGTGGAGGATTCGCAGGGGGAAGTCCTAGAAATCCTCAGGAAGTGAAATTCGCAAATATAGCGGCTGCAAAAGAATATACTGTGGGCCTGATTTCATATAGTTTGAAAAGACAAGGAATAAAAACCGGATTTAGCTGTAATTACGCTGCTTCCGAAAAACCGGAAACCTTCAAAATGGCGGCTGAAGACTTTAAGGATGCCGTAAAATTTATCAAAACTAATGCTGACAAATTCCAAATAGATGCTGAAAAGATCATCGTTGGTGGTAGTAGCGCAGGAGCCGAAGCGGTTTTAAATGCCGTTTACAATCCTGATCTCATGTTCCCGAATTCCAGTAAATATGCCGATATCAAATTTTCCGAGGTAATATCTCTCACCGGTGCATTGGTAGATTCGCGGTACCTGGGTGAAGACGAACTTGTTCCCGGTATATTCTTTCATGGAACCAAAGACAACCTGGTTCCCTTTACCAATTCACCTCATCACTTTTGTGATAGTAATAAACCAGGATACCTCATGCTGGATGGCTCAAAAACTATCGTTGACAGGCTAAAAGAACTGGATGCTTCTTATTTATTCTACTCGTTTGACGGTGCCGGATATGAAATCTCAGGGATGCCGTTCAAATACTTACCGCATGAACTTAATTTCCTTAGCGAGGTGGTCTTTGAAAACACCAAAATTCAGAGTCATATCTATAAATAAATTATTAGGATCGTAAATCCTTATTTCTCTAGGCTCATAAAAAGATAGCGTACAAAAAATATCATAATAAGAGAATTATTTTTAAGGATGTTAAAAGCGCCATCAAACCTATATCGATTAATATACTATGAAACTTTTCAAATATCTACCCATTTTATTCATCCTGACGAATATTTCAGTATCCGGGCAACGTCTTGTAAAGACTATCAATTCAGGATGGGAATTTCAGCTGGAGGACCGTTCAGATTCTGCTATAGTAAATCTCCCGCATACCTGGAATTCCGAAGACGCTTTCAAGGATAATATAAAATACTTCCGCGGAAAAGGAATATACAGGAAACAATTGAATGCGCCCGAATCCTGGAAAAAGAAGGCTGTTTTTCTGAAATTCGAAGCCGCAAACCAGGAAACAAAGGTATATGTGAACAATCAATTGGTCAAAACACATATTGGAGGTTACACGGCCTTTATAGTAAAATTATCTAAATTCCTGAAATTTGAGGCTCCCAATGAACTAAGAATTGAAGTAGATAATTCCCATAATAAAAATATTCCTCCGCTGGAAGCCGATTTTAATTTCTACGGCGGAATTTACCGTGATCTCCAACTGATCGTAACCGGAAAGTCTCACTTTCAGCTGGAGGGCGAAGCGGCAGGCAACCTTATTATCAAAACCCCTGAAATTAGTAATGAAAAGGCAAAAGTGAATTTTTCGGGTAATTTTATAAATAATGAGAATAATGCTGTAAAGCTATCCGTAGCCATTTTAGATCCTTCCGGAAATAGAATTTCAGAATACGAATCACAACTCGAAGGAAAAGATTTCGATATAGATTTCCTTATTGATGAGCCTCTGCTCTGGTCTCCTGATCAGCCAGATCTATACCAATTACAAGCTAGGATTACAGAAATCTCTTCCGGAGAGATCATGGACACATACTCTTCAAAATTTGGTTGCAGATGGTTTGAAGCAGACCCGGAGAAAGGCTTTTTCCTGAATGGCAAACCTATAAAGCTTATAGGTGCTAACCGTCACCAGGATTTTGAGAACCTGGGAAATGCGCTACCTAATTCCATTCATCGTAAGGATTATAAGATGATCAAGGACATGGGGGCAAATTTTATACGTACGGCTCATTATCCGCAGGATCCGGAGGTATATGATCTATGCGATGAGCTTGGCCTGCTGGTGTGGACTGAAATTCCCGTGATAAATGATGTAACCGATACAGAAGCCTACCACAGAAACGCAGTTGAAATGCAGCGAAAACATATCTTGCAGCTTTACAATCATCCTTCCATCGTTTTCTGGGGATACATGAACGAAATATTTATTAGGATGGTATTTACAGGAAATATGACCGAGGAAGATAGAAAGGCTAAGATCAAAGCCAGCGTTGAACTCGCCCATAAACTGGAAGCAGAAACAAAAAAACTGGATACTTCGAGACTTAGTGTTATGGCACTTCATGAAAATGAGGTCTATAATACCTCTGGAATTGCAGATATTCCTGATGTTATAGGATGGAACCTGTATTTTGGATGGTACACACAGGGACTGGAAAACCTAGGTAAATTTCTTGATGAGCAGCATGAAAAGTATCCAAACCGACCCTTGCTTATCTCAGAGTACGGCCCGGGAAGTGATACTAGAATTCAAACTAATTCTCCGAAACCATGGGATTTTAGTGAAGCTTATCAGTTGAAATCTCATGTGAGCTATCTTAACCAGGTAATAGAACGCGACTATATGCTGGGAATGGCGGCTTGGAATTTTGCCGATTTTGGTTCCGGAGGAAGACAAGATAGCCGACCTTTTATTAACCAGAAAGGTCTTGTAAATTTCAATCGTGAGCCAAAAGATGTTTACTATTATTATAAAGCCCGGTTAAGCGATGAAAATTTTGTGTATATCGCCGGTGAACATTTTGAAAATCGCTTTATACATAAGAATGAGCAGGTGCCTATTAAGGTCTTTTCAACTGCAGAGAACGTAGATCTTCATATCGATGGTTGGGAAGAAAAGTCGGCTAAAGTCGTTGATAATATTGCTTCTTTTAGTTTGAACTTATCCGAAGGAAAACATATTATCAACGTGAAAGCAGGAAATGCTCAGCACTCCAGGGAAATCGCTATTCACTACCGCGAAAACCTTCTTCAGAATATAGAAACACAACCTCTGCTTATTAATGTTGGGAGTCACAGCGATTTTATAGATGAAGAAACCGGTGAGATCTGGATAAGTGACCAGGATTATAATAATAAGACTTTCGGTTTTGTGGGTGGTGAGGTTTTCCAGCATTCGAAGACAAAATTCCAGGGAACCGATGCTAATATTAAAAACACCATCAGCGAACCGCTATTTCAAACTATGCGGGAGGGAATTGAATCATATCGTTTTGAAGTACCTAAGGGCACCTACAGGATTTCTTTATTAATGTCGGAACCGAACAGATCTGCATCTGTTAGTAATATCTATAATCTCGGTTCAGATGAAAATAAATCTACAGAAAAGCACCGGGTGTTTGATATTCTTATCAATGATACACTGGTAGAAGAAAATATGAATCCTGCTTCAGAATTTGGTATTCTAACCGCTATAGAACTTAGTTATGAAGTGGAAACGAAAGAAGATATCGTTATTAAATTCCGCAGTAAATCAGGGAAGCCTATTGTATCAGGAATTCGTTTAGAAAAGCTATAAAAAAGCCCCGGGAGTAAAAACCAAAACCCGGGGCCAACAAACTAAAACTTACGATTTAAATTATCTGGAAATCAACTCGCTTTCCTATTCTTCCGGAGCAATACGCATGGCATTGATATAAAAGAATCCATTAGAATTATCATTATTTGCTCCCGAAGTCACTTCAATGAAGATCTCCCCATTCTCATCTGCTTGTATACCCTGAACACATGCAATCTCATCTGTATTACTCGCGGCATTTAAGACTGCTGAACCGGTATTACTTCCTATCACAGTATAAAGCGTTTCTCGATTATCGCTGGCCGTTCTCGAGCCAAAGAAACAGAACTCATAAGTGCTATCACTTTCAAAACCACTTAGCTTCAGAACACCTTTTTCAACAAGTATTCCAGCCCATTCTCCTTTTGAGTTTCCGTAGAAAGAATTTCCAGAAACTTCTGCTGGCATATTTAAATCTGTTGTGGTGACAGTCTCTCCTGCAGTATTCTGACCGTTAAACCTGCTTGTAACTGTCAGCTCAATTCCAGTAAACTCATTGTCTTCATACTTTAGATTTGGTATGGTAGCATCCTCAAGAAAACTGGTTAAACCATTCCATCCTGCAGAATTTGAAGCTGTTGCAAAATCAATCAGTACATTCTTGGTTATAACACCAGATCCTCCTGCAGTTTGATAGTCGGTAAGCTCGGTGATTAGCATTGGATTCTGAACAGCTTCGTGGGCAGCATGCTGAGCAATTTCAGCATCCAGAGGCACAAAACCATCTGGCACATAACTGTTCCCCACAACACTCTGTTCAAAAAGGATCTCGAACCATGTACTTGCGGCAGTATATTTTCCTATTTCATTTAAATGATAACCATCTCTATTGAAGTTATCACCAATGTAACTCGTTCTGGCATTCTGAATAGCCGTTCCAGCCGGAACAACGCTATATGTTGGAATTAGATCGCTGGCCTGATCATACGCATCAACTATCGCTTCGTACATTTTGATCTGGTCATTATCGTAATTCACAAATCCTGAATGAGTCGAATTTTCAGAATATGCCCATGTTTGATGAAGCAAATATTTAGTATCCGTATTATCCACATTTGAAACCACATAGTCGTATAGCTCGGTTAATGGTGTTATAAATGTTTCATATTGTCCAGATTTCTGACTCACCTGCTGGAAGCTGATGTAGTCCCAGTTCTCATCATCCAGGGCAGTAGAGATCGCAACATCTGCCGTAGCGCTTTTATTTCCCTGTGCATCGATCTTTCGATAACTATAGCTCGCGTTATTCTCTGTGGCGTTTTGAGCATGCAAATCCAGTTCGGCTCCACCAATATAAAGGTTCCCTATCACGATTTCTTCACCGGCAGCATCGGCCAGCCCATATAAATATGATTCCAAAGCATCTTCAGAAAAACTATTACCAATGGCAAGAACCTTTAGAATTCCGTCGTTTTCATCTTCTACGGTTACTCTGGTAGTCCCGACAACCTGACCATCATCAGAAGTTATACTAAGTTCTGCAGTACCTTCCTGTAATCCCTGGATCTCGATTTCGTAAGTTTCCGGGTCTGTTTCAAATGAGATGATTCCTTCCGGAGTTGCGGTCCAGGTATAGTCTCTTACCGGTCGATCCACCAGGTTAAAATCTGGAATGATGTTGACCGTGGACTGAGTGTATGCGGTAATTGTCGCCGGCAACCTCACTTCAGATTCCATGATCAGATTGGTTTCTATGGTTGTGCTAGCCTGCTCTGCTCCATCCATCGTGCTTATGGATGCGGTCGCCGTGCCTTCCCCAATCGCTCTTACGGTCGCTGCATAATTACTGGCTACAGAAACGATTTCAATTACGGTCGAATCTGAAACGGCCCATTGATACTCTTTGGAAGCAGTTTTAAAGTTTCTAATGACCGGAGTAAGCGTTAGCTCGTTCCCTACGACCATGTGCGCGTAGTCAAGATCTAACGCGACCGCGCTCAATGGCTCTTCAATATCATCGTCTTCACAGGCGGTAAACGCCAGTAGCATGGCTGCAAAGATGAGGAAGACATAACTAAACCTGTAAAATTGCCTGGGATCTCTCATAATGTTTGTTTTTATTGGTTGATACTAACTGGTTATGTATAAATTATCAATTTTTCATTGGTCGATTATCTTTTAAAACTAAAGCTACCCGCTGCTTCTATAGCTGATGAACCTCCAATAAAAAATTCAAACTCTCCTGGTTCAGCAACAAAATCCAACTGGGCGTTGTAAAATTTCAGATCCTCTTCAGTAATCTTAAATGTGACAGTTTTTGACTCTCCCTTTTTTAAAGCAATCTTCTGAAAACCTTTCAGTTCTTTAACCGGCGGAGTCACACTCCTAACTTTGTCATGCAGGTAAAGTTGTACCACTTCCTCTCCATCAAAATCTCCGGTATTCGTGATCGTGGCACTAAGTTCTATAGAAGCGTTTGCAACCAGTTCGGTCCTACTGGCTTTGATATGATCATACTTGAAAGTTGTATAACTAAGCCCATGACCAAATGGGATCAATGCTGAATTTTTAGTGTCGAGGTAATTCGTTTTAAATTTGGCGAAATCTTCTGAAGGTGCCGGTCTACCTGTGGTTTTTACTGAATAATATACCGGGATCTGTCCTACATTTCTAGGCCAGGAAGCGGTGATCTTGCCGGAAGGATTATAATCTCCAAAAACAACATCGGCAATAGCGTTTCCAGCTTCCACTCCTGGATGCCATACCTGCAAAATACTTACCGGCAATTCCATTTCTTCAGAAATATCCAAAGGTCTACCGCTCATAAGCACTAAAACCATCGGTTTACCGACTTTAGCTAATTCACGGATCATTTTTTTCTGACTTTCGGGAATCTGGATATCTGTTCTGCTGGCAGCTTCTCCACTCATTTCAGTAGCTTCCCCTACGGCAGCCACGATTACATCCGCATTTTTTGCAACCTCCAGAGCTTCGCTCAGCATAGCTTCCGAAGACCTTTCTGAGATCATAATTCGTGGTCCAAAAACGTTTACTTTCTTGGCAAAACTGGTATCATTCGAAATATTCGCTGCTTTCGCATACGAAATTGTAGCCTGTGGAGCTACATTTTTGAAACCTTCCAGAATAGAAACCGAGAGAGATGGATCTCCGGTTGGAGCCCAGGTTCCCAGCATATTATTTTTATTGTCTGCGAGTGGTCCCACCAAAGCGATCTTTGCCGATTTCGAAATTGGCAAAATATCCTCATGCTTCTTTAATAAAACAAAAGATCCTTTCGCAGCTTCTCTTGCCAGCGTTCGGTGTTCTTTCGTCAGAATATCGGTAGCGGGCCTGTTGCTGTCCAGGTATTTGTATGGATCTTCAAAAAGTCCCAGTTTATGCTTTGCTTCCAGGATTCTCCTGGCAGCGATAGTAATCTCTTCTTCGGAAACCTTACCTTCTGCAACAGATTTTCCCAGGGTTGTTAGAAATCCTTCTCCAACCATGTCCATATCGAGTCCGGCCTTTAGCGACAATGCTGAAACTGCCTGCAGATCACCTAATCCATGTGCGATCATTTCATTGACTGAAGTATAATCTGAAACTACAAAACCGTCAAATCCCCATTTCTCTCTGAGTAGCTCTGTAAGCAACCACTTGTTCCCCGATGCAGGGATTCCATCCACATCATTGAACGAACTCATAACACTGGCTGCGCCAGCATCTAAAGCCGCTTTATATGGAGGCAGATATTCGTTGAACATTCTGAGTCTGCTCATGTCCACCGTATTATAATCTCTTCCGGCTTCCGCAGCGCCATATAGTGCAAAGTGTTTTACCGTGGAGATCATGGTATTTGGCAGTGCAAGATCTTCTCCCTGGTAACCTTCTACCATTGCTATTGCGATCTGGCTACCCAAATATGGATCTTCACCTGCTCCTTCAGCAATTCTACCCCATCTTGGATCACGGGCTATATCCACCATTGGTGAAAAGTTCCAGTTAATCCCATCTGCCGTCGCTTCTTTCGCGGCTACCTCAGCCGTTCTTTTGATCAATTCCATATCCCAGCTGGAAGCAGTTCCCAACGGAATGGGAAAGGTTGTTTTATATCCATGGATCACATCTGAACCAATTAAAAGTGGAATACCCAATCTTGTATCATTCACAGCAAATTCCTGCGCCATTCTAATCTTATCTGGACCAGAAACTCCAAACAGCCCTCCTACTTTACCTTGTTTTATCTTATCCTCAACATTCTTACTAACCACGGCTCCCGTAGCTACTCCACCACCAGGTGTTACCAGGTTTAACTGACCAATTTTTTCCTCCAGGGTCATTTTCGCCAGAATTTCTTCCACCTCCGGGATCTTATTCTGTGCCTGCATGGATATTCCAAAAATGGCAACACATAAAATGGATAAATAAGTTCTCTTCATTTCTTCTGATTTTCTAATTTGAATTCGGTTAGTCTACAGTTATAATTTGGGTCTTTTCTGAAATTCCATTTGCATTGAAAGACTCAATAGAGAAGAAGTATTTAGTATCTCTATCCAGGTTTCTCATAAAATGTTCTGTTTTGTCATATACCAGCCAGGAATGGTACAGCTTATCTGGAGCTATTCCCCACCTGATATTGTATCCTTGAGCGCCATCTACTTTCTTCCAGTTTAAACTGGCGTCCCGTCTATCATCCTCTCTGTTAACTTTAAAATCCTTTACTTTTTTTGGTGCAGCTCCATAACCCTTTCCAAAAACCCTTATTTCTGAAAGTGCCAGGTTTTTTCCCGGTACCTGAACATTATTATATCTCACGTATTTGGCTCTTACGGGTTGATCTAGACGGATGTAGGCATTCGGAGCATCCTTGTCGCTATTTCTTCGGTCCACGATCATTTTCCAATTCTTTCCATCTTCGGAAGTTTCTATGCTAAACTGATGTTTCAATCCTTCAGTTCTGGTATAAATGCCTGCCTCGTGATCATGAAAGTTTAGCTGAAGCGCATAGATATCACCGGGGGATATCATTTCTAATTCTACCCATTGTTCCGCATCATTATTTTCAGCTACCCAGTAGGATTTTGGACTTTCATCTGTAAGTAATTCCGTAGTAATATTATTATTGGCGTCCCTGCCGGCGGTGATTTCTTCCATATCAAATTCCCCGTCTGTAGACGTACTTTTTCGCACCTGTACTTTTGAGCTGGAAACCATGGTTTTTGCATTATACGAAAGGAGCATCCATCCCGTATGCTCTCCTGGCTTTTCAGGGTGAGAGGGCGCAAAAAGTGGATAATCACCATAACTGGTGTTTGAATGCATCAATCCATCCTCATCAAAGTAAGCAGGAAACATTGCCAGTCTTCTTTCCCAGTGAGAATTGGATGCCAGTGCCATGGTAGAAAAATGCCAGTATTGTCCATTGGTTTGTTTTACCGTGATCCCATGTCCTGCGCCGTTGGTAAAGCCTCCCGGTTTAAAGCTCATGGGATTGTTTTTCATATATTTAAAAGGTCCCAGTGGTGTTTCACCTACATAAGCTCCATCTGCATATACATTGAACTGTGTACCCGGTGCGGCGTATTGCAGGTAATATTTGCCATTATGTTTGGTCATGGAAGCTCCTTCCATATATCCTTCTTTCAAAGTAGGATGAAAGTTATTCTCTCCAAATCGCTCCCATCCATGCTCCTCTTCTACCAGGTTAAAAAGTTCTTTATGATCGCCGGTTTCCAGAAACCGATCGTCCTTATCCAGCATTTTGACTTTCAATGGATGAACGTTCGAAGACCCCCAGTAGAGATAGGTTTTACCATCATCGTCAATGAATAATTCTGAATCCTGAATATTATTAGAAATGGATGCTACCGGTTCCCACTCGCCTTTTTTAGGATCGTCTGTGTAAATTATGCTTCCGTAGCCTGCAGGATCACCCGCGAAATAAACGAGCGAATCTTTATAATTAAAAGCGGTTGGCGCATTAGAACCTTCGAAATACCACTGTTTTGGTTTGATAAATTTCCAGTTTACCAGATCTTTTGAATGCCAGTAACCGAAAGAGCGGGTAACGAACATATAATATTCACCACGAAATTCGATCACTGCGGGATCTGCCCCAGAACGATAGGAAATATTCTTGCTGGAATTATATACCATATAGGTATAATCGATATCCAGTGGATTGCAGTAGGTTTCAGGCACACTATCCTGTGCTGTCAGAACACCTGAAAACAAAAGAATTACAACCAAAAAACACTGTCTGATTCCAATCATGTTATTCATCGATTCAGGGAGAATTATTTTTGTTGGTTCTGACTATGAGAAAATAGCCACTTTAGTAAATAAGGTTCTGCAAAGGCTGAATCCCAGCTGTTATGATTATCCTCTGGATACAATGAAAGCTTGGCATTTCCCCCATGATGATTGATCGCACGTGCCATCGCTTTGCCATATTTTGGTAAAACGATATCGTCCTGCTCCCCATGGAAGATCCAGATATTAAAGTTTTCAGGATAGTCTGCCGCGATCTCGGTATTCGCTCCACCGCAAATGGCAAATGCTGCAGCGAACATTTCAGGTTTTTTGAAGATGATCTCAAAAGTTCCCATGCCGCCCATACTCAATCCACCCACATATAAGCGATCATTATCTACAAATGATTTCTGCTTCATTTCTTCCATTAATTCCATGACCAGTTTTAAGGACGGAGTGCTTTCGGCTTTGTTTTTAAAATCAAATTCAAAAGGTTTAATATTTCTATTCACCTCAACTTTTGCCCAGTAATCATCCTTTGGTGCGTGCGGAAAAATCACAATAGCTGGAAATTGTGTTCTAACCGAATCCTTCAGAAAAAGATCGCCGCCATGAACCAATTGGGATTCATTATCATCTCCACGTTCTCCGGCACCATGAAGCACTAATACCACTGGATATTTTTCAGTTTCACTGAAGTCCTTCGGAAAAAGGATTCGGTAATTTAAAGTGTCGCTTCCTGATACAAAATGCTCTTTTTGATATTCTGAATATTCCTGAGCAAAGCTTATGAAACTGAAAAAGCATGCTAAAACTGTTATTTTAATTCTCATCTCTTCTATTTAGTAAATTGAAAATCAAGCTTTTTTAATCCTTCCTGAACTTCCGGAGCCTGCATAAAAAGGTCCCATATAAGTCCGCTTCGATAATTTTCGATCATGACTACCATTGGACCCTGATCGATCGCTAAATATCTCTGGCTCACCCATGGCTCACCTTCAAGACTAAAAGCATCATAAAAGCCAGCAGGTCCCCACAGCAATTCATTCTGCTCCTCGAAAAAATATCTCATTGCTGCCAAGGATTTTTCAGGAGTGTAAGGAATGGAACTAATCGCTGCCGTAGGTGAAACCACGCCACGATCATTATCTGGTGAATGTGCAGTGTAACCAATGGAGTTATCCTTATTTCGGGTGTAACTTGCAGTTAATCCCCAGGAATTTTCAGCATATGTTTCTGAGCTATCAGCCTTCGAAAGAGCATACTCATAGTTGATGAGCGTATGATTTACATTGAGATCCCAGTAATTCGCATACCTGTCGCTTAGACCTTGAGGCTTCAGCCCCAAATATGAATAGTGAGCCCAGAATAAAGGACCTCCCATATTGCCCCTGGTATTGTGCTTTAATATTAGAGGATAGGAGAAAGCTTCTGCGCCCGTAGTGATTTTACCACTTCTTGCCCAGCCATCGTGATATGCATTGGCTTTGATCGCATGATCGGGACTGGATGCGGCCAGAACATAGGTGATAAGACATTCATTATAACCCTCGATCATAAAGTCCATTTCCCATTCGTATTCGGGTGACCAGTGCCAGTAAATTCCATCTTTGTCATTTGTATACCAATCCCATTCGATCCCTTTCCAGAGATTATCGAATTTGGCAGCTACTGCTTTCTCTTCTGTAGTTCCATTTTTATAATATTCACGAACCACTATAAAGCCCTGTGCTAAAAAGGAAGTTTCTACAATATCCCCTCCGTTGTCTTTCTCCCCAAACGCCTGGATTTCGCCAGTTTCTCCATTAAGCCAGTGCGACCAGGCACCATGAAATCTTGGAGTACTCTCCAGAAAATCTGCGATCCTGTCAAACCTTGCCAATGCCGAATCCTTCGGAATAAATCCACGCTCCACCCCTGCGACCAGGGCCATGAGTCCAAAACCAGTTCCACCAGTTGTCACTACATGCTTATCATTTTTTGGATAATTATCGTCTGGATGAAAGCGCTCCCGGGCCATACCGCTATTGGGTTCTGCATATTCCCAGAAGTATTTCAATGTCTGCTTCTGAACGGTATCCAACAAGGCAGTTTCAGATAATTTCACCGACTTGCTACCAGCTTCATCTATAGTTTCAGTCTTGTTCCCGCCCTCCTTACAAGCGGTGAACACCAACAGGATAAAGCTTAATAAATATATTGATCTGTGTGACATTCGATTAATTTAAAAAGATTCAGGATCTAGTAACTAAAGCCCAGTTTATCCAGTCCTGCAGAAATTTCAGGGTTCGCCATAAAAAGATCCCATAAAAGCTGTGTTCTGTAATTTTCTATCATTGCGACGATTGGCCCCTGGTCTATAGCCAGGTAACCATCGGCATACCAGTTATATTCTTCTGAAAAAGCATCATAAAAGCCCATATTCCCCCAAAGATCATCTCCCAGTTCTTCGTAAAAATACCTAAGGGCATTCATGGATTTTTCAGGAGTGTATGGAAAAGAGGATAATGCCGCAGTGGGAGTGATCACTCCCAAATCATTCGTAGGGCTATGAGCGGCATATCCATCTTTAGAATCCGAGGCTGTAAGGCCCCACGAATTCTCTCCGTAGCCTTCGAAATTTTTAGGATTTCTAACAGCGTACTCGTAATTTATCAGGGAATGTGCAGTGTTTTGCTCCCAGTAACTGGCATATTGATCCTGCAGATTTCTTGGGTCCAGACCAATAAAGGAATAATGACTAAAAAATAGGGGTCCGCCGTAGGAAGGTCCCAGGGGCAGGTCTATGTTATAATGTTCCCGATTATTTACCATGTTGCCATTAGCCGCCCATCCGCTGGTATATACTTCCCTTTCTATAGAATGTGTAGGCGAAGCAGCAGCCAGCACGTATACAATTAATGACTCATTCCAGCCATTGATTTGCAGATCCTTTTGAAATGCGAAATTTGGAGACCAGTGCCAGTAGAGCACATTCTCATTTTTAGTGTACCAGTCCCATTCAACCCCTTCCCATAAAGCGGTAATTCGGGAATTGATTTCATCATTGTCAAAGTATTCTCGGCAAATTAGAAGACCCTGAATTAAGAAAGCAGTTTCAACTAGATCTCCACCATCATCAAATTCACCAAATGTTCTGGTTTGAGCCGTATTTCCCATATACCAGTGAGAAAATGCACCATGATAGGTTGGAACTGTTTCAAGGAAATCCAGAATTTTGATGATACGATCCTGAGCTTCAGTCTTACTAATCCAGCCACGTTCTACTGCCGCAGGAAAAGAGGCTAATCCAAATCCTGTACCACCAGTAGTTACGATATTGGGTGAATCGCCACCATAAGCTTCATCCTGGGAACGCTCTCTGGCCATCCCGCTATTAGGTTCAGCGAAATCCCAGAAATAGGTAAAGGTTTGCTGCTGAACTTTATCGAGAAGTTCTTCATCTGTAATCGAGGGAACTTCGGCCACATCATCATCTGTAGGGTCTGGATTATAGGGTTCCTGGTAACCGGGACCTGAATCATCTGAACAAGCCGAAAAAAGAAGCATATTTAGAAAAAGAAATACTGCAGAATTCTTATTTTTTAGCATAATAGTGCTTTGATCTGGTTCAATATTTTAAATTTTGAATCAGAAATTGAATTATAATTGAATTGAAACAGGCTTCAGAGTATTACTCCAAAGCCTGCAAAAGTTTATTCCTGAGCCATCATGGACTGGATTTCATCTTCAGTAAGTACTTTATTGAAGAAAGTGAGCTCATCCATAAAGCTGGTATCAGCCAGGTGACCCCAGCCGGTAAATCTTGGTGCTCCAGACATGATAGAAAGAAGATCTGCTCCTGTCCAGTTTATTGGAGCTGCCAGTGTACCCGTATTTACAGCTTCTCCATCAAGATAGATCACAGTCTCGGTTTCTGAAATGGTGAAGGCTACATGAACCCACTCTCCAGCGGTTACGTCTATAACTCCGCCATCATTCCAACTTTCGCCTTCTCCGGTTCCAACGTTTAATTTGATACGCTGCTCTTCAGCACTTCCTTCTCGAAATAATCTGAAGCCTTTGGTACGGTTATTCTGAGCGTCAGGATTTGCGGTATCTTCAGCAGCAATCGCTAGAATCCCAGCACGATCGTTCGTCGCATCTGCCTTGTACCAGAAGGTTGCGCTAAACTCCGAAGACGTAAGACCTTCCGTAGAAGCGGTAAGATAAGAGTCTGCAGCTCCGGCATAGGCATTAGATCCTGCAGCTGCCTCACCGGCAAAACCCGGACTTCCCACGATGTTAATAGTACGATTACTCGCTGCATCCTGATAAGAACCATCAAAAGATATTTTTAAAGTTTCTGAAGAAGCATTGATAAGATTGGAGATCTCATCCTGGCTAAGTGCCTTGTCAAAAATCCTCAATTCATCAATGGCACTGCTGTCATATTTATGATCCCAGTAACTGAAGGTTTCGCCACCAGCTCCAATGGTAAGCTGCTCAACTCCTGTCCAGTCGATAGGCGCAGCAAGGTTCCCGGTATTCATAGCAACACCGTTCAGGTAAATGACAGATTGAGATTCGGTCACCGTAAAGGCTACATGCACCCATTCTCCCGCATTCACATCAATAACACCACCATCGTTCCAGCTTTCTCCTGCACCCGTTCCAACATTAAGTTTGATTCGCTGTTCATCAGCACTTCCTTCTCTGAATAATCTGAATCCCTGAGTACGGTTTTCATCTGCTCCAGCCACAAGTATTCCTGCTCTGGATGGATCACCACTCACTTTGTAATAGAAAGCAGCAGTAAACTCTGTACCTACAGATCCATTGAATGGAAATTCCAGCCATGAGTCTGGTGATCCCGTAAAAGCATTGGAACCTGCAAAGGATTCCCCGGCAAAGTTAAGATTACCTGTTACCTCTGAACTTCTAAGGGTTATAAGATCTACATAATCCCCATCAAAAGGCATGTATAAACTCTCATTTTCAAATTTTGGCGTATAAGGTGGTTCTTTACTGAAGTTCACCATTTCAGTTGTTACATTACCTTCAAGGTCTGTGGCTCTAACGGTAACCGTATGTTCTCCATTAGTCACATTATTAAAGGCAACCTGCTTGTTTACAATTCTGTAATCCATAAATTCGCTCATGGTAGCGATCACATTGTTGTTGACCAGGACTTCAATCATGGCCACCTCAATATCATCCACAACTTCGAATTGGATGTTGATACTAGATACCTCATCCAGAACTTTGATTACATTACCATCTGCAGGAGAAGTGATCGTTACTTCCGGAGCGCCCTGATCTGGACCAGGATCTACTTCTGTGATTGGATCGATTCCTTCATACTCACAGGAAGTGACCGTGAAGAAAAGCGATAACAACCCAAAAAAATATATGTTGAATTTTTTCATCTTTAATTAGTTTAGTTGGTTCAAAATCTCATTCATCACTGTATTCCTGTCTACTGCAGTGGCATTTAGAGGCAATGCATCCACCTGAGCCTGAGGATAAGGCAGATATTCATTGGCAGCAGAAAAGCTTCTTCCATCATAGCTGAGTTCATCATACTCATCTAATCTTATAAGATCATAGTACCGTTTGCCCCATTCCATAGCCAGTTCCGCGAATTTTTCATCAAGCACATCCTGAGTGCTGACTGCTGAGATTGATGAAAGTCCGGCACGTTCTCTCACCATATTTACAGCCTGATCTGCTGATACTGCAGATGCAGAAGCTCCATGAGTAACGGCTTCAGCGTACATCAGTAAGATTTCGGCGTATCGTATAACAATGT
The DNA here is from genome assembly GCF_000423045.1 of Christiangramia portivictoriae DSM 23547. Taxonomy (GTDB): domain Bacteria; phylum Bacteroidota; class Bacteroidia; order Flavobacteriales; family Flavobacteriaceae; genus Christiangramia; species Christiangramia portivictoriae. Next base: position 843,999 of record NZ_AUHF01000001.1, on the reverse strand, counting down.
TATTCTTTCCAGCACCATAATCATTTCTACCATCGGTTAATTGTACAGATGGTAAGTAGTGTTTCCCGCTGGCAAATAGCGCACGCGCATAATCATTGATCACATCGCCAGATTCTGTCGTATTATCGATAAAACCAGGAACGTTCACACCATTAGCTTCCAGGGCAGCGATCCCTCTGTCTGTAAACAATACTGAAGTTTCCAAACGTCGCTCTTCACCTCTGTTGATCATAAATTCGATCCATTTCATGCTAGGCTCGTAGAATCCCCAGCCACTGCTGGCATTCTCTCTGGCCGGCGTCCAGTTGGATGGTCCAAATGGAGCGTATAGATGATACACTTCTCCACCACTTTCCTGACCAAAATCTGAATACTGCATTTCCAGCAGACTTTCATCGCTTAGTTCTCCTGGCTTTTTAAATAGCTGATAGAAATCGTTATATAACGAGAATCCGCCATTATTGATGATCTCGGCTGTAGAAGTTGCCACTCCCTGGTAATCTTCAAGTTCCTGGTAAGCCAATGCCTGTATGGCCAGCGCGGTATATTTTGTTACACCACCAGGAATATCGGTTCGCTGGTTAGGTCTCATATCTGGCAGATTTAGAATTGCAGCATCCATTTGGTCTACGATCCACTGCATAACTTCAGCTTTTGAGGCCGGTCCTGCTTCAACTTCACTTGCCGGTTGGTTCGAGGTGATGATAAACACATCTTCCCAGGTTCTTGCCAGGTTTAAATGAAACCAGGCTCTTAAAACACTAATTTCAGAAATGTACTGGTCTGCCTTCGCAACGTCATTCCCTTCCGCAAATTCTTTAAAAGATTCTACCTGAAGGATGGCGGTATTCATATTCACGATGTCATTGTAATGTACATTCCACAGGGAGTTGTACATCCAGTAATCTTTGTCGTACGTAAATTTATCTGTCGCAGAAAAAGGTTGTTGATCACCTTCTCCACCCGCATTCACATCATCACCTCTTACGCCCAATAGTAAAGGTTCTTCCCAACCCCTGGTTGAAAACTCGTAATATGCTCCAATTACAGGCTGGATCATGTCACTGGTATTTGTATAATCCAGGTCGCCAGTGTTTAATTGTCCTTCCCGCGTATCCAGCTTATCGCTACACGAAATTGCAGTAGCAAGGAAAAGCATAGAAAATACGCCAAGAATTACTGATCTATCAATTCTTTTCATATCGTGTTTTTTTAAATTTTAATGTTTAGTCCAATAGTATATACTGAAGGTATTGGATACGTTTGTCTGTCTACTCCATTTGATACTTCAGGATCAAAACCATTGTAGTCAAAGAAAGTGAAAGGTCTTTCAGCTGTAAAATACAGTCTGGTTTGAGGCAGTGAAGAACTCTCGATCGTATAACCGAACTGGATATTCTGGATTCTGAAGAAATCTCCTTCTTCTACCCAAAAGTCGCTCAATTTCTGGTTCCATACTTTGCGAAGTCCTGCAGATGACGGATAGCTATTACTAGTACCCTCACCATGCCATCTGTTAATGGCAAGATCTGCATCCATATTCGTATCATTGGTAAAGATGATCTCTCCACGCTTACGGTTTAGGATCTCGTTCCCAACCTGTCCATAAAAACTTGTGGAGAAATCCCAGTTCTTATAATTGAATCCTATATTTCCACCAAAGGTGAAGTCTGGAAGAAATGATCCAAGAATTACTCTATCGGCATCATCGATCACGCCATCCCCATTCTGATCTTTAAAGATAAGATCCCCGGGAACCAGATTGTTATTTACAGCGATTGGATCTGCATCGATCTGTGCCTGGTTTTGATACACACCGGTTCTTTCATAACCATAAAAGGCAAATAGAGGTCCACCTTCCTGTGTTCTTTGACGAAATTCTGCTGAACCTGAATCTATATAACCACTCTCATTGGCGATCTCTAAAGCTTCATTGTTTATCGTGGTGAAATTCGCCCCAATTCTATAGCTAAAGTCATCGTTTACAGACTGGTTCCAGTTTACGGCAAGTTCCAGACCTTCATTCCTAATGGTCCCTGAATTCTGATTTACACTTCGGTTAATGATAGGAATGAATACCGGTAGTATGGCATCTTTTGTATCTCTTATATAGTAATCTGCATCAATAGACAGCCTGTTATCTAAAGCTTCTATATTAACACCGAAGTTCTTTTCCTCGATGATTTCCCAGGTATTGTTAGAGAATACGCTGGTAGAAGTTATTCCTGAAACTGGTTGTTCACCCAGTGCTGCTGTTATTACTGAAATGGTATTCGATCCATCACTGGCAGCTACATTATCATTCCCCAGTTTACCCCAGCTCGCTCTAAGCTTAAGAAAATCTACAACTCCATTATCCTGCATAAATTCTTCTTCAGAAATCACCCAACCAGCTCCTACAGAAGGGAAATAACCCCATGGATCTTTGGTGAATTTTGAAGAGCCATCAGCTCTGAAAGTTCCGTAGAGAAGATATTTGTCGTCAAAATTGTAGGCGATCCTTCCGAAGTAAGAAATTCCGTAATACCTTCTTCCAATTTCACTAACGTTGTTATTAAAAGATTCATTATCTGCGAAATCCAGGTACCAGCTTGACTCAAGTTTGATACCAGCGATATCAGTTCCTGTCGCTGCAAAATTATTGCTCGCCTCATCTCGATAAGATGCACCGGCCATTACAGTAAGATCATGCGCACCAAAATCATTTTGATAGGTTAAGATATTATCCCAGTACTGATTGGAAAATGTATTATTTGCTCTTCGAATGCTGGATCTTCTTTCCACATTATTTCCTAAAGTATATGGAAGATCCACATAACGTTCCTCCAATGCCGAATAGTTATGACTATAAGTGGTTTTAAAATCCAGTAATTCTGGAATTATCTCGTATTGAAAGTAAACACTGGCAAGAATCTTTCTAATCTTCAGCCTGTTCTCATTATAAGTAAGGTCTGTAAATGGATTTTGAGTTCCCCTGTATCCAAGGTTTTGAGCATTTGAATAAGGAATTGGTTGTGCCTCTGTATTAGTAGGATCAAGTACCGGCATGATAGGCACCGCAAAATATGATTTGAACCATGCTGCGTTCTCAGGTGCATACTTTGTAGCATTACTGAAAACAGTGTTTAGTCCAGCTTTAAATCTATCTGAAACATCAACATCTATTTTAGATCGAAGGTTAAATCTCTCGTATTCATTCTTCATATCCAGTATCCCCTCCTGGCCAAAGTAGTTGGCACCAACAGAATACGCCACTTTTTCAGCTCCTCCTGAAATCCCAATACTGTGGTTCTGAATGATACCATCTCGAAGAACTTCTTCGTACCAGTCGGTATTTACAGCTGGTACGTTTGGATTAATCCTGCTTCTGCCATAGCGCTCCATGGCATTCAAAACAAATTGTACATCTGGAGCAGAGCCAGATTCGTAAGCCATGGTAGTAAATTGCTCGGCATTAGCCATTTTGAGTACATTCTGAGCTCGTTGAATCCCGGTATAACCATCATATTCGATCTGAGGTTTTTGATTCTTCTTACCAGACTTGGTCTCGATGATCACAACTCCATTGGCCGCTCTTACCCCGTATATTGCTGAAGATGAAGCATCCTTCAGAACATTTATGGATTTAATATCCTTTGTATTTAGAAAATCAATATTATCATATAAAGTTCCATCAACTACATAAAGTACATTGGTTGCATCCTGGTAAGTACCTAGTCCTCTAATTCGCACTGTAGGGGAGTCTCCAGGTGAACCCGCACTAACGATCTGCACACCAGAAACTTTACCCTGTAAAGACTGCATCACATTAGAAGTTGGTGTTTTCTCAATTTCTTCTGAATCTACTGAAACGATCGCCCCGGTAAGATCTCTTTTTTTCTGAGTTCCATATCCTACCACTACCACTTCATCCAATTGGCCTGCATCCTCTTCCAAAGAAATATTATACTCGCTGGCAGAAGTGATCTCGACAATCTGCTGTTTAAATCCTAAGAAAGTAACCCTGAATGTATCTCCTACTGCTACACCTTCGAGACTAAAGTTCCCGTCGAAGTCTGTCACATCAAAAATGTCTTTGTCTGTCACCTTGATTTCAGCACCAGGTAATGGAACACCACCTGTGTCTGTAATGATACCACTAATGGTTTTGGTTTGCTGTGCTTGAGCGAGTAGAGAACTTACTCCAAAAATTACACAGGCTAATAGTAATTTTACCTTCATACTTGTTGGGTGTTTATGCTTATTTGAGGTCACAATATACATCCAAGCTCAGATTTTACGCAATCGTTGTAGTACACATCTACTACTACAAGCCCAGAAAAAACATAAGACACTGTTATAATGAGGTTTACATTAGTTTTGAAGTAATTTAGAAAAGCATAATTTATAAGTTGATGTAGTTTTGTAGTACTAAAATTTGGTAATATTTAGTACTTTTTATTGATAATTTAAAAATTCTTTATCAGGAATTTTGTCAAATTCACATCGCTTTCCAAGGCCATTTTTTTTCTTAAACGGTATCTGTGTACTTCAACACCTCGAACTGAAATACCCATTAAAGGAGCAATTTCTTTCGAGCTCAAATTCATTTTTAGATACGAACATAGTTTGAGATCCTTACTGGAAAGTTTTGGATATTCTGCTAAGATATCCTTAAAGAAATCTTCGTGGACTTCATTAAAATTGGTTTCAAAAACTTTCCATTCATCTTTGCTTTTAACTGCAGCGTTGATCTTATTCATGATATGTTTCATTCTATACTGGTTGGAGAATGAATTCTTGTCTTTGGAAAGCTCACTTTGAATTTCCATGAGCACCTCGTTCTTCTTTGCTGCCATCATGGTGGTGTTGGCGAGTTCCTTTCTTTTCAGATCAATTTCATTTACCAGTCGATCATGTTCAATTCTAGCTAGCCTTTCCTGATGTTCTTCTTCAAATTTTTCCTCCAGTTGTTGCTGATGCTTCTTGAGTTTTCTCCTGTTAATTAAAAAAACCATGACAATGAGAACGATAAAAAGCAATACATAGAAGGCTTTTATCCAGGCAGACAAGTACCATGGCGGAGCAATTCCAAATTCGTATTTGGCAAGAACTTCTTCTGCTTCCCCATCCCGATTGTGAACAATTTCCAGAGCATAATCCCCGTAAGAAAGATTTCTAAGGGTCAACCAGCCATCGCTGCCAACCTCGCCCCTGTATTCTTCTTCACCCTTCAATTTATAAGACAATTGATTCCAATTGATATCTGGGGCACCAATCTGTACCTGAATATTGCCGGATGTCCTGTATTGCAAAGTAGGAGTAGAATTTAGATCATATATACCGTGATTATCTGTAAACTTCTTTATAAATGCGCTAGATCCATTTGCTACTGAATTATCTTTCTGGAAAGAAACGAGGTTCAGTTTGGCGAAACCGTCGTTTAAAGTTATGTAATACACAGAATCATTTACCATAATTACATTTTCATTCGCTTTGACCAGCCTGTTGCCTAAGCGATCACTGGAAAACCTGAGATTTAATTCCTTAAAATCTGTAAATAACAATGCCCCATTTTCTTCATTATTAAAGATCGAAAAATTGCCAGCATCCTGAAGTAATCTTAAACCACGCAGTTCTTCAAATTCCGTAAAGACTTCAAAACTCACCTTAAATGGATTGTATCTGTACCATTTACCATTCACATAGCATATGATCTGTCCGTTGAGATGATATAGTTTTACTCTGTAGTTGTCCTCTTTACCTATAACAGGGAACTTCTCGACTTCAATATTTTGAAAGTTATCATGGGTAATTCTATACAAACCTTCGTAGGGATGGGCTGCCCAGAACACCTGGTCATTTTCGAATACGATTTGCTTAACGGGAAAGTTGATACCTTCCAGTTCGCTTACCTGTTGCGACCTTTCATCATAAGTACTAATTCCTGTATACTCGCCAACCAGATAAAGATTGTCTTTGCCGGGTACTTTTTCAATACAGAAGCTACCTGTTCTTTTTTTCACAGGATTGAAGCTGGCATTCTTCACTTTATAGATGCCCGTATTGTGATTAACAAAAAGTTGATTATTCAGAACTTCCAGATTCCAAACATGATCCTGGCTTCCGTCCAGTAATTTCAGGTTTCCATCTTTGAACGTATGTACCCCTGTATTACTGGCCAGATATATATTATCCTCGAACATTTCAATATCGTAAACAGCGCCCAGCTCCCCAGAATGATCTGTAAAGAATTCCACAGGGGATTCGAGATCCAGCTTATCGATGCCCTTGTCCAATGCCAGCCACAAATTTCCATGATGGTAACTCATTCCTAAAACCGTGTTATTCTGTAGACCTTTTATACGATTAAAGAATTTGAGATTTTTAGAAACAAGATCATATTCTGCTACCCCATTCTTGATGGTACCAATCAGCAATTTATTGTTGGAAACACCCAGAATATGATTAAGTTCAGATTCCTGAAGAAAGTTATTCAGCTCTATATCGTTTAGCTTGCTCAGCTCTCCTTCGGAATAAATGAAAACAGCATTTTTACTTCCTATATATAAGGTATCACCAAACGCAAATAGTTCAATAATGTTCAAGCCTTCCAATGCTGAAAGATCTCCTTCCAGTTCCTCCAGGCTGTCATCACTTTTCAGAAGATAAATTCCTTTACCCCTTTCAGCGATGATTAGCCGACCTTGAAAAGTCTCCATGGCCGTGGAAATATGATTCTGAACTTTGATGATCTCGTTATTTTTGTACTTGAACACTCCTCCAAAAGATCTGAAGTAAATAGTTTCTCCAAGAGCCTCCATGCTCCAAAATTCATCACTCTGTAATTCCAGCTTGTTTAAAAGTTTACCCAGCGAATGATAAATCAATTGACCCTTGGCATCGGTCTTCCAGTAACCAAACTCTCTGTAAGATCCAGTATAAACTCTTTCTCCTACAGGCAACACCGATCTAATGATGGATCCACTTTCTAATTTATGCAGCTCCCAGCTGAGTCCGTCGTATTCTAAAAGACCCTGATTGTTTGCGGCAAAAATTACTCCGCGATCGTCTACGGCAATGTCCCAGTTCTGGCTCGCCGCATCGTAAACAGAAGGCTTAAAGTTTTGTATAGGTGGAAGTAATTCCTGAGAATAGGCATTGACTACCGTTAAAATTATGGTAATCAATAGATTAATTATATTAGTTTTCATTTCGTTGAGGTGATTGTGCATACTGTGAGCAGGTGAAATTTAAACAATTCCTATAAAACTTTTGTATTTTTCAAATGCTCAAAAGATATTTTAATGCTATTTCGAAATCGTCCCTTTCATTTTCTCTTTCTATTTCTTCCAATCGTCTTAAATGCTTGTAAGGAAAAAATCCCAAAAGAACCCAATAATATTCAGAAGCCAAACATCGTGTTTATCATGACAGACGATCATGCGGCTCAGGCCATCAGTGCTTATGGACATCCCGTAAGCCAATTGGCTCCCACTCCTAATATTGACAGGATTGCGCAAAACGGAGCTTTGTTTAAGAATAACTTCTGTACTAATTCTATTTGTGGTCCCAGCAGGGCTGTGATCCTAACCGGAAAATTCAGTCATCTTAATGGCTTTAGAATGAATGGCGATATTTTTGATGGCTCCCAGCCAACTTTGCCTAAATATTTGAAGAACGTTGGATACCAAACTTCTATTATCGGGAAATGGCATTTGCACGGTAAACCAGAGGGTTTCGATCACTGGCGAATTTTAAACGACCAGGGAAATTACTATAATCCCGAATTTATTACAGAAAATGATACCAGCGTGGTAGAAGGTTACGCGACAGACCTTATCACCGGGATGAGTATAGACTGGTTGAAAAACCGTAGTGATGAAGAAAAGAAAAAACCATTCTTCCTCATGGTACACCATAAAGCTCCGCATAGAAACTGGATGCCTCCTATCAGGCACATCAATACATATGACTCCATCCAATTTCCACTTCCAAAAAGTTATTACAGTGAGCACGAAGATCAACTGGCTGCGCAACATCAGTTGCAAACCATTTATAAAGACATGTATGAGGGTCATGATCTAAAAATGACCATTAAAAAAGGCAGTGATTCACTAAGACACAATCCCTGGAAATCAGATTTTGAACGCATGACAGTAAAACAGCGAACCGACTGGAATGACGCCTACCGGACTAAAAATGATGCTTTTCATGAAGCAAATCTTAAAGGTAAAGATCTTGCAGAATGGAAAGGTCAAAGATATATGCGGGATTATATGGGTACAGTACAGGCTGTGGATGAAGGCGTTGGAAAAATCCTCGATTATCTGGACGCAGAAGGCTTAACAGAAAATACGATTATTGTTTATACGACAGACCAGGGATTCTACTTGGGAGAAAAAGGATTTTTTGACAAGCGCTTCATGTACGAAGAGTCATTAGCTATGCCTTTGCTAATTCAATATCCTAAGAATATTTCAAAAGGAACTGTCATCGATGCACTAACTCAAAACTTGGATTTTGCTCCAACTTTTCTGGACTATGCAGGCGCTGAAATTCCTGAAAAAATGCAGGGCAAATCGTTGAAACCCTTACTCTCCAATCCTGAAAATAATAAGAGTTTCAGAAATGCTATTTACTATCATTATTATGATTTCCCCGCCTTTCATATGGTAAAAAGGCACTACGGAATAAGAACAGAACGGTATAAACTCATCCATTTTTATGATGATATTGACGAGTGGGAACTTTATGATCTTAAAACAGATCCAAAAGAGTTGAATAATCTTTATGGCGATTTAAAGTATGCTGAGATTCAGAAGAAATTACTTATAGAGCTAAAAGAACTACAGAAGAACTACGCAGTGACCGAAGAGGAATTCGCCACTACCCCAAAAGCTCAGGTAAAAAAAGCTTATGAAAATTTTGCTCGTCTTGCCGATGAGGAGCCAAATTCTTATGAAGGGTATCAATATTTGAAGAAAAATTAATCTTTTGAGCTAATACTTTATCGTTTAGGAGTCAGCATAATTATGGATTATTTCCTATTTTTGGATAAATTCCTAATTATGGATTTCGATCGAATAAAAGAAAAATTAAACATACTTGCGGATGCTGCTAAATATGATGTTTCATGTTCTAGTAGTGGATCCAAACGAACTAATACCAAGAAAGGTTTGGGTGATTCTTCAGGGATGGGAATTTGTCATTCCTATACTCAAGATGGCCGGTGTGTTTCCTTATTGAAGATACTTCTTACGAATCATTGCATATTTGATTGCGCATACTGCGTCACCCGAAAGTCTAACGATATTAAGAGAGCTGCTTTTAAAGTACAGGAGGTTGTAGATCTTACCATAAGCTTCTATCGCAGGAATTATATTGAAGGTCTTTTTCTAAGTTCCGGGATTTTTAAGAGTCCCGATCATACGATGGAAAGATTGATTCGTGTAGCCAAAAAACTAAGAGAAGAAGAAAATTTTAATGGCTATATACATCTTAAAAGTATCCCCGGGGCTAGTGATGAACTAATGAGAGAAGCTGGTCTATATGCAGATAGATTAAGTGTTAATATTGAAATCCCAACCAAATCTGGTCTCAAACTACTTGCTCCAGAGAAAAAACATGAAGACTTCATGAAACCTATGGAAAAGGTGAAGAATGAAATCATACAGTACAAATCTGAATCGAAACTTATCAAGAGTACCCCTAAGTATGCTCCCGCGGGACAAAGCACCCAAATGATCGTTGGAGCTACGGGTGAGAGCGATCGGGACATCATGTATTCCTCCGCATTCTTTTATAAGAATTATAATATGAAACGGGTTTATTACTCTGGTTATGTACCCATAAGTAATGATCCTCGATTACCAGCTTTAGGAACCCAGGTTCCCATGATGCGTGAAAACCGTTTGTATCAAACAGATTGGCTTATGCGTTTTTATGGATATGATGTTCGAGAGCTTTTAAATAATGACTTTCAGCATCTGGAAATGGACATTGATCCTAAATTGAGTTATGCCCTTAGAAACCGCCATTTATTTCCTGTAGATATTAATAAAGTCGACAAACAACTTCTATTACGCGTTCCTGGAATTGGATTAAAATCGGTCAACAAAATACTTCAGGCTAGAAAATTTCGAAAATTGAACTGGGAGCACCTCAAGAAGATCGGGATTTCTATGAATAGAGCCAAATATTTCATTACCTGCGATGCTCGTGAAAAAGAATTAAAGGATGTGAGCAGTGAAAATCTAAAGCAATTGATTATGCAAAATTCCTTCAGTAAATATAGAAAGGAATTTACCCAGCAACTTAGTTTATTTTAATGAAAAGCGTGGTACTTAAATATGATGGCAGTTTTCCCGGGTTTTTAACCTGCGTGTTTAATGCTTATGAACAAAAACTGGAAATCGCAGAGATTATTCCTGAAGGCGAAGACCAGAAGCAATTATTTAGTGAAACTCTCGAAGTTATTACTGAAGATTTTAAAGTTCAGCGTGTATTGAAATCATTGAAGAAGAAGTTGTCTTCAAATGGATTTACGAGATTATATTATTCGTTCTTAAGTGAAATTCCAGGGATCGAATTGAAGATGTATGATATGATTCGATACGTCTATAGTTCACGGGAAAAGGCAGAACTGGATTATTCACATCCTTCTGTACTGGATATATCTAAAGCTGCAAAGCAGGTAGGTCGTGAAAAGCATCGAATGGAGGCGTTCATACGATTCAGGCTTACAAAGGACGACCTGTATTTCGCGGTAATCGAGCCAGACTTTCATGTCCTGCCAGTGATAACAAAACACTTTAAAAGTCGTTATGCAGACCAGCGCTGGTTGATCTATGACCTGAAGCGGAAACTGGGGGTGCATTATGATCTTCAGAAAGCTGAATATGTATCTATGGAATTACCTGAGGACATTGGTATTTCAGGCGGAAATCCAGACTATTTTGCTGAAGGTGAAATCTACTTTCAGCATTTATGGAAAGAATATTTTGATTCTACAAACATCAAAAGTCGAGTAAATATGCGGCTTCACATCCAACACGTCCCTAAAAGATATTGGAAATATTTAAGTGAAAAGAGTCCTTTTGCATAATAAAATTTTGTTTAAATTTGTGTCTTCAACTAATTAAACATTTTACAATGAAAAAATTCTTATTATTATTTGCAGTTGCATCAATGAGCCTTTCTATCTATTCTTGTAGAGAAACTACTGAAGAAAACATGGAAGCAGACATCGAGCAAGCAGGTGAAGACGTAGAAAACGAAATGGAAGAAGCTGGTCAGGAAGTAGAAGCTGCTGCTGAGGACGCTGAAACCGAAATGGAAGAAGAAGTAGAAGGAACTGACGATATGAACGGTGATGATGATCTATAATCATTTTCTTTCTTAATAAAATTAAAGCCATTCTTTCGAATGGCTTTTTTTAGTTAAACCCTTAAAATTTCAAAGATGAAAAAAACTGTAATGATTCTTGCTGTAGCTGCAATGAGTATTTGCATGTACTCCTGCCGGGAAACTACTCAGCAAAAAACCGAAGAAGCTGCCGAAGCGATTGGGAATGATATCGAAGAAGGTGCCAGAGAAGCTGGTGAAAAGATCGAACGTGGTGCTAAAAAAGTTGGTAAGGAGATCGATGAAGAAATTCACGATACAGACGATGTAAATAATGAAGAAGCGACAGATGATACTGTCCAGTAATTTTGAAAGCGACACCGGGTGTCGCTTTATTTTTTTCGCTCTATCACATAATTGACCATAAGCTCTAAGCTGTCCCGGTATTCAGAATCTGGATAATCCTGTAATAACAGCAGTGCCTCCTTTTGAAATTCCTTCATACGCTTCACCGCGTACTCCAGCCCGCCATTATTTTTCACAAATTCGATCACCTCCTTAACTCTTTTACGGTCTTTATTGTGATTCTTAATAGAATTGATCAGCCATCTCTGATCTTTTTCAGAAACTGTATTTAGCGTGTAGATCAAAGGCAGGGTCATTTTTTGCTCTTTGATATCGATACCCGTTGGCTTGCCTATTTTCTCTGTTCCATAATCGAAAAGATCATCCTTGATCTGGAATGCCATCCCTATTAGTTCTCCAAATCTTCGCATCTTTGCGACATCAGGGCTTTCAGGATTTACTGAAGCTGCACCAAGACTACAACAAGCCGCGATCAAGGTGGCAGTTTTTTGCCTTATGATATCATAATAAACGGCTTCCGTAATATCAAGCCTTCGTGCTTTCTCAATTTGCAGCAGCTCACCTTCGCTCATTTCACGAACGGCCACAGAAATGATCTTCAGCAGATCAAAGTCATTATTATCTATGGAAAGTAGCAGGCCTTTGCTTAACAGATAATCACCTACAAGGACAGCGATTTTGTTTTTCCATAATGCGTTAATACTGAAAAAACCTCTTCTTCTGTTGGAATCATCCACCACATCGTCGTGCACGAGTGTGGCGGTATGTATTAGCTCAATGACAGATGCACCACGATAAGTGCGTTCGTTCACACTTCCTTCAGAAACCATTTTAGCCACCAGGAACACAAACATGGGTCGCATTTGCTTGCCTTTACGGTTCACAATGTAATGAGTGATCCTGTTGAGAAGCGCTACCTTGGAAGACATGGATTCGAAGAACTTTTTTTCGAAAAGTTCCATCTCTTTCTCTACCGGTAGCTTTATTTGAGAAATGACCTTCATGAAGGCTGTAAATATAGTGGTTTTAAAGAAGATCTGTTCCTTCTCATCAGGCCGATTTATTAGCGAGCTGTCCGCAGGCTGCATCAATATCCTTACCTCTCGAACGTCTTACCGTAACCGTAATATTGTTTCTCTCCAGCATTTGCTCATACATATTTGTCGCTTCGCCAGATGCCTGCTGGAAATTCCCGTCATCGATGGGATTGTACTCAATAAGATTTACCTTGCAGGGAACATATTTGCAGAAACGAACCAGCGCCTGGGCATCTTCGCGCGTATCGTTTATTCCCTTCCATACGATATATTCGTAAGTAATCCTGCTTCCGGTTTTAGAATACCAGTATTCCAGAGAAGCTCGAAGGTCTTCCAAGGGAAAAGTTTCATTGAAAGGCATGATCTGGGTGCGCACTTCATTTCTGGCGGAATGCAGGGAAACGGCCAGTTTGATCTTTGCTTCATCATCTGCCAGCTTTCTAATCATTTTTGGAACGCCCGAAGTCGAAATGGTAATTCTCTTCGGTGACATCCCGAGACCCTCCGGGGAAGTAATCTTTTCAATAGACTTCATTACGTTATTGTAATTCATCAAAGGCTCGCCCATTCCCATAAATACGATATTGGATAAAGGGCGGTCAAAGTACAGTCTGCTTTCGTTATCGATCGCAACTACCTGATCGTATATCTCATCAGGATTCAGGTTACGCATACGTTTCAATTTTGCCGTGGCACAAAACTGGCAATCCAGGCTGCAACCAACCTGAGAGGACACACACGCTGTAGTCCTGGTCTTAGTCGGGATCAAAACAGATTCGACGGTAAGGGAATCATGTAATTTCACGGCATTTTTGATGGTGCCATCACTGCTACGCTGCATTCGATCTACACGTATATGATTGATCACAAAATTCTCATCCAGCATTTGCCGGGTAGATTTTGATAAGTTCGTCATATCGCCAAAAGAATGCGCTGCTTTATTCCATAGCCATTCATACACCTGCGTTCCACGAAAAGATTTATCTCCCTGTTCCACAAAGAAATCCTGCAATTGCTGCTTGGTTAATGCACGTATGTCTTTTTTCCTGTCTTTCACGCTGCTAAATTACAAAGTTATTACCGAAGCTTCAGTCTATTACCAGATTTAAGCTTACAAAAAAGGCCATAAACCTTATCAGGATTATGGCCTTAAAATTTTAATTCAGACTCATTAGATGATCAGCATTGCGTCACCGTAAGTGTAGAATCTGTATTTTTCCTTTACTGCTTCCTCATAAGCCTTTTTCATAAAATCATGACCAGCAAATGCAGAAATCATCATCAATAACGTAGATTTTGGAGTATGGAAGTTCGTGATCATACAATTTGCGATATTGAAATCGTATGGAGGGAAGATGAATTTATTGGTCCACCCACCAAATTCGTTCAAAGTCTGATCTGAAGAAACAGCACTTTCCAGCACTCTCATTACAGTCGTTCCCACAGCGCAAACTCTACGCTTGTCACGTTTTGCTTTATTGATCACATCTGTAGCTTTCTTTTCAATAAAAGCTTCTTCACTATCCATTTTGTGCTTGGAAAGGTCTTCAACCTCAACCGGGCTAAAAGTTCCCAGTCCCACATGAAGTGTTACTTCAGCAAAGTCCACTCCTTTTATTTCCAGACGCTTCAACAGGTGTTTGGAAAAATGCAATCCGGCTGTTGGAGCTGCTACAGCACCTTCGTTTTTAGCGTAGATCGTCTGGTATCTTTCTTCATCTTCAGGCTCAACTTCTCTTTTGATGTACTTTGGAAGCGGAGTCTGACCAAGATCCTTTAGTTTCTGTCTGAAATCGCTGTAAGATCCATCATAAAGAAAACGTAGTGTTCTACCCCTTGAAGTTGTATTGTCGATCACTTCAGCTACAAGACTTTCGTCATCTCCGAAGTATAATTTATTACCAATTCTTATTTTTCGTGCAGGATCTACAAGTACATCCCACAATTTAGTTTCAGGATTCAGTTCTCTGAGTAGAAAAACTTCAATTCTGGCTCCGGTTTTCTCTTTATTTCCGAAGAGCCTCGCAGGAAAAACTTTTGTATTATTAAGAACCATCACATCTTCCGGCTCGAAATAATCAATTATATCTTTAAATTTTTTATGTTCAATCGTCTGCTCCTTACGGTTTAGAACCATTAGTCTTGCTTCGTCCCTGTTTTCAGTAGGATATTCAGCCAATAGTTCCTGAGGCAGTTCAAAATTGAAATTCGAAAGTTTCATTCCCATAGTTCCTGTTTTAAAAGCTGCAAATATACAATCTCAACATAGGCGATGTCAAGTAAATGCAGGTTTATTTATAGAATAATTCTATTCTTTACAGGTGTAGCCAAGTTCTTTAAGATCCTGCCAGAAATCTGGATAGGATTTAGAAACCACCTCTGCCTCCATGATACGTAGATCTGTTTTTAGAGCGAGCGGAGCAAAAGCCATCGCCATACGATGATCATTATAAGTCTGGATCTCGACGTCCTTGTTCAACACAGGATTCGGGATTAGATGAAGACTGTCCCCGGTGATTCTCACTTCTGTCCCAAATTTTTCAATTTCATTTTTGAGAGCCTGTAGTCTGTCGGTTTCCTTGATCTTTAAAGTATGTAAACCCGTGAGCATGCACTCTGTATTGGTAGCAAGGCAGGTAACGGCGATCGTTTGAGCAATATCCGGAGAATTTCGAAGATCTTCCCGCAGGCTTCGGGTACGTGTATTCCCTGTTTTCTTCAGTGTGATACTATGGTCGCTGTAGATTGTTTCTACTCCAAACTGCTTATAAATTTCAGCCAGGGATGAATCTCCCTGCCTGCTTTCCTTCCGGTAGTTGCTAAGCTGAATTTCCGCAGTTTCAGAAATAGCGGCAAGACTATAGAAATAAGAAGCCGAACTCCAGTCTGACTCCACAGGAATACCCACCGGTTTTACAGATTTCTGAGGTTCTATAAAGATCCTGTCCTTTACAAATTTGCCCTGAATCCCAGCCTGCCTGATAATTTCCAGCGTCATTAAAATATAAGGAGTGGATGTGACCGGACCTTCAAGTATGATCTCCAGACCTTTTGGTAAGGTTGCACCAATAAGCATCAATGCTGAAATATACTGGCTGCTCACATTGGCTTCCAGCTTTATCGAAGAAGCATGTAGTTTTTTTCCTTTGATGAGTAATGGCGGGTAGCCTGTTTCATTTTTATAAGTGATATCGGCACCCATACGTTGTAGAGCGTCCACGAGCAATCGAACAGGTCGCTCTTTCATTCGCTTGCTACCGGTAAGTTCTACTTCACAACCCTCTTTTACCGCGAAGTAAGCCGTTAAAAAACGCATGGCTGTTCCAGCGTGATGTATGTCGATGATCCCGTTTCCCTTCTCAAGGGCTTTTTTCAATACTTCAGAATCATCACTGTTCGAAAGATTTTCGATCGAAATTTCCGGGTACAAGGCCTGTAGAATGAGCAAACGATTCGATTCACTTTTGGAACCAGTGATTTGAAGTGCTGCTTTCAGGTTCTTTTCTTCGGTATGTAGGGATAGATTCATGAGAGTTCGTAAAGATGAATTACGAAATTACTCTTTCTTTTCTTTACTGCGAAACTGTCCAAACGACAAAATAAACCCATACAGGAATGAAGCGATCAACTGTCCAATGATAAAACGTGCTAATTTCCCGTTTGCCGTACGCTCCTCGAAGAACCTTGTAAATTCAAAACCGCCGTACTCAAATAGCATCGTGATCACATTATACAGAACGAGGAAGGAAAGTCCAAGCCAGAAAACCGACTTCCAGAATGGACGTTCAGAGATCATTTCTTTAAACTTCATTACTGCAGTTTTTGGTTGTTTTTGTGTCTGTCCTTATCACGCTTTGTCTTAAGGTCCAGCTTTTTATCAAATGCGTCCTGCAAATCAATGCCTGTCTGGTTTGCCAGGCAGAGTACTACGAATACCACATCTGCCAGCTCCTCTCCAAGATCTTTATTTTTATCACTTTCTTTCTCACTTTGCTCGCCATAACGACGGGCGATGATACGTGCAACCTCTCCCACTTCTTCTGTTAGCTGGGCCATATTCGTGAGCTCATTGAAGTATCTCACTCCGTGTTCCTGTATCCAGTTATCTACCGCTTTCTGCGCGTTCTTCAAGTCCATTCGCTGAAATTTTCTTCAAAACTATGCTTTCATTTTGTTTTTTGATAATGTTGTCGTAAAACTTTTGAAGGTATTCATAGTCTGTTGAGGCAAAGATCGTTTGCGCCAGATTCACTTCAGATTCTATTCTAATCACATTATTGCTGTGCTTTACCAGGTATTTAAATTCTCCGGCGGCATCCTTTAATTTTACCATGGCACTTTGTGGCAGCGATTCCACTTCGTACCCTTCAGGAATCAACATATTTACCTGGTGATGTTTTTTCATTGGAAAATCAAAATAAACAGGAAGTGTTCTGGTCTCTGCTTTAAAGGGATTTTCAGAAGTCACATCAAAAAGCATTGGCTTGACATAGATCTTATCCCCGATCACATCCTGACCGCTTTCTGTAGTAAATTCATAGCTGTTCTGAATTACTTCCCCCAGTTGCTCGAAGTTCTCGATGCTTACTTCGGAAATGGAATAATTGCTTAGTGCCGATTCCAAATTTGTCGTGGCATCGCTCAAATTACCATGATTTAATCTGAAGTCTCTAGCGTAAAGAGCATGAAGATTATTAAAATATTTCCCTGAAATTCCGTTTTCTTCCAGCTGTACATTCAGCCTCGTCTTATTTTCTGAAAAGTATAAAGGTTGCAGGTTCACCCATTCTGAAGTACCGTCTTCACGAATCATTCTACCCTGCCAGTTTCTTGCTCTTTTAGGTAATTCTCCGGGAATCGCCAATTGATCACTCGCATCCATCAGGATCATTTTATCGCCGATTTTAGCCGCAGCGATCAAATAATTGAATCCATTCTTTGTTGGAAATAAAGGAATTCCATTACTAACAGTGCTTACCAGGACCGGGTTTGCGTCGATATTGGCATACTTTAGCATAGAGACCAGTAAAAGATTGATATCTCCCGTATTTCCAGCGCCTTCCTCGTAAGATTCCCGAAGCCCATTTTCAGCTACGTAACCCACGTAATCATTCCAGGTCATTTTCTGTTTTACGAAATTAAAGATCTTATGCATTTTTTGCTCCTGGTTGGTAAGAGTGCCAAGCAGAGCATCGATCTCATCATCAAAAAATCGCTGATTTCGCAATTCTGTTTTGAATCCGCTATCATTGTAGATAGACTTGGAAACACCTTCCCAGGTTTGCGAGTAATTATCGATAGGAGAATTTGGAAACTTGGTGAACTTTAATTCCCAGTCCAGAAACGCTGCATAATTATCCATATAATCTACATGACTTTCAGCTTTAAGTGCAGGAATATCTTCCTGGTCGATCTCATAGGTATTCTGCGTATAATCAAGCACGCTGTTACTGGTAGAATGACTAACAACCTTTCCGCCGTAGGAAGAATTTCTTTGATTGTTTGAAAAGGATCTTTTATACGGCTTGGTTCCCTGCTTGATCTTCGCATAAAATGCTGCCTTGGGATTGTTATACACTCCGAAATTTAAATATTCCGGAATGGTCACGCTTACACTTAGTTTATCTATAGGAATTGAATACTGCAAGTTGATACGATCCATCGAAGTCGTGATCTGGTCGCTGATCTTTTTATACTCATATTCGATCACCGTTCCTTCCTTTACAGCAGGCATGGTAAACGTGGTTACGACGCGATATTTACTTGCTTCGTTCTCATAAATATCCTTCCGCTCGAGTTTGGTTTCTGTAATTTTTCCATTTTCAAGGTTATAGCTAACTCCCTTTACTCCAGAAACACTTTCCTCATAACCGCCTTTATAGGCATTTATATGATGCGTTGCCCAGTCAAAACCATCTTTATTGTAGATCTTGATTCTTTCGTGATATTCGGTTACCACAAAAAATCCGGTGTTTTGTTTATAATCATAGTAGGTACGCTGATATTTGTATAAAACGGCAGCGTTCGCATCAGGATCTTTATCATGTTGCTGCTGGGCCACTTCATCTTTTGAAACTTTTCCGAATTTATAATTCTGGGCATAGGTCGTGCAACTCAGGATTAAAAAACTGAGGATTAACAGGTATTTGGTCATGGTTAGGATTTTTTGGATTTGGCGATTACCGCTTTTAGGTTATTCAGGGTATTTACTTTATCTATAAACTGGGTGAAATTCTGGAATTGATCACTTGGCCACTCCCCTTCCTGAATAATGAGCACTCTGTCTACTTCTATGCTATTATCTTCTCCGGAAGCGCTTATGTTTATACTGAATTCCCCAAATTCTGAAGCGATCTCGTCACTTCCAGGTAATGCTTCGATTTCGTAACCAGGCGGAATTTTAAAGCTGAAGTGATCTTTGTAGGTTTTTCCACGTTCGAACACAAAAGGCATGGTTCGCTCCTGCGATGTTTTCTTCATGATGTTCCCCTGCTGAATAAAATTGAGCGGAACCAGCAATCTTTCGCCAGCGGGACTTGCCAGCCTGCTACCGCTAAACTTCAGTTCTTCCTGAAACTGGATAGCAACGCGGTCATCATGGAACTCAATATCTTCAAAGTTTAAATTCTGAAGTCTGCCCCATTCATTTCTATAGTACTTTTTCAGGTCATCTTCGTTTTCTCTCTGGAGTCTGTAGTATTCACCATAAGGCACTCCTTCCGAAGTGCGCGTAAAAACAGCCTCAAAATTTCCATTTACATCCAGCTGAATATCGCAGTCTATCGCCTGTACATTATCTGAAGCCATATATTTTTTTGTACGTACTATTTCTCCACCATCTTCGGAAACTCTAAGCGCATAGCGATCATCTGTAAATTCCCCTATATAATTGAAAGGTGTGGTCTGGCTCGTACACTCCAACCATAGATCTGTACCATCTTCCGCAGGAATATTAAGGATCACATGATTCCCCTGCATAATGGTAAAATCTGGCTCTATATGACGTTTTGATTCGCCTGCATGGATTACGGTGTAATAAGACTCGATCCCCTGACTTTTTAGCAAGGCTTTTGTATAATTTGTTAATCCCTTACAGTCGCCATAACCCAGCCTGTCCACATTCATGGCTGTTTCCGGTTCCCAGCCGCCAATGCCATACTGCACAGAAATATAACGGGTATTCTCCTGAACGTATTGATAAATTAGTCTGGCCTTCTCTTCTATACTACTGGCACCAGCGGTCAAATCCTCCATTTTTTTAATGGTGCTCTCTGGCAGGTGATCATGTTCTGCAACAAGATGATCGTACATCCATTTTCCAAAATGTTTCCAGTCTCTGGTTTCCCCAGCAACGCCTTTCAACTCAAATTTATCGAGGCTAAAAAGTAAGTTGGGCGTTGTATTTCGAAAGGAAGGCTCGAAATCTTCGTGTTTTCGGGCTTTAATATTCTTTAACTTGTAGAGATAATGATTCCCAGTCGAATGATTTTCTATGGCTAGATCTTCAAAATTGTTTTCCTGGAATCTTAGAGCATGCCCATCGGGATTTTCAAGTTCATAGACAGATTCTTCAATACTTACATTATAACCTTCTAAAGGGAACCACTGATTGAGAAATACGGTATCTTCATTTTCAAATTCGCTGGTATAGATCACTGTGTAAGGATAGGTTCGGGCGTTATAATCCAGATAACTAACCCTATTGTCTGCAAATAAAGTTCCGGAGCCAAAAGCACTCACATTAGAAAAGTCCTTTTTCCTGAACTTATCAACTTCATATCCCATAGCGTCAAGGATGATGGCCTGTTGTTTTTCTATACCCTGGCCTACATCATGATGCTGGAAGGCATCTATGAAGTATTCACCATTCTCATTGAAAACAGTGACTATCCGCGTAGTATATACTACAACTTTATCTATGTCTTCAACAACGAGTTTTGTATGCATCTTGCGAACGACCGCATCTGCATTTTCCAATAATTCCGGGGAAATTTTTAAAATAGAATATTCTTGCTGGGAATACATGAATGACATGCAGACCAGCAGCAAAAAAGTGATGATTCTTTTGCGCATTAAGCTGAAAATAGGTTAGTTCAGTCCGCAATATATAAAAAATTAACTCTTTTTAACGCTTTTCTTTCGAATCGATGATAATTGTTACAGGACCATCATTGAGCAGGGATACTTTCATATCTCCTCCAAAAACTCCTACCCCAACGCTTTTACCAAATTCCTTTTCGAAGGACTTTACAAAATCCTGGTATAATGGTTCGGCGATATCAGGTTTGGCAGCATTTATAAAACTGGGCCTGTTTCCTTTTTTTGTACTGGCGTGTAGGGTAAACTGACTTACAACAATAGCATCTCCATCCACCGTTTTGAGAGACTCATTCATTTTGCCCTCATCATCCCCAAAAATTCTCATATTGATGATCTTACGGCATAGCCAGTCAATATCTTCCTGGGTATCTTCTCCCTCTACACCAAGAAGGATTAATAAACCTTCACGCATGACAGCGCATACTTTATGATCTACTGTGACCGAGGCTTCTGATACTCGTTGAATTACTGCTCGCATTATTTCTGGTATTGATCTACTCTATAGTTTTCATCTTCACCTTCCATGATCTGCAAATAACTTTTGTACCGCGACCAGGCAATCTCACCTTCTTCCAGGGCATCTTTCACCGCACATTTTGGCTCGTTGAGATGCAAACAATTATGAAACTTGCAATCTTGTTTTAGCTGGAAAAATTCAGGAAAATAATCGCCTATTTCTTCCTTCTCCATATCCACTACCCCAAAACCTTTGATTCCTGGAGTATCGATGATCCTTGCATCGAATTGAAGGTCAAACATTTCAGCGAAAGTCGTGGTATGCTGGCCCTGACTGTGCTGCCTGCTAATTTCTGAAGTTTTAAGATCGAGAGTTGGCTCGATTGCATTGATAAGGGTGGATTTTCCAGTACCGCTATGACCCGAAATCATACTGATTTTTCCAATCATTTTTTCCTTTACCTTATCTACGTTCTTGCCTTCTTTCGCTGAAATCCCAATACATTCATAGCCGGCGCTTCGGTAGAGTTCAGCCAGATATCTCACCTCTGCAAGTTCCTCGATACTATAGGTATCTACTTTATTAAATAATAGAATTGCAGTAATATCGTAGGCTTCCGCAGTTACCAGAAAGCGGTCTATAAATGTGGTTAATGTAGGCGGATTGTTAAGGGTGATCAACAGAAAAACCTGATCCACATTCGAGGCAATAATATGTGTTTGCTTACTAAGATTAACCGACTTCCGGATAATATAGTTTTCCCGCTCAATGATCTTCTTGATCACTCCTGTTTCTTCATCTCCATCTTCCACATCAAAACCTACCACATCACCAACGGCTACCGGGTTCGTACTTTTAATTCCCTGTATCCGGAACTTTCCTTTGATACGGCATTCATAAAATTTGCCGTTTTCGGCTTTTACCTGATACCAGCTCCCGGTAGACTTGTAAACAACACCCTGCATTAAGCTAAACTATTCATATCTAACAATTTCTTTAGGCAAATTTAGGCATTAATTTATGAAGCTACCGGGTAGCGTGATATCATCTTAAGCATCAAGGATTTTTTGCTGGTGGTTGATGGACTCCTGGTGAATGGCTTTGAATAATCTTAAAACGAATTCTTCACTCAGGCCTTTATCTTCACCTTCCAGTACCATTTTCCCAAGGATCTCGTTCCATCTTTTAGTTTGCAGAATGGCTACGTTCTGGTCTTTCTTTACCTGTCCTATTTCTTCGGAAATTTTCATACGCTTGGACAAAATCTCTAGAATCTGACTATCGGTAATATCAATCTTGGAACGCAAAGCCGTTAGTTTATTCTGAAAATCCTGGCTTGCGGAAATCTCTTTTCTCACCTTTAGATCTTCCATCATCTGTATTAAGGCAGCAGGCGTAATTTGCTGAGCCGCATCACTCCATGCTTTGTCTGGAGTATGGTGAGTTTCCACCATGATCCCGTCATAATTAAGATCTAAAGCGGTCTGGCAAAGATCGAAGATGATATCTCTTCTTCCTGCGATATGCGAAGGATCCAGGATCAAAGGAAGATCTGGAAATTTATTCTGTAATTCAATAGGAATCTGCCACTCCGGGTTGTTACGGTATTTTGTCTTTTCGTAAGCAGAGAATCCACGATGTATTACCCCAAGATTGTTAATATCAGCGGTATGTAAACGCTCTACAGCTCCAAGCCATAAAGACAGATCTGGATTCACAGGATTCTTGACCAGCACGATCTTATCTGTTCCTTTTAAAGCATCTGCGATCTCCTGTACGATAAAGGGAGAAACTGTAGTTCGGGCTCCAATCCAGAGAATATCAACATCATGTTTTAATGCAAGGTCCACATGGTTTGGGTTTGCAACTTCAGTCGTTGTTAACATTCCGGTTTCTTCTTTCGCCTTCTGAAGCCACTTCAATCCCAAGGCTCCAACCCCTTCAAAATTTCCTGGGCGCGTTCTTGGTTTCCAGATTCCTGCACGTAAAACAGTGGCGTCACTGTCTTTTAACTGGTGAGCGATCGTTAGTACCTGCTCTTCGGTTTCTGCACTGCACGGGCCGGCAATCACCAATGGGTGAGAAAGGTTGAAATTGTCTAACCAGCCTCTGAGTTCTTTTTTATTTTCCATTCTCCTCTAATTTTAATTCTTCGTTCTTATTTATTCCGTTTAATACTTCTTTAATATGATTGGTTCGATCCATTTCCTGGTATAGTTGATCGAAGTTGTCTTCCTGCATCAATTTTCTGAAATTCTGAAGATTCAGAATATACTCATCCAGCGTTTCCAGGACATTTTTTTTATTCTGGTTAAATATAGGCGTCCACATCGCCGGAGAACTTTTCGCGAGTCGTACCGTAGAAGCGAAACCACTACCGGCAAGATCAAATATATCCCGCTCGTTCTTTTCCTTTTCCAGCACGGTCTTCCCCAGCATAAAAGAGCTGATATGCGATAGGTGAGAAACATACGCTATGTGCCTGTCGTGTGACCGGGCATCCATATAACGTATCCTCATCCCTATCTTCTGAAATACCTCCAGTGCTTTTTCCTGAAGCTTAAAAGCCGTTTTTTCTACTTCACAGATGATATTGGTCTTATTTCTGAACAATCCGTGAATCGCAGCCTGTGGTCCAGAAAACTCAGTTCCGGCAATGGGGTGAGCAGCCAGAAAATTTCTTCTTTTCCTGTGATTCTCCACTACCCTGCAGATATTTTCTTTGGTGGAACCTGCATCTATCACCACGCAATCATCTTTTACGCTGTTTAGAATTTCTGGAAGCACCTGAATGCTCGCATCAACTGGAATAGCAAGATACACCAGGTCGGCTTCATCAATAGCCTCCATGGAAGACATGCTGTCAATAAAACCCAATTCCAGCGCCTGCTTGAGGTGATCCTCATTTCCATCTATTCCGGCAATTTCAATTCCTGGCATGCTCTCTTTCAGATCAAGTGCAAAACTGCCGCCAATCAATCCAACTCCCACTATATATACTTTCATGATCTAATTCTTTTTAAAGCTTCATCGATCATTTCTTCCGTAGCACAAAGAGAAAAACGAACATAATTCCTGCCCTGTTCCCCAAAGATAAAACCAGGTGTCACGAACAGATCTTTTTGATATAATAATTCATCTACCAGGCTTTCTGCACTTTGACCGGCAGGTGCTTTCGCCCAGATAAAAAGTCCTGATTGCCCTGGTGCCGCCTTACAATTCAAGGCTTCTACCAGTTCCATCACCTTCTTTTTTCTGGAGGTGTAAATTTTATTCAAATTTACAAACCATTCCTCTTCGAGCTGAAGCGCCTGTACTGCACCAGCCTGTAAAGGATAGAACATCCCGCTATCCATATTGGATTTTACTTTTAGAACTGCTTCGATATTTTTTGCGCTTCCGGCGAGCATTCCAACTCTCCAGCCAGCCATATTGAAACTCTTGCTGAGCGAATTGAGCTCCATCACATATTCACTCCTTTTATCGGTATTAAGAATACTCAATGGTTCTGCATTCTGAATAAAACTATAGGGATTATCATTGACTACAAGAATTTTGTGTTTTTCAGCAAATGCGGTCAGTTTTTCAAACATACCTATGGTCGCGCTGGTACCGGTAGGCATATGCGGATAATTCACCCACATGATTTTTACATTCTCAAGTCCCTGTTGCTCCAAAGCTTCCAGATCTGGCAACCAGTTTTGCGACTCATCCAGCTCATACTTACGAACTTTGGCCTGTAATAATCCTGAAACTGAAGTATAGGTAGGATAACCTGGATCCGGAACCAGTATTATGTCTCCTTTATTAACAAAGGCCATAGAAATATGCATAATTCCTTCCTTACTTCCCATAAGCGGAAGGATTTCATTTTCAGCATCAAGCTCTACATTAAAAAAACGAGCATAAAAGCCGGTCATGGCATTTCTTAAGGCGGGTATGCCTTTATAGGGCTGGTATTGATGCGCTTTGGAATGATCGAGTCCATTTTGCATCGCATCTACAACCTGCTGTGGTGGCGCAAGGTCCGGACTTCCAATTCCAAGATTAATCACCGGTTGTCCCTGTTCCCGCAAAGCTGCTACTTCCCTTAGTTTTTTGGAAAAATAATATTCCTGTATGCTTTCCAGTCTTTTTGCTGTCTTCATGACAATCTGCTTTTGTAAATTCCTAAAATATTAAGGTCTTCGGTCATTAACTTTAATACGTCCATCGCACGATCAAAATCATCTCTTTTCTCAAAGATCACATCTATAAAAAATGAATATTTCCATGGTTCATCTATAATGGGCAAAGACTGTATTTTCGTTAGATCTAAATAAGAATCCCGTAGAATATTAAGGACTGAAACCAGGCTTCCTCGATCACTCTTCAAATCAAATTTCAGGGATGCTTTATCCAGAATTTCACCATTCGGTTTTGGTTCTTTTGTTCCCAGAACCAGGAATCTCGTGGTGTTGGATTTGATGGTATGAATGCCTGAAGCCATGATTTCGAGACCATACATATTCGCCGCAGCAGCACTTGCTACCGCTGCAACTTTCAGTTTCTCTTCCGAAGCTATTCTTCGGGCTGCCTCGGCCGTATCTGCTTCTTCGATCAACTTAATGTGCGGATGTTTTTTAAAAAATTCCTTACACTGCAATAAGGCCATGGGATGAGAATACACTTTCTTGATATCCTGGATTTTCTGACCCTTTACCGCCATCAGATTCATGTGTACCGGGGTGTAGTGTTCACCAATGACTTTAAGCTTGTATTCGTTGATCAAAGCATAATTGGGAAGAATTGAACCAGCGATACTGTTCTCGATCGCCATCACTGCCTCGGTAGTTTCACCGGAAGCCAGCGCTATAGAAAGATCCTGAAATGACATATGTTGCGCCACAGCAGTTCGCTCTCCAAAATAATCCATCACCACGAGGTGATGAAATGACCCTTTAATACCCTGAATTCCGACTTTTCTCATTTTTTTCCAAAAAAAAAGTCCCGATCTAAGATCGAGACTTTTATATAATTTTAGCTTACTTAATCATATAGCATTCCCGATTCTATTCCTGGTATAGAAATAAAAATAATAGAATGCGTTCCAGTTAATTAAGCTTGTCATTTACAATAATTATGAATTACTAAATTAGTACTAATATTCAAGACTCAAAATTAAACCTGCTTCAAATTGGAACTTTTCCCATATTCTGAAAATTGATGTGAAAAATTTACAGAATACGATTTAATACTAGAAAATTGACTATTAACATTGAAAGATAATCAGTCAGTTCTCTGAAGATTTATTCCTAATTTTGGTCACTATCTATGTCTATATACGTAAAGAACATCTCAAAAAGCTTTGGAAATCAGCAGGCGCTGGATAATATAAGCTTTGAAATTGGCCGCGGGGAGATTGTTGGGTTTCTTGGACCCAATGGTGCAGGAAAATCCACCTTGATGAAAATCCTTACCGGCTATCTTTCTGCAGATCACGGGGAAGCCAGGATCAATGATTTCACACTGGAGAAACAGCTGGCAGATCTACAGCATAGTATTGGATTTCTGCCGGAGCACAATCCTTTGTATACTGAAATGTATGTTCGGGAATATTTGCAGTTCCAGGCATCCATATTTTCTGCAGGGAAAAAAAGGATCGAAGAAGTTATCAAACTTACGGGGCTTACGCCTGAAGCGAATAAAAGAATAGAACAATTATCGAAAGGATACCGGCAACGTGTTGGTCTTGCGGCTGCACTGCTGCATGATCCGGAGGTTTTGATCCTCGATGAACCAACTACGGGACTCGATCCTAATCAATTGATTGAGATAAGATCCCTGATTAGTTCTATTGGTAAAGATGGCCAGGATGGTAAGCAGGGAAAAACGGTATTTCTTTCTACTCATATCATGCGTGAGGTGGAAGCGATCTGTGATAGGGTGATCATCATCAACAAAGGAAAGGTTGTTGCCGATAAATACCTCAAAGATCTTCGGAATGAGAAAGAACAGGTGATCTTTGTGGAATTCGATTACCGCATTGAAGAAGTTGCCCTCCAAAAGATTCCCGGAATGATCTCTGCAAAGAATACGGGCGGTTTTACTTATGAGCTGGTATTCGACTCCAAAAAAGATATGCGTCCGGCTGTATTTGATTTCGCTCATGATAACGGACTCAAAACGTTACAGCTTAATCAAAAGACCAAAAACCTGGAAACTCTTTTTGCTGAACTTACTCAGAAATAAATTGACTGGAGCATAGCTTTTAAAACCATTAATACAGCTTCAACTCTATACCTGTTCAAGAATTCTTCACGTTAGGGACTGCAGCGGCATCCTTTTAACACGAGGCTGAGCCAGCCGAAGCTTTGTGTTAAAAGATACAGCGGAAAGCCCGGCCCGAAGGGAAACGCCCAAAACTGAAAGATTCTCATAAAATTGTCTCTTCTGAAATTATTCGGAAAATGCTCGTTAATATCTAAACTATATTGAATCAGAATTCTTCGCGTTAGGGATTGCAGCGGCATCCTTTTAACATGAAGCTGAGCCTGCCGAAGCTTCGGGTTCAAAGATACAGCGGAAAGCCCGGCCCGAAGGGAAACGCCCAGATCATAACAATTCTCAAAAAATTGTCTCTTCTGAAATTCTTCGGAAAATGCTCGCTAATATCTAAACTATATTGATTTGGAATTCTTCGCGTTACGGATTGCAGCGGCATCCTTTTAACACGAAGCTGAGCCTGCCAAAGTTTGGGGTTAAAAGATACAGCGGAAACCCCGGCCCGAAGGAAAACGCCCAGATCTTAATTCCTGAATCATTCAAAAACTGTCTCTTCTGAAATTATTCGGAAAATGCTCGTTAATATCTAAACTATATTGATTTGGAATTCTTCGCGTTAGGGATTGCAGCGGCATCCTTTTAACACGAGGCTGAGCCTGCCGAACTTTCGGTTTAAAAGATACAGCGGAAAGCCCGGCCCGAAGGGAAACGCCCAGATTTTAAAGATGCCCGAATTATTCAAAAGATTTGGCTTCTGAAATTAACCGGAAAATGCTCGCTAATATCTAAACTATATTGATTTAGAATTCTTCGCGTTAGGGATTGCAGCGGCATCCTTTTAGCACGAGGCTGAGCCTGCCGAAGCTTCGGGTTAAAAGATAGAGCGGAAAGCCCGGCCCGAAGGGAAACGCCCAAATTTTAAAAATTCCTGAATTATTCAAAAATAAGCCTTCCTTCAAAATGCTCGGTCACACTGACCTCTGGCGGCCGATTTACCGAAATGATATCCCCGTAGCTGAACAAATCGGCCTTTAGAGATTGCTGCGGATTGATAATTAACTTATTCGTCCCGCGGTGCAACAGGTCATAATGCTGTACAATAAGATCTCTCGCTTCCAGCCGCGAGTCGCCGGCAGCAAAGAATCCGTCGAAAGTTTCCACCTTTCCGGTAAGAAAGAAATGCGAGTAATTATCGCTGGTGATCCGGAAGTTCTGTACCTCCAGATCCAGTTTGAAATCACCATTGGTATAGACTTCTATATCCTTATCCTGGTTTTCTGAAACCAGCCACAGCTCATCAAGTCGCAGCGTTCCTACGCTCTCGATCATCAAATTTCCGGCATGTCTTATGTAAGTGAGATCGGGTATGGTAACGTAAACCTTTGTAATATTAAAATCGCGAACAAAGTTGCAATCGTTCTCATTTCGTAACACTAACTGACCGTCGATCACCTGGGCTGAAACTTCGTTTCTTAGATTTTCACCGGTTTCCACAACCACTTTTTGCTGTTCCCCCTGTTCAATAAACAATTTGATCTTGTCATAAACCAGGATCTCATCAAAGCTTTCCAGTACTATTTCTTCTGAAGTGATCGCGCCTGCTTTCTGGAAACAGTCATTAGCATCCTCAGAATCACAACTTAAGAGAACTATTCCGAAGAATAAGAATATCAGTTTTTTCATAATCTGTAACCTATTGAAAATTCAACCGCCTCGGCATTCGCGCCGTGGGATCTCACGGTGACCGAAGCAAACCAGTCGTCTGAAAAATCACGCTGTAAACCCATGCGGTTATACACTCGATCCACATAATCATCGTAAGGATAATAGGCATAAAAACCGAGATGCGTGATCAGGGACATCTTATTGAAGGTAAGTTTATGACCTAGAAATAATCCCACTCGTTTCGCATCTTCATCGCCAGACGTTCCTTTCTGCGGAAATGCCACAGACTGGTACCTGATAAATTCTTCCAGGGATCTTGAGAAAAATAACTCTGCTCCTCCCTGTAATGTGCTTTTACGATTCAGCACCTTATCTGCATACGCTGAAAGTGTTAAGAACGGTAATCTGGGTGAGCCAATGACGCCTGAAGTATTTACACCACTTCGCAAGACAAAATTGTAATGAAATGGCTCGGTGTATTTCACTTCTTCACCTCTTGGAATGTAGTTTGGATGTTCCTTATGGTCCAGCAGGTAGTTTACTCCAACATTGAATGTAAAAGTGTTGGTACTATGATTTGGGGAGCCCATGTCTGCATTGGAATAATGAATGATCGTGACTCCTGCATTTAACCCAAGGCCACCCACGATCTTTTCCTTATGAATATTTCCCATAAGATAAGTAGAACTCAAAAATCGGGTTCCGTAAGCGTTGTTCTGGTAATTGGTATCAGCATCGTAAGGATTGGTAGCATAGGCAACTCCCTGGCCTATTCGAAACATGAGTAGTCGCTGCAGGAAATAGAAGCTAAAATGACCATAAAGAGCATAATTTTCTCCCAGGTATTGATTTTTCATATCCTGATAAATAAAGGAATATCCAAAATCCGGATAATTATAGCGACTCTCCCATTTTTCGAGTCCGTAGGTTTTACGGTTCACACTCAGCAAAAAACCTTCCTGGTGCTCATCGATCAAATGTGCAATATCAGGATTATGCTCGAGGATGCTTCCGTAGAAATAACTGGCATCGAATGAGTAATATTTTTCAGGTTTTTCCTCCTGTGCCAGTAAGAACAGGCTGAAAAACATAAGCAGAGCGGGGAGGATTCTTTTCATACGCAGACAAATCTAACATATTTACGAATATAATTCCGCCAGAGTTTGACCTTAGAAAACAGCTTCCGCAATTTGCCTGATATTGGTGCTTTTTCCCATGGAATAATAATGCAAAACCGGTGCGCCACCTTTAATAAGCTCCTTGCTTTGCTGTATACACCACTCTACACCAACCTGTCTTACCTGCTGGTTATTTTCACATTTTTCGACTTCATGAATTAAAGCTTCAGGTAGATCCACATGAAATCTATGCGGTAGCAAACTCAATTGTTTTTTAGTTGCCAAAGGTTTCAATCCCGGGATAATTGGCACATTGATCCCCTGATCCCTGCATTTATCCACGAACTCGAAATAACGCTGGTTATTAAAAAACATCTGGGTTACCACATATGAAGCACCGGCGTCTACTTTTTGTTTTAAGCGCCGAACATCAGAATCTATACTTGGAGCCTCCATATGTTTTTCGGGATAACCGGCAACACCAATACAAAAGTCGGTATTATGACCTTTTTCGATCACCTCATCCAGATATTTACCTTCATTCATATCCCTGATCTGCTCCACCAGTTCACTGGCAAACTGGTGACCGTTCGCTTCAGGCTTAAAATAGGTTTCGCTTTTTACCGCATCCCCTCGAAGTGCCACCACATTTTTGATTCCCAGGAAATCCAGGTCGATCAAAAAGTTCTCGGTGTCTTCTCTGGTAAAACCTCCACAAAGAATATGAGGCACCGCATCCACTCCGTATTTGCTTTGGATCGCAGCACAGATGCCAACCGTCCCTGGACGTTTTCTAACGATCTTTTTTTCCAGGAGTCCGTTTTCACGCTCCGAAAACACGTATTCTTCCCGGTGATACGTCACGTCAATAAACGGTGGATTAAATTCCATCAAAGGATCAATATTCTCATAGATCGAATGAATATTAAATCCTTTTAAAGGCGGCAGGATTTCGAAAGAAAAAACGGTCTCTCCACTGCTCTTTTCCAGATGTTCGGTAATCTTCATGATATTGGTAATTATTTCAATTTGCGCGTTGCCCTACGGGCCGGGCTTTTCGCTGAATCTTTTATCACAAAGCTTCGACAGGCTCAGCTCGGTGCTAAAAGGATACCGCTGCAATCCCTAACGCAGATTTTTCAATTCAAAATTTTAAGTTCCTGGACTATTTCAGTAACCAGGGAAACTATAGTCTTTTTTTATGGTTTATCTCGCAGCATCTCCAGAGTCCTTGTTACTCTGCGATGTTTGGATTCAGCCATTTTTCAGCTTTATGATAATCAATTTCCTTTCTTGTCGCATAATCCTTAACCTGGTCTTCCTTGATCTTACCCAGACCAAAATATCTGGCTTCAGGATTAGCAAAATAATATCCGCTTACGCTTGCGGCGGGCCACATTGCCAGACTTTCGGTAAGCTCGACCCCAATTCTTTCCTTCACCTGAAGGATCTCCCAAATGCTCAATTTTTCCAGGTGATCCGGGCAGGCAGGATATCCAGGCGCTGGCCGGATTCCTTTATACTCTTCTTTGATCAAAGCCTCATTGCTAAGGTTTTCAGCAGCAGCATAACCCCAGTCTTCCGTCCTTACCTTTTGATGAAGGTACTCCGCGAAAGCTTCGGCCAGCCTGTCTGCCAGTGCTTTGATCATGATCGAATTGTAGTCGTCATGTTGCGCTTCGAATTGCTGTGCTAATTCCTGGGTTCCAAATCCCGTAGTCACACAAAAACAACCTATATAATCCTGAACTCCACTTTCTTCCGGCGCTATAAAATCTGCCAATGCGAAATTGGGCTGATTCCCGTGCTTTTTAAGTTGTTGACGAAGTGTTCTGAAAGTCGCAGTTTTCTTTTCCTGATTTTCAGAGAATTTTACTTGAATATCGTCGTCTTCAACCGTATTTGCTTCAAACAAACCAAAAACCGCCCTGGCTTTCAGCAGCTTTTCTTCCAGAATACGTTTCAAAAGGATCTGCGCATCATCGAATAAACTCTGCGCCTGCTCGCCGACTAGTTCATCATTCAGAATATCAGGATAACGGCCATGTAAATCCCAGCTTCTAAAAAACGGGCTCCAATCTATATACTCGACCAACTTTTGCAAATCAAAATCTTCCATGACCTGTATACCCGGTTTCGCTGGTTTGCTGATCTCGGCATTCTGCCAGTCGATCTGAAATTTATTTTTTCGGGCTTCCTCTATACTTAGAAAAGATTTGACCTTACTCCGTTTCTTAAAATTAAGGCGGAATGTATCATAGTCGGTTTTAAGATCGGTTTTGTACTGTTCTTTTGTACTCGCCTTCAGTAATTGTCCAACAACCGTCACCGCCCGGGAAGCGTCATTTACATGCGCCACGGCATTCTTATATTGCGGATCTATTTTGACTGCGGTATGTGCTTTGGAAGTTGTTGCGCCACCTATTAACAAGGGCACAGAAAAATGCTGGCGTTCCATTTCCTTTGCCAGGAACACCATTTCATCCAGCGACGGAGTAATGAGTCCGCTAAGTCCAATCACATCTACCTTCTCTTTTTTAGCAGTTTCGATGATCTTTTCCGGAGGTACCATCACACCAAGATCTATGATCTCGTAATTATTACATCCCAGAACCACCGCCACGATATTTTTCCCAATATCATGTACATCACCTTTTACCGTGGCCATTAAAACCTTTCCAGCCGATTGTCTTTTATTAGATTTATCGGCTTCGATATAAGGAAGCAGATGTGCGACCGCTTTTTTCATTACGCGGGCAGATTTTACTACCTGCGGCAGGAACATTTTACCACTTCCGAAGAGATCACCCACTACGTTCATCCCGATCATTAAAGGACCTTCGATCACATCCAGAGGTTTTTCAGCTTCAATACGGGCTTGCTCAATATCTTCCAAAATATAGGCATCGAGACCTTTTACAAGTGCGTGCGTAATTCTTTCCTGCAGAGGTTTTTCACGCCAGGATAGATCTACTTTATTTTCCTTTTTTCGTCCAACAACATTTTCGGCAAAATCCAGTAAACGCTCGGTAGCATCTTCCCGACGATCTAAAATCACGTCTTCTACATGTTCCAATAGATCTTTCGGGATCTCATCATATACTTCCAGCATGGATGGGTTTACGATGCCAATGTTCATACCCGCTTTGATCGCATGATATAAAAAAACGGAATGCATGGCTTCCCGCACAGGATTATTTCCGCGGAAGGAGAATGAGACATTACTCACTCCACCACTTACGCTACAGAAGGGCAGATTTTCTTTGACCCAGCGAGTACCTTCAATAAAGTCGATCGCATTTCTTTTGTGCTCATCCATTCCTGTCCCCACAGGAAAGATGTTAAGATCAAAGATGATATCTTCGGGTGGGAATTTTACTATATTCACCAGAATATCGTAGGAGCGCCTGGCAATCTCGATTCTGCGCTCAAAATTATCGGCCTGTCCCACTTCATCAAAAGCCATGACGATCACGGCAGCACCATATCGCCTGATCTTTTTTGCATGAGCGATGAACTCTTCCTCA
Source organism: Christiangramia portivictoriae DSM 23547 (assembly GCF_000423045.1). GTDB lineage: Bacteria > Bacteroidota > Bacteroidia > Flavobacteriales > Flavobacteriaceae > Christiangramia > Christiangramia portivictoriae. Next base: position 810,140 of record NZ_AUHF01000001.1, on the reverse strand, counting down.
CCCTCTTTCAGGCTAATGGAATTCACTACACATTTCCCCTGAACCAGCTGAAGTCCGGCTTCTATAATTTCCCATTTGGAGCTATCAATCATAATAGGAACACGGGAAATATCAGGCTCAGCCACAATGAGATTCAGGAATTTCACCATCGCTTCTTTACCATCGATTAGACCATCATCCATATTTACATCAATGATCTGGGCGCCGTTTTCTACCTGTTCCCGGGCAATCTCAAGAGCCTCCTCGAACTTCTCTTCCTTAATAAGTCGCAGGAATTTCCTGGAACCGGCAACATTGGTACGCTCTCCTACATTTATAAAATTGCTATCTGGTGTGATCACCAAAGGTTCCAAACCGGAAAGTTTTAGGAGTCGGCCCTCTCCCCGCCTTCCCTCTGTGGAGGAGTCTATATTACTTGAAGTTATGCTTCCTGTATTCATATTATCCATTTTCGTCATCCTGAACTTTTTCCAGGGTTTCAGTCATGTTATTTATCCAATTATAGAGTTGCTGAAACACGTTTGGTAAAACGATTCCTATTTAAAGTACGTGGTTTGTATTTTCCAGCGATTTCAGCAATTGCTTTGATATGCTTTGGAGTGGTTCCGCAGCAGCCGCCAAGAATATTAACGAGACCCTTTTCCAGGTATTCTTCAATTTGAGCGGCCATTTCCCGGGCATCCTGATCGTATTCTCCAAAAGCATTCGGCAAGCCGGCATTAGGATAAGCGGAAACACCAGAGTTTGCATAGCGGTTAAGAACTTCCAGGTGCGGAGTCAGTTGTTTTGCACCCAATGCACAGTTAAAACCAACGCTTAACAAAGGAATATGAGACACTGATATTAAAAAAGCTTCTGCAGTCTGTCCGGAAAGGGTTCTTCCGGAGGCATCGGTAATCGTCCCGCTTACCATGATCGGAATATCAAGATTCAGTTCTTCCTTTAATTCTTCGATCGCAAAAAGTGCTGCTTTCGCATTCAAGGTATCAAAAACAGTTTCCACGAGTAAAATATCTGCTCCACCCTCAACTAGGGCTTGTGCCTGCTGTTTGTAAGCTTTCCGAAGTTCATCAAAGGAAATGGCGCGATAACCAGGATCGTTCACATCTGGACTCATACTCGCCGTTTTATTGGTAGGACCAATCGCTCCTGCCACGAATCTTGGTTTTGATGGATCTTCCGCAGTAACCTGCTCTGCTACCCCTTTCGCAATTCTGGCAGATTCGAAATTGAGCTCGTAAACAAGATCCTCCATTTGATAATCTGCCATGGCGATTCTAGTTCCTGAGAAGGTATTGGTTTCTACAATATCTGCTCCGGCATCAAAATATTTACGATGGATGGTAGCAATCGCTTCAGGTTGGGTAAGGGAAAGAAGATCATTATTACCTTTCAGGGAAACAGGCCACTCGGCGAAACGTTTTCCACGGAAATCCTCTTCAGAAAATTGATATTCCTGAAGCATGGTGCCCATAGCACCGTCTAAGATTAATATTTTTTGAGAAAGTAATTCTTCTAATTTCGACATGATTATTCAAATAATACGATATCAAAAAAAGAAGACTGGAAAGAATTCTGATTGTTATCTATCCGGGACTGAACCAGGTAGAATGTAGCACCTTCTCCAAAGGAGGGTTGCTAAGGTTTCACAGGGTCTAATCCCTCAACCTTTCTTGATAACGAATGTTAGTAAACAATGAACTTACGAGACAAATATAGGGTTCAGCCACTAAAAACCAAGGCTTTTAGCAAAAAAAATAATCTGATTATTAAAAGGAAAAATTTCCGCTTTGCTGAACCTTCAGTAAATTATTTGCACTCAATTCCTTCAGAAATGACTTAAATTCTTCCTTCATTTCCTTGTTGAAAAGAATAATTTCAAGATCCCTCTTTTCTCCAGATCGATCTGTAAAGTATAAGTGGTTCTTATTTCCGTAGATCGTGTGTTTCCAAAAACTTGCATATCCTACATAGTCGAAACCAAGATCCTGTAATTCGGAAATATTATAGGTCTTCAACCCATTCTCTTTTTTAATAATAATCTCATCGCGAGTTATCTTTAGATAGCCTAGATGCTTTGGTTTTAGAAAGCTTTGCCCTAGGGCGATAAACATGCAGATAACATACACCACATGTGCGGAATGTAACAGCCAGGGATTTTCCGGTTTCCAAACATAGGCGATCACACCGCTACCCAGCAATAATATGGCTACCAGAATACGGACGTTCCAGGAGGGATCCCAGGTTTTTACAATTTTCGTTTCGAACGAATTCACTAAAGGATTTTTTCAGAATTAAGGCTTACACTATAAGATATCTCCGCAGCTTTTTCCAGCATTTTCGAAACTGAACAATATTTGTCCATCGATAATTTTACTGCCCGCGCCACTTTTGCTGCTGGAATGTCACCCTTTAGAATAAAATCGAGATGGATCTTTTTAAATACATTGGGAATGGCGCCATCTTCACGATAACCATCCACCTCAACCTGAAGATCTTCCAGTTCGTGATTCTGCTTTCTAAGGATCATTACTATATCTATACTGCTACAACCTGCAATTCCTCTAAGCAGAAGATCCATGGGACTTGCTCCTTTTGGTTCCGCATCAGATTTGTTATCGAGTAAAACTATGTTTCCACGCTCATTTACCGTCTCGAACAGGTAATTCTCGTTGATTCTATTTAAGCTGATCTTCATTTTTACAAATTTTCAATAAAGATAGGAATTCTCGCACTTTTAAATGCAGGTCATGATTCGCTGATGGTTAAACGCTAATACTTTTAACCACTTCTCGTTTTGCTTCTTTCTTTGTCCCGTCGAAACCTTCCACCCCGCCAACAGTCGTATACTTCATCACATACTTTTTATCAGGATTAATTCGAGTGTAAGCACTCTGGCACATAATAGCCGCTTCATGAAAGCCAGACAAAATCAATTTTAGTTTCCCTTTATAGGTATTTACATCACCAATTGCATAGACTCCTGGTAAGTTAGTCTGGTAATCATAAGAATTATCTACTTTGATCGCATTCTTCTCGATCTCCAGTCCCCAATTTCCAATTGGTCCTAGTTTAGGCGATAAACCAAATAGTGGAATGAATTCATCCACTTCCCTGAATTCTTCTCCACGCGCTTTATCTTTATGCCGAATGACCACCTGATGAAGTCCAATTTCGCCTTTCAAACCTACCACTTCTGCATTGGTGATCATTTCGATTTTACCAAGTTTAGCCAGTTCTGAAACTCTTTCTACAGAATCAAGCGCACCACGAAATTCCTCTCTTCTGTGTACCAGTGCAACTTCTGAAGCAACATGTGCCAGGTAAATAGCCCAGTCTAAAGCGGAGTCACCGCCACCGGCAATTACTACTTTTCGATCGCGATATACTTCAGGATCCTTGATAAAATAGGAAACTCCCTTATCCTCAAAATCTGCAATATTGGGAATTGGTGGTTTTCGCGGCTCAAAAGAACCGAGTCCGCCCGCAATCACCACAACAGGTGCATGATGCTGAGTTCCTTTGTTCGTGGTGACGATAAAAGTCCCATCATCAAGCTTTTCTAGGGTTTCCGCTCGCTCTCCAAGAGTAAAGCCTGGCTCGAAAGGTTTGATTTGCGCCATTAAATTTTGAACCAGATCACCAGCGAGGATCTCCGGAAAGGCTGGAATATCGTAGATAGGTTTTTTGGGATAGATCTCAGAACACTGTCCGCCAGGTTGGGGCAGCGCATCAATTAAATGCGTTTTCATCTTTAATAATCCCGCTTCGAAGACGGTAAACAATCCTGTGGGTCCTGCTCCAATGATCAGGATATCTGTTTTAATCATTTTTCTCTTTTTTATAAATTAAAGACTCGGTAATACTATTCATTTGGTCCACTTTGGCTTCAAAATCACCTTTAAGGGATTTTCGGTATTCATTCAAATTCTCCACCATTTCATTTACATTTTCCGGAATCACTTCTTCAAAAAACTGTCGTAAACGCTTTGCAGTCGTGGGTGATTTGCCATTTGTTGATATGGCAATTTTCACATGCCCCTTATTTACAATCCCGCCCATATAGAAATCGCAGAGTTCTGGTGTATCTGCGATATTTGCCAGCAAAAATCTCTTTTTAGCGTCTTTATACACTCTTTTATTCAGTTTTGTATCGTTCGTTGCAGCGATTACGAAATGTCTTTTTTTTAGGTACTTTCTTTTATACCTGGCCTTGGTCAACTTAGCACCGTGTTTCTTCGCCAGTTCTTCAGTTTCCGGTAAAAACCATTTTGCGACCACCTCGACCTTCGCATGAGGACTGGATTTGAAAAGAAAGTGAAGCTTTTCATGACCTACATTGCCACCTCCAACAACCAGGATATTTAGCTGATTGACTTTTAAAAAAACCGGGTATAGTTCGTTTCTTTCTTCCATTCTAATCTAAGCAGCTCCAATATTTACGAATTCCTTTTGCTTCGGAAGACTTTTCACATTCTTAAATACATTCTGTAAGGCACTGGCTTCCTTGACCACCTCGCCAATCACGATGATCGCCGGTGCTCCCAGTTTTTTTTCTGAAACTATCTTTTCAATAGTTCTCATAGTCCCAAATCCGGAATTTTCATTTACAGTAGTGCCATTCTGAATAATTCCTACAGGCACATCCTGCTTTCCACAACCGCTGAAGATCTCTACTATCTCCTTCAGTTTCCCCATTCCCATCAGGATTACGACGGTTGCCGTAGATTGTGCGGCCAATTGCACATCATTAGATAAACTCTTTTGAGATGTGGTTCCTGTAATTACCCAGAAACTTTCCGAAGTGCCTCTCTGCGTTAGCGGAATTCCGACATTTGCCGGTACTGCTATGGAAGAGGTAATTCCTGAAACAACCGCAGTTTCCAGTCCATATTTTCTCGCATAATTGATCTCTTCAGAACCCCTCCCAAAAATGAATGGATCTCCTCCTTTTAGTCTTACCACATGACCTTGCTCAGTAGCATATTTCACGATGAGTTCATTGATCTCCTCCTGAGCAAATCTGTGTTTATCCTTCCGTTTCCCTACAAAAACATGTTTTGCCTGCGGGGCATACTTCAGTAGTTCTCTATTGATCAAAGCATCGTACAGAATCACCTTGGCCGATTTTAAAGCTTTTAATGCCTTTAATGTGATTAATTCCGGATCTCCGGGACCTGCGCCTACTAAGGTTAGTTTTGCTGAATTAAACATTTTGCACCTCCTTTGTTCTATAAACATCCACTCTATTCAGAAATAACTGCGCATCCTCCAGATACTTTCTGGCAAAGTTCGCGCTGGGTTCATGCTGGTTTAACTGGTAAGCAAATTCTTTGAAAGTAGTTGCCAGATCGATCTTGCCGGTTTCTATGAAAAGTTCATCAAATTGCGCAATGATCCCGGCCTGGGTATTCGTTTTGATATCTTCAGCCAACAGCAGGGCTTTTGCAGAGTTGACAATTGAAGTATAGGCATGATAAATACTGTCTGCCCAATCCTTCCTTTCCAGGGCAGCTTTTGCATTATCGATCTTCTCTTCACTTTCAAACAACAAAGTGGCAATAAGATCGATGACGACCCCGGCGCATTCCCCTACTCCTACAGCCTTGATATATGGAGTTTCATGACCCCAATCCACAAACTCATTTTCAGAAATATTGGAAGTGTCTGCAAGATCTTTCAGCAAATCATAGAAATAGGTTTTTTCCTGACGATCATAATATGCTACAAATTTTTCCCCGGCTTCAGAATTTGCTTCGTAATCGTTCAAGATCAGTCTCAATGCTTCCGGGCCTCGTTTGCTGGGAACTTTTACAAGTTTGTCTGCAAATCTACCCTGACCATTGCCAAGCGTTCCACCACCAAGTAACACCTGAAGTGCCGGTGCAACCGTTTTTCCGACCTTTATAGACATTCCCTGGAAACCAATTTCAGCCATATTATGCTGTCCACAGGCGTTCATACAACCACTTATTTTGATGGTGATATCCTTACCATTAGTAAATTGCGGGTATTCCTCTTTGAGAACATCTTCCAGCACATCGGCGATTCCGGTGCTACTGGCAATACCAAGATTACAGGTATCGGTCCCCGGGCAGGCAGTAATGTCTACAGTTTTATTGTACCCAACTTCAGCGTACCCAAGTTTTTTAAGTTCAGTATAAAAAAATGGGATGAGTTCCTGCCGGACGTGACGAATCAAAATATCCTGTCTTAAAGTCAATCGCAACTCGTTACCTGCATATTTTTTTACCAGGTCGGCAAGCTGCCTCGTACCACCAGTATAGAAATCACCAAGTGGGACACGAATACCAATAGCAAACAAACCCTCCTGCTTTTGTGCAAAAACGTTGGTATTTCTCCAGTTTTCAAAATGATTTTCATCTTCAATTTCTACGGAAGGAACTTCAACCTGCTGTAATGGTGGAGCTGCTTCGAATCTTTCAATTTCAAATTCAGGAATTTGCTTTGAAAGTGCGGTTTTTTGCTCCTCGACGAGTTCCATAAAAGCTTCTTTTCCTATGTCCTTCAGCAGAAATTTCATCCTGGCTTTAAGACGTTTGGCACGTTCACCATGTCGATCAAATACGCGGAGCACGCCCTCGATAAGTGGAATAATCTCTTCCGCAGGAACAAAATCATAAAGCTCGTCTGCATGCCTCGGCTGGGAACCGAGTCCGCCTCCAAGCATCACTTTAAAACCACGTTTTCCATCCTTCAGTTTAGCGATAAAACCAAGATCATGTATATAACTAAGGGCAGTATCTTCATCTGAAGAAGAAAAGGACATCTTAAACTTCCTACCCATTTCCTGGCAAACAGGATTCCGAAGAAAAAACTGAAATGCAGCATGTGCATAAGGTGAAACATCGAAAGGCTCATTGGGATCTATCCCAGCGGTTGGTGATGCAGTGATGTTTCTTACCGTATTTCCGCAGGCTTCTCTAAGGGTGACATCATCCTTTTCCAGTTGTGCCCAAAGCTCGGGAGTGCGGTCCAGGCTTACGTAGTGAATCTGGATATCCTGCCTGGTGGTGATATGCAATCGGCCCCTGGAATATTCGTCGGAAACATCAGCAATTCGATGCAATTGCTCTGAAGTTACCTTTCCAAATGGCAGTTTTATACGAACCATTTGAACTCCCGACTGTCGCTGTCCATAAACTCCGCGTGCCAGACGCAGGCTGCGAAATTTCTCTTCATCTGCTTTTCCTTCTCGAAAAAGCCTGATCTTTTTTTCTAAATCCAGGATATCTTTTTCGACAACGGGATTTTCGATTTCGGTTCTAAAACTTTGCATGATCTTGATTATTTAAATGAAAAAAGTCCTTGTAAGAATGACACTTAAAAGGACTTTTTATAATTCAGTTTATAAAACGGACTCCTAAGTGTGAGGCGAATGGCACATACACATATTTGATAGATTATTGAAAATGAAGAGGTTCATTTTAAATTGATATTACTGTATAAAACCAACGCCAGCGGTGGTGTTTGTTTGTGTATCTACCAGGATGAATCGCCCATTTGACCGGTTGGAATTATAACTGTCGGCAAAAATGGGTTTACTTAGTTTGATCTTTACACTTCCAATATCATTCAGACTAAGGGAGGTGACATTCTTTTCGGTTCCAAAATTTAAATCAATATGACTTTCTACATTGTCTATTTTGGCCAAAACACCGTTAGTATTATGCTGAAAAACATATTTTTTGCCAGGAACCAAGGGTTGATTGTCCATCCAGCAAACCATGGCATCCACAACTTTTGTTTCTTCAGGAACCTCTTGAGTCTTCACCAGCATGTCGCCTCTCGAGATGTTTATATCATCTGCCAGGCTAATAGTTACAGAACTTCCTGCTGGAGCTTCATCAAAAGTTTCCTCGAAAAAATGAATGTTTTTAATTTTAGAAGTCGTTAATGATGGTAAAACGGTTACTTCATCTCCTACTTTAAAGCTACTCCCATTAATTTTTCCTGCATAACCACGATAATCATGAAATTCTTCGGTTTTAGGCCTTATTACCGTTTGAATAGAAAACCTAGCCTGACTTTCTTCCGCAAAATCATCAGCTTTTAGATCTTCTAGATGTTCCAGAATGGTTTGCCCCTGATACCAGGACATAGCGGTAGACTTTTCAGCAATATTCTCTCCCCATAAAGCGCTCACTGGAATAAAAGTGAGGTTCTGGTCCTGGAAATCACTTTTTCTTTTTAACTCATCAAATTCCTTAATGATATTATTGAATACCTCTTCAGAGTAATTGACTAGATCCATTTTATTTATGGCAACAATAACTTCTTTGACTCTCAACAAATTATTTATAAAAAAGTGCCGGTAAGTTTGCTCGATCACACCTTTTCTTGCATCTATCAGGATAATTGAAGCTTGCGAGGTGGAAGCACCGGTTACCATGTTCCTGGTATATTCTATGTGCCCTGGGGTGTCTGCGATGATATAACTTTTATTTGGCGTGGAGAAGTAGATATGAGCTACATCTATAGTGATTCCCTGCTCTCTTTCAGCTACCAGACCGTCTGTCGCTAGTGAAAAATCAAGGTAATCCAAACCATTTTTCTTGCTTACCCTATCAATTGCTTCCAGCTTATCTACAGTTAAAGATTTGGTATCATAAAGAAGTCTGCCAATAAGTGTACTTTTACCGTCATCCACGCTTCCTGCTGTTGCTATTTTTAATACTTCCATTCTATTCTTTATTTTAGAAATAACCTTGTTGCTTTCTTGTTTCCATGGCGGCCTCAGATCTTTTATCATCGATCCTTGCACCTCTTTCTGAAATAGCCGACTCACTTATTTCCTTGATAATCTTTTCGACGGTATCTGCTTCAGATTCTACTGCAGCCGTACAGGTGATATCGCCTACAGTTCTAAATCGAATAGTTTTTAGTTTTGTTAGCTCATGATCATCTTTGTAAACATGTTCTGAAGCTGTCCAGATCAAACCATCTCTTTCAAAAATCTCTCGCTCGTGCGCAAAATAAATGGAAGGAATTTCAATCTTTTCAGCATCTATATAACTCCAAACATCCAATTCAGTCCAGTTTGAAATGGGAAATACTCTAACATTCTGGCCAATATCGATACGACCATTCAGCATATCGAAAACCTCCGGCCGTTGATTCTTTTCATCCCATTCTCCAAAGTCATTTCTTACTGAAAAAATTCTTTCTTTTGCACGAGCTTTTTCTTCATCCCTTCTTGCTCCACCTATACATGCGTCAAATTTATACTCCTCAATAGCACTTAAAAGAGTATTGGTTTGCAGTGAATTTCTGCTGGAGTATTTACCTGTTTCTTCAATGGAAATGCCTTTATCTATATCATCCTGAACTTTTCGTACGATAAGGTTAAGCCCGAGTTCCTCAACTAATCGATCTCTGAACTCGATAGTTTCAGGAAAATTATGACCGGTATCTATGTGCATTAGTGGAAATGGGATTCTCGCAGGATAAAAAGCCTTTTGAGCCAGACGTACCAATGTAATAGAATCTTTTCCGCCGGAAAATAACAGAACGGGATTTTCGAATTGCGCCACAACTTCTCTGAAGATGTAGATAGCTTCGCTTTCCAACGTATTTTGATGTAGAATTGAATTCATTTATAAACTTTTATGCGTGCAAACCACACTCTCGATTATCTAATACTTTTGTAGGGTCGAAATATTTAAATTCATTAGGCAACTTGTGCTCTCTTAAATATTCATCTAATTTTTCGTCTGACCAGTGGTAGAAAGGACTTACTTTAAGAAGCCCGTCTTTACTATAACTTAGAATATCGATGCTGTCTCTAAAATTTGTTTGTCCTTTTCTAAGATTCGTAAACCATACGTCTGGCTTCTGTTCTGCCATTGCTCGCTGGAATGGCTCTAGCTTCACCTGCCTGCTAAATTCCTCATGATCTGGTGAATCAATACCTGGGATACCACCAAAATAGGCATCTCTGTAGGCCGCAGTTTGTCTCGGTGTATACAGTTCTACTTTTAGATCTAAATGATCTATAAGAAATTGAGCATGTTTATAGGTAGGCAGTGTATTATAACCAGTATCACACCAGATGATCTTCATCGCATTATTTACCCGAGTACATGCATGCAAAATAGCTACCTCATAGGGTCTGAAGTTTGTAGTCAAAACCGGATTGGTACTAGAGGTTAAAACCCATTGAATAATTTCTGAAGGAGCAACTCCGCGTAACTGACTATTAAGCTTTTCTAATTCCTTATCGCTATACTTTTTCATTTGCTTCTAAGTTTTACATTCGTCAATTAAGAGTATAAAACGACTATTAACTCTGCTAATAGTGGTTGGCTTATACTAAGACTATTCCTTTCCATACGGTATCAAGTTCCAGAGTCGCTCGTGCCCGAAATACAGGACCATTTTCGTCACCAGTTCTACAGATCCAATAGCGAGAGCAGTTTCTATATTACCTGTGAGAAACCATGAGATCATTATCGTATCCAGTGTACCTACTATTCTCCAACTTATAGTTTTAAGAATGCTTCGAAGCGGTCGCTCCGTAATCCTGTCCTTTTTGTAGGTACTTTTCTCTTTAGTTCGATTCAGTAACATCAACATACGCTCTTCATTAAAACTATAATCCTATCGGTTTACTAGGTTTTAAGCAAAACTAGACTTCGTTTATTTAAACACCAATTTATTTTTAAAAAAAATTTTATTTTAACACCCTTGTCATTACCTAAAGGCAATGTCTGCAAGGGTATTTTCTCCAAGTACATTCAACGATGCATCCCTCACCTGTATCATCAATTTATGAACAGAACAGGCGTCTTCATCTGGACAGTCATCGCATTTTTCATAGTAATTAAGACTAACGCAGGGAACCATGGCTATGGGTCCTTCCAGCACCCTGATCACTGCGGTCATCTTAATTTCTGAAGGCTTTTTTATTAAATAATAACCTCCACCTTTCCCCTTCTTCGATCCTAGAAAACCAGATTTTCTAAGTTCCAGCATAATACTCTCCAGGAACTTCTGAGAAATATTCTCACTTTCTGAAATTTCAGAAGCCTGAACAGGTAATTTTTCATCTTTTCGCGCTATATACGTTAGCGCTTTGATACCATACTTGGTCTTTTTGGAAAGCATGAAACGAAAATAAAAAATTTCCGACTGCTATTGCTATTCCTGCAAGGCCTTTTTAAGATCATTAATAATATCTTCTACATGTTCCAGACCCACCGAAATTCTCACCAGGCTTTCTGAAATTCCTACCGCTTTCAATTCTTCATTGTTTAATTTACTATGCGTTGTGGAAGCAGGATGAGTCACGATCGTTCTTGTATCTCCAAGATTTGCAGATCTTGAACACAGTTCCAGGCTATCTATGAATTTTCTGCCTGCTTCCAATCCGCCCTTGATCTGAAATGCCACTACATTTCCACCCAGTCTCATTTGTTTTTTTGCCACTTCATATTGAGGATGAGATTTTAAGAACGGATATTTTACGGTTTCAACCGCAGGTATAGACTCTAGAAACCCTGCAACTTTCAGCGCATTTTCACAATGTTTTTCCAACCTTATAGCCAGTGTTTCCAGGCTTTTTGATAAGACCCAGGCATTAAATGGCGATAATGCCGGCCCCGTATTCCTGCTAAACAGATAGATCTCACGTATTAATGCTCTATTCCCAACGGTAATTCCACCTAGAACCCTGCCCTGCCCGTCCATCAATTTTGTAGCCGAATGTATGACCAGGTCTGCCCCATATTTAATCGGATTCTGTATATACGGGGTGGCAAAGCAGTTATCGATGATCAGGATAAGATCATGTTTTCTGGCAATTTTCCCAAGCAACTCCAGGTCCAGAATATCCACTCCGGGATTGGTAGGTGATTCTGCAAACAGGACTTTAGTATTAGGTTTGATCAAACTTTCAATAACTTCCGGCGCATTCACATCAAAATAATCATGTGAAATATTCCATTTTGGAAAATACCTGGTAAATAAACCATGAGTTGATCCAAATATCGAACGGGATGAAACCACATGATCGCCGCTATCCAGCAGGGCTGCCAAAGTCGAAAACACGGCTGCCATACCTGTCGCGAAAGCAAAGCCATCTTCAGCTCCTTCCATCTGCACCACCTTATCTATAAATTCTGAAGTATTGGGGTTTGAATACCGACTGTAAATATTGCGCTCCTTCTCTTCAGCAAAACTCGCACGCATGTCTTCTGAATCCTCAAAGACGTAGCTGGAGGTTAGATACATTGGTGTGGAGTGCTCCTGAAATGATGTTCGTTCCAATTGCGTTCGTACCGCTATGGTTTCAAATTTTGTCATCCCTTTAATTTAATTGTTTGTTTAACTTCAGAATATCACTAAAAACACCTCGCGCGGTAACATCTATTCCTGCTCCCGCTCCCTGGATCACCAGTGGAAAATCCTTATAGGATTCAGAATAGATCTCAAAAATATTATCGGTACCATCGATCTGGCCCAGCGGAGTTGCAGCATTCGCTGAGATCAATCTCGCTTCCAGACTTCCATTTTCCACATTGAGTTCCCCCACATAACGCAATACTTCGCCGCTCTTGTTCTCATCTTTATGCTTCTGAAAAATGTCGTCTAAAATTGAAATCTGCTTCTGAAAATACTGTAAACTGGTTCCACCATTCAGGGACGTAGGAAGTAAAGATTGAATACTTACTTCTTTCAGCTCTTTCTTTAACTGAAGTTCACGTGCAAGAATTAATAATTTTCTGGCTACATCCTTCCCACTTAAATCCACTCTGGCATCTGGCTCGGTATACCCCAATTCTCCGGCCTTCCGTAGTACTTCTGAAAATTGAACATTCTGCCTGGAATAGGTATTAAATATATAGCTGAGGGAACCGGAGAAAACTCCACGGATCCTGGTTACCCGCTCACCAGAATCATACAGACTTTTAATGGTTTCCACCACCGGCAATCCAGCTCCCACATTGGTTTCGTATTGAAAAATTTTATGGTGTTTTTTTAAAGCCGTTCTTAAGTTCTCGTAAAATTGCAGACTTAGCGTGTTTGCTACCTTGTTCGCAGCTACTATATGACTTCCATGTTCTATCAAATCAATATAATTCTCAGGCAAACTTTCGCTTGCTGTTGTATCTATGGAAATTAAATTCCTGAACTCATTCTTTGCGAAATACCTCAGAATATCTTGGAAATGGTAAGAACGTTTCTCCTTATCAAAGCGATCTTTCCATTGTTCATCAAATCCCAGATGATCTGTAATCAAATTACTGGAATTTGCAATCAGGATAATCCTGATCTCCAGTTCTGAATTGTTCAAAAGTTGATCTTTCTCGGCGATGATCTGCTGAATTAATTTGCTTCCAACCTTACCCGGCCCAAACAGAGCGAGATTTATTATTTTCATTTGTGTAGTTTTTTTGTTGAAATATGGGTTCTAAAAATCTGGCTACCTGATCGGTTTCGATCAAGAACGCATCATGTCCATGAATGGATTTGATCTCGTGAATGCTTACATTGTTTTTAAACAGAGACAGCTCCACGTAAGTATTCCAGTTTTCTTCAGCCAGGAAAAAAAGATCGGTGTCTATCGTGATCAAATGTACATGCCCTTTGATTTGCGCAGCCACCTCAATCGCACTTCGGGATTCGTTCGAGATATTGATCGTAGTGAGTAAATGGTTCATTAATTTATAGGAACTAAGATTAAATCGCGATCTTAGTTTACTGCCATGATGCTCCAGCCAGTTTTCCACCTTAAAGCTATTCGTAGTTTCGTCTTTCTCATTTCTGAATTTATAGCTTAGTGATTGTGGTGTACGGTAAAAAGTCATAGCATGCATACGTGCATCTTCCAGTGGATTTTCACTATTATTCAGAATTCTGTCCTGAATTTTACAATTGGCGAGAAGCCAGTCGTTAGATTTAAGATCTGTCGCGATTGGAATCACATGTGCTGCAAGTTCTGGTTTTAAGGCGGCCAGTTGCCAGGCCAGCGCTCCTCCAATAGAAGCTCCAATGATGGCATACAGCTCGGTAATATTTAAATGTTCCAGAACTTTAACCTGGATTCTGGCGATATCATTCAGTGTAAATTCTTTGTAATGATGAAAATTATTTTCTTCATTTTTTAGAATTCCATTCCCAGGAACATTAATGCAGAGAATAGCATATTGCTCTGTATCTATGCTAGCTCCGGGCCCCACAATATCACTCCACCAGCCTCCTGAACCGCAAACCTGGGCATTGCCGGTAAGCGCATGGTTTACCAGGATAACCGGGGCCGTGCCCAGCTTCCTGCCAAATAGCTGGAAACAAACTTCGATAGTTTGTACTCTGCCGGCACTATTCCTGAAATTTGTGATACTAATTTGTTGTAACATAAATTGGGAGATTAAACCGGAGCCATATATAGCATACAGGCTCCGGCGATTAAACCAAACTAGAATTAAACAAGTGTTTTTTGGATTACCTGGGCGAACGCCTGCTTTAAATCTGCTTTCAGATCTTCAACATCTTCCAGTCCTACAGATAGTCTTATAAGATCTGGTGTAACCCCTGTAGATAACTGTTCTTTATCTTTTAATTGCTGGTGAGTGGTACTGGCAGGATGAATAATGAGTGATTTGGTATCACCTATATTGGCTAGCAATGAAAATACTTTGGAGGCATCCACTACATTTTTAGCCACTTCATACCCTCCTTTGATCCCGAAAGTCACCAGACCACTCTGCCCTTTTGGTAAATATTGCTGAGCGATATCGTAGTATTCACTGGATTTAAGTCCTGGATAATTCACCCATTCTACTTCCTCCTGCTCTTCCAGCCAGGTCGCCAATTCCAAAGCATTCTTGCTATGCTCGTTTATTCTGACTTTTAGTGTTTCCAGTCCCTGGATGATCTGGAATGCGTTAAACGGACTAAGTGCTGCACCGTGATCACGAAGGCCTTCAATTCTGACTTTAGCTATAAAAGCTGCTTCCTGCAATGCCTCGTGATAAACCAATCCATGATATCCTGGAGATGGCTCGGTGAATTCAGGAAATTTTCCACTGGACCAGTCGAACTTACCAGCGTCTATGATCACTCCGCCAAGACTGGTACCATTGCCGCCAATATATTTGGTTAAGGAGTGTATTACGATATCTGCTCCGTATTCTATTGGATTCAGCAGGTAAGGTGTGGCTACGGTATTATCCACGATAAATGGTACATTGAATTCCTTTGCCTCTTTGGAAATTGCTTCCAGGTCCAGAACATCCAGTTTTGGGTTCCCCAGGGATTCCACAAAAAATACCCGGGTGTTCTCTTTTGCTGCTTTTTGGAAATTGGCAGGATCACGTGGATCTACAAAGGTGGTTGTAATACCAAATCTTGGCAGTGTGTTTTGTAAGAGGTTGAAAGTCCCTCCATACAGACTGCTGCTGGCAACAATATGATCGCCAGCCTTTAGTAATGTTAGTAACGCAGTATTGATCGCCGCGGTTCCAGATGCCGTCACCACCGCTCCAATTCCGCCTTCTAGGGCTGCCAGCCTTTGCTCCAGCACATCATTGGTGGGATTATTCAAACGGGTGTAAATAAAACCTGGCTTCGCAAGAGAAAACAGATCTGCGGCATGCTGGCTATCGTTGAAAACATAAGAACTGGTCTGGTAAATTGGTACCGCCCTTGTGCCTCCATTTTGAGTGGTATCGTGTCCTGAATGTAAAGCCTGTGTTGAAAATTTTTGAGTACTCATGATATAAATTTTTAAAAATTATGAATGGTTGAAATAAAAAAGTCCCCCTGATATGCTATTACCAGGGGGACTTTTGAAATGATTCCTTTTAAAATCTATATTCTCGAGTTCAGGTAATAGCCATACATGCTGCACATGCACATCATCATGCACATGTTCATCAAATTTTTAGCTGTTACCTGTAATTTCATCACTGTGAGTTTTTTGTTCTAATTTTTAAATCTGGTAATAAAAAAAGCCGCTAAGGTTGGCAGCGGCTTTTTGCAATTTATATTCTTTCAGAATTATGCAATAAGATGCGCTGCGGAAATTCTCCACATCATACACATCATCATATTGTTTGTAATTCTGGTCATTTGCTTAATAACAGTTCACAAATATAACAACACAGTTTTTTAATTTCCAAGCTTTTACAAAACTAATTTTTCTGGCAGCCGTCTGGATTCTCTTAAAACCTCCTGTATTTATCGGACTTCCCTGCCCCATATTTTTTTCTGAATGCGTTAGGGATTGAGCGAGTTGTTTGAGCTCTTTTGGTTCTTTTTCGAACCAAAAAGCGAGTCGCGAAAGCCCGGCGCGAGACCGGAACGGGCGAAGCGCAACGCCCTGATTATTCTGAAAAATGCAACTATAATTTCTCGTCCTATAAAATGGCGTTAAATCGATTTGCCATCCTTTTAAATTTTATACATTTGTACCAACTTATTGAAAGGGATAGATTTGACTGATTGCAACCCTCTACATCGTACAGATGTTTTAAAATGCTAAAGCAGAATGGTTATTACACTCCTTTTTAGCTTCGCACGTCAAATTTTTCCATTCTTATAAACTTAAAAAGTAATTGAATGGCTTATTTATTTACTTCAGAAAGTGTATCTGAAGGACACCCGGATAAAATTGCAGATCAAATTAGTGATACGTTACTGGATAATTTTCTGGCCTTTGATGGCGAATCCAAGGTAGCTTGTGAAACTCTGGTTACCACCGGGCAGGTAGTTCTTGCTGGTGAGGTACGTAGCAATACCTACCTGGATGTACAGAATATCGCTCGTGATGTGATCAATGATATTGGTTATACCAAAGGAGCCTATAAATTTAGTGGTGATAGTTGTGGGGTAATTTCCCTTATTCACGAGCAATCCCAGGATATTTACCAGGGCGTTGATCGTGGAAAGAAAGAGGAACAGGGTGCTGGTGATCAGGGAATGATGTTTGGTTACGCGACCAATGAAACTGAAAATTACATGCCGCTGGCACTGGATATTTCACATCGCATCCTTATTGAACTGGCAAAGCTTAGAAGAGAGGGTAAAGATATTGAATATCTGAGACCAGATTCCAAAAGCCAGGTGACTATTGAATATAGCGATGACAATGTACCTCAACGAATCGTTGCGATCGTGGTTTCCACTCAGCACGACGAATTTGACCAGGATGATGAAAAAATGCTGGCGAAGATCAAAAAAGACATGATCGAAATCCTGATTCCAAGAGTTAAAAAACAGTTGCCAGATTATGTTCAGGAATTGTTTAATGATGACATCGTTTACCATATTAATCCTACCGGTAAGTTCGTAATTGGAGGTCCGCATGGTGACGCAGGACTCACCGGAAGAAAAATTATTGTAGATACCTATGGCGGAAAAGGTGCGCACGGTGGCGGTGCATTCTCTGGAAAAGATCCTTCTAAAGTAGACAGATCTGCCGCGTATGCTTCAAGACATATTGCCAAGAACCTTGTGGCTGCAGGAGTTGCTCCTGAAATTTTAGTACAGGTATCATATGCGATCGGGGTGGTGGAACCAACATCCATTTCGGTTTATACCTACGGAAAAAACAATACAGATCTATCTGATGGTGAAATTGCAGAAAAGGTTCGCAAAATTTTTGACATGAGACCGGCTGCGATCGAGGAACGACTGAAGTTAAGAAATCCAATCTACCGTGAAACCGCGGCTTATGGACATATGGGAAAAACCCCGCGTACAGAAACCAAGGTTTTCGAGAGTCCGTATAACGGTAAAATCACCAAGGAAGTAGAACTTTTTACCTGGGAAAAACTGGATTATGTGGAGAAGATCAAAGAGAGTTTCGATTTGAAATAAAATCATTACTAAATATCTGTAAAAGCCTCTGTAAATTCAGAGGCTTTTTTGATGAATTATATGGTATACTGACCGCCAGTGACCTGTACTGTGGAACCGGTCATGTAACTGGAATCTTCGGAAGCCAGCAATACATAAGCCGCTGCCAATTCTGCTGGTTGTCCCGGTCTTTTCATAGGAGTATCGCTTCCAAAATTCTTCACAACATCATCTGGCATGGTAGCCGGGATAAGTGGAGTCCAGATGGGTCCCGGAGCAACACAATTCACCCGAATCCCTTTGTTTGCCAGCAATTGTCCCATACTTGCTGTGATATTCTGAATGGCTCCTTTGGTAGCTGCATACGCCAGAAGATCTGGACGTGGATTATAGGCATTTACAGAGGTGGTATTTACAATGGTACTGCCTGGTTTCATATGCGGTTCTGCCGCTTTACATAGATAGAACAGGGAGTAAATATTCGTTTTGAAGGTGTAATCCCATTCTTCTGCTGAAATTTCCTGCAAAGATTCTCTCGCCATCTGGTAAGCCGCATTGTTGACCAGGATATCAAGCTGACCAAATTCGGACACAGCCTTTTCCACTATATTTTTGCAATGTTGCTGATCACCAATATCTCCCGGCATCAAAACCGCTTTTTTCCCTGCCTCTTCTATAAGCCTCGCGGTTTCCTTAGCATCTTCATGTTCTTCGAGATAGGAGATCAGGACATTTGCCCCTTCCCTGGCATAAGCGATTGCCACTGCTCTTCCTATTCCGCTATCTGCACCTGTTATGATGGCGTTCCTGCCTTCCAGTTTCCCAGAGCCTTTATAAGATTTTTCACCGTGATCTGTATCAGGGTCGATACTACTTTCTTTTCCTGGTTCATTCTGGTTGAGATTTTGAAAAGGTGGTTTTGCATATTTATCCTGTGGATGTTCCATAATTTTAAAATTTAAAAGATTCCTCTAAAATTATCGAACGCCTTTAAAACCGGGCGAAATGGATGTGATAATATTTCCCTAAATAAGCTGGAAAAAGAATGGCAATATTTATAATTTCTTCGGAAAACCTTAACAATCCAACGCAGTTATAATGCCTAAATTGAAATTCCACCAAGAAGAATTTCTATGTCTTTATTTAAAAAAGTTCGTGATACGGTTAACCTTCTAAAATCGGTTGATCTGGATCAGCTCGCTAAGATCAATCAAAAGATCGATCTCGCTGAAGCGATGAAAACTTTGGGCAAACTTGACGATCGTCAACTCACCGGATTAATGAAAATGTTAAAAACCAAGAAGAAGAAAGGTCAGCACGACCTGCCTCCTATCGATGGTGATTTTTATAATCTGGATTTAAAGCTTACAGATGAGCAACGGGAAATTCAGCTGAAGGTTAGAAATTTCATGGAAGATGAGATCCGGCCGCTGGTAAATGAGTACTGGAAGAAGGATCAGTTTCCATTTGAGGTCATCAAGAAATTCAGGAAACTGAATATCGTTGGTGTTCCTTATGAAGGTTATGGATGTCCTAATATGCCTTTTTTAATGGAAGGTATCATTGCACAGGAAATAGCACGTGTAGACGTGTCCATCTCTACCTTCTTTGGAGTGCACAGTGGCCTTGCCATGGGTTCCATTTATCTCTGCGGAAGTGAAGAACAAAAGCAGGAATGGTTGCCACAAATGGCAAAAATGGAGAAGATCGGAGCCTTCGGGCTTACCGAGCCTAATGTTGGTTCGGGTGTTGCCGGAGGTCTTGAAACCACCTGTAAATTTGATGGAGAAAACTGGATTTTAAACGGACAGAAAAAGTGGATAGGAAACGCCACTTTTGCTGATGTGATCGTGATCTGGGCAAGGGATCTTGACTCTGGCAGAGTTAAAGGTTTCCTGGTTCGTAAAGAGAATCCGGGCTTTTCAGCAGAAAAAATTCAGGATAAGATGGCCTTGAGGATCGTGCAAAATGCGATCATTACACTAAAAGACTGCAAGATTCCTGAAGGGGACAGGCTGCAAAACGCAAATTCTTTCAAGGATACTGCCAATGTCCTAAGAATGACCAGAGCAGGAGTAGCGTGGCAGGCGGTTGGTTGCGCGAGAGGTGCGTATGAAAGTGCTTTGAAATACACTAAAAAGAGAGAGCAGTTCGGGAGACCTATTGCCTCTTTTCAGCTTATCCAGAATCATCTTGTGGAAATGCTTTCCAATCTTACAGCGATGCAGACGCTTTGTTTTAGATTATCAGAAATGCAGGATCAGGACATGCTTACAGATGAACACGCCAGTCTGGCAAAGGTTTATTGCAGTATGAGAATGCGTGATGTGGTTAGCAGAGCCAGAGAGGTTCTTGGTGGAAATGGAATATTATTAGAATATGATGTAGCTCGTTTTGTGGCAGATGCAGAAGCGATCTACAGTTATGAAGGAACTAAAGAAATCAATTCATTGATCGTTGGCCGCGCAATTACCGGTTACAGCGCATTTGTGAGTTAAATGAAAAAGAAAAATTTATGTCAGTATTAATTGTCGCTCCGGGAAGAGATTCCGAAGCATGGGTAAAAGCATTGGAAAATCAACATCCGGGAATGAATATTTATACATATCCCGAAGAACATGATCCAGAAGAGGTTGAATTTGCGCTTACGTGGAATCATCCCAGAGGCTTGTTCAAAAATTATCCAAATTTGAAAGTAATCGCCAGTATGGGCGCCGGTGTTGACCATATTTTAAGTGATGATGCACTTCCAGAAAATGTGAAGATCACCAGGGTTGTAGACGAAACCCTTACCGAAGATATGGGGGATTTCGTACTCAGCCAGGTGATGAACCATATTCGTAATCTTCATGGTTATGTAAAGTCTCAAAATAAAAAGCAATGGGACAGATCTCAATATAAAAGACCACAAAATACCAGGGTTGGAATCATGGGACTGGGTGTTTTAGGTAACGCCGTGGCAGATAAATTGCACAAAAACTTTTTTAAGGTTTCCGGCTGGTCTAGAACAGAAAAGGATTGTGATAACGTAACCAGCTATTATGGGAAAGATCAACTGCAGGAATTTTTAAACAATTCTGAAATTCTGGTTTGTCTTCTTCCTTTAACTGAAGATACCGAAAATATACTGAACGAAGATCTGTTTGATATGCTCCCAGAAGGTGCATACGTGATCAATGTTGCGCGGGGTGAACATTTGGTGGAACACGATCTCATGAAAATGATCGATAATGGTCATTTAACAGGTGCATCTTTGGATGTTTTCAGAGAAGAACCATTGCCCGAAGAACATCCATTCTGGGAACACGATCGCATCAATATCACTCCGCATATTGCCAGTGTAACCAAACCTGAATCTGTAGTTCCACAGATTGCTGAGAATTACGATCGCATGAAAGAGAACCAGGATCTCAAGAATATTGTGGAAATGGATAAAGGTTACTAAATCTAATTAAGATGGATACATTTAAAAATATCATGGTGGCCGTAGACTTTAACGATAGCATTGGAGAATTAATGATCTATGCAGATAGTCTTGCTCAAAAATATCATTCAAAATTATGGGTTTTGCACGTGGCAGATCCAGAACCAGATTTTGTAGGTTATGAACCAGGCCCACAGTATATAAGAGATCTGCAGGCTGAAGAATATCGCGAAGAACATCGTAGTCTTCAGCAGATCTGCGATAGTTTTATTAGCGAAGAAGTGGTGAGCGATGCCCTTTTAATACAGGGGTCTACTGTAAACACCGTTCTTGAAGAGGCGAAAAAACTAGATGTAGATCTTTTGATCGTGGGAACTCATAAGCACAGTTTTCTTTACAATCTGTTGAATGAGAATGTTTCTATGGAACTGGTGAAAAAAGCCGAAATCCCAATGTTAACCATACCAATTAGTGAATAAAAAAACTCCCCGTAATCACGGGGAATTTTTATTTTAGTATAAACTGAAAGATTTGAATAGCAGCAAAGAAGAACTTTTAAAGGTTCTGGAAACCATCGCACCTTTTATCCATAAAACACCTGTTCTAAGCTCAAGGCTGATCAATGAAATGGCCGGATGTGAGATTCAGTTCAAGTGTGAGAATTTTCAGAAAATGGGTGCTTTCAAAATGCGTGGAGCGATGTATGCTATTTCACAACTTTCCGAAGAAAAAAAGAAAAAAGGTGTAGTAACCCATTCCTCAGGCAATTTTGCACAGGCACTGTCCCTGGCAGCAAAAAGCCTGGATGTTCCTGCCTATATAGTTATGCCAGATTCTGCTCCTGAAGTAAAAAAAGCTGCAGTAAGAACTTATGGCGGCGAAATTACAGAATGTCCCTCTACCCTGCAGGATCGTGAGACTACAGCCAAAAAAATCGTGGAAGACAAAGGTGCAAGTTTTATACATCCTTCTAATGACCTGAACGTAATCCTTGGGCAAGGAACTGCCGCAACAGAACTATTGCTGGATCATCCCGAACTGGATATCGTCATTTGCCCGGTAGGCGGCGGTGGGCTAATTGCCGGAACTGCTATCGCTACTCATGTTCTACTTCAAAACTGTTCGTGTATCGGGGCTGAACCTCTAGCGGCCGATGATGCCTGGAGATCACTGCAAAGCGGGAAAATCGAAAGTAATTCTTCCGCACTAACCATTGCAGACGGACTTAAAACAATGTTAGGTGATGTAAATTTTCCTATCATCAGGGATCACGTACAGGAAATCATCAGGGTTTCTGAAGAAGAGATCATCGCAGCCATGCGATTGATTTGGGAACGCATGAAGATCGTGGTTGAAGCGTCCAGCGCTGTCGCCCTGGCTGCAATCCTTCAGCAGAAAAATAAATTCAGTAACAAAAAAGTTGGCCTAATCATTTCTGGTGGAAATGTTGATTTGAACAGTTTACCATTCTAGCAGTTTTTCACTACTGACATCGTCACAAGCATTTGTCCAACATGCCTTTGAGAATGTTCCGCAGCATGGAATAATACGCCAATTAAACTGGATTCTATTTTCTTTCTTCCAACTTCTACCGTATTCGTTAGATCTTCAGGATTTTGTAGTTTTAAAAATTCTACTGCCGCGCTCAATTCATTTTCAGCATGATTTATCAGTTCTTCTAGGCTTAGTGAGGAATCAGCTTTTCCCTCCAGTTTTAAATACTGCAACTGAGCGTCACTCAATTGTTTTCCCTGGGCATAAGTGATCAAACGATTGGTAACACCAGCTATATGTTGAAGATGAAAGCCAACGGAGGCTCGACCGGCTGGCCTTGTCCATAATTGCTCAGCCGGAAAGTCACCAAGATATTTTCGAAGTTCTTCCCTTGTCTGAAGCAGCGCATGTGCAGCCGGCTGTAACAGATCAGGAACTTTGTCCACTTTACCACGCAGCCAGTATTCCAATTTGGATTTTTTCATGTTTGAATTTTACTGAAAAGTAGAAATTAAATAAGGTAATTAAAAGAAGTCTTATCTTTAAGAAGAACATCAGGTTATTATCTTAAAACTCTTCAGATGGAATTGTATCTCACCGTTGCGATCATCATCATTGGTATTATCCTGTTCGTGCGCGATTATTTTTCGATAGACACCACTTCGATCATCATCATGGCACTTTTTATTATTTCGGGTGTGCTGAGTCCCGAAGAAGGTTTTTCGGGATTCAATCATCCCGCAACCATCACACTTGGCTGTATGTTCGTGGTGAGTGCAGCCGTTTTTAAATCGGGTATCATCGATGGCCTTAGTGCCAGGCTAATCAAGATAGCCCGTATCAACTATTTTTTCGCCCTGGTTTCATTATGCCTTACCTCTGCAGTACTTTCGGCTTTTATCAATGATTCTGCAGTGGTTGCTATTTTGATCCCAGTGGCACTGCTGGTTTGCCGTGAAGCCGAAATTAGCCCGGCAAGGCTGTTAATTCCCATCTCCTTTTCCGCATTATTTGGAGGCACCTGTACTCTTATTGGAACTTCTACGAATATTCTGGTAAGTAGTTATGCTGAAAAACTGGGTTCCCAGCCCTTTGGGATGTTCGAATTTTCCATGGCCGCACTATGCCTGCTCTCCATTGGTCTCGCGTATATTTTCCTGCTTGGGCCAGTTCTATTGCCAAAAAGAGGATTACCAGAGAATACCGGCCTGATCAAGCAGACTGAAAAATATATGGCTGAGATCGAACTGCATTATGATCATGACGATATTGACCTTCCGGTTTCTGAATCCAGACTCGTTCGGGATTTTAAGGTTCAGATTCTCAGAATAAAAAGAAAACATTACCGGGTTTATGAAATCGATGGAGAGACTGTTTTAAGGGAAAATGATCTTCTGAGAATTCTGGTGGATCCCGTAAACCTTGCCAGGTTAAAGTCCAGGAAGGGAATATCGGTTCGGGGAGACAAGGAGAGTATTCAGCAAATGGAAGCCAATCAAAATGCTTCTGAAACTTCAGAAGAGAAAAAGATCTTTGAGGTCATGATTCCCTATGGATCTGAACTTGCTGGAAAGTCTATTCGGGAAATGAACTTCAGAAGTACTTATTACGCATCTGTCCTGGCCATAAGACATCGTAAGGAAACCATTACTGAAGATGTTTCCCGGGTAGTTCTTAGAGAAGGTGATATGATGCTTTTATTCGCTTCAGAAAAAGCAATTTCAGTTCTTGCTTCAGAAAAAATGATCGTCACACTTTCAGAATACCAGGGAAGGAATGTGAACTATAAAAAAGCGATCCCGGCATTGCTTATCGTCATTGGTGTAGTAGCCGCGGCAGCATTTAACATCACCTCTATTCTAATAAGCGCCATGATTGGTAGTTTATTAATCGTCACTCTTACTATTTTGAAACCTCAGGAAGCTTATGAAGCGATCGAATGGAAGGTGATATTTATGATCGCCGGGGTACTTTCTATGGGAAAAGCTTTGGAAAAAACCGGTGGATCTGATATTGTTTCCCAATACGTCTTCGAAACTCTGGGCGATATGGATCCTCGCTGGACACTAAGCATGATATTCCTGTTTACCTTTCTTTCAACCAATGTGCTGTCCAGCAAAGCGGCAGCTGCTCTCATGACGCCCATCGTGATTAGTCTGGCCGGGGCCATGCAGGTGAGTGAAAAACCTTTTTTGATTGGGGTTATGTTCGCCTGTTCGCTCACTTTTATGACTCCCGTTAGCTATCCTGTGAATACCATGGTGTATGCGCCGGGAAATTATAGGTTCAGAGATTTCCTAAAGTTCGGAACTCCGCTTAACTTTATCATCTGGATCGCGGCCTCATTTATTATCCCGATGTTTTTCCCTTTTGAACTATGAGAAAAGTAAAATTACATAACCCTTTTAAAGCCAGAATCATTGACGAAAAACTGCTTCGTGAACATCTAGCTCTGGAACGAACAAAACTTGCCAACGAAAGAACTCTATTAAGCTATATTCGGGCATCCATATATCTGCTCATTAGCGGGCTCGCCCTTTTGCAGATCAAGGATTACCAGGGAATTAGTCTTATGTGGGTAGGTTATGTATCTCTTTTCCTTTGTATTCTTTTTATCATTGTTGGATTTTCGAGATACGTGGCTCTGGAACGCAAGCTTAACGGACTCCTTCGAGAACAACCGGAGGAAAAGAATCACCGGTAATGCTACAGGGGCTGGTACACTATTCCATGCATTTCCTGGTGATCGCCGGGATCGCATACTGGTATGATCGCGAAAACTGGCTAAAATACTGGGCGATTCTTGCTGCCACCATGACCGTGGATGCTGATCATCTACTGGCCACCCCTATCTTTGATCCAAATCGTTGTGGAATTGGATTTCACCCGCTGCATTCTGAAATCGCCATCGCTGCCTATTTCTTCGGAATGATCCTAATCAAACATCGTGTCATAAAGCTGATCTGTATAGGACTCCTTTTTCATATGCTCACAGATTTTATAGATTGTCTCTGGACCAATTATAATTGCAATTCCTGTATTTTCCACAATCTCGCCATGTAGCTCAAATACTTCGGAAGCAAAAGCTTAAAAATTTTCCACCCATATCGAAAAATAAATACTTCCGAAGCAATTATAGAAAGGTCTTTCAATCAGTTTTGCTATCAACATCCTATGTTTAGGATTCTATGAAGCATATCGTAATTGCTGAAATAAAATCTCAAATCAAACTTTAAAAATTTCGAACCTGTAAGCTGCAATCCTTTGTAGTTGCAAAATGAGCTGTATTCTATGATTATCTCTTAATTTTCAACAGAGTAGGTTTTGTTGAAAATTTATTGGCTCATGCGACATCAAAACACTCTTTTTAATTCAATTCTTTTATCTTTACGCTCCTTAATTCAGCCTAAGAAATAAATTATGCATGTAGCCATAGCAGGAAATATTGGTGCAGGAAAAACAACTTTAACTCGATTATTAGCAAAGCATTACAACTGGGAACCTCAGTTTGAAGATGTTCTTGAAAATCCTTATCTCGAAGATTTTTATAACAAAATGGAGCGCTGGTCGTTCAATCTGCAGATCTACTTTTTAAATAGCAGATTCAGGCAGATTCTCCAGATAAGGGAAAGTGGTAAGAAGATCATTCAGGATCGTACGATTTATGAAGATGCCTATATCTTTGCTCCAAACCTGCATGCCATGGGTCTTATGACCAACAGGGATTTTGAAAATTATAAATCACTTTTTGATTTGATGGAAAGTGTCGTACAGGGACCAGATTTGCTCATTTATCTTCGCAGCAGTATCCCAAACCTTGTAAAACAGATTCATAGCAGAGGTCGTGATTATGAGAATTCTATCTCTATAGATTATCTGAGCAGGCTGAATGAACGCTACGAAGCATGGGTACACGATTATAATAAAGGAAATTTGCTTATAATTGATGTAGATAATATTAATTTTGTGGATAATCCGGAAGACCTTGGTGATATCATCAACCGCATAGACGGCCAGTTGCACGGACTTTTTTAAATGATAATTGACTATGGAATCTACTAAGCTAAAAAGACCTAAACACAAGGGTTCTCCAAAACTTTTTGACAACCCTATGCTAGAGAAATTAACGCATACCCATATATCACTGCCTTTGATCATTTTTGGTTTGATCTCTGTCGCTTTAGTATATTATGGAGTGATTGAAAAAGGTTTTGAAGCCCCGGCGATGATAGGATTATTCCTGGCGGGCCTTTTCTTCTTTACGTTCATTGAATACGTAATGCACAGGTATCTCTATCACATCCCGGCAACGACGCCAAAAAAACAAAAACTGAGCTACACGATGCATGGTGTACATCATGATTACCCAAAAGACAAATCCAGGCTGGCAATGCCTCCTGTTCTTAGCCTGGTGATCGCAACGGTGTTATTCATTATTTATCGCGCGGTACTGGGAGATTATGTATTTGGATTTCTTGCAGGTTTCCTTATTGGTTACGCTGCCTACCTGGCCGTGCATTATTCGGTTCACGCATTTAAAGTTCCTAACAACTTTCTAAAGATCTTATGGCACCACCATAGTATTCATCACTATCGTGAACCAGATCGCGCATTTGGAGTTTCTTCTCCACTATGGGACCAGATTTTCAGAACCATGCCCAGAAAGTCACCTGTTCAGGAAAGAGCGGCGGTTGGAACCAGCATCGATCCCAGCTAATACTTAATATGAAATACTAAAAAGTCCCTTTATGAAAGGGACTTTTTTATTTCTGAATAATTTACACATATCGTTATTTGATAAAACCATTTTCCCGGGCATGCTCTTCTGCCTCTTCACTGCTCATCACCATCAGTACCGGCACAGTGTCAAAGTTATCAATGATACTCTGTACACGTTGCATTTGCTTTTTGTGCTTTACGCTGCGCAAATAGATCGCTAGAATACGATCTGAATATTGTGCGGCAATATCTGTGTAAATACTGGCATCATGTTCACCACTATCCCCTATCAGGATAAATTTAAGATCTGGATAGGTTTTAAGAATATTTATAATTTCCTTCTGCTTATGCGGTTTTTCGGGTTTTATGGTGCTCTCAAACGGAGTTCGTAGATCACGTAACAACATTGGACCTTTCGGAAAATTGTTATGGTCCAGAAACAATTTGAGGTATTCATACATGTTCCACGGACTGTTACTCAGGTAAAAGACAGGATTTCTGAATTTCCCACTAGTCCCCTCGTGCAGTTTATTATATAGGTTTGGAGCACCTTTCAAAGGTATTCGGTTATAGGCGTTGGTGAGTAATGAATTTTTCAGAAGTCTCCATTTTAGGAACGAAGTAACTCCGGTATGCAATATGGTATCATCAATATCGCTAATAACACCGTACTCAGCATCTACCTGCGGGATCAGGAATTCCCCGCGTTTTGGATTTTCCAGCTCATCTGTTCTAGGCTCGATCTTCTCGCAGTAGCGCACCTCATAATCTATCCATCCTTCATTAGATGCGTATTCAGATAGATTTTCATCAAATGTCTTATCAAACAAAAAATAGCCTTCGTCATTGGTGGTTGTTCTAAGGTTTACTTTACCCGGCACCACCAGCTCCATTTCTGCGTCCGGAATTTCAAAACTATCAAATTGCTTGTATGTGTTTTTGATGGTACGAAAAACGGATTGCTCCTTGACAATATTTAAAGGCTCATTATCCAGAACCCTTCCGAAGACATATAAATGAGAATAAGTACCATAACTTCTATAGGGTACTATATGAATCTGGTCAAGATTTTTATACCTGCCCAGTATCTTTTTAATACGTTTGATCATTAATTTTAAAGCTTTTGGGTCAAGTTATATTTTATTCTGCACCAAGTCTGCCAGATGATCTAGTTTTATAATTATTTTAATATTCCAGCTGGTTGAGAGCATCCAGGCATTCTTCCATATTAATACCCTCATCCAGTACGTTTTTAAAAAGCTGCGGATGCTCTAAAATTCTTGCAGGCATATTTTTAATATTAAAATCTGTAATCCTTAAACCAGTTTTCAATTCCTTCCAGTGTATTGGAGCTGAAACAGGCGCGCCAGGTTTGGGTCGCACACAATACGGAGCTGCTAAAGTCTGCCCCCTTCTATTCTGTAAATAATCAAGATAAATTTTGTCTTTCCGGTTCCTGACGGCCCGATCCATACTGGTAAGACCTTTAGTACGCTCCAGGATATAGTAACAAATAAGCCTGGTAAATTCCCGGGCTTCTTCATAAGTATATTTTGCGCCCAATGGAATGTAAATATGCAATCCAGAGGACCCGGAAGTTTTACAGTAAGCTTCAATAGATGCTGAATCCAGAATTTCCCTGGTCACCTGTGCGACTTCAATCACCTGATTGAAGGTATTGTTTTTAGAAGGATCCAGATCGATGACCACATAATCTGGATGATCAAGAGTACTTTTCCGGCTGTTCCAGGGATTGATCTCGATACAACCCAAATTTGCCATATATATTAAACTGGCCTCGTCCTGGCATAGCAGGTACTGGATGTCTCTTTTTGCAGAGGCAGACCAAATCTTTAAAGTCTCGATCCAGGAATCCAGGAGCCCTTCATTGTCTTTCTGGTAAAAACCTTCCTTCTCGATCCCATTCGGATGCCTGTGTAGATTTTGTGGTCGATCTTTCAAAAATGGAAGCATAAATTCTGAAACCTGTATATAATAATCTATAAGATCATACTTTCTGAAACCTTCTCCAGGCCAGTAGAGTTTGTCAAGATTAGTGACATTCACTGTTCTGCCATTTATTTCCAGAGCATTGGAACTGGATTTTGATGATTTCTGAGGTGCTTGCTTAGTACTATTTTGTACATCATTGATAGATTTATCATCTCTTAGTCCTTTATAAACCGGATGACGCATTCTACCATTCTCTGTCCATTCTGAAAATTTAATCTCACATATAAGTTCAGGTCTTACCCAGTTTGGTGTTCTGCCTTTAAGCTTTATTGTATCACTGAAGGGTGACTTCTCAACTCCAAGATGCTGCATTTTCTGAAGTAATTCCTGCTGTACTGAAGAAGAAAATCCTGTCCCGCAATTCCCAGCGTACTGTAATTCATTATCTCTGTAGATTCCAAGTATCAGCGATCCGAATATGGCTCCCTTAGAGTCCGTATAACCACAGATCAAGACCTCTTCAGACTTCGTCCCTTTGATTTTAAGCCATTTCTCACTGCGGTATCCCGGAGTGTAGACTGAATCTGCTTTCTTTGCGATGACTCCTTCCATACCATCCTTTAATGCTTTTTCATAAAACGCATTTGCCATGCTATCCACATGCTTACAGTAGAATGTTCTGTCCAGTCCTTCTAGGATATCTGGCAGCAGGCTTTTTCGGTCCAGTAAAGGCAGGTCCAGAGTGCTGTGGCCATTTAGATACAGAAGATCAAAAACGTAGAATCTAAGATCTGCTGGCGAACTACTGTCATAATTTTGAAGTTGCTGAAATTGAGGTCTTCCCTGGTCATCCAGGATTACCACTTCTCCATCGAGTATCACGTCATGAGGAATGTTGTGGAGGTCCTGCGCAAGCTTTGAAAACTTATCATTGTAATTGATCCCATTCCTGGAATACAAGTTCACTTTGTCATTACTTATACTTGCAAGTACTCTGTAGCCATCCCATTTAAGTTCATAAATCCAGCCAGGTTTGCTGAAAATCCCATCTGCCGCGGTGGCGAGCATGGGTTTTATGATATCCGTATCGTTTAGGCTTTTTATCAGACCCTGCGGAGGAAAGTCTTCTGCATCATAACTGGAAGTAACAGCATATTCGTCCTTTTTCTTTATAAGCAACCAGTGCTTCTGGCCATCCTGTCTTCTAGTTCTTACCAGGGCAAAAGTTCCCTTTAACTTATCTCCATGAAATTGCACTTTTAGATCACCCTTCTTTAAAGCTTCCTCTGTTTCATAATCTCCTGCAGATTCAAAGGTTCCGGTATCCCATATTCTCATATGTCCCGCTCCGTAATTCCCTTTAGGTATCGATCCTTCAAAATGCAGATATTTCACCGGGTGATCCTCTGTCTGGATGGCCAGTCTCTTATCATCGGGGTTCATGGATGGTCCTTTTGGAATAGCCCAGCTTTTCAAGACGCCATTCACCTCCAGCCTTAAATCATAATGCAACCTGGAAGCCCTGTGACGCTGAATCACGAATCTGGAAAGATTCTCATTGTCTACAGCTCCCCGAGGCTCTGAGGTTTGAGTAAAATCACGTTTTTTATTGTATTCAGTTAAAGACATGGTTTAGCTGGCCTTCGACTTTTTCTTTTCAAGACTGGCCTTTAATTTAGCCATCAAATCATCTGCCTGGGTGGGTTCAGAATCGTATTCTTCCACTTTCGGCTTCTTGCCGGTTGCTTTGGATTCAATGATCTTCATTAACTGATCATTGTAGATATCCTTGTACTTTTCGAAGTCAAATTTAGATGTATATTGCTCGATCAGGGATACTGCCATGTCCACCTCCTTTGCTTTTACCCTGGTTTTTGGTAGTTTGAGATCAGCAGGATTTCTAATTTCATCTTCGAACCTGATCACATGCAACACCAATGCGTCCCTGTAAATTCCTACTAAAGATAAATGCTCTTTCTGACGCATCACAAAAGTGGCAACTCCTAATTTACCAGTCTTCTTTAGTGCTTTCAATAATAGGTTATAAGATTTACCTCCTTCCTTTTGTGGCTCCAGGAAATAAGGCTTTTTAAACAGGACATCAGCTACCTCATCCTCATCGATAAATTCTTCAATATCGATAGTTTTGGTCTTCTTCATGTTCGCCTGTTCGAAATCTTCTTTTTCCAGAACAACGTAACCGTCTTCTTTTTTAAAACCTTTGACGATATCTTTCCATTCCACTTCTTTCCCGGTATCTTCATTCACCCTTTTATACCGAATACGGGCATGATCATTTTTATCAAGCATATCGAGGTCTATTCGACGGTCTTCAGAACCAGAATAAAGTTTCACGGGAATTGAAACCAGACCAAAACTTATTGAACCATTCCAGATTGAGCGCATATTAGTGATTTCTTAAAGCCTTTATCAATTCATCTTTAGACATGTCACTTCGTCCATCAATCCCAATTTTCTTCGCCTGCTCATAGAGTTCCTCTTTGGTTCTCTCTTCGTATTTTTCAGCTTTACCACCTTTTTCTCCGGAATTGGACGTATTGGCGATCCTTGCCGCTTTCTCCTTGCTCATTCCCTCCTTGCGCAATTTCTCGTATTGCTCGTCATTTTTGATACTGGGTCCGTGATCTTTTGACATCTTCTGAATATTTTTTGAATTAAACTTCAATTTACTCAACGTTTGGACAGTCTTATAATTTTAAGGGATTGATTAACCATAGTTTAACTGAAATAGTAGTTTCTACGATCAATTTTAGAAGAAACAGGAGAATAGAATTTACCGCCTGAAATTAAAAAACCTCCACGAGCATGGAGGTTTTTTATATTCTGTTATTCAGAATAGCTGACTATAATGTTTCTATATTCCGCTGCACTTCCAGGCCTGATTCCTGATATTCATTAATATCACTCCTCTCATTTCCGATTAAGGATCTAGTGTTTAATACGTCTGCAGTCATCAAATCGTTCAGATCATTCATTTCCATACTTATTTCTTTCGAATTCACTGAAGCTTCCGAAGAGATCACCTCAACGCGCTCTTCCTGATTTGGTATCGAATCATCTGTATGACCACCCAGGATTGGCGCAATCACCAGGCCGATAAGACAGGTTAATTTAATCAGGATATTCATGGATGGACCAGACGTGTCTTTAAACGGATCGCCTACGGTATCACCAGTTACTGCTGCTTTGTGCGCATCAGATCCCTTATAGGTCATTTCACCATTGATCATGACTCCGGCTTCAAAAGATTTTTTGGCATTATCCCAGGCACCTCCGGCATTATTCTGAAAGATCGCCCAAAGTACACCACTTACTGTCACACCCGCCATATAGCCTCCAAGCATTTCAGCAATGGCAAGACGATCCATTCCAAATACCATGGGTAAAAAGGCAATTACTAAAGGGAAACCTATAGTGAGTAATCCTGGCAGCATCATTTCTTTTAAGCTTGCTTCCGTAGAGATAGCCACACATTTGTCATATTGTGGTTTGGCGGTACCTTCCATAATCCCGGGAATATCCTTGAATTGTCTACGTACTTCCTGCACCATTTCCATCGCTGCTTTCCCCACCGCATTCATCGCCAGCGCTGAGAATACCACGGGAATCATTCCGCCTACAAAGAGCATAGCCAGAACAGGAGCTTTGAAAATATTGATTCCTTCAATTCCCGTAAATGTTACGTAGGCAGCAAAAAGCGCCAGAGATGTCAACGCCGCAGAGGCGATGGCAAATCCCTTTCCGGTAGCTGCCGTTGTATTTCCTACTGAATCCAGGATGTCGGTTCTTTCTCTAACGATGGGTTCCTGCTCACTCATTTCTGCAATACCTCCGGCATTATCTGCAATTGGTCCAAAGGCATCGATCGCCAGCTGCATGGCAGTGGTGGCCATCATTGCTGAAGCGGCCAGAGCAACTCCATAAAATCCTGCAAAGGCATAAGACGCCCATATCGCACCGGCGAACAATATGATAGAAGGAAAAGTAGAGATCATACCGGTCGCCAACCCTGCAATGATATTTGTTCCAGCTCCGGTACTGGACTGCTGAACGATCTTGAGGATTGGTTTTTTACCAAGTCCGGTGTAATATTCGGTTACCGAAGAAATTGCTCCCCCTACAACCAGACCTACCAGTGTAGCGTAAAAAACACGCATGGAACTAATGTTGATCATCTCGAAACCTTCTTCGCCACCAATAAAAAATCCCATGGTCATGGTATTGGATGGAAGCATCCAGTTTACAAGGAAATAGCAGGAAATAGCGACCAGCACTATGGAAACCCAGTTACCTATATTCAGGGCTTTTTGAACCTCAGCTTCTTTGGCTGAATTGGAAGAAATTCTAACCAGCAGGGTACCAATAATAGAAATGATAATTCCTGCTCCGGCTATGGCCATTGGTAATAAGATGGGACCAATCCCGCCAAAACCTTCGCTGGTAATATCGCCACCCATATCTTTAATGATATAGTTTCCAAGCACCATTGCTGCAAGTACTGTAGCGACATAACTTCCAAAAAGATCGGCTCCCATGCCGGCTACATCTCCCACATTATCTCCAACATTATCTGCGATGGTCGCGGGATTTCGAGGATCGTCTTCTGGTATTCCCGCTTCTACTTTACCCACAAGGTCTGCACCTACATCAGCAGCTTTTGTATAGATTCCTCCTCCAACTCTTGCAAACAGCGCGATAGATTCAGCACCCAGAGAAAAACCGGCCAGTGTTTCCAATACAACGGTCATTTGCTGTGTATTCGTCCACTCTCCTCCCATAAAGTAGTGGAAAAAGAAAATAAAGAAGCCGGTAAGTCCAAGTACTGCAAGACCGGCAACTCCAAGTCCCATCACTGTTCCACCTCCAAAAGAAATATTAAGGGCTCCCGGCAGACTTGTTCTGGCTGCCTGAGTAGTTCGCACATTGGTTTGCGTAGCGATTTTCATCCCAATATTTCCTGCAAACGCTGAAAAGATTGCACCGAAAATAAAGGCCAGTATGATAAGGTAATGTGTGGTTGGAACAAAGTAAGCGATGGCAGCTAATGCAATACTGGCTACGACCACGAAAAGAGTCAATAATTTATATTCTGCTTTTAGAAAGGCCAATGCTCCTTCATAGATGTGTGCCGAAATTTCTTTCATTTTTCCGTCGCCGGAGTCCTGTTTCATCACCCAGGATCTTTTAACCCACATAAAAATGAGTCCGATGATTGCCAGCACCGCTGGCAGGTAGATCATTATTGATTCCATAGTAGCTAGTTAATTGTTAATAAAATATTAATGCTAGCTAATGTAGTGAAATTGGCAATAATTAAAAAAGCAATAACTTTTTAAGGTTATTGCTTTGATATTCTTAATAATTTATGGGATATATTATGATTATATACCGAATCTGGATTTATCTCCTTTGTAATTCTCGTAGCGTTCGATACATTGCTGAATGATCTCACGAGCTTCATTTGCATCCCCGAAATCTCCTGTATCTACCTTTTTCTTTTCAAGGTCCTTATATACTTTAAAGAAATGTTCGATCTCTTTGATCATATGACCATTCAACTCTTTAAGATCGTTTAGCCTGTTCCAGATTGGATCTGATACTGGTACACAGATGATCTTCTCATCCGGTCCTTTTTCGTCTGCCATATGGAATACACCAATAGGCTTTACCTCCATTACAATTCCCGGGAAGGTAGGTTCAGACACCAAAACCAAAACATCTAATGGATCTTCGTCCAAAGCAAGGGTGTTAGGAATAAAACCATAATCTGCAGGATACATCATCGAAGAGAAAATCATCCTGTCGTAACGTACTTTTTTAAGCTTGAAATCGTATTCGTATTTATTTCGGCTTCCCTTTGGGATCTCGATCAATACATCAAAAGTATTCGACATTTTTATATTTTTATCTAAATTAAAATTCAGGGCAGCAAATATAGTTATTTCTGATATTTAAACTATTATCTAAAAGTGAAATCCAAAATCTATTGTAAATGCAAGACTCCTTGCGTCAGGGTTATCGAAATAATTTCCGCGGAAATGCACATCAAATCGCATGACTTTTAAAATATTCCCAATACCTACACTATATTCATAAAACGGGTCATTATCTGGAGCGACCAGCGGCAACCCGGAAGCATCCAGGTCTTTGCTATCCTGTGAGATATCCCCATAGATTGCTCTAAAGCCAACCAGTTCCCGTAAATTAAGATCTCTGAGCAATGGAATCCTGGAGAATAACCTTCCGTTAAAATTATGATCAATATGAATGGCTGAATAACTATCTGTCACAAATTCATAGAAATCAAGGGTTGGAAAGGTATTATACATACTAAAATATGTCTGGTTCCCGGGGACCACGCTAAGCAAACCTAAAGGTACCGGATCAAATGTTTTTCCTGCTTCAATACTAACATTGGATCTTCCAAAACCTCCAATTAACAAAGGCTGATTAAAAAAGAACTGTAGTTTTTTATAGTCAAAATCACTATTAAATATCTCTTTGACTCCCAGACTATAGTTTAGGAACAGTGTTGGAAAATCTTCCTCATTCACCACATTTCGCTCCACTCCAAAACCAGAAGTTTTCCTGCCCGGGGTCCATGTAATGATCGTGGATATTTCGGTTTGATTGATCTCACTGTCGGTTACCGTGCGTGAGTCATCCACATAATAATCCAGACTAAAACCTTCAGACGCCGGTTGCAGTATTCTGTAGTTGGCTCCAAATCTTAGAGTAAGATTCTTAACCGGTTCCAACTGCACAGAGAAAACACTCAAATTGATTGAACTCAGTTTGTCTGTATCTCCAACATTCAGAAGTGATGAAGAGGCCAGACTTCTCCCCAGAACATCTGTAGAATTCGTGAGACTGGTTCCCAATTGCTCCACATCTCTCCTGTTACCCCCGCTTAGGATAAGTCGTGTTTTGTAATCAAGCAAGACTTTGGCTGAAACTCCATATTTAAATTTTTGATCCTTGAACCCATAAGCGCCATATGCCTCGATTCTCCATGGATCATTCTGCCCGAAATAGGTTCTTCCTCCAAAACGGGTTCGAACTCCTTCCACGTCATTAAATCCAAATGTGGAATAAATGGGTCCATAATCCCATCCATCAAACTCTACATAACCCGACTGCGCGATCGTTGCTATGTCATACAACCTATTAAAAGCTTTAGTCTTTGTAAGACTATCCAGCATCACATAGATTCCCTGCTCATCATCGTTTAACTGCTCCAGCCTGTTCTCGCTCCAGAATTCCTCACTTCTATTATAAGCCTGGGATTGTGGATTGTAGACTGGCTGATTGTAAAAACTTGATCCCCGTTCTTTATTAAACTCATATTCATCATAAAGCATGGTTCGTTTCGCATAGACACCCTGAGAAGTTTTCTTTTTGTTTATCCCGAAGTCGGCCATAAAGAAATCTTTCTGAATTAAAAATACAGAGTCATTCAAAACTTCAAAATCCTGTTCGATGTAAACCTGCTTGATCCAGTTGATGTTTACATCCTTGGTAGTTTCGAGATTGATGTTCTTCACTGCCCAGGTCGTATCGTTTACCCAGAAATCTCCTTTAAAAGTCAATTCATTCTCGCGACGTGGATAGTACACAATATTATAACACCACTTATTGTCGATATAAGCGCTATCAGACAATACATAATTATAGGTATCGATCCCTGTAGTCGAAATTGGACTTACAAAGGATTTATCGAAGAACTTGATGTAGTTTTTATAAATATCGTAATCATCATAAATATCCTTCACAAAATCGATCAGGTTCCTGTTCTGGTTAAACCCGGAATTCTTGTTTCCAAGTAAAACTTTTTTCTCCTCATTGATCTTGTTATCTCCGTAAACCTGGGTTACCGATTCGTTAATAAACATAGGCAGATAGGTTTTCCCGGTCACAGCATTGGTATCTGTATAGTCGAAAATAAACTCCATGCCGTTGAAAATCCTGCTTTCCACCACCGCACTGTCTATGGTATTCAGGTCGAATTCGAGTTTTTCGTATTCCTTATAGCTGTACTGATCAAATGCATTTACACCATTACTACGGCGGTTTGCCCAAACCTTTTTTAGAATATCGATTGCCGGATTATTCTTTTTCGAAGTTTTTCCGCGATAAATGACCACCTCGTCCAGACTGGACGCTTCCTGCTCCAGCGTCACTTCCATGTTTAAATTGACTCTGGATTTTAAGGCAATCTTTTTGGTTTTATAACCAATAAAAGAAAAAACAAGAGTATCATAATTATCATCAGACTGAAGGTAAAACTCACCAACTTCATTGGTGGTCGTTCCTGAAGTGGAAGTGGCGAAAACCACGTTCGCAAAAGGCACGGTAGCTCCAGTATCATCGGTCACAATTCCTCCTGCTTTTGTTTGAGCGATTAGACTGAGAACTGGAAGGAAAAAAAGTATAAAGAGGTAGGTGTATTTGTTCATTGTAGGATAAAAAAAAACTTCATCGTTAAGATGAAGTTTCAAAGATAGGTTGAAAAGGTTTACTTGTACATGACCTTTTTCACAGCTTTAACAACATCCTCACTATTTGGCAACCATTCTTTTAAAAGAACAGGTGAATAAGGCGCAGGAGTATCGGCCGTGTTAATTTTTATGATAGGAGCATCCAGGTAGTCGAACGCTTTGGATTGCACCTGATACGAAATTTCAGTCGAAATATTTCCGAAAGGCCAGGATTCTTCAAGAATCACCAGTCGGTTTGTTTTCTTTACAGATTCCAGGATAACATCTATATCTAATGGACGAATCGTTCTAAGATCGATGATCTCACAGGAAATATCTTCTTCAGCTAAAGTTTCAGCAGCTTTGTAAGCTTCTTTGATAATTTTTCCGAAGGAAACAACAGTCACATCTGAACCTTCACGCTTGATATCAGCTTTACCAATTTCAATTACATACTCATCTTCAGGAACCTCGCCTTTATCTCCATACATTTGTTCGCTTTCCATAAAGATTACCGGATCATCATCACGAATTGCCGCTTTCAGAAGACCTTTCGCATCATAAGGGTTAGAAGGCACGATAACCTTGAGTCCCGGAGTATTGGCGTACCAGCTTTCAAAAGCCTGTGAGTGCGTAGCTCCCAACTGTCCTGCAGAACCTGTAGGTCCACGAAAAACAATTGGAATATTAAATTGCCCACCACTCATCTGGCGCATTTTCGCGGCGTTATTGATGATTTGATCAATCCCTACCAGCGAGAAGTTAAAGGTCATGAATTCAATAATAGGACGGTTTCCATTCATGGCAGAACCAACGCCTATTCCTGAAAATCCAAGTTCAGCAATGGGAGTATCTATCACTCTATCCGGACCAAATTCGTCAAGCATTCCTTTAGAAGCTTTGTAGGCCCCATTGTATTCAGCTACTTCTTCACCCATTAAATAGATACTGTCGTCGCGACGCATTTCTTCGCTCATCGCCTCAGCAATAGCTTCTCTAAATTGAATTGTCCTCATTATGCAAATTCTTAATTTTAATTCCTGCAGAGCAAAAATAGTAATTCATTAAGGTAAATACCATAATTGTACGCAAAAATTTAGGCTTCGCCCGGCTCTTCGGAAATGGCTAAATGATGAAAAACAGGAATCTCATTTTTTTATTTAGTTTTATGCATAATACGCAGTAAAACCTTCACAAAACCAAAAATCAACTAAAAATTAAAGCATTCTTTTGGTTAAATTTATTATGCATGCATAGCTTTTTTTGATATAAAATACTTACCTTCGCCAACGAAAACGTTTTATTAAAAAAAGAACCTTATATATGAAAATCTTAGTTTGTATTAGTCATGTGCCTGACACTACATCCAAAATCAATTTTACGGAAGGTGACACCAAGTTTGACACCAATGGTGTTCAATTTGTAATCAATCCTAATGACGAATTTGGTCTAACCAGAGCGATGTGGTTCAAAGAAAAACAAGGTGCGAGTGTAGATGTTGTAAATGTTGGTGGCGCTGAAACCGAGCCTACCCTTAGAAAGGCACTGGCCATTGGAGCAGATACTGCAATTAGAGTGAATACACCAGCAACAGATGGCTACCAGGTAGCAAAAGAGCTTGCAAAGGTAGTGAAAGACGGAGGTTATGATCTTGTGATCGCAGGAAGAGAATCTATCGACTATAATGGCGGAATGGTTCCGGGAATGTTAGCCGGTATTCTGGAAGCAAACTTTATAAATAACTGTATCAGTCTCGAGATCGATGGTACGAATGCGAAGGCAGTTCGTGAGATCGACGGTGGAAAAGAAACCCTAAGCACCAGCCTTCCATTGGTAATTGGTGGTCAGAAAGGCCTGGTAGAAGAATCAGATCTTCGTATTCCAAACATGAGAGGGATTATGCAAGCGCGTAAAAAACCTTTAAATGTTGTTGAGCCTGCGGAAACTTCAGTTAAAACCGAAGTTGTGAAATTTGAGAAGCCTGCACCTAAAGGCGATGTAAAACTAATTGATCCTGACAATCTGGATGAATTGATCAATTTGCTTCACAACGAGGCAAAAGCGATCTAATCAAAATTCAGAATAAAATAGATTCAGGAATTAAAAATTTTAGAAAATGTCAGTTTTAGTATATATAGAATCAGAAGAAGGAAAATTTAAGAAAGCCTCATTTGAGGTTGCATCTTATGCAAAGGAAGTTGCAGGTATGCTGGGCACCAGCGTTACCGCGGTAACTTTTAATATAGATGATGTTTCAGAACTTGGAACTTATGGAGTAGACAAAGTTCTGAAAGTGAACAACGATAAGTTAAACAATTTTAATGCTGAAGCGTATGCCGATGCACTCACTCAAGCTGCGACTCAGGAAAGCAGTAAAGTTGTGGTTCTAAGCCAGAGCGCAAACAGCAAATATCTGGCACCGTTACTTGCCGTGCGACTGGAAGCAGGTTATGCGTCTAATGTAGTGGCTCTTCCGGAGAGTGCAGATCCATTTACAGTAAAGAGAACTGCTTTTACCAACAAAGCATTTAATTTTACAAAGATCGATACTGATGTAAAGGTATTGGGATTATCCAAAAACGCATTCGGACTTAAGGAAGCGCAGGGAGCTGCAACTACAGAAGATTTTAACCCTAGCCTTTCTACTGAAGATTTTACGGTGAATGTGGAATCCGTAGATAAAGCAACCAATAAGGTAACCATCGCCGACGCTGAAACAGTAGTATCTGGAGGTAGAGGATTAAAAGGTCCGGAAAACTGGGGAATGATCGAGGAAATGGCGGAAATTCTTGGAGCCGCTACTGCTTGTTCCAAGCCGGTAAGTGATATGGGATGGAGACCTCACAGTGAACACGTGGGACAAACGGGAAAACCTGTGGCATCCAATTTATATATTGCTATTGGCGTGTCTGGAGCTATCCAGCATCTTGCAGGTATCAATGCCGCGAAAACCAAAGTTGTGATCAATAACGATCCTGAAGCTCCTTTTTTCAAAGCTGCAGATTATGGGGTGGTTGGAGACGCTTTTGAGGTCGTACCGAAGCTAAATGAAAAATTGAGGGAATTTAAAGAGAAAAACGCATAATTTTTCTAAATTGCGACCCATAAAAGGGCTGTCTAGATCTGGTTTTTTGTCCTTATTTAGACAGCCTTTTTAATTTTTATGAAGCATGAGTTTAGTTCGTCTGAACATAAAAGGAATATCTTACAGTCAAACACAAAACGGAGCTTACGCCCTGATCCTTAACGAGGTCGATGGGGAACGTAAGTTACCAATTGTTATTGGAGCATTTGAAGCACAATCCATTGCGATCGCTCTGGAAAAGGAGATTAAACCTCCCAGGCCTCTCACCCATGACCTTTTCAAAAACTTTTCAGATCGATTTTCGATCACGGTAAAGCAGGTTATCATTCATAAACTTGTAGATGGTGTATTTTACTCCAGTCTTATTTGTGAACGAGAAGGCGTTGAGGAAGTAGTCGACGCCCGAACCAGTGACGCCATTGCACTAGCGTTAAGATTTGACGCTCCAATTTTCACTTATAAAAACATTCTGGATAAAGCTGGAATTTTCTTAAAGGCAGATGAAAATCAACGTGCCAGGGAGATGAAAGATGAAGAGGAAATTATCGAGGAGGAGCTATTAAGGGAAGACATTGAAATAAAGACAGAAAGCGATTCAGTTTTCAGTAAAATGTCTCTGGAAGAACTCAATGAGTTGCTGGCCCAGGCTGTAAATCAGGAAGATTACGAAAAAGCCGCTCGTCTACGGGACGAGATTTCCAAAAGAAAATAATCTATAATGAATAAACTCTGGTGTTGCCTGTTTCTGGTCTTAATTTCTATTGCATCAGCTTCCTCACAAACCATTTCGAAGTCGTGGACTTTAGACAATTCCGCAGATTTTCAGGAGAACTCTGTTTTCCGGGATGTGGAAGAAGTTCATTTCAATGAAGGCAGTTTCCTGTTTCTGGCTAATGCTGAACAGGACACTATTGCTTCAGGAGATTATCTTTATCAAAAGAAATTACTGGTCCTTTTTTATAACTCACCAAAGGATACGATACAAAATCTTCGGGTTACCGGAATAAGTGATCAAAACTTAAGTATCAAGGGCAGAGATAACACTTTTGAGCTTTCAGCAAAACCAAAATTAGCGGAAGATGTGATCCCGGTAAAGGCGGCGAAAAAAATGATCCCTAGCCAGGGTATTTCAACTTCCAGCCTGATTAGGGGTGTTCTTGGAATGTTCGTTTTGTTACTAATCGCTTTTCTCTTCAGCAGCAACAGGAAGGCAATTAGCTGGAAAACTGTAGGAATAGGTCTGGGAGCACAACTCATTCTGGCGATTGGAGTCTTGAAGATCACGTTCGTCCAGAAAGTATTTGAATTCGTAGGACAGGTATTTGTCTTAATCCTGGATTTTACGGCCGCAGGTAGTGAGTTTTTACTAGGCGGGATGATGGATGTAGACAGTTTTGGATTTATCTTTCTATTCCAGGTACTTCCTACCATCATCTTCTTTTCAGCTTTAACCTCAGTGTTATTCTATCTGGGGGTAATCCAGATCGTAGTAAAGGGAATGGCGTGGGTACTTACCAAACTAATGGGAATTTCAGGTCCTGAAAGTCTAAGTGTTGCAGGGAACATTTTTCTTGGTCAAACCGAAGCACCTTTGATGATCAAGGCATACCTGGAACGTATGACCAGATCTGAAATACTTCTGGTGATGATTGGCGGAATGGCTACTGTGGCTGGCGGTGTACTCGCCGCGTATATTGGATTTCTTGGAGGAGATGATCCTGAACTGAGACTTCAATTTGCAAAACACCTTTTAGCAGCATCAGTAATGGCCGCTCCAGGAGCAATTGTAATTTCGAAAATACTATACCCACAGCAGGAAGCTGTAAATACAGATGTTGAAGTTTCTTCAGACAAAATTGGAAGTAATATTTTAGATGCTATCGCCAATGGAACTACCGAAGGCTTAAAACTGGCCGCGAACGTGGCAGCCATGCTGCTCGTATTCATTGCATTTATTGCCATGATCAATTACATACTTGGATACATTGGAGCACTCACAACATTAAACAGTGTGATGGCTGAATACACTCCATATTCCAAATTTTCTCTTGAATCCATACTTGGTATTATTTTCTCCCCATT
The DNA here is from genome assembly GCF_000423045.1 of Christiangramia portivictoriae DSM 23547. Taxonomy (GTDB): domain Bacteria; phylum Bacteroidota; class Bacteroidia; order Flavobacteriales; family Flavobacteriaceae; genus Christiangramia; species Christiangramia portivictoriae. The sequence continues at coordinate 767,065 of NZ_AUHF01000001.1, read as the reverse complement.
GATGTGGGTTATTGGTGTAGCGAAAGAAGATATGATGCTGATGGGCCAATTGCTGGGAATCAAACTCGCAGCAAGCGAATTTGTAGGCTATGTACAGCTGGCAGATCTCAAAAATCCCGCGAATGCTTTAAGTCTTAACTATGAGAAGTCGGTCATCATGGCTACTTACATGTTGTGTGGATTTGCAAATTTCGCATCCATAGGAATTCAGATTGGTGGTATTGGATCCCTGGCTCCCGGGCAGCGTAAGGTATTGTCAGAATTTGGAATGAAAGCTTTGATTGGAGGTACATTAGCCTCATTATTGTCTGCTACCATTGCAGGTATGATCATTGGCTAAAAGGCTAATTTTTAGAAAACTTTGTCATCTTAGATTCTTCAGCATCCTGAAATTGTTCTAATTTGCCATGCTCAGTAAATCTGAAAATGGACGAGAAAAAGGCAAAAAAAGGATATCGAGGACAAAATGCGCAATGGCCTCACCAGATACCATTAAGAGGATGGGTAGACATTGGCAAACGTGTTTATAAGGAAATGTCGGTAGACCACGTTCAGATAGTTTCTGCCGGGGTTGCCTTCTATTTTTTCCTCTCTATTTTTCCAACCATAGTAGTAGCTATTTCTGTGTACAGCCTGGTTTTGGACCCCGCACAGATTCAGGAGCAATTATCCAGACTTACCCTTATTCTTCCGGAACAGGCATACGGGATGATCACAGAGATACTCAACCCGGTGATCGAACAGGATCGTGAGGAGATAGGATGGGGTTTAATAATTAGTATCCTGGTAAGTATCTGGAGTGCGAACAAAGGTACCAGCGCATTGTTCCAGGGAGTGAATATTGCATACGACGAAGTAGACACGCGTGGTATCATTAAGAAAAATGTACTCACCTTGCTGTTCACACTGGCCGGTGTGGTTGTGGGACTGTTAAGTCTGCTTATTGTCATATTTTTTCCACTACTCATAAAAAACTTTGGCCTTACCGCAGGTCTGGAACATATGCTAACCTGGTTGCGCTGGGTTTTGCTGGGAGCGATCCTCATTATCATGCTCAGCATGGTTTATAAATTTGCGCCAAACCGTAGCAATCCAAAGATGCGTTGGGTAAGTTGGGGAGCTATTTTAGGAACAGCGTTCTGGCTGGGCGGCTCGATGGCGTTCTCATGGTATGTGGGCAATTTTGGAAGTTACGATGATCTTTACGGAAGCTTCGCTGCAGTCGCAATTCTTATGTTATGGTTATTCCTTACCGCATTTATCGTTCTTATGGGTGCAGAGATCAATTCTGAAATGGAGCATCAAACAAAAATCGATACAACGATTGGTGCTGAAAGACCCATGGGACAACGCAATGCCTATCATGCAGACCGGTGTGCTGTGGTGGAAGATGGTGAAGAAGAATGTTGATCCTTATATATTCCTCCTGAAACCAGCCTTCATTCTGACCGATTTTCTTATTTTTATTGTTCAACATATCGATCAATAATCTAGCTTTTTTATGAAACAATATCACGACCTTCTCAATCATGTTTTAGAAACAGGTGCACAGAAAGGTGACAGAACGGGCACTGGAACAAAAAGTGTTTTTGGCTACCAGATGCGTTTCGATCTAAGTGAAGGCTTTCCAATGGTCACGACTAAAAAGTTGCATTTGAAATCCATCATCCATGAATTGCTTTGGTTTTTAAAGGGCGATACAAATATTGAATATCTCCAGGAAAATGGTGTTAGGATCTGGAACGAATGGGCAGATGAAAAAGGAGATCTTGGACCTATCTATGGGCACCAATGGAGAAACTGGAATAGCGAGGAGATTGACCAGATCAAAGAGATCGTGGAAACTTTAAAAACAAATCCCAACAGCAGACGAATGCTGGTTTCTGCCTGGAATCCTTCGGTTTTGCCTGATACCAGTGTTTCCTTTTCAGAAAATGTAGCGAATGGAAAAGCAGCTTTACCTCCCTGTCACGCTTTCTTTCAGTTTTATGTGGCTGATGGTAAACTATCCTGCCAGTTATACCAGAGAAGTGCTGATATCTTTCTGGGCGTACCTTTTAATATCGCTTCCTACGCCTTGCTCACGATGATGATGGCTCAGGTTTGTGGCTATGAGGCCGGTGACTTTATCCATACTTTTGGTGATGCTCATATTTACAGTAATCATATGGAACAGGTGAAACTTCAGTTAAGCAGAGAACCCAGAGCACTTCCTCAAATGAAAATTAATCCAGACATCAAGGATATCTTTGCCTTTACTTTTGAAGATTTCAGTTTGGAAAATTATGATCCACATCCTGCAATCAAAGCCAAAGTTGCCGTATAGCACATAAGGCATGATAACAGTCTGGTGAGATTTTTGCAGTTCAGGAACAAACTAAAATATTTACGCATGAAGAAAATTTTAATGATAAGCATGTTATTTATAGGATTGGGTGCTTTTGCTCAAAACGATGTTTCAGTAAAAGGAAACAAGGTTTCTATGAAGGAAACAGCACCGGTATGGCCGGGTTGCGAAGAGAAAGAAGATACAAAGGCCTGTTTCAATTCTATGTTAATGAAACATATTAAGGAAAACTACAAGTACCCTAAAAATGAAAAGGGTGAATACATTAGAGGAAAGGCCACCGTTTCTTTAGTAGTAAACGAAGAGGGAAATGTAGTGGTCAAGGAAGTTAGCGGTAAACATCCGCAAATTAATAAGGAGGCCAAAAGAATGATCGAGGCCATTCCCCAGATGACCCCGGGAAAAATGGCTGGGAAGCCAAGAGCGATTAGCTATAAAATTCCGCTTACCTTCTAAAGCACATTTAACTCGACCTTAACGAGCTGCCTGCAAGCTCATTTTCAAAAAATTGTAAATTTGAGTGATACCAAAAAGTATCGCTCATTTTTATGTTGTCACAATCCCAATTATTACAGCTTTTCAAAGAAACCCGAAAAGACTCAGAAAGCATTTGTTCATATCTGGAAACTGAAGATTACGTGGTACAGCCAATAGTGGATGTTTCGCCTCCTAAATGGCATTTAGGACATACAACCTGGTTCTTTGAAGAATTTGTTTTAAAAAAGTTTGCGAAAAATCATAAATTATTCGATGAGAATACAGCCTTCGTCTTCAACAGTTATTATGAAAGCGTAGGTGAAAAAGTAGTTCGAACAGACAGGGGAAATCTTTCCAGACCAACTGTAGCCTGGATCTATAAATTCAGAGACTACGTCACAAAGGCAATTATCGAGCTGCTGGAAAACGAAACACTTTCTACTGAAGCATTGGAGGTGCTGGAGATTGGCTGCCATCACGAGAAGCAACACCAGGAACTACTTTATACAGATATCAAGTATATTTTGGGAAATAACCCATTGATGCCAGGTTATAACCAGCAGTTCGAGGAAAATCCCATTCAGAATTTTGAGCGTGAATGGATCAATATTTCTGAAGGTGTTTACGAAATTGGTCATACTTCAGACGATTTTAGTTATGATAATGAATTAGGAGCTCACAAGACTTATCTTCAGGAATATACCATATCCAACAAACTGGTCACCAATGCTGAATATTTAGAATTTGTTCAGGCTGGCGGTTACCAGGATGTTCTGCTTTGGCACGCCGAGGCCTGGGATTGGGTAAATACAAATAATATTAGCACACCTTTCTACTGGCATAAAATTGACAATGTCTGGCACCAATACACCTTAAAGGGATTGGTAAAACTGGATCCAGATGCACCCGTTACTCATATTAGTTATTATGAAGCATTCGCCTATGCCCAATGGAAAGGAATGCGACTGCCTACAGAACAGGAATGGGAAATAGCCCAAAAAGATTTTGAATGGGGAAGCCGTTGGGAATGGACCGAAAGCTCTTATGCCCCCTACCCTGATTACCAGAAAGCCGATGGTGCCCTGGGAGAGTACAATGGAAAGTTCATGGTGAACCAAAAGGTTCTTCGTGGAGCTTCAGTTGCCACCTCCAGCAAGCACAGCCGTTACACTTATAGAAATTTCTTCCATCCTCAACTTAGGTGGCAGTTTACGGGTTTCAGACTCGTCAAATAAAAATATATGAAAGATCAATCCGCAACCCTGTTCGAATCTGTATTCGCCGAGGATACTTACAAAGGACTTACCAGTTATCCAAAATATTTGCATTCCAAGTATATCTATGATAAAAAGGGAGATAAAATATTCCAGGAGATCATGGCCATGCCTGAATATTATTTAACCGAATGTGAATTCGATATTTTAAAGCAGAATAAAGTAGATATTGCCAGAATTTTCAGCAGTGATAAAGATTTTGATCTTATAGAACTAGGTGCCGGAGATGGTAAGAAAACAAAGGTTCTTCTGAAAGAACTGGTTGAGAAGGAGTATAAGTTCCATTATCTACCAGTGGATATTAGCCAGAATGTTCTCGATGAACTGGAAGCCGCGCTGAAAGATGAAATTCCCGAAGTAGCTGTCAAAACTCAGCAGGGCACCTATTTCGACACCCTGGAAAAACTCGCAGAGTACAATTCTCGAAAAAAGGTTATCCTGGTGCTGGGAAGTAATATCGGGAATTTATCTCATAGCGAAGCCGTGGATTTTCTTCGGAATATTGCAGTGGCTATGAGTGAAGATGATATGTTGTTTATGGGTTTTGATCAAAAGAAAGATCCAGAGGTCATCATGAATGCCTACAATGATGCAGCCGGAATAACCGAAAGATTCAATAAAAATTTACTGGTAAGGATCAACCAGGAACTGGACGGCGAATTTGATCTCGAAAAATTCAAACATTGGGAAACCTATGATCCCGAAACTGGAACAGCCCGTAGCTTCCTTGTGAGCAAAGAAGCGCAAAGGGTAAGGATCGATAAACTGGATCTGGAGGTAAAATTTGATGCGTGGGAAAGTATACATACAGAAATCTCCCAGAAATACGATGATGCGGTGGTTAGCTGGTTAGCAGATGAAGCCGGGCTGGTCGTGGAACGTGATTTTGCAGATTCTGAAAACTGTTTTAAAAATTATATCTTTAGGAGAAAATAAAATAATTCTAAAATGAAGGCTATTTGGAAAGGTACGGTAATCGCAGAGAGTTCCCACACGAAGATCGTAGAGAACAACCATTACTTTCCACCTGAGGACATCAAAGAGAAATTCTTTAAACCAAGTCAATTTAGCACCCTTTGCCCGTGGAAAGGAGAAGCTTCATATTACCACATTGAGGTAGATGGAGAAACAAATGAAGATGCGGCCTGGTTTTATCCAAGTGCCAGTCACGCGGCAAAGCCAATTGAGAACTATGTAGCTTTCTGGAAAGGTATTCAGGTTTCTGAATAACAATCAAACACTTACCACGCTGTTATCATCCCCAGCAAAGTCATTCCATTTGTAAGCATCTGCCGCTGGATCATTCTGCCATTGTCCATCTACAAGATATCTGAATTCGTATTCCTTATCTACCGGTAGGTTAAGCTGAGTCTTAAAACTTCCATTTTTGTACTTCTTAAGTTTCGCTGGTTTCCAGTCATTGAACTCGCCCGCGAGTTCTACCTGGTCTGCATCTTTCGCAGGAAGATTAAAGGTGATTTTACACTCTGGTCTGGACTTTAAATATTGCTTACTAATTGGCATGGTATTACATTTTAAATACACTTCAAATTAAATTAAAAATCATCTATAAACCAATACGAATCAGCTATTTAAGTAACTTTTACATAATAAACAATTTTACAGATTTTCAGAAATAATCTGATATTCCGAAAACGGTTTTGTGTATCAAAAATTTAATTATTCGGAGAATTTTAAGATTAAATCTCTAAGGCAGCAAACAATTTGTTCAGCTCTTTTTCAGAATTAAAGTAATGCAGGCTGACTCTAATACCATTCCCTCTCATGGAAGTAATAATATCTTTAGACCTTAATTTCTTAAATAGTTGCTCATCACCTTTGATATTGAAGAGAGAAGAGTAAATTTCTCTGTCAGCCACCCAATCTTCCAGCAAGCCGGCAGCTTTGAATCGTTGGTGTGCTTTATGCTTCAGCCTGGAAATTTGCCCTTCAATTGATTCCCATCCAATTTTCTGAATAATATCAACTGCAACTTTAAGACTTCCGAAGTTTAGTGTATCGTAATGACCGGGTTCAAACTTTCCAAGAAAATTACCTTCATGTTGTTTGTATTTTCCCTGTAGCGAACCAAAACCCAGATGTTTAGGATTCAATTTGCCCTTTGTACGCTCACTGAATAACATGAATCCGTTTCCATAACCGGCATTCATCCATTTATAGCAGCTGGAGATCGCAATATCTAGTCCGCTATTTTCAAAATCAAATGCTTCTGTTCCAAAATATTGCGTGCCGTCGCCAATAAGCAGAAGGTCCGGGAATCGAGCTCTAAGATCTTTAAGAAATGCTGAACTTAGCTGTACTCCATTGATGTATTGAACAATGCTGAAAGCAAAGACACTAGGCCTCTCTTTCTCGATAGCTTCGATAATATTATTTTCCAGGTCTTTGTCCAGGCTTGCATAGCATATCTTAAAATCTCTTGATTCCGCGGGCCAGTTGATTGAAGGATAGTCCCCTTTGATCAGTAAGAATTTAGAACCGGCATCTATACCACCAAGAATACTATTGAATCCATAAGAGAAATTAGGTATTAACGCCACGCGATTTGGAGCACAATGAAATAAAGAACCTACACTTTCTCTAACCCCGGTTAGCATCTCGCCCATGCTGTCTTTCAAAACACTGGCTTTTAAGAAAAAATCCATATCATGGTCCTGTCTATATTCCCAGACTTTCTCTGGAAGCAAGCCGCAGGCCGCCGTGTTAAAGTAAGTATATTGCTCAAGTACAGGAAAGCCTTTTCTTAAATTATCCATAAGCTACTGGAAGTTGTTTTTTTAAAAATGTAAATTTGAAATTACACTAAGGTACTTTTAATTATGTTTTCCAAAAAGAAAAACGAATCCAAAATAGATTACGAACAAAGGGAGCTTTATGAAAATGCGAGACAAAGAGCAAGACAGAAAAAAAGACTGTTCCGGCATTTTGTAATATTTTTAATTGGCGCCGTTTTTCTCATTGTTTTAAATGTAGTGGTAGGTTACCAGGAAGATTTTAAGCCCTTAGGTTATAACTGGTTTGTTTGGGCCGTATTACTATGGACTCTCTTATTTCTAATTCATTTTTTCAATGTCTTTATCATTAATAGTTTTATGGGAAAGGAATGGGAAGCAAAGCAGGTAGATCGACTGGTCAAAAAACAGCAGAAAAAAATCGCTGAACTACAAACCAGAGTAGAAAAAGATTATCCACTGCCTGACCATACATCACATAACAAGCGAGCAGATGACAATTTTCAAAATAGAATAAGTCCGGGAAATCCAGACAGACCTATAAACAGTTAGATATGATCACAATGATTGCTGCAGCAGCAGAAAATAATGCACTTGGTAAGGATAATGATCTGGTATGGCACCTGCCGGATGATTTTAAAAGATTCAAAAGATTAACCTCAGGGCATCATATCATCATGGGTCGTAAAACCTTTGAATCTTTTCCAAAGTTACTTCCAGACAGAACTCATGTTATTATTACCCGAAAAGAAGACTATTCTCCAGAAAACACAATTGTAGTACATTCTATGGAGGAAGCCCTGAAGGTTTCAAAACTGGATGAACAGGCTTTTATTATTGGTGGCGGGGAAATCTATAAAATGGGGATGGAATATGCTGACAGAATTGAGCTTACTCGTGTTCATGGAGAGTTTGAGGCAGATACCCATTTCCCAGAGATCAATAGGAATGATTGGGAATTGGTTAAAGATCAATATCACGAGAAAGACGAAAAACATGATTATTCGTTTACCTATCTAACATATGATAGAAAGCAGAAAAAAACTGATTGAAAAGATTGCTGAAAAACACCTCCTCGATCTTAGAGATTTCGAGCCACTTACAGGAGGAGACATTAATGAAGTTTACAAAATAGAGCTTCAGGATCGTGCGCTTGTATTAAAATTAAATTCTGCGACTAAATTTCCAGGGATGTTCGAGGCTGAGAAAAAAGGTCTTGAACTGCTTGCTTCGCCAGCTGCTTTCAAAATACCTGAAGCCCTAGAGACCGGTGCAATCGGCGATGATTCATACCTTCTATTGGAATATGTCCCTAAAGGCCATAAGACCCCTGAATTCTGGAAAATCTTCGGAAGACAGCTGGCAAAATTGCATGCTGAGCAAAGTGAGCAATTTGGTCTAGATCATGATAATTACCTCGGCAGTCTTCTCCAGCTGAACTCTTATCGCAGTGATGCGGTTAGCTTTTATACTGAAATGCGATTGGAACCTCAACTGAAGCTGGCGCAAGATCAGGGTTACAATCTACCAGACACTTCCAGTTTTTTTCAGAATCTAGAATCTATTATTCCGAAGGAAAACGCATCGTTGATTCATGGAGACCTTTGGGGAGGCAATTACCTGGTGAATACAACTGGAGCTCCATGTATTATAGACCCTGCGGTGGCATACGCGCCCAGAGAAATGGATATAGCCATGACCCGACTGTTCGGTGGTTTTGACGAACAAATGCTTTTATCATATGAAGAGTGCTTTCCTATGGAACAAGATTGGGAAGAGCGCATTGAACTCTGGCAATTGTATTATTTGCTCATGCACTTAAATGTTTTTGGTAGCAGTTATCTTCAAAGAGTTACTGAAATCATCAGAAAATATTCCTGATTTTACATTTCTTAACAAGACTTACTTTATTTTTAGCAGTTCCTTAGCTGAGCTTCAATTGTATCTAGAGTATCTTCAACTCAAAATAAATAACTATGAGTACGAAGAATTTATACGACGATAAGGCAAGAGAAAAGATCAAAGAACTGGCTGAAAATGTAGATTTCTGCATGCTGGTTACGAACATGGACGAAAAACCACTTAGCGCGGTACCAATGTCTACCAAAGAAGTTGATGATCATGGTGCAGTTTGGTTCTTAAGCAAAAATGACAGCGATCACAATCGTGATATTGAAAAGGATAAAGATGTGCAGTTGCTATACAGTGGAACTTCCGACATGGAATTTCTAAGTGTTTACGGAGAAGCATTTATCGAAACCAATAGAGAAGTGATTAAGGAATTATATTCAAAGGCAGATAACGCGTGGTTCGATGGAGAGGATGACCCAAGTATTACAGCGATCAAGGTGAATCCAAAAGAAGCATATTACTGGGATAACAAAGACAGTAAAATGGTCACACTCTTTAAATTGGGAATGGCTGCTGTGACCGGCGAAAATCAGGATATTGGTGAAAAAGGAAAATTGAACGTATAGTTCTATACGTTTTTGCAGAAAGACCTCATAACGTAACTTCGTTATGAGGTCTTTCTTTTTATCCCTATTTTTGACAGTATAAACACACTTTATGAAAGCATATGTATTTCCTGGTCAGGGAGCGCAATTCTCCGGAATGGGTCTTGATCTTTATGAAAAATCTCCGGAAGCACAGGCACTGTTTGAAAAAGCAAATGACATTCTGGGATTCTCAATTACCGATATAATGTTCGAAGGCTCTGCGGAAGACCTCAAACAAACGAAAGTAACTCAGCCAGCTGTTTTTATACACTCTGTAATATTAAGTAAAATCCTTGGTGAGAGCTTTAAACCAGACATGGTTGCCGGGCATTCACTGGGAGAATTTTCAGCGTTAGTTGCGAACAAAACTTTGAGCTTTGAGGATGGTTTAGAACTGGTAGCTAAAAGAGCTCAGGCCATGCAGAAGGCCTGTGAACTGGAACCATCGACCATGGCGGCCGTATTAGGCATGGAGGATGAGATGGTAGAGTCAATTTGCGCAGAAACCGAAGGTACCGTGGTAGCTGCCAATTATAATTGCCCAGGGCAGCTGGTGATATCCGGAGCATATGCAGCCGTTGAAAAAGCATGTGAGAATTTAAAAGAAAGAGGAGCTAAACGCGCCTTGATCCTGCCCGTTGGCGGAGCATTTCACTCGCCACTAATGGAGCCTGCACGAAAGGATCTCGCAGAGGCCATAGAAAACACTCATTTTGCTACGCCTATTTGCCCAATATACCAGAATGTAAGCACATTTGCCGTTAGCGATCCTGCTGAGATCAAAAAAAACCTAGTGTTTCAGCTAACTGCACCAGTAAAATGGACTCAATCGGTTCAGAATATGATTAACGATGGTGCTTCAGAATTTACAGAAGTAGGCCCTGGCAAAGTATTGCAGGGACTCGTAAAGAAGATCAACAGAAGTATGGTTACATCTTCTGCTTCCTTATAATTTACAAAATATATTTCAGTTTTAAAATGGCTTCCAATTAGGTAGCCATTTTTTTTTGAGAAAACTTCTGCAAAAATTTAAACTTTTCATCTATCGGCATAAATGTTGTTAATTTTCCTAATAAAATTGTTCTTATCTTAATATATCACCAATATTAATCAGAAAACTAACCATTTTGAAGAAAATAACTATCCTATATCTGTTCGTATTCACAAGTATTGTGTGTATAGCTCAAATAAATCCCAGACTCGAGAAATTCCAGACAGATTACGCTAAAGATTTTTCAGTAAACAGCAAGGCAGTATATCTTCATCTCAATAAAAACATTCTTCTTGAGAATGAAAGTCTGTGGTTTGCAGGTTACGTTTATGATTTACACACTGGCAGACCGGATAGCCAAACGGCTAATTTAAATATCAGCATCTTTAAGGATGATGGCGAATTTCTCCATTCCGAAGTGCTTTACACTTATTTTGGCAAAGCATCAGGATATTTAAAATTGAAAAATAAAAGCTTTCAACCAGGCAACTACATCATTCGTGCTTCTACAAATTATATTGATAGTTTTGAAGATGATCACAGCCATACAAGCACTTTTAAAATTTTAGGTTCAGAAAATTTAGATCAGCCAATTAATCAACAACCCTTTCAATACGATTTGCAACTGCTCCCTGAAGGTGGTCATTTGCTTGCCAATGTTATGAATACAATTGGCGTAAAACTGCTCAATCACCATGGACGGGGTGTCGAATTTGAAAAAGGCTATGTTTTGAATAAGAATAATGACACTCTAGCTGATTTCAATTCAAATAAATTTGGAATGGCCAGCTTTAATCTGAATCCTAAAACTCAGGAAGATTATAAGGTGTTCTTGAAAATGAAAGACGGAGAAAAATTAGAAAGTGTGATTGAAGAACCTGAGACCAAAGGTTTTAGTCTTTCATCAACGATATCTCCTGAATTTATAAGACTTAGTTTCTTGACAAATGAAAAAACCTATCCCGAAATTAAGGATCATACTTTCTTTCTGGGCTTATCTAAAAATGGTAAGATCAAGACCTATGCATTCAAATATCCTAGTGAAAGATTAACTGCTACTTTTGAGATCAATAAAGACTCACTATTTTCCGGAGTAAACACGATTACAATATTCAATGATAACTTTGAACCCTTACTCGAAAGACTTGTTTTCAATGACTTTGACACTAAGAGGGTATCCCTTAAAGCTGAAAGAAGGAAAATTAAAGATGATTCTCTAGAAATACTGCTCTCGGGCATGGAGAATCAAATTTCTAACGTATCTGTATCTGTGCTACCGGGAGATACACAAGCGTATGAAGCTCAAAACAACATCCTTTCCAAATTTCTACTCGAACCTTATTTGAAAGGAGAAATTGAAGATGGAGCATACTATTTTTCCAAGGATATTTCTAAACGTAGAAGAAATTACGATCTGGATTTACTTTTACTAAATCAGGGCTGGAGCAAATATGACTGGAACGACAATCCAAACGATAATGTAAAGCAACCTGCAATAGTCCAGGGTTTCAACATCGACGGGAAGATTTTCGAAAGGACCAGGAACAGAAATCAAATATTTATCAGGAACGAACGGTCTGGAGAGATGGAGATAGTTCAACTGAAAAATGATCAAAGTTTTGCATTTGAAAAAATGTATATAGAAGATAGTACTGAAATTGCTATAGGAATGATAGGTGATCGAAAAGGAAAGATTCAGAAACCCTCTATGTCATTAGATATCACACCAAGAAAAATTAAGAAAAACTACGAAGGAAAGATCCCACTATTTAAAAAGCACCTCTCAAATACCAGAGAAATTCCTAAAAACTTTGTTTCTGATGCCGAAGTTTTGGATACGGTAACTATCCATGGTGAAAGAACAGCAGATAAGAAGAAGGACTTTTTTATCGCACCGACTACAAGTGCGAGCTCAGATTATATTGAAATAGATGAAAATATTGCTCGTTCCAATATGTACATTACAGATCTAATACAGAAAAAGTTTTTCATAGTAAGAAGAACTCCTGCAGGAGTGGAAATCACTGCTAGAATGCCAAGCCGAATAGCAGGAGACGCGTCATTACCTATTCCTCAAATATTCTTGAATGGAACTAGATTACGTGATGATCTAAACATTTTAACAACATTGTTGACTTCTGAAGTGAAATCGATCTATATAAACAGATCTCCAGCCGCAGGCTTTGGAGGTTTTAATCAAGGCGGAGGAGTCATTCGCATTCAGACGAAAACAGGATCAGAAAGATCTGGAGTCACAAGCAATTCAGTCACAAAAATTACTACAAGTAATGGATACCAACCTAGAAAGAAATTTTATGCACCGAAATACCTTTCTTATAAAAACAGAATTTTCAGAAATTATGGTGCTATTGGCTGGTTCCCTTTGGTTAAAACTAGTCAGAATGTTCCGGTAACATTGTCTGTTTTAAATACTTTGGAAGACAGCTTGAAAATTTTTATTCAAGGATTCACAACAGATGGGCAATTAATATCTGAGGAATTAAATTTAAAAAATTAAATTTTAAAGCCCGGTTTTACACCGGGCATTTGAATAATTTAAATGTTTATTCCTGTTTATACACTTTACCTTCTTTCATAACAAAAGTCACTTCCTTTAGTGTAGCAACATTTAGAGTAGGATCTTCATTTACAGCAATAATATCTGCAAAGAAACCACTGGCTATTTGTCCGCTTTCATTTTGCATATTTAATACTTTAGCAGGAGTGATCGTTGCTGAAATAATAGCCTGCATTACCGGCATTCCGGCTTCAGTCATATATTCAAATTCCCGAGCGTTTTCCCCATGTTTAAATACACCCGCATCTGTACCAAATAGTATTGGGACTCCCCTTTTGTAAGCTTTCGCAAATGTATTCTGAATCTTTGGTCCTATTTCCTGAGCCTTCGGTACTACCAGTTCCGGATAATATCCTTCGATCTCAGCATTTTCAGTGACTTCCTTTCCAGCCGTAATGGTTGGTACCAGGTAAGCATTGCGCTCTTTCATTATATCCATGGTACTCTCACTCATTAATGTACCATGCTCAATTGTAGTCACTCCTGCTTTAATTGCTCGTTGCATCCCTTCATCACCGTGCGCATGGGCAGCCACGTGAAATCCATAATCTTTCGCGGTTTTAACGATTTCTTCAATCTCTTCAGTAAAAAATTGCGGATTCGAACTACTCTTCGCGACACTAAGTACCCCGCCGGTAGCGGTGATTTTGATTAGATCTGCACCATTTTTATAGCGCTGCCTCACCGCCTTCCTGGCGTCTTCAATACTATTTACCACACCTTCCTTTGGCCCCGGATTACCCATCAGCTCAGCATTCACACCATTGGTAGGATCTGCGTGTCCTCCGGTGGTGGCAAGACTTTTACCAGCTGTAAAAATTCTTGGACCCGCGATCTTTCCCTTATTGATGGCATTCCGAAGAGAAATATTAATTCCGGAACCTCCAAGATCCCGAACCGTAGTAAAACCGGCCATCAAGGTTTTTTCAGCAAAAGCAACAGAGTTAAAGGCATTATCAGCCGGATTATTTGTGAAGTTTTCCAGGTACTCTCCGGGATTGGATTCACCTTCCATATGAACATGCATATCGGTAAGCCCGGGAAGCACTGTTTTGTCCTTAAGGTCAATAATCCTGACACTATCATTCGCAGGACTCTTAAAACCTTTTTCTACAGAAATAATTCTTGCTCCATCAATAATGATTGTTTGCTCCTCAAGTATTTCAGAATTTTTAGTGTCGATTAGTTTTCCAGCATAGATATAGGTTTGCTGGGCCATTAAGTTCAAACTGAACAAAACAGCAAGTGTTGTGAATAGAAATTGTTTCATGAGATTATTTTAAAAAGTCGATGATGATTCCTGTAAGATAATCAATTTGCTCATCATCAAGTTCGGTATGCATAGGCAGTGAAATAACTTCCTGTACAAGCCTGTTGGTCACAGGGAAATCTGCTTCAACATATCGCTCATCAACATACGCTTTCTGTTTATGGAGAGGGATTGGATAATAAATTCCAAAAGGCAGGCCTTTTTCCTGAAGATGCTTTGCCAGGGCATCTCTCTTACCTCCAAGAATTCTTAAGGTGTATTGATGAAATACGTGTGTATCACAATCACCTTCACGGTAAGGAGTAACGATTTTATCATGATCTTTGAAAGCTTCTGTGTACTTCAAAGCGGCAGCTTTTCTTGCTTCGTTGTAAATGTCCAACTTAGGCAGTTTGGCTTCTAAAACTGCAGCCTGTAAGCTATCCAGCCTTGAATTCACACCAATTACGTCATGATGATAACGCTCATACATCCCATGATTTACAATACCTCTAATTGTATGTGCCAGTTCGTCGTTGTTGGTGAAAATCGCACCTCCATCCCCATAACAGCCAAGATTCTTGCTTGGAAAGAATGAGGTAGCTCCAACATCACCCATGGTTCCCGCCTTAAAGGTTTTGGCTTCTTTGGAATGATAATTAGCACCAATAGCCTGTGCATTGTCTTCAATCACATAAAGATGATGCTCTTTTGCAATTTCCATAACGGCGTCCATATTTGCAACCTGACCAAATAAATGTACAGGTACGATAGCACGGGTTTTTGGGGTGATCGCTTTTCGAATCTTATCTGGATCTATATTATAGGTTTCCGGATCTACATCTACCAGAACGGGCGTTAATTGCAGCAAGGCTATAACTTCAACAGTAGCAGCGAATGTAAAATCTGCAGTGATTACTTCGTCACCAGGTTTTAAGCCCAGTCCCATCATAGCTATTTGCAAAGCATCGGTACCATTCGCACATGGAATCACATGTTTAACACCCAGATATTCCTCAAGATCCTTCTGAAATGCATGCACATGAGGTCCGTTAATAAAAGATGTTTCTTCCATGATTTCCTGGAAAGAAGCATTCACTTCGTTTTTTATACCTTCGAACTGACCTTTAAGATCAACCATTTGAATCTTTTTCATCTGCATTTTTTTTCAGGTCCACGAAAATACAAAATATACCACCTACTGGCAATCACTTTCATGACAAACGGCTATTTTTGAAATTAGAATTTTTCACATGCAATTGCTATACAATTCACTTATAAACATTAGTCGCCCAATCATATCGATAGCTGGAAAATTCAGCCCTAAACTAAAGGACTTTTCAGAAGGAAGAAAAGATTTGTTTCCCCGCCTCGAGCAATTAATTGAACCTGGGTCAACATATATCTGGATTCATGCCGCTTCCCTTGGCGAATTCGAAATGGCCGTACCGGTTCTAAAAATGCTGAAGAATGAACACCCTTCGAAAAAGATCATTGTAAGTTTCTTTTCACCTTCGGGCTTCAAAAATAAAAAAAGGCATGATCTGGTAGATATATTCACCTATCTACCACTGGATACTAACGAAAATGCGCAAAAGTTCATTGAACTTATAAAACCTGAGATGGCTTTTTTCATTAAATATGATTTCTGGCCAAATTTATTACTTCAATTAAAGGTAAAAAAGGTTCCAACATACCTGGTTTCCGGGGTCTTTCGAGAGAACCAAAGCTTTTTTAATTTCTACGGAAAATGGATGATCAAATCCTTAAAGGCTTTCCATCACTTTTTTGTGCAGAATGAAGAATCAGCAGAATTATTACAGAAAATAGGTTTTAAAAATATAACGGTCGCGGGGGATACGAGGTTCGACAGGGTTGCAGCTCAATTAACTCAGGACAACCACATTGATTTTATCGAGAGATTTAAGGCGAATGGAGTATTAACTGTTTTTGGCAGCAGCTGGCCCGAAGACGAGCAGCTTTTTATTGATTACATCAATAAACATCCTGAGCAAAAATTCCTCATAGCTCCTCATGAAATCAAAGCTGAAAAAATTCAGAACTTATGCGACCAAATTGAGCAACCGGTGATGAAGTTTACAGAATTGGATGAGCGCACCCCTGAAGTTTGTAATGTATTTATTCTGGATACCATTGGTTACCTGGGAAGAGCATACAGTTATGCAGACATTGCGTATGTTGGCGGAGCTGCCGGGAATACTGGTTTGCACAACATTCTGGAACCGGCTACCTTCGGCACACCGGTAATTATAGGATCGAATTACACCAAATTTCCGGAAGCAGCGCGATTAAGACAACTGGCCGGACTGTTTTCTGTTAAAAATTCTGAAGAATTTGAAGAGATCATGGATAAATTCATAAGCAATCCAAATTTCAGAAAAAAGAGTGGAATGATCGCAGGCCACTTTATTAACAGCAATACTGGCGCAACCAGAATCCTGGAATCCTATCTTAAAAATCTCGAGAGTTGATGATTAACAAACATTGCTAAAAAAAAGTAAAAATAATTCGTACAATTGTTTATAGTTGTAATTTCGACCCGTATTAACAACTAAACAAATACAAATGAGACGTTTATCAATCCTGGCGATTGCGGTTATGACCACTTCTGTATGTCTTACATCATGTAGACAGGAAGCAGAAAAGGAAACGATCGTTAGGGAAGTTGAAGTTGAAAAGCAGGTAAAATCACCTGAAGAAGCTGATGAGCGAGAAGGTATTCTTGAACGTACAGCTAAAAAAGTGGATAAGGAAGTAAATAAAGAGATCGACGAAGAGATCGAAAAAATTGGAGACGACAATTAGTAATACATCTCTAATTTTAATACATTGAATTACTAAAAACTACTAATAACTAAATAATCAAATTATGAAAAAACCAATTTTAATGCTCGCTTTAGCACTATCAACAAGTGTTTTCTTTACTTCTTGTAGAGAGACTAACGAGAACGAAACTGATGACATGGAGCAAATGGAGTCTGATGATATGGACGACATGGATGATATGGATGACATGGACGACGCGGGTAATGATATCGAAAATGCCGCTAATGATGCTGGAGATGCTATTGAAAACGCAGCTAACGACGCTGGAGATGCAGTAGAGAATGCAGCTCAGGATGTTGAAGACGAAGTAGAAGGAAACGACGACTACTAAATCTTGACAATAAAAGAACTGAAAGCCCTTTCTATCATAGAAGGGGCTTTTTAGTGTTTAAAAGATTTTAGCTCTCTTTTTAATTCGTTCATGGATTGCTGCAATTCCTGGAAAAGTCCATTATTCGTAGGATTGTCCAAATTAAAAGTAAGCTTGGAGTTTACCTGCCAGATCTCCTGAATATCATGAACATTGATCTCTAACGGTAAGTACTCTTCATTTAATGATATGAGTAAGACTTTTGAAGGATCTGGCATTTTCTGTATTTTCTTTACCAGAACAGAATCATACATCACGATCACGTATACTTTATTATTGCTGGCTTCCTCAATACTGGCAACCGCTTTTCCCATCACCCATTCCCCCGGTCGGTAATCTGGCAGCATACTATCACCTTCAATCTGAAAACCCCGATATGTCGCATTTCTAAATTCTGGTAATGGAATATCGAAGGCCGGAAGTTGATTATACCATTCTACATCCTGAACATTATGAGGATACCCTGCCGCCGCTTTTTGATTCACCAGGACAATATTTTCATTATCGGCATTGTCTACAGTAACAACCTTTGGGCTTACATCACCTTTACTAATCTTTAGATACTTTTGCCCACTGTCACCAAATAACCATAAAGGATTGATCGCAAATTGCCGCAAGAGCTCGGCGACCACTTTACCCGAGAGTTTGGTACGACCCCGTTCAATATCTGCTGTAGAATTTTTGATTCCTAATAAAGTGGCAAATTCAGTTTGAGTATAATTGTGCTCTTCACGCACTTCTTTAAAATGCTTTATTTCAATCGATCCAGGTGTACCCATAAATAAATAATATTGGAATTATTCCAAATTTAAAACAATAAATGGAATCTTTCCTCTATTTCGTAAAACTTTTTTGCTTATAAATATCTTAGGGAGATTTGTACGCCAGCAGTCTGAGGGCATTCAGCACCACTACAAGAGTCGAACCTTCGTGGAAAACCACGGCGATCCCAATGTTAGCCCATCCAAAAATTGTTGCTGGAAGCAGCAAGGCTACTACTCCGAGACTAATCCACAAATTCTGTTTGACGATGGTATGCGCTTTCCTGCTTAAACCAATTGCGAAAGGAAGAACCTCTAGCTTATCTGCCATAAGGGCAATATCGGCAGTTTCCAATGCGACATCACTCCCAGCAGCACCCATCGCAATTCCCACTGTGCTATTGGCCATCGCAGGAGCATCGTTGACTCCATCACCAATCATTGCGACTTTTTTATTGACGCTGCTAAATTCTCTAATCTTGCTTACCTTTTCTTCAGGTAGCAGGCTGCCATAGGCTTCAGTAATACCAATATCATTAGCGACTGCATCTGCAACGAATTGATTATCACCTGTGAGCATGAGCATTTCTTTGATTCCCAATTGCTTTAAACGCATCAAAGTAGGTTTAGCAGATTTTCTGGGCACATCCATCAAACCTAGTATCCCAACAAATTGAGTACCTGATTTTACCAGCATTGTTGTTTTACCAGCTTGCTCCAGTCTGCTAATCTGGTGTGCGATTTCGTTATCTGGGCTTTCTCCATCCTGAAAAAGCTCCAGATTTCCTATGGAGATTGATTTACCGTTGATGTCACCAGTAATACCTTTTCCCTGTATCGCTTCAGAAGTAGATAATTGAGGCAACTCGTAATTCTGTGGAAGTTTCATCTCCCCATCGCGGACTATAGCTTTAGCCAGTGGATGATTACTAGAACTCTCCAGAGCGACTACTTCAGAAAGCAATTGCTCTTCCGAAGTGTTATTCAGCAAAACAACATCCGTGAGTTTTGGATTTCCTTCAGTTAGTGTTCCGGTTTTATCAAAAGCTAAGGTTGTTAGCGTTCCAAGATCTTCTAGAGGTTTTCCCCCTTTGAATAAGACTCCTCCTCTGGCGGCGCGTGCGATACCACTTAAAACTGCAGAAGGTGTGGAAATTGCAAGCGCACAGGGACTTGCTGCCACCAGAGCAGCCATAGACCGGTAAAAACTGGCAGACCATGGTTCGTCGAGCACAATAAATGCGAAATTTAGAATCAGAATTAAAATAAGTACCGCCGGCACATAGAACTTTTCAAACTTATCTGTAAGCAATTGAGTTGGAGACTTTTTATCCTGCGCCTGCTGCACCATTTCAATAAGACGGCTAAGAGTAGAGTCTTCAGCTTTTCTGATTACCTTTAATTCGATTGTGGCATCGCCATTGATTGTTCCCGCAAAAGCGCGATATTTATCTGGAATGGAATCGATGGCATAAATATCAATATCCTGGCCTTCTATCGCTAACTTATCTACTGGAATACTCTCCCCTGTTATTGACGCCTGATTGATAGTTGTTCTTCCATGGATTAGAATGCTGTCTGCCGGTACGGTAGAATTAGGGCGTACACGTAAAATATCTCCAACTTCTAAATCATTTAGATCTACTTCCTGAAACTGTCCATCAATCTTTTTTAATGCTTGTTTCGGAGCAAGATTTGTGAGCGCTTCAATGGATTTCTGAGCTTTGTCCATGGCAAGATGTTCAAGTGCATGCCCAAGACTGAATAAGAATAATAACAGTCCGCCTTCTGCCCATTTATCAAGAAAAGCGGCTCCTATCGCCGCCACTAGCATCAGAAAATCGATTTCAAACCTCGCTTTCGAAATTTCATGAATAGCTTCTTTTGCTGTATAATATCCTCCTAAAAAATATGAAAGTAAGAATGGAATTAGAACAAAAAGAAATTTTAATTCTGAAAATTGCTGAAGTAAGAACCCTATCAGAAGAAATACTCCGCTGAGCACTGAAAAAATTAACTCTGTTCGTTTCCCAAAAACACCATCGGTATGAGAATCGCAAGCTCCGTGATTATGTCCCGACATTAATTCTATTGGAATTTCCACTAAAGGTACTAAATACCGGGAAGTTTAAACAAAAGGAGATCCAAAATTGAAAAATGAGGAACACTAAAAACTTTGAAATAAGATCAACATTCGTTGCTTACAAAGATTCTTAATTTATTACGCAGGAAAGAACTAACCCTACAAAATAGTTGGTGAGAATTTATATCAGGATTTATTTACAGCAAAAACAGGTTTCAAGGTTGAGTACCTGGTATTTTGAGAGCGCTGCCTCGGCAGCCAACCTACTATTATCAAAAATACCAAGGTAAACCCTTTCAAGGATAGAAGGCAGTTGCTCACAACTGTCTGCGTGAATAGACACCACGCCATCATCATTAGCCTGTTTACTGAGATAGTAAAATTTCATCCGGCAATTTATCCTACTATTAGAAGATCATGTAATAGAATTCAGTAAAATCTTAATGTTTTTAATCCACTATTCTGACTATATACTTTGAAGCTCCAACACCCAGAATGCGATGATGAGCAGAAGACTTATAATCATCCCAGAGAAAATCATGAGGAGACCTCTATTTTCTACCTGTATAGTTTCCAGCTCTTGCTCAAGTAACTCCTGCTGATCTCTCTCCAGCTTCAAATATCGCTGAAATCCTAACTTATTGGCAATTTTTCCCTTATTTGTAAGATACACTCTTCCCTTGTGATCGAAATATATTAGTTGCTTGTTTCTTAATGTATTAATAAAATTAATGGAAGTACTCTGCCTCAAATCTGTTGCCATTATACCATCCTTTAGCTTATCTAGGGTAAATCCGCTTATATTCATATTAACAAGTTTTTAACTTTTTGGGTATTACTAATTAAGAAAATAGTAACAGAAATTCCTAATGTTATTTAAGATTTAACTATGAAAAGATTTACATCAAGAATTGACGTAGTAAGCAATGAAAAAACAAAAAACCCTCAAAATCATATTGATTAAGAGGGTTTTTAGTACTCGGGACTGGACTAGCTAACGGTGTACAAGCAGTATTTACCAAGGCTGAAAATAAGCCCGCTACCAGGAAAGATATAGAAAACTTGATATTAAAATTTCAAGAAAGGTATCAGCCGGTTAGGAATATGAGGCCTAAATCTGGTGGCACCATGCCTTTCTATGATATGGTCCAGAAGACAGTATTATATTTACCGGTGAGGTAAACCAATCTTGAAATGGAAGCATCGCAAGATTAAAATCTCTAAATTTTTCTCCTTTTTACATCGTTTTCATTACTACTCATAGCTCGCCTGATCAACTGATATCAGAAGTAAATTATCGTTTAGCTTTTTGCCTGGAACTAATGGCTGATCAATGGCTGCGCCTTAAAGTAAGCAAAAGCTTACTTTTCTAACCAAACGACATTATTTGTCGCGTACTGTTGTTTAATTTGTATTGAACATTTAATTTAACCGAATGAATATTTTATATCTCCACGGACTGAAAAGCAAACTCAGTAAGGAAAAAAGAAAGATCTTAGAGCAATATGGTAATGTATACGCACCTGATATTAATTACAACCATCAGCATATTCAACCAGTAGAAATTTTAGAGCATTATCTGGATACCGAATTCAATGTAGTAATTGGTAGTAGCATGGGCGGATTGAATGCCTACATCATTTCCGAAAATATTGGCAGACCAGCTTTGATTTTCAACCCCCCGTTATCCAATTATCGACTTACTAATTTTAAAAGTTTTTATTTAAAAGGGTTAGCTTGTAAACAGATCCTTTTAGGTGGAAATGATGACGTTGTAGATCCATTGGAAACAATGACATTTCTTGGTAAACATCTAACGACTTCTGAATTGAATATAAATACAGATCCAATGTTAGGTCATAGAATACCGGTTTCGGTATTTGAGAAACAATTGGATACCTTCTTTTCTAAAATATGCCATTAAAATTTAACCTATGTCTGTAAACCAAACCATGAAAAGATACACCAAGATCATCTCTTTGTTGAGAAGAAGACCTATGAGCTACCAGGAGTTACAGGATGAGATATCTTTAGACCCAGATGCCATTGAAGATAACCTACTCACTTCTCAAAGGACTCTGCAAAGAGATCTAAAAGGGATCGCGTCTAACTTTGAAATAGAAATTGCTTCAGATAAAAGTTGTAATAAGTATTACATCAAAGAAGATACAGAAGATCTACAAACCCGACGACTGCGCGAAAATTTCGAGATTGTAAATGCAATCAAACTTTCTAGAGGTTTCGCGGACTGCCTTGTTTTTGAAGAGAGAAGACACCTGGGCACAGAACATATGGCCGGCCTGATCCATGCCATTCAGAATAGATTAGTTACCGAATTTAATTACACCAAGTTTTGGGATAGTTCTGAAACACAACGAAAGGTTAAACCAATTGCTCTTAAAGAAGCGCAGAACCGCTGGTATCTCATTGGGCAAGATCAAAGGGATTCCAGGATCAAAAATTTCTCCTTAGATCGTATTAAGGAATTAAACATAAGTCCCATTAAATTTCAACCAGTCCCTTATAATGTTCACAAGGAATTCAAAGAAAGCTTTGGAATCATTAATGGCACCGATGAAAAAGCTACTGAAATCATTCTCTCATTTACTCCCGAACAAGGTAGGTATGTAGAATCCCTTCCCCTGCATCATAGCCAAACCCTGATCAATAAAACTAAGGAAGAGATTACTTTTAGCTACTACATACGCCCTACTTTCGATTTTAAAATGGAAATTCTATCCTATGGCAATAAGGTCAAGATTATCGAACCAGTGAATTTTCAAAGAGATATAATTGAAGATCTTCAATCTACTTTAGCACAATATGATATTTAGTTACTCTCCTAATTCTTTATAAAATTCCTCAGGAGCCTATTGATATTAGCTTTCCCTACAGGATTAGCACTTTGTGAGCTCCACAATGGCAGTGATAATTTGTTATCCAGGCAATAGTTTACCAGCCACTTAGCGCAGTCATATCCAGTCGGAGTATCCTTTCCCAGATCATGATCAAAACAAATACCATCTGGCAATCCATGCACTTGAATCCAGTTTCTAAACTTGTAATGATCCTTTAACCACACAACTTCAACCTCACGCCCAATAGGGCTGTAAGCTAGCCAATCCATCCTGATATCATTTGGATCTCGCATGTCATCGAGCCATAATAATGTTTTCTTATTTTTGATTTTGAATTCCGACAATTGCTTTCTTTTCGATAGTGGTTGTAATTTTAATATTTCCAAACTTTTCCTAAGCAAAGAAGTCCAGAATTCCTTTGAAATCAATTTTAAAAAAATGTTCAATTTTGTAATTAATTTCTACAAGAATAGAAATTGAGATGGACAAAAGGTGACGTTAGCAATAACCATATTTAAAGTATTTCAATTTTTTACAACTCCGGTAGAGGTAACTACAAGTTCACTAAGCTCTCAAATTTTTTGTGGCTTATTCTGCTTAATTCTTAATTTAAGGTGATATTGAAAACGGTTATCAGCGTAACCCCTACGTTTACTAATCGAGGTCTTATTGGTTTAACAAAAGATTTAGTTTTAGCAACTAATCATCTATATGCACTAGATGAATTTGTCTTAATAATAATGATTGCATTAAAGTTCATCTAAAAGCGTCGGCTCTTGTCGCTATGTTGCTGTTGCTTAGTCATACAATAACGAAGATCTTGCTGAGGCTATGTTTAGAAAGGAACCTTCATAAACATTAATTAAACGCATCAATTGAGACGAAGTGATTTATATGCTCCGATTAATACTAACTACTAAATCTATTAACAAATGAAAAACAAAACTACAGCTGCAATTCTAGCATTTCTTTTAGGAGGTATCGGTGTACATCGATTCTATCTTGGACAAGGTGGCTTTGGTATAATGTATCTACTATTCTGTTGGACATTCATTCCTCTTGTAATATCCTTTATCGATTTTATTATTTTTCTCACTATGAATGAAAACGCATTTAATGACAAATACAATAGGGGTAAGATTAATAATTCAGGTATAAATACAGCGGATGAACTAGAAAGATTGCATGGATTAAAGGTCAAGGGAGTTATAACTGATGACGAATTTCAACTAAGAAAAGCAAAGCTTTTATAATAATTCATCACCATAATATAAGAATAGAACTACGTGGATAACTATTCCCTGAATTATCTTTTTATAATATCAGGTATCCATAGTAATTGTACCTGAAAATCTTTACTAAAAATAAAAGAAAGCATTAAAAACATATACTAAGTTTTAATGCTTTCTCAAACTTATTAACTACTCTAAAAATATGAAACTTACAGAACCTGAACTAACAGATTTAAAGAAAGCCAAAGATTTACTTGAGAATCCAGGTTTGGCAGCAAAAATCACAAATTACATTGGAATGCCTTTGGAAAAAGGATTTGAATTGTTACCGAAGAATTGGAATAGTAAAATTGTAGAACTTACTCACAAAGCTATTACTAAATCGACCGATGCAGCATTATTTACAATGAAAAATAAGCCAGGTGAAAAATCCTCAAATATCTGGCATAAAGCAACGGTAGCAATATCTGGGGGTGCAGGTGGATTTTTTGGATTTGCAGGCTTAGCTGTTGAATTACCTGTTTCAACCACAATTATGATGCGATCTATCGCAGACATAGCAAGATCTGAAAACCAAAATCTGGATAATGCAGAAACAAAGCTTGCATGTGTCGAAGTCTTAGCTTTAGGAGGTAAATCTGAAAGTGACGATGGTACCGAAAGTGGCTATTATATAACTAGGGCCCTACTTGCTCAACAACTGACTATGGCTGCGGAGCACATTGCGAAAAATGGATTAACCAAAGAAGGAGCACCGGCCCTAGTTAAGTTTTTTACTACTGTTGCCAGTAGATTTGGAATACAAGTTACAGAAAAGGCTGCTGCACAAGCTGTTCCTGTAATTGGAGCAGCTACAGGTGCAGCTTTAAATCTTCTCTTTATTGATCATTTTCAAGATATGGCCAGAGGTCATTTTATTGTGAAAAGACTCGAAAAGAAATATTCGCCTGAATTCATCGAAAAAGAATACGCATCACTATAATAAACTTCTAATTTAAAATTATGCAACAAAAAACTAAGTCAAAGTTAAACCAAGGAATGATTTTGAAAGCTTTAGACTATTCTTATGAAAAAGCTATTAATGGCATGCCCGGCTTCGATTCTGCTCAAGAAATGGCTGAAAGTTATAAAGGTAATGGAAAAACAAAAGTAGAAAATTGTAATTCCCTCATAAGATGGCAAAACACCAAAGCGACAACAAGTGGATTTGTCACCGGTTTAGGTGGACTATTGACGATGCCAGTTGCTATACCAGCAAATTTAGCAAGCGTTATTTATGTACAAATTAGAATGATTGCCGCAATAGCTCATATGGGAGGGCATGATTTGAGAGATGATAGAGTTAAGTCATTGGTTTATGTCTGTATGGCCGGAAATACAGCAAAGGATATTCTAAAAGATATAGGAATTGTAGTGGGTCAGAAAGTATCTCAAAAAATGATTGCTAATATTTCTGGTAAAACTATTACAAGAATAAATCAAGCAATTGGATTCAGGCTCTTAACTAAGTTTGGGCAAAGAGGCGCAATTAATTTGGGTAAAGCTGTACCACTTATCGGAGGTTTGATAGGTGGAACATTTGATGGGGTAACAACTAACTTAATAGGTAATACTGCTAGAAGAACCTTTATTAATGCTAAATAGTACACTATTTTAATCTGAAGTTTATTCTCTGCTAGAACTAATGAATTCCGATCCAACCCGCCCCTACCACCGACATGAAATAGATTTACTCTTTGCAAAAGTGAAAGCTCAATTACATCAGAAAGCTCTAGAAAGAGGTGGTGATGGGAGAGCACTTTATACCGATTGCTACACCGGGGAAACTCTACGTGGTGGCGACCGCTATGATTATGAACATATTCGTTCTTCAGAATACGTGTTCATGGCATATCGCGATCGATTGACAAATTTTGAGATCGCAGAAGTAGTGAATTGTTCTGAGAATGTAGCAGTTACTTTGCGTAGCATTAATCAGTCAAAAGGAAAAATGAGATTGGAGGATTGGCTATCTAATAGGGTAAATACCACCAAGCACAAAATTGATTTAGAACTTGCGAAAAAGGCCGCTATAGCTGCAGATAAAGGTATTGATCAAAAAGTCCAAGAAATATTATCAAAAAGATTTAAATAGATTTGAATTAACAAATCAAATTAATAAGCATAATCAACCAAATTTTTATTTAATGAAACAATTTTTACTCACATTATTTCTATTGGCATCTCTAAACGTAGTATGTCAAAATCACCTTGAAGCGATCACATTTGAGGAGACCCAGACTTCAGAATTTTTTAGAAATATAAAAAACCGCACAACCGTTTCCACTTACACCGCTGCGGATGGCAGTGAATTGAAAGTGGGTGATACCCTAATGATAGGAACCCCTTCTGGAAGCACAACGAATACAACAGCCGTTGGTGCTGGCAGTACTTTTGGCGCAGCCAAAGCCAAATCAAAAACCGCAAGTTCCTTTTCCAATATCATTATGGGAAAACCAGCAGGCTTTGGAAACGTTATGAATGCTCTAGGAGGAGAAGGCCCTTCAAATGCAGGGCAAAACATGCAAGGTGAAGTAGTTTTAATTTCTGAAATCTCGCTATTCCACAAAGGAAGTAAGAAAAAGCCTCTTGCAGTTCAAATTTTGCTAGGCGAACCGAACGGTCGAGCTTTTGGAATAAACAAATACATGTCTGTAACAGATTATGAAAAAGCAGTCTTGGCTGGTGAGATTAAAAGCACTAATGCACCACTAACCCGTGATGAAGCAATAGCTAAACTGAAAGAATCGAAAGAGTTGCTAGATCTGGGTATTATAGAGGAAGAAGAATATGAAGAATTGAAGTCAGAATTGATGCCCATAATCACCGGACAGTAAACTGCTTATGAAAATGCCCGCTAGAGCGGGCATTTTTAATTTGATTATTTATTACCTCCTCTCACAACCGTCTAGTAGAATACCTCGTCTGTTTGTATCTGGTCTGTAAGAAAGTATCTTCCATTTGATGCTGAGCCTATTCACTTTGGAGTGTGTAATAAAGCTTTTTTGGACATGCTAATACTAATCTAAACCGGGTTTTGATTATTAGTGACCAGTAAAATATTTCCTATTTTCAGTCTAGCATTTCTGTAATCATAAACTCTGGTTCTTTCCATTTAGAAAAACTCCCAACTTTATAAACTTCCCTAAATTTACAAAAATAGCCATCAAACTCATATTCGTAAACGACCACTCCTTTACTTCTAAGAACTCCTCTTTGAGGTTTCTTCTTAACTTTTACTCTCCAGCTTTGTCGAGTGCCGGACAGGTTGAAAAGTAAATACTCAGGATAGATTCCAGTTCTTTCGAATTCACGCATGCCGCCTTGTTGAAGCGTAATGTTTAGGCTCATTCAAATGAGGTTTGTAAAAATGTATAAGAAAATATTATTTAACCTTTAACCCTAACTTTCTTAGTCTAGATTTTATCCCACCATTCTGTCTTTTCATTTTTCGGGCAATTTCTTTTATTGTAAAACCTTGTTCAAACAATTCGGTTAAATGAGTTTCCTCTTCTGATGTCCATGGTTTATATGCATTTTCATGAGATTTTCTAATCTCGTCAACTGAATACACAGGGTTATTCTCAACTTCTGGATCAACCTGAAGAGAATTTAAGGTTTTATCTCTATTAGATCTACTTTGGATATCCTTAACCGGCTTGTTTTTAAATTCATCAACATTATCCTCTATTTCGGTGAAAATTTTCAGTGATTGGCTAATTTTATAGAGATTCGGATCTTCAAGTCTATCAATTAATTTTCCGGTATCTGGATTTCTTCCCTCTATTAAATCATACAAAGTCTTTCTAGCATCTTCAATTGTAATTATGATGGGTTCATCATTCTTCGCTTCTGAACATTCAGCATTTTTCGTTGGAGATCTCGAAGAGTTAATATTGAAATACCATTCTCCGAAAATTTCACCATTAATTCCAGGTACATATGTGCATTGAGGTATAAGCGATTTGAGCATATTAGCCTTATATAACCTTTTCAGAAATCTTCTGAAGAAAAGTCCATTATTTTTATCCTGAACAAAAATGCCTTTTCTCACCAAATACGGAAAAACATCTGTTGATCTAATATTAACCTCTTTAGTCATATCAAGATAATACTGGACAGCATTCTTAATTTTAAGTGCCTTCTTTATTTCATGATTAGAAATTTCCATACTAAAAATTTATATCGGCTTCTGTCTACTTCCGCTAACCACCCTCTTCATTGTATCAAAAAAGGCCTGGTAGAAACCTTCATCTTTGGCGTATAATCTGTAAAGATCCAGTTCGTTTTTACGTTGTTTACGCATTACCTCGTCAATGATCTTTTCTAAGGCCAGATCACTGTTTTGCTTATCGGCATTATCGGCTACTTTCGTTTGAAAATCAGGATGTGCCTGGACATGTTTTCCTAATTGTATAAATTTTGTTCGCTGTTCATCTGGCGTGGCTTCCCATCCCTGGAACCATCTTTCATTGAAGTTCCTTATGATATTTTCAAGGATATCCTCTTCCTTTTCCCCATGTGCCCCACGCGGATTCGGATTTTGTGGATCCAAATCTGTCTCAGATGCATCCAGACCAATGGAGTCATTCAGTTTAGTTCGTTCCAATCCATAGGTGGAAAGATCTACCGACTCCAGCAATTCATCCAGATTATCTGTATCCTTATCTTTTACGATCAGTTTCGGGATAAGAAATTTCAGGAACCAGAATAGTTTTTCCCAGGTGACCATTTCATAAGGCATGATCGCCGCCATTTGCCCATAGATCTTAACGAACTGCTTAGCTTTTATCTTAAAGTCGGCTTTGTCTTCATCTTCCAGTTCCAGTTCAGTATTAAAACGATGAGCAGCCGCGTCAATGATGGGGCTCAATTTTTGAGCATCTTCTTTCATAAAGAATTTCTCACAGAAAAGCTCCACTTCTTCCTGTTCGTAGACACCTGTTTCGTCTAAAGTTTCTTTGATCTCATGCAGTACATTAATATCTGTGGCACCGCTTAAAGAAGTTGCTGTGTAGAAAGGATCAAAGGAATTCTTGATATCATCTGTAGAGTTAAAGAAATCCAGGATAAAAATATCTTCTGTTTTCTTTCCGAGCTTATCTGCAGATCTGTTTAATCTTGATAGCGCCTGTACGGCTAATACTCCCTGTAGCTTTTTGTCCACATAATTGGCAGTAAGTTTAGGCTGATCAAAACCGGTAAGGTATTTATTGGCTACCACGAGGATTCTATACTCATCGGTATCGAAATTATCTTTAGTATCCTTCTCTCCGAATCCGTTCATATCGGCTTCGGTATATTCAATTCCGTCTACAGTTTTAGAACCTGAAAAAGCGATCAGGATTTTGAATGGATTTCCTTTTTGTTCCAAAATCCTGCTTAAAGCCTTGTAATATCGAATGGCAGAAACGATGCTTTGGGTGACCACCATGGCCTTGGCTTTACCCTTCAGCTTTTTCTTATTGACGATATTAGGAATGAAATGATCCAGGATCACCTCAGCTTTGGTGTCTATAGTTTGCTGGTGGCTCTCTACATAAGCCTTTAATTTTTTCTGCGCTTTCTGTGAATCGAATAAAGGGTTTTCCTCTATAGATTTCTCTATCTCATAATAGCTTTTGTAGGTGGTATAATTAGCCAGCACATCCAGGATAAAGCCTTCTTCAATGGCTTGTTTCATGGAATACAAATGAAATGGCCTGAAGGAATCATCCTCTTGTTTTACCCCGAATTTTTCCAAAGTATTATTCTTTGGCGTTGCCGTAAAAGCCAGATAAGAGGCATTTCCGCGCATCTTTCTCGCCTGCATGGCTTTGATGATCTTATCCTGTACATCTTCCTCCTCTTCTTCCTGTGCCTGCTGACCCATGGACTGGTTCATCTTATCGTGAGCAGACCCACTTTGGGAACTGTGGGCTTCATCTATGACCACTGCAAAACGCTTATCACTAAGATCAGAAATTCCCTCAATAATGAATGGAAACTTCTGGATGGTAGTAATGATAATCTTTTTTCCGCTCTCCAGGCTCTCCCTTAATTCCCGGGAAGAATAAGCAGGAGCCACTATATTTTTAACTTCGGAAAAATCTTTAATATTTTCCCTGATCTGCTTGTCCAGTAATCGCCTATCGGTAACGACTATGACAGAATCAAATAAAGGTTTTTCCATTCCTTTACTGCCGTGACCACCTTCTATTTGCGGATAGGTCTCAATAAGTTGAAAGGCCGCCCAGGTAATGGAATTCGATTTCCCGGAACCTGCCGAATGTTGAATGAGATAGGTTTGCCCTACTCCATTTTTCCCTGCATGATCTATAATCTCACGGACTACATCCATCTGATGATATCGCGGAAAGAACAGGGTTCTGGTATTCAAGGGATCCTTAGCTTTTCCATCCAGCCTGACAAAATGCTGTATGAGGTTCGCAAGACTTTTTCTCGTTAAAACCTCCTCCCAGAGATAAGCTGTTTTATGCCCGTCAGGATTTACGGGATTTCCTTTCCCATTATCATTCCCTTTATTGAAAGGTAAAAAGTAGGTATTGCCACCGTTAAGTTTGGTTGTCATATAAACCTCATCGGTATCTACTGCGAAATGCACCAGGCATCTACCGAAATTAAGCAGCGTTTGACGTACATCACGATCGTACTTATACTGCTTCTGCGCGTGTACTTTTGCATTCTGCCCGGTCCAGTGGTTCTTTAGTTCCGCGGTGATAATTGGCAGCCCATTTATAAACAAAACCATGTCGATTTCCTCTCGAAGGTTCTCTACCGAATATCTTAACTGCCGGGTGGCACTGAACTGATTATTCTGAAAAAGTTTTCTAACACGATCGCTGCTGCTAGCTAACGGTAACTGGTAAAATAAGGTAAAATGAGCATCATCGACCGCCAATCCTTTTTTAAGAAGCTGAAGCACGCCATACTTATTGATCATCCTGTCCAGGCGCTCCAGGATCTTTAATTTCCAATCCCCATGCCTTTGAAGTTTTTCCAATTCTTCATTCTGGGTCTCTTCCAGAAAACTCCAGAACCTTCTTTTATCGATAGCATATTTTGCATCAAAATCATCTGGATCACCAATGTAATATCCATTCCCTGAAAGATATTGCTCAGACTCCTCCGCAATATTTGCATTGGGATCCTGCTCTTTGATCTTTTCGATGGTTGTACCGGAAAGCGTTTCCTGGATAGCGGCTTCTAAGGCTTGCTCGTTGGTTTGGCTAGGCATAGGTTAGATTTTAAACATAATATTCCGGAGACCAAATGGTCTCGCACAACTTTTGAACAGTCTCGGCTCTTTCAGCAATATCATCTTTTTTCAGTTCTTCATGAGGTCGAAAAGGTACTTGGGCTAATTTAGAAGAATTAAAGAAGTTTGGATTCTTTTTGTAAAAATCAGGATGTAGAGTTTGCGCATAGGTGTTTTCCTTTAAATAGTGCCCTAACTTATCTTCATATTTGTCGCTGCTAAAAGATTGGTTTGTTCCATTTGGTAGTAGCACTAATGCCCCAACCGAATTTCTCCAATGAACAAAATCATGTTCCTGTTCAAATTCATCCTTATGATCTTCAAATTTATTACTCCACAAATGTTCAATCTCAAATTTCTTTCCCGTAGGTTCATGATACGACACGTAATTCGTAGGTTTTCCCATCTCTTGATCTACAAATGCGGAAATCCTGCTCAAAAGGTGTTTTACAAATCGTTTATTTTGTTGATGCATCGAGAAATTAGGGATCGCTGAAAAAGTCTCATCTAAAGAATTTACTTCCTCTAACAGTATTCCATTCAGATTTTCAAGATCTTGATTTCTAACAGCTTTAATGATATTGAAAAAAGTATACCTAATTGCTGATGCA
Organism: Christiangramia portivictoriae DSM 23547; assembly: GCF_000423045.1. Lineage (GTDB taxonomy): Bacteria > Bacteroidota > Bacteroidia > Flavobacteriales > Flavobacteriaceae > Christiangramia > Christiangramia portivictoriae. The sequence goes on along the minus strand of NZ_AUHF01000001.1, from coordinate 734,839 downwards.
CCAAACTTTCTATAATTTACAGCACGCCTTACTGTATAAGTTTCAATAAATCGTGCTACCCTATTTATTTTCTCGTAGGATTCATCCTCCTGTTCACCCGGATTAATGGTCGCAAGTAAGAGAGCATCCTGTAGAGATGGAGCAATACCCCAACGAGAAATGTAAAAAACGTGAGGACATTTTTCATTTAATTTTATCATTGACTCCCAATTTCTCATGTACCAATTAGCCATGAAAACAAACTCTTTTTTGAAGAAATCGTAGAAATCATCGGAAGATTTAAGATCAAATAATTCCTCATGGTTGTCTTTAAACCAATTATGAAATCTGGTCCCTATTAATTCAAAGTCCTGATTTTCAGCACCAGCCTTTGTGGGACGCATACTCGAAGCATATTTGGCTCTGAACCAAGCCTGGAAAAAAGTCAAATCTGCATTGGCTTCAAATTCATGAAGCTGTTGAATTTTTTCCTTCCATAGTTCATTAATTTCACTGCGTCTTTTCTTGTCCCTGATGCGGGATAATACATAGCCTTTAAGCATTTCTGTAGACGTGAGGTTCATCCCCCTATCATTCATCGTTTCGAATATCGTATAAGCATTTTCATCTGAATAGGCGGTTATTTTTACAATGACCACATTGCCGATAAACCAATCGATGAAAAAAGGCAATGCTTCATCTAATAGAGATTCGGGAAAAACGGCATCAATGTCCTGATATCTCTCTGAAATATTTATAGAGGTTTCATCCTCTACCCCATTTGTATCAAATTCACCCTTCTCGTAGAGCGCTTTCAATACCTCCTGCCTATCTTCATCTGTCATATTAAATGACTTTTCACCATACTTTTCTGAAAAGATAAGATTTGAAATTTGTACCTGACTTTCTCTTTCTTTCTGGAGATTATTCAAATAAATTAAAAATAGGGTGATTGATGTTATTCTTTGTTGTCCATCAATAATTGAATTTTTCCCATCCTCTGAAATACTAAAAACAACAGGTCCAAGATAGTAGCTTTGGTAATTAGCCACCTCAGACCTTTTATGAGCCGGATCATAGGATTTTAGGAATGCGGAAGTCAAATCTTCTACCAGAGTTACCATATGTTTTTCCTCCCATCGGTATTCTCTCTGAAAATAATCTATAAAAAACTTTTTGTCTTTTAAAAGATCATTGATATTCTTGTCAGACGCTTCAATCTTATTTTCGATCTTACTCATGTCTTTATTTTGGTTCTATTAAACTATTCTTAATTAGCTCCAAGTTATATTCTTAAGTAGTTCAGCAATTTCAGCCGTGTCCTTAAATGAATCCTTTTTTAATTCTTTTTCAAGGTTAAAATACTTCTTACCGAAAAGACCATTTTTACTTTTCTTTTTAAAATCAGTTTCGTGAAAATTATCCACGCAAAAGAATTTTTGGTTCTTTCTAATGTTCCACCCCAGATTTTCCTTAGCATCATGGATCATATTAATAATATTCTGTTTCTGCTCAGGGGTTACATCTTTCGTTGATTCCTTTATATTAAGCTCATTTTTATCGTTCAGATCGGCTGTAATTACATTCTCAATCTTACCGACTCCTCTAACCGATTTTTGATTATAGATACCTAAATGACTACAGTATGAATAACCTCTATCTGCAGGATTATAATAAACTTTATTCTTAAAATTATCTTTTAATGTAGCTCCGCAAGCTACTGCCAGCATACGGTGTGATGAATTCCAAATAACTTGTGATGAAATACAGAAATCTTCAAAATCATCGATAATATCCAAAAGTTCATAATCGTAATCATCAATAATATCTCTAAACTTTTTAATAATCTCCTTAAAGGTAATGGCGGCGAAGTTTATATTGGTATCCTGAAGCTTATTGTAATTCTTAATTTTTTCCTCAACAAGTTCTCTATCCTTCTTCTTAGGAAGTTTTGGACCCAATGCTAATAGCACTTGTATGGTTTCATCCTTGAATGTTGAACAATGCTGCTCTAATTGATCTAAATCAAAATTCTGGGTAAGTTTCGTTTCAATCGCAATTTTGAAGCTTTCCTGTTTTATAATTCCATCTGGAATACTATTTTTTGCTTTTAATTGTTGCTCAAAATCTACTCCCACATTAACATCTACATCTTCGGACAAACCATTTAAAAGGACCTTAAATTTAATTGGAGATGCATTGTACAATCTTGAAAACAACAAAAGTGTGTTATTGGTTACTACATTTTCTTTTTGGGAATACCTTTGAAAGTAGTGTACTGAACTCATTATTCAAATTTATTAGTTATTAATTCTACTATTTAAATCCTTCAAAATCTCCCTTCTTCCAATTATCCCGTTATACTGTTCTACTACATCTTCTATTACTCCAAAATCATCTTTATTGATCTTTACAAGATGAGATTCCTGGGCAGGAATAGCTCCGTTATAATGCAGACCTTTTATGCGAGGTTCATAATTCTGAAATATCATTTCGTCCATCTTTTCTGCTAAGGAGAGTAATTCATAGTAAAAATCTGTTCTCTCATTTTCACTTTTTGACTTCATATAAGGATATATAGCTTCTTCCATATAACAATCATACAAATCTTTTGAACCTCTAATCACTGCCAGTTTGAAAAATGGATTTTCAGGATGCTTTATTAATGCCAAGGTAGGTTGTTTACGAATGGCAGCTTCTAAGTAGGTAGCCAGAGCATCAGCTTTGAACGCTGAATACTTCCCCATAAAATACTGGGCAATTATCAGACTGGTTTCTTCTTCACTATATATTTCTAGTAGATTTTCTACCAGTTCTTCAAAACCGGAAACACTGGCACTGTCCAGACATTCATCCATTTCAATTAAAACTTCTTCTTTGGTCATATTGGTTGGTTAATTTTTATTGGTTAAAGTAATTTGATAATTCATCGGCTGTACACATAAACCAGAAAGATCTCCCTTAAAGACCTTTACTTTTCCTTTCTTAGCTTTCTCGTCAAAATCATAAAGTCTATATAGTCTGTATTTCTCAGGATGTTGCTGACTGCAATACAATTCGTTTCTCGTAATAAAGAATGGTGTTTTAAATCTCCCATTGTAGCCTTAACCTCAATGAATATCTCTTTACCATTATCGTCCCTTGAAGTTATATCATAACCAATCCCGTCTCCTTTTATCACCGAAGAATGTTCCAGTTTCTTATTAATCCTTTTTACACCTAAATTTTGGAGCTTTTCTCGCTCACGGTCCAGGATAAAATGTTCTCCGGCTTTTCCTAATCTGCTGTTTGCTTTCTGTTTTTTTTCAAAATCAACAACATTCCCATTTAATTTGGGAATTGAATTACCTACGAGATAATCATTAACCTCAATCTCTTCAATATCATATTCTACCGGAATACTCTTTGTAGGATCTGCCTGATCCAGATGATTCACACAGGCATAAATAAAATCCTGGGTTAGAATCTTATATGAAGGATCCTGGTAATATTGATCGGAATCCAATAACCTTTTATGATGCAAATTCAACAATTCATCATCCTGTAAAAGTTCGGCTTTAATTAGGCTACAAATCGATTGGAACTCAAGAACATTAGTAAAATCTCCTATTTTGGCTTCATAGGGATAATCAATCAGCTCACAGAAATCCTTTAGCATTCTATATTTATATAGATAATATTCCTGCGGATATCTAAGAGCCAGATACACTATGGCAGCCCTGTGATCCTGGTAATGATTGTCTTTATCAGTTTCTATTTGAGAAGCAAGTTTATCGAAACCTGCCTTAAAACTATCATATCTAGTTTCGAGATCCAGCGCTTCATTGAAGAGGTTTCTAAAAAGTCTTCTAACTTCTTCAGGATCTTTTTCGGCGAATGTTTTAACCATTCTTCTGGGATAGTAACTACCGGAACCTAGAAGGTTTTTAGTTTTATCCAGACTTTCCTTGAGCATCCCCGCAAAATCATCTGCCTCTATATCCCAGTGATCCTGAAAATGTTTTACCGCTTTCCATTTGTAAATTTCCATCTGATTGATCTCTGGAAAGCGATTTTTATACTGACTGATGTAATCCTCTATGATTTGGTAATTCATATAACTGTTTGGTTAACTAACCTTTATCTTCCCCGTCACCGCCGCGTCTATTAAACTGCTCTTATATTCCCTTAATTTTTCGATTTGCTTTTGTTGTAATTCAATAGCTTTTTCAACTTTTTCAGAAGTCCCATAGATTAATTCCAAGACTTCCTCTTGTTCAATTATTGGAGGAACAGCGATACGCAGATTAAAAAAGGCTTCCATATCAATACTTTCTACAGTTGCCGCTTGTTGTCTGACTTCCGCTAAAATTTTACTGTTATTCCCTTTTACTAATTGTTTGAAATATTCAGAAAGAATTATTTCCTTTAAAATCAAACATTTTATGTCCTGATTAATTGCCATCTCTCTTCGCAATATCGATATAGGAAATGTGTGCTGAAGAATTCCTGATCTGGTAACGAAAACTACCGCTCCTTCAGGTGCTAACTTTGCAGACGAATTAGAGAGACCTTTAAAAGAAATTTCCCTTGCTGTATTTTCGAGGTATTCCAATTTAACATCAACTGATGAAATCCATGGAATCCCTCCATTCCAAAAATCTAGCCTATCTGTAGATGGCGTACCGCCACTAAACGAATTCTTGACTAAATGTTTAATTTTCTTAACCTTCCAATGCTCCGGAATCTCCCCAATCCATTCCACTCCTGAATCCTTCATTTTAACATCCGGATCCAGGCCTTTGGTAACTGCATTCTGAATGATGATCTGTTTGCGCTCTTTTAAAAGCTCGATCAATTTTTGTTTTTGCTCGATGGCAGCATCGATCTTGCCGCATTTTCCATCAAGGAAACTGGAGATGGCGGTTTGTTCTTTAATTGGAGGCACAAAAGTTTTAAAAGAGAAAAATGAATCTTTTGGAATCGTATTTCGTAAGCCTTTGTAAAGGGGCCTCATTCTCTTTTTGCTATCAAGATTCAAATAGAAATAATAAAGAAATGATTTATTAAAGGTATTTCTTGGCTGCATTACCGTATAAGCCCCGGTTATCATTCCATCGAAAGGAGATAAACCAACAGTTCTGGGTGTTTCTTCAACATCAAATAAGCAAAAGACAAAATCCCCATTTTTAACCTCTTGATATGTATCAAACTCAGCAGGGAATTTACCTTCTGGATTTTCCATATCCCTTTTGATAATTCCTTTTAAGGTAAGAGATAGAAGGTCATATTCAGAAGATCTTTTACCTACCTGATTCTTCTTCAACTCAAAAATGAATTTATTTGACAACGCTTCCCATTGTGCAGGAATTTCGCCTAACCATTCCACTCCCGAATCTTTATAAGCCGGATATTTCTGGAACTCTACTTTTTCTTTTACAACTTCCATCTAAACCAGGTTTAAGATATCCATAATCAAACCTTCATTCTGCTCTTCCAGCTCCAGGATCTCCCTGGCTACGGTATCCAATGAACGTAAAGGCGTATGGCGGTAGAAATATTTATTAAAGCTTATCTCGTAGCCAATTTTGGTCTTGTCAAGGTCTATCCAGGCTTCCGACACGTGCGGTTTTACCTCGTCTAAAAAGTACTGGTGAATTTGCTCTTTTAAAGGCACGTTTTCATAATCCCTAAGGTCGCTTTCGGTTTCATATACCAGATATTCCCCCGGTTTTTCGGATGGGAAATACCCAAAGTCTGCCAGGTCTTCTTGCTTACAGTTCAAATGAGCCAGTAGGTTACTCAGTTTTTCACCGCCCAGCTTTTCTTTTTTCTTGATCACTTTTTCGGCTTCGACATCATACCAGCTTACAGCACTAAAAACTGAATTCTTTTCGGAAGCCCCGGGTTTCAGTTTTAATTCCTTGAGTTTCGCATCTACTTCTTTCTTAAACATATTAAAGTCAGGATACTCTTTTTCCCCGATCGCCTTCTGCAGTTTCTCTGCAAGTTCAAACAAGTCCTTCTGCTTTTTCCAGGTTTTGGAACTCAGCAGTTTTTTACGGTTCTTGCTGCTCAGGTTCAGATCATTTTCCTCACACCAGGCCAGTATCTCTTTTTCGTGTTCCTTCAGCTTAGTATAAACTTCCTCTCCAAACTCATTCCAGGCCCATTGCATAGGCTCCTTCAGTTGTTTATCAAACCGAAGTTCTCCGATCCTTTCCGAAGTGAATTGAGCCTTCAGCCGTTTTGGCCTTTCAATGGTCACTTTGTAGTACCCGAAATCCTCATTATCGAATACCTGTGAAGCCAGACCTTCGATCTCCGCGTTGGTTTCAGGATCTATCTTCCGGCTAACCGGCTGCATTTCGGTATAATTCTTAACGATTTTATTTATATGCTCCGGAGAGAATTCGCAGTTCTTGTTCCCGAGATTTTTCCGAAGTTTTTGATACAACTGTCCGGCATCGATCAGCTGCACTTTTCCTTTCCTGTGATCGGCTTTATTATTGCTCAGCAGCCAGATATAAGTGGTAATACCGGTATTATAAAATAGGTTATTCGGCATCTGGATAATCGCCTCCAGAAGATCATTTTCAATAATATATCGCCTGATGTTGCTCTCCCCGCCACCGGCATCACCGGTAAACAAACTGGAACCATTATGCACCGAAGCGATCCGGGAACCGGAAGGACTTTGCTGTTTCGGCTTCATCTTATTCACCATCTCCATAAGGAACAGCAACTGCCCGTCTGAGGAACGCGGAATGGCATCGGCCTCTTCTTCATTGCCCCAGTAGTCTTTCAGATGGATCTTAAAACGCGGATCTATAACTTCCTTTCCATCCTTGATATATTTCTGCTCACTGCTCCAGGATTTATCATAAGGCGGATTGGAAAGCATAAAATCGAAACTAGTGCCGGCGAATTCATCTGTAGAAAGCGTAGAACCCACACGGATATTTTCGGGGTTGTTCCCCTTGATCATCATATCACTCTTACAGATAGCATAGGTCTCGTCGTTGATCTCTTTCCCGTAGAGATACACATCGCCCAAAGCCTTGATCGCGCCTTCCTCATCCTTGATAAAGTTCTGAGCTTCGGTAAGCATTCCTCCACTCCCGCAGGCAGGATCGTAAATGGTCATTACAGGAGGAAGTTTATCTTTAATAGGTTCGAATACCAGGTGCGTCATCAACTCGATAACCTCACGCGGAGTGAAATGTTCCCCGGCCTCTTCGTTATTCTCTTCATTGAATTTCCTGATGAGCTCTTCAAAAACATAACCCATTCCCAGGTTGGAAAGTGCGGGTAGTTTTCTGCCATCGGGATCTTCCTTTTCAAAAGGCGTCAAATTGATATGCGGAGAAGTAAATTTTTCCAGCACATCCAATAATACATCCTTGTTGGCCATATGCCTTATCTGGCTCTTCAGCTTAAACTTGTCGATGATCTCCTTTACGTTAGGGCTGAAACCATTCAGGTAATCTTCGAAATTCGCCTGCAGGATCTGCTGGGAATTGGTCGCGGTGTCATGTAATTTCTGAAGCGTAAAATCGCTGATGTTATAGAACACATATCCGGAAGCTTCGCGCAGTCCGCCTTCATCCCATTCAGTAAAGCCGGCTTCGTCTCTTTGGAAAGCCAGTTCTTCCATAACGGCATCTTTGGTGGGTTCCAGTAAAGCATCGAGGCGACGTAAAACCACCATTGGCAGGATCACATCACGGTATTTTCCACGCACGTAAACATCGCGCAGGCAATCGTCTGCAATAGACCAGATAAAAGAAACCAGTTTATTGTGTACTTGTTGAGTCATTTATGTAGATAAGTTATGATAGAATTTGAGTGCTGCATGTGAATCCGGGAAGTAGGGTATCTGGATTTATAATGACAGCGCAGTAAATCTAAAGATTTTCTTAAATCTTTAAAAGGTTTTCCCGTATTAGAACCAAGAAATTTAATGCTCTAAAAAGAATCAATAGGGTTTATGACCAAAAAGTAGCCGTAGAAATATCAAAAACAGATTATTATGAGCCACCCCGTCTTTTTTCGCGGTTGAACAAATATCTTCGGCTTTGAGATCTACTTCCCAGGGAAATCCATAAGTACGAGATTCTACCTCCAGTTTCACCACTACTGGAATATATTGATCCATATTCTCCATAGCTTCCCTGATCTCCTTCAGGATAAATTCATTTAGTTCAATTAAAATGAAAATAACATATTTTTCGTTTGACAAGGTTAAACAATATTCTCTATGGTTTACCAATCTAAACCAGCCTTCACTATCGTTATCCAGAATGGTCTTTAGGAACGCCTCTTTAACAAAACTAACCTTCAATAGCTTTTCCAGTCCCTGTATCTGGGTAAGCCCATCAAAATACGCCGTTTCATATCTCATTCTTCATAGGCTTATTTAATAGATAGCTCCAGCTTTAATGCTAAATTTCGATACTGCACATAATGCTGAAAATCGAATTTTATAAAATTTGGCGCTTCTACTTCGGGGATGATGCCATTTAAAGATTCCGGAGAACAATCCTTAGGGTTAGCCAGCCTGGTTCTCCAAATACACCAATATCTCAAATCGTATTTCAGTAAGTTGCCATATAAATAGCCAATTGCTTTTTTAAGGTATAGACGATTTTTATCTTCCACTCCGTCTCCCCACATAAGCCAGACATCAGCAATATTGATATTATTTTCTTCCAGCAGATTGCTAATCAGGATCGAATTATAGTGAACCATATATTCGTAAAATGGATTATTGGAGTTTAGTTTCCTGGCATCTATAAAAGGACAAAGACTCGCCCTGATCCAACCATCGTAGCCCTCATTTTTAGCAATAGCATCCATATTTTGTAATGCTACTCGCGAAAGGAAATCATCATAATCTACGGCATATAGTCCGATGACCAATAAATTTCGTTTCCCTCTCCTGCCCCGAAATTTAAAGTCTCGAAATTTAAAGTTATGTAATTGCTCTATTGAAGTTTCCATTCTACTTCTCCCAGGTCTATGGTATTTAGCATTTTCATTTCAAGCGTAGCCGGAATAACATCCGGGCTAGCTACATGTAAACACAATTCATAACCCCCAAAAGTTTCTTCTTGCAGATTGATCCTGTTACCGTAACGACGTTCTGCTATTATATGCTGGTATTGTTCTTCAGAAAGTTTTATTTCAATTCTTCTCATATTGAATTTTGTTTCAATACAAGGTTAGAGATTGAGAGCGCCAGATGATGTCGTTCAAGGGTATGTATAAAAAACCCCGAAATCATTTTTCCGGGGTCTTATAGTTTTTCTAAATGGGATAGCTTATTTCTAAAACCCCCTCAATAAATAAGCCTTTTATCTATACTGATAAATTACATTATATGATTCTGCGTAACCTTCGTCATCAATAGCTACTACCGTAGTAGTTTCAGGATAATTAAATTCATCATAATTGTAATCCACGGTAATACTACCTATCTCCTGATTTGATTCATCTGTAATTATTGCTCTTACTGGATTATTAACAGGCAATAACTTTTTAGCCATCACAATTTCTTGTGGAGCATAAAACTGCAACCTGACATCATATAAAACGTCTATTATTCCTGCAGCATCAAGAGTATAATAGAATGTAAAAGGTTTATCATCATATGTGATTGTTGCTATACTGATAATTTGATTACCTTCATAATCTTCATCGTATAATTCTAATACTGAAGGATTGCCATTTTTGTCATATTGCAATACATCTCCAATTTCATAGGCCTCTTGTATTTCACCAATAATTTCGTCGGTCATTATGTTATCTCCACCACCTGAAACTTTGCTCAGACTCCCATCGCCATTATCATTATAGGAGAAAAATTTTGTTTCATTGTCTGAAGAAGCCGAAATAACTCTACCCTGGCTGTCATAATTAATTTCTGAAACGGTGGATTCACCTTCACCTGTGGTTATGATTTTTGTTACATATCTTTTTGCAGCATTTTCGTTGGCCTCTTCGAAACCATCATCTTCGCTACTACAGGAGATTGTGAAAAATGAGATAGCCAGCACAAGTAAGGTAATTTGTTTTTTCATATTGGTTAGGTTTTACATTTCAATCCCGAAAATGCGGTTATTTGTTATGAAACGTGAGATTGTAATTAGAAGAACAGAAGCTGAATTGTAATTAACGTTTCACCGGCAAACTTAAATCACCTATTCTCAATCACCTTACGGATTTCCGTACGCAGATCATCTATCTAATAATTCCGCTATAATATTTATTCCAGCTGGATTAATGCCTTCTAGTATAAAGTGATAATACAAAGCATCATGAAATATCATTTACGTAAATGATGGTTGGGAAATGTCTCTTGAGAGTACCTTAGATTTTTTTGAAAAGCCTGGAAGTAAATCTGCTATTGAGGAAAAAATTTAGCCAAAAGGAAACTTTAGATGATATGGGATGATTTATCTAAAAGTTGGCTAAAATTTAAAATGTCGGGAAGATGTGGGGAAAGCAAGGGTCTAAAAACAGAAAAGCCTTGTAAATCAACAGATTAACAAGGCTTTCAGTACTCGGGACGGGAGAAGAAACCCCTAATTTTGGTGATTAATCTCAACCTAAGTAATCCTAAGTTTCGAATCTTATTTTCAACCATATAGCCAGTTTACAGAGTTTTACGATTATTTAAGTAAATCTAAACAGATCGAATAACATAGAGTATATGTTTGGAAGATGTTTGGAAACTGTTTAAGAATAGTCTAATTTAGTACTGTTCAAATGTTCAATTACTTATTATGGCAACGGTTAAATACAGGATTCGCGGTAAATCCAAACAAAACACTTCTATCTACATTTACCTGTCTACAGGACGCGGTAATTTCGTTGAGGTTGCTTCTGGCTTCTCAGTAAACCCAAAAGACTGGAGTACTACAAACAACAAACCAAAACAGAACTCAGAAATAAACCGTCAAACCTTCAGTGATCTCAATAAACTAGAAAAGTTCGTGTATGACGAGGTTAATACCTCAAATGCGAAAGGTGAACTTATAGATGCTCACTGGCTAAGGTCAAAAATTAGTGAATGTTTTAACCGGGTTAAAAAGACAGATCAAACTTTATTAACCAATCATATACAGTTCATAATCGATAATGCCCAAACCCGAAAAATAAAAGGGAGTAATAAAATAGGCTTATCGGATCGAAGGATAGCAGGTTACAAATCCTTTTTGAAACTAACTGAAGAATACGAGAAAGTCATTAAGAAGAAAATTCACTTCTTAGATATTAATAAACGGTTTGTAGATAAGTTCACGAATTGGATGCTCAATGAAAAGAACTACGCAGTTAACTATGCCGGAAAGATCCTGGACAATTTGAAAACGGTTTGCAAGGATGCTCAGGCAATTGATATTGATTGCCACCCGTACACTGATAAAATTGAAGGTTTTAGAGAGCGTGACGAGGATCGATATATAGTAACCTTGTCCTTCTCAGAACTGGAAGAAATAAGGAAGGCTGACATTGAGAAAGAAGCATTGATAAATGCGCGCAAATGGCTTCTATTAGGTTGTGAAATAGGACAAAGAGCAAGTGATTTGCTTAAATTAACTCCAGACGATGTTAGATATACTAAAGGGAGTTATTATATAGATATTCTTCAGCAAAAGACAGGTAAGAATGTAACGGTTGGTATAATTGCACCGCACGTAATTGATATTATAGAAAACGGCTTTCCTTATGCTATATCTACTCAGAAATTGAATAAGCATATTAAAGATTTATGCGACGATGCCGGACTTACTGAAATGATCAAAGGCAAAAAATATGACAAGAAAACTAGACGCAAGAAACTAGACTATTATCGTAAATGCGACCTTATAACGTCTCATAGTTTCAGAAGGTCTTTTGCTACCAATTATTATAAAAAAATTCCCACAGCCATTCTAATCAATATTACAGGGCATTCTAAAGAAAGTCTTTTCCTAGAATATATTAACCGAAGAGAAGATAAAGACGATAATGCGAACTTGTTTATGAAGTTCTATGAAGAAATACACCAGAAGAAAGAACCAGAAATGAAAGTATTTAAAAATGGTACTAATCAATAACAGAGGATCTGATTAAAACGCTTAGAGAAAACCAAACAAGAATTAAAAGTAACGCGCGGAAAATTGAACCGAAACCTCATCAGTCCAAAAGTTCGGATGCGAATTGATTCGGATCTGGAAATAATAAATTAGTAACTTTAGAACCCTTTTAAATCAATTTAAGAGGGTTTTACATTTGGCAACGTATATAAATAAGATGAAAAAAAGCATTGTAGAAAATTTTCCGAAATGTATGCGGATAATGAAACAATTTGAAAGTGAACAACCTACTTTGAAAAGTCATAGTCCTCCTTCTCAGGGTGACCCTTTTGAAGGACTTAAGCATTTCATGTTCGAGTTTACACTCTTTGAGAATAATTCTACTTACTACGAAAATCTACAAGATACTTTTGCTATTGAATATAAATGGCTAGTTTCTGATAATATTTATTTCTATTGCTGTCCTTTAAAGATTTATAAAAAACATTACAATAGTTTAAAAAAGGAGTTTCTCGAAAATTTTATCGATGCAGACGAAATTGATTTTATCCTTAAAGAAATCAATGACCTAAATGGTTATACTAAAATGTTCTTATTTTATCAGTATCTAAATAGTCAGCATAAAAGTAAAATATACTATTCCGTAAAAAAGAATATAATCTTTCTAAAGGAAAAATTACCACAAGACGTTATTGATTCTGAGTTGGCTCATATACAAATTGATAAGTCTCAGGCACAATTAGGTAGAAATTTATATACCCAAACTAGAAAGGAGAGTAATAATGACTCGCATACAACAGGATACAAAGATTTACCATTTCAGATAGACTTGTCTGAAATTGATCTGACTGAAATAATAAAATCTTTAATACAGGCAAAGGTTATTCATTCCTATAAAAGCGAAAAGGAAGTCTTTCAACATTTTAGCAAAGCATTGAATTTGAAAGTAGACAAAAGAGAAAAGTTACAAACTATAAAAGGTAGAACTATAGACAAAACACCATTTCTAAATAGACTTACAATTGCATTAGAAAACTGGATAAATAATTGAATTAGATGTAATCTATAGTTAAATTTAATCAATACTGTACCCGTACTATGAGTACGATACGATACCCAATTCCATTCATTTGTGACGTAATCAATAATACAGATCATGTCACAAGTACAATTTATTCAGACTACGCCTGAACAACTTCAGGAATCAATTTTAAAAGGCGTAAAAAACCAATTAGACGAACTAAAGAAACAATACCAACCCAAAGAACCCGAAGAGTATTTAAGTCGTGCTGAGGTCGCCAAAATGCTTAAAGTAGATATTTCTACTGTGCATAATTGGAGTAAGTCGGGCAGACTGAAACGGTTTGGTATTGGAAATAGAGTTTACTACAAACGTTCTGAAGTGGAACGTGCTATTGTTCAACTTTAAACTACGAATGATGGCAACAGAATATCCAAAACCAATAATTCACACCTATAGGGAAATTAACCCTGGAAAGTATCGTAGTGTAAAACACTATGAAATAAAGAACCTCAACGGTGGTGAAAATCAACTATCGGAGGCACTAAATATTCAAAAAGATAGGCAGTTCGCTAAGTCAATGCCAGAATACTGGCTTAAGAAGCGGATTGATAAAAAATGGAGTAAACCTATAACAGGACTTTTTCAAACTGAAAGAAAAAATATTTATTTCGGTGACAGTAATTATAAGAAACATCTTCTTATTGTTCACTTTTCACATAATCAAGATGAGGTAACTATTTTTTATTATAAAGACTTTTATACCCGCAACCGTAATGCATTGATTCTTGATGCATATCTATTTGCTTTAAAATCGAAGTAAATATTCTTTTACGAACTGCTAAAGGCTAACTAATAAAACAAAAAAGAGGGGCGCATAACCCCTCTAAATGTTGTTCAAATGTTAGGCAACGTGGCAACGCATACCCTACACCCAAATATAAGAAAAATCATGTTAGACTTTCTTAAAATATGGATTTTAAATCCTCAAATAATTGAATCCTTTAAAAACAATGATCTACTAATCTGGATTACCAAAAAGGACTATTTGAAAATCGATAATAGAAATTTCGAAAATTCGGAAGAGATATTAACTAAGGAAATTAAATATTACAAAGGAATTTTATTTTGCTTTTATCCTGACAAGTTGGAAATTCTGTTTAAACCGCATTATTTTTTCAATAATAATTTGCATAATGCTAATGACTTTACGATCGTAGATTGTCTGAAAGTACTCAATGAGTTTATAAATATTTTCCATTTAGATCCAGAGGAATGTAAGATTGTTAATATCGAATTTGGAGTAAACGTTATTATCAAAGAACCAATTGAAGATTTTGTATCATTCCTTTCCTACCATGAAAAGAACGAATTTAGAACTGATCCGGGATTGTTATATAGTAAAAAGGCTTATAAGGCTAGACGGAACGGTAAAATGAATAGTTATAAGATTATTAAAGCGTATGCCAAGGGTTTGCACTTTCCTAACTATACCGATAAGAATACATTTAGATTCGAAGTAAAAAGCAAACAAGGCGCTTACTTTAATCGATTCGGAATTTATAGCCTATCTGATCTTATGAATTTTAAAATCTATAATCGGCTTGCTGAAGAGGTAATTAAAGAATTTAAATCGGTCTTAATCTTGTACCATAATGTAAATTTTGAACTTATTAATGATCAAGATTCTAGTAAAATCATGAAGTATTTAAGTAATCACTTTTGGTTCAAAACTCTTCAAAACAATAATAGAAATAAATACAATCTCGAAAAGAAAAAGTATTACAAACTACTGGATAAAGTAGGTCAAAATATCCATAAGGAAGTACTACAATTGATCCAGGACAAACTTAAACTTTGTCTAAATGGTGCAATTTCGACACCTCAGCAAGATGATAATATTGGTGCAATTTCGACTATATATAAAGAACGAAACTGCACTAATTCAGAAGTTAATATCTGTCCGATAACAGGAATGAATATTTCAATGCAAAAAGAGGATAGTATTTTACTCAGTCATACAGGACTCAAGTACTATTTCAAAACTGATAAGAAGGTATTTGATGAGGTCAAACGTAAGTTCTTATCTTCAGTATGGAAAGATGATGATTACCAAACTCAAATTAAAGAGATTGCGCATAACATTAGAAACAAATCTTCTAATTTGAAACTAAAGCAAGATAAACTGTACCCTACCAATCAATTTAGAATTTTCACTTTACATCAAAAAAATAGTCCTAACGTTTAAGTTAGGACTATCTCATTCTAAATTGTTTATTCTATAAACTCAACAGTTTGTATGGATTGTTTATAGAGGTAATGCCAAAAACCTGTAATAATTTAACCTTATCATTAGAATCCATAGGATGAGATTCAAGATAATTTTGAATTCTAGGCTGTTTTAAGGATGGAATTCGACTTTCAAAAAATGGCCATAACTCCTTAGATGTGTAATTCTTCTCCTTCAATGGAAATTCGAAAAGAGGCTTTAAATCGTTCTGATTTTTAAACCAATCTGAATAATAAAAATTCCATGAAGAATTCTCATAATTTAAATAACCAATTATATTTTCTTGATGTTTTAATTGGAATTTAGGATTACGATTGATCTGCTCATATATACAAGGTAAATCCTTTGTATCTTGAGTCTTTGCTTGTGATTTGATATATTTCTTAAATTGCTTCAACATAATTATAAAATGTTTTTAAGCGTTTGAAACCTTAAATTAAGTACTTTTTTAATTATTTCTCTTCTCTCTGTTGTGAAAAGTTTCCCAAAACTAATATCTAGAATTTGTAGTGTTTTCTCTAGACTGTTCGTACACGTCCATCTATTAATGTGATCCGTATTAATATAACCATTTTGTTTTAAATATGCAATCAATTGGAAATGATTACATTTTTTGTTGTTTGGTATACTTATCTTAGGGACTGAATTGTTTATGTATTTCTCAATCTTCTCATCTTGTCTATCTCCTTTTTCATTTTGCAAAGATAGTATAAATTCTTCACTTCTATTCCAATATAATCCTCTAGCGGTATCGTAGATAGGAGAAAAGTAAGGTTCATGTCTACTACGAATGTGAGTAACAACGCCCCAATTGTAGTAATGGCGGTCATTATTGCCAATTAAACAATCAAAAATAAGCATATCAATAAAAGCATTTAAAATATCTACTTGTGGAAAAACATGCTCTAAAGCAATAAGCACATCCTTAATGTTAATTTCGCCTTTTAAATGTCTTTGTTGATCTAGTTCATCCAGCCATTTAGTATCAGATTCGAGCATGTAGCGTGATAAAATATTAGCGCCATGAATCAAAGATTGTTCAGAATTATGAAAATGCTCACTTAAAAATCTAATGTAATTCTCAGCATAAATAATCTTGGAATTAGCAATATCAATACCAAAAGATTGACCTATACTAGTAAAAAAGTGTTCCGTTATCGACTCATTGGGATACCATTTGTGACCTATTTTTGCTATGTACTTCTTCCATAGATTTTGCTTATCTCTTCTAACTTTGCCCCTTTCATACTCATATAGTTTGATGACATCCTTTGGCGCATCTCCCCCAACAGATTCAGTTAGAATATTGTAGTTTTTTCTTTTTACTGGTTTTACTTGTCCATGCGTTAATTGAATACCTGAATAGTTAATTATTTTTTCCTGGGTTAGTTTTGATAGCATTAGAAACTTAAATTTTTTAAATATAATAATAAGAATGAATAAAGCACGGATATAACATCCTTGGAAAGACCTATGAACAAATTGCTTATCATTAGATAGAAATTCTATGTTCTAGATAAAGAATGATAATGCAGGCTAACCAGAGCATACCATTGTAACCTTCAGAACTTGTCAAAACTTGACATTTAGACCATAACTAAACGGAACCTCTAAAACCTAACAATACCTAACCGTCAAGTTTTAAAACTAACTATCTAATTAAGACTTCTGTACTATCTGTTCGCACGTGTATTAAAACAGAAAAACGTCAAGATTGCGTCATGGGTAAAAGAAGAGTTCTCTTACACTATAAAAAAGGGAACTATGTTTTTAACACGATAAAAAAGAAGCAAGTTTTTCGCACGATAAAAGAATTTTCCGAAACCATAAAAAAGGAGAAAACCTTATTAACATAAAAAGAGTTTTTGGGAATCATAAGAGAGGTTGATAAACTACAAAAAACCATTATCTAGAATCAAAACAATACGCGCGTAAGAAGATTTAAAATCATATATGTCAAAATAATAGAAAATCCAATAATGTTTGATATGGATTTATTCCTAGTTTTGAATTGGAAAATATCCAAGTTATGAGTTTATTAAATACTTACGGTAATACAGTAGAAAAGAACGAACGCCCGAAAATATTAAACCCTTTGCACGGTGTGGAAGTGGATTATTATTTTACTGCAAGTCTATTTGCAGATAGTAAGACTGAAGTTAGTATGATTGTTTGGACTGTAGTAGTTGACTATGAAGGTTTTGTTTACGGTCTTAGAACGAGGCATATTGGAAACTATAAACCCTGGAAAGAATTACTATTATCTAGAATTGAAAGCCATTTGAACAAGTTAAATATTGACAGCCTGCAAGTTAGAAGAATGGTAAGAGATATTGAGATAAAAAAAGAAGGTCATATTATCGCAATAGATACCAGAAGATTAGGTAATAATATCGGGATCGATGGATCTACAGATTTATATATCAGAAAAGACAAATTCAGTTTTCTAAAATGATTCGAAACATAGTTTTACTTTCACTATCAATGCTTTTTACCGGCATAGCATTTTCTCAAGTAAAATATGAATCTAAACTAACAGAATACAATTTAGAGACTGGAAGTAATTCCAAATTTGAATGGATAGATCGAACTATCTATTTAAGTGATGATGAGGTTATAGTTAAGACGTTTGGTAAACAGGCAACAGATATACAAGCCTGGACTGTTTCTAAAATTGACTCTAGTAGAACTAAAGACTTTAATTTAAAATTGTATTACACTTACGCAAAGAACTCAGAACTAGAATTTGAGAATCCTTCAGTATTTGTTTTTTATAGGAATACTGAGGATAAGGTTGAAATAATTGAATGGCAAACACCTATCTTTTTAGATGATACTCAAACACTACAAACCCACCGATTACATATCAATTAACCCTATCCTACTCTATTGATATTCCAACACTAAAAAGAGTTATTTCCAGAAGTAGAGTATATTTTTTAACCTGTATGTAAAGAACCTAAGAGAACCTGAACTTAGTAAAACTTAGTATTTGAATAATCAAACTTTTTCAAAAGGTCGAGTATTATCGAGTATTTCCTTACAATTCACAACAACACTTTCCGACCATTACGTGCGCGAAGGCAGTAAGTACCTATTAATACTGCAAAGGTTTTCCCGAAGTCATTACGCGTACGCGAAACAAACCAAGTTTTTTACAGTCTATACGCGCAGGTAAAGAAAACGGTTGCATTTAAAAAAAAGAATTAAATTGAATGCCTAACCAACTAAAATCAAAGTTATGAACCGTATTCTTTTATTTATTCTACTAATTCCATCTTACCTAATTGCTCAAGACTGTAAGTATGAAACAAACGAAAAAGATCCTTACACGAAAAAGGCTGTAAAAATTACTAAAAAGCAAAATTTAAAAAGTGGTCTTAGTTCTGCAATATTAGTTCAAGGTATTACAGATGGTAATCATATCGCATTTAACTTTCACATAATGAATTCTGGAATCTTCAGTTATTCCAAAGGTGATAATATTATGTTTTTGGATGAAAAAGAGAATGTCTATACTTTCGAAATACAGTCAGAAGGAATTGCTGACGGTTCAAATACATCAATGGGGACTTATTGGACGGCTAATATTCTTACTCGATATATTGGTGAATTTTCAGATTTGCAAAATCTAGTTGTAAAACATGCAAGGATTGAAACTAGAGACTCATTCATAGAATTCGATATAAAGAAAAAACGCGGAGATGCAATCCAAAATGTACTGAACTGTATAAAACCCTGAGAATCTAGATAAGCAATATTTTTATTTAGAATCGATATAAATAAGCCTTAAATCGGGAAAAGTTTGGAAGATGTTTGGAAAAAGACATAAAAAAAACCTGCAACGCCTTGATAACAAGACAAATACAGGTTTTTTCAGTACTCGGGACGGGACTTGAACCCGTACGACCTAATGGTCATTGGATTTTAAGTCCAACGTGTCTACCAATTCCACCACCCGAGCTTAAAATTATAATTGAGCGAAAAACGGGATTCGAACCCGCGACCTCCACCTTGGCAAGGTGGCGCTCTACCAACTGAGCTATTTTCGCGATTTTAAAGAACAAAACGCCACTTTTCTTAGCGTTTATTGCGGAGGCAAATTTAATACAAATCTTATAACAGCAAAGAATTATTTAAGAAAAAAGACAATGTGAATTCAATATTTATCAGCCCTAAAGCTTATTACTTCATTGTCAGTATTTAGGAATTAATCAACCACTTATAATCGCTTGATCCACTAAAAGCAATCTCAACCTATATTTACCTTAAATGAACAATACTATTGTTTACTGAGCATTCTCTTGATCTCATTCAACTTCATTAGCGCTTCCACCGGAGTTAGGGTATCAATATCGATTCCCAGTAGTTCCTGCTTTAAATCTTCCAGTAATGGATCATCCAAATTGAAAAAACTAAGTTGCATTTCCTCTTCCGCAGAACTTTTCATTAAAGCTCCAGAGTCTTCCATCGAGTGAGAAGCTTCCAGTTTCGCAAGAATTTTGTTTGCTCGATGTAACATCATTTGCGGCATTCCTGCCATCTTTGCGACATGTATCCCGAAACTATGTTCACTACCTCCTGGCACCAGCTTCCGTAGAAACAATACGTTGTCTTTGAGTTCCTTGACCGAAACATTAAAATTCTTAATCCTGCTAAATGTTTCACACATCTCATTCAACTCATGGTAATGTGTAGCGAATAGTGTTTTTGGTCGCGCCGGATGTTCGTGCAAATATTCACTGATCGCCCAGGCAATACTTATCCCGTCATAAGTACTGGTTCCTCGACCAATTTCATCAAGCAGCACCAAACTTCTTTCAGAAATATTATTCAGAATACTCGCCGTTTCGTTCATTTCTACCATAAAAGTAGATTCGCCCATAGAAATATTGTCACTAGCTCCTACTCTGGTAAAAATTTTGTCCACCATCCCTATTTCCGCAGCTTTGGCCGGCACAAAACTTCCCATTTGGGCCATAAGAACGATCAATGCAGTTTGTCGCAATATGGCCGACTTACCACTCATATTTGGTCCCGTAATCATTATGATTTGCTGTTCCTCCCGATCCAGTTGAACATTATTGGTTACGTAGACTTCCCCTGTAGGTAATTGTTTTTCGATCACCGGGTGCCTACCTTCTTCGATCGCCAAAGCATGGCTATCGGTAATAGATGGCCGCGAGTAATTTTCCAGTTTCGCCAGCTGTGCAAAAGACGCCAGACAATCCAATCTTGCGATCAACTTTGCATTTCGCTGTACAGGATCAATATATTCAGCCATCCAGGAAATCAATTTTCCGAATAATTCCTGTTCAAGTTGCAGGATCTTCTCCTCTGCTCCCAGAATTTTGGACTCGTATTCCTTGAGTTCTTCAGTAATGTAACGTTCAGCATTCACCAGTGTTTGCTTCCTATTCCAGCTTTCCGGCACCTTATCCTTATGCGTATTCCGAACTTCGATATAGTAACCGTATACGT
The DNA here is from genome assembly GCF_000423045.1 of Christiangramia portivictoriae DSM 23547. Lineage (GTDB taxonomy): Bacteria > Bacteroidota > Bacteroidia > Flavobacteriales > Flavobacteriaceae > Christiangramia > Christiangramia portivictoriae. The sequence continues at coordinate 714,009 of NZ_AUHF01000001.1, read as the reverse complement.
TATTTTTACCGATCTTTAAAGATGTAATTCCCGTTTCCTGGGTCTCTCGTTTGATCATATTATCGAGATAATCTTTGCCGGAAAAAGCGATATCTCGCAGATTATCTAATTCTGAAGAGAAACCTTTCGCGATCACATTTCCTTTCTGAACATTCACCGGTGCCTCCTCGGTAATACTTTCAGAAATTTTGCTACGTAACAGGTCGCAGCTATTCAACGTATCTCCAATAACCCTGATCGCCTCGTTATCACATTGCAGGGCAAGTTCTTTAATTGGGATAATAGCATTCAGCGAATGCTTTAATTGATTGACTTCACGCGGACTAATCTTCTGAGTGGCGACCTTGGAAATTAGACGTTCCAGATCGCTCATTTCTCTTAATTGCTCCTGAATCCTTTCTAACCTGTCCGGATTCTTCAGCAGAAAATCCACTACTTCCAGTCTCTGTTCAATAAGGTTCGCATCTTTAAGCGGTAAAGCCAGCCAACGTTTTAAAAGTCGGCCACCCATGGGTGAGATCGTTTTGTCGATCACATCCAGCAGCATCACTGCATTGGCGGCATTGGATTGATACAATTCCAGGTTCCTGATCGTAAACCTGTCCATCCAAACATACTGTTCTTCCGCAATTCGGTTTAAAGAAACAATATGTTGAAGCCTGTGATGCCTGGTTTCCCCCAGATAATACAGTACCGCGCCAGAAGCCACAATACCCTCCTCCAGATGATCCACGCCAAATCCCTTCAAAGATTTTGTTCCGAAGTGCGTGTTAAGCGTTTCATGAGCATAATCGCTTTTAAAGATCCAGTCGTCCAGGAAAAAACAGTGGTGCTCCTTTCCGAACGCTGAAGTAAATTCCTTCTTGTATTTTTTCTGAACCAGGATTTCACTGGGAGAAAAATTCTGTAGTAGTTTGTCTATATATTCCTGATTTCCCTCTGCGCACAAAAATTCGCCGGTAGAAATATCCAGAAAGGAAATTCCAAGGCTTTTCTTTCCGAAGTGAACTGCACAAAGAAAATTATTTGATTTACTGCTTAAAATATCGTCATTAAAGGCAACCCCTGGAGTAACCAGCTCGGTCACGCCTCTTTTCACGATCGTCTTCGTCATTTTAGGATCTTCCAGTTGATCGCAAATGGCAACACGCTGTCCCGCCTTTACTAATTTTGGAAGGTACGTATTGAGGGAATGGTGTGGAAAACCTGCCAGCTCGGTGCGCTCACCACCATTATTACGATTAGTTAGGACGATATTTAAAATTCTAGCAGCTTTAACCGCGTCCTCCCCGAAAGTTTCATAAAAATCTCCAACCCTAAAAAGCAGCATTGCATCAGGATACTTCAGCTTGATGCTGTTATACTGTTTCATTAAAGGGGTGACCTTCTGAGGTTTTTTTGCTGCCAATGTTTCGGGATTTTATGGAATGCTAATGTAAAGATTCAGGACTTTGCCCGAAAATTTAATCTAAAATTTCCACAAGAAGTGTCATGATGAACAGTACCGACCATAAGATCGTTCTAGACCAGTTTTTAAGGACAAGGCTCTTGGTGATATGCTCGCAACTTTCAAAAGGTTTGATCGAATTGTGTAAAGGCACAAAAATAAAAAAGGTAAGCAGCCATAAAACTAATATAAAAAGCAGGCTTATAATCTCGTAAATACCCTGATACATGAATACCTGCCAAATCGCCGCGATCAATTGCAGGATCATTAGTGGTCCCACCACCGTGCCTATTCTGCCAGTATATTTTTGATGCCAGTCTGCAAGTTCATTCTGCCCGTAATGGCAAAGCCCGGGATAGATCACCAGTTGCACGATCCAGATAAGGACCATAAGTCCGAAATCCAGTAAAAGTCTGATCGTAATTAAATCCATTCAGCCTCTAGTTTTAGATTATTGATAACCCGCAGCCTGTAAATTGAACAACTCGGCATATAATTTATCATTCATCATCAATTCCTGGTGAGTTCCAATTTCTTCTACCTGTCCGTCTTTTAACACCATAATTCTGTCTGCAATACGCACCGTACTAAACCTATGCGAAATGATCACCGCAGTTTTACCCTGAGTTAATTGAATAAAGCGCTGAAAAGCTTCGGTTTCTGCACGGGCATCAAGAGCCGAGGTTGGTTCATCAAGAATCAGCACCTCTGCATCTTTCATATAAGCTCGTGCGATCGCGATCTTTTGCCACTGGCCGCCAGAAAGATCCTTCCCGTTTTTAAATCTTTTCCCAAGCTGCTGTGCGTATCCCAGTGGTAATTCTGAAACTACTTCCTGGGCCAGACTTTTCTGGGCAGCGCTGTCTATTCGGGATTGATTACCTATTTCTTCAATTTCACCCATGGCGATATTTTCCCGCAGCGTCAATTCAAATTTCACAAAATCCTGAAAGATCACGCCAAAATATTGTTGATATGCTGCCTGGTTATAGCGCTGGATGGGAATATGATCTAGCAAGATCTCCCCTTCCGTAGGTTCGTAAAATTGTAAAAGCAATTTGATCAAGGTTGTTTTTCCCGCCCCGTTTTCTCCTACAAAGGCCAGCTTTTCTCCGGCTCTTAAGTGAAAATTGATATTTCTAACCACCCATTTATCAGACTTCGGATATTTAAAACCAACATTTTTAAACTCGAAACCATACTGGATCTCTTTTGGTAACTCAAGCTTTTCTTCTGAATTTTCACTTTCACTGCTGAAGGACATATCCAGAAATTCAAAATAATCCTGAAGATAGAGCGCACTCTCCGTGATTTGCGTAAAACGTGTGAAAAAGCCCTGCAATTTTGATCGCAGCCTGTTGAAGGATCCAGATAAGAATGTCAGGTCTCCAATGCTGAAGATCCCGGCAACAGTTCTAAAAATGATAAAAACATAAGCGCCATAATAGGCTCCTGTTCCCACCATATTGAAAACTGAACCCCAACCAGCTCGCTGCTTCGCCAGGCTCTTACTTTGTTTGTAATATTTAGCCGATAAATTCTGAAATCTTCCCGCAAGATAATTTGAGAGTCCGAACAACTTTACCTCTTTCGCGGTCACATCACTGGCGCCGGCATAGCGTAAATAATCAAGTTCCCGTCTTTCCTGGGTCCAGCTTCTGGCCAGAGAATAGCTTGTACCACTAAATTTGATCTCATTGATGATGGTTGGGATGATCGAAACAATCAAGAGAATAATGAGCCATGGCTCAAAAGCAACGACCCCGGCAAGTAAGGAGATGATTACGATGACATCCTCTCCCTGCGTTAAAATATTGGACATTAATCCTACTCTACCCGTAGTTTGCTGTCGTGCTCTTTCAAGTTTGTCATAAAACTCAGAGTCTTCAAGCTGGTCAAGATTAAGTTCTGAAGTTTTTTTTATAATTCTCACAGAGGTATCGATGGAATATTGATCGCCCAGCAATGCGTCTGTCAAACTAATTCCTCGACTCAAAAGATCAGAAAGTATAGCGAGGCCAAATTCAGCCGCCACCAGCAACCATAATCTGTCCAGGTCCTTAATTTCACTCCCTATTTGCAGGATCACTTCATCTATGATGAGTTTCCCTAGTAACAGCATGATAACCGGCAAAACGGCGTTAAGAATACGACCAATGATATTGGCATAGAAAAGCATAGGGTTTACCTTCCTGATTTCCTTGAAAAATCTGGGAACGAATTTCAGCGAAGCAAAACTCTCTCTGAAATTGATCTTGTTGGCTTCTAAGGTCTTTTTTCTTCTTGGCAAATTTGAATTTTTGGATACATCGCAATTTAAGCGAAAGCGCTAAAAATTGAGACACTTCGGTCGTAATTACAACTTAATCCTAACATTTGTACAAGCTGCGAAAATTAGCTCTCCCTTTTTGCTTCCGAAGTTTTGTTATTTTTGCCGGCATGGCGAACAGGAAACTTAAAAATGCAGAACTGGACCGCAAAACGGTTTCAGAATTTAAAGAGGCAACCAAGACTCCAATTATCATCATTCTGGACAATATTAGAAGTCTCAACAATATTGGATCGGTGTTCAGGACTGCCGATGCGTTTTTGATCGAAAAGATCTATTTGTGTGGCATCACTGCCAGACCGCCGCATAAGGATATTCAAAAAACCGCTTTGGGTGCCACAGAAACCGTCGCCTGGGAACATGTCGAAGATACTCTTGAGCTGGTCACAAAACTTCAGCAGGAAGGAATTAAAGTGTACGCCATCGAGCAGGCAGAAAATGCTGTAATGCTTGATCAATTTGAACCTTCAAATGACCACACTTCCGCAGTAATATTCGGGAATGAAGTGAAAGGGGTACAACAGGACGTGGTATCTGCAAGTGATGCCGTGATCGAAATACCTCAGCTGGGCAGCAAACACTCTCTCAATGTATCAGTAAGTACCGGGGTTGTAGTTTGGGATCTTTTCTCAAAACTACAGCGATAAACTAGTTTACAGCTGTATCGATTTCGGCCAGAAGTTTTAAGTAATCCTGCCGGTTCGCCACAAAATCCAGGTCTGAAATATCGATGATCTGCACCTTCATATTGCTTTGAGATTTAATAAAATTGAGGTAACTCCTGTTGATCTCGATCAAATATTCTGGCTGAATGTTCTGCTCATAATCTCTGCCTCGTTTTTTGATATTCTGAAGCAGCCTGTCGGTATTTTGATACAAATAGATATAAAGTTCTGGCTTTACCAGCTCTTTATACATTAGATGAAATAGCTTGTGATACAGCGAATATTCATCTTCATGAAGCGTGATCCTGGCAAATATTAATGACTTGAACACATCATAATCTGAAATGATAAAATCCTTGAATAGATCGTACTGCGCAAGATCATCTGAAAGTTGCTGATACCTGTCGGCCAGAAAAGACATTTCTAATGAAAATGCATACCTATCCTTATCCTCGTAGAATTTAGGTAGAAATGGATTATCCTTAAAACGTTCGAGGATTAGTTTAGCATTAAAATCTTCAGAAACCATCGTTGAAAAACTGGTTTTCCCGGCGCCAATATTGCCTTCCACAGCGATATAATTGCAGGAAGGAAAGGTGTAATGATTACCTGGAACCTTTAATTCTTCTGAAATCCTGCTAATTTCTGAATTGTCACTGGTAGCAGTCAAAAGATCCCTGTACGTTTTTTTAAGTACGGGATGCAGTTCCTTTGCTGAAATATCCTGAAGCGGTAGTAAAACAAATTTTCTATCTGGTATTCCGGGATGCGGGATCTGTAAGTTCTCGACCTCAATGATCTCTGTTTCAAAAACCAGCAAATCCAAATCGATCACACGGTTTTGATAAGCTCCAGTATGATTGGTTTCTCTTCCCAGCGCCTTTTCGATTGCCTGCAAAGCTTTCAAGGTTTGCTGAGCATCGAGTCTTGTTTCGATCCTGGCACAGGCATTCAGAAATGAATTTCCGTCAAATCCCCAGGCAGGCGTTTCATAAATACTGGAAACTTCCCGAACCCAACCTATCTCTCTATGAATCTGTTCAAGTGCAAATTGCAGATAACCTCGCCGGTCGCCAAGGTTACTACCTAAGGCTAATAGTACTGTTTTAGGGGAATTCAAAACGGATTAAGAAAATTTTAATAGGTAGCTTCAAATAATTTCACAGCAAATTAAGCAAAACAAATGCACATACTCTTAATTTTGCGACAAGACTTAATAAAAAAATTTGAGTATACTTTCCCGGAAAAAGAAGCACAGGGCTTTACAAATTTATATGATCCTGAGTGCGTTGTTCATTGCCTCTCTGGTAGTCTCTAACCTGATCTTTCAAAAGTTTTTTTACTGGGATTTCTTCGGAATGTACACTTTTGAGATTTCCGTAGGAATTTTGCCTTACCCAGTCACTTTTTTGATCACAGATATCATCAGCGAGATTTATGGAAAAAGAAAAGCTAATCAGGTCGTTACCACCGGGATCTTTGCTTCGTTCTTTTCTTTTTTGATCATTTACGTCGCAGATGCGGTACCTGCTACCAGCTGGTCTCCCATTAACAACGAAATTTTTGGAAGGGTATTTGGTGCTACTGCCATTGCGGTCTTTGCCAGTATGGTAGCTTATTTGCTCGCTCAGTATGTAGACATTCAGCTATTTCATTTCTGGAAGAAACTTACACGAGGGAAACATCTCTGGCTAAGAAATAATTGCTCCACTTTTCTTTCCCAGTTCGTAGATACATTCTCGGTCCTGTTCTTGCTATGTACTTTCAATAAAATTTCCTGGGAACTTTTTGCCGGATTATTATTCAGCGGATTTCTTTTTAAAGTGATAATAGCTGCGGTAGATACGCCGTTTTTGTATGCTGCGGTCTATGGCTTCAGAAAGTATTTTAAACTGAAACCTGCGGAAGAATTACAATTTAATTAATCTACTCTGAAATTTCCTGTTTATTCTAAACTATAGAATTATGAAAAAAGCATTTAAAATCATTGGTTTTACGCTACTTACGATTATCATCTTGTTGGTGATCGCGCCATTTGTATTTGAATCTCAGCTGAAGGATCTCGTGAGAAAAACACTCAATGAGAACCTGAATGCTCAGGTAGATTTTGAGGATATCAACCTTAGCATGTTTAGAAATTTCCCCGATGCCACACTGGTGATCGAGGACCTTAGCATCATTAACAATGAACCTTTTAAGGGTGATACGCTGGTTTTGAGTGAAGAGATCATCCTGGAAATGTCTGTAAAAGAACTTTTTAAAAGCAGCTCTGAGCCCAAAAGAGTCGATCAGGTAAAGATCAATAATGCCTATCTCAACATCAAAGTGGATTCACTGGGACAGGCCAATTATGATATTGCTATTGAAGATACCACGTCAACTGCAGGAGACTCCACCGCTACCGGTTTTAGCCTGGACCTGAAGCACTATGAGATCAATAATACCAGAATCAAATACGTGGATGAGTCGGCGAAAATCGCATTGGATGTGGAAAATCTGAATCATGAAGGAAACGGAGATTTCTCTCTTGCTACATCTGAACTGGAGACCTACTCAGAAGCACTGGTAAGTCTGGATTATGATGGTGTGAATTATCTAAATAAAAATTCGGTTAGCCTGGACGCTGTTCTTGAAATGGATCTGGAGAACATGCGCTACACTTTCATGGAAAACGAAGCTATGGTGAATCAACTTCCATTAACTTTCGACGGTTATGTGCAGGTAAATGAAAATGATACAGAGATGGATCTGAGTTTTAAAACTCCATCTTCAGATTTCAAGAATTTCCTGGGCGTGATTCCACAAACCTATGCGCAGAACATCGAAAATGTAGAGACCAACGGGGATTTTATCGTTGATGGTAGAATCTTCGGAAAAGCAGACGATACCTATATCCCGAAGATGAACGTAAAAATATCTTCCAGCAACGCATCCTTCAAATACCCTGAGCTTCCCAAAAGCGTTCAGGATATTAACCTGGACATGGTGATCTTAAATGATACAGGCATCGCTGAAGATACTTATATCGATATTAATACAGCTACTTTCAGAATAGATGAAGATCAATTTTCTGCTAATGGGAAAGTGAGTAATCTCACAGAAAATATGTTGGTAAGTCTAGCCTTAAAGGGAAGCATCAATCTGGCCAATCTCAACAAAGCTTACCCGCTGGAGCTTGAACAGGATCTCAATGGAAGGCTAACCGCAGATGTGCAGACCAGTTTCGATATGAATTCTATTGAAAAAGAACAGTATCAAAATGTGCAAAGCAAAGGAACGGCATCCATATCTAACTTTAGTTATGCTTCTCCCGAAATCCCTAATAAGATCAATATCTCCAATGCAAACATGAGTTTTAACCAGGGAAATGTAAGTGTTCCTGAATTGAAGCTTACTACTGGAAAGACAGATCTAACCGCGAATGGAACCATCCAGAATTTGATTGGTTTCCTGTTTACAGATCAACAGCTAAAGGGAAACTTCAAAGCCAGATCGAATGTGTTTTCTGTAAATGATTTTATGGTAGCTGAAGTCGAAGAGGTTACCACAACTACTGAAGATGGAGAGCAAAAAAAAGAAAGTAAATCCACCGGCAAGGAAGCCGTAAAAATTCCTTCTTTTCTGGACATTCAGTTACAATTTGATGCGAATACAGTTTTTTACGATAATCTAGAATTAAAGAATGTAACGGGTTTATTGATCATTAAAGATGAAGCTGCCCGTTTACAGAATGTTTCTACCAATATTTTTAACGGGAGTATAGGTGCTAATGGTTTTGTTTCTACAAAAAATACCACACCAACTTTCGAGATGAACCTGGATCTTAATTCTCTGGATATCGCCTCTTCATTTAATGATCTTGAGTTGATGCAGAATCTTGCTCCACTGGCAAAAGCCATGAAAGGAAAAGTACAGTCCAAGGTAAACCTCAAAGGTAATTTGAACGAAGATCTTACCCCGCAGCTTAACAGCCTGGTAGGTGATGCACTGGCGCAGTTGTTAACTGCAGAACTGGATCCACAAAAAGCTGCCTTGCTATCCAAACTTGATAGTCAGCTTGGCTTTATCAATTTCGATAAGATCGATCTCTACAACCTTAAAACCAAACTCTCGTTTAATGATGGCCAGGTAGCGATTGCTCCATTCGATTTTGATATTAAAGGTGTAAAATTTCAGGTTAGCGGTACTCATGGATTCGATATGAATATGAATTATGATCTCAAACTGGACATTCCCGCAAAATATCTTGGGAATGAGGTAGGCGGGACACTTGGGAAACTTAGCGGTGAAGACTTTTCTAATATGATGGTAGCACTACCTGTTGGAATCACAGGAAATTTCCAGAATCCAAAGATCAATTTAAATATGCAGCAGGCAGTGAACAGTCTTACCCAGAAGGTGGTTGAAAAGCAAAAAGGCAAACTGGAAGACAAGGCTGTAGACGCTATTAACGATATCCTTCAGGGGAAACGTGATCCCAAAAAGCCGTTCAGTAAAAACGATACGACAGCTGTAAAACAGGACAGCACTGCTCAAGGCAAAACGACTAAATCTGATAGTATTCAGAAATCACAGAAAGAGCAGGTTCAGAATGCCGCGAAGAATATACTGGGTGGTATTCTAAAGAACAATAAGAAAAAAACTGATACCACTACCAGTAACAATTAGAAACACAAAAGCAGAACTGAAAGTTCTGCTTTTTTTTATTCGAAGTTTACAGTACTATATTTATTTCGACTACGTGACCTTCATGTCCTCTTACATTAAAAGCTGTTCCATCGTCGAAGATGAGGTACTGCCCTTTGATACCGCGCAGTAATCCTTCGTAAAAGGGGGTTTTGCCCAAATTTAAAGTTTTGACCTTTTCAGGATATTTTTCTACTGGGAATTTGATTTCAGTCTCCTTGTTATTGGCTAGATAATAATCGCGTGCTTCATCAGGGATGAATTGCTTCAGCTTATCTCTTTCCACATGAAGATCGAGGTCAAGCACATCGTTGGTAAGCATTTTTCTCCAGTTCGTCTTATCTGCCACATGGCTTTTCAATGCAACTTCAGTAATACCGGCAAGATACCGGTTAGGGACTTCCACGATTTCGATCGCCTCATGCGCACCCTGATCGATCCATCTTGTAGGCACCTGAGTCTTACGGGTTACCCCAACTTTTACATCGCTGGAATTAGCAAGATAAACGATATGTGGCTGCAGTTGCGACCTCTTTTCATATTCAAGATCACGATCTTCCTCGTCCAGATGCGCTTTACTTTTCTCGGGACTAATCACCCATTCCCCGGCCTGTGGTATAGAGCTAAAACAATCATAACACAGGCCCTGCCTGAATATCTTCTTCTGAAGGCTGCAATTCAAACATTCGTATTTCAAAAAATTGATGCTTATTTTCTTGCCAATCAATTGATTCATGTGAAGAAAATCATCCTTCCAGACTAAATAATACTGGACTGTATCACTAAGTTCGGTTCTCATTTTGGTAAGCACACCGCTATAGATCATTGAATTTTGTTTTAAGAATAAACTATTTTTTTGCAGGCTTCGAAGTTTGCGTTATTTTTAACCAGATAACGTTATGCCTGCAAAGCAAGGCTTAAAGATAGAAATAAATAATGCCAATTCCATTAGTCAACTCCATTGCTTCCTGGTTCCTGAAGAAGAGAATTCATCAAATGGAATTGTTCATTAAGTATCCCCACGAGGTGCAGCAGGAGTTGCTTCGAAACCTTATTTCCAAAGCAAAGAATACTGAAGTTGGAAAGCGATACCATTTTTCTGAAATCAATAATTACGAGAAATTCAGAGAACGGGTTCCCATTCAGAAATATGAAGATATTGAAAGTGATATTGAGCGCAGCCGTAAAGGTGAACATAATATATTCTGGCCGGGAGCTATTCGTTGGTTCGCAAAATCAAGTGGAACCACCAATGCAAAAAGCAAATTCATCCCGGTTAGCCAGGATTCGCTGGAAGCCTGTCACTATGCAGCCGGGAAGGATCTTATCTGCATTTACCTGAATAACAATCCCGGTTCACAGATGTTTACCGGTAAAAGTCTGCGCCTGGGAGGAAGTAAGGAACTTTACCAGGAAAACGGAACCAGCTACGGAGATCTTTCTGCCATCCTGATAGACAATATGCCTTTCTGGGCAGAGTTTAGCAGCACTCCCAGTAATGAAGTTTCGTTGATGCACGACTGGGAAACTAAAATGCAGGCAATCGTAAACGAAACCATTAAAGAGCGGGTGACCAGTCTCGCCGGAGTTCCCAGCTGGATGCTTGTTCTGCTGAACAATGTGTTGCAAAGTACCGGCAAGGAGAATATGTTCGAAGTCTGGCCTCACCTGGAAGCTTATTTTCATGGAGGAGTAAGTTTTGAACCTTATGCATCCCAGTACCAGAAGATTTTACCAAAGGAAGATTTCAGATATTATGAGATCTACAATGCCTCTGAAGGGTTTTTCGCCTGCCAGGATCTTAATGATTCCAAAGAAATGCTGCTTATGCTGGATTATGGAATTTTTTATGAGTTCATTCCAATGGACAGCTACGGCTCTGCTCTGGAACATGCAATTCCTCTTGATCAGGTAGTAATTGGGGTCAACTACGCTGTGGTGATCACTACCAACGCTGGTTTATGGAGATACAAGATTGGTGACACCATCAAGTTTACCAATACCAAGCCTTATCGCATTAAAGTAACCGGAAGGACCAAACACCATATCAATGTTTTTGGAGAAGAACTTATCATTGAAAATGCCGAATCTGCACTTAAAAAAGTATGTCTTTTAACCAATTGTGAGATCAAAGACTACACGGTTGCTCCTATTTTTATGGAAGGCCGTGAGAAAGGTGCCCATGAGTGGATGATCGAATTTAAAAATCAGCCCAAGGATTTCGAGAACTTCAAGATACAGCTTGATCTTGCTTTACAGGAAGTGAATAGCGATTACGAGGCAAAGAGATATAATAACATGACCCTCAATGCGCCACTTATACACCAGGCGCGTCCCGATCTTTTTTATGACTGGTTGAAAATGCACGATAAAGTAGGTGGACAGCACAAAGTACCAAGACTTTCAAACAGCAGAACTTATCTCGAGGAATTACTGGAATTAAGTAACTAGCGAATGCCAGGTGAAAAAGAAAAAATGCTGAGTGAGCAGGCCTATAAAGCTTCAGATAAGCAGTTATTCGAAGAACGTCTGCATGCTCAGAAAACTTGTTTTGATTTCAATAATATATCGCCTGAATTAATTACTGAGAGCCTTAATCTTATTCGCGGGATCCTGGGTTCAGTTTCTTCGGGATTTATATACAGCCGCTATTTCAATGTGATTATGGCTATACTATCCATCTTGGAAACCACTTTTACTCGAATTATAATCTCACCATCCTGGATTGCGCTTAAGTCAGGATCGGTGATCATGGGATGATCGCTCTAAACGTAAGTATTTTTACCGCCGGGCATCCTATAAAATGCGCAAAAGAAAAATGAAGAATGCAATATGCATTCCTGTAACAATTGGTAATAATGTCTGGATTGGTGGGAATTCAGTAATAAATCCTGGAGTAAAAATTGGTGATAACACGGTGGTTGGATCTGGAAGTGTGGTCACACGCGACATCCCTTCCAATGTGATCGCCGCAGGAAATCCCTGTAAAGTGATAAGGCAGATCACTAAAACTGCCGAAGACTTCTACTTTAAGGACAGAAGATTTTAAAAAAAATCCGACGGTAATTACCGCCGGATCTGATATTTCTAAAGTGTTTTAGCTACTTTATCTACTACCTCGATCGTACGATCAAGATCTTGGTAACTAAGTGCATCACTTATAAACCATGTTTCATAGGCACTTGGCGCAATATAAATTCCGTTTTCCAGCATTCCGTGGAAGAATTTATTAAATGTCCCCAGGTTCGCCGACTTTGCCGCGGAAGCAAAATCTGTCACAGCGTCCAGTCCAAAATGCACCGAGATCATCGAACCATATCGATTGATCGTAAAATCAATTTTATTCTCTTTTAATACTTTTTCCATACCCTCGTGCAGGTAGGCGGTTTTTTTGTCGATGCTAGCAAAGATTTCCGGATTCGAATCCAATTCTGTAAGCATCGCTAAACCAGCTGCCATCGCCAGAGGATTTCCACTTAAAGTACCGGCCTGGTAAACGGGTCCTATAGGAGCAAGGTGATCCATGATCTCATCTCTTGCTGCGAAAGCACCAACAGGTAATCCTCCTCCAATTACTTTTCCAAAGCAAACAATATCAGCAACAACATTTTCCCGCTGCTGCACCCCTCCTGCTGCCAGTCTGAAACCAGTCATTACCTCATCGAAAACCAGTAAGATTCCGTTTTCATCGCATAATTCTCGTAAGCTTTGCAAAAAGCCTTCAGCTGGTGGGATACAACCCATATTCCCTGCAACCGGCTCCAGGATGATACAGGCGACCTGCTCCTTATTTGCTACCACTAAATCTTTGACATTCTCAAGGTCATTGTAATTTGCAAGCAAGGTATCTTTAGCCGTTCCCTGGGTCACTCCCGGGCTGTTTGGCGAACCAAAGGTCACTGCACCGCTACCCGCCTGAATCAGGAAAGAATCACTATGCCCATGATAACAACCGGCAAATTTGATGATCTTTTCCTTTCCGGTAAAACCTCTGGCCAGTCGCACAGCGCTCATACAGGCTTCAGTCCCGGAATTCACCATTCTAATCTTATCGATATTGGGCACCATCTTTACCGACAGCTCCGCGATCCTGGTTTCAATTTCAGTAGGCGTTCCAAAAGATGTTCCCATCCTGGCCTTTTCAACTACAGCATCTACTACCGGCTTATGTGCGTGTCCCAGAATTAGCGGACCCCAGGAATTAATATAGTCTATCAATTGATTATCATCCTCATCATACAAATAGGCTCCCTCCGCTCTTTTTACAAAAACAGGATCTCCACCCACAGCTTTAAAGGCCCTAACTGGTGAATTCACTCCGCCTGGAATTACTTTTTTGGCATCTGCGAACAAGGCACTACTTCTCTTATAAATCATAACTCTATTCCTCTATTTTACATTCAGGATCTGGCCAATGGAAATGTTATTCCCGTTCAGGCCGTTCCTTCTTTTAATATCTTCTACAGTAGTATCGTATTTTTTGGAGATCGAATACAAGGTATCTCCTTTTTGAACCACATGACTTTCGCTTGTAGTTTTAGGTTGTGCAGCATAGCTACGAGTAGACTTTCCACTAATGTTCTCATCAAATTTATACAACTCGTAACGTTCAATAAGATCGATTAATTTATCTGGATATTTCCTGTCTGTGGCATAACCGGCCTTTCTCAAACCTTTCGCCCAACCTTCATAATCATCTGCATCCAGTTCAAAAAGTTCTGAATATCGTCCTCGACCGGAAAGGAACAGGCTGTGATCCCTGTAAGAATATTTTGCATGTTTGTATTTTCTAAAGCACTCTCCCTTTCTATCATCATCATGGTATACTTTTTCACCATTCCAGTCATGACATTTGATCCCAAAATGATTATTAGCCTGCCTGGTTAATTGTCCATTCCCAGCTCCAGACTCCAGAATTCCCTGTGCAAGCGTGATACTTGCCGGAATTTTATATAATCTCATTTCTTCCTGGGCGATTTCAGCATAATCCCGAATATAATCTTCAATACGATAATGGTAAGAATTACGAGGCATTTCCTCCCGCACATCATCCACGATCTCTGCTGGAGAATCCTTGTTTTCGTCCCGCCTGTCGGTTTTTACAACATCATCTTTTCTGGTGTCTACTTTCTTTCGACTTCCGCAGGAAGCAGCGAGGATACCTACGATAAGCAAAACAAAAACTCTGTTCAATTTCATAGTTCGGTTATAATTTGTGGCTGCGCTTTTTTTCTTAATCTTTCATTCATCCCATCTATTCCCTGCAGGCCCCCGGTATGAATCGCCAGGATCTTTGAATCCTTCGGAAAGAAATTTTTTTGCGCGAGTTCAAAAATACCAAAAAGTAATTTCCCTGTGTAAACAGGATCTAGTTTGATTCTGGTTTTTCTGAAAAAATCATTCATAAAATCAATTAAAGCTGAAGAAGTCCTGGCGTAGCCTCCAAAATGATAATCGCTGTTGATATTCCAGTTTTTCTTGTGGGTCATTCTTTTGATTTCTTCGGAAAGGTGGGCAGATTTAAGTGCTGAAAAACCCAGAATGTTTTGGTGAGCAGAAGAAGCATTGACCAGCCCCGCCATGGTGCCTCCGGTTCCAACTGAAGTGCATATATAATCATAATCCCTGTCTGCTTCAGTCAGAATTTCTTCACAACCTTTGATGGCCAGCTCACTAGTTCCGCCTTCCGGAATGATCATCGCATCGGGAAACTGTGACCTGATCTCATTAAGAAATGACAAAATTCCTTTTTGTCGATATGCTTCTCTGCTTAAAAATTTGAGCTTCATTCCGCAGGAAGCAGCGTAATTCAGGGTTGGACTCCATGCATCTTTCTGAAATTCCAGTTCTTCCCCTCTAATAAAACCAATAGTGGGGATACCTTGCAGTTTTCCAGCTGCTGCCGTGGCTGCGATATGATTGCTATGCGCACCACCAAAAGTAAGCAGGCTGGTCCTATTCAATTCTGAAGCTTGTAATATCGAATACTTCAGTTTTCTGAATTTGTTGCCGGAAACTTCAGCATGCAAAAGATCTTCACGCTTGATATCCAGGATTACTGAATTAGAAAATTCAGCAACAAATTGATTCTGAGACACAAAAACTTCCGAAGTATGAAAAATGGAATTCATACTGCAAAATTAAGGCATCTGCTTCAGAAGAAAGAATTCAGGTGGACATTCTGCACGCTTGTTACATATAATTCATAAATGCCCAGAAAGAACGCTTTTTAAGATAGTTGAGATCGGTTTCGCGGCGATAGGCTTCTTTTTCAAAGCTTATGTTCCTGTAGGCCTGCATCCCATCTTTAAGAGAAGCGTATCTAATGAAAAATTCCAGCGCGTACCATATATAGAAAAAGATCACCAGTAATTCGAGTTGCTGCCTTAGATGAATACGCTCATGGTTAATAAAATATTTATCCTTTTTTAAATGCATATTCTCAAGGATCACGAAAGGCCAGAGGCTAATCCCTTTGAACCTCCCTGATAACAGCCTCTTGTTTACGATCAATATCATAGAATGAATATAAGAAATTGTACTTTAGCGCTATGAATTTTCAGAGAAAAAGAATCCCGCTTGAGGATGGAGACTACTACCTGACCCCGGAAGGATACCGCTGTTTTACTGAACAATATCACCTGAAGCGTGGCTATTGTTGTGAAAGTGGCTGCCGTCACTGTCCTTATGGATACAATAACAAAACAAACCAGCAGGAATAAATCGCAAAACTTCTACAAAGCGTTCTACTTCAACGGCCTTTAAATCAATCCTTCGGCACGATATTTGAGCCTTTTAGAAAACTGAAGAATTCAAAATTTCCCGGTTCTATGTGCTGGCAACTTCAGTTTTAGATTCAGATTTCAACGAACAATTTAAATTCTAACCTATGAGATTTTTAAAAATTACTCCTTTAGTGCTGCTAATGGCTCTCGTACTTAGCTCATGCAGTAGTGTGCGCGTAGCTTCAGATTATGATCGCGAAGCCGATTTCAACCAGTACAAATCCTTCGCTTTCTTTAAACCTGGAATAGATAAGGCTGATATATCTGATCTTGATAAAAAAAGAATTCTAAGAGCCATCGAGAGTGAGATGCAAAAGAATGGCTTCACAAAATC
Source organism: Christiangramia portivictoriae DSM 23547 (assembly GCF_000423045.1). Lineage (GTDB taxonomy): Bacteria > Bacteroidota > Bacteroidia > Flavobacteriales > Flavobacteriaceae > Christiangramia > Christiangramia portivictoriae. Next base: position 697,763 of record NZ_AUHF01000001.1, on the reverse strand, counting down.
TGAAAATCCAGATCTTCTAGTGAGCATTTTCACTAAAACAAATGAAAACATCAATATCTACCAGAATAACTTTGCTGGATGGGGTTATGGATGGGGCTGGAATCCTTGGTACTGGGGCAGTGGATTCAATACTGTGAATAGAACCAGTGAAGGAACGCTTTATATTGACCTGATCGATTCTGAAAACAAAGAATTGGTATGGCAGGGAATGGGAACTGCCGCACTGGCCAGGGAAGTAAATAAAAAGCAGGAACGCATCAACGAGATCGTTGCCAAGATCATGGAAAAATATCCTCCAGGAATGGAGAAGTAATAGAAAACCAGGCCCCGAATAGGGGCTTTTTTTCTGCCCATTGGCAGCCCTACAGTATAGAATTCTATATCAAATTTCGTACTTTTAACGCAAACGTTTTAGTAAAGGAAGATCATGCTCGATAATATTCAATCTAACGAAATCCTGGACAGGCTACCTGCCCATCTTCAGCAATATATAAAACCTCAAAATTACGAAGATTACACCCCTATTAATCAGGCGGTTTGGCGTTATGTAATGCGTAAGAACGTGGATTACCTGAGCAAGGTTGCACACAAATCCTATCTTGACGGACTCAAAAAAACCGGAATTTCCATAGATAGTATTCCGAATATGTACGGCATGAACAGGATCCTCGAGGAAATAGGCTGGGCGGCAGTTGCGGTAGACGGTTTTATTCCTCCGGCAGCTTTTATGGAATTCCAGGCTTACAATGTATTAGTGATCGCAAGTGATATTCGCCAGCTCGAACATCTTGAATATACGCCTGCGCCAGACATCATCCATGAAGGAGCAGGACATGCACCCATTATCGCAAACCCTGAGTATGCGGAATACCTGAGAAGGTTTGGAGAAATTGGATGTAAAGCGATTTCCAGCTCTCATGACTTCGATGTTTACGAAGCGATTCGTGAATTATCAATCTTAAAGGAAGCTGAAAACACTCCGGAAGAAAAAATTATTGCGGTTGAAAAACGAGTGGAGGAACTTCAAAATAAAAAGGTGAATCCTAGTGAAATGTCGCAAATTAGAAATTTACACTGGTGGACGGTAGAATATGGTTTGATTGGCACTCCTGAAGATCCTAAGATCTATGGAGCAGGCTTGCTTTCCTCTATAGGAGAGAGTAAGTCCTGTATGACCAGTAAGGTTAAAAAAATACCTTATTCCATCGATGCATCGAAACAGGAATTTGATATCACCAAACCCCAGCCACAACTTTATGTCACTCCAGACTTTGCACATTTAAGTCTTGTTCTGGAAGAATTTGCGAATAAAATGGCTCTAAGACGTGGCGGACTTGAAGGCATAAAAAAATTAATTGATTCCAAAAACCTTGGAACTATTGAGTTCACTACCGGCATACAGGTATCGGGGAATTTTAGCCAAGTTCTGGCACATGATGATAAGCCTATTTACGTTCAGACTACCGGTAAAACTGCACTCTCTTATCGTGAAAAAGAACTGGTTGGACATGGAATATCTTCGCACGCAGAAGGTTTTGGATCTCCTATTGGAAAACTTAAAGGCATTAATCTCGCCATTGAGGATATGAGTCCGCGTGACTTAAGAGCTTATGCGATTTACGAGGGTGAAAGAATAAGTCTTGAATTTGAAGGTGGAATCAAAGTAGAGGGTTCTATTATCACTGGAACCAGAAATCTGCAGGGCAAGATCATACTTATAAGCTTTGAGGACTGTACTGTGACACATGGAGATAAGATCTTATTTCAACCAGATTGGGGACGATATGATATGGCAGTAGGAAAAGAAATCATTTCTGCATTTGCCGGACCGGCAGATCATCATTCCTTTGATCTTATCACGCATAACCCATCCAGTACTACGATAAAAAGTGAACTTACTCCAGAACGCAGGGAGCTTGAATCTCTGTACGAAGCGGTTTCTAACATTCGAAATGGAGAGAACACCAAATTTTCTCTGAGCGCTGCCTTTGATATTCTGAAAAAACATCATGAAAATGACTGGTTGCTTGCGGTTGAGATCTATGAACTGGCAATTGAAAATGATCAGACCCTGGCAGATGAGGTGAAAGTCTATCTAAGCGCGTTAAAAGATAGAAGACCTGAGGTTTCCCATCTTATCGAGGATGGTATCGAAATGACCGAAACTAAACTAGTAAGTCCTTAGAGTTTGATTCTCTCAAGGTTCCTGTTGTTTTCGATCACCTGATCCTGGTATTCCAGCGACCATCCCATGGAATTGGTTAAGATATAGATCTTCTGTAATTCACTTATGAGTCGGTTTTTCGCATTCGTCTTAAGCCTGGATTGTTCGATCTTTTCTCTTAATCCTTTTTCTACCCTGGATTTTATCTTATTATAATCTTCAGCTTCGAATTGATTGAGATAATCCTGAGTGACATCATAGTATTTAATATTGGGATTGATCTTGATTTCCTCATCCGGGATACTATGAATAATGACTCGCTTGTATTCTTCATCGATCTCAATATCGAGTTTGGAGAGATCATAGGCTACACTTACATCAGCATTTACGATAATGAGCGCTTTTTTCCTTGCTGAAAGCACATCGAAATAAAAGCTTTTCGAGTTCTTATAGGTGAATACCTGCGAGAATGTTCCTTCAGTGACCACAAGCTTCCCCACATTCCTGATCTGTTCCTGAATGAGTGCAGTGTTTTGCTGAAGACTTTCCTTTTCATCTTTGCGCTCGTCCCAGTATAGATAACCGAATATACACAGGACCACAAACAGGATTACTATAAGAATGTTTTTCATAAGCTAAGATCTATAATAGAGCAAAGTATAAAAAATAGCCTGTTGAAGGTACCTGAAGTGTATTAAAGAAAGTTAAATGTTCTGAAGAAAAAAAACAAAAGGACGGCCCCACCCGTCCTTTTGTAAACTCTAAAATCTACCCCAACAAATTTTAGAAAACAAATCCTTATAATTATCTGATTACCTGAGCGATGCTCAAATAATAACAGACGTAAATCATAACGGACCTGCTCTGTAAATTTACAAATTAATTAGAATAAAACGTTAAAATTCAGTTATCAAACCTTAAAAAATTAGCAAACCCAATAGGAATAGGGTCTAAGAAAAGGCTATTTGAGGGTGATTTTGTTGAATTTCCTCGATTTTAGCTTGTAATTTCGTAAGAAATTTCTTATGATCAGATGAATTTTCTGCTAGTGGTCGGTGAGCAAGCGATTTCTGCACTTTGTCGATCAAACGAATTAATTGTACCGTATTTTCCTCAAAATAAGTTTCAGAAAATCTATTCCAGATATAGTTAATGGCTAGCGCATTTGGATGTAACATATCACCGTCATAGAACCGATAATCTCGCAGCTCGTCCAGTAAAATTTCATAGGAAGGAAAGTAAAATGAGTTTTTATCATTCCTTAAAACCTCCTGAATAGCAGTATGCAAATGAGCTTTGCTCTGCTGGTTTGGCACTACCCCATCTTTCCAGTGCCTCACGGGTGAAAGTGTATACAGAATTTTGATGTCTGGATTTAGTTCCCTGAGGTTATTACCAATACTGTTTAATGCATTTCTTATCTCATCGATGCCAGATAATCTTTTCTGAAATTGCTTTTGCGGAATCTTATGGCAGTTTGCCACTATACCCTTCAGGCTTTCATGTTCATAGCCCCAGGCCGTCCCCAGGCTTATCACCAGGATATCTGCCTTGGCAAGAAAGTCATAAGATGTTTCCAACGCCTGGTTAAGATCTAGCAGACAATCTTCAGCACTATTCCGATTCATCATGGAATGCGTTTCCAGGCTTATATATTGATCATTCTTCAGAAGTAGATCTTTTTCTTCAAATAGGTTCCTGGAAACTATTCGCCGGAAGAGTCTTTCCATCGCAATGGGATGAAAGATGATTCCGAAGGGATTCTGAAGGACCGGAAACTTAGAGTATTGAAACTTGCTGCCAATATTTTCAACAAAGCAGGATCCCATCAACATGAGCCTGCTCTTATGATCTATTTTCCAGCCAGATGGCTCGATGGGTACAATCGTTCTAAACTGCATTTTATAAAAATAAAAAATCCCGACGAGAGGCCGGGATCCTTACTATTTATTTAAGTAGTCTTTTGCATGCTGAAGGGCTTCTTCTATCCCTTCCGGTTTTTTACCTCCGGCGGTGGCAAAGAAAGCCTGGCCTCCTCCACCTCCCTGGATATACTTGCCTAATTCCCGAACAATCTGCCCGGCATTCAGATCAGATTTCTCCAAAAGTCCTTTAGAAATATAACAGGATAAAAGCGCCTTACCATTTTGCTCTGTTCCGAATAGAATATAAAGATCATCAAACTCCTCGCCCAACTGGTATGCCAGATCTTTAATTCCATTTGCGTCCAGATCCAGCTTTTTTGATAAAAAGTTAATGCCATTGATCGTCTCAATCTCAGATCTAAGTTCGGCTTTAATAGCTTTTGCTTTGTCCTTTAAAAGACTTTCCACCTGTTTCTTAAGCTCATTATTTTCCTCCTGGAGATTCTGGATCGCTTTTACAGGATCGTTTGAATTCTTCAAGCCATTTTTTATCTCACCCAGTGTGGATGCCTGCTCCTGGAAATACTGCATGGCAGCCTCGCCGGTAATTGCCTCGATTCTACGAATTCCTGAAGCTACGGCGGCTTCCCCGGTAATTTTAAAATACCAGATTTCTGAAGTATTCCTTACATGCGTTCCGCCACAAAGTTCCATAGAATCACCAAACCTGATGGCTCTAACTGAGTCACCGTATTTCTCTCCGAATAATGCAATAGCTCCCTGCTCTATCGCAGATTCATAACTGGTATTGCGCTGTTCTTCCAACTCCAAGTTTTCACGAATACGAGCATTGACGAAATTTTCAACCTTTTGAATTTCCTCTGAAGTAAGCTTACTGAAGTGTGAAAAATCGAATCTTAAGTAGCTGCCATTCACCATTGATCCCTTCTGTTCTACATGAGTACCAAGAATACTTCGTAGCGCCTGATGCAGTAAATGAGTTGCCGTATGATTTCCGGCAGTATTAGCACGCTCTCTGCTATTCACAATGGCTTTGATCTCTGCTTCAGGGTTGGCAGGCAATTTTTTCGTAAAGTGGATGATCAAATTATTTTCTTTCCTGGTGTCCAGGACCTTGATCGCTTCACCGTCGGCGGTCATCAACACTCCCTTATCTCCAACCTGTCCTCCACCTTCCGGATAGAAAGGGGTTTGATCCAGTACCAGCTGGTACATTTCTCCCTTTTTCTTAGAGTCTACTTTTCTATATTTTGAAATAAATGCGTTTGATTCAAGCTCATCATAACCTATAAAAGCTTGCTCATTTACCGCTTTGATCTCGGTCCAGTCTCCAGCACTTACTTGTGTAGCTGCCCTTGATCTGTCTTTTTGCTTTTTTAATTCGGCTTCAAAACCTTTTTCATCCAGTTCATATCCATTCTCACGCAAAATAAGTCCGGTGAGATCGATAGGAAATCCAAAAGTATCATACAACTCGAATGCCTTTTCTCCGGAAATTGTTTTGGAATCTGAATCCTGCATTAGATTCTCCAGAAGCACCAATCCCTGATCAAGTGTTCTTAGGAACGATTGCTCTTCTTCTCTAATTACATTTTCGATAAGTGATTGCTGAGATGTCATTTCAGGAAAAGTTGCTCCCATCTGTTTACTTAGAACCGGCACCAGTTTATAAATAAATGCTTCTTTGGTGTCCAGAAATGTAAAGCCATAACGAATTGCTCTTCGCAAAATTCTCCTTATCACATAACCTGCTCCGGTATTACTTGGTAATTGCCCGTCTGCGATTGAAAATGATACCGCTCTAACATGATCTGCAATCACACGCATGGCAATATTTTTTTCTTCGGAAGGCCCGTACTTGGAATTTGTGATTTTTTCGATTTCACCTAACAGCGGAGTGAAAACATCGGTATCGTAATTGGATTTTTTATCCTGCAATACCATACACAAGCGTTCGAAGCCCATCCCGGTATCAATATGCCTTGCAGGAAGATTTTCCAGTGATCCATTGGCTTTTCGATTATACTGCATAAAAACCAGGTTCCAGATCTCTACTACTTGAGGATGATCCATGTTCACAAGATCTCTACCCGGTGTTTGAGCCTTCTCTTCATCAGATCTTATATCGATATGAATTTCAGAACAAGGACCACAAGGTCCCTGCTCACCCATTTCCCAGAAATTATCTTTTTTATTTCCGAAGATGATACGCTCCTCTGGAACGATCTTCTTCCACAGCTCTAAAGCTTCGGTATCCAGCCCTAGCTGATCTGCATCCTCACTTCCTTCAAAAACTGAAACATAAAGCATTTCAGGGTCGATCTTATACACTTCTGTAAGTAGTTCCCACGCCCAGTTGATCGCCTCCTTTTTAAAATAATCACCAAAACTCCAGTTACCCAGCATCTCGAACATGGTGTGATGGTAGGTATCATGCCCTACTTCCTCAAGATCGTTATGCTTGCCACTTACCCGAAGACATTTTTGAGTATCGGTAAGCCTGCTGTTCTTTGGTTCTGAATTTCCCAGGAAAAATTCTTTAAACTGGTTCATTCCTGCATTGGTGAACATAAGGGTAGGATCGTCCTTGATCACCATTGGTGCAGAGGGAACTATACTATGAGCTTTTGATTTAAAAAATTCCAGAAATTGCTGGCGTATCTCCTGTGACTTCATTTGGCTAATTTGTTGCAAATTTCAATAAATTATGAAGACGGCAAAACAATTCATATATTTGTTCGTTTACCGTACGATATAACACGGTATTCGAGCCGTTTTCGAATGGCAAAAATAGCATAATTTTAACTCATGTCGAAGGTTAAATATTATTACGATAGCGAGACCCTTTCTTATCAAAAAATTGAAAAGAAAAAAGGGAAAAGACTCGGTATTGCACTTCTAAGTATTACCGGATCCTTTCTGGCCGGTTTTATTTTACTCATCATTTATCTCAATATTCCTCAAATTGAGACTCCAAAGGAAAAAGCCTTAAAGCGTGAATTGCATAACATGCAGTTGCAATATGGTCTGCTGAATAAAAAGATGGACCAGATCCAGGATGTAATGGCTAATATTGAAGATCGGGATAACAATATCTACAGGCTCTACTTTGAAGCAAATCCAATTCCTGAAGAACAGCGTAAAGCCGGTTTTGGCGGTATTAACAGGTATAAAGACCTGGAAGGCTTTGACAATAGCAAGCTTATTACCGAAACTACTAAGAGGATGGATATCCTTACGAAAAGACTGGTGGTTCAATCAAAATCGCTGGACGAGATCGCTGAACTGGCAAAAGAAAAAGGGGAGTTATTAGAAGCTATTCCCGCCATTCAACCAGTTAAGAACCAGGATTTAAGCAGGATCGCTTCCGGATACGGCTGGAGGAATGATCCATTTACCAAGGTTAGAAAATTCCACTATGGCATGGATTTCACTGCTCCCAGGGGAACTCCTGTGTATGCCACGGGTGATGGCAAGGTTGTACGAGCAGATAGCAGGTCTACCGGCTATGGAAATCATATAAGAATAGATCACGGCTATGGCTATACCAGTCTTTATGCCCACCTGTATAAATACAATGTACGCCGGGGACAAACCGTAAAAAGAGGGGATGTGATTGGATTTGTAGGCAGCACCGGAAGATCTGAAGCGCCACATTTACATTACGAGATCTTTAAAGATGAAGACAGGATCAATCCCATCAATTTTTACTACGGAAATTTATCTCCTGAAGAATTTGGTGAAGTACTGGAAAGAGCTCAACGCGAAAACCAATCCCTGGATTAATGCATATCGAACTTCCTGAAAAACGTTATTATGGAATTGGTGAGGTCGCCAAGGCATTCAACGTCAATACTTCCCTGATTAGATTTTGGGAAAAAGAATTTGATGCGATTAAACCTAAGAAAAATGCCAAGGGAAATCGTAAATTTACCCCTGAAGACATTAAAAATCTGGAGCTGATCTACCACCTGGTAAAAGAAAGGGGTTTTACACTGGAAGGTGCCAAAATCCATCTGAAAGAAGAAAAAAATAAAACCCTAAGCAACTTTGATATCATTCGAAAATTAGAAACCATAAAAGCTGAACTAGTTAACCTAAAAAACCAATTATAACATGAAAAAGTGGCTTCCGATAGCAATCATAGTAATTCTTGTAATCATCGTGTGGCAGGTAACTGCGGGATTTAATAACACGGCAGTTACCAAAGAGGAAAATGCCAAATTAGCCTGGTCCAATGTTGAAAGCAGTTACCAGAGAAGAAACGATCTTATTGGTAACCTGGTGAAAACCGTGGAAGGCGCAGCAGACTTTGAGAGAGGAACTTTGAAAGATGTGATAGAAGCCAGGTCCAAAGCAACTTCAGTAAATGTAGATGCTGAAAATCTTAGCGCTGCACAAATTGAACAATTCCAGCAGGCGCAACAGGGAGTTACTTCCGCCTTATCACGATTACTTGTAACCGTAGAAAGATACCCTGAACTAAAAGCGAATCAAAACTTCTTACAGCTACAATCCCAGCTGGAAGGAACCGAAAACCGAATTAATGTAGCCAGAGACCGCTATAACGCCGCGGTGACTGACTTTAACACCTATATTAGAACATTCCCAAATACACTATTTGCCGGAATGTTCGGTTTTGAGAAAATGGAGCGCTTCCAGGCAGACGCCGGAGCAGAAAATGCGCCAGACGTGGAATTCGATTTTTAGACCTATGAATAAGGATGTAGAATCTTTCCTCAGCAAAAGGGAAGAAGAAGAAATCGTGGAAGCCATAAGGAAAGCTGAAAGAAAAACCAGTGGTGAGATTCGGGTTCATATCGAACCAAGCGCTGGTAAACTGGATATCTTCGACCGGGCAATGGAAGTATTTCATGCTCTTAAAATGGATAACACCAAACAGGCGAATGGCGTCCTCATCTATGTGGCAGTGGAAGATCGAAATTTTGTAATCTACGGCGATAAGGGAATCAATGATGTAGTGCCGGATAAATTCTGGGAAAGCACTAAGGATATGATTGTTGCTCAATTCAAAAAGGGCGATTTCAAGCAGGGTCTCGTTGATGGAGTTCTAAAGGCCGGCGAAGAACTACAAAAACATTTCCCATGGGATGAGATGGATACGAACGAACTTTCAGATCAAATTTCAAAAGGTTAGACTTATCAAACAACTACTACTTTTACTCGGCTTCATTTGCACATTCACTATACAGGCCCAGCGGGAAATACCCCCAAAGCCAGCAGTGGAAACCAGTGTTTTTGATGAAGCTGATATGCTAAATGCTTCTGAAGAAAAAGCCCTTGAGCAGAAGCTTATCAATTATGCAGATACCACAAGTACCCAAATAGTAGTGGCTACGATTGAAAGCCTGCAGGGAGAGTATATTGGAACGTATGCGGCAGATTGGGCCCATGAATGGGGTATTGGAACAAAAGGGAAAGATAACGGACTTCTAGTACTGGTAGCTGAACAGGACCGAAAAATCTGGATCACTACGGGCTATGGCGTAGAAGGATATATGACCGATGCCAAGTCCAAGGAAATTGTTGAATTAATCATACTACCAGAATTTCGAAATAACAATATCTATGCTGGCCTTGATAAGGGAACCAACGCTATGTTTCAGGTACTTGCCGGCAGCTATGAAGGTGTTCCCCAAACTAGTAACAACGGTGGCGGCATCCCTATTCGAGCAATCGTCTTCCTTGTGTTGTTCGTGATTGTGATCATCTCCATGTTCAATAAACGTGGCGGTGGACGCAACGGCGGGCGCAGAAATGGCGGCAGTCTTCTTTGGGACGCGATCATTCTAAGTAGTCTTGGAAGAGGCAGCTTTGGTGGCGGTGGCAGTTTTGGAGGTGGCTCTGGTGGAGGATTCGGCGGTGGCGGATTTGGAGGCGGCTTCGGCGGCGGTGGATTTGGTGGAGGCGGTGCTGGTGGTAGCTGGTAAAGCTTAATGATGGAACATCGAATATTTTTTGAGCAGACTTTCGAGAATGCCACATTTTACAAAAAAGACCTCCTGGACGCTGAATTCGAACAATGTCGGTTTATAAACTGTAACTTTCCCGATAGCGACCTGTCTCATGTACGCTTTATTGAATGTGACTTTGATCAAATTGATCATAGCAACTGCAGGATTTTTAAAACGTCCTTTCAGGAGTGTACATTTATCACCTGCAAATTGATGGGATTGTCTTTCGATCAATGTGAAATGTTTGGTCTTAATATTAAAGCACAAGATTGTATTTTTGATCACGCCAGTTTCTACCAGGTCAAACTACCAGGTTTCCAGGGAGAGAAATGTAGCTTCAAAAATGTTGATTTTACTGAAGCCATTCTGAAAAGCGCCAATTTCAATGGTTCAGATTTCAGCAATGCAATTTTTGAACGCACAGAGCTTCAGAAAGCAGATTTTTTAAACACAACCAATCTTAGCCTTGATCCTGAGAATAACCTTATAAAGGAAGCTAGAATAAATTTAGAAGCGCTGCCAGGCTTACTTACGAAGTTCAGCCTACATATAAAACAATAAAAAAACCGCCAAACAGGCGGTTTTTTTATTTTATCTAATCATTTCAAATTACCTACGAAACAGCTTTAAGCTTACTCATGGTAGACTTATTCAATTTATCTTCAGCATATTCCCTGGTGACGGTAAAATGATCCTGATCACTTTCCGGCATCTCGAACATGGCGTCGGTCAGGATAGCTTCGCATAAAGACCGAAGTCCACGAGCACCCAGTTTATACTCTACTGCCTTATTCACGATATAGTCAAGAGCATCTGAAGTAACATCAAATTCGATATCATCCATCTCGAACAATTTCTTGTACTGCTTGATAATGGCGTTCTTAGGTTCCGTTAAAATCGCTCTAAGCGTTTCACGATCCAGCGGATTCATATAAGTAAGAGCCGGCAGTCTACCAATGATCTCAGGTATCAAACCAAATTCCTTCAAATCCTTTGGAATAATGTACTTTAACAGATTCTCGCGCTCGATCTTATCTTCACTCTTAGAAGCACTGAAACCAACAGCCTGCATGTTCAAACGCTTGCTAATGATCTTATCGATGCCATCAAAAGCACCTCCGGCGATAAAAAGGATATTCTCTGTATCTACCTCGATGAATTTTTGATCTGGATGCTTTCTACCACCTTTAGGCGGCACGTTTACCGTTGTTCCTTCCAGCAATTTAAGTAACGCCTGTTGAACACCTTCCCCAGAAACATCTCTGGTAATAGAAGGATTATCACTTTTACGGGCGATCTTGTCTATCTCATCGATAAACACGATTCCGCGCTGAGCTTTCTCTGTATTGTAATCTGCTGCCTGTAAAAGCCTGGTAAGTATTCCTTCCACATCCTCCCCTACATAACCTGCTTCGGTAAGGACTGTAGCATCCACGATGGCCAGCGGCACATTCAGCATTTTCGCAATAGTTCTGGCCATCAGGGTTTTACCTGTACCGGTTTCCCCAACCATTACTATATTACTTTTCTGAATCTCTACATCATCATTCTTCTCCGGTTGTAAAAGCCTTTTGTAGTGATTATAAACTGCAACAGACATCACCTTCTTCGTCTCCTCCTGCCCTATGATATATTCATCCAGAAAGGATTTGATCTTCTTAGGTTTACTAAGCATAAGATCTGAAGAAAGTTCTTTTGCCTCTCCCTGTTTCGACTCCTCGATTACGATCCCATGAGCCTGCTCGATACATCTGTCACAGATGTGCGCATCAAGGCCTGCGATCAAAAGATTGGTCTCAGGTTTTTTTCTACCACAAAAGGAACATTCTAAATCTTCTTTCGCCATTATTTAAATTTTCAGATTTTGACTTCTAAGGAAGTTGTGCACAATTATGCGTCTCTTTTTAGTACTTCGTCGATCATCCCGTATTCCTTCGCTCTTTCAGCTTTCATCCAGTAATCACGGTCACTATCCTCGTGGACCTTCTCATAAGATTGTCCTGAATGCTTTGCAATGATCTTATATAATTCTTCTTTTAAGGTTACGATCTCTCGTGCTGTAATTTCAATATCACTTGCCTGACCTTGTGCGCCACCCATAGGCTGGTGAATCATCACCCGGCTGTGAGGCAAACCACTTCGCTTGCCAGCCTCACCTGCACATAATAGAACAGCCCCCATACTCGCAGCCATTCCAGTACAAATCGTCGCCACATCAGGCTTTATAAATTGCATGGTATCGTAAATCCCCAATCCGGCATACACACTACCTCCCGGCGAGTTAATATATATCTGTATATCCTTGGAAGCATCTGTACTCTCCAAAAACAACAACTGGGCCTGTACAATATTGGCAACCTGCTCATTGATTCCTGTTCCTAAAAAGATAATTCTGTCCATCATCAATCTGGAAAAAACATCCATTGCTACGGCATTCATTTGTCGCTCTTCAATGATATTAGGAGTCATCCCCACAGGAAGCATACTGCTTACTATTTTATCGTAATAATTGCTGTTGATGTTATGATCTGAAACAGCATATTTCTGAAATTCCTTTCCGTAGTCCATCAATTTTTTTGAATTTTTCTAATCTTAAACAATTTCCCGTATAAAACCAAAAAAGGCGTTACTCGGGTTGAGTTAACGCCTTAAAGATAATTAATATATCCTAAAAAGGCTTACTTATAGATTGCTTTCACAAATTCTTCGTAAGTCACTTCCTTTTCGTCAAATTTCATGTTTTCCTTATAAAATTTGAGAAGTTTCTCGTTCATTAACTGCTCTGAAAGTCTTTTAACCTCATCCTGGTTAGAAAGAATTCTTGCAGCGATATCGTCGAGCTCTTTTTCTGAAGGATCCATTTGACCAAATTGCGCCATTTGCTCTTTGATCTTCTGAGTAGCAAAAGCTTTCAGATCATTGAAGTCCACACTAAGATCGTTATCGTTCACCACTTTACCTTCGATTAACTGGTAACGTAGACCTTTCTCACTTTTTTCGTACTCTTCAGCAGCTTCCTCATCTGTTAGTGGTTTCTCACCAACTGTCTGTATCCATTTCTGAAGAAATTCCTTCGGAAGTTCGAAATTCGTGTTCTCGATCAATTTTTCAGTAATGTCATTCATTAATTGCTGATCGCTCTGCTGCTCGAATTGCTTCGCTGCATCTTCCTTGATCTTATCTTTTAACTCAGTCACTGAAGTTACCTTGTCCTTACCAAAAAGTTTGTCGAACAATTCCTGGTCAAGATCTGCAAGTTCTCTTTCGTTGATTTCTGAAATGGTAAATTTCACTTCGGTATCAAGATCCTTCGCTTTTTCCTGGTCTATGTTAAGATGGTTTACAAGAGCATGCTCATCTTCGAATAGATTTTTAGTTTTCAGGCTTAGAGTATCTCCAACTTTCGCTCCTACAAATTTTCCAAGATTTCTTTTTCCTTTGATAGCTGTAAGTTCGATAGTGGTATCATTCTCAATACCTTCTTCTTCATTTTTAAAGGTTCCCGCAACGGTATCCCCTTCCTCTACTTCATCTTTGGTTTTAAGCTTACCATATTGCTTCTGAATATTTTCTACCTGATCGTTCACCATTTTATCATCAGCAACAATATTGTACTTTGTTACCGGATCTTTCAGATCAAGGTCTACTGAAAATTCAGGAGCAAGTCCCAATTCGAACTCAAAAGAATAGTTATCACGATCCCAGTCGAAATTCTCCTGTTCCTTCGGAAGTGGATTTCCAAGAACATCCAACTTTTCTTCCGTAAGGTATTTATTCAAACTATCCTGAAGAAGTTTGTTCACCTCATCCACCAAAACAGCCTGCCCGTATTGCTTTTTGACCATTCCCATTGGCACATGACCTTTTCTAAAACCGGGAATATTGGCATTCTTACGGTAATCTTTTAAAATCTTATCTACTTTACCGGCGTAATCTTCTTTTGCGATATCAACTTTTACTACCGCATTTAATTCATCAATATTCTCTCTGGTAATATTCATTTTGATCTTATATAAAAATTGGAGTGCAAAATTACGCTTTTTCTTAAAGTCTGCAAACTTTCAATTTGTTGAAATTCAGTTAAATCTAATCTGATTTCAGAATAGAAAATAGTACCGACTGGAACAGGGAAAGCAATAAACTGAAAATTATCGCCATAAACCATCCACTTACATCAAAGCCGTCAATAAATCCATCTGCCATAAATATGATGATCGCATTGATGATTAGAAGAAATAAGCCCAGAGTTAATATGGTAACAGGCAATGTAAAAAGCACCAGGATTGGCTTTACTATAAAGTTAAGCAAAGAAAGGACTATTGCAACGATGATTGCCGTCCAGTAACTATCTACAGAAACACCTGGTAAAATCTTGGCCAATATGACCACAGCAACAGCTGTAAGTAAAAGTCTTAATAATAATTTCATGGTTTTGTTGATTGATTTGCTGGTAAAATTGCAAAAAAAAGACCGGGCAAAACCCGGTCTCTTTAATATTTATGTCAATTTTAATATTACTGCACGTCCTGGCTTAGGGTTACAGTTCCATAAGCTCCAACATTGGCCTTAGGCACGTTAGAACCATAAGTTGCATTAATTTCATCAATGATTGCATTGGCGATGATCGCATAACCTCTTGGTGTAAGGTGCACACCATCCAGGGAAAATGCTCCACCTGTTACAAAATTAGAATTCACACTACCACCATCGAAAGAAATGCCTCCGTTATCCAATTGCGTTAGCAATGCATTTGCGTCTACATAACCTAGACCAAATTGATCTGCGTAGGTTTGGATCGAGTTATTGAATTTAGTGGTTGCATCCTTAATGTTTGCAAGCTCTTCACTATCCAGCACATCCTTGTCATCGATACCGCTTACCGCACCAAATAATGTGTTCACCTGAGCTTCAGTTGGCATTCCACCAGCTTGTAGCACCGCAATTACTTCACCTACAGCCTGAGTGAACTGTACAGATCCATAACCACTTGCAAGAGCGCCCTGATCAATGGTTAGGACTAATAATTCTTCTTCAGTCATTTGACGGAATCCCAAAGGATTTGTTTGAGTCACAGGAGTATCGATCAAAAATCTGTTAGGTCCTTCATTGAAAGTGATCGCATACTGTCCTGCTAATGCTTGAGCCTGTGGAGCAGGAACACCCTGACCAATTAGCACCTGAGTTAAAACTCCAGATACAGCCTGGAAATACTGAGTTAATTGTGTTGCTGTTGCAGCGTCTAATGCCAACGCATTGTTAGGCACTGTTGTAAAAAATGGAACTGAAGTCACATCTGGTATATTAATGAGTACACCATCAGCCGTTTCAGCTAAAGAGCTCGCTAATTGACCATATACTGCATTAAAGATTACTGGGTTTGTGATATCCCCATCTGCATAAAGTGCAGGATTGGTTTCAGTTTCCTGGTATTCTCCTACACCACCCGAGGTCGCATATCCTAATACATCATTGTTTCCTATCCACAATGTAAAAAATGTTGGATCCTGAGCAAGAGCATCCTGAAGAACCGTAGCACTTTCAGAACTTGAAAATCTTGCAAAGTATGGATTTGCAGTACCCGCAGCAACTCCGGCTACGCTACCATAATTTGGCGCTCCAAGGTGATAGGATTTAGCTCCAGGCACACCCATGTTATTGAAAGGCCCTGATAGCTTATTACTTACTTCGGTTGTAGGCTGAGCTCCAGTGTATCTTGCTGGAGATGGACCATTTGCTCCTACCGCTAATACAAATCTATTTTGAGTAATCTGGTTTCCACCCAAAAGCAAACCTCCTGTATTATCGTTTACGAGAGGCTGAAGGAATTCACCTGTTTCCTGTACCATGCTAAACTTCTCAGCAAGAATGTTCGGAAAAGAGTTTTGCTGCCCGGTGACATAAAGTCCGCCATCAGCATATCCTGCAGTTAACGAATTTCCAAGTGCAACATAGTTGGAGAAATCTGCTTCGCCATTCGTATAAACATCTCCGTCCTCAATAGAATTTTCTAGTTCTGGCTCACAGGAAACGATTCCCAGTGCCAGAATTGCCATATATTTAAAATAGTTCTTCATTTTATCAATTAAATTTTAATAGTTACACCAAGACCTGGTACAAATGCGCTAGACTTATAAGTTCCTCCAAAAGGTGCTCCTTCATAATCAGGAAATTCAGATGGATCTGGAGAATAAGTAGCGTCTATTTCTTTAAACCTGCTATATAGGAATGCCGCATCAATAGCCACATTATCGGTTACATTAATGGAAAGACCTCCTGTAAAGTTGTTGGAATCATTACGCGGAGTTTCTGGCGCGAAATATCCATCCTGTACTGGAGAACCATCGAAATAGTACCCTGCTCTCAAAGTAAAAGTTTCATTTGCCGTATACTGAACTCCAAATCTATAATTGTTGGAATCTTCATAAGCTCTTGGGTTAAATGAATCTGGAATATTTGGGTTTGCAAAATCTACGTCCAGTGAATTGTATACATCCCAAAAAGTTCTGTTATAATCGAAAGCGAATAACCACTGCTCGTTCAATTGATAAGAAACACCAATGCTCAACTCTGCTGGAAGCGGTAAGGTCGCATCAAATTGTGTGTCACTAAAAGGAGTTAAAGGAGAATTTGGAACATTTTCAAAATCTGCATCACCATC
Source organism: Christiangramia portivictoriae DSM 23547 (assembly GCF_000423045.1). Lineage (GTDB taxonomy): Bacteria > Bacteroidota > Bacteroidia > Flavobacteriales > Flavobacteriaceae > Christiangramia > Christiangramia portivictoriae. The sequence goes on along the minus strand of NZ_AUHF01000001.1, from coordinate 681,080 downwards.
TTCAGCTTCCACCAATATTTCTGAGCGGTAGTTTACTCCAATTCGAAGGCTGTCTACCGGACTCCACATAGCTCCTGCAGACCATCCAAATGCACTCACATTAGAAGCATCTATTGTAACATTCGTACGGTTTCCTTCAAAGTCACTTAATGTTCTGTCCAGGTTTCTGTTAAAGTTTACAGAGCCGCTAACATAGATTGGTCCTCCACCTACAGCTAAATTATCTGTGATTTTAAAAGAAGCTAACGCCTGCACATAAATAGCAGCCAGTTCAATATCATTCACAAGGTGAGATCCTGCCCAATCCTTATCCCACTCAACCGCACTTCCATAAGGGGTATAGGCAGCAAGTCCAAGACTAAGCCTGTCATTCAACTTATAAGAAAAATACGCATAAAAAGGCGTTCCAACAGGGCTATCTGTTCTTTCTACCTGCCCGAATTCATCATTTTGCCATACTACATCAGAGAATACGGCACTTACACCAACAGAGGCATTGATCTTGTTCTCAAGGAAAACCAGTCCGGCAGGGTTAAAGAACGCAAGTTCTGCGTTGTTAACAACTGCAACTCCGGTGTGCCCCATAGCGAGACCACGCTGACCCTGTAGACTTACCCTGTAACCTCCGGCATAGGTTGTAGCCGCCGCCAACATAAACAGGCTAAGTAAAAATAGTCTTTTCATAATTTAAGTAGGATTATATTTAATATATCTTAAAATGCTCTTGCCAAAAATAGCATAAAATAGATATTATGCAACAATACATTTAATTTTATTATGCATACATAATAAAATACCGCAGATTTAAAGAAATTCTGATACCCTTACATAAAAGTCTTTCATATTCTCAGCATGCACCCAATGGCCCGCTCCAGATATCGTGGAAACTTCAGCTTCTGGAAAATGCTCCTTGATCAACTGCTGATCTGCCTCCGTGATATAATCAGACTTCTCTCCATCTATGAACAAAACTGGCCCTTTGTACATGGCTCCAGAGTATAAGGCTTCACCTAAATTATTAATTTTATCCTTCAGAACATCGAGATTCATTCGTAGTGAAAGTTTTTCCCTGGTTTTCCAGTACAGATTCTTCAGAAGAAATAATTTCACTCCAGGCTCCTTAATGTATGCTCCCAAAAAGTCTTCGGCATCTCCACGGGAGCTAAGTTGTGCCTGATCCAGAGCCGTTAAGCCTTTCAGAATTTGTTGATGATGCGGCGCATAATATTTAGGTGCAATATCCACTACAACCAGTTTCTTTACGAGTTCCTCATTTTCACAAGCTGTAAGCATTGCGGTCTTCCCTCCCATGGAATGCCCCATTAGATATATATCCTTAAGACCATGCTGCCCGCAGTATTCCACAATATCCTGCGCCATGGAACTATATGAAAACTCATCACTATGCGGTGACTTTCCATGATTCCTCTGGTCAATCAAATGAACCTGAAAGCCGTCGTCGGCAAATTTTTTACCCAGAGTTTTCCAATTGTCAGACATTCCCAGAAATCCATGCAATATTAATAAGGGTTGCCCTTCTCCCAGTATAACCGAATGTAATTTCATCTTAGCGCAGTAATTTTAAATATTGCTGAATCGTTTTTTCCAGACCCATATATAATGCTTCGGAAATCAAAGCATGACCTATGGACACTTCATCCAGATGTGGCACGTTTTTACTGAAGTACCCGATGTTCTCCAGCGAGAGATCATGACCCGCGTTAACTCCCAGCTGAAGCTCATGAGCCAGCCTGGAACAGGCAGCGTAAGATTTTGCGGGATCTTTCACTCCTTTAGCGTAATCTAAGGCAAATTGCTCTGTATAAAGTTCGATTCTGTCTGCACCGGTTTTAGAAGCACCTTCAATGATCTTTAGTTCTGGATCTACAAAGATCGAAGTACGTATTCCATGTTGTTTAAATTCTGAAATTACTTCACGCAAATAATCCCGATGCTTTATCGTATCCCATCCCGCATTGGAAGTAATGGCATCCTCAGCATCTGGAACCAGGGTGACCTGTGCAGGCTTTACCTCCAGGACAAGATCTATAAACTGCTGAATTGGTTTTCCTTCAATATTAAATTCTGTAGTAAGTACAGGATTCAACTCCCTCACATCTGCATATCGAATGTGACGCTCATCTGGTCTGGGATGAACCGTGATCCCTTCAGCCCCGAACTTTTCGATATTTTTCGCTGCCTCCAGCACGTTGGGAACATCCCCTCCTCGTGCATTTCTTAAGGTGGCGATCTTGTTGATATTTACACTTAATTGCGTCATTTTCGCTTATTTTTATTAACAAAAATACAAAGTGCAGCCTGCTTCATTGAATATTATTTTGATTAATTTGCACAAAAGGAATGGAGCATATGAGTTTGCAGGAATACATTTTAAATGATGTGGAGATCTTAAGCCTTTCAGAAAAGATTGGAGATGTTCACAGATTGTTTAATCAGCTTACCTACACACATCTTCCCGTAGCGGAAAACGGTATTTATATTGGTTGCATTTCAGAAAATGATGTTCGTTGTTTCGATAATGAAAAGACACTTGGCGATTATCGTTACGCGCTCGAAGGATTTTTTGCCAGGGAAAGCAATTACTGGCTGGACAGCCTGGAAGCCTTTGCCCAGAACAATTCCAACATATTACCTGTACTCAACGATGAGAATCTTTATATTGGTTATGTAGAGTTGAACGAAATGATTTCCTTGTTCAAGGAAACACCTTTCTTACATGAGCCCGGGAATATTCTGGTGGTTGAAAAAGCATTTAAAGACTACACACTTGGGGAGGTTAGCCAGATCGTAGAATCCAATAACGCATATTTACTGGGAACATTTGTTTCCAAAATAGAAAACGATATGGCCCAGATCACCATGAAAATATCACCTTCGGGAATGACAGAGATCATTCAATCATTTAGAAGGTACGGGTATATTATAATTTCGGAACATCAGGAAGACACCTTTAATAAGAATTTAAAGGACAGGTCAAAATATCTTGACAAATACCTGAATATATAAGTTTATGAAAATAGGTATTTACGGCCAGTTCTATCATGAAAATGCAGGCTACTATATAGGACAACTGCTTAATTTGCTTGATGAGAAGAATGTAGAGGTTTTGATCGAAGAAAACTTTCTTCAAATGATCCACGATCATAATTCCATCGAAAAGGAGTACCGACAATTTAGCGCATTTGAAGAACTGGACAATTCCTTTGATCTTTTCTTTTCCATAGGTGGAGACGGTACCATACTAAAATCCATTAACTACATTAGAAATCTGAATATTCCCATTGTGGGAATAAACACTGGAAGACTCGGTTTTCTGGCTACCATCCAGAAAGAACAAATAGAAAGCACGCTAAACGAGATCCTGGAAAAGAAATTTACATTGTCACCGCGCTCTGTACTCACGATCAAAACCAATACTAAAGATCAGGATCCGGTTTTTTCCCAGATTGCATTGAATGAAATTGCTGTAAGCAGAAGAAACACCACTTCCATGATCACGGTAGACACCTGGTTGAATGACCAGTATCTTACTTCTTACTGGGCAGATGGTCTCATTATTGCAACTCCCACTGGCTCCACCGGATATTCTCTTAGCTGTGGTGGCCCGGTGATCACACCAGACGCAGACTCCCTGGTGATCACGCCCATTGCACCACATAATCTGAATGCGCGCCCCCTGGTCATTAAGGATGGCACCAGGATCAAATTAAAAGTATCCGGCCGTGAGAAAACACACCTGGTATCTATGGATTCCCGTATCGCCACCCTGGAAAATGATACTGAAATAGAAATTTCAAAAGCACCCTACTGCATTAATTTCGTAGAATTAACCGAAGACAGCTTCCTTAATACACTGCGAAAAAAATTATTATGGGGCGAAGACAAACGGAATTAAGCAATAAAAAAAATCATTTGTTGTTTATACGTATGTACAAATCTGCTCAAATTATTGCAGGGCAAGTAGAATTGTTATATTTGCAAACTTTTGAAAACCTATGAGGTACCTGATCGCATTTATCATAATGGCTTTTATTACCGGAAATTCCTACTCTCAAAAATATGAAGTTGGAGTTTTTGCAGGTGGTGCCAATTTTATAGGTGATGTTGGAAAAACAACTTTTATACTCCCAAATACTCCTGTTGGTGGTTTTATGGCTAAGTGGAATGGCAGTCCCAGACACGCCTGGAGATTATCCTTATTATATGCCAAAATTTCTGCAGATGATGCAGAATCCAATGACACCAGGAGACAGCAGCGAGGTTATTCTTTTGACAATACCATTGCTGAAGCTTCGCTGGGACTGGAATTTAATTTCTGGGATTTCGACCTCTCTGAGCCACTCCCACAAAAAACACCTTATATATACACCGGTATCACTTATTTCAAGGCAGATCATGTCTACCTGAAAGATGGCCGAGCTGGTAATTTATCTAATGAGGGTACAAACTGGGAATTTGCTATTCCAATGGTATTTGGCTATAAAGAGGCTATTACTGAGCATATTATAGGCGCGCTGGAAATTGGTGCGCGCTACACATTAACCGATAATCTGGATGGAAGCTGGCCTGAAGAATATTTAGACCGAAGAGAGCCTGCACTGGAATTTGGTAATAGAAACACGAACGACTGGTATGTATTTACCGGTTTGTCATTCACATTTACTTTTGGGCGCAAGCCATGTTACTGCTTTTAGATGAACTATAAAGACAAATTAAACCTTGACAAATTACCCGCACACGTGGCCATTATTATGGATGGCAACGGTAGATGGGCGAAACAAAAAGGTTTTCTGAGAGCTTCAGGTCACAAAGAAGGCACCAAAGCTGTTAGGGATACTGTAGAAGGCTGTGCTGAAATTGGCGTAAAAAATCTTACGCTCTATGCATTTTCTACGGAAAACTGGAACAGGCCAAAATTGGAAGTTGATACCCTTATGAAACTGCTGGTTTCATCCCTTAAAAAGGAAATTAAAACACTTCAGGACAACAATATTCGCCTGAATTGTATAGGGAATATTTCCAATCTTCCGAAGAAAGCGAAAAAAGAATTACTGGATGTCATAGAAAAAACATCATCCAACACAAGAATGACCCTTACTTTGGCGTTAAGCTACGGAAGCAGAGAAGAAATCACCAGCTGTTTCAAACAAATTGCTGAGAAGGTAAGCAAGCGGGAATTATCCATTGAAGCTATTGACGAATCAGTTATAAATAAGCATCTTTACACCCAAAATTTACCAGACGTTGATCTATTAATCAGGACCAGCGGCGAGCAACGCATTAGTAATTTCCTTTTATGGCAAATTGCTTATGCTGAATTGTATTTTACGAAAATCTTATGGCCAGATTACAGAAGGGAAGACCTTTTTGAAGCCATATACAACTATCAAAACAGAGAAAGACGATTTGGAAAAACAAGTGAGCAACTCAGTTAGTGCATCCATGACAAAAAAGATTTTTACACTTTTCGCATTTTTTTTCATTTTCAGTATAGCTGCCAAAGCACAGGACCTGCCACTGGGAGATTCTAAAAAATACACCATTGGAGAAATAAAAGTTACCGGAACCACCACCTACAACGAAAAGACGGTCCTTACCTATACCGGCCTAAAATCTGGACAGGAGATCTATATTCCGGGTGAAAAGTTGAGAAATGTCATCAATAAGCTCTGGTCTCTGGATCTGTTTAGTGATATCAACTTCTATATCACCAATGTTGAGGGCAACGTAGCAGATCTCGAACTGGAGATCAAGGAAGTTCCTGTTCTTAATCAAACAACATTCACAGGTTTAAAGAAGAAAAGTGACCGTGACGAACTTATAGATGAAAACAGCCTTAAACCCGGCGCCAAAGTAACAGAAAACCTAATTACCACAACCAGGAATTATATTCAGAATAAATATAAGAAAGAAGGTTATTTTAATACCGATGTTTACATACAAACAAAACCTGTAGATGATACTACCGGCGCCAACAAGGTGAATATGCTTGTAAATGTAAACAAGGGAGATCGTGTTAAGATCAAGAGTATCGACTTCACAGGCAATGATGAGCTATCAGACGCCAAGCTGAAGAGAAACATGAAAAACACAAAACAAAAGAACATTATCAGGTTCTGGAAGCGATCCAAGTTTGTTCGCGCAGATTACCAGGAAGACAAGACTTCTCTTATTAACAAGTACAAAGAAGAAGGCTTTCGGGATGCTCGAATTCTATCAGACACCCTTATCAAGAACGACAAAGAAACCATCAGCCTTAAGCTCGATATTGAGGAAGGGAATCGTTATTATGTTGGCAATATTGATTTCCTGGGGAATGCTGCTTATACAGATGAACAGCTTAGTAAGGCTTTGGGAGTTGAAAAAGGCGATGTTTACAACGGAGTGCTTATTGATGAAAGAATTCAAAGTAGAGAACCAAACAAAACGTCTATCGCCAATATCTACCAGAATAATGGATACTTATTCTCTAATATCGATCTTGTAGAAACGAATGTCTATAATGATACGATCGATTTTGAAGTAAGGATCCTTGAAGGAAAAGAAGCTTTTTTCGATGAGATTAGAGTTACTGGAAATAACAAGACCAAAGATCATGTGATCTATCGGGAGATGAGAACCAAGCCAGGACAGAAATATAGTCAGCAGGCTGTGGTTTCCACCATTCGTGAATTGGGTGCACTGGGATTCTTTGATGCAGAACAATTAAATCCTGAATTTGTAGATCCAGATCCAAGGGAAGGAACTTTAAGCCTGGAATACCAGGTGGTGGAATCGGGAGCCAGCCAGATCGAACTACAAGGTGGTTACGGAGGTGGTGGTTTTATTGGAACCCTGGGATTATCCTTCAACAACTTCAGCATTCAAGGCTTGTTTGACAAAGATGCTTACGACCCTATCCCCATGGGAGATGGACAGACCTTATCTTTAAGGGCACAGGCCAGTACATTCTACCAGACTTACAGCTTATCCTTCAGAGAGCCGTGGTTAGGTGGTGAAGAGCCGGTTAGTTTATCTACTTCCTTCAGCTATACCAGACAGTTTCTATTCGATTATGTGGAGAGAGAAGCAGATAAGACCAGAAGTTTCGATATTCTTGGGGTAAGCATAGGTCTTGGAAAAAGACTTAGAGAGCCAGACCAGTACGCTACGATCTCAAACGTAGTTGGTTTTCAGAGATACGATCTTAACAATTACAATACTGGACTTTTTACCTTTGGGGATGGTCACTCAAATAACCTTTATTACCAGTTGGGAATTACAAGGGACAATACAGCCTTTAACCCAATATTCCCAACACAGGGATCTAAATTCGACTTTACCGCGAAATTCACTCCTCCTTACTCTCTTTGGAATGGTGTAGACTACGGAAACCTTGAAAATGATCCGGAATACCAGTTGAGAGACGACAACGGCAACCTGATCGATAACAACGGAAACAGGGTGACTTCTGAAAACTCTGTTCCAGACCAGGAGAAAGTAGATCAAAAGAAATATAACTGGCTGGAGTTCTATAAAATTAAACTTGCTGGAAGCTGGTATGAGACTTTGGCTAACTTTGGTCCAAGCAGTGATCTTGTACTTCGTACGCATGCTGAATTTGGATTCCTTGGAGCTTACAATAGTGAGAGAGGTATTCCGCCATTTGAACGTTACTATCTAGGTGGTGATGGTCTTGGAGCCTTCAGTCTTGATGGAAGGGAAACCATACAGTTAAGAGGATATCCAAACCAGTCGGTTGTGCCAATCGATAGAGGTATCAATGATAGAGATGATGGAGCTGTGATCTATAACAAATTTTCGCTTGAACTTAGATTCCCCATTACCTTGAAACCAGCTGCTTCCATCTATGCATTGTCATTCCTTGAAGCAGGTGCGACGTATGATAACTTCAGAGACTACAACCCATTCCAGTTGAACAGATCTGCCGGAGTTGGACTACGAGTATTCATGCCAACCTTTGGATTACTAGGGATTGACTTTGGATATGGTTTCGACGAGATCGTAGGTGGTCAGCCTGGTCCTAATGGATGGGAAACACACTTTATCATAGGTCAACAATTTTAAAATTGGCACGATATTTTCTATATTCGATCTGAATGAAAAAAAGAATACAATTCATACTGATATTTCTGTTGATAGGTCTTACTACAGCGACGGCTCAAAAGACCATTCGATTAGGCTATATCGATATGGAATATATTCTTGAAAACGTTCCGGAATATCAGGAAGCTTCAAAGCAACTGGAAAGCCGTGTTCAGGAATGGAAAGCGGAAGCAGAAACTAAAATGCGCGCTGTTGAGGCCATGCGTTCCAAACTTGACAATGAGAAAGCTCTTTTAACCAGAGAACTGATCGAAGAGCGTGAAGATGAAATTTCTTATATGGAGCAACAGGTCCTTGACTATCAGCAAAAGCGATTTGGTCCCAATGGTGATTATATGATTCAAAAGAAGCAATTGGTAAGACCAATTCAGGATCAGGTTTTCACAGCGGTCCAGCAAATTGCTGAAAACAGAAATTTTGATTTTATCTTCGACCGGACTTCAGACGTTGGAATGATCTATGCAGACAGGCAGTATGATGTAAGCGAAACGGTATTACGAACCATTAAACGTACCGCAAATCGTGAGCAGTTACAGGGCCGTAACGAAGTAGAGCAGTTTGAACGTGAAGAGAACAGAACAGTGGAACAGGATGCAGAAATTACTGAACGTGAAGAACTGGTTAAAGAACGCCAGACTGAACGTGAAGCCCTGATCGAAGCCAGAAAAAAAGAACGGGATTCTTTAAAGCTTGCCAGGCAAAAGGAATTTGAAGAAAGACGTGCAAAAATTTTGGCCGAGAGAGAACGTAAAAGGGATTCTTTGCTGAAAGCACGCGAAACTAAGAATGATACTATAAACTAAATTTAAACTTTAATTTTTAACGACGATTACAATGAAACAATTCAGAACACTTTTTATAGCTTTAGCTTTAATGATTGGCGCTACTGCTTTTACAAACGCACAGTCTAAAGTTGCTCATATCGCTACTCAGGAGTTGGTACAGTCACTCCCGGAATACAAGAGTGCAATGGATCAACTTCAGAAACTTGAGAAAACGTATGATGCTGAGATCAAGGATATGTTATCTGAAGCTCAAAGTACCATGCAGCGTTACGAAGCTGAAGCTAACACAAAATCTGATGAAGAGAATCAGAAAAGAGGAGCTGAGATTCAGGCTGCTCAAAGAAGAATCCAGGAACATAGCGCAAAAGCAAGACAGGATCTTCAGAAAAAAGAAACTGATCTTCTAAGACCAGTTCTTGAAAAAGTTCGTGCCAGCATTCAGAAAGTAGCAAGAGCGAAAGGATACGATTACGTACTGGACTCTACAACTGGAACAGGTGTGCTTCTAGCTGATGGGTATGATCTAACTACAGATGTAAAGAAAGATTTAGGACTGTAATTGAATTACATTTCAATAAAATTTTTGAACTGCGTACACTTAGTGCGCAGTTTTTTTATTTTAGAAGTCTATGAATAAGATGCAGCCTATAGGTATATTTGATTCGGGAGTTGGAGGAACTTCCATCTGGAAAGAGATACACGAACTCCTTCCCTATGAGAATACCATCTATTTATCTGATAGCAAAAACGCTCCTTATGGATTAAAAACCCAGGAAGAAATCATAGCTCTTTCCGTCAAAAACACGGAAAAACTTCTGGAGCTCGATTGCAAACTTATTGTCGTTGCCTGCAACACTGCCACTACCAATGCTATTAAAGTTCTTAGAAACTCCTACAAAGTTCCATTTATAGGCATCGAACCGGCGATTAAACCTGCCGCATTAAAGAGCACCAATAAGGCCATAGGGATTCTGGCAACCAGGGGAACTCTTTCCAGTGAACTTTTCGCACAGACCAGTGAATTATATACCAAAGATATACAGGTAGTCGAAGTGGAGGGAAACGGACTCGTGGAACTTATCGAAGCCGGAGAAACGAATAGCCCGGAGATGAAAGATCTTCTGCTCTATTTACTACAACCAATGCTTGAAGCCAGAATAGATCATCTCGTTCTAGGCTGCAGCCATTACCCTTATCTTATTCCAGTGCTGCGAGAAATATTACCCAATTCGGTACAGATCATAGATTCTGGAGAAGCAGTGGCAAAACAAACCAAAAGTATTCTTGCTGCTCAAGATTTGTTAAATGAAACATCAGCAAACAGCAGTAACCTGTTCTATTCGAATGCTAACCCACTGGTGCTCGCTTCCATTATTTCTTCGGAAGTGCACAATTACAAGGTAGATACCCTGGATTTCTAATTATTGATTGCCGGGCATTTACAGTCATAACGCTGACGGCTTTTTCCGAAGTTATAGCCCAGAGTGATCTGATGGAATCCTGTGTTGCTTAGCACGAGAGAATTTAGCTGGTAACTGAAGGTGTAGCCAAAGACAAACTTTTTATAATCTATTCCAACAAACGGGCTAATGTAACGCAATTGCTGATTGGCAATGGCCTCCCCATCTCCTGTAATCTCAGCACTCTCGAAACTGTTCCGGTAAGAAACTCCACCCCACAACCTGCTATTATCAAGTTGATAGTAGGCTTTGATATTTGCATCTATTGCCATTTCCTCGGTAGCTTCCCTGGCCTGAAACAGGATCGAAGGCTCATAACTCCAGTCACTATTACGGTCGAAGCTAAAAACATATCCGGCAGAGAATAAATACTTTCTCATATTACTAGGCACCGCATCTGAATAAAACAGATCTCTGCTAACCGATAGTATATTTTTTGCAGCAAGGTGAAAATATAGGTCATTAACGTAATAGGAAGCTCCAACATCTATGTTCCCGAATAGGTCAGACTGGTTATTGCCAACCAGAGGATCGAACGTTGTAAAACCGCTGGTATCCAGTCTATGCTGAATAACACCTGCACTAATTCCAAAAGACAATTGGTTTAGATCGACGGTACTACGCGAAAACATCAAATGATAGGCAAAAGTAGCATAGGCACCCAGTTTTGAATAGTTCCCGTTTTCATCTCTGAACATGATTCCTCCAAGACCTATTTTATCGGTAGCACGCATATTAATTGCGGCGGTCTGTAAGTTGGGAGCGTCCTGTACGTCGAACCATTGCGTTCTACCGGTGATGCGCAGTTGATCATAGTTTGAAGCGCCAGCCATGCTGGGATGAATAAGGTAAAGATTATCGGTTAAATAATCTGAATAGGTGGGGATCACTTCCTGGGCATTCAGCTTCGTGGAATTCCACAATGCAAATGAAGCAAAAGTGCATAAAATCATTTGATAAGAGAGCCGTAAAAGACCTCTTGTAAGAGTTCCCCAATTCGCCATAAAGGCTGTAAATATATGTATTACGTAGTTTTTCTTTAGTATTTTTGCCAAAAATTTTGAGATGAAAGATTTTAATATCAACATAGTCCCTACAACCACGGCTTCCATTGTAAAATTTGAAGCCAACAGGTTCCTGACGCGTCATGAAAATTTCGAATTTAAGAATATCGACGAGGCGAAGCGTTCTCCCCTAGCCCAGCAATTATTCTATCTTCCATTTGTTAAAACGGTATATATCGCGCAAAATTTTATTGCTATTGAAAAATATGATATCGTGGAGTGGAGCGATGTACAGCAGGAAGTAGCAGATCAAATTGAAGAATACCTCAACAAAGGTGGTGAAGTGATCAGAGAAGAAAAGACCTCCACCGGTAAAGTCCCAGTAACAGTCTATGCTGAAAGCACGCCCAATCCGGCAGTAATGAAATTTGTTGCGAACAAGAAACTTGTATTAAAGTCGGTTGAATTTAAAAACATCGACGACGCGAAGAATGCGCCTTTAGTTCAAAAATTATTTCATTTTCCTTTCGTAAAGGAAGTCTTTATCGACGAGAACTATGTTTCAGTCCATAAGTACGATATTGCGGGATGGGATGAGATTACCATGGAACTGCGTGAGTTTATTCGAAATTACATTGAAGATGGAAATGAGGTTCTCACTGCAGAGACTATTAAAACGCAGGAGACTGAGAAGGTGCAGGAAGAAAATGATGATGCTGCCTACAAGGAACTGGACGATACCAGCCAGCAGATTATCGCAATTCTTGACGAATACATCAAACCTGCGGTCGCCAGTGATGGAGGAAATATCCTTTTTGACAGCTATAATGAAGAGAATAAGACCGTAAAAGTGATCCTGCAGGGTGCGTGTAGTGGATGTCCATCTTCTACCATGACCCTTAAAAGCGGAATTGAAACAATGCTTAGAGATATGCTTCGGGATAAAGTGCAATACGTGGAGGCCATCAATGGCTAGAACGTTTTTACACTATCCAGTAATATTTAAAAATCCCTTCAGTTGAAGGGATTTTTATTTTAGTAACTGGTTTTTCTTGCCTCCTGATAAAATTCCTGAAAGAGCTGTAGCAAATTCATCGTGGAACCAATAAGATCTTTTGTTTCCAGTAATATCCCAAAGTAAAGCTTGGTATTTCTTGGACTGGACTCAGAAGTTCTTATTCTTTCGATCTGCTTCTGAATAAGGTCACTTACATAATCCAGCAATTCCTGTTTTTCATCCAGCAATGCATCGATTTTATCAAACTCATTATGATTAAAAGTCACCATAAGCTCATCGAAAAGAACCTGCAGACGATCGTCTACCTTTTTAAGGTCTCGAATCTGGTTAAACTTAAGGTTCTTATGATTGTTATGTACGTGGTTGTAACTGTTCCTGGCGATAAAGCTAATCGACTGAACCATATCCTGAAGGTAATCCAGCGTTAGGATATAAAACTTACTGGCTTCAATAGAATTTTCATCAAGAGATTTAATGAAGTAAAAAATATTGTCTTTCAGCTCATCCACTTCCACTTCCAGTTTCTCGATTCGCTTGTAATTCTTCTTCAGTTTACCCAGATCATAATAGCCCAGATGATCCACACTTTTAGAATACACTTTATCGATACCGCCAATCACCCTGGAAATATTTTCTGAAGTTTCCGCAGTGATTTCATTGATCGTAATGATGTCGCTTTTATTAAATTTCTTTTTCTCGTTCTCTTTCTTCGTTTCCCTGGAATGCAGAATACTGCTTCTTACCACCACCACGAGAGCTGCGATGATCAGGACCACCAGGGCGATTGTACCTCCATAGAAAATAATAGAGGCAAAAATTGCGGCGGCGGTAAAAGCAACGATCGCGGTTACAAACCAGCCACCAATAACGTTAAGTACTCCAGCCACACGATAAACGGCGCTTTCCCTATCCCATGCTCTATCTGCAAGCGAAGTACCCATGGCGACCATAAAGGTGACATAAGTTGTGGAAAGCGGCAGTTTCATGTTGGTTCCAATAGAAATAAGCACACTGGCGACTACAAGGTTCACTGAAGCTCGAACCATATCAAAAGCGGGGGCATCCACCCTCCTGCTACGTAAATGTGAAGCCGGTTTGCTGAATTTATTCTCGATCTTGTTTTTCAATTCGCTGGGTAAAATGGCACTTACCCCGCCACCAATCATTACAGAATATCTTACGATTCCTCTGGAAAGCCAGTTTGGCTCAAACCTTTCTACTGAATCTCCCTGCCTGGATAAATTGATTCCTGTATCTACCACTGTTTTGGCTTTACTGGAAAACCATAATGTGATGACCATAACAGCTCCGGCACAGACTAATAACAACTCTGGCGTATTGACCTTTCCTGAAAGGCCGGTCATCAAAAATTCTGATGGCATGGCACCGGTGGCATTGTAAGCCGACTGCCAAAGATCGAAAGACTGCCATGCGGCAATGGGAACTCCAATAAAATTCACGAGATCATTTCCAGCAAAGGCCAAAGCCAGCGCAAAGGTTCCAATGATGATAATGATTCGTAGAATATTCAGTTTAAGAATACTCATTAAAAATTGTGAGATCAGCGTGAAGATTATGAAGCCAATCAGGACAATCAGCCAGGTATTCTCATTGATAAAAGCCAGCGTTTCGGGAGCAATGAATGAAACACTTTTCAAGCCTTTGATCACAATAAAATACAGAATTGCCGTAAGTGAAAACCCGCCAAATGCAGCTCCCACGTATTTCACCTTCTTCTCGAACTGAAAGGAGAATATGAGTCGGGAAATATACTGGACAAAAGCTCCAACGATAAATGCGATGACAACAGCGAGCAGAATTCCTAGAATAATCTCGGTTGCCTTGGATGAATTTATATAATTCTGAAGTAAGCCCAAGTCTCCATTATCCTGGGTATAGATCTTGATCACCGCCATACAAACCGCGGCACCTAGTAATTCAAAAACGATCGAAACCGTGGTGGAGGTTGGCAATCCCAGGGAATTGAAAAAGTCGAGTAGCAACACGTCTGTGATCATCACTGCCATAAAAATGATCATGATCTCTTCAAAATAGAATTGGCCCGGCATGAAGATCCCTTTTCGGGCAACTTCCATGAGTCCGCTTGAAAATATCGCTCCCACGGCAACTCCTATACTTGCAATGATCATGATCGTACGCATAGAGACCGCTTTGGATCCTATAGCTGAATTCAGGAAGTTTACAGCATCGTTGCTAACTCCTACTACAAGATCTGTAATGGCGAGGGCGAAAAGCGCCACAAGCATTACGATATAAATGTCCTCCATATGATAGATCTGTTTTCAGTCTGCAAAACTCCAACAATTTGCTGGAATTACAGAGGTGTTAAAGTTATTAAAAGATTAAGAATAAGCGGCATCTGCCGCCACAATCGTCTTAATTTTAGCTTTTTGTAGATCAAATCTATCCTCACACAATTATGAAAAACCATAAGCATACCAATCAGCTTATCGATGAAAGCAGTCCATATCTCCTGCAGCATGCACATAACCCTGTAGACTGGCGTCCCTGGAACGATCGCTCTCTGGAGGAAGCTGTAGAGAAGAATAAACTGCTTTTAATAAGTGTAGGATACTCAGCCTGTCACTGGTGTCATGTAATGGAGCATGAGAGTTTTGAAGATCCCGAAGTAGCTGCCATCATGAATGAAAATTACATCTCTGTAAAGGTAGATCGCGAGGAGAGACCCGATGTAGACCAGGTTTACATGAACGCGGTACAGGCAATGACCGGGATGGGAGGCTGGCCAATGAATGTGGTCGCCTTGCCCGATGGAAGACCGGTATGGGGCGGTACTTATTTCCAAAAGGAGCAATGGAAATCTGCGCTTACTCAAATCGCCCGATTGTTTGAGCAGCAACCAGAGAAACTTCTGGAATATGCCGCCAAACTTGAGGACGGGATGTCTCAAATGCAGATCATCAATACGCCTGAAGTACAGAAAAATCTGGATAGCTCTCTTTTTGAGGGGATTCTATCAAAATGGAAATCTGTCATGGATCATCAAAATGGCGGGTACAACAGGAGTCCTAAGTTCATGATGCCATCCAACTATGATTTTTTATTAAGATTTGCCCGTCAGGAAAAGGACTCAGAACTTCTAGGATATGTGCAGCATACTTTTAATAAAATATCCTGGGGAGGCGTTTACGATCCCCTAGATGGAGGTTTCTCGAGGTACTCTGTAGATGAAAAATGGCACGTACCGCATTTCGAGAAAATGCTTTACGATAATGCGCAACTGGTAAGCTCCTATGCAAATTTGTATAAAATCACGAATAACAGGTGGTATGCTCAGGTGGTTGAAAACACACTCAAGTTTGTAGAAAATGATCTTCAGGATGAATCTGGAGCATTTTACTCTGCGCTGGATGCCGATAGTGAAAATGGTGATGGACGATCTGAAGAAGGTGCTTTTTATGTTTGGACCAAAGAACAACTAAAGGAAATTCTTCAGGATGATTTTGAATTCTTCTCCCAGGTTTACCGTATTGATTCCTTCGGAATCTGGGAAAAAGATCAGTACGTCCTTATTCGAACTCAGAGCCTCGAGGAACTTTCAGCCCAACTCCAACTAAGTTGGGATGATCTGAACATCAATCTGGAAGAGCTTCAGAAAAAATTAAGGTCTGAAAGATCTAAACGGTCGAAACCCGGACTTGACGATAAATCCATTACTTCGTGGAATGCGATGATGATTAGTGGATATTGTCATGCTTTTCAGGCACTTCAGAAGAAAGAGTATCTTAAAAAAGCTGAAGCCGCCATAAAGTTTATTCTGGAAAACCTCGTTCAGGAAGATAACCGACTCTTCCATACCTATAAAAACGGCACTAGCAGGATCAACGGGTATCTTGAGGATTATGCTTTTGTGATTCAGGCGCTACTGGATCTTTACGAGGCTGGCTTCGATGAAAAATTTCTCGACGTAGCGAAAACTTTGCTTGGCATAGTGGAGCAGGATTTTAATGACGATAAAACCGGGTTATTTTATTTTACCTCCTCCAGAGATCGGGCGTTGATCAACAGGCTCATCGATGTACAGGATAATGTAATTCCCGCAGCCAACTCGGTTATGGCGCATAATTACTACAGGCTGGGTAAACTTACTGGCAATACAGCCTATGTTAACCGGGCCGAACAAATGTTGCAGGCGGTACTACCAGAGATCAAGGATTATGCACAATCCTACTCCAACTGGCTGATGTTATTACTGAATTTTACTCATCCTTTTTACGAGATCGCGATCACTGGAAACAATGCAGAAAAATTGAGTGAAAATTTCCAGCAGTATTATGTACCAAATAAAGTGCTCGCTGCTACCAAAAAAGAGTCTGAGCTTGGCATTTTAAAAGAACGGTTAAAAAGCGGCGAATCATTGATCTATATTTGTGAAGAGGGTAAATGCCAGCTTCCAGTTCGTAGCTTCAGGGATGCTTTGGAACAGATGATTTAATTTTTAACAAAAAATAAACAGGATATGCCCTCTAATTTTTTAGAATAGGGGCTTGAACTTAAATTAGATAAAAAAGAATGGACAAGTTGAACAACTACGGCGAAATCGCGAAAGAATACGCTAACAAATTTATCGATTATCTCCCTACGCTAATCGGTGCGATCGTGCTGCTGCTTGTAGGACTTTGGGTGATTAAACTCATTGTAAAATATTTAAAGAAACTATTCGACAAGAAGGATTATGATCCTACACTTGAAAAATTTACTGTAAATGCAGCTAGCTGGGGTCTAAAAGTACTTTTATTCGTACTGGTGATCACGCAGCTTGGAGTGGAGAGCGCTTCTCTTGTCGCCGCAATTGGTGCCGCAGGTCTTGCCATTGGTCTGGCCTTGCAGGGTTCGCTGTCAAATCTCGCTGGTGGAGTGCTTATCATCGTTTTAAAACCCTTTAAGGTTGGAGATTGGATCGAAGCACAGGGAGTTTCTGGAAGCGTTGTGGAAATCTCCTTGTTTTATACCAAACTGGATACCTTCGGGAATCAGAGAGTTGTGATCCCAAATGGAGAACTAAGCAATGATAATATTACGAATTACAGCTTCAATAAAACTCGTAAAGAAAACCTAAGCTTCGGGATTTCTTACGATGATGATATTAAGAAAGCGAAAGAAGTCCTTACCAATATGGTGATGGAACAGGAAAAAATTCTGAAAGATCCGGCACCACAGATCATTGTTTCTGAACTTGGTGACAGTTCAGTAAACTTCTCTGTACGTTATTTTGCTGAATTACCAGATTTCTGGGATCTGCACTGGTATATGATCGAAGAAGGTAAAATAAGACTCGAGGAAGCCGGAATGACCATTCCTTATCCACAAAGAGATGTTTACCTGTATGATCAAACGAAAATGAGAGGAACTGAAAGAGACAGGAGATCGGCAGAATAATTAGCCAATCAAAAAATCCTTGAGGTAATAAGGCTCAAAATATGCGACATCTTCGGTGTCGCTTTTTTTGTACTTACTCTCTGCGATTTCTGCCATTTCTGAAGCTGAAGGGAATTTTTGTTCGTGGAATACAGCATTTTCAGAAGAGATGATCTCGCGGAACTTCGCCACGCCATTCCCAATGAAATGCACCCTGGACTTCTGAAGGTAATCTGCAAAAGAATTTTCATCCAGGATTTCAGCATTCGTATCGCGTACCTGCGTTAGATCTTCAGAAAAAACAGCAGCATAGACTTCCATTCTTCTGGCATCCAGCATGGCGATCTTCATTCCAGGTTCGCTCTTTAATTGTTGTGCCAGTAAATCCAGGGTTGGCACAGAGATCATTGGAATGTTAAGAGAAAAACATAAACCCTTGGCAGCTGATACTCCTATTCTCAAACCTGTATACGATCCCGGACCTTTGCTAATAGCGATGGCGTCTAGATCCTGAAGCGTTTTCCCAGAATCCTTTAATACATCCTGAATAAACAGATGTAGTTTTTCAGCATGGGAATACCCTTTGGTATTGTCTTCTTTGAGGCTAATTAGTTTTCCATCCAGAGAAAGACCACCTGAACAGTTGGTCGTAGCCGTTTCAAGACATAAAATAGTTGCCAAATCTTAAAAGTTTATTCGGCCTCTTCTTCCTCCGTTTGTTGCTTTTTCACCTCGATATCATCTCCGGTATTAAGACTTTTGGTAACGGTATTGTAAGGGCCGGTGATTACTACATCACCTTTCTTCAGGCCTTTGGTGATCTCGATCTGAGCATCGTCCTGAATGCCGGTTTCCACGACGCGAAGTTTAGCTTTTTGTCCGTCTTTTACAAACACACATTCAAATTTTTCACTTCCTTCGCTGGCAGGTGCCGTTCCATAAGTTTTCTTGGTTGCCGTAGTATCAGATTTGATCACGATCGAACTAATAGGCACTCCTATTACTTTCATTCGTTTATTCGTGATAATATCTACAGTTGCAGTCATTCCCGGTCGAAATGGTGAATAACTCTCTGGCTTTCCTTCCATCAGGTCCTCGTATGATTCCTTGAGAATACGAACTTTAACCTTAAAGTTTGTAACCTGATCTGTGGTAAGAGTATTATCTGCAGTATTGCTAATTTCAGTAACGATTCCTTTGAAATCCTTGCCTAGATATGCATCAACCTCCACCATTGTGGAATCTCCCACGCTTACTTTAACGATATCATTTTCATTTACATCTACCTCAACTTCCATGTTGTCAAGATTCGCCACACGAAGAATTTCGGTTCCCGCCATCTGCTGAGTACCTACAACCCTTTCTCCAAGCTCGGCATCCAGTTTAGAAATCGTACCGCTCATTGGAGCATAAATATTGGTACGCCCAAGGTTATCTGTCGCCTCGGTCACCGTAGCAGCACTACTTTGCATGCTGTAATAGGCAGATTCTTTGTTAGCCTCCGCCATTTCATAATTGGAAACAACACCATCCCATTCAGCTTTTGAGATCACTCCTTTTTCAAACAGGGTTTTGTTACGATTAAAGTCGGCTTCAGCCTGCTTCAAATTCGCCTGCGTCTGTGCATAATTCGCTTTGGAGTTTGAATAACTTGCTCTGGCTCTCTGTACGCTGGACTGGTAAATATCAGGATTTACTTTTACCAGCAGATCTCCTTTTTCCACAAGCTGACCTTCAACTACCGGTAGTTCAATGATCTCTCCGGAAACTTCAGAAGAAAGTTTAACTTCCACCTCCGGCTGAATTTTTCCTGTCGCCGAAACGGTTTCGATAATGTCTACCGGTTCAATTTCAGTGATCTCCACTTCTTTGATATTGGCTGAGCTACCAAACCAACCGGCTTTCTTACCAGCTACTAAGACAACGATTAAAACGATGATGATCCCAAGGATGATGAAAAGCTTCTTCTTATTCATTATTTACAGTTTTAAATCCCTAACCGGAATTCCAAAATAAAGTTCTACAACTTTCAGTTTAAAAATATAATCGTATTTGGCTCTTAACGCCTCTCTTTGCGTATTCTCAAAACGGATCTTAGCCTGGCTAAAATCAAATGCGTTGGTAAGACCAACATCGTAACGCTCTGTAGCATATTCAAAAGCTTTTTCCTGCGCTTCGGAAGCTACTAAAGCAGCCTCATAGGCTTCAAAAGCTCCTTTAGCATCTGTATACGCCTGGTACACATTAGCTTCCAGATCAAGTTCTGCCTGCTCCAACTGGAACTCGGCTCTTTTTACATTGATCTCGTTTCTTTTTACTGCATTTCGTGTGGAAAACCCGTTTAAGAACGGAATACTCAACTGAAACCCATAACTAATCCCGTCATTTCTGTATAACTGATCGAAAAATGGCAGCGGACTTCCAAGTGTTGGTATCGTATTGGGGGCAACCACAATTTGTTCTGTATCCTGCACCAAACCAATTTGTCTTGTAGGCTCTGTAGGATCCAGTACTGCCCCGGTGATTCTACCCTGTCCTGTTTCCCTGGTATTATAGTTAAAGAAAGCTCCTAAAGTTGGCAGGTAAGCTCCTTTCGCCAGAGCAACATCCTGTTCTGCCAGGTCTCGGTTAGCTTCAGCTATTTTTAATTCTGATCGTTCCTCCTTAGCCTTTTCAATCACATCATACACAGAGTTCGCCAGGATCTCGTTTCCGAAGACCGCATAATCACGATCTACAATATCAAAATTCTGATAATCTCTAAAACCTAAGGTTTGAGCCAGGCTGATAAGAGAAATCTGGATCTGGTTTTCTGCAAGAATGATTCGCTGTTTCTCATCTGCCATGGTAGCCCTGATTTCCAGTAGATCACCCTGCGGCAACACACCGGCTTCCACCAGGTCTTCAGTACGCTGTAATTGTTCTCTGGTCACTTCATTCTGTGCCTGTAGTACATCAAGGTTTTGTTTACTGAATAATACCTGCAAATACGCATCTGCCACAAACAGGGCGATATCATCCTCCATCTTATCCAGCGAATACTGGCTGGCCAGTCTTGAAATCTTAGCTCTTTGAAGTTGTTTGAAATTTCGTAGTCCGTCGAAAATAGTAAGACCCGCAGTTAAATTTGCAGAGAAGTTTCTTACCGTTTGATTCTGAAGAATTCCAGTGGTCACGTTCTGAGTAAGACCGGTATTCCATGCATTGGTGGCCTGCCCGTTGATACTTGGAATGAAATTGCCCAAAGCATCCAGCTTCTCTATTTCAGAGAGTTCCAGATCAAGTTCAGATTGTTTAACCTGAATGTTATTCTGCAATGCGTACTCCACACATTCTTCCAGTGTCCACTCTTTCTGCTGCGCGCTCATCATTCCGCAGAAAAGAAAAAAGCTAACAAGTAAACTATAATTTTTCATAATATAATTCTGTATGATATGTCTTTAAAAGGTACAGGTTGTTACACCTAAAAATTAAATTCTAGTTTTGAGCAAGATTTTGGGGAGCTTTAAGCTGATTCCATACCTTGATTTTATCATTCATTTCCAGTCCCTGGGTAACCTCCACATGAATACCGTCGCTTACCCCAAGTTCAATTTCCCTGCGTTCAAATTCCTGATCTCCGGTCATGATCTCCACAAAAGGTTTCTTGGTCTCATCATCAAACTGAACCAGAGCCTCCTTAATGGCCAGTACATCTGTGGCCTTTGCCAGAATAATAGAGGCATTGGCGCTGAGTCCGGCTCTAATAAAGGTTGTATCTGCTTTGTTCAGGGTTCCTTTGATCTCAAACTGGATGGCACCGTTCTCCTCTACTCCTTTGGGAGCAATGTAGTCCAGTACTGCATCGAAAGATTTATTCTCGATGGCACCAACGGTTACTTCAAGAGGGAGATCTTCTTTGATCTTTCCAACTTCACTTTCATCCACTTTCCCTTCAAAGATCATTTCATTCACATCTGCCAGAGTAGCAATGGTAGTACCATCATTAAAATTGTTGCTTTCGATCACCTGGTTTCCGGTCTTCACCGGAACATCCAGCACCATTCCTTCAACCGTGGAACGTATGAGGGTATTCGCCGCACTACCTATACCACTGGTGGTTCCGGTTTTGACGATCTCGTAATTTTGCTGTGCTGAGCGAAAATTCTGCTGACTTCTTTGATAAGAAACTTCAGCAGCATCATAATCATTTGCAGAGATCACGCCTTTATCGTACAGTTCCTTCTGTCTTTGATATACTTTCTTTTCGTTATCAAGGTTGATACGGGCAGTGGCCACGTTATCTTTCGCGCTTTGTAGTGATGAAACATTTGGTATAACGCGAATTTTGGCAATTAGATCCCCTTGTTTGATCTTATCTCCAGCCTCGATATATATTTCATCGATAATTCCTGAAATATTTGGCTTGATGAGCACTTCTTCCTTCGGAACGATCTTCCCGGTTGCTACGGTTTTCTTGATAATAGTTTGTTCTGAAGGTTCTTCGGTCTGGTAGACAACTGGAGCTTCTTCACTTTTTTGATAGAGATAATAAAGCGCCCCAACGAAGGTCACCGCTATTAACACTAAAATTCCGATGGTTACAAATTTTTTCATTTCTTGATTGTGTTTCTATTTACTAACTATTCAGTACGCAGCGCATCCACAGGTTTTACCTTGATGGCGTGCTGTGCAGGTATAAGGCCGGCCAGAAGACCAGAGATTATTAAAATACTAAGGGCGACGATTACCACTCCCAGGTCTACGGAAGGGTTTAAAAACATCATTTCTGAAGTATCCATCTGCTCCAGTTGGAAATTGACCAGCCAGATCACCCCGGTAGCCAGAATGATTCCACTCATACCTGAAATGATGGTAAGAAAGATGGACTCCATTAGGATCTGCCCTCTTATAGACCACGGAGTTGCTCCAAGCGCTCTTCGCACACCAATTTCATTGGTTCGCTCTTTCACTACGATGAGCATAATATTACTAATCCCGATAATTCCTGAAAGTAATACCAGCACACCTACGAAATATGCCACAGCTTTGAGCGCTACGAACAGTCCGTTTACTTTAGAAAACTCCTGGTATAGATCGAAATTGCCTACGGCACGATCATCCTCTGGATGAATTTTATGACGTTCCTTGACCAAATCGATGATATCTCCTTTTAGTGCGGTTATACTATTATTGTCCTGGGCAGTAATGGCCATCCAGCCTACTTTATTCCCGCGATTGAAAGCCTGAGAAAATGCGGTAAAAGGAACAAAAATTTCTTTCTGTCCTTCCTCGGCATCACCACCCCGACTTTTCTTTTTGTAAGTTCCAATAACCATGAAATTCACTCCGCTAATCTTGATATAAGTTCCTAGCGGATCTTCACCCTTATCGTAAAGCGCAGCCTGTACCCCGGTTCCTATAACCGCAACCTTCCTTTTCTGTTCGATATCTGAATGATTCACGAACCTGCCAGAAGTAATATCCATGGGTTCCTGCTGAATGATTTCCGGATAATCACCATAAACATTGAAAGCTCCGGTATTCAAGCCACGTACCACATTATTCTCTCCACCAAAACCACCCAGCTGATTCCTGGGAGAAACAAACCTGAGATCTGGTATTTCCCGCTCGATGGCTGCCACATCTTCTACTTCAAAGCTGTAGAATCTACCTTTCGGCATACCCTTATAAGGTCTTGACGCTACTTGTGTCCACATGAACATGGTATTGGTGGCAATACCGCCAAATCCCTGTTTTACGCCGTTTTCAAGTCCCTTCCCGGCAGCAAGCAGAATTACCAGTATGAATATCCCCCACAGGACTCCAAACGCGGTCATTAAGGTTCTAAACCAGTTCGAGGTTAACGCTTCTATAATCTCATTCCAACGATCTCTACTAAACATACTATTCGTCTCTTAGTGCTACAATTGGTTTGATCCTGGCTGCTCTCCAGGCCGGGAAGAATCCCGCCAGTGCTCCTGCAATTACCAGGATAAACACCGTATTGATCGCTACCGTAAAATTAACGGTTGGGTTATAAATATATTGAGTTTCGATCATGGGCCCTACAAACTCCAGTAAGGCGAGACTAAATATGAGCCCCAGGAAACCGGCAATGGCCGTCACAAAAATCGATTCATGAAGCACCATTCCAATAATTGAAAGTGGCTGAGCTCCCAAAGCTTTCCTTACGCCAATTTCACGGGTGCGCTCTTTTACGATAATAAGCATGATGTTACTTACCCCCACTACACCCGCGATGATCGTGCAAACACCAACACCCCAGAAGAACAATTTGATCATGTCCATCAAAGTGAAAAAGCGTTTTGCATTTTCAAGAGAGTTATTGACGTAGATCGCACTGTTATCATCTGGCGCAACAGTATGTCGTTCCTTTAAGAATTGGTCCAGTTCTGCTGTAAACTGCGTGGAAGCGGCTACAGACTTGTCAAAATTGTCTTCAGGTTTAAGTGTAAGATACATTCGGGCTATATCATTTCCACCTCCAAAAGCTTTTTGCGCAGTAGTAATGGGAATGATGGCACGGGATTCTTCACGTTCCCCGCCAGGATCGGTATAAACTCCAACAATTTTAAAGTTCACTCCAGAGACCTGAACGTATTTGCCAATAGGATCTTCATCTTTAAAAAGATCAAGCTTTATACGCTGGCCTATCACCATATTCTTTTCTGAATTGTCCAGGTCTGAAATATTGATAAATCGTCCTGTAGTCAAGGTGTTATTCTCCAGAACCTGGTAGCTGGGAAAACTTCCGTAGACCTGGTAGGAACCAGACTCTTTACCATAAGTAAGCACCTGTCCCCACTGCTGGTATAAGGAGGCGCTTTTATCAAGTTTATCCCCATATAGTCGCAGGATTTGATCATAGTCTTCATTCTTAAACTGAATGCGCCTTCCCGGGTTCAATCCCTTATACTCCTTGGAGGTCATTCCAGGATACACCAGCATCAAATTTGAAGCATCCTGCTCAAATTCACGGGCAATTCCATTTCTCATCCCTTCTCCAATTCCAAGTAGAATCACCAGGATAAAAATTCCCGATGCGACTGAAAGTCCCGTGAGAAAAGTTCGAAGTTTATTTTTACGGATGGTCTCGAAGATCTCATCCCAACGATCCAGATCAAACATGGTCTAATGCTCTTACTTGTGAAACCGGGCTATCTTCGATAATTAAACCGTCTTTTAAATTCACGATCCTTTTGGTCATCTGGGCGATGTCATTTTCATGCGTCACTACCAGTATGGTTCTCCCTTCGTCATTAATCTTCTGGATCAAATCCATCACTTCGTAAGATGTTTTAGTGTCCAGTGCACCGGTTGGCTCATCTGCCAGTAATACTTTGGGGTCACTCGCCAAGGCCCTTGCAATGGCCACACGTTGTTTCTGTCCACCTGAAAGTTCATTTGGTAAATGTCCCGACCACTTGGCCAGACCAACTTTCTCGAGGTAGCTCATCGCCCTGTCCATACGTTCGCCTCGGGCAAGTCCCTGGTAATACAAAGGAAGAGCGACATTGTCCAGAGCAGATTTGTAGCTGATCAAATTGAATGACTGGAAGATAAAACCCAGAAATTTATTTCGGTATTTGGCTGCCTGTTTTTCACTCAGCCCTTTTATGGGTACTCCGTCAAGCATATAGGAGCCTTCATCAGCTTCATCCAGCATACCCAGGATATTCAATAGTGTAGATTTTCCGGATCCTGAAGAACCCATGATGGAAACGAGTTCACCTTCAGCAACATCGAAATTGATCCCTTTGAGTACGTGCAATGAATTCGCACCCATTTTATAGGATTTGTGAAGATTGGTAATATTGATCATGATTGATGGTTATTAAACAGAAGAACCTGTCTTCCATTCAATAAGACTATCAAAAAAATGAATTGTTACAAAAACGTTAGGGAAATTGTAATTCTTAAACTTAAGTTTACATGAGGTTGTAACCTAGACCTGCTCTTTGTCTTTGCGTTTCCAGCTGCGGTAAATAAAATATCCAATGCCACCTATAAGCAAATAAGGAAATACCATTAGATACAGGATCCCATCATTAATCCCTTTTGCGGTGCTTTGATCACCTTCACTTTCCAGCACAGCTCTGCACATGGAACATTGTGCTTCCGCATTATCAGGAACCAGGAAAAATATTGTGAGCAGTATGCTAAAAATAAATATCTTCTTCATCTTCAGTCCTTTGACTCTAACGGAAAAGATTTCCGTAGCGATTAATAATATGGCATCATAAAAAGGAATACCAGAACTCCGGTAACAGCAACATAGAGCCAGATAGGAAAGGTCCATCTCGCGATCTTCGCATGCTTGCCATATTCCCCACTCAAACCCCGGTACATGGTAAACAGAACCAAGGGTACAATGATACCAGACAAAATTATATGGGAGATCAATATGAAAAAATAAACATACCGAAGAACCCCTTCTCCACCATAAGGCACCGGCTCATTGCTAATCTTCGAGAGCACATAGCTTACCAGAAATACAGCCGACAAACCAAATGCTGCGATCATGGTATTTCTATGGGCAATGAAATTATTGGCTTTCATGAAGTAATACCCAACTACCAGTAAAATAGCAGTTAAAAAATTCAGTACTCCGTGAAAAAGCGGAAAAGTGATCGAATCGGTCCCAAAAATATTATACCGCTCCGGTAGCAGCATAAGAATTACTACAATGGCAGGGACAGCTATAGACAGCCCTATGATAACAGGAACAGCGATCTTGTCGGAACTATTCATGGTAGTTTTCAAAGTAAATTATTTATGTCTTCAATTAGTATTTCTATCTGCGGTTCTTCCTGGTCGCCAGTAACCGACTTGTTACGTTCCACAGAACCCCGGTAATAAATGATTGGATTTCCAAAATCATCGGTTCTTGAGCGAATATAACCTTCCTGATCCACCAGCGCGAACCATCCCTGGTGAGCGAACCCCCCGGCAACAGAGGCATCTTCACCGGCATATATACCAAAACCTTTATTGGCCACCTCGTAGATCTTCTCACGATCTCCTGTAAGCAAGTTCCAGTCTGGATCTGTGATCCCATACTTCTCTGCATACTCAGTGAGCACTTGCGGGGTATCATGCTCTGGGTCTATAGAAAATGAAGCGATTCCAAAATTAGTAGCATTCTTAAATTCATTCTGAATTTCTACCAGATTTTTATTCATGATCGGGCAGATGGTTGGGCAGGTTGTAAAAAAGAATTCTGCCACATAAACCTTTCCGGCGTAATCCCTGTTGGTGATCGTATCCCCGTTCTGGTTTATAAATTTAAACTCAGGTGCTTTCTTTCGCTCTCCGTCAATCTCCAGATACACTAGAGGAACATCTGTTTTAGAACGCTTTTTATTCGTCGGTTTATTCAAACGATCAGCTTTAACGATCTCATTGTCGCTAATCCGGTCTATGATCTTTGGAATGAAAATGATCCCGAAAACCAGGATGATCAGTGAAATTCCTATATATGAGTAATTTTTCATTAGATCTTGTTATCGCGATTGTTACGTTTTAAAGCCAGCCGGTATTCAGCAAGAATGACCTTCACATCATCATTCATCTTATTATTGAGCTCTGCGACATCACGGGAATCGTAGCCATACAGTTCCCCATGATCTTCATCATCGTCCCGTCCACGAAGATTGCGATCTTTATCTACAATATAAACATATGGAGTATACTGGTCCTGATCAAGTTGGTGCGGGCTCTCAAAACTCTCAAATACAGTTTCTATTTCTTCGGAAGTTGCGTAAGCAATTTTCCATTTTGAGGATTCACTGATCTTTTTAAATTCTTCAATGAAATTGCCAGTCTCTTCTTTGGTTTCAGAAGGAAGTATTAACACAAACTGGAAGTCATCAAAATCGTAGTATTTCTCGAGGATCTTTTTGTCAAGATTAAAAGTGTTGCCTTTGATCTTCTCCAGGTCTGAACCAAAAAAAGCAACCACGGTAATATGTTCATTAAAACTAAGTGTAGTATCGGTATTGGTTTCCATACCATCGATATCGCGTACGTTTTCTGTGAGTACAGGTAGCCGTGCGAAATTATTCTTACCAGAGGCAAAGAACAAATATGCGGTAATTGGAAGAGCGAATAATATACCAAGAACTAGAAACTTCTTCATAGCAATGAAATGCTTTACAGACGGGTACAAAAATAAAAAGACGGTTTTATAAAACCGCCTTTTCAATTGCTTTTAACTTTTGTTAGAAGTCCCAGGCTACATGCCCGTTCTTATACACTTCGTAGATATATCCACCCTCGGTAAGAAGGATGAAAATAAGGTAGGAAATAAGAAATATAGACGTCCATACAATCGCTCTTCTAAGTCCTTTGGTTTCATGCTCCAGGTGCATGAATGACCAGGCGATATAGTACGCCTTATAAATTGTAAGTATGATAAAGATCCAGTTAAGCAACCTCATCCCAAGAAACATAGTATCGGTTAAGAAAGCAGGTTTAATAATTCCCAGAATTACTTCTGCGATTGTTACTACTGAAAGGATTCCAAAAACAAACCAGATCCTTTTAGTTGCAGATCCTTCGTGCGTGGTATTGTGAGCCATAATAATTTATTTCAGAATTAAACCAGGTAAAAGAATGTAAATACAAATACCCAAACTAAATCTACAAAGTGCCAGTAAAGACCAACCTTTTCTACCATTTCATAACTTCCTCTTCGTTCATAGGTTCCAATAACCACGTTGAAGAAAATGATAATGTTGATAATGATTCCGGAAAGTACGTGAAAACCGTGGAAACCAGTGATAAAGAAAAAGAAATCTGCGAAAAGTGGCGGCCCGTACTCATTATGAGTAAGGTTAGCACCTTCTACAGTTCCCACAGCATCAGCGTTAAGCTTAGCCAGCGACTCATCTCTGCTTAAAATGGTTTTCTCATTTTCTTCGTTGAAAACCTGTGTCCTGATAAGAAGATCTTCATTAGCTGCAAAGCCAGCTTTGATCTCATCCAGAGAATATTTTGGCAGCTCTGCGCCAGAATCAAACCAGATCCCATTGTTCGCTTCGTGCTCTACTCTATCTCCCTGCATAGGAATAGCAACTTCAGATAAAGCCACACGATGTCCTTCACCATCAACAAACTGAAGAATGTTTCCTCCTTTAGTAGTTACTGCTCCATATTCCCCACTAATAAAATTTTTCCACTCCCAGGCTTGAGATCCCACGAAGATGATTCCACCAATAATGGTAAGAAACATATACAAAGTAACTTTCGCCTTATTCATATGATGTCCTGCATCTACAGCAAGTACCATAGTTACAGAAGAAAAGATAAGAATAAAGGTCATTAAAGCCACATAATACATTGGAGCGTCTACTCCATGTAAGAACGGGAAGTGATTGAAAACCTCATCGGCTATTGGCCAGGATTCAATAAATTTAAAGCGTGAAAAACCATAAGCGGCAAGAAACCCTGAAAATGTTAAAGCATCAGATAGGATGAAGAACCACATCATCATCTTACCATAACTAGCTTTTAGTGGATCATTACCACCACCCCAGGTTTTTCCTTCAGTGCCTGTTCTAACAACAGTAGCCTCCATAGAAGTGTTTTAATGTTAAAGGATGCGCAAAAATACGCAATTTTATTATTTAAAGAAATATAAAAAGATAATCAGGTAAATCCACAGGAAATCAACAAAGTGCCAGAATGTTGCACCAAGCTCAAATCCAAGCATTTGACCTTTATTATAACGTTGTTTAAAATGGTTATAAATTAATACCAAAAGCACGATCAATCCTATGGCCAGGTGGGCCAAGTGAGCCAGTACCAGGACATAGATAAACGAGGTTGTAATCGTACTCTCACTACCCGTGAAATAATACCCGGATTCCACAATTTCTGAAAAGCTATAAAATTGAAAAACAACAAATAAAATTGCAAGAATCAGTGTCCCTATGAGGAATGCCGAAGCGTTCTTTCGATCACCAGATTTGATTGCCTTTTTAGCTAGCCAAAGCGTAATACTACTCCCTACGATAACGAGTGTGCTCCATAGAAATGAAACAGGAAGCTCAAAATCTGTCAACCAGTCTGGCCTGTTCTTACTTACTACATAAGCACTGGTCAAGCCAGCGAAGGTCATAACCATGCTTATGATCCCAAACCAAAGCATCATTTTCTTTGCCCTGGCCTGTTTAATTTCGTCTGATCCCTGTGTTAAATCCATTGTCTAATAAATTTATCAAGTACATATACAATTTGAAGCAGCGTGATGTAAGACACACTGGCAAACATTAATTTTTTTGCCGCTTCCGCGGTTTTTTCTCTGAAAAGCCTGATGGCATAATACATCATACCAAGTCCCAGCAGCAAAATGATTACTCCAGAAACCGGAGTTAGATATAACTTACCTGTAACACCGAATACCGGGATCAACGAAACCATGATCGTCCAGCAGGTATACAGGATGATCTGCACCGCCGTACCCCGATCACGTTTTCCGGTAGGAAGCATGAAGAATCCACCTTTTTTATAGTCGTCATACAGCCACCAACCAATTGCCCAGAAATGCGGGAACTGCCAGAAGAACTGGATCATAAACAAAGTTCCAGGCTCAATACTAAAGCTTCCTGAAGCCGCTACCCAACCCAGCATAAAAGGAATTGCTCCCGGAAATGCTCCAACGAATACCGCCAGAGGAGTTTTTGTTTTCAAAGGCGTGTATAAGCTCACATACATGAAAATGCTGATTGCGCCAAACATAGCCGTTTTTGGGTTGATGACGTATAAAACAACCAATCCCAAAACCGTAAAAATACTTGCAATGCTAAAGGCCGTGGTAACAGACATTCTTCCTGCTGGCAGTGGACGGTTTTTCGTACGGTCCATAAGGCTGTCCAGGTTTCTTTCAATGATCTGGTTATAAGCATTACTTGCTCCCACCATGAGGTAACCACCAATCGCAAGCAAGGTAACGGTAACAAAGTCTATGGAATCGGCACCTAAAAAATAACCCGCCACAGAGGAAAAAACCACACTAATGGCCAGCCTCATCTTAGTAATTTCCTTAAAATCTGAGAGTATGGAAGCGCTGGAATTATGTACGCGAGTGTTGCTCAAAAAAGCTTTTTTTTAACTTGTGCAAAGATACTCCTTAATTAGGTTTTGGCAAGGCTGGCAATGTGTTAATTTTCAGGCGTAAAAAAGCCTAGTAATCAAAATACCAGTTGAATATATCTGTACGTAATCCAAAGTTGATCCAGGTCGTGGAAATTTCAGAATTTAAAGCAGTATTCACCTGTGGATTAAAGTCCCTGTATATAAAACTGGCGAACAGTTTTAAGTTCGTGGTTGGGTTTACGATATATCCTGCTTCCAGTTCGGAATAGAAAGAATTTGTAGTGTTCCCCTGCCCTATTTCCACACCGGTTTCAAAGGGCCGGGCCTCTTCACTCCTGTAAAGATCCTGGCCGTAGTACGCTCCATCTTCAGAAAAATCAAAACCGCGTTTCCCCAGAATCAGCTTCGCACTGCCATAATAGCGATCCTTTCGATAACGGGCGATCCCGACGAATTCCCGAAAGTTCGCACCCCATAAATGAGACATTGACTGGTTATTGTGAGCATAATTCAGCGTAATGGAATTATGGGAGTACGTATATGGACGAACCTGATTATATTCAGCCTGAAGGTAAAGATCATCTACCTTAAAAGCATCAAAGTATTTTAAACCCAGCTGAAAACCGAGCTTATTCTTCCAGCTTCCTTCCCCTCCAAAGACATCTGTTGAAGAAAATTCGTCAATCAGCCATTGCCCATACGTATACATCTGGTTAGAGATTTTATATTTTCCTGTTAACCCAATAATCGCATTTCCGCCATCGGCACCAGTAGCAAATTCTATCGCGCGATAGAAAATTACCGGATTCAGATAATTAAGATCAAAACCGCGATCATTGTCATTTTCCCACATGACCGACTCAAAAAAGCCAAGATTTAAACGTTTGGTGAGATTAAGACTCAAGTAATGATTAGCTATGTATTTTGTACGGAAAGAACCACTGTTGGTTACCTCGGGACGAACATCCCTTAAAGACATCCAGGTGTTTGTATATTTTATCTTCCAGAACTTCGTATTCAGCTTTAAATATGGATAAGGAGAAGGATTATCACTCAGCAGGAGGGATCGGTAGCCATCACCTATAAAATTGTTACCATGCCCGAATTGTATATTGATAAATTCTGAAGGAGTAAATGACAGATAACCTTCTGCAACCGGGTAGTCATACCCATCATTCATAAAAGTTTTGGCGATCCCTCTACCCGGTACGATCGCCGGATCACCTCCTGCAGGTCGTATGGATTCTGCAAAATCATTATAATACTGCGCAAACCTTCCCTGGCTCTCATAAATGACCGAATAAAAATTGAACTTTTTACCCAGACCACCCTGAATGATGAATTCCCGGGTATTGTTATAGGTAAATTCATGCTCTATCTGCTCGAAATCCTTTCCAATTTGCAGGTCAAATCCTGGATCTATGGTAAACCAGTATTTATCTGTCTGGAACCTGACGAGGTGTTCATTCCATAATTTTCGCCCGGCATAGGTACTTCGATCCTGAAGCAAATTCTTGCGTTCAGCATCAAAATCGTAATAGTCGCCAATCTCTGAGAACATGAGTGGTTTGGAAGCCGAGTGAGAATTGAGACCTATTTGGTTGATCTCAGCATCAAACCGGCTATAATACTCATGAGATAACGGGATATTGATCTGGCTGCTATATCGTGGTTGTGTAAAATCATCAGATTGTATGCTTTCATATTCATCAAGTATATTGGACTCTACTTCCTCTTTTCGGTCCCGTACTACTACATCCTGTTTCTTTTCTTCGGAAATTTCTTCGACCGGATATAATGCGGGATTGGAACCTAACGGAAGTTGCAAAGGCATTTTAAATTGCATATGGATCGCCCGGCCATTGTAGGTAGCCGGTTTCAATTGCGGCAGCTCATTAAAAACCCTTCTCACTTCTGTCTTCAATTCTTCGTATGCGGCATCCAGATAGATCACCTGAAACAGTCCGTCTTCATCAACCTCAAAAACTATGGTGATCTTCCCGGTGTAGTTTTCCTGCTCGAAAGACTCCGGCAATCTGAATTCATCTTTAAATTTTTCGAGCAACGTGTTTTTAAAGCAATTTTCCTGGTTTGTGTAACTAACATTGGAGCATTCGTCAAATTCCGGATAGATTTCAGAAACCGAACTCGCATCCTGAGCTGTCACGTTGAAACATAGAATTGCAAAAATCAGAAGCAGGCAGTACCTCATAGGTAAGTAGCAGGTTAGTTGGTGCCGTAATATACACAAAACAGAAGTATCCTAAAATAAAAAATCCCGGCCATGGCCGGGATTTAAATGATATTGAGAGAAAACTTAGTCCTGTACTTTGAAAGCAATAGGAAGGGAGTACATAACACCTACCGGCTTTCCTCGCTGCTTACCAGGCTTCATTTTAGGAAGACTGTTAATTACTCTGGCAGCTTCTTTCTCAAGTCTAGGGTGTGGAGCACGAGCTCTTACCTGACCAATATTCCCTTTTTCATCGATTCTAAACTGAACAATCACACGGTTGATACCAGAAAGGCCTAACTCAGATCCAAGATCTGTATCGAACTCCTTGTTCACGTACTTGCTGATCTTTTCACTCATACAAGCTTTACGCTCATTATTGTTTTTTAGATTTTCACATCCAGGGAAGATTGGCACATCTTCAATAACCGCGAAAGGTACATCCGCTACCTCTTCTTCTTCAACAGCCTCAACAACTTCTTCTACTTCCACGATCTCATCAAGATTGGTCTCTGTAGACTGGATTTCATCCTCTTCTACTTCTTCCTCATCTTCAACAACCTCGATCACTTCCGGTGCCGGTGGTGGCGGTGGAGGTGGTGGAGGTGTGTTCATCATTTCTGTAATTGGCACATCCTCTTCATCAAGTTCGTCCATATTTAACTGCCCGATATCTACAGCTTCAGGATCATATGTCTTCCACTCTATTGCCTGCCAGGTAATTAGCAGAACAAGAATAAGACCTAGCTGCAAATAAAGAGTTCTGTTTCTATTTAAATCAGCTTTTGGATTTTTCTTAGGTTCCATAATGCGTTTAGTTGTTAAGGGTTGCTAAAATAAAGATTTTTTCTAAAAAACTAAATTAATCTGACAGAATAAGTAATTAATCTACCGCTAATTTTCAGTTTAAGCTCAAAACTATTGAACTTTAAATCGTATCGGGATGGCATAGGAGACGGGCACAGCCTTCCCTCTCTGCTTTCCAGGTTTCATTTTCGGTAATTTCGAGATCACACGTTTGGCCTCTTCTTCAAGCTTAGGATGAGGAGCCCTTGCCTGCACCTGCTCGATCTCACCTTGCGTATTCACAACGAACAATACCGTGACCAGGTTTACACCGGTAAGGCCCAGTTTCTCTCCCAGCCTGGTGTCAAATTCTTTTCCAACAAAACTGCTTATCTTCTCACTCATGCAGCTTTTTCTTTCTGAATTATCGTCAAGATTTTCACAACCGGGAAATAAAGGCACATCTTCGATAAATTTGAATGGTACTGTCACCTCTTCATCGGGTTCAGCATCTATGATCTCTTCTGGTTCCACGATATCGTCCAGATCTACTTCAGTGGATGCAATATTATCTTCTTCAACATCCTCATCATCCGGAGCAATTTTAATTTCTGGCGGATCTACGGGTGGCGGAGGTGGCGGTGGTGTTTGATCGTGTATGGTAACGGGCACATCTTCCTCCTGCAGGTTGTCTATTGCCATAGTTTCACGACTTGCCTGCTCGGGATTGTAGGATTTCCACTGGAATGCCTGCAGGGTAATGAATAAGGTAACAATGAGTCCAATTTGGAGAAAAAGGACCCAGCTCCGACGAAGGTCGGCTTTCGGGTTTTTTTTCGGTTTCATAAAAAGCGAGGTTAATAAAGGTTAATTACAAAGAATACCTGCTTTTCAACTTTTTAAAGGTTGGCGCCATAACCAGGAAAAAGATGACTGCAAGCATCACACCAGTTGAATTTGCCAGGCCATCCCACCAATCGGGTGTCCTGTAACTGGTTAGAGTTCCCTGTAAAACCTCAATTAACATACCAAACAGAAAACAGGCGAACGCAACCCCGTAAAGATTGGGACGGTAACGCCTAAAATCAGCACTTTTCAGAATAAAAAATAATTTCCACAATAGGGTCAAAAACAAATATGCTCCGGCATGGAGCATTTTGTCTGTAGGATCGAAACCACCTACACTTACTTTAAAGTTCATCACGATCAAGGAAAAATACGTGATGGCAGCAGTATAAAGAAGCGCTAAAACTAAAACTATTTTATGCACCTACTACTTCCTGATATTCTTCAGCAGAAAGAAGACCTTCAACTTCAGACGGATCTGATAATTTGATCTTGATCATCCATCCATCACCGTAAGGATCATTGTTTACCTTTTCTGGCTCATCTTCAAGACTATCATTAAATTCGATGATCTCTCCTGAAACTGGCATGTAAAGATCTGAAACTGTCTTAACAGCTTCCACGGTTCCAAAAACCTCTTCTTTTTCCAGAGTTTCATCGAGTGTCTCCACCTCAACATATACGATATCCCCAAGCTCACCCTGGGCAAAATCTGTAACTCCGATAGTCGCAGTATCTCCTTCAATTTTAACCCACTCGTGGTCTTTTGTGTACTTTAATTCTTGTGGAATATTCATGTGCTTATTTTATCTTTTGACAAAGTTAATTTTTTCGCTGAATTGTTCAAATATGGCCTCGTTAATTTCCGAAATTATAGATAAGTGTAAAACCAGATCGAATCGTTGTTTGCGGGAAGGCTGTAGAGACAGCATATTCCGAGAATGTATGGTCATAATAGAACCTCGCCGTTAAGTTCCTGGTAAACGCATAATCTGCCTTAAAATTGACAGACCAGATATCCTGTCCCGAGATTGTCTGGTTGTTGGCAAGATCCAGATATCTTACGATCGTACGGTTTTTACGGTAACTAACATCGGTCCTGAAATTAAGATCACTGCTAAGCACCCTTCTTCTTCCTCCAAGCGCCGTGGCTATCTTTAAATCCCTTAACCTGTAACCGAGTCCAAGAGTATATTCATTCCCACTGTATTCTGTAAGCAGGTTATTATCAAAGCTGAATGCAAGCGAGCGATCTTTCTCCATTTTCGCCATGATCTGTATACTGTTCTTGGTTTCAAAATCGATAAGCGCAAGCGGAGTAAATAATTCGGTCAACACCAGATTTGAGAATAGAACAGGATTCTTAAAGTCACCTGCCTGGTTCAATGCTTCAGGATCTGCAGGATCATAATCCAGGTTTGTCTGATACTGATTCAAGGTATAATCTGCACGATACCCGTGATTTATGGAAAATCTTCGGAAGTTATCACGAAACCATTCCAGGCGCATCAAACCGGTATACTTGAGATTCCAGTTTGGAACAGGGACGTTTCTGAAGGCGCCAAGTTTCACTGAACCTGCATCCTGTCCTGAATAAGCTGCAATAAATGCCGGCAAAAGTACTGCCTGGTTTGTTTTTCCAATACCTCTGGGAAAACCTTCCTCGTCGACATCTGTAGGATCCAGACCTCGTTCGCTGGCAATTCTTCTGGCTACCTCAATCCTGTTTGCTCTAAAATTCTGAAAGGCTTCAGAACTCGCTTCATTGGATTGCTGGAAACTGGTAGCGATCAATAAAGTTGAAATATTGAAGTTTCCGTAGCTGTATGGAGTAAGTGACTGGTACTCCAGGCTCACAGGATCAACCCTGAAATTTTCAGAATAATTCTCAGCCTCATTCTTTCTACCGGTAAGCTCGATGGTGAGATCTGGTATAAAACTGAAGCCGGCCTGGTAATCCAGCTGCTCATTCTTCACTGCGGAAAACTGCTGATTAAAGTTCTGAAATAAAGTAAGCCAGCCTCTCTCTGCCGCCATCTGCCTGATATCATCCTGGAAACCAAACGTAAATCCTGCAGTTGGCCTGAAAGTTCCCATAAAGCCAACACTTTCTGTATAACCTGGAAGGAAAATCCCGCGGCTATTGCGATAATTGACCTGGAAAGTTTTGAATCCTGTAGCGATCCCGATAAGTGTATTATAACCTTTATTAGATTTTGGCTTCGGTTTTTCCTCTACGACTTCATCTTCTTCGGAAGGTGGGCCCAGTGTTGGAATTCCTCTGCTTCGTTCCTGAATAGTTTTCCAGGCACTATTGTTCTTCTTCTGAACCAGTCCTACATAATTGTAAAGATCCTGAAGATTTAAACTGGCATTGATCTGGTGCGTATTGGAATTCTGAACGCTGTTTCCTATCTCTGGAATATCTTCCAATTGCTGAAAACGCTGCGAACCCCGTTGCCATTGAAAATCTCCGGTATAGGAGTAGGTTGTATTCACAAATTTTAGAACTGGAATCTTTTCAAATGGCAGGTCATAATTTACCTGAAGGGTTTGAAAATGCTGATTTGGCTCTCCAATATTGAAGAAGTCGTCCCACACTCCTATAGAATCATCTGCAAAACCTTCATCATCTATATAATTTCTTATGATCCTGTTGTTGCTGGCGTTAAAAGCAAAGTTTAGGGATCGAGTAAGGTTATAATTGATACCATACTGCCAGTCGAACAAAAAGTTTCGCTGGTATAGTGTTGGTATCCCTATATCGCTGTCACTAAGATCCAGAGATCGAAACCTTTGCTGATTGTACTGCCGGAAAATATTGGAACTCGCATTGATATTTGTTGGCAGGTAATTGATGTTGAAATCTCTAAAAATCGCCAGGTAATCGCTGCTATCCAATACTGCCAGATTCTTTAAAGGCTCCAGGCTTTTCTGCGGGAAACTGAATTCATAGGTTCCTCCTACCCGTACACTTTGATCGATGCTTTCCTCGATCTCGAAATCCCGATGGTCTACCTGGTTATAGGAAGTGGCGAAAGCAAAATTCTCAATATCATAAGGCATGGGCGTTCGTTCCCCGGTACGCTCTTTCCTTAATCCTATGACGTTAATGCTTTGTCTTTTAGTATAGGATTGCGATTGCTTTTTTACAGCATCCCGCTGGGCAGGATCCTCAATATTATCAAGTCGTGTATCCAGCTCCACATCCAGAAATTCCTGGTCATATTTGGGAGTGATCAACTCTTCGCCCCTGCTATAGTTTACCGGGATTTTTACGCCCCACTTTTCGGGTAGCAACTGCCCCATATTAAGGTTGGTCACCACATCGTATTGTTGCAGATCTTCCCTGCTTCTCTGGTTAGGACCCTGTCCAAGTGCACCAAAACCTACCGTACTTCGTCGTCCCGTGGCAGATATATTTGCAAAATCGGCAAGGTTACTATCCATACTTACCACTCCGGCCCATCCACCTTCATTTTTCAGGTCTGATAGTCTTAATTCATTAAACCATACTTCCCCGCAAAGATCGGTCACGCCGTCTTCCCTGGTGCCATTCTTCACTCCCACCATTAATAACCTGATGTTTCCAAAACTTGGATTTCCTTTTACTCCAATACGCAGTCTGCCCATATCGTAAGGAGCTTCAGCATCTACTTCCTGCAGGTCTTCAGTAAAGAAATTTAAGTCGGTTGAATTTAAAGTTGGATCTCCCAGTACAGAAGTTTTCACCTGTTGCAGCAGGTCTAGTTCCAGGTTCATTCTATTGACTTCAGGCCAGATCTCTTCTGCAGTGGTAGCTCCAAAAAGCGTAGGTGATAAGGGAATTTCTATCTGGTAAAAGTTGTCACTAAAATCTGTTCCCATTCTAACGAATGCAACTAATTGACCCTCTTTAAGCGGCTGGCGATTAATGACAGATTCTGCATGTAAAAACATTTCAAGATTCTTATACTGTCGCATATCGATCTGGAAATTTTTGTAAACCGCACGGGCATCCTGAGGCTCGAGATCACAAACACTTAAAGAAAGCGATTGTTCGTTCTGGCGTAAGCTGGTATTATTTTGATACAGCTGCTCTCTTTGAACTCCTGGAGGTAGTCGATATGGGATAGGCTGTCTATTTTCATTTTCTTCAATATTCACAGCGTTTACCTCGAAAGAAGTGTTTGGATTTTCCAGTTGACCGGAATCTTCGAATAAACTTTGGTTATACCTCCTGTAATCTCCTCTTACCAGGTCCATCGTCCCGAACCTCAGGATGGTTTCATCCTCAAAGTCACTAAGGAACATTCGTATAAATCGAATGGATCTAAAATCTGCAATACCACCAATGGCATTGGTAGGCTCAAATATTGGCACTTTAAACTGTACCCAACGTACCGGCAGATCCTGGCCGTTTCTAAGAGTAGTCGTTAATTCCTTAACATCGGTAATATACTGGTTGTTATCAATATTCATCCCACGGAAAAACGGAATCTTATACTCGAAATAACTATTGATGGTATTCATCGTGTTATCCCTGTTAATATCTTCAGTAGTAGGCAGCGTGGTATTTCCGCGATTGGTATCTGTCACATCTGTGGGCGAGTTACCTTCTGTTCCATTATAATCCAGGTAACGATCCAGCAGACTGCCGTCACGATTGAGAAAATACTGGTAATTATCTGCGGAAGGATCGGCAAGGTTTCCATAATCAGGAAATTTCAAAGCTTCATCAGCATCAAGCAGTCCATCGAATCCTGCATCCTGCAGCGTTCTAGCTGCTCCTTCAGAATCGAATGCGTACACCAGCGAATTATCTGCCGGAGTATTTCCATAGGCAGACGTGATCACGTTGGCTTCTCCTTCACCTTCCGGAAGTCCGTTCTCATATTGTTTTCGCCCGTCCTTCAGCACATCCTCAGAAATATTCCCAAGGTTGAAGTTGATGAGTCCGTCACTTTTACCGGCATTTTCAGCATAGATATAAGGATCCATTACCCAGAACTGTATGTACTCGACATTGGTTTGCTCGAAATTGGTCGTATTGATAGGCCTTGTAATTCCGGCGAAATTATTCCCTGGTACAGGAAGCGTATTTCCACCAGCCGCCGCAGGATTATAATTGTATGGTCCTCGTACCGATGGTTTATAATTAACGTCCATGGTATAGATCACCTGTGGCTGCCCCTGGACTACATCAGTATTGGGGAAGATCTCGTTGATGGCTACTCTCCTGGTTGCATAACTTGAAATATCTGAATCGCTGATCCCATCTGGACGGTTATTGCTATAGAAAATAGGATCTATGGTATACCAGCTCATTTTAGCCCTTCTGTAGCCGGCACTCAGATCTCCGTTGGCAAGCTCACCGCCAAAACCAATCGGAACACTGGACAGTTCCCAGGCCAAAGGATTATTGATATCAATAGCGGTTTGTGCTGCTTCAAAATCATCTATATACGTGGTAGCCTCACCATCAAAATCATTGGAATTAGGCGAGCCAGGTAACAAATAGGCAAATTCTCCCCGCACAGAAACGTTGGACATCACATCTGTATCAATATTAGGAAGTTTGTTTACCAGCCTGGTCAAAAATGGAACTTCTGTGCTATAATTCAGATTCAAACCAAGAATGGTATTGTTGATTGGCTCGTAACTATAATTCGCTTTCTGGGTTAAAGGGCGTTCTTTTAGATTGATAAAAGTACCTCCTATAAGGAAGTTTTCATTGAACTGATGTTCTACATTTAATCCTGTAAATCGTTTGGTTTGCTGACCGAATAAGGCATTGTTTTCAGTATTTACCTGGATTGGAATATTGGAAGCCAGCAAGCCTTCATCCAGGATCTGCACTCTTCCCAGCTCGTAGTTCACCACGTAGTCCACACCTTCCTGAAGGATCCTTCCCCCCGCCGTGACGGTGACCGATCCCGGTGGCAAATTGAAACCAATTGGAATCCCCTCTACCTCAGCGCTTTTATATCTACCCTTTAACTGGAACTTGTTCTTATCTGCCTCTTCCTGTTCAGCCTGGGTCTTCGTTGTACGATACATGGCACGAAAAACATATTTTTTCTGGTTAGGGTTCCAGGTTTCAGGAATATTATAATTCTCACTCCCGGCATTGGGATTGTCATCCAGCTTTCGGAAAAGGTGCTCCCCAAAAGGTTCCACGGTTGTAAATATGATATTTCCGTTTTGAGGATCTATCGTGATCTGTGGGACATAATCAAAGAAACCGTCTCCGTCATTGATGGGATCATTATTCACATTCAATTCATCCAGCCTGAAGACTCTTAATAGTGGCGTTTCGTTCACATCTGCAGGCAGTGTGGTTCCTTCAACAGGTTTGATATAATTTAATGGCTGAGGGTCTGTATACAAAATGTTCATTCTAAAATCTTCACGTTCCAGCTGGTACGCGTTTAGACTATAGATGTTTTTCATCATCAGGTCCCAGATAGGCTCCTGTACATTGGTGATCGTACTTTTCAACAATTTTACCACAAGATTCTGGCTGGCCCTGGAATTGGTTCCGGTTGCTGGCTCACTGGTTCCGGGATCATTGGTAGCATTCACGCCATCATTCGCAAATTCACCTACCTGGTAAACCTCGCCGTTGATCGTATATTGAAAGGCAACCCCAAGTACCTCATCGTTGCTTAAACGTTGATTCAGGCTAATATATCCAAGTTGGGTATTAACGGTATATTCTGAAGGTTTTAGTTGTCGCGCGTTTTCGAGCTTTGCATAATCGGTTCCTTCGGAAACTGTTACTGCTCCAAAGCCCTGGTCTACTGTAGCAATGTCCCTGATAGCCGGATTTAGCACAGATTCACCGTTACCGTTTATTCCGAAGGGATTGAAGTCATTCACCAGGTTATCTGGAAAAGCTCCTGCTGGCTGGTTAAAAAATCCACCCGGCGGCGTATCCAGTCCTATATTTCCCGGAATATTGGATTCTCCAAGATCCTGGATCGCCACGATATTGCGTGTATCCTGAATATTCTGAATATTATTGGTTCTGTTCGTTACCCAAACCTGTATTCGCTTGATCTGGATATTGGTATTGATAAAAGGATAATTTCTCAGCGCTTCATCATAAGTATCACGAAAGTAATGGGCGAGGAAAAAGTGGCGGTCTGCATCGTAATCGAGCGCGAACTTTGCGAATTCCTCTACGGTCGCTCCTCCCTCGACATTTACCGTACGCCGCTCAGACTGCTGTTCTGAAAATACTCCGGTGATCCTTGTTTTTCCAAACTGCAGTTCGGTTTTAAAACCAAAAAGACTTTGCGCACCTTGAATAAGAGCATTGTTCAAAGGCATATTCACGTTACCTACTTCAATTTTCTGAACAATATCATCCTCATTGGGTGTATACTCCAGTTTTAACTGATTTTGAAAATCGAATGTGGATTCGGTATCGTAATTGGCGGTGACCTGAAGGCGCTCCCCAATTTGCCCCAGCATGGAGAGGCTGATTCGC
Organism: Christiangramia portivictoriae DSM 23547; assembly: GCF_000423045.1. Lineage (GTDB taxonomy): Bacteria > Bacteroidota > Bacteroidia > Flavobacteriales > Flavobacteriaceae > Christiangramia > Christiangramia portivictoriae. Next base: position 638,846 of record NZ_AUHF01000001.1, on the reverse strand, counting down.
TGGTCAAAATCAAAGGAAAGATTGCTTCTGTTCCTTGGAGAAAATGCCGGGTTGTCCTGTTTGGTATACAGCAGTCCCAGGTCGATCTCCACCGATCCCTGCGGAACGATATTGATCTCAGATCCACCGAAAATACTTTCAAATAAATTGTTGTTGACGTAGAAATCTGGCAATAAATCCCGCTGAATGTCTTCAGTGCCTTCCTTTCTACCTGATAGCGCATCATTCTTCAGTTTAAAATAATTGCGCATTTCCTCTTCCAGCACAAGGTCTTCATATTCCTGCGGAGTAAGCACCAAAGGCAGTCCTATATTGATCTGGCCTACTCGTTCCCTGTAGAAGTAACGGTTGAGGATAGGATCATATTCGTAACTGGACTCTATGGATTGTGGATCGGGAAGCTGAAGCTCTCCTAGAGCATAGCCCGCCTGGATGGTGTCCTGAGGAGTCTCCTGAGAAATGGCGTCTATGGAATACACCATTAAAAAGAGAATAGTCAGTCGTACCGGTAAAGACAATTTCAGGTAATTGTTCTTCAATTTAATTACAGCTTTTTAAGAGCCATTTTTATAATAGATTCTACGGTGGATTCAGGTTCATCCTTCAGAATCTTTTCTACAACCTTGCCAGCCTGGCGTCTATTGTAACCCAAGATCTCTAAAGCTGATAACGCTTCTTCCTTGTTAGTATTGTTCGGAGTCATTAAAACTTCGTCGTCGCCCATTACCTTAAGCACTTTGTCCTTGAGGTCAAGAATAACTCTTTGAGCCGTCTTGGCTCCTATTCCTTTCACACTCTGTATGGTAAGGACATCGCCGGTCGCGATCGCATTGATCACTTCTTTTGGCTGTAACGAGGACAACATGACCCTGGCTGTGCTCGTGCCTACACCAGATACGGAAATAAGCAATTTAAAGATCTCTCTTTCAGATTTTTCTTTAAATCCATACAAAGTATGCGAGTCTTCTTTTACCTGTAAATAGGTATAAAGGCTAATCGCTTCAGATTCAGGAATGAGTGAAAAAGTATGAAGGGAAATATTTACGGTATAGCCTACGCCATTACAATCAATAACCACATACGTGGGATTTTTTTCTATTAACTGACCCTTTAGGTGATGAATCATGAAAGAAAGTTGTGTTGAGTTCCAAATGTAGTAAAATAAAGCAAAGGCGGAAATCATCCTTCCGCCCTTTACTTCAATGCAATATTAAGCTTTTTTCTTCGCCCTTTTTTCCTTTTCCTGTGCATCTATGACCGCAACTGCTGCCATATTCACCATTTCCTCCACGCTTGCTCCAAGCTGAAGAATGTGAACAGGTTTTCTCATTCCCATCATGATTGGCCCAATTGAATCCACATTGTTCAGTTCCTTGATGAGTTTATAAGTGCTGTTTGCCGAGTCCAGGTCTGGATAGATGAGGGTGTTCACCTTTTTACCGGCAAGTTTGGAAAACGGGAATTTATTCTGAAGCATCTCCCTGTTAAGCGCAAAATCTGCCTGTAATTCACCGTCTACACTAAGATCTGGATGAGTTCTATGTAAATAAGACACCGCGTCTTTAACTTTTTTAGCCCTTGGATCTTTTGAAGAACCGAAATTGGCATAAGAAACCATAGCGATCACAGGTTCCATCCCGAACAATTGTACCGTACGAGCCGTCATTTGCGCGATCTTGGCCAGATCTTTCGCAGATGGATCGATATTGATAGAGGTATCACTAATAAATAACGGACCTCTGGAAGTATTCATTACATTCGTCGCGGCTACCCTGGAGACACCATCGGCCAGTCCAATAAGTTCCAGCATAGGTTTGACCACTGTTGGATATGCCCTGGAATATCCTGAAAGCAATGCATCAGCATCGCCTTCATTCACCATCATCGCGGCAAAATAGTTACGTTCTCTCAGTAATTTTTCTGCATCATATTTAGTGACGCCACTTCTATGCCTGGTCGTCCAGTATTTGTAAGCATAGTTTTTACGATGCATCTCTTCCTCATCAGATTTTGGATCGATGATGACCACGTCTTCCTCCTGAAAATCGATTTCTGCCATTAATTCCCTGATCACTTCACGGCGACCTAAAAGAATAGGAAAACCAATCCCTTCGTCATGTACGATTTGTGCTGCTTTAAGAACATCAAGATGATCTGCTTCAGCAAAAACGATTCGCTTAGGATTTGTCTTGGCTCGATTTTGTAAAAGGCGAGTAATCTTGTTTTCATTACCCATTCTTTCCAGCAACTCTTCTTCATAACGTTGCCAGTCATCGATCCCTTCCCGGGCGACACCACTCTCCATGGCAGCTTTGGCCACTGCAGGTGGAACTTTAGCGATCAATCTTGGGTCGAATGGCTTCGGAATGATATAATCTGCCCCAAAATTAAGCCTGGTTTCACCATATGCGATATTTACCTGTTCCGGCACCGCTTCCTTGGCAAGTTCTGCCAGTGCCTTTACCGCAGCTTTTTTCATTTCTTCATTGATCTTGGTAGCTCTTACATCCAGTGCACCACGGAAGATGAATGGAAAACCAAGAACATTGTTCACCTGGTTTGGGTGATCACTTCTACCAGTCGCCATGATGATATCCTTTCTCGTATCCATGGCCAGGTTATAATCTATTTCCGGGTTTGGGTTGGCCATGGCAAAAACGATAGGTCTCTTGGCCATGCTCATTAACATTGCCGGGCTAACGATATTTGCGATTGAAAGACCCACGAAGACATCGGCGTCTTTCATCGCTTCCTCCAAAGTATCGATCTTACGCGCGGTTGCAAACTCTGCTTTTTCTTCGGAAAGATTAGGTCTATCCTTTCTAATGACGCCTTTGCTGTCCAGCATAACGATATTTTCAGCCTTGGCCCCAAAAGCTTTGTAGAGTTTCGTACAGGAAACGGCAGCCGCTCCAGCGCCGCTTATTACGATCTTGACTTTACCAATCTTCTTTTTAGCCAGTTCCAGGGCATTCAGCAGTGCTGCTGCTGAAATGATCGCAGTCCCATGCTGGTCATCATGCATTACCGGGATGTCCAGCTCTGCTTTTAAACGTTGTTCAATTTCAAATGCTTCAGGAGCTTTGATATCTTCCAGGTTGATTCCGCCGAAAGTAGGCGCAATATTTTTTACCGTTTCTATGAATTTATCTACGTCTTTGGTATCTACTTCAATATCAAAAACATCAATATCTGCAAAGATCTTGAACAACAGGCCTTTTCCCTCCATTACCGGTTTGGATGCTTCGGGACCTATATCCCCAAGACCCAGAACGGCAGTACCATTGGAAATCACTGCAACCAGGTTTCCTTTAGTAGTATATTTGTAAACATTCTCCCTATCTTTTTCGATCTCTAGACATGGCTCAGCTACACCTGGAGAATAAGCCAGAGACAGATCTCTTTGGGTGGCATATTTCTTGGTTGGTACAACTTCAATTTTCCCGGGCTTCGGTTTAGCGTGGTAAACCAGTGCCTCTCTTCTTTTTCTGGAAGTGTTACTCATAATTTTAAGTTTGCGCTAATCAGCAAAGTTAAGAAGGCTGCTGTCCTTAGAGAAATAAAAAGAACAAAAGCTTCGACGGTGTCTCTAAGATAATTTATACTTTGGAAACCTAAATTAAATTGATGATCAAAAGTCTCATTCTAGCAGTATTCCTGATGCCTGTATATACGGTTGCGCAAAACTTATCTATAAACGAGGTAGATAGTCCTCCAATAATAAAGGGTTTTTGTGAAGGAGACCCTTCCGAAGAATGCTTCAGTATTTCTATTAGTCAGTTTATGAATAGTAATGTGAATATCGCAGATATCATCAAATCGAAAGAATCTGGAAAGGCGTACATACAGTTTACGGTAAGCGAAAAAGGGGAAGTCATCAATGTACGATCACGATCTAAATTTGCGACAATTGCAAGGGTAGCCGAAGACGCAATTAAAGAATTGACGATCGCCGAGCCGGCAATGTTAAACGACCAACCCGTAGCGATCACTTATACCCTGCCGTTTAAATTTAGAAGCCTTGAAATTGGGAATGATAGCGCCAGGATTTCAGGAGAAGGTGATTTCGCGAACATTAGTGATGTAAAGGAGGTTGCAACGCCTCCTGAGTTTCAAGGTTACGAGACGGGAATTAGAAATATAGTTGATCGTTATAAGTATGATCTTGGAATGAAGCTCAGACAAATGAATTATACAGACAAGCAAATTGACCTGCTGAAAATTTCATTGATCGTCGCAGCGAATGGAGAGATCTCCAGGAAAATGGTAATTCATCCTGATCGTAAACTTCAGAATATTGTAAAAGCCGAAGTAGATAAGATCGTGATCAAGGAGCCAGCGAAAAATAAGAAGGGAGAGAATGAGAAAGTGATCATTTCGTATGATTTCTCCAGTTAGTCGGGCATTAAAAACTCTATATTTCGTTTTAAACCTTCATATTTAGTCCGTTTTACGGCAGATTTTCTAAAAATCTCATTGAAAGTTTCCCTGGTAATCTCCTCCCAGTCTTTTTTTGAGTTCTCCAGAAGTCCAGGATGAGGATTGAATAGCGGCTCCTGGTGAGGTTTGGAAAATCGATTCCACGGGCATACATCCTGGCAGACATCGCAGCCAAACATCCAGTCATCAAAATTGTTCTTCATACTCTGTGGAAGCTCATCCTTCAGTTCAATAGTAAAATAGGAAATGCATTTACTACCATCTACCTTATAAGGTTCCACGATCGCTTCTGTAGGACAGGCATCTATACAGGCGGTACAGCTTCCGCAGTGATCGGTCACCGGAGTATCGTATTCCAGATCAAGATCGACGATCAATTCAGCAATAAAATAAAAAGAGCCGGTTTTTTTTGATAGCAGATTGGAATGTTTTCCAATCCAACCGAGTCCGCTTTTTGCTGCCCAGGCTTTGTCCAGTACCGGTGCCGAATCCACGAAAGCTCGACCGTGAAAATCGCCGATTTCGTCCTGTAGCGTGGTAATCATTTGCTTCAATTTATTTTTGATCACAAAATGATAATCTCTACCATAAGCGTATTTACTGATCTTATAAGATTCTGAATTTTGAGTTTCTGAAGGATAATAGTTCAGCAACAACGAAATGACACTTTTAGAACCCGGAACCAGCAAGGTAGGATCCAGACGCTTATCGAAATAATTTTCCATATAGCGCATTTCTCCGTGCATGTTATTCTGAAGCCATTTTTCAAGTCTTGGTGCTTCCTCTTCCAGAAATTCAGCTTTTGAAATTCCGCATGACAAAAAGCCGAGGCGTTTTGCTTCGGCTTTAATTAGTTGTGAATATTTTGCTGCTGAAGGATTCAAAGAATGACTTTAGAGCAGCTAATGTAAAAATTAATTGGCTGAGATCATTGAAGTCTGGGATTAAATGGAGCGAAAACTCCATCTGGGTTTTCGAGTCCCACCCAGGCGTGTAGCGTCCATCCACCGGCATCGCAATTTATTTTCCAGTAATCATTGTTCCCTATAAAACCTTCATTTGGCTGGGGAAGATCGGCATCCGGCTCACAACCTGGGATTGGTATCAAATATTCTGCAGCTACAAATTGCATTTCCCCGTTTTCATCTGGATGGTACACCAGGATCTCAGGTTTAAGCAAATCGAATTTCGCGTCTACATACTCTGGTTTGGCATAATGATAACCCATACCGGTTACTAGCGGACTCACCTGTACATAGCCCTGGTCAACAGCCACATCAAAATTGTGGAATCTTCGCATTGCTTTGGTAAGCATTTCCAGCTGATCCTCCAGCGTCTCTGCCTTCTCAAGCTTAAAATCATAGCTGCTGAGGGTCTCTTCTTCCAGGGAATCTGAACTACAGGAGCTAATAAGCATCCCGGTAAACACGATCCCGAGCAGGTAAATTTTCCCTAATAATGTCGTTTTCATATGTTTTGATTTATTGGTTACTACTCCATTTTGATGATCATATCATAATCGCCTGCAGTTTCTAAGACCTGCTGAATGATTTCTGGCGAAACCGACTTCTGCATCGCATTTTCTTCGCTGGCAGGAATTCCATAATTATGAAAGAATTCCCCGAATCTTTTAGGGCTGTGTATATTGACCCACTGGCAATCTGCATCTTGAGAATTCACAAACGTATGCAGCGTTTTAGGGGGAATATCTATGGACTCCCCCGCTTTTACTTTTCTCTGTTCGCCATTGATGATGAAATCCATTTCTCCAGTCACGATATAAAAAGATTCGTGAAGATTTTCGTGGTAATGTGGTGGTGGTCCTGGAACCTGGCTAAGAGATTCGCCAATAGTAAGATCGTAGTCCCCGGAAAGATTCTGGACCGAAACCTTGTGACCTAACACCCATGTTTCTAGTTTTTTACACATCTTATGAGATTTTAGTCTCGTAAATATATAATTCAATTTTGGATAATCAAAGTTTTATAAGATATTTGTCTCATGAGCAGGCAATACATACAGAGAGGAAGAAAGACACAAAAACTCAAAACACGGGACAAAATTCTTAGAAGCACACAGAAATTACTGGAAAGAAATAAAGATCTAAGCCTCGAGGATGTAGCCAAAGAAGCAGAGATTTCCAGGGCAACGATCTATCGCTATTATTCCAGTATCGATGTGCTGGCTGCAGAGGCCGTTCTGGACCTGAACACAAAAAGCTCAGAAGATCTTTATGAGGAAGTTGCCGGGAAGGGCCTGGAAGATGCGATTTTTAGTATACAGGACTATTACAACCAGCTAACCATAGACAATGAATCTGGCTTTCGAAAATATATGAGTGTAATCCTTAACAATGAACATAGCGATAAAATGCGTGGTGCCCGCCGTAAAAAATCCCTGATGATGTTGCTCGAGAACAAAGCTGAGCACATGAGCGCTCAGGAAAAAGAAAACCTGGCCAACATTGCGACCTTACTTATGGGTGTGGAAGCTTTCGTAGTCACTAAAGATGTATGTGGTTTAGATAATGAGGCTTCTAAGAAACTATTAAACTGGGGAATGGAGAAATTACTGCAATCAATTTTGAAATGATTATCGCTTCATAAACTTAAGGATCGCTTGGTCGGGCTTCAGAGTAATCAGCGGTTTGATCTCGATTTGATTGTTGACCGGCTGTAACTTGTAATCGTTCATCATTTCTGCCACAGCTATGATCATTTCAAACATCGCAAAATTATTACCAATACATTTACGAGGACCCGCACCAAATGGGAAATATTGCGAGCTGTATTGTCTACCGCCATCTGCAAACCTTTCCGGCTTAAAATCATCTGGATCTTCCCATAAATCTGGGTGCCTGTGCACCTCATGCAGCGAAAACAGCAAATTGGAACCCGGCTCAAAATACTTGCCGTCAAATTCAAATTCTTCAATGTTCACCCGATCGATAAAATATGCCGGTGGATACATGCGCATGGATTCTTCCAGGACCATTTGAGTAAACGGCGCATTGGTCACCAGATGCATAAGATCATCACTTTCTTTCTTTAATGCGGAAACCTCCTCATAAATCTTTTCCTGCCACTCAGGGTGAAATGCAAGTAACTGAGCAGTAAATGTGAGTGAATTCGAGGTGGTTTCATGTCCTGCGGTAAAAAGGATCAAAATTTCATCGATGAGCTGTTCTTCATCCATAAAATTACCGTCATCATACTTCGCGTCCAGAAGCATATCCAGAAGATCGTCATATCGATCTCCTGAAGCCTGTCGTTCGTGGACAATGGTTCGCAAGATACTTCTGGCTTCCTCGGTAAGTTTTAGATAACTATCAATTTTACCACTAAGGCTAAACCACCAGCCCAGGTAAGGTTGTCGTAATTCTTTTACCAGCATTTGCTGAGTAGCTTCAGTAATATACTGGAGCCGGTTGATCTCCGTTTGATTAGCGGCGCTGCTAAAAAGTGATTTTACGACCGTCTGGAAGGCAAGATCGTTCATGATGGGAAAAATATCGATCTCTTTCCCGGTCTCTATATGCTCATATTCGGCACAAATGGCTTCCTTAATAGAATCGAGTAAATTGGCCAGCTGTTTTTTGTGGAAGGCCGGCTGGATCAATTTTCGCTGTTTTTTCCAGTGTTCTCCTTCTGAAGTAAGCAAACCTTCTCCAACATACTTTACCAGGTCTTTAGTTTGTATCTCAGACTTTACAAAGTTCTTCTGGTTCTTCTGAAGTACATATTCAACCAGGGCAGCCTCCCGTGAAAATATGACCGACTTGTTAAAACCTATTTTCAATCGAAAAGTATCGCCTTTTTCCTCGAAGTTCTTTTTATGAAAGGGTAACGGGTTCTTTAAAATATTGGCGGAATGTTTTAAAAATTTAACCAGTGATACTTCAGGTATACTCTGCTCTTTTTCCTGCATGATTTCTTCTTAAAACAATTCGTTCTGGCCTGGAGTCTTGGTTCTTCCAAGATGGCGATAGGCATGTTCGGTCACTTCTCTTCCTCGAGGCGTGCGATATATAAATCCCTGCTGAATCAAGAATGGTTCATAAACCTCCTCGATGGTCTCAGCGCTTTCACTTACTGCAGTCGCCAGTGTCGTAATTCCTACCGGACCGCCTTTGAATTTATCGATAATGGTTTCCAGGATCTTGTTATCCATTTCATCCAATCCATGAGCATCTACGTTCAGTGCCTTTAAGCTATACTTCGCAATTTCGATATCGATTTTCCCATTCCCTTTGATCTGTGCAAAATCCCTAACTCTTCTTAGCAAAGCATTCGCAATTCTGGGCGTACCACGGCTTCTGCCTGCGATCTCGATAGCGGCGTCCTGTGAAATTGGAACCTGAAGAATTTCTGAACTTCTTTCCACGATCCCAGACAACAATTCTGTTGAATAATACTGTAGCCTGCTGGAAATACCAAATCGCGCACGCATGGGTGCCGTGAGCAGGCCTGAGCGGGTCGTAGCACCAATCAGGGTAAATGGATTTAAATTGATCTGTACCGTTCTGGCATTAGGACCGGTTTCCAGCATGATATCGATACGATAATCTTCCATGGCTGAATACAGGTATTCTTCCACTATTGGACTCAACCTATGAATTTCATCTATAAAAAGAATGTCGCGTTCATCAAGATTGGTAAGCAAACCAGCAAGATCTCCGGGTTTATCCAGGACGGGACCTGAAGTGATCTTAATCCCTACGTTAAGTTCATTGGCAAGTATATGCGCCAGGGTGGTTTTCCCCAACCCGGGAGGGCCATGAAAAAGGGTATGATCCAGGGCATCTCCACGCATATTTGCAGCCTGTACGAAGATTTGTAAATTCTCCAGTACCTGTTCCTGCCCCGCAAAATCATTAAAGCTTAATGGCCTTAACGCTCTTTCTATGTCAAATTCTTCAGGAGAAAAGTTGTCCCCGCTGGCATCCAGGTTTTCATTCATCATTTAGTTGCTTTTCGCAATATATTCTTCAGTCTGCTTTATCCAATCCTCGGAATTATCCAGTTTGATGTCTGGGTGCACTCCTGAAGTTTCATATTCCAGATATTTTTTGTGGTCTTTAAAAGTAAAGAATCCTTTGAAGTTATGGCAGGGAAAATCGTAAGAATTACCAAGCTCATAAGCGATAGTACCGCTGGTTGTACTACCCAGCAACTTTAAGTTCTGAAACTTCTGGAGTCTTAGTGCAAACTGCTCTGCATTGCTTACGGTAGTACCATTTATTAAAACGTATAAATTCGCATTCCTGTAGTTTTTCCGTAGATATTTATAAAGAATATCTGAATTTCTGTTCCCACCGCCACCATTGTCCCGCAGATCCAAAATCAGGTTTTTGGTAACAGCTTTTTCTTCCAGGCTTTGATAGAAGTTTTCTGCATTTTTTAAAACGGGATTGTATCCGGAAAAACTTCCAATTCTTAGATAGGTAACATCGTCATTTCTGGAGTGCAAATAAGTCTCGCTGGCTTTAACCCTGGAATGATCTTTCCCGGCAGTTGATTTAGAAAGTTGTAATTTCGGGATGTGCCCATTTTTTACTTCAACTGGCAGATTAACAAGTGTCTTATCATGAAACTTCCCGATTGCTGCCAGGTAACGTGCATTATCATATTTCAGGAATCGACCTATGATTTCCCCTTCCTGCCATACCTCTTTTCCTCCGCTAAGATTTACCACTGTTAAATGATCTTCCGAAGCAATCAGGCCTATGCTAAAACCATTTCTGGAATAGATGCCCTGCACATCCTCGAGTGGCATGTTTTTAAGCTTTGCTCTTAAGCTATCCAGGTCACCTTGATACCTTGGAAACCGGTGATACAAAGTATCAGTTCCTTCGACATCGAATCCAAGTTCAGAATAGATCATATTGTGCCGATCATTCAGCGTCACAAGAATATTGCTCATCTGCTGAAAACATTGATATGCCATGTTGGTTCCGGTATAATCATAACTTTCGGCCAGGCTCAAGGCCTCGTTGTAAGCCGTGAGGTCTTCTGTGTTCCGATAGACCGGCAAATCCTGTAGTGTTTGATCCAGCACCCTGATGTTCTTTGCGCAATCGCAATTGCTTTGGGAAAAACTACTTAAACTGAAGATCAGGATAAGAAAATAGACGACTAACTTCATGATTCTTGATTTCCCAAAAAGATAACAAATTCTAAACTAGTAAAACCACTAAACTAAAAAAGCCTTTTCCAAATTGGAAAAGGCTTCTTGTATATAAATCTTGAAATGATTTAGTGATTCAATTCTTCCTCACCTTCCTGAAGTGGCATGGTTTGCGGCACAAAATCCTGTCCGGCAATTACATACTCACCATCTTCTCCAGTTTTAGAATAATCATAAGGCCATCTGTATACCGATGGAATCGCACCAGGCCAGTTTCCGTGTACGTGTTTTACAGGAGTTGTCCATTCCAGTGTATTCGATTTCCAAGGGTTCATTACAGCTTTCTTTCCGTAGAACATAGAAGAGAAGAAGTTATAGATAAACACCAACTGAACTAACGCAGTGACAATGGCAGCTACCGTAATAATAACGTTCACATCTGCATAGTCATCGAAGTATGGAAATTCAGTATTAGTATAGTAACGTCTTGGAAGACCCGCGATCCCGATAAAGTGCATTGGGAAAAAGACTCCGTAAGCACCTACCGCAGTGACCCAGAAGTGGATATAACCAAGATTCTTGTTCATCATTCTACCAAACATCTTTGGGAACCAGTGGTAAACCCCGGCGAATAGTCCATACAGTGCAGAGATACCCATCACCAGGTGGAAGTGAGCAACCACGAAGTACGTATCATGCACGTTAATATCCAGTGTAGAATCCCCAAGGATAATACCTGTTAAACCACCTGTAATGAATGTAGATACAAGACCTATCGAGAATAACATTCCCGGGTTCATTTGTAAATTACCTTTCCAGAGGGTCGTGATATAGTTAAAAGCTTTTACTGCTGAAGGTATCGCAATTAGTAATGTGGTAAATGTAAATACCGATCCAAGGAACGGGTTCATACCAGATACGAACATATGGTGACCCCAAACAATCGTAGATAAGAATGCGATAGCCAGAATCGAAGCTACCATTGCACGATATCCAAAGATTGGCTTACGTGAGTTTGTAGCGATAATTTCTGATGTGATCCCAAGTGCCGGAAGTAATACGATATAAACTTCAGGGTGACCCAGGAACCAGAACAGGTGTTCGAAAAGTACCGGAGAACCTCCCTGGTGACTTAATACCTCTCCTTTGATAAAAATGTCACTTAAGAAGAAGGACGTACCAAAACTTCTATCCATGATCAATAACAATGCTGCTGAAAGTAATACCGGGAACGATACCACTCCAATAATAGCAGTTACAAAGAACGCCCAGATCGTAAGAGGAAGCCTGGTCATAGACATCCCTGCAGTTCTAAGGTTTAATACTGTAACAATATAGTTCAGGGATCCTAGTAAAGAAGAAGCTATAAAGATCGCCATGGATACCAACCATAATGTCATCCCTGTTCCAGAACCACTAATTGCTTCCGGGAGTGCAGATAAAGGAGGATAAATTGTCCAACCTGCCATCGCTGGTCCTGACTCCACGAACAATGAACATAGCATGATCACTGAAGAAAGGAAGAACAACCAGTAAGAAACCATGTTCAGGAATCCAGAGGCCATATCCCGGGCACCAATTTGCAACGGAATTAATAAGTTCGAAAACGTACCGGAAAGTCCGGCAGTTAATACGAAGAATACCATGATCGTACCGTGAATGGTAACAAGAGCCAGGTAAATACTTGGTGACATAACACCTTCCGGTGCCCAGCGTTCTCCTAATAATGCCTCAAATACCCAGAATGATTCTTGTGGCCATGCTAGCTGAATACGGAAAAGGATAGACATTCCAATCCCTACGATTCCCATTAGAAGACCTGTAATAAGATATTGCTTCGCAATCATCTTATGATCGGTACTGAAAATATACTTTGTTATAAAAGTTTCCTTATGATGATGTCCGTGATCATCGTGGTGATCGTGTGCCGGTGCTGTTGCAATTGCTGACATATCTCTAATTCTTTATCTTAAAATTGTACGTTCGTTATCTATTCTACTGAAGCTACTGCATTCTCACCTTCCGGTGCATTTTCTGTCTCCATCTCCCCTTCAGAATCTTCCTGCATTGACTCTGGCGTGCCATCTCCAGCAGTGTCTTCTGGTCTATCTACATCCTGACTACTTTCTTCCATAGTACTTCCAAAAGTTGGCTGCTCTGCCATCCATGCATTAAAATCTTCTTCAGACTCAACTACAATCTTCATTTGCATATTATAATGTGCCTGTCCACAGATCTTGTTACAAAGAAGGAAGTATTCAAACTCATACTCATCAAGTGTAGGTTCTCCCTGTGCTCTTAATGCTTCGTTACGTTCATTTCTTACTTCATTTACGCTACGAACTTTATCTCTCATGTACTCACTTTCACGCATTTCTTCGGAAGTGATCGTTGGAGTAAAACCAAACTGAGTGATCATTCCAGGTACCACGTTCATTTGGGCACGGAAGAATGGAAAATAAGCTGAATGCAATACATCCTGAGATCTGAACTTGAAAAGTACTGGTCTGTTTACCGGTAAATGTAATTCAGTAGTGATAACGTCATCTTTCCCGTAAGAATCAGATTCATCCACCCCTAACTGGTTCACACCTTCGATAAAACGAACATTGGCTTTTCCTAAAGTATTATCTTCTCCGGAATATCTTGCTCTCCAGTCAAACTGGTAAGCGTAAACTTCGATCACCAATGGATCTTCGTCTTCGTTGATATTCATGATATCACTCCAGGTAAACAATCCGTAGATGATAAGACCAGCAAGAGTGATTACAGGAATGATCGTCCAGATAAATTCCAGCTTGTCATTATCTGCATAGAACAATGCTTTCTGAGTCTTCTTCCCTTTGTATTTAAAGGCAAAGTAGTGCAACAGACCCTGAGTAATGATTTGTACGAACATGATAAGTCCAATAGACACAAACATTAAAGTGTCATATTCTGAACCATGTTCAGAAGCTGCTTCCGGAAGGTAGAATTTACTGTATTCCCAGAAACAGAATATGGTAATAACATAAAGGAAAATTACAAATGCTAGCATCAGGATCCCGTGGGTACGGTTATCCTTATCGTTTGCAACCTGTGAAGTATCCTCATCTGATCCCTTGGATAACTGAAAGATCTTAGAGATCTGCCAACCTGTTACGGCCAGAAGTGCGAGTACTATGATTACTAAAAATACGGTCATTTTATAAGTTCTTCTTTAAACAATCAATCTTTATTAATAGTGGTAATGTTTACTTTCCTTCAAGTATGGGTTACCTTTTACCAGTAGTGGAGCCTTCGTCAGCGCATTGAACACTATGAAAGAGAATAGACCTCCAAACAATAGCACTGCACTTATTTCAGGAACACCAATAAACCAGGACTCTCCAACCGTTGCAGGCATTACAAGTACGTATACATTGATATAATGACCACAAAGGATTACGATTCCAGTCATTACTACGAACCAGTTTACTCGCTTGTAGTCGCTGTTCATCAATAACAATACCGGGAACAGGAAGTTCGTAATGATCATTCCCCAGAAAAGTAACGGGTAATCATTCATTCTCTGGATAAAGTACACTACCTCTTCAGGAATGTTTGAGTACCAGATTAGCATAAACTGAGAGAACCAAAGGTAAGTCCAGAAAATACTGATCCCGAACATGAATTTCGCCAAGTCATGAATATGACTGTTATTAACAAATTCCAGATAACCTCTTGACTTTAGGTAGATCGAGATAATAGCAATGGTAGTAATCCCAGATACGAACATACTTGCAAATACGAACCATCCAAATAATGTACTAAACCAGTGCGGATCCAAACTCATGATCCAGTCCCATGACATCATAGACTCGGTCACGATAAAGAATACCAGGAAGCCTGCAGATAATTTAAAGGTCTTTGTAAAGATGGAAAGATCTGTTGCGTCATCCATCTTTCTGGAATTCTTCACGATCAAATGTCTGAAGAAAGCCCATCCACCCAGATATATCGCCGCTCTAATCAGGAAGAACGGTACGTTTAAATATGCAGTTTTATTCTGAATAATCTCATCATGTGCAACCACTTCAGGATCCATCCATACAAACAGGTGGTTTAAATGTAAACCTGAAAGAACAAGTATTACGAAAACGATAAGACCTCCGGGAAGTACATAAGCAGTGATCGCTTCCATCACTCTAAATAGTACCGGCGACCAACCTGCCTGAGCAGCATATTGGATCGCGTAAAATGCAAGTACCCCAAGAGAGATCATAAAGAAAAAGAAAGCAGCTACATAAAGTGCAGCCCATGGCTTGTTCTGTAACTGGTGTAGGATATGCTCCATATGCTCAGCATCATGAGATGCTTCTTCACCATGGCCAGCTTCAGCATGATCTGCAGCTGTCGCATGTGCCTCATTGTCTTCTGTATGTTCTATGTTATCAACTTCAGTGTTACCTCCGGGAATCTGCTCTACATTCACTTCATGAGTTTCCTCAGTAGCATGCTCTTCGCCGTGATGTTCAGAAGCCATCATTGCCTCCACGTCCTCGACTGTGTCAGGAGCAGCGATAAACCCGTAAACGAGACCTATTGCTCCCACAACCATACAAATGATTGCTGCTAATTTTATTTTACTGGATAGCGTATACATATTGATAGATCTAAATCTTTATTCTTGAGTTTCGGTTTGGTTGTTTTCAGTATCACCTTCAGCAGCGGTATCACCAGCATCCTCATAGATGTTGGCATCTGCTCTGGAAGGAAGAAGGCTGGTTTGCTCTTCTTCAAATTCTCTTTCAGGTTTACCTTCCAACTTATCTTTTAAGCTCATCACATAGTGATCGATCTGCCAGCGTTCTTCAATGGAAGTCTGCGAAGCATATGAACCCATGTTATTAATCCCGTAGTACATTACGTGATAGACACTACCTTCAGTAATTGCTCTACCAGCATCATCATAAGATGGTACACCAAGGATCTTCTCTCTTTCAACAAGAATACCTTTTCCATCTCCTTTATCGCCGTGACAAACCGCACAATAAATAGTGTACAGACTTTTACCTTCGGCAAGGTTATCCTGAGTATAAGGAATTGGATTGTTCAGGTTTGCTTTGGCATTGGCAAGTCCGGCTGCAGAATTTTCGTAATCATAAGGCATCCACCCTCTTGGAATAGATCCTTCTACCGGTAATTTAGCCTCCTGAGCATTCTCAAATACCCCGTATTCACCGTAAGTTTCGTAACCTACAGACTCATACATATCTGGCATGTACTGATAGTTTGGATCCTCCTTGTCATTGCAGGAAACAACTGCAAAGCCAAGCAGACAAAATCCTATAGTTTTATGGAACAAACTTCTCATTATCACTATTTATTATCTATTAATCTAATTTCAGATGCACCAGTATCGTAAAGAAACCTGGTAAGATCATCTATGTTATGGTTCGCAGCGTCTACTTCCATAAGAAACAGGTCATCTGTAGTTCTTACATCAGGGTTTTCAGCTTTTTTAAATGGCCACAATCTACTTCTCATATAGAAAGTGATCACCATAAGGTGAGCTGCAAAAAATACGGTAAGCTCAAACATGATTGGAACGAATGCTGGCATATTCTGAAGAAAGCTAAAACTTGGCTTACCTCCGATATCCTGTGGCCAGTCTTCGATCATGATAAAATTCATCATAGCAACTGCTACTGAAAGGCCTACCAGCCCATAAAGAAATGCTGTGATGGCAAGTCTTGTTGGAGCAAGTCCCATTGCTTTGTCCAGTCCGTGAACCGGAAATGGGCAATAGATCTCTCCAATATGATAGCGTGCTTCACGAATCTGCTTTACAGCCTGTAAAAGCAGGTCGTCATCTTGGTAAATAGCGTGTAAAACTTTAGATGCCATCCTGATTATTTATTTTTTAGTTTGTTTGCCTGCTCGGTCCATCCAGCTCTGTTCGCCTGGATAGGGAAGTTCTCGATGACTTCGTCAAGCAGGACAAAATCCTGTTCTGTCAATTTACTAACCTGGTCGAAAAGGTAGATACCAACCTGGTGGAAATGCTGTTGTAATAATGGTCCAACATTCTTAAGTCTGGTTAGATCATCTGCAGACTGTGTTGCAGGATCATAAGTACCAATTCTTCCTAACATCTCATCAATACGGTCTTTCATCACTTCTGAAATTACCATACCATCAGCATTCACAGTATCCTCATGAGGATGATCTGCTTCTACTGTTTTCTGATGTTCTGTATCTTCAATTTTATGGTGAATCCCATCCTCTTCGTTCTGCATAGGATTTCTTCCTACTGCCTGAGGGTCGTAATGCAATACATCATCACCATGCTGAGCTCTTAGTTTTTTATACTTCTCTCCGGAAGCCTTCAGAATTGTCTTCACCTCTGCCTGAGCGATTACTGGGAACGAACGGGCATATAAAAGGAACAATACAAAGAAGAATCCAATGGTGCCTATAAAGATTCCAATATCTACAAAAGTAGGCGAGAACATCGTCCATGAAGATGGAAGGTAATCACGGTGAAGCGAAGTCACAATAATTACAAAACGTTCAAACCACATCCCAATGTTTACAACGATCGAGATAAAGAAAGAGAACATGATGCTGGTACGCAATTTCTTAAACCACATGAACTGCGGAGAGAATACGTTACAGGTCATCATACTCCAGTACGCCCACCAGTAAGGTCCGGTAGCCCTGTTAAGGAATGCATACTGTTCGTACTCCACACCAGAGTACCATGCGATCACCAGCTCAGTAATATAAGCAGTACCAACGATAGAACCTGTGATCATGATCACGATGTTCATTAATTCGATATGCTGAATAGTAATATAATCTTCAAGATTGGAAACCTTTCTCATGATGATAAGCAGAGTATTTACCATGGCAAATCCAGAGAAGATCGCACCCGCAACGAAGTAAGGAGGGAAAATAGTCGTATGCCATCCCGGTATTACTGAAGTTGCAAAGTCAAAAGATACAATCGTGTGTACAGAAAGTACAAGTGGTGTTGCAAGACCTGCAAGAACAAGAGATACTTCCTCAAAACGTTGCCAGTCCTTGGCACGTCCACTCCATCCAAAAGATAGAATTCCGTAAACTCTTTTTGTAAAGGGCGTAATTGCTCTGTCACGAATCATCGCGAAATCAGGTAGCAATCCAGTCCACCAGAATACCAGTGAAACAGAAAGATAAGTAGAGATCGCAAATACATCCCAGAGAAGGGGCGAGTTAAAGTTTACCCACAGTGATCCAAACTGGTTTGGAATTGGAAGCACCCAATATGCCAGCCATGGACGACCCATGTGAATTAGCGGGAAAAGACCTGCCTGCATTACAGAGAAAATAGTCATTGCCTCTGCAGACCTGTTAATAGCCATTCTCCACTTTTGACGGAAAAGTAAGAGTACCGCAGAAATAAGTGTACCGGCGTGACCAATACCTACCCACCATACGAAGTTGGTAATATCCCAGGCCCAACCTACGGTTTTGTTTAATCCCCAGGTACCAATACCTGTAGAAATTGTGTAAACTATACATCCTACACCCCAAAGAAAGGCAACAAGGGCAATAGAGAAAACTATCCACCAGGATTTGTTAGCCCGTCCTTCCACCGGAGCAGCAACATCCACCGTCACATCGTGATAGCTTTTGTTCCCGGTAACTAGAGGCTTTCGTATAGGTGCTTCGTAATGAGACATATCCTTCTAATTGATTCTTAGTTATTCGTTATTTTAAGCTTCGGTTGTATTTCTAACTTTCGTCTGGTACATCACGTTTGGTTTTGTACCCAGATATTCAAGAAGATGATACATCCTGTCATCATTTTTCTTTTCAAGAACTTTTGAGTCTTTGTTATTCACATCCCCAAAGACCATTGCACCTTTATCACATGCAGCAGAACAAGCAGTCTGGAATTCCCCATCTTCGATCGTTCTACCTTCTCTCTTCGCATCAAGAATGGTTTTCTGAGTTTTTTGAATACACATAGAACATTTCTCCATGACCCCTCTGGAACGTACAGTAACATCAGGATTAAGAACCATTCTACCTAGGTCGTTGTTCATATGATAATCAAACTCATCATTCTGAGCGTAGTTGAACCAGTTGAAACGACGTACTTTATAAGGACAGTTGTTTGCACAGTATCTAGTACCAACACATCTGTTATAGATCATTTGATTCTGACCCTGTCTACCATGAGAAGTTGCCGCTACAGGACATACTGTTTCACATGGAGCATGGTTACAATGCTGGCACATTACCGGCTGGAAGATAACCTGAGGATTATCTGCAGCAACTTCCAGTTCACCAAACTCAGAAAGGGAACTTCCCAGACCTTCTATACTCTCTTTCTTCTCAAGGTCTTCAGTAAAGCTATTTTCAGAAGAGAAATAACGGTCAATACGCAACCAGTGCATATCTCTGGACTTTCTTACTTCATCCTTCCCTACTACAGGAACGTTGTTTTCAGAATGACAGGCAATCACACAAGCACCACATCCGGTACATGCATTGAGGTCGATACTTAAATTAAAGTGAGGACCTGTAGACCTGTCGAAACTCTCCCAGATATCAACTTCTGGAGAAGTAACCGCTGTTTCCTGGTGATCCAAAGAAACTTCTGGAAGAGCATTCCATACGTGAGCATCTTTGGTATTGAAGATCTCAAGCGTTGTTTCCTTGATGATATCCCCACGACCCATCAATGTATTATGAAGCTGAACACAGGCGAACTCATGAACACCCGGTGCTTTTTCTATCTTAACTTTCTGAACAGATCTGAAGTCCTTATATAAAGGATAAGCATTCACACCTGTTTGCATTTCTTCCTGAACACCAGCTTTTCTACCATATCCAAGTGCAAGACCTACAGATCCTTTAGCTTGTCCTGGCATGATGTATACAGGAACATTCTGAACCACCATATCGCCAACGCTAACGTTTACATAGCTACCGTTAAGTCCGCCATTTGCAACATGCTCATTCATTACACCCATTGCCTCGGCATCTGCCTTAGACATGGTAATGTAATTATCCCAACTTGCTCTGGTTAACGGATCTGGCATTTCCTGCAACCAGGGGTTGTTTGCCTGCTGCCCATCTCCAATCGCAGTATTGGTATAAAGACTCAATTCAAATCCTTCACCATCAAGATCATCAATGCTATACGTAAGAGAAGACCCACTACTTCCAGTTGAAGCTGGGAGTGCTACTGGTGAACTGGCTTCAAAAACACCATCATGAAGCACCTCGCTCCAGTTACGATCTCCAAGGCCGCCAGACCAGGTTTCCTGAATATATTCGTAGTAAGACTGGTCATTATCTGTCCATTTCAATAACGCATCCTGAAATTGTCTGGTATCAAATAACGGTCTTATTGTTGGCTGCATAAGACTGAAAGCCTTTTCGCTATACTGAATATCTCCCCAGCTTTCAAGGTAGTGCGGAGTTGCAGCAACATATTTACTTAATTTAGAAGTCTCATCTGTTCTCGTAGCAAAATCTACTACAGTTTTCACTTTCTTTAGACCTTCTACAAAATCTTTTGAGTTTGGAAGTGTATGAACCGGGTTCAGACCAGCGATCACAAGAGCGCCGATACTTCCATTATTCATATCCTTAACCAGTTGCGCCACTTCACCGGCATTACCCTGGCGAGTTACACGTGCATTTGAAGTATCCATCACCTGGCTACCCAAAGCTTCGTTAATCTCCAACGCCCAACCCTGTGCCTCTTCATCTGGAATTCCACAAACAACTACTGCAGCACTTCCTGCTTTTCTTAATTGTCTGGCAGCTTTAACCACCGCGTCATCTACTTTTTCTGAAAGACTACTGGTAGAACCACCCGCGATATAACCCTTAAGAGCAGCCAGCACAGCTTTCTGCTCAGATGGTTTAACCGGAACACGCTTATCTGCATTCGCCCCAGTTAATGACATATTCGATTCAAACTGAATATGACGTGACATCTTTCCGTTTTCAGGAATTCTGGTTTTCGCAAAAGCAGCATCAAAACCACCACCCTGCCAGTCACCAAGGAAATCTGCACCAACACCAACAACTGTTTCTACTTTGGAGAAATCGTAGTGAGGCAGTGCTCGTCTTCCATATTTAGACTGGAAAGCATTCAGTGCAGCATCTTCTGAAACAGTATCGTACACCACGTGGCGTACATTCCCAAATTTCGAAGAAAACTCCTGAATTAATTTTGTAGTTGAAGGACTGGCAAATGTTTGCGTAAGCAGTACGATCTCACCATTGACGTTTTCAAGCTCAGAAACTACCTGACGGTCGAACTCTTCCCAGGAAACGTTTCTTCCTTCAATCATTGGGCGCTTAACCCTTTTTGTATCATACAATGAAAGTACCGAAGCATGAACACGGGCATTTACTCCACCCTTAAACTTCGAAAGATCATTATTTTCAATTTTTACCGGACGACCTTCACGTGTTTTAACCAACACACTTGCGAAGTCAAAACCATCAGCAATAGTTGTCGCATAATAGTTAGCAACACCAGGAACGATCCTGTCTGGCTGAACCACGTAAGGAATGGACTTTACCACCGGGCCTTCACAGGCAGCCAGTGATGCCGCTGCTGTACTGAAACCAACATACTTAAGGAAATCACGTCTTGAAGTTTTAGAGTCTGCAAGATTTTCTTTATCCCCAAGGAAGTCTTCCACCGGGATTTCCTCGGCGAATTCCTTTTGCTGGAGCGTCTCAACAACAGAGCTTTTATCTTCCAGCTCTTCAACACTTTTCCAGTATTTCTTGTTTGATGACATATTATATCTAGATATTAGCTTCTTAAATTAAACCTGAATCTCAGGGTTTTAATAGTGACACTTACCACATTCGAGACCACCCATTTGAGCAGCTGTAAGCTCTTCTACACCATATTTTTTAGACAACTCTTCGTGAATCTTTTCATAGTACTCATTGCCCTCAATTCTGATATTTGTTTCACGGTGACAGTTGATACACCATCCCATCGTTAAAGGGGCATTCTGGTAAACAACCTCCATTTCCTCGATAGGACCATGACATTTCTGACATTCGATACCAGCAACACTTACGTGCTGTGAGTGATTGAAGTAAGCGAAATCTGGCAGGTTATGAATTCGAACCCATTTAACTGGCTTCTCTTCTCCAGAATACGTCCTGGAAGCAGGATCCCAACCGGTCGCTTCATACAGCTTAGCGATTTCTTTATCGTAAAATTCTTTAGAATATTCTTCAGTAGCCGTTTCAGGAGAGACTTCAGCAATAGCTTTGTGACAGTTCATACACACATTTAAAGAAGGAATACCGGAATGCTTTGAGGTGCGTGCAGAAGAGTGACAGTATTTACACTCGATCTGGTTATCACCTGCATGGATTCTGTGTGAATAATGAATTGGCTGAATTGGCTGATAACCCTGATCAACACCAACCTGCATCAGGAATCCGTAAGCGAAGTAACCCACAGTAAGCAACACAACAATAGATGTTACCACCATAAGGAATTGATTTTCTACGAAAGACTGATATAAAGGTTTTGTTTTAGGCTTTTCAGGAATAGTAATTCCGGACGCAGTAGCAAAATTTCTTAAAGTTTTATTCACAAGGAATAGCACTACGAGTAGCAATACCAGTACGAAAGCCAGAATCCCTAAAATGATATTTACAGAAACACCTCCTGAGCCTTCACCTCCACCTGACTGAGCAGCACCAGTTGTAGCCGCAGTTGGCTCTGGTTTTGGCTGCTCAACATAAGCAAGAATGTTATCGATGTCACTTTCTGTCAACTGAGGGAAAGCAGGCATCGCCGTTTGATTCCATTCATTGTAAACCGCATTGGCTTCTGCATCACCACTGGCGATCAAAGCAGCAGAATTCTGGATCCAGTCATACAACCACTCCATTTCATGCCTATCTGTCGCACCATTAAGAGCAGGACCAATAGAATTAGAATAGGGTTTGTGACAGGCTGCACACAATGAATTAAACAACTCTTTACCAGCAGCAGCATCCCCTAGTGAGGAAGCGGCCGCAGCACCGGCATCAGCTGTCTGGGCAGTCTCAGCCTGAGCTGTGCTATCCTGCGCCATCTGATCCTGTGCTTGCGCGAACAGAGAAAATGTAAATAAGAAAGCTACGCTTAAGAGTAGTTGTCGCGAAATTGAATGGCGGAAAATCACCTTTTTCATATTTTAAGTTCGATTAACGTCTAAACTTTGGTACGGTTTTTACACTCAGTATTTTAGGGCTAAATACCTAAAAAGGTACCTTTAAATTCAGGCACAAAAGTAATACTTATAGACGATTCTAGGAATGTTACATAAGTGTTAATGGGTAATTTATAATTGTTCTAAATAATATTTTACAAGCTGTTTAAGTTATTATATTTTACATTTGTCAAAAGATCATTAGCTATGAAAAAATCCACTGTTAAGTACACCTACGCAATTGCAGCCTTTTTCCTTCTTTTCCATATCGACACATTTGCCCAACAGGCAACTGTACAGATTCAACAAAGCAAAAAGATCGATAAACTCGTGGAAATTAAGAAAGAATTAAGTGAAAATAACAAAATAGGTGATCGCTTTGTGATACAGTTATTTTATGGTGATAATGGCCAGGCCAATGAGGTGATTCAGAAATACCGCAACCTATATGAATATCCTTCCAAAATTGCCTACGAAGCACCAAATTATAAAGTCTGGGTAGGTAATTTCAGAAACAGACTGGAAGCAGACAGAGCGCTTTTAACGCTGAAAGATGATTTTCCGTCAGCTTTTATTCCGAAGCCACAGCGAAAATAAATTCCCGGATCAAACAAATAATCAAAGCGGCTCCAAGAGTCGCTTTTTTATGCGCAAACTTCAAACCTACAGACCAAAGATTCTTAGTTACCATTCTGTGTAGCCTAAAACCATCAGTGTTCTGAGATATTATATAATATTTAGAGCAACTTACCAATAAGCTTGTAAGGTTTCGAGTCCACCAGCATCGCACACTACGGAATCTGATAGGGAAATCTTCATATTTATAATTTAAAGCTCAGAACCGCTTTCATCCATTAAGATAGCCCGCAGGAAATTTAAATCTCTGAACCACTATAAGACACAGAATTTTACCAGCGACCAAATGCCATTCTGCAAGAGCTGCAGAACCAAGTCGGGAGTACTTCAGCACTTGTGCTAATGATTCAGATTCAAGCCTGATAACTGCGAACTTTGGCTGTCTTTACATTTACATGCTTTAATCTGAACTTTCAGAATAAGACAACAAAAAAGCTCTTTTCACAGATTCTGACTGCTGCAATTATAAACCAATCTTAGAAGCTTTCAATTTGAGGCTC
This sequence comes from Christiangramia portivictoriae DSM 23547, assembly GCF_000423045.1. Classification (GTDB taxonomy): domain Bacteria; phylum Bacteroidota; class Bacteroidia; order Flavobacteriales; family Flavobacteriaceae; genus Christiangramia; species Christiangramia portivictoriae. The sequence goes on along the minus strand of NZ_AUHF01000001.1, from coordinate 614,941 downwards.
TCACTATCGACCTGAATCAAGTATATCCGGAATTAAAATAAAAAAAGCGGCTCATTGAGCCGCTTTAAATTTATCTGATCGAATGGACAGACTATTTTGATTTCAAGGTTTTCTTCACCTCTACTTCTCTAAAGGCTTCTACCACGTCACCTTCTTTGATGTCATTGTAGTTCTTTATCTGAAGTCCACAATCGTAACCTTTCTTAACTTCCTTCACATCGTCTTTGAAACGTTTCAATGAGGCTAATTCACCTGTATAAACAACCACACCATCTCTGATAAGTCGTATTCCGGCATTTCTATAAATAGTTCCTGCTGTAACCATACAACCTGCAATGGTACCAACTTTAGATATCTTGAAAGTCTCTCTAATTTCCGCGGTACCGGTGATCTCTTCTTTAAGCTCTGGAGAAAGCATTCCTTCCATCGCATCTTTCAGATCATTGATCGCATCGTAGATGATCGAGTACGTTCTGATATCGATTTCTTCCTTATCGGCAACCATTCTTGCATTTCCTGCTGGTCTTACATTAAATCCTATGATCACCGCATCTGATGCTGAAGCTAAGAGCACATCACTTTCAGTAATGGCACCAACTCCTTTATGTATGATATTTACCTGAATCTCTTCCGTGGAAAGCTTCTGGAAGCTATCTGTAAGTGCTTCAACTGAACCATCCACATCCCCTTTCAGGATGATATTAAGTTCTTTAAAGTCTCCAAGTGCGATACGTCTACCAATTTCATCCAGCGTAATATGACGCTGAGTTCGAACATTCTGCTCACGTTGCAGCTGGGTTCTTCTTGCTGCGATATCTTTAGCCTCACGCTCATCTTCCATCACTTTGAAAGTATCACCCGCCTGAGGAGCACCGTCCAGTCCTAAAATAGATACCGGGGTAGAAGGACCTGCTTCTTTAACCTCATGACCACGTTCGTCGTGCATTGCTTTTACCTTACCACTATTTCTACCGGCAAGTACATAATCTCCTACTTTGAGCGTTCCTGCCTGAACAAGGATCGTCGCAACATAACCACGTCCTTTATCAAGGAATGCCTCTACTACAGTACCTTTGGCAAGTTTCTTAGGATTCGCCTTCAGCTCCAGAATCTCAGCTTCCAGAAGCACTTTTTCAAGCAATTCTTTCACTCCAGCTCCGGTCTTTGCAGAAATATCGTGTGACTGTATCTTACCACCCCAGTCTTCTACCAGAAGATCCATTTGAGCAAGTTTCTCTTTGATCTTTTCCGGATTCGCTGTTGGAAGATCAGATTTGTTGATTGCGAAGATAATTGGAACTCCTGCTGCCTGTGCATGGGAGATCGCCTCTTTTGTTTGAGGCATCACATCATCATCTGCCGCAATTACAATAATCGCGATATCTGTCACCTGGGCACCACGGGCTCGCATCGCCGTAAAGGCTTCGTGACCTGGAGTATCCAGGAATGCAATTTTTTGTCCGCCTTCAAGTTCCACTCCGTACGCACCAATATGCTGAGTGATCCCTCCACTCTCACCGGCAATAACATTCTCTTTACGAACATAATCCAGTAAAGATGTCTTACCGTGGTCAACGTGACCCATAACGGTTACGATAGGAGCTCTGGTTACCAGATCCTCCGGATTCTCTTCTACTTCTTCAACAGTTTCCTCAACATCTGCCGTTGTAAATTCTACTTCGTAACCAAATTCTTCCGCTACAATGCTTAATGTTTCAGCATCCAGACGTTGATTCATGGTTACCATCATTCCAAGAGACATACATGCCGAAATGATCTTGGTCACCTGAACATCCATCATGGTAGCGACTTCACTTACCGTAACAAATTCGGTTACTTTTAAGATCTTATCATCAGACTCCTGCTGTGCAAGATCGTCTGCAGAACGCTGCCTGTGTTCGTCTCTCTTCTGTCTTCTGTATTTTGCACCCTTACCTTTAGATGATTTCCCCTGAAGTTTTTCAAGCGTTTCACGTACCTGTTTCTGTACTTCCTCTTCGGTAGGCTCTTCTTTGGTAATTGGTTTGCTTCTTGCTCTTCCGCCTTTCTTAGCAGCTCCACCACGTGGGTTATTACCACCGCCTTTTACATCTTTGCTAATGCGGCGACGGCGTTTCTTACGCTTATCCTTATCGTCTTTGGATTCGTTTTTCTTCTCGTCCTTCTTCTTTACAGGCTTCTTGAACTGCGAAAGGTCAATTTTTTTACCGGTAAAATTAGGTCCGTCGAGCTTGGTATAGTTGGTCTTGATCGTGTCTGAACCTTCGTCTTTCTTCTCTTCGGTCGCTTCAGGAGCTTTTTCAGCTGGAGCTTTCGACTCAGCTTTGACTTCAGCCTTAGTTTCCTGTTTCTTCGCTACTGGAGCTTCCTCTTGTTTAGGAGCGGGAGCTTCTTTTTTCTCAGCAGGTTTTTCCGCAGGAACCTCTTTAGGTTTCTCTGCAGATTTTGCTGGTTCTTCTTTTTCTGGCGTGGTCTTCTCCGTTTCTTTGACAGGTTCAGCCGGAGTTTCTTTTTCCTTGGTCTCTTTAGAGGTTTCTTCCACCGGAGTTTGTTCTCCAGGCTTCTTGTCCAGGTCGATCTTACCAACAGTTTTAGGACCAGCAAGCTTGGCTCTGGAAGTAGAAACTTCTTCTTTCTTCACCTCTTCCGCTTTACGCTTTTCCTCAATTTCCTTGCGAAGTTCTTCCTTCTCCTTCTTTCTCTCTTCTCCTACCTCTTTGGAAGCAACCTTCTTACTCTTATCGGTCTGGAACTCGTCAGAAAGCACCTCGTAGATTTCTCCCGAGATCTTGGTAGTTGGACGTGCATCAATCTCGTAGCCTTTGGAAGTAAGATATTCCACAGCCCTGTCTAACGAGATATTGAACTCACGTAGAACTTTATTTAATCGCGTTGTTTTCGCTTCTGCCATAAATTGCCCTCTAAATTAACCTCTTTTAATGTATTCTATATTAAAAAAATATTATTCTTCAAATTCTGAGCGAAGAACCGACATGACGTCTTTGATGGTTTCTTCCTCAAGATCTGTACGACGCACAAGATCATCAACATCCTGTTCCAGTACAGCCTTCGCAGTATCCAGACCAATTTTTGAAAATTCGGCTATTACCCAATCTTCAATTTCATCTGTAAACTCCTTTAATTCCACATCTTCTTCAACACCTTCACGATAAACATCAATTTCATAACCCGTCAATTGACCAGCTAATCTAATATTATGCCCACCTCTACCAATCGCTTTGGAAACTTCTTCCGGCTTCAGCATAACCTCAGCAGTCTTAGCTTCTTCATCCATCTTAATGGAAGTTATTTTCGCCGGACTCAGTGCACGGGTGATAAATAACTGCTCATTATTGGTGAAATTGATCACATCAATATTCTCATTCCCCAGTTCACGTACGATACTATGAATTCTGGAACCTTTCATACCTACACAAGCACCAACAGGATCGATTCTATCATCATAAGAATCTACCGCTACTTTCGCTTTTTCACCAGGAACACGAACAACCTTTTTGATAGTAATTAAACCATCAAAAACTTCAGGGATTTCCTGTTCGAATAACTTCTCAAGGAAACCTGGTGCGGTTCGCGACATGATAATGGTTGGCTTGTTACCCTTTAATTCCACGCTTTCAATGATCCCGCGTACATTTTCTCCTTTTCTGAAGAAATCTGAAGGAATCTGGCGGTCTTTAGGAAGCACGATCTCATTCCCCTCGTCATCAAGGAGAATAATGGCTCTGTGCCTTATATGATGAACTTCTGCAGTGTAAATTTCTCCTTCAAGATCTTTAAACTGCTTGTAAATATTCGTGTTGTCATGCTCATGAATCTTTGAGATGAGGTTCTGGCGTAATGCCAAAATAGCTCTTCTTCCAAGATCAATAAGCTTTACTTCTTCTGAAACATCTTCACCAACTTCAAAATCGGGTTCGATCCTTCTGGCCTGAGTAAGAGAAATTTCCCTGTTGGAATCTTCCACTTCACCATCTGCAACGACGATCCGGTTTCTCCAGATCTCAAGATCTCCTTTGTCAGGGTTTACAATAATATCAAAATTATCGTCCTCTCCATACTTTTTCTTTAAAGCATTTCTGAAAACGTCTTCCAGGATCGCCATGAGCGTTACCCTGTCTATAAGCTTATCATCCTTGAATTCTGAGAATGATTCAATCAACGCGATATTTTCCATATCAATTTGTGATTAAAATGTTATTTTAACTTTCGCTTCCACAATTTCATCATAAGACAATGTTGCCTCTTTATCCACTGTGACCTTCCCTTTGCCTACCGGCTTGGGCTCCCTGGCTTTCCAGGCTAGCTTGATCTCCTTTTCGTCTGCAGCGATAAGATCCCCTTCAAACTTATCGTTCTCAGTTTTCACCTTAAGCCTGCGACCTATGTTTTTGCTGTATTGCCTTGGCATGCTCAGAGGTTCAGAAACCCCTGCAGAAGTCACTTCCAGAGAAAAATCCTCCTCTTCCCTGTCGAGATTGTGCTCGATACCGCGACTTACTGTGATACAATCATTTACTGAAACTCCTTCATCACCGTCTATTACGATCTTAATGTGATTAGCGGAGTTTATCTCAAGGCTTATTAAAAATAAGTTTTTATTTTCTTCAAAAACCTGCTCTGCTAATTTTTCTACTTTATCCTTCAGCATATGTTTATAAAAAGAGGGGACTTCTGTCCCCTCGCTGTACCAAAATTTTAGTTTCAACGCTGCAAATATAGCAATATTTTTCAAGTATAAAAACGCCAGGGGAAATGAAATATTCTTCGTAAATTTAATAGAGACTTCATCTTCAATCTATTACTTCGAATTATGAAAAATATCCTGGTTCCCACAGATTTTAGCGATCAGGCTGAAAAAGCCCTCAAGGTCGCGGCGCAGCTGGCTCGAAAATTCGACAGTGAGATCTATCTGCTGCACATGCTGGAACTGCCCATGATGCTTATAGACCCAGTCCACGGCAGCAGCCATAACGTGCCTGAAGCCTTGTTTTTCATGAAACTGGCGCATCAACGATTTTCAAGCCTGAAAAAAGCAGACTACCTTGAAGGAATCCGCGTTCACGAAACGGTACAGTTCCACCGGGCTTTCGAAGGTATCATTGAAATTAGCCAGGAGAAGAATTGTGAAATGATCGTGATGGGTTCCCATGGTGCAAGCGGCTATCAGGAGATGTTTATTGGATCGAATACAGAGAAGGTCGTTCGTAATTCTGAAATTCCTGTACTGGTGATAAAAAACGAAATCCCCGACTTTAGAATCGAAAACTTTGTATTTGCTACAGATGCGACCACAGACCAGCAAAATGTGCTTTCCAGAGCAATGAAATTTGCGCGTGCGATCGACACACAAATGCATCTTTTATTTGTAAATACACCCAATGATTTTTTAAGTACTGCGGAAGCCACCAAAAGGATATTGAAACTTACCGAAGCATTTCCTGAACTGGAACCCAATATTCATATCTATAATGACTTAAGCGTAGAAAAGGGCATCCTGAATTTCGCACGCAAGCGCGGAGCAGATCTTCTTGGAATTGGCACTCACGGTCGCAAAGGTCTCGCTCACTTTTTTAATGGAAGCATTAGCGAGGATCTTGTAAACCATGCCAACCGCCCGGTGGTGACCTTTAGAATTTAAATAAACGCTTTTAAAGCTCCGTTCTTGATCATATTCCACAGATAATTCCAGAAAGATTTTGTTCGATCTCGCTCCACAGTGATATCCTTATGATTGGCCTTGCTATTCTGCGCTTTGTTTTTCACAATGAGATTTGCCAGGGCAGAAACCACTTTATTCTTCTCCTGGCCATCCTTTTGAAGCACTTCAATCTTAAAATCTTTATACTCCAGGCGCATATCACCTTTGGCAGTATAAGGACCTCCTGAAAAATTGAAATACAGATCTTCAATTTCCCCGTGTGCCTGTACGTTCATGGCTGGTTTCATAAATTCATTGATCTGTTCTGCTGCGATCCTGCCAAGTTCCCCGCGAATATTAAATCGATCCTGAGTATCTGCAATATTAAAAGTCCAGCGAACATTCAGGGAAGCAGACTCCATAAAATCTGCCTGTGCCCTGATCATGGTTTCGGGGAAATCCTTGCTGTCCATTCCTACATTGGAAATATGATTGATCTGGAAATTCATATTGGAGAAATCTACAGTACCCGGTTCGCGGTCTGCATGGATCTTCTCCTCATACTTAAGATATCCATTAGTCAGACTCATACTGTCAATTTCAATAAGTACAGGCATCTTACGCAGCATTTCACTATATAAAGGCTTGATACTGGTATCGTCTGATTGCAGTTTGTCCCGGTAGATCACAAAATTGAACTTATCTATGCGGGTAAGGGAATTTCCAATTTTCAAACTGTCATTTTGCAGACTCCATGTAAAATCACTGATGCCAATACTATCGATCTCGAGATCATACCAATCTGTTTCCTTGCTGATGTTTTGCTGATGTTCACTTCTGGAAAACTTAGGCTTTAACTGAAGATCTGCCACCTTTACATCATTGTTTCGTATCACCAGATCGCCAACATATAATTTCTGAAGATCATTCAGGTCGTAATACAGGCTGTCAATATTAAGAAGGATGAGATCATAATTAAAAGGAACCGATTCCTTTAAGGAAGAAGAATCGATACGTACCTGCTCCATGCTGATGTCCCGAAGTTTGGAGTAGAACCTATGGTTAGCACTATCTTTCTCAAAGATCTTAAGTCTTCCTCCGGAAACTTTTACAGATTTGATCCTGATCTTATTTTTTAAACTACTCTGTTTTTTGGAATTGGAAGAATCCTGGTCTTTCTTCTGAAGTTTAAAGATCTTAACTTCAGGATTGGCGATTTTCAGATCACCAATGATGATATTCTTTTTCGTAAGATATTCGAGGATCTCTATATCATTAAGCCTGATCGTATCCACTTTCAGCATCTTACCACGAATATCAATCGCGGCATTGATCACTTCCGCAGAGCGATCCAGGAGTTTTACGTCCACCTTTTCATACACAGCGTTGGCAGAGTCCAGATTTTTCTCAATACCTTTTTTGATCCTGCTCTCCAGAATATTGTTTGCCACGATTAAAAGGATAGCCAGAACACCAATTCCTATCAAAACTCCAAGAGCGATTTTGTTTGACTTCTTCAATTTACCAGGATTTAGGTGCGCCAAAATACTATTCATGAAGCATGATTCTACCTGAATTAAGAATATTTAACTTAAAAGATTGTGAGCCAGAAGTTACCAAAGTTAAATATTCGTCAAACTTGCTTCCAAACTTTCAACCTAAGCTTTTCTGAAGCTATATTTGCAGAGTAATAATCAGAAAAAAATGTTTTTAAAGGTCGGTGTAAAAGTATTATTTGTAATGGTCGAGTTATTCCTCGGGTTTTACAGTCTTGTAATCAGTGAAAGTTTGCTGGTGAAATTTATATTTTTCGTAGTTACAGCTGCGATTGTCGCCTTTGGAATTTTGAAAACGATCAATAAAGTCTTACCAATCAATGGAGAGACGCTCCAGTTTGGATCGGAAGATGAAGAATAATAATTGAGAAAGAAGAATTAAATCCGTTGATTTGCATCAACGGATTTTTTTTGTTTATAACTCAACCAATCGAAAAAACATGAGACTGGTTTGTCTCGCAGACACCCATAATTTGCATCATCATCTCCCGATTCCGGAAGGAGATATCCTCATACATGCCGGTGATTGTACCGACGGCGGTACTAGAAATGAGACCAACGATTTTTTAAAATGGATGAATGAACAACCTCATCCACGAAAGATTCTCGTCCCTGGGAATCATGATTTCTATTTTGAGAAAAAAGACTTATTAAAAGCAATTCCTGAGGGCATAGACGTATTACTGGACCAGGAATTAATCATCGAAGAAAAAAAATTCTGGGGATCCCCGGTAACTCCAGGGATGCAAAACTGGGCTTTCAATCGCGAAAGAGGCGTTTCAATGCGCAGGCACTGGAATAAGATCCCGAAAGATACAGATGTTCTTATTACTCATACGCCTCCTTACGGCATTATGGACCAAATTGCTTCCGGAGAGCGTCTTGGTTGCGAAGAATTGTTGAAAACATTACACATCGTTCAGCCTCAAATCCATTTGTTTGGACATATTCATTACTCTTCCGGCTACCTGAAAAGAGAGAACACTTCTTTTTACAATCTTTCCATTCTTGACGAGGCCGGCCGCATCATGCGTTCACCGATAGTTATGGATTTATAAGCTATGATCCTTAGCAGAAACAGGGAGCGAAGGTTAAAAATTTATTAATAAGACAAGTATTAGATTTTTATTAACAGCTTTTAGGCTGTCTAATAGTAATTTAGCCATGGAAGTCAGTACAACAATACACCTAAACAACATGCTTAAAATGAACAATTTTACTACCCCGGAGTTAATTGATGAAGTAAAAAATCTTATTTCTTTTAGCATTTCCAATAAAAATCAGGATGGTTCGAACTTTGAACTAATGCACAGAGCCATCGTCAAAAAGTATTTTGAAGCTAAAAACGTAAAGATTAATTACGCTGAGCAAACCATCGAGCTACAACTACCGGTTGGACAGAGAAAATATACCAATATCACTTTCGAGTGCATGGACCTGGAGAGATTTTTGAAGTCCTGCCTGAAGAAAGATCAAAAAAGCATCTTTTTCTATGAAAGCATTTTATCTCATTACAATATTACCTCAGCAGCCTAATAACGTTCCCCTGTTATTTATAAAGTTTCGGTCCCTACACCGGACTTTTTATTCTTCATTTCTTCCCAGTTCTCTTAATTTATCTACATTCAAAGGTTTCGAAAGAAAACCTGCTAGTCCCGGAAAATTTTCAAAACGCTCCTTGTCTGAAAAAGCGATCGAGGAAGTAACTATATAAATCCTGGTATGTTCATAAACATCAGGAAATCTGGATTGTAGCGCTTCCAGGAACTGCCAGCCATCCATCAAGGGCATATTGATATCCAGTAACATTACGGAAGGTAAGTTATCTTTTGTGTCAGTATAGTATTTTAGAGCCTCTTGCGGAAACTGGTAATATTCTGCCTGCCTGTAAACACCAGATTTGTCAATATACCTGCTAATGATCATTTGATAGACCTCGTCATCGTCTATCACTGCAATTTTATCTGTCATTTAAAATAAACTTTAAAAGTTGACCCCACTCCGGGCGTACTGGTTACTGCTACCGACCCACCCATCGCTTCGATCTGATTTTTAGTAATAAAGAGGCCAACGCCACGACCGTCCTTTCTACTTGAAAATGTTTTATAAAGGCCAAAAATCTTATCACCGTAGGCATCCAGGTCTATTCCAATCCCGTTATCCTTTACTTCCAGCACCCATCGCTTATTCTCCTGGTATCCTGAAATAACGATTTCGGGAGTTCTTGAACTATCGGTATAACGCAATGCGTTGGTTAGAAAATTCAGCAATACACTTTCCATATATGCAGCATTAAAGGAAACCTGCATGGTTTCTGGAACATTATTGCGTATCCTGGCATCTTTTCGATTGATCTGCGGAATCAGAATTTCCAATGTTTTCGCCAGTGTTTTGCGCACATTGATATTCTGTACCCCAATGTCCATGTTCGTACTAATGGAAACCACCTCATTGAGATCATGCAGCGACTGGTCAAGGTTCCCCGATACCTTCTGAAGCAATTGTATATAATGATCTTTTTCTTCTACAGAATCTTCTTCAGCATACAATTCCAGAATAGACTGCATGTTACTGGCGTGTGATCGCAGGTTGTGGGATACGATATACGCAAAATTCAGCAGTCGTTTGTTCTGTTCCATCACCAGCTCGTAGGATTTCACCAGGTTCAGTTCTGCCTCACGCTTTTCGGTAATATCCCGAAGATTCACCACGAAACCATTTACATTCTGCACATCCAGCATATTGGTAAGTGTCGCATTTACCCAGAACCATTGATCTTCAGCGTTCTTTACGCGCAGAATAATATCTGCGATAGGCATATTGGGTTTCGTATAAGAATATTCGATCTTCTGCCGTAAAAGATCATGATCTTCCGGATGAATATAGTGTAATACGCCATTTGCAGTAAAATCGATCTGCTCATATTTGGAAACCTTGGCCAGAGACGGAGAGTAATAGCGAACACTATTTTCAGTATCAACAATTAGAATGATCTCGTCGCTGTTTTCCACGAGCGCTCGAAAGCGATTTTCATTATCGATCAATAATTGCTTTGCCTCCATCCTGGCAGAGATATCTTCTATAAGCGCGATCTGAGACGTGGCCTGTTCACCTTCTGCCCATAGTGGAGATACGCTCAGGTTGATCCAGATGATCTTTCCATCGCTTCTTATCAGGCGTTTTTGAAGGCTGTAATGATTGATCTCATTATTTCGAAGTTTCTCAATGAGTTCAATGTTTTTCTCATTATCATCTGGATGTGTAATGTCTATATGAGACTTTCCTACCAGGTCATCTTCAGGATAACCCAGTAATTGCTGGAATTTCTTATTGGTTTCAAGAATGATCCCGGTATTGGTATCGAGACGGGCCATCCCAATCGCCGCCTGGTTAAAGATCGTTCTGAACCGTTGTTCACTTTCAGCAAGCTCCCCGGCCTGGGACTTCATTTGCTCCTGCATGATCACAGGTCTTTTTAGCACCTGGTAAACAATATAAGCTATGGCGCCTCCCAGAAAAATGATAAGCAAAGCCACCGGAATAAGTCGTAGGAATGGCTGATGTTGTGACTGCGGAATAATGTACAAACGCCACTCGCCATCTGGCAAAGTAATTACTTCGGAATAACTTTCATGCAGATCTGGCCGTGATTCCAGGAAAAATTCTTCTTGGTCTGAAACCGGGTTTATCTTGGAAAACTGAAACTCATAAGCGTCCCCTGATAATTCATGGATTCCTGATTGATGGATGAGATTATCGAATTTGATGATGACCGCCACAAAACCCCAGAATTCATTACTTATAAAAACCGGGAGCCGACCAACCACCGCAAGACCACCCTGTTTTAATTCAAAAGGCCCGGCAAAGAACATGCGCTTGCGTTCGATGGCTTCAAAAGCTTCTTCATTCCTGGCCGGATCTTCGAGAATATTGTAATTAATGACGTTCCTGTTCTCTTCAAACGGATACACTTTGGTAATAACGCCGTCGGGTACGATCTGGATCGCATCGATATTTGGGTTATTATCCACAAGCTGCGAAGCGATCAACTCAAAATTGTCTATCTCTCCTTCTTCATCGATCTGCAAGGCCAGAGACAGCGCTGCAGAGTAAGAATATTTAAGAGACTGGTCAATATTCTGGCCTACCACATCGATCATATGAGACATTTCTGTCTGCCGGTCATCCAGCAGGATCTGGTAGCGCTGCCAGAGAATAAAAAAGCCAAGCACCACCAGTACGAAAGCACTCAACAGGGAGATCAGCAAAAGCTTCAGGTTTAAACCTGACAGGTTCGGGTTGTGGTTAGTTTTTGACATTCAGTAAGTTCAAGCCAGCTGAACGAGGCTTTGAAATGTTAAGATTCAAATATAACCAAATATGAATAACTTTTTTGCTGGAGGTTGATGGCTGATCTACGACCCAAAATACCAATCCAAAGTTATTCTCAACGCTTCCTCAAAACCAGATGTAGCTTTCCAGTTCAACTGGGATTTAATTTTACTGGCATCGATGGCATATCTTAGATCATGACCCGCCCTATCCTTTACAAAGGTGATCTGGTCGCTGTAACTACCCGAAGCCTTTGGCTGCAATTCATCCAACAGGCTACATATTTTGTGAGCAATATCGATGTTACGCATTTCCTGGTCCCCGCCGATGTTGTAAACTTCTCCGGCTTTCCCTTCCGCATAAACCAGACTGATCGCTTTTACATGATCCAGTACGAACAACCAGTCACGCACATTTTTTCCATTACCATAGATGGGAATCTCCTCCCCGCTAAGGGCTTTGCTAACGATGGTAGGAATCAGTTTTTCAGCATGCTGTTTTGGTCCGTAATTATTGGAGCAATTGGTGATCACCGTATTCATGCCATAGGTATGGTGATAGCTACGTACAACCATGTCTGATGCTGCCTTGCTGGCTGAATACGGGGAATTCGGTGCATACGGAGTTTCTTCTGTAAAATGACCTGTTTCACCAAGACTTCCATATACTTCATCTGTGGAAATATGATGGAAACGGCTATTCTCGTATTCTTCTTTATATTCGAACGGCCCTTTCATCCAGGTCTTGAATGCCACGTCCAGTAGATTAAAAGTTCCATTCACATTCGTCTCTATAAAAACTCCCGGGTTATTGATCGAATTATCCACATGGGATTCCGCAGCGAAATGTATGACTCCAATAATATGATATTCCTGAAAGATCTTTTCCAGCAGTTCACGGTTACGAATATCTCCTTTTATAAATGTATAACGGGGATTGGCTTCCACTTCACTAAGATTCTCCAGATTCCCGGCGTAGGTAAGCGCATCCAGGTTGATGATCTCCACCTCCGGATATTCCTCCAGATAATAGGCTATAAAATTGGAACCAATAAAACCGGCACCACCCGTCACCAGGACCTTCTGCTCTAAATCATTCATTTTCCTGCTCTTTTTAACAAATACTCTCCGTAAGATGATTTCCCCAGCTTTTCTGCCAGTTGCGCCAGATCCTGCTTGCTTATATAGCCTTTTTCATAGGCGATCTCTTCCAGACAGGCTACTTTAAGTCCCTGTCTTTTTTCAAGGGTATGAATAAAATTCCCTGCTTCCAGCATAGATTCATGGGTCCCTGTATCCAGCCAGGCGTAACCACGATGCATGATCTCCATTTTCAAATTTTGATCCTCCAGATATGACTGAATCACGGAAGTGATTTCCAGTTCACCTCTTTTGCTGGGCTTTACATTTTTTGCGACTTCCACGACCGAATTTGGGAAAAAATACAGACCTACGATCGCATAATTGGATTTTGGTAATTCCGGCTTCTCCTCCACGCTGAGTACATTTCCTTCAGCATCAAATTCTGCCACTCCATACCTGGAAGGCTCGTTGACATAATATCCAAATACCCCGGCTTTCTGCTCCTGCTCCACCGTAGCAACCGACTTCCGTAGCAAGCTGGTAAATCCATGCCCATAGAAAATATTATCTCCAAGGATCAAAGCAACATCATCGCCAGCAATAAATTTTTCTCCAATGACAAAAGCCTGTGCAAGACCATCTGGTGATTCCTGTACCGCATATTGAAAGTCCATGCCGAGATCTTTTCCATCACCCAGCAGTTTTTCGAAATTGCTGCGATCCTCAGGGGTCGTAATAATCAAAACTTCCCTGATCCCGGCCAGCATCAATACTGATAATGGATAATAGATCATGGGTTTGTCATACACATTCAGCAGTTGCTTGGAAACCCCTTTGGTAATAGGATACAATCGGGTGCCTGAACCTCCGGCAAGAATAATTCCTTTCATTTTCTATATTTTAGATCGCCTCGCTGCAAAGCTAGTTATTTCACGAGAAAACAGTTATTCAGCAGGTTTTCGCGATTGTACAACATTTCCTCTCCGGTTTTATGATCGTATACGGTCTTGCCGGCAAAAGTACAGATCGCCTGTCCCGCAGCTGTATCCCACTCCATGGTAGGAGCAAAACGAGGATATTCATCGGCCTTGCCCTCTGCGACCATACAAAGTTTCAAAGAACTTCCTTTGGAGATGCTTTCTACTTCTCCATGCTCGTTTTTCAGCTTTTCGATATAGTCTTTGGTTTCTTCGGAAAGATGGGATTTACTCGCGACCACCGTAAACCTTTTATTCTCATTTTTCTTCGGAAGTTTTGCTGCGGAAGCTTCCAGACTTTCCATTCCGTCAAAATCAATAATGCTCTCTACCTTGAATGAGCCAACATCTTCTGAAGCATAATACAATTCCTGAAGTACGGGAACATAAATGACTCCCAGCACAGGTTTCTGATCTCTTACCAGGGCTATATTCACGGTAAACTCACCATTCTTTTTGATGAATTCTTTGGTGCCATCGATGGGATCCACGATCCATAAGCTGGACCAGTTCTTACGTTCCTCATACGAAAGATCTCTGCCTTCTTCTGAAATCACCGGAATATCTGTCGCAGAAAGATGTTGCATAATGATCTTGTGTGAAGCCAGGTCAGCTTTTGTAAGCGGAGAGTCATCTCCTTTAAAGTCCACTTCAAAATCTTCATGCTCGTAGATCTCCATGACCCTTTTTCCCGCTTCCAGGGATGCTTTGATCGCAAGCTCTAAATTCTTCTGCATATCTTTTTTTTCAAGCATCTTTAATTGTCATAAAATATCTCAAACCATTGCAGGTATTGTTTGATTCCTTCTTTGATATCCACCCTGGGTTGATATCCATAACGTTCCATGAGCGGCCGGGAATCTGCCCAGGTTCTGTTCACATCTCCCTGCTGCATGGGCATTAAATTCTTTTTAGCCGTTACTCCCAGCTGTTTTTCGATCTCCTCGATAAAATCAAGCAGTTTTACCGGCTGACTATTACCAATATTAAAGATGCGGCATAAGGAATTTTTATCTGCAGCAGCATCATTGATCACTGCGCTCACTCCATGAATGATATCCTCCACAAAGGTGAAATCCCTTTCCAGCTTTCCTTCGTTAAAAACGCGAATAGGCTCCTCATTTTTGATCGCATTCACAAATAAGAACATCGCCATATCTGGCCTTCCCCAGGGTCCGTAGACCGTAAAAAATCGTAGTCCCGTGCAGCGTATTCCGTAGAGATGACTATAGGTATATGCCATTAGTTCACTGCTGCGTTTTGTTGCCGCATACAGACTTACGGGCTCGTCTACCCTGTCTTCTTCGGAAAAGGGAATTTTTTTATTCTGTCCGTAAACGCTGGAAGAACTGGCATACACAAAATCTTTGATATTATAAAGTCGGCAGCATTCCAGAATGTTTGCAAAACCCACAAGATTGCTGTCTATGTATGCCTGGGGATTTTCGATGCTGTAGCGCACTCCAGCCTGAGCAGCCAGATTGCACACCAGGTCAAACTGATAGGTTTTAAAAAGCGCAGGCAAATTTTCCCGATCCTGAAGATCCATCTTATGAAAAGTAAAATTGGGATACTGCTGACTCTTTACTGGCAGATGATACCCGGAGTCTGCTTTTGTAATGATTCCCAGTTCTGCCAGTCTTGCTAATTTTAAGGAAGTGCAGTAATAATCATTCAAATTATCCAGGCCAATTACGGTATGACCTTCCTGTAAAAGTTTTTTACACAGATGAAATCCAATAAATCCGGCTGCTCCGGTAACTAATATCTTCATAAAGATTATAAGCTCATATATTAAGAAACCAGAGTAATAACGCGTTTACTGCCAGCTGGCTGCTAAAATATTGGAATTAACCGATAATTTATAATTTTAAGGAACTTAGTATTCCTAAACCACGTCGTGAACACTGGCGGTTAGTATCCAGCCCAGTTCTTCCAGGATAAGTTTCAGTTTTTTGTCTCCTACCTCTTTGATCACTGCGGTTTGATTCGCCATTTTACCCGATTTTAGCTTTACCTGGTCTCCGGGTTTAAAATCGCTGACCTGTAGATCTGATAGTTTATCATTATTAAGCCAGGATCTTATGGCTTCGATCTCTGCATCCCTGGCAATGGCCGGTTTATTGAGCCAGTTTAAGAAACCAAGAACCCCGGGAGCATCGAACACCCTTGACCTTTCACTTTCACTGACCTTTACGAAAATATAAGACCTGAATAACGGAACGGTTACTTTCTTCTTGCGATCGCTCCATTGGCGGACTTCCACGATGGTGGGACAGAATACCTCTACTCCTGTTCTGGATAGATATTCTGAAGTTTTGATCTCATGTTGTGATTTTGTTCTGGCTACATACCACGGCATACTGCGATAGATTTAAAGATTGTTCGATTTCACAGTAGGGTCATTAAATTATGAGTATGCAAGTTCGGCATTTTAAATCTGCGGAACAATTTTTTATAAGTCTGAATCCCATTGCCTCAGAACAGCGGTTATTAAATGATTGATTCTAAATGGATATTTAGCAGAAATTTTCAGAGTTAAAAAAACGAATTTGCCTCAACCTGAAGCTTCTATAGAATGTCTATAAAAGTTCAGCATTCGACTCCTTCCGAAGAAGTAAGAAGAAGAATTTTGATAGATTGGTTAATCTGCATTATTTTTTTGACTTCGACAGCACCTTTCGACAGGCTCTCTTCGACAGGCTCAGGGTGGTAACAGATTAGTCTTTTTACTTTTTATCTATGATGAGCTAGTTTAAAACATGACATTCTTCCAAACCCTTCGACAAGCCAGGGTGGTAACAGATTAGTCTTATACTTTTATGTATGGTGAACTTGTTTAAACAAGACAATCTTCCAAATCCACCCTTCGACAGGCTCAGGGTGGCATTAATATGATATTGAGAAAACTGAAAATATTTCTCAGTACAGATTTATGCATAATTAAATCGGAAGCACATTAGAATTATACTTTTGGATTTTTTAAGGATAAACATCCATCGACAGGCTCAGGGTGGTAATAGGTTAATCGGATACTTTTTATATATGATAAGCTTGTTTGAAAAAAGACATTCTTCCAAATACACCCTTCGACAGGCTCCCTTAGACAGGCTCAGGATGGCATTAGATTGTCCATTACAAATTTTGCGATAAGACTAATTACTAAAGAGCTGGTGGGATCGAGATTGGATCAGGATTTGAGGTGAAGTACTTTACTTTTAAATAAACCGACCATAAGAATGATTGGATAACACGCTGTTGACGTACTTAAGCTTCGCTCGACAGGCTTGCTGGAATAAGCTCAGAATAAGCTTATCATCCTGAAAATTTGTAAACAAAAAAAACCCAAACTTTTCAGTTTGGGTTTTTAACATTTTAGTTGGCCTACTAGGGCTCGAACCTAGACTCTTCTGGACCAAAACCAGACGTGTTGCCAGTTACACCATAGGCCAATGCTTAAATGCGGATGCAAATTTAAGACAAAATTTCTATCGCACAAACTTTTTCAAAAAGATTTTTATTAAAATTTCGATTTTTTTCTGAGCAGATATTATTTACATTCATTTCCAGGCACTTCCAAAATATTTGCTTTTCCATTCCGTTTGTAAAGCATTCAGCATATTATTATTAAATTCGCCACTTTAGTAGAATTACACGAGTATTTATGACAGATTTCAACTTTAGTAAGTGGAATAAGATCCTGGGATGGCTGGTATTTCTTATTGCCTTAACCACCTATACACTTACTCTGGAACCAACGGCAAGTTTCTGGGATGCCGGTGAATATATTGCTACCTCTGCCAACCTGGAAGTTGGTCACCCGCCGGGAGCTCCATTCTATCAAATGATGGGCGCATTTTTCGCCACTTTTGCCGCAGACAATACCCAGGTTGCCCTCATGGTCAATTTTATGTCTGGTTTTGCCAGTGCTGTAGCTATCATGTTCATGTTCTGGTCTATCAGCCTGCTCGTTCTAAAGATTGCCGGACCTCGTGAAACTCTTACCGATTCCAAAAAAATAGCCGTGCTGGGTAGTGCGCTGGTTGGCTCGCTTGCATTTACTTTTACCGATAGTTTCTGGTTTAATGCTGTGGAAGCCGAAGTTTATGCCATGGCCGCATGCTTCATGTCTGTCATGTTCTACTTAGGCCTGCTCTGGGAGCGGGATATGTTTACTCCCCGAGGCAACCGCTGGATCATTCTTATATCTTTGGTCATCGGACTCTCTTTCGGGGTTCACTTCATGGGTCTGCTAACCTTACCGGCCATCGGATTCCTTTATTTCTTTAAAAACTACAAAAAGGTAACCGTTAAAAACTTTATCATCGCCAATGTGGTCGTGGTCGCAGTTCTGATGTTTATCTTCAAACTTCTTTTACCATACACTCTTACGTTCTTTTCTGCTTCTGAATTATTTTTTACCAATTCGCTGGGAATGCCGTTTAATACGGGAACAGTGATCGCTCTTCTGGCGATTATCGCCGTATTTTATTTCCTCATTAATTTCACTCGCAAGCGTAACCTGTACCAGTACAATACGCTTTTGCTCTGTGTTTTATTCGTTTTGATTGGTTTTTCCAGTTGGGTGATGCTTCCGGTACGAAGTAATGCGCCTACCGTGATCAACGAAAACAGTCCGGATAATGCGCGTGAGCTGCTAGCCTATTATAACCGTGAGCAATACGGGGAAACGCATTTGTTTTACGGCCCGCAATGGTCTGAAATGTATTCCGGGCTGGATGAAAACAATCCTTATCGCGATGGAAAACCTCAATATGAGAAAGACGAGGAACTTGGTAAATACGTGATCGTAAATGAATACAAGAACGCACGCCAGAACCTGGACGATGATCATAAGGCTGTTCTCCCAAGAATGTGGAGTACTGAACATGCCACCAATTACATGGAATTCACCGGTCCTTTGGAATTTACCATCAAACCAGAATTCCAGAGCGAAGAAAGACTGATAAGCGCGGTAAATGCATTCCGCACCCAGTTTGCACGTGGTGAAAGGGATATGGAGGATTACCATAATTTCCTGCGACAATTCAGCGATTATATCAATGTGGAGAAACCCTCCTTCTCGTCCAACATCAGTTACTTCCTGGAATACCAGGTGGGCTATATGTATTGGCGCTATTTTATGTGGAATTTCACCGGAAGACAGGATGATATCCAAGGTAAATTTGGTGATCTTCATGGCAACTGGATTAGCGGCATCGATTTCATTGATGAATGGCATATTGGTTCTCAGGAAAATTTACCTTCAGATGTAAAAAATAACAAAGGCCGAAATACCTATTATTTCCTGCCGCTCCTACTCGGACTCATCGGACTCATTTTTCAGCTGAAAAGAGATCAGAAGAATTTCTGGGTGCTTATGGTGTTCTATCTTTTCACTGGAATTGCGCTAAAAGTCTATTTGAATGAAAGACCTTTTGAGCCTAGAGAAAGAGACTATGCGCTGGTAGGATCCTTTTATGTATTTGCGATCTGGATAGGTTTTGGAGTCTATGCGATCTTCGATAAATTAAAAGGTAAAATAGGTCCTAAAATTCTGGCTCCGGCTGTAGTGATCGCAAGTTTGCTGGCTGTGCCTACACTGCTTGCTTCGGAAAACTGGGACGACCATGATCGCTCTGGCAGAGACACAGCGCTTACCATGGCCCGGATGTACCTGGATTCCATCGATGAAAATGCCATTATATTTACCATTGGGGATAATGATACTTTTGCGCTCTGGTATGTACAGCAGATTGAAAAATACCGAACCGATGTTCGTGTGATCAATACCAGCTTACTGGCTACCGACTGGTATATTGACCAGATGAAACGAAAGGCTTTTGACAGTGATGCGATCCCGTCCCAATTACCACAGGACTGGTATAATGGGAAAAATGACGCGATCTTCCTGCGCGAAGTGACCCAGGACACTGTGGGCATCAAAACCTGGATGAATTATATTCAGAATGAAGATCCAAGAACGATGGCTGAATTGCAAAGTGGCTCCATGATCAACACTTTCCCTTCTAAATTTGTTCGAATTCCGGTAGACAAGCAAAATGTTCTGGATAATAATATCGTAGATCGCTCTGAAGCCGATGAAATCGTTGATCATATAGATATCGAGATTGGTGACCAGGTGCTTTACAAGAACAGACTGTTAATGCTGGATATCATCGCCAATAACGACTGGAAAAGGCCTATTTATTTTACCGGTGGAAGTTTTGGTGATGATGATTATCTCTGGATGAAGGATTATCTTCAACTGGAAGGAGTTACTTATAAACTGGTGCCTATTAGGACACCTCTAGACCCTCGAAATCCATTCGATATGGGACGCGTGAATACAGAGAAGATGTACAATATCGTTAAGAACTGGGACTGGGGTAATATGGGATCTTCAGAAATCTATCATGATCCGGAAACCAGGAAAAACTCCATTACCTATAGAAGCAACCTGGCCAGGCTTACTGAAAATCTTTTAAACGAAGGTGACACGATCCATGCGGAAGAGATTCTTGACCTGGGAATGAAGCATATGCCGGTAGAGTATTACGAGTATTACACCCTTCTTGAACCCTTTATTACCGGTTATTACGAAGTGAATAAACCTCAGAAAGCACGAGAGATCTGGGAGAAAGTGACCAAAAAGTACCAGGAGAACCTGGAATTTTATAGCAGCTGGGAAGTAGAGCGTCAATACAGGTATGCTGATGAGATCATTACCGATATGGAACGTTACCGCGGCCTGGTAGACATCATGATGGTTTACGAAGATCGTGAGACCGCACGGAAGAAGGCCGAAGAATTTAACAGCTACCTTAAAAAATTCAGGCATTTCTACCGCGAAGATGAAGAAATAGATGCCGAAGCCAGATCTCCTCAACAGGAAATACTGGAAGCGCTGGACGGGGCAATGCCTATACAGCAACCCGGGGATTCGGTTTCGCTGGAAGGTGACCAGCAATAAAATGAAACCCGGCCAATTGCGCCGGGTTTTTTATTTTTGAATTCTGATGAATCTATTCCTGCCCAAATATCCTTCCCTCCTAAAACTTCTTTATCCAAAACGCATTTCCAGGATACAGGATGAAAATGCCATCTATCTGACTTTCGATGATGGCCCGATTCCAGAAATCACCCCATGGGTACTGGATCTGTTGGATGACTATTCCGCGAAAGCCACCTTTTTCTGCATTGGAGAGAATGTCGTAAAAAATCCAAACATTTTCCAAAGCATTTTAAAGAATGGACATGCTGTAGGAAATCATACCTATAATCATTTGAACGGCTGGAAATCCAGTAAGGCTGTTTATACTCAAAATACAGAAAAAACCCAGCAGGCTTTCAAAGACAATCATTATCATCCAGAAACCAGGTTTTTCAGGCCGCCATATGGCAGAATCAAAAATTCCCAGGCAAGCGCACTTGTGGAAAGTGGGTATAAAATAGTGATGTGGGATGTGATAAGTGGTGATTACGACCACAATCTTTCAGCAGAAAAATGCTACCAGAACGTTATAGAAAATGCTGCCTCTGGAAGTACGATTGTCTTCCATGATTCAGAAAAGGCGTTTAAAAACCTTCGGGAAGTACTACCGCGGGTGCTGAGGTATTATTCTGAAAAGGGCTTCACCTTCAAAAGTCTTACTGATGTTCCTTTAGAAGGCCAATAAGCGTATTTGCATTCTGCTCGCCGCTTTGTCGCCATTTCATTTCACCATCCTTGTAGATCATAAGCGTGGGCAAACCTTTTACTCTCAGTGCTTCAGCCAGCTGTGAATTCTTATCCACATCGATCTTGATCACTTTGGCTTTGTCACCTAATGCTGCCGCGACATCCCTCAATACCGGATGCATGGCTTCGGAAGCTTCGCTCCATTCAGCATAAAAATCCAGAAGTACCGGAATATTAAGATCTACTAGTTCACCAAATTTAGACATAATTCAGTATTTAATTTCGGTTGTTTACCGTGTTTGCCAGCCATCATCAAATATAGGAAAATCTTTGGTTTAAGCTGGTTTAGGTCCTTTTTTCAGTTCGATTACGCTAATTTCAGGCCATATTCCTATTCTACCAGGATACGCCAGAAATCCGAAGCCCCTGTTTACATTAATATAGCGTCCTGCTTCTTCATAAATTCCAGCCCAGTGCTTGTAACGATACTGCACAGGACTCCATTTTAGCCAGCCCGGGATCTCGATCCCAAATTGCATTCCATGGGTATGGCCACTAAGGGTTAAATGATAAAGTTTTTCGTCTTTCTTCACTTCTTCTTCCCAATGCGAAGGATCGTGGCTCAGCAAAACTTTAAAATCTTTGCTGGAGAGTCCGTTTCCGGCTTTTTGAAGATCACCGGCTTTTTTGAATCCGCCAATTCCCCAATTCTCTACTCCAACCAGCGCTATCTTTTCTCCGTTTCTCTCAATAAGACTGTGATCGTTCAGCATTAGCTTCCAACCCATTTCTGCATGAGTATCCTTCAGGCGTTGTAAATTCTGCTTTTTTGCTTCCGGACTTTCCCACTGCGTATAATCTCCATAATCATGATTCCCAAGAATAGAATATACACCGTCCCTGGCATTTACCTGTGAAAATACATCTTTCCAGTTCTCCATCTCCGAAGCTTTGTTATTTACAAGATCTCCGGTAAAAACCACCAGATCACTTTCCTGCTCTTTCAAGAGGTCAACACCATACTGTATCTTTTCTTTATTATCGAAACTTCCACTATGTACATCACTAATCTGGCTGATGGTATAACCATCAAAAGCCTCGGGAAGATCATCGAAATAAAGTGTATATCGCAACACCCTGAAGTTGTATCGCCCCTTGACCATCCCATACAGCAATCCGGCAAATGGAATAGCTGCAAGACCCAGAGCAACAGTACTTATAAATTTTCTTCTTGACGGAATGGAAAAACTTTCTGAAGAACCAAATAGTTTCTGGAAACCTGCGAATGGAAGCCTCAAGAAATCTTCACCCAGAAGTACCAGGGCAAGTACAATTTTAGCTACAAAAAATGCCAGAAATATTCCTATGGCATAGCCTCTTCCACCTCCAAAACCATCGTTAGGATTTGGCTGATTGAATTGATAGAAAAGATTAGCAATTACTATGATCGAAATCAGGAAATAGAACGAGGTTACCCAAACATTCTTTGAAAATATCCGTAAAGCCTGAAAAGCGTAAAGATCTACGATAATGTAGATAACGGCAAGAATCAACCAGCGCATTAAGTAGTTTTTTGCGAAGATATTGGGAATCCTGCGGTTGCCACAGATTTTTAGTTCATTTTAACTAATAAAGACAAAGGCAGAATAAATAAATATCCTACCTCTGTCCAACAAACTATTAAATTTACTGTGCGCTCCAGCCGCCGTCCAACACGTAGGCTGATCCTGTAATTGCTGAAGCATCTTCCTTCGCTAAGAAAAGAGCTAATTCTGCGATCTTTCTTTCCGGGATGAATTCTTTGACGGCCTGCTTCTTAAGCATCACCTGTTTTACTACCTCATCTTCGGTAAGACCATGAGCTTTCGCCTGGTCTTGGATCTGCCCTTCCACCAAAGGAGTTTTGACGTAACCAGGGCAAATAGCATTACAGGTAATATTATGGCCTGCACCTTCCAGACCCAGAACTTTCGTTAGACCTATAACCCCGTGTTTTGCAGAGACATAAGCCGACTTATATTCTGAAGCCCGGATGCCGTGTACAGAGGAAATATTGATGATCCTGCCAAATCCATTACTTTTCATAGAAGGCCAGACGGCTCTGGAAGCAACAAAAACAGAACTCAGGTTGATGGCTATGATATCATTCCATTTATCCAGTGGAAATTCTTCTACTTTGGAGACATATTGAATTCCGGCATTATTTACGAGTATATCGATCTTTCCAAATTCATTTATTGTTGTTGCAATAAGTTCTTTAATAGCCTCCTGATCCTTCAGGTTAGCATTGGAAAAATTTGTTCGTACCGAATGTTTTTCACAAATTTTACCGGCGATCTCTGCGCCATTCTTTTCCAGTCCATGAAACATAATATCGTATCCAGCATCAGCAAATGCAATCGCAATAGACTTGCCAATTCCACTGGTACTTCCGGTTATCAAAGCTACTCTGTTCATGATCTAAAAAATTTTAGAAGTGCTTTATTAAATTTTTCTGGCTGATCCATGGTTACTCCATGCCTGGAATCATTAATTACTTCCAATTTTGCATTTATCATTTCTGAAGTGTAAGATTGCTTTAAAGTCACCGGTGTATAATCCAGTTCTGATGCAACTACCAGAGTTGGTGTCTTTATAGTTTTAATCTTATCTCCAATTCCCCACTCCATAAGTGTGATAAAAGAATTGTAATAAGCCTCCAGATCGTTCTCTTTTGCTCTCGAATAAAAAGCTGTTCTCAGATCTTTCTGATCCTTTTCAGGAAACATTCCTTCAGCTACTTTTTGTGCCATGGCATCCATCCCCCGGGACCTCAACATTTCAGTTCGTTCTGCGACCATTTGCTCTCCCATCTCTCCTAGCGCATTAAAATCTGGCGCGGTATTCACAATGACAATTTTCGAGATTCTTTCACTGAACCTGGTAGCCATCTCAAATGCGATCGCGCCACCCATTGAAAAACCTACTATGATGCAATCTGCTATCTTCAATTTATCCAACAACAGCTTCATGTCTTCTGCACACTTTTGAACTCCGTAATCCTCTTTTAGCTTAGGTTTTGAAGAGTTTCCGTGTCCCCGAAGATCTGGCGCTATGATCCTAAATTCTTCTGAAAACAATTCCTTCTGAAGATCCCAATCTGCCTTTGTAGATCCCAATCCGTGAATAAAAAGAATTACTTCTCCTTCTCCCCGATCAAGATATTCAAGGCTAATCCCATTTTCTAATTCTGCTTTACAGATCATCTGTTATACAGGATTTAATCTTAATTCTTTCCTATTGGCAGGTGATATTTCAGCTCTACCATAAACAGTCTTCCAATTTCCGGAGAAGCCACAAATTGTCTTACTTCAGAATCAAAAAGATTGGTTACAGAAACTCCAACGGTCCAGTTATCGTTCACGTGGTAACCAGCGTTAAGATCCATATTGAAGAATCCTCCTAGTGGACCATAATTCCAGGTTCTACCGTTTCTCGCATTTTCGATGACGTCATCTACTCCATCACCATTCAGGTCCTGAGTTTCAGCAGCGATATTGATTCCTGAAAAGAAGTCGTATTCCTGTACATAACGGCCATATAGAGATCCAAAGAATTTAGCTCCGGTATAGTAATATCCAATCCCAAATTTATTTTCTGGAGTATTGATAGGAAGATCTGTCTCCAGTACCTGTCCATCTCTGTTTGCATCGTTTGCCGGATCATTCTCATCCAGTTCATATCCAAAATATGAGTAGTTAAATGAGAGTCGGTTTTTATCATTAAGGAAGTAGTTGATTCCAAGATCTGCACCATAAGTATCCACTTGCCCGAAGTTGAGATATGTAAGTACAAAAGAACCATCTGAACCTGCGATCACATCTCCAATTGGAGTCTCTCCCCTGGTCGCAACCGGAGAAGTCGCTGAAATGTTGATAAGCGGACTTAAGAAATCTTCAGATTTATTGTAGTATGCATTCGCTTCGAAAAATGTCTTTTCTCCAAACAATTTTCCTTTATATCCCATTTCCCAGGATTTTATAGTTTCAACTTTTAGCTCAGGAATTTCTGTACCATCCTGTAACGTGAAACCTTCTCCATTACCCAGCACAAGACCCCCAAAAAGGTTTCCGCTAAGGTTTAATATCGATGGAGCTGCAATACCTTTTCCATAAGTTAGCCTGAAACTACCAAAGTCAAAGTTCTTCACGATCGCTGCTTTCGGAATAAAGTTTCCTCCATATAGTTCATGATCATCATATCTACCTACGAATAAAAGATCCACTCCTGCATCCTCAAAACTATATTCCAACTGGCCATAAACTCCAACCTGATCAATTTCAATGGTTCCTTCTTCATCTAAAAGATAAGTACCATTAGAATCAGCATTATCTTTCTGGTATTGAGCGCCAACCACGTAAGTAAGATTTCCGAAGTTATTATTATACTGCGCTTCTGCATTCAACCTTGTAGAAGCATCCTCAAAGACAGATCCTCTTGGAAGGCTAATTCCTCCATTCGGAGCTCCTTCAATTGGGAACCACTGCTCGGTAAAAGATCTTGCTCTTGCTTCCTCATCTGTAAATCCATTATTGATAAAAGAAACATAGTTTTGTGTACGCTGATTGATCGCGTAGGTATCTTCAGTTTTACTCCAGGTGTGATATAAGTTTCCGTAGAAATGCGGGGAGACATATTTTAACTGTAAATAATCTATAGACCAGTCCTTAATCTGGTTTCTACCAGCATTCGTAACTCCAAGGTTTGAGTTATTACTGTGCCCGTAAGAAGCGATCAAATCACTGGTTTCATTAAGACTGAAATAAGTAGCTGCACCATATTTTGTTGTCGAAAAGTCTCTATCCAGATCCAGTTCATTATATGCTGTAGTTCCCACGTAAACTGAATCTACATAATCAAATTCCTCTCCCTGAGTTCTTTCTGCCCAGACTTTAAAAGCAAATTTATCGCTCACCTCCATGGCATAGCGCCCACGAACTGTGAACTGCTTCTGGTTACCAGCTCCAACCACAAGGTCCAGACCTTCAGAAGTTCTTGGGTCTTTGGTAAGTGTGTTTACGAGTCCGTTATGCGCATTAGGACCATAAAGAGCTGCATTAGGACCTAAAATGATCTCGACTCTTTCAATATCCTCCTTAGTGATCGTCGTAAAAGAGCCAAGCGGCAAACCTGTAGCTACCAGCGAAGAAATTCTCCCATCTTCTATCTGAAGGTTTTTAGAGTTGAAAGCCGAATTGAATCCTCGAATATTGATTCCGGTTCCCTGCACTCCTGTTCTAATAAAATCCACTCCTTTTTGTCTGGCGGCTAATTCACCCGGATTGGGACCAGGAAAATCAGCGATCTGCTTTGCAGAGATTACATTGACTGTTGCCGGTGCTTTAGTGATCTTCTGTGGTCTTCTATTTGCTGAAACCACAACTTCATCCATTACCGAGGATGATGGATTTAAACTAAAATCCATGGTCATGTTCTGCCCTTCAGCGATGCTAATATCCCTGGTAAGAGTTTCGTAACCCATAAAGAAAACCTCAATGGTATAATCATCTGGTTCAAGATCCAGTTTATAATTTCCATTCTCGTTGGTGGTAGCACCGGTGTTGGTTCCTCTTACTACAATATTAGTTCCCAGTAAAGGTTCCCCGGTAGCGGCATCTGTAACTGTCCCGCTAATGCTTCCCGTTTGAGCGTATGCAAAAACGCCGAATAGCATGCTCATAATGGTGAAAAGTCTGATCTTCATAAAAGATAGTTTTTGATTGTTTTAAGACGAAATTAACAAGAGAATGCAGTACTGGGTGGGCTGAGTCAAGATTGTGAAGTATGACCGTTAAAAATTCTGGCTACCACCAGTATTAAAAAATCGCAGAGTTTTAGTAATTAAGGGAACTCTCCTCAAAGTGCGACTTTAGTTTTGAAAAGAAGCCTGGAAGAGAAAAAGCCAGTCGATCTATAAATTCATTTAGCCTTTCTAATCCTTCTGTATTGAGATTGGAAGCCTCAATGCTTTCCACCAGCCTTTCGAATAATTTATCCTCAGAATACTGACCATTGAGGTAGTTAGCCAGATAATAGTACCAGTGAATCTTGGGTACAAGATTTTCCCGACCCATTTCCTCTGTTTCACGCTCAAGAAGATTATACTTTTTGGTGATCTTGATCACTTCAGCAGGCTTCTCTGCCGTAGTTAGCAACATGAGGTAGTTTGAGAAAAACCTGCCCCAACGATGTTCAAAAACGTGCTTGCGATTCTCATACAGGAAGTTACCCGCAAAGGTTTCTGCAATATTCAGTCGTTTATTCCTCACCAGGGTACGAACGTAATGCGTGGCGAATCCAAGTTTTTGATGATGGTTATAGGAACTTTTAAAAAGTTTATAATTTTCAGTCAGAAGATCCAGCGCTTCCCTGTTCTTATTCTTTTTCAGCAGGATCGCTACGAGATTATTCAGGTAGAAAAGCTTGTCGCTATTATCCTGTTTCACCGACAGATGGGCATAATACTCAGCCTGATCCAAATCCTTTAAATTCGAATGCAGGATCACCCGGTTTGCATAATAATTAAAAAGCACACGCCTGGAATACATCAATCCATGTTTAAAGCAATCATCGATATAATCGAAAACCTTGCGTGCTTTCTCATATTCCTTGTAATTAAAATAGAGAAAAACCAGCCTGATAAAGGCATGATATTTATTGCGACCATCTAGCTTATCATCATAGAGATACTCCAGTAATCTGGACTCCCAATGCTTTGTATTGATCTTTTGTGAGGTGTATTGTCGGGTCAGATCCTTGGTTGCATGAAAAATTTCATCTTTTACAGCTAAAGAGCGCTGATAGGCTTCCAGGTTTTGTTTTAAAAAAGCTTCGGTAAGCTCACAATCCTGATATCTGAATCTTACCAGCAAATAATCCTGGTATTCACGAACAAGTTCATAGAATTTCTGGAAATAGAACGAGGTTTGATCGTAGACATTAATATTCTCCAGCAGTTCCTTTTCTTCTATGGAAGTAATAGTATCTGTCAATACCTGTTTTTCTATAAAACTCAGGTATTCGAGATGTGCATCGACATCGGCTCTCTCGAGTTTATGTGCTATCCACTTTTTGATATAAGCATATTTGCGTTTATCAATCTCTTCATCAAAGTCTTCTGAAGTAAAAAAGCGTTCGGCATTTCTACAAACCTTATTTAAAATTTCCTCCTTCTCTTCATCACGTATCCTGTTGGCCTTCTGAAGAAATGACGCTTCATGAGGCAAGACCCCTTCAGAAAAGTCGGTGAATATTTTAAGTTTAGACTTCATCAATCAAGAAAAGTTTTTATTTGTGCGTTAACAGCTTCAGCTTTTTCAAAATTCACAAAATGTCCCGCTTCATCGATCACCTCAACTTCCAGATGCTGAAATTTTTCTCCGGAAGTTTCTATCAAACCTTCTATACTTTCTGAAGGATGAAAATATTTGTTTGGAATCAGCATATCATTCTTTCCGAAGATCATTAGAACAGGGATTTCAATGCTCTGAATCTCATCGATCACCGGCTCTTCCAGCATTGCATGAATGTTATTGACTACTGTTTCAGCATAATCTGGAAAATCTTCTGCCTCTTTCATGGCGATCCTATCATCTACCATAGATTGAGCTTCTTCAGGAAAACTGTAAAAATTCAGCTTGTAATTTGCCAGAATCTGATCATCTGAAGTATTTACAACCATCGCTGGAGTGTATGCAGATTTCATGACTGCAGCCTCCTGCTCTGTAAAAGTTTCAATTCCGGCTGGTGCGATAAGTATCAATTTTTCATAAGTCTGTGGATATTCCAATACCGAATGCATCGAGATCTGCCCGCCCATGGAATGACCAATAAGCACAACATTCGATAATTCCATCTTATCAACCAGATCATTTAGAAC
This sequence comes from Christiangramia portivictoriae DSM 23547, assembly GCF_000423045.1. Classification (GTDB taxonomy): domain Bacteria; phylum Bacteroidota; class Bacteroidia; order Flavobacteriales; family Flavobacteriaceae; genus Christiangramia; species Christiangramia portivictoriae. The sequence goes on along the minus strand of NZ_AUHF01000001.1, from coordinate 585,736 downwards.
CTTGGCATATTCAGCTAAGCTATAATCAGTTTTGCTACGGGAAGATTTTCCATATCCCGGAAGATCTATTGCTATACAGCGGTAATTTCCAGTTAGTCCCTGAAGGTTCTTCTTCCACGAATCCAGATTACTGGACAAACCATGAACGAAAACTAGAGTTTTGTCTCCATTACCTTCATCGGTATAGGCAATTGTTTCCTGATTGATTTTGATAGTTTTCACTGGAAGTTCGTAGGTTGCTAATTCACTAATAGTTTGCTGTGCACTTAAGGAGCTGAGAACAATACTAAACAGACTAAATAATATTCCTTTTTTCATCTTGTAGAAACTTATACATTTTCTTTAATTGTTTACGGTCAATTTTCCCGATCCCGGACTTAGGTAAGGAATTGAGAAATACAATATGCCTGGGAATCTTGTAAGATGCTAGATAGTCTTTAAGCTTTTCCTGCAGTTCTTCTTCGTTTAAATTCTGAATATTTCCAACCAGAAAAGCTACTCCAGCTTCCCCCCAGTTTTCATCTTCAACACCTATAACTGCCGCCTCTTTAACGAGATTCTTCTTCAGCAATACATTTTCGATCTCCAAAGGATAAATATTCTCTCCTCCCGAGATAAACATCTGGTTCTTTCTTCCCACCATATATAGAAAACCTTCAGGATCTATTCTTACAATATCACCGGTTTGAAACCAGCCATCTTTTATTTTTTCAAGAGTATAAGCTGAATTGTTCCAGTAACCGGGAGTGACAATATTTCCACGCAGGTACAGCTCTCCAGCTTCACCAGCCAGCACTTCCCGATCTTCATCATTTATAATTTTATAGTCCACGTAAAAATTTGGTTTCCCAATCGAACCTTTTTTCCATAGAGCATCATGATGATGCAGGGAGGTGATACAAGGCCCCGCTTCGGTGAGTCCGTAGCCCTGCCGTAAAAGAATCCCTTTTTCTGCCCATTTATCAATAATTGAAATGGAGAGATCTTCTCCTCCTACCACAATATATTTTAGCTCTGGTGCTTTAAAACCCTGAAAAGCCTGGTGTTGAACCATCATTCTAAGCATGGTGGGAATAGCAAGAAACAGACTTATGGAATTATTCTGAATATAATCCAGCACTTTTTTAGGCTTAAAAGCTTTCAGAAAATCTACCCTTGCACCGCGATGCAACATTGGTAACAGCAATACATTCCAACCGGAAGTATGGTAAGGCGGCAACGCATTCAGTGTAAAATCTGCGGAAGTGATTTCTAATTGTACCGAAGTATTTAAACTATTCCAGAAGAGCATTCGGTTGGTGTATAAAACACCTTTTGGTTTTCCGGTTGTTCCTGAAGTATAAAAGATAAAGACCGGTTGCTCAGGTTCAATTTCAGCAGGTATTGCTTCTGAATTTTCTCTGGATGCCGCTTCATAGATTTGGCTTATTTCGACCTGATTAAAAAATACTTTTTCTCTTAGTTGAACTTTTTTCGGCTGATATACCTTTTCATAAATGACCAATGATGATTCTACGTCCTTAATGCAGTATTCCAGTTCTGAAACTGAAGCTCTGTAATTAAGCGGAACAAGTATTGCTCCCATTCTTTGAGCAGCGATAAAAAGTATGAGGTATTCTGGCGAATGAGAGGCAAGCACTGCAATTCTATCTCCTTTCTCAATAGAATATTCAATTCTCAAGTGATTCTCGAGCCGAACCGAAAGATCATTCAGCTCCCTGTAAGTATAAGCTGTACCCGTGTCTACAGATGCTACCGCTTTCTTATCTGGAGTATAGACAGACCATTTTCCTATCCAATCAAAATAATTCATGTTTTCTTTCTACTAATTAAATATAGAGAATTACCAATAATAAAAGATGCGACAACAGCGATTGCTGCTGAAACTCCCGGGTTGTTCACCGGCTCCTGCATATACGGGGTAATCCTTCCGTAGTAAATAATAAAATGAAGTGCTACTGCTGAAAAACTTGCGATGAATACTGCATTCTTGCTAACTTTCTTGAAATAGATCCCAAAAAGCACCGGCACGAAGGCAGCAGCGAAATAGGCATAGACCCCATTCTGTGCAAAAATCGCCACACTTACATTTGGATCTACGATCTGGTCGTAACTTAGAAAGAAGCTCACGATTGCCAGTATAATGATCACAATTTTATTTAATCCTACTTGATTAAAAGTCTCCTTTTTACTTAATGGTGCTATTAGATCTGTTGTGATCGTGGTGGAAAGGGACTGTATCAAAGCTTCTAAAGTAGAAAGCCCAGCTGAAATCAAACCAGCAACGATTATTACTCCGATTCCCGCTGTAAAAGTTTTCACTACATAAGCCGAAACCAATTCGTCCATCTTCAAGGCAGTTCCATCAAGGCTTAGATCTGGAAAAGTGAGTCTTGCATAAAGACCAACCACTACTACCAGGAAGAAGATACTCATGCAACCAATTGCTACGGTAAGATATTGATTGATGGACTTCTCACTTCTAAGAAATAATGTCTTTGTAATTATATGTGGCTGGCAAACTATAGCGATCCCAATGATAATCTGGCATACGATGATCTCAAAATAATCCCGGAAAAGAAAACTTTCAGGGTTTGTGGTTTTCGTCAAATTAGGATCGATCTCACTTAGCAGACTGGCAAACCCTTCGAAACCATTAGAAGAATACTCTGATCCTGAAGCTAACAGGATCACTGCTACCACAAACATGATAATCGCCTGTACGGTATTGGTATACACCATGGAATTGGCTCCACCAAACATGGTATATCCAAAGACAAAGGTGATCAACCCCATTAGAACATAGAAAGGCTCAAGATTCAATGACTTCGAAACGATTTGGGTAAGTCCCACGCAAATGAGAACGATGAAAGTGATTAATAATAAAGACAGCATTGCAAAGAAAATTGTGAGTGCTTTGGAATCATAACGCTTACCTATCCATTGTGCCATGGTTAAGGCTTTGACAGTAGAACCATGTTTTTGAAATGCTTTGGTAAAGAATATGAGAGAAGCAAAAATTGCAATGGGCATCACTACACCGAAAGATATAATCCCGGAGAAACCATATAAAGCTATAAAGCCAGGATTTATAATGAATGTTGCGGCACTCGTCATGGAAGCAGCAAGACTCAATCCAACCGCCCATGCGGGAAAGCCATTACTTCCAATTGCAAAGTCATCCATATTCTTCGTTTTCAGATTTCCCCTTATCACGAAAAAAAGGATGATAAGAGCATAGACAACTAGAAGAATAGTAACGTAAAGTGACCAGGTTTCTGAAGCGAACATATATGATTGATTACAAAATGTGAATGTAGAACTCTACATGAACAGATTAACATGAATTTATGAAATAAAAAGTAAGACTTAAACCATAATAAAAGAATTTTATTCATAAGCCATTACCAACAAAGACTTCATCAAAGTGCGACTTTTTGTATACAGATTTTCATCAGGCTTTTTGATACATTTAGGGCAGTATTAATCCATTTATGATGAAACGTCGACAATTTATTCAGAAAACCGGGATCAGCGTAGGAGCACTTAGTGTAAGTTCCAGCCTGTTCCCAAATAATATACTGGAACCTATGAACAACCAACCGAAACCTGTTGCGGTCGCAACCTGGAATTTTCAAAATGCCACCAAAAAAGCAGGATCTATGCTGGAAAACGGCGCCAATGCTCTCGATGCCGTGGAGCAAGGAGTGATGGTAGAAGAGGCCAACCTCAAAAATACGACCGTGGGAGATGGCGGAGCACCAGACCGGGATGGAAATGTCACTCTGGATGCCTGTATAATGTCCCCCAATGGCGATGCCGGTGCAGTGGTCTACCTCAAAGAAATCGCACATCCCGTACAGGTTGCCAGAAAGGTGATGGAAGATACCCCACATGTGATGCTCGCTGGTGAAGGTGCTTTACAATTTGCCATTCAACAGGGTTTTAAAAAGAAAAATCTGCTAACTGAAAGTTCTGAAAAGGCATGGAAGGATTGGCTGGAGCATAAAGAATATCGCCCCATCATCAATATTGAAAATCATGATACCATTGGAATGTTATGTATGGATGAAAAAGGTGATATCGCAGGCGCCTGTACCACTTCAGGACTTTCGTACAAAATGAATGGTCGCGTGGGAGACTCTCCAATCATTGGTGCAGGACTTTTTCTTGATAATGAAGTTGGTGGAGCTGTTGGCACAGGGATGGGAGAAGCGATCATGAAAAGTGTGGGCAGCTTCCTGATCGTGGAACTGATGCGACAGGGAATGTCTCCACAGGATGCCTGCAAGGAAGCGGTCATGAGAACCGTTCGTAAAGCTCCTAATCACAAAGATTTCCAGATTGCTTACGTAGCCCTGAACAAGGCCGGGGAAATTGGCTCTTACTGTATCCATAAAGGCTTTAGTTACGCCAAGTTTCAGGATGGCCTTAGCAGTGATAACCTCAGCCCTTCATATTTGGATTCTTAGCATGATATCATTCTGCGGAACGAGATAATCTTTGTAATTTTGAATGAATCACCAATCTTTATTAAACATTTCAAATGGCCGATCAAAAACGCCTTTTTTTACTGGACGCATACGCATTAATTTTCCGTGGATATTATGCATTTATTAAAAACCCCAGAATCAACTCCAAAGGTTTCAATACCTCTGCGATCATGGGTTTTACAAATTCACTCTTTGATGTTATAAGAAGAGAAAAACCAGATCACCTGGCGGTTTGTTTCGATAAGGATGGGAGTGAGGCCCGAACTGAAATGTTTTCAGACTATAAAGCGAACCGGGATGAAACTCCTGAACCTATACGCGAATCTATTCCTGTAATCCAGGATATTCTTCGCGCCATGCTTATTCCAGTAGTGGAATGTGCCGGAATGGAAGCAGATGATATTATTGGAACTCTTGCCAAACAGGCAGAAAAGGAGAACTATAAAGTATATATGGTAACGCCAGATAAGGATTTTGCCCAGCTGGTTTCTGAAAACATCTTTATGTACCGCCCGGCAAGAATGGGAAATGGCATAGAGATCTGGGGAATTCCGGAAGTTCAGAAGAAATTTGAGGTAGAGCGCCCCGAGCAGGTGATTGATTTCCTTGGAATGATGGGTGACTCTGTAGATAATATTCCGGGATTACCGGGAGTTGGTGAAAAGACTGCCAAAAAGTTTCTGAAGAAATACGGAAGCATGGAAGGTTTACTGGCAAATACCGATGATCTTAAAGGGAAAATGAAGGAAAAGGTCATTGAAAATGCGGAATTAGGACTTTTATCTAAAAAACTGGCCACCATCTTCGTAGACTGTGATGTGAAATTTCATGCTGAAGATTATGAGCTTTCCATGCCAGATGGTGATAAAGTACAGGAGATCTTTGATGATCTCGAATTCAGAAGGCTAAAGGATCAGTTTCTAAAGCTGTTTTCAGGAGAAGAAGAAAGCACCCCTACCCAGGTCACCAATTCACCTTCAGCAAAACAAAATGCCCAGACGGCTGGAGCCGGACAGTTTTCCCTGTTCGGAGGAGATGGAGAGGAGATAGAGCGAACTTCTTCCAGAACCAATCTTGCCGATACTCCGCATTTTTATCAGCTGCTTGAGACAGAAATGTCACAAAGATTATTTTTTGAGCGATTACAAATGCAGAAGAGCGTTTGTTTTGATACTGAAACCACGGGATTAAATCCGCTTGAAGCAGAATTAGTAGGAATTGCATTCTCCTGGGAAGCGGGAAAAGGCTATTACCTTCCATTCCCGGAAGATCGTGAGGCAGCTCAAAGTTTAATTGAAAAATTAAGACCATTTTTCGAGAATGAGGCTATAGAGAAGATTGGTCAGAATCTTAAATACGACATCAAGGTACTGGACAAATACAATATCGAGGTAAAAGCACCGGTATTTGATACCATGATCGCGCATTATCTAATCAATCCAGACATGCGTCACAATATGGATGTTCTGGCAGAAACCTATCTCAATTATACTCCGCAGCCAATTACTGAACTTATCGGGAAGAAAGGAAAGAATCAAAAAAGCATGCGGGATGTTGATTTGAAGGCTCAAACTGAATATGGCGTAGAAGATGCCGATATCACCTTTCAGCTTAAAACGCTTTTCGAAAAAGAGCTGGAGGAAGCCAACACCAGAAAATTATTCAATGAAATAGAAATTCCGCTGGTGGAAGTACTGGCAGATATGGAACTGGAAGGTATCAAACTGGACGAAAATTATCTGCAATCCCTTTCTGAAGCCTTAAGCAATGATATTAAGGACCTGGAAGCTAAAATTTATAAGGAAGCAGGCGAAGAATTCCTGATTAGTTCTCCCAAGCAACTGGGGATTATTCTTTTTGAAAAACTGGAACTTTCCAAAAAACCCAAGAAAACGAAAACGGGACAATACAGCACCAGCGAAGACGTGCTATCTGTTCTGGCTGAGGAAAACCCGATCGTTCAGCATGTACTGGATTACCGCGGACTCGTAAAACTTCAAAACACCTACGTCGATGCCTTGCCTAATCAGGTAGAAAAAACGACCGGTCGCGTACATACCGAATATGTGCAAACCATTGCAGCAACGGGAAGGTTAAGCTCCAACAACCCGAACTTACAGAATATCCCGATTAGAACAGAAAGAGGGAGACAGGTTAGAAAAGCTTTCGTGCCCCGAGATGAAAATTATGTCCTGCTTGCCGCCGATTACTCCCAGATAGAATTGCGTATCATAGCCGCTTTAAGTAAAGAGGAAAATATGATCAAGGCTTTCCAGGAAGGCGAGGATATCCATGCCTCTACCGCCGCAAAAGTTTTCAACGTGCCACTGGAAGAAGTTACCAGGGAACAACGAAGCAATGCCAAAACGGTAAATTTCGGGATCATCTATGGTGTTTCGGCTTTTGGATTGAGTAACCAGACATCACTTTCCAGAAGTGAAGCAAAAGATTTGATTGACACCTATTATAAGACCTACCCCAAACTGAGCAGTTATATCGCAGAGCAGGTGGAGTTTGCAAGACAGCATGGTTACGTGAGCACCGTACTAGGCCGAAGACGATATTTAAAGGACATCAATTCCCGGAACCAGGTAGTTAGGGGCGCTGCCGAAAGAAATGCGGTAAATGCACCTATACAGGGTAGCGCAGCAGATATCATTAAACTCGCCATGATCAATATCCATAAAAAACTGAAGGAAGGTCACTATAAAACTCGAATGCTGTTACAGGTTCATGATGAACTGGTGTTCGACGCTTTTAAAGATGAACTGGAAGAGGTGAAAAGCATGATTCAAACAGAGATGGAAAACGCTTATAAGTTAGAGGTGCCGTTGGAAGTGGAAATTGGAATTGGACAGAACTGGCTGGAAGCTCATTAGAAGAAAACAAGAATTCTGAACTAAAAAACCTCGTTAGCAATACTAACGAGGTTTTTTGACTAACACTATAAACTACTTCTTCATATTATTTGACCCTGGTATACTCCAGCATTAAAATTCTGATTTCTGAAGCCCTTGTATTCCCTGGATCGTTCACATATTGATCTGATTCAATTTTGGTCACGTCGAATGCAAAAGTATCAGCTCCAAGATCGATCTCTTTCTCATGTATAAAAGTCTCCTCATTGATGGTTAGCTCCAGAACAAGTTTGTTGTCACTTACATACCATAGTCCTGAATCCATTCTATCTGAGAGACAGGTAAAATCATTTCCATCTCCATCTTCAAAGGTCATCATGGCATTGTTACTTACAAACGAGCTATCAGCATTAAATGTTATACTCATTGTGTTAAAACAATCAGTTTCATCCAAAAGGTTCTGACTTCCTCCCGGCAGAGAATCAAGATCCACTTCCACATCTGCCATCATTTTGCTAAGATTCCAGCTACCAACCATATCTGCAGTAGTCACGGTAGTAGCGTTACTAATCTTCAGGTTTGATTCCTGTGCAATGTCATCAGTACTACAACTTTGTAAAAATAATCCTGCAAGTGCCAAGCTTACAAACAACCTCAGGTGCATTAATCGTTTCATATTATAGATTTAGGGACTACAAACATACACTAGAATCCAGAAAATTAAGGAATTCTTAACATGAAAAATTAATCTTAATCGCACAAAAATGCACTTTATCGGTAGATTAATTTAAGTTTTTCGCTATTTGAAGTCCGTTTCCTACCTTTTTACCAGAATTGATGTCTGAACATCGCAAATAAATTCCGCTCATTTATAATCCTGAGAACCAGCTGATTTACCATGGATTAAATTTTGATAGTGCTATTTGCTATATGAATTTATAATTGTACATTTGCACCCCTGTTTTCCCGATTGAGATTCGGGTAAATGGGATTGGAATGTTTAATAATTAGTAAAATCAATTGGTGTGGACACATTAAGTTACAAAACAGTATCGGCTAACAAAGCCACCAGAACCAAAGAATGGGTTGTGGTAGATGCTGACGGACAAAATTTAGGTCGTCTTGCTTCAAAAGTAGCATATCTACTTAGAGGGAAGCACAAGCCTAACTTCACCCCACATGTTGATTGCGGAGACAATGTTATTGTATTGAATGCGCAGGGAATCAACTTAACTGGAAAGAAATGGGACTCTAAAGAGTACATCCGTCACACGGGCTATCCAGGTGGTCAAAGAAGTCTGACAGCTTCAGAACTTTTCGCAAAAAGTCCTGAGAGACTTGTAGAAAAGTCTATTAAAGGGATGCTTCCTAAGAACAAACTTGGAGCTGAACTATTCAGAAATTTAAAGGTTTACGTAGGATCTGAACACGATCATGATGCTCAAAAACCTAAAACTATTAACTTAAACGACATTAAGTAATGGAGGTAATTCACAAAATTGGCCGTAGAAAAACTGCTGTGGCCCGTGTATATGTTTCACAAGGAAGTGGAAACATTACCGTAAACAAGAAAGACCTTAAAGATTACTTCACAACTGGACCACTTCTTTACAAAGTGAACCAGCCAATGATGCTTACCGAAAATGAAGGAAACTTCGACGTTAAAATTAACGTTTACGGTGGAGGTATCACTGGACAGGCTGAAGCAATTCGTCTGGCCCTATCCAGAGCTATGGTAGCGCTAGACCAGGAAAACCATGGCGCACTTAAGCCAGAAGGTCTTCTTACCAGAGATCCACGTATGGTAGAACGTAAGAAATACGGACAGAAGAAAGCCCGTAAGAAATTCCAGTTCTCTAAACGTTAATCTTATTACCGGATTGATTTCCGGGGAGTTCATAAAAAAATTAATTTTTTGTTGTTATTCTGTTCATGCCGGGCAGAAGTTAGTTTAGCATCTAAACAGTCAGGGCCATACTATTAAGTAGCCACCTGGTTGTTGCTATCTCAACAGAACGTAAACTATTACAAAAATGGCAAACAAAGTAGAAGTAAAAGAATTACTTGATGCTGGTGTTCATTTTGGACACTTAACCAGACGTTGGAATCCAAATATGGCTCCATATATTTATATGGAACGTAACGGGATCCACATCATCAACCTATATAAAAGTGCTGCTAAAATGCAGGAAGCAGGTGATGCTCTTGCAAAGATCGCAGCAAGCGGAAGAAAGATCCTTTTCGTAGCTACAAAGAAACAAGCGAAAGAGATCGTTGCTGAGCAGGCTGAAAAGGCAAACATGCCTTATATCACTGAGCGTTGGCCTGGTGGTATGCTAACAAACTTCGTTACTATCCGTAAAGCTGTGAAGAAAATGGCTTCTATCGATAGAATGAAGAAAGATGGAACTTTCAACTCTCTTTCCAAAAAAGAGCGTTTGCAGGTAGATCGTCTAAGAGCTAAGCTAGAAAAGAACTTAGGTTCAATCTCAGACATGTCAAGACTTCCAGCTGCGCTTTTCGTTGTAGACACTACACGTGAGCATATTGCGATCAAAGAAGCACAAAAACTAAACATTCCAATTTTTGCGATGGTAGATACCAACTCAGATCCACGTGAGGTTGATTATCTAATTCCATCAAATGACGATGCTTCTAAATCTATTAGCAAAGTTGTTTCTTACGTTGCAGACTCTATCGTAGAAGGTCTTTCAGAAAGAAAATCTGAGAAGCCAGCTAAGAAAAAGGAGGATTCTAATGCTTCAGGAGAGAAAAAAGCCAAAGCTGCCGCTCCAAAGGCAGAAAAAGCTGAAGTTCCTTCAAAAGATGCCGAAGACAAAAAGGCTATGAAAGAAGCTAAGAATGATGTAAAGCTTGAATCTAAAAGTGAAACTTTAGATAAAGCTAAATCATCTAACGAAGAAGAATAAAATAACGTTTACATAAATTCTAAAAGTCGTTTAGTTTCTTTCTTTATAGTGAGTTTCTAAACGACTTTTTTCAATAAAAAAACAATATTATGGCTAAGATATCCGCCGCTGAAGTAAATAAATTAAGAAAAGCTACCGGTGCAGGAATGATGGACTGCAAGAAAGCATTAGTGGAAGCTGATGGTGATTTTGACGCTGCAATCGAATTGCTTCGTAAGAAAGGTCAGAAAGTAGCTGCAAAGAGAGCCGACAGAGATTCTTCTGAAGGTGCTGCAATTGCTCAGGTGAATACTGAAAATACCAGAGGTGTTATTATTTCCCTGAACTGTGAGACAGATTTCGTTGCTAAGAATGATGATTTTATCAAGATGGCTAACGATTTCGCTGAAATCGCTCTTAACTATTCTTCTAAAGAGGAATTTCTTAAAGCTGATTACAAAGGAATCACTGTAGAAGATAAACTTACCGAGCAAACAGGAGTTATTGGTGAGAAGATTGAGATTGGTGCCTTCAAAACTCTGGAAGCTCCTTTCGTTGGTTCTTACATCCACGCTGGAAACAAAATTGCTGTTCTTACAGGTCTTTCTAAGAATGTTGAAGGTGCAGATGAGGCTGCAAAGAACGTCTCTATGCAGGCTGCAGCAATGAACCCGGTTGCACTTAATGAATCTGGAGTTGATCAGCAAACTATCGATAAAGAGATCGAAATCGCTAAAGATACTTTGAGACAGGAAGGAAAGCCAGAAAATATGCTGGACAAGATCGCTCAGGGAAAACTTCAGCGTTTCTTCAAAGACAACACTTTGGTTCACCAGGCTTATATCAAAGAGAACAAGCAAAGCGTTGCTGAGTACGTGAAGTCTGTAGACAGCGAACTTGAAGTAGTTGCTTTTGAAAGAGTTGCTCTAGGATAATTTATTCTGAATAATATATTGAAAGAGGTTTTATGCATTTAAAACCTCTTTTTTTATACGTTTATTTTACTAAACCTTCTGAAATTGTATGAATTCTGAAGAGAATTCTTCTAATCTGAAAAACTATTAGTTATGTCTGCCAGCCCGTTTAAATTCAAGCAATTTACCATAGAACAGGATCGTTGCGCCATGAAAATTGGAACAGACGGTGTATTGCTGGGCGCGTGGTCTTCCCTCGCACAGGAACCGGAAAGTGTTCTGGATATTGGAACAGGAACCGGGCTTATCGCATTAATGATCGCACAGCGATCTGATGCAGAACTCATTGATGCATTGGAAATAGAGGAAAATGCATACGAACAGGCTGTAGAAAACTTTGAAAACAGCGATTGGGGCGATCGCTTGTTTTGTTATCATGCTGCGTTTGATGAGTTCGTGGAAGAAATGCAGGATGAAGAAAAATATGATCTCATTCTTTCCAATCCGCCTTTTTATACTGAGGATTATAAATCAGGTAATGAAAATCGAGACCAGGCCCGTTTTGCTGATGCCTTACCACTTGGGCAGTTGATGGAAGGCGCTTCCCTCCTGCTTTCCAAAACCGGACATTTTGATGTAATTCTTCCTTTTTCTGAAGAGGAAACAGCAATTAAGATCGCAGAAACCTATCAATTGTACCCTTCAAAAATTATGCGGGTTAAAGGAACTGCTGAAGCTCCCACTAAAAGATCCCTGATTAGCTTTGGGTTTGAAAAAACTTCAGCTGAAATTGAAGATCTTATCATTGAAATTTCCAGACATAATTATACTCCGGAATACATCAATCTGGTCAAGGATTTCTACCTGAAAATGTAAGTCCGCTTACTATTTCAATTCCTTATAAATAGAATACCAAAATAGTCACGCAAATTTAAGTGAAGACCAGGTAAAATTCTGATTTTTATCAGCGAACTAAAATGTGGCATTCTGTTAGATCATATTGAGCGAGTTTACCAAAATTCAGTTCGATTTTCGTTCGCCTATATGTTATTTAATTATACTGAATAACAATCAGCTTAACTTTCTAGTGGAAAAACCACTTAAAATTTTACAATTTCACAGCTTTATTCTTAAAAAATAAGATTGCTTCTCACTAAAGACTTGGTTACATTTGTTAGAAACACTACACAATGAAACCAGATTTATTCCAGGCTCCTGATTATTACCAGATTGACGACCTGCTCTCCAATGAACATAAAATGGTTCGCGACGCTACTCGAGAATTTGTAAAGAGGGAAGTCTCTCCTATCATAGAAGAGGCAGCACAAACTGCCACATTCCCCAAACAGATTTTAAAAGGTCTTGCTGAAATTGGCGCCTTTGGCCCATATATTCCTGAAGAGTATGGAGGGGCCGGTCTTGACCAAATCTCTTACGGACTCATCATGCAGGAAATAGAGCGTGGTGATAGCGGGATTAGATCTACAGCTTCCGTACAGTCTTCACTGGTGATGTACCCAATTTTCCAGTATGGAACTGAGGAACAAAGAAAGAAATATCTTCCAAAACTGGCTTCCGGAGAAATGATTGGCTGCTTTGGTCTTACAGAGCCGGATCACGGTTCCAATCCTGGAGGCATGACCACAAATTTCAAGGATATGGAGGATCACTACCTATTAAATGGAGCCAAAATGTGGATCTCCAACTCACCATTTGCAGATATTGGTGTGGTTTGGGCAAAAAATGAGGAAGGTCGTATACACGGGCTCATCGTAGAACGTGGGATGGAAGGTTTCAGTACTCCTGAAACTCATAACAAATGGTCTCTTCGTGCCAGCGCCACCGGTGAATTGATCTTCGACAATGTGAAGGTGCCAAAAGATAATTTACTACCAAATAAATCTGGACTGGGAGCACCGCTTGGCTGCCTGGATTCGGCGCGATATGGAATTGCCTGGGGTGCCATAGGTGCTGCCATGGATTGCTATGATACTGCATTGCGTTACGCCAAGGAAAGAGAACAATTTGGAGTACCCATTGCAGCCAAACAATTACAACAGAAAAAGCTGGCCGAAATGATTACCGAGATCACCAAAGCACAACTAATGGCCTGGAGACTCGGAACTCTGAAAAATGAAGGCAAAGCTACTTCAGCACAAATTTCCATGGCGAAAAGAAACAATGTGGAAATGGCTATCAGGATAGCACGAGAATCAAGACAGATCTTAGGAGGTATGGGAATTACCGGTGAATATAGTATTATGCGACATATGATGAACCTGGAAAGCGTGATCACCTATGAAGGAACTCATGACATCCATCTGTTAATCACCGGGCTTGATATCACAGGACATGCAGCTTTCTAAACTGGTAATATAAACATACAAAACGCTTTTACTTTAATACGGCCTTCGACAGGCTCAGTCCGGCAGTCGTGCTAGGAGTGGCTTTAGACAGGCCCATTCCGGCAAAGACCATCTATGCAAAATTATGCTCTTGTTACACTTTACAGTGCTGCGCTGAGCTTGTCGAAGCGCTTTTATATTCAAGCGGACTTCAACAGGCTCAGTCCGACAGTCATACCATAAAAGGTTTTCGACAGTCTCTGTCCGGCTGAAAATAGTTATACAAATTTATACTCTCCGAAACTTAGAATTGCTGCGCTGAGCTTGTCGAAGCGCATTCATCTTGAAGCGGACTTCGACGGGCTCAGTCCGGTAGTCATGCAATGAGGGCCTTCGACAGGCTCAGTCCGGCAGTCGTACCATGAAAGGTTTTCGACAGTCTCTGTCCTGCTGAAAATAGTTATACAAATTTATACTCTCCGAAACTTAGAATTGCTGCGCTGAGCTTGTCGAAGCACTTTTATATTCAAGTGGACTTCGACAGTCTCTGTCCGGCTGAAATTAGTTATACAAATTATACTCTCCAAAACTTAGAATTGCTGCGCTGAGCTTGTCGAAGCGCTTTGATCTTCAAACTGCCTTCGACAGGCTCAGTCCGCATTGATCGAAGAGATAAAGTATTGTGTTTTCAGTTAACACTTGCAGTAAAACGACCTTCTACAGGCTCAGTCCGATAGTCGTGCATGAGTGCCTTCGACTGGCTCAGTCTGACAGTAACCAGCCACGCAAATTAATACCATTGACAACTTTGAATTGTCGCACTGTGCTTTTAGTAGCGCTTTGATCTTCAAACTGCCTTCGACAGGCTCAGTCCGGAAGAAAATAGTTATACAAATTATACTCTCCAAAACTTAGAATTGTCGCGCTGAGCTTGTCGAAGCGCTTTGATCTTGAAACGGCCTTCGACAGGCTCATTCTGGCATTGATCGAAGAGATAAAGTTTTGTGTTTTTAGTTAGCACTTGCAGTAAAATGGCTTTCGACAGTCTCAGTCCGGCGATTTGCGTCTAAAACATCTAGTTATTTATTAAACCCATACGCAGGATAAATATCAATCTTTATAACAAATCGAAGCAAGGGCAGCGCTTACAGCGTTTGCCCTTTTTATATTTATCGCAGCATTTCGATTTTAGAGGTTTCGGCTTTTTAGCCACTACTCCGTCCACCTGCAAATACTCTACAGATTTTTCAGAATAGAAAATTAGCACAACACTTAACAGCATAGTTCAAAATACAGATTTCAGCACAGGATTTAGTTAAACAAGCTGTAAAAACTGGCTAATGTTTTTATAGTATGTATGCTAGCTCTTAAATTTGCAAGAAAATTACCTTATGATGATTAAAGAGATAAACGAAAGTTTAAAACCTCTAACCAACCAGTTAATTAATCATTCACTTTACCAGAAAATAGATAGTCCTGAACATCTGCAATTGTTTATGGAACATCATGTGTTTGCGGTATGGGACTTTATGTCTTTACTAACTGCCCTTCAGGAAAAACTTACTAAAACCACCAATCCCTGGTTACCGGTAGGAGATCCGGAAACGAGATATCTGATCAATGAAATTGTTCTTGCCGAAGAAACCGATATCAACATGCAGGGTGAACGCCAGAGCCATTTTGAAATGTATCTCGACGCGATGAGCGCCGCCGGGGCCAATAAATCTGCAATTGAGGATCTTTTAATGCAGGTAACTCATGGAACTGATATATTCCTGATTATTGCGACTAGCAAATTACCAGTAAGCATCAAACAGTTCCTGAAGCATACATTTGAAGTTGTTTATAGTCGGGAACCTCATAAAATCGCGTCGGCATTCACATTTGGACGCGAAGGTCTGATTCCAGCTATGTTCACCTCTATTATAAGTAAGGTGCAGCAAAAGTTCCCTCAAGAAGATCTAAGTCTTTTCAAATACTACTTTGATCGCCATATCGAACTGGATGAAGATGAACATGGTCCAATGGCATTTAGAATGGTCGAGCAATTGTGCGGAAATGATGATAAGAAGTGGCAGGAAGTAAAAGCCGTCGCTGAAAAGTCATTGCAAAGCAGAATCGAATTCTGGGACGGTATCGAAGCTGAAATTGAAGAGCGTAAATCGCTTCAAACAATCTAGAATTAGAAAAATTTGTACTAAAAAAGCCTGAAGAATTATCTTCAGGCTTTTTTGTTATTCGGTTGTTGGAGCTATTCGAATCTCCAGTCCTTCAAGTTCATCTGTAATAGGAATCTGGCAGCTTAGCCTGCTGTTATCTTCTACATGAAATGCCTGATCCAGCATATCTTCCTCCTCGTAGCTCATCTCAGGCAGCATGTGCTGGTAATTGAGCATATAACACTGGCAAGAAGCACACATCGCCATTCCACCACATATCCCAATGGTACCTTCCGGAGCTAGCTCGTAGGAACGAATAACTTCCATCAGGTTCATATTCATATCTGTTGGGGCATCGATAACATGTGCCTCGCCTTCCCGGTCTATTATAGTGATCTTAACGTCAGACATCGAACTGTTTCTAATTTATACTTTTTACAACTTCTCTTTTGGCTTCCTTCTTACTGCCATCAAACCCACTAACTCCACTTACCGTAGTATATTTCATCACGTATTTCTTGTCTGGATTGATTCGCTGGTAAGCACTTTGGCACATGATCGCAGCTTCATGAAAACCGCAAAGAATAAGCTTTAATTTCCCTTTATACGTGTTCACATCTCCAATAGCGTACACTCCAGGGATATTTGTTTGATAATCATACGTATTATCAACTTTGATGGCATTTTTTTCTATCTCCAGTCCCCAGTCTCCTATTGGACCAAGTTTAGGTGATAGCCCAAAAAGTGGAATAAAATCATCAACTTCCTTGATCTCTTCTCCCCGGGCCTCATCCTTATGCCTTATAACTACTGCACTAAGTTCATCTTCTCCCTGAAGATCTACAACTTCAGCATCTGTAATTAAATTTATCTTCCCAATTTTTGAAAGCTCTTCCACTTTCTCTACGGAATCTAAAGCTCCACGAAAATCCTTTCTTCTGTGCACAAGGGAAACTTCTGAAGCTACATCTGCTAAAAATATACTCCAGTCCAAAGCTGAATCTCCACCGCCAGCAATTACTACTTTGCGATCGCGATAAACTTCAGGATCACGAATGATGTAAGCTACTCCTTTATCTTCATAGTCTTTGATAGAAGGAATTGGCGGTTTCCTTGGTTCAAAACTACCTAAACCTCCAGCAATTACAACAACGGGAGCATGATGCTTCGTACCCCTGCTGGTGGTAACGATAAAACTTCCATCTTCCTGTTTGTCTATGGTCTCCGCTCTTTCTCCTAAAGTGAATCCAGGCTCAAAAGGTTTGATCTGCTCCATTAAATTATCTACCAGGTCTCCTGCCAGTACTTCAGGAAAACCAGGAATATCATAAATTGGCTTTTTCGGGTAAATCTCTGAACACTGTCCTCCGGGCTGCGGAAGAGCATCGATCAGGTGGCATTTCATTTTTAAGAGTCCGGCTTCAAAAACGGCGAATAGTCCGGTAGGACCTGCACCAATGATGAGCATATCAGTTTTAATCATTCTTCAGCAAAATTTTAAAGGGTAGACCGGTCTATGTTTACCACTTTTTCTATTTGAGGCACATATTTCTTGATCGTCATCTCCACACCACTTTTCAGGGTCATTTGATTCACAGAACAGCCAACACAAGCTCCTTCAAGCTGTACTTTTACCAATCGATCATTGTCTTCTATGGATACAAGGGAAATATTCCCTCCATCACTTTCAAGAAATGGACGAATCTCGGCAAGTGCCTTTTCAACATTTATTTTAACTTCTTCGCTTGTCATTTATTTTTTCTTAACCGCACTACAGCCAGCCATGGTCGTAATCTTGATAGCTTCTGTAGGTGGTAAATTTTTATTTCTATTCACCGTTTCCTGTACCATGTTTCTGGTAATCTCCTCGAAAGCAGATTCCAACGGTGTTGCTGTTTGTAAGGCTGCTGGTCTTCCAATATCTCCAGACTCCCTTAAACTTTGCACTAATGGTATTTCTCCCAGGAATGGCACCTCAAGATCTTCAGCAAGATTTTTGGCACCTTCTTTTCCGAAGATATAATATTTATTTTCAGGAAGCTCTTCCGGAGTGAAATAAGCCATGTTTTCTACGATCCCAAGAACAGGCACATTAATACTCTCCTGCTGGAACATTGCAACTCCTTTCTTAGCATCGGCCAGGGCTACATTCTGTGGAGTACTTACAATTACTGAACCTGTAATAGGCAGTGATTGCATGATCGATAAATGAATATCTCCAGTTCCAGGAGGCAGATCGATCAACATAAAGTCCAGTTCTCCCCATGCAGCATCAAAGATCATCTGGTTCAGGGCTTTGGCGGCCATAGGACCTCTCCAGACCACAGCCTGGTTAGGTTTGGTAAAAAATCCAATGGAAAGAATCTTAACTCCGTGATTTTCCACCGGTTTCATTTTGGATTTTCCATCCACGGTTACCGATAGTGGCCTTTCAGCCTCCACATCAAACATGATTGGTGTGGAAGGTCCATAGATGTCGGCATCCAGAATCCCTACCTTAAACCCCATTTTCGCCAGGGTCACCGCTAGATTCGAAGTTACAGTAGATTTCCCAACGCCACCTTTTCCTGAAGCTACGGCGATGATATTTTTGATTCCAGGGATTTGCTTTCCCTTGATCTCAGGCTTCTTCTCAGGAGCTTCAACTTTGATGTTTACTTTAACTTTCGCCTTTTCATACACTTTTTCATGAATGGCTTTCATCACATCAACCTCAGCACGTTTTTTTATATGCAGTGCCGGCGTGCTTAGTACAAGATCCACCACCACTTCGTCGCCAAAGGTCATTACATTTTGAACCGCACCACTTTCGACCATATTTGAGCCTTCGCCCGCCACGGAAATAGATTCTAATGCAGTTAAAATTTCTTTTCTGTTCAATTTCATAGACTGATTTTAATCAGATTTTTTACAGCTTAATTAGACTGATTCTAAACGCAAATATAAAGGTAAAAGCTAAGAATACGAAGAATTTAGGAATATTAGATCGATCGCTGGATAGCAGTAATTTATGGTAATTGAGATTCGCTTAAAGCTCTTCCTTGGGATCCCAGAACAGCTTCTTGAAATTGACCACGTGTAGTTCTTTTACCTCAACGCCTTCAGCTTCGAGAAGTTGCTGCATGGCGTTGGTTCCGGAGAAGTGATGTTTCCCGGAAAGCATTCCATTTCTATTCACTACCCGGTGTGCCGGAACATCCTTATCATGAGAATTGTTCATTGCCCAGCCCACCATTCTTGCACTGCGCGCAGCACCAAGCGATTTTGCGATGGCTCCATAGGAAGTAACCCGTCCTTCAGGAATCTGCCTGCAGACTTCGTAAACTTTCGCGAAAAAACCTGAATTATCTTTCAAACTCAATTGTTCAGAATTCTTACCAGCGCAATGACAATAAGAACTGCCATCAAGGCCGTCATGAAATAGTTGGAATATTTAGCGAAAGACTCCGCTTTCTTTTCAATCTTATCAAAAAGCACCACGTAAAGATACAAGGCTGTAAAACTTCCTAGACAGGCAGCGATGGAAAAGGAAGAGTTAAGAGACCAGTCATATTCCAGACCACCACTTAAATTCATGGCACCCGCGATAGCCACAAAATAGGGAATTGGAAATACATTTAGCGCGGCTATAAGTATACCCTTATAAATACTATTGGCGTTCGCTTTCCTATTACTCGGGTCTATTCTTTTCTTCTTTTGTGCCTGTATGAAAAAATAAACGGCCAGAATACAGAAAACGACCAGTCCCGCCCGTAAGAGCATTTTCTTGACAAACGGATGATCAAAAATATACCCTGCGAGTAGCACCGCGATCAAAGCCTGTATAAAAACAATAATACCAGCTCCAATGGCTACATAGAGTCCGTTTCTTTTGCCTTTTTCCACACAGGTCTTCGCCACGGTCATGTTTACCAGACCTGGAGGAACCACGCCAATGAAGGCGGCAAAATAGGTAATCAGAAAAATCTTAGTTTCTTCCAATAATGCTTATTTTATCCGGAATTGAATATAGGTAATTGGTTTACCTTTTTCAAGATACTGATTTTCATAAAAAGTCTGAATCCCGGTCACTTCTTTTGGAGAATACTCATTGCTGTAAATATCATGATGAGCATAGAGAATTTCCTGTCCCTGCCCGTGCAATAAGCCCAATGTGTAACCATGCATGAATTCTGAATCTGTTTTAAGGTGCATGAGTCCGTCAACTTTCAGAATATTCTTATACCGAACTAAGAACTCTGCATTGGTCAAACGATGTTTTGTACGCTTATATTTTATCTGGGGATCTGGAAAGGTGATCCAGATCTCGCTAACTTCTGCGGAAGCAAATACATATTCAATCAATTCGATCTGCGTTCTTATAAAGGCAACGTTTTCCATTCCTTCTTCCAGAGCAGTTTTGGCACCACGCCAGAAACGCGCACCTTTGATATCCACCCCAATAAAGTTCTTATCCGGGTTCTGCCTTGCCAGGGCTACGGTATATTCTCCCTTACCGCATCCAAGCTCCAGAACGATGGGATGATCATTCTTAAAAAAATCCCTGCTCCAGTTTCCTTTTAATGCAAATTCCTGCTCTGTAAGTTCCTCTCTTGACGGCTGAATTACATTGGCAAACTGCTCGTTCTCTCTAAAACGCTTAAGTTTATTCTTGCTTCCCACTTAAAATCGATATTTTGGCAAAATTAAAGAAATTAGCTTAGGAGCGGCTAAGAATAGTTTTGAATATGCCGAAGAAACGAATTTTAGTAGCTGTAATGAACTGGGGATTGGGACATGCCACCCGAAGCGTCCCCATTATAAAGGCGCTTCAGCAAAGTGAATATGATCCTATCCTGGCTTCAGATGGCGCTGCCCTCGAATTACTAAAAAAGGAATTCCCGGAGCTTACCCATCTTGAATTACCGGGCTATAATATTCAATATGCGAGAAATGGCTGGCTTCTAAACTGGAAGATCATAGCTCAAACCAGGCATATTCGTAAGACCATCGCTGCGGAAAAAGAAATGACCCGCAAGATCGTGGAAGAGCATCAAATTGAAGGGATCATTTCAGACAATCGGTTTGGAGTATATGATGAGAAACTCAGAACCAATGTATTTATCACACACCAGATCCAGGTGTTAAGTGGCATCACCAGTTTCCTTTCCTCTAATATCAACCGCCGGCATTTGCAGAATTTCGACCAGATCTGGATTCCGGATTATGCTTCAGTGGAAAGGAATTTGAGTGGAAAACTAAGTCACGTAAAGAATTTGCCTGAGCAATGTGTCTATATAGGTGCTCTAAGTAGATTTGAAAAGCGTGCCTTGAAAATAAAGTACAAATACCTGCTGTTGCTTAGCGGACCGGAACCTCAGCGCCAACTTCTGGAAGAAAAATTGCTCGAATGCTTCAGTAGTTCCAGTGATGAAATATTGTTGGTACGCGGAGTAATTTCAGAAGAAAAAAAGCTTAGTTCCATCAATCCAAACCTGCATATTCGCAATTATCTCTTCGGAAAAGAACTGGAAGATGCTATAAACAAGAGCGATATCATCATTGCAAGATCAGGTTACACTACACTGATGGATGTGGCGAAATTAGAAAAACAGGCGTTTTTTATTCCAACACCAGGGCAGGAAGAACAGGAATATCTCGCTAAAAAACTGGAAAACCAGGGTGTCGCACCTTATTCCACCCAAAATAAATTTAACCTGGAAAAACTGAAGAAAATTGATGATTATACTGGCTTACGTAATTTCGGTAATGGCAGAGTTCTCGGGGATTTCTTTACGTTTTTCGAGCGTGAATGAAAATTCACTACCCACACCAAACACACTTTCAACATAGATCTTTTCCTCGTGTGCTTCCAGGATATGTTTGACAATTGATAGACCAAGCCCGGAACCACCTTCTTTCCTGCTACCACTTTTATCTACACGGTAGAATCTCTCAAATAACCGGGGAATGTTCTCTTTAGCGATACCTTCTCCATTATCTGTTACCCGAACGATGACCTTGTTCTTAATAAGGTTTTCGATACTAATTTCTGTGGTTCCGCCGTGTTTTCCATACTTGATGGAATTAACGATCAGGTTGGTAAGCACCTGCTGAATACGTTCTCTATCTGCCCTCACTTTGATAGGCTCATCATAATCCAGATCGAAAGTTAGGGTAATATTCTTTTTTGCTGCCTTCATTTCGAGTAGATCAAAAGATGCCTGTATCAATTCTACGATATCAAAAGTTTCGTATTTGAGATGCAGATCACCCGTTTCGAGTTTGGTGATCATGTCCAGATCTTTTACGATGTAAATAAGACGCTCTACCCCTTTGTTCGCTCTGGCCAGGTATTTTTTGCGAATGACCTTGTCCTTATGCGCACCATCAATGAGCGTAAGAATATAACCCTGTACGGTAAATAACGGTGTTTTTAATTCGTGGGAGACATTGCCCATAAACTCTTTACGATAAGCTTCTCTCACTTTTAAAGTTTCGATCTCCAGTTTTTTGTCCTCAGCGAATTTCTTCACTTCCCGGGTTAGACTGGACATATCTGTAGTGATCTGGTTTGGGCTTAAAGTTTTTGAATCCAGCAGCGATACATTATCATACACCTTCTTGATGCGGCGATAAATAAAACGCTCCACCCTATACTGAATGATTAGAAAAGAGAACAGATAGCACAGACCTCCGAAAAGGAGTAAAGTGACCCACCAGGTCTGGAGATCAAGAAATAAAAATACTGCCAGAATTCCGGTTAGGAAAAGGCTTATAAATAAAGCTGTCCTTATAGCAAACCTATAAGACCTCTTAAACTGTTGTGCCATTTAAACTACAAACTTGTACCCAACACCTTTGATGGTTTTGATCTTATCGTCGCCAATCTTTTCACGTAGTTTCCGGATATGAACATCAATCGTTCTGCCACCCACTACAATATCATTACCCCATACTTTGTCAAGGATGTCTTCTCTCTTAAAGACTTTCCCCGGTTTGGATGCTAACAAAGATAACAACTCAAATTCTTTTCGTGGTAAACTGCGTTCTTCCCCGTTCTGTTCGATCTTGTATTCGTCACGATTAATCGTGATCCCGGCAAGTTTAACAATATTAGAACCTACCTCTTCATCACGGTAGCGTCTTAATAAGGCTTTTACTTTGCTCACCAGAACTTTTGGCTTGATAGGCTTGGTAATATAATCATCTGCCCCAGCATCGAAACCGGCCATTTGTGAGTAATCTTCTCCTCTTGCCGTTAGAAAGGTAATAATGGTATGTTCGAGATCTGGGGACTTCCTGATTTGTTCACAAGCTTCAATACCATCCATTTCAGGCATCATGACATCCAGAATAATAAGATGCGGTTTATGCTTTTGAGCAAGTTTAACTGCCTTGGCACCATTTTCAGCAGTGATCACCTGGTAACCTTCCGAAGAAAGATTATACCCTACTATCTCCAGGATATCCGGCTCATCATCTACTAGTAAAATCTGAATGTCTTTTTTCTTCATGGTGTATAACTATGGTTAAGAATGTATAAAATTAAGGATTAATTTGAATTAACATGGCGCTTAACCCATTGGTAACAATTAACTAACTCTTTAATGACGAAGGATTAAATCTGAGGTAACATCCCCGCGACTTTCTTAATGTTTATTTGCAGCGAGATTTTATAGCAAAAAACAAAATGAAAAAATTATTCTTACTCGCATTACTTTTCTTCGCAGCAAACATGCAAGCCCAGGACAGTACCAGCGGTGCAATTGGAGGTAAATTGACAGACAAGGAAATGGGTGGTGAACCTCTTCCATTTGCCAATGTTCTTCTGAAAGATTCTGCTAAGGGAACCACTTCAGATTACGACGGAATATATCTTTTAGACAAGCTACAACCAGGAACCTATACAGTCGTTTTTAGTTTTGTAGGATATGAAACTCTGGAAATTCCAGATGTAGTTGTGGAAGCTGGAAAAGTGACTGAGATCAATACAGAATTAGGATCCAGTGCAGCATCTTTAGATGAAGTAGTGATTACGACTGTCTCTAGAAGAGATTCTGAAGTTGCTTTGTTAGTAGAACAAAAAAATTCCGTAGAAATAAAAGAAAGCATCGGCGCACAGGAACTGGCCAAATTAGGAGTTTCTGATGCGGCAACGGCTACCACAAAAATTTCTGGAGTTACCACCAGTGAAGCTTCAGGTGATCTTTTTGTACGTGGTCTTGGAGATCGTTACTTATATAGTACCATGAATGGCCTTCCAATCCCATCAGATGATGTGGAAAGAAAGAATATCGACCTGGGATTATTCCCAACAAGAGTGATACAAAATGTGTCGATTAGCAAAGCCTACTCTGCGATTAGTTCTGCAGACCAGGCTTCAGGAAATGTAGACATATCTTCCCGGGAACTAAGAGGAAAAGACGAACTGGGCTTTAGCGTACAGGGTGGTGTAAATACGAATGCTGCAGGAGAATTCAGCAATTTTAAGGTTTCTCCAAACCAGGATGATGTCTATTTTGGTATTTACGACCAGAGCATTCCAACAGAATTTACTTTAAACAATCAGAGCTGGAATCCACAAACTGCCACTCCGGTGAACAGAAAGATAAGCATCACGGCAGGAAAAGAATTTGGACCGCTTAGAGCTTTTGTGACCGCTTCCAATTCAGTGGCTTTCGAATACAATCAGGGACTTTTCAGAAATTACAGAACTAATGTTCTGGAGGATCAATTTACAGATGCTGAAAACTTCAGAAAGACCGATAATAACACGTTGATGGCAGATCTTGGATTCGAGATCAACGATAATCACCGTCTTAAGGCGACGAGTTTGTTTATCAACAAGGTGACCGATGAGGTTTATGAAGCCGGAAGAAATGGAGAAGGTTTTGTTTTCGAGGAAACCAACAGAGGTGAGAACCTAAACCAGTTTATTCGAGATCAGAACATCAAACAAACCAGATTATGGGTAAATCAGTTACACGGTTTTCATGATTTCCTTGACGGAAAGAACGAGCTGGAATGGTCTGCAGGTTTTAACCTTGTAAACGCCGATGAGCCAAATCGTATACGAAATGAAGTGAATACTGGTGACAATAACTTCGTACAACTGGCACGAACTGGTGGTTTTCAGCAAAGAAAATCCACTCAGGAGATTGATGATACTGAATTTAATGCCAGAATCGAGAACACCTATAATTTCCTAAGTATGGAGAACGAAGACTCTAAGAACGTGTCTCTTATCCTGGGTGGTAACTACAGAAATAAAGAACGTGATTTCTTCTCCCAGTTCTTTGGAGCTGAGGAAACCGACTTTAACACGGTAAACCCTCCATCTATCGATAATCTTGGAGCAATCTTTACTACTGAAAATTTCAACAACAGGCTGTTGCAATTTAATCGTCTTACGCCAGATGTTTACAATGGAACGCTTGAGTCTTACGGTGGTTTCGCAGTTTTTAATATTGGGAATGAGCAATGGAATGTGAATGCAGGTGCAAGGTACCAGAAGGATCAGGTAGATGTGATTTTTGACGTAAACAACTATCCTCAAAACCTTCCAAATTTCACCTTTAAGGAATACGACAACATTTATCCAAGTTTAAACATCAAGTATTCTCCTAACGAAGATTCGAACATTAGGCTTGCCGCTAGCAAGACGATTTCTCTTCCTGAATTTAAAGAAATCGCACCTTTTGAATACGTATCGCAAATTGGACAGATCACTCGAGGAAATCCAAACCTGGAGGCTTCCAATAACTATAACCTGGATCTTAAGTATGAAATGTTCCCGAGTTCAGGTGAACTGCTATCGCTTACAGGTTTCTATAAAAAGATCCTTGATCCAATTAACCGAACACAGGCTCGTGGAGCTTCAGGAGTATTTTCATACTTCAACGCCAGTGATGAGGCAAATATCTATGGTCTTGAACTGGAAGCCAGAATGGATGTGATCGAAAACGAGAATGAAGAAGGCCTTGACCTGAGTGTATCCGGGAATATCACCAGAATGTGGCACAGCCAGGATCTTAAAGATGTATATGCTGAAGATGGTTCCTTTGTTAGAACCTTCAGATATAATGGAAACGATGAAATTGGACTTCAGGGAGCATCAGACTGGATCCTTAATGCCTCTGCCAACTTCAGCACAGAATCTGAAAACCCGTTCCGCGGAACGATCGTGGCGAACTATGCTTCAGATAAAATTTACGCGCTTGGTTCACCAGATACTCAAAACCTCGATTTTATAGACATCCAGTACAACGATGAAATCATAGAAAAAGGTTTTGTAACGCTTGATCTGATCCTTTCCAAGGAATTCGGAAACAACTTTGAACTGGAATTCAAAGGACAAAACCTCTTAAATCCAGAGATCGAAAGATATCAGTCCATCAGACCTTTATCGGGTAATGCGGTAGAAGCGGAGCAAACCGTAAGATCTTACACCAGAGGCGCGGTACTAAGTCTGGGACTAAGCTATAATTTCTAATTTTTTAACCACAATTTATATACACAACCACTTAGATTCAAACCTTAGATTATGAAAAAAACAGCAAGACACTTTTTGTTAATGAGCGCGCTTTTTGGCGGACTGCTTATCACCAGTTGTAGCAGTGATGATAATGATATCGATATCATCAATCCTACAGATGACGACGCTGGTACACCGAACCCAAACCCTTCAGATAATGTATTGAACGGAAGCATTGATGAAGATATGACGCTGGATGCAAACACCACCTACCAGTTATCAGGAATTCTTTCCGTGGAAAGTGGAGTTACTCTTACAATTCCTGCCGGAACAGAGATCGTAGCAGATCCCGATCTGGATGATAGCGATGCTACCAATGTATACATCGTTGTTCAAAAAGGCGGTGATATCGAAATTAATGGTACCGCTTCTGCCCCTGTGATCATGCGTTCATCAAATGGACAGGCAGGAAGCTGGGGAGGATTAATCATCGCAGGTAATGCTGCTACTACCGAAGGTACCGATGCTACTGCTGAAGTAGGAGGAATTCTTTATGGTGGAACAGACGCTGCAGATGATTCTGGTTCTATCAACTACCTTGTATTATCTGATGCTGGTGCACAGATCAATGCTGAATCACAGTTTAACGGACTTTCTCTTTACGCAGTTGGTTCTGAAACTTCAATCATGAACGTGGCACTTCTTAATGGAGCCGATGATGGTGTTGAATTCTTCGGAGGTTCTGCCAATGCTACCAACCTTTACCTAGAGAATAATGAGGATGATGCTGTAGACTGGACTGAAGGCTGGAATGGAACTATCGATAACGTATACGTTCTTCATACCATTGGAAATTTCTCTACTGCAATTGAGGCAGATGGTGAGGACAAACAACCTACTATCAATAATTTTACAGCGGTTTCTACCACTGGTGGAACTGCATTACAGTTCAAGAAGAACTCTGGAGCGATCATCAACGGCCTTTCTTTAAATGGTTATGACAATTCAGTTGATATTCCAGATGATACCAGAACAGATCTTTCTAACATCCAGTTGAATGGTGAAGATGCTGATATTAATAATGCGTATTCTTTAACTCCTACTGTGATGGAATCTACTTTCGACTGGATCTCCAATCGTGGACAGGTATCTGTACTTCCAAATAATATCGATAGTGATCTTACTTTGGATGGTGGCAGCGAATATGTGATTAGTGATGTAGTATCTGTAAACGCAGGTGCAACTCTTACCATACCAGCCGGAACAAAAATAACTGCGAGAAGTGACGCAGATACCGATGCTACCAGTATTTATATCGTAGTACAACAAGGAGCTATGATCGATATCCAGGGAACAGCATCCAGCCCGGTAGTGATGGCTTCGACCTCAGGTCAGGCAGGAAGCTGGGGTGGTCTTGTGATCGCTGGTAACGCAGCAACTACTGAAGGTGTAAACGCTACCGCTGAAGTTGGTGGAATCGTTTACGGAGGTTCTGAAGCTGAAGACAATTCAGGTTCTATCTCTTATTTAATTCTGAAGGATGCCGGAGCACAGATCAACTCTGAATCTCAGTATAACGGACTATCTCTTTATGCTGTTGGATCTGGAACTACGATCGATAATATTGCTATTATCAATGGAGCAGATGACGGAGTTGAATTCTTTGGAGGTTCAGTTGCAGTAACCAATGCTTACTTTGAAAATAACGAAGATGACCAGATCGACTGGACTGAAGGTTGGAATGGTTCGGTTACCAACGCCTACATCAACTTGAGTATTGATAATTTCTCGACTGTTGTAGAGGCAGATGGAGAAAATAATATGCCAACGCTTGACCAGATCACTGCAGTTTCCACTGCCGGAGGAACAGCCTTACAATTCAAAAAACTTTCTGGAGCAACGATCAATGGTCTGTCCTTATCAGGTTTTGAAACCAATATCGATATTGCAGATGATACCAGAACAGATCTTTCAGGAATCCAGATCGATGGTGAGGATGCAGATGTTGAAGCAGCTTACGATGCAGACGCTACTGTAGATGCAGCAGATTTCGATTGGGTTGACTAAAAGCAATATTCAATTAAAATATTGAAAGTCAATAATTAGCCAAATTAAGGGTTGCCAGAAGGCAGCCCTTTTTTTATATGATATAAATTACACCGACTCAGTATTTTGTGGCAGGATTTTTGAAATTTTATTTGTAAGTTTGTCTTATCTGTACCATATAGAATGAAGCAAAAGTACCTATTTAGCTTTTTATTGTTTAGTTTCCTGATGTTGGCAATCCCTGCGAACGCTCAGGACTCTATCTCTGCTTCAGCTCGAACAGAAATTTCTATCGATGGTTTATCCATTTATCCTAACCCGATTACAGGTGGAAGAGTTTTTATTTCTTCCACTAAAAACCAGGAGAAGAAGATCGAGATCTATAATGTTTTGGGTAAACCAGTTCTCAAGACCAGACTAAGAGGAAGAGAACTGGATGTATCAAGCCTTACTCCTGGAATTTATATTATTAAAATCGAAGAAGGAAGATCCAAAGCTACCCGAAAAATAGTGGTAAAATAAAAAATTTCAAGTCTCAATTTGCAAGCTTCTTTTTAAGAGGCTTTTTTAATGCTTAATTTTGAAGCTCCAATGTTTATTTATGCTGAAAAATAAAATCTTCAATATTTCCTCTTCGGAAGAATTTGAAAAGCTAAGCCTCGAGGTTTATAATTACCAGTATCAGCATAATCCGGTTTACCAAAAGTTCAGCAAGCTACTGAAGAAAACACCTGAGAATGTTTCTAACATCAGGGAGATTCCGTTTCTACCCATAGAATTTTTCAAAAAGGAAAAGATTGTTACTGAAGACCAGAAAGCAGCGATCACCTTTACCAGCAGTGGAACTACAGGAACTGTGACCAGCAAGCATCATGTCGCCGATCTTCGCATCTATGAAGAAAGTTTTCTAAAAGCCTTCGAAGCATTTTATGGTTCTCCAGAGGACTACACTTTTCTTGCCCTTCTGCCAAGTTACCTGGAACGCACAGGAAGTTCGCTAATCTATATGGCAGATGCCCTCATCAAAAAATCAAAAAAGCCTGATAGTGGTTTCTACCTGGATAATCTGAAAGAGCTTTCGGGAAAGCTAAGGAAGCTGGATGAAGCAGGAAATAAGGTATTTTTGATTGGGGTTTCGTTCGCCTTGCTTGACCTTATTGAAAAAGAAACTTTTGAGCTACAGCACACCATCGTCATGGAAACCGGGGGAATGAAAGGCAGAAGAAAGGAAATGATTCGCAAAGAACTGCACCAGATCTTGAGTTCCGGCTTCGGGGTTCCCATGATTCATAGTGAATATGGGATGACCGAACTTTTATCACAGGCATATTCCAGTGGCAATGGAATATTCGAAACTCCTCGCTGGATGCACATACTAATACGCGATCCTGAAGACGCCCTGAGTTATGTGCAGGACGGCAAAACCGGTGGTATTAACGTCATAGACCTCGCAAATGCAAACTCCTGCTCATTTATTGCCACTCAGGATCTTGGAAAAATCTCAGGAAGCCAAATAGAGATCATGGGACGTTTTGACAATAGCGATATTAGAGGTTGCAACCTTCTCGTTCTATAGTCAAAATTTTAACTTTTCCAGCTGTAATTTACTGAAGTTGAGTACGACTCAATAGTTGTAAGATGGAGAGGGTTCATAACTCCATTTTGCGCTAAGTGAATTTTCATATTAGATTGGTTAGTTAGTTACAAAGCCTTCAGGAGAGATCCTGAAGGCTTTTGTATTTTAACTTTCTCAAATTCATTAGCTGTAGAATGCCAGAAAAACGATCATTCCCATTGAAATGATGAAAATGATCGCTCTTATGATATCTTCCTGTTTGAATTCACCCATATACTTCAATATACGAAGTTGGGCATTCAAAGGTTTTAGATCGCTCTAATGATATAGGTATTCTTCTTTCCTTTATTTAAAATAACATACTTGTTATTGATTAGATCATCTTTGGTGATCGTATAATCTTCCTTTACTTTCTCTTTATTCACTGCTACCGAATTTTCTTTGAGTGCACGCCTGGCTTCTCCATTCGATTTTAAAAAATTGGTTTGAGCAGCTAGTGCGGCGATCATGTCGAGTCCGTTCTCGATTTCAGTCATCGCGATATCAGCTTGCGGCACGCCTTCGAAAATATCCAGAAAGGTCGCTTCATCCAGCTTCCTGAAGTCGGCAGCCGTGCTTTTTCCGAAGAGAACTTCAGAAGCAGCAAGCGCATTATTATAATCTTCTTCAGAATGTACCATGGTGGTCACCTGTTTTCCAAGTTCCTTCTGCAGCTCACGTTTGTGCGGCGCTTCCTTATGTTCAGCAATTAAAGTATCGATCTCCTCCTTAGACAAAAATGTGAAGATCTTAATGTATTTTTCAGCATCTTCATCACTGGTGTTCAACCAGTACTGGTAAAACTTATATGGCGATGTTCTCTCCTTATCCAGCCAGATGTTTCCACCTTCGGTTTTTCCGAATTTAGTGCCATCAGCCTTAGTGATCAAAGGACAGGTCAAGGCATATCCTTTTCCATCTCCTATTCGACGAATAAGCTCAGTTCCCGTGGTAATATTCCCCCACTGGTCACTACCACCCATTTGTAGTGTACAGTTATTTTCCCTGTATAGATGCAGAAAATCATAACCCTGAACCAGCTGGTAAGTGAATTCTGTAAAAGACATTCCCACAGAAGATTCAGAAGACAGTCTTTTCTTGACTGAATCTTTAGACATCATATAATTTACAGTAATATGCTTCCCTACATCTCTTATAAACTCAAGGAAAGAGAAGTCTTTCATCCAGTCATAATTATTTACCAGAACCGCCGCGTTCTCATGATCTGAATCAAAATCAAGAAATCGCGAGAGTTGTTCTTTCAGAGAGTCCTGGTTGTGACGCAAAGTCTTTTCATCCAGCAAATTACGCTCAGCCGACTTCCCCGATGGATCACCAATCATTCCAGTTGCTCCACCTACCAGGGCATAAGGCTTATGGCCCGCAAGTTGAAAATGACGTAACATCATGACGCCTACCAGGTGACCAATATGCAGTGAATCTGCTGTTGGATCTATCCCCACGTAAGCTGCACGCATTTCTTCCATTAAATGTTCTTCGGTACCAGGCATGGTGTCATGCAACATCCCTCTCCAGGTAAGTTCTTTTACGAAATTCTTCTCCATGTTATGCTAATTCAGATAAAATAGCCGTAAAGATACCATTTACTCTTATTTTTCCTAAGTGCAATAGCTATATTTACCCTATGATACTTGTTACAGGTGGTACTGGATTGGTAGGCGCTCATTTACTCTATGAGCTGTTACGTAACGGTCAAAAAGTTCGCGCCATCCATCGCAGCAATAGCGATTTAAAGAAGGTTCTTCAGGTATTTTCTTTTTATACTGAAGCTAAAGAAGCAAAGCAATTATTTTATCAAATCGAATGGAAGGTTGCAGATCTCAATAATATTCCAGAGCTAACTGAAGCATTTGAAGGTGTTACCCAAGTATATCACTCGGCAGCCCTGGTATCCTTTGATCCTGCCCAGGAGCAGGAGCTGCGTAAAGTAAATATCGAAGGAACGGCAAATATCGTCAACCTGTGCATCTCAGCTAACATCGAAAAGTTGTGTTTCGTAAGCAGTATCGCTGCATTGGGCAACATGACGAATGCTGATAAAATAGACGAAACCGGCAAATGGAATCCTGAAGGCAAACATAATGACTATGCTATCTCCAAATATGGTGCAGAAATAGAAGTATGGCGCGGAACTCAGGAAGGTGTCAATGCTATTATCGTAAATCCCGGTGTGATCATAGGCCCCGGATTCTGGAATTCAGGATCTGGAAAAATTTTTAAAAAGGTGGACTCCGGCCTATCTTATTATGTTCCTAAAATCACCGGATTCGTTGGTGTACAGGATGTGGTAAAATCTATGATGTTGCTGATGACTTCTGAAAAGGTAAATGAACAATATATCCTGGTTTCAGAAAATATCTCGTTTAAAACAGTTTTTGACTGGACCGCCGAAGCTTTTAAAAAACCCAAACCCAGTCGGAAACTTCAAAAATGGATGATCGCGCTAGGATGGTTCTTTCAGAAGACAGGAAGTTTGTTCGGATTTGAAAGATCTCTTACTTACCAAAGCATTAAAAGTCTGCACGAAGAAACCTTCTACGATAATTCCAAAATTACAAAGGAAATGAATTACAAATTCGAACCTATGGAAAAAGTCGTAAAACGAACTGCTGGATATTACAGGAACTAACTTCGATCTTCTTCGATGCTTACGGGAGCAATCAGACTATCGGGTGCGTCTTGCTTCAGTTTTAATTTACTACGCTGGACACTGTCTCTTAACCTTGGAATAGCCATAATGGAGTCCATCATTTGTAGTGAATCTTTTTGCAGGCGCTTAAGACTATCTTCTTTCTTGATCTCTACCTCGCGTAAAGCATCATATTTTGATTTAAGTATCTTAATTCTACCTCTTACAGAATCATAAATTCGCTCATATACCACGTATTGATCTGAATAGTAGTTGCTGCTCTGTTCAAACTGAATACTATCAATATCATATTTTTCGAACACAAACCTGTCTGGTTTTATACCAGTTTGCTCAAGCTTATATTTGTTATAATTCTTCGCTGCATGGACAAGCGAGAGCTCGGTAAGCACATCGACCATTTTTTCCTCCGGGATAAGATTATCCGGCTTTTCGGTCTTATCAAGATCCTGACAGGAGATCAGAATCAAAGAGAAGAAAGTTAGCAGTATGTATGATTTCCTAGCGATCAAAGGTTAGTCTTTCAGCGACCTTGGCAAATGGTTGATGTTTAAAATTTTTATACACAAGGTTCCCATTCACAAAAGTATGCGTGATACGTGATTTAAAGGTTGTTCCTTCAAATGGCGACCACTGGCATTTTGAAAAGATATTATCTGGTTGTACCGCCCATGGTGAATTAAGGTCTACCAGGACAAGATCTGCCTTGTATCCTTCACGAATAAAACCTCTTTTTTCAATCTGAAAAAGAATAGCAGGATTATGACAGGCTTTTTCCACAATTTTTTCAAGAGAAATCTTTCCCTGGTGGTGCATTTGAAGCAAAGCTGGTAAAGCATGTTGAACTAATGGTCCTCCACTTGGCGCTTTGGTATATACATTTTTCTTTTCTTCCTTGGTATGTGGCGCATGATCTGTCGCCAGCACATCGAGGTGATTGTCCAGAAGTCCCTCCAGTAAAGCTTCCTGATCTTTCTTGGTTTTAACTGCCGGGTTCCATTTGATCAATGTCCCCTTGGTGGCGTAATCCTGGTCGTTAAACCATAAGTGGTGGATACAGACCTCGGCCGTGATCTTTTTATCTTTTAGCTGCTTTTTACTGTTAAAAAGCGATAATTCCTTTGCGGTGGACACGTGAAATACGTGTAACCTGGCACCGGTTTTTTTCGCAAGAGCCACAGCCTTTGAAGACGACTTATAGCAGGCTTCCTCGCTTCTAATTTTCGGATGCATTTCAATAGGAATGTCATCTCCAAATTTTGCTTTGGCTTCCTCCAGGTTCTTCTGAATGGTTGCTTCGTCCTCGCAGTGTACAGCAATAAGAACCGGTGATTTTTTGAAAATCTGTTCCAGCACCTCTTCATTATCCACAAGCATATTTCCTGTAGAAGAACCAAGGAACAGCTTCAAGGCAGCCACTTTTTTAGGGTCTATCTTTTCTATTTCCGCAAGGTTATCATTTGTTCCGCCAAACATGAACGAATAGTTCGCATAGGAAGTCTCTTCAGCAATGCTGAATTTTTCTTCCAGAAGTTCTTCTGTGGTCGCCTGCGGTAAGGTATTTGGCATCTCTATAAAGGTAGTGATACCACCGGCTACTGCCGCTCTTGAACCGGTTTCGATATTTTCTTTGTGAGTAAGACCTGGCTCTCTAAAATGTACCTGGTCATCGATAAGTCCTGGTATCAAATAGGTGCCTTCAGCATCATAAATATTCACATCAGGAGATTTTGCACTAATACTTTCTGCAATCTCAACGATGATTCCATTCTCGATGAACACATCCCCTTCAGTGATCTTATTTTCGTTTACAATCTTAGCGTTCTTGATTAAAACCTTTTTCATCAGAATTTTTTCCTGTTAAACAGACTTTTCAGCTTCATTTTTATTACCCCAAAAACGGCTTCAGAAATAATGGAGCCGCTCATTTTTGAAGTCCCGCGTGTTCTATCTGTAAAGATCACCGGAACCTCTATAATCTTAAATCCTTTTAAATAGGATTTGAATTTCATTTCTATCTGGAAAGCATAACCTACAAACTGTATACGATCCAGGTTTATTGCTTTTAGAACTTCACTTTTATAACACACATAACCAGCGGTTGTATCCTGTATATCCATGCCCGTTATAAATCGCACATACCTTGAGGCCAGCCAGGACATTAACACACGATTCATGGGCCAGTTAATGACGTTGACACCTGTTATATAGCGCGACCCGATGGCGACATCGTTTCCATCCCTCTTACAGGCGTTATACAATCGTATAAGATCATTGGGATTATGAGAGAAATCGGCATCCATTTCAAAAATGAAATCGTAATTCTTCTTCAAAGCCCATTTGAATCCATGAATGTATGCAGTTCCTAATCCCTGCTTACCTAACCTTTCTTCAAGAAACAAAGTTTCAGGAAATTCAGCCATCAAAGTACGAACCCTGGTTGCTGTGCCATCTGGGGAATTATCATCCACAATGAGAATGTGAAATTTTCGTCTTTGTGAAAAAACATTTCTCACAATACGTTCAATATTCTCAATTTCATTAAAGGTGGGTATAATAATTATCCCATTTCCCATTCCCAAAACTTTTGCACAAATGTATGCAAATTAAAACATCAAATCTTCATGGAAAGCAACTGCAAATAGGGTCAAAATTTTACATTTGTAAAAAATTAAAATGCAGGCGACGCCAAGATTAAGTGAATATCAGGATTGGATCACGATCACTTTCCTTCTATGCTTTGGTTTGCTGGTCTTTGCACGTGTTGCCTTCCCTCAACGTTTTGAAGAATTCATCTCGCTTCTAAACTCTGGTAAATTTATATCCTTTAAAGGAAAGGAGAATAAGGCTTTTCATCCTTTTAACATTATAATGTTTGCGATGCAGGCTATTGTAGTTTCGCTCTTCATTTTCTTGGGTTACAGGTATTTTTTTGAAACAGAGCTACAGGACATTGTTTTATTCATTCGCTTGCTTACCGGGTACACATGTTTGATCTTGTTAAAAGCAGCAATTGAAAAGATCATTGGGAATATTTTCGACATTGATGAGAAGATAGATTATTACATTTTTCAGAAACTAAGCTATCGTAATTTTATTTCCATATTTCTACTATTTGGCTGTCTCTTTCTCGTATACAGTATGGAAGTTACCGGTCTCAGCCTTAGGATCATCGCGTTTGTCGCGATACTAGCCAATGCATTTTCCATGTTTCTTATCTATAGGAGAAATCAAAGTGCGCTTAGCGTTAATTGGTTCTATTTTATTTTGTACATTTGCGCTCTCGAAATCGCCCCTTATATTATTTTGTACAAGTTAATTACAATTTAAAAGGAACTTTAAAGAATTGCATATGAAAGTGAAAACAATTTTGGTTTCCCAGCCTGAACCTAAGGTAGAAAATTCTCCTTATTTTGAGCTGGAAGAAAAACAGAAAGTTAAAATTGATTTCATACCCTTTATTCATGTTGAAGGCGTTCCCAGTAAGGAAGTTAGACAACAAAAGATTGATCTTGCAAATTACACCGCGATCATTTTAACCAGTCGTAATGCGGTTGATCACTTCTTCAGGATCGCCGAGGAAATGAGATTCAAAGTACCAGACTCCTTAAAATATTTTTGTCTTAGTGAAGCTGTTGCTTACTACCTCCAAAAATATGTAGTCTATCGTAAACGTAAGATTTATGTGGGTAAGAGAACTTTTGCAGAGCTTGCACCCCTTATTAAGAAATATAAGAATGAAAAATTCTTACTTCCTTCATCAGATATGCTGAAGCCAGATGTACCAAAAACATTGAATAAACTGGGAGTAGAATGGAAAAAAGCAGTTTTTTACAGAACCGTAGTGAGCGACCTTTCAGACCTCAAACATGTAACCTACGACATTCTTGTATTCTTCAGCCCAAGCGGAATCAAGTCGCTATTCGAGAACTTTCCAGATTTTAAACAGAACAATACGAGAATCGCTGTATTCGGAAATACTACTATCAAAGCAGCAAAAGAACATGGTCTAACAGCAGATATTAAAGCTCCTACTCCGGAAACTCCGAGTATGACCATGGCTATAAGTAAATACATTAGTGAAGTGAATAAGAAGTAGCTTTCTTTATTTCCTTTTATAAATATAAAAAATCCGGTCTTTCGACCGGATTTTTTGATTTCAACTAACAATTTAAAACTAATCTACAGGAGCTCCCTTCATGATTTCTTCGTTGGCGTATTTCTCAAACTTTGAGAAATTCTGCTTAAAGAAATTTGAAAGCTCTTTCGCTTTTTTATCGTAGGCCTCTTTATCTGCCCAGGTATTTTTTGGATTAAGAACCTCAGCTGGAACTCCCTCACATGTTTTAGGCATGCTCAAGCCAAAAATCTCGTGGTTTTCGTATTCCACACCTTCGAGTTTTCCTTCAAGGGCGGCACTAATCATTTCACGAGTATATTTTAATTTCATCCTATTTCCTACTCCGTAAGGTCCACCGGTCCATCCGGTATTTACCAGCCAGACATTAACCCCTGCATCTTTCATCTTACGACTTAGCATTTCTGCATATTTTGTGGGATGTAACGGCATGAAAGGAGCGCCAAAACAGGCAGAAAAACTTGGTACCGGCTTATCTACCCCAGCTTCGGTTCCAGCGACCTTTGCTGTATACCCGCTTATGAAATGGTAAGCGGCCTGTCCCGGAGTAAGTTTGCTGATTGGAGGCAAAACCCCAAAAGCATCTGCAGTAAGGAAGAATATATTCGTTGGATTTTGTCCAATAGAAGGTTCCTGGATATTGTCAATATGATAAATAGGATAACTAACGCGGGTATTCTGGGTAATGGAAGTATCGCTAAAATCAACATCACCTTCATTATCAAGGATCACATTCTCCAGGATTGCTCCCGGTTTGATCGCATGGTAAATATCAGGTTCATTTTCTTCGGAAAGATTGATCACCTTCGCATAGCATCCACCTTCAAAATTGAATATGGTATTTTCCTTGGTCCAGCCATGCTCATCATCTCCAATTAATTTTCTTTCCGGATCTGCTGAGAGTGTAGTTTTCCCGGTTCC
This sequence comes from Christiangramia portivictoriae DSM 23547, assembly GCF_000423045.1. Classification (GTDB taxonomy): domain Bacteria; phylum Bacteroidota; class Bacteroidia; order Flavobacteriales; family Flavobacteriaceae; genus Christiangramia; species Christiangramia portivictoriae. The sequence goes on along the minus strand of NZ_AUHF01000001.1, from coordinate 548,214 downwards.
TGAAAGTCCAAAGAAAATCGCGGTATCACCGTCTTCCCCAACATTGGCAGAGCAATGCATTGGTAGGGTATTGTGGTAAACTGGCAACACAAAGTTAAGCGCAGAAAATATACCTTTTTTGATCTCGCCGGTATAGCCGGTTCCTCCTATTAAAGCGATCTTTTTCTTGAAATTGAGAATGGCAAAATTTTCCTGTCTCGTTCCATCCAGCGCAGGATCTGCTTTAAACCCAGGCGCGTTTACCACCAGCCAGTCTTCCTGAAAATCTTCAAGTTCTGAATCATCTACTCTCAGGAACATATTGAAAGCAAACTGGTTTGACCATGGATATTCATTAATCACCCTAATGTTTAAACGATAATTATCGTCTGCACAAGCGTAGGCATCGCGAGCAAAGATCTCTTTATCTCCCAGGTAATTCGTCACCTTTTTATAAAGAGAATCAAATTTATCTGGATCAAACGGGATATTAATATCTCCCCACCATACTTTATCTTCGGTAATCTCATCTTTTACAATGAATCTGTCCTTTGGAGACCTTCCTGTAAACTCACCAGTATTCACCGCAAGTGCTCCAAAGGAGCTTTCCACTCCCTGTCCCAACGCGATGGTTTTCTTTTGAAGTTCCTCTGGAGTAAGTTGATAATGTACTCTGGCATTTTTGATCCCGTAATCCTCTAACGAAATCGTTTTCGTAATTTGGGTGTTATCGACCATAAAAAAATCAATTCTGTTGTTTGTTTAGGCGTACAAAAGTAAAAATCTTATGCAGATATAACGATATCGTCAATCAATTTATTTGTTTTTTAACTTTATGAATTTCAGCACTAATAAGAACCAGCCTATAATTAAAAGTGCCCCGCCAATTGAGGTAACTAATGCTATTGCTGAAAAGTCTGCTCCGGTAGCCGCAGAGGTTGTAAGTAAATAGATAGATCCTGAAAATAATATAGTGCCGGTAAGGAAAATGTAAAACAACCACTTATGATCATTTTCTGTTAGAATGATTCCTAGAATCAGCATCAATAATGCATGATACATCTGGAATCTAACACCTGTTTCAAAACTATTTAGGGAAGCTTCTGAAAGTATCTCTTTTAATCCATGTGCTGCAAATGCTCCTAAAATCACTGCCAATAAACCAAAAACGGCCCCTGCTACTAAGAATTTCCTGTTTGTCTGCATAATTTTTTATGAGTCAGCTTTTTAATACATTCGTTTACACTACACAAAACTAACTTAATTTATGCGAGAAATATTAATCGTAGGTGCAGGAAAATCTACCGCTGCACTTATAGACTACCTGCTCGACCGTGCGGTAGAAGAACAACTAACTTTAAGAATTGGCGATAAAGAATTGAAAAGTGCCCGGAATGCCTGTCGTGGTCGGGAAAATTGTGAAGCCATAGAATTAGATGTATTCGACAAGGAAAGCAGGGAACCCGCAATTAAGCAGGCAGACCTGGTCATTTCCATGTTGCCTGCAAGATTCCATATTGAGGTTGCCCGTGATTGCGTGAAATTTGGAAAACATATGGTAACGGCTTCCTATATAAGTGACGAGATGCGCGCTCTGGATGAGGAGGTTAGAAAGAAAAACCTGGTGTTTATGAATGAGATTGGCGTAGATCCAGGAATTGATCATATGAGCGCCATGCAGGTCATAGACAGAATAAGAGACAAAGGTGGAAAGATCTTACTTTTTGAATCTTTCACTGGTGGACTCGTAGCTCCTGAAAGTGATAACAACCTATGGAACTACAAATTTACCTGGAACCCAAGAAATGTTGTTGTTGCGGGACAGGGTGGTGTCGCTGAATTTATCCAGGAAGGAAAGTATAAGTACATTCCATATCACCGGTTGTTTCGTAGGACTGAATTTCTTGAGGTAGAAGGTTATGGTAAATTTGAAGGTTACGCTAACCGGAACTCCCTGAAATACCAAAGTGTGTACGGACTCGAAAATGCCTTTACCTTATATAGAGGAACTATTAGAAAAGTAGGCTTCAGTAGAGCATGGAACATGTTCGTACAACTTGGAATGACCGATGATAGTTTTGAGATGACCAATTCAGAAGAGATGAGTTACCGCGACTTCATCAATTCCTTTCTGCCCTACTCACCTAGCGACTCTGTAGAACTCAAAACCAGACATAGCCTGAAAATCGATCAGGATGATATCATGTGGGATAAACTTATAGAACTCGATCTATTTAATTCAGAAAAAAAGATAGGGATAAAAAATGCTACTCCTGCACAGGCGCTTCAGAAGATCTTAATGGATAAATGGACCTTAGCTGAAGATGACAAGGATATGATCGTGATGTATCATAAATTCGGTTACGAACTAGATGGTGAAAAGAAGCAAATTGATTCTACCATGGTTCATATTGGCGAGGACCAGTCTAAAACAGCCATGTCCAAAACCGTGGGATTACCCGTAGCAATTTCAGCATTAATGATCCTGAACGGGCAGATTAAAACACCCGGTGTCCAGTTACCAATTCGAAAGGAAGTCTATGAGCCCATTTTAAAAGAACTGGAAGCTCACGATATCATATTTAAAGAAAAAGAGATTGAATATCTTGGATATAATCCATTCGGTGCAGTTGGCAATTGAAAATAGAAAGCATTTTCTTTATTTTAGCTTAACGACCAAAAATTAGCAATATGAAAATTGTAAACGATAGCGTTGAGCTGGATGGGATAGACAAAACCATTCTCAATTACCTCATGAAAGATGCTAAAAAACCCATCCTGGAGATTGCAAAAAACATTGGAATTACCGGTGCAGCGGTTCACCAGCGTTTAAGGAAACTTGAAAAGTCTGGTTTGATCGAAGGTTCTAAGATGATGCTGGATGCCAGGCTGCTTGGTTACAAAACCATGGCCTTTGTAGGGGTTTATCTTGACAAGGCTGTAAGCAATCCACAGGCCGTTAAGCAACTTAGTGAAATTCCGGAAGTTATTGAATGTCATTACACGACCGGGAACTGGTCTATATTTCTGAAAATATTATGTCGTGATAATGAGCATTTAATGGTGGTCCTTAATAAGAACATCCAGGCAATTGATGGAGTATCCCGTACAGAAACCTTTATAAGCCTGAACCAACAAATAGACCGACAAATTAAAATATAAAAAAAGGCTGTTAGATTTCTAACAGCCTTTTCTATATTTCTGAAGTTTACTTTAATCTCTTCCCATAAAGATTCCAACAAAATATAAGAGTGTTGCCAATGATCCCACGGCAGCTACCACATAAGTTCTGGCCGCCCATTTTAATGAATCTTCAGCTGCATCATGTTCAGCAGGAGTCAGCATATTTTCGGTCTCTAGCCAAACCAGTGCTCTTTTGCTGGCGTCATATTCTACCGGCAAAGTTATAAAACTGAACAGGGTTCCCATTGCGAACATGATGATCCCAATTAGCAAGACGGTTTGTCCTACCCCTACGCTTACCATACTCATTAATATAAGTCCGCCGAAAATTGCCCATTGGGAAAATTTAGAAGCGATACTTACTACAGGCACCAGTTTACTTCTCATTTGCAGCCAGCTATATGCTTTGGCGTGTTGCACTGCATGACCACACTCGTGAGCAGCAACAGCCGCTGCGGCCGCATTTCGCTGGGAATATACCCCTTCACTTAAATTAACAGTCTTTTTGGATGGATTGTAATGATCTGAAAGCATTCCAGGTGTAGAAATAACTTTTACGTCATGTATCCCGTGATCACGTAGCATTTTTTCAGCGATCTCCTTCCCGCTCATCCCATTCTGCAGGTGTACTTTCGAGTACTCTTTGAATTTGCTCTTCAGTTTGTTGCTTACAAACATGCTTACCAGAAAAATAAGCCCTGCAATTATATAATATCCCATCATAGGTCCTAATCTTTAGATTTAGTAATGATTCAAAGATATCAAAAACCCCGCCAGCAGAATTGACTGACAGTTGATTATTCGTGCACGTTAGAGTTAATTAATTCTAAATGCTTCCCAATCATTTTCAAAAAGGACTCATTATATTTCACAAATTCAGATATTAGCTATATTTGCAACGGTTCACAAAAAACAGCTATGCAATACAAGAGAATACTTTTAAAACTATCTGGAGAAGCTTTAATGGGAAAACGCCAATATGGCATTGATCCCGAACGCCTGGCAGAATATGCTGCAGAAATCAAATCGGTAGTGGAAAAAGGTGTTGAGCTTGCGATAGTTATTGGTGGTGGAAACATTTTTAGAGGTGTTGCCGGTGCAAGCAGAGGTATGGATCGCGTACAGGGTGACCACATGGGAATGCTGGCGACCGTTATTAACGGCCTGGCCCTGCAGAGTGCCCTGGAAGATGCAGATATTCAAACCAGATTGCAGTCTGCGATCAAAATTAATGAAGTAGCAGAACCATTTATTAGACGGAAAGCAATCAGGCATCTGGAGAAAGGACGAGTGGTTATTTTTGGAGGAGGAACAGGTAATCCATACTTTACTACAGATTCTGCAGCCGTATTAAGAGCTATAGAAATAAAAGCTGACGTGATCCTTAAAGGAACAAGAGTGGATGGAATTTACACTTCAGACCCTGAAAAGGATAAAAGTGCTACAAAATTTGACTTTATCTCTTTCGAAGACGTTTTAAAGAAAGGATTGAAAGTCATGGATACAACTGCGTTTACTTTAAGCCAGGAAAATGAACTGCCTATCATTGTATTCGATATGAACAAACCAGGAAACCTGTTGAAGGTAACCACCGGAGAACCTGTTGGAACAAAAGTGAATTTATAATTATATAGAAAACGAAATTAGAAATGGACGAGGTTGAATTTATTTTAGAAGAAGCAAAAGAAGCTATGGAAAATGCCATAGTGCATCTTAAAAAGCAACTTTCAAATATACGTGCCGGTAAAGCTACTCCTAGCATGCTTGGTAGTGTGATGGTTGATTATTATGGCTCCAAAACACCTTTACAGCAGGTAGCCAATGTAAATACACCCGATGCGCGAACACTATCTATTCAACCTTTCGAAAAGAGCATGATCCAGGAAATTGAAAAAGGGATCATGGTTGCGAATCTTGGTTTTAACCCTATGAATAATGGTGAGAGTGTCATCATCAATGTACCACCTCTTACTGAAGAGCGCCGTATACAATTATCCAAGCAGGCAAAATCTGAAGCTGAAGACTCTAAAATTGGAGTTAGAAATGATCGCAAGCACGCCATGCAGGAACTTAAAAAACTTGACATTTCTGAAGATGCATTAAAAGCTTCTGAAGATGAAGTTCAGGAACTAACGAACGAATATATAGCCAAGATCGACAGCATCCTGGTAGTGAAGGAAAAAGAGATCATGACCGTTTAATGATCACGGTTTCACAATTTTATGCCGGTTTAGGTCTGAAGAAAAACAGATTTGAACCGGCATTTTTATTTTTAAAAAAATTCCGTTCAAAGTGATGTCGAAGCTGGTGTGGGTATTTTTGCTGATCACTACTTTTGGCTTCGCGCAGTCTGAGGTAAAAGGCCGCGTTATCGACTCCCAAACCAATGAACCCCTCGCCTACGCCAGGATCATCTACGAAAACGACACTCTACTGACCAATATCGACGGTGGCTTTCAATTACGGCTGGCCAAGGAAATCGTCGAAATAAAGTTTAGCTATGTAGGGTACAAGACACTTAGCACAAAGGTAAACCAGGACACCAGTTATCTTCAGATCAAATTGGACCCGGTTAGAGAAAGACTGCAAACGGTAGAGCTTTCGAACGCTCCCAACCCTGTAGACAGCCTTATTTCCAAAGCCATTTCTCTTAAAGAACAGAATGATCCGGAAGCGGTTTTACCAGGCTTTAGCTATAAAAGTTATACCAAATTCATTGTGGATAATGAAGGAGGCGGTATACAGCTTTATGCCGATAGCACTTCAGCAGCCATGAAGACCATCGTCAATCAGGGGCGGGGTTATCTTTCAGAAAAAGTGGCCAGTCATAGAAACGACGGGAACGGTGATACTTCAGAAGAAGTACTGGGCGTACGAACGGCGGGATTTGAGGAGCCGGTTTACAATGTCCTTGCGATGGATGTGAACCCTTTCAGCCTATACAAAAACAATTACAGTATTTATAAAACTGATTATGCGGGACCGCTTGGAAAAGCAGCTTTCAGGAACTACGAATATAAAATCCTGGACACCACCCAATCCTCAAGACCTGCTTATGTGATCTACTTTAGTCCCAAGCGCGAGGAGGTCGTCACTGGCCTGGAAGGAATATTGTATTTAGACACGAAAACCCTGGCGATTCAAAAGGCCAAAGCACAGCTTCTGGGCTCTGTAAAGCTGGAAGTTGAATATGAATATCAATATTTCCCGAAGCAGAATGTCTGGTTCCCAAAGCAACAAAAGACCACGATAAAACCAGGTTCGGGAGGCAGGGAAATCGCTGTTTTTGGAGGAACCGTTGGCATTGGAACTGTTCAGCAAAATCCGGGTATCGTAGGGAAAATCCTGGGGAGTGATAGTATAAGCAGTAACCTTTACCTGAACTCAACAGTGATTCATTATGATTTTGACCTGCAGCCACAGGCCAAAGTGAGCATTGGTGCTGCGGAAATACAGATAAATCCCAGGGCGATCGACAGGACAAGCGATTTCTGGGAATCGAACCGTAAAGTAAAATTTAACGAACGTGATGCAGCAACAGAACAGAAAGTAGACAGCCTCATCAAATTTCAAAATATTGAACGAAAGATACAGGTAAAGAAAGCGATCGCTTCCGGTTCTTATCCCATAGGCTTCTGGGATATGGATCTTGGTAAGATCTTCAAGTTTAGCAATTACGAGGGCATCAGGCTAGGATTTGGAGGAAAAACCAACGATCTGTTTTCAGAAGATTTCAGCCTGAACTCTTACATCACTTATGGTTTCAAGGACGAGGTTTTTAAATATGGTTTAGGAACCCAGTTCTATCTGAATAAAAGAAATCATACGAATCTGAACTTAAGTTTTTACCGGGATATCGATGAAATTGCTTCCGTGGAGTATCTAAAAGGCCGCAATACTTTTTCTATTCTCGAGCCCAGGTTTGTAAATACCAACAATTATTACAACATCAGAACATTCGCGGCAGGCCTTGAACACAAGATTACACCCAGGCTTGATACGCAGCTGCGTTTGTCCAGAGAAGAAATATGGCAGATCAAAAATTACAGTTATAATGATGGTAACCGGTTATACAGCGATTACGATCTTCACTTTGTAAAAGCTGCTTTTCTCTGGCAGCCGTTCTCAAAATATCTAAGAACTCCGGAAGGCGATGTACTTCTTGAAAAAAAGTTCCCACAGTTTACCGGAGAATTTGAGCAAGCATTGGAAGTTATGGGTGCCGACTTTAATTTTACCAGAATTGGAGTTAAGGCAGAGCATGAAATCCAGCGTCTCGACCAATCCAGAACCGAATTTATTCTGGAGGCCAATTACGCCATTGGAGACCTCCCTCTAACTCATGCTTTCCACTCTTACCCGAACAATCCAAACAGGTCGAAGATATCTCAGAGAATTTCGGTTGCAGGTCGCAACAGTTTTGAAACCATGTACTTCAACGAATTCTATTCAGACCGGCAGCTCATGCTACATATGCGACACCAGTTGCGCCCATTTAAGATCACCAGAACTTTCAGGCCAGAACTTGTTTTTATCTCCAGGCACGCCATTGGTGATTTTACCGATATCGCCAGGCATGAAGGCATAACTTTTAATACTTTGGAAAAAGGATTTTCAGAAGCAGGACTGGAGTTAAACAAATTATTAGGAGGCTTTGGTCTAAGCACCGCCTATCGATATGGCGCCTACCACCTGCCTACGTTCAAGGAAAACTTCTCTCTCAAATTCACCTTACAGGTACAGTTATAGCCTGAAGCTCGATTAATGCATTAATAGCAAAGGTTTTAAATAGGGTTTTTTTACCTTTGCGCCGCTAATAGAAAGCCATGCAAAAGATCTTTAGCTTTGGATTCTGGAATTCCATCGCACGCCTTATTTTACGAAACCGAATTCTGATCATTGTTCTTATACTGGTCGCAACCTATCTGCTTTCCACGCAATGGAAAAACATGCAGTTCTCGTATACGGAGGCTAATTTAATGCCAGATGATCATGAGGTAAATGTGAGTTATAATGACTTTCTTGAAAAGTTTGGTGAAGAGGGAAATTTAATTTTACTGGGAGTACAGGATTCTGCATTGTTCACTCCTGAAAAGTTTAAAGCATGGAATAAACTTACAGATACACTACTCACCTATCCTGAAGTAGACCAGATCATTTCTCCGGCTAGTCTGCAGGAACTTAAGAAGTTTGAAGACCCCAAAAGATTTGAAATGGTTCCGGTGCTGCCGGAAGAAGATCCTAACAGCGATGTTCTTGCTTCTTTTGAGAATAAATTATTTACGGCCCTTCCTTTCTATGAGAACCTTGTTTATAGCTCTCATTCCAACACCATACAATCTGCCCTTTATCTCAATAAGGAACTGGTCAACACAAAAGCCAGAAAAATCTTTGTGCTCGAGGAACTGGAACCGCTTATTGCTGAGTTTGAGGAGCAGCAGGGTATCGACATCCGGGTTTCCGGGATGCCATATATACGTACCTTGAATGCGCAGAACATTGTCGACGAAATAGGTCTTTTTATAGTTGCTGCTTTACTGGTTACCTCCCTTATTTTCTTCTTTTTCTTTAGATCCATACGCGCCACCATTATTTCCATGGTTACCGTTTGTATCGGGGTGATGTGGGCCTTTGGTTTTATTGGGTTGCTGCATTATGAGATCACGATTCTTACCGCGCTTATTCCGCCACTTATTATCGTTATTGGGATTCCTAATTGCATTTTCTTAATCAATAAATATCAACAGGAGATCAAAAAGCATGGAAACCAGGCGAAATCCTTGCAGCGGGTGATCACTAAGGTGGGGAATGCTACGTTGATGACCAATGTTACCACAGCTTCTGGTTTTGCAACTTTCATCTTAACCGACAGTCAGCTTTTACGAGAGTTTGGTGTAGTGGCATCTATCAATATTCTGGCAATTTTCATCTTGAGCTTATTGATCATTCCGGTCATCTATTCTTATTTGAAGCCACCACGGGACAGGCATTTGAAACACTTAAATACACGATGGATTGGTGGTTTTGTGGACTGGATGGAAAATATGGTGAGAAATCACAGAATTGCCATCTATATTTCATCGCTTGTACTGTTAATTCTAAGTATTATCGGAATTTACACCATTAAGGTTTCAGGAAGTATTCTGGAAGACATGCCACAGGAAACTCAGTTTTATAAAGATGTGAAATTCTTCGAACGGGAATTTGACGGGGTGATGCCTTTGGAAATCATGATAGACACTAAAAGACCCAAAGGTGTATTGAAACTTTCTACTTTAAAAAGGATGAATGATCTTGAGAGTAAGATCGAAGAAATTCCCGAATTGAGCAAGCCACTGTCGATCAACCGACTCGTAAAATACAGTAAGCAGGCTTATTACAATGGAAATCCAAAATATTACCAGTTACCAACGTCACAGGAGCAAAATTTTATCATGCCCTATGCTAAAGGTCTTTCTTCTTCGGAAGGAATTATGCAGAGCTACGTGGATTCTACTGGGCAGTATGCTCGGATTACCACTTTTATGAAGGATGTTGGGACCGAGAAAATGGAAGAGATTGAAAATGATCTTTTACCGGAAATTGAAAAAATCTTTCCATCTGAAAGATACGACGTATCGCTAACCGGAAAAGCGCTGCTATTTCAGAAAGGAACGAGTTACCTGGTTCGGAATTTGATCATTTCCTTAGGACTCGCTATCCTCCTGATTGCAGGATTGATGGCCTGGATGTTTAGAAGTTTCAGGATGATCCTGATTTCATTGGTGCCAAACCTGCTGCCTTTGATCGTTACTGCCGGAGTGATGGGCTTTCTCGGAGTTCCTATTAAACCATCAACGATCCTGGTATTTAGTATAGCCTTTGGAATTTCAGTAGATGATACTATTCACTTCCTGGCAAAATACCGGCAGGAATTAAAAGCCAATAACTGGAAGATCAAACGCTCGGTTTATGCAGCGCTGAGAGAAACGGGAGTAAGCATGTTCTATACTTCTATTGTGCTGTTCTTTGGATTTTCAGTATTTATGATTAGTAGCTTTGGAGGGACGGTGGCTCTGGGCGGACTGGTTTCTGCCACCTTATTGTTTGCCATGCTGGCCAACCTGCTATTGCTACCTTCCCTGTTGCTTTCTCTGGAAAGAAGTATTGCCAATAAAAAAACCCTGAAGGAACCGGCGATGCGAATCTTCGAGACCGAAGAAGAGGAAGCAAATCGCGAGCAGCATGACAATTAAATAAATATAAAAAATAGCCTGCTTGCTAAGCTTCAGGCTAAAAACTATCTTTGTTTTTACTAAATTTCAACTAAATGATACAAGCAAAAGTCGCTGAAATACTTGAAAGCGATCAGTTTTTACAGGAACATCACATCAAGGGATGGGTACGCTCCTTCCGAAGCAATCGTTTTATCGCTTTAAACGATGGTTCTACTTTAAAAAATCTGCAATGCGTTATCGACTTTGAAAATACCAGTGAGGAAATCATCAAGCGCATCAACGTAGGAGCAGCGATATCTGTCAAAGGAACTTTGAAGGAGAGTGTTGGAAGTCAGCAACGTGTTGAAATTGAAGTTTCAGAAATTGAAATCCTGGGTGATGCGAATCCTGAAGAGGTAAAACTTACCATCCTGTCGCCTAAAAAGCATAGTATGGAAAAGCTTCGCGAACAGGCGCATTTACGAGTGCGTACTAATACTTTTGGAGCTATTATGCGAGTGCGCAGCAAGCTGTCTTTTGCCGTACACAAATATTTTCAGGAAAAGAACTTTTACCATGTACACACCCCAATTATTACGGGTAGTGATGCTGAAGGGGCCGGGGAAATGTTTCGTGTCTCTTCGCTGGACATGAAAAATCCTCCAAAAAATGAGGATGGCAGCATTAACTATAAGGAAGATTTCTTCGGAAAAGAGACAAATTTAACCGTATCAGGACAATTAGAGGCTGAGACCTTTGCCCTTGGACTGGGACAGGTTTATACTTTCGGCCCTACATTTAGAGCTGAAAACTCCAATACTTCCCGACATCTGGCAGAATTCTGGATGATCGAGCCGGAAGTGGCATTCTGCGATCTGGATCAAAACATGGACCTTGCTGAAGATTTCATTAAATACGTACTAAAGTACGTGATGGAACACTCAAAAGACGACCTGGAATTTCTGGCGGAACGACAGGAAAAAGAGGACCAGCTGAAGCCAAAAGCAGAAAGAAGCGACATGGGTCTCATGGAAAAACTCAACTTTGTTCTGGATAACAATTTTAAGAGAGTTAGCTATACCGAAGCGATCGAAATCCTGAAGAATTCAAAGCCCAATAAGAAGAAAAAATTCAACTATATCATTGAGGAATGGGGTGCAGATCTGCAAAGTGAGCACGAACGTTACCTTGTGGAGAAACATTTTAAAACTCCGGTCATTCTTTTTGATTACCCGGCAAATATCAAAGCATTTTACATGCGCTTGAATGAAGATGGGAAAACTGTAAGAGCAATGGACATTCTGTTCCCGGGAATTGGAGAGATCGTGGGAGGAAGTCAGCGTGAGGAACGTCTTGATGTTCTTAAGGAGAAAATGGCAGAATTGAACATCCCGGAAGAAGAACTCTGGTGGTATCTTGACACCAGGAAGTTTGGAACCTGTGTTCATAGTGGATTTGGACTTGGTTTTGAAAGACTGGTGCAGTTCACCACCGGCATGGGCAACATCAGAGATGTGATCCCTTTCCCAAGGACTCCGCAAAACGCCGAATTTTAAGATTGAATAGCATAGCAACGCATACAGTTCCTGCAATCGAATATAAAATCAGGTTGCAGGAGTATGCGATTTCAATTTTCCCTCAGATAAGCAGTCGTTCTGCGCTCAAAAAAGCTATTGCAAAAGAACTCGTTCTTCTGGATGGTGTCATTGCCAATACTGGAGACTGGATACAGCCAGGACAAACGATCCAGTTGCTAGAGGATGAAGTGCGGGAAAGAAAGATTTTTGAATTTGTACTCAAGGTACTTTTTGAAGATGAAAATCTCGCAGTAGTTGTAAAACCTTCAGGAATTCCCACCAATGGCAATTACTTTCGGACACTCGAAAACGCTCTTCCTTATAATCTAACAGTATCTAAGGCTGAGGACGCCTTAAAGTATCCCATTCCCGTTCACCGTCTGGACAATCCAACCGCCGGTATTATTCTCGTAGCTAAAACCCGTGGAGTGCAGCAAAGTCTGTACAGTGCATTCGAAAATAAACGAATTCAAAAAACTTATCATGCGCTAACTCATGGCCACCTTTCCAACGCGATAACAGAAAACAGCAGAGTGGACGGAAAAGCTGCTGCAACCATCCTCGAACCAGTATCCCGCTATAAGATTAAGAATGAAAATTTTTCACTTGTAAAGGCGAAACCCATAACAGGCCGTACGCACCAGATCAGGATTCATTTAAGCAATATGCAGTTGCCTATAGTTGGTGATCTGCTTTATGGGACCGAAGAAGAATTTTTCAGGAATAAGAATCTTTATCTTTTTAGCTCCGGAATTTGTTTTAAACACCCGGTCAATTCAGAAGAAATGACATTTGAGCTAAAGCTTCCGAAGAGGTTTAGAAACCTCTCCTTATACAGATTGTCTTAACAAAAATTTACCACGAACATGCTTCGTGCCAAAGCCAACTTGGATCGATTTTTCCTTATTTTTGTTAGACAAGCACTTATTTATGCTAAAGCAACAATTAAATTTTAAACTTTCCCAAAAGCTCTCTCCGCAACAAATCCAGTTGATGAAGCTTATTCAATTGCCCACTCAGGCTTTTGAGCAGCGCATCAAACAGGAAATGGAAGAGAATCCGGCCCTTGAGGATGGAAAGGAAGATCGAATAGACGAATATGACGATATAGGTAACGATCGCAATGATGATGAATATGATACTGATAGCGAAAGTATTGAAACAGAAATTGATGTTGATGAATATTTAAGCGATGATGAAATTCCAAGTTATCGTCTCAACGCTAACAATTATAGTGCAGACGATGAAGACAAGCAGGTACCATACGCTGCTGGAACTTCTTTTACCCAGCACTTAAAAACTCAGCTAAGCACGATAAGACTTGATGATGTCGAACAGGATATTGCCGAATTTCTTGTTGGAAGTGTAGATGAAAGTGGATATATAAGAAGGAATATTCAAGATATTGTTGATGACCTGGCGTTTACCCAGAACATTTATACAGACGAGGAAACTGTTGAAAAAGTACTTAAAAAGGTACAACGGCTGGATCCAGCCGGAGTTGGCGCCAGGAGTCTCGAAGAGTGTCTTATTATTCAGCTAAATCGGAAAGAACCTACAAAACAGGTAGAACTCGCCAAGGATCTACTGGAACGTTCCTTCGACCATTTCAGCAAAAAGCATTACACCAAATTACTTAGCCGCCATGATATAAGTGAAGACGAATTGCGTGAGGCTATTGATGTTATTGAACATTTAAACCCTAAACCTGGCGGTGCATATTCCGGTAACACGAGAATTGTTGAGCATGTGATCCCCGATTTTACGATCAAGATCGAAGACGGTGAATTACAGCTAAGCCTTAATGGAAGAAATGCGCCAGAAATGCATATCTCCAGGGACTACAGCAACATGCTGAAAGGTTACAAGGAGTCTAAGGAAAAAACAAAAGCACAGAAGGATGCTGTGATGTTCATCAAGCAGAAGCTGGATGCCGCTAAATGGTTTATTGAAGCCATCAAGCAAAGGCAACAAACCTTGATGGTAACCATGAGTTCTATCATGAATTACCAGAAAGAATATTTTCTTACCGGTGATGAACGAAACTTAAGACCAATGATTCTTAAGGACATAGCAGATGAGATTGAGATGGATGTCTCTACAGTCTCGAGAGTTGCAAATTCCAAATATGTGGATACCCCATACGGGACCAAGCTTATCAAAGAATTCTTTTCTGAATCCATGACCAATGACCAGGGTGAAGAGGTATCGACCAGGGAAATAAAGAAGATTTTGGAAATGTCTATCGAAGAGGAAGACAAGAAAAAACCTCTTACAGATGAGAAACTCGCCAAGGTTCTAAAAGGAAAAGGTTATCCGATTGCCAGAAGAACGGTAGCGAAATATCGCGAACAGCTGGATATCCCGGTAGCAAGATTGCGAAAAGAGATTTAATGAAAATTCTGCTCAGGCTCTCTTCCTATATTCTCCACCCCTTATGGATGCCATTTTTTGGGAGCCTATTTTATTTTCTACTTATTCCCAGGTATTTTCCTGAGGAGATCGTAAAGGCTAAATTAATGGCTATAGCGATCATAACAGTCTTTATCCCGGTAGTTTTTTATTTTTTGCTGAAAAATCTGGGCAAAGCGGAATCGGTTTTTTTAGAGAAAGTAGAAGAAAGACGCTGGCCGTTATTCTTCTTCTCCTTATTAGTGCTAATGGTATTACACCAGATCTTGAATTACTATAATTATCCAGGACTCTATTACTACTTCGCCGGTATATTAATTTCAACCCTCTTAGCTTACGTACTAAGCTGGTTTAAACTTAAAGCCAGTCTACATATGATGGGAATCACAGGACTGCTTATGTTCGTTACAGGCTTTTGTATCTATTTTCAGCTCTACTATATATATTCGGTTGCTTTCCTCATTGTTGCGTGCGGATTAACTGCATCTTCAAGACTTTATTTTAAAGCACATACAAGCTCTGAACTTTGGCTGGGAAGCCTGTTAGGACTAGCCCCACAATTGCTCATGTTTAAGCTGTGGTTTACAGAATATAAAATGTTAGACCTATTTTTAAGGTAGAAACTTCCAAGGCTTCATTCTGAAGGGAAGCGTCTTTAAAAAATGGGATTAGGGAATAATAAAAATGAAAGTTGAAGGTATTATAGCCAAAGGTAAAAGTGGCCCCTGCTCTAAATTTATTTAACTCTGAAACATCGTTGATAATAATTCGATCTAAGTCTTCTTTATAATTACTTCTGAAGTTATAAATGTAGCCCAGGCGTACTCCTGAATAAATTCGCCAGAACTTGTAGGATTGTGGGGTTGAGGTACGCCACCTGAATTCCAATGGCAATTCGAATTGCTGGGTTGTATAGCGATTGGTATCATAATCGATATCTTGCAACGCCTGAAAATCTGTTGCTCCTGAAGCGGTTTTAGTAATGCGAAGGTTCTGGCCATAGCTATCGATTCCCCAACCAAGTCCAATACCAATGGCCACGTTTCTACGTTCGTTCAAAGGCATGTCCCGAATGAATCCAAGATTTACACCACCGGAAAAGCTTTCCTGTGAAATTGCATCCGGCTTGTTTGTTATAAGGTTGAAGCTGAAACCAACATAGAATTGATCCTCCCGGTAAAGACTGTCGATTGTAAAGGGCACAGAATCGGGAATTTTATATTGCCTTTCATCTTCCTGAGCGCATAGGAACGTAGGAGCAAGCAAAAACACACAAAGGCTAAGAAGTAAGATTTTCATGAAAGCAAATAAGCTATAAATATAAAAAACATCCTGCCTGGTTTGAACCGGACAGGATGCTTTCTATAATTAAATTGAAAAGATTTTAGTCGATATTATTACCAGCTTCTCCCTTTTTGGTAGTATAGTTGATTTTCAACGCTTCAGCTTTTCTAAGTTCCTGTTTGATATCGGATACTAGTCCCATATTGGTTTCTTCATCCACTTTTAAAGCAGTTGTAAGATAAGGAACAAGTTCTTCTCGCTTGGATTCTCTTTCGGCATAGATAAACTGCTGTACCTCTTCAACACTTGCAAATTTATCGTTTAACTGAATTCTGGCTTCAGTTCCATATTTAGCCTGGTATCTCTGGCTAGGTTTACCAGCGTAAATATACATAATCAAATCCTTCTTGTCCAATTTCTCCACCTGGTCTGCAAATGGTAAATTGTTCTGGATCATCAATGTATTGTCACGCATTACCGTAGCCACCATAAAGAAGAACAATAGCATAAAAACGATATCAGGTAAAGATGCCGTACTAATCGCAGGCAAATCTCCAGACTTTTTCTTTTTAAATTTTGACATAATTTAAGTCGTTTTTTCGTTTCTAGTTCTAACTCGTTGGTTCAGCTTCAGATAACTTCTGAGGAATCATATCAGATATAACATCGATCTTCTCCTTTAAAGCGTCCTTATCACCAGTATATCTTGGATCGTTATAATCACTTTCCATTTTTGTGAAAGTAGTACCATACATTCTCTGTGCTTCACGATCTCTTAACTGATTATATGCAGCAACAAGTTCGTTTTGTACAGCAATATAAGTTCCATACTCTGTCCCACGGTTATTTACCAGTGAAATAATGGCTTTCTGTGGATTCACTGAAGATCCAGGATCTTTAGCTCCCTGGCAGAAACTACAGGCTTCATCGCCTTGTCCTCCACCATTGTCAAGAAATTCGACAGCTGCTTCTCGCAGTTCTCCAATCTCCATGCTCTCATCTTCAACCAGCAGCTCGTTATTACTGTTCACAAGCACCGTAAAGATGTTTCGTTGTTTAATAACCGGAGGCTCCTGCTCTTCAGGTTGCCATGGCGGTAATTTCCTGCTTATCCCACTATCTGTCTCAATGGTCGTTGTAACCAGGAAGAAGATAAGAAGTAAGAAGGCAATGTCTGCCATAGACCCGGCATTCACTTCCGGTGCTGATCTCTTTGCCATATTATTTAGCTAATTTTTTTATTCCAGAGAATACCATTGCTGCAATCGCAACTGCTGCAAGTATATAGAAGGTAATTAATCCTGCGCCTACCCAATGATCTGCAGATGCAGACAGCATAGTACCATCTTTTAATTGAGTTGCCTCACCGTCACTTAATACGTAAGCGATAATAATGATCACTGCAAAGGATCCAACGGCAATAATGGTGTTCTTAATATTTCCTCTGAATAAACCTACGATCACAAAGATAGCAACCAATACTACAACTGCTGCAAGAACAATGTATGCGATCCACATAAAAGGGTCTAAATGACTCCCCTGTAGGTCAGCCGAGGCTTTTATAGCATCGTCACCGGTGGCGATAATTCTTCCCAGAAGAATTAACCCAATCACACCGATCACGAGTGCCAGATATTTTAATACTTTATGTAAGGTCATAATTTACGTTGTCTTAGATTCGTTTTTTATTCTTGTAAGCTACCAACATATCGATAAGAAGAATAGATGCATCTTCCATGTCGTTTACAATGCTATCAATCTTAGCAATGATATAGTTGTAGAAAATCTGAAGAATAATCGCAACGATCAAACCAAATACAGTTGTAAGAAGTGCTACTTTAATACCACCAGCTACAAGTGAAGGCTGCATATCTCCAGCCGCTTCGATACGGTCAAATGCCTGAATCATCCCGATTACAGTACCCATGAAACCAAGCATTGGTGCAAGTGCAATAAATAAAGACACCCATGATACGTTCTTCTCAAGTTGCCCCATTTGAACACCACCGTAAGCAACAACCGCTTTCTCTGCAGCTTCGATGCTTTCATCTGCTCTGTCAAGACCCTGGTAATAAATAGATGCAACAGGTCCCTTTGTATTTCTACAAACTTCCTTAGCAGCTTCTACTCCACCACTATGTAGAGCATCCTCAACGTTCTGAGCTAATTTCTTAGTATTCGTAGTAGATAGGTTTAAAAAGATAATTCTCTCAATGGCAATAGCCAGACCAAGAATTAAACACAAAAGTACGATCCCCATAAAACCTGGACCACCTTCGATGAAACGTTTCTTAAGCTCCTGGTGAAAACCAAGCTCTTCTTCTTCCAGATCATCACCGGCCATTGCTTCTTCGTCATCCTGTACAAAGCTCACAATCGTTCCTGGCAAATTATTCGTACCGTTAGCCGCCTGTAGATTATAGGTCCCAAGAACCGTAATCGCGGCGATTACCAAAATAGAAAATAATCTTTTCATTACTGTTTGTCTTAATTTAATTAGTTAAAGGTTAAAGATATAAATTATTTTTAATAAACACTTAGCAGAGAGGAAGGGATTCGAACCCTCGATACGCTTGTGACGTATACACACTTTCCAGGCGTGCGCCTTCGACCACTCGGCCACCTCTCTGTATTTGTTAGGCTCGGCAAATAACGAAAAAAATAATTACCCGTCAAGAAACCCGCCATTAAATTTAAGACATTTCACCTCGAAGTGATGTTTCGAAGATGGTCTTAAAAACTTTTGGAGATAAGTCTTTACCAATCAGGTACATTAGTTTGCTTACTGCAGCTTCAGTGGTGATATCCTTACCGGAAACCACCCCAACCTTCTTTAAACCAACACTGGTTTCATACTGTCCCATGTTCACGCTTCCCGCCACACATTGAGTAACATTCACCACAAACAGGCCTGCTTTGATCTTCTTCCGCAGTAATTCCAGGAACCAGGGAACATTTGGCGCGTTCCCGCTACCGTAAGTTTCTAGTACTACCCCCTTTAGCCCTGGCCTGGATAACATATGTTCTACCGTGCTTTCGCTAATTCCGGGAAACATCTTTAACACTAGAATATTATCGTCAAAACCTGTATGAAGCTTCGTTTTCTGCTTCCTATTGGGTGCCCAAAGCGCTTTATAATTTACCGAAAGATACACCCCAGATTCAGCCAGTGCAGGATGATTCATCGAAGAAAAAGCCTGAAAATGCTCTGCATTGATCTTGGTCGTCCTATTTGCCCGGTACAATTTATATTCAAAATAGAGTCCGACTTCAGAAATCACCGGTTTACCATTTTTTCTTAAACCGGCCACCTGAATACTGGTAATTAAATTTTCCTTGGCATCTGTGCGTAAATCTCCAATAGGCAGCTGCGAACCGGTAAAAATGATAGGCTTGGTTAAATTCTCGAACATAAAACTAAGCGCAGAAGCAGTATATGACATGGTATCACTTCCATGCAAAACCACAAATCCATCGTAATCATCAAATCGTTCATGGATCACATTGGCGATCTTGACCCAGTAGTCCGGGTTCATATTGGAGGAATCGATAGGATCACCAAAGGTCATCGTATCAATCTCGTGTTCAAGGATCTTCAATTCGGGGATGTTATGCAACAACTCATCAAAATTGAAAGCTTTTAACGCACCGGTTTCATAGTCCTTGATCATCCCAATCGTACCACCGGTGTAAACTAGTAGTATTTTGGAACTATCCTTCATCAAGACCCAGTTTATTGATTACTGGATTTGCGTACATCAATAAATAGCTGTTCAATGCCAGTGGATTTTTAATATCCACCCTTCTGCTAATCCGGCGGTCAAACTGCCGCTTCTCCTTTTCAGTATATTTATCTGTAAATCGCTCTTCATTTCTTAACAGGTCACAGGCTATATAATTTGATGGCCACAACTTATAATTTTTATGGATCGCCTTATCGATGAGCCTCGAAACTGCCTGTAGCTGATCATTTACTGAAAGATTCTGCTCACGAATTTTATCCAGATCTTCAGCAGTAATAACATCCCCCGCACTCAGCCTAATTCTGCCTTTTTGACCCATTGCGCCCTGCATGATACTATTAAAGTCTTCATTAGCGCTTTTCTTATACTCCTCCTGCATTCTTTTTGCCAGTACTTCCGGCATTTTCAGCATATCTGTAGGATCAAATTCATAAGAAATGGAAACTGGTACGATCTTGATCTTCGCCAGGTAATCAAGAAGATCCAGGTCACCTTTGGCCATCCCGATCATTTTGAGAACGCCCTGCTGGGTCACATCATTGCCATCCTTGGTACGACCTTCTCTTTGCGCCATCCAGATCGATCTTGAATCTTCCAGTAGTCCTCTGGTATACTCTGAAAGTCGCATGGAACTTTTCAGCATCTCACGCGGACTCTGATTTCTTAGAACAAGGAAATTGCGATTCAATTTTGCCAGTGCAGCAAGGAAAGGCTTCTGAACCAGATTATCGCCAATGGCCGAAGCAGTCATCACCAGATCATGGTTATAGAGCGTATAATTTAGCAGCGAAGTATCTAGAAGAATGTCCCTGTGATTGGATATATAAAAGTATGATTCGTCTTCATCCAGTTTATCAAAACCGCGGTCGCTTAGCCCTTCACTGGATTTTTCCAGAACTTTTTCAACACTGTAATAGATGACCTTACTCTGGAAATCCCTTATGGAGTAACAATCTGCCACGATCGTTTTGATCTCTTCATATTCAAGATCGGGAAAGGTAAATTGCAGAAGCGCCTTTACCATGGGATGTTTTACATACTGCTGTAAAGCAGGATTTACTTCTTCATCGTCGTAAAAACGTATATCGTCAAAATTTTGCACCTATATCTCTTATTATTTCAACAAATGAACAAAATTTATGTTTAACAGCTTTAGATTCCAAAGACTTCCTTCGAGTTTTTGGTGGTTACCTCAGCAATCTCCTCCAATGGGAGCTCATATAATTCAGCTAATTTCTCGGCAACCTTAATAATATAGACAGGATCATTTCTTTTTCCGCGGAAAGGCTTAGGAGCCAGGTAAGGAGCATCTGTCTCGAGAACGATTTGCTCCAGCGGAATCTTGGCCATGAATTTATCTATCCCTCCATTTTTGAAAGTGACCACTCCGCCAATACCCAATTTCATATTATAAGACAAGGCCTGTTGTGCCTGTTCAAGATTTCCTGTAAAACAGTGAAAGATCCCAAAAAGATCATCTCCTTTTTCTTCTTCTAATACTGAAAATAACTCGTCAAAAGCATTACGACAATGAATAACAATTGGAAGTTTATATTTTTTCGCAAGCTGTATCTGTCTTCTGAAAGCGTCCTGCTGAATTTGCAATGTAGATTTATCCCAATACAGATCGATCCCAATTTCTCCCACCGCGTAAAATTTGCGTTTTGCAAGTTCCTGTTCCACATGCTTTAGTTCATCTTCATAATTCTCCTGGACATGAGTGGGATGCAAACCCATCATCAAAAAAATGTTCTCTGGAAATGCTTTTTCCAGTTCATACATGCTCTGGGTGGTTTCTGAATCTATTGCCGGAATGAAAAAACGGGTGACATTTTGAGCAATGGCATCCTTTATAAGCTGCTGCCGGTCGTCATCAAATGAATTACTATATAAATGAGTGTGCGTATCTGTGATTGTCATTCCGCAAAAATAAGGTTTGCGATACAATCCTGAAACCAAATTAGCTGAAGTTGTTTCTACTGAAAGTTTACACAGCAACTGAAAGCCTTTCAGCGATCTTCCCGGCAAGGTATTCTGCATCCTTCTTAATACCGCCAAGGGTTGCCGAACCTCTTGTGTGTAACCAGGGAAGACCAATAAAGTAAAGACCTTCCATATCGCTTACTCCACGGTAATGTTGAGGGTAGCCGTTTTTTGCCAGTTCCAGTCCTTCGATCCATTCAAAGTTTGGTCGGTAACCAGTAGCCCAGACGATATTCTTTATATCCCGAAGTTCTTCCTTCTCGGTGAGTATACGCTCGTTTTCAGCATCTTTGGTTTTTCCTACAGTGGTTACATTTTTCCTGGCCAGAATCCCCTTTACATCTGTGCCAATTACGGGTTGTCGCGAATTACTGATCTTTTTTCCCAGCCATGTATCTCTGCTGAAGCTTAAAAAACCAGATTTCGTAAACCACCACCATAAGGTTTTACCCAATATTTCCTGCGGAAGTACTTTTACATCTGTAGCTCCTGAAAAATACGTTTTGCGATTATTACCTGAGATTTCATCGAGGATCTGGAAGCCACTATCTCCTGCTCCTACCACCATGGCAGGACCTGCCTGTAATTGCTCTGGATTTTTATAATAATTGCTGTGGATCTGAAAAATTTCAGAAGATATTTTTTTAGAGAAAGCCGGTGTATAGGGAATATGGAACGGCCCGGTAGCGATCACTACATTTCTCGCTTTCAGATCACCCTGCGGAGACTTCAGCAGAAAATGATCATTCACTTTCGTGATCTTTTCTATATATGTCTCCAACTGAACCGGAATATCAAAACGCTGCGCATATTTTTTGAAATAGCCAGCTACTTCAGTCTTAGATGGATAATGTCCTTTTTTCGCCGGGAATTCCATCCCGGGCATATTATTAAATTCAGAAGGAGTAAATAAAGTAAGAGAATCCCAGCGATTCATCCAGGAAGCACCAATTTCGCTTTCCTTATCCACAACCAGGAAGTTATGGTCTTGTTGTTTAAGATAATATGCCATGGCCAAACCTGCCTGCGCCGCTCCTACCACTATAAAATCCAGCATCTCTTAACTTTTTTGCAAAAGTACGCTTATTTAAAGGTTTCTGAAAATCAGATCTTTCAGAAGATGATCTCTTTATAGCTCCAGAACTGGTAAAGAAACAGAATAAGAAATGCGAATGTTACAATGAATTCCATGAAACTGGACGCGAGCAAACCAAGGAAAGAGCCAAAAGCGGCCTTTCCCGCTGTTCTTGAATCAGATTTATTGAATATCTCTCCAATAAATGCACCTATAAACGGACAAATAAGAATTGCAAAAGGAAATGGCGCAAAGATCCCAATGATCAAACCTATGGTCGCACCGATCATTCCTTTACGGCTTCCTCCAAATTTTTTTGTTCCCATGGCGGGAATGGCGAAATTGAGAATATAGAAAAGGATGGCTACAAAAAGTGTAATTCCAAGAAACACGTAATTCACTCCTACTCCGGGAATGAGAAAAAATATAAGCAGGCCAATCCAGCTCAAAGGTACTCCAGGCAAGACGGGTAGAAAACTCCCCAGTATTCCCAGGATCATAAAAATTCCAGCTACGCTCAATAACACTAATTCCATACGCTAACTTTTTTAAACGAAGATAATCAACTTCAATTCATTTTTTAACTAAATAATTAGTTTAAACTAAAAGATTAGTTCTATATTAGCATTAACTTATTCATTAACCATGAAACAATTAACCAAGGCAGAAGAAGAGATCATGCAAATTCTCTGGCGTTTAAAAGAATCTAATGTTAATGGCATTATAGATGAAATGCCAGAACCCAAGCCTGCTTATAATACCGTTTCCACGATCGTAAGAATTCTGGAAAACAAAGAGTTTGTAGACCATAAAAAGAAAGGGAAAGGTTATATCTATTTTCCGAAAGTTGAAAAAGAAACCTATAGCCACCAAAGTATTAACCAGTTGATGAACAACTATTTCAATGGTTCTTTTCAAAGCATGGTAAGCTTTTTTATGAAAAAGAACGAGATGAAATCAACAGATCTCGAAGCAATTTTAAAAGAAATCAATAAAGACAATAAGTGATGGAACATTATATCATTCAGGTAATTTTATTCCAGCTTGGGTTTTTCGTGATCTACGAGGTGTTACTGGAAAAAGAAACCTTTTTCAAACTTAACCGTGCGTACTTGATTGCCACTCCTATCCTGGCATTTTTGATCCCTTTTATCAAAATAGGTAGCTTACAGCAAATGGCTCCTGCTCGGGCCATGCAGCAATTTAGTGATCAAATGATCCTGATGCCGGAAGTATTTATAGGTAACAAAACCGCAAATTCTTCCATTGTAACGGCAGAATCTGCTTCTACTAACTGGCTTCTATGGATCTACCTAGCCGGTGTGGTTTTGAGTTTGAGCATTTTCATAGTCAAAATTCTTAAGATCCAAAAGATCACCGGGAATAGCAGAAAGCTGGAGAACAGGTTTTTTAAGCTTAGGGAAGTTCCAGATTCTAATACGGCATTCACATATTTTGACACCTTATATATAGGAGATCAAATATCAGAAAAGGATAAAAATCATGTGATTACCCATGAACTGGTGCATTTACACGATCATCACGGTTTTGATCTAATGATTTTTGAAATTTTAAGGATCCTGTTCTGGTTCAATCCGCTAATCTATATTTTCCAGTCAAGGCTGGCCACGCTTCACGAATATATTGCTGATAGTACCACCGTCAAGAAATCGGGAAAGAAGCAATATTTCGAACAGTTGCTAAACACCGCCTTTGGAACAGAAAACTTTTCATTCACCAATCAATTTTTCAGTCATTCATTAATCAAAAAACGAATCATTATGTTACAGAAAAATCAATCATCAAACATTTCAAAATTCAAGTTTTTACTCATTATTCCCATGCTAATGCTAATGCTTACTTATGTAGCATGCTCCGATGATAATTATGCGGAAATTCCTGAGGATAAACCTCAATCCAGGTCAGAAATTTTAGCGGATTTGAAAACTTATTTACAAAACAAGGATTCTCTTACCGATGATGAAAAAGATCAATTTCTTGAAATAATCAAACTTAGAGAAGAGCTATTATTGAAAGAAGCTAAGGCGAATGGAACAGAGATTATAGAAGTAGTAGAAGAACAAATATTACCTCCACCGCCACCTGCGCCAGGTTCTTTAGAGGATATTCAGAATCGTGCAGACAATAGCGAATATGACAATGCTACCGAAGTACCATTTGCTGTGATCGATAAAGTTCCTGCTTTCCAGGAATGTGATCAGTGGGTGGATGACGCTAGAAAAAACTGTACTTCTTCAGAAATTTCTGATTTCGTCAACAAGAATTTCAATACTTCATTGGGAAAAGAATTGGGACTTGTAGGTGTAAATCGTGTTATCGTTCAATTCAGAATTGATGAAAACGGACAGGTTCAGGATATTAAATCAAGAGCTGCTCGTCCTGAATTGGAAGAGGAAGCGAAAAGAGTCATTTCTGAGCTTCCATCATTTATTCCAGGAGAACAGAATGGTCGTGCCGTAAGTGTCATGTATAGTTTACCAATCGCATTTCAGGTTCAATAATAAATTCAAAAACAAGATTATGAAAAACAAAAAATTTAAAACTTTGCTGAGCCTTTTTGCATTCCTGATTTCTCTTTCAGGTTTCAGCCAGGAGTTGGCTACACCCTTTGCGGTGGCAGACAAAACACCTGTTTATCCTGGATGTGAATCGCTAACAGGCAATGATCAGAAAGATTGCACGGTGGAACGAATTACCAATCATGTGAATAAAAATTTCAACACCGCTCTGGGCAAGGAATTGAATCTTAGCGGTCGCCAACGTATCGTTGTAAAATTTGTAATAGGGAAAGACGGGAAAATTAGAGATGTTGAATCAAGATCACTGGCAAAAGAGGCCGAAGTAAGAGCAAGCCTGCAAGCCGAAGCTACTCGCGTGATCAAATCATTACCAAAAATGCAGGCGGGAGAATTTGAAGGAAAAAAAGTCGCAATCGCCTATGCCTTGCCCATAGAATTCGCTACACCTGAAAAAGAAAATAAGAACGGATAAAACTTAGTGATTTGAGATTTTTGCTAACCCTTACTTTAACTGTAATTGTCCTGCTGCCCGCCTATGCGCAGCAGGACATTTTAAATAATGCTGATAGTCTTGCAGCGGTTGGCAATCGTGAAGAAGCCATTAAACTACTTACAGACCTGCCTGATAAAGATGCCAAAATTCTATTGAAACTGGCAAAATTTCAGCAGTCGGAAGGAAATATCAAATCCGCACTTGAGAATTACAAGCAGGTAACTCAAAAACATCCTGAGAAGGTTTTAACGATGCAGGACTATGGAGAACTGTTACTTGAGAATGGAAAGCTTGAGCTGGCAGATAGCATCTTCAGTAATTTAAAAGAAAGATATCCTGAAAATGCTGGCTTTACCTATAGATTAGGACTTGTTAAAGAAAAGCGCAAACTGGACACCCTGGCCAATCGCTTGTTTTTTGAAACCGTTAGTTATGATTTTTCACATCAAGGTGCATTATATAAAACAAGTAAATATCAATTAGCTCGTGGTAGAAAACATGAAGCGATCGAACTAGCAAAGTCGGGTTTAAAAAAACGTCCAAAAAATGTAAGCCTTTTATCCATTCTGGGCCAGGCCTATATGTCTACTTTTCAGTTTGACAAGGCTATCCCGGCGTTTAAAACAATCGTGGAAGAAGGTGAAGCTTCAGAATTTGTGCTGGAAAATCTCGCGAGAGCCTATCGAATGACCAACCAGCTGGCAGAAGCGCTGGAAACCTACAGGAAGATGCTCGATATCAATGATATGAATAGCGCCGCGCATTCTAATATTGGTGTAATTCTAATGGAAATGAACAGGCACAAAGAAGCGAGAGAACATTTTTACAACGCGCTTTTTATAAAAAATCCCAGAGTCGACAAAGAATTTCTGAATCTTGGACTTGCTTCTAAAGAACTCGAAGATTTTAAAGAGGCCTACCGATTTTTCAAATTCGCGATCGAAGAAAATGAGGAAAACGAAAGGGCGTTACTGGAACTGGCACTTACTGCCGACAGATATTTTAAAGATAAAAAATCTGTCATCGAACATTATGAGCGTTATCTTGATAAGTACTCGGGCAATGGTAATTCCAATATGATCGAAATAGCAAAATACAGGTTGAGTGAGCTTAAAAAAGAGGTGCATTTTTCGGGTTAGCAGATAATTTTCCTAACCTGCTAGATTTCACTATTTTTGAAATCCGAAAGCTAACTTTTAATGAAGAAAATATTATTCGCAGTGGCCATTCTAGTTCTGTGCTCCTGTAATTTCGAAACCAGGAAAATTTCTTCTGAAGAGGTTCTGGAGCAGGAATCACGCACGTTAAATTGGAAAGAAGTGGATGAATACCCCGCTTTCGAGGATTGCCAGAATCTCACCAACCTTTCCGAAGCTAAAAATTGCTTCGCAAGGCAGGTCTCTACCACAATTTACAGTCATCTGGCGAGTCAGCAACCTGTAGTAACCAAAAGTATTGACGATACACTTTTTATTTACCTGGAAATTGACAAGAACGGGAAACCGCTAGTTGAATCCATAGAAGTTGACACAACGGTGACCAACCAATTACCAGATATTAAGAGCTGGATCAAACAAAGTATAGATTCCTTGCCCAAAATCTACCCGGCCAGTAAAAGAGGAATCCCTGTATCTACGGTGTTTAAAATGCCGGTAGTTGTAAAAGCCGAATAACTCTATTTTCGGTAATCTCTTCCTTTCCACTTAAAACCAACGAACAGGGAAGTCAGTGCAATTCCTGAAGCAAAAAAAGGATAGGCAATACTACTCCACGCATAACTTCGCATGCTTGCCTTCCTGTTAAAAAAAACTGCAGCTTGATATATCAGCATAAAATCCAGGTTAAACTTGACAAGAAACGCAATCATAAGCCACTGAAGATAGCTGGGATTGAACAGGCAAAGCACCAATCCTATGATGATAGCGGCATTCATTAGAAACACGGTCAAAGCTACGAACCTGGCAAAATGATTTTTGTAGCCGGCAGATTTCGCTGCCCAGCGTAAACGTTGCTGTATAAAGCTTCCAAGATCTTTCTGCGCTGCGGTTGTGACGATCATGCTAGTGCTTCTAATAAAATCGATCTTTCTTTCGTTTTCTTTGAATTGCTGAAGCAAAAAAACATCATCACCACCTGCATAGTTGCTGGACTGCTTATAACCTCCAATTTCCTGAAAGGAATTTTTATTAAAACATAGATTGGCTGCATTGCATATAAATGGTCTGCCCAGGCCAAAGGCCCCAATAGTAGTGGCCTGCAGACTCATCAAGTCAATGAGATCGAATTTTCGATATAATGGAGCTTCGGGATGAACTTCGTCCAGTATTACCGGGGCTGCAATAAGGTCTGAATTATCGGTTTTAATATAAGTATCAAAGCCCTGCAACCAAAATTCAGGAACTTTACAATCGGCATCTGTAGTGACTATATACTCAAATCTGGAATGTTCAATCCCGACCTTTATAGCATCCTTTTTTGCTGAAATGGATGCTCTCTGGTTTTGCAAGAGATCTATCGAGAGTTCAGGATGCATTTCGCCAAATTCCTGCACCAGTTTTTCAGATTCATCTTCAGAAGAATCATTGATCATCAGGATCTCAAACTTGTTTCTCGGATACTTCAAATGCTCCAAAGAGTCAAATAATGCGGGCAAATGGAACTGCTCATTTCTAAATGGAATGATGATGGAAAAACCAGTTTCAGCAGAACCAACAGATGAATCCAGGTCTTTCATTTTGTTCCAGCCATATAGCAGACAAAGGAGCAAAATTATATAACACAGGGAAATGCCGACTAGGATAAGGACAGGAAGCAGGGCCATAAATAGTGGTCGCCAGATTTTAAATGATTAGTTTTGCAGAAGTCCAAATTAGGCAATTTTAGTGAGTAGCGCGACAGATAAAAAAACTATACAAGGGGAAAGGATCATCCTGGGAATTGACCCCGGAACCACGATCATGGGTTTTGGTTTGATCAAGGTGGTGAATAAGAGTATGAGCTTTATTCAAATGAATGAGCTACAACTCAATAAATACAGCGATCACTACGTAAAATTGAAGCTTATTTTTGAGAGAACCATTGAGCTGATAGACACCTATCATCCCGATGAAATCGCCATTGAAGCACCGTTCTTTGGGAAAAATGTACAGTCAATGCTAAAACTGGGTCGGGCACAGGGAGTGGCCATGGCTGCCGGGTTATCACGCGAAATTCCTATTACAGAATACCTTCCGAAGAAAATCAAAATGGCCATTACCGGGAATGGAAACGCTAGCAAGGAACAGGTGGCTAAAATGCTGCAAAGCATGTTAAAGATTGGTAAACTTCCTAAAAACCTGGATGCAACCGATGGGCTGGCTGCAGCGGTTTGTCATTTTTATAATTCGGGTAAAACCGAAATTGGCAAAAGCTACACAGGCTGGAGTGCCTTTGTCAAACAAAACCCGGGTAAGATCAAATAGATCATGAGCGGAATTTATGTTCATATTCCTTTTTGCAAACAGGCATGTCACTACTGTGATTTCCACTTTTCCACCTCTACAAAGAAGAAGGGCCAACTTGTTAAAATGCTCGGCAGGGAACTGGAATTACGAAAAAATGAGATTCCCGGACCTATACAAACCATCTACTTTGGAGGCGGAACTCCTTCTCTGCTTTCTTCGGAAGAACTTGAATCAATCTTTCAAAATATCTACCAGAATTTTGAGGTTTTAGATAGTGCTGAAGTCACCCTGGAAGCAAATCCCGATGATCTTTCAGAAGCTATTTTAGAAATGCTGAATGATTCTCCAGTTAATCGACTAAGCATTGGAGTACAATCATTTTTTGAAGCAGATCTGAAATTGATGAATCGCGCACACAACGCAACGGAAGCATTAGAAAGCCTCAAACTTGCGAAGCGATATTTCAACAATATCAGTATAGATCTTATCTACGGAATCCCGGGACAGTCTGACGTGCAATGGATCGAGAACCTGGAGATCGCTCTGGAATTGGACATTCCTCATATTTCCAGTTATGCACTTACCGTAGAACCAAAAACAGCACTGGAAACTTTTATTAAAAAAGGAAAGATCCAACCGGTTACTGACGAAAAATTCAGAAATCATTTCGATATTCTGGTAAGCAAGCTTACAAATGCCGGATTTGAACATTACGAGTTTTCAAATTATGGAAAACCAGGTTTTCATTCAGAAAACAATATGGCTTACTGGCTGGGCAAATCTTACCTGGGAATTGGTCCTTCTGCCCATTCTTATGACGGCAAGACCAGAAGCTGGAACGTGGCGAACAATTCATTATATATCTCAGCATTGGCAGAAAATAAAATTCCGCAACAGCAGGAAGTTTTATCGCTCACAGATTCTTATAACGAATATATAATGACAAGATTACGCACAAAATTCGGCGTAAATTCAGAAGATATTTACCGCAAGTTTGGACAGCTCTACGAACAACACTTTATAAAGGAAGCACAGGTTTTTCTTGAAATCGGACAACTGGAAAAGCGTGATACCGGATTTCATATTTCTAAAAAAGGGAAATTTTTAAGTGATGGGATTGCTGCAGAACTTTTTTACGTGGATGACTAAATTTATAAGGAGTCCTAAAAATATAAACTTCACTGCTAGCCTATTATCGGTTTACAATCTTACATTTGTTGAGCATATTCATTCATCATGATCGCCAGCATACAATACCAGAATTCAGATTTTCGTGTGGATCTTTCCAAACCTCTGGATATTTCCATTAGTCTGCGTGGTGATGAAAAAAATCCCATCGCCTGGTATCTCGAACATCCCGTGATCAAGCCGGTAGTAGATGGTGATTTTATTGGCAAAGTTAGTGCGGGCGCTTCAGTGAATTTTAATAACATTAGCTTTAATCCTCACGCTCATGCAACTCATACCGAGTGTGTGGGCCATATCACCAAAGAACCAAACTATATTCAGCAGCACTTAAAACGTTTCTTTTTTAAGGCGGAAGTGATCTCTCTGGAACCGGAAATTGCTGGCAAAGATCGTATTTTCAGAAAGGCGCAATTCGAAAACGCTTTAAAGGATTCTACTGCGGAAGCCATCATTATCAGGACACTGCCAAATTATATTGGCAAGATCTCCAGGCATCATTCTCATACGAACTGGCCATATCTCGAGGAAGCTGCAGCCATTTTTTTACGGGATCGGGGAATCGATCACCTGCTTACAGATCAGCCTTCCGTAGATAAGGAAAAGGACGAAGGGAAACTTCTGGCGCACAAAGCATTCTGGAATTACCCCAAGGAAATCCGCTATCATGCCACGATCACCGAATTGATCTATGTTCCCAATAAGATTGAGGACGGTGCTTACTTTTTAAGCCTGCAACCGGCATCTTTTGAGAATGACGCAGCTCCATCCAAACCAGTCTTATATAAAATTATTGACAAATGAAGCTGAGCCTGAAAATCGAAGAACTGGCCATGCTCATTCTAGCAGTTTTCCTATTTTCACAACTGGACATCAGCTGGTGGTGGTTTGCAGGCTTGTTTTTAGTTCCCGATATTGGCATGATAGGTTATCTTGCCAATAATAAAATTGGTGCATGCACCTACAACATTTTTCATCACAAAGGTATCGCGATTGCAATTTACCTGGCGGGAATCACGCTCGAAAATGCATATTTACAGCTTGCAGGAATCATGCTTTTTGCACATTCCAGCTTTGATCGTTGTTTTGGATACGGACTCAAATATGAAAAAGGATTTAAATTCACTCATTTAGGTGAAATAGGTACATAATATGGAATTACTATTTATAGGACTCGCCGCAGGCGCGGTTGCTGCATATTTTATTTTTTCGATCTTCAATAAGAATCGTTCCCAGGAGAAGACCCAAGAACAATCAGTCGTTCTTATGGATAAAATTCGAAGCGTTTGCAAATTTATCACCGTGGAAGGTGATTTCTCTGAAATCTACCATTATGAGAATTTGAAAGAGAAATATATAAGCCTGGTCTTCGGAAAGAAGAAAGCAATTGTCCTGGTGCAGGCGAAGGCACACGTAGGTTTTGACCTCAGTAAAGTGAGCATGCACAGCGATAATGAAAACAAAAAGATCATACTTACCAATTTCCCACAACCGGAATTATTAACCATCGAAACAGATTTTAAATATTACGATAAGCGGGAAGGCTGGGCAAATCCTTTTACAACCTCAGACCTTACAGACATTAATCGTGACGCCAAAAAGACCATCGTAGACAAGATTCCTCAAAGCGGACTCATGGAGCAGGCAAAAAAAGAAGCTTTGGGTACGATCGCGCTTATGGAGAAGATTGTGGAAACCATAGGCTGGAAATTGGATTACTCTGCACTTACCATCGAAAATTCGGAAGCTCCGAAACTGGAAAAATAAGGGCTACTTTATTTAAACACTAATTTTATGAATATAGACCAGTTCAGGGATTATTGCTTATTAAAAAGAGGTGTTTCTGAACATTTGCCTTTTGGACCAGATAACCTCGTATTTAAAGTGATGGGAAAAATGTTCAGCATCGCCAGCCTCGATGAAATTCCACTCAGAGTAAATCTAAAATGTGATCCCGAATGGGCTGTGCAGCTAAGAGAAGAATATCCTGAGAACATATTACCGGGTTATCACATGAACAAACGTCACTGGAATACGTTAATTATGAATGGTGGAGCAGACCCAGAATTAACCAGGAAACTTATAGATCACAGCTACGAACTGGTGGTGGCCGGATTGACCAGAAAACTTAAGCAGGAATTAGATAGTTTAGAATGAAAGAACCTTTAGCTTTTTACAAGGATAGAAAGAAGAAATACGAGCAGGAGAAAAAAAAGTTATCAGGAAAACTTGCGGTTTCCAGTATTTTGAGATTGCTGGTATTTCTCGCGCTATGTGCAGCTGTATATTTTTTTTACGATCGGGTGCAAATCGTTGTTCCTGCAGTCATAGGTTGTCTCGCGCTGTTTATTTTTCTAATCACCAGACATTCCGGACTTAAACGTGATAGAGATAAAACAGAAGCTTTGATCTCCATAAACGAAACCGAGATCCACATTCTCGAAACCGGAGATTTTCTGAATTTACCAGAAGGAAAAGAATTTGATGTTGAAGATCATGATTTTAGCCGTGATATCGATCTCTTCGGAAGAAAAAGCTTTTTTCAATATCTCAATAGAACCGCTTTAGCTGAAGGAGCCAGCAAACTAGCATCTTTTCTGCTTAGCAATGATACGACCAGAATCACAGAAAAACAGGAAGCAATCAAGGAACTCGCGAACAAAGCCGACTGGCGGCAGCAGTTTAGTGCTACCGCTACCCTGGTAAGAACCGAGAATTCTTCGAAGACCATCCTGAAATGGATAGCGAATTACCAGGCTTTTGTTCCAGCACTAATGCGCTGGTTGCCTATAGTTTTTACGATCATTTCAGTGGGAGTCATACTCGCCTATTATTTCAGTTTTATTGGATTTTATCAGCTGTTATTGTGGCTGCTTATAGGAATCATGATCACTGCCATCTACGTTGGCAGGATCAATAAACTATCTTCTGCAATTAGAAAGGTGCAGGATACTTTTCAGCAATATTACCAGCTACTCGGCTTTATTGAAGACGAAAAATTTGAGTCGGTTATTCTCCATGATCTCCAGACTTCCATTGCTTCGGAAAAACGCAAAGCTTCAGCAATATTGAAGGAATTCAGTAAAGGTATTGATGCGCTGGATCAACGGAATAATTTTTTGTTTGGATTTCTTGCGAATGGATTTATGCTTTGGGATCTAAAACAATCTTACCGACTCGAAAAATGGATACTTCAGCA
Organism: Christiangramia portivictoriae DSM 23547; assembly: GCF_000423045.1. GTDB lineage: Bacteria > Bacteroidota > Bacteroidia > Flavobacteriales > Flavobacteriaceae > Christiangramia > Christiangramia portivictoriae. The sequence continues at coordinate 514,922 of NZ_AUHF01000001.1, read as the reverse complement.
TAGAACTGAAGTTAGTAACTGGTTTAAGGCCGTAGAAAACTTCGACGCATACAACAGTCTTGGTAATTTCGCATTTAATCACCAGCAATATACATTTCCGAAGATCTCTGAAGCTGCCACAGGCATAGAAGCAAAAGAGCTTAGCCACCCGCTTTTAAAGCAAACCAAACGGGTAGATAACGATTTCAGAATAGAAAATGACCAGTTTTTTATCATTACCGGTGCGAATATGGCCGGAAAAAGTACATTTTTAAGAACGGTCGCGCTACAAATCGTCATGTCCAACATGGGACTTCCGGTTTGTGCCAATTCCTGTACCTACTCCCCGATAAAATTGATAAGCAGTATGCGTACCAGTGACTCGTTAGGTGATGATGAATCCTATTTCTTTTCTGAATTGAAAAGACTAAAGTATATCGTGGATAAAATTCAGACAGAGAAATACTTTATCATTCTGGATGAGATCCTCAAAGGCACCAATAGTACAGACAAGGCGATTGGTTCTAAAAAATTTATTGAACGCCTCGTAAAATCCAATTCAACTGGTATTATTGCGACGCACGACCTTAGTCTTTGCGAAACTGCTAACCAGTTCGAGCAGGTAAAGAATTACTATTTCGATGCCGAAATTGAGAATAATGAACTTCATTTTGACTACCGATTTAAAAAAGGAATTTGCCAGAATATGAACGCTTCGTTCTTACTTAGAAAAATGCAGATCGTGGAAGACTAAATTTCAGGTAAGTTTTCAAATGACTATTAGACTACACCACTTATGGATTCATTGACGCAAATTGTATTGGGTGCAGCCGTTGGGGAAGCTGTTCTGGGTAAGAAAGTGGGTAATAAAGCGATGTTGTACGGTGCGATCGCCGGCACCATTCCAGATCTGGACACTTTTGTAGGCTATGCTTATGATACGATCACTGCCACCGAGATCCACCGTGGTTTTTCCCATTCTATAGTATTTGCTGTGCTGTTTGCACCGGTCTTTGGCTGGCTTATCTCAAAGGTAGAGTCAAAATCTGCAGCAACCTGGAAGAACTGGTCATGGCTCATGTTCTGGGGACTTCTCACTCATCCCCTGCTCGATGCACATACCACCTGGGGCACACAACTCTTCTGGCCATTCGATCTCAGGCTGGCATATAAGAATATCTTCGTTATTGATCCACTTTATACCTTGCCGTTTTTAGTTCTGCTCATCATGGCGATGCGACTAAAAAGGAATGATCCAAAACGAAGCAAATACAATCGGCTTGGTTTGATCATTAGCAGCATTTACCTGCTGTTGATCACTCCTGCACTCAAATGGATCACTTACAATAAGTTCGAAAATGCGCTGGAAGAACAGTTGGTTTCCTATATAAGAATGGATACGCGACCAGCGCCTATGAATAGTATTTTATGGAGTGCGAATATAGAAGCCAAAGACCATTTTTTAATTGCCGACTATTCCATCTTCGATACCAAACCTATTAATTTCCAGGAAGTACCGAAGAATCTTGAGTTTGCCGACAGCCTTGCTGGTGATCCTAACCTCAAGCGTTTGATAGACATAAGTGAAGGCTGGTATACTTTCAGCGAGAAGAACGGGCAGCTTTATTTTAATGATCTTCGCTTCGGAAAAATGGATATGAATGATCCCGAAGCGCCATTTATTTTCAGCTTTTTATTGCAGAAAGAGCATGGAGAGTTGACGGCCACTGAATCCGAACGGTCCATGAAAGATGCAGAAAATCTATTGCCTGAATTGTGGAGCAGAATCCTTGGCAATTGAATCTATTTATTGAAAAAGCCGGAAAGTCGTAAAAAAGCAAAGCTTTGAACTACCTTTGCATCTCAAAAAATGCAAGGAAATGATTTCTGAAGATAAATTAAGAGAACGCAGTGATGCTACCTGTGAGTTGTGTGGTCAAACTGAACACCTGAATGTATATACAGTTTCTGAAGCTCCAGAAGACCAGGAAGCAGAGATCCTGATCTGCCAGAACTGTACATCGCAGATAGAAGATCCTGAAAAAGTAGAACCAAATCACTGGCGTTGTCTTAACGACAGTATGTGGAGTACGATACCAGCCGTACAGGTTATTTCGTGGAGAATGCTGAACAGGCTGAAGTCTGAAGGCTGGCCACAGGACCTGCTCGATATGATGTATATGGATGATGAGTTGAAAAACTGGGCCAAGGCAGGTGTTACTAGTACAGATGCCGAACCTCAGCTGGTTCATAAGGATAGTAACGGGGTGATTCTGGAAGCAGGTGACAGTGTTGTACTTATCAAGGATCTAAACGTAAAGGGTAGCAGTCTTACGGCGAAAAGAGGAACTGCGGTTCGAAGAATTTCTCTTGTGCATGATAATGCCGAGCAAATTGAAGGTAAAGTGGAAGGACAGCAAATCGTTTTGCTAACCAAGTTCGTAAAGAAAACCTGATCTACATGGAAAATAAAAAGAACACACAGCCCAACAATCCTTTACACGGGATCAAACTTGCAGATATCTTAGATGACCTGCATGATCACTACGGTTGGGATGGGCTTGCAGAAAGGATTAACATCAATTGCTTCAAATCCAATCCTACCAAAAAGTCCAGTTTAAAATTTCTTCGGAAAGAACTCTGGGCAAGAGAAAAAGTGGAGCGTTTGTACCTTAAGACAAACTTCAAATAAAAATAGACTCACAAAAAAAAGCGGCCATCTGGCCGCTTTTTTTTCTATAATTCTGCTACTAACTATTCTTCAGTTTTAGCAGCTTCTTTTTCTTTCTTCACTTTCTTTTCAGTCAGAAAACTATAGTTTTCAGAATAGTCCAGCATCTGCTCTTCAAAAGATCTTGGCTGGGTTACTTTGATGGAAACGATTTCATCATTCTCATCCATTTCAGCAACCAAAACAGGATTTACAAATCCGCTATATGGAGCCGACTTAAATTTTGAATTTCTGTCCAGTACCTGTTTGTGAATATCCTGGTCTACTTTTACACCGTAGTTTTCCACGAGGTCTTTTGCCGCCTGGAAATCACCTTCAGACTTGATTCTCTGAGTTTCCTTCAGCAGATCTCCGAACAGAGAACGCAGCTTCTGGTAGTCCTTGATATCGAAATAGATCTTACCATCTTTTTCAACTTTTTCAATAACTCCATCTTCCTTACCTTTTTCGTAAACCCATTTACTCACCCATTGCCTGTTACGCATATGAGCTTCTTCGATATCCTGACCTGGCTCGATTCTAACCAACTGCGTCATCAATCCATTACGAATATAATCGTTGTAAGCAGCTTTCCCCAATTTTTCAGAATCATCTGTAAGTCCAAGTTCTTCCAGTTTTGGATCCATCAGGTAATACAATCCAACAAGATCTGCACGACCTTCTTCAAGTGTGGATGCATAGTTTTTCAACGTTTCCTTGGTTTCGCCAACACCCGCATTCATTTGTCCTGAAGCATGACCCACTACTTCATGCAATGCAGTATGCAGCTTATCAGCCTCTTTCCCGTATTGTTCAGAAAGTTGCACCTCTTCTTCATCATGTGCAAATTCCTTCAGTTTGTCTGATCCACCGGCGCTTTCATAAGCAGAAATGATGTTCCCTAAAGAAACAGATTTGCTTCCATGCTCTTTGCGAATCCAGTTCGCATTGGGAAGGTTTACACCTATTGGCGTACTTGGAGATGCATCCCCGGCTTCACCAGCAACGATCACTGTTTTATAAGTTACTCCTACAACAGAATCCTTTTTATGCTCATCCATGATTGGCGAGTTGTCCTCGAACCACTGCACATCTTTCTCAAGAACGCTCATCTTTTTGGACATATCAAAATCCTTGATCTGCACGATGTTCTCATAAGATCCTCTGTAACCTTTTGGATCATTATACACTTCAATAAAACTGTTGATGTAGTCAATGTTACCTTCAGTAGCTTCAACCCAGGCAACATTATAATCATCCCAGGTTTTAAGATCTCCGGTAGTATAGTAGTCGATCAAAAGACCCAAAGCGTTTGCCTGCTTCTCGTTTTCAGCAACACCTTTGGCTTTTTCCAGCCATTTGATGATTTCGTCGATCGCTTCGCCGTAAAGACCGCCACTTTTATAAACTTTTTCAACCAGCTGTCCATTCTCCTTTACAAGCTTGGAGTTAAGTCCGTAAGAAAGTGGTCTATCAGGATTTGGAGATTTCTTTTTCGCGTAGAAGGCATCCACTTCTGCAGCAGTTACATCTGGACCATAAAAATTGATGGCAGAACCTTCCAGCAAACCTTCAGCTTCATTTAGGTTGACCTTTTTCGCATCCTTATCATTAAAGATCACGTCATAAGCTTCCCCGGTAAGTTCAGTATTTGTTTCCTTCAATAGCGTATCGAAATACTCTTTGCTGAATTCAGGCTTGATCTTCGCGTTGGAATAATGATGGTGAATCCCGTTCGAGAACCATACTCTTTTTAGGTAAGTTTCAAACGAGTTCCATTCCTCTGAAGACTGGTCGCCTTCATAATTGGTATAAATATTTTCCAGGGCTTCACGAATTTCCAGGTTATGGCGGTAATTCTGATCCCACATAATATCTCTACCGGCAAGACCTGCCTGGGTAAGATAATACACTAACTTCTGCTCTTTCAGACTTAAATTTTCCCAACCCGGGATCTGGTAGCGCAGTACTTTAATATCTGCAAATTCATCTACGTTTACCTCAAAATCTGAGTTCATCGCGATCTCCTGCTGCTCATCCTTATCTGCATTTTTCTTGTCCTCATTACAGGAAACAAAAGTCAAAGCTGATGCAAGAAGGCAGGTACTTAATATTTTATTCATGAAAATAATTTTAGTGCGGCAAATATACTAAAATGGGGAATCAAATTCTGCGAACCTGATCCCCCGTAATATAGAAATATTGATATATTCTTTACTTTTTACTCATTTCAGTAAAATGTTTGTAAAACCATGGGATGGTTTCAATACCTTTTAGATAATTCCATATTCCAAAGTGCTCATTAGGGGAATGGATCGCGTCGGTATCCAGTCCAAAGCCCATCAGGATTATCTTACTATCCAGCTCCTTTTCAAACAGGGATACAATTGGGATACTTCCCCCGCTTCTTTGCGGGATTGGAGTTTTGCCAAAAGTCTCCTCGTACGCAGCACTGGCCGCCTGGTAACCTATCGTGTCTATTGGAGTGACATATGGATAGCCGCCATGGTGAGGTTTCACTTTCACTCTAACACTGTCTGGCGCCAGACTTTCAAAGTGCTTTGTAAACAATTCGGTAATTTCCTTATGATCCTGGTTAGGGACCAGTCGCATGGATATTTTTGCATAAGCTTTCGATGGAAGCACAGTTTTCGCTCCTTCACCAATATAACCACCCCACATTCCATTTACGTCAAGGGTTGGCCTGATGGATCCGCGTTCTAAAGTAGAGTAGCCTTCTTCACCATGAACATCTTTAATATCAAGCTTTTCCTTATATTCCTCTAAACTGAATGGCGCTTCTGCCATTTTCGAGCGTTCCTCATCACTAAGATTTTCCACGTTATCATAAAATCCTGGAATGGTAATATGATTATCCTCATCTGTAAGTTTAGAGATCATTTCACTTAAAACGTTCAGAGGATTTGCTACCGCACCACCGTAAAGACCTGAATGCAGGTCACGGTTCGCTCCGGTCACCTCCACTTCCACGTAAGAGAGTCCGCGTAGCCCGGTGGTAATTGATGGAGTATCTTTAGAGATCATTCCCGTATCTGAGATCAGGATCACATCATTCTGAAGTTTCTCCTTATTTTCCTTGATGTACCACTCCAGGTGTTCACTTCCCACTTCTTCCTCACCTTCAATCATGAACTTTACATTACAAGGCAGTTCATCATTTTTGGTCATGTATTCCATGGCTTTAACATGCATGTACATTTGTCCCTTATCATCACATGCACCGCGAGCGAAAATTGCCCCTTCCGGATGAATTTCGGTTTTTTGAACTACGGGCTCAAATGGTGGTGAATTCCAAAGATCAAGAGGATCTGGTGGCTGCACATCATAATGGCCATATACAAGCACCGTTGGAAGATCTTTGCTAATGATTTTTTCAGCATAAACCACAGGATGGCCTGGAGTTGGAGCGACTTCGGCAGTATCACAACCAGCATCCAGTAGACTTTGCTTTACCGCTTCCGCAGTTTTTAGCATGGCATTTTTATATTCGGGATCTGCAGAGATCGAAGGGATCTTTAGTAGATCCTTTAATTCGTCGACAAATCTGTCTTTATGTTGTTCGAGGTATGTTTTTATAGAATCCATATTCTAATTTTCAGGTTTGGGTAAAGTTATAAAGAAGTCTGCGGAAAAATGCACTCAAAGCTCTTAGTGTTTTCATAAGATATAATTTTCGAGAAAAATCTTTAAAACGGTCAATACTGAAAATCAGAAGTTTAGTTTTGAGAGTCCGATTCACGCTGAATTTTTTTTGATTTTTTTCTGAAAGATTGTTTGAATATTGAAACTTATCTTTATATTTGCACCCGCTTAAGTAATTAAGCAGGGAATCACAACGAGTCCTAAGTGTTGTGAAACTTTAAAATGCGGGCGTGGTGGAATTGGTAGACACGCTAGACTTAGGATCTAGTGCCGCAAGGTGTGGAGGTTCGAGTCCTCTCGCCCGCACAACGAAAAAGCTTCAGAGAAATCTGAAGCTTTTTTTTATTCCACCTTTCGAAGAAAATTTTATGATCAGACCTAACCTGATTATGTCCTTAAACTGACCTGAATTCCTGAGTCCATCAATTTCGCCAATTGCTTATAGAAAATCTCCTTCAGCTTAACATGCTTTAACAAAACCTGTTATTCCATGTCAATTATTTTCTATCAACCAGGCCATACTTTTGTATTCAATTTTTAAGAATTAAATTATGAGTACACAAGCATTATTAAAAACATATAAATTAGGCGATCTGGAATTAAAAAATCGCGTGATCATGGCTCCTATGACCCGTGGTCGTGCAGACAATTCAGAAAAGAAAGCTATTCCTGAACTCCATTCAGAATACTACAGGCAAAGAGCGAGCGCTGGTCTAGTTATTACTGAAGGTTCACAGGTTTCAAAGGATGCCGTTGGATATATTAATACACCCGGAATTCACACGAAGGAACAGGTTGAAGCCTGGAAGGACGTGACCTCAACAGTTCATAATGCTGATGGAAAGATCTTTATTCAGTTATGGCATGTAGGTAGAATGTCACATCCAGATTTTCATGGAGGTGAGTTGCCATTGGCACCATCGCCCATCAATCCGAATTCAAAATCGTTCACACCAGAAGGTTTTAAGGACACGGTTGTACCCAGGGAAATGACTGCAGAAGATATCAGGCAAACCATTGCAGATTTTAAGCAAGCCGCTAAAAACTCTATGGAAGCAGGATTTGACGGGGTAGAAATACATTCCAGCAACGGATATTTATTTCACCAGTTTTTCAATGCGACTTCCAATCACAGAAATGATGAATATGGCGGTTCTATAAAAAAAAGATCAAGAATTCTTTTTGATGTTCTGGATGCGGTGAAAGAAGTAATGCCGGAAAATCGAATCGGGATTCGCTTAAATCCTTCCATGCACGGCCTGTTCGGGATGACTATGGATGAAGAAACGATCCCTACTTTCGATTATATCATCAAGAAGCTGAACGAATACGATCTGTCTTACCTTCACCTTTCAGAACCTTTTACAGACGTTTCTGATATTTCCTTTGCTGAAACAGATATCGCGAAACGTTATCGACCTATTTACAAGGGAACATTAATGATCAATACGAATTTTGATAAGGAAAAAGGAAATGCGGTGATTGAAGATGGTGATGCAGATCTTGTTGCCTTCGGAAAACCATTCATTTCGAATCCAGATCTTGCGGAAAGATTCGAACAGGGCGTTGAACTAGATGCCTGGGATGAGGATACTTTTTACTCGGGAGGAGCCAAAGGCTATACCGACTACGAGGTTAAAACTGAAAGAGCTGCAGTGCTTCAGTAGAAAACCTGAAGATTAACACTATAAAAAAGTCCTTCAGAAACTTCTGAAGGACTTTTTTTGATTCGGCATAAAGCGGTGATCTAAAATTCCTGAACCGTAGGTCTAATTACGATCTCATTCACGTCTACCTCTTTTGGTTGCTCAATCGCATACGCTATAGCTCTGGCGATAGAATCCCCAGGAATTGCCTGCTTATAAAATTCTTTGACATTTTCTGAACTTTCATCATGGCTTGAACCATATTTTAATTCAGAATCTATAGCTCCAGGTTCTATGGTTGTTGTTCTTATGTTCCCACCAACCTCATGACGTAAACCATCAGAAATCGCTCTTACCGCATATTTTGTTCCGCTATAAACGGTTCCTCCAGGACTGAATACTTTGATTCCGGCAACTGAAGACAGGTTTATGAAATGACCAAATCCCTGTTCCTGGAAAACTGGTAGCGCTGCGGAGATCCCGTAAAGAACCCCTTTTACATTAATATCGATCATTTTATCCCACTCCTCCACTTTATTTTCAGCTAGGGGTGCGATAGCCATTAATCCGGCATTATTGATAAGAACATCAATTTTGCCATATTCTTTTTTACTAAGTTCAATTAGATTTTTCAGGTCGTCTCTCTTAGTAACGTCAGTTTCTACTACAAGCGCTTCTCCACCATCTTTTCTGATATCTTCAGCAATAGCATCCAACTTTTCTTTACGTCTAGCGGCAATAACTACCTTTGCTCCTTTTGAGGCCAAATGACGGGCTGTATTTTCCCCAAGTCCACTACTACCTCCTGTTATTATTACTACTTTACCTTTGATATTATCTTCCATCATTGTGATTTTTAGATTTCACTTTAATTCGGAGACAAAAATACGAGGAGATAAAGAGCTGTATAAATTTAGCTAGTGGGTTTGTAAATAGTTTAACCTGTTTGATTGACCTGGGTTAATAATATTTAATATAAGCAAAGGATTGAAAGAGAATTACGCTTTTTCTCTGAACAAATGGATTCAAACGGTTTGCTCTTCAGATCTCGAATTTTCAATATCGGATATTGCATGCTCATGCTTGCGACGAAATCTTCCGGTAATAGTCCATCCTATCCCGATACCCAGCATGATTCCTGAAACTAAATGAAAATTTGTACTTGTGCTTAGATAGCCTATGGAGATGCCAAGGATGATCATCCCCAGTCCCAATAACCTCACTTTATTCATGACGCGATTTATTATGGTCTTAATAAATGCGAATTAGGGCTGGCATTTGTAGGTTTAGACCTGATTTGGATGGTAAATTTAGGAATTAAATCCTGAGAAATAAAAAGAAAATTGGTTAAAATACTAGTATTCAACGATCAAGTTAAGAGTTGAAGCTCTTTTTTTCTGGAATTATTATTATTTTGTACGAATTCCCTGCGTAGTGAAAGATAGTCCCTGCTGCCCGGAAGTAGAAATCATTACCGCATCAAATACCGGTTCGGTTGCCGCCAGATCTGCCTTCCAGTCAAATATAAAATTGGCACCGGTTCCACCAGATCTATCGGTTTCATCGATCACGATTTCGATGGTTTCCAGAGGCGCAATATAAATGGGAGCATCGAAATAGGTCCGGATAAGTTTCCCATCGGTCGCATAGTACTCCGCTTTTTCAACATAAATCGTATCCCTTCTGCTGGTATTCCTCATACTGATGGTAGCAGTGAGATCATGCGTAATATGCTCTGTCTGGCTATAGATTTCAGAATAAATAGAAAGATAGGTTTCTCCAGATGTGAGGGAATCCTGCTGCGAAATTTTGACTTGCCTGGATTGCCAGTTCACTGGATCTATGGAACTGATCTGTTTTTGTTCTTCACAGGACTGTAGCATCAGCAAAAGGAACACCATTCCCGAAAGCAGCTTGATTGTATGTATTTTTCTTATCATATTATTCAGATAACCAGCCTATTCTAAAATTACAAAGAAGTCTCTTAATCCTGCCAGGATGGATTGGGTTGCGTAAGCCGCCAGAATCAATCCCATGATCTTACTCACCACAGTGATCCCATATTCACCCACATGATCTTTCACCCGATTGGCCATTAATAACAATATACAGGTAATGGCAATAACTACGAGGACCAGTGCTGTGGTCACAGCCTGCTGCTGTATTGTATATAGATTATTATCTGTCATCAACACTACCGCCATAATTGCCCCTGGAGAAGCAATAGATGGGATGGCAACTGGAAAGATCACCACGTGCTTGTAATCTTTGATAAGTCCTTTTTCAGATTCAGGTTTACCATCCCCAAAGATCATCGTAAGTGCAAAAAGGAAAAGGATTACTCCTCCAGAAATCTGAAATGCATCCAGGGAAACATCCATTCCATCAAGAAGAAGCTGTCCAACTATAATAAAGAACAGTAATATGAGAAAAGCTATGATGGAAGCTCTGATAGCTACGGTCTTTCTTTTCTTTTCAGGGATGTTCTTAGTTGCTTCCAGATACACCGGTACTGACCCGAGCGGATCGATCACGGCAATAAAAAAGAAAATAGTAGTTATGATTTCGTTCATTGTTCCAATATCTGACAACTAAATTAAATAAATGGATCGGAATTCAGGTTCAATTACCAATTGTATCGCTTTAGACTTACTAGCTGTAAGATATATTCATATTCCATGGCTCAAAGAAGTAGAGGATTAAAAATGGATTTCGAAATAAGTAAGTTCCGCTATCGCACTTTAAAAAGTTTCTTCCGTCAGAAAATATCTGGAAGATTCAAACAGCTGCACCACTTTTTCAGTAAAGACAGGTATCACAATTCTCAAAAAATCAGCTGGTTTTCTTCAATTCAAAATAAGATGACGAGCAATAGCGATCAAAGATCTTTGCGATTCGTTCTCTATCTTCCTTTGAAACATGCCTGATATCAAAGATGGAAGTTTTTCCGTAGCGCCCGAAAATAATGAGCTCGCTCTCTGTCATCTCAACCGACCGAATTTTTTCAAATGTAAATTGTTTGCCCCAGATGCCTTCCATTTTTATATTGATCCCAAGCTTGTTATAGGAAACTACCGATCTGTAAAAAAGCATTCGGCTCCAGAATATCAAAAGTATAAAGTGAGCACCAAATAATAGTGTAGTATCAAATCTTCCAAACATATCATTGAAATGATCCACACCATACATAATTAGATACACCATTGCCAGAGAGATAAAAATCACACTTGACCTACCATGTATTTTATGAAACAACACTTTCTTCTTCTGCATGTTTAAAATGTGAGTTTCAGGTATGAATAACTTTAGCTAATATTCCGTATTTCATTTAACCATAAGATAATACTGCAGAAAAGATATTAATAATTTCTGAACCTATGGCTGCAGTCGCAAACATACATTTGCCTTCAAAATTGAAGTATGAGGTGGAGTGTTTGGAAGATGGATTTTTCGCTATCTTTACCCAAAAGGAAGGGAATGTTTTGCTTTTATATCGAGAATAGAAAACGCTTTGGTAACCAGCAAGTGGTTCACCTGAAAAGCTGTGATCTTTTACCCGAGAAGACTGGCAGGACCAAGCTTGGCTTTTTCAATGACTTCCAGGAACTGCAGGCTCAGCATGATCCGGCTGATGTTTTCATGATCGCCTGTACCTATTGCTGTAAATCCTTACAGATCAAAACAGATCAAAGAATTACCTCCAGGGAAAATTAAACCGCAACCAGCCGGTTTTCAATCACTTCCATTTCAGCACGCATAACTTCTTCAAATTTCTCAATCCTGCCGCGATCACTTTGCTTTTAAAATCTATATTTGCCGACCCAAAAAAAAGGATTTCATTATGAGCGTAGTATGGTACGAGTGTAAAGTAAAGTATAGAAAGACCCATGAAACCGGAGAAAGTAAGGTTACTACTGAAACCTATCTCCTGGATGCTGTTTCTTATACGGAAGCTGAAGCAAGGATCACTGAAGAAATGAAGACTTACACCAGTGAAGAGTTCATGATCACTAATATTAAAGTCGCAAATCTTTCTGAAGTACATCCATTTGAAAATTCAGACAGATGGTTCAAGTCCAAAGTTTCGCTGATTAGTTACGATGACGAAAGCGGAAAAGAGAAAAAGTCAAACTTATATATGCTTGTGCAGGCAAACGATGTAAAAGAGGCTTATGAAAACACGGAACAGGCCCTTCAGGAAACCATGGGTGATTATAGCATTCCTGCAATTACTGAATCCCCGATCCTGGATGTTTTCCCATATTTTTCAGATGAAGAAGATGTAGCTATAGCTTCAGAAGCAAGTGCGGAAACTGAAAACATTGAAGATATAAAAGAGACTGAAGAAGTTTCTACAGAATAAGTGCACAAGTGAGGAATACTTCAGATTACACGGCAAAAGTGTGGAATTGTGACCCATGATTTTAAAATTAGATCAAATTAAGCCCTGATTAACAGGGCTTTTCTAATGGCACAAGAGTTGCCTATATCGAAACCAGTACGAACAAAAATCTGAAATATGAATACTAAAAAGAATTATGAATCTATTGCTGAAGAAGAACACGCTTCAGGAATAAATAAATTCTTACCAACTAAAAATCCGCTGAATACCTGGGGTATCGTTGTGCTGGTTAGCACTTTTATACTCATGTTAGGATCAGCATATCTTGTTTATTTTTTACAGAGTGATTTTACAGAGATCAATACCGCCAGAATGAATACTACCTGGGGTTATGCTTTCTTTATACTCGCTTCTGTTCTGTTCTTATATCGAGGAGCGTTTTTTATTTACAACCTGGTATTGTACTTCAAATATAAACCAATAGAGTCTGTTACAAACGATGAATTGCCAACCGCTACGGTGATCGTACCCGCTTACAATGAAGGAAAACAGGTTTACGCTACGCTAATGAGCCTGGCCGAAAGTGATTATCCTACCGCCAAACTACAATTGCTGGCCATCGACGATGGTAGCAAGGATGACACCTGGGACTGGATGCAGGAAGCCAAAAAAGTTCTTGGCGATCATGTGGCGATTTATCAACAACCTGAAAATAAAGGAAAAAGACACGCACTTTACAGAGGTTTCAACCTTGGTACCGGGGAAGTTTTTGTAACGGTAGACAGCGATTCTGTAGTAAATGCAGATACGTTGAGAAACCTGGTAAGCCCATTTGTGGTAAATGAAAAGTGCGGTGCTGTGGCAGGGAACATCAGAGTGCTGAATAATGAGAAAGCCCTTCTTCCTAAAATGCTGAATGTGAATTTCGTGCTAAGTTTCGAATTTATGCGTTCTGCTGAAAGTACACTGGAATCTGTACTATGTACTCCGGGAGCGTTAGCCGCTTACCGTGCCAGTGCAGTATTTAAATGCCTGCCCGAATGGATCAACCAGACCTTTATGGGTAAACCCTCAGATATTGGTGAAGACAGAGCAATGACTAATATGATCCTGAAGCAGGGACAGCATGTGCTCTTCCAAAGAAATGCTTATGCCTACACCAATGTACCGGAGCAGTACAAAGGTCTTTATAAGATGTTCATTAGATGGGGACGAAGTAACGTACGTGAGAATATCGCCATGTCTAAATATGTGTTTACCCAGTTTAGAGAAGGTTCAAAGCTAGGTTCAAGATTATTATTCATAAACCAGTTTTTAAAAATTATCATGAGCTATCCATTAATCATGATCATGTTATTCTTCGTGGTTTCACACCCAGTTTTATTCCTTAGTTCCACATTTCTGGGAATTATGGTTTACTCGAGCTTCCCGGTGTTGTTCTATGCAAAGAGATACAAGCTTTCAGAATCTTTATGGGCTTACTCATATAGTATACTTCACACATTTGGATTGTTCTGGATTACCCCATATGCGATCGCAACAGCGAGCAGAAGTGGATGGCTGACCAGAGAATTAAGTGTAAAAAAATAATTATTTACCTCCAACAACTAAGAAAAAAAGCGATCCTATACAGGATCGCTTTTTTTATGGTTTAGTTTTTCATATTGTACCGAATGAGACTAAAGAGAGATACTGTAGCCCATACGGCCTCCAGGATTATAAATGGCACGTAGTCCATCAATACGGAAGCATAACAGGCTAACGACGCCCCGATAAAGTTCATTAGAATATAGATAAGATCTTTGGTTCCCAGTTTTCCTGCGGCATTCAGAACATACGCCAGCAGAATGAGAAATACCCCTGCGGAACCTATCCAGTCTATATAAGTCATCTTCTCTATTATTTGCCTTTCTTCGCGTCCATAGGATTCATAAACCGGTGTAGTAATTCTTCTGAAATTACCGGGTTAGCACCTTCCTTAGCCGCTACCAGAGCTCCCATGGCACAGGCTGTATCCAGTGCCACCTGTGGTTTTTCACCCTGTAGCATTTTGGCCAGCAACGTCCCCAGGAAGGAATCTCCTGCACCTACGGTATCCTTCACAATCACCTGGTAACCTGAATTATAATATAATTTTTTGTCATGCATTAGAACAGCGCCATGCCTGCCTTTGGTAACGCAGATAGTTTCAGCACTGGATTTTACCGCCATAAACAACAGGTTCTGTTCCAGTGAATTGTATTCTGACCCCAGCATTTTCGCAATCTCGAACAATTCATCATCATTAAATTTTATAAACTCTGCGTGTTGGATCAATTCAGCTAAAAGATCTTTGGAATAATGCGGTGGTCTTAAATTAAAATCCAGAACCCTGTAAGAAGCCTTTGGTATAAGATGAAACAAAGTCTTCCTGCTTACATCATCACGGCAGATCAGACTTCCGAAGATAAAAGCATCGCTGCGGGAAACCGATTTCTCTATAGTTTCAGTGGCGACAATACCGTCCCAGGCTGCGGGATATTTAATCGTGTAGCTGGCAGATCCACTATCAGATAGCTTCACCTGAACCACTCCGGTGTCTCGATTTTGATCCTTTAGGATATTACCGGTTTCTACACCCTGAGTTCTCAGGTAGTCTAGCAATTCATCTCCCCTGGAATCAACTCCAACCTTGCTGATCATTTCAGTATCTATACCAAGACTGCTTAACCTTACTGCGACATTAAGCGGTGCACCTCCAATTCGTTCCATATCTGGGAACACGTCATACAAAACCTCACCAAAACAAACCGCCTTTATCCTTTTTGACATATACTTTTATTGATTATTAAAATTTAGTTCATAAGCTTCAAAACTATCCACCACAAATTCATTTCCTTCGGAACCAACCGAGAATGTATCCCATGGCTGCTGAGAAAAGAAGATCTCTGTAATAACGGTCTTTCCATTATCAATGAATAATTCCATACTGGTTTTATCAAGTAGCATCTGGACTTCCATAGTACCTGACTTTGTTATTCTTGGCGCTGTGGAAGGTGTCCCGGAAAACTTATCAGAAAAATCATTCGTTCCCGCTTCACTTCTATCCATACTGAATTGTTGTTCTGAATGATCATAATTCACTACGAATCGTTCTCCCTGTTCGTTAGAAAGTGTAAAATGGTAATTGCCATCTTCCTCCAATCCTGAAATACTGAATTTCACCTCAGCTTTTGTTAGATCGATGGCTGATGTATCTAAAAGCTTCAAATCCTTACTGGCTGAAAGTGCGCTTTTACTGACTGGTTTACCTCTGAACTTTTGCAACTCCTCTACTGGCTGTGAAGTAACCAGGTATTGTCCATTCTCCTTAATAAGCTTCAATTCTCTAGCAATGGTCATGGCGCTTCTCCAGGTTTCGGTAGGCACTTCCTGTGCATATAACCAGTTAGACATCCAGCCCAGAAACAGTTTTCGGCCATCTTCCTCTGGCACATTAGCCCAGGTCACCCCGGCATAATTGTCTCTTCCAAAGTCTATCCAGTAGTCATGTTTTTCTTCCAGGTTGGTCATATTTTCTTCCGGAGTAAAGGTTGTACCATCAAAGTCACCTACAAAATACTGGGTTCCAGATCCACCATTATAACCTCCTGGATTTAAACTTTGAATAAGCACCCATTTGGTTTCACCTGTGCCATCAACCTGCATTGGAAAGAAATCCGGACATTCCCAGACTCCGTCGTGAGCACCATTTCCCTGCCCAAATTCAGAAACTTTTTTCCATTCTTTCAGATCCTGTGAAGTATAGAATAATGTTTTCTCGGTAGTTGCCAGAGCCATAAGCCACTGCTGGTGTTCTTCATCCCAGGTTACTTTTGGATCTCTGAAGTTTTCAATTCCCGGGTTGGGCAATACAGGATTCCCCTCATATTTCGTCCAGGTCATTCCTTTATCCAAACTATAAGCGATCGCCTGTGACTGGTAATCTTTCTCACCTTTTTCAGCACCTTTTGGTTCATGATAGGTGAAAATAGCCACCACCGGAATTTGGCCATCCTCTCCAAATCCCGAAGTATTATATTTGTCCACTACGGCGCTTCCTGAGAATATATATCCTTTTTCATCTGGAAACAACGCGATTTCCTGTTCTTCCCAGGTGATCATATCCTTGCTCGTGGCATGCCCCCAGTGCATTGGCCCCCAAACATTATCGTCTGGATAATACTGGAAATACAGGTGATACGTGCCATCCAGGTAGAACATCCCGTTTGGATCGTTCATCCAGTTCTCTTCTGGAGTAAAATGATAATTGGGTCTATAGGCCTCGTCGCTGTTTTCCTCGACTTCTGTTTGAGCAATTTCTTCGGAAGTTTCTTCAGAATTTTGATCCTTGCACGAATTAAAAAACAGGCAGCAAACGGCCAGTGAGGTTAATCCGAATTTGATTTTGTTCATATTATTAGGTTCTAGTTGAAATTTCTTTAATGGATAATTCTTCAGCGAGTTCCTCGAGGGACTTCCCTTTGGTCTCCGGCATCATAAAAATAACGAAAAACAGTTGTAGCAGCATCATGAATGCAAAGAAGGCGAAAACCCAGCCGGCACCAATTGTGCTGAATAGATACGGAATACTGGAAGGAATGATGGCAGCAAGTACCCAATGAGTCGAACTTCCAAATGCCTGTCCTGAGGCTCGTAATCTATTCGGAAATATTTCAGAAATAAATACCCAGATCACCGCTCCCTGTCCTATGGCATGAGAAGCTATGAAAAGGAATAAAAATATGGGTACCCAAAGTCCTCCCCAATTCAGAAAAAATGCGGCCGCAACCAGTGAAAGGGAGATAATATAACCTATAGATCCATATAACAGAAGTTGTTTTCGACCAAGTTTATCAATAAGAAATACGCCTAACAAGGTAAATAACAGGTTTACCACTCCAATTCCAATACTACTTAGCAAGGCTGTACTCTCTCCCAGCCCGGCAGCTTCAAAAATTCTAGGAGCATAATACAGGAAAGCGTTAATACCGGATAACTGGTTGAAAAATGCGATTAGAAATGCAAGAATGAGCGGAAAACGGTACTTTTTCATAAAGATATTTTCACCGGTAACTTCGGCATCAGATTGTGTCCTGATTTCCTGCACTTTAGTACTTACATCCAGACCTGGACTAATCTTTTCCAGAATTCGTTTGGCTTCAGCCATTTTCCCTTTGGAAAACAGCCAACGCGGACTCTTTGGTATTCCAAAAACGAACAGAATATATATGAAGGCGGGAATTGCTTCTACCCCAACCATCCATCTCCAAGGTTCCTCTCCTGTATTTCTTAATAGGTAATTGGAGAGAAATGCAATAAGGATCCCCAGAACGATATTAAACTGGTACAATGCGACCAGTTTTCCTCGCTTGTTGGCAGGCGCAATTTCCGAGACATATGCTGGCGCTGTGATAGTACTGGCTCCTACCCCAAGGCCACCCAGAAATCTAAAAAATGCGAAGCTGTATGGATCGTCCACTAATGCTGAGCCCAATGCGGAGACGAAATACAGAACACCAATGACCAGCAAGGTGTTTTTTCTGCCAAATCTATTGGTAGGTATGCCTCCAAAGATCGCCCCAACTACAGTTCCCCATAGCGCCATTGCCATTACCACAGAGCCATGAAAAGCATCTGAAGTTCCCCACAGGGCCTGCAACTGTTTATCTGCACCGGAAATTACCACGGTATCAAATCCAAAGAGAAATCCCGCAAGTGCGGCACTTATGGAGTAGAAAAAGATTTTGTTCATAATCTTGGTTAAATGTGTTTCGCTTCACTTATCCAATAAATTGGCATTGGAGCGTGGATAGTCTTAATTTAAGTGGAGAATTTAAGAATTAATAAATAAAATAAACAAACTATAGAAGTTTATTAGTTTACCGCTAAATATTTTAGCGTAATCTCAACTTACAACTATGAATATTAGCATTTAAGCTTTCTCAATCAATTTATTTGCAATAAAGCTCTATATTCATCCTTAACCAAGCATCAAAAGGCAAAGAGACATCCCGAAAGACCGGTTAGGCTGGACTGGTTTTCTATTTTCTAAATTTGATGAGGAAAAGGTATTTTTTAATTTTGCTCTGTTCAACGCTGCAAAACTTCGCTCAAAGCTGGGTAACGACCAGCGAAACGTATTTTTATGCTGGCTCGGGTCTGGATGTTCGCAATGCCATCTTTGGAGGTACGGTTAATTCAGCAGCTTACGACGGGATATTTTCTTTGGGATATAGAAACGAACATGTAGGTTTTGAATTATATCACGAAACCTTCTGGGAGATCAATTACGCGTCCTCTGGTTTCAATATAGGTTATGTTTACCGACCTGGCAAAAGACTGGTCCCGGTATCAGATCTATCACTTTCCGTGATTCAAAGACCCTGGAAATCATTTCCATCGCTAGCCATTAACAACCGACTTGAATTCCATTTTTCCAGGTTCTTCGTCTACCTGCGAGGCGAATCCCGCTGGAGAACAGATTATGATTTTTTCCAGATCTCCGTTTACGGAGGACTCAATTTTAAATTCGGTTTTGAGAATTGACAGGCTTAATCAGTTTCTCAAAATATTAACTAAGAGTGAATCATTTTTATCTAATTTTGAGTCTGTACCAACCAATAGATCATGGAAATATTTCTGCAACCAGACACCTGGGTAGCTCTTCTAACACTTACCTTCCTGGAAATCGTTCTGGGAATTGACAATATTATATTTATCTCCATTGTAGCCGGCAAGGTACCAGAGAAGAGTCAGAAAAAAGCACGAATTGGAGGTTTATCAATTGCCCTGATCATGAGAATATTGCTGCTTCTCAGCATTACATGGATCATTGGCCTTACCGAACCGGTACTTACCGTCGCAGATTTTGAACTTAGCTGGCGGGATATCATTTTAATTTCCGGAGGTATATTTCTGCTTGTGAAGAGTACTTTGGAAATTCATCATAAGGTGGAAGGTCAGGATGAAAATAATACGCAAGAAAACGGAAAGAAATCAACAATCAGTTTCAGCTCTGCGATCGTACAGATTGTACTTCTGGATATCGTCTTCTCCTTCGATTCTATTCTTACTGCCGTTGGTCTTACAGACCAGATCATATTGATGGTGATCGCGGTAATTGTTTCCATTATCATTATGATGATATTTGCCAAACCGGTAGGAGAATTTGTGAATAATCATCCAACGATACAAATTCTAGCACTGTCTTTCCTGATACTCATTGGAGTGATGCTAATAGTAGAAGGGGCGCATTACCATGTTCCAAAAGGCTATATCTATTTTGCGGTATTCTTCTCCCTGGCCATCGAAATGCTGAATATGCGTTACCGGAAAAAGAATACTTAATCGATGATTTCGTAATGTATTGGTTTAAAGCTTCCGCCGTTACTATCTTCGGCAGAGCAGGCTGTTAATGCCACTATAAGATCCATTTTAGCTTCGAATAATACGTAATCTCCAGCTTTACTCAATGGAGGATCTACGCTCAGTTTCCCGTTGCTGTCAAACTGTACGTTCATAAATATATTGAATGCGGTAGGGATATCATCTGGGGTGATTTCAAACTTTTCCAGGTTGGTATAAAGATTCTCGAAACAGCTTGGATGGTATTCCTGTTTGTTATACATGATCTGGAAAGTCTCCGGACTGCATGGCGCGAGCAGAAAGTCATTTCGACCGTTCGTATCTTCAAGGATTTCCATCATTTTATGGCTTCTATTGCTCCATAGATGATTTCCCTGGCTAATTAAAATACTCTCTTCAAAATCCAGGGTCTTACCCGAAGATATTTTCTCCCGGGTATCTTTTGCATTGAAAAGAACCATATCGCTTACCTGTTCGCCCTTAGGATCGATCACTTTTAATTTCTGACCTGTTTTTAATTGAAAGGCGGCACCGGTTTGTTTTTCTATTACTTCGATCATTAGAGTTGATGTTCTTTTTTAATGTCTTCTGAAATTTGTTTTCGTAAAGGATCTTCTGAAGCATCCAGTTTTCTTATCACCCTATCTACGTCTTCAGAATGATAGGATTGATGCAACTTGGCGATGCCTTCTACCTTTACTGGCTCGATCCAAAAACCCGTGATGAGAGGAAGATGTTCTTCCAGCATTTTCTTCGGAATTTGGTTGTAGTAAAAAGGATTTTCCTGCTCTTTTTCAAAGTTGGCTACCAGTTCATCCAGCGACGCTCTCAGTTCTGTATCAGACTGAAGTTTAATTTTTCCATTTACATGAACTGCGGAATAATCCCAGGTGCTAATATCGGCTTCCTTATACCAGGAGGAGGAAATATAAGAATGAGCACCGTGGAAAATGACCAGCACCTCAACGTCATCCTTCAGAAATTGCTTTTGTCTATTATGATTGGCGATATGCGAAAATAATTTCCAGCTGCCATCTTCAGTCTGTTGAATGAGCACAGGAATATGCGTGGCAAGCAGGTCTTCACCTTTTAATATGAATGTAGCGAAAGGATGCTTCCGCAGAAAAGGAAGAATGAACTGGTCATCATCTTTTCGATATTTTTTTGGTCTGTACATATTGTAAACTCATTAAAGGAACAGGAATTTCCGGTCCGTATCTACCATGCGCTCATAATGCCTGGTTTCATCAGCTAATTTCAGAATAATAGGGTGAATTTAGAAATACTACCAAAATTATCACTAAGTTCTGAGTATAACCTGATCCATAGACTCTTACTTTGAAACGTCTTTGTACAAATAATCCTCCAGTTCTTCGTTGTCTTTATCGGTATGTAAAACAGAGATATCTCCGGTAGCTTCGAAAACCACGGCTCTAACCTCCTTGAGCCTTATCACATTTGCCTCCCTTAATTTGGAACGAAGATCAGCCTCGGTCACACGGGCTTTTTTTAAGTTTTCATGAAGTACTGTTTGTCCATCCATGAGCATCAAAGGACCATTATCCACAGTATTTTGCACAATTTGAAATCTACGAAGGATCGCTACGAAAAGTTGCAGTACATAAATCGCTCCAATACCAACAACACCTTCCCACAAACTCACACTTTTACTTAAAACGGTAGTAGCTACCATGGAACCAAGGGCAACGGTCATGGCAAAGTCAAAACTGGACATCTTGGAAAAACTTCTTTTTCCGGCAATTCGCGTAAAGATGATGACCGCAATATAAATACCTACCGCAGTGAGTATGATTGCTATAAAAGAAGGGATGTCGAAAGCGAACCACTTATCCATATATTGTAAGTTTTTTAGGCCGGCATGAGCAGGAATATGCTGTAGTTGACTTGCCAGATTTTAATTGAAATTCAATTTAGCCCGGCTTTTCTTTAATTAAATGTTAAGCCGTCATAATCATTTCTAAATTTCCGAAGTTTGTAGCTAAACCGCTAAACTTTCAGGGAAAGTCATTAAACTCTAAATTGAAGTATGGGAAAAATCAATAAAATTGGCCATCGTGGTGCAAAGGCTCACCTTGCTGAAAATACTCTCGAAAGTATTGCAAAAGCGATCGATCTGGGTGTAGATATGATTGAAATTGATGTTCACCGGTGCGCTAGTGGCGAGTTATACGTGATTCACGACTTTACTCTGGACAGGACTACTGACGGCAGCGGGGAAATTGCTAAAAAAACCAGTTCCCAATTACAGGAAATGCTTATTGAGGAAAGGTTCAGGATCCCAACCCTTCTCCAGGTGCTTGAACTTATCGAAAATAAATGCCAGATCAATATTGAGCTGAAAGGCAGGAATACTGCGAGAGCGGTTTCAGAAATAATCAAAGATAAAGTTGAAAAGGAAAACTGGGAGTATGGCAGCTTTCTGGTTTCCAGTTTTCAAAAAAATGAATTATTCGAAGTCAGAAAGATCAATTCCAGGATACCCCTGGCGGTTCTGAGCAAAGCCAGTGTTCCCGAAGCGATAGAGCTTGGAAAGAAACTGGATGCGGTGGCGATACACCCTTCTGTAGGAATTATTACCAGAGACAACACAAAACTTTGCCAGGACCAAGGTTTTCAGGTAAACGTGTGGACGGTGAATGAAGTAAACGACATCCTTAGAATGATCGATTTTGGCGTTGACGGAATCATTTCAGACTTTCCAGATCGATTGAAGGATCCCGTAAAATTGTTGCAAGTCTAGGTACTAAGTGTTAGTTGTTTATTTTTGCCATTAAACAGTTCAGGTTTGGAATATTTTGACAGGATCATCGTAGGTGGCGGGGCAGCAGGTTTTTTTACAGCGATCAATATTGCTGAAAACAACAGGTCTCTGAAAGTTCTTATTCTGGAAAGAGGAAAGGATGTATTGAATAAGGTTCGAATATCCGGCGGTGGCCGTTGTAATGTCACCCATGCCGAATTCACTCCGGCTGAACTGGTTCGCAAATATCCCCGCGGAAGCAAGGAACTGCGAGGGCCTTTTCACAAATTCATGACTGGTGAAACGATTGGTTGGTTCGAGCAGCGAGGTGTTTCCCTTAAAACCGAAGAAGACGGACGCATGTTCCCGGTGACAGATTCTTCGGAAACCATCATTGAATGCTTCAGAAAGCAATGCGCTAAATTGAATATTGAAGTTCGCACCGGGGAGACTTTGAAAAGATTTTATTCTGAAGAAAATCAATGGAAGATCGAGACTTCAGGCGCTGCATATAATTGCGAAAAATTAATGCTCGCCACCGGAAGCAACTCGAAGATCTGGAATCTCCTGGAAAATAGCGGACATTCCATTGTAGACGCGGTTCCATCTCTTTTTACCTTTAATAGTAAGGATGACAGGATTAAAGATCTTCCCGGTATCGCCCTGGATGCAGAATTAGAAATTCCCGAAGCCAGACTTAGCAGCGATGGTCCATTGCTTATAACTCATTGGGGATTTAGCGGTCCCGCCATTTTAAAGCTTTCGGCGTGGGGAGCGAGGGCTTTGCATGAACTTCAGTATAAATTCAGCGTCAAAGTGAACTGGATTCCCGGTGAAAATGAACTGTCTATCATAGAAACTTTGAAAGATTTGAAACAGGAACATTCCAGGCAGCAGGTTTACAAAAGATCACAATTCGACCTTCCTAAAAGACTTTGGCACAGCCTTGTGCTTGCTTCCGGAATTTCCCAGGATAGCAAATGGGCAGACCTTAACAAACAGCAATTATCAAAACTTGGCGGGCAACTTACTGCAGCGGTATTCCAGGTAAATGGAAAAAGTACTTTTAAAGAAGAATTTGTCACCGCCGGAGGAATTGACCTGAAAGAAATAGATTTCAAAACCTTTGAAAGTAAAATTCATCCAAACCTGTACTTCGCTGGAGAAATACTAAATATAGATGCGATCACCGGAGGATTTAATTTTCAGAATGCCTGGACAGGAGGATTTCTTGCAGCGCAAGCTATGAGTTAAGGCGCCAGATCTCAAAATTGAAAACAAGCGAAAGTAGCACCCACAATGCATATGGAATAAGCAGGTATGCAGCTGTACTGCTCACAATTTTAAACCACCTTATAGTTATAAGCGTGACTACAAAAAGAAGAGCAAGATCCAGCAGTGCCAGGCCTGGTCGTTTTAGAGCGAAGAATAGAAGGAACCAAAAGCCGTTTAGAAACAACTGAAACCCGAAATGATAAAGCGCTGTTTTGACCCATTTGTGATAAAAACCTTTACTCCACACAATTCCGGCAGCGATACCGAGTAACACATACATTACAAGCCAGATCCAGCTTAATGTTTCTTGCTTTATATGGAACAGGGGTTTCTGCAGGCCAGAATACCAGCCTGATACTCCTGTTTGTATAGCGATCGCACCAAGAAGACCGAAGACAAGACAAATGCCTACCGCAAAAGTGCTCCGCATGAGAAGTTTTGTGGTCATATCTGGTTGGTTACTCCCTCTAATTTAGCAATTAATTTAAAAGCGAACCACTTCAGATCTTTACATAAAGTTTAACTTTGGAAAAAATTTTCAGAATGACGCATCCGGAATTTGTTCCCCCCATGTTTTCAAATGAAATTGTTTCTGGTAAGGTGAGCTGGCAATCCCCGAGTAATATAGCCCTGGTGAAATACTGGGGAAAAAAAGAACATCAAATTCCTGCAAATCCATCCATTAGCTTTACACTAGATAATTGCAGGTCCATCACAAGCCTGGAATTTCAGAAGAAAGAGGATAAATCTGACAGTTTTGAGTTCGATTTCTATTTTGAGGACAAACCCAAAGTGGATTTTAAACCAAAAATCCAGAAATTCTTTGAACGGATTCAGCAATATTGCCCTTATTTAAATGATTACAGGTTTACCATTAGAAGTGAAAACAGCTTTCCACACAGCAGTGGGATTGCATCTTCTGCTTCGGGGATGAGCGCCCTTGCTCTTTGCATCATGGATCTTGAACGACAGCTGGATCCCGGAATGAGTGAAGAACATTTCCAAAGAAAAGCATCCTTCCTGGCCCGTCTTGGATCCGGCAGTGCCTCCAGAAGTATCCAGGGCGATCTTATGATCTGGGGAAAACACAATGATGTTGAGAGCTCGTCAGATCTTTTTGCCGTTAAGTATGAAGATGAACTACATGAAAATTTTCAGAATTTCCAGGACACCATTTTACTGGTAGATAAAGGTGAAAAGCAGGTTAGCAGTACGGTTGGTCATGATCTAATGCATGGACATCCCTTTGCTGAAGAACGCTTCCTGCAGGCACACCGCAATTTAAGCAAGCTATTGCCTGTCCTGAAATCTGGGGACTATTCAGAATTCATAAAAATCGTGGAAAGTGAAGCATTGACACTTCATGCCATGATGATGAGTAGTCAGCCGTATTTTATCCTGATGAAACCCAACACGCTGGAAATCATTAACAGGATCTGGAAATTTAGAAAAGACACTGGTATTCCCGCTTGTTTCACCCTTGATGCGGGCGCCAACGTACATTTGCTATATCCTGAGAATCACGCTTCTAAAGTTTTAGAGTTCATTAAGAATGAGTTAGTTGCGTATTGTGAGAATGGACACTATATTTGCGACCAGGTTGGGAATGGCGCAAAAAAATTGTAATTTTAACAAGTTTGCACCCACATTTCTGACGACTGAACCTGAATGCTTATGAAAGGACCTTTATTTTACTCAAAAATTCTTCTCTTCGGAGAATACGGGATCATCAAAGATTCCAAAGGTTTATCGATTCCTTATAATTTCTATAACGGCGCCTTGAAGTTGTCTGACAATGATACGGAACAGGCGAAAAAATCGAACGCCAATCTGCGTAAGTTTGCTGCGTACCTCGAAGCACTTCAGGAAAACAACCCGGAGCTTGTACAGTTCGATATGGAAGCGCTCAAGACTGATATTTCCAGCGGAATGTATTTTGATTCCAGTATTCCTCAAGGTTATGGCGTTGGTAGTAGTGGTGCATTGGTTGCCGCTATTTATGATAAATATGCCCAAGATAAGATCACCGTTCTGGAAAATCTTACCCGGGACAAATTATTAAAGCTGAAGAAGATTTTTGGAGAAATGGAGTCATTCTTCCACGGAAAATCCTCAGGACTGGATCCGCTAAACTCATATTTGAGCATTCCAATCCTGATCAATTCCAAAGAGAATATTGAACCTGCAGGTATCCCTTCTCAAACCGAAAATGGAACAGGAGCTGTTTTTCTATTAGACAGTGGAATTACCGGAGATACGGCGCCAATGGTAAGTATCTTCATGGAAAACATGAAGCAGGAACCTTTCAGAAAAATGCTGAAAGATCAATTCGTCACCCAGACAGACGCCTGTGTGGATGACTTCCTGAAAGGGGATGTAAAATCACTTTTCAAGAATGTGAAAAAATTATCTCATACCGTACTGGATAACTTCAAACCAATGATCCCTGCGCAGTTCCATAAGCTGTGGCAAAAAGGAATTGAAACCAATGATTACTACCTGAAACTTTGTGGTTCTGGTGGCGGAGGTTATATCTTGGGCTTTACTGAAGATATCGAAAAAGCAAGAAAATCACTTAAAGGATACAACCTGGAAGTAGTTTACAACTTCTAAACTCAATTTTATGCCAGGGATCGCGAAAAAGCGCCTGCTGCTGAAGATACTCAGTCTATTTTCTGTAGTTAGGGGATATAATATTTTAGTGGTCGTCCTCGCTCAGTATCTTACATCTGCATTTATACTGGCCCCAGATAAGCCATTAAGGGAAGTATTCTTTGATGCAAATCTCTTTTTTCTAATCCTCGCTTCCTCTACGGTGATCGCTTCAGGATATATTATCAATAACTTTTACGATAGTGAAAAAGACCTTATAAACCGGCCAAAAAAGACAATGCTGGACAGAGTGGTTAGTCAGCGTACAAAATTATCGGTCTATTTCATTCTGAATTTCGCGGCAATCATTTTTGCCAGCTATGTGTCATTTAAAGCGGTAGTATTTTTCAGTATCTATATTTTCGTGATCTGGCTGTATTCACATCGTTTGAAAAAGATCCTTTTCTTTGGAAACCTGGTTGCTTCTGTGCTTGCGATCACTCCATTTTTTGTGATCTTCGTCTATTACAGGAATTTTGAGACCGTGATATTCATTCACGCAACATTTCTTTATCTAATGATCCTTATGCGCGAACTGGTAAAAGACCTGGAAAACATGCAGGGGGATCTCGCCCAGAATTACCGTACCATACCACTTGTTTATGGGGAACGATGGAGCAAATTCTGCCTTGCAGTCTGCACTGTCCTTGCTATCATTCCTATTTACCTGTTGATCACTCAATTCAAGACAGGTTATATGAACTATTATTTTTATACCTCGCTGCTCTTACTCGGCATTTTTCTTCTGCTTTTATACTTCAGCAAAGCAAAATGGCAATACCTTCTATTGCATAATATTTTAAAACTGATCATTGTGGTAGGGGTTTTCAGTATTCTACTTATTGATCTGCAGGAAGTGCTCAACCGGGTTTTTTAAGGTAAAAGCCTCATCTTAAAAGTTTTCTCAAATACTTAGTATCCCTAGGCGGGATAACGTATCTTTGCAAAAATTTTGGCAATGAGCAGAAACGATAGATCTTCAGGTGGTAAGAACAGTGGCAGACAAGGTGGTGGTACCAGGAAAAAATCTCACGCACGTGGGAATGCACCGGTAAAACCAAAAATGGAGAAGAGTCCGCTTTCCAATACCGATGGTATTCGTTTGAATAAGTATATCGCCAATGCCGGAATTTGCTCGCGTAGAGATGCAGATATGTACATTGCAGCAGGTAATGTGACGGTAAACGGGAAATCTGTTACCGAAATGGGTTACCGCGTAAAACTTGAAGATGATGTTCGTTTTGATGGTCGCCGCATCAACCCGGAAAAACCACAATACATATTGCTGAATAAACCAGCCGGTTTTTTTGTCACCGGAAATCCTGAAAAAGGTGGTAAAACTGTCATGGAGCTTGTCTCCAAAGTAACCAGCGCCAGGGTTAGCCCGGTTGGCAAACTGGACAACCAGGCCAAGGGTCTTTTGCTATTCACCAATGATGGAACTCTTGCTAAAAAACTGGCAAAACCTAAAAATGGTATTCGCCAGATCTACCATGTAACTCTAAGTAAACCATTATCCCGCGAAGATCTCGCCTCTATTGAGAAAGGAGTTTTTCTGGAAGGTTCCAAAGTGATCGTGACCAGCATTAGTTTTATCGACGATAAACCACATACAGAAGTTGGGATCGAACTATATAGCATTAAAGAGCATATTGTAACCAGGATATTTAAAAGTTTGGGATACGATGTAGAAAGCCTGGACCGTGTGGTGTTTGGGGGGCTTACCAAGAAAGATCTGTCGCGCGGACGCACCAGAAACCTTACCGAACAGGAGGTTATCAACCTTGGGATGCACTAATTCATTTTTTCGCTTTTCCATTTTAATTTTTTAAATACATTTACCACGTCAAAAGTCAGAGGGTTTTCACTGGCTTCCTGTCGATTAATAGGTAATTGAATAGAACTGCTTTTTTATTAGCTGAAAGGTCTTCAGCAGCGCAACTCCATGACGATCAGATATCTATCGTTACATCGTGGAACGAGCCAATCTCTTATCTTAACATTAATTTATTAGTCGATCTTTTTGACCCTATCAATTATTATCTAATTTTTAGCCTTAAAATCATTTACGCAAATTGAATACAAAGTACAGCGACCTCATTGACCAGACCTATTACTTTCCACAGGAAGAATTTACTCTGGAAGGAACCGAGTTGAAATTTCATGATATCGACCTTATGAAACTTGTAGAGCAGTATGGTGCTCCGCTCAAGTTCACATACCTGCCGAAAATATCTCAGAATATAAACCGGGCAAAAGGCTGGTTCAAGGCCGCCCTGGAAAAACACAATTATCAGGGTACTTACAACTACTGCTATTGCACAAAAAGCTCCCATTTTGAACATGTTCTCAAGGAAGCGCTAAGAAATGATATCCATATCGAAACATCTTCAGCTTTCGACATTAATATTGTCGAAAAGCTGAAAACAGCAGGAAAGATCACCAACGACCATTGGGTGATCTGCAATGGTTTCAAAAGAGATCAGTATGTAGAAAATATCAGCAGGCTGATCAATGGCGGTCACCAGAAGTGTATCCCAGTGATCGATAATTATGAAGAACTGGATCTACTTTCAGAAAAAGTAAATGGAAAGTTCCAGGTAGGGATTAGAATTGCTTCGGAAGAAGAGCCAAAATTTGAGTTCTATACATCAAGACTGGGAATTGGCTACAAGAATATTGTTCCTTTTTTCCATAAACAACTGAAGGATAACGACCAGGTAGACCTGAAGATGCTTCACTTTTTCATTAACACCGGGATTCGCGATACGGCTTATTACTGGAATGAATTAAACAAGTGTTTGAAAGTATACACCAATTTGAAGAAGCTTTGTCCAAGCCTGGATAGCCTGAACATTGGTGGTGGATTTCCAATCAAGAATTCTCTGGCGTTCGATTATGATTATGCCTATATGGTAGATGAGATCATTAACCAGATCAAATTAACCTGTGAAGAAGCTGGTGTAGACGTTCCAAACATTTTTACTGAATTTGGAAGTTTTACAGTTGGTGAAAGTGGAGGGGCGATCTATGAGGTTTTATACCAGAAGCAGCAGAATGACCGTGAAAAGTGGAATATGATCAATTCTTCGTTCATTACTACTTTGCCAGACACCTGGGCTATCAGCAAGAAATTTGTCATGCTGGCCGTTAATAGGTGGAATGACGAGTATGAGCGCGTTTTACTTGGCGGCCTTACCTGCGATAGTGACGATTATTATAATTCTGAACAGCATACCAACGCGATCTATCTTCCGAAGTTTAAAAAAGAGAAGCCTTTATATATTGGATTCTTTAATACAGGAGCTTACCAGGATACGATTGGAGGATTTGGCGGTTTACAGCACTGCCTGATTCCGCAGCCTAAACATATCCTGATAGACAGGGATGAGAAGGACCAAATCACAACAAGGCTCTTCAGTGAACAACAGAATTCTGAAGATATGCTGAGTATTCTTGGCTATGATAGAAATAATTAAAATTTATACCTTTAATCAACTAACAAACAACTAACTAAACAATTCAATTAGCCATGAGCAAAAAGAATTACGCCGGGATACCAGACAAATATGCTCGTATAGACGAAGCAAAAGTGGTATTGATTCCTGTGCCGTATGATGGAACCAGTACCTGGCAAAAAGGTGCCGATAAAGGTCCGGACGCATTTTTAGACGCTTCAGAAAACATGGAGCTTTATGACATCGAAACCAATACCGAGGTTTACAAAAAGGGTATTTACCTGGCACCTCCGGTGACCGAGGATTCTTCTCCGGAAAAAATGGTGGAAGCGGTTTATAAAACCACGAAGAACTATATCAAACAGGAGAAATTTGTAACCTTGTTTGGCGGCGAACATTCGGTTTCAATTGGAAGCATCAAGGCTTTTAATGAATCTTTCTCAGACCTTACGGTAGTCCAACTGGATGCTCATGCAGATCTTAGACCAGAGTACGAGGGCAGTACCTGCAACCACGCCTGTGCTCTTCATGAAGCAAGCAAGAATACCAATCTTATCCAGATAGGAATTCGCTCCATGGATATTTCAGAAAAAGAACACATGGACGAAAACCAGGTATATTTCGCTCATGATCTTTACGAGGACTGGCAGGATGATGCTATTGGACAAATGACGCCCAATGTATTCATTACCATAGATCTGGACGCATTCGATCCCAGTATCATGCCTTCCACCGGGACTCCGGAGCCAGGTGGATTATTCTGGTACGAAACCCTGGAATTCCTTAAAACAACCTTTAAGAAAAAGAATGTAGTAGGATTTGATATCGTAGAGCTATGCCCGGATCAAAAGGAAAAATCTTCAGATTTTCTGGCGGCAAAACTTTACTATAAAATGTTGAGCTACAAATTTAAATACCAAAATTTTACCGAAGAAGACGAAGATGAGTAAAGGACATATTTCACAATTCATAGAAAAATATTACCTGCATTTTAATGCGGCAGCGTTAGTAGATGCTGCAAAAGATTATGAGAAGCAGCTGCAAGGCGGTTCCAAGATGCTTGTTTCCCTTGCCGGGGCAATGAGTACTGCAGAGATAGGAAAGATCTTTGCCGAGATGATTCGCCAGGATAAAGTTCATATTGTTTCCTGTACCGGCGCAAACCTGGAAGAGGATGTTATGAACCTGGTAGCACACTCTCATTATAAGCGGGTTCCAAATTATCGCGATCTTACCGCTCAGGATGAGTGGGATCTGCTGGAGAAAGGTTTGAACCGGGTGACCGACACCTGTATTCCTGAAGAAGAAGCTTTTAGAAGAATTCAGGATCATATTTTCAAGATCTGGAAAGATGCTGAGGAAAAAGGGGAACGTTATTTCCCTCATGAATTTTTACACAAACTCTTGCTTAGCGGCGTGATGGAAGAGCATTATGAGATCGACTTAAAAGATTCCTGGATGTATGCTGCTGCGGAAAAGAACCTGCCTATGGTGGTACCGGGATGGGAAGATTCTACCTTAGGGAATATTTTCGCCTCTTACGTACTTAAAGGTGAACTGAAGGCGAGTACGATGAAATCTGGAATAGAATATATGACCTTCCTTGCCGACTGGTATACTGAAAATTCTGATAATGGGATAGGTTTCTTCCAGATTGGCGGTGGTATAGCCGGAGATTTCCCAATTTGCGTGGTTCCTATGCTCTACCAGGATATGGAGCGAACAGAGACTCCATTCTGGAGCTACTTCTGCCAGATCTCAGATTCTACTACCAGTTATGGATCATACTCTGGTGCGGTTCCCAATGAGAAGATCACCTGGGGAAAACTGGACATCAACACCCCTAAACATATTATCGAAAGCGACGCAACCATCGTGGCACCTCTTATATTTGCCTATCTTCTGGATATGTAATTAACAAAGAATTACCTTACGTGAAAGCTGCTCAAATGGCGAAATTGCCTATTATTGAGCAGCTTTTCTGTTTTTAATATCATGAAGAAAACTGCTCTTTTTCTAATCCTCGCTTTTATACTGCAGTCCTGCAATACACCCAGTTATATGTTTTCGGGTTTATCCCAGAAAGCATACAGCTTTCCTGAAGGCTCCTATTTGCTGAATGTTATTGATGCACCGGAAAGCGTACGGATGGAATTACGAGAGATGGTTTTTGACAAATTAGAAGATCGTATCCCAAACAGAAAACTTGTAAGCATACAGAACACTCCGGTAACCCTGATCAACCCAAGGCCTGGTTTCAATAGTTCAGCGGAAGATCTTGAGCAATTGGCTTCAAGAGTAAAAGGTTATGACTATTTCATTAATATCAAGGCTGAAAAGCCTGCAGACGATCTTGGATCTATACAAATAGGAAATATCGATCCTGGTGAGGCCAATGTGACCAAGGTATCGCTGGAAATCATTAATTTAAATGAAAAAGTTAGTGTTTATCACAGCCATGTACGGTCTGAGTTGAAAGTTCCTGATGATAGTAAGGATTTTGCATTCTCTGTAAGTGCTCAATCTATGATGAAAAATAGTTTAAAGAAGATCCTTAAAAGAATGAATAACTAAAATGGAGAACTGGCCAATATTTGCAATAGGTTTTTTAGCGCAGCTGTTATTCAGCGCAAGGCTGATAAGCCAATGGTTTCTTTCTGAAAAATCCAAAGAAGTTGAAACCCCGGTGTTATTCTGGAAACTGAGCCTACTGGCCTCTATCCTGTTGTTTACCTATGGTTATTTACGGGATGATTTTGCGATCATGCTAGGACAGTTTTTGATATATGGTGTATACTGGAGAAACCTGTTCTTAATGAATGAATGGAAGAACAGGAATATTTTCTTCAAAGGCCTGGTCATTATTTTCCCTTTTGCGATTGCGGCCTACATCACGTTTTTTGGCACACAAACCTGGGATGATGTCCTCAGGTCTGAAGATATTGCCGGATGGATCATCGCTTTAGGTCTGGTAGCTCAGATCGTATACACCTCAAGATTTTTTTACCAGTGGTATTATTCTGAAGTTAATCAGGAATCTTCACTACCGCTTGGTTTCTGGATCCTTAGTTTAATTGGTTCCAGCCTGCTTTTCACTTATGGAATTTTCCGTGAAGACCCGGTGCTTATGGCAGCGCATTTTTTTGGCGCACTCATCTATATGCGCGATATCTATCTTCTGAAAAAATCTAATAAACCCGATCCACAGGCTTAATGCTTTTCTGAAGAAAAAGTTCATACAGGAAATAGCCTATCACCACGATATATTCTAAGGCTACCAGCCATAGGTTCTCATTATAATCAGCATTAGAATAGGCCGAATAACTTAGAATGACCACCAGGGACCAGATAAGCATATATCTCCAACTCGTAAATACACTCAGTAAAAGTGGAATCGCCAGATACCAGGGATGAACTGTAGTAGAAAGCAGCAGGTAAACAGAAACACCTAATAACATGCCTTTGATCAAACTTTGCATCGATGTATGATTTCTTTGAAATGTGAGCAACAATACCGCACCGATCGTTATTAGCGGTAAGATCCTGCCTGCAGTTTCGATGATATTATAACCTTTCACCTGATAACCTATCCATCTTACCAGGTAATATATGGAAGCATTAAATTCAAATTTACCAAACCATAATCCTACGCTCGCCATAAAATTCGCCAGCACTTCTTCAGAATAGAATGGAATGAAAGAGAATACCAGCGTTAGTATTACCAGGCTGTAGAAACCAATCAATTTCGCAAAAGAAAGCTTTGGGTTCTTCAGAAAAAAGTTTAGAAAAAGTGGCAGAAAAAGCAGCGGCAGCAGCTTCACCGAAACAGATAAACCCAGTACTATCGCAGAGCTTAACCAGCGCTGCTGCTGTAATAAATAAAGTGACCAGACCAGGAAAAACACCATGACCGACTCAAAATGCAAATTCCCGGTCATTTCTATAATAATGAATGGATTAAGAATATAAAGGAAGATTCTGTCCTTCGAAAGCCCGAGATTTGTAAGTAAGCGTGCCCCAAAAAATATGGTTCCCAGATCGGCCAGAATGATGAATGTCCTTAGAAACATCACGGTGAGCAGTTGGCTGGAATTTCCGAGCCAGGACGAAATCGCAAAGATCGATTGATTTACAGGCGGATAATTGGAATAATGTCCCGCACTCAGACTTCCCATCCCATCCAGCAAAACTTCAGTATTTGGAAATTTAAGTTCTTCGGAAATTTCCGAAGGAATAAATTGATATGGATTAATGCCGGCGTTGATGAGCTGTCCATCCCAGATAAACCTGAAATAATCCTGGGAAAGTTCTGGAAGTGCAAATAAAAAGAGCAGTCTGAAAATGATCGCGATAATGACCAGGTATTTGAAGTTGTGCCTTAGTAACTGATATAACTTATAACTCAGGAAACTTAAGGCAGCATAAAGCATCACTAGCCGCCCAAAATCCTCCCGTACCAAAGTATAGGCAAAAGTCCAGTAAAAGGCAATACAGGACAGCGCTATTAGAATAGGGATTTTGTAAAACCTGAGCAATTTCAGATCCATTAAAAATGTGGATTTGCGGCTAAGTTAATTAAACTTCAGACTTTAAGCTTTTCAGGAAAACAAAACCAAAACCGGCGAACAACATCAGGTGGAAAATGATGAGTCCGAACTCCTGAAGTCTGAAAGCACTATAAATGGCAAATCCAAAATACAGGAATAGCAAGCCTTCAATAATCACATTTCTGGAAAACTTACCAGACAGGTATTTGTTCCCTTTCCATTTACCTCCACCTTCGGCTATGTTGAACTTTGGTGTTCTTATAAATTCTGAACGTTTCCCGAGATGACCTTCCAGCACAGCCAGGGAATTATGAACTGAAAATCCCATGGCTATGGAAAAAAAGGTTAGAAACATTCCTACAAACCTTAAAAATGATCTGAAACCCTTTCCATGAATTCTTGACCAGGCCACATAGTAACAAAGAAAAAAGATGAGTGTACTCAAGGCAAAAACTGCGACCAGATTGAAATACCAGTCGAAAGCCGGATTGGAATTCTTGATATAAAGTACCGGCAGACTAAGCACCGCAAGAAACAATACGATCAAAAACATACTGGAGTTCAAAAGATGAAAAAATCCATGAAATTTTGTACTAAAGGATGCAGATCTATCTCTTAAAAGTTTACCGTAGTTTTTCCTGAAATTCTCTGCAGCACCTTTGTTCCATCGAAACTGCTGACTCCGTGCGGCACTGATTACCACAGGCAATTCGGCCGGAGTTTCAACATGTTCAAGGTATTTGAATTCCCATTTTTTCATCTGTGCCCTGTAACTTAGATCCAGATCTTCAGTAAGCGTATCACCACTCCAGTTTCCGGCATCCAGAATGCATTCTTTTCTCCATATTCCCGCCGTACCGTTAAAATTGATAAAATTACGCCCAAAATTTCTTCCGGTCTGTTCCATGATAAAGTGAAAATCAAGCGCGAAAGCCTGTATCCTGGTAAGCAACGAATAATCACGGTTTAGATGTCCCCAACGGGTTTGAACCACCCCGATACGCGGATTCTTGAAATAAGGCAATGTTTGTTTCAGCCAGTTTTTGCCCGGTACAAAATCTGAATCGAATACAGCAATATATTCCCCGCGGGCGATCTCCAGACCTTCTTTCAGGGCGCCGGCCTTAAAACCAGTACGTGTTT
The DNA here is from genome assembly GCF_000423045.1 of Christiangramia portivictoriae DSM 23547. Taxonomy (GTDB): domain Bacteria; phylum Bacteroidota; class Bacteroidia; order Flavobacteriales; family Flavobacteriaceae; genus Christiangramia; species Christiangramia portivictoriae. The sequence continues at coordinate 479,360 of NZ_AUHF01000001.1, read as the reverse complement.
TACGTCGAATATGCTGAATATCCAATCCTTCCTGCCTGAGCTGCTGTACCAGCAAGGAAGTAATATGTACAGAATCATCAGTAGAATCATCAAGTACCTGAATTTCCAGCTTCTCCCTGGGATAGTCGACCTTTGAAATATTCTTCAGCAAACGCTCCACCACATAGGCTTCATTATAAAGTGGTAATTGTATGGTTACATATGGATAGGCATCACTGCCTTCAAAATTAAATTTACTCGCAGTATCATTTGATTTTAAAGCCTTGAAATAATTGATCAAAAGATGTAGCTGCGAAAGGCTGTAGATAAAGATAACCAGCAACGCGAGTGTGTAAAGTATGATCACCAGCAGGTCTATCATTTAAAACTGTATTTGAAGATCCATCCCAAAATTTTCACACCTGCAAAGATAGCACCTTTAAGTGTTCCTGAAACTTTGGATACCCCGATCCTGTTTCGATAATGTACCGGGATTTCAGCATATTTTAAATTTTTCCGAAGCGCCTTTAACTGCATTTCTACCGTCCAGCCATAGGTTTTGTCTTCCATTTCCAGCTGAAGCAATTTTGGATATTTGATCGCCCGGAATGGTCCAAGATCTGTAAATGTGGAGCTGAAGAACAGTCTCATCAAACTTGTTGCCAGCCAGTTTCCAAAGATCTGCGGAAAGGTCATGGAACCAGGTTCACGCCATTCCTTTACCCTTGCTCCTACTACAAAATCTTTGTCTTCTTCGATGATTGGCTGAATGATCCTGACCAATTCTGAAGGATAATCGGAATAATCGCCATCCAGAAAGACAATAATATCCGGTTTAGCCGACTGTTCAGAGATGTATTGCATTCCTTTTAAGCAGGCATAGCCATAGCCTTTTCGAGGCTCCCGAAGTACGGTTGCACCTGCAGCGGCAGCATTAGCTTCCGTAGCATCTGTAGAATTGTTACTAACCACGATCACTTCCTCCACGATGTCAGGAATGTCATTGATCACTAAACCTATTGAATCGGCTTCGTTATAGGCTGGAATGATTACTTTGATGGAAGAATGCATGCGTAATTATTCAGTTCAGCTTAAGAAGTGCGAAAATAGGAGAACTCCTTACAAATTATAGGCTTTTCTGCTTCAGAAGATCCAAAAGATCTACATTTTCTCCAACAACCCCATTTTCAGTAGTAATTCGGTTATTGGTAGAACCATTTTCAAGTTTGAGAACACCTCTGGGACAAACGGCAGAGCAAATTCCGCAGCCAACACAACTGGATCGAACAATGTTCTCCCCTTTTTGCGCATAGGCACGTACATCGATCCCCATTTCACAATAGGTTGAGCAATTTCCGCACGAAATACACTGCCCTCCGTTGGTTGTAATTCTGAATTTTGAAAATAAGCGTTGCTGCATTCCCAAAATAGCTGCCATAGGACAACCAAACCGACACCAGACTCTGTTCCCGAAAATTGGATAAAAACCGGTACCTATGACTCCGCTAAAAATAGACCCTATCAGGAATCCGTAGGCCTGGCGCAAATTTTCGGCATTGAACAAAAATAAGTTCTGCCCGCTGAAGTAATGAAAAGCGATCAATCCTAGGATGATTACCAGGTAGCCTATCGCTCCATAACGGGCATCTTTTTGTAATTCTTGTCTTTTGAAATACCAGATCGCTGCAAACAAGAGGCTTAGAAAAACCCCAACCCCAATAAGGAAAACATCTCTTGTAAGCCAGTATTTTGATGAATCGTAACCAAGGTAGCTGTAAACGACCGCTGTTGTCATCAAAACCACGAATACCAGCACGCTATGTACCACCCATCGTTCAACTTTCCAGGCAAAAAGACTTTTATCTGAAAGCTGGCGATAAGGATCACCGGCAGTTTCAGCGAGGCCGCCACAACCGCATACCCAACTGCAGTACCATCTTTTCCCATATTTATAGGTTAGTATAGGCGTAATCACAAAAATTGAAACTACCCCAAAGATCAGCAGGGCAAGACCTATATCTCCGGAAGAAAGAAAACCATCTATCCTGTATTGCTCGAAATTGTAATAATTAAGTGGCCAGATGTTCTTTAGGTCGTAGTAAGGCAGGTTCATGCCATCATCGTTAAGCCTGGACATGAATTCGGGAATAAGGAATGCGAAAGCTAGCTGAAAGAACATGACACTGTAAGTTCTCAGTTTTTCATAGCGATTATGCCTGTATTTCCATAAGAACTTTACTCCGAAAGCCAGGATAGCGATCGTATATAAAGTTCCATACACAAACCACTGGCTTGCTGGATTACCACTAAGCAGATAACTTAAAGGATCAAAAAGAGCGATCAATCCTACGTTATCTCCTTGTGCTCTTAAACCAAGATACTCGGGGTAGAAATAGAGCAAAATATAAAACCCGGTCAAACCAAGACCGGTAAGATAAGCCAGGTAGCCGCGACTGGTCATGCTTTTAAACCAGACACCGTCGTTCTTGATACCCGCAGGCCTACCGGAATATGTTGCCTGGGCGAACCAACAAATTCCAGCAATGATGGATCCCAAAGCGATACTTAACCACAAAACTTTATTGGGAAAATTAAGATTGAAGGCAGCCAGACAAAGGATGATTAGACCAGACATCCCGAGGAAACTTGCCAATTTCTGTCCTGTATTTAGAGTTGCTGCAGCCTCCCCGGTTACAGACATGTTTTGTTCTATTCTACTCATCAAGTATTTTGTAAATTTTTGGTAAAGTATTTAAAGATTTCAGCTTCATGACGCTCGTAAAATTCTGGATCGAAATTAGCTGCTTTTAGGTTTGACAGGACATGCGTGATCGTCTTCTCTTCATTTAGCCATCTATCAAAAACTTTCTGTCGCATTCTTATTCCGAAGGTATTAATGCCCTTAAACTTTCCAGTTTCAGTGTCGAAAGCGATGGTAATCGCCTTTTCTCCACTTTCATGCTGCCAGTGAAAATGCTGCTCATTTAGACCCGGTTTATTAAAAACCCAGCCATATGTTTGATATTCGATATCAAAAAATTTGGCTGAATTGAACCAGTTTCCAGGTTGGTAGGAAGTTCTGGTTCCAGTAACCGTCTGCGCTACAGTTTCGCCCATGATCCTACCGGTATACCAAACTGCCTCCACAGGTTTTCGTAGTCCTATGGCTTTTTTCTGCTGGGCACAGTCTCCAATGGCATAAACATCGGGAACACTGGTCTCCAGAAATTCGTTGACCAGAATGCCTTTGTGGGTTTCAATATCCAGGGACTCCAGAAATTTTATGTTTGGTCTTACACCCGCGCAAAGACCCACAAATTCGCAGGGGATCTCTTCGCCAGATGTAGTCCTTATTGCCCTAACCCTGCCTTGTTCATCTCCAAGAACCTCTTCAAGCTCTGTTTCATGCCTCAGGTCTATTCCATGCGCAAGGATATGCTCAGAGATCATCTTTGCATCCTGCGGCGGTAATACACTGCTCCAAAAGCCATTTTCCCTCACCAGCAAAGTGACCGGAATTTTGCGCGTATGCAGCATTTCTGCGAGCTCAACACCAATGAGTCCGCCGCCAATAACCACAGCGTGATGAATACCAGAAGTTCTTTCCTCCAGCTTTTCCAGGTCCTGCTTAGTGACCATTCCCTGTACGCCATCAAGATCTTCTCCCGGCCAGCCAAAACGATTCGGCAAGGAACCGGTGGCCAGAATAAGTTTGTCGTAGCGCAATGTTTCCCTGGAAGAAAAACCAAGCTCTTTATTCTTAAAATCTATATGATCAACCCAGGCATTTATGAGTTCTATTCGATTTTTTTCCCAGAACCAGTCTTCATAAGGCTTCAAATGATCCCACTTCATATGTCCCATATAGACATACATCAAGGCGGTACGCGAGAAAAAATAGTCTGATTCCCCGGAAATTACGGTGATCCTGCAGTCTGAAGCTTTTCTAATATGCCGGGCAGCGGTGATACCAGCGATTCCATTTCCTATGATAACGATATGCTCCATATAATTTTATAATTTGCTGCGAACGGCAAGGTATTTAGTAAAATAAGCTGAAAATTACTACAAACCCAATATCTTAGGTAATAAATAACGCAAACATGCAGTGGAAATCGGCACTTATCATATTTCAGATCTTTTTAATGGTCGGTTTACTTACAGCATCCTGTCAAACAAAATTGCCGGAATCAAAAATGAATGGAATTAGTCTCGTGGCTTCCCGGGACTCTATACTTGACACCGAAGCTGATTATGTAGCTGAAACTGAAGCGAATTACATTGCCCTGATGCCATTCGCTTTTCTACCCGACCAGGAAGATCCCCAGCTAAGATTTAACATAAAAAGACAGTGGTTTGGGGAACGACAGGAAGGTATTGAACATACTGTCTCAAAATTAAGAGAGCGCAATTTAAAGATCATGGTCAAACCTCAGATCTGGATCAGGAATGGCGGCTTTACCGGAGATTTGCAATTTGAAACTGAAGTAGACTGGAAACAATTCGAAGATTCTTATGCTGAATTCATTCTTCTATATGCTGAAATTTCAGAAGAACTTGATGTGGAACTTCTCTGTATTGGAACCGAACTTTTCAATTTTGTAAGCAACAGGCCAGCTTTCTGGAATCGCCTCATTTCCGAAGTAAGAGCGATATACAGCGGGCAGATCACCTATGCTGAAAACTGGGATAAATTTGATCAAACTACAATATGGAATGAGCTGGATTATATAGGCGTGGACGCTTATTTTCCTATTAGCACAGAAGCTTCACCAGAAACTGATCAGATAAAAAAAGGCTGGGAACCTCATCTTAATTCACTTGAAACCGTATCTGAAAAATTCAGCAAGCAAATCATCTTTACAGAATTTGGGTATAGAAGTATTGATTTCACTTTGAAAACTCCCTGGAATTCTGAAAGGGAACATCCCGGTCTCAATTTTAATTTACAGGCAAATGCGTATCGTGTGATTTTTGATCAAATATGGTCCAAAGACTGGTTTGCCGGCGGTTTTCTCTGGAAATGGCATCAGGAAACCGGTAGTGGCGGACTCGAAAATTCCAGGTTCACTCCTCAAAACAAACCTGCGGAAAAGGTGATAAAAGAGTTTTATAGCAGTTTCAGGAATTAACCCGCTTGTAATAGTGAGAGCGTAGATCTTCAGCCGTAGCGCCAAATCTTCTTTTCCAGTAGATTTCGAGAAATAATTTCTGTGTTTTCCAAACTCCCATGCGATCGTATAAACGTGCAGAGGTCGTAAGCCATTTCTTGATCACCGTAAAAGAAGCATGCTTATAAAGACGCTTGATAAATTCGTTGTCTTCATAAACCGTATAACTTTCATCAAATCCCTGAAGCCTATGGAAAAGTTTGCTGGTTACAAAAAGTGATTGGTCTCCTCCCCTACATGAAAGATGATTGAATTTCGTGAAAAACCCCATTAAATTCAGCCACCAGTGGTTCTTATCGAAACGCATTTGAAAACAACCACAGTCATGACCATTTTCGACAGCTTTCATGATTAGTTTATCAAAATTTTCTGGTGGAAAACTATCGGCATGCAGGAAATATAGTAGTTCGCCAATGGCTTTTCCAGCACCAAAATTCATTTGAACTGCCCGGCCTTTTTCAGATAAATGATAAGTAACCTTAGGGTGTTCACTGGCAATACGTGAAGTTCCATCTGTACTTCCTCCATCGACAACAAGTATTTCCCGAATATGAAAAGAAGAAGCAGTTTCCAGGTATTCCAGCAAAGCCGGAAGCTGCTTCTCTTCATTATAGACCGGGATAATGATACTTATCACAGAATTTATTTTGCTTCGTTCAGGTTCCAGTCGTAATTCTTATACTCTACCCGGGCATTGGAGTTGATCTTCACTTCTGAATATTGGTTAACGTACTCGGTCAAAGAACCATCCTCAGTAAAATCTTTCTTATACCAGTCAAAGATCGACGAAAGCTTCAGCTGGGAAGCCGAAATGTCATTCTTATCTGAATTGATAAATTCATTCGTAGCTTTCTCCAGCTGCTTCTCGATATTCTCGCTAGTGTACGCTTCATTCATAAGTTTGGGGCAGCTTATCGATGCGCAATTGATCGCAAAGTGAATTCTGGGCTCATCCATTTTTCGCAACAAGCTGTTTTCAATAGCACCGAGTGAGATTTCCTTGTCCCCAATTCTAACGAACTCCTTTGTCCATGCTCCGGAAATATCTTTGATACTCTTCACTGGATAATTCCGAAGGATTAGATCCACCGTATACGCATTATAAAGATTGATATAATATGCCAGAAGCTGGTCGCGATTCCAGGAATCATCTGGCTGCATGGAAGATAGCATCTTCAGATAATCGTCAAGTGCAGCACGGTCTTTCTGGAAACCCTTATAATCTACCATTCCGTCGCTAGATACATGCTTTTTCAGAAGTTTATCCCAACTAGAATGATCTACTTTTTGCTCGGCAGCTGCAGAAGTATTTGCAGCGTCTGGAGTGGGCAGCCCTTTACTATTAAACCCTGCACTTGAAATAAGGTTACAGGATTGACAAATGAATGCCCCTGAAACCAGGATCAGGAAACTTAAAAATACTTTCTTCATAATATTAAAATTTATTAGCAGCACCCACCACCATCGTAATGCCAGGTGGACTCGCTAATGTAAATATCATCTCTTCCAAGATCTGCCAGCGCGCCTGCAGTTTTATCACAAATTGCAATGGGCTGGTTCTTTAGTAAAATATGTCCTTTCTGATCATCAAAATGATCTTCGTCTCCATAATAGATCGCAGCTTTACCAGTAAAGATGCATGGCCCGTCCTCTGGCATTGGATCTTTAATTGCTGCTACTTCAATAGATTCGATATAGATCAATTCCTCTGTAGGATAATTTTTGGGATCCAGAATTCTATAAGGCTTTCTGGCCCTGATCTCAATAGTTCCAAAACCAGCATCGGTAAGTGCTTTTACATAGTCTTTGATGCTCAGGCTTCCTGAAAGACAAAGTGCCCTTAGTCGCTCATCATTTCTAAGCTCATCGTTCATTTCCTGCTCACAGGTTGGATCGCTCATCACAAGCCTACCGTGTGGCTTCAGCACCCGATACATCTCATTTAGAGCCTGAGTAAGCTCTTCAGTTTTGAAAATATTGAAGAGACAGTTCTGTGCGGCGACATCTATAGAGTTATCTTCTACTGGTAAAGCTGTAGCATCTCCTTTTCTAAGATCTACAAATTCAGACTTAAACCATGGATTCTGTGCCTCAGCCTCCACGAAGTTCTTACGGGAAGCTTCCAGCATTTCATCTACCACGTCTACTCCAACCACTCCAGATTTCATTCTGGAAAAGTAAGCGAACTGTAAAAGTTCCATTCCGCCGCCAACTCCTACGTAAAGTGTACGCGGATTATTTGTCAGATCCCGGGCATGTACTGTGGAACCACAACCGTAATTCATCTCCTGCATGATCTTCGGAATCTTTAATCCCGGAAGTTCCCAAATTGGGTTTGTGGTGCAGCATAATCCAACATCTGGCGTAAGCGCAGCTTCACGATATACATCTTTAGTGATCTCTAAATAACTCATCTATAATTTCTTTAGTAACTCTTTAAATAATTTGACCATATCTGGCTCTGCCTTGGCAGCCATCGCCAGAATTTCCTGAATATCTACTTTTTCGAGATTGTCTGGATCCCCTTTATCTGTGATTACCGAAATTGCTGAAACAGGGATTCCCAAATGATTGGCAACGATCACTTCCGGCACTGTACTCATTCCAACGGCATCTGCACCAATGATCTTTAGATACCGGTATTCAGCACGGGTTTCCAGCTGTGGACCAAGTACCGATGCATACACCCCTTTGTGCAATGTGATCCCTAATTCCTGAGCTGTGCTTTCGAACTGCTCGTTCATGGACCTGTCATAGGGTTCGCTCATGTCCACAAAACGTTCTCCCAGATGTTCAACACCATGGAACGCCAGCGGGGAACCGCCCTGAAGGTTGATATGATCATCGATAAGCATTAACTCACCTTTACCATAATCCAGGTTAATCGCTCCAGACGCATTTGAGACCAGCAAGCGTTTCATTCCCAAACGTTTCATGACCCTTACCGGAAAAGTAACATCAAAAAGACTATAGCCTTCATACAAATGAAATCTTCCTTGCATGATGACCACTTTTTTTCCTGCCAGGGTTCCAAAGATTAATTTTCCCTTGTGAAACTCTACTGTGGCCGTTGGAAAATAGGGTATATGGTTATAACTCGCAGTGGCTTCAATTTCAACATCTTCCAGTAGTTTCCCTAATCCTGTACCCAAGATGATCCCAACTTCCGGTTCACCGAATCCTTTGGATTTCAAGTAATCAACCGATTCGTTTATTCTATCTGTCATTATTAATAATTTTTTGAAATACCGGAATATTCCTGATGTCTTCCTCCGTATCTATATCATTTTTAAGAGGCAGCACTTTATAAGTTCCAGCCTGCATATCCTGGAGACTTTGCTCAAATACACTCGAAGTACTCCAGGCTTTATTGATGAATAAAGCCGAATTTAATGATTTCATTCCTAATAAATAGTATCCACCATCTTCTGCCGGTCCAATCACATGATCATGAGTTTCAAGTTCTGTAAAGGCCGCTGCCAGATCTGATTCATCTAGGTCATAAAGATCGCTTCCAATGATTACAATTTTCCTGTAACCTTCAGAAAATCCAGCTTTAAATGCCGCTTCCATTTTCGCTCCCAGATCTCCTTCCACCTGCAATCTTTTCTGAAAATAGTGGTCTTCCCAAATGTCGTTTTCACCAATATTCCATGCGTAATAAACCTGCTTATCTACATCAAGCTGTTCGGTTACTTTCTTCGTATGCTTCAGCAAAAACTGATATACTTCCAGGGCTTTGTTATCACCAATTCCCTTTGCGAGACGGGTTTTCACCTTGCCTAGGACTGGGTTTTTCGTAAATATGATTAAAAGATCTTCTTTAGACACTTAGTAAATTTTTTCTCCATTTTTAAGATATTTTGACCAGTGTTTTGAGAAAGTATGAATTTTTTCGGTTTCCATCTCTTCCTGATCAAACACTGGAAATCCGGCGTTTTTCCATTCAAAGATACCGCCGTATAGATTTCTCACTTCTTTAAATCCCAAAGCCTGAATTTTATGCGCGATCTTCTCAGACCGGATGCCTATGGAGCAGTAAACCACGATCTTTTTATCTCTGGAGACCGTATCCAGCAGGCTTAAGTTTACATGATCATAGCCTATAAAACGGGAATTACGAAGGTGGCTGGTGCGGTATTCTTCACGTTCTCTGGCATCCAGGATGATCACCTCATCATTTAATTGATCCATGCGCAATTGCTCTACAGAAGTGTATGAAACATCCCCGGAGTTGTATTTTTTCAACAGTTCATCCAGCGAACTCTGGCTGTAAACAGAAGTCGCCAAAACCATGATAAAACTGAATACGAACCCCTGTACTTTCATTTTAAGTTACTGTTCCCTGGCAACTACTTCCCGCGCCTGCGGTACAACCATAGCAATGCTGTGAAATGATGATATTCCGATCATTCAGAATATCCTCGTTGTATTCGCTAATATGCTGAACTTTGGAATTCACTTTTAATTCCAGCATCTGGTTAAAATCGCAATCATACAACCATCCATCCCAACTTATGGAAATAGTGTTGGTACACATTACATTTTCAACAGCAGCCGGATTGTAAGCTTCAACCAGTGCATACATATAATCCTCATAATTTTCAGAAGCAATTAGATATTCCAGGAAGCGGCTTATTGGCAGGTTGGTAATGGCAAACAAATTGCCAAAATCAATATTGAAATCTTCTTTCAGGGCCTTTTTAAAATCCTGTTCCATTGCCTGTTGGTCTGTAGGTAAAAATGCACCGGAAGGATTATAGACCAGGTCCAGCTTCAAACCGGTACCTTCCTGCGCGTAACCCACCGCATTCAGCATTTGCAATGCCTTGATCGATTTGTCAAAGACGCCGCTACCTCTCTGCTTATCGGTTTTTTCTCTCTTGTAGAATGGAAGGGATGAAACTACATGAACATTATGCTTTTTAAAAAACTCCGGAAGATCGTGATACTTTTTATTTGCCAGAATGATCGTTAGATTGGATCTCACGATAAAATCCCTGATCCCGGCTTTTGCCGCCTCCTCAACGAACCACCTGAAGTTCGGGTTCATCTCTGGAGCTCCACCGGTAAGATCCAGGGTATGAGCCCCGGTATTTTTTATGACTTCCAGGCATTGTTTCATGGTTTCTACCGTCATGATCTCTTTACGATCTGGACCGGCATCTACATGACAATGTGAACAAACCTGATTACACATGTAACCAAGATTTAACTGCAGGATTTCAAGTTTTTTAGGCTTGAACGGCAGCTGATGAGTTTCTGCGATCTTATCCTTAAAATAAGGTAGCTCGCCTTCTTCAAATATGCCTTCGCTTAAAAATTCTAACTGGTTCTTGGGACTTGAAAGATCGTCTTTTCTTGCCTTCAGGGATTTTGTGATCATATAGTGTTTTCTATGTGTGTTTAGTTCTGCAGTTCACAGAAAACTTACATACTTAGCTTTTTGTATTTGTTCATCATTTGCACTCCGTGCACAAGCGTAGCTCCACTTTCTATGGCAGCTCCGGCATGGACAGCCTCCATCATCTCCTCTTTGGTAATGCCGCGTTGCAGTCCATCTCTTGTGTAAGCGTCTATACAATAAGGACACTTTACAACATGGGCCACAGCAAGGGCGATTAAAGATTTTTCGCGCGCAGAAAGTGCTCCTTCCTCGAAAACCTTACCATAATAATCAAAAAACTTGCTTCCCAGTTCCTCACTCCATTCAGTAATTTCTCCAAATTTTCTAAGGTCTGCCGGGTCATAATAATTTTTAGCCATCTATCTAATCTCTTGTATGCGTTGTTATATATAATTACGTAATAAACGAAGCTACAGTTTTTAATTATAAGACTCCGGTAATGGCAAGAATAATGAGTAGAAAAACTGCGATGATCGCAATGACTATCCAAAGTTTGGAACCGGAGTTCTGAACCCTGGTTTCTGTAGATTGATTTACTTTTTGTTCACTGTCACGATCTTCCTTTGGAACCGGTGATGATCTGTCTTTATCCTTATTCATAATTATAGTTTTACTGAAAAATAACGGAAATTCTTAGTGAAACCGATATGCCTTAAATTTTTAACATAGATTTTCGATTTGAATCCTAGCTTGCGAAATTGGAGTTAATGGTGATTTTTCACCAAAGACGCCTTAAACACTAACGTTTTTCGCAGAACCATTAGCTCAAATCATAATTTCTATAATCTTAATTCTTAATTTTTTTCACACAATCTTTAATTTTACCAATGTAGATTTTAAGATTTATCATTAAATAAAGCTTAACTTATTAAGCGAAAAAATAAGTATCATTTTATGAGAATTGATGTTCAAACGCTACCAGTGAATGAAATTGTTCAAAACATTGCGCAGTCGCTGGAAGCAGATGTACGAAATCGTAGTGGCGAACTTTTTATCGAAATCCCGTCTAAATTTGGTGAAGGCATTATTCGAGGGATCAGTTTTGACTCCGGCATGGGGTATATCACTTATGATTGTACATTCTCACAGGATGTTGAAATTCATTTTTCTTTAAACACTGTTCACCCTTTAAAGTTTATTTTTTGTTCAGAAGGTACTGTTAGCCATTGCTTTCAACACAGCTCTGAGGAACACACCATAGATACCTACCAGAATATTGTAGTGAGCAGCAGTGGTTACGATGGCCATATTCTTTACTTTAAGAAAGATGTAAAAACACATGTATCAAGCCTTGAAATCATTAGATCTGTATTTGCGCATCGCTCCAATTATGATTTTAAAGATCTCGATCCTACTCTGAAAGAACTGTTCAAAGATGCGGTTTCAAAAAAACAATTCTTTTACCAGGGAAATTATAGTATAAAGTCGGCAGACTTAATGGAGGAGATTAATACAAAAGATTTCACTGGATTTCTTCGCAATCTGTTTCTTGAAGGCAAAGCTTTTGAAATGCTTACCATACAGATAGACCAGTACCAGGATGACGAGAACGGCGAGAATTTGCCTAAAATCCTGAGAAAGTCTGATATTGAAAAAGTGAATTATGTTGCCAAAAGAATACAGGGCGATCTTAGTACAAATCTTTCCGTAGAGACCCTGGCGAAAGAGGCTGGAACTAATGTCAATAAACTTCAGGAAGGCTTTAAATATGTTTATGATCTTACTGTAAACAAATATATGCAGCACATTAAACTGGAGGCTGCCAAGGAAATGCTGAAACTTTCTGAAAAGAATATTTCAGAAATTGTTACTTCCATTGGACTAAATAACCGCAGTTATTTTTCGAAGATTTTTAAAGAAAAGTATGGAGTTAGCCCTAAGTACTTCCTGCAAACAAAAGCCAGTATCAAAGAAGAAGAATTCGAGGAAAATTAATCTTCCGCTTTTAAGAATTTCTTCGGAATCACTTCGGGATCGAAATCCCATAAGTACGGTAATAAATAATAGACGATCAGGCTTAGTAACAGGATACTCACGATATTCATCCAAATACCTGTTTTTATCATATCTGGAATCCTGAGGTAACCAGATCCAAAAACAACTGCATTAGGCGGAGTTGCCACTGGCAGCATGAATGCACAGGAGGCCGCAAGGGTTGCCCCTACCATCAAAAAATACGGGTGCAGATCCAGAGCCAGGGCCATCGAGGCAAGTATTGGCAGTAACATGGCAGTGGTAGCTAGGTTGGAAGTTACTTCGGTCAAAAAGTTTACTGCTGCTATTAATATAACCACTAACAATAGAAGCGGCAGGTTTTCTAGGTTCTTTAACTGCTCTCCAATCCAAACCGCAAGGCCACTTTCTCCAAAACCTTTCGCAAGTGCCATACCTCCACCGAACAATAAAATAATTCCCCAGGGAATTTTAACAGCCTCCTCCCAGGTAACCAGTTTCCTGTTTTTTTTTCCAGCCGGGATCAGGAAGAGAGCCACAGCTGCAATCATCGCTATAATCGTATCATCTATAAAAGGTAAAACTGGCTGGATAAGATAACTTCTACTAATCCAGCAAAAGGCGGTTATTGTAAAAACCACCAGAACTCTTTTCTCCTGAAGACTCATCCCGCCAAGTTCCATTTTCAGACGCTTAATTTCTGCCTTCCCTCCCGGAAATTCCGACTGTGTAAACCTGAAGGCTCTGGTAGTTAAATATTTCCAGCAAATAAGCAACAGTGCAACCGACACCGGTAAACCCAGAACGATCCATTTCGTGAAACTAATCTCAATGCCATAAATTTCTTCCACGATCCCGGCAAACACGAGATTGGGAGGAGTTCCAATCAATGTCGCAACTCCACCAATGGAAGCGCTATAGGCTATGGCCAGCATCAACGCCTTACCAAATATAGCATTTTCATTCTCCTTGCTGGCCGGGTTATCCTGTAACTGACTAATAATTGCGGTGCCAATAGGTAACATCATGACCGAAGTCGCGGTATTGCTTATCCACATGGAAAGAAAAGCGGTCGCAGCCATAAATCCCAGGATGATCATCTTAACATCTGCACCTATGAAGTTAATGATACTCAGGGCGATTCTTCTATGCAGATCCCATTTTTCTATTGCGACTGCCAGAATAAAACCTCCCAAATATAAAAACACATATTTATGACCAAAAGCCGCAGTAGTAGCATCTATACTTACCGCTCCAGTCAATGGAAAGAGAATGATAGGCAGTAATGCCGTTACCGCAATAGGAATAGCTTCTGAAACCCACCAAACAGCCATCCATAGAGTAATACAAAGCACGTCGAAAGCACCTGCCGGCATAGAATCTGGTCGGCCTAAGAGCTGCAGGATAACAAATAGTAATGGCCCGGCAACGAGCGCGATCATTTTAACCTTAGAATTCATATATTTCAAAATGCTGAAGATATTGAATAATTCTTTTCAGCAAAATTCTTCAAATAAAGCCTTTAATAAAAAATGAAACCGAAGAAACTTACCATTCTTACAAAGATCCAGATCGCTGAAAGTAGGGAAAAGGTTTTCCATACCGTTGCAAACGCCAGGGACCTTAGCAAATTCTTTGTTTCTGAAGCCAGTTTAAATCTGGAAACTGGTAATCACGTCATCTGGAAGTTCCCGGAATTTAAATCTATGGAGGTGAAAGTGAAAGTGATAAAGGCTGATTCGCCCGAAATAATAGTACTTAACTGGGAAGGTGCTGAAAATCATATAACCACGGTTACGTTTAAGTTTACAGCAATTGGAAACGATCAGACACTGCTAGCAATAAAGGAGGAAGAAATGCTTAATAATGAGCACGGTATCGCGTGGCTAGCCAGAAATACCGAAGGTTGGGCTAATTTTCTCGCGAGTCTCAAAGCATATCTCGAATATGGCATCAATTTGAGAAAAGGAGCTTTCGAATTTCTAAAATATGATGATTCATAAAAAAACCCGGCACATGGCCGGGTTTTGATAATTATATGGAAGAATGATTACATCATTCCTGGCATTCCGCCGCCCATTCCTTGTGGCATTCCACCACCTCCGGCGTTATCTTCCGGAATATCAATAAGTGCACACTCGGTTGTAAGGATCATTCCAGCAACTGAAGCTGCATTTTCCAATGCCACTCTGGTTACTTTCTTAGGATCGATAATACCAGCTTTCAGCATATCCACATAAGTATCTGTTTTAGCGTCATAACCGAAGTCATTCTTGCCTTCCAGCACTTTGTTGATCACTACTGAACCTTCTCCACCAGCGTTTTGTACGATCGTTCTTAGCGGAGCCTCAATAGCTCTTGAAACGATCTGTACTCCAGTTGCCTCATCAGAATTTTCAGTTTGGATCTTGCTAAGTACAGCCTGAGCTCTTACTAAAGCAACACCACCACCGGCAACAATACCTTCTTCAACAGCTGCTCTGGTTGCGTGAAGTGCATCATCCACTCTATCTTTTTTCTCTTTCATTTCAACTTCTGAAGCTGCACCAACATAAAGTACGGCTACACCACCAGCTAATTTTGCCAGACGCTCCTGAAGCTTTTCTCTGTCATAATCTGAAGTAGTAGATTCAATCTGAGATTTTATCTGGTTCACTCTACTCTGGATATCATCATTGTTTCCAGATCCATTTACGATCGTAGTATTATCCTTATCGATCGCTACTTTTTCAGCAGTACCCAGCATATCGATAGTAGCATTTTCCAAAGTAAATCCTCTTTCTTCAGAAATTACGGTACCACCTGTTAGGATAGCGATGTCTTCCAGCATAGCTTTTCTACGGTCACCAAATCCTGGAGCTTTCACTGCAGCGATCTTCAATGATCCACGTAGTTTATTCACCACAAGAGTTGCAAGAGCTTCGCCATCAACATCTTCAGCAATAATTAATAGTGGCTTACCAGACTGAGCTACCGGCTCCAATACTGGAAGCAGATCTTTCATAGAAGAGATCTTCTTATCAAAAAGAAGAATATATGGATCTTCTAGATCTGCTGTCATTTTCTCAGAATTTGTAACGAAGTAAGGAGATAAGTATCCTCTGTCGAACTGCATTCCTTCTACAACGTCTACGTAAGTTTCTGTTCCTTTTGCCTCTTCAACAGTGATAACTCCTTCTTTGCCAACTTTTCCGAATGCCTGAGCGATCAAATCACCAATTACATCATCATTGTTAGCAGAAATAGATGCTACCTGCTTAATTTTTTCAGAAGAATCACCAACCTCTTTAGTCTGGCTGGCCAGATCTGCTGTCAGAGATTCAACAGCCTTATCTATCCCACGTTTTAAATCCATTGGGTTTGCACCCGCAGCCACGTTCTTCAAACCTTCTTTTACAATAGCCTGAGCAAGAACAGTTGCAGTAGTAGTACCGTCTCCTGCAAGATCATTGGTTTTGGAAGCAACTTCCTTTACCATTTGTGCTCCCATGTTTTCTAGCGGATCCTCAAGTTCGATCTCTTTCGCTACGGTTACACCATCTTTAGTTACTGTAGGAGCGCCAAAGGATTTACTAATGATCACATTACGACCCTTTGGTCCTAAAGTTACTTTTACAGCGTTCGCCAATGCATCAACACCACGTTTAATCCCGTTACGAGCCTGAATGTCAAATTTTATATCTTTTGCCATTTCTATAATTTTTAATCATCTGTAGATGTCTACAGAATTATTGGTTATTAAATTTTAGATTATGTATTCCGACGGATGTCGGAAAATTGTAGTGAAACTTATACTATTGCCAGTATATCATCTTCCCGCATGATCAGGTAATCTGTTCCTTCCAGTTTTAGCTCAGTACCGGCATATTTACCGTAAAGAACCGTATCACCTTCTTTCACTGTCATCTCGTGATCTTTGGTACCTCCACCAACAGCTACAACTTTACCTTTTTGTGGCTTTTCTTTAGCTGTTTCCGGAATGATGATTCCAGATGCAGTTTTGTTCTCTGCAGCAACAGGCTCAATTACAACCCTGTCTGAAAGTGGCTTAATGTTTAGTCCCATTTTGTTAAATTTTATTATTAGGTTAATTAATTTTTCAAATACGGGAGACATATTTCTAAAATTATGCCAGCTCCAATTCTCTGCCATCACGCAATAAAAAATGCCAGCTTGTCATAAGCTGGCATTTCAGAATATAGATGTGTTTCTTATTTACTGCTCACTGTCAGTCTGAGTAGCTGGTGCTGCAGGCATTTCTGTATTTACGGGTTCGTCACTTTCGAAAACGCGTGTTCCAGCCTCTGAAGGTCTATCCATGATAGCTACATTAGAAAGCAGAATTAGTACAAGTAATAAAGTAGCCAGTGTCCAGGTGGATTTATCCAGGAAATCTGTTGTCTTTTTTACTCCTCCCATTTGCTGACCACCGCCGCCAAATGAAGAAGAAAGTCCGCCACCTTTTGGGTTCTGAACCATGATCACAACTACCAGCAAAAATGCTACGATAATTATTAAAGCTAAAAATATAGTGAATGTGCTCATTCTTAATCGTTATTAGTGTCTTGTAATTTTTCTATTGCCCGAATTTGGTCTGCAAAGAAACCACTTTTTTCGGGATTTTTCAAAATTAATATTTTATAGGCCTGGATAGCTTTTTTGTAGTTTTTCTGCTCGAGATAAACCCTTGCCAAGGTCTCTGTCATCAATGATTCCTGGCTGGTCATCGATTCTTCGGCTAGATTGTTTCTGGAGACAGATTTTACCGGTTTGATCTTAGGATTTTTGGCAATGAACTCTTCTATAAGATCAAATTTTCTCTGTCGATCCTCGTTTTCAGGTTCTTCAGAATTGTTCTCTCTTTCAATGGGTTCTGCCCTGGTCAATTTTAACCATTCTGAGAAGGAATGAGATTCCTTTTGATCAAACTCCAGAGGTTTTCCTATATCAAGGCCGTTATCTTCGGAAATTTCATTGTTGCGTTCCTCATCTGAAGTGGTGTCGACCACCTTCGCTCGTTCAAATAACGAGGGGTCCATTACCAGTTCAGATTCAGACTGCTTCATCTTAATGGCATCATCCAGGTCTATGCTTCGTCTTCCATGAACTTCTTCATGTTCGTAGACCGTCATTTCCTTCAGCCGGTCTTCCTGCTGCCTGATCTGCCTGGCAATCGAATTTTGATTGAATTCTTCCGAAGTAATAAACTCGAAGAGAATATCACGGTCTGTCGTATAAGCCGCTGTTCTTTTTAAAGCAGTATTGTAATTGAACTCCTGGTGCTCTTTTAAACCTTTTAAGCGTATGGCACGAACAGCCTGGAAATAAGGTGCTTTTTCCAGCAACATTTCCAGTTCCCGCGTTTGTTCTTTGGTGATTTCCGCAGGAGAGTTCAATAAATTTATGAGTGCTTTTTTTTCCATTACCAGTCGGTAAGCGCCGCGTTAAATATATCCTGAGTAATTCTTGTATAAATTTCGTCAAGCGCAGTCTCCAGGTTCGCTCCTATCAATTGTTGCTGTGCCGGGTAATCATAATAGAATGAAAAACGCTTTTCAAAATCCTTTTCTGGCTCCAGGGTATTGTAATATCGAACATTTACCGCCATGGTCAGTCTACTTTGCGCAGCGGTATTTTCAGCTGTGGCAGACATAGGCGCCACGTAAAATTGCGTGATTTCCCCTTCAAAGATCAGGTCGCCATTCGTATTGGTAAGACTTAAGCTTGTTTGATTCTGAATAAGGTCCTGCAGAGAGATCGTGAATGCACGGTCAATACCCGGCTCTACAAGATCTGCATTATTCTGGAAGAAATTTACCTGGAATGTTTCAGCATCTCCCGTATCGGCTCCTGTAAAAGAATAGGACATACAGGAAGATAAGCTCAAAGTCACCAGTAATGCCGTGATAATACTCAGAAATCTTGTCATTGATTATAAATTATACTGTTTGATCTTTCGATATAAAGTTCGTTCACTTATTCCTAATTCTTCTGCTGCTGCCTTACGTTTTCCGCTGTGTCTTTCCAGCGATTTTTTAATAAGCTCCAACTCTTTATCCTGAAGTGAAAGGGTTTCTTCCTCTTCGATCTCTTCAGCAAAATAATATTTATCCTTTTCTTCCTGGCTTGGTGAAGAAGAATTTTGTTGCGGAATTTGCAGTACATTCAATTCATCCTCATCAATATCAGCTTCATCTATATCATCACCGCTGCTCCCGTAGATCTTTTCTATAAGACCTTCATTCTCATCCTGAACCTGCTGGCTGTCTCCCTCCTGCATCAGCTTCAGCGTTAATTTCTTCAAATCATTAAGGTCGCTTTTCATATCGAACAGTACCTTGTAAAGAATCTCTCTTTCATTGCTGAAATCTCCTTCTTTCTTTTTATCTGAAATAACCGCCGGTAAATTACTCCCAATATCCGGAAGATATTGTCGAAGTTCTTCTGCGCTAATATTTCTCTTCTGTTCCAGAACGGAAACCTGCTCTGCAATATTTCGTAACTGGCGAATATTCCCTCCCCATCGATATTTCAGCAGCAAATCAACAGCATCATCATCCAGCTTAATGGTAGGCATCTTGTATTTCAAACCAAAATCTGAAGCAAATTTTCTGAAAAGTAAATGGATGTCACCTTTTCTTTCTCTCAATGGCGGTAATGCAATTTCCACCGTACTTAAACGATAATAAAGATCCTCCCGGAATTTATCTTTCTTGATGTTCTCGAACATGTTGATGTTCGTAGCCGCCACAATTCGCACATCGGTTTTCTGTACTTTTGAAGAACCTACTTTTATAAATTCCCCATTTTCCAGCACCCGAAGCAGTCTCACCTGAGTAGGCAATGGTAATTCCCCAACTTCATCAAGAAAGATCGTTCCACCATCGGCTACTTCAAAATAACCGCTTCTGGTTTGAGTTGCACCTGTAAACGCTCCTTTTTCGTGTCCAAATAGTTCACTATCGATAGTACCTTCAGGAATCGCTCCACAGTTCACTGCGATATACTTCCCATGTTTACGATGGGAAAGCGCGTGGATGATCTTCGGAATACTTTCTTTCCCCACACCACTTTCTCCGGTAACAAGTACTGAAATATCTGTGGGCGCAACCTGGATTGCCTTTTCTACTGCACGGTTTAGCTTTGGATCATCTCCAATAATGCCAAAGCGCTGTTTAATTGCCTGAACTGATTCCATTTAAAATTTCAGTATTATTAATACATTCCTCAGTATTCATCAAAAGAATGTCATCGTAATTGTTAGTTATTATCACTATACCCCACAGGCTCGCCGATAAGAGTCGCGCTGGTACAGTCCTTAATTTTTACGTTTACAAAATCACCGATCTTATAATTTTCCTTGTCAAAAACCACTACCGTATTCTGTGAATTTCTACCGCTCCAGTGTTGATCAGATTTTTTAGATTCCCGCTCGATCAATACTTCCGTAATTTCACCTAAGAATCGTTTGGTTCTCTGTTTGCTATGTTTCTGCTGAAGATCTACGATCTCCTGAAGACGTCTTTTCTTGACTTCCTGAGGCACATCATCTTCCAGCTTTCTTTCAGCCATAGTTCCAGGTCTTTCAGAATAAGCATACATATAACCAAAATCGTAGACAACTTCCTCCATCAGGGATAAGGTATCCTGGTGATCTTCCTCGGTTTCTGTTGGAAAGCCGGTAATCATATCCTGAGAAATCCCGCAATTTGGGATCATTTCCCTGATATTTCGAATAAGCTCAAAATATTCTTCACGGGTGTGCAGCCTGTTCATCGCCTTCAGAATTCGGTTGCTTCCAGACTGCACTGGTAAATGCAGGTAATTACAAATATTTGGATACTTTGCTACCATTTTGATCACATCCAGCGTCATATCCTGAGGATTTGAGGTGGAGAACCTGATTCTCATTTTAGGATGTGCTTCTGCCACCAGTTTCAAAAGTTGTGAGAAATCTGTCGCCGTCGCCTTTTGAATTTCAGTAGCATTTTTAAAGTCTTTTTTGAGTCCGCCCCCATACCATAGATAACTATCTACGTTTTGACCCAGCAATGTGATCTCTTTAAAACCTTTAGCTGCCAGATCGTTCACCTCTTCCAGAATACTTTGAGGATCACGGCTGCGTTCACGACCTCGGGTAAAAGGAACCACGCAAAAAGTACACATATTGTCACAACCGCGGGTAATCGATACGAATGCCGAAACCCCATTGCTTTGCAACCTCACCGGAGAAATATCGCCATAAGTCTCCTCTTTGGATAAAAGCACATTCATGGCACTTCTACCTTCTTCGATCTCACTCACAAGATTTGGAAGATCCTTATAGGCATCTGGCCCAACGACCATATCCACGATCTTCTCTTCTTCAAGAAATTTGCTTTTAAGCCGCTCTGCCATACAACCCAGAACTCCCACTTTCATCCCGGGATTTATTCTTTTAACGGCATTGTATTTTTCCAGTCTTTTCCTTACTGTTTGCTCTGCTTTATCACGAATTGAACAGGTATTTACCAGCACAAGATCTGCTTCCTCCAGTTTCTGGGTAGTATTAAAACCTTCTTTACTAAGAATGGAAGCGACAATTTCAGAATCACTGAAGTTCATCGCGCAACCATAACTCTCAATAAACAGCTTACGGGTGTTTTCAGCCTTAGGCTCCATTACTAATGAATTCCCCTGTCTTTTCTCATCTATTGTCTTCTCCATAAATCTAAACCAGCCTTTAGGTTTTTAGAAAGGCAAAGATAGAACTAAACAAGGTTCTGACAAAGTGACAGAAAAAATTTTCTTAAATCCTACGCAACCTTTTCGAAAGTGTAGCATCTAACTGATACCTAACCACAATTACACATGAAAAATTTACTTTTTGTGTTACTATTATCACCACTTTTCCTCTTCACTTCATGTGAGGAGGATAGTGATGATGAGTTTACTACGGTTGCAGTACCCGTAACTCAGTCCATCGCTGATTTTCGTGCTTCTGTAGAAATTCAGGCTCCCAGGGAAATCAAGGAATCGGGAAAGATCTACGCCTGGCAGAACTATATATTCATCAATGACAAAAACGAAGGTGTTCACATAATCAATAATACCGATCCTTTTAACCCTGTAAAAGTTCAGTTTTTAAAAATCCCTCGTAATACTGATGTAGCGATTAGAAATAACATGCTCTATGCTAATAACGGGATGGACCTGGTCGTTTTCGATCTTAGTGACATGAGTGCTATTAAAGAAGCTGGCAGGGTCAAAGACATTTTTCCTAATTACTATCGCAATCCACCAGAACAGGTAAGTTTTGTCGACTTTGAAAACTTTGATTATACTACTGAAGTCATTATAGGCTATATCACCGAGTCCCGAAAAATAGAATATGCAAGAGGTGATCTTGTTAACGAGCCTTTCTTCTCAGAAGCAGACGGCGGTGGATCTGGTATCGGCGGAAGTATGGCCAGGTTTACCATAAGTGAAGAATTGCTTTACATAGCTGAAGAGAGCGAACTCTCTGTAATAGACATAAGCAATCCTTCCAACCCGGTTGAACTTAGCAGCGAATATGCCGGCTGGGACATAGAAACGATTTTCCATTATCAGGATCACCTTTATCTTGGAAGCTCGACTGGAATGTATATTTACGATCTGGCAAACCCAGAATCTCCACAACAGGTCTCGTTTCTTCAACACGTACTTGGATGCGATCCAGTGGTAGTGAAAGACAACTACGCTTACGTGACCATTCGTGGCGGCAATAATTGCGGACAAAATTTTAATCAACTGGATGTCGTGGATGTTGCAGACAAGAGCAATCCCAGAATTGTAAATAGCTATGAGATGAACAATCCATATGGCCTGGGCGTCAAGGATGACTGGCTTTTCGTTTGTGATGGCGATGAAGGACTGAAAATATTTGACACTAAAAACACCCCCGATCTTAGTCTTGTAGATCAATTTACGAACATTAACACCTATGATGTCATTCCTCTTGATGACAAGCTGCTAATGATCGGGGATAATACACTTTCCCAATATTCCTATAAGGGTAATGAGGTTAATTTAATTAGTACATTCTCTTTGAATTGATCACCCTTTTTTTGTTTGGTTTTTCGAAAAATCCCCGCTGCCCGGGGATTTTTTGTTTCTGTAGAAAGGATTAATATTTCTTTTTACTAATTCTGTTACCGGTGATATGACGCTGAGCTTTGCTTTTAAACCTGCTAACATCATCACTTCTCAGCTTCTCATGTTTTGTTTTTCTACCCTGCACTCTGGCTCTCCATTTTCTCCAGTTCCTTGGATGCATCTGCTCGCGCATAAACCTGATAACCTCGTCTTCTTTTAATCCAAATTGAAACTCAATGGCTTCAAAGGTAGTTCTGTCTTCCCATGCCATTGAAATGATACGATCAATCTGTCTTTCATCCAAATCATATTCTTCTGCGATCATGTTTTGTTTATTTATTTAAAAGTAAAGTTAAACAATTTAAGAATAGGAAATAAAAAACCCTCTGCATTTCTGGAGAGGGTTCCAATATAAATTTGAATCTACCTATGCCTCAAATGGCTCGATAGAAACATAAGATTTATCATCTTTCTTCTTAGTGAATTTCACTAGTCCGTCAACTTTAGCGTGTAAAGTATGATCTTTTCCAGCGTATACGTTATCACCTGGACGGTGAGCAGTACCTCTCTGTCTTACGATAATATTTCCCGCAACAGCAGCCTGTCCACCAAAAATCTTCACGCCTAGACGTTTCGATTCTGATTCTCTACCGTTCTTGGAACTACCAACTCCTTTTTTATGTGCCATCTTATTTCGTTTTTAGTAGTTTACACTAGCTTAATGCAGCAATTAATTCTGCTTTTTTCATTGAAGAATATCCCTCAACACCTTTGTCTTTAGCCATTTCTCTCAGCTCTGCAACTGTGTTCTGACTTAGATCGTTTGAAGATTCTTCTTTTTTGCTTTCTTTCTTAGGCTCTTCTTTCTTGGCTGAAGTAGATTTAGATCCACCTTTAAGATCGATACCTTCGATAAGAATTTCAGTAAGTGCTTGTCTGTGACCATTTTTGGTTCTGTAACCCTTACGTCTTTTCTTTTTGAAAACGATTACTTTTTCACCTTTAAGGTGACGGTTGATTTTTGCTCCAACCAAAGCTCCTTCTATAGCCGGGGCGCCAACAGTAATGCTATCTCCATCTGCAGTAAGAAGTACCTTATCAAAAGAGATACTGTCTCCTTCTTTACCTGCCAGGCGATTCACATAAACTCTCTGGTCTTTTGCAACTTTAAATTGCTGCCCTGCTATCTCTACAATTGCGTACATAGCGTATAATTAGTTATATAAATACTTAATAAAAATCACTTCCGTTTTCACGCAAGCGGGTGCAAATATAATTCTAATTAATTAATTGACAAAGGTTTTTGTTTTTTTCGGCTTAGACTATAAAGTATGCTTTTTAGCCTCTTTAGTGTTCCATGAATCTTTGAATAACTGCATGTATGCCAGGGTTAGTACCAGGCTCGTAGCAAATCCCATGACGGCAACTACAAATAAAACAACTCCAATGCTGGTATTGTAATCTGTAATCCAAACCGTGATAAGTTCATCCAGGAACCCTGGATTTATTTCCGTAGCGTAAATACCGAAAAAGATCGTAAATATAATAGTAGCATTGAAGCCCGTTAGTAAACTGGCCATAAAGCCCTTTTGATATTTAAATTTATTCCCTTTATGCAGTCTGTAATGTTTAACCGCCTCAAACATACCATACGCCATGATCACACCATTGAATAGGCTGTAGATTGGTTGATTGTGAGCATCGAAAAGTGAAAGAATTAGAAAATAAGCAATAAGACCGGCGGCAACAGCCACACCGTATTTAATAGGAATACTGAATTTACCCATAGCAATGTTGGTTTTGATCGTAAATTTCCTAAAAATACCGCGTTTATTGCCTTAATAGCTTGTTAATTTTAACACATTCCGCACAATCTGCATATTAAGCTGAATTTATTGTAACTTTTCACGAGCTACACAAACTAATAATGGCAATTGAAAAACCTTAAAAAAATGATTAACAAACTAGGACTGTTATTCTGCTTTTTCATGATTGGAATCGTAGGATTTGCTCAGGAAGTAGAATTTACTGAGTATGATTTAGACAACGGGTTGCACGTGATCCTGCACAAGGATAACTCTGCTCCTGTTGTAACCACATCTGTAATGTACCATGTGGGTGGAAAAGACCGTGA
This sequence comes from Christiangramia portivictoriae DSM 23547, assembly GCF_000423045.1. Taxonomy (GTDB): domain Bacteria; phylum Bacteroidota; class Bacteroidia; order Flavobacteriales; family Flavobacteriaceae; genus Christiangramia; species Christiangramia portivictoriae. The sequence goes on along the minus strand of NZ_AUHF01000001.1, from coordinate 454,600 downwards.
AGACGGCAGAACCGGGATGGCTCACTTTTTCGAGCACCTGTTGTTCGAAGGAACCGAGAACATTCCAAATGGAAAGTGGTTCGAAATCGTGAGTTCCAATGGTGGTAGCAACAACGCCAACACCAGCCAGGACAGAACTTACTATTACGAAGTATTTCCTTCCAACAATCTTGAATTAGGATTGTGGATGGAATCTGAAAGAATGTTACACCCAATCATTGGACAGAAAGGTGTGGACACTCAGAATGAAGTGGTAAAAGAAGAAAGAAGACTGCGTATGGACAATTCTCCTTATGGCAACCTGTTACCAGCAATGCAGGAGAACATGTTCAAAAACCATCCTTATAAAGATCCAAACATTGGCTATATGGAGGATCTTGATGCGGCTACTTTAGATGAGTTCAAAGCTTACTTCGATAAATATTATGTTCCTAACAACGCTGTACTGGTAGTTGCTGGTGATATCAAGATCGATGATACTAAAAAGATGATCGAGGATTACTTTGGTCCAATTCCTTCAGGAGATGAAGTAACCAGAGATTTCCCAAAAGAAGAGCCAATTACAGAGCAGATCAATGCCAAGTCTTATGACTCCAACATCCAGATCCCGGCTTCAGTAATTGGATACAGAACTCCGGCTTTTACTGAAAAGGATTCTTATGTACTAAACATGATCTCAGATTACCTTAGTGACGGTAACAGCTCGAAACTTTACAAAAAACTTGTGGATGAGCAGAAGCAGGCACTTCAGGTTGGAGCTTTCAATTTAGAGCAGGAAGATTACGGGATGTATCTTATCTTCAGTATTCCTCAGGGTGAAACAGAATTGGAAACTCTGAATACTGAAATTGAAGAAGAGATCGCTAAACTTAGAAGTGAGCTTATTACTGAAAAAGATTTTCAGAAGCTACAGAACAAAGCAGAGAACAACTTTGTAAACTCGAATTCCAGCATTGCAGGAATCGCAAACTCTTTGGCAAGAAACTATCTTCTTTATGGAGATACAGATCTTATCAACGATCAAATCGATATTTACAGAAATATCACCAGAGAAGACATCAAAAGAGTTGCTTCAGAATACCTAAAGCCTAACCAGAGAGTAGTGCTTGAGTATTTACCAGCCAGCGAACAGCCGGAATAATAATTAAAAAATTGAAAAAAATGAGAAAAAATATACTAACTCTGGCAGCATTTGCAACGCTAACTGTTGGAGTTTCAGCTCAGATTGACCGTAGCCAGATGCCCGAACCGGGTCCTGCTCCTAAAGTAAATGTAGACGAACCTGAAACCTTCAAGCTTGATAATGGAATGCAGGTAATGATCGTGGAAAACAACAAATTACCACGAGTTGCCATGTCTCTTAGATTTGATAACGCTCCTCATGCTGAAGGTGCCAAAGCAGGTGTTTCCGGAATTACCGGTGACCTTATTGGGACCGGAACCAAGAACATGTCTAAAGATGAATTCAACGAAAAAGTTGATTTTCTTGGGGCACGTCTAAATTTTTATGCTGGTGGTGCGAATGCGAATACCCTATCTAAATACTTCCCTGATGTGCTTGCCTTGATGGCAGATGGGATAATCAATGCACAATTTACCCAGGAAGAATTTGACAAGTCTAAAGCAAGAACTATCGACGGACTAAAAAGCAGTGAAAAGGATGTTTCCTTCAACGCTCGTAGAGTCCGCTCTGCACTGGCATATGGGAAAGATCACCCTTATGGTGAATTCTCTACGGAAGAAACTGTAAACGCAGTGACCCTGGAGGATGTGAAATCTTATTACAATACATGGTTTTCACCAAAGAACGCTTACCTGGTAGTTGTTGGAGATGTAGATGAAGATGACGTAAAAGATCTTGTGAAAAAGAACTTTTCCTCATGGACAGGGAAAGCGACTCCGGAAGCTAAAATGCCAGCGGTATCTAATGTAAAGCAAACAGAGATCAACTTTGTTGATATGCCAAATGCTGTACAGTCTGAAATAGCCCTTGTAAATACAATCAATCTTAAGAAAAAAGATGACGATTACTTCCCGGTTCTTGTAGCTAACAAGATTCTTGGTGGTGGTGGTGAAGCAAGATTATTCCTTAACCTTCGTGAGGACAAAGGTTATACTTACGGAGCTTACTCAAGCACCGGGAATGACAAATATGCTTCAACTTTCGTAGCCAGTGCCAGTGTGAGAAATGAAGTTACAGATAGCTCTGTAGTGGCATTTCTTGACGAGATTTACAAAATGAGAAACGAGATGGTAACAGATCAGGAACTGGCAAACGCCAAGGCTAAGATCACCGGAGATTTCGTTCTTTCATTGGAGCAGCCTTCAACAATCGCAAATTTCGCTATGGAAATTGAGACTGAAGACCTTAATGATGATTTCTACGAAGAGTACCTGGAAAGAATTGATAAGGTTACTAAAGCAGACGTTCAACGTGTTGCCAAGAAGTATTTCCTTGCAGATAATTCAAGAATCGTGATCGCCGGTAAAGGTGCAGATGTTTTGGAGAATCTGGAGAAGATGACCTATAATGGCAAAACTTACCCTATCAACTACTACAACAGGTTTGGTGAGAAAACTGAAAAGCCAGAGCAAAAACAAGTTGATGCTGATATGAGCGTTGAGAAGGTATATAACAAATATATCGACGCTATTGGTGGTCGTGAGGCAGTTGAAGGTATTGAAACTGTAAAAATGATCGCCAGTGCAAATGTTCAGGGAAGAGAACTTGGACTTGACATGACCAGAACTTCTGCTGGAAAATTAAGCCAGGAAGTAACTATGGGTGGTCAGGTTGTAAGCAAGCAGGTATTTAATGGTGAGAAAGGCTTCGTAATGCAGATGGGACAGAAAATGCCATACAACGAAGACCAGATTAAAGCTGCGAAAGCTGATGCTGATGCTTTTCCAGAATTAACTGTTGGTGAAGCTAAAATCGAAGGAATCGAGCAGGTAGATGGTAAAGACGCTTACGTTGTGAGTGCAGATGCTACTACAAAGAACTACTATGCTGTAGACAGCGGACTAAAAGTACAGTCGGTGAAAACAGTTAGCCAGGGAGGACAAACAATGAGCATCCCAACAGGTTACGGTGATTACCAGGAAGTAAAAGGAGTGAAATTTCCTTTCACTATCTCACAAAGTATGGGACCACAATCTTTTGAATTCAAGGTTTCAGAGATTATGGTGAACGAAGGAGTCGAAGATGCAGATTTCTCTGTAGAATAATTATTTCTTCTGAAGAGTATAAAAGCCCTGGAAACGGGGCTTTTTTTATTCGGTGCTGTTTCTTCTTCTGATGATATTTCTTGAGCGATTCACTATGAATACACCCAGCAGGATTACCATTGCTGAGACTATTTGCCACAAACTAAAGACCTCTCCATCCAACATTCCCCATCCAAGCGCAACAACCGGAATAGTATAAGTAACTGAGGTAGTAAATACAGGATCTGAGATCTGTATCAATTTATTGAAAATGATCATTGCCACCCCTGTTCCTATGATTCCAAGTATGCCCACATAGACCAAGGATAATTCAACTTCAGTAGTAATAGGCTCCAGATCAAAAAATCCTGAAAAATAAAGGATCAGAAATGCTGGGAATAAAAGCACGAAAAAGTTTCCTGCGGTAATTCCAAGCGGACTTATATCACTCATTTTAGTCTTGAGAATATTCACGTTTACAGCATAACATGCCGTTGCCATAATCACCAGCAAGCTATAAAAGTAATTCTGATCTGGATTGATACTCGCCCCGCTAAGGATGAGTCCGAAGGTTCCCAGCAGGCCAATAATCACGCCGGTGATCTTGTTCTGTGTAACTACAGCCCGAAAGAAAGCAGCTCCCACGATCAGCGTTAGTAATGGGGTGGTTGCATTCAAGATGGAAGCGATGGCGCTGTCGATTTCGGTTTCAGCAAAAGCAAAAAAATAAACCGGAAAGAAGGAACCCAGAAAACCTGAAATTATGATCCATTTCCATTGTTTAGCATTCAGTTTCATCAAACTTCGGAAGCCTACGAATATCAGGAACAGCGCAGCAAATATGATTCTGAAAGATCCAACCTGTAAAGGACTCAATCCTACAAGTGCTTTTTTGATAAGGATAAAGGAGCTACCCCACACAATGGAGAGAATGATGAGATAGATCCATTTTATGTTTTTCAAACCTGAAATTTTAGAGCGACGAAGATAATTTTTAAATGTTATGAAAGCATAAAAAAACCATCCTGCAAAACAGGATGGTTTTTATCTGAAATAAAGGTTACTTACTGGTTTTCTGTAAGCGGAATAGGAAATTGCTCAAATACATCATCCCCTTCCCTGTCGATAGGCAACTCATCCAAACGATCATACCTGCGTACGTCCAGCCAGCGATGACCTTCAGCGAACAGGGAATACCTTCTTTGCATAAGCATCTCGTCTATCAGGGACGCTTCAGAAGAATCACCATCATAATCATCCAGTCCTGCTGAATTTCTGATCAAATTCAAAGCTGCAACAGCTTCAGAAGGATTTTGATAAATATTTGCTTCCGCATAAAGAAGGATCAATTCCTCGTTTCTGATAATCGGGATCGCATCGATATTAGAAGTATACCTGAAAACGGCGTAATCTCCAGTTAGAAAATCAAAGGTAAGGGATTCACTTCGCTGGGCTATTTTATTTAGTCGCTCATCGCCTTCCTCGGCATCGGTTACAAAATCTGGCTGTACGATCCTTGCTCCCGCAGTAGAAGCCTCTACTGGAAAGAACATTGGATTTAAAATATCTGTCTGGTCTGCACTGAAGTTGTAATAAATACCCTCATCAAGCATGGAAGCATCCAGAGTAAGGAAACTATCTTCCAGGTAATCCAGAACCGCAGGAAAATCTTCCTGATATGCGGCTACTCTTGCTGCTATCGCCTTATTTGCCTCCAGGAATGAACCTGGACTACTAAAGCCTGCAAATCCTGAAGTAAGGGTGAATGGATACGAATCGCCACCATTTTGAAGATCTGCTGCTGCCTCATCAAGTAAAGCCCGTATCGCACTCAATGCTGCGTCATAACCCAGGAAAGGCCCTAAATTATTTTCATCTGCCACATCAACTCTAATCCCATTCTGGTAAGTTAGATTTAAATTCAGCAATAATTCATAAGCTTTCACGGTCTTTAAAAAACCTTTGGTAGCGCTAATCTCTAAGTCTGTAAATTGAGCTGAAACGTCCTGGCCATCTATGAATTCTAGAATTAAATTGACGTTTTTCACAGTTCTGTACCTGGCTGCCCATGGATTGGTAATATAAAAAGTATTGTTATCCAGTACCGCATTCTCTTTTCCTAGTAAATCTGCAGTAAATCGCGGATCTGAACTGGAAAATCTCCAGTATTCCCTGCCTATTACCCCAAGATCATCGTAGTAAGTACCAAGTCTAACACGCATACTGTAGAGCACACCGCCAACAAGATCCTGAAGATCACCCCTGGTGAGATTATCCCTGAAAGCATCTACTTCCGGGTTATTGAGATCTGAAAACTCTTCAACGTCGCAGGCTTGAAAACCGCTAATTAAAAAGAAGAGTATGAATATTTTAGTTAATGTATTTTTCATCATCTACGTATTAAAAATTAACTGCTAAGTGAAAAAGAAATCTTTTAGAAGAAGGGAATGGCGTAACATCAACCCCGGTAAAAATTCCGTTTGCTCCAAAGTTGGATACTTCAGGATCGTAACTATTGTAATCAAAAATGTTGATAAGGTTGGTTCCCGAGAATCCAAGTTTGATATTATCGATCGAGCCATTTAGGAAATCGTCGTAAACTTCCGCAGGAATATTATAGTATAAACCAAGCTCACGCATTCTTAAATAAGAAGCATCTTCTACAAAAACCTCAGCGGAAGATCCTAACTGACTCACCCTATATGGTCCATTTCCAACCTGACCGTCTGGATCAAGATCTACGGTATCATAATCATGACTGGTTCCATTCAGATCTGTCAACAAGGTTGTAAGATTCACATTCTCGCCTCCATTTTTCCATTGCCATACAAAGGATAGATCAAAATTCTTATAGATCAACTGGGAGTTAAAACCCATTTGAAAATCTGGCTCGGCATCTCCAAACTTCTGAAATCCGTTCTCACCAGGATTTGGTCCAATCCCAACGATTTGAGTAGCGCTCGATCCTTCTTCAATTCTGAAGGTTCCCAGGGTTGCTCCAAATGCTCCAATATTAAAAGGATCTACATCAAGCCTGGTAATTTCTGAAGTGTTCTTATAGAAATTTACACCAAGATTCCAGGTAAAATCTTCTGTAGCCACAGGAACTGCATCAAGAGTCAATTCTATACCACGGTTTCTTAATTCCCCGGCATTCACAAATTCACTGGTAAATCCAGTTGAAGGTTCGAGAGAAGCCTGAAGTATAAGATTTTCGATGGTTTTGATATAATAGGTGGCAGAAAAGTTAAGCCTGTTGTTGAAGAAGCTAACATCAGTACCAAACTCAAGTTCTTTTTGTCTCTCAGACTCAAGATCACGATCTCCACGTACTCCAATCAAACTAATCCCCAGCAATCCATCTGTAGAAAAGGTATTATAAGAAGTAAAAAGAGCTCCAAATGGCGGGAAATTTCCAGCCTCTCCGTATGCAGCTCTTAGTTTGAACTGGCTCCATGGGCTGTTTTCGTTCCAGAATCCAAATTCGTTGAGATTTACAGCGACAGATGCTTTTGGATAGTAATATAGCTCATTCGCATCACCATTGTTAGAAGATTTATCACCTCTAAGACCTACCGTTGCGATTACTTTATCCTGAAAATTCACCTCTTCCTGAACAAAGAAACCAGAATCTTCCTGCAACAATCTTGTTTGATTCACGCCAGTATTTGCGGCCTGATCAACATTAGTTTCAGAAGCAACAAGTCCGGTAGCTGAGATCAATTGAGTATTCCTGTCAAAGTTCTCCCGGGTTACACCGGCCTGAGTACGAAAGTTCAGATCATTTCCGGTAAAATAATTATGCACCAGGAAAGCTGAAAGGTTATAATTCTTATTCTGGGTATCACCCTGAACCGCAACCCCATTCAGTCCACCATTCGATGGCTTCTGAAATTGTAAAGATTTTGGGAATATCGCCCTGGTTTTGAGTCCGTAGAAATCAAGACCTCCGCGAAGGATCAATTCGAGATTAGAGCTTTCTGCAGTATATAGATCAACATTGGCAGTTCCACCAACAATAAATCTATTCACGGTTTCATTGTTACGAACCTGGTCTCTGGTTTGCAGAGGATTGGAAGCCCCAGCTGGATTGTCTGGATAGACCCCATCTTCATTCGGAAAAAGTTCAAGCCATGGCGTGGTTCCGGTAAGCGTTACCCCAATGGTGGTTCCTGAATTATCGTTATTGAAAAAACCTCTGTTCGCAGATGAATGTGCGTAACTGGAACTTAGTCCAAGCTTGATAAAGTCGGTTGGTCTGTGATCAAGATTCAATCGAAGCGAAGTTTTCTTGTAACCTGTTCCTTTAACGATACCTTCCTCATCGTTATGTGTGATACCGGTATAAAACCGGGTTTTCTCACTACCTCCGCTCATACTGAAGTTCGTGATACTTATAAGTCCTTTTTCTCCGAAGATCTCTTTTTCATAATCCACAAGCCTTCCTTCCTGCTGGGCTTCCAGGAAGCTTACTGCGGCATCATCTCCAAAGCTATCGCGTACGCGCTGCTCATTATAATCACGAAGACCCAAAAGGTTGTTTACTTCTGTCCAGCCTGTAGCCTGGGAGAAATTGAAAATAGTTTCTCCAGCCTTACCTTTTTTAGTGGTGATGATGACCACCCCGGCGGCGGCTCTGGAACCGTAGATCGCTGCGGCAGATGCACCTTTTAGAATTTCGATATTAGCAATATCTTCAGGGTTGATATCTGCGATCCTGTTAGAGGGGTTGTCCTGGTTGGAGGCGCTACCACCGGCGGCGGCTGCAGAAACGATGTTAAGGCCGGCCGCAATCGAACTGTTGTCTATATAAACCCCATCGATAATATAAAGTGGCTGTGTATTCCCCTGAATAGAGGTCGCACCACGAAGTTTGACCGATAAACCTCCACCAGGAGCACCTGAGTTGGCACTTACTGTGGCTCCGGCGAATTTTCCATATAATGCTCCATCAAGCGTTGGAGGAGGCGTTCTACCTGATATTTCACTTGCAGAGAGGGATGACACGGCATTCGCCGCGTTCGCTCTTTTTACTGAGGTTGCCAACCCTGTAACCACCACTTCATCGAGGGTAGCTGAAGATTGCACAAACTGGATCGTCATGGGGGAATTAGAGGTCACTCTGATTTCCTGGGTTTCAAATCCCAGGTAAGAAAAGACTAAAGTCGTGGGAAGTGAAGCTACACTGATGCTGTAATTCCCATCAAAATCACTGGTGGTCCCATTGGTGGTTCCTTTCTCGATGACATTAACAAATGGCACCACTTCACCGGTGGCTTCGTTAATAGTCTTACCTTCCAGCACCTCCTGTGCGCAGAGGACGACTGGGGTAAGCAGGAAAAGAATTAACCTGAGAGATATCAAACAAAATTGCCTCATAATTAATGTGTTTATGGTTACATTAACAATATAAGGTATTTTTAACTAGATAATTGACTTTTTAGCCAAAGGGTTGTTAAAAACTTATCAATTCCATTGAAGACTTTCCATCAGGACGCGGATATCCTTTTTGAGGTAATTGGCTGCGGGCACTATGGAATCGTAGTTTGGCAAACTATTAAAGTATACAGAACCTGTGATAAAATGTTTTGTACTATCTGTTAGATAGAACTGCGCCTGCGAGGCAGCGTTACCCTCCACTTCATATAACATTCCATAGGTTTTATGCAGGTCGTTCATGTACACATCACCTTCTATGGCATCTGCTTTTACAGTATGCTGTAAAGGTAGTTTTTGAGCATCGGTAAGTAAAGAATCGAGATTCCCACGAACAGGCTGATATGTAAGAAAGATCACCCCATTCATTGAATCATAATTAATATTGATCCAACAAGGAATTTTGTTCCTGGAAGGCGATATTCGAGCATCCATGTTTTTATCAAATCTGTACGGGCAGCCAATATTCATCTGCTCATAACTGGCCTCTGGATAATCCAGGGCGAGGAACGCTTTTGGTTTTGGCTGCACTTCATCCTGGCAGGAAGCGAATAAAAACAGAAGACCTACTATAAACCACAGTTTTCTCATACAGGAGCAATATTTAGCTTGATTTGCTTGATCCTTTTATCGTCTATGACTTCGATGGAGAACGTATAATTTAAAAATATGATCTCGTCATTTTTCTTCGGAAAGCCTCCCGAAATTTCGAGCAGGAATCCAGCTAAAGTATCTGCCTCTCCTTTTTGATCCTCGAATACAGCTGGATCTTCAATTCTGGTGATCTTGTAAAAATCTTTTAGCGGAGTCTTCCCTTCAAAGACGAAGTTATTTTCATCCAGCTTGGAGTAAATGAGATCTTCATCATCAAACTCGTCACTAATATCACCTACAATCTCTTCAATGATATCTTCCAGGGAAATGAGTCCGCTGGTTCCTCCATACTCATCCACAACTATAGCAAGATGGTTTTTTTTGTTTTTAAAATCGTTGAGAAGATCATCCAGTTTTTTATTCTCCGGAACAAAGTAAGGTTCACGAAGCAAACTCGTCCAGACGAATTTCTTCTCATTCAGGTATGGTAAAAGATCTTTGATATATAAGATGCCAATGACGTTATCTACATTTTCACGAAAAACAGGAATCCTGGAATACCCGTTTTCGATGATCTCAGGAATTATTTCGTCGTAAGGACTTTCTTCATTAAGGGCAAAAATGTCCATTCTTGGGCGCATCACCTGCTTGGTGTCTGTATTTCCAAAACTTACGATGCCCTGCAGAATCTTCTGTTCTTCCCGAGTAGTATCTTCTTCGCTGGTAAGTTCGAGTGCCTGGGAAAGATGATCTATGCTAATAAAAGAACGTTGTTTCCCGAACTTATCATGAAAATAGAGCGTAACAGCCCTCATTGGAGTACTTAAAGGTGAAAAAAGCGTGTCCAGCACATTGATGGGATACGCCATGAAATTAGAAAATTGCACCTTGTTTCTGCTGGCATATACCTTCGGAAGAATTTCTCCGAAGAGTAAGATCAAAAATGTCACTACACCAACTTCAAAAATAAATCGAAGATCGACCCCGAAATAGGTGGTATTCATCCTTCCGAAGATGTCATCTGTGAGACTATCAAACAGCAGGACAATGGCAATATTGATAAAATTGTTGGCTACCAGAATCGTAGCCAGTAGTTTTTTAGGTTTTTCAAGCAGGCTGATAACTATATTCTGAGTCTTAGACCTCTTCCCATCTTCAGTAATAAAATTAGCGGGAGTAAGGGAAAAGAAAGCTACTTCTGCTCCAGAGATCATCGCAGAGCATAATAAGAGCACAAATAAGGTAACCAGGCTGATAAGCTGGGTAATTCCCATTGAGGCTAGAAACAAAAGCAAACTGGGAGGTTCCGAATCCAAAGGCTGAAATTTTAGTTAAACTTAGAAGGGCAGATCGTCCTCTTCTTCTGTCTGGTTATAAGGTTCATTTCTACTTCCCGGATTTTGGGTTACAGACTGCTGTTGTTGCATAGCCCTATTCTGACCCATTTGTGAATTTCCCGCAGTTGGCTCTGCAGAACTTTCATTCTTGGGAGTGAGAAATGTAAATTCTGTACAATGAATTTCTGTTGAATAGCGCTCGCTACCCGAATCATCCTGCCATTTTCTAGTCTTGATTCTACCTTCGATATAAACCTTGTCTCCTTTCTTCAGGTATTTTTCGCAGATCTCTGCAGCTTTGTTCCTTACTACCACATTGTGCCATTCAGTATTGGTCACACGCTCACCAGTTGTCTTATTGGTATAGCTTTCGTTAGTAGCAATCGGGAAGCGCCCCAGCGATCCACCACCTTCAAAATAATGCATTTTCACGTCATCTCCTGTATGTCCAATCAACATTACCTTGTTCAATGTACCTGTCATCTCCAAAATATTTAAAGCCAGTTGCGGCTTATTAAGACTAAATTTATTCTAAAATACTAATTTTTTCCCGCCACTAAGACAAAAACGGGCAAAGATATAAACAAGCTTCTATTTATATTCCTCCGGAAGGAACTCATTTAAAAAATTTTCTATAAGTACTGGAACTGGATAATCCTGAAGCTCATTAAAACTAATGGTTTCATCATTTTCCACGTCAATTATTAGGTTCCAGAAAGTTGTATGCAGGTGTTGATGCGATAATTTATGCACTACTTCCTTCTCATTATATATACTTAGCAGAAAATTTTCGCCATCTACTAGCTGCTGAAAGTTTTGCGTATTAATAAGCTCTTCCTCCCCTGCAGGTTTGCTGGTTTCAACCAATGGAAACTGATACAGTCCAGACCAGATACCTTTCCCAGTTCTTTCTTCCAGAATGGTCTGCTCATGCCTGAAGTGTGGTACTATATAATTAAAGTAACGATGCCTGATCTTTGTCTTTTTGAGTTTTACAGGCAGCTCTTTAATTTTATCATTTTTTAGCGCCAGACATATGTCGTTAAAAGGGCAGGTCTCACATAGCGGATTCTGGGGTTTACATTGTATAGCGCCAAATTCCATGATCGCCTGGTTAAAGGTAGCCGGATCTTCCTTATCTATAAGTTCCTGTGCAAGGGCTTTGAATTCTTTGACTCCGGTAGTACTATTAATAGGAGTTTCTACCCCGAAGACTCTGGATAACACCCGGTACACATTCCCATCTACAACAGCAACCGGTTCGTTATAACAAAAAGATGCAATTGCACTGGCGGTGTAATCTCCAACACCTTTTAAGGTCTTCAATTCTTTATAATGATCTGGGAAGTTACCCTGAAGCTCCTTAGAAACCTTGATCGCTGTAGCGTGAAGGTTCCTTGCTCTTGAATAATAACCCAGTCCCTGCCATAATTTCAACACCTCCTGCTCCGGGGCATTTGCCAGCGCATGAACGTTTGGATACACCTCGGTAAATCGCAGGTAGTAAGGCAAGCCCTGTTCCACCCGGGTTTGCTGCATTATTATTTCACTAAGCCAGATTTTATAGGGATCCTGAGTAGATCTCCATGGTAAGTCGCGTTTATTTTGCAAGTACCATTGCTTCAGTCTTTTGGAAAAAACCATAGTAAATTATGAATCTCCGCAATAATAGAGGTTTATTCCGTAATTATTAGTGAATTAGGTTTGAAATATTGCAGATTTAATTCTTATATTTGCCCCCTTGAAAAATTGAACCCCAATAATTAAATTTAAATAGCACGAAAATGACGAAAGCAGATATTGTAGCAAACATTTCAGAAAAACTGGGAATGGAAAAGGCAGACGTACAAGCTACTATAGAATCTTTTATGGATGAGGTTAAAACTTCACTGGAAAGTGGAGATAACGTTTATCTTCGTGGTTTTGGAAGTTTTGTTGTGAAGACCAGAGCTGAAAAAACTGGAAGAAACATTTCCAAGAACACGACCATTAAAATTCCTGCTCACAACATTCCTGCATTTAAACCTGCAAAGATTTTTGTAGAAGGAGTTAAATCAAATGTTGAGGTAAAGTAAATTGAAATACCGGACGGCCCGGTCTTTCCAAGAAATAAGTATTAATTTAAATGACATTGCACTATGCCAAGTGGTAAAAAAAGAAAAAGACATAAGGTGGCTACGCACAAGCGTAAAAAGAGAAGAAGAGCTAATCGCCACAAGAAAAAGTAGTGTGACAACTACTTTTTTTATTTAATTACAATCGTTCTTTGAAATTGAAACCTTCAGCAAACGAATTTTGTTATCAAGGTTTCTTCAGGATTCAAAACCTGTGAAAAAATAATGTTTAATCCATCTATGTCTGTAATTATTACAGGTATGGATATAAAATCTGGAAGTGTGGACAAAGAATTAATTATCCGGTCCGAACCTTCTGCTGTAGATTTTGCCTTATTAAAAGATGGAAAACTTATTGAACTTAACAAAGAGGAGGACAGCACCAAATTCAATGTTGGAGATATTTATATTGCCAAGATTCGAAAAGCTGTTCCTGGGTTAAATGCCGCATTTGTAAATGTTGGCTATGAGAAAGATGGTTTTTTACACTATCATGATCTGGGACCTCAGATCTCTTCTCTGCTAAAGTTCATCAAACGTGTAAGCACAGGTAAACTAAAAGATTATTCTTTAAAGAATTTTTCTATTGAAAAGGATATAGACAAGAACGGCGCAATTGCCGATGTCTTAAAATCCAATCAATCGGTACTGGTTCAAATAGTAAAAGAACCTATCTCCACGAAGGGCCCCAGGATAAGCTCAGAGCTTTCGCTGCCAGGGCGTTATATCGTTCTCGTGCCTTTTTCAAACAGGGTTTCAGTTTCTCAAAAAATTGAAAGCAAAGAAGAAAAGGAACGTTTAAAGAGACTGGTTAAGAGCATCAAACCTAAAGGATTTGGTGTGATTGTTAGAACCGTTGCCGAAGGCAAGAAAGTAGCAGAACTGGACAGAGACCTGCAGAATTTAGTTGGTCGCTGGACAGCCATGTGTAAAAAATTGTATAAGCCTCATCACCCCTCGAAAGTTCTTGGAGAATTGAATAGAGCCTCTTCATTGCTAAGAGACATATTCAATGATTCATTTACTTCCATTTGCGTGGATGATGAAACGCTTTATACTCAAATCAAAGATTATGTGGGCGAAATCGCTCCTGAAAAAGAATCAATCGTAAAGTTGCATCAATCCAATCAACCCATTTTCGAAAAACACGGTATCGAGAGACAAATTAAAACTTCCTTTGGGCGCACCGTCTCCATGAGTAAAGGTGCCTATCTGGTAATAGAACATACTGAAGCTATGCACGTTATTGACGTGAACTCCGGTAACCGTTCCAATAAATCCAAGAACCAGGAAGATACTGCATTAGAGGTTAACATGATAAGTGCCACAGAGATTGCCCGGCAGTTACGCTTGCGTGACATGGGCGGTATCATAGTCGTGGACTTTATAGACATGAATAAAGCCGAAAACAGAAAGAAACTCTACGATCACCTGCGTAACGAGATGAGTGATGACCGTGCCAAGCACAAGATTTTACCTCCGAGTAAATTCGGATTGATACAAATTACAAGACAACGCGTAAGGCCTGAAATGAATATCAAGACCCGTGAGGACAATCCAAACGGTAATGGCGAGATCGAAGCACCAATTAGTTTGGTGAATAAGATCAAAGTCGACCTTGAGAAGCTTATCAAAAAAGATCACAAAAAGATCACCCTTAGCGCACATCCCTTTATTGCAGCCTTTTTAACGAAAGGCTTTCCATCTCCCCGCTCCAAGTGGTTTGTTGACCACAAAAGGTGGGTGAAAATTTTACCTCGCGATGCTTACACGTATTTAGAGTACCACTTTCACGATAATGACGGGAAAGTGATCCAATAAAAAAAACGCCTTTCAAGCAATTGGAAGGCGTTTTTTTATGCCTTATTCTGAAATTGCCAATTGGCATTTGAACAACATTTCTTTGGCATTGGTTTAACTATAGTCACTTACACTTCAGATTAATTTTATGGGATTAACCATTTAATCTTGAATATGAAAAACTTAAAGGATTTATTCGAACACCAGCTGAAGGACCTCTACAGTGCAGAAACTCAATTATTGAAAGCCCTTCCAAAAATGGCAGAAAATGCCAGTGACGCCAAACTGAAGAAAGCATTTGAAGCACACCTCAAGGAAACAGAGACGCACCAGCACGCCTGGCCGAAGTTTGTGAGGAACTCGAAATTAAACCAACCGGTGAAACCTGCAAAGCAATGAAAGGCCTTATTACTGAAGCTGAAGCATTTCTAAAAGACGATGCTGAGAAAGCTGTGCGTGATGCAGGTCTAATTGCCGACGCGCAGAGAGTGGAACACTACGAGATCTCAGGCTACGGAACCGTAGTTCGATATGCCAAGGAACTCGGTTACGATAGCATCGCCAGGAAACTGCAAAAGACACTGGACGAAGAATACAGGGCAGATGAGAAACTGGACAAGCTGGCTGAAAACAGATTGAACAAAAGGCGAAATAGGAGCTTCAATAAATTAGCTAAACCTTCCCTTCCGGAAGGTTTTTTATGTCTTAGAAGTCTCCGATAGCAGGTATTTACTATTCAAAATTCTATATTTGAGGCATGAGGAAATTTCCACTTCTTGTAAGCGGCATCACCCTTATTCTGG
Organism: Christiangramia portivictoriae DSM 23547; assembly: GCF_000423045.1. Taxonomy (GTDB): domain Bacteria; phylum Bacteroidota; class Bacteroidia; order Flavobacteriales; family Flavobacteriaceae; genus Christiangramia; species Christiangramia portivictoriae. Next base: position 439,309 of record NZ_AUHF01000001.1, on the reverse strand, counting down.
GATTTGCCTTCTACGGGGAACATATTACAATCAATATAGGTGACACTTATTATGTAATTCCTTCGGAAGTTGTTCTATTTTGCATTTGGTTTGTAATTACAATAATCTACTGGCTATTCCAGCTGAAAAGATACTTGTCCCGCCATGAAGCATAAATTCAAATCCTATAGTGTAGAGGAAGCTTTACAGAAGCTTATGCATTTCTGTGCCTACAGAGATCGTTCTCAGAAGGAAGTGGAAGATAAACTGAATGATATGCATATGATTGACGCCGCCAAGGAAAAGATCATCATAGAACTCATGCAGGAAGGATTCCTGAATGAAGAACGTTTTGCCAGAAGCTTCGTTAGAGGAAAATTCAGAATTAAAAAATGGGGACGTGTAAAGATCACCCAGGAATTAAAGAAAAGAGGGATTTCGTCACCTATCATTAAAATGGGACTTACCGAAATTAAAGAGTCAGATTATCGATCAACGCTTTTTGAGCTTGCTGAAAAAAAACTGGAGAAGATTAACGAACCTAACGAGTACAAGAGAAAGGGAAAGCTGGCAGATCATCTCCTCCGAAAAGGCTATGAATCCTCGCTGGTATTTGACTCCATACAGGAGATCATCTAGCTAATTTTATTCTTACTGTGCGTGTTTTTAATAGCCTGCCTATTCTTATAGTCGATCCATTTTTGTCCGCGTAATTTTCGCATATAGTTATCGAAATGCCTCATAAAAACGAGGTTATAAACTGCCTTGGAAAGGTTGGTAAGAGTTCTTGGCGTTGCCCGCAAACTCATGGAAAAACCAGCTGTTAAATACGTCATATGGTGCCAGTAACCTTCAGGCATGTACAAAGTTTCTCCATGCTTCAACTCTGTCACACACCCACTTGCTTCCTTGAGTGCTGGAAATTTTTCATAATCCGGATTCGTAAAATCGATGTCCTCACGGCTTATCAAAGCATGTGGCACCTTGTATAAAAACTTGCTTTCAGAAGGAGGAAACAAAATACAGCGCTTTTTTCCGTGGAAATGAAAGTGAAGAATATTTGCATAGTCAATATCATAATGCATAAAAACCTTACTGTTCTCTCCGCCAAAAAACAGCATGGGCAATTGCTTCAAAAACCGCAAACCCATATCTGGAAACTTAAAATCCTTTTGTAGCGCAGGAACTTCTTTCATTAAATGATACAGGAAAATTCGATAATTTGTAGGTTTTGAATTGAGAAGATCCACATAATCCCGCATTTTCATTTTTGTATGTGGCTCATTAAATTTGAACTCTGAGCTTATGGGCCGGTCGTCATATAATGGTACTTCCCGGTCGCAGGCAATTTCTTGAATATATCCCAGTGACCATTTTTTATAAGCAGGCCAGTCATCTATCAAATGTTCGATAACGACAGGTTTTTGCGGTCTAACATAATCTCGCACAAAATCTGCCTTTGAAATCGTTTTTACTCTCGGTATGTTCTCAAGTCTCATAAATTCATGCTTCATTTAATACCGGCATGGCGATGTGTGCGTTCGATTGCCTTGCGGTTTTTATATTCTATCCATTTTTGTCCTTTCAATTTACGCATCAAATTATCATAGTTACGCATAAATAAAAGGTTGGATAACACTTCACCAAGGTCTGATGGTTTTGACGGCAGCGATCTAAGCGTAAGTGAAAGACTAGGAGTTTCATATTTAACCCAATGCCACCAGCGACTGGGAATATACAGAGCATCTCCATGTTCTAAAGTACATTCATATCCCTTTGCCTTGGCTAAAGCCGGATATTTATCCAGATCAGGATCTTCCATATCAATGATTTCCATACTTACGATGGAATATGGCACCTTATAAATAAAACCTGTTTGATCTGGAGGATATAAAATAATTCGCTTTCTGCCTGCGAAGTTAAAATGAAAATTATTGGCCAGATCCATGTCGTAATGCATGACGACCTTCGAACCTTCACCACCAACAAATAATACAGGAAGCTTCTTAAAGAACTTCACTCCCAGCTCCGGGTACTTGAAATCCTCGATAAGATCAGGGCAATTTTGAAGTAGATTAAAGAAGAACATCCGTAGATCTGTAGGACCTTTTTCTAAAATTTCAATATAGTCTTTAAAAGGAATCTTTTTTGCCGGACCATGAGAATTAGAACGGCCACTGGCTGGTTTCCCGTCATATAAGGGCACAATGATCTCACCTGCCTTTTCCTTGAAATAACTGAAATTCCATTTTTTAAGAGCAGGCCAGTTCCTGCTAAGATCTTCAATAATTACTGGTCTCCTGGGTTCAAAATATTCCCGGTGAAATTCTTCCTGTGAAAGATTGCTTCGCCTGGGAATATTTTGGAGATCCAGTTTCAATAGGTATTCTTTTGTTAAACTTTCGTTTTTGCCTTTTGCTGAGCTTCAAGATTTCGCTCGATCTTGTGTCCTGGTCGGGACCATTTAGGTTTCTCGTTCTGACTCTGAAACTGAGTATTTTCAGCAGCTACACTTTCAGGCTGTGATTTCTTTACAAAAGGTTTTTGCGGATTCAAACCAAGCATTTTAAACATTTCCATATCCTCATTCACATCAGGATTTGGTGTTGTAAGCAATTTGTCACCGGCAAATATGGAGTTTGCTCCGGCGAAGAAACACATCGCCTGTCCTTCTCTGCTCATCTGCGTTCTTCCAGCTGAAAGTCTCACCTGTGTTTCTGGCATAACGATCCTGGTTGTTGCCACCATCCTGATCATATCCCAGATTGGTACGGGTTCCTGTTCTTCCATTGGAGTTCCTTCTACAGGAACAAGCGCATTGATTGGAACAGATTCTGGCTGTGGGTTAAGAGTCGCCAGCGCAACCAGCATTCCTGCACGGTCTGCCGTACTTTCTCCCATTCCAATGATCCCTCCACTGCATACGGTCACGTTCGTTTTACGAACATTGTCGATCGTTGCAAGTCTATCGTCAAATCCACGGGTTGAGATCACTTCTTTATAATAATCTTCAGATGTATCAAGGTTGTGATTGTATGCGTAAAGGCCAGCTTCTGCAAGTCTTGCCGCCTGGTTTTCTGTAAGCATTCCCAGCGTGCAGCAAACCTCCATATCCAGCTTATTGATACTTCTTACCATTTCCAGGACATTGTCGAACTCTTCCCCATCTTTCACATTTCTCCAGGCTGCACCCATACAAACTCTGGAACTTCCAGATGCTTTAGCGCGCAATGCCTGGGCTTTCACCTGGTTTACGCTCATAAGATCGTTCCCTTCCAGATCTGTATGATATCGAGCCGCCTGAGGGCAATATCCGCAATCTTCGGGACAGCCACCGGTCTTTATAGAAAGTAAGGTTGAAACCTGTACCGTATTTGGATCATGATGCTCGCGATGAACGCTCGCAGCTTCGTAAAGCAGATCCATAAATGGTTTGTTATATATATCGAGGATCTCTTCCTTCGTCCAGTCGTGTTTAAGTGCCATGTAATTCGATTTGTATTCAAAAATAAAGAAAACTAAGCTTTCAAGAGTAAAGCTGCAAAAAGTTTTATGAATGTGAGTCTAAAATGATCAATTTGCAGAAATTAGCAGGGAAACCGCATTGCCGCCAAAACCAACAGAGTTTACCAGAATGTTTTTTAATTGCGTGGGTTTTTTCTGAAATCTTGAAAAAGGCACAGTTATAAATTCCTGATGCTGAAGCATCAAGACCGCCATTTGAATATTCAGAATTCCTGATGTTGCAAAGCTATGCCCGGTTTTCCATTTGTTAGAGGTAATGGCAGGATGGTTCTCACCAAAGACATGTTTTACCGCATTTACTTCAGCCACATCCCCGCCAATGGTTCCGGGAGCATGCATCACGATCCCATCAATCTCTTCAGAAGTATCTTTTATTGCCATTTTCATGCTCTTCTGAAGACAGAAACCTTCCCGGGATAGGGATGCACCGTGCTTTAATTCTTCATTGGCGTAACCAATCCCGTGAATAACAGCCTGTGAACTTACTGAAGTGTTTTTACTCAAAGACACCAATCCCGCCGCTTCACTTAGTATCATGCTATTCTTTTCCTTTTCCATATCCAGCGATTTACATGGATATTCATCATTATTTTGCGCATAGATCTTCATAGCTTCCATTTGTGCCAGCGTAAAACCTGTAAGTGGTGCTTCGCTGCCACCGGCAATGAAATGATCGCGCATGCCGCTTTCCAGCCAGGCGATCGCATTCAGAATGGAATGCATTCCTGTAGAACAGGTAATACTATGGGAGAATTCGGGGCCTTCCAGTTGCAGATCCTGTGCGGTCCAGGAGCTAATATTCCCTAAAGTGGTGGTTGGTGAACTATAGGTAGAGGCCTTTCCGGTCTCTGTGAATTCCTTGTGATATTTTTCAAAAAGTTCTGTTGCACCGCGGCTGCTTCCAATGTTCAACCCAGAATTACTATTAGTGTAACCGGTTTGTTCTTTAAGTTTTCGGCCGGTAAGGATAGCCATTAGAACCGAACGGTCCAGATGGCGGTACCTGGAATCTTCCTGCTGCAGCTCTGCTAGCTGCCTGTCCAGTTGCTCCGGTAATTTTCCAGCCCACCAGGATCCTTCAGCCGCAGTTATTCTACTAAAATGGTGGGAGTTTTGAAGGTAGTTGTTCCAGATCTCTTCCGCAGCGCTTCCCAAGGGAGAAACACTGGCGATCGCGTCTATGGAAATAGGATTTTTCAAGGACTTATTTTTATGTCAAAAATACTATGGATAGTTCTTTTGGACAGTTCATCAAGCGTTAATTTACGCCTGAAATTGATCGATACATTCCTGAAGCAACTGGTAGATATCGCTCATCTGAGCTTCAGAAGTAATATAAGGCGGAACGATGTAGATGGTATTTCCAAGCGGACGTAAAAATAATCTCCTGTCCATAAAAAAGCTGAAAAGCTTATTGCGCTGATTCCCGTAACGCTCCATTTTCACATCAAGCTCAAAAGCGAGGATCACTCCCATGGAGCGAGGGTTGAGAACTTGTTGGTTCTGCTTCAATTCAAGAATGAACTTCTTGTTACTTTCTGAAATCCTATGAATGTTCTGCTGAATTTCTTCGGAAGTCAGTAATTCTATACCTGCCAGGGCCGCTGCGCACGCAAGTGGATTCGCCGTATAGGTATGGCCGTGAAAAAGACCTTTCGCAATTTCATCTGAATAGAAAGCATCGTAAACTTTCTGACTACACGAGGTTAATCCCATTGGCAGCAGGCCTGCAGTTAGAGCTTTAGACATACAGATTACGTCTGGCTTTTCAGCAATATGATCTGAAGCAAAATAAGTCCCGGTTTTACCAAAACCTGTCATAACCTCATCTGCCACCAGGAGGACTTCACGTTGCCGGCAGAGTTTTAATATGGCATTCAATCCTTCTGCATCGTGAAATTTCATTGCTGCTGCACCCTGAATTAGAGGCTCATAAATGAATCCAGCAATATTTCCCTTGCTAAGTAGAGTTTCTAATTGATCGAGAATTGCCTTGTTGTTGGTGCCATCTGGAACCGGAATACGTTCTACACGTATAAAATGATCTTCAAAAGCTCCGTTGTAAACAGATAATCCGGAAACCGACATTGCTCCGAAAGTATCACCATGGAATCCATTTTCAAAAGCGAGCATTACTTTTCGATCATTCCCGAGGTTATGATGATACTGCAGTGCCATTTTGATCCCGATCTCGGTCGCTGTGGAGCCATTATCATTGAAAAACAGTTTTTGCTGCCCTTCAGGTAATATTTTTATCAAAGCTTCAGATAGCTCTATGGCCGGCTCGTGTGTGAATCCGCTGAAAACCACCTGATCCAGTTGCTGCATCTGCGCAGCAACCTTTCCAGTGATGTGCGGGTTGCAATGTCCATAAACCGCAGTGTACCAGGAAGAGATTCCGTCAATATACTCCCGGCCTTCATCGTCTGTAAGTATCACGCCGCTTGCCTTGGTGATAGGCAGCATTTCTGAAGATACCTTATGCTGCGTGAGCGGATGCCATAAATGTTTGCCGTCCCTTTGTCTAAGGTTTGATGTATTCGTTACTTTTTGCATAGCTTCTCCCTCCATTTTTCAGCATATTCCAGTACTACATTCTTATCAAAATATGGCTCCTGTTCTATTCTTCCCAGTACTTCAATACCACCATGCTCCCGGATCGCCTGTTCCGTACTTTTGTGCTCATCACCGCTAAAGATGATCTTAATATTATTAATCCCACGTGATTTAAGCGCTTCAATACTCAACAGCGTGTGATTGATGCTTCCAAGATAATGCCTGGAAACCAGAATGACACAGTCATCTTTCTCAATTAGGTCCAGGATGGTGCTTTTATCATTTAAAGGCACCAGTAATCCACCTGCACCTTCAATAATGAGATCTCGATTGGTTTCAGGTCTTTTGATCTTCTTCAAATCAATTTTTACTGAATCAATCTCCGCAGCAGCATGCGGACTCATAGGACTATTCAAAGCATAGCTATTATTATGAAAAGTCGTGCTGGGATTGCTAATCAAACGCTCAACTTTATGAGTGTCTGAATTATCGAGGTCACCAGCCTGTACAGGCTTCCAGTAATCGGCTTCCAATGCTTCAGTGATGATGGCGGCTGCGATGCTTTTTCCAACATCTGTACTAATTCCGGTAATAAAATAATGAGCAGGCATTAATCCAATTTTTGTACAAAGTTAGCCAGCCTTTCCAAGACCTCCGAAATTTCCTGCTTCGAATTATAGGCATGCAGACAAAATCTTAATCTTTCCTGTCCCAGAGGAACCGTAGGTGATAATATGGGTTTTACCACGAAACCATTTTCCAGTAGCTTTGCAGCGATTGTTTTCACTCGATCATTCCCTGTCACGATACAGCTCTGGATGGTAGAATCACTATTTATAAATCTTTTGGTAAGCGCATTCCTGTCCAGCTCAGCTTTAAAAAATCTGATATTTTCACGAAGCTTTGCTGTAATTAGAGCATCAGCCTGAAGGTTTTCATATGCTGCCAGTAAAGTAGCGACGGCATGTGGAGGAAGTGCAGTGGTATATATAAAGCTCCTTGCAAAATTGATCAGGTAATCTCTTAATTGAGCACTGCCCAGAATAGCCGCACCATGGCTACCCATTGCCTTGCCAAAGGTCTGAATCCTGGCGAATACGCTTTTTTCAAGGCCAAGCTCCTGAATCAACCCAACACCAGATTCACCAAAAACACCGGTCGCATGAGCCTCGTCGATAATCAATAAAGCATTAAAGCGCCGTGCAAGATCTGCTATGCGCAAAAGATCAGGCCTATCACCATCCATGGAAAATACAGATTCTGTAACGATATATATCTGCGAATCATTAGAGGTTGCGCTGAACCTGCTGAGTTTAGATTCAAGTTCCGCCAGATTGTTATGAGCAAACTTATAAGACCTGGCCAGGCTCATCCTCAGACCATCACGGATAGAAGCATGACTCAATTCATCGTATAATATCACATCACCCTTTTGCGGCACTGCTGAAAAAAATCCCAGATTGGCATCATATCCAGAGTTGAATATCAAAGCAGAATCAGCTTGGTGAAATTGAGCGATCACTTTTTCAGCTTTACTGAATAATGCATGATTGCCAGAGAGAAGCCTGGAACCGGTAGCTCCATTTTTAAAATCATATCCAGCCAGTATCTCCGAAACCCTACCTCTAATAACTTCCGAAGAAGAAAACCCCAAATAGTCGTTGGAAAAAAAATCTATACCTTCCATTTCAGAAGGAAGACTTCGAAAAAAATTATCAAGTTTTCTTTTTTCAAGTCTTTGCTCTAATTTTAAGGGTAGCTTATGCATATAGCAAACTTAAGCAATGAAATTTATAAAATATAAACTGGGAACTATTTGCTCTTAAAGTAGTACTTGCGACAATTGCCGCACTGGTAATTGGATATGAACCGGAAACACAGGGTAAAGGCGCGAGATTAAAAACGAATGCACTGGATGCTTTTGGTTCTGCGATCTTTATATGAATGGCTCTAAGATTTCAGAACGAAGAGTCTGTTGATATTACCGGGTCCTAGGGCAGATTGTTGTAGGGATTGGGTTTATTGGCGCAGGAACGATTCTGGAAAAGAAGTAGAAGATCCAAGGTCTTACCACCGCAGCTGCAGTTTGGTGTAGTGCTGCTACCGTATGTCCTGCTGGTTTTGGAATGTATACAGAACTAGATATTATAAGCGGACTTATTTTAATTATCAACCTCGGTTTTGGCTACTTGAACACGAAATGATCAGAAAGAATAAACAGGACGAGGAGAAAAAAGATTAACCGCTAATTATTTATCAGCGTCATCCATTTTACTGTGATCCACGTTATCTTCAGGAGTATCGTCCACCTTGCTTTTCAGGATATGGGTATTCTTCTGGTATTTACCCTGCAGTTCATCCATTACCGATTTGTCCCAGAGTTTCACTCCTATAAAATATGAAGCCCTTCCTATAAGGTGTGCACTTACAGGTGCAGTAAGGAACAGAAACAAAATGATCACAAATGCCTGAGAAGTCACATCGGCATTGCTAAAAAATATAGTGGAGCTAAGCAACAATAAGCCTACACCTAGCGTGGCCGCTTTGGTCGTTACAGAAATACGTAGGTAGGTATCTGGCATACGCACAATCCCAATCGCTGCTAAAAGAACGAAAAGGGCTCCTAAGGTCGCTATGGCGGCTATAATGATATCGATCATTTCCTTTTACGTTTTTCGAGATAATATGAAAGTGCTACGGTACTTAAAAAAGCAATCAATGCCAGGATAAGTGCAGTATCCATTAAAGTTGACTGACTGTAAATTATACTGTATATCGCAATGATCCCAATACCGGTAGTAATTAGCAGGTCCAGTGAAACGATCTTATCTGCGATGCTGGGACCCTGTATAAATCTCCAGAGAATTAAAACTGCAGAGATCACCAGCACGGGTAAAATGATATAATGTAAATATTCAACTAACGTCATGACAGCACTTCCAAAATTCTACGTTCAAATCCATCCTTGATCCCGCGAATGAATTTCTCTCTGTCCTTCAGGTACATCGCATGCACAAAAAGAACTTTCTTATCATTAGATACATCAATACTTAAAGTTCCCGGTGTCAACGAGATCATATTCGCAAGCACGGTAATTCCAATATCAGATTTTACATCCAGAGGCACCATGATGATTCCCGGGGTGACATTAAGTCGAGGTGTAATCACTTCATAAGCTACCTCGATATTGGCCTTAACCAGTTCATAAAGAAAATTCAGCAATAACAAGATGATCTTAGGAACAATTAGGAAATAACGGGTTCGTTTTCTTCCCACGGTGATCAACCATAGAATATGAAAATTCAGAAAGAATCCAAACAAATAGTTCTCGAAAGAAAAATCACCCGTAAGAGCAACCCATACGAATGTTAGTAATATGTTTGAAAGAAATTTATTCTTCATTTTCTTAATTCTTCTGCTTTAAAACCGCTTCAATATATCCTTCACTGTTCACCAGTTCATCAGCAATTCTCGCCGATAGTTCCTGAATATGCTCTGCTCCAAAACCAATATACAAAGATACAATACTAAGCATCGCTACCGGCACAATAAATTGCGAGCGTTTAAGATTGGTCATTTTATGAAAATAACCAAAATACTTTCTTTCAGGCATTACCTTCCCGTCTTTCCAGAATACTTCAGCCCACATTTTCGCGATGATCACCAGGGTGATAAAACTTGCGAAAATGATTGCCGCTACCGTAATATAATTTTCTCCGAAGAATCCGGCTTTGATCAAATTGATCTTAGGCCAGAAACCAGATAAGGGCGGGATACCAACTAAAGAGAATAATGGGATGAAGAGCAGTAAACTAATCTTAGGATATTTGGCGTAGATGCCTCCAAGATCGCGCATACTGTTAGTTCCAGTGATCCTGTATACCACACCGCTCACCATAAAAAGATTGGTTTTTACAATAATATCATGAATGAGATAAAAGATGGCTCCGGCAATAGCAATTTCTGTAAACATCCCTATCCCAGCGATCATATAACCAATATGACAGATGATAAGATATGAAAACACCTTTCTCATATTATTCTGTACCAACGCTCCAATTCCACCGCTTACGAGGGTTAGAATGGCAATGACCATGATAATATTGTTTAGGAACGCGTCATTAACGAAAATAAGCGTAAAAACCCTGATCAAGGCGTAGACTCCTACTTTGGTCAATAATCCTCCAAAAATAGCTGAAACGGCAAATGGAGGTGTGTGATACGAAGCCGGTAGCCAGAAATATAATGGAAACACTCCAGCTTTGATCCCGAAACCAATCAAGAACAATACGGCTGTGATTTGCACGAGTCCGCGGTTCTCCACTGCAGCAACCTGTCCTGCAAGATCTGCCATATTCAAACTTCCTGTGATTCCATAAAGTACCGCAATCGCAGTAAGGAAGATCATAGAAGCAAGAATATTCAGAGTAAAATATTTCACTGCGCCCTCCAGCTGGGCTTTCTCTCCACCAATAGTAATAAGTACGAATGAGCTGATAATGATGATCTCGAACCACACGTAGAGGTTGAAAATATCACCTGTTAAAAAAGCCCCGTTCAATCCCAGTAGCAGGAAATGAAATATAGGAAAATAACCGAACCGAAGCCGGTCTCTTAATACTGAACCTGCAGAAAATATGGAGACAGCAAGTCCTGAAATTGCCGTTAATAATACTAATGTAGCTGCCAGCGAATCTGCAACAAAGGTGATCCCAAAAGGAGCTTCCCAGTTACCGGCCTGAATGGTTTGCGTTCCATTCTGCCATATATAGCTAAATAGCACGACCGCGAGAATGACGCTTAGCGTACTCCCGAAGATGCTGAAAATCTTCTGAAAACGTATCCTTGACCAGCCAAACATCAGGATAATACTGATGGCCATTTGAAGGAAAAGCGGGTATAATATTAAATGCTGTGTCATGAATCTTCGTCGGTTGCGTTCATTTCATCCAGGTCATCAGTTCTCACTACGGTATGCGCTCTTTTAACCAGAACGATGGCAAAAGATTGCAGTCCAAAACTAATTACGATGGCGGTAAGGATCAATGCCTGTGGCACAGGATCGGCAAAGGCTTCCAGAAAAACCTTGGAATCCCCGGGAATAATTGGTGGTGCCCCTTTGGTAATTCTACCCAACAGGAAAATCAGCAGGTTCGCACCGTTCCCTAACAGTATGATCCCAATGATCAATTTCACCATACTTCGGCGAAGCATCATATAAATACCAGTTCCATACAGAATACCTACCATTAATGCTAAAAGTATCTCCATATCAGGCTGATTCAGAAATTGTAAAAATGATTGTAAGAGTTACACCATTCACCACCAGGTAAACGCCAATGTCAAAAAACAATGCAGAACCCACGCTACCAAGAATGGCAACAGTGTCGTGAGACCAGAGTCCGGTCATAAAAGGCATGTCAAAAAAGATCACTGGAGCAAGCCCGGCCATAAAAGAGATGGCAAGTCCAACCGGCAGCAAAAAGCCCGGATGCACGATCAAAAGCTCCTTCGTTTTTTCGAGTCCGTTGGCAAAAGAGTGCAGGATGAATGCGATTGATGCGATCAAACCGCCTACAAAACCTCCTCCTGGCAGGTAATGCCCGCGGAGAAGTATAAATACTGAAAACACCAACAATACCGGTAAAAGGTAATTTGAAGCTGTTTTTAATATGATGGTTGTTCGCATATTATTGTTCCTTATTTTCCTTATCCAGACTCACATCTGCATAACGTTTCCTGTCTCTCATCTTAAGCCTTAATTTCATCAAACCAAATACACCCACCGCCGCTATGGAAAGTACAGAGATTTCAATTAGAGTGTCTGCTCCCCTGAAGTCTACCAGGATCACATTGACCACATTCTTCCCATGGGCTTCCACATACGAGTTGGCCGCGTAAAATTCCCCAACCTGCTTACTTACAGGCTCAGAAAGTACCTCCAGCGCAAGAACTGTAATGATCAAACCAAAAATGCTGGACAGCACGCCATCCCTCACTCGTGTTTTATAGTCTGATAGCTTCAGATATTTTGGTAATTTATATAATACCAGCACGAATAGAATCACGGTAAGCGTATCTATAGAGAACTGAGTCATGGCCAGATCGGGTGCCGAGTAAAATACAAAGATCAAACAAATGGAAAGCCCTACCACACCCATAGCGGCCACCGCCGCAAGACGCGATTCAGTAAAAACTGTATAGAAAATTCCCGCAATCAAAATTAAAGTAGTGGTGATCTCATAAACAGTAATCTTTGACAATGAATTGTAATCGATCACAAAACGGGTATTCCCGATCATGATATATCCTACGATAACGACAAGAAAAAGTATTATGATGGATATATAGTTTCTTAAGTATCCATTCTGAAAGAAATTCGTCCAGAAACTGGAGAATTGCACAAAACCTTTGTTTATAAGATTCAGAATATTTTCAGGAGAAATTGCATTGTATCTGGCTGCAGCTGCCACCAGTTTTTCTGAAGGTTTGAGGAGAAAATACAGGGCTGTTCCAACACCAATGGTGATCAAGCTAAGAATAAATATCGTATTGAACCCATGCCATAGAGCCAGGTGAATCTCTGAAGCATTACCACCCAGAGCGGTCACCACAGGTTTGATCAGGGCACCTTCGACTAAAAATGGTGCTATCCCAAAGACCAGACCTAAGGTTGCCAGCAGCACCGGAGGAATCCACATGATTGGATCGGGTGCTTTCACCTCCTGATGTTCATCGGGTAATTTCCCGGTAAAAGGTTTTATCCCCGCCACAAATCCTGCATATAGCAAGAGAATTTTGGTCAGGACTATCGCTATCATCGAAATGATGATGATTGTATCTGAATGATAAGTAGCTTCGTAAGTAAGTTCTTTTCCAATAAATCCTATAGTTGGTGGTATTCCTGCGCTCGAAATTGCCGCCAGGATCCCAGCGATCCCCACCGGGAGCATAATTTTATTCAGTCCTGCAAGCCTGGTAATATCGCGGGTATGTGTTTGGTGGTCTATGATTCCCGTGACCAGGAACAAAGTCGCTTTGTATAATGCGTGTACGATTATGAATACTGCTGCAGCCAGGAATGCCTCTTCAGTTCCCAGCCCAATTAAAAACACCAGGATACCTAGCGCCGAAATTGTTGAATAAGCAAGAATCCCTTTAAGGTCGGTCCTAAACAGGGTATGGATGGCTGAATATAGCATGGTAATTCCTCCCACGATGATCAGCGTGTAATTCCAGATATTTTCGCCTCCAAGTACAGGAGTAAAGCGCATTAATAAATAGATACCTGCTTTTACCATCGTAGCAGAGTGCAGATAAGTAGAAACGGGTGTTGGGGCTTTCATTGCTCCCGGTAGCCAGAAATGAAATGGAAATTGCGCCGATTTTGTGAAAGCTGCTCCAAATAATAAGAACACGGCTACTGCATAGAATTCGTTTCCACGAATAGCCTCACTCATGCTCAGCATTTCTGAAATGCTGTAGGTTCCTGTGATATTATTAAGAAGTAGAGCTGAAGCTAGTAACAACAACCCTCCTATCCCGGTGATACCCAAAGCAGTCATTGCCGACTTTCGGGAAGCAGGATTGGTATTATTAAAACCGATAAGAAAGAAGGAACTGATACTGGTGAGTTCCCAGAACACGAACAAAGTGATCATGTTGTCTGAAAGCACCAATCCCAGCATTGCTCCCATGAAAGCAGACAGATAACCATAGAATCTATCCAGGTATTCATGTCCTTTCAGGTATGAAGAAGTATATGCGAAAACAAGGAATCCAATCCCTGTGATCATCAGTGAAAATAGTAGTGACAGGCCATCCAGCTTAAAACCAAGATCTACTCCAAAGGAAGGAATCCATTCAAAGGACCTAGTAATGATCTCGTCATTTGCAATTGGAGTGATGAATTGGAAAAAATATAAAAACAGCCCTAAAGGCACGATGGAAGCCAGGATCGAGAGCTTACCTTTAAAAAACCTCCCTACAAAAACCAAGAGAATAGAAAATATAAATCCTGTAAGAATTGCGGTAAGCATACTTAGTAAATCTGTTTGTCGCAAATATAATAGTTATTATTGAAGAATAGTTTTAGCACAATTAATAATCCTGAAGATAAACGTGATTTCTACATTAATTGAGCTTTACGTAATTCACTCTCAATGTTCTATCATTAACCAGAAGTCTTTTAATCATTTACGAATAAAATTATTGATATTCGATAATTTGACATATGTTTGTTATCGAAAAACAATAATTATGAAAAGCGCATCGATTAAAACTCTTAAATGCTTACTTTAGGTCAGTCTGTTTTTGTCGCTATTTACAGCAGTAATTTCAGCCGGATTTGCAATGAACTTTTCTTTTTTTAACGAGTACGATCTACATTCAGATATAGAATTACTTTTTCCAATTACTTCCAGTTCCGCCGCTGTCCTTCAGTTTATTTACAGCTTTTTCCTCTATTCAGCCATAAGCCTTATCGTATGGTTAATGCTTAAAATTGTAAACAGTTTTCAGAGTAACAAACTCTTTACAAAATACCAGATCACCGGCTTCAGCTTATTAGGAAAATTGATCATCTGGCTGAGCGTTCTCGACAGTATCGGTTCCTTTCTAATGAGAATCATGCTTAAGTCCAAATTGGAACTTAAGTTGGAAATATCCACATTCTGGCTTTTTATCGCAATCGGTGCTTTTTTTATCGTGCTGAGTAAGATTTTCGAAAGAGCCTATCAATTGAAAAGCGAAAACGAATTAACTATATAAAACAGGCTTATGAAATTTGATATTAAACTAGTTAAGTGGATAGTTTGCATCCTGATCGTCGGCTCCATCCTGACCGGAGTATGCTGTTTTCTAAGCCTGCTATTTCCGGAAATCGATATATCCAATCTCAGCAGAACGCTTATTTTCAACGCTTCTTTTCCATCACGTAGCTATGAATACCCGGAACCGGGAATTAAAATTTTCATGATAGGATCTGGACTTCTTTATTGCTGGTTTGGGTTTAGGCTTATCGCCGCCATAGGGATTCTGAATGATGCCATTAAAGAACGGATGTTCCATAATGAACAGGCAGATGAACTTAAAAGAATTGCAGCTACAGTAATCGCATTTGCAAAATTGAAATTCATCTTGATCATGCTTTGCGGTGTCTTCTTTCTAATGGCTCCTTTCAATGTCCTGGGATTTATTCCTGTTTACTTATGTCTGTACCTTCTTGGTAAGATACTTCTGGTATTCAATTTTTTTCTGAAAAACGGGCAGGTAATCAAACAGGAAAATGAAATGACTATTTAAAGATAAGCATGACTATGAGAAAGAACAACCTCCTTCGTGTGGCCTCGGCAGTATTCAAAATATGCAATTTTGTGCTGTTATTCGCGGCAGTAGCCCTGACCATAATTTTTATCCATTTACAAATCGACCGGGAATTTTACGCCGACTGGTATATTAATAAACCAGTTGCAAATGAAACGATAACATTAAAAAAGGCGTATGGAGAAGTTGAAGATGATCCCGCCAAATTATATGTGAAGAACTGGAACAAAGCTTCCCTGTATTTTACCTACTTCAAATTTATGGGCGTGATAGGCATCACATTTTTCGCCGTTTCAGAATTTCTTAAAGTCATACACTCTGTAAGAGTACGCAAAACCTTCGGAAGACAAAATGTGGTCTCATTTAGAAGAATAGGTATCTATAGTATAGTCCTGTCTTTTCTTTCGGGTGTTAGTGATTGGGATTTCGGTAATCATCACGTAAGTAGTGTTCATCTGGATTTTACTTATCTGATCATTGCTTTACTGGCTTTTATCTTTGCTGAAATTTTTAAAGAAGGAAATCAATTGATGGAAGAGAACAAATTAACTGTTTAAGTATGCCTATTATCATAAATCTGGATCGGATGCTGGAAGAAAGAGGCATGAAAAGCAACGAACTGGCCGAAATCGTAGGAATCACTACAGCCAATCTTTCCATTCTCAAGACGGGAAAGGCCCGCGCTATAAGGTTTTCCACGCTTGAAGCTATTTGCCAGGCTCTGGACTGCCAACCCGGAGACATCCTGGAATATGTTTTAGATTAAAGGATTTCCGACTTATTCTCTTAAATTTAGCTACTAAAATTTTCAATGTATGAGATCATTAATATGGCTACTATTACTTACTTCAATCGCTGCAACTTCGCAGGTCAATACTTATAAAGTTTCCTTCAGCAATGCCGTGCATCATGAAGCAAAGATCGAAGTGACATTTCCGAAGATTAAATCACAGAAGTTAAGCGTTCAAATGAGCAGAACTTCTCCCGGAAGATATGCGTTGCATGAATTTGCTAAAAACGTCTATGGCTTTAAAGCTTTCAATAGCCAGGGAGATGAATTAGAGATAGAACGGAATGATCCTTACTCCTGGACCGTCAAAAATACCGATGGTACAATTACCGTACAATACATACTGTACGCAAACCGCGGGGACGGCACCTATTCGCAGGTTGATGCCAGCCATGCGCATTTGAATATTCCCGCCACATTCATGTATGCTGAAGCGTTAAAAGATCGTGCAATCGAACTACAGGTCGATTTGCAGGACAAGCCAGACTGGAAGATCGCTACACAGCTTGAGAAGATCAACGAGCATACCTTTAAAGCTCCAGATCTTTACTATTTTATGGACAGCCCGATAGAAATCAGCGATCATCAAATTAGAAGTTTCGAGCATGATGGCCAGAAGATCGAATTTGTTCTACATCACCAGGGATCTGAAGCTGAATTTGATCAGTATTTCGAGCAGGTAAAGCGGGTCGTAGAACAGGAAGCCGCTGTTTTTGGCGAGTTACCAGATTATGATTTTGGCAGATATACCTTCTTGGCCTGCTATATGCCCAACGCTAGTGGCGACGGGATGGAGCATCGTAACAGTACGATTCTTACAAAAACAGATGCTCTGGCAAATGGCGGCATGAAGGGTAATATTGGCACCGTGGCTCATGAATTTTTTCATGGCTGGAATGTGGAAAGAATTCGTCCTGAAGATCTGGAACCTTTCAGTTTTTCTGAAGTTAACATGAGTCGCAATCTATGGTTTGCTGAAGGTTTCACCAGTTACTATACCGGGTTGATCCTGCATCGTGCCGGTATCACTTCAGAAAAAGAATACATAGAAGGACTTTCAGGAACTTTCAATTATGTCTGGAATTCACCTGCAACCCGATATTTTAATCCTATGGAAATGAGCATGCAGGCACCATTTGTTGATGCCGCCACTTCTGTAGATCCCGTAAATCGTGAAAATACCTTTATCTCTTATTATTCCTACGGAAGCATTCTTGGTCTTGCTTTGGATCTTTCTTTAAGAGAAAAAGATCTGAATCTTGACGATTTCATGAAGCTAATGTGGCAGAAATATGGAAAGAATGAGGTTGCTTACGATGTAGAGGATATTGAAATTACGCTTTCAGCATACGCTGGCGAAGAATTCTCACAAAACTTTTTCGCAAAACATATACGTTCCGCTGAAAGACCAGAGTATAAAAAGTTATTTGAGCAGGTTGGGGTTAGCATCACACAAAACACCAAAAAGAACCATTTTGGCGCCAGTTTCCGGGAGACAGAAAACGGACTTGAAATTCGTCGGAATACAGTGATTGGCAGTCCTGCCTACGAAGCGGGACTGGACGAAGGCGATGTCATCATTTCAGCGAATGGAGCTCCGATAACTACTTCAGAAGAAATGGAGGAAGTGATTGCAACTACTGCTGAAGGAGAAAAAATCAGTCTCGAGTACAAGCGCTTTGGTGAAACCGGAACTACTTCCGTAGAACTTTCCGCAGATCCTGCATACAAGATCAGGTTATCTGAAAATGCTTCGAAAGAACAATTAAAGAACCGAAAGAACTGGCTGGAATCCAAATAATCACAAGCTCAGGAATACTCATAAAAAAAGCCTTTCAGAAATGAAAGGCTTTTAATTTATATAAGAATGAGAATATTAGTCGGCCAAAATGATCGCTTTATTATCCTTCATCTCAAGAACTCCACCTTTGATGGTGTAGAACAAAACTTCAGTATTATTTCCTTCCGTTCTAAAAGCCGACTGATCCTTAGCTTTGATCTCGTTCGTGCTTCCGGCTGCAAGATCGATCTTTACATCACCTTCAGTAAGAACAGATACGATAGGCGCGTGATTGTTCAACATCTGGAATTCACCATCATGACCTGGAACTTTCACAGCATCTACTTTAGCTCTGAATACTACTGCCTCTGGAGTAACTATCTCTAAATACATTTAACTAATTTTAGTTTTCAGCAAGCATTTTCTCACCAGCTTCGATCGCTTCCTCGATGGTTCCTTTAAGGTTAAAGGCAGCTTCCGGATACTTATCCAGCTCTCCATCCATGATCATGTTGAAACCTTTAATGGTATCTTTAATATCTACAAGAACTCCTTTAAGACCAGTAAACTGTTCTGCTACGTGGAATGGCTGAGAAAGGAAACGTTGTACACGTCTTGCTCTGGATACTGCCAGTTTATCTTCTTCGGAAAGTTCTTCCATACCAAGAATAGCGATAATATCCTGAAGCTCTTTATATCTCTGTAAAAGCTCTTTTACTCTTTGCGCACAGTCGTAGTGCTCATTTCCTAAGATTTCTGGAGTAAGAATTCTTGAAGTAGAATCCAAAGGATCTACCGCAGGATAAATACCTAGCTCGGCAATCTTACGAGAAAGTACGGTTGTAGCATCCAGGTGGGCAAAAGTTGTTGCCGGTGCTGGATCGGTAAGGTCATCTGCAGGTACGTAAACCGCCTGTACAGATGTAATGGATCCGTTTTTAGTAGAAGTAATTCGCTCCTGCATCGCACCCATCTCGGTTGCTAGCGTTGGCTGATATCCTACCGCGGATGGCATACGCCCAAGAAGTGCAGACACCTCTGAACCAGCCTGTGTAAAACGGAAAATGTTATCTACGAAGAAAAGAACGTCTTTCCCCTGACCTTCTCCAGCTCCATCACGGAAATATTCCGCGATCGTAAGACCAGAAAGGGCAACACGTGCGCGTGCTCCAGGTGGTTCGTTCATTTGTCCAAATACGAAGGTAGCCTTAGACTCCTTCATGATTTCTTTATCTACTTTCTGAAGATCCCATCCGCCTTCTTCCATAGAATGCATGAAATCGTCACCGTACTTGATAATTCCAGATTCCAACATCTCTCTTAGAAGGTCATTCCCTTCACGAGTACGCTCACCAACTCCTGCAAATACAGAAAGTCCACCGTGACCTTTAGCGATATTATTAATCAATTCCTGAATAAGTACTGTTTTTCCAACTCCCGCACCTCCAAAAAGTCCAATCTTACCACCTTTAGAATAAGGCTCGATAAGGTCAATTACTTTAATTCCGGTAAACAGAACTTCAGTAGACACAGATAAATCTTCAAATTTTGGTGCCTGGCGGTGAATTGGCAGTCCATCCTCACCTGCTTTTGGCAGATTTCCAAGACCGTCAATCGCGTCCCCAATAACATTGAAAAGACGCCCGTAAACATCTTTACCAACTGGCATTTGAATAGGATTTCCGGTATTAAGAACCTCAACACCACGGCTAAGACCGTCAGTAGAGTCCATAGAGATCGTTCTTACAGTATCTTCTCCAATATGTGATTGTACTTCGAGAACTAAAGTAGAACCGTCTTTTCTGGCGATTTCCAAAGAATCATAGATCTTTGGCAGTTCAGCGTTTTCTGAGTCGAACACAACGTCAACTACAGGACCAATAATCTGGGCAACTTTACCTGTGACTTTAGACATTTATCTAATTCTTTTAATTTTATTACGTAAAATTCAAATACCTATCGGCTTGATTTCAAAAATGATAAATCAGAAATAGGTCATTTTCAGGGTGCAAAGATAAATTTTTCTCTGAAAAAACAGATTGAATTAAAGAGAAGTTTTTAATGTTTTAAAATTGCCTGATTTTTCCACACTGAAGCCTCCTAAAAATCACGTTTAAAATAAAAAAGCCCCTTCTACAGAAGAGGCTTTTAAAGAAAATTGTTCCGAAGATATTATTCCACGGTTACAGATTTCGCAAGGTTACGTGGCTGATCCACATTTTTACCTAGCAATACTGCTATATGATAAGACAATAACTGTAATGGTATCGTTGTTAGCAATGGAGTTAATGATTCCATCGTTTCAGGCACTTCGATCACATAATCTGCCAGATCCCTAACTTCCTCGTCCCCTTTGGTAACAATTCCAATGATCTTACCCTTTCTGGATTTGATCTCCTGAATATTACTCACTACTTTTTCATAATGTCCTTTCTTAGTAGCGATCACCACGACCGGCATTTGCTCATCGATCAAAGCAATTGGTCCATGTTTCATCTCTGCCGCAGGATAACCTTCTGCATGGATATATGAAATCTCTTTTAATTTCAAAGCACCCTCAAGGGCTACTGGGAAATTATACCCTCTACCTAAATAAAGACAGTTTGGAGCGTCCTTATATTTCGCTGCAATTTCCTGGATAAGCTCATCAGACTTCAGCGCCTCTTTAACTTTCTCTGGAATACGCTCTAATTCCTGTAAATGGAACTGGAAATCACTATTAGAGATAGTTCCTTTGAACTTACCTAGCTTAAGCGCCATCAAAGTAAGAACCGTGATCTGGGTAGTAAATGCTTTTGTAGAAGCTACACCAATTTCCGGGCCGGCATGCGTATATGCTCCTGCGTGAGTTTCTCTTGAGATGGAAGATCCCACCACATTACAAACACCAAAAGTAAATGCTCCTTTTTCCTTAGCAAGCTTAATAGCCGCCATGGTATCTGCAGTTTCTCCACTTTGTGAGATAGAGATTACCACATCATTTTCTGAAATCACCGGATTTCTATATCTGAATTCTGAAGCGTATTCTACTTCAACAGGAATTCTGGCAATGTCTTCGAAAATATACTCTGCTACCAGACCTGCATGCCATGATGTACCACAGGCTACAATGATGATACGCTTTGCGTTGGCAATACGCTCCATGTTATCATCAACTCCGGCCATTCTTATAATGCCTTTGTCAACTAGCATTCTACCTCTATAGGTATCACTAATAGCATTTGGCTGTTCGTGAATTTCCTTCAGCATAAAGTGATCATAACCACCTTTTTCGATCTGCTCCAGATTCATTTGCAATTCCTGTACATAAGGATCTACTAAAGAATCATCATGTATTTTTCTAACTTTCACACCCTTATCTCTACGAATAACCGCCATTTCTCCGTCTTCAAGATAGATTGCATTATTCGTGAATTCAATAAATGGTGAAGCATCTGAAGCTACAAAGAATTCATCTTCTCCAACTCCAATGGCCAATGGGCTTCCTAACCTCGCCACGACGATTTCGTCTGGTTTTGTCTTGTTAAAAACAGCGATTGCGTAAGCGCCGATGGTTTGGTTAAGAGCGATCTGAACCGCTTTACCAAGCTTTACTTTTTCATTTTTAATCACATCTTCAATAAGATTCACCAGAACCTCAGTATCCGTATCACTTTTGAAGGTATAACCACGTTTTTTCAACTCCTTTTTCAGTGAGTCATAATTCTCAATGATTCCATTGTGTATAATCACGATATCACCAGAATTCGAGTAATGAGGGTGAGAGTTCACATCATTTGGCTCCCCGTGAGTAGCCCATCTGGTATGACCTATTCCTACAGTTCCGGTAGTAGAAACTTCTTCCTCAAATTTATGTTTAAGATCTGCTACCTTCCCTTTTGTTTTGCACATTTTAAGCTCTTCACCATCATATAGAGCGATACCGGCGCTATCGTAACCACGATATTCCAGTCTTTGTAATCCTTTTAAAACAATAGGGTAAGCTTCTCTATGCCCTATATATCCAACAATTCCACACATATTTCTTAATTATAGTTGGTATAATATATTCTCAATTTCAATCTCTTATCTTCATCTGCGGAATTGCTTCCGTGTAGTACGGTACCGTTCGGAGTTAGAACAGAACCTGTAGGTATCCTGGTAAGTTCTTCAGAATTTCTTACTACAGAGTTCAAGGATCCAGCGATCGCTCCCTGACTTGATCTTGAAACCACAGTATTGATATTTGGTACTGCCACCAGGCCTAACTTCACATTATCACCATCATCATTTAAGATATTGGATAAATGATTCGTTATTCTTAACGTGTAATAATAACCATCTTCACCTTCTTCTACCTGTAACGGACTTGAAAAAGTCGACAAACTTGTAGAGGGATCAGCCGCATTCACAGACAGATCCAGCGCATAATCCCGAATAAAAATGTTATTCGTAAAATCATACAAATATAAACGATCTGGATTTTCGCCTTGGTAAATATCTCTGTTCACAAAGAACTCTAATGTCGCTTCATTGATCAAAAGATCCTGAGATCTTAGATCCTGAAGATCCAAAGTGTCTGGAAAAAGCTCAATCACTGCCATACTTCCCTGTTGACCCTTAATATATAGATTTTCAGAGCCGGTTTCTGAAGATTGTGCCTGGATTTCCTGTAAAACCTCAGCCGGATACGCTCCTTCCAGAAGATTCACTCGATTTCCAGACGCAAAATTAAGAGTATAACTGCCTCGCACATCTTCCTGGAGTTCATCATCGATCTCACGGTCGCTGCGGTAATACAAAGTGATTTTGGCATCCTGAGTATTCAAATTAAAGAAAATCTGTGAACCTTCAGTTCCATTCTCCTCTGCTTTAAAATACAGGTTTCTGAAGTAATTTCTGAAATCTGTATTTGAAGATAATTCCGAGGAACCTTCTTTATTGATTATTTTGGTTTCAAAGTAATCTACCGGCAATTTTAACCTGAAAGACGGTGCATTTGCGATGGTATCTGTTCCATCTTCTCCAACTTCATAGGAATCAAAAGCCAATGCCGAAGGTGTGAAATTCTCTTCTGTATAAATCACAGGTCCTACTATGTTCTGTTCAAATAGTTGTTTCTGATCTGAATAATATCTTTGAGCGGACTCAAATCCAGCATCCGGATCGAGGTCATTCAGCAAAAAGTTAGTTTCAAAAACAGATAATTTGAAAGATCCATTTCCATAAATGGAATCAAGATCATAAGTGATTTCTTCATCACCTGAAGTAGACGCTTCAGAAGAATAATAAGGAATTTTAAGCACAACGCTATCCAGCTCTACATTATCTCCAAAATCTGGATCCAATGCAGAAAGTCTCAGTTCACTTACAATACTGGCAACAGATGTACCGTATAATTCGTTTTTAGTAACTCCAAGAAAGAAATTGGATGAGTTATTGGTTTGAACTGAATTAAGCTTTTTGGTGTAGGCATTCACATTGAACTCCAGAACTTCGACATTGGAAGGGTTATTAATGATCTCTCCTCCTATTTCTGAAAAATCCTCATCACAACCTACAAAAGCGGAAATAACAGCCATAAAGACTGTTATTCTCAATAATTTATTTAATCTCATTTAAAATTTTTCTTACGATTCTGACAATACTTTAGTGTCATAAAATTCCTGATACGCGTGAGAGAAATTTTCTTTTTCGGTGAATGGAAGAACTGGTTTGTTGATCTTCTTGACATAATCCTGCAATTCTTCAGGCACATTGTCACCACCCATTACTACAGCATCTGAGTTATCTACCGCCGTCTTCAAAATATTTACGAAGTTCGGGGTTTTTAAATGCTTTACATTCGCATTTTCGAAACCATCGAACAAAATTTTCTCACGTAGTTCTTCATCTAACGTTCCATCGAAACTTTGATTGTAGACAGAGGTCACAATTTTTGCATCACGAAACAATGGCTCATTTCCATAGTAGTTTCTTAGATAAAGAGGGAGAAGAGATGACAGCCATCCATGTACATGAATAATATCTGGAGACCAGTTCAATTTCTTAACCGTTTCAATGACACCTTTTGCAAAGAAAATAGCTCTTTCATCGTTGTCTGGAAAGAGATTGCCATCTTCATCTGTTAAAGTCGCCTTCCTTTTGAAATAGTCTTCATTATCTATAAAGTAAACCTGCATTCTTTCCTTCGGAATGGAGGCAACTTTAATAATTAAGGGCATATCAAGATCATTGATCACCAGGTTCATCCCAGATAATCGTATCACTTCATGTAACTGGTGCCTTCTTTCATTAATATTTCCGAATCTTGGCATAAAGATCCTTATCTGTCCGCCAAGGTTATTAACCATTTTTGCGGCTTCAAAGGAAGTAGATGAGATATCGGTTTCAGGTAGGTACGGTATAACTTCAGACGAGACGTATAACACTCTCTTATCTTTCATATATTCTTTGCTTTAGTTACGTTTCCGAATAAAAAACACGCAAAATTACAAAATTTTATGCAGATTGCCACAGATATATTAAGTTTGCACGCTGTTAATTTTAAAATAAAATGCAGGTTTTTAGGGAGAAAGGACGTTTACTTGAGGCTATTCGCAAGAAGAAATCTGAAGAAAAGAGCATCGGACTGGTGCCAACCATGGGCGCTTTACATGAAGGTCATCTATCCCTGGTAGATTTCGCAAAGCAACAAACAGACCAGGTTGTAGTATCTATTTTTGTGAATCCAACACAGTTTGACGACCCGGATGATCTGGAGAAATATCCCCGAAACCTCGATCGCGATATCGCCTTGCTTCAAACTAAATTCGAAAATTTATGGGTTTTCAGTCCCAATGCGAACGAGCTTTATGATGGCAGCATCGTTTCACAACAGTTTGATTTTGGTGGATTGGAGAATGTCATGGAAGGGAAATTCAGAAATGGTCATTTTAACGGCGTTGGAACCGTGGTTAAAAAACTTTTTGAAGCTACAGAACCTGACAAGGCTTTTTTCGGCGAAAAGGATTTTCAGCAACTGCAAATTATTCGCAAACTAACAGCGCTTACCAAATTACCAGTAGAAATAATTGGTTGTCCTATTCTAAGGGAAGAAAACGGACTTGCAAGGTCCTCTCGAAATGAGCGTCTAACCGATGCGAACAGGCAGGAAGCGGCTTTTATCTATAAGACCCTGCAAACTGCCAGTGAGCTATTTGGCACAAAAAGTGCTAAAGAAGTGACAGACTGGGTCGAGGCAGCTTTTCAGGATCAGGAAGTACTGGAACTGGAATATTTTATGATCGCCGAGACCGAAAGTCTTGAAAAAATTGAAACCAAAGAAAAAGAAAAACAATACAGAGCATTCATCGCGGTGTATGCAGACGGAATTCGTCTTATCGATAACATTGCTCTGAACAATTAATTCATGATGCAGATTCACGTAGTAAAATCCAAAATTCACAGAGTTAAAGTAACCGGCGCAGATCTAAATTATATTGGTAGTATCACTATCGATGAGGATTTGATGGAAGCAGCTAATATTATTGAAGGCGAAAAGGTGCAGATTGTTAATAATAATAATGGCGAACGTCTGGAAACTTATGTAATTCCTGGTCCGCGTAATTCAGGAGAGATCACTTTGAATGGCGCTGCAGCTCGAAAAGTGGCCAAAGGTGATGTTTTGATCATCATCGCTTACGGAATAATGGAATTGGAAGAAGCCAGAAGTTTTAAACCATCACTGGTATTTCCTGATGAAGAAACCAATCTTTTGAAATAGATCATTGAACAAAAAATTCAAGAAGTTTCTCAAAATTAGTGTCCCCTTATTCCTGGGGATTTTTTTGGTATGGTATTCACTACAGAGCTCCACGGCTCAGGAACGTGAAAGCCTGTGGCAGAGTATTGTTGATGCCAACAAGTTCTGGATAGCTGTTTCTTTCGTTCTGGGAACACTCTCTCACTTTTCCAGGGCCTATCGCTGGAAATTCATGCTGGAGCCCATGGGTTACCATACCCGACTCCCAAATCGCTTTATGGCAGTCATGGTCGCCTATCTGGCTAACTTCGGAATTCCAAGGTCTGGTGAAGTATTACGAGCTGCAACTCTTACGACCTACGAAAAAGTTCCGTTCGAAAAAGGTTTTGGAACCATTATTTCTGAAAGAGTCGCTGATCTTCTTATTTTGATGCTTATAATAGGAGTGGCGCTCATATTACAAACAGATGATCTGTTGGGATACCTCCATGAGCAGAACATCAAACCCGTGAATACACTGCTTATATTCCTCGGTTTAGTTGGAATTGGGATTTTAGGCCTTACAGTTATCAAAAGATCGAATTGGGGACCATTCAGAAAAATAAAGAAGCTGGCAAAAGGCCTGTTGGAAGGGATGAAAAGTATTCTAAGCATGCGCCAGAAATGGGCATTTATAGGGCATACTATATTTATCTGGTCAATGTATCTCTGCATGTTCTTCGTCATTAAACTCAGCGTCCCTGAGACTGCTGATGCCACTCCGGGAACTATTCTGGCGGCATTCGTTGTAGGAAGTTTTGCGGTTTCAGCAACCAATGGAGGAATTGGAGTGTATCCACTGGCCGTTGGCGGAATTCTCATGTTTTTTGGAATCGAATCACATGCCGCAGAGGCTCTTGGATGGATCTCTTGGGCAACTCAAACTGCTGTGGTTGTGTTGTTTGGCGGACTCTCATTTATCTTCCTGCCCCTTTTTAATAACAGGAAATAATACTTACCTTTCCCGTCCGAATCAATACTACACCTATGAAACGTTTATCAACCATGCTAATGGCACTTATCCTGCCGTTAGTAAGCTGGTCGCAGATCCTGCATGAGACCATCAATTCCCAGAAACTGGGAGAACGAAGAGAGATCAAGATCCAGCTACCAAGAAATTACGAGCAGAATTCAGAAAAAAGATACCCGGTGGTAGTCGTTCTGGATGGCGACTATTTGTTTGAACCTGTAGCTGGGATGGTCGATTATTATTCTTACTGGAAGGATATTCCCGAAATGATCATTGTAGGTGTGAACCAGGATGGAATTCGTATGGAAGACACATCGTATGGCGAGAATTCTCTCCCTGTGGATAAAGGTGCCAAATTCTTCGAATTTATTGGAATGGAATTACTGGCAAACCTTGATCAAAAATACAGAACAACCAGTTTCAGAATGATCGTGGGACACGATTTTACTGCAAATTTCATCAATTATTACCTTCTGAAAAAAGAACCTATTTTCAAAGGCTACATCAACCTGAGTCCCGATCTTGCACCAGAAGTTGCGAACTGGGTTACCGAAGCCCTGGAAACTTCAGAATCAAAAAAATGGTTTTACATGGCAACTTCCAACGAGGATATTCCTGCATTAAAATCTGGAATTGCCAGTTTAGACAATCAGCTTCAAAACATCAACAACAAGCTGGTCTCCTATAAATTCGAGGAGTTCACTGGAGAATCTCATTACTCGCTGGTGGGTAAGGCTATCCCTTCTGCCATATCCAGCATGTTTGAGATCTATCGCCCGATCTCTACCAAAGATTATAACGAGATCCTATTACAGACTTCCATTTCTCCCACTCAATACCTTACCGAAAAATATCAGTCGATTGAAGAACTTTATGGCCTAAAAAGACAAATTAGCATCAATGATTTTATGGCAGTTTACAATGCTATTGAAAAGACCAGGAACTGGGAAGCCTACAAGGATCTTTACAAACTGGCTTTTGATCATTATCCCGGAACCATGTTGGGAACCTTTTTCGAAGCGCGGCATGAAGAAGAAACCGGCAATCCTAAAAAGGCCATGCGTATGTATCAAAATGCCTACGGACAGAAAAGTATCGCGTTTCTGGATGCAGATTATATGCTTGAAAAGGCAGATGCAATCAAAAAAGATTTCGGTTATTAGCAGTATATAATTTTGAAAATGGCGAAGGTTAAAACGACATTCTATTGTCAGAAATGTGGTGCACAGTACGCAAAATGGCAGGGGAAATGCAACAGTTGTGGTGACTGGAACACCATAGTGGAGGAGCTGGTATCCAAACCTGAAAAAAAGGACTGGAAAACGAGCGCGAGTAAAGAAGCTAAAAAACTAGCCAAACCATTGCTCATCGCTGATATTGAAACCACCCCACATGATCGCCTGAACACAGGTAATAATGAGCTGAATCGAGTACTTGGTGGAGGCCTCGTTCCGGGATCACTAACCTTACTGGGTGGAGAACCGGGAATTGGTAAAAGTACGCTACTACTTCAGATTAGCCTGCAATTAAAATACAGGGTTCTATACGTTTCCGGAGAAGAAAGTCAGCAGCAAATTAAGATGCGAGCAGAGCGTATCGACCCGAATCCTGCCAATTGTTTTATCCTTACTGAGACTAAAACGCAGAATATCTTCCGACAGGTAGAAGAGATCGAGCCTGAAGTCGTAATTATCGACTCCATACAGACCTTGCATAGTGACTATATTGAAAGCGCGCCCGGTAGTATTTCTCAAATTAGGGAATGTACTGCCGAGCTTATAAAGTTTGCGAAAGAAAGCAATACTCCGGTCATTCTAATTGGCCATATCACCAAAGAGGGAAGTATTGCTGGCCCAAAAGTGCTTGAACATATGGTGGATACCGTATTGCAGTTTGAGGGCGATCGAAATCATGTGTACAGGATCCTGAGAGCACATAAAAATCGCTTCGGAAGCACTCACGAGCTGGGTATTTATGAAATGCAGGGCAGCGGACTCCGCGAAGTTAATAATCCTTCTGAAATACTTATCTCCAAAAATGATGAGGATTTGAGTGGAACAGCGATAGCTTCCACACTCGAAGGAATGCGCCCTCTCATGATCGAAATTCAGGCGCTGGTAAGCACCGCAGTTTATGGAACACCACAACGCTCTACCACGGGTTACAATGCTAAAAGACTGAATATGTTACTGGCGGTTCTCGAGAAACGAGCTGGCTTCAGGCTGGGAGCAAAAGATGTTTTCCTGAATGTGACTGGTGGAATTAGTGTGGATGATCCTGCGATAGATCTCGCGGTGGTAACCGCAATACTATCTTCCAATGAGGATATAGCCCTGGCAAAAGATATTTGTTTTGCTGCTGAAATCGGCCTTGCCGGTGAGGTGCGACCTGTGACCAGGGTTGAACAGCGAATATTGGAGGCCGAAAAACTTGGATTTGCCAGCATTATGGTATCCAGGCAAAATAAATTCCCCAAATCTGAAACTCATATAAGGGTTATTAAAGTTTCCAAGATCGAAGATGTGGTAAAGCATCTTTTTGAATAGACTGGCATAATTGCTGCGTATATGGAGCTTGATATGAAGCAACTGCGTAATCTAAGTTTTATTCTTGTCCTGATACTAATTTCTGGCTGTTCACAACTGGAAAAAGCAGAGGACCTTATATCTGGTCTTTCAGAAAAAGAAAAGTACCAGCGTGATCACGATATTTCAGATGAATTATTCAGCCTATGGGAAACCAGGATTCAGAAAGCTTTAAATGATAGTATCGAAGTTGAAATGCCGTATACCGAAGCTGGAAAATTAAAACCGAAAAGCTTCGCTGTTTACTCTTACCAGGCTTATCTTAAACCAGGAGAAATCCTGAACACCAATTTTAAAACCGACACCTCCTCTACCCTTATTTTTACTGAAATCTACCGTCGTAACAAACAAACTAAGAAATTTGAACAGGTTCTAAAACCTAAATCTGAAGGTTCTGTTTCCTACGAAGTGGAAGAAAACGGACTCTATAAAGTGATCTTTCAGCCAGAAATTGAAGCTCATACGGCATTTACCGTTCAACTTTCTATTCAACCTGCTTATGAATTTCCGGTTGCCGGCGGGAACAATGCAGATATTGGGAGTTACTGGGGAGATATTCGGGATGGTGGTAAACGTGATCATGAAGGCATCGATATTTTTGCTGATCGTGGAACGCCGGTGATCGCTACGACTTCTGGAAGAATAGGCTATTCCGGAGAAAAGGGTCTTGGTGGTAAACAGGTCTGGCTACGGGATTCCAAACGCTCCCAGTCCCTGTACTACGCTCACCTGGATAGTATTGTTCCTCATCTCAATTCGGTTAAAACCGGTGATACTCTTGGATTTGTTGGCAATACAGGAAATGCCAGAACCACTCCCCCGCATTTGCACTTCGGAATTTACCGCAGGAATACAGGAGCAATCGATCCTCTGGGTTTTGTTTATAAAACAGAAAGTATGGAAGAAACTATTCCGAAGAATACTGAAATCGCGCAACAACTAAGAGTAAATTCCTCCAAAGCTAATTTGCGCAATAAAGCTGCCTCCAGCAATTCCAAAATCATGAAAACTGCCAGAAATGGCGAATTGTTGTTTGTGCAGGGAAAAACGGCCGACTGGTACCATGTTCGTGATAGCCTCGACCGTTCTATGTATGTACATGAAAGTCTGGTAAGCCCAAATATTTAGGGTGCAGGATTTGGGATTAGATGATGGATCTCGTCGATCTCTTTCAAAATTTCATCACTAAGAACCACATTGATACTTTCAATATTTTCCTTTAGCTGCTCCATGGTCGTAGCTCCAATAATATTGCTGGTCACAAATGGCTGCTGATTTACGAATGCCAGTGCAAGGTGGGTCAGGCTTAGATCGTGTTTATCTGCCAGTTCCTTGTATTTTCTTGTTGCCTCGACAGACAGGTCATTAGAATACCTCTTGTACTGCGGAAACAGGTCCAGTCGCGAATTCTTTTGAATACCATTTAAATGCTTCCCACTAAGTGTCCCCATTCCAAGCGGCGAATATGGAAATAAGCCTACATTCTCGCGGTGAAGTATTTCTGTCAATCCAACCTCATCCTTTCGATTCAACAGACTGTATGGATTTTGAACGGTCACTACTCTAGGCAGTTTATCTCCCGCTGCCTGAAGGAATTTCATGAGACCGTATGGAGTTTCATTACTCAAACCTATATGACCTATTTTCCCTTGCTGAACAAATTCCTGCAAAGATTCCAGGATCTCCTGGAAGTTT
The DNA here is from genome assembly GCF_000423045.1 of Christiangramia portivictoriae DSM 23547. Taxonomy (GTDB): domain Bacteria; phylum Bacteroidota; class Bacteroidia; order Flavobacteriales; family Flavobacteriaceae; genus Christiangramia; species Christiangramia portivictoriae. The sequence goes on along the minus strand of NZ_AUHF01000001.1, from coordinate 408,343 downwards.
TCTTCCCAGGCTTCAGATTCGTCATGCTTATAATCCAGTTTTCCGAAGAAATTGGTATTACGTTCCGGCCAGTGAAGCTGGTAGAGATCAATATGATCTGTTTGCAATCTCTTTAATGAATTATGCAAAGCTTCCTGTAAAGCTTCCTTGTGAAAACCAAGATCTTCCCGAATATGCGAAACCATATCTCCAGGACCAGCTATCTTGCTGGCGATCACTACATCGTCTCTTCTTCCGGTTTTTTTCAGCCAGGATCCAATCACTTTTTCTGTACTTCCCTGAGTTTCTGCTTTCGTTGGGATCGAATACATTTCCGCAGTATCAATAAAGTTCACACCTTGATCCAGGGCGTATTCTATTTGTTCGTGACCTTCAGCCTCTGTATTCTGCTCACCCCAGGTCATGGAACCTAGACAGATCTTACTAACTTTTATATTGGTATTGGGTAAATTGCTATACTTCATCTCATTATTCAATTTCATTCAAAACACGAGTGATTTCGTCCAGTTTTGGAGTTAGGATCACTTCGATTCTTCGGTTTTTAGCTTTTCCAGCTTCAGAATCATTTTTGGCGATTGGTGCGAATTCGCCTCTTCCAGCCGCAGTAAGACTTTGAGGATCGATCTGGTTATTTTCGCGTAAGATCTGGACTATAGACGTCGCTCTCTTAGTAGAAAGATCCCAGTTGTCTTTTAACTGCCCGCTTCCACCATATGGCACATTATCGGTATGTCCTTCAATTAACACTGCGATATCAGGGTTTTGCGCAAGTACGCTTCCCAGCTGTTTTACAGCTTTTCTTCCTTCCTGGTTCACTGCCCAGCTACCGGAATCAAAAAGCAATTTATTTTCCATGGAAACATATACTTTTCCATCTTTTTGCTCTACACTTAATCCTTTGCCTTCAAAATTTGTAAGAGCGTTGGAAACAGCATTCTTCAGAGCGTTCATTTTAGCGTCTTTAGCTGCAATCACAGACTCCAGTTCATCGATTCTCTGTGAACGCAGATTAAGATCTTTCTGCAGCTTTTCCAAACGGGTTTTTTCGGTAAGCAAATCGGCTTCCTTTTCGTCTAATTGCGCCAATAGTTCCCTGTTTTGACGTGAATTTTCCAGTATCGCTGCTGAACTGTTTTGCTCAAGGGCATCATAAGATTCTTCCAGGCTGGAATAGTTCTTCTGCAATGCTGCATATTTTTGCATTAGATCATTTCGCTCTGTGGTAGCAGCATCGTATTCTTTCTGTAAGCTGGCAAGATCATTCCCCAGCCTTTCCGAATTACTTCGGAAGGAATTGAGGTCCTCATTCATACTTCTGTTCTCACGTTGAAGATCTGCATTCCTGCCTTCAAGATCATTGTATTTTTTTGATGACACACAGGAAGTTCCCAATGCCAGTAAAGTGGATATTGTAAGGATTTTTAGTTTCATAATTTAATTATTTTTCGATTTCTACTAGAACGGGACAATGGTCGCTATGGTATGCTTCCGGCAGGATAACTGCTCTTTTGAGGCGATCCTTCAGCGGTGCTGCAACCAGGTTGTAATCGATTCTCCATCCCTTGTTGTTATTTCGTGCGTTGGCCCTGTAGCTCCACCAGGAATATTGATCTGGCTCATCATTGAAATGGCGAAAACTGTCTATAAAACCACTTTGCATCAACCTGTCGATCCATTGTCGTTCTTCCGGAAGAAATCCTGAGGTATTCTTTAATCGTACCGGGTCGTGAATATCGATGGCTTCGTGACAAATATTGTAATCACCGCCAATGATCAAATTAGGCCTGGACAGTTTAAGTTCATCGATGTAATACTGAAAATCTTCCATGAATTTGAACTTAAAGTCCAACCTCGCCAAATTCGTACCCGATGGCAGATAAAGACTCATGACTGAAAGCTCTCCGAAGTCTGCCCGAATCACCCTTCCCTCATGATCCATGTAATCGATGCCAGTTCCAATCTCTACGTGATCTGGTTCGGTTTTACTTAAAATCGCTACACCGCTATATCCTTTTTTGGTCGCCGGGTGCCAGTACTGGTATGGATAGCCAGCCTTTTCAAAGATTTCCAGATCAAGTTGTTCTGGAGTAGCTTTTATTTCCTGGATAAGAACTACATCTGGATCTGCCTGTTGTAACCAGTCAAGAAAACCTTTCCTGATCGCAGCCCTGATGCCGTTTACATTATAGGATATGATAGTCATAAGAGTCGAATTTGCGCAAAAATAACGCTATCTGAACTTTTTAAAGTCCCGGATAGCGTTATGATTTATTTAAAATGCTGGTTATTTTACAATGAAGCGTTTGACTTTACCAACTTTTCGCGTACCAACACGCACCAGGTAAACTCCCCTCGCGGCATAAGACATATCCAGATCATAGATATACCCATCCCCGTTGTTAGTAATCAAGTTTTCCAGCAGTAGCTGCCCGCTAATATCGTGCACCGTAAGTCGCAGCGGTTCATTAAAACTGGTTTCCATCACCACCCGGTAAAGTCCTTCAATCGTTGGATCTGAAACCACGATCAACTCGGCTTCATTTAAAATAAAGTCTTCGATATCCAACGTACTATCGGTGATATTGACAGAATAATCATGGGTTGTTCCATAGGCCATCACCGAACATGGATCATTCAGGTCTCCATCAAAACTGGTATCGCCTGCTCGTATTCTAAGCAAGTGCTGCCCAAGTCTGGCATCTTCAGGTAAACTGAAATCGTAAGTAAAGGGCGTGTTCACTTCAGGAATCACTTCCGAAGTGATCAATCTTTCAGAATCTTCAAAAACTGCGTTATCATTAAGATCGATCCACATGGAAAACTTCTCCACATCATCCTCAGCAAAATTGGTTTGCACAGTCACGCTATAATTGTTGACCGATCGATCAAGATTTGTTGTCCCGCCAATAAAATCAAGATATCCTGTAGTACATGGAATTCTTTCATTGATGAAATCATTGATCTCAAAGTAAAATATACCATCTCCCTGGGAACAATCTGATCCTTCCGGAATACAATCCAGATTTGCCACTGATGTTCTTTCTGAATCATTTGCTGGATCAAAATCGTTCGCTAACCTTGTACGGGCCGTAATGGTGTACCTTCCGGAACTTGAGAAATTAGAAGTCTGGTTAAACGTATAAACTTCAAGACCACCCACATCGATTGTCCCATTGAAAACTTCAGAAACAGTTGCATTGTTTCCAACCTGGTAAGAAACAGGAAAGTTGCTTTGAGGCTCTCCTCCAAAATTCTCTATAGTAATGGTAACCTGTTCTGAAGCACTCAGATTCTCCCCAGATTCCGGAGCGTCTATAGAAGTCACTCCAATATCGTTGGGCGGCAAATTCTTTACTTCGGCTTCAATGCTATCATTTCCGGTATTGGCGTCATCCTCCAGGTTGGTAGAAATCACCAAAGTATAGATCTGGCCTACTTCAGATAGATCAGCAAGTTCAGAAAAATTAAATTCAGCAACACTTTCCGCAGGAATAGTCTGCGTAAAGGTCTCGGTTACGGTTTGACCACCATTAATGGTATAACTGATCTCAAAATTAGACTGAGGATTGAGCCCAAAATTTCGAATTTTCACCCTGATTTCTTCGGAAGCTGTTAAACTGGCATCTTCAGGACTCTCCAGGCTAATGACGCCTACATCGTTAAGCTCTGTTGCTGAAAATCTAAAAACTCCCACTTTGTTAAGACGCCTTGTGCCTTCGAAATATTCTGCATTATGCCAGAACGTGAGATCATCCACCGGGTCTATACTTAGATGCGCGTAATCTCCATAGCGACCAAATGGACTGGGCTGCGGACTCAATCCCTCCACAATACTTTGCTCCTCGATGCTCATGATCCCCGGGGCGTCGTTCACGTATCGCCCGGTATACCTGATGGAAGGGAAAATTGGGTCTACAGGATTATCATCCAGAATCGTGAATCCAAGCGCTATATTTCCCCGGGCATCGATCCCGATACTTCCACTAAAACGGTCACTTGCGTCTGGGGCATACGTACCTTCCTGGTATACACTCCAGGCTTCGCCATCGCCTGCCTGTCTAAGTTCATACCAGCGAATACCCGCATGCTTGGCAGGACTCGCATCCACATCTACCACGAAGTTCATAACAACCGAATTGTGGTCTTCGAACCGGCGATACTGGGTCATATACATCATGGCACCCTGCAACGCATCAATATCTGTATCGCTTCCGGGCTGTGCAAGATTTTTAAAGCTGCCGCCATCAAATGTTGCGATAAATGGTGAGACACCTTCGGTAAGTTCCTGGCTGAGTCTAATGCTTGAGGAAGCAAGGTCTTCCCAGTCTACATCCATAAGCCAGATTTTGAGGTGATCTTCATTTACCCCGGCCCATTGATCATCCTGCAAATAAATAATTGGAGCCTCTCCCGCAGGAGGAAGCTCTGATCCCATCACACTAAATCCTGCCGGACTATAGAAGCCATTATTCTGAATTCCCGGCAAAGGGAAACCCAGAATTCTAACATCATTCGCACCAGCCAGCATTTTATCCCGCTCCAGCACATAAACGATCTCTTTACCCTGTGGTTCCAGTGCATCTTTATTAGTCGTGATATAGTAACCATCGCTCCAGAGTGATATTTTTGGATAATCTGGCAAGGATTCCAGATCAAACCTATAAGTGTACCACCCGCTGTTCACAGGATCCGGACCCTGAGATACTGCAAAGAGCAATGCCGCCGGAGAACTGCTCGTACCTCTCGGCGTAAGGTCATCGCTAAACTGCATGACCACAAACCTGTCTGCAGATTCATCATAAAATACGATGGGATCTCCATCTGTCTCATCATTAAAAGCTCCTCCAATACTGGCTAGTGAAGAACCAGGTATTAAAACATTTCCCTGCTTATCCCAGATCGCAAATTCAGAATTCCAGGCATTCACATAATGATTTCGTCCTACGGCGCCCGTAGGATCTGAGGGCGTTGATCTTGTATCGGCTCCATCAAAAGTGAATAATGGCGCTTTTGCAGGAATCTCACCTTTTTTCTTCTGTACGGTGGGATCATCTTTTTTTGGCAATCCTTTTCCTGGTACGATCTTATTGATCCCTCTGTTTCTTGGATTATATAGCTTTTGCTCTTTGGTGGAAGGAATCAGTCGTTTCTTTGAAAGTGCTCCCGATTTAATTACGCTGGCAGAATCTATAAATGCGGGGCCCATTCTTTCTTTCTCCTGGGAAAAAATCTTCAGCTGAAAAAGAAATAAAAGAGGAAGTAATAGTATGTATTTTTTCATCGCGAATGCATCAACTTCAATAATGACTAAAAATAGACATTATCAGATTTAATCAATATAAAAAAGGCAATTAATCGCTTAATTGCCTTTATATCGGGACTATACCAGAATATGAAAGTTCCTATGCGAAATCTTTCATCCAGGTTTTGAAGTCGGTTTCTTTTCTAATTAATGCATCGAGTTCAGAGATTTTCACTCTTTTTTGCTCCATCGTATCGCGAAATCTCACAGTTACCGAATCATCTTCCAGTGAATCATGATCTACTGTGATGCAAAGCGGAGTTCCGGCAGCATCCTGTCTTCTATATCTACGGCCAATGGCATCCTTTTCATCGTACTGCACCCTGAAATCCCATTGTAGTTCATTAATGATCTTATTGGCAAGTTCAGGAAGGCCGTCCTTTTTCACCAGTGGTAATACTGCTGCTTTTGTAGGTGCCAGTACTGCTGGCAGCTTCAATACTGTACGGGTATTCCCGTCTTCCAGCTGCTCTTCCTTCAATGAAGAAGAAAGCACGGCAAGGAACATACGATCAAGACCTATCGAAGTTTCGATCACGTAAGGCACATAATTCTCTTTAAGTTCAGGATCATAGAACCTTAGCTTTTTACCGGAGTGTTCTTCGTGGGCTTTCAGGTCAAAATCTGTTCTTGAATGAATTCCTTCAAGTTCTTTAAATCCAAATGGAAAATCAAATTCTATGTCTGCAGCCGCGTTGGCGTAATGCGCTAATTTTTCATGATCATGGAATCGGTAGTTTTCCTCTCCCAATCCTAATGATCTATGCCAGTTCAATCGTACTTCTTTCCATTTCTCGTACCATTCAAGTTCTTCTCCCGGTCTTACGAAAAACTGCATCTCCATTTGTTCAAATTCCCTCATTCGGAAAATAAACTGCCTGGCAACGATCTCATTTCTGAAAGCTTTACCAATTTGAGCGATCCCGAATGGAATTTTCATTCTCCCTGTTTTCTGAACATTTAGAAAGTTTACAAATATACCCTGGGCAGTTTCAGGTCTCAAGTATAAATTGGTTGCAGAATCTGCTGAAGCTCCCAGTTTAGTTCCAAACATGAGATTGAACTGTCTAACTTCAGTCCAGTTCTTGGAACCGGTATCAGGATCTGCAATTTCAAGTTCTTCTATTAATTTTTTGACATCTGCAAGATCCTCATTGGTAAGCGAGCGAGCGAGTCTTTCCAGGATCTCTTTGCGATCACCCAGGTATCTTTGTACTCGTGGATTGGTTTGCTTATACATTTGTTCATCGAAATCTTCACCAAACCTTTTCTTAGCTTTTACGATCTCCTTTTCTGCCTTCTGAAGAAGCTTTTCAGCATAATCCTCTACCAGAACATCTGCACGATATCTTTTTTTAGAATCCTTATTATCAATAAGTGGATCATTAAAGGCATCTACGTGGCCGGAAGCCTCCCAGGTGGTGGGATGCATTAAAATAGCTGCATCTATCCCAACAATATTCTGGTGTAACTGTGTCATACTTCTCCACCAGTATTCCTTAATGTTTTTCTTCAGCTCTGCTCCATTCTGTCCATAATCGTATACAGCACTCAGCCCGTCATAGATCTCACTGGATTGAAAAATATACCCATACTCCTTGGCATGGGAAATCACGTTCTTAAAAAGGTCTTCTTGTTTTGCCATGGAGCAAAAATAAAAAAACCGCCCTGAATAAGCTTCAAGGCGGTCTGTATTTTATATATTAATCAACTATCTCAGGCTAAAACTTCCATTTGCCAGAAGTACAGCGTCATTATAGACATATACTTTGTAAGTTCCTTCCAGTAGTTTATCCTCATCTGTATTAGAGAGAATACAAACATCGAGTTCATCCTTTTCATAAAATACTTTTGAAGACGCACTGTACACCATGGCTCCACCTTCATGTTGAACTACAATCTGATCACCTACGAGTTCATTCTCAGGGTTGTAAACCTGAACGTACATGGTTTTCTCTCCTGTCTCAGCAAGATCATTGGCAGTTAGCGTAAAACATGTTCTTATCTGGTCAATACGTCCCGTTCTATCATTTTCCACCAGTTTACCGCTATTTCGTACAATCACACCTTCACCTTTTAAACCGGTTATTTTTAATCGTGCCGCCTTATCTACTTTTGTGGAAAGACTCTGGTTGGTATTTCGCAAAGAATCTGAAAATCTGGTTCTTTCCTGTAAAGCCACATTTGTACTATCCAGCGAAGTGCTTAGTTGCTGATTCTGGGCGCTCAAACTATCCACTACGCGGAACAACCTGTCTTTCTCCGCTTTTAAATTGCCAATCTCTCTTCTATATCTCGAGATCATCACCAGGTTTGCTTCATTATCTTTTACTGAGTCGAGTAATCTGGCAATACGATCTCTTGCATTCACCAGGTCTTGGTCCATCACCTCATTCTCATCGATCGCCTCATCATACCTAATGATAAGCTCATTCAATTCATCTTCGATTACTGTTTTTTCCTTCTGAAGGATCTCTTTATTCTCTTTTTCCTCGTTGTAGAATTTGATCGTATAAATACTAAGGGCTATAAGCGCTACGGCCAATACACCGGTAAGAACTTTTAATGCAGTATTGCTCTTATTTTCTGTCATTATGAATGAATTTAGTTTGTAAATTTATATGTTTAACCAAGTCTGGTACAAGCCATTAACAAATGTTTCACGATTTCCTCAATCTCCTTTATCCGCCTTCCTGTCACATCTGCGAGAAGGAGCTTTTAAAAAACGAGCAGATTCTTTGCACCAGCTGCCTGCATGATCTTCCGGTTACCAGATACCATTTATATAACGACAATCCGGTTCAAAAAATTTTCCAGGGCAGGGTAAAGATAGACAAAGCAACGGCATTATTGCATTTCAGAAAAAAATCTGGGGTACAGCAACTTATTCACGATCTAAAGTACCGAGGGCATCAGGAAATCGGAAAGTTTCTTGGTGCCTGGCTGGGCGAAGAACTATCGGGCATCCCTGCTTACAGGGAAATAGAACTTGTTCTTCCCGTTCCTTTGCATAAGTCGAGGTTAAAGGAACGAGGGTACAACCAGGTAGAAGCTTTTGGAATAGAGATCGCCGGAAAACTGGATGCTCAATACAGACCTGATCTTCTTTTAAAAGTAAATGCGATGCAAACTCAAACAAGCAAAGGCAGGATCTCCCGATGGGGCAAAATCGAACAAACGCTTGAAATTCATAGAACAGAAGAACTAAAAGGAAAGAAAGTGCTATTAGTAGATGATCTGGTGACCACAGGAGCGACACTCGAAGCCTGTGCCCATAAATTACTGGAAATCGAAAATATTAATATCTCTATCGCTACCATGGCAATTACCCACTAAGCATTACGTTGTAATTCAAAATAATTGTTTCTTTGCTAAAAGAATTCCTTTTTATTCATGAAGAAAAAAGTACCCGGTTTTATTCTAGTTTTGATACTTCTGTTCTCCACAGTACAGTGTGCAAAGAAAGGGATGCCCGAGGGCGGACCGGTAGATGAAGATCCACCAAAATTCTTAAGAGCAAATCCTGAAAATTTCACCACCAATTTCAACAAAGAGGAAATAAGAATTTACTTTGATGAGTATATTAAGCTGGACAAACCTTCTCAGCAGATCATTATTTCTCCTCCAATGGTCCCAAAACCTAATATCATGCCATTGGGAACCGCTCGAAAAGATATCAAAATAGAAATTACCGATACGCTGGAAGAAAACACGACGTATGCGATCAACTTCGGAAAATCGATCGTAGATAATAATGAGGGAAACCCGTATGAGTATTTCAAATATGTATTTTCAACAGGAGATTATATAGATTCACTGGCCATTTCAGGAACTGTTAAAGACGCTAAGCTGAAGGAACCTGCCGAAGTAATATCTATCATGCTTTATGAAGCTGACACTTCCTATACAGATTCCATAGTTTACAAAAAAACTCCTAGATATATCACCTACTCCCAGGACAGTACATTCAATTTCAGCCTGGAAAATCTGAAGGCTGGAACGTACAGAATGATCGCTTTAATGGATAGCAATGACAATTACCTTTATAATCCAAAAAAAGAAAAGATTGGTTTTGTAGAAGGCGATATCACAATTCCTACTGAAGAAACATTTGAACTCACAGTCTTTAAGGAACAATTGGAGTTTGAGCCTAAGAGACCCAGTCATTTTAAAGGAAACCAGCTCATCTTTGGATTTGAAGGCTATGCAGATCCAGATAGCATTACTATCGATTTGCTTTCTGCCAGGCCTGAAGGTTTTCGCTCTCGAATAATCAAAGACCCTGTAAAGGATACTTTGTATTACTGGTATAATACCAGCCCAGAACTTGATACCCTTATATTTGAAGTGAATTCTCCGGGAACAAGAGATACCCTGATCGCCAGAATGGGCAAACTCGAAAGAGACTCCCTGATGGTCACTACCGAAAATGGAGATTTGATCAAAGACTTTAAATTAAAAGCCAACACACCCATTACAGATTATGCGGCAACCCAGATAAGGATCATGGATATGGACTCTGTAGATGTTCCATTTCAAGCTGAATTTGATCCATTGCTGAATGAAGTACGATTGAAGTTTGAAAAAAAACCTTCAAACACTTACAACATTACCGCATTTCCAGGCGCGATCACAGATCTCTTCGAAGAAACCAATGACACGATTTACAAGAACATTACTACAAAAGATCTTTCAGCATTTGGAACTATGATCATCAATCTTCAGAATATCCAACAATTTCCGGTGATCGTACAACTAACTAATACCAAAGGTGAAGTCCTGGCGGAGCAATATTCAGAAGACCGATCAAATTTCACGTTCAATTATCTCAATCCAGGTGATATCCTGGTGCGTGTCATTTTCGATAGCAATGCAAATCGAAAGTGGGACACCGGTAATTTCCTGAAGAAGCTTCAGCCGGAAAGAATTCAGTATTTAAGAGATACGCTGGAAGTTCGTGCTAACTGGGATCAGCCTTATACGTTTATTCTAGACTAAAGGCATCACGATCCTGCAGGAACTTAAGTTTATCACGGGTTTCCATGAGCGCCTGTTTGGAAAGTTCGAATTCTTCCACGAATTCTTCAGCTCGATCCAGACCTGTTATCGCATTTCCTAAAACATCATAAGCGGCTGAATGTCCATTATATACATACCCGTCTCCATCTTCACCGGTCCTGTTTAGACCTATGCAATAACTCATGTTTTCTATCGCGCGCGCCTTCAGTAGCGCGTCCCAGGCATTCACACGCTTTTCCGGCCAGTTGGCAACGTAGATAAGTACATCATAATCTTCAGTATTTCTGGCCCAAACCGGGAATCTCAGATCGTAACAAACCAGCGGACAAATTTTCCAGCCTTTGTATTCCACGATTAATCGATCTTTTCCGGCAGTATACGTAAGATGTTCCTTTGCCAGAGTAAAGGTGTGTCTTTTGTCATAATTCTTGTAATTCCCATCAGGAAACACAAAAAAGAGTCGGTTATAATATGCACCATTTTCTTTGATGATCACACTTCCGGTGATTGCAGCATTTTTATGCTTAGCCGTTTTGATCATCCAATTCAGGGTCTTACCCTCTGTTTCTTCAGCCAGGTTTTCAGCATTCATACTAAAACCAGTGGTGAACATTTCGGGCAACACAATGAGTTCTGCCTTCTCACTGATCCCTTTGATCTTTTCTGAAAACATTTCCAGGTTTGCATCGATATGTTCCCATTCGAGTTCAGCCTGAATTATCGCGACATTTAATTTTTCATCCATACTCAAAAATATAAAATTCGTGTAAAGCTGTGCCAAAGCGGTGTTAAATCATTGTGCAGCACCCGCGTTATAAATAGTTTTAATCCACAAAAAAATCAAAATCATGAGTGTAGCAAATTTCTTTCAGAAGGATTCATATGTTTCTAACACAAGTCGAAGTGTAATTTCAGGTTTTATTGGTGGTCTTGCCGGGACAGCAGTAAAAACCCTTATCGAGCAGGTATTGCCCGTTAGAGAAATTGACCAGCAATCTTCCCAGATGAAAATCGTGGATGATCTTTCTATAAAAATTACGGGTAGCCCTGTAAGTACACATAATGAAGCACTGGCAGAGCAACTGGTGAATATTCCAATGGGTGGTTCCCTTGGTGCAGCTTATGGTTATGGTAAGAAAAATCGTTTTGGTCTTAAACCTATGGATGGGGTGATTTTTGGCGCCACAACATGGGCTTCCACTCACGAAACTTCGCTACCTATTCTTGGTCTTGAACCAAAACCAACAGATGTTCCAATTAGAATGCAGATCAACGAGCTTTTTGCGCATGTCGCTTTCGGTGTCACTACAGAACTCGTTAGACATTACATCGATAAACAAATGAGAGAGAGCAACTAAACCTCTAATTGCTTCAACATTCTTTTGATCCTATCCTCCAGCTTTTCTGAAGATAATTTTTCACGCATTCTGTCTGTGATAATAGGAAATGAGAAGGGTGTTGGTTTTGCACATTTTTTCCAGACGATCGTTTGCTTAGAAATTCTATCAAGGGAGATTCTTAATCTCCCTTCTTCCAGTTGATGTTCGAATGTCTCCCGAAAGGCTTGTTGATATAACAGGTTATCTTCCTCATAATCCCTGAAAACACTGAACAATAATTGAGAATTTGACTGCAGGTGTTTGCTCTTGATCAGTTTATTGGGATAACCTGTAAATACCAGTCCGGCAATCACAGCGATATCACGAAACTTTCTACGTGCCATTTCTGTAGCATTCAAACTTTTATACAGATCATCCATTAGATAGGCTGCAGAAAAAAGATTATTATCCAGTACCTGCTGCATATCGATCTCCTGGTCTGAAAGTAATTCGAACCCGTAATCATTGAAGGCGATCGAAAAACTGATGGGCACTAGTAAACTAATACGGTATGCCAGCAAACTCCCTAAAGCTTCGTGCACGAACCTGCCATCAAATGGATAGAAAACCGCATGGTAACCTTCCCTGGTTTTAAATGTTTCTATTAGGAATTCATCGGCCTTTGGAATGATCGAATCTCTTTGCTGTCTTTTAAAAATAGGTTTTAATGCTTCAAATTCCGGACTGGTTTTCTCGTCCTGTTCCAAAGCAGAAGCTTCATACATCTCATCCCGCAACAATTCGCTCATTTGAGCCGAGAATGTCATTCTTCCTCCCGACCAGCTGGGAACCTTCGCTGTCTTCTTTTTGGATTTCCTAACCAGCACCTGCATGTTCTTGATACGTACAAGCTCAAGGTTTCTGCCGGCAAAAGTGAAAACATCACCGGGTTTTAATTTGGAAATAAAGAACTCTTCCATAGTTCCTATATAGCCACCCTTGATATATTTTACGCTCAATACCGCATCGCTAACGATCGTTCCAATTTGAAGTCGGTGCCGCATGGCTACACCACGGTTGTTGATCTTAAACCTGCCGTCTTCCTCGATTTCCACTTTTTTATATTCATCGTAAGATTGCAGGCTCTGGCTACCTTTAGTAATAAAATTAAGGATCCAACGCCATTCATCTTCAGTAATTCCCTGGAAGCAAAATGTACTGGCTATTTCAGGAAAAATATCCCTGGGAAAAAATCCGTTGGAAACTGCCAGGGTGTTTAAATACTGTACCAGAACATCAAAACTCATGAGGTAAGGCACCCTATCTTCCACTGCCTTCTTAACCACCGCCTTTTGTAAAGCCGCAGCCTCGATCAATTCTATAGCATGAGTTGGCAGGAAATAGATCAAACTTACTTTTCCCGGCTGGTGGCCGCTTCTCCCCGCTCTCTGTAAAAATCTCGCTACACCTTTGGGGCCGCCAATTTGCACGATCGTTTCCACTGGGGCAAAGTCTACTCCAAGATCCAGACTGGAAGTGCAAACCACCGCCTTCAAACTTTCATTTCTTATCGCCTGCTCAACCCAGAGCCTTGTTTCTTTGTTGATACTACCGTGGTGCATGGCTACTTCCCCGGCAAATTCCGGATATTTACTTAACAATTTCTGAAACCAGAGCTCGCATTGTGAGCGTGTATTGGTAAATAACAACGTGGTTCGGGATTCTTTGATGATGGGCACTACATCATCCAGTAAATGCAGCCCTAAATGTCCACGCCAGGGGAATTTTTCCATTTTCTTCGGAATAATGGAGCGAACATCGATTTTCTTTTTTAAAAATGCTCTTACTAAAACCGAATTTTCTAATGCTGCAGAACCGGGTCCAAGCAGTACTTCTCTTGCCTGATCCAGATTTCCGATAGTTGCTGAAATTCCCCAGATCCTTAAATCACTAGAGATGCTTTTTAATCGGGAAAGAGCCAATTCTATCTGGACACCTCTTTTGGTCCCCAGCAGTTCGTGCCACTCATCGATTACGATGGCCTGCAGATCCCTGAACGTTTTATCATAGTTCTTTGAAGCCAACAGTAATTGCAGGCTTTCAGGAGTTGTAATGAGCAGATCTGGCATGGATCGTTTCTGGGCGGCTCTATCCTTCTGCGAAGTATCACCGGTCCTGATGCCTACCGTGAACTGTGTTCCCATTTCTTCCGCAAAGCGTGAAGCGGCCTGCTCGATCTCAACACTTAAAGCTCTAAGCGGGGTGATCCAGATCGCCTTTAAACCTTTCTTGTGCTTCGTTTTATAGTCTGGGTTTTTACGAATATACTCCAGTACTATTGGCACCCACAATGCGTAAGTTTTACCACTTCCGGTAGGCGCATTTAAGAGTCCGTTTTTCTTCTGAAGATAGGCGGTCCAGGTATCCTTCTGGAATTTAAAAGGTTTCCAGTCCTGTCCCGCAAACCAGTCGTCTGCCAGTCCTATGAGTTCTGCGGGCTTCATGATGGTATGAGCGCTTTTAGATCTTCGAGCGTATTGGCTTCCTCGATCTTTTTATCTAATCTCCAGCGAAGTATCCTGGGAAATCTGGTAGCAACGCCACTTTTATGTCTTTTGGATTCTGCAATTCCTTCAAAAGCAATTTCGAATACATAATGCGGAGTAACACTTCTAACCGGGCCAAAGCGGTCCAGCGTATTTCTTTTGATCCAGGCATCCAGCTTTCTAAATTCTTTATCGGTTAAACCAGAGTAAGCCTTTGCGAAAGTGACCAGCTCCTTTTTTTCGTCATCCCAAAGCCCGAATGTGTAATCTGTAAATAAATTACTTCGCCTTCCATGACCTCGCATAGCATAGGTAAGAACAGCATCTATGGTTAGAGGATCAACTTTCCATTTCCACCAGTCTCCTTTTTTTCTCCCTACGAGGTACGGAGAATCCAGTCTTTTCAGCATTAGTCCTTCCGACTTTACCTCTCTTGAATTTTCGCGCTCCACAGCGGCTTCTTCCCAGGTTTTAAACCGTATACTTTCAGAAAGATGCAGAGGCAGCTCTTCGCTTCGAACTTCGTGATATAGCTTTTCCAGGATCTCACGTCTTTCTCCAAAGGCGGTATTCCGAATATCTTCACCTTCCCATTCCAGAATATCATAAGCTTTTAGAATAACCGGTGTTTTTTCGAGTAGTTTCTTACTAACATTTTTTCGACCTATCCTGGTTTGAAGATCATTAAAAGTTCCAATCTCACCATCTGGAAATGGCAAAATTTCACCGTCGATTACCGTCCCATTGGGAACAACGCCAACCAGCGCTTCAAATTCAGGATATTTATCGGTTACCAGTTCCTCTCCACGCGACCATACAAATAACTGGTCATTTCTAATAATTACCTGCGAACGTATGCCATCCCATTTATGCTCGGCGCTCCATTCTGAAACATCTCCAAGTGCACCAGGTTCATCTTCAATTGCGTAAGCAAGATAGAATGGATAAGGTTTAGAAAGAAAATCTTCTTCATTTTCTTCCAGAATCAGCTTATTATAGGTGATTTTCGAAGGTTCCCAGTTCCCCATCAATTTAAATGCAAGAATATCTTCATCGATATCTGTAGCTTTTGCCAGCGCACGAGTCATTAATTTCTGACTCACTCCTATTCGAAAACTTCCGGTTATAAGTTTGGTAAATACAAAGCGTTCATAATAGTTGAGATTCAACCAATTATCAAAGAGGTATTCTTTCTTGACATCTTCAGGCTTCTTCTTTAATTCGAGAATTTCCTGTAAGAATTGATTCAGACTCTTTTCCGTAGAACTGTCACTCTTCGGAATCACAAGTGCAATGGTTTCAGCGAGATCTCCAACAATATGATAGGATTCTTCAAACAGCCAGAGCGGGATATTCGCTAATTCTGAAGCCCATTCCCGCATAAGTGTAGTATTTACAGGTCGTGGTGGTCTTCTATGACTCAGGATCGCAATGGTCCAGACCTTGTCCTTATCTTCAGCATTTTTAAAATACTCGGTAAGAGCTTCTACTTTGAGGGTAGTTTTATTGGTGCTGTCCAGTGTTTTGATCAAATCTGCAAATGCTCTCATTCTGAATCCTTTTCTTTATCGCTTTCCAGTTGCCCTGTTTCACTTTCATACTGAGTTTCTTCAGTTCGTGCGTCATAACCCTGTTCGCGAAGATATTTTGAAAATATATCTGTATATCCATGGGTACAGATCACTTTTTCGCAACCGGTTTCCTTGATAGACGATAGCAAACCCTGCCAGTCGCAGTGGTCACTCAGTACAAAACCTTTATCGATTGCTCTTCTCCTTCTGGCGCCACGAAAAGTCATCCATCCACTGGCTGATGCGGTGACATAAGGCACCATTTTCCTTATCCAAGTACTGCCATGGGCACTTCCCGGGGCTAGTACGATATTTCCTTTCAGGTCTGCTTTGGTAGTTTCCCTGGTCACTCTTGTCGTCTCATGAAAATCCATTTGTGCACGTAACACTTCAGTCATGTTCTCGATGGCTCCGTGTGTATAAATCTTTCCAATAGATGGATCCAGATGTTTCAATAATCGCTGGGCTTTTCCGAGGGAATAACCAAAGAGTACCGAAGTCCTCCCGTCGGCCTGGTTTTGTGCCCACCAGTTATTTATTTCAGTAAAAACCTGCGCCTGCGGAGTCCATTTAAAAGCGGGTAGTCCAAAGGTACATTCTGTAATGAAAGTATGGCATTTCACGGGCTCGTAAGGTACAGCCACACCATCATCCTCCGTCTTATAATCTCCGGTAAAAACCCAGACTTCACCTTTATATTCCACCCTTATCTGCGAAGAACCAATAATATGACCTGCCGGATGCAACGAAAATTTTACTCCGTTGATCGTAAAGCTCTCATTCCATTTTTTACCGGTCACATTTATTTCTCCAAGCCGGTGGCTAATAATGGGTACGTTGCTGTGATGGGTGATATATTTATTGTGACCATACCTGCTGTGATCTGCATGACCATGAGATATGATCGCCTTATCCACAGGTTTCCAGGGGTCCAGGTATACATCTGCGGCAGCGCAGTAAATTCCTTTGTCGTTAAAAGCCAGTAGCGGTGTTTCCATAAATTCTGAAGAAAATTGAATTTAAATAATACTGTATTCACACCGAAAGGATTAAGAAAAGATTAGCGAACCACAGACAAGAATAATGCTGGCTTTGCATAATTAAAGTGCGGGATAGTTTTATATTTGTAAGACTAAATCATAATACAAATGTCCTTTTCAGATTTATTTGGCTCAGGAGAGCATCTAAGAAACTTAAGTCATTTTGCATCGATCGTAAATCTTGCAGCCATTGATGGCGAGATTAACGATAGAGAAGAGAAATTACTTCAAAGATTTGCCCGTAAACTGGATATTAACGAAGAAGAATATGCCAAGGTGATCGAAAACCCAAAAGCATTTCCTCTTACCGGATCCAATAGTGTGGAAAGAAGATTAGAGCGGCTACACGATCTTTTCAAGATCATCTTTGCAGATAATGAGATCGACGAAGAAGAAACTGAACTTATCAAGCGCTACGCGATTGGTCTTGGTTTTTCCAGCCAGGCTTCTGAAGGTATTATCGAGCGTTCTATCCAGATCTTTAGCGGACAGTTAAATTTCGAAGATTACCGTTATTTGCTTGAAAAGGATAATGACTGAGACTGATCTTTAGTTTCTGCTTTGCGCATGAATTCTTCAGCTTTTTCTACCATTTTTTTGCTTCCGCAGAAGAAAGGTACGCGCTGATGTAGTTCGGTAGGCTTTATGTCCATAATTCTCTGGAAACCATCACTGGCCTTACCACCCGCCTGCTCTGTTAAATACGCGAATGGATTGCACTCGTAAAGCAGTCGTAATTTTCCATTATTGTTTTTTGAGCTTTTTGGATACATAAAGATCCCGCCTTTGATCATGTTGCGGTGAATGTCTGATACCATGGAACCAATGTACCTGGAAGTATAAGGGCGATCTCCCTGCTCCTCCTGGCAGTATTTGATATAATCCTTCACTCCCTGAGGAAAGTGAATATAATTGCCTTCGTTGATCGAATAGATCCTTCCATCTTCAGGAAATTTCATATCTGGATGCGAAAGATACCAGGATCCAAGTGCAGGATTCAAAGTAAACCCATTTACGCCATGCCCTGTAGTGTATACTAACATGGTTGAAGTTCCATAAATAATATATCCCGCCGCCACCTGCATATTGCCGGGCTGAAGAAAATCTTCTTTCTGAACCGGAGTGCCAATGGGTGTTACTCTCTGGTAAATAGAAAAAATGGTTCCTACAGAAACGTTTACGTCTATATTTGAGCTTCCATCCAGTGGATCCATCAATACGACATATTTATTCTTATGATCTCGTTTATGCCCTTCGATCCGGATAAAATCATCATTTTCTTCGGAAGCGATCCCACAAACGATCTCACGATTGGTTAAGGTCTGGATGAACTTATTATTTGCATAAACATCCAGCTTTTGCTGGTCTTCCCCCTGAATATTCGTCTCACCATAAGCGCCAATAATATCCACCAGTCCGGCTTTGTTCACCTCGTGGTTTACTACTTTGGCCGCTAGCCTAATGGAATTGATAAGTCTGGATAATTCTCCGGAAGAACCCGGGAAATCTGACTGGTTTTCAATGATAAATTCTCCGAGTGTTTGATTTGGCTTAGACATGAAGTTGCGTTTCTGGGCGCTAAAGTATTAAAATTTGATCTTACTATAACGATTTCGCTGGCAATGTTACTATTGTTTAAATTTGTATAAAAGTATTTATATGGAAATTAACATTAGAAAAGCGGAAGCCCGGGATATGCAGGACGTTCTTGGTCTTATCAGGGAACTCGCTGTTTTCGAAAAGGAGCCGGACGCCGTAATAATTACTGAAGAGGATCTTATAAGGGATGGTTTTGGTGAGCTGCCTTTGTTTACCTGCTTTGTGGCTGAAGTTGAAGGCAAGATCCATGGAATGGCACTTGTTTATTTCAGGTATTCCACCTGGAAAGGAAAAACTGTTCATCTTGAAGACCTGGTAGTTAGGGAGAGCTATAGAGGTAAAGGTCTGGGATCTGCTCTTTACAGCCGCGTGATCAAATTTGCTTCCGAAGAAAAAGTAAAAAGAATAGAATGGGTGGTACTAAACTGGAATACAAATGCTGCCGATTTCTATCGCAGAACTGGCGCCAATGTCATGCAGGACTGGGATACGGTACAAATGGATGCAGAAGGAATGCATGCCTATCTCCTAAATAAAAACATGCTTTAATACGGCTTTAATATACTTATCGTCTACAATCCCTATTTTTGAGAAAATTAGACTTATGGAATATACAATTAGAGAAGCCAGACGTGAAGACATGCGCGATGTTCTGGAACTTATAAAGGAACTAGCTGCACATGAAAATCATCTGGAAGACGTAGAGGTGGATGTTGCCGCCCTGGAAAAAGAGGGTTTTGAGCACGAAAACTTTAAATGTTTTGTTGCCGATGTATCTGGTAAGATTGAGGGTATGGCGCTGGTATATTTCAGGTTTTCTACCTGGAAAGGAAGAACTGTACATCTGGAAGATCTTATCGTTCGTGAAAGTATGCGTGGAACCGGTCTTGGCGGAGCTTTATACCAACAGGTCGTGAAATATGGCCATGATCATGGCGTTAAACGTATAGAATGGGTCGTTTCAGAAGGAAATAGAAATGCGATCGAATTTTATGAAAACACAGGTGCACAAATCAAGGAGAGCTGGAAAACAGTGCATATGGAAGAAAGTGGCATCCATAAAAATGTAAAAAAATAGTGATCAAAGTATTTAAGTTTGGAGGCGCTTCGGTAAAAAATGCGGAAGGCGTTCGTAATCTCCTGAAGGTTCTTAAAGTTACTGGAACTGCGGAAAAACTGATCGTCATTTCTGCGATGGGGAAAACCACGAATGCTCTGGAACTCGTTGTACAGGAGTATTTACAAAACTCCAAAATCAATAATATCCTGGAAGAAGTGAAAACTTATCATCTGGAGATCATGCAGGAGCTTTTTCCAGATACTAGAGCACACGTTTTTGCTAAAATTCAAAAGCTTTTTACCGAACTTGAGAACTTTTTAGAGCATAACAGGTCCACTCAGTATGATTTCGTGTACGATCAGGTTGTGAGCTTTGGAGAGCTGCTTTCAACCACGATCGTCAGCGAGTATCTTAATAGTATGCAGATCCCTTCACAGTGGCTGGATGCGAGACAATTCATTAAGACAGATAGTACTAACCGCGAGGCACAGGTAAACTGGAGATCAACTCAGGATCTTGTACTTGATCATATCGACACGGCCAAACTCAATATTACACAGGGTTTTATTGCTTCAGACGCGAACAATTTCACGACGACATTAGGCCGGGAAGGTTCAGATTATTCCGCTGCAATACTGGCTTACTGCCTTAATGCTGAAAATGTAACGATCTGGAAAGATGTGGCTGGTGTTTTAAATGCAGATCCACGGTACTTTTCCGAGACACATTTACTCAACCAGATCTCATATGAAGAAGCTATTGAACTGGCGTTTTATGGAGCTTCGGTCATTCATCCTAAAACACTTCAGCCATTACAGCGAAAGGAAATCCCGCTTTATGTTCGATCTTTTATAAATCCATCGGAAGAAGGTACTGCGGTTAGTAAAGGCAGAACTATTTTTCCTGAAGTGCCCTGCTTTATCGTTAAGAAGAACCAGGTCCTCATCTCACTGTCCTCTCTGGATTTCAGCTTTATGGTAGAAGAAAATATTTCAGAAATATTCAAACTTTTCCATAAGTACCAAATGAAGGTGGATCTTATTCAAAATTCAGCCATTAGTTTTAAAGTTTGCGTGGATAATAAATTCAATCAACTGGAAAAACTGATACAGCATCTTAAGGCGAGGTTCAAGGTGGATTATAAAACGGGTGTTTCTCTCTATACCATCAGGCATTTTGATGCTGAAGCGATCGCTAGCCTGGAAAAGGATAAAACCGTACTTTTAAAACAACTGACCCAAAACACCGTTCAACTGGTAGCAGAAGATTGATTTTAGGTCAGAAACTAACCAAACCAGGCAATTATGGGAATCGTAAGTGCAAGAGAAGTAGCCGAAGTGATGAACCTTCGGAAATTTGGCTTTATTGGAGACAGCATAGGCTGGCTAATCCTGAAGACTACGAAACTTTCCCGTATCAATCGTGAGTACGATCAACGAAAAAACCTTAATGGAATAGAATTTATAGACGCTATTCTTAATGAATTTGAGATCGATTTTGATATTCCAGAAAAAGATCTGAAACGAATTCCGAAGGACGGTGCATTTATTACTGTTTCCAATCACCCTCTTGGCGGTATCGATGGAATGATCCTGATGAAACTGGTGCTTCAAAAAAGACCTGATTACAAAGTAATTGCCAATTTTCTTCTACATCGTCTAGATCCACTTAAACCTTATATTCTACCGGTAAATCCTTTTGAAGATCATAAGGAGGCCAGGTCGAGTTTAGGGGGCATGAAAAAATCGATCGCACATCTCAAAGCCGGCAATGCTTTGGGAATTTTTCCTGCAGGGGAAGTTTCAACCAGCAAGGACAATCACCTGATCGTGGATAGACCCTGGGAACCTTCAGCCATGAAGCTTATCCAGAAATCGAAAGTCCCGGTGCTACCAATCTATTTTCATGCGAAAAACAGTTTGTTTTTTTACCGCCTGGCCAGTATGAGCGATGTGCTGCGTACCGCAAAGTTACCCAGTGAAATGCTTTCCCAGAAACGCAGGAAGATCAAGGTTAGAATTGGCCACCCAATTTCAGTAGAAGATCAAAAGGAACACACCAATCTGGAAGCCTATACCGCGTTTTTGCGCCGTAAAACATATATGCTTGCCAATGTTTTCGAAAAGAAAAAATTACTCTCGAAGCTTCCAAGGACATTGAAGATCCCCAGATCTCCAAAAGACGTCGCTGAAGAAACCAATTCTGCATTAATGATCAATGAGGTCGAGAATTGCCGTAAAATGGATAAACGACTTCTGCAGAGCAAAAACTATGAAGTATTCCTGGCCAAACGCGAAGTGATCCCAAATATTCTCAATGAAATTGGCAGACTGAGGGAAATCACCTTTCGGGAAGTAGGAGAAGGCACTAATAAAAGCGTAGATCTGGATAAATTTGACGATCATTACCATCACCTGTTTCTCTGGGATCGTGAAGCCGAAAAGATCGCCGGTGCGTACAGAATGGGAATGGGCAATGAAATCTTTGCTGCACACGGTATTGATGGTTTTTACCTGCAGGACCTGTTTGGTTTTGAACCAGAACTGTATAAGATGATGAGCGAGAGCATCGAAATGGGCCGGGCTTTTATTATTAAAGAATACCAGCTAAAACCAATGCCTTTATTCCTGCTCTGGAAAGGAATTGTGCATTGTACGCTACGTTTTCCTGAGCATAAATACCTTATTGGCGGAGTTACCATTAGCGACAAATTCAGTAATTTTTCAAAATCGCTGATGATCGAATTCATGAAGTCCAATTATTACGATCCTTATGTTGCACAGTATGTGCATCCAAAGAAAGAGTTTAAGGTAAAACTGGTAGACGCAGACAAAGACCTTGTATTTGACGAAAGCGAAGCAGACCTCAACAAATTTGATCGTATCATTGACGAGCTGGAACCCGAAAACTTAAGACTGCCGGTACTTATCAAGAAATATATAAAACAGAATGCCAAGGTAGTTGCCTTCAATGTAGATCCTTTGTTCAATGATGCGGTAGATGGCCTTATGTACATCAGGATCGCAGATCTGCCGGAGAGCACCGTGAGACCGGTTATGGAAGAGTTTCAGAAGGAACTTGAAGAACGAGCAGCAGCAGGCACAAATGAGCAATGAACCGCTGTTAAGATACTGTTATTCTGATGTTTTTACTGGATATTGGAATGCCTGATTCTTAACTTGCAGCTATAAAAGCTAACAACATGGAAAATATTTTAATAGCCGGTGCAACCGGTGCTACAGGAAAAAGAGTGATCGAAATCCTGAATAATTCTGAAAGTTTTAATCCGCTGGCACTTATTAGGAAAGAGGAGCAGAGACAGCAGTTCGAAGATATGGATGTGGAAGCCGTAATGGGAGATCTTGAAGGAGATGTAAGTCACACCATGAAAGGTATCGACAAGGTGATCTTCGCCGCAGGATCTGGTGGTGCGACCAGCGAGGAGAAAACAATCGCTGTAGACCAGGAAGGTGCCAAGAAACTTATAGATGCCGCTAAAAATTCAAGAGTTCAGAAGTTTGTGATGTTAAGCGCGATGGCTGCAGATGATCCTTCGAAAAATGAAGATCTGAAACATTACCTGGAAGCAAAAAAAGAAGCTGATGACTATCTTCGTGCAAGCGGGTTGAATTATACGATCGTTAGACCAGGTGCATTAACCGATGATATAGGACTGGCCAAGGTTGAAGTTGCAGAAGGTTCACTTGGAAAACGAGGTGAGATTTCCAGGGATGATGTGGCATTTCTATTGGTGATGTCACTGGCAGATCCTTTAGTAAAGAATATGACTTTTGAAGCGATCGAAGGACAACAGTCGATCAAAGAAGCTTTACTGGATCTTACCACCAAAGCTTAATAAAATATTGAATTCAGAAAAAAGCCATGCGATGCATGGCTTTTTTTATTGGTTATCTTTTGCTTTCTGATCCAGGAAAACCTGATCTACCGGCTCCCATAATTCAATTTTGTTTCCTTCCGGATCCAGGATCCATCCAAACTTACCATAATCATAGGTTTCCATTTCGCCTACAACTTCTACTCCTTCAGTTTTCAAAACCTTCAGTAATTCTTCCAGGTTTTCTACCCTGAAATTCATCATAAATTGTTTGTCCGAAGGCTTGAAATATTCAGTTTGATGATCCATCGGGCTCCATTGTGTTGAGCAATCATTCCCTTGTTGATCCTTCCACCAGAAAGTACAGCCATATTGATCTGTATCCAAACCCAGATGCTGATGGTACCAGCTCTTTGTAGCATCAGCATCTTTTGTTTTAAAAAAGAAACCTCCCAAACCTGTGACCCTGTTTTTCATAAGGCATTAATTTATATTGGTTGAAAGTGGTAAAGTAAAACGTCTACTGCTCTACTCGACCAAAACTTTCAATGATCTTATCTGCAATTACCGTTGCCAGTTTCTCGTGAGATTCCCGGGTCCATCCCGCTACATGCGGACTCAATAGTGTATGTGGCATGAACATAAGCTCTCTTAAAGCTTCCGGAATAGGATCTGCCGCACTTATGCTTACGTTCTTTTTATTACCAAAAAGACTTTCAAAGCTGGACTTCTCATATTCCAGTACATCCAGCCCTGCACCTAGAATTTTCCCTTCTTTCAAGGCTTCCACAAGATCTTCTGTTATCGCACTTTTCCCTCTGGCTGTATTGATAAACCAGAATGGCTTCTTAAAGTTAGCGATAAATTCCTTATTGATCATTTGATGGGTCTTCTCTGTCAATGGAGTATGCAAACTCACTACATCTGCTTTTTCAAAAAATTCATCGTAGGAAACCTGTCTTGCATTCTCATCTGCAATTCCCTCCTTCAGATCATAGAAAATAACGTCCACATCAAAACCTCTCAATTTTTTCGCAAAACTTTTTCCCATGTTTCCGTAGCCAATCAGGCCAACTGTTTTTCCATCAAGTTCCACACCGCGGTTTTCTTCCCGGTGCCAGAGACCTTCCCGAACTTCACGATCTGCTTTGTTGAGCCTGTTAAACAGGGATAACAGCATTCCAAGGGCGTGTTCTCCTACCGCATTGGCATTTCCTTCTGGCGCAGAGAAAAGTTTGATTCCGCGTTCCTGAGCATATTCCACGTCAATACTTTCGAGTCCGGCACCAACCCGGGCAATAAATTTTAAGTTAGGCGCAGCGTCCATGAATTCCCTGTCGATCTTAAACCGACTTCTTATCACGATACCGTCGTATAAATGTTGATTCTGAAGCGTTTCTTCCCGGCCTTGCTCAAAGCCTTCTATATTGTGATGACCGGCTTCAGCCAGTTTCTTCATTAATATGGGGTGATTGGTATCTGCGTGCAGGATATTCATGTCTTTCTTGTTTGAATTTAGCAATTTTCACACTTTCAGTGATCTACTGAAAATGCCTGCTGCAAAGTTAAGAATGATTTGGCAGAAGCCGTAAAATAGTGCTAGAATCCAAGGATCGCTTTGGCGATAAGAAAATAAGTAAGGATCCCGAAAACATCATTGCTTGTAGTAATAAATGGTCCGGTGGCAACAGCGGGATCGATATTGTTTTTATTCAGAATAATTGGGATGAATGTTCCAATTAAAGCCGCTAATACAATCACAGAGATCAGGGCCACGCCAATACTAATCGATTCCTGGATGCTGGTTCCAAAGAAATAGGAACTAATGGCGAAAACTATCAGTGCGATCGAAGTTCCATTGATAAGAGCCAGGCCAAATTCTTTAAGAAGCCGGGATAAAATATTGCCTCGCAAACTGTCATTCGCCAGTCCCTGTACGATGATCGCACTGGACTGTACTCCCACATTCCCGGCAGTTGCCTGGATAAGCGGCACAAATACAAGTAAATTTGGATAGGTGGTAAGTATGGTTTCAAACCCGGAAATGATACTGGCAGCCCCGAGACCACCGAACATCCCGATCATTAACCAGGGTAATCTCGCCCTTGTTTGCTTGAAAATGTTATCATCGGCCTCCACATCTTCAGAGATACCGGCGGCCATTTGATAATCTTTTTCAGCTTCTTCCCTTACGAAATCAAGAATATCATCTACCGTAATTCTCCCAACCAGCCTGCTCATTTCATCTACGACGGGAATCGCTTCCAGGTCATATTTTTGCATGATCCGCGCTACCTCGTCACCTTCAGTATGCACATTTACATAGTCTACCTGTGGAATATAAACATCGCTGATATTTGCATTGCTTGGTGCGGTTAGCAAATCCTTTAGGGACAGTCTACCCTTTAATTTATTTTTGGAATCAACGACATAAATGGAATGAACACGGGTGACGTTCTCTGCCTGTTTGCGCATCTCGGCCATACAGCCAGTCACACTCCAGTTTTCGTTCACCTTTACAAGTTCCTTTGCCATCAAACCCCCGGCAGAATCTTCGTCGTAACGCAGCAGTTCCACGATATGGTCTGCATGCTCTTCATCCTCAATTTCGGCGATTACATTTTGCTGAAGTTCCGGTGACAGTTCAGAAATAATATCTGCCGCGTCATCGGTATCCATTTCATTCAGCTCTGAGGCGATCTCACTGGGAGAAAGATTTTCAAGAATACGTTCCCGAACATTTTCTTCCAGCTCCATAAGAGCTTCAGCAGTTTTCTCACTATCCAGAAGCCTAACGATATAAGTGGCTTCTTCCAGGTTGATCTCGGTAAGAATTTCAGCAATATCAGCATGATGCACATCTTCAAGATGCAACAACAATTCCTCATCGTTTCCCTGTTCGATGAGGTACTGGATCTTGTCTATTAATTCTTCACTTATTTGAAACTGCATACGGCTCTATTTTTTGCGTCAGTTCAATAAACTGCTGGAAACCGAGTTGTTCCGGTCGAGAGCCAAATATAGTATCTTCCCTTAAATTATCTGGAAGATTAAGACTTTTTAAAGAATTACGAAGTGTTTTTCTACGCTGGTTAAAAGAGGTTTTCACCACGGTGAAAAACAGCTTTTCATTACAGGGAAGACTGTAATTTTCTTTGCGCTTTAAACGTAGCACTCCGCTATCTACTTTAGGAGGCGGATTAAAAACTGTTGGAGGTACGGTAAACAGGTATTCTGCTTCATAAAAGGCCTGTACCAGAACGCTTAGAATTCCATAAGCTTTGCTTCCTTCCTTTTCACAAATTCTTTTAGCGACTTCTTTCTGAAACATTCCAGAAAATTCAGGAATCTGGTCACGCATTTGCAAAACCTTGAAAACGATCTGTGTGGAAATATTATAGGGAAAATTACCAATTACAGCGAACTGTTCCTCTTTAAAAATGCTCCCTAGGTCATGTTTTAAAAAGTCCTTTTCATGAATTCGACCACGCAAATGCAGGTAATGACTTTCCAGATATTCCACACTTTCTGAATCGATTTCGATCACGTGAACTTCAGTATCCTTTTCAAGTAGATATTTTGTAAGCACACCCATCCCCGGTCCTATCTCCAAAGTTTTTTCATACCCGGAATATTGCAGAGTATCAGCGATCTTCCTGGCGATATTCTCATCTGTCAAAAAGTGCTGACCAAGATGTTTTTTAGCCCTTACATCTGTATTGGAATTCTGTCCTGGTGGCCTGTTATTTTTCATAGTTGATTATTCCTGTGAAGTATGTTCACCAATTATTTCAAGTTCAGTTCTAAAAGCCACAAATTTACCTTCGAAGGCTTTGGAACTTGCTCGCATTCTGGTGGCATCCTCATTGTAATAGCGCTCCAGCATTTCCTTACTTTCCGTAGTATACTGTACCGAATAGGTGATGCCACCCATAGGTTCCTGCACCATTACTTTGGTCATCAAGGCCTTGCTGAACTTTCCTGTTTTCAACATTTCCGGGATATGCTCTTTTTGCATCCACTCCATCCACTGGTCATGGATCTCTTCCTGTACGTTCAGGGTCACGTTATAAATAATCATGGGAAAATTTTAATTGATTTATTCCAGTACATCTCCACGAAGCTGCCGGTACTTTTTTCGGGCATCTGTAAAGTAGATACTGTTGGCAAAGTTAAAGATAATTTGCTCGTAAAGCGGCTTTGCTTTCTCTGGATGTTCAAGCTTGTTTACATAGAGCTCGGCCAAGAAATAATGCGCATTATCTGCCAGGATATCATCACCATAGGATTGTATGATCTGCAAATAATTATGTTCTGCCTCGTCATAGATCGATTCCTGTTCAAAAAGCTTTGCCTGTGAATACAATGCCTCATCCTCAATACTTTCACCTTTATGCGTTTCCAGGATGTTGTGGAGCATGGAGATCGCCTCCGGGTTTCGCTTTTGAAAAGCCAGCAGATCTGCCTTTGCATACTTTTTAAGTGCAGTTTGCGTACTATCTTCCTGGCTATTATCACTAATGAGCAGACTTAGTTCCATGGCATCATTGGCGATTAATTGAGAAGTGGATTTTTTAAGAATATCAAGCTGAGTTTTCGCCCATTCAAAATCACCCTTATAATAACTGGTTTTAGCCACCTTGAACCTGGCATCCTGCGCCATGACATCATTTTTCACCAGGTTTTGTATTTGTGAGTAATAGATTAGGGCCTGATCAAATTTTTCCTGAAGTACCAGGATGTCTGCCAGTGCCATTTTTACCTTGGCTTTTTCAAAATTCGATAACTGCAACTCCTGTGCATTGTCCAGCATACTAATCGCCTCCTCTTTTTTATCTCTACGGAAGGCTCTAAAGTTTGCCAGATCGATCTGAAGTTCCAGCGTTTCGTTAGTAACTCCATATTCTTCAAGCAATTGTTCAAATTCCGATTCCAGTTCATCCAAACCTGCTGAAGTTAGCGTTTCGGTTTTTAATTTCAACAATAAATGACGGGCCTGTAAATTGAAAGACGGAGAAGGCGATTCTGTGATCGCGTAGCCCAGGATTTCCTGCGCTTCCTCAAATTTCTTAGCATCCCTTGCCAGCAGTGCAAGATTTAGGATTCCCTGTAAGTTCTTTTCTCCTCTTTTATACATTGCGCGTTCCTGTATAAAAGCCTTGTCGTATTGCTTCTGCTGAACGAATAACCAGCTGAGCATTTGATTATATAATAAGCCTGGATCTTCTTGGGATCTCTTTAGTAGTAATTTTCTAAAATTATTATTGGCTTCCGCAGAAGGATCTTCCGTAATATATCTGCTGAATTCCCGGTTGGCCAGACTATAAAATTTAGAATCATCTTCTATGAGATCGAGGTAATTGGCAAACATTTTCTCAGTGTCTCCCTGTTCTCCGTAAATCCTGGCAAGTTGCAGATTAAAGTTCTGCGCGGGATTGATCTCCATGGCGCGTTCATAAGCTTTTACCGCGTAGTCCAGCAGGCTGTACTTCTCAAAACTACGTGCGATGGAATAGGCGTAATTGGGACGCGATTCCCCGGCCTGCAGCGCCTCCTGGTAAAATTGTTCTGCACGTTCCAGGTTTTGCTGTAATTCATAATTATGTCCAATATCAATAAGGATCGCCGGGTTATTCGCTGAAGCATTCATACGCTCCCGCAAAAGATCTTCCGCAGCTTTGAAATTTTCCAGTTGCTGATAGGAACTTACGAGACCGTTAAAAATGACGGGATTGGAAGGATTATCCTCGTAAATCTCCTTGTAAATTTCAACTGCTTTTTTGTATTCTCCCTGATCGAAGAAATTCCTGGCCAGTTGCTCAGATTGTGCAACCGTTACAGAGTCGGTAAGCAGGAAAAACATGATAAATAAAAAACAGCGCATATGTAAATATAAACATTTGTGCTGTTCCAGTATGGTGAGCCTCAGCTTAATCGATCAAATCGAAACCACAGTAGGGAACCAGGACTTCAGGAACTTTAATTCCGTTTTCAGTCTGGTAATTTTCAAGGATTCCCGCAAGTACTCTAGGCAAAGCAAGGGCACTACCATTTAAAGTATGGGCCAGTTCCTTTTGATTCTCTTTATTCTTGTAACGTAATTTGAGTCGGTTGGCCTGGAAAGTTTCAAAATTCGAAACCGAACTTATTTCCAGCCATCTATCCTGTGCTGTAGAGAAGACTTCAAAATCGTAAGTAAGCGCTGCCGTGAATCCAAGATCGCCACCACAAAGACGCAAAATTCGGTATGGAAGTTTTAGTTCTTTGAGCAGGTTTTTGATATGATCTACCATCCCATCCAAAGCTGTATAAGAGTTTTCCTGAGTTTCCACTCGTACGATCTCCACTTTATCAAATTGATGCAAACGATTTAACCCTCGAACATGTGCTCCATAAGACCCGGCTTCTCTTCTGAAACATGGCGTATAACCGGTACATTTGATTGGAAAATCCTTTTCGGTCATCAAATTATCACGAAACATGTTCGTCATAGGAACCTCAGCCGTTGGGATCAGGTAAAGATCATCTTCGGATACATGATACATCTGCCCTTCTTTATCTGGCAACTGTCCTGTTCCATAACCTGAAGCCTCATTGACCATAAGAGGCAATTGATATTCAGTATAACCTGCCTCAGTTGCTTTATCCAGGAACCAGGTGATAAGCGCACGCTGTAATCGTGCTCCTTTACCTTTATAAACCGGAAATCCTGCACCAGTAATCTTATTTCCCAGCTCGAAATCTATGATATCATATTTTTTTGCAAGTTCCCAGTGAGGCTGAGAGCCTTCAGCCAGTACCGGAATATCACCTTCCTTAAATACTTCTTCATTATCCTCCTCGGTTGCACCAGCTGGAACAGAAGGATGAGGAATGTTCGGGATCGTGTATAACAACTCCTGTAGTTGCGCGATCGTGCTATTTAGTTTTTCAGAAAGCTCCCTGGAGTCTTCCTTTAATTTTCCGGTCTTTTGCTTCAGGACGTTGGCCTTCTGCTGCTCTCCATTTTTGAACATAAGCCCAATTTCCTTTGAAAGCTTGTTGGAGGTCGCCAGGGTATCATCCAGTTGCGCCTGGGTGGACCTTCTGGTTTCGTCGAGATCAAGGATCTTATCG
The DNA here is from genome assembly GCF_000423045.1 of Christiangramia portivictoriae DSM 23547. Lineage (GTDB taxonomy): Bacteria > Bacteroidota > Bacteroidia > Flavobacteriales > Flavobacteriaceae > Christiangramia > Christiangramia portivictoriae. The sequence goes on along the minus strand of NZ_AUHF01000001.1, from coordinate 377,936 downwards.
AATACCTGCTCAGCCTCAAAATTTCGCTTTTTGAGAGCCTGAATATATTCGTCTTTATGTTCTGCTATTTTGGAAACCTGTAACATAAGGCCGGAAAATTTTAAATGAATTTGAAATTTTTATAAGCTGCAAATGTAGCAAAAGTAGGTTAGAAAATTAGTCTTCACTGGAAGGTAAAATCCAGTCGTGATGACGAAAATGCTGCCATTCTTCAGCCGCCAGATCTACTTTTGGATCAATCAGTGTTTTGTAAGGCCCACGGTTTACCCTTATTTTTCCTTCAGTGTAAACTTCCACTTCCATGCCTTTATCAGCATATTCCTGCTCAAGCCTTTGAGCAAATTGCCAGATCATGTCTGGTTTGCTTGGTATGGCTCTTAGTTGTTTTGGTGATAAATAATCTTCTTTCTGAACGATAATAGTGTCGCTGGTTCCTTTTTCCACGACTTTAAAAGTGATTCTGCCTCCTTTACCCCGAAGCATCATTCGCCAGCTCAGGCGGTGACCTTCTTCGGTCCAGAGTACATCGTCCTGGAAAAACCAGTGTCGCAACGGCAGGGCGACCTGTATGGCGAACCAGACTGCCAAAGCACCAATAAAGATCTTATTCCAGGATGGCACATGGATTTCATCACCTGTATAAAATTTCTTCTTTCCACGCAAAAATACCTTATTGATAGCTTCCGAAGGAAAAAAGAAGATACAGAAGGCCAGCGACATATAGGGGAAAATACCAATATGAAAAATAAAGCTGTTGAAAAGATGGAAGAAAATAGCGGCTATAAATGCGGTCAATCTTGTTCTCTTCCAGAGAAGTAATGGGATTATCAAAAGATCGAACAGCAGCCCGAAATAAGTGATCGCATAGCGAATCCAGGATTGCTGAAGAAATTCCCCAACCAGCCAGTAATCTTTTTTGGAAGCCATAAGCATTGCCGGGAAACTACCATCCAGCCAGTCTGGATATAATTTCGCTATGGAAGCGTAGGTATACACGATCCATAACTGAAGTACAATGACCACCCAGACCCATCTGGGCATGGAAATCCTGCTAATTTCCGGTTTTCTCCATGCATCTATTGAAAACCAGCGATGTGCCGGTAACAGGCTCATGATAAAACAAAGAAGCATTAGCAGGTAGTAGTGATTATTGTACGAGGATTTCTGCATTAAATAGACCCCTGCCCACATGATCCCGTACAGTACCATGGACATGCGATATTTGAATCCCAGCATGACGAAAATGCCGAAAACACCCATGATCGCGTAATACCAGATCATTCCGTTGCCAGGTAGCGGCTGTAAAAATTCAAATCCTATAAAATTGAACGTAAACTCGGGCTCTATCATGGTACGACGAACCCAGCCTGTAAAAATGGCTCCAAAAGCCTCAATAGTGATCAATAATCCAAATAAAGCACGAAAAACAACGAGTGCTGAATTATCGACCTCTTTGAACAACCACCTATTCAGCATAATTATCCTTGATAAATTGACTTGAAAACGCCTGGTCCTGCTTCATCGCGACCTTTAATTCGTCTACTGAATTGAATTTCTTTTCATCGCGAATTCTTATCAGCATTTCTATGGCAAATTCTTTTCCGTAGAGATCGCGATCAAGATCAAAGAAATAAGTTTCGATGGTTTGCTCCTTACCTCCCACGGTGGGATTGGTCCCAATATTCATCATTCCGAATATAACATCCCCATCCAGAACAGATCTTACCACATAAACACCATTTTTAGGGATAAGTTTGTAGTCTTCAGAAATCTCAAGATTTGCGGTGGGATAGCCCAGATCTTTTCCAATTCCTCTTCCTCTAACCACGGTTCCTTTCAGGGTAAATTTGCTTTGAAGGTAAATATTGGCCTGTTCCACTCTTCCGTTCAGAAGAGCTTTTCGTATTTTAGTAGAACTAACTGCCACCTGCTCCACATCCTGCTGGGAGATCTCTTCCACTTCGAAACCAAATTCTTTTCCAAATTGCCTGAGATCGTTAATATCTGCAGTTCGATTACGTCCAAAGCGATGATCGTAGCCTATAATGATCTTTTTAGCGCGCAGTTTGTTTACGAGAATATCCCGTACAAATTCTAAAGCCGTCAATCTCGAAAACTGATGGGTAAACGGGTGAACAACCAGATGATCAATCCCGGTTTCATCTAATAATTGCCTGCGCTCCTCGATGGTATTGATCAATTTAATATCACTTTCTTTTTGCAATACCATTCTTGGATGAGGAAAAAAGGTAAGCACTACCGAGTCCAGGTTATTGGCCCTCGCAGCGTTCACCAGGCGATCTATGATCTTGCGATGTCCCGCATGAACCCCATCGAAGGTTCCTATGGTCACTACGGTTTGCCGTTCACTATGAAATGAGTTTGCACCTTTATGCTGTTCCAAATCCTGCTATTTTCCGTTAAATGAATTCATGGTATTGGAAACTCCTGCCGTTCCAAAGCTTAGTATTAACTCTGCGGAAGTTTTTAAACGTTCCGGCATCTTTTGAAGTTCATCCTCTTCCCATTCACCAAGTACATAATCTACCTGCTGTCCCTTGGCAAATTCATCACTGATTCCAAATCTAAAGCGATTGTACTTCGTTGTATTTAACTGTGCCTGTATATCCTTAAGACCATTATGGCCTCCATCACTGCCTTTGGTTTTAAGTCGTAAAGTTCCAAACGAAAGGTTGAGATCATCTGTCACGACAAGCAGATTCTCCAGGCTGATCTTTTCCTTCTGCATCCAGTAATTCACTGCTTTTCCGCTAAGATTCATGTATGTGCTGGGTTTGAGCAGCACAAAGGTTCTACCTTTATATTTAAAACTGGCCACATCGCCCAGTTTCTGCGTTTCAAAGCTCACCTCTTTTTCGCTGGCAAGTTCATCAAGGATCTTAAACCCTATGTTATGCCTGGTATTTTCGTATTTCAGACCAATGTTTCCAAGGCCTACGATCAAAAATTTCTTCATGGGATCTATTTGCTTCCCGGTCTCTTTCTTACGTAATATCCTTCCGAAGAATGAAAGCATCCAATTTAGTTTTCGTAAAGATAAAATTTATCAGCTACTTTGAAATTGTATTGCTAAAAACCGAATGATAAAATTCTGCCAATAAAAAAAGCATTCCAAAATGGAATGCTTTTCTATATGATTGAAAGTTAAGACTAGTTGTCTTCTCCTTCTTTTACTGCTGCCACATCATCAGTCTCTGTAGCTGGTACTTCGTCTGGAGCAACATCATCCTCATCATCATCGTCATCAAGAGCGACAATGTTACGAGATGTTCTTACCTGACAGATTACTGTGTTATCTGGATGCTGGATCACATAATCCTCACTAGTAACACCAGTTACGTAAAGTTTCTGACCGATCTTAAGTTTAGATACATTTGCAACAATGTAATCTGGAAGATCTCCTGGTAAACCTCTAACTTTAAGACGACGAAGGTTGTATCTTAGTACACCACCGTTCTTAACCCCTCTTGCAACACCTTCAGTGTGAACAGGAATTTCCATAGTAATTGGTTTATCATCGAAGATCTGGTAGAAATCGATATGAAGGATAGCGTCATTCACCGGGTGAAATTGAATATCCTGTAAAATTGCATCAAAAGATTTTCCGTCTTTCAATTTGATTTTAACTGTATGTACATCTGGAGTGTACACAAGGTCTTTGAATGAGATTTCCTCTGCTGCAAAGTGTAGTGGATCACCTTCTACGCCGTACAATACGCAAGGAACCTGTCCAGCATTACGTAGAGCCTTCGTTGCCTTCTTGCCTACGCTTTCTCTTTTAGATCCGTTGATCGTAATTGATTTCATTGTTGTAATTTAAAGTTATAACAAATGTCGTCGGGTCCGCTTTGGACTGCCTTCATTTGCCAAAATTTTGAGGTTGCAAAAGTAAAGCTTTTTCTGAATCTATAAAACTCTGATTGCTAAAATGTTCTGTATACTTCCCTGTTTTATTTTCAGATGGTTTACATCGCAGAACAGCTTTGAATTGTATAAATTGAAAACTCAAGTAATTCTGAAGTCTATGGAAAATCAAACAGCCGAGTCACATCCTAACAAACGAATCGCCGCGATCGATCTTGGAACCAACTCTTTTCATGCCGTGCTGGTAGACATTTATCCTGATGGTAGCTTTCGTACCATAGATAAACTCAAGGAAATGGTCATCCTCGCTGAAAAAGGCATGGAAAACAAATTGAGCGAAGAAGCCATGCAACGCGGCCTCGATGCCATGAAACGAATTAAATTTCTCTGCGACAGCATGCACGTGGAAGAGATTGTAGCATTTGCCACTTCAGCGATACGGGAAGCCACCAACGGCGGAGATTTTATCCAGCGCATGAAAGCCGAATCTGGGATAAAAGTACGCGCCATTTCAGGTGCGAAAGAAGCTGAACTTATTGGCCTGGCGGTCCAGCACAGCATTGCCCTTTCCGAAGAAATGGTTCTTATAGTGGATATTGGCGGGGGAAGCGTGGAATTCATTCTGGGCAATAATGAAAGATTTATCTATTCTCAAAGTCTGAAACTGGGCGTTGCGCGCATGGCAGCTCGATTTGTTTCCAGCGATCCCATTACCAAAGACGAGATCAAAGCATTGAAGAAACATTACAAACAGGAACTTTCGGAACTTTCAGAAATATTGAAGCAACAGGAGGTAAGAACAATGATTGGAAGTTCTGGCACCATGGAAAACATAGGTGCCATGATCGCCAGCAGGAATTCTCATACCGCCAGTATGAGCCTGAACGAACTTGTTTTTGATGTTTCAGAATTTAAAAAACTGTATAAAGATTTTATTCAGCTGGATTCAGAGCAACGGGAAGATATAAGTGAACTGGACGAAAAAAGAATAGCAATCATCAACCCGGGAATGGTACTGGTGAAATACCTAATCAGGGAATTTGATATGGAGGAAATTAAAATTTCAGAAGCTGCCCTAAGAGACGGCATGATCCTGGATTTTATTAAAAAGGAACGCCCTAAACTTGACCTCGTAGCCAATTATCCCGAACCTCGAAAACGTAGTGTTCATGAATTACTACGGAAATGTCACTGGATGGAAGATCATTCCCGGCACGTGGCTTCCATGAGTCTGCAGTTATTCGATGTTTTCCAGGGTGATCTCCAATTGAAGGAAACAGATCGTGAGCTACTGGAATATGCCGCCCTCATGCACGATATTGGTTATTATATTTCTTACCGAAAACATCACAAACACGCCTTATATATTATTAGACATGCAGACCTGCGTGGTTTTACTGAAGATGAGATCAACATCATGGCACATACCGCCCGTTATCACCGAAGAACTGTTCCTAAAAAGAGACATTATCTGTACAAGCAGTTATCAAAAAAACTACGCAAGAGGATCGAGAAATTAGCTGCTTTACTCCGACTCGCCGACGGCCTGGATCGCAGTCATTATCAAAACGTTCAGGAACTGGAGATCATCAAGGCTTCAGAGAAGATAAGATTACAAATTACCACCCTCGGGGATCCTGAGCTTGAAGTATGGGGAGGATTGAGGAAGGCAGATCTCCTGAAGGACATTACTGGAAAAGAGATCGAGATCATTACCATTCAGAATTCTTCGGCTTAAGAATAGCCATAAAAAACGCCGGCTAGAAACCGGCGTTCAAAATTTATAGTCAGTAGGAATTACATAATGAATTTTTCGCTGATGGATTTATTGTCATTTACACTTTTCATGACATCTGCAAAAAGATTTGCGCAACTTACCACCTTGATTTTCTTGCTTTCCTGTCTCAAAGGAATAGAATCTGTGACGATCAATTCCTCCAGTTTAGATTTTTCAACGCGATTATAAGCTTCTCCGGAAAGCACTGGATGTGTGCAAATCGCACGCACACTCAATGCACCACGTTCCATCATAAGATCTGCAGCTTTGGTCAATGTCCCCGCGGTATCCACCATGTCATCCACCAGAACCACATTCTTTCCGGTAACGTCTCCAATAAGCTCCATATGAGAGATGACATTGGCTTTTGCTCTTTGTTTGTAGCAAATCACCACATCGGTCTCCAAAGCTTTTGAATAAGCATAAGCTCTTTTGGAACCACCCATATCTGGAGATGCGATGGTAAGGTTGTCCAGACCGAGATTTTTTAAATAAGGAAGGAATACTGTGCTGGCATACAGATGATCCACTGGTTTTTCGAAAAATCCCTGGATCTGGTCTGCGTGAAGATCCATGGTTATGATCCTGGTCGCTCCGGCAGTTTCGAGAATACTTGCAATCATTTTTGCCGCAATTGGCACACGAGGTTTATCCTTGCGATCCTGTCTAGCCCACCCAAAGTAAGGCATCACCGCGGTAATATGTCTTGCAGAAGCGCGTTTTGCGGCGTCCAGCATTAAGAGCATTTCCATTAAATGGTCACTGCCCGGATGGGTAGAACCAATGATAAAAACCCTGCTCCCTCTAACAGATTCCTCGAAAGATGGCTGGAATTCCCCATCACTATATGTGGACGTGATCACATTTCCAAGATGAGTCCCATAATGATCGGCGATTTTCTCGGCCAGCTCCCGGCTTTGTGTACAGTTGAAGATTTTAGCTTCCGTAGTCGGCATTTGTTGTGTTGTTTAGTTGTGTATGTTATCGTGGCGTAAATTTAGAAAAACTTCTGCGCGAACAGGTCATAATTTTCAATCTGAATTTCAAAAATGTTTGACCGTATTTGAAAAGTCGATTTCAGCAGTCATAGCCGCCTTCCCCATTCGTCCATGTCGCGCAGGATTTTCTCCAGTGAATAGCCCTTTTCTGTTAATTGATATTCCACTTTTGGCGGCACCACCGGATAGACCTTCCTGGAAATAAGAAAATCCTGCTCCAGTTCACGTACTGTCTGCGTAAACATTTTATTGCTGATCTCAGGAATTCTGGATTTGAGAATTCCAGATCTTTCCGGTCCATCGAGCAAATGGAAAAGCACCAAAGGTTTCCATTTTGTACCAATTAGATTCATGGTCGCATTCAAAGGACAAATATTCTTGGACATAATTTTAGACATAAAACTCTGTAGATGTGCAATTTACTCTTTTAGTTACCTATACCACTTTAAGGTAACTTATTGTATACTAGGCAAATATACCTTAGTTTTGAGGCTCTAAAAATTATAATGATGAAAAAAGAAAACACTTATCCAAGATCATTTTCTCATATTGGAATTACCGTTCCAGACCTTCAAAAGGCTGTAGATTTTTACGCTCAAGTCATGGGATGGTATACGATCATGCCCCCTGCGATGGTAGAGAAAGATCCCGATACTGCTATTGGACAGATGTGTATCGATGTTTTTGGTGATGACTGGAATGAATTTGAGATCGCACATATGTCTACCTCAGATGGTGTGGGAATCGAGTTATTCTCATTTTCTAAAGGTAAAAAAGAAGCACCAGAATTCAACCCGTTTAATACCGGACTGTTTCACTTTTGCGTGCAGGATCCTGATATTGAAGGACTCATTGAAAAGATTGTAGCCAATGGCGGAAAACAGCGAATGCCAATTCGGGAGTATTATCCAGAAGACAAACCTTTTAAAATGTGTTATGTTGAAGATCCATTCGGGATCGTGTTCGAGATCTATACACACAGCTATGAGCTTACCTATTCCTCCGGGGCTTATTCCGAATAGTTGATGGAGCTATAATTTTATACCTTACAATCTGCTTAAACTTTTTAAAAATGTTTAACCGGGCTGTATTCAAGTATTATAAAGAGATTAATCTTTACAATGTGCCGCTGGCGATCTTTACGGGGATCGCTGCCGGACCTTTTTATGCATTGCTTATTTATTGCAGTTTTGGGATATTCGTAGGCATGCTCGCTTTCGATTATTTTAAAAAACACCAATACTATATGTTTGAAAACCTGGGGTACAGCAAATCATTCCTGTTAAGCCGGGTATTTGTTCTTCATGTCCTTGTTGCTGTTCTCTTCGGAATAATCCTGATATTATTTTGAAAGTTCTCAGCGTCCAGAATATCCAAAAAAGCTACGCAACCAGGATTCTGGATAACCTGGAGCTGCAATGGAAAACCGGTGAAATTATCGGAATCTTCGGTAGAAATGGAACTGGGAAATCTACTCTCCTAAAAATTCTCTTCGGAAAAATAAAACCTGAGCAGGGCAGTATTTATCTCAATGACCGGGAACTGACATCATCCTCCATCATTTCAGAAAAACTGGTCGCCTATTTACCTCAGGATAGTTTTCTTCCGAAGAATTCGAAAGTGCAGGATATCATTCCTTTTTTTCATCCGGCAGGAGAGGCGCAGGATCGTATATTCTACGCCAAAGGTGTTGGAGATTTTACCACAAAGAAAATCAAAGAACTGTCCCTTGGCCAGCGAAGGTATCTGGAATTACTTCTGATAGGCAATCTTGATCACCCGTTTTTACTGCTTGATGAACCATTTTCCATGGTAGAGCCTCTTTACAAGGAACATATCATGGATTTTTTAACCAGTCTAAAAGGTACGAAAGGGATCATCATCACAGATCATTACTACCAGGATGTGCTGAAAGTTGCCGCCAAAAGTTTTATTCTGAAAAATGGAAGTCTCAAACGCATTTCTTCTGAAAGCGATTTGCTTTCTGAAGGTTATCTGAAAAGCTAGAAAATCTTTAACTTTTAATAACCTGCAAGCCTGAGCGTCAATAAAGATACTTTGTTAACACTAAAGCAAACAGTTCCAAATATGCAGGAGCGACCATTTGGAAACCATCTAATCTGCAAACCTGTAGGTTGCTTATATAAGCATGCCCTTCATTCAGGAAAACCACCAAAGCTTTATTGATTGAAAAGTTTTACAATCGGTACGATCTTGCTGGCGGCCGTATAGTTCTTAAAATGGTTAGTTTATAATCCTCATTGCAGGGTATTTTTTTGACGGCTCGGCTTTATAAATCTGCAGAAAATCTAATTAACTGAAAGAAATAAAAAAGGGTGGCAAATTGCCACCCTTGTCAAATTGTTCAGATAGATTTTAAGCCTTTAAATCATAACGATCCAGGTTCATCACCTTATTCCAGGCCTTCACGAAATCTTTGACGAATTTCGCCTCTACATCATCTGTTGCATACACCTCAGCCAGTGCTCTTAGTTCTGAATTGGAACCAAAAATAAGGTCTACCCTGCTTCCGGTATATTTCACCTCGCCAGTTTTTCTATCTCTGCCTTCAAAGAATTGATCATCTTCTGAAGTTGCTTTCCAGGTCACTCCAAAATCAAGAATATTCTTAAAGAAATCATTGGTTAGCTGGCCTGGTCGGTCTGTGAATACTCCGTGTTTCGAACCATCATAGTTAGCACCAATGGATCTCATTCCTCCAACCAGAACCGTCATTTCCGGAGCAGTTAGAGTTAGCAGTTGTGCTCTGTCGATCAATAATGCTTCAGCTGAAGCTGAAATATTATCCCTGTTACCGAAGTAATTTCTAAATCCGTCTGCATTAGGCTCCAGTGGTTCGAAAGCCTCTACATCAGTTTTTTCCTGACTTGCATCTGCACGTCCCGGTGTAAATGGCACTTCAACTTCGTGACCTGCGTCTTTTGCTGCTTTCTCCACGGCTGCACAACCGGCAAGCACGATAAGATCTGCTATAGATACTTTTTTAGAATCCTGTGAATCATTGAAATCTGACTGAATTGCTTCCAGCGTCTGGATCACTTTTCCTAGTTGTGGCGGATTGTTTACTTCCCATCCTTTTTGCGGCGCCAAACGTACACGTGCACCATTGGCCCCACCACGTTTATCAGAACCTCTGAATGTGGAAGCCGAAGCCCATGCAGCAGAAACAAGCGCTGCTGTGGAAAGTCCACTATCAAGAATTTTTGATTTCAGTTTTTTTATATCCTCATCATTGATGATCTCGTGCTCTACTTTAGGAATAGGGTCCTGCCATAGCAGTTCTTCCTGAGGCACTTCCGGGCCTAAATATCTCTCGATAGGTCCCATATCACGGTGGGTTAGTTTAAACCATGCACGCGAGTAAGCATCAGCGAATTCTTCAGGATTTTCAAGGAAATGCCTGGAGATCTTTTCATATTCAGGATCCATCTTTAAAGAAAGATCTGTGGTTAGCATAAATGGTGCATGTTTCTTATCAGGATCGTGCGCATCTGGTACAGTTCCCGCTCCGGCATTGTCTTTTGGCTGCCACTGGTATGCTCCACCCGGGCCTTTGATACATTCCCAATCGTACTTAAATAAGTTTTCGAAATAGGTATTACTCCACTTTGTTGGAGTATCTGTCCAGGCTCCTTCGATACCACTGGTAATCGTATCGGCTCCTTTTCCAGTTCCATAAGTATTGTGCCATCCTGTACTTTGCATTTCGATTCCGGCAGCAGCTGGTTCAGCTTCTACATATTTTTCAGGATCTGCAGCACCGTGAGTTTTTCCGAAGGTATGACCACCTGCGATCAATGCAACGGTTTCATAATCGTTCATCGCCATTCTTCCGAAGGTATCCCGGATATAAGAGGCCGATTCTACCGGATCTGGATTCCCGTTGTGTCCTTCAGGGTTTACATAGATCAATCCCATATGGGCCGCTCCAAGCGGACTCTCAAGTTCGCCATCAGCATATCTTTCTTCATTGTCAAGCCATTCACTCTCTGATCCCCAGTATACATCGTTCTCTGGCTCCCATACATCTTCACGACCTCCGGCAAATCCAAACATTGGCAAGCCCATGGATTCATGAGCACAGTTCCCGGCAAGAACCAGTAAATCTGCCCAGGAAATTTTTCTACCATATTTCTTTTTGATGGGCCATAACAGCAACCTGGCTTTATCCAGGTTCGCATTGTCGGGCCAGCTATTTAGCGGTGCAAATCTTTGCTGACCTGATCCAGCACCTCCACGGCCATCTCCAATCCTGTAGGTACCGGCACTATGCCAAGCCATACGAATAAAGAAAGGTCCGTAATGCCCGTAATCTGCAGGCCACCAGTCCTGGGAGTCGGTCATTAGATCATACAGATCCTGCTTTACAGCAGCCAGATCAAGGCTTTTGAATTCTTCAGCATAGTTGAAATCATCATCCATAGGATTTGTTAAGGATGAATGCTGTTTTAATATGTCAAGATTGAGTTGATTTGGCCACCAATCCCTGTTAGATGTCCCGTTACCGGCAGAATTTTTTAAGGCTCCACCCATAAACGGACATTTACTGGACTCATTGACTTCCCAAACCTTGTGATTATCGTCGCTACCAGAATGATTTTTTCCCATTATGCTAAGTTTTAGATTATTTATTGATTTAGACTTCGAAATTACAAAAAGTGATTCGATAATTTTTATCTATTGTTTTTATATAATGATAGATATAATAAATCGACGCATTAGATTAGCTGTAATTTATATAATTAAAGTTTTCACACCTAACCGTTGAAATTTTATTATTTAATATTAATTTTAAGCTTTAATTTAATAAAAAAACTGAACATCTAGAGGCCCTACCCTTGCACTATATCATCTCTAACAATGATGAAGCTGCTAAAATCTATTGACTGGTTAATGATCTTGTTTTTGTTCGTACTTGTAATCATTGTTACAGTCATTATTTCTGAATGGAATACTATGATAGAATTTTTCTTTAGCATATCTTAAAATGATAGATTGCTTTTCCTGAAATTCGATGTTTGAATTACAAAACCTTGCTAAACCTTTATGACAAACAGGTCTGAAAACCCCAACCCAGATACAGATCACAGCCACGATGAATTTGAAGACAATGAAATAACCGCGCTTATCCCTGCCTTATATTCCAAAAGGGTAATTTTTACTTTTTGTCTGCTTTTCTCCACACTTTTTGGAGCGGTCATATTTATGAGTAATCTCAAAAACCTTAAAGAAAACAAGGGAAGATGGCAAGTATTGTTGTTTGCACTCATATACACCATGGGTCATGCCTATACAGTTTTAAACTTTTCGATGACCTATGTTGGCCTGATCCTGAATTTAGCCGGCGCATTGATCCTTACTGAGTATTTCTGGAATAGATATATAGGTATGAATAGAGAATTTATCAGGAAAAGCTGGACGAAACCAGCCATTGTCTCTGCCCTTATTACAGTTCCTCTAATCGTCGCGGCTGTACTTACTACTTAGTAATTGACTGAGTAGGAAAACCACATTATATGTATTTTGATTGTTAGTTCTGGATCAGAATCATTCAGTTTGTATTATATCCAGTTTTGAAAAAAGGGATTTTATGAGAGGTTCTGTGGAAATGATGCTTCTCATTTGCATCTATTATTTGCTCGTTTTTCAAACAGGTCTAAAAATAAAAATGTTAAACAAAACCGATAAGTCTGCTAAATGATCTGACTGCCCCGTGGATTTTTGATATATTTAAATAAAAAGATTAATTATGGCTTCAGAAGGAAAGATCGAAATCGAGACTAAGATCAATGCAAATATAGACCAGGTCTGGGAATACTGGACGCAACCTAAGCATATCACTCAGTGGAACAAAGCCAGTGAAGACTGGTTATGCCCGAATGCTGAAAATGACCTGAAAGAAGGCGGAAAGTTTAAATATAGAATGGAATCTGAAGATGGAAAAGTAGGTTTTGATTTCGCCGGAACCTATAAAGAGGTTAAAGAAAAAGAAAAACTTACATATGAACTTGAAGATGGTCGAAGTGCTGAAGTAACCTTTTCAGAAAATGATGGGACGGTCATGATCAAAGAAACTCTGGATACAGAAAATGAAAATCCGGTAGATCAACAGGAACAGGGCTGGAAATCTATCTTGGAAAGTTTTAAGTCTTATACCGAAAAGCAATCATAGAGATAAAGGCCGGAAAATTTTCCGGCCTTTATATTTTCTTATAATGAACACTATTGATCATCCAGCTGAACAGCATCGGTATCTGCTCCCATATTTTTCAAAGTTTTATTGATCTCCTCTGTCATTTCAGGAGGGCCACAAACATAAAACTGCTTACTAAGATCTGAGATGTTGGTCTTTAAAAATTCTTCATTTAAATAAGCATTCGTGTGCCTGGTATCTTCCTGATCTGTGATGACGTAGGTAGCATTCTTTCCCAACATGCTATCCAGTTCCTCCTTTAGAATGATATCCTTATCGGTTTTGTTACTGAAAAACAAATGCATGCCTTCCAGTTGATCTTTTCTCTTCAGGTCGCGCAGCATGGAAATATAAGGGGTGATCCCGGCTCCTCCGGCAATGATATATCCAGGACCTTTGTATTCGATGGCACCCCAGGTATCTCTTACAATCAATTCATCGCCTTCCTTTAGTTTGGCCAACTGCTCGGTGACACCATCATGACCTGGATAGATTTTAATAGTAAATTCCAGATGATCGTCTTCATTCAAGCTCGTGAAAGTAAAAGGTCTTTTCTCGTTTTTCCAGTCTGTTTGATTAATCGAAATTTCTGTGGCATGTCCCGGTGTAAACTCATAGCCTTCTGGCTTTTCTGTGATAAATCTTTTTACATCATGGGTCACCTGTTCTATTGATTTAATCTTCACTATCTTCTCCATAATCTTTTTATTTTCAAGATAATGGATATGAATGCATAAATCAAATACGACAAGTGTTGCCGACAGTAATTTAACCTTACTTAACGACTGCGCTTCTGCATTTAAGGAAGTTTAGGAATTGATCTCCTGCATCACTTCTGAAAAAATGCGGTAAGACTTAAGCCTGTCTTCCTGGTGATAGATATGAGATGCAACGATCACTTCATCTACCCCGGTATCCTTCAGAAATTCTTCCGTTTTCTGTTTGATATGCTGCCTGTCTCCAACAAATGAATATTTTAGCATGCGCTGTAATGCAGGATTATCGCGAACCTCACGCAGTTCAGCATCCATTTCGACGGGTTTTTGCAAATAATCCAGGTTACCCGTGAGAACACCAACCATCATTCTAAGCGAACTGGTAGAAAGCTTTTCGGCTTCTTCGTTGGTGCCGGCAGCAGTTACGTTAATCCCGGCAATCGTATAAGGCTCTTCGAGATATGCCGAAGGTTGGAATTCTCTATAATAAATTTCCATGGCCTCAAATAATTGTCCTGGAGCGAAATGACTTGCAAATACATACGGAAGTCCTTTTTCTGCTGCCACATGCGCACTATCTATACTTGAACCCAAAACATACATGGGCACATTCACACCTTCAGCAACTGTGGCGCGAACTTTTGTAGTCTTCAGGCTATTATTAAAATATCGCTGAATTTCATCGATCTCATGAGGGAATTTAAAAACAGAATTCATGCGATCACTTCGAATGGCATGCGCGGTAACCTGATCTGTCCCCGGAGCTCTGCCAAGTCCCATATCGATCCTGTCTGGATACAAGGAACCTAAAGTTCCAAATTGTTCGGCAACGATTAATGGAGAATGATTAGGCAGCATGATACCACCACTTCCAATACGAATACGATCGGTTTTAGCCGCAACATGACTCATTAATACGGTAGTTGCAGAACTGGCGATACTTACCATATTGTGATGTTCTGCAAGCCAGAGTCTTTTGTAACCCATTTCCTCTCCCTGCTGCGCAAGTTCTACTGTATTTTTAAATACCTGGGAATGTGATATATCCTGGCCCACCACAGCAAGATCCAGAATAGAGTAATGTATATGTTTGGTCATAATCTTAAATTTTGAAGCCTGTATTTCTACAGGCCGGGATTTGGTCTCGTATTTATCAAAAAACTTACATTGATCTGTGATGACCTGGAATACCGGACAATTCTGAAAGATGGTCAAATATTCATTTGCCACCATTATATCCCGAACAATAGCGTAAATGCGAAGCTCTTACTGAAAACCTAAAGGAAAATGTAAACCTAGAGTTTGACCTAAAGAAAAACCCCTACAGATTTCTGCAAGGGTTTTAAGTACTCGAGTTGGGAATCGAACCCACACTCCCGAAAGAACTGGATTTTGAATTAACCCCCTACATTAATTTAAAAGATAACATACAGTTTTTCGACTAATTAAGAATTTAGATTCTATTTTCATTTCTTACAAATTGGTTCGGCTATTAGCCTCCATTAATTGAATTTTTTACCTGATTGTAACTTATGCTATCTACTTACGAGCCCTTTATATTGAGATCAACAATTAAATTCTGGGCTATTAGTTCGACCAATTTTGTATTAACTGCATTTCCAAGAGTTCCGAATGTCGTTCCCACATTTTCAGGTAAATTTTTATTATCGAAAGATTGAATTTTTTGACCTTCTTTAACTGAAATACACCCTTGTTCCCATCCAATAATAGGCACTTGAGTACTTGTGGTTACTAAATAGGAACAAATAAGTTCAAAAAAAAAGGAACTAAATAGTCCGGTTGAAGCCGTTGCAACGGTTGAAAATTCCGAGCCTAACGTTATGACTAAAACTAAGCTTCGGGAGTTTGGAAAATCGGAAGATGATCAAAATGGAGTAACCAATGGAGTTATTCCGTTGCCAGTTCAGCACAATAATGTAACGAAAAGAATCAATAAGCTAAGAAACGTGGCAGATCGCAGTGAGCAAATAATTCCGGTGTTCTTTGATGTGCCCGGTGAACCTGGGAAATTTCTTCAGGGAGTAGAGCGAAAGGAATAAGAAAGTGTTGTTATTATGAAGTTCGTCCAGCAGGGAGCCGGGAAAACTACCACGCTTTATAAAATCATGGATGCCTTTTCCGCTGAGCAGAACAAGGGTATTTTCTTTTCCCTGGAAGAACACTACACCAGCGCACTTGTCCAGGAAAAAAGGAATAAATATTTAAGTCCGCAAAATAAGGTCTACAGAGATATCATTTCAGACTTAGACAGCAAGCAGGAGTTTTACGAGCTGGTAGAAAATTATGATGTTATATATATAGATAGCTGGCAGAAACTTCTAACGATAGAGGTCAGAACTTTAGGCTGTACGCAGATCTAAGGAAGCGATTTGACGGTAAGGTATTGTGATCATATTTCAACAAACGGTAGATGGAAAAACCAAAGGCGGCTCCCAAATTATTTTTGACGGTAGATATTATTTTGAAAATGATTAAGGAGCCTAAATTTGCTGATAATAACGTCTATTGGAATAAAAACCAATATACTCAGGTTCCTTTGGAAACATTGCGCTTTAATATTGCTGGTGGCTACGTTTATAATCCTGAAGGAGAACCGGAGCCGGAGGAATTTGAATTAAAAACATAAATACCAGCCATCATTTTACAGATATCGGTGGATTTTCAGCGACTCCTATAATATGATAAAGGCTTTCCACTTGGAAAGCCTTTTATATTTTTAGAATCAAAAATTATTTATGGTTTGTTACAACAAGCATATGATGCACCTGAACAGGTAACCCAACATTCACCTTCAATGCCACAACTAGATGCAAATTCGCCTCCGGCATAACAATCAGGATCATTTGTGGGATCATTATCAGTCCATAAATATGCAGATTTGCATCCACATGGTTTATCCTCCATTTTCTTTAAAGCTTCCTCTAAGGATAACTTTGCAAACTTTGAAGAATTAATATATTTTGAAATACCCATTACGGTGAAATGCTTGGAATTTTCGAAGCCATCAAAGTCTGTGTTTTCATCAGTTGAAATATATAAACTCTTATCATCACCTTTAATAATAACGACATTATACAAATGAGCTATTTCGTAAGTCCCTGATTTTAAATCTAATTTTGACAAATTTGAAGACTTTTCAAATTGTAATGCTAAATTATTTGAATAGTTGCCTTTATCCCCATATAAAAGGTATATCTGGTCACCGTTCGCTTTAATATCAATATTACCTTTATAGTAGGTTGCATCAATAGGATGTTCAGTATGATCACGATTAAATTCACCTACTAAGGTTACAAGATCAACATTTTTGTTTTCTTCTAACGCTGGATTTTGCTTTTCAGAACCCGTAGAACAGGAAGAAAAAATAAAAAGACATAAAAAAAATATGCTGTAAAATACTTTCATTTTCACTTTTACAAATTTAGAATTAATAAAATATCAACGAAAGTAGGGTGACGCTGAATTGCATTCTTAAACTAATGAATAACAATCTGTTCGAGGTAATATTAAGAAGGGTTTAACAATGAAAAATATTATCTGGTTGTTCGTTAAATTTCAGTTGTATAAATATATCCGTAGTCTGATGGTATCATTCCCTTCATATCCCGTAAGTAATTTTTTAACCGGCTACGCTTTTGTGCCTTGTGATCGGCATAAGCTCATGAGTGATTTGAAGTTCATTCATGCCGTCAAAAGTAGGACTGTTGTAAAGGTTAATTACGGCAGAATGACTAATGCTGTATAAACTGGAATCTGCACCAAATTCAAGTTCAGTGATTAGTTTATGAAATCGCTTAGAGAAAAAGTTTACTTTAGAGCTGATTTTCTTAGTTTCCCATACTGCCGGTTTTTCGTATTTAGTCAATAGATGGTAAGAACCTGGCGTGTTTTCTAATCTCCATATTTCTTATAAACGGCCGCATTTATCGATAATTCTTGCGTAAGCAAAATCTTCAGTTTTGGTTTGGACCCCTAAAGTACAATCGTTGGTATTAATATTTTTAACCTGTAGACGAACAATTTCAGTAGGTCTCAAAAGTCCGTAGAATATAAATGCTACCACGTTAATTAAATAAGGATCTTTTTTTCTTATAGCAGGAGTTACTCTTAATAATTCTTCTTTTGTAAAAGGTTTATGCTTGGTCGGTCGACTTTTCAGTTTGGGTATTTTGATGAAAATATTATTCTTTATGACTCGTTTTATTTGCAATACTGAAATAAGTGCGAATATGACTCTTTTATAATTATCAATGGATATATTGGAAAGCGTTTGCTGGTTTTTCTTCGTATATTCAAGCTGCAAGAAGTCCATATATGCGTGGGCATGATCAAGGTAAAGCATTAATTGGAAGACCGGCTATATATTTTTCGGTGGGCCAATCTAGAAAAAAATTATAGCGAACATAATAATCGTTCCAACTTCTTTCTTTTAATTCACGCTTTTAGAGTTCATAGGCATAATGTAAAGCTTCGCGGACTGATCTGGATTTTTTCATCGGCTTTATCTTTACCACATCTCGCACGTTCGGCGGTATCCATTCAGAACCTAAAGACAATGAAACAGCTTCTTTAACCGCGTTTCCGACATCTTTTCGCTCTCTAACTATTTTGAGTCTATTTATACCTTCGGAAAACTTTACATTGATATCATATTTATCCGTGTTAGGGTTTAGCCATAAAAACCATACACACCATCGCTTTCCCGGCTTAATACTCGGTCTTTTTTTACCGATGATTTCCTTAGGAACATAAAGTTTAGGATCTGTATACTTTCTTTTTTCCAGGACAATCTTAATTTCAATTGGCTCGTTTAATGGCTCGTTTTGAATTTTGTAGTGCTTTTTCATGGATTTATAAAAGCAGCTAATAACAGAAAAACCCCTGTAATTACAGGGGTTTTCAATTTCAGTACTCGAGGTGGGAATCGAACCCACACTCCCGAAAGAACTGGATTTTGAATCCAGCGCGTCTACCAATTCCGCCACTCGAGCTTGTGGACGGCAAAAATATAAAAAAAATGTAACCACAACTTATAAATTGCAGAAAATATAATGAAACTCACTTGCTTACTCGACACGAAATATCATTATGGAGGATCACCTTGCAACCACCTGTTTATAAGTGGTTTAAAAATTATATAAAATTTTAAACCCGATGTAAAAGCAATCGAATTTTGATATACATTCGCCCGATTTTAAATTATATCATATAAAATGAAAAAACAATTTTTTGGTGCTTTAGCACTTGCTCTTATGGCGGTAACCATCTCTTGTACAGACAAGAAAGAAGATTCTACTGAAACTCCTATTTCTCCGGTAGCAACTCCGGTAGATGCTGAAGCTTCTCTAGAAAAGGATTCTGAGACAACATCTGAAATGATGAGCTCTGAAACCGCGATGGATACTACTGTAGCTCCTGAAGCAACTTCTGAAGTTCCACAAATCTAAGAATATTACTTCCTAAGATTAGAGCCCTGTTTACAGGGCTTTTTTGTTTCTATAAACAGAGTTTTGACTAGTAACCCCATCAAACCGGGGAAATAATTCCGTTGGTAAGACATTTCGCAACAAGCTCAGTAGTGTTGGTACAATCACCTTTTTTCAATAAATTTCTGCGATGGGTCTTGACCGTATGAGGGGAAACACACAGTCGATTGGCAATTTGATCTGCATTTAAACCCTTTGCAAAATATCCTACGATCTCTTTTTCCCGATTGGTAAACAGCTCAGTTAGGTTTTTCGATTTACTTTCGTGAAGATGAGCATCAAAATAGCCGCATTGCACGTCTACGTTCAGGTAATTTCTGCCACCTTCCAGATGTAGAAATGAGACATCTGTGGTGCTCGTCACTTTGAGATGGGAAACATCTGTTTGTATGCACAAAACATGTTCGGGAGTACCAGATTCATGAACGCTCAATGGAATAGCCTGGTACAACATGCTGATAACCTGACCATCTTTGTCTGTCATGCGGTACGTAAACATATTTTTATATTGTAAAACTTCAGCCTTGCTTAAATATCTGGTGTAGAAATCACTAACCACTTTACCTTTCAGCTGAATATGAACCAATTCTTCAGGCAGAACAGTCTTCAGAAGATCTTCGAGCCTGATCTCGCTCACTTTTTTATTTACAAATTGCGCTACAGAATCTGATATAAACTCAAGCTTAAAGTTGTGGAGATTAACTATATACAGGTAAGATCTTCCAGGTGAGAATATGGAAGCAAAACGTTTGAATTCTGCAGAAAGTTCGAAAGGCCTGTATTCATCAATGGATTTCGAGTAGACCTCTCTCCAGTAATCTGAAATTTCCTGAAGATTGCTTTGCATCTGTTTACATTCGAGCACTCAAATATAATCAAATCATTGCCGGTTATTTACCAAACCTGAAAAAGGAAAAGCCTTCGATAAAAACCGAAGGCTATGATACCATTTAACAATTTGCTGCAGAAGCTCGTAATAAACCATTCTGGATTCCCCCTAAGAAATACAGTTTTGCATTTTGACCCTACTCAAAATGCATTTTTGGCTTCAATAACACACAAATTGTTTCACTGCACTAAAATACTCGTGATTGGTCTTCATTAAAATACCACTAAAAGGGTATTTTTTCAGGCTTAAGCCTCAGGCCAAAAGCAAGCTGAGACCTTGGCAATTTTATGAATAAGTCGTACTTTCGAGGCCCTATAACAGCGTATTATGTCACAATTTTGGGTTTATTTCGAGCTTGGTTTGGATCACGTTTTAGACTGGCAGGCTTATGACCATGTTCTTTTTCTGGTTGTTTTGGTAGCTTCTTATGGTTTTACGACCTGGAAAAGAGTCCTTGGCCTGGTAACCTTATTTACAGTTGGACATACTCTCGCGTTATTTCTTTCGGTTTACAAAATTCTTAAAGTAGACCCTAATTATGTAGAGTTTTTAATTCCGGTTACGATCCTCGCCACAGCGATTTTCGATATCGCTACCGCCGGTAAAAAGGTGCGTCACACCAATTATAATCTTCTATATTTCACTACAGCTTTTTTCGGACTCGTTCATGGACTGGGCTTTTCTTCCTATTTTAAAATGATCGCTTCTGGGACCAGCAGTAAGTTCTGGCCGCTGGTAGAGTTCGCTCTTGGGATCGAAGCTGCACAAATACTGGTTGTGCTGGCAGTAATGATCATTGGATTTGTTTGTCAGAATCTACTAAAAGTCTCTAAAAGGGACTGGATCATCGTTACCGCCTCTATCGTAATTGGCGTCATTCTACCAATCCTGCAGGAAACCTATCTGGCATTGTAGATTTAAGCTTACGAATCACAAATTTTCGCAATAATCTTTTAATTTGCAGGTAATTAATAATACAGTGCAAAGAGCTATTGAATTCCTATGAATCAGCAAAAACAACTCAAATTTGATCGCGCTTATCTTCGTATCGCCCGGGAATGGAGTAAACTATCACATTGTAATAGAAAACAGGTTGGCGCGTTAATAGTAAAGGATAGAATGATCATCTCAGATGGTTACAATGGTACCCCAAGTGGATTTGAGAACTTCTGTGAAGATGAGGAAGGATACACCAAATGGTATGTACTGCACGCTGAGGCCAATGCGATCCTGAAGGTAGCTGGCTCTACACAAAGTTGTAAAGATGCTACTTTGTATATCACAATGTCACCTTGCAAAGATTGCAGTAAGCTCATTCATCAATCCGGGATCAAACGCCTGGTGTATCAAATTGACTATAAAGACAACGCCGGGCTGGACTTTCTTCGAAAAGCTGGCGTGGAACTGGAACAGATTACTGAACTGGAGGAACATTGAAAAAAAGAAATAAAATATATACCCCTTTACTGTTAAGTATCGCATGTGCCGCGGGATTGATCCTGGGTGCAAGACTTAATTTTGATCCAGGTGATGAATTGTTCTCTGCCAACCCGAAAAAGCAGAAACTAAACAGGCTCATCGATTATATAGATTATGAATATGTAGACGATGTAAATACCGATAGTATTGTAGATGTGACCGTCAATAAGATTCTGGAAAACCTGGATCCGCATTCTGTCTATATTCCAAAGGATGAATACGCCAGGGTAAGCGAGAATATGAAGGGTGATTTTGTAGGAATTGGCGTAAGCTTTTACCAGGTAAATGATACCATCGTTGTGATACAGGCTCTTGAAGGTGGACCCAGCGCAAAAATCGGGATTCGCGGTGGCGACAGGATTCTTTACGCGAATGGTAAACCCCTATTTAAAAATGATGTCACAGAGGATTCGGTTATCGCACAATTAAAGGGCAAGGAAAACACAAAGGTCGCCTTAAAAGTTCTACGGAAGGGAAACGACGAATTACTCACTTTTAACGTTAGAAGAGGTGTAGTACCCATTAAAAGCGTAGATGCCAGCTATATGCTTACCAAGGACCTCGGCTATATCAAAATCGATCGTTTTTCTGAAACTACCTATGAAGAATTTAGCGAGGCTATCCAGGAACTGAAAGCCAATGGCGCCAGGCAAATTGCCCTCGATCTAAGAGATAATCCCGGGGGTTATTTATCTGAAGCGATCAACATTGCCGACGAATTTATCAAGGACGACAAACTCATTCTATTCACAAAAAACAAAAGCGGATCTATTGAAGAAACCTTTGCACAGAGGGAAGGTTCCTTTGAGAACGGGAAAGTCTTTGTCCTTATCAACGAAAACTCTGCTTCTGCCAGCGAAGTAGTTGCCGGAGCTCTTCAGGATAACGATGTGGGAACCATTGTTGGTCGACGCTCTTATGGGAAAGGACTGGTTCAACGTGAAATGGAACTGGGAGATGGCAGTGCGGTACGACTTACCATTGCCAGGTACTACACCCCTACGGGTCGATCTATCCAGAAACCTTACGATAACGGGAACGAATCTTACTTCAATGATTACATGGAGCGCTATGAAAATGGAGAATTAAGCAGCCGGGATTCGATCGTTACTAATGATAGCTTGCGGTACGTAACTCCAGGCGGAAAAGTTGTTTATGGTGGTGGCGGGATCATTCCAGATATTTTTGTTCCAAAAGACACGAACCTGGAAAAGGAAAAACTTACTCTACTACTAAGAGGCGGCTACATGAGCCGATTCGTCTTCGATCTGCTGGAAAAGGATCGCACATTTTATAACAGTATCACCACAAAAAATTTCCGTGAAAAGATTGAAATTTCAGACAGGATCATTTACGATTTTAATCGCTATCTCAAGTATCAGAACATTGGCCTGGGAAATATAAGTGAAAAACGAAAGCCCATCTTAAAAAAATATCTCAAAGCTGAAATTGCTCAGCAATTGTTTGGAAGCAATGTATTTGAACGGTATTTAAATGAAGATGATCGATTAATCGAGAAAGTGATCCAGTTGTCGATGGAAAAATAATAATTTAGGTCGTTCATGAACGAATTTCTGGAATACCTTTCAGCGATCTGGCCGCTTACTCCATTACTGCTATTTATACTGGCGGTAAGTTTCCGTCTTTTGGATAACAGCACTTCGCTATTTTTACAGAAGGATATCATCGTAAATCACTCCAACGTTTCCAGAAACTTAATGCGGGATGCCATGAAACACAACGAGGATGAGCACTTTAAGCGGAAGCTCAAAACCGCCCTTGTTTTTAGAAATCTGCACCAGGTATTGATGATCCTCGCTGCAATCACGCTCCCTATAAGCCTGATGATCTTCTTTCTACGCTAGCTTATCATGGATTTTGCTATGCTCACCGTTATTCCATTCGGTTAGTATATCTGTAGCTACTGCCGCACCACTTCCTGCAGCGATGGAATATTGACTGCGCCAGCCTGCCAGGGTGCCAGCCACATATAATCCTTTAGCTACAAGATGATCCACATTTCTTAGCTGTATGCGTGCTTTCTCAACTTTTGCCTTTTGATGCGGAATGACGTATTCTTCCATTCCCTTAATTCTAATAGGACTCGTGTAACCAGTAGCGATTACAATCCTTTCTGAAGTGTACACATTCTTATTGGTGGTAAGTTGAAAACCTTCAGCTTGGGAGAGGATTTCCTTTGCCTTCTCTTTCTGAATTAGTTCAACATCGGGATAAAGTTCTTCCAGATGCGTGATGCTTTTCTCCAACAACTCTCTGCCATTGGTTCCGGGAGCTATTCCGAAGGCATTATTAAGCAGAGCCGAATTTAAATGGGAGTTCCTGTGATGTAGCAAAATCCCTACTTTTCGGTTTTCCGCATATGGCTTTTTAAGGGCTGAACCCAGAACCAGGGCACAGGAAATTCCCGCTGCGCCGGCTCCAACAATCATTACATCGTATTGAAAGTTACCCATGTTTTTTAGAAATCGTTCTGGAAACCAGAAGGATCGTCATCAAAATAATGACACAAAGACTTGCAAGAATGACGATGAGCGCATTGGCACTATTTCCTTC
Organism: Christiangramia portivictoriae DSM 23547; assembly: GCF_000423045.1. Lineage (GTDB taxonomy): Bacteria > Bacteroidota > Bacteroidia > Flavobacteriales > Flavobacteriaceae > Christiangramia > Christiangramia portivictoriae. Next base: position 353,897 of record NZ_AUHF01000001.1, on the reverse strand, counting down.
AAGAAGTGCATTCAGGTCAAGTGAACCTATGCTCACTCCAATAAATACTACGGCCAGGAAAATGATGAAATAAATAAAATACTTCATTAAAATAAATTCTGAATATTTGCGGCGAACAGCTTAACGGCAATCGCAAGCAGGATCACTCCAAAAACTTTTCTAATTACATTAATACCCTGAGACCCAAGAATCTTCTCGATACGTCCGGAAGCTTTAAGGACCAGGTATACAAATATAATATTGAATATGATAGCGACAATGATATTTATGGTTTCATATTCAGCCTGCAGGGAGACCAAAGTGGTCATTGTTCCCGCCCCGGCTACCAGTGGGAACGCCAGTGGCACGATAGAAGCAGATTCGGGAGCATCATCCTTGTAAAGACTAATTCCCAGGATCATCTCCAATGCCAGGAAAAATAGAATAAAAGAACCGGCAACAGCAAATGAATTCACATCGATTCCAATTAAATTCAGGATCTCTTTTCCAAGGAATAGAAAAATGACCATCAAACAACCAGCAACGATGGATGCTTTTTCACTTTGTATATGACCCACCTTTTTTCGAAGATCGATGATAATAGGAATACTTCCTACGATGTCTATGACCGCAAAAAGAATCATCCCGGCGGTGAATATTTGCTTGAAGTCCAATACTTTAAACATAGCCTAAATCTTTAAAAATAAGCGGCAAAAATAATTCAAGATTTCTGATTGACCATCCATGAGCTGAATAAATTTCAAGCAAATTTGAAGGATATTTTTTTAGGACTGTAAAAGGATAGATCTATCTTTGCAATATGTTTCAATTAGGTAAGACTTTAGTTTCTGAAGAGATCATCAAAAATGATTTTTTGTGTAATCTTTCTGCGTGTAAAGGCGCATGCTGTATCGATGGGGAAGCCGGCGCACCTGTAGAACCAGAAGAGCGTGAGATCATGGAAAAGATCTATCCTAAAGTAAAACAATACCTTCGTCCTGAAGGTATAGAAGCCATCGAACGACAGGGTGTTTACATTACCCGCGAAAATGGCGAAATCGAAACTCCGCTCATTAACGATGCCGATTGTGCTTATGTTACCTTCGATGAAAAAGGAACAGCTCTATGTGGTATCGAAGAAGCCTACAACCAGGGTGATATCGACTGGAAAAAGCCGGTAAGCTGTCATCTTTACCCGGTAAGGATCCAGGAATACACCTCTTTTTCTGCCGTGAACTATCATCGCTGGGAGATTTGTGATGATGCCTGCAGTCTTGGAGCAGAATTACAGGTACCTATCTACAAGTTCGTAAAAGAAGCGCTGGTACGTAAATTTGGCGAAGAATGGTACCAGGAATTAACTGTTATCGCAGACGAAATTCAGAATAAATAAATTAAGATTTACCTTTTCCAGCATTTTTTTTAGAAGCATCGATGCAGTGATCACTTAGCTATTTTGTTTAATCTTTTCTTCGGAAGGTTTTTCAAAACAATTTTTTTCAAATCCTACATCAGCTAGGTTCAGCCAGAAGAAAGCATCAATTTTAGCGCTATTTTCATCTCAGAATATGGTTCAACAAAAGTCGTATTCCCGGAAATTCGCTATTTCTTTTCAAAAACTCTTAACATACATTATATCCCTGTTTTACAATTAGTTGACCCTTCAGTTTAACAGAAATATAAGAATCATAAAATTTTCACCTGTTGAAAACTTTGTTGAAAAGCTTCCTTCCAAATTCTCCTTTTATATGCCTGATTTTTAAATCTTTGTTAGAGAACGAAAGAATAAATTATATCAAAATACCCAAAACCTCCCGTTTATGTCTCAAATAGAACCAATATTACAGGAAAACAAAGATCGATTTGTGATCTTTCCAATCAAACATAACGACATTTGGGACTGGTATAAGAAAATGGAAGCCTGCTTCTGGACTGCGGAAGAAATTGATCTACACCAGGATTTAACCGACTGGTCCAACAAACTGAATGCAGATGAACGCTATTTCATCAAACATATTCTGGCTTTCTTCGCTGCTTCAGACGGCATTGTAAACGAAAATCTGGCCGAAAACTTCGTGAATGAGGTGCAATATTCTGAAGCCAAGTTTTTCTACGGTTTTCAAATCATGATGGAAAATATTCATTCTGAGACCTATTCTCTTTTGATCGACACGTATGTAAAAGATGAAAAGGAAAAGAATCAGTTATTTAAAGCAATCGAGGTATTCCCTGCTATCAAAAGAAAAGCAGACTGGGCGTTGAACTGGATCGAATCAGATTCGTTTGCAGAAAGGCTCATCGCTTTTGCAGCAGTAGAAGGAATATTCTTCAGCGGAGCCTTCTGCTCCATATTCTGGCTTAAAAAACGCGGACTCATGCCCGGGCTTACGTTCTCCAATGAGTTAATTTCAAGGGACGAAGGGATGCATTGCGATTTCGCAGTTCATTTACACAACAATCACCTTGTTAATAAGGTTCCGAAGGAAAAAATACGCAGAATCATCATAGATGCACTTAACATCGAACGTGAATTCGTAACTGAATCACTACCGGTGAGCCTTATCGGGATGAATGCAAAATTAATGACCCAGTATCTTGAATTTGTTACAGATCGACTACTTGTAGAACTGGAATGTGAGAAAGAATTCAATGTTTCAAATCCATTCGATTTCATGGATATGATCAACCTGCAGGGCAAGACGAACTTCTTCGAAAAAAGAGTGAGCGAATACCAGAAAGCAGGAGTGATGAATAAGAATAAAGAATCAGATGAAATCAGCTTTGATGCCGATTTCTAAAGTCCAACTGCGCTGCGTCCCCCAATGCAGCGCTTGTTGAGCTTTTCCATAAACCAATTTAAATTTCAGAATTATTAATCTGGTTGCAAGACCGGGGCAGGATGCTTTTGTCCAGACTTAAGCTCCTGAAAAACAACACTAGCCCATGTATGTAGTAAAAAGAGATGGCCATAAAGAACCTGTAATGTTCGATAAAATCACTGCCAGAGTGAAGAAACTTTGCTATGGTTTAAATGAACTCGTAGATCCTGTAAAAGTTGCCATGCGGGTAATTGAAGGTTTATATGATAATGTTTCTACCAGTGAACTTGATAATCTTGCTGCGGAAATCGCCGCAACGATGACCACCTCTCATCCGGATTACGCAAAACTCGCTGCCAGGATATCAGTTTCCAATCTTCATAAGAACACCAAGAAAAGCTTTTCTGAAGTGATGACAGATCTTTATGAATATGTGAATCCCCGTACCAGTGAAAAGGCAGCATTACTTTCAGACGAAGTGTATGACGTGATTATGGCGAATAAGGAAAAACTGGACTCTACCATCATCTACAACCGGGATTTCAATTATGACTACTTCGGCTTTAAAACTTTGGAAAGATCCTACCTTTTAAAACTGGATGGTAAGATCGTTGAAAGACCTCAGCATATGTTGATGCGTGTTTCTATCGGGATCCATCCTGATGATCTTGATAGCGCAATAGAGACCTATGAGCTTATGTCTAAAAAGTTCTTCACCCACGCTACCCCAACACTTTTTAACTCCGGAACACCAAAACCGCAGATGTCCTCCTGTTTTCTACTAAGTATGATAGACGACAGCATCGATGGAATTTACGACACGCTGAAGCAGACTGCAAAGATCTCTCAATCTGCTGGAGGTATAGGTCTATCTATCCACAATGTGAGAGCAACCGGGTCATATATTTCAGGAACCAATGGTACTTCCAATGGAATTGTTCCTATGCTAAGAGTATTCAATGATACCGCCAGGTACGTGGACCAGGGAGGCGGAAAAAGAAAAGGTTCCTTTGCGATGTATGTGGAACCATGGCATGCAGATATTTTTGATTTCCTGGATCTTAAAAAGAACCATGGAAAAGAAGAAATGCGGGCCCGTGATTTATTCTACGCCATGTGGATCCCAGATCTATTTATGAAAAGGGTACAGGAAAACGGCAGCTGGACGCTTATGTGTCCGCATGAATGTCCTGGTCTCTTTGATACTTACGGAGATGATTTTGAAGCGCTTTACGAAAAGTATGAAGCTGAAAATAAAGGTCGAAGAACCATCAAAGCTCGGGAATTGTGGGAGAAGATCATGGAATCCCAAATTGAGACCGGTACTCCATATATGCTTTACAAGGATGCGGCCAATAGAAAATCCAATCAAAAGAATTTAGGGACGATTCGTTCTTCGAATCTCTGTACAGAAATTCTTGAATATACCAGCAAGGATGAAGTTGCCGTTTGCAACCTTGCCTCCATCGCCTTACCGATGTTCATTAAGAATAATGAATTTGATCACAGGGAACTTTTCAGGATTACGAAAAGAGTGATCAAAAACCTGAATAAGGTCATTGACAGAAATTACTACCCGGTGAAGGAGGCCGAGAATTCCAATATGCGTCACCGTCCTGTTGGTCTTGGAGTGCAGGGACTTGCTGATGCTTTTATTAAACTAAGAATGCCGTTTACCAGCGATGAAGCAAAAAAACTGAATCAGGAGATCTTTGAAACTCTGTATTTCGCTGCGGTTACGGCTTCCATGGAACTCGCAAAAATTGAAGGCCCGTACTCCACGTATGAAGGATCGCCGATTAGCCAGGGCGAATTTCAGTTTAACATGTGGGGAATTAAAGATGAGGAACTAAGCGGCCGCTGGGATTGGGGAAAATTGAGAAAGCAAATTCTGGAAAACGGAGTGCGTAATTCGCTGCTGCTGGCACCTATGCCAACGGCATCTACCTCGCAAATCTTAGGAAATAATGAAGCTTTTGAACCCTATACTTCCAATATTTATACGCGCAGAGTGCTTTCAGGAGAATTTATCGTGGTGAACAAGCATTTACTCGAAGATCTGGTCACACGGGATCTTTGGACAGAAGAAGTGAAAAACGCTATCATGAGAAACAATGGTTCTGTTCAGAATATTGATGTGATCCCACAGGACCTTAAGGAACTTTATAAAACGGTCTGGGAAATGAGCATGAAGGACATCATTGATATGTCAAGGCATCGTGGTTATTTTATCGATCAATCTCAGTCACTGAATCTGTTCATGGAAAATGCGAATTACAGCAAACTTACTTCCATGCATTTCTACGCCTGGAAAAGCGGACTCAAAACAGGAATGTATTACCTGCGAACGAAAGCGGCAGTAGATGCCATTAAATTCACGCTCGAAAAAGAGAAAAAGCAGAAACCAGTTGCGGTCACTTCGGAAGCTCCTATACGAGCTGCTGAAAAACTTCAGGAAAATACACAGCCTGTAGTTTCAGAAAAAACAGAAGCAGAAGGAGCATTGTCTCCCGAAGAACTAAAAGCGCTGATTGCACAATCCAAAGAAGCTGAAGGTGATGATTGCCTGATGTGCGGATCTTAAAGATTTTTGGCTAATTCAAATTTGAATGTGGGAAGGGAGGCAGTTATTGCTTCCCTTTTTTATATTTTTGGACCTCAACAACTGGAAAATCATGACCTGGGATCAACTCTTATCACTTAAACGTTTCGGAGACAAAAATAAAAGACTGCGTATTGAGCAAAATGAAACACGTTTGGGTTTTGAGGTAGATTATGATCGAATCATTTTCTCTTCAGCCTTCAGAAGTCTGCAGGACAAGACGCAGGTGATCCCACTTTCCAAAACAGATTTTGTGCACACCAGGCTTACTCACAGCCTCGAGGTTTCTGTAGTTGGAAGATCGCTGGGAAGATTAACAGGTCAGAAATTATTACAAAAGCATCCGCATTTAAAGGATTCTTCAGGTTACCAGATGAATGATTTTGGGGCCATAGTAGCAGCAGCGGCACTTGCCCATGACATTGGAAACCCACCATTTGGACATTCCGGAGAGAAAGCGATTGGAGAATACTTCAGCCATGGAAACGGTAAAAGATTCAAAGCTTCCCTTACTGAAGCTGAATACCAGGATCTGGTGAAATTTGAAGGAAATGCCAATGGCTTCAGGATTCTTACTGAAAACAGACCAGGAATTATTGGTGGCCTGCGACTATCCTACGCGACCTTAGGTGCTTTTACCAAATATCCCAAAGAATCCCTTCCGCATAAACCAAGCTCCAGGATCGAAGACAAGAAGTTTGGGTTTTTCCAGAGTGAAAAAGAAACTTTTGAGGATATCGCTGAAGAACTGGGATTAAAAATCACGCGTGAAGGCAAACACATTGGATATGCGCGGCATCCTCTGGCCTTCCTGGTTGAAGCAGCAGATGATATTTGTTATACGATCATAGATTTTGAAGACGGTATTAATCTTGGACTTATCGATGAAGATTACGCGCTGGAATACTTCATCAAACTCGTGAAGGACAGTATCAATACTTCGAAATATCATGAGCTTCAAACCACTTCAGACCGGCTTGCATATCTTCGAGCCTTAGCCATAAACACCCTTATTACCGAGGCAGCAGAGATCTTTCTTGAGAATGAAGAGGCTATTCTTAAAGGTGAGTTCCATGAAGCCTTATTCGATAAAAGCAAGTATGAAGCTCAAATTCGGGATATCATCAAGATTAGTGTTGAAAAGATCTATCAAAGCGAAGAAGTGATAGGAAAGGAAATTGCCGGCTTTAAAATGCTTTCTTATTTGCTGGATATTTATACGCAGGCTTTCCTCGCTGATGCTGAAAATGAAGATTCCAACTTTACGAGGCTGGTTAAAAAATCTGTTCCGCAGTTAAGTTATTTGAATGAAGAAGATGCGGTTTATGATAAGTTGATCGCTATCTGCTCTTATATCGCTTCACTTACCGATGGTCTTACCGTAGCGTCCTTTAAACGATTTCAGGGACTGGATGCTTAAAACGTTAAATATTTAACGATTTGTAGCGTTTCATTATCCAGCTCTAAATTAATTTCACATCATCAAGTACTCGCCCTTGAAGGTTTAAGGACCAGGAACTTATAAGTTTGGAATAATGAAGGACATTACCAGAATCTTACAAAAGAATTCTCAGCTCATTATTGAAGAATGGGAAAGACAGGTTTTTGAACTTGTAAAAGCTTCTACATCTGCCAATAGAATAGCTTTGAGAGACCATATTCCCAACATCCTGGATGATATTATCGATATCATGGAGCGGCATGATCAAATCGACTGAAACCTGGAAGACCCAAAAATTTCAATCATAGAATCCAATAGCATTGAACATGGGAGACATCGTGCGAGTTCCGGTAACTTCACAGCAAACGAGATTCTTCGCGAATATATGATCTTCCATAATGTCGTTCTACGGGTGCTCAATATTAACGATATTTAGGATCAGCATGCGCAGCATATCATAAAATGCTGTATCGACAAGTCAATGTTAAAAAGCCTGCAGGCTTTTACGAAGTCCATACAGGAGATGCAAAACAAGCTCATCGCAACTTTAGCACATGATATTAGAAACCCTCTATCTGCAGCGAGGTTGGGAATTGAAATGCTGAACAAAGATCATACAGATGAAAATCGCGCAAAACGAGTTCATAAAATCACCATGAACAGCGTGAACAAAGCGATCCAGATGCTTGAAGGTCTTCTGGACAGTATTACTGTAAAAGCCGGGGAAGGCATGATGCTTACCTTTTCTGAAGTCAATCTTTACGAAGATCTGGAAACAATCTACCAGGAAGTTCGTGATATTTATTCTGAAGAGATCGTATTCATTTGCGAGGATAAAGATCTTACCGGCGTATATGATTCGGTAGCGGTTCGCCAAATGATGGGAAACAGCAGAGAAATCGAAAGCTGAAGAACTGGGGAATAGGTTTAACCTTGGTAAAAATGGTTGCAGAAGCTCATCAGGGAAGGATAGATCTTAAAAGTTCAGAAGAAGAAGGAACTGAGTTTATAATTAAAATTTCCAGTAAGGCGAATAGTGTTGGCAAGACTAGAACCAAACTCAACCTGATTTAAAACTCATAAACAACACCAACCCCCAGCATTTGCTTTAGCTGGATCCTGGCACCAGAAGTTTCCAGTTTACCATCGCCATTGGTATCTTCTTTAAACTTCACATCATCATCATAACGAATATGTGTTCCAACATTGGCTTTCACGAATTCGTTAACTTTCATATTCAATGCCAGTTGCCAGTCCACATCTACATTTCCGAAATTATTGAGATAATCTGAATAGAGACTTAGCTGGTTACTTAGATCGATGTTCTCAAAGACTTCTTTGTTATACTCACTGGTAAAAAGAAAACCGAATTCTGTCCTTAAATTTTCACCTTCCTTGATAATATTTCCAAGCTCATCTGTAACTGCAGGATCCACTCCAAACATTCCTTCATTAGCGAGTCGTTGGTCAAATACAAAAGTTGATTTGAATGTGATTGGCGAAAGATACAGGGTAAGATCTTCTACCGGGTGTGAAAATTCGGTCCCGGCACCCAGAAAAGTATATCCCGGAGCCATGAATTTGGAAATGGGAACTTCAGTATCTGGGTACTTGTAACCGTTAGTAAACTGCGTGTTAAAACTAAATTTTCCCGAATAATACCAGTTCGATGTGCTATCTGTTCTAAAACCAAATGAAGAACTTAGTCTCAATTCATCCTCCGTCTTTCTAATTTCCCTTCCCTCCTGGGCATTGATCCCATATCTAAGCCTGGCCGAATTCTTCCAGATCGTATAATCTTTTTCAAAATCCCTTTCAAAACCAGCATACAACAGAGCCGAAATAGAATTATTCCCCCCGGCATTCCAGTTTACAAAAGCCACTTCACTCAGGTTCATTCCGAAGGTATTTTTCTCGGTCCAGTAGATCAACATAGAATCTGATGCTGTAGTATCCTTCGCCGCCGTTGCAGTAGTATCGTTCGCTCTAACATGCTTAATATGAGCGGCAGAACTGTAGTATGAAGTAAATATGAAGAGGAGGCTTAGTAAATAAAATTTCATCAGAGAAGAGTTACAGAATCGCAAAAATATAAAATCAGTTCAAAGTTTCCAGCTTTTGCCGTATTCCTTCAACGTTTATTCCCGCGATTTCTTGTAATTGATCCATATTTCCATGTTCTATAAATTCATCAGGCACCCCCAAGATCTCAATTTTACCTTTATAATCAAGTTGCATGGCATACTCCAGAACCGCACTTCCAAAACCTCCGGCAATAACACCATCTTCGATTGTAAGTATCGTTTGAAATTTTTGAAAAATTTCCTTCAGCATATTTTGATCCAGCGGTTTGACAAATTTCATATCATAATGCGCAATGCTCGCTAAGCCTTTATAACTTTTAATTGCTTCGGAAGCGTTTGCAGCCATATTTCCAATCGTCAGAATGGCGATATCTTCCCCATGCAGAAGGCATTCCGCTTTACCAGGAGCAGTCTTTTGAAATGGAGTTTTCCATTCCATCTGAAAACCTCTTCCGCGAGGATAACGAATCATCAATGGTTTATCTAAACCAAGCTGAGCCGTGTAGAGAAGGTTTCTGAGCTCTGTTTCATTTCTTGGAGCAGCGATCATAAGATCTGGAATGAGTCGGCAATAAGCGATATCAAAAACACCGTGATGCGTAGCTCCATCTTCGCCTACCAGGCCAGCGCGATCCAGGCAGAATATTACCGGCAGTTTTTGCAAGGCAACATCATGTATTAACTGATCGTATGCACGCTGAAGGAAGGTAGAATAAATAGCACAAAAAACAGTAAATCCCTGGGTGGCCATTCCGGCAGATAAGGTCACGGCGTGCTGCTCTGCAATACCCACATCAAAAGCTCTGTCTGGAAAGGCCTCCATCATATATTTAAGCGAACTACCTGTTGGCATCGCTGGGGTAATCCCAATAATCTTTTTGTTCTTTTTGGCCAGCTCCACCAGCGTTAGACCAAAAACATCCTGAAACTTTATGGGTAAACCTTCGGTTTCATACTTGAGCAATTCGCCAGTTGCAGGTTCAAACTTCCCGGGAGCATGATATTTTACCTGGTCTTCTTCAGCTTTCTTTAAACCCTTCCCTTTTTTGGTTATGACATGCAGAAATTTAGGTCCGCTAATTTCCTTCATCTCCCGCAGAACCTTCAGCAGTCCAGGAAGATCATGACCGTCTACAGGACCAAAATACTGGAAATTAAGCGCCTCAATGATGTTATCGCTGGCAGGTTTATGGCCCACCCTTGCTTTGGTAAGATATTCTTTCAAAGCGCCAACACTGGGATCGATACCAATAGCATTATCATTCAAAATAACCAGTAGGTTCGCTTTAGTTACCCCGGCATGATTTAGACCTTCGAAAGACATTCCGCTGGCGATGGAAGCATCTCCTATCACCGCAATATGTTGTTTTTGATGTTCGCCTTTAAGCTGAGAAGCGATCGCCATTCCGAGCGCTGCTGAGATGGATGTGGAAGAATGTCCTACCCCAAAGGTGTCATATTCACTTTCAGCTCTTTTCGGGAATCCGCTAATTCCGTTTAGCTGTCTGTTGGTATGAAACGTATTTTTTCTGCCCGTTAATATTTTATGACCATAAGCCTGGTGACCAACATCCCATACCAGTAGATCTTCAGGAGTATTAAATATATAATGCAACGAGATACTGAGCTCCACGACACCAAGGCTTGCGCCCAGGTGACCTTCCTTGGTGGCGACGATCTCGATAATGAAGTGCCGCAGTTCCCTGGCCAGCTCTTCAAGTTGTGTTTCCGGAAGCTTTCGCAGATCCTGCGGAAGGTTAATGGTATCTAGTAGTTTTCTGGTCATTTCCAACAAAGTTACGTCATGCAAACTGAATTATAAACCTGAAACGAAAACGGAATTTTCAAAATTGATATCTTGCACAAAAACCCGGAAATGATCAATCCATACGATGACACATACTTTATGCGGAAAGCGCTGGAAGAAGCTGAAGCTGCTTATGAAAAAGGGGAAATTCCCGTGGGAGTGGTCGTGGTCATTAACGACAGGATTATTGCCAAGGGACATAATCTTACAGAAACGCTGAATGATGTCACTGCTCACGCTGAAATGCAGGCTATTACTGCAGCAGCAAGTTTTCTGGGTGGTAAATATCTTAAGGATTGTACCATGTATATTACCCTGGAACCCTGCCAGATGTGTGCCGGTGCTCTCTATTGGAGCCAGATCTCCAAGATCGTTTTTGCTGCTGAAGACAGTACCAGAGGTTATAGAAAAAATGGAGTCCAGCTTCATCCGAAAACCAAAGTAACGACGGGAATTCTGGAAGAAGAGGCTTCCACTTTGCTGAAGCGCTTTTTTATAGAAAAAAGAAATCTGAATTAAAAAAGCCCCGAATTCGGGGCTTTTAATTTAATAATCTTCAGGTAGTTCGGTGACCTTGATATGGTCTACATAGAATTTGTCTGGCAATGCCGACTCATCTATTTCAGCACCACCGAGGTTTCCTCCAACAGCCATATTAATTAGGAAATAGAAATCCTTTTTAAAAGGATACTCTTCCTCGTTATAGTTTTCCGGAGTAAAGCGATATAATTGCTTCCCGTCTACGAAAAATTCAATGTATTCCGGAGTCCACACTGCTTTGTAAGTGTGATAGCCTTCTTCAATATCTGCAATTTTGGTTTTTTTAGTATTGATCGTGTTCCCGTGACTTGCCGGAGTATGCAGGGAGGTAAAAACGATTCCCGGCTCTCTGCCAATATATTCCAGGATATCGATCTCGCCACTGGCAGGCCATCCAACCTCGCTAATGTCTGCACCCAACATCCAGATAGCTGGCCAGAGACCTTTGCCTGTAGCAAGTTTTGCTTTTACTTCAATGACACCGTAAGTAAATTCCACCTTGTCTTTGGAATTGATCTTTCCGGAGTAGTAGGTATCAGCTTTCTTTTCCGCAGTAATCACCAGTTTTCCATCTTCCAGGGCAACATAATCGCGATTGTATATCTGCTTTTCGTTATTCCCCCAACCACAAAGATTTGGACAGCCGTCACCCTCTTCATAATTCCAGACCTCCATATTGAGAGTATCTGAGTTGAAGTCTTCTTCGAAAATTATCTTATCCTGTGCACAGGCCGTAGAAACCATGACCAGGCACAGGATTAAAAAGGAGTAGGGTCTCTTCATTATTTCTGAAAATTAAGCGTTAGGGTTTGCAGGTCTTCTGAATTGGTTCCTACCATCAAACGGAATTCTCCTTCTTCAGCTTCCCATTTTTCCTGAGCGGTATAAAACTGAAGCATCTCTTCTGAAATTTCGAATTCCACAGTTTTAGATTCACCCGCTTCGAGTTCGATCAACTCAAAACCTTTCAATTCCTTTACAGGCCTGCTCGTGCTCGCCACCATATCCCGAACATATAATTGCACTACTTCTTTTCCTTTGGTATCACCAGAATTAGTGACGGCAACACTTAAAGTTGCCGTTTCACCTGAAGTTAATGTAGCTGAACTCAAAGTTGGTTTAGCGTATTCGAAAGCTGTGTAACTAAGACCAAAACCGAATGGAAATAAAGGTCCGTTTTCGATATCTGTATAATGTGAATACGTTACATGCTGCTCACTAAATGGTCTTCCAGTGTTTTTATGGTTGTAATACAATGGTTCCTGTCCTACAGCTCTAGGAAAAGAAACCGGTAATTTCCCGGAAGGATTATACTTTCCAAGAAGTACATCTGCAATTGCATTTCCACTTTCAGAACCAAGCTGCCAGGCTTCAACAATAGCAGGAATATTTTCAGCAGCCCAGCTTATTTCCATAGGTCGTCCATTTATAAGTACCAGCACGATATTCTTATTTACGGCGTATACCTTTTTCAGGAGCTCTAACTGAAGTCCGGCAAGTCCAATATGAGCCTGACTTCTACCTTCTCCAGATTGAAATGCATCTTCACCAAGAACCATAACTACCACTTCAGCGTCTTTGGCATTATTAACTGCCTCACCCATTCCTGTAGTATCGGTTTTATTGATCTTAAGCGGCATTAAAAAGCTGCGCTCTCCCATTCCTAATTTTACTCCTTCAGAATAGACAATATCAGAGTCTGGTAATTGATTTTTCAATCCTTCTACTACAGATACGGCAGAGTTCGCTTCCCCCTGGGCTCTCCAGTTTCCAATTGGCGTGTCCTTGTCGTTAGCCAGCGGACCTATCACCGCGATCTTTCCTGCGGAAGCTGAGATTGGTAAAAGATCGTTCTCATTCTTTAAAAGAACGATGGATTTTCTTGCAATATCACGTGCTGTTTCCAGATGCTCTGCGTAAGGCACATTCTTCTTAACCTCAGCATTGATATAACGATAAGGATCTTCGAAAAGACCCATCATAAATTTCACTCTCAGAATTCTGCGAACGGCGTCATCAATAAGCGCTTCATCCACTTTTCCTTCAGCAACCAATTGCTCGAGACCAGCCTGGTAAGCTCCACCTTCCATATCCATATCGCTTCCTGCTTTTACAGCAATTTCTGCAGCATGAACTTTATCACGGGCAAATCCATGCGGTATCATTTCTGAAATAGAGCCCCAGTCTGACACTATAAATCCATCCCAGTCCCATTCCGTTTTCAACAACTCGCGCTGAAGGCTTTCACTACCAGTCGCAGGAATCCCGTCGATGGTATTAAAGGCATTCATGAAAGTTGCCGCTCCAGCATCTGCCGCGGCTTTAAACGGTGGCAGAATGACATTATGTAGTTCGTTCTTACCAATATTCACGGTGTTATAATCCTTGCCACCTTCAGCAAAACCATATCCGGCAAAATGCTTGGCGGTTGCGGCGATCGTATTGGGATCTGCAAGATCATCTCCCTGGTATCCATTTACTTTTGCGACAGCAACCTGAGCAGTTAAATACGGGTCTTCTCCAGATCCTTCCATGATTCTTCCCCAGCGAGCATCGCGTGATACATCAATCATGGGCGAAAACGTCCAGTTCACACCTTCAGCAACAGATTCTAAAGCGGCAATTCTAGCCGACTCCTCCGCCGCTTCCATGTCCCAACTCGCAGTTTCAGCCAGCGGCACCGGGAAAATAGTCTTATAGCCATGGATCACATCATATCCGAAAATGATCGGAATTTTGATGCGGGAATTTTCCATGTTCATTTTTTGCGCTTTTTCAGTCGCTTCTACTGAAAGTACATTCAGCATCGATCCAACGAGGCCTTTCTTCAGTCTGTCTTCTTTCTGTTTATTGCCAGTTTCCGAAGCAGGTCCTGTAAGATCCCAGCTTCCATTATACTGGATCATCTGGCCTACTTTCTCCTCCAGCGTCATGATGCTTAACACCGAGTCTACTTTAGCCTCGACATTCTTTACTGAACTTTTGAGACCTGATTCCTGGGCATGCAGCCCTATGGTCCCCAGCACAAGAGAAAGGGTACTTAAGAATAAATTTCTCATAATCTTAAAAAATAAATCCCGGAACCTGAAAGATCCCGGGAGTTGTTAGCTAAACAAACTATTTATATACTCTGATGTAATCCACTTCCATAGAAGCTTCGCTAAATTCTGCCGGAATATTACCGCCAAGTGCGCCACCCATTGCCACATTCATGATCAGGAAGAAATCCTTGTTGAAAGGCAGGGAAGAGGCATTGTCGTAAGAAAAGTTCACCTGGTTGTCTACCAGAAACGTGATTTTATCTGCAGTCCATTCTACAGCATATGTATGCCACTCTGTAGATGCATTTTCAATATCGGTTGCTTCGAAAATTGCATTCCCTCCTGAATTTCCAGGGAAATGCAATGCTGAAGAAACTTCATTTGGTTTGTTTCCTACAAATTCCATGATGTCGATCTCACCTGTTGCAGGCCATCCAACCACATCAAAATCGGCTCCAAGCATCCAGATCGCCGGCCATGTTCCACCACCTTCAGGCATCTTGGCACGAGCTTCTACTCTACCGTAAGTCACTTCAAACTTATCCATCGTAGTAATTCTGGCTGAAGTGAAATCGAATCCGCTTTCAGCTTCTCTTCTGGCAGTAATCACAAGACTTCCGTTGGCTACAGATACATTATCTTCAGTATAATACTGTACTTCTCCGTTACCCCAGCCATTGGTTCCATTTCCTGTCTCGTAGTTCCAGATACTGGTATCCAGCGCATCTCCATCGAACTCATCACTCCAGAACAGTTCATCAAATTGAGAAACAAATGCTTCTTCCTCTTCCTCTTCCTCTTCTTCTCCGCCTGCACCAGCCTGTTGCTGCTCAAATGGAGTAGTGGTGAATTTTAAATACCATGCCAGGTCTGGGTTGCTTCCTGGAATTGCTCTTACATACATCGTATTTTCAGTTATACTAAGTACCTCGTAATTGCTTGTACCAATATAGTAGCTCATAAAACCACCGCCACCAAGCTGAATTTCGGTTCCGGTCGTTGCATCTGCAGGTACTCCATTTTCAGCAGGAGCAAGGGTAACCGATTTCTCGCCAGAAGTTTCATAATCGATACATTCATCCTGGCCACCGCCACCGCCAAATTCAGCAACGTAATCCACGTTAAAGAATGTTTGACCCATATTATCCTGGTTGTAGGTAATATTTTCGCCACTTTCAGTAAAAGTAAGCTCATCGGTATAAAAACATGAAGATATTTCATCACCAGCTTTTTCAAAAGGCGCTGCCTGGTAATATTCTGGAAAAGCACTTGCCACACCATCTGCAACAAAGTTTGGTCCTACACCAAGATGACCCGCTTCCACAGCTGCCACATACCAGGTTTTAGAACTTCCACCAGTAAGGAACTGTTTGGTTTCAGGATCATTGAAGTCACTTTCAACCTCAACTTCCAGGGACATAGAACTGCTTACACCGCCTTTACCATAGGCTACAACTGTTACCAGGTAGGTATTAAGCCCGGTTCTTGTAAAACGTTTGGTATAAGTTCCGCTGGGAGCAACAGCTGAGGAACCATCACTGAAATTATATTCATAAGTGATCGCATCGTTGGCAGTAGCATTAAATTCTACCATCCCAGAGCCGTCATCACTAATATTGGTGCTCACCTGAAGATCTGTAGGAACTACAATCGTATCAAGGGTAAGATCATCTTCCTGGCAACTCAGCATAAAAAGAGTTGCTAACAGGAAGCTTATTAATTTAATATATTTCATAGTTTTAATTTTTTTCTAATTGTGGAAATACACATTATCTATGTACACAGTAGCTTCAGCCGTTGGGTTTGCAGAGAATATGTATTGTGCAATATTGGATGTATTATTTAAACCTGTGAAATCTGAAAGTGGAATATCAAGACTAACCCAGGTATACGGAGTTACTGCAAACTCTATCTCGTGTTCTGTATCATCTCCACCACCAAATGCGGCATCAGGACCAAAATCAACCAGTTTAACCCTGAATGCAGTAGCATTTCCAGTCCAGTAATCTACATGAAAGTGAGTCATTGCTGAAGCATCCACCTGATTCGCAACCGTTTCAATTCCCACAAAATTAAGCTGGTCATATAATTTTACATCATTTCCTTCTATCGTAGTTTCAGAATAAGCAGCGTCAGACCAGTCTGTTCTCCAGGTATCTACAGATACATTTGTATAGGCATCGCTGAATAATGAAATTACGTTTGCTTCAGGTTCTGTAGGTGTTGCTGCTACAGAAACTGGTTCTGTTGGTGGTACGAGTACTTCATTAGAAAAATACAGGTTATCTATATAGAAGCTTCCTCCATTATCTGGCTGTACATCAAACTTGAATTGAAATACATCACTAATATCCAGATCCTGACTTGTAAATTCTGTCAAAGGAATTTGAATTGAGTTCCATTGATTAGGAGCTACTTCCAGGTTAACCGATCTCTCACCTGTAGAGCTGATTAAAAAGAACGGAATGGAAGTATAATCTCCAGACCAAACATCAATATTTACAAATTCATAAGCCGTAGCATCCACACTTTCTCCAATATCGATACCCTGATAGTTGGCATTTGCATATTTGATGACATTATCACCATCCAAAGAGATCATCTCGTAAGTAGTAGACTGACCCCAGTTCGGGAAATAATTAACGTTCGCTGGATCTGTATAAGTGTCACTAAAAATAGAGAATACATTTTCCTGGGCTGCTGTGGGTGCATTAGGTGCTACAGTTGGATCTTTCTGAGCTTCTTCTCCTTTTTTGATATCATCGATATAAAAAGTACCAGCGGTAGTACCAGGACCGTCAATGAAAATTACAATTGTTGAATATTGACCAGTTGGAACAAATGGTTCACCAACACCTTGAGATCCATCGATAAAACTTTTAATCGCGTCTGTAGCAAAATCGAAACTCAATACTTCCCATCCTGTACCACCGTGATCTGCAGAAACTTCCGTTTGCCTTTCACCATTAACACCACCTTCAAATTTCAGAAGCACCGGTAAAGCAACATCAGACCAAACCTTCATGGTAATAGTTTTAGAATCTCCACTAAAATCTACCGGTTCACCAAGTGTATAGGCAATACCCTCGAACTGGGCTCCAGAGTTCGTTACCGCAGCAACATTAGTTTCTGAAGTATTTGCACCTGAAAGGTCAGGATTGACCACAACTTCATAACTGGTACCATTGAATGTTCCTGCAGCATAGTTTACTGTTCCCATATCAAAAGTTATAGGTAGCTTTAAAGGATCTGTAGCTTCCGGAACAATGATGATCTCATCTTCTTCCAAAGTAGCTGCACCAGCTCCACGCGCAATAACAGTTAATTCATATACTCCAGGTTCGTAAGTATGCTGAATAGATTCTCCAGGCATAAGTTGTGTAGGCTCTTCATCATCCATATCTCCAAAATACACATCGAATATAGTTGCATTATCTGCAGTTGCAGAAACTGTAATCGTTTTTGGATCGGTTGCAGGTTGATCTACATTGATCACTAAATTTTCAGGAGCTTTGAACGAGATATTCAGCATTTGATTATATTCGCTGGTCAACCCTGTTGAACCAACAGCCACGATCTCTACCATATATTCTCCTTCATCATAAACGGTAGTTACCGACTCACCATTTGCGATTTCTGTAGTCTCACCATTTCCAAGATCAATTTGAAAAGTCTGAGCACCTTCTCCGCTTGGAGTAATAGTAACCGTACCGGTATCATCCTGGCTAATATCAAAATCTGCTGTAACATCTGTTGGAGCAGAGATTTCCTGGAATGCGTAGTTCGTAATTTCATCATCTTCACATCCTGTAAAAAGCAGAAGCGAGATGGTAAGCATTGCTAAAATTTTGAATATTTTCATTTTTATTCGTTTTAATGGTAGTATTTAGTATCCTGGATTTTGCTCCCAGTTGTTACCGGCAAGCTCGATTTCGATCGCCGGGATAGGGAATAATTCATGTTTTCCGGTAATGAAACCGTCAATTTCATCTGCTGCTCTTCCTGTTCTCACCAGGTCGAAAAAGCGATGTCCTTCACCTACAAGTTCCAATCTGCGGTCTTCGTAGATCTGGTTGATCAGGTTATTTCCTGAAAATGAAACATCTTCCAGTCCGGCTCTGTTCCTTACTTGATTTAGGTAAGTCCTGGCACGGTCTTCATTTCCAGATTGGAAATTCGCTTCCGCAGCCATCAACAACACATCTGCCAGACGGATAGCGCGGTAATTGTTCGGGTTTGTAAGGTTTTGATCACCGGTATTCAAATCACCCGCTCTCGCGATATATTTTCTGTTGAAATATCCTGTGTGCTCATATCCTGTCGCATAGCTTGCTCCAGTTGCAGCAGCATGTGCCTCGATATCAAGGATCGCCACCTCTTTACGAAGGTCATCGTCTGAGAATTGATCAACCACTTCCTGTACAGGAACATTAAAGCTGAAACCAGAATCGAAAACTGCATTATCAGGGTTTGGATAAGATATGTTTCTAACCCCATTGAATCCTACCGCAACATTTCCTTCTGAACACTGAAGGCATCCAAAACCAGCACCTTCTTCATCTGTATACTGAACTTCAAAAATTGACTCTGAATTATTCTCACCTTCTGGCTCAAATATGAAGTTATAATCCTGCACGAGGGAATAAGGTCCACTAATTACAGGTTCGAAAGCAGTAGCTGCTTCAGCAAATTTATTCTGAAACAAATAAGCTTTTCCAAGCAATGCCTGGGCTGCTCCTGAAGTTATACGACCTTTTACCTGCTGTACCGCTGGAAGATTTGCTGCTGCGAACATAAGATCCTGCTCGATCTGCGCATAAACTTCAGCCTTTGGAGTTCTGGGAATATCAAATTGCTCTCCAAACTGAATTCTGCTATCTACTGCCAATGGCACATCTCCAAACCATTTTACCAGTTCGAAGTAGTAATACGCTCTTAGAAATCTAGCCTGGGCAATAATTTCAGTTTTGCCTTCAAAATCCAGTGCTTCCTGATATTCCAGTACATAATTCGCTCTGTTCACACCGGCGAACATCCAGCTCCAGATATCTCTTAATTGCTGGTTTACCGGAGTATGCTCCATATTGTCTATTTCCTGTATTCCAGGAACATCATTCGCACTTTCTCCACCTGCCAATGTGTTATCTGAAGCGATCTCGCCAAGCATTACATTAAGATATGTGGACTGGAGCAGATCATATGCTCCTACCAGTGCTAGATCATAATCCTCGGGTGTATTAAAGAAATCTTCAGAATTCTCATCCTGGCTGTCTACATCCACGAAGTCATCGCTACATCCGGACAGCGCCAGCAGTGCAAAGGCGAAAATCCAATTGATTGTATATAATTTCGTTCTCATCTAATTAAAATTTCATATTAATTCCTAACATATAAATTCTTGGTACCGGATAGAATCCCTGATCGATTCCTCCACCAATAGGTGCTCCGTTTGAAGCAGAAGGATCATACCCGCTGTATTCTGTAAGAGTGAAGGCGTTATTTACTGAAGCGTATACTCTAAATTTTTCTACCCCTGTATTGGCGATAAGATCTGAATCCAGTGTATAACCTAGCTGTACATTCTGAAGTCTCAAATATGAACCATCTTCCACGAAGAAATCTGAGAACTGGTTATTTCCGGTAGCACCAACGGTCACTCGTGGGAAACTATCTGTAGTTCCCGGTCCCGTCCATCTACCTAGAAATGCATTGGTCCTGTTCGTATTAGGCTGATTTCTCTCGAAGTTTCTTACGATCTCATTTCCTAAAGAAGCAAAGGCATAAGCGTTGAAATCCCAGTTTTTGAAGGTAAATCCGATATTGGCACCCATGGTAAGGTCTGGAATTGGATCTCCAATATCTGTTCTGTCATCACTGTTAATAACTCCGTCCCCATTTTGATCTACGAAACGAATATCTCCAGGTGCCGCATTGGCCTGTTGTGGAGCAGCATCAATTTCTGCCTGTGTCTGGAAAATTCCATTAGTTTCCAAACCATAGAAATAACCGATTGGTTTTCCTGGTTCCATTCTGGACGGTGGCTCCTGTCCTACTCCAAAAACTCCTCCAGGAATAAATCCACTTTCACTGTTTACATAAAGTACTTCATTCCTAAGAGCTGTAAGATTGTAGTTCAGGTTGAATTTAAAGTTATCGTTCACCACCTGGTTATAGCCAATAGAAAATTCAAGTCCTTCGTTCTCTACTCCACCACCATTTACGAAAGGCGCAGAAGATCCTGGAGCCGCAACTCCTAAAATTCCTGATACCTGCGGAATTACAAGAAGGTCTTCGGTTTTCTTTTTAAAGTAATCGATCGTAACATCAACACTGGAATTAAAGAATCTCGCGTCAAGTCCAATATCAAGTGTCTTCTGTTTTTCCCATTTAATTTCAGGGTTTCCTAGAGCTCCACTAGCTTTTCCGAAGATGATTTCATCATCAAATACATAAGCACCTTCACCATTTAGTAAAGAAGCATATCTAAAAGCCGGAATTCTATCGTTTCCAATAATACCGTAACTACCTCTCAATTTTAGAAAGCTCAACGCGCCATTGTCATTGATAAAATCCTCATCTGAAATTACCCATCCTACGGAAGCAGACGGGAACCATCCAAATTTGTTCTCTGGACCAAAAGCAGTAGAACCATCACGTCTAATCAGGCCGGAGAACAGGTACTTCCCTTCGTAATCATATTGCACTCGCGTGAAGTAAGATAATAATCGGGTATCAAAAGTATCTCCGCCATTTTGATAATTGTCTACCACTTCAGCAGCATTGGAAACTCTTGCCAAACCATATTCATTGGTAGGAAGTTCAAATCCTGTAAGGGAAGCCAGGTCTCCAGTGGTTTTGAAAACAGACATTCCCAGTAACCACTTCAAATTATGATCACCAAAACTATCATTGTAGGTTAGGAAGTTATCCCAGGTATAATCCCTGTAGATCTCAAAATTCTCGGTAACATTGTTACGGTCTACGTTGAAAACCTTTCCTGATCCATAAAAAACCTCCGGTGAGAAATATCTTCCATCCACTTCAGAATAGTTGAACTGGAATTGAGTCTTCGCGGTTAATTTATCCCATATTGTATATTCAAGTCCACCTACACCACTAATCTTATCAACACGTGTATCATTATAAGCATCATTGATTTGTGCCAGCGGGTTGATCACCTCGTTTCCTAAACCTTCAGCCAGCGAGAAATTTCCATTTGCATCACGAACCGGAATATTAGGATTCATGTTCACCGCGTTAAAAAGTACAGACCCCAGAGCATTTTCAGCTAAAGTTTTACGGTTGCTGTTCGTATAGATCCCGGAAAGGTTAATTTTAAGATTGTCTATAATCTCAAGGTTGTAGTTAACCCGTCCTGTAAAACGATCATAATTGGACTTGCTTCCACCAACAATACCATCCTGGTTAAAGTAGGAAGCTCCAAATGAATATTTTGAACGATCGCCACCCCCAGAAATATTCAGGTTCATATCAGACATTGGTGCCGTGGTAAACACCTCATCCTGATAATCTGTTCCTTCTCCAAGGTTTCTGTAATTTGGATACGGAGGGTTTTGTCCATTGGCCGCATATGCCTCGTTTACGATCACCGCGTACTCTGTAGCATTCAGGGTTGGCAACCTTCGCGTGGTTTCCTGTACACCAGTATAGGCATCAAATTCAACCTGAAGCTCTGCATTATAGGAACCGGTTTTCGTGGTAATAAGGATCACCCCGTTGGCAGCTCTAACTCCATAAATACCGGCAGTTGCATCTTTCAGTACATTAATGCTTTCAATATCATTAGGGTTAATGACACTTAGATCTTCGATCACGTTCCCATCAACAAGTATTAATGGACGGTTATCTCCATTAGTACTAATTCCTCGAATGTTAATTGTGGAAGCACTCCCTGGGGAACCTGAAGTAGAGGTAATATTTACACCCGCTACTCTACCCTGCAGGGCCTGTTCCACACGCGCGGGATTCAAATCTTCAATTGTCTCAGAACCCACTACACTTACCGCACCGGTAATTTCCTTTCTGGATTGAGTTCCATACCCAATCACTACTACTTCATTTAATGCTTCGGAATCTGTTTGAAGCGTTACATTGATCGTTTGCTGATCATTTACTGTGATTTCCTGGGTTTGAAAACCTAAATAACTGAACTGAAGTACATCTCCAGAGGAGATATCTTGTACCGTATAGTTTCCATCAAAATCGGTAGTTGTACCTCTTGATTGATTTTTAACGATAACATTTACCCCCAGTAAAGGCATTTTGTTCTCATCGGTGATCGTTCCGTTAACCGAAAACGATTGCGCGTAAGCACCGAAAAACCCGCTTAGAAATACAATCAAAAGACAGGTAAATTTCCTCATGTGTTTTAAAATTAAATTTGCTTTTACAATATATTAACATGAGGTGCGTATGGAGGATTTTCAACCTTTACAAAATATCTACAATTGAGGTTTCCGTAATTTTCAAGCCCGTAAATTTCAGAAATAACAACAAATAAGGGTTATTTAAGCCAACCTTTTATTTTTCAAGCAATGTGTTAAATTTTAGAGACTTAGCGCAATGTAGAGGTAATGTAGAGTTATTTTATATAGTTGTAAAGGTTATAGAGATAGAATATACTCTGTCAAATTTGTTTCGCGATCAAGATTCATCTTTTTACGCAAACGATATCGTTTAATTTCCACACTTTTCACAGAAATATTTAGTAGTGGAGCAATTTCTTTAGAGCTAAGATTCAATCTCAAATAAGCACAAAGTTTGAGATCGTTGGAGGTAAGTTCCGGGTGTCTGGATTTAATCTTTTTAAAGAAATCCTTGTCGGCATTGCTAAAAGCCTTTTTAAAGAATTTCCAGTTGTCCTCTTCACTAATATTCTTGTCTATAGTTTTGATCACAGATTGAACTTTACCCGTCTTTTCGTATTCTTTTAACTCATCCTTTACCTTGGTAAGAAATTCGTTCTTCTTGATAAGGCTCATGGTCGTTACCGCAAGCTCACGGTTCTTTCCCGCCATGTCCTGTTCCAGCTTCTCATTTTGCAGTTTTATGATCTCTTTTTCGGCCTCCAGATTCTTCAGCTTAAGAGCCCGCTCATTTTCAGCTAAATTCTTGCGGTGATGTCTTCTATTCATCAAATGAACTGCATATAGCAATAGAAGAAATATCACTATATAGAAAATAATAGCCGCCGCACTCAGAAACAAAGGCCTTTCTACTTTAAATGTTATGGACGCAGGTGCTGTCTCAAAATTACCAACCTTCGCCTTCACTTCAAATGTATAATCACCAAAATTCAGGTTTTCATAAGAGACTTCGTGCGCCTCGTTCCAGTTACTCCAGTTGGAGGAAAGACCCGTCAACCGGTAACTGTATTTCGCTTTCGTATACTTTTTGAAAACCGGAGCGCTAAACTCAAAATTCAGATTATTTCGCTGGAATGGAAGCACGATCTCTTCCGTAGAATCAAGGGAAACTCCGAGAGAGTCCACAGAACTGGCGGTAATACGGTCGATACTTATCTCAAAGTCCTCAAAATCAGGATCGGTTGCTGAAGCGTCGAAACTTATATATCCATTCGCCACACCCAGTAAATACCTGCGGTTATCTAGTTTAGTGATATTCTCGTAACCCACCGCAATATTTCGATAATCCTGGTCGATAAAAATATATTCAAGCTTATAATCACTGCCGATTCCCTCAGGTTCTATAGAAAAGGTTCCTTCTTCGGAAAAGCCCCATAGCTTATCATCCTGTTCCACGATCATTCGGCCGGAAACCCTGTTTAGATCACTTACCAGTTTATTTAATGCGTTATCCTGCTCAAAGCCATCAGCTTCCTCATTAAATTTAAAAATGCTGCTCAGGCTACTGTAATACAAATGATCATTAAACTGAAATACTCCAGATGTAATACCAGACTCCTCTTCGAATTTATAATTGTTTGTATTAGACACTTTGTTTAAAGACTCATTTAGCTGAAGGTTAAAAACTCCTTTATGCTCGTTGCCAATCCATATGCTAAGATCATCAGCAACCACGATGCTTTTAGAGGAATGCGGAAAATTTTCCAGCATAGGCAGATCCTTAAAACCTGACTGCTCTTTTCTCAGGAAACTGATTCCATTATAATGGCCCTGAATGTAAATATCATCCCTGTACTTCTTCACGATCCAGGTTCCCAGGCGCTCACTGATTTTAGTAGCAGTCGCACCCTCCACCAGGAATGTTCCGTTGTTATGACCACAAAACAAATTGCCATCGATCTCTTCCAGGAACCACACCTGCCCGTTTGTTCCCGGTATAAGCTGAAAATCTTCAGATGGGTTCATTCTTACATACAAACCCTGGTTCGTACCCAGATACAGTGAATTCTTTTTTTCGAACGAATCGTATACAGAACCTACCTTGCCCCGGTTATCTTGAAACGACCTAAAGGATGAACCCAGATCTATAATACTTATTCCGAAATCAAGACCCGCCCAAACATTACCAGATTGATCCAGGTGCAAATCCAGAGTGGTATTATTCTGCAAGATATTATCCTGATCAAATTTGCCAATAATTTCGCCGGCAGGATCGATCTCCAGCACTCCGCTTCCTACTGTACCGAGTACCAGATTTCCGTTTGTAAGATTTAAGGCATCCAGCGCGTTAGGTTTGCCAATGCTCTCGCTCAACTGCTGGTTGAATGGACTTATTTTGCCTGAGCGAAGCCTGTAGAATTCTGAATTCCCGGTGATAAATGAAAGACCATCTTTCTCCTGGTCGTATAAATGCATGATCGCCATATCGCCCAGTTGTTGCCCATCGATGATCTGTCTGGGCTGACCTTTTTCAAATTTATACAGGCCTTCATTAACTAACTGGAAATAAAGTTCGCCTTCAAAATTAAAAATATTGGAAATTGGCATCCCCGATAGATTCTCCATTTTATTGACTTCATCCTGTTCAGGATCATACAGATAAATACCTGCAAAACTTCTGAAGATAACCTGCTCATCGATATATTCTATATCCCAGAATTGTTCACCATCCCTAAGACCGGGAAACTTTTTAATAAGACTTCGGAAAACCAGCTCTCCGGTTTCCGTAGGACTCCAGTATCCCGCTTCCATGTAAGCACCCGTAAAAATCTTATCCTTTACAACCTTTACAGATCTCACGATGGATTTGTTGGGCACCGGGTATAATCTCCAGCGTTCGCCGTTATATTCGAGCAGACCTGTGCTGTTTGCAAAATACAGGTTCTTGTTGGCCGCCTGGGAAATCATCCAGTTCTGGTTACCTGCGGAATAATCGTTAGGACTAAAATTTGTAACCGGCGGCAGTTCCTGCCCAGATACTTGCAGATTACTGCAGATCAGTATGCTTATAAAAAGCAGTTTTAGCATTCCTGAATGCTGAAAATCAAACACGTTAAATTTAAATTGAGGCCTGGACAAAAGCAGATGTTCCTTAATTAGTAAAATATTTAGGAGTGGTTGTTAAAGTATTATAAAGAGCTATGACATCCTAAATTATTTAGATTTTTTTGAAGGTTAATAGCTTACTACTATACTGAATTCAATCAAACTCCTACCATTAATGAGCATAATTACTAAACAAACCCTACACACACAAGCCGGCAAGAAAACTTTATTTTTTGGTTTACTACTGGCAATTCTGGGAACTTGGACCGGAAATTCACAGACAGCATCCAAAGAGGTTATTCACTCTGTTTATGTAACCTCCAATACCGGACTTCGTTCAAATGAAGACAACGCACAGATACTCGATCAAATCGTAAGATCTTCGCAGGAAAATGATTCTAACAGCCTCGTCCTGGTTGGAAACATCGTACCAGAAGGCGGATTTCCAGATAAAGACAATGGTCGCTCGAAGGTGGAAGAGGATTTGAAAAAAAATCTACTGGACAGGATCAAAAGTTTTAACGGTAAAATAATCTTTACCCCTGGTTACAATGAATGGCAGGAAGATGCTCCAGATAATATAGATGACCTGGAATCTTTTTTACAGGATACCATTGAGTCTGATTTCTGGCCTAATGATGGTTGCCCTATTGAGAGTGAAAGTCTTAGCGACGATGTTCAGCTTATCATGATAGATTCCCAATGGTATCTAGAAAACTGGGACGACCATCCATATATTAATAATAAATGTGAGATTAAAACAAGACTGCAGTTCTTGGACGAATTTAATGATGAACTGGAAGACAGCCAGAGAAAAACAGTGCTCGTGGCAGTTCATCATCCGGTTCTTACCCAAACCAAAATAGGATTCTTTGAAAAGATCTTGGGTTCTGGATCGCAAACAAGCAGAAATCCAGACCTAAAGAGATTAATGGGAAGTCTTGAAGCCCTCGCAAGGCAGTATAATGATGTCATCTTCCTTTCCGGAAAAGATAGAAATCTTCAGTTCGTAAATGATGATGGGGTCGAACAGATCATTACAGGTGTTACCAAAGAGATCGCAAAAGCAAGACCAGATAAAGAAGAAGGCGATTTTGTGGATTACAACCTTGGTTATGCGAAGATCAATATTTATAAAAACGGGGCTTCGAACGTAGAATATTTTACGGTCTCTCCTCAGGGTCAGGAACAAATTTATAGCTACGATATCGCTAGGGAACGACCGACTTTAGATGAAGTTGAGTGGCCTGAAACCAGGTTAGGCAAAACTACCACTGCTTCTGTTTATACCAAAGAAGAAACCGATAAAGACGGACTCTATAAAGCTCTGTGGGGAGAACATTACAGATCCCTGTACAGCAAACAATTTGAATTCCCGGTACTTTATTTGGACACCATTCCAGGGAATATGAAAGTATTGGGCGCCGGTGGTGGGCACCAGTCCAGATCGCTTGGGTTCATAGACGACGATGGTCACGAATATACCATGAGAGCTTTGAAAAAGAGTGCACTTCAGTTTTTACAAACTACCGTGATCACCAATCATTACGTAGAAGATTATTTGGAAAACACGGTAGCTGAGCGTTATATACAGGATTTTTATACCACAGCTTTTCCCTACGGAACATTCCCGGCGGGACAATTTATGGATGAACTGGATATCTTTCATCCCAATTCTGAACTTTATTATGTGCCGAAGCAGGAAGCATTGGGCGTGTACAATGAAGAATATGGAGATGAACTCTATATGTTCGAAGCACACATAGGAGACGAAAATAAAGATCTACCCATATTTGATGGCGCCAAAGATATCCTGAACTCTTCAGATCTATTGCTGGAAATGCAGGAGTCCAAAGAAGCTTATGTAGATGAAGAGATCTATATACGCGCGAGGTTACTGGATATGTTCCTGGGAGACTGGGACAGGCATGAAGGACAATACGAATGGGCAGAGTTTGAGGATGAAGATGGTAAGAAGCGCTATCTTCCTATCGCCAAAGATCGTGACCAGGTATTTTCTAAAACCGATGGCTTTATACTTTCCCTGCTTCGGGTAGGTTTCCCTCAAATTCGAGCGATGGAACCTTTTACTGAAACTGTAAAAAGAACAAAATGGTTCAACCACGCAGGATATCCACTGGATAAAGCAGTGATTAGAGAAAATAACTGGGAAACCTGGAAAGAGCAGGCGGAATACCTTCAGAAAACGCTTACAGATGAAGTTATTCAGGAAGCTTTTGACGTACTTCCTGCAGATATTGCCAGCGATGAGTATGTAAAAGACATCAAAAGCACCCTTCAGGTAAGACGTGGCAACATGATGGAGATCGCCCGCGAATACTATGACTACCTCGTGAAATTTGACATTTTCCTGGGAACCGAGGACGATGACGCCTTTCTTATAACTCGTAAACCAGACGGTATTACTCAAATAGATCTTACCAATGAAGATGGCAAGGTGGTAGCACAAAAAACATACAACAGTAACGAAACTAAAGAGGTATGGATCTATGGACTTGACGGCGATGATGAATTCAGGATCGTAGGTGATGGATCTTCCCTGGTAAAGCTTAAAGTTATTGGTGGTGAAGAGAATGATGTTTATGATTTTCAGAATAAACGAAAAGCGAAACTCTACGATTACAAGAGCAAGAATAATACGATCAAAACTCCTGGAGCAAACAAAATGCTTGTTGATTCCTACGATATCAACAATTATGATCCTAAAAAGAGAAAAAGCAACCAGTTTACCTTTTTTCCGAGTGCCGATTTCAATTCAGATCAGGGATTTAGTTTGGGAGTAAAGAACACATTTACAACCTACGGACTGGTGCGAAATCCTTTTACTACTCAACACAATCTTTCTGCAAATTATTACTTCGCAACCCAGGGTTTTGATGTGGGTTACTACGGAGAATTCGCGAATATATTCTATAAATGGAACTTTGGTCTGGATGCTTATTACTCCAGCCCCAATTTTGTAATTAACTATTTTGGAACAGGTAACGATACAGAATATGACGATGATGATGTTTCAAGGGATTATAACCGGGTAAGAATTGAACAATGGAGACTTGCACCATCTTTAATCTATAGAAAGAATAAAAATGTATTCTTTAGCTTAAAGCCGATGATCGAGTCTAAACAGGTTTCTTATGACGCTAATAGAATTGTAGCTGAAACTTTCGATCCTTCAAATGTTGTCTTTGACGAACAATTGTACGCGGGCGCAGAGGTAAATTATAATTACTATAATAAAGACAGAGTCGCATTTCCATCAAGAGGGATCGAGCTCGATCTAACGGCTGGTTATAAAAGTAACATCGACGAGTACGACAATAGGTTCGCATATGTGAGACCAATGCTGTCTTTGAACTATCCTTTACACGAAAGTGGATTTGCAGCGATCGCGACAAAGATTGGTGGTGAGGCTATTCTTGGAGATGAGTATGAGTTCTATCATGCAGCAACGCTTGGTGGTGGTAATAGAAACACCCTAAGAGGTTACCGGAATGAACGTTTCAACGGTAAATATGCATTCTACCAGAATATCGACATTCGCAGCGGAATCGCCCAGTTCAGAACCAATTTTATCCCTATTCGTATGGGAGCAAGTATTGGGTATGATTACGGTAGAGTTTGGGTAGATGAAGATGATAGTGATGAATGGCACTCTAATGTTGGGGGATCCATTTTCATAAATGCTTTCAAAGCCTTTACTGGTAATATTGGATATTATGTTGGAGACGAAGGAGGTCGTTTGAACTTCACCGTGAATTTTGACTTCTAGTCACAACACCTATAATATTAAAGCCACACTTATCGTGTGGC
Source organism: Christiangramia portivictoriae DSM 23547 (assembly GCF_000423045.1). Lineage (GTDB taxonomy): Bacteria > Bacteroidota > Bacteroidia > Flavobacteriales > Flavobacteriaceae > Christiangramia > Christiangramia portivictoriae. Next base: position 324,321 of record NZ_AUHF01000001.1, on the reverse strand, counting down.
TTTTTTTATAATGCTTTTGCCAGTTCTTTAATTGACTCAACCATAAGATCCGGATCCTTCGCAAGGCGGTATGGGAATTTACCCTGTCTTCGTACAAAAGTCGTTTGTAATCCAGCCCTTCCTGCTCCTGCGATATCCCAGCCATGAGCGGCAACCATCATGCAGTCACTCTTTTTTTCTTCGGAAACATTCACAACATACTGATAGCTATCAAGATGAGGTTTGTATTTCCTCGCACACTCAACGCTTTCAATATGATCGAAGAAATGATCAATTTTTGCAAATTCCAATTGTTTGCGGAGCACTTCTGGTTTACCGTTGCTGTAAGCTATTAATTTAAAGCCAGAACTTTTTAAATCCTTTAAACCTGGCATCACATCAGGATAGGCATTAAGACTGGTAATGGGTTTCAAAGTTTGCTGTAATTCTTCTTCGGAAAGTTCTAAATGATATTTCAGGGCGTTCATTCTCAAAACCTCCTGAGCTATTTCACTAAAGTCGTGGTAGGTATCGCTGACCGTCTCTACTAGGGAATATTGCAATAATTCAGCAAACCAGATCTCGGCTGCAAATTCATTTCCCAGGGTCGTATTGATACTTTCCTTTAAAGGGGATAGATCAAGAAGGGTTTCATTTACATCAAAAATGAGTGCTTTTAGAGTACGTTTCATAATTTTTTTTTAAAAATACGAATCTTACTCCCGAAATTTGAGCTGAGATTTCTATAAGTAAATAGCTATTTTAGTAAGGAGCTGGCGGACTGAGCTTAGGCGACCCACTTACGTTTGATTCCTCATAATTCTGTTTCTGGTTTACTAAGGTAGCATCTGCATACGTACTTGAAGTAATAAGAAACACGAGAAGACTAATTGCGATTAAAAAAAGAACTTTGGTTAGAACAGAGAAATAATGGACCTGTTTGTCGATTTTGATTTCGTCCTGAGGATTCGAAAATACGCTTGATTTCATAGCTAAAATACTATGTAGCAGATAGGGCACTACTGTTTAAAAAATAGTTTACAGGTAGGGCTGCTTCGGGCATTTTAAATTACGAATATAATTTCCTGCTAACAAGGTAATCATAGTCTCATATCATAATGATATAAACAGCTATGGAATAACGCAGGAACCATAAACGCTGCCTTAGAAGCACTTATAAACAATTTAACATTCATCAGAAAACGAACTCCGCATCGAAAAGAGCATATAAATTATTAAAATTCGCTAGGTTGATTACTACCAGAGGCAGCAATGGTCCTTTAAATTTTAAGAGTCGTGGGCCTCTCGCCTGGAATGGCTGATGATCAAAAATTGTAGCCTCACCAGGAATCGAACCTGGATCTAAAGTTTAGGAAACTTCTATTCTATCCATTGAACTATGAGGCCATGAAACGAATTTATAAAATTAGCAGTTGACTTCAGCATTACATATTTCTAAAATTTTCAGTCTTATTCTATATCTTTAGACTTTAAGTTCAACAGGTATGAAAAAATTAGTATTCGCTGTTTTCTCTTTAGTAGTCTTCAGCACTCAGGCTCAGCATATTGGGCATGATAAAAGCGCTTTTGCGCACACGTTTTCCATTGTAGCCAGGGATACTGTTACCGGGGAAATGGCCGTTGGAGTACAAAGTCACTGGTTTTCAGTAGGATCGATCGTTTCCTGGGGAAAATCTGGCGTAGGAGTGGTTGCTACTCAGTCTTTTGTTAACCCGGCCTATGGTCCACAGGGTCTTGAATTAATGGAAAATGGAATGCCAGCAGATATAGCCCTGGCCAAAATGGTGGATGAAGATGAAGGTCGTGCTTTCCGCCAGGTTGCATTTCTGGATGTAAAAGGAACTGTTTCTGCTCACACCGGAGACAAATGTGTTCAGGCTGCAGGAGATATTCAGGGAAATAATTTCTCTGTACAGGCAAACATGATGCTGAATGAAAAGGTGGTTCCTGCGATGGCGAATGCCTATGCTTCCAATGCTCATCTTCCCCTGGCTGAAAGAGTGGTAGCCGTGATGATGGCAGCTCAACAGGCAGGTGGTGACATTCGTGGAAAACAATCTGCCGCGCTTATTGTTGTAGGTCCTGAAAAAACTGATAAAAGCTGGGAAGATAAAAAAGTAGATCTTCGAGTAGATGATCACGAAACTCCAATCCAGGAACTGGAAAGACTTCTGAAGGTTCATCGTGCCTACGAGCATATGAATAAAGGAGACCTTGCCGTGGAAGCAAACGACATGGAAAAAGCCCTGGAAGAATATGGAGCAGCTGAAAAAATGTTTCCCGATAACCTTGAAATGAAGTACTGGAAAGCGGTAGCACTGGCCAACAGCGGCAGGATGGAAGAAGCCAGACCTATATTTGAAAAAGTTTTCGCTGCAGATGAAAACTGGAAAGAAATGACCAGCAGGTTGCCAGCATCGGGACTGCTGAATATTTCAGAAGAAGAATTAGAGACACTCACAAAATAAGATAACCATATGTTTAAGTTAATTAAGATCAGTTTTTTAAGTCTTTTGTTCATAGCATTTACTGCCTGTGACGAGAAGAAGAAAGAAGAAAAACCTTCCGAAGAAAAAGAAACACTAAGCACTGCTAACTCCATGAAGACTAATATGCAAGCGAGCAGTGACCTGAAGTATAATCCCGCCCACGGCGTGGAAGGTCATCGTTGCGAATTGCCCGTAGGAGCTCCGCTCACCAGCGAGGGAAATACTACTGCCCAGCCAATGACCACCAGTCCTGTTAGGATGCAGAGCGCTACTCCAAAAATAAATCCTCCACACGGGCAGCCGGGACATGACTGTTCTGTTGCTGTTGGTGCTGAGCTGAATTAGTTCCGACAATCGAAATTTTTACATATCCATTGCGACAGAAGCTCTATGATGGACAAGGATCGTAATTTCTATACCCAAGTCCCTATTAGTGACCTGGCTATTCATGAACTTTTTCGCGAAAGAAGTAATTTTCAGGAAGTTCCACCTACCTGGCATGTGCTGGTGGCAGATATTCGGGATTCTACTAAAGCAGTCAATGAAGGCAGGCACGAAGAGGTGAACCTTGTTGCAACCGGTTGTGTGATCGCCATTCTTAACCTTTCAATTTCTGAAGGTATTACAGTTCCCTTCTTTTTTGGTGGGGATGGAGCTACATTTCTTATCCCAGACAGTTTGACCACGAAAGCTTTATCGGTTCTGGAAAAGCATAACAGGAATGTCCAGAAGAATTTCAAATTCGAACTTTCACTGGGCACCTATCCCGTTGAAGATCTGTATCGCGATGGTATCGAACTTAAGGTTGCGCGTGTTAGTACCACAGAGTCTCTGGTGATCCCGATCATCATGGGACAGGGTTTACTTATTGCTGAAAAACTCATCAAAGAAAGACCTGAATCCCTGCAAATTGATGAAGATCAAATTTCTCTGAACCTCTCCGGAATGGATTGCAAATGGGATAAGATCAAACCACCCCTTGAAGACCAGGAAGTTTTAAGCTTATTGATAGCCGGGTGTGGAGATGCGAACTACCCGGAGGTTTATTCAGATATTCTGGAAAAGCTCAACGAAATTTATGGTTCCACACAACGCAGGCGACCTATATCTACAGACAAGCTTAAAATGTCCACCAGTCTTGATCGCATTAGCAATGATGTGAAACTCAAATGGGGAAAAAGCAATATCCCAGACTTCCTGAAAGGAGTTTTCATTAGCTTATTCGGGGAACTTTATCTCCGAAATACCAATCTGGGGAAGACGTATCTAAAACGAATGGTGGAATTATCTGATAACCTTAGCCTCGATGGTCGCATTAATACGGTGATCACCGGGAGTGCAGACCAGCGGAAGGAACTTTTCAATTATCTTGACAGTATTGAAGCAAAAGGCCTTATTAAATATGGTTTTCATATTAGTGAAGAGAGCATCATGTCCTGCTATGTGCGCAATATGAAGACTGATGAACATATCCATTTTATTGATGGTGGCAACGGCGGATATACAAAAGCGGCCAATGTGCTCAAAAAGAAATTGGCGAATTGACCGCTTTATATAAATAACTGATTTTTTAATCCTCGTCCAGACCTCCTCTGCGAGTTGCATCTCGCGGCTCTGGCCAGGTCATCTGCTCACCGGTTCTGCGACTTTTAGGCAGGCTAATCTGTTCTCTGGAAGTTTTTTCAGGATCTTCACTAGCCATGTAAGCAAGTACTGCCGTAAGGATCACATTATTTCTTACATCATCAAAAACGATCTTATCGTAAGTATCCCTGTTGGTATGCCAGGTGTAGTTCCAGTAGTTCCAGCTCAAAGAACTTAAGTTAAATGCCGGTGCACCAGCCGCAACGAAAGATGCGTAATCTGATCCTCCTCTTCCCGGAGATCCAGGAAAGTTTGTCTCGATATGAGTAGAAACATTTTCTGGAACTTCATACAACCAGCGTCCTAAGTAATCATAGGCGTGCAGGAATCCGTTACCTGAAATATTTACCACTCTTCCTGTTCCATTGTCCTGGTTAAATAAAGCCTGGGTGTTTTCAACGATTTCAGGATGATCCTTTACAAAGGCTCTGGACCCGTTCAATCCCTGCTCCTCACTGCCCCAATGTCCTACCAGGATCGTTCTTTTTGGGTTAGGATATAATTTTTTTAGAATTCTCATCGCTTCCATCATCACAATGGTTCCGGTTCCATTATCGGTAGCTCCGGTCGCACCATCCCAGCTATCAAAGTGTGCTGAAAGAATAACGTATTCTTCAGGCTTTTCAGAACCTTTGATCTCTGCAATCGTATTAAATGTTGGAACTTCTCCCAGTTCCTGTGATTCTGCCACTACTTTTAACTCAGGTTTGTCTCCATATTCTGCAAGCCTGTACAACATGCCGTAATCTTCCAGGGAAATATCGATGGTTGGAATTTCTTCGGTATAGGCTGAAAAGACTTTGTTCACTCCAAATCCGCCAGACCAGTATGAGGAGATAATCCCAGCTGCTCCTGCTTTTTCAAGTGCCTGCGGCAATTCTCTTCGTGATAGTCCGCTGGCTGAAGTACGTTCTCTCCAAACGTCATTCAAACTGTCGCGATCCTTTTTCATTTTCTCAAAAGACTCTTTCGTAGCCCATTCTTCCCAGTTATCATCTGGTCTTCCCGTTGGCTGGGGCATGGAAATCATCACAAATTTCCCTTTAACCGACTTCAATTTGTTTACAAAATCCATGGAGTCTTTTGCTGCCGGAAGGATCATTACCTCTGCCTGCACGCCTTTTTTACCGGTTGAAGGGCTCCAGGCCAGCTGTCTTGCTTCCAAGCTCTGGATTCTGGGAGAGATAAGATCTACATGCGTGATACCACGTTCCCAGCCTTTCCACTTTCCCCACTCTTCATTCCTGGCTTCAATATCCCAGCTTTTATATTTACTTACCGCCCAGTCGTTGGCCTGTTTCATTTGCGGGGTTCCCACAAGTCTTGGACCTACTACATCCAGTAATTCGTGCGCTAAATTTTCAAGTTCTGAATTGCCATTGGCCTCTTTAACGATCTTCTCTACCATTTCCTGCGTGCTTTGCGCAAAAGCAGCCGAAAAGGAGATAAAAAATAGGAATGCCAGGGATAATTTTTTTGTCATAATGTAAAGATTGGTTGATGTTTTTTACAATATCGTTCTTTTTAGAACAATTACTCTGAGGTTAGACCATAGTGGTTAGAAAACGTTTAATGCAAAGTTAAAATTTGGCTATATTGGCGTTCCAAAATCGTAAATTATCAGCAATGCTTCAAAGATTCGCGTTTCTCGCCATCCTATGCTTACCTTTTTTTCAACTACAAGCCCAGACTTCAGAACTTAGTGTTCAGAAGATCATGCAGGACCCGCAATGGATGGGTAATTTTCCCGATAGAGTTCGTTGGGGAATTCATAGTGAAAATGTTTATTTTCAATACAATCCTGAAGGGAATACTTCAGACAGTCTTTATAAAATTGAGATCGATAATCCCGAAAAGATCTTAAAGGTTTCTGCGGAAGAGTCCAAAGCGATGATCCCAACCTATGGAGACTTCAGTAATGACCGAAAAAAAATGCTGTATACAGATGGTGGAAAACTTATCCTGTATTCTATGGACGAACGTTCCAAAAAGGAACTAATCAGCCTGCCCTTCAGAATAAGTGATCCAGAATTTTCAGCTTCAGAAAATGAAATTCTTTTTAAAGCAGAAGACCATGCATTTAGTTACGACCTTAAAAATGCAACGCTAAAGCAGCTTACGAATATCAAATCTGGAGCAAAAAAAGCTTCCGCAGATAAAAAATTAGATGAGAAGGATCAATGGCTTCAGGATGAAAATCTTAGCCTCTTACAGGTTGTAAGAGAACGAAAGGAGAACAGGGAAGCTTCGAAAAAGTATCGCGAGTCCATTAGCGACCCTGAAGACTTTGCATTTTACCTGGACAATAAGAACATGAGCAATTTCGTCATCTCACCAAATGCCAAATATGCTGCGTTCAGCCTAATCGATCGGGAAAGTGGTAAGAATACCGGTGTTCCAAATTACGTGGACGAAAGTGGTTATACAGAAGATCTTTCTGCCAGAAGCAAGGTAGGAGATCTAAAATATTCCGCAGAACTGGCTCTTTATCAAATTGAGAAGGATACTGTTCTAAAATTCGATTTCAGCGATTTACCGGGAATTTCAAAATTACCCGATTATACTGCAGATTATCCTGACAAGGAATGGAAAGAAGAACCGCGACCAGTCATCCCATCTTCGATGAAGTTTAGTCCGGAAGGCGATAAAGCGGTAGTCAACCTGCGTTCTACAGATAATAAAGATCGCTGGATCGTAGTCATTAACCTTGAACAAGGAACATATGAAACATTAGATCATCAAAGGGATGAAGCATGGCTGGCAGGACCAGGAATTGGTTATACCTATTATGGATATGAAACCATGGGCTGGTTGCCAGACAATAAACATATCTATTTTCAAACTGAAGAGTCAGGTTACTCCCATTTGGTGATTTTAAATACGAAAACAGGCAAAAAGAAAGATCTCACTCCTGGTAATTATGAAGTTTTTGATCCTGTAGTTTCCAATGATGGAAAACATTGGTTCTTCACTTCGTCAAAAGTTCATGCCGGGGAAAGACATTTTTATAAAATGTCACTAATGGGCGGGAACATGGAACAGCTCACTTCCATGACCGGGAACAACGATGTTCAGTTATCTCCAGATGAATCGCATATGGCAATCACCTATTCTTATATGAACAGACCGGAAGAGCTATTCTTAAAAGAAACCTCTGTTGCTGCTGAAACCTTGCAGGTAACCGATGGCAGATCTGAAGCTTTTAAGGCTTATGACTGGCGGGAACCTCAACTAATCGAATTTACTGCACAGGATGGCGCAAAAGTTCCAGCCAGACTATACCTGCCTGAAGAAGATGTGAAAAATGATGCTGCTGTTGTCTTTGTACACGGTGCAGGTTATTTGCAAAATGCTCACAAATGGTGGTCCAGCTATTTTCGCGAATATATGTTCCATAACCTCTTAACTGACCTTGGATACACCGTAATCGATATCGATTACCGTGGAAGTGCTGGTTACGGAAGAGATTGGAGAACTGGAATTTACAGACATATGGGTGGAAAAGACCTGAGCGACCAGGTGGATGGCGTGAAATATCTCATAGATGAGCATGATATCAATCCTGATAAAGTGGGTATTTACGGTGGTAGTTATGGTGGATTCATCACCTTAATGGCTTTATTTACTGAAGCCGATACTTTCCAGGCAGGAGCTGCATTAAGATCTGTTACAGACTGGGCGCATTACAACCACGGCTACACCAGCAATATCCTGAATGAACCTTCCCAGGATCCCATTGCTTACAAGCGCTCCTCACCAATTTATTTTGCTGAAGGACTTAAAGGTGATTTATTGATCGCTCATGGAATGGTAGATGTGAACGTGCATTTTCAGGATGTGGTACGACTTAGTCAGCGGTTGATAGAATTAGGAAAAGAGAACTGGGAGCTTGCCGTATATCCAGTGGAAGACCACGGATTCGTGGAGCCTAGTAGCTGGACAGATGAATACCGAAGAATTCTTGAATTATTTAATGAAAACCTATTGGAAGAATGATGGATATCAAATTTGTAAGAGAACAATTTCCTGCGCTTGAACGGGATTTTGTTTTTATGGACAATGCCGGAGGATCACAGGTTTTAAAGCAGGTCACCAACAAGATCACGGATTATTTGCTTCATTCCAACGTACAACTTGGTGCTTCCTACGCTGTTTCCCAGGAAGCCGGAGAAAGATTAAAACGTTCTACGGAAATTGTTTCAGAGCTTATCAATGCTTCCAGACCTGAGGAGATCGTGATGGGTTCCAGTACGACCATGCTCATGCGAATTCTTAGCCTGAGCATTAGTAAGAACTGGAAAAAGGGAGATGAGATCATTGTCACCAATACAGATCACGAGGCGAATGTTTCTCCATGGACAGATCTTGAAAAATCTGGTATTACAGTCAAAATCTGGCAGGTAAATCCTGAAACCCTTGAGCTTGATATGGAAGATCTCGAAAAGCTTTTATCTGAAAGGACCAAACTGGTCGCGGTAACTCACGCTTCCAACGTACTGGGTACGATCAATCCCATTAAAAAGTATGCAGAAATTATACATAAAGCGGGCGCATTGATTTGTGTAGACGGTGTCGCTTATGCACCACATAGAAAAGTGGACGTACAGGATCTGGATGCCGACTTCTATACGTTTAGCTGGTACAAGACTTACGGGCCGCACCTCGCCATGATGTATGGTAAATACGATCTACTGAAAGAACTGGAAAGTATTAACCATTATTTTATAGACAATGATGTTATCCCATATAAACTGCAACCAGGAAATTTCAATTTCGAACTCACCTATGCGGTTTCCGGAATTACCGATTATTATGCTGAATTGCACGATCATCATTTCGACGGAAAAGATCTTCAGTTCAAGCAAAAACTGGACAAGAGTTACGGGCTCATTTCAGCACATGAAGAAAAGCTGGCCACAAGACTTCTGGATTATCTGAATTCAGTTTCAGAAATAAAGATCATTGGACTATCCAGCGCTGCTGCTGAAAAAAGAGTTCCTACCATATCATTTGTGCATGAAAACTTGCGAAGTGATGAAATCGTGGAGGCAGTAGATCCACATAATATTGGAATCAGGTTTGGCGATTTCTATGCTAAAAAATTAATTCAGGCTCTTCAGCTGGAGGAAATGAATGGCGTGGTAAGAGTGAGCCTGGTCCATTACAACACGCTGGAAGAAGTTGATAAATTAATAGAGGTTTTTAAAACGATCTTCAAGTCTTAGCGGTAATTACCAAAGACACGATTAAAAGGAATTTTGAAGCCCAGTAAAATAGAGTTTCTACGCACCTGATCCTTTACTACTTCCAGTACTTCTGCCTGTGCAGAGATCTCAAAAGTAAATTGATTACGAACCCGGTAAGAAACAGATAATTTTGCCGGGATCGTGATCACCCGGATGTCCTCCTCAAGTACATTGCCATAATCCGGAGCATTTTGAATAAATGACGCTCCAATTCCCGCTCCAAAGAGTACATTTTCGATCTGGTTGAATGGGTCGAAATTAACATAGGGCATAAATGTTAGTGAATTATAATGTTCATTATCGCTAAGATCTGAAGCTGAAGTTCGCTGCCAGTAAAGTTCAGCTCCAAAACCTGCTTTTGGTAACAGGTAATAGATCGCATAAACTCCCACTGCATAGTTGGGTTCAAATCCTGAATTGGTGAAGCTTTCGCTCTCCCCGCTTTCGAAAACATTTTGAGAAAGATACAGGGAGGTATGGGCGTAGCTAAAACTCGGACCCACTTCAAAATCGCGATAACGCTGTGCAACCGACTTTGCCGAAATTAAAAGCAGAACTATTATTAAAAGTTTTTTCACCTACGAAAATTTAATGACCGGAAACTTTTAAAAAATATTCCGGCCATTTGGAATTATAACTTTTTCAGATCTTTTACTTCAGATTTTTCGGCTTCCATGATGCTTATCGCGAAACCACCACCCGGAGCAGATTGCTGTGATAATTTGGATTTGTTATTCACTCTGAATTTTTTGATCTCATATGCCTGCGGATTCGTTTTGTAATGCGCATCTGCAGCATCTGCATAGATCGTGGCGATATAGGTTCTATCCTTGTCCAGGAAGTCAAAAGTAATGTTTGAAGTCCGCGTTTTCTCGCCATTCACATTTCCAACGAACCAGTTATTGGTGCCCTTTGCTTTTCTCGCAACAGTAATATAGTCGCCAGGTTCCGCTTCCAGGTATTCACTTTTATCCCAGTCCAGTGCTACATCTTTAATAAACTGAAAAGCATCTGGGAATCTCATATAATTTTCCGGAAGATCTGCCGCCATTTGTAGTGGGCTGTACATCGTTACATACATCGCCAGTTGATTAGCAAGTGTACTATTTACATGGGAATTGTTATCAGGATTCAGCTTAGAAATATCCATTTCAAAGATTCCGGGAGTATAATCCATAGGTCCGCCAATAAGTCTTGTAAATGGCAATACGGTCACGTGATTTGGTTTGGAACCGCCAAAGGCCTGGAATTCGGTACCACGGGCAGATTCGTTACCTATAAGGTTTGGGTAGGTTCTCCTTAATCCTGTTGGTCTCACCGCTTCGTGAGCATTTACCATGATCTTATAATCTGCTGCTTTGGTAACCGCATATAAGAAATGGTTGATCGCCCACTGCCCGTAATGATGTTCACCACGCGGAATGATATCTCCAACATAACCACTTTTTACTGCCGGATAATCATACTTGTTCATAAACTGGTAGGCCGTGTCCATATGGCGTTCATAGTTCCTGATGGCTCCAGAAGTCTCATGATGCATCATCATTTTAACACCTTTGCTTTGAGCATACTTATGAATGGCTTCCACATCAAAGTCTGGATACGGCGTCACAAAGTCAAATACGTAATCTTTTGATTTACCGAACCAGTCTTCCCAGCCCTCGTTCCAGCCTTCCACAAGGACAGCGTCAAAACCATGCTCAGCGGCGAAATCTATATACTCTTTTACATGCTCTGTGTTGGCAGCATGCTTACCATTTGGAGTAGTTTTGGAATAATCGGTTTTGCCAAGTTGTACAGATGGCAATTCATCTGTGTACGCCCAGGAGCTTTTACCTGTGATCATTTCCCACCATACACCAATATATTTTACCGGTTTGATCCAGCTGGTATCCTCCAGTTTATTTGGTTCATTCAGATTCAGGTTCATATTGGAAGCCAGGATCTCTGTGGCATCGTCACTAACCATGATTGTTCTCCATGGAGATACTGCCGGTGTCTGGATATACCCTTTATTACCAACGGCATCTGGAGTTAACCAGGATTCGAAAACCAGGTTCTCTTCATCAAGATTCAGGTTCATTAGCGAATAGTCAACCAGTGCGGCCTCATGCAGGTTGATGTATAGACCGTCCCTGGATTTCATCATCAGAGATGTCTGCACTCCAGTATTGGAAAACTGTTCCTGTGAAGCATTTCCGGTCACGGCTGTATCGAATTTTGAACTTATTTCTGAAAGTTTTGATTCGGTATAGTCATATTCCTGTGAATCGTAATCACCGGGAAGCCAGAAAGCATTGTGATCTCCGGCCATTGCGAATTGAGAATGCTCCTCTTCAATAACAAAATAGGTTAGATTCTCCTGCTCCGGAAATTCATATCGAAAACCAAGACCTTCGTCGAACATTCTGAAATTAAGGATCAATTTACGATCTGTGTCCTTCTGAACCAGTTCCACCTGAAGTTGATTGTAGTGGTTCCTTATTTCCCTGCTCTCTCCCCAAACCGGTGTCCAGGTATTATCCTCGCTGGTCTCACTGCTATTTTTAATTTCAAAATTGCCTAGCAGGTCTTCAGAATCTTTTAAAGCCAGCCCGAGTTTGCTTTCCTTGATCACAGGCTTTCCCTTGTAAGTTAACTGGTAAACCGGTTCACCTGCTTCGGTCAAACTAAACTTCATCTTAAGTTCTGCATTAGGAGAACTAATCTCCTGGGCAAAACTTAATACTGAAACTAATAAAAGTAATAGAGAGAAAATTGAATTTTTGATCATCATTGTATCTATAAAAGAGCCCGGTAGTAGGCGTTTGAGAAATTAAAATTAATATTATTTATCCAATGGCCTGCTGAAGATCTTCGATTAAGTCATCCACATCTTCAATTCCCACACTAAGCCTGATCAAGGAGTCCACCACCCCGGTTTTCTCCCTTTCTTCCTTCGGAATAGAGGCATGGGTCATACTGGCGGGATGTCCTGCCAGAGATTCTACGCCACCAAGAGATTCTGCCAGCGTAAAGACTTTCAGTTTTTCGACGATCCTACGCGCGCTTTCCAGTGTGTTTTCCTTGGTATTAAAGGAAATCATCCCTCCAAATCCAGTCATTTGGCTTTTAGCGATCTCGTGATTTGGATGGTCTTCAAAGCCTGGCCAGTACACGTCCTTTATTTTGGCGTTGGATCTTAAAAATTTTGCAATGGCTTGTGCATTCTCGCAGTGTCGCTGCATTCTTAGATGTAGGGTTTTAATGCCCCGTAATACCAGGAAACTATCCTGTGGACCACAAATCGCACCACTGGCATTCTGAATAAAATAGAGTTTATCAGCAATTTCTTTGTCCTTCACCACCAGTCCACCCATTACCACATCGCTATGACCACCCAGGTATTTAGTAGCGCTGTGCATTACAATGTCGGCTCCGAGCTCCAAGGGTCTCTGGAGGTAAGGAGTGGCAAAAGTATTATCAACAGCTAAAAGCAGATCATGCTTTTTCGCAAGCTTTGAAACTGCTTTAATATCGATGATGTTCATCATAGGATTGGTAGGAGTTTCCACCCAGATAAGCTTCGTTCTTTCAGTAATATACTGCTCGATCTCTTTCGCAGCCTGCATTCCTACAAATTTGAATTTGATTCCAAGACCTTCAAAAATCTTCGTGAACAAACGATAGGATCCTCCATAAAGGTCGTTGGTAGAGATGATTTCATCCCCGGGTGTAAACAATTTAAGCACCGCATCGATCGCTGCAAGCCCTGATCCAAATGCCAGACCATATTCCCCACTTTCAAGACTGGCGAGGGATTTCTCCAGTGCGTTTCTCGTAGGATTTGCACTTCGGGAATATTCATAACCCTGGTGTTCCCCAGGGGAACGTTGAGAATAGGTAGTGGTTTGGTAGATTGGCGGCATGACTGCACCGTAAGCAGGATCTATATTTTCCTGGCCTCCATGTATCGTTTTGGTATTAAATTTCAAACTGGCAGTTTTGGTAGTGAAACAAAGCGATCTTCATTCTTGAAACTTAGGGTTGCAATTCCTGGAAATCATGATAAACAAATGTAATCAGCTCGTTGAGCATTCACAAAATTCAATTTACCTTTATCCTCTAATTAACACCCAATATCCTTGAAAAAAGCAATTCTTTCAGCTTTTATAAGCCTGACCCTGTTCTCCTGTGCGAATGAGGAGAAAAAACCCGAAATCGAGACCCTGGCATTCGAACAGAAAAACATTGAGAATAGCTACAAAAATTGTGATCCTGAAAAAGGAGACTGCACATTTATCAGCCTTAGCTTCCCGGTAGCCGAGGGCGGTGGAAGAATTTCCCAGAAGATCAATCTGGAGATCGAAAGTTTTATACAGAATACCGTGGATTTTACGGAGTCTGAACGTATACAATCCACGCTGGACCTCGTAGATCAATTTTTACTGAATTACGAAAGAACCGCAAATGATTTCCCCGATTACGAACTTCCTTGGGAAGCCACGATCCTTGGAAAAGTAATTCAGCAGAACGAAAAACTGATTTCGATGGAATTTACCATAGATATGTTTACTGGTGGAGCCCATGGTTACAACAGTATAAATTATCTCAATTTTGATGCTGAAACTGGCAAATTACTGGTCGTGGAAAACCTTTTTTCTTCAGAATTTACAGAAAAAGCCGCTCAGGATTTCAGAGTAAAACAGAATATTCCTGAAGGTGCCAGCATCAATGACACCGGATTCTTTTTTGAAGATGAGAAATTTCACCTTCCGGCAAATATCGGGATCTATCCAGGCAAAATCGTACTGCATTATAATGCTTATGAGATCGCCCCTTATTCCGCTGGAAGCTTTAGGATGACTTATTCGAAAGCAGAAATCTCAGAATATCTCAAATTTTAGAAGGAGTGCCGGTTATAATACAGGATTTTAACGAACTTGCGCTCACAGTATATCCCGAAAACTACTAGCCATGAAAAAAATCTACCATCTTTCCACCTGTGATACCTGTAAACGTATCCTGAAAGAGCTGGATCTTCCCAAGGATTTTGAATTACAGGACATCAAAGCCGAAGCTATTTCTAAGGAACAATTGGAGCAAATGCGTGAATTAGCTGGTTCTTATGAGAGTCTTTTCAGCAAAAGGGCAAGACTATATAAAGACCGGGACTTAAAAAATAAGACCTTAGAGGAAGCCGATTATAAAGAACTTATACTTGAGCATTATACATTCCTGAAGCGACCAGTACTTATTAATGAAGAGGAGATCTTTATTGGTAATTCTAAAAAGACCGTGGAAGCTGCTAAAACATCTGTTCATGGATAACAGCCGGTTACTGGCCATTCTGGCAGCAGTTGGAGCCAGCACGATCTACGGGATCAATCATACGCTGGCGAAAGGTCTTATGCCGTTATATATTGAACCTTTTGGTTTTATTTTATTAAGAGTGACCGGGGCAGCCATACTTTTCTGGAGCATCAGCGTATTTGCACCTAAGGAAAAGATCGCGACTTCCGACTGGCCACGTATTGTTGGCTGTGCTGTCTTCGGGATGGTCATTAACATGCTGTTCTTTTTCAAAGGTCTCAGCCTTTCCACTCCTATCAATAGTTCGGTTATTATCACGCTATCGCCGGTGATGGTTTTGATACTTGCATCGATATTGATCAAAGAACGTATCACGCTGCTAAAAACTATTGGGATCATTATAGGAATGGCCGGCGCGCTGGTGCTGGTGCTTTTTAGCTCAGACCAGAATCAAAATGCTCCAAACATCCCGATGGGAAATGTACTTTTTATCGTCAATGCCTTTTCCTATGGCCTGTATCTAATTCTGGTAAAACCACTTACCAAAAAATACCACGCGATCACCCTGATGAAATGGTTGTTCCTCATTGCCGTATTCATTAATCTTCCTATAACTTATTCTGAATTTGTTGCTGTGGACTGGAACAATTTACCATTCGATGCGATCTGGAAAATGGGATTTGTAGTTCTGGGAACCACCTTTATGACCTATTTACTGAATATTTATGCCCTGAAGCAGCTTTCTGCATCTACCATTAGTGCTTTTATATATTTACAGCCATTGATTGCGATCACATTTGCGATCATGGTTGGTGCAGATTCTCTGAACTGGACTAAAGGAATTGCAGCGACCCTGGTATTTGTGGGAGTGTATATGGTAAGTATGAAAAAGACAAAAGTAAAGGCCTGATATCGCAGCGGGAAGCTACAATACCGGCCTTTTATCTTTGTACTGAATTCTGGATTTTTTTTAAAGTTTCGCCAGCTCTTCGCTGCTCAAATTGTCTGGTCGTTTCCCGTACTTACGGGTATCTTCCTTGGTCAGGATTCTGAATTCCTTAGTTTTAGGGGTATTGTCCAACTGCTGAAAAAGCTCCTCCGGGAGAGTGGTAAGTTTTCGTTCTTCCAGGTCTATCCATGATCCCATCATCTCACAGGTTGCACAATTCCTACCCTTGTGATCATAGATCTTATGAATGAACTCAAAGTACATTCCGTCTTCAGATAGTCCGTTTAACTCGAGACTCACCGTGACCGGTTCCCCGGCAAAGATCTCTTTGAAATAATAGATGTGCTCGTAGAATACGATTGGTCCAAGGTTGTAATGAGCAAGTTGTTTCTGTCCAAATCCATTTTCCATTAAAAAGCCCATTCTGGTATGGCTCATAAAGTTTATATAGGCAGAGTTGGCCAGGTGCCTGTTGGCGTCGAGGTCACTCCATCTTATCTCGAATTTTTTGGTATACATGATCTTACTTTTTATTCAAAACTACCAATAAATAGTATGCATGCATAACAAATTTTGCCTAAGTTTATATTAAATTAGATTCATGCCGCTGCTCACAAGCAACTACCATCCCTCCAGTATTTTCAAGAATGCAGACACCTCCACCATTTACGCCGGCAAACTCCGGAAGGTAGATTTATCCTATACCCGGGAACGTATTACCTTAAGCGATGGAGATTTTATCGATCTGGACTGGAGTCACTGCAAAGGGAATTCAGAATTACTGGTCATCCTGCTTCATGGTCTGGCAGGTAGCGCAAACCGGCCCTATATGCAGGGAATGGCACGAGCTTTCAACGATATGGACTGGGATGCGGTAGCCATGAATTTTCGTGGCTGCAGCGAAGAAATGAACCGCTATTTTCAAAGTTATCATGCCGGTGCCAGCGATGATCTGGCCGAAGTAATAACGCATGTCTTATCCTTAGATAAATATCATAAGATTGCCCTGGTTGGATTTAGCCTGGGTGGAAATCTTCTTATGAAGTATCTTGGTGAAAATCGCAGCAGGCCGGAGCAAATCCTGGGTGCCGCCGGAGTATCGGTTCCATGTGACCTTGCAGGATCTCTTGGCGCAATTAACAGAACACGAAATTTTATCTATAGCAAAAGATTCGAGATCAATTTAAAGCAACACCTCTTAAAGCGTGCGCAAAAATTTCCGGATCACCTGGATCGAAGAAAAATTGCCTCCTGCAAGTCTCTTCGGGATATAGACGAACTTTACACTTCGAGGGCACATGGGTATAAAAATGCTGATGACTATTACGCCCAGGCGAGTGCCCAGAATTTTCTTCAGAACATCGAGGTGCCAACCTTACTTATAAGTGCAAAAAATGATAGTTTCCTATCTGCCGGCTGTTACCCTGTTAAGCTTGCTGAAAATTCAGAGAAAATAAATCTTGATATGCCTGCTTTTGGCGGTCATGTAGGTTTTGTAGATAAAAACAATTGCTATTATCATGAAAAAAGGATCGCTAGCTTTATGAGCGCACTTTTAGATTAGCCGGTATCTGTAAGGCATTCAATTGTACATGCTATAGAATTGATTATCTTTGCGCAAGCTTTTAAAATTCAGGCATGATCCAATCGATGACAGGCTTTGGGAAGAGCGTTACACAAATTCCCACGAAGAAAATCACTGTTGAACTTAAATCCCTCAATAGTAAGAATTTTGACCTGAATGCCCGCATTCCGTCCCAATACCGCGAAAAAGAACTGGACCTTCGGAATATTATTTCCGATTCTCTTGGCCGGGGAAAAGTAGATCTTTCCATTTATGTGGAATCTACAGCAGAACAAACCTCCACAAATGTAAATACTGAAGTAGTACAGATCTATATGGATCAACTTCGGAAGATTGTTGATGCCAGCGAAATCGAGCTGTTGAAAATGGCAGTTAAAATGCCCGATGCGCTTAAAACAGAACGTGAAGAGATCGATGAAGAAGAGTTTGTGGTGATCGAAACCGCGGTAAAAGACGCCCTAAAAGAGATCAACAATTTCAGGACTGATGAAGGCAAGGCGCTGGAGAAAGACCTTCAGCTTCGTATTCATAACATCAAAGCCTTACTGGAAGATGTGATCAGGATCGATCCAGATCGTGTCGAAGCTGTTAGAGAGCGACTTCGGAAGGGCATAGAGGAAATAAAGGAACAGGCCGATGAAAATCGTTTTGAGCAGGAGATCGTATACTATATCGAAAAATTTGATATTACTGAAGAAAAGGTAAGACTGGACAATCATCTGGATTATTTTCAGAAGACCCTGGATTCTTCAGATTCCAATGGACGAAAACTTGCCTTTATTTCCCAGGAAATTGGAAGGGAGATCAATACCATTGGCAGTAAGTCTAATTATGCTCCCATGCAGCAAATGGTGGTGCAGATGAAGGATGAACTTGAAAAGATTAAAGAACAGATCTTAAACGTATTGTAATGGATAACGGTAAATTGATCGTTTTTTCGGCACCTTCAGGCTCAGGAAAGACCACCATCGTAAGACATCTTCTAAAACACGAGGAATTAAAACTTGATTTCTCAATTTCAGCAACCTCCAGGGAAGCAAGAGGTGAAGAAGAACATGGAAAGGATTATTATTTTCTGTCTCTTTCAGATTTCAAACAGAAGATCAAAAATGACGAGTTCCTGGAATGGGAAGAAGTTTATCGCGATAATTTCTACGGAACTTTAAAAAGCGAAGTAGAAAGGATCTGGGCAAAAGGGAAGCATGTTATTTTTGATATAGACGTTGTTGGCGGTTTGGATATCAAACATATCTATCCAGACAGAACGCTGGCGGTATTCGTAAAACCACCAAGTATCGAAGAGTTAAAGATCAGGTTGAAGAAGCGTAAGACTGAAAGCGATGACAAGATCAATATGCGCGTCGCAAAAGCTTCTATTGAACTGGCGACTGCACCTCAATTTGATTTCATTATCGAAAACAATCACCTTGGAACTGCTTTAAAGGAAGCTTATAATCTGGTTTCCAATTATGTTGGCGCAGATAACATAAAGGAATGAACAGGAAAGTAGGTTTATTTTTTGGATCCTTTAACCCTATCCATATTGGCCATTTGATCATAGCCAATCATATGGTGGAATATTCAGATCTTGATGAGGTCTGGCTGGTAGTGACTCCGCATAATCCACACAAGAAAAAAAGCACTTTACTTGATAATCATCACAGGCTCGAGATGGTTTACAAAGCGTGTGAACATTATGAAAATCTCAAACCCAGTAATATTGAATTTGGGCTTGAACAACCAAATTATACCGTAAATACGCTGGCTCACTTACAGGAAAAGTTTCCTACAAATGAGTTCTGCCTGATCATGGGTGAGGATAATTTAAAAAGCTTCCATCGCTGGAAGAATTTTGAAGTTATACTGGAGAATCATCAATTGTACATATATCCCAGAATAGCTGAAGGTATGGTGGCAGATCGATTTAAAGATCACCCCAGCATTATCAGAGTGAATGCTCCCATAATAGAAATATCAGCCACGTTTATTAGAAAATCCATTTCCGAAGAAAAAAATGTCACACCCCTGTTACCTGAGGGGGTTTGGGAATATATAGATCAAATGAATTTCTATAAATAAGTAAAGACTGTTTAAAAATCCGTTTTTGAATATACTGGTTTGCTGATTGAACCTACTTTTTTCATTGTGGAACTACAAGCATAAGAACGTCGACTGCTCTCAATTTAATATTCTCAGGACTTTTAAACAGTCTTTGAAATCTATCTTTTACTATCCATTGGGGGTATTCTTAGAACCTGCCCCGGATAAATTTTATCTGGATCATCCAGCATAGGCTTGTTTGCCTCAAAGATCAATGGATACTGGTTTGGATCTCCATAATGTTTTTTAGAAATCTTACTCAGGGTATCCCCTCTTTCTACTGTATGAAAAGTAGCTTCAGGTTCCTTGTTTTCAACATCCATTCGATCGTCTACCTGCGCGATTCCTTCAGAGTTACCTACAACCAGTACGATCTTTTCGCGAGTTGCCTGGTCTAAAGCAGTTCCGGTGATCGTTGCCATATCATGTTCAATATTGATATGAAGATTATCAGCTTTAAGATTTAGATCTCGAATGGTTTCTTCCAGATTCCTGGAAACTCTTTCGTTTTCCTTCTTCTCTTTTAACTGGTTATCTGTTGTACTTACTTCATTGTTCTTCGGTTTATCTGCACCAAAGATCTTTTTTCCTGCATTCTTAATGAACGAAAATAATCCCATTATTGTGATTTATAGTTAGTTATTTAAATGTACAAAAGCCTTGCAGATTGGTTTCTCTTGTCCATCCTAAAGTTTTCTCAAAATTGAGTAGCATAAAAAAAACCGCTCCTTTCGAAACGGTTTTTTTCAACTAAATAACCAACCAAAAAAACTAAGAATGTTACTTTACTAAATGAATGTAAAGCACATTGTTAGAACGATCACAGATGCATCAAATTGTACTATTGCCTAATTTTTAAATGTTAATCTTTAGACAGCTCCATTATGGCATTCTCAATAATAGGACTGAAATGCCAAACAATTCTTTCAATACTTTTAAAATTGACTATTTTTGAAGAAGAGAATGTAATTATATGGATAAAGCTCCGAGTTTTGGTGTTATTGGTGGAGGTAGCTGGGCAACGGCTATTGTAAAGATGTTATGTGAGAATCTGGATAATGTTAACTGGTATATGCGCAGTGTATACGCCGTGGAACACATTAGAAAACAGGATCATAATCCTAATTATCTGAGTTCAGTAGAATTCAATAACGACCAGCTTACGCTTAGCAACGACATCAACGAGGTCGTGAAAGCATCAGAATTCATCATTTTCGCGATTCCTTCCGCATTCCTGAAAAGGGAGCTGGATGCCCTTACAATTCCCCTGCATGATAAAATTGTTTTTTCTGCGATCAAAGGAATTGTTCCCGAAACGAGTCTTATAGTAGGTGAGCATTTTAACCAGTATTTTGATGTTCCAATGGAATGTATTGGAGTACTTACCGGACCCTGTCACGCAGAGGAGGTTGCGCTGGAAAGACTATCCTATCTTACTGTGGCCTGCCAGGATGAGCAAAAAGCCCAGCTGGTGGCAGGTTATCTTGGCAGTGATTACATCACCTGTAAAACTACAGATGACGTCATAGGCACAGAATATGCCGCTGTTTTAAAGAATATCTACGCGATCGCAGCAGGAATTGCTCATGGCCTGGGGTATGGAGATAATTTCCAGAGCGTGCTTATGAGTAACGCCATCAGAGAAATGAAGAAGTTCATCAAGAAAGTACATAAAATGAAGCGCAATATCAATGACAGCGCTTACCTGGGCGACCTGCTGGTTACCGGTTACTCCGTATTCAGCCGTAACCGGATGTTCGGGAATATGATCGGGAAAGGTTATACCGTAAAAAGCGCACAGATGGAGATGAGCATGGTTGCTGAAGGTTATTATGCCACCGAGAGTGCTTATAAGATCAACAAGGAGAAAGGAGCAAAAACTCCCATTATCAACGCTGTGTACGCCATACTTTATGAAGGCAAGAATCCTAAAAAGGTCTTTAATAAACTGGTAGATAAACTGGATTAATTATAGGTTTTTTCTTACATAGCGATTTATAAATCCCTGTGCAGCAAACTTTTCAGCGATTTATTTACGCTATTATCATCTTATATATTACTTTTACTCCACCAAATCTTTTTAAACCAAAAATTATCATGAACAAAAAATTACTTTTTCTCGGCTTAGGACTTGGCCTATTCCTAACCGGGTGTGAGACCGATGCTGTTTCTGAGGATATTACTTCAGAAACTAATTCCGCGGTAAAAGAGTCTAAAACTGCTGTAACTAAAATCCATGAGCCAGTATTCCTGAATGGTATACATGAGCCGGTATTCCTAAAGAACGGTTTCGAGGATTGTGATACTTTCCCAATCTATGACGGTCCAAAGGATCTTCATGTTGGCAAAGGTGACGTTATGGACTTCAGTGATCACACTCATCTGGAAAATCTTCGTGTTGCCGGTGAACTGAATATTTGTGGTGAGATTGAAACAGAAAAAAATACTGTTATTAGACGTAACGGTGAGATGACTACTGTTGGTCTTGCTATTATAGGATCTGAAGAAGAACCTAAAGATCTTGTGATTAACTATGGAGGGCATTTCAATATAAACGGAGCCCTTATAGTTACAGGTGATTTGATTCTAAATACCGGAGCAACCCTACAGTTCCTTAATGATGATTTGGAGCACAACTGGTTATGGGTGATGGGAGATATTAGAACTGCCGATTACTCCTTTATCTACGGTATGTACAATACCTACGAAGGTGAGGAAGACCACGAACACTAGAAAATTCATTATTTCGTTATATTGAGAAAGTCGGCTATCTGCCGGCTTTTTTCATTATAAGTAATTTCTTATCCGTTAATTCTTACACTTTATCGAAAAAGCCTGTAGTTCAACTAGTTTGGTTTTTATAACTCGGTTTAATTACTATTTTTACCTGCCCAAATACTTTAACTAACCTATTTACCATGAATAAAAGACTATTCGGATTAAGCCTAAGTGCTATCCTATTATTTGCATCCTGCGAAAAGAGCAGTATTACAGACGAACCTTCTCAGGAATCTGATTTCAGTATTGCAGATGCTTCAGAACTTAGCTCCGCGATCAATTTTAACGAAACTGGTGTTATTGGTTTTGCCTCTGTTAGCAACAATAGAAATTCAGATGCTTCTACCGTTTTTGGTATCGAGCAGATCGCTTCGCTGGAAGCTCCTGAAGTTGATGGTGTAAAATTAAGAGCTACACATGTAGATGTAAAAGGTAATTTCGCCTATGTTTCTTATAACAAAGAAGGCGCAACTTATCTTGGAGCTGTAGATGTAATCGACATCCAGGACAAATACAATCCTGTTTTAGTTAATAGAATGACCACTACGATTGCAGATATCAACTCATTATTTGTAGATAGTAATAATGTTCTTGTACTAACTGGGGCTTCAGCAAAAGAGAATCGCGGAACAGGAAATCGCACGATGATGGCGTATTTCAACCTTGAAAACGGTAATTTACCTTCCACTCTCGTTCAGGAAGTAGATGACATTCGAGTAGAAGTTAACTATAATCTTGATTTCGGGAATTCTGGAAATGCAGGTGTTCATGTGCTGCCTATAGATGGCGAAGCTATCGCAATTAGTGGAGATGCAGGTGCGATCACAAGATTTGAATATCCTGGAATGATTACTGCTTTTGAAGGAATCTCTACAGAAGAAATTGGAGACCTTAGATATGCTGCACTCAAAAACAACACGTTGGCTGTTTTAAGTGGCGTTGACGGACTCATGAACTTCAACGTTGCTGATGGGTTTGTGCTTGATTCTCAAATAAGCACCGCTCCATTAACTGCAGAATCAAAAAGAACGATTGCCTGGTATGGAGACAATATCCTAGTTTCTGAAGGTACAGATGGTGCCGGGATCTATAGTTTTGAGACGAATTCCAAAGTAGGCAACCTCCCACTTCAAATGCATCCCGATGCTGCTACTGTTTCTATTGAAGATGCTGTGACTAACGCAGTTTCTACTGATGGAAATTTTGTATATATGGCTAATGGAGGTGCAGGACTTGATATCTTAAAGCTTGGTGAGGATTTAAATCCTCTTGCTGAAGGGATAGCAGAAATTGAAGGTAGTGCCAACTTCGTACAGGCGAAAGGGGAATATATTTATGTTGCTTCTGGAAAAGGTTTGAAAATTCTTCGTATCATTTCTGCGGAAGATACTCCGAACAATAGCCCGGAAGAATTTCTAAGCTGTTCAGATTACCCGGTATTTGACGGAGACAAAAATCTTACCATCACGCCTTCTGCTTCAGAGTCATACTCCGGAGTTATGAACGTAAAAAATCTAAATGTTAATGGTACGCTTAATTTCTGCGGAACCATGTTCATTGAAAAAAGTGCTAATCTAAGTAGTGGCGGAGAAATGAATGTTTCCGGTGCTATGTATCTTGGTAATAACAGATCTGCTGAAAATCTTACGATCACTTCGGGAAGTACACTTAGAGTAAACGGACTGGTTGAAATTCACGGAGACCTGAATATCCAGAGCAATGGAAAGCTGGAATTTGTTGGTGAAGGTTCAAAGATCTATGTTGGAGGAACAGTAAAAGTTGATGATGGTGCTGCTCTTGAAGGAGAATTCAAAGACCTTAATGACAGATTCTAAAAGATCTTGACTTATAAAGAATTAAAAAAGCCTCCAAACGGAGGCTTTTTTTGTGCTATAATTGAGTCATTATTTCGCGAGAATTCCTTTTTCCGGAATCACCGGGATTTCCACCCGTGCATTTTCCCGAATGCTATTTGCCTTAAAAACAAAAGTCTTCTCATACATTTTATTATTCTGGAAGAATGTGACCTTGAACTCATTGTTCAGTTTAAGCACATCTTGCTGAAGAAATTCGATCTTAGCGAAATTCTTCGCGGGCAATACTTCGATCTTGTGTCGCATGGTAGAAGTTTCCTTCTTCTTATCATAACCTCTGGATACGATAAGAGCCATTTCCAAAGCTTCAGAAGAAGCATTGATCAAATAGGCATTCCATTCATAGGTCTCAAACTGTTCGTTTAATACATAGACCGCAGCGAGGTATACCTCTTCCACTTCCGGAATATCAATATCTTTTCTCAAAATGTATCTTCAGCTTTATGTTTGATCTTGATCCATAGCCCGTATAAAATAGCTGCAGCAACAGCCAGCAGGATCAATCCCAGCGTGATCTTTATGACCGCGATCACAAAGGTTACATATATAATGATTCCCAAAATAATGGCACCAATAATAAGGATCGCATACTTTTTCATTACAGGGCAGATTTAAATTGCTCAAGAAATCTTAGGTCATTCTCGTAGAACATCCTGATATCCTCGATCTGGTAAAGTAGCATGGCGATTCTTTCTATTCCCATCCCGAATGCAAATCCAGAATATTCCTGTGGATCTATATTGCAGTTTCGTAGAACATTGGGATCAACCATTCCGCAGCCCATGATCTCGAGCCAGCCGGTTCCTTTGGTGATTCGGTAATCGGTTTCCGTTTCGAGTCCCCAGTAAACATCAACTTCGGCGCTTGGCTCTGTAAATGGAAAATAAGAAGGTCTCAGGCGTATTTTAGATTTTCCGAAGAGTTGCTCTGTAAAATACAGGATCGTTTGTTTCATATCTGCAAAAGACACGTCCTTATCGATGTATAATCCTTCTACCTGGTGAAAAATACAATGTGATCTTGCCGAAATCGCTTCATTTCTGAAAACTCTTCCCGGAGAGATCGTTCTAATTGGCGGTTTATTCTCCTCCATGTAGCGAACCTGAACAGAAGACGTATGCGTTCTAAGCAAAATATCAGGATCTGTCTGTATAAAAAACGTATCCTGCATGTCTCTTGCCGGGTGGTACTCGGGAAGGTTCAATGCCGTAAAATTATGCCAGTCATCTTCCATCTCTGGTCCCTCGGAAACATTGAAACCAATATTGCTGAAGATCTCGGTGATCTGATTCTTTACAATAGAAATTGGATGCCTGGAACCTATTTCAACCGGTTCTCCCGGTCTGCTAAGATCACCATACACTCCTTTTTCCTCCTGACTGTTCTCCAGACTTTCCCTTAAAGAATTTACTCGCTGGGTAGCGGCATTTTTAAGCTGATTGATCACCTGCCCAAATTCTTTCTTCTGCTCATTAGGAACATTCTTGAATTCAGCGAAATAGTCATTCAGAATCCCTTTTTTTCCAAGGTATTTGATTCGGAAAGTTTCTATTTCTTCATTCGTAGCAGCATTAAAGCTTTCAACATCTGCAATATGCCCTTTAATCTTATCAATCATTGGTCTAGTCTTTTCAGAAGCGCAAATTTAGTAAAATTAATACCGAAAATCCTTCGCTTTAAATGCTTATTCTGAAGTGGCCACTTCCGAAGAAAGAGACTTCACCAGCAACCGGTCCCGGTAAATAAAGGTCATCAGGAAAAATACGGAAAGCGCTCCGAAACTATGCCATAACCAATGTGTCCCCATTGGAATCAGGTACATAAATCCATCCAGTACTCTAAAGCTAATGGCGAACCCAAAACTGAGAAATGCAAGTAAGATATAAATCCAGTTCTTAGACCTTGTGGTTAGGAAATAGGTGATCACCGGCAGTAAAAGTCCCAAAGCGGTACCAACATATCCGGCAGAGGTTTGCATGCTATCATCCCAGGGAAGCGCCCGTACTCCAAACACGAGCAGTAAAATTAAAGCGATAAGCCAAATTCTCTTACGGTTGTTCACTTCCAGTTTGACCGTGTAATATACCGAAACTGCCAGGCATAAAATGATGATGGGCAGCCAGTCCAGGTACATCCAAAAATCGTGACTACGGGTAGCATGATATACTGTGCCTCCAACAAAGCCCAGAAATAGTACGGGAAGGCTCCATGCCAGGAACCTGTGATGCCGATAGTCATTGTAGACCTTCAGGGAAAAGTAAATGATGATAAGTAAAAAAAAGACGTTGCTAAAAGTATTAAACGGTTCTACCGGTAATCTTCCGGCCATAGTTTCCTGATAAATGGGACCACTATCGTTGGGAAACACATCCATACTTAGCAAAGGCATCATTTAAGAAATATACTTTTTTTCGATGAAATAATGAACGATTGCTTCCTTCATTAAAATCGACTGCTCACCGGCTTTCAAACTTGGCAGCTGCTCCTTGACCTTGAAATGTGGCCAGCTGTCTTCATCAAAATAATCGAATTCGTAATAGCCATAGGGTTCCAGCAAGGTACATATGGCGATATGCATCAAATCCAGTTTATGGTCTTTTTTAAATTTCCGGTGAACCTGACCCAGTTCCTGTACCCCGATTAAGTAAATAATAGCATCCAGTTCCAACGTATCTCCATCTGCAAATTGCTGGGATAACTTGGTTTGCAATTCCTGCCAGCGCTCCTTTAATTGTTCATCTCTTGCCATATTGCAAAGATATCATCTAAGATTTTATAATTATTATATTTGGTGCATGAATACAGTGGATATAATCCTGGGAATTTTCGTGCTTTATGGATTGGTACGTGGTTTTTTCAGGGGGTTTTTAACCGAGCTTGCTTCGCTGGTAGGACTTGTAGCTGGGATCTATGGTGCTATTCACTTTTCATATTACGCCGGCGAATTTCTTTCGCAACATGTAGACTGGGATATCGAAATCATCAATCTCGCGAGCCTGGCCATCACTTTCCTGATTATCATTTTCGTAGTTTCCCTGGTTGGTAAGATGCTTACCAAAGTAGCCGATTTTGCTGCACTGGGTATCGTAAACAAATTATTGGGAGCGGCATTTGGATTACTGAAATCTGCTTTTATCGCCAGCGTGATCATCATGTTTTTTATGAGCAGTATTAAAACACTTGAATTCGTAGAAACTGAAACCCTAGAAGAATCTGTACTTTATGAACCGGTAGCGGTCATCGCCCCGATCATATTACCATCTATCATCAAACAGGTAAAAGAAAGAGACCTTTGGGACACTGAGGAGGAAGCTGAATAAAAAAATCCGGAACCACCTGTTCAGCGATCCCGGATTTTAATTTTGTCTCTTACTAATTAACTTATAGCAAGCTCACTTTTCCATTAGAGATTGAATATACTCCTCCAACGATTTTAATCTCACCATTATCTTCCATTTCCTTAAGGATCGGGCTCTTTTCCCTGATTCTATCCATGGTAAGTTTTACGTTATTTTCAACTACGCCAGCTACGAAGTCAGAATTACTGGAGTTTCTTTCGCCACTGGTTTCAGTAGCTTTTACGGCTGGCTTTATATTGCTTAGTAAATGTGTGATATTTCCAAGTTCCACATCATCACAGGCCGCTTTCACCGCACCACAGGCTTCATGTCCAAGTACCATTACCAGTTTACTTCCGGCTACCTTGCAGGAATATTCCAGGCTTCCCAGGATATCGGTATTTTCAAAATTTCCGGCCACCCTCGCAGAGAATATATCACCCACTCCCTGGTCAAAAATAGTTTCCAGTGGCACTCTTGAGTCTATGCAACCAAGTACGACCGCCTGTGGCCATTGACCACCTTTTGTTAGTTCTACCTGGGAGGCATAATCCCTCTGGTGCATTTTTGCGTTGGAAAAACGTTCATTTCCTTCCATTAGATCCTTCAGCACGGCATCGGGGCTCAATTGGGTTTGTTTTTCCTTATTGATAATATCTTTAATCATAATTTGTTTTTTAGGTGTAGGTTCTATTGAACTACTGGTTTAACTAATCTTCTTCTGTGCAAAAAACTCCTGATAACTATCTGGATTCTCCACTGTGCCTCTTTCAGAAATGATTTTTATATCTATATTCTTTTCCGCAGCTTTTACTCTGAAATCATCAAGAATTTCAATAATATCGTTATCTAAGTACCTGCTTTTCCGCACATCCATAATCAGGTTGGAATTCTCTTTCAATTTATTCAGTTCCTTGATGATCGCTCCTTTATTGATAAAAGTAACCTCTTCAGCAAGAGTCATTTTCACAGTCTTGTTCTCGGCAGTTTCATTTTCAATATGAAGAAAATAAGAATTCTGGTAGGATTTGATAAGAATGACCACGATTCCAACAGCAAGTCCCAGACCAATTCCAATCAATAGATCTCCGAACACGATCCCTACGATAGTGACGATGAATGGGATAAACTGCTTCCATCCTTTTAAATACATTTCCCTGAACAATGCTGGTTTTGCAAGTTTATATCCAACTAAAAACAGGATCGCTGCAAGTACAGAAAGCGGTATATAGTTAAGAATATTCGGAATAATAATGATCGAAATAAGCAATAAGAAACCATGCAAAATCGCTGCCATTTTAGTCTGTCCTCCAGACTGTATGTTGGCAGAACTTCTTACGATCACCTGTGTAATTGGTAATCCTCCAATCATACCTGAAAGCATGTTTCCTGTTCCCTGTGCGAAAAGTTCCCTGTTGGTTGGAGTTGTTCTCTTGTGAGGATCCAGCTTATCGGTCGCTTCCACACAAAGTAATGTCTCCAGGCTGGCAACCAGAGCGATGGTAAAACCAGTGATCCAGATCTGTAACGTCCCGATCATTTCAAAGGATGGTAAGGTAAATTGACCAATAAAGGAATCAAAGCTATCCGGCACAGGAACATTTACCAGGTGCTCTTTGGAAATTCCCAGGGTATCGTCGCCCTGTGTTAAGAGATAGAAAATGATTCCCGCAGCTACCGCCACCAAAGGCCCCTGTACGAGTTTAAAGAATTTGCCTTTTTTGCTAAGCACAGTTTCCCATAAAACAAGGATGATCATAGCTATGACTGCAATTATGGTAGCTCCGGGGCTAATCCCGTTTACCATATTAAATATCTCAGAAAAGGTATTCTCGCCATCTACCTGGAAAAACGCCCAGTCTCCCTGCGGGTCATCGTCATAACCAAAGAAATGAGGAATCTGTTTCAGGATAATGATGATCCCGATACCTGTAAGCATTCCTTTGATTACTGAATTCGGAAAATAATATCCTATGATACCGGCCTTCAGGAGCCCAAACCCAATCTGGATCGCCCCTCCAATTACTACTGCCAGTAATAAATTCTCATAACCAAGGTTTGTGATCGCTGCCAGGACTATGGCTGCAAGACCGGCTGCCGGACCACTAACTCCTAAGCTCGAACCGCTTATGGCACCAACTACAATACCACCAATGATTCCGGCAATTAATCCGGAAAATAGCGGAGCACCACTGGCAAGAGCAATCCCAAGACATAACGGGATCGCGACAAAAAACACGACAATACTTGCCGGAAAATCTTTATTTAAATGCTTAAACATATATAATGTATTATTTCAGGATAAATCCTGTAATCTTAAAATTGAAAATTAGAAAAGGCTCACGAAAAGTTGTGTGAAAATGATATTGGAATACTATGCCTGTTTTGGCGGAGGAGAAGTGATGGAAAGAAAAACCTTGTAACGGCTCTCTTTATACCAATGACCTTCCTGAGTTCTATTTTGAAGATATTGTATGCTATGATAATTGGATTCCTGCTGTTCCAGGGTATATTCCAGGCTAATCTGATTCTTGGAAGAACTTTCTTCTTCATTTACATCGTAGGCAATGGAAATATCAACATTTCTGTCTATCAACGCAATAATGCTGGGAGTGCACAGAAATGCTGTAAATACTAAAGCCAGGATAAGAGTGGTCTTCTTCACAATGGTAAAACTAAGTCAAATTTCAGAACAATAGCGGTAACTATAATACTGAATTGCGAAGACTTTATCAAAATTATCTACAGTTTCCTGATGTTTTGTGTCTGGACCCATCCCTGCGCGCCGTTAGAAAGCTGTATTCTGGACCACTCCTGGAAATTCTCGAGAACCTTTGCCTTGGTACCTTCATGAAGCTCATAACTGGCTTCACCTCGCAAATTTGGTTCATCACGCACCTCTACAACTTCTTCGAAAATGATCGCATATCTGTTATTCTCGACAAAGGTCTCCTGTTGAAAAGCAAAAACTACAGTGATGATACACGCCAATAAACTAAGGCTAGCTAATCCCAGGAAGACTCTTTTTTTGAGCGAGTTTCTGGATATATAATACAATAAGAATAAAATCACGAAAATTACCGAAAATGCGATAGCAAAAACTGCCCATCCTGAAGCCGAATAGTTCGCGATCATTCGGTCGAAAGAAGCTGATAGTCCAGTTTCCTCCACCTCATCAATATCATCGATGGCCATATTTCTCGCAAACTCAATATTGTTGAGAATATCCTCATCCTTTGGTTCAAGCTGAAGCGCTTTCTCAAAATAATAGATACTTGGTGCGACATTATTTAATTTATAATGCGCGTTCCCCAGATTATAGTAAAGCTCGGCAGAAGCCTCACCATCCTTAAGGATCTTTTCATAACTGGAAATGGCAGCTTCAAACTCCCCATTTTGGTATGCAAGGTTTGCTATTTCAAATAATTCCTGGTTCTGGGAAAACCCGGAAAGGGAAACCAATAGAAAGATAAGAACGAATACCTGTCTCATATTATAATTGTTTATCCAAGGTTGAAATTACTCTTACAGCTTTGTCATAATCCTGCTGCATAGCGTCTGATGAAGCAGGGGTATAGCGGGCAAATTCACAACTGGACAAAAGAGCGAGAAACTCTGTCGTGGTTTGCTCATCCACCTGCTTTTCGCTGAGTATCTGCTGAATTCTGTCCTTACTCATTTCGCTGGTCGTGATACCCAGTTTTGCTTTCAGATAATTATGCATGGACCTTTCCAGGGCAAGATAGAATTCCTTTTGATTACCTAAATTTCGTTTTGCTTCTGAAAGATATTTCCGGGCAAGTTTATCTGCCTTCCGGAGTCGGTTTCCTGTATCATCAGCCGCTCTTTTATCTCTTTTTCTTCCGAAGAGAATAAATAAAGGAATTGCCGCCAACGGTAGCACTAAAGCTGTCCAGAAACCTGCTGAACCGAAGAATCCTGTATCGTCCAGAGATCTTAAAGAAGTATTCAGCTTTATGAATCTAAACTGACTGTCATTAAACGCGACCGGTTGTTTGTTCACTCCGGGACTGCTCATATTACTGGAACCCGCAAGGGGTCCGCTATCCACGCTAATTAGCATTTCGTCTGAAGTGTGGGTGATATAAGTCTCGCTCTTTGGATCAAAATATGAAAAAGACAATGCCGGGATTGGATATTTTCCTTTTCTCGTTGGCACAATGGTATAGGAATTCGAAATACTTCCCTGCATGCCATTCAGGTTCGTATTTACATTTTCCCGACGTTCTGGATCATACATTTCCAGCGAGGACGGAGCAGTTAACTCAGGCAGATCAAATAACTTGAGATTTCCATTCCCTTTTACCTCCACTTTAGCTTCCAGGCTTTCCCCGGCGTTCAATTCTTTTTTGTTACTGCTAACGCTGAAATCAAATTTTCCAACAGCACCGGTAAAGTTCTCAGGGGCGTTTGAAGGCAATGATTTCACATTGATCTTCTTATTATCTGCTGCCACGGTTTTGTTGACCGTTTTATAGATCCTGCTTCCAAAAATATCCCGGCGTTCACTGGGAACATCGACCGCCACAGATAATGTAAGCGGTTCAATATTTAATTCACCGGTTTTTTGAGGATATAAAATCGTTTTTCTGAGAACCACATAACGATAAGGCTCTCCGCGATATTCTCCATTTTCTACCCGAAGCTGTTTGATATCAACACTCTGACTCCAGAAATCATTAAATTTTGGGTTATCCAGCTCTCTCCAGTTGCTTACGCTAATTCGCGGACTCACATACAGCTTGTAAACCACGGTGATCGCTTCATTTAGGTAAGGATTCGCTTTTGAGACTTCTGCGACGAGATGCAGATTGTCTTCGGCAATCAATTCAGTATTATTCCCATCAGTAGGTTTGTCGACCGCCGCGGTCACTTCTATATCTATGGGTGAAGTTTTATAGACCTTGTCATCGATAACGATTTCTGCCTGTCCAACGGTGAGTGTTCCTCGCTTTTTCGGCTGCAGATAAAAACTGTAGGTCTTGGAATAAGCCATTTTCCCGTTCAGGATGCTCGTACTAATCTTTTGATTAGGTCCACCAACCACGGTAAAGTCTGAAAAGGTAGGAGCATTAAAATTGTCTCCATCTTCGTTCATTTCGAAATCAACCCGAAGCCGTTCATTAATTCCCAGCTTCTCCCTGCTTACCTTCGCTTCAAAACGCACCTGCGCCTGGAGCAAACCTCCGGTAAACATCAAAAAACTTAAAATCAATAATTTTGTTTTCATCATTATCTGTATCAACGCAATTTTTAGTCAGAAATTTTAAAGAATCTTACCAGTCTTTTTCGGCTTTAACTTTCACGCCCTTAGCTTTCTGGGCATTGATTTTATCCTGAACCTTCTTTTCTTCATTGTTCATGGCTTCTAACAGGCTTTGTATTTGCTGAGGAGAAAGCTTTCCCTGCGCTGGCTTTGGCTTTTGCTGTTGCTTTTCATCACCCTTGCCTTTATCATCTTTATTCTCGTCCCCGTCCTGCTTGTCCTTATCTTCGTTCTGGTCGCCCTCTTTCTTATCTTTTTCGTTCTCTCCCTCGTCCTTAGGCTTTTGATCCTGCTTTTCGTCGTCACCACCTTCCCCATCATTATTCTGATCTTTCTGATCCTGGTTCTGGTCTTTATTTTCCTTGTTATCCTGCTTATCCTGATTCTGCTCGTCGTTTTGATCTGGATTTTGTTTTTCCTCTTCCAGTTTCTTTTTAGCTAATGCCAGATTATAACGAGTTTCGTCATCGGCAGGATTATTCCGTAGGGCATTTTTATAAGCATTTACAGCTTCCTGATAATTCTTTTGCTGCATGTAAGAATTACCAAGATTATGAAAGATCTGATGTTTTTCTTCCTTGGTTTCAGCGATTTCGGCTGCCTCTTTTAAACGTTGTTCTGCATTCAGGGATTTTTCTTTGGCATAATACAGATTTCCCATATTATACTTTGCCTTCATATTGGAAGGATCCTTGGCAATGACTTTTCTATAAGATGCTTCCGCATTCGCAAATTTATTTTCTGAAAGTGCCTCCTGCGCCTCTACAATATATTCATTGGATTCCTGCTGAAGCTTCTCCTGGTCCTTTTGTGCGAAAACGCCGATGATTCCGAAGTGGAACAATAGAATACTAAGTATGATCTTAAAACCGGTATTATGCTGCATCGTTCTTCTCCTTTTTTCTGCCACCTTCATTAAAAAGATTCAATTTTCTTAACCAGGCGGTACTTTTCTCCAATACAAAAATATCTAGAAAAAATAATGCCAAAGCTATTCCCAGAAACCACTGAAATTGAGATTCATAGTCGGCAAACTGCTTGGCTTCAAATTCTGTTTTTTCTATATTCTGAAGCTGACTCAAAACTTCATCCACAACATCTCCGGTAACATTGCCTTCGATATAAGCACCTTCAGTAGCATCTGCAATCTCCTGAAGGGTTTGAGAATTCAACTTTGTGATAACGGTTTGATTCTGGTTATTTTTCTTATAATTCTGTATAATACCGTTACGTTTAATAGGAATTGGCCCACCTTTCTCGGTTCCTACTCCAATGGTAAAGATGCGTATTCCATCTTCCGCAGCCTTTTCAGCGATATCCTCCACATTGCCTTCATGATCCTCTCCATCACTAATGATGAACAGCACCCGATTGGTTTGCTGGGCATCGTCATAATACGTGGTCGCCAGTTCTATCGCATCGCTTATAGCCGTTCCCTGCGAAGAGATCATATCTGTGTTCAAAGCCTGCAGGAACATTTTAGCGGAAGAATAATCGGTCGTAATTGGCAATTGCGGAAACGCACCACCGGCATACGCGATAATCCCAACGCGGTCACTTCCGAGATTGTTTAAAATCTGACTTACCAGTTGTTTTGACTTCTCAATTCTACTTGGCGCAATATCTTCGGCCTCCATGCTTTTGGATACATCTATGGCAAAAACGATATCAACCCCTTCCCGCTTGACAGTTTCCATTTTAGAACCTATTTTAGGATTCACCAGCGCTACAACCAACGCAGCGATCCCAAGCAGGATCAATAAAAGTTTTAGAAAAGGTTTACTTCTGGACCGATCG
This sequence comes from Christiangramia portivictoriae DSM 23547, assembly GCF_000423045.1. Lineage (GTDB taxonomy): Bacteria > Bacteroidota > Bacteroidia > Flavobacteriales > Flavobacteriaceae > Christiangramia > Christiangramia portivictoriae. The sequence continues at coordinate 289,942 of NZ_AUHF01000001.1, read as the reverse complement.
GGAACAAGACTTTTTAAAAGGTGGCTATCTGCAAATTTTCGCCGTGTTCTTCTCTGCCAGAATACCAGTAGAAGATACAGCAAGATCACTAGTGGGATCACCAGCAACAACCAAAACCATATTTTTTCTTCTAACATCATATCAAACAAAGCTTCTAAAAACCGTCATTCGTAATAGCACTTCCAGCAAAAGCAAACCACCGGCAAGCAGCACCAATGGTCTGTATTTTTCGTCATAATTATAGTATCGAAATTCTTCAATGTCTGTCTTTTCCAGAGCGTCAATTTCCTCGTAAATAGCTTCCAGTTTTTCGTTATCGGTCGCTCTAAAATATTTTCCTCCAGTTGTGGAAGCGATCTGGTTAAGTAATTCTTCGTCAATTTCTACCGGCACATTTCCATACTGAAACCTTCGGTTAGGTAAAATGGCCGTTGGAGATAAAGCGGTACCGTTACTACCAACGCCAATAGTATAAACCCTGATCCCAAATTCCAATGCCAGCTCACTGGCGGTATTAGGATCTATAAACCCGGAGTTGTTCACCCCATCGGTAAGTAGAATGATCACTTTACTTTCAGCATCGCTGTCTTTTATTCTATTTACTGCTGTAGCCAGTCCGGAACCTATTGCGGTTCCATTTTCCAGTACATTATTATATTCTATATCTTCCAGTGCGTCCAACACGATAGACTTATCACTGGTAATTGGAGTTTTGGTAAAACTTTCTCCGGCATAAACCACCAGACCAATTCTATCTGCAGGACGACCTTTTATAAATTCTTCTGCCACATTTTTAGTAGCCTCTAAACGGGTGGGTTGTAAATCTCTCGCCAACATACTGGCCGAAACATCTATTGCCATAACAATGTCGATTCCCTGTGTACTACTGGACTGCGTCGAAACATCAACCGTTCTTGGTCGCGCCATGGCCGTAATGATCAAGGCCAGTGTAAGTAATCTTAATACAAAAAGTACCGGTCGAAATTTAGGAAGCAGGCCAGATTTCCCCTTGAATCCTTTAGTTGTAGAAATCTTAAGTGCAGCAGTTTGCTTGTTTCGCTTCCAGATATACCAGCCTATTGCCAGCGGAAGCAGCAACAGTAACCAGAAAAACTCCGGATTCTCGAAATTAAAATTTGCAAACATTATTCTTTCAGGTTATTTATTTCAACTGAATTGATGATCCTTTGCGAGATTTCTTCAGCATAGTTATCATCTTCATTGAAGATGACAATAATCTGTTCAAAACCACCCTTTTCAGCAAAATTCAGAATTACATATTCATTTGGGATCGCCTCTCCGGTAACAGGATTCTGAGCCTGGAGCGTTCCAAAAACCTTAAGACCTTTGGCGCCGTTCAGCGTCGTAAATTCCTCCTGCTTCATGACGATATTCGTTGCACCCTGCGCTTCCAGGTTGGTGTAAATTCCATCAACAGCTTTTTGCAGATCAAATTGCACTTCTCCATGGAATTTAATAGTGGTCACTGCGGAATAGAAATTACTTAGCAAGCTTCCGTAGATAAAAGTTTCAGAGCCTACCATCATGCGCTGCACATCTTCCGGCATTTCGATCTCACCTCGAACCAGTACTTGTGGGGTAGTCACCGCAACCGAAGGATTCCCATATTCACTGCGAATCCATTCACCTTCCAGCAATTCTTTGGTAGGATGTCCAATATAAGTATCCATCACATAGGTAATACCTTTGGTGGCTATAAGGGTAGTCACTCCTATGATGACAATGGCTGCACCAACCAGAACACCCAGAATGATTTTGCGTTTCTTTCTCTTTTTGCGCTGAGCTTCCAGATACTCCTCATCCTGCAGCAATTCTTCCTGAGTAGGCTTAGGAACCGAAGCACGGAGATCATCAATAATTAACTGGGTCTTGGAACGATCATCCTTTGCGGTAATCACATCTGGTTTGGATCGGGCAAACTTCGCCAGATCGGCTCTATTAAGTATTTTTTCAAAATTTCGAATAGTATCTTCGCTAAGATTCAGCTTGCCAGACTCCCGCTGTGCCTGCAAATAGATAATGAGTTCTCCGGTAGTCCTTTCCAGCCCATGATCATAGATCTTGCGATCCAGGTATTTTCTCACGGCAAAACTCAGTTGCGAATAATATTCTCTAATCTCCCTCTTTTCCAGGAGTCCGGAGTTATCCAATTGCTGAAGTTGTTCCATGGCTTCTTCATAAGGTGGAAGTTCACGCACCTTATCATCAGATTTTCTTTTTCGCACGATCAGGTAAACTGCTGCTCCGGCGACTGCCAGGATTGCCAGCAACCACCATAACCAGTCGGGAATACTGAATCCTGGTGAAACTGTTACCGATGGTTTTAGAGGAAATAAATTCTGCTTGGTAGTATCTACAATCACATCCTTTACCTCTACAGCGAAAGAATCTGTACGATACGTCCTGTTTTGAATAAGCACTTCCTGGGAAGGAATTACGTATTTACCACTATCAAATTGCGTTAAAAAATATTCCTTCAGTAGCCTGAATTTTCCCTGCTCTCGAAGTGTATCCGGATCTTTACTTTCCACCATTTCCAGTGGAGCAAAAGTTTCACCTTCAGGAAAAACAACAAGATCTTCAGGACTTGAGTTCACTTCAATCTTATAAGTGATCTGCTCACCAATTTTAATGCTGGTTGAATCTATACTGGAAGTAACTTCCTGAGCCCAGAGACCTTGAAATAGCAACATGGCCAGAATCCCGGGCAGGATCCTTACTATTTGTTGGCGATATGTGGAGATCTTACTTGAGTTCATGAGTTAAGCTCTTCTTTTGAAATAGCCCAGTAGTTTCTTTACGTAATTTTCGTCTGTTCTGTTATTGATAGTTCCCGCGCCACTTACAGAGAAACTTTGCAGAAAATAATCCAGGCGCTCCTGGTAATATTTGGAATAGGAATGGCGCACAGCTTTAGAACCGGTATCTACAGTTATATAATTACCACTTTCAGCATCTTGCATTTGTACAAGACCAAGGTTTGGAATGCTTTCTTCCATTTTATCAAATATCCTGATCCCGGTAACATCATGTTTGTTGGCGGCAATTTTCAGAGTATGCTGATAGTCCTCATCCATAAAATCTGACAGAATAAAAACGATCGCCTTTTTCTTCATCACATTAGACAGGTACTTTAAAGCACCCGTAATATCTGTTGCTGAATTTTGAGGATGGAATTCGAGTAATTCCCGAATAATCCTGAGTACATGAGAACGTCCTTTCTTTGGCGGAATATATAGTTCGATCTTATCTGTAAATAACATCAAACCAATCTTGTCATTGTTATTTGTTGCTGAAAATGCCAGTGTAGCAGCAATTTCGGTCACTACATCTTTTTTGAATTGCTCGCGGGTACCAAAAAGTTCAGATCCTGAAACATCTACCATAAGCATCATGGTAAGTTCCCGTTCTTCCTCAAATACTTTTACGAATGGCTCATTGTAACGCGCGGTAACGTTCCAGTCGATATTTCGAACGTCATCCCCAAACTGGTAAGATCTTACCTCGCTAAAGGTCATTCCGCGTCCTTTAAAAGTAGAATGATATTCCCCACCAAAGACATGATCGCTCAGTCTGCGGGTTTTGATCTCTATTTTGCGTACTTTCTTAAGAAGCTCTTTTGTATCCATCTATACCTTCAACAATGTTTATGAACCGGTAACTTCAGTCACCAATCTTCGGCCTTGCACGATTTTGATCGTTATGGCACTTCGATTTCATTCACGATCTTGTTGATAAGATCTTCCGAAGTAATATTTTCAGCTTCAGCCTCATAGGTGATTCCAATTCTATGTCTAAGCACGTCATGTACCACGGCACGTACATCTTCAGGCACCACATAACCGCGACGACGAATAAAAGCATAGCATTTGGAAGCTACAGCAAGGTTGATACTTCCCCTTGGTGATGCGCCAAAGCTAATCAAAGGTTTGATATCAGACAGGTTGTAATTCTCCGGGTTTCTTGTTGCAAAGATGATATCGAGAATATACTTTTCGATCTTCTCATCCATATAAACTTCACGAACTGCACTCTGCGCACGCAAAATCTGTTCAAGACTTACCACAGGGTTCACTTTTTCAAATGCACCTTTGAGATTGGCACGAATGATCAATTGTTCTTCTGCCATTTTAGGATACTTGATCACCGTCTTCAGCATGAATCTATCTACCTGTGCTTCTGGCAGTGGATAGGTTCCCTCCTGTTCCACCGGGTTTTGAGTGGCCATAACCAGGAAAGGCTTATCCAGAACAAAAGTTTCATCACCTATGGTTACCTGCTTCTCCTGCATGGCTTCCAGTAAAGCCGATTGTACCTTTGCCGGAGCTCGGTTGATCTCATCTGCAAGCACAAAATTGGCGAATATTGGTCCCTTTTTTATACTGAAGTCATTCTCCTTCATATTATAGATGAGGGTTCCCACAACATCTGCAGGTAAAAGATCTGGAGTGAACTGTACCCGGCTGAAACTCCCCTGAACAGCCTGAGATAAGGTGTTGATCGCCAGAGTTTTCGCCAGACCGGGAACTCCTTCCAGAAGAATATGTCCCTGGCCAAGTAACCCGATTAAAAGGCGTTCAACCATATGATGCTGCCCTACGATGACCTTGTTCATCTCCCGGGTTAGCAGGTCTACAAAAGCACTCTCTTTTTCAATTTTTTCGTTAATACTGGCTATATCAACAGATGAATCGTTTTCCATCATGATTTTTCAGATTTTGATGTCGTGAATATACGTACAACATGTAAGCGTCGCAAATTGTTATTTTATTGGATTTACGTTGGTTAAAAAAAGGTTAAAATAGAAAAGGCAGTACCCTGAAGTACTGCCTTTTCCATTGTATTTTGAGCAGATGCCTATAGCTCTATCTCACCAAGATCTGTTGTTTCGTTTGGACGAACTTCCACATCGCTTACCGTATAAACTGTAAGACCAGAAGAAATTTGAGGCGTGATTTTCACATCATAAGTTCCTGCTGGCACTCCGTTTAGAGCAAAATCACCATTGGCATTCGTATACGCCGATACGGTAATTCCATTACCGGTTAGTACAACCAGCGACTGTACATCGCTGTTCAATGCTGCAGGCACTACAGTGGTCCCTACGACCATTCCCGCATTGGCTTCAGCGCTTAACCTGATCACAGGCTTCAAATTATAGCTACCGTTTCCTGTCTCTACGATGGACTGGTCTACATCAAAATCCAAAAGAAATGCATAGTTTTCACCAGCTTCCAAACGCTGATTCAATTGTAATTTAAGACCAGATTGTTGTGCACTTGGAGTATTTAAGGCTTTGGTTTCACCATCTATCACCACCGTGTTGTCTGGCCCTAAGATCAATCTCATCTGTCCAACATAACCGGCTTCAACTTCAGTATTTGCCAGAAGTTGTGATACTCCACCCGTTAATTCCAGCAAATCGTAGATCCCTGTATCCACATCATCCAGAGTCACCCACTGGCTACCTTCAGTTGCATCGTCATCAATTGCATCAAGATCTTCATCAGCTTCAAGCTGAATTTCAATTCCCTGCACATCCACAAAAACTGCATCGTAATCTCCAGGAGCATCGGTCATACGGATACTAAGATTTGCCATTCCGGCGGCAGAACCTTCAGAATCATCGTCATTACAACTCACAAGTCCAACAGAAATTAACGTTGCCAACAGCAGGCTTTTAAAACTTACATTCAGGTATTTCATATATTGATTTTATTTGGTTCATGCGGAGAACGGCAATTCCCATGCTAAATTTTAATCAAAAAGACGCTTTAACTTATTTTAACGCAACTTAACCACGCTTTAATACAGGAATCCCCGATGCTAAGCAATACTTTCTTACTTTAGAAAATAAATTTCAAATATGAAAACAGCCCTTATAACCGGCGCTACAAGCGGAATAGGAAAGTCTACTGCTATTCGTTTTGCGGTGGAAGGATTTAGATTGATACTTTGTGGCAGAAGACTCGAAAGACTGCAGCAGTTACAGCAGGAACTCGCTGTGGAAACCCAGGTACATATCCTCAACTTTGATGTAAGAAATCGACAGGAAGTATTTGATAATATAGAAAGTCTTCCGGAGGAATTCAGGCAGATCGACATACTTGTGAATAACGCGGGAAATGCACATGGATTGGATCCAATACAGTTTGGCGATATGGACGACTGGGACAATATGCTGGACATCAATGTAAAAGGGCTGCTTTACATGAGCAAGGCGGTGATCCTTGGAATGATAGAAAGACAGTCTGGCCATATTATCAATATTGGTTCTACTGCGGGAAAGGAAGTTTATCCCAATGGAAACGTATACTGTGCCAGCAAACATGCGGTAGATGCCATTAACCAGGGAATGCGAATCGATCTGAATGGGAACGGCATCAGGGTTGGTGCAATCAATCCTGGTCTTACAGAAACTGAGTTCAGTGATGTACGCTTTAAAGGTGATGCTGCAAAGGCAGAAAAAGTTTATAAAGGTTACAAGGCTTTACAGCCAGAAGACGTTGCAGATATTATACATTTTACGGTGACCAGGCCTTATCATGTAAACATTGCCGATCTTACGGTGATGTGCACGGCACAGGCCAGTAGTACCATAGTGGATAAAAATCAGTGAGACAAACGCGATGATCAATAAACGACTTCTTATTAAAAACCTGCTGGCTCATAATGATGAGAACAGCTTCTACGATAAGAAGCGGCAATTGAATATTGGCGAAAGAGAAGGTAAGGCGAAATTTCTAAAACATATTTGCGCGCTTTCCAACTCCAATCCCGAAAACAATTCTTACATCGTGATAGGGGTCGAGGATGAAGATAGCAAGATCGTAGGCATCGATTTTTTTGATGACAGTAAGATTCAGAACCTGGTGAATGCCTACTTAAGTAATCCCCCAAGAATATCTTATGAAAATATACCTTTTCCACACTTACCAGATCACCTGGTAGTTGGACTGGTAACCATAAAACCTAACCATGGAAAGATCTGTTCCTTCAGAAAAAATATCTGGAAATATTATGGCGGGTCTGTTTTTATGCGGGATGGCAGTATATCTATGCCTAAAGTTTTTGATATCGCCATTCAGGATGTAAACTCAGCCCAGGTATCGTCTATTGAAAATCATTCACATAATAATATTGAATACACCCTGGACGGGGTATTCGATTTTATGCGGAAAAGAAAGGATTATAACCCCAGCTATAAGGTATTCAAAGAGTATTTTGTGGTATGCTGGGCAGGAAAGGAGAAAAAGATCAAACAGCAATCCTATTATTCCCGGGTAGACATCGAGCTTATCAATGAACAGGTTAAATTATTTTACTCTGCACTTGATGAGGTGAGTATCATTCAAAATGACGATAGTTTTAAGATTCTGGAATATGTTCATTTAGGACTGCACGACCAGTTTAAGTACTATCCTTTGGAAGAAGTAAGCATTAGTTTCAGAAATAATGGAAGTTATGAAATTGAAAGTAATGTTATTTTTGAAGCTCCAAAGTTCGATAAAAAAACGCTCTATCATATATTCAATACCAATCGCAGTCTCGTTGAGAAACTGAGAAACGGTATCGAGCTTACTGCGGAAGACCTCAAGGATCTACGGAATTTGCCTTCTACGTACCTTCTTTGCTACCTGAACGATTTTTCAGACGCATTGGACAGACTGGAAGAAGCCCGGCCCTATCTGAAGAATTTTGGAGCTGAATATCACCAGTCTTACAAAGACAGTATGAGAATTTTAAGAAAAGTAAAATACAATTAGAATGTCAAGAACCTTCGCTATTGGAGATTTACATGGAGGAATGAAAGCGCTCATTCAGTTACTTGAAAGGATAGACCTGAAGCCTGAGGATACCCTGATTTTTCTGGGTGACTATGTAGATGGCTGGAGCGATTCTGCAAATACGGTGAGCTACCTGATCAAGCTGGCCCGGCAAAATTCCTGTATTTTTATTCGCGGAAATCATGACGATCTTGCGCAGAAATGGCTGGAAGGTGGGGAAATGAACGAAAAATGGCTGGAACACGGTGGCCAGTCCAGTATCGATGCCTATCGTACATTTACGCCTGAACAGATCGAAGCTCACATTCAATTTTTCAAAGATACTCTGAATTTTTATCGACAGGATGATCGCTTATTTGTACATGCCGGATTCACCAATTTACATGGTCCAGATTATGAGTATTCAGACAAAGGTTTCTACTGGGATCGTACCTTATGGGAAATGGCATTAGCCATGGATCCATCGATTAAACCCGGTGACATGTTCTATCCAAAAAGATTAGCTCATTTTAATGAGATATTTATTGGGCACACTCCCGTGACCAGAATTGGTGAGACAAAACCTGTAAACAAAGCAAATATCTGGAATGTAGATACCGGGGCTGCATTTAAGGGTCCTATCACGGCAATTGATATAAATTCGAAAGAAATCGTACAAAGCGACCCGGTTTATACGCTTTATCCAGATGAACAGGGTAGAAATTAGCATTCATTTACGATAGCTTCTATTTCCTTATTCATATCTTTGAAGTTCAAGTTTTTGAGCCAATAAACTGCAGTTTTTAAAGTTTCTGTAAAAATTTGCATGTTTATTGTAATATATTGGGCAAACAGGCTTTAATTAGCAGTCGAAAATCTACAAAGAACTACAGAATGGCATTAGACAATATACGTTTAGAAGTGATGAACACGGTGGAGAAATCTGTACAGGGTTTCATCGATAAATACCTGATCCCGGTTGAAGAGATCTGGCAACCAACAGACCTTTTACCTAATCTACAAACAGAGGAAGGTTTTGAGGGCGTTCATCAGATTCGAGAAGAAGCAAAAGAGCTGGGATACGATTTCTGGGTTGTTTTAGTAGCCGATATGGTTACAGAAGAAGCATTGCCAACTTACGAATCCTGGTTAATGGATATGGAAGGTGTGGAACAACATGATGCCAGCCAGGGAAAATCCAATTCGTGGGCAAAATGGGTAAGACACTGGACAGGAGAAGAGAACAGACACGGTGATACCTTAAATAAATATCTATACCTCTCTGGAAGAGTAGATATGAAAGAGATCGAAAAAACCACCCAGCATCTTATCAATGATGGTTTTGATATTGGAACTGGCAGAGATCCCTATAGAAATTTTGTCTATACCAGTTTCCAGGAGCTTGCTACCAACATTTCGCACAAACGTGTGGGACAACTGGCTAAGCGAAAGGGGAATAAAATGCTGGCAAAAATGTGTAATATCATTGCTGGAGACGAAATGAGACATTATATGGCTTACAGAGAATTTGTAAAAACCATTTTCGAGCATGATCCAAGTGAAATGATGCTGGCATATGTTGATATGATGAAGAAGAAGATCGTAATGCCTGCACAATTTATCAGAGAATCTGGACAGGGTATTGCGGAAGCTTTTGAAAACTTTTCAAATGCTGCGCAGAGATTAGGAGTTTATACAACCATGGATTATATCGATATTCTGAAAAAGCTGAATGATTACTGGGAAATTGATAAAATGCGTGATCTTAATGATGATGCTGAAAAAGCCCGTGACTACCTGATGGCATTACCAGACAGAATGACCAGAATCGCCAGTAGAATCGCAGTTCCACAGGATCCTCATACCTTTAAATGGGTTTCCAATAACGGGATGTTGTAATCGTTCTGCATAAAAAGTATGAACCCTGCAGTCCAATTGCAGGGTTTTTTAATCTATAGCTTTATACATAGGAAACTTATATCATGAAAAAAATTGCTTTCGCTCTTATATGCCTGGTAACAACCAGTTTTGCAAATGCACAGAGCGCAGAAAAAAATAATGAGATCAAACTCAATATCGCCAATACGATCGCGATCGCGTCTGTGGAATTTGGTTACGAAAGATTTCTGGATGATCACCAATCTATCGAAGGGATGATCCTTATCAATGACCGTATTAATTACCATTCTGAAAGTGGTTCCAGAAAATTTGAAACCAACAGTTTCAAGGTTGGTTATAATTATTATTTTGGAGAAGAATACGCCGCATCGGGTTTATATGTAAATCCTTTTTTAAAATACAGAAGTGGTGAATTTAGCGAGGCTGCACCAGATGCTGAATTTAATGGTGATCTAATTACAGAGATGGATTCCTTTATTATTGGCCTTGGTGGAGGTTATAAATGGAATTTCAATGATACATTTGTGATAGGACCTTTCGTAAATATTGGAAGAAATTTCAGCGATGAAGTAAAGGACAGGTTTTCTGCAATCGAGTTTAATGCAGGTTTAAACATTGGTTATAGATTCTAAGATTCAAATTCTTATACAAAAAAGCCGATTCAAATGAATCGGCTTTTTTTATTCTTAGTGTTTCGCACTAGCTGAGTTTTGTGAAATTTTGCTTCCAGAGCTTATAAGTTGCCAGGTCCTTCTCCATTAAGTTTAGACAGAAAGCGATTACCGCAGCATCATCCAGATACCCAAGCACCGGTATGAAATCTGGAATAAGATCTATCGGTGACAATACATATAAAAGTGCTGCTCCTGCTGCTGCAATGATATTAAAAGGTATCTCCCTGTAATCGCCTTTGGCATAATCCTTTACCAGGGAAAAGAGAATGATCGCATCATCAAGATATCGTTTTAACTTTCCTTTACTTTCGAATTTATTGAGAATCTTTTCCTCCTCTTCGATCACCTTTCCCACATCTTCCTTCGAAAAGTCTTCTGTTCTTTTCTGGTGTTCCTTTTCAGCCTGTTCTTTTGAAAATTCGCTCATGATTTCTTTTGGTTTGTAATGCTCGAAAATAAAGATTATCTAAGCCTGATTCAAAATCGGGTCATGTATTTAAGTATGATTTAACGATTTAGTCAAAAGCTAGATATAAAAAAACCCGCAATCCATGGAAAGCGGGTTTTTTGAAAATTTTACACGGATTACAGATCAAACTTGATTCCCTGAGCCAGTGGAAGCTCGGTAGTGTAATTGATCGTATTGGTTTGTCTTCGCATATATACTTTCCAGGCATCAGAACCCGATTCGCGGCCACCACCGGTGTCTTTTTCACCACCAAATGCTCCACCAATTTCAGCGCCTGAAGTTCCAATATTCACATTGGCAATTCCACAATCTGATCCTTCCGTAGAAAGAAAACGTTCCGCTTCTCTTAGATTGTTAGTCATGATCGCTGAGGAAAGCCCCTGTCTTACTCCATTTTGTAATTCCAACGCATTGCTTACATCACCAGAATATTTCATAATGTACAATACCGGTGCAAAGGTTTCATGCTGTACGATCTCAAAGTCGTTCTTTGCTTCAGCAATCGCAGGCTTTACATAACACCCGCTTTCGTAACCATCACCTTCTAGCACACCACCTTCAACCAAAATAGTTCCGCCTTCTTCTACTACCTTTTTCAATGCATGCTGATAATTTTTAACAGCGTCTCTATCAATTAAAGGACCTACGTGATTATTCTCATCCAGCGGGTTCCCAATCCTGATCTGCTTGTAAGCGTTTACGATCGCATCCTTCACTCTATCATAGATATCTTCGTGAATGATCAATCTTCTTGTAGAGGTACAACGCTGTCCACAAGTTCCAACTGCACCAAAAACAGCACCAATCACCGTATTTTTAATATCTGCATCTGGAGTCACAATGATCGCATTGTTCCCGCCAAGTTCCAGCAAAGTTTTTCCTAATCTTCCGGCTACTTCTTTAGCGACAATTTTACCCATTCTGGTAGAACCTGTAGCCGAAATTAATGGTACGCGCTCATCTTTGGTCATCATTTCGCCAACTTTGTAATCACCGGTGATCAAACAGGAGATACCTTCAGGTACATTATTTTCAGCGAATACTTTAGCAGCTATGTTCTGACAGGCCACGGAAGTCAGCGGAGTTTTCTCTGAACCTTTCCAGATACAGGCGTCTCCACAAACCCAGGCCAGAGCCGTGTTCCATGACCATACAGCCACCGGGAAATTAAATGCTGAAATGATGCCAACAACTCCCAGGGGATGATATTGTTCGTACATGCGATGTCCAGGGCGTTCACTATGCATGGTCAAACCATGTAATTGTCTGGAAAGTCCTACTGCAAAATCGCAGATATCGATCATTTCCTGAACTTCGCCAAGACCTTCCTGGTAAGATTTTCCCATTTCATAAGAAACCAGTTTCCCCAATGGCTCTTTTAATCTTCTCAGTTCATCATTGAACTGGCGTACAACTTCCCCACGCTGAGGTGCTGGCCAGGTTCTCCATTCCCTGAATCCCTTGGCAGCTGTAGAAACTGTCTTTTCATAATCCTCACTGGTAGTTGCTTTCACTTTTCCTATGAGTTCACCATCAACTGGTGAATAAGATTCGATGATATCTCCATTGCTAAACCAGTCTTTCCCGGTAGATGTTCCGTTATTCACGTCGTTTAAACCTAAATCTTTCAGGGCTTGTTTGATCCCGAATTCTTCAGCGATTTTGCTCATTAAATTGCGTTTTTAGCGATTATTTTGTGTAGTTATTGCGAAAATAGTAAAAATAAACGGCTATTCCTCCGGAGCCGTGAATCGTTCATCGGCGGGCATAACCTCCCCACAATTATCGCAGGTACGCAATTCCTTTGTGTTGTAAAAGTGTTTGAAATGTTTTAGAAAGTCGGTTTCTATATCGTGAAGTGGAAAGTAAACTTCATATAATTTGTGATTGCAATTGTCGCAAAACCAAAGTAAACCATCCTCACCTGCTTCGTTCAATCTCTTGCGTTCCACAACCAGACCAATAGATCCTTCTTTTCTTTCTGGGGAATGCGGCACTCTAGCTGGATGCAGGTACATATCACCAGGTCCTAATTTCATGGTGCGCTTTTCTCCATGATCCTGAATATGAACTTCGATCTCTCCTTCCAGCTGGTAGAACAATTCCTCCGTTTCATTATAATGATAATCCTTTCTCGCATTTGGCCCGGCTACGATCATGACAATATAGTCGCCAGATTCCTTGTACAAATTCTTATTTCCAACGGGTGGCTTTAAGTGTTCACGGTTCTGTTCGATCCACTTATTCAGGTTAAAAGGTCCTTCTACAGGCATATTTGATTTTTTCCTAAAATTACTGAATCCTCTTTAAAGCTTCTGAAGAACATCTATTAAAATTGAATTAAGAGTTTGCTTCAGCAGTCTATCTGAAATTTTATAACTTTCAGACAAATATGCATCATGAAAAAAATTCTTCTCTTATTCAGTTTGCTCACTTTGATATCCTGTGATCAGAATTCTGAAAATCGTTCGAAGGTTTCCACTTCCGCAGAAAAAAATAAAACGGATACCGATACAGTGCAAAATTTTGGGATCGTGATCCATGGTGGTGCTGGTACCATCCTGAAGGAAAATATGAGCGATAGTCTTGAAAAGGCTTATAAGGACAAGATGGAGGAAGCCATTAGAACAGGGCACGAAATCCTGGCGAATGGTGGCACAGCCGTAGAAGCCGTGCAGCGAACTATTAATATTATGGAAGATAGTCCGTTGTTTAATTCGGCTAAAGGTGCCGTATTTACCAACGAAGGTAAGAACGAACTCGATGCCTCGATCATGGAAGGAAAAAACCTGAATGCCGGTGCGGTCGCCGGGGTGACCAATGTTAAAAACCCAATCAACCTGGCTTTTGAAGTGATGGAAAATTCTGAACATGTTCTCTTATCTGGCAAAGGAGCTGAAGATTTCGCAAAAGAAAGAGGGCTTGAAATTGTTGACCCGGAATATTTTTATACAGAGAACAGGTTTAAAGCCATGGAAAGAGCCAGAGACCGGGAGCAGAACAAAACTGCGTATTATGATCCTTTTGTAAAAGATGAAAAGTTTGGAACTGTAGGCTGTGCTGCTCTGGATAAGAATGGAAATCTTGCTGCAGGTACCTCTACCGGCGGAATGTCCAATAAAAAATATAATCGTATTGGGGATTCTCCAATTATTGGAGCTGGCACCTATGCCAACAATGCCACCTGCGCCATTTCAAGTACTGGCTGGGGAGAATTCTTTATTCGCGGAGTGGTCGCTTACGATATTTCAGCCATGATGGAATACAAAGGCCTGAGTCTGCAGGAAGCGGCCCGGGAAGTCATTCAGAAAAAACAACCGGCACTGGGTGGAAATGGAGGGATCATCGCTATCGATCACCAGGGAAATGTAGCGATGGAATTCAATACCGCAGGCATGTATCGTGCGAGCATGAACGCCAGTGGTGATCTTCAACTTGGGATCTATAAAGAAAATAACGCAAAATAAATTCACTGGTATATACAATTTAAAGCTCCTGAAATCGGGAGCTTTTTGGAATTAATAACAATCCTGTCCATTCTTCAAATTAGATTTAAAGCGACTTTAGACTTACCTTTGCTTCTACAAATTTCCCTACAAAGTCCTAACATGAAGTCATTTATCACAAAGACTGGCCTCCTGGTTATCATTTTATGCAGTTCAATAAAAGTACATGCACAGCGAATGACGCGTGAGGAAGTGAATGATACGATCCAAAGCATGCCATCTTTCAGCAGTTATCATGATAATTACCTGATAAGTGGAATTCCCACGAACATGCCTGCCAACAAAGTAAATTCAGATATCAAGTACCAGATAAGTTTCAAGCAACTGATCTCCAGGGCTACGCTGCCGTTTGACAGCCATTTGTTCGTGAGCTACACACAAAAAGCATTCTGGAATATCTATGATAAATCCAGCCCGTTTGAAGAAATCAATTTTAATCCCGCTATAGGAGTTGGCAAGCCAATTTTCGATAAATCCAATAGAATCATTGCACTGGCAGAACTGCAGCTGGAACACGAATCCAATGGAAGAGACAGCCTGGTGAGCAGAAGCTGGAACAGGGTTTCCGGGATGTTTCATACACCGCTGGGAAGGCGCACCATGCTGAGCGCGAAGGCCTGGGTTCCTTTTGCTTATACTGAAAACCATCCGGATCTGCTGGATTACGTTGGTTTGGCTGAAGTCAAGGTAGAACAGACATTCTTCAGAGAACTTTTTATTGGCGAGATAACGCTAAGAAAAGGATTGAAAGACTGGAAAGGATCTGTAGGTACCAAACTTTATTATAGACTATTTAATAATTCTGGTAACCAGTATTTGATGCTGGAGTGGTTCGCGGGTTATGCGGAAAGCCTTATTGATTATGACAAATACACCAGCATGGTTAGAATTGGCTACGTTATCAAGTCTACAGACCTCAACATCCTTAAAACCAGATAATCAAAATTTGCCGATGTCCCGATTCTGAAATCCTTCTGGAGAAAAATGCATTGAATCTGAAGAATTCACACTTTTAACGAACATTTAAGTTTGTTTGGTTCGGTTAGTTCCGAACTGAGTGTATCTTTGCAAGCTCATTTAAAATAATTGCATGGATTGTTGTTCACCGGAAAAGCGAAAACTGATCGAAGAGATTGGGGTTCATTTTGAAAGAATACATAACCTCGCGCCATTATCGGCAAGGATCTACATCATTATGATATTGTCTCCCAATGACGGTCATACTTTCGATGAGATCATCGAGATCACCCAGGCGAGTAAAAGCTCTGTCTCCACCCAGCTGAATTTGCTTTTACAAACCAAGAAGGTGGAATATTTCACCAAATCGGGAGATCGAAAGCGCTATTTCAGGGCCAGCAGGACTTACCTGAAAAACACCCTGAATGATGAAATGATCAGGACCAAAGAAGAGATCAGGATCATTAACAAGATCCACGAGTTCAATTCTACTCACAATGAAGAGAAGTTTAAAAGATCTGGTGGTGTTGGCAGCCTGTATATAGAGTATTTGAAATCACAAAAAGAGAACCTGGAACGCACGATCGAACTAATGACCCAGGAACTGGAAAATTAATTATTGAAGAAGAATAAAAATGAAAAAAATAGTTTCAATCGCAGGATTATTCAGCCTAATACTGCTACTGGCGAGCTGTGGAAATGATGGTGAATCACAAGCTCAGGCTGCTGCACCGCAGGCAAAACCATTTCCGGTAACCGAAGTTCCGCAGAGAACCGTTACCGGTCATACCACCTACCCGGTGAACATAGAAGGTATCGTAAATAGTGAAGTTAGAGCGAAGGTTTCCGGCTATATTACTGATGTTCTAGTAGACGAAGGCCAGGAAGTAAAAAAAGGACAGTTGCTTTTCAAACTCGAAACCCAGTCATTAAACCAGGATGCCGCAGCGGCAAAAGCAAATGTAAATGCAGCGCAGGTAGAGGTAGATAAACTGAAGCCTTTGGTTGAAAAGAACATTATTAGCGAGGTGCAACTGGAAACGGCAAAAGCAAAATTACAACAGGCTCAGAGTAGTTATAACAGTATCGCGGCAAATATTGGTTACGCCAACATTAAAAGTCCTGTCGATGGTTTAGTAGGTTCCATAAGACTTCGTGAAGGTGCTTTGGTGAGCCCAACCAGCACTCAGCCACTTACTACGGTTAGTAACATCAGCAAGGTTTACGCCTACTTTTCCATGAATGAAACTGAGTACCTTGATTTTTTAAAAGAATATGAAGGGGAAAAAGTTCAGGATAAGATCGCTAATATGCCGGCAGTAGAATTGATTCTTGCGAATGGATCTTCCTATTCTGAAAAGGGAAAGATCGAAACCATTAATTCACAGGTAAACGAAAATACAGGTTCTATCTCCTTCAGAGCAGTTTTTGACAATCCTTCGAGACTTCTTTCCAATGGAAACAGCGGTAAGATAAGAATTCCGAAGACCTACGAAAATGCATTGATCGTTCCGCAGGAATCCACCTTTGAGAGACAGGGCAACGTTCTGGTCTATAAGCTTGGAGCCGAAAATAAGGTGAGCAGTTCCACCCTGGAGATCATAACGAGCATAGATAATTTGTATGTGGTAAAATCTGGAGTAAAACAGGGAGATACCATTGTAGCGAAAGGTCTGGCAAAACTACGACCAGACACCCAGATCCAGCCACAACCCGTCGCTTTCGATAGTGTGGCTAAGCCTATTGATAAGGTATTCAGATAAATTTTCAGGAAAAAGTAACGTTATGCTAAAAACATTTATAGAAAGACCCGTACTCTCTACGGTGATTTCCATCATTATCGTGATCCTGGGAGTTCTTGGACTTTCCAACCTTCCTATCACGCAATATCCTGACATCGCACCTCCAACCATCACTGTAAGCACTTCGTATCCAGGTGCCAATGCAGAAACGGTACTGGAAAGTGTGATCATTCCTATTGAAGAACAGATTAACGGAGTGGAGGGAATGACATATTTGACCTCAACAGCTACCAATAACGGTACTGCAGAGATCACGGTTTATTTCGATCAGCAGGTAGATCCAGACATTGCTGCAGTGAACGTACAGAACAGGGTAGCCCGTGCAAATCCTCTGTTGCCTGCAGAGGTAAAACAAACCGGGGTCACCACCCAGAAACAGCAAACAAGTGCCCTGATGTTCTTCTCTCTTTTGAGTAAGAATCAGGATTTTGATGACACATTTATTCAGAATTACCTGAAAATAAATGTGATTCCTGAAATTCAAAGGGTCAACGGTGTTGGAAATGTACAGGTGTTTGGAAGTAAGGATTATGCCATGCGAATATGGCTGCAACCTGATAAACTAGCAGCCTACAATCTTGTTCCCGCAGATGTGATTGGTGCTTTAAATGAGCAGAGTCTGGAAGCTGCTGCCGGTTCTCTTGGAGAAAATGACGGTAAGGCTTTTAACTACACGATAAAATACAGCGGTAGATACAATACAGAAGAGCAGTACAGCGACATTGTTATAAAAGCTCTTGGGAATGGTGAATTTCTTAGACTAAAAGATATCGCAGAGATCGAACTGGACGCTCAAAGTTATAGCGGAAGTTCCATGACCAAAGGATATCCCGCGGTTAATATGGGTGTTTTCCAGACCAAGGGATCTAATGCACGTGATATCATCCTGGAAATTGAAGACCGACTCGCAGAAGTGGAGAAGGATCTTCCTGAAGGACTGGAAATCTACGTACCCTACAATACCAACGAATTTCTGGATGCCTCGATTAACAAAGTGACACATACGCTTATTGAAGCATTTATACTTGTTTTTCTCGTAGTTTTCATATTTCTACAGGATTTCAGGTCGACCTTGATCCCGGCTATTGCGGTTCCAGTGTCTATTATTGGTACTTTTTTCTTCCTGAATCTTTTTGGATACAGTATCAACTTATTGACCCTGTTTGCCCTGGTGCTGGCCATCGGGATCGTGGTAGATGACGCCATTGTGGTGGTGGAAGCCGTACACGCGAAACTGGATGAAGGTGCTAAAAGTGCCAAACAGGCCACCACAACCGCCATGAACGAAATTTCTGGAGCGATCATCTCGATTACCCTGGTTATGGCAGCGGTGTTTATTCCGGTAACTTTTATCCAGGGACCTACAGGTGTCTTTTATGAACAGTTTGGAATTACACTAATTGTAGCGATATTCATTTCCGCAATAAACGCTTTGACCCTGAGCCCTGCTCTTTGTGCATTGTTTCTGAAAACGCACGACGAAAAGAAAAACGGAAAGAAAAGTTTTCTTCAGAAATTCTATGACGGTTTTAACCGCGGATTCAACGCGACTATCGAGAGATATGGAAGATCGCTGAAGTTTCTCTACAGGAATAAGTGGGTAACCGCTTTGATCCTTATTCTTGCCATTGGAGGAATCTGGTGGTCTGCATCCACAACTCCTTCAGGTTTTGTTCCCGATGAAGACCGCGGACTCATATTCGTGAACCTGGAATTACCAGCAGGTGCTTCGATAGACAGAACCCAGGAGGTGAATGATCTCCTTTACCAGAAAGTGAAAGATATTGATGGAATTCAGGGAGTTTCTGTGATTGCCGGTAGAAGTTTGATTAGCGGTGCAGGTAGCAACTATGGTCTTGGTTTTATAAAACTAGACAACTGGGATGAACGTGATACCGATGAGTTATCCATTGAAAGCATCACCGGAAAGCTTTTTGGTGTAGCAGCAACCATCCCGGAAGCAAATATTATTTTCTTCTCTCCTCCCAGTATTCCTGGCTTCGGAAATTCTTCCGGATTTGAAGTGAATTTACTGGATAGATCTGGAGCAGGTTTTAACGAGCTGGATGAAGCCAACCAGGAATTTATCAGGAAACTATCTGAAAGACCTGAAATTCAATATGCGCAAAGTTCTTTTAACACCAATTACCCTCAGTATGAACTGGAACTGAATGTTCCGCTGGCTAAAGAAAAAGGCGTTACGGTAAATGAGATTTTCAGCACACTTCAGGGCTACATTGGTGGAGTTTACGCTGCCGATTTCTCCAAATTCGGAAAACAATACCGGGTTTACGTACAGGCTTATCCTGAAGATCGAGCACAAAAATCTGATCTTAATAAACTGTACGTCCGCACGTCTTCCGGAGAGATGAGTCCTATTACACAGTTTGTGAATCTTAAAAGGGTTTATGGGCCGCAATCTGTAACCCGTTTCAACCTGTTCAACTCTACTAAGCTGAGTGGAGCCACGAATCTTGGTTTTAGTTCAGGAGACGCGATTACAGCTATCGAAGAAGTTGCCAGCACACTCCCTGAAAATTATACGACTGCCTTCAGTGGTCTAACCCGGGAAGAGGTGAATGCCGGCGATCAAACGACTACGATTTTCCTATTATCTATCGTATTTGTTTACTTCCTACTGGCGGCACAATATGAAAGCTATTTATTGCCTTTTTCAGTGCTGTTCTCTTTACCTCTTGGAGTTTTTGGTGCCTACATCACGACAAAGTTCTCTGGATTGCAGAATAACATCTATTTCCAGATCGCATTAATCATGCTTATTGGCCTGCTTGCCAAGAATGCTATTCTAATCGTGGAATTTGCTTTGCAGCGAAGACGACAGGGGGAATCGATCGTAGAGGCCGCCATCGATGGAGCAAAATCAAGGCTAAGACCCATTCTTATGACCTCTTTTGCCTTTATTCTCGGTTTGCTACCACTGGTGCTTGCTACTGGAGTTGGAGCAGAAGGTAACCGTTCCATTGGTACGGGTGCCGCGGGAGGACTATTAATAGGAACTATTCTGGGAGTATTTGTAATTCCTATTCTGTTTATTCTCTTCCAGTGGTTACAGGAAAAAGTAGGTAAAAAGCCTGAAGCTGTCGAAACTAAATAACATTGAACATGAACGTATTACATAACACGAAATTTGGTTTGCTTGGAGTTGTACTTCTAAGCCTTCAGTCCTGTTTTGTCGCAAAGGACTACGAACAGCCGGAGGTCATCGAAGAAGCAACTTACAGGACCGATGAGATAGAACAGGATAGCCTGAACATGGCTAACATTTCCTGGAAAGAGATGTTTACAGATCCACTTCTGCAGGAATATATCTCTGAAGGGCTGGAAAACAATATTGACATTCGGGTGGCAGTGCAGCAGATTAATGCTGCGGAAGCCTACGTAAAGCAAGGTAAAGCCGGTTATCTTCCAACTCTTGGGGCCAATGCCACTTTTACTCATCAGGAGCTTTCACAAAACAGCCAGTTTGGTAGTTTATTCAGCTCGCTGGATCAGTATCAGTTAAGTGCAGATCTTTCCTGGGAAGCAGATATCTGGGGTAAAATTAGAAGCAGAAAGCGGGCTTTTGATGCCAGGTACTTACAAAGTATTGCTGCACACCAGGCCGTAAAAACAAGGTTGATCTCTGATATCGCTTCAACCTACTATCAATTGTTAGCGCTGGACGAGCAGATCGATATCACGAAAAGAACAGTAGAAACCAGGGCGAACAGTCTTGAAACTACAAAAGCCTTGAAAGAAGCCGGAACTCTTACTGAAGTTGGTGTGCAGCAAACTGAAGCTCAGCTATACACCGCAAAGGCGATCCTGATTGATCTTAAAAACGAAGCGAGATTACTTGAAAATACGCTTTCCATACTTCTGGGTGAGGCACCCAGGTTGATTGAACGATCAAATCTGGATGAGCAGAAAATCACGACAGAACTCCATATTGGTGTTCCAGTACAACTCTTACGCAACCGCCCCGATGTCATTGCTGCGGAATATAATTTTGTAAATGCTTTTGAGTTGACCAATGTGGCGAAAAGCAATTTCTATCCTTCGCTTACTTTAAATGCAACTGGTGGTTTACAGGCTCTGGACAAAGGAGACCTTTTTGATCCCAATTCCCTTTTCGCAACTGTAGTTGGTGGGCTGGCACAACCAATCCTCAACGGTAGAGCCATTAGAACAGAGTATGAAGTGTCACAGGCTGAGCAGGAACAGGCCAGGCTTGAGTTTAGAAGAGCGATACTAACGGCAAGCAAAGAGGTTTCAGATGCCATGTATTCTTATGAAGCTGCTTCAGAAAAGATTGATGTCAAACAGAAAGAATTCCAGGCTTATGATCTCGCGACAGATTATTCTGAAGAATTACTGAACAATGGACTCGCCAATTACCTTGAGGTTTTAACGGCAAGACAGAATGCCCTGAACTCTAGTTTGGATCTTGCGAATGCAAAGTACAATCAATTAAAATCAATTGTCGATCTTTACGCGGCCTTAGGCGGCGGCTGGAAATAATTAAAATTTAGTTTTTTCATAGTTAGTTGTTGGTTGATGGTGACCTCGGGCTTTAGGGTTTGAGGTCACTTTTTTAAAATTATAATATGCTTAGAAAATTACAATCTCTATCACTTTGCCTGGCGTTTCTTACGCTCTCATCGATTACCTGGTCTCAGCAGGACACATTGGAAATTGAAAAGGACAGTGTTCCCACGACCTGGGAATTGCTGAAATATGATGGCGCCAGCGCTTTTGGCGGAATCAAGAATGCCTATTCTTCTCCCCTTAGATGGCAAAAAGATGATTTTATCACCGCCGGAGCTGTAGTTGCCGGAACTGCTGCACTCTACATTTTTGATGAAGAGACCAGTGATTATTTCATGGAACAGGGTGAAGACGTCCCTGAGCTCGTAAAGGATTTTGGATGGTATTTTGGGAGTCCGCAGAACAATTACGGGGTTACCAGTGCGGTCTACCTGGTTGGTCTCTTTACAAAGAATGAAAAGATAAGGCAAACAGGAGTGTTAATGATTTCAGCAGCTACAGCTTCAGGAATTATTCAATCCATTTCAAAAACGGTAGTAGGAAGAGCACGTCCAACAGGTGGTGAGGGCAAAGCAAGTTTTGCTCCTTTCAGCAATGAAGGAAAATACCACTCATTTCCATCGGGTCATACGATACTTTCATTCACCACTCTGTACGCTTTATCCAAACAATTTGACAATCCTTTTGTAAAGGCTGGACTTATTGGAGTTGGAATGGTCTCGCCGGTTTCCAGGCTTTGGTCTGGAGCACACTGGCTTACCGATGTGGGACTTAGTATCGCTATTAGCGTAGCAGTGGTGGACAGTATCGACAAATACCTGAAAAACGAACGTAACTACGGAGTACAGAATCCAAATAAAATAAGCTGGAAAATGCAGGTTGGTCTTGGCCGTGTAGGGATCGTAGGTACTTTTTAACCTGATTTTAAAATAATTAAGACCAGGCATTTCTTAACTTTAAAAGAAAAACATGAAAAGTAGTTTTAGTGATATTATTTCCGGAGATACACCAGTACTGGTAGATTTTTATGCCGACTGGTGTGGACCGTGCAAATCTTTGGCGCCTATACTTAAAGAAGTGAAAAACGATCTTGGGGAAGGTGTGAAGATCGTGAAGATCGATGTGGACAAGAACCAGGAACTGGCCTCAAAGTATCAGGTTAGAGGTGTTCCAACCATGATCCTGTTCAAAGATGGCAAACAATTCTGGAGACAATCTGGTTTATTGCCCAAACATGATATTGTAAGCATAATAAATTCTATTTAAGCTTCCCGCCTTTTGCAACCCACCAAGGGTGTATTTCCACTTTGAGCCTGCCTGCTTTCACCATAGGATCCAGGTTGGCGAGACTATCTGCTTCCGCTAGTGTTGCCGTATTGAACACTACAATTCCACGAAGATCGCCATCATCACCCATAGGTCCGGTTAAACTGGTATAACCTTCAGTAGCCAAACGCTCGAGGTGCGCCATATGCTTCTTTTGAAGTTCTGCAGCTTCTGTAGAACCCTGGCTTCTTTCAGGACCCGATTTCAGGAAAACCATATAATACTGCTGCATGAGATAGGTCGTATCTCCTTCCTTATAACTAAAAGTCTGGTAACCTTTCTTTTTAAGATCTTCTTCGATGGATTTTACATCAGCGCTTTTTATTACGGTTGTATCCTTCGTATTTTCTACGATTTCTTCAGAAGAGTTGTTGGCAGATTGATCACAGGATAAGAATAAGGACAGGATTGCTACTACTACTAGATTTTTCATTTTTCCCAGTTTTTATATGGATAAAGAATAAGCTGTGAATTGTAATATTTATGGTCGCCGGTGACTTCCTCACCCAGCCATTCTGGTTTTATAAAAGGTTCGTTTTCAGTACTTAGTTCCACTTCTGCGATCGTAAGTCCATTATTTTCTCCAAGAAATTCATCTACTTCAAAAACGTGTGCTCCAGCTTTCACGAGATGACGATACTTTTCAATTTTGCCGGGTTCACAAAGTTTAAGCAATTCTTCAGCTTCATTAACCGGTATTTCCTTCTCCCACTCGTAACGGGAAACGCCATTTTCAGAGCTTTTGCCCTTAATGGTCATAAATGCCTTTTCAGCTTTGATGCGTATGCGGATGGTTCTTTCCGGATGCGTATTTAAATAAGCCTGAACGAATAATGTTTTACTACTGGCTTCACTTTTATATGCCTCTGAAGTAATTAAAAATTTTCTTTCTATTTCTATCATGCTGAATTGTTGCTGAAAGCCTTGAGTTTATCAGATTCTATCCTGCCACCAGGATATTGATGATTTGCCAGGTATTGCATGGCATTGGCTATCTCCTCTGGTTCTATAGTCCGGTACTTTTTAAGATTGCCAATAAGCAGGTGATTACCAAATTTCATCAATTTAATAAAAATCGACTCCATGAGCCTGTTCTCTGCCCGGTCACCAGCGATCAAAGATGGTTGTAGTATATAAGTATTCGGGATTTTCTGCTCTAGTACAGCACCTTCCATTTCTCCTTTTACTTTGTTGTAAAAAATGTTACTGTCCTCATCGGCTCCCAATGCCGAGATGACCATAAAAGTGTCAATATTGTTCCTTTTGGCCAGTTTGGCCGCGGTCGCAGGAATTCCGAAATCAATTTGTCGATACAATTCCTTATCTGGAGTTTTGCTTTTTGTAGTTCCTATGCAGCAGAACACCTCGTCTCCTTTAAAAAGTTCCTGGACTTTCTCCATTTCAAAAAGATCAATCAAATATTCCTCGATCTTTTCACTTTTTTGAGCCACATGATTTCTTCCAAAAATCCTGATCTTTCGATATCGATCATCCTTGACTAATTTGTCCAGAAGAATACCACCAGTAAGACCGGTAGCCCCGAGAATGATCGCTGTTTTTGCCTGTTCCATTGCTATAGCTATTAAAGAGACTAAGATATTACTTAAATTTACAAGGTGGAAAAACTTCGCAAAATTATCCATGTGGATATGGATGCCTTCTATGCTTCAGTCGAGCAACTGGACAATCCCGAACTTCGGGGTAAGCCTGTCGCAGTAGGTGGAAGTTCACAACGCGGAGTGGTAAGCGCAGCCAGTTATGAAGCCCGGAAATTTGGTGTGCGAAGCGCGATGAGCAGCGTCATGGCTAAAAGGAATTGCCCCGATCTTATCTTTGTAAAATCAAACTTTGAAAGATACCGCGAAATTTCAGCACAGATCAGGGAAATATTTTATGAGTATACAGACCTGGTGGAACCCTTATCGCTTGACGAAGCTTATCTTGATGTAACCGAGAACAAAAAAGGCCTGATGAGCGCGACACTTATCGCGAAAAAGATAAGAGACCAGATCAAGGAAAAAACTGGATTAAACGCTTCCGCAGGAATATCTGTGAACAAATTTATAGCGAAGGTCGCCAGTGATGTTAATAAACCAAACGGACAAAAAACAGTAGCTCCGGAAGAAGTTTTAGAGTTCCTGGAAGAGCTGGACATTAGAAAGTTCTACGGTGTGGGAAAAGTAACTGCTGAAAAAATGTATCGGCTAGGCATCTTTAACGGTAAAGATTTGAAGTCTAAAACAGAAGAATACCTGAGTGAACATTTTGGAAAGAGCGGCAGACATTTTTACAGGGTAGTGCGCGGCATTCATCATAGTGAAGTAAAACCGCACAGAACCCGAAAATCGCTCGGAGCTGAAAGAACTTTTAATGAGAATATTTCTTCTGAAATCTTTATGTTGGAGAAACTTCAGAATATCGCTGAAGAGATAGAACGCAGACTCAAAAGATCTGATGTTGCCGGGAAAACAATTACTTTAAAGATCAAATACAGTGATTTTACCCAGCAAACCAGGAGTAAGACTATTAGCTACTACATTTCAAACAAAGATCTGATCCTGGAGATAGCGAAAGAATTATTGTACCAGGAAAAAATGAAAAATTCAGTACGATTATTAGGCATTTCGCTGTCCAATCTCAATACTGAAAAATCGGATAGTAAAGAGGCGGAAAAGGAAGTATCGGTACAATTAAAATTCAAATTCTAATGAAGAATTCAATTTCAATATTGATGATGATGATTCTCATACTTTCCTGCCAGGAAGAGCAGGTGTACAGCTTGCCAGAAGATGCAGAATCTTTACTTACAGATGGAGATACCAAAACCTGGAAGCTTGCCAGGCGTTTGAATAATAACGTTCGAATGAACATGGGACCCTGTTTTATGGAGTATCGCCAGAGTTTTTCGAATGATCATAGCGTTCGAGACAATAATGGCGAAAATAAGAATTGTGGACCGAGTCTCGTTGGCACCTGGGAATTTAAGAAAGGGGCTAAAAACGAACCCTATCTGCGAATTACGAGTCCGCAAATTCCCGAACTCCTAAGTACCGGTAAAGAATACAAAGACTTCAAGATCCTGAAGTTAACTATGGACACACTGGAGGTTGTATTCAGGCATAATCAATACGGAAATAAGAGTAGATTGATCAAAGATATTCTTGTTCGGGAAGACCTGGATATCGGTGACCGCTACTTTCACCATTAAAAAACCGGATACCTGCTTTTGCGGATACCCGGTTGTTTTATATCTGAACTTTGAAGGTTTTATTCTATTTCTGAAACTCTTAATGTATTCACCATTCCTTTGGCGGTTATTGGCATAGCGGCAAGGTTGATAGTAAAGTCTCCAACTTCCACAAATTTATATTGCTTCGCCATATCATTGATATCATCGATGGTTTCATCTGTACTCACGAACTTATCGTAATAAAAGGCTTTAACCCCCCATAGCAAGCTTAGTTGATTTAGTATCCTTCTATTTGAAGTAAATACAAGAATATGAGCTTCCGGCCTCCAGGCAGAGATCTGGAAAGCTGTATAACCACTATTGGTTAACGTACAGATTGCTTTTGCCTTGATTTCGTTGGCCATGTGCGCAGCGTGATAACAAACCGCTTTCGTAATATATCTTTTCGTTCTAACATGCGGTGGCTCATGTGGCACCTTAATAAGTGGTGAGTTTTCCACACTTTCCAGGATCTGCGCCATTTTCTGAATTACCTGTACCGGATATTGTCCTACGGAAGTTTCTCCGGAAAGCATCACAGCATCAGCACCATCCATCACAGAGTTTGCCACATCATTCACCTCTGCCCTTGTTGGTGTAAGGCTCGTGATCATGGTTTCCATCATCTGAGTTGCGATAATCACCGGGATACGAGCTTTTTTAGCAGTTAGAACCAGTTTCTTCTGAATTAGAGGAACTTCCTGAGCAGGAATTTCCACTCCCAGATCTCCTCGAGCTACCATGAGTCCGTCACAATAAGCAACGATCTTATCGATATTTTCTACACCTTCAGGTTTCTCGATCTTGGCAACGATTGGAATCTTAAATTCTGAATGCTCACTGATCAATTTTTGAAGTTCCATAAGATCTTCAGCATGTCTAACAAAAGAAAGCGCCATCCAGTCCACCGCCAGTTCGCAGGCAAATTTGGCATCCTTGACATCTTTCTCTGTAAGCGCAGGTAAAGAAATATTTGTATTTGGAAGGTTTACACCTTTTTTCGATTTTAATGGTCCACCCTGAATAACCTTGGTTGTAACCTCATCCTTTTTATTGGTTTTAACCACTTCGAAGATCAGCTTCCCATCATCCAGCAGTATTCTTTCTCCAGCTTTTACGTCCTGAGGAAAAGTCTCGTAGTTCATGTAGACCCGCTCCGATGTCCCTTTAAAAGGTTTTCCAGTCACAAATGTGATCTGGTCACCTTCAGAGACTACTACTTCCTCCTTCATGACTCCTACTCGAAGTTTTGGACCCTGAAGATCGGCAAGAATCGCAGCATTAAAACCTTCTTCCTCGTTTAGTTCTCTAATCATCTGTACTCGCTCTTTCACATCTTCATAATCTGCATGTGAAAAGTTGATACGAAACACGTTGACACCTTCCTGCAACATTCTCTTTAAAGTATCCTTGCTACTGGTTGCAGGGCCCAGTGTGGCAACTATTTTTGTTTTCTTGTTGGTCGGCATTATTCGAAAATTAGATTTTGTTTGTTCTTCAGCTTCTCCATCTCTATGGAATAAGCTGCCTGTACTCCTGGAATTTGATTGATCCTGTTGAGAATCCTGATGAATTCTTTGGGTAGAATTTCCTCGCTAATCTTCAGAAAAAAATCAACTTTACTGTATTCAGGTATCAGATTAATTTCTTTAGTACTAAATTCTTCTTCACCAAAAAGGGATCCCGTACTTAAAATTCTTTTGGGCTCTCCTTTGAACTTGTTTGCGACCAGTTCTACATGGTAGTAAGCTTTAGGATCTTTAAAAGAGTAGAGTGCGTAGAAAGCGTGGTATTCAGCAAAATTAAAATCGATATCTGTCGCCTCTCTCTCCAGCTTTGTTCGCAAATACTTATTGATTAAATAAGCTAGCCTGTACCCTTCCAGAGAAGAGTAGATCGCGATCAATTGAAAGCTCTCATCTTCAAACTCAAGCAGTTCCTTATGCATAAGCACAAATTCGGAATTTAAGGTTAAAGATAATATATCATTGCTGAAATGAAGATATTAGGGGTCTAAAATTCATAATTTTCTACGAAAACGTTATAGCTTACGTTAATTTCGCAATTTACTTTATTTTAGACTGAAGCGCATAATAAGCTCTTTTTGATGCCTTTTCCTCCGCCTTCTTTTTTGAAGTTGCCCTTGCTTTGGCTACCACGCGATTCTCAATTCGAAGCTTTACGGCAAAATGCTTCAGTTCGTCATTGCCGGTATCTTCGTAAACTTCAAAATCAAATTCTTTCTTCTCTTTCTGGCACCATTCTATGACCAGGCTTTTGTAACTAATCACCTTGCCCTCGAGCTGTTCTATATCCACATATGGATCTATTACCCGTTCATAAATAAAGCGTTCACAGTACTTATAACCCCGGTCAAGATAGATGGCTCCCACCAGAGCTTCAAATAAGTTTCCATGGATATTCACTCCAAATTGAGTAACGGGAATGTTGGTTTGAACATGTTGAATAAGCCCAAGATCCTTGCCTAATTCATTCAGATGTTTTCGACTTACCACCTTGGAGCGCATCTTGGTGAGATACCCTTCATTTCCTCCGGGTACTGCTTTAAAAAGATGAGAAGCAACCACTGAACTGAGCATGGCATCCCCTAGAAATTCCAGGCGTTCAAAATTGATCGCGTTTCCATCTTCGTCCTTGCGATTAAGAGAACGATGGGTAAAGGCTTTTTTATAAGGGGAAAGTGTTTTGGGTTTGAATCCCAGAATTTGAGTTAGGATATTAAAAAAATTCCCGCCTTTATAAGAGCGGGAATTTAATATGTTCCGAATGACGCTCATGGTCTATTCGTCTAATTTTTTAAATACAACGCAGGCGTTGTGACCTCCAAAACCAAAAGTGTTGCTCATAGCGATCTTGACTTCTCTTTCCTGAGCTTTGTTCAGGGTAAGATTTAGATCAGGATCGATATTTTCATCAATGTTTTCATGGTTAATGGTAGGTGGTATCAAACCATGTTGCATGGATAATATCGATGCAATAGCTTCAATAGCTCCGGCTGCACCAAGCAGGTGACCGGTCATGGATTTTGTTGAATTGATATTCATGTTCTTGGCATGATCTCCAAAAACCTTGGTGATCGCTTTAAGCTCAGCTACATCTCCAAGAGGCGTGGAAGTACCATGTGTATTGATCACATCCACATCTTCAGGTTTTAAACCTGCATTTTTAAGACAATTCTGCATCACTGCCACGACACCGTCTCCTTCTGGATGCGGAGCAGTCATGTGATAGGCATCTGAAGAAAGACCACCGCCAAGTAACTCAGCATAGATCTTGGCTCCTCTGGCTTTCGCATGCTCATATTCTTCAAGAATAAGAGCTCCGGCTCCTTCACCCAGTACAAATCCATCTCGTGTGGAATCAAATGGTCTTGAAGCGGTCTCCGGGCTTTCGTTTCTGGTAGAAAGGGCATGCATTGCGTTAAATCCACCCATTCCTGCCAGTGTAACGGCAGCTTCAGATCCTCCTGAGACAATCACATCACTATAACCCAGCCTAATATTGTTCAGTGCGTCTATCATCGCATTTGCAGATGAAGCACAGGCAGATACCGTGGTGTAATTTGCTCCCATAAATCCATGTTTGATAGAGATATTACCTGGGGCAATATCTGCGATCATTTTTGGAATAAAGAAAGGATTGAATCTTGGAGAACCATCACCTTCAGCAAAGTTAATGACTTCGTTCTGGAAAGTTTCCAGTCCACCTATCCCGGCACCCCAAATAACGCCAACGCGATACTTGTCTACCGTCTCCAGGTCTATACCAGAATCCTTGATAGCTTCGTCTGCAGATACCATTGCGTACTGAGCGAACCTATCAAGTTTTCGGGCTTCCTTACGATCAAAATGATCTAAAGGATTAAAATTTTTGAGTTCACAAGCGAATTTAGTCTTGAACTTTTCAGTATCAAAATAGGTGATAGGTGCACTACCACTTTTTCCACTCTTAAGTCCTTCCCAATATTCCTGTAAATTGTTACCTATTGGGGTTAAGGCACCAAGGCCTGTAACTACTACTCGCTTCAACTCCATATGGTGTCTTTGATTTATTTTTTAGCGTCTTCGATATAAGAAATTGCCTGACCAACAGTTGCAATGTTCTCTGCCTGATCATCTGGGATCTGAATGTCGAATTCCTTTTCGAATTCCATAATCAGTTCAACTGTGTCTAGTGAATCAGCACCCAAGTCGTTGGTGAAGCTGGCTTCGTTTACAACTTCATTCTCGTCAACTCCTAATTTGTCAACGATTATAGCTTTTACTCTTGATGCAATGTCTGACATAATTTTTTATTTTAATTTTGATTAGGTGGCAAAAATAAAAACTTTTATTTTAAAACCGATTTTTACTCCAAAAATGTGATGGTAATTTACATAAATTCACTCAAAGCAGTTAATTTTACATCCTAATAATTGTTAACAGCCTTATTTTGAGTGACAAAAGAAATACGACCCCAAAGAAGATTGTCATTTTTGCTTCAGGCTCCGGCACGAACGCCGAGAACATCATTAAATACTTTCAGGAATCTACCAGCACAAAGGTACTAGCCGTATTCTCCAATAAAAAGTATGC
Source organism: Christiangramia portivictoriae DSM 23547 (assembly GCF_000423045.1). GTDB lineage: Bacteria > Bacteroidota > Bacteroidia > Flavobacteriales > Flavobacteriaceae > Christiangramia > Christiangramia portivictoriae. Next base: position 259,150 of record NZ_AUHF01000001.1, on the reverse strand, counting down.
GGGTGCATTGAAACGAGCACATGATCTGCAGGTGAAAGCACTACATTTTGACCGCGAATCTTTCTACCAGAACAACGATGTACTTCATATTCTAAAAGACATGAACCCAGATCTTATAGTTCTTGCAGGTTTTCTATGGTTATTCCCTTCCAAGATCATTGCAGAGTTCCCCGATCGTATCATTAATATTCATCCCGCGCTACTACCTAAATATGGCGGAAAAGGTATGTATGGCAGCAAGGTACATGAGGCGGTTATCGAAAACAGGGAAATGGAAAGCGGCATCAGTATTCATTACGTAAATGAACATTATGATGAAGGGAATATCATTTTCCAGGCAACTACTCCAATCACCGAAGAAGATACGCCAGATAGTCTTGCCACGAAGATTCACGCGCTGGAGTACAGACATTTCCCGGAAGTGATACAGCAACTCCTGCAAAAATAGACTACGTGATAACACCAAAGGTGCATATTTATACAGATGGTGCTGCAAGGGGCAATCCAGGTCCCGGTGGTTTTGGTATCGTGATGGAATGGGTAGGCAAACCGTACCAGAAAGAATTCGCTCAGGGTTTTAAACTTACCACCAACAACAGGATGGAACTTATGGCTGTGATCGTCGCCTTGAGCAAATTAAAAACACCCGGAACACCCGCTAAAGTTTTTACAGATTCCCGCTATGTTTCAGATGCTGTGAACAAAGGCTGGATCTTCGGCTGGGAAAAGAAAAATTTTGTAAATCGTAAAAATGCTGATCTCTGGAAAGCTTTTCTTAAGGTCTTCCGAAGACATAAAGTTGAGTTCCAGTGGATCAAAGGTCATAATGATCATCCACAGAATGAGCGTTGTGATGCACTGGCAGTAATGGCCTCCAAAGGAAAGGACCTTCCTGCAGACGATGGTTACAAAGCTTAACAATTGAACCTGGCAATCAGGTTTACAGCTTGGAAAACAAACTGTATATTTGCAGCGACAATTTAAAACCCGTTATGAGTAAATTACTTATTGTAGGAACTGTAGCTTTTGATGCTATTGAAACTCCTTTTGGAAAAACAGATAAAATTTTAGGTGGAGCAGGAACCTACATAGGCCTGTCTGCAGCCAATTTCGATATAGACAGCGCAGTGGTATCTGTGGTGGGAGATGATTTCCCCCAGGAATATCTTGACCTCATGAAAAACAATAAGATCGATATTGAAGGGATCGAAGTTGTAAAAGGCGGTAAAACATTTTTCTGGAGTGGTCGCTACCATAATGACCTAAATAGCAGGGATACCCTGGACACGCAATTGAATGTGCTTGCAGATTTTCAGCCAGTAGTTCCTGAAAATTATAAGGATGCTGAATACGTAATGCTCGGGAATCTACATCCGCTAGTGCAATTAAGTGTTTTAGAACAGATCGAAAATCCTAAGTTGGTGGTTCTTGATACCATGAATTTCTGGATGGATAACACTCCTGAAGAGCTTGATAAAGTAATTGCTAAAGTAGATGTGATCACCATCAATGATGAGGAAGCAAGACAACTTTCAGGCGAATACTCTCTGGTTAAAGCTGCCAGAAAGATCGCTGAAATGGGTCCTAAATATATTGTGATCAAAAAAGGAGAACATGGAGCGCTGCTTTTTCATGAAGATCAGATCTTCCATGCTCCTGCCCTTCCCCTGGAAGAAGTCTTTGATCCAACTGGCGCAGGTGACACCTTTGCTGGTGGTTTTATTGGGTATCTTGCCAGAACGAATGACATTTCTTTTGAGAACATGAAGAATGCAGTTATCTATGGATCCAATCTCGCCTCCTTCTGCGTTGAAAAATTTGGTACTGAGCGAATGCAGAAATTAACTCGCGAGGAAGTGAATGAACGGCTTCACGATTTCAAGAAGTTAACACACTTCGAAACAAAATTAGACTAGTAAGACATGCCCTGTAATTTCAGGGCTTTTTTTGTGACATAAACAACAACACAACAAATTCCAGATAAGACCCTATGAGTGACGCTATCAAACACGAATGTGGAATTGCACAGATAAGGCTTCTTAAACCATTAGATTACTATAAAAAGAAGTACGGTACCGCCTTCTATGGTGTAAACAAAATGTACCTGCTTATGGAGAAACAGCACAACCGTGGTCAGGATGGTGCAGGTTTTGCCAGTATCAAATTGAATACAGCACCGGGTGAGCGCTACATTAGTCGCGTAAGATCTAATGCTGCACAGCCAATTCAGGATATTTTTGAACAGATCAATCAAAGGATTAACGATGAGATCCTGGCGAATCCCGAATATGCAGATGATACTGAGCTTCAGAAGAGATATATCCCCTACCTGGGCGAAGTTTTCCTTGGCCATGTTCGCTACGGAACCTTTGGAAAGAATAGTATAGAAAGCGTACATCCATTCCTGAGACAGAATAACTGGATGCACCGTAATCTTATAGTGGCAGGAAATTTCAATATGACCAACGTAAACCAGTTATTCAATAACCTGGTTGAACTTGGACAACACCCTAAAGAACGTGCAGACACTGTGACGGTGATGGAAAAGATTGGTCATTTCCTGGATTCTGAAGTAAGAAAATTATATAAAAAGCTGAAGAAAGAAGGCTTTTCCAAAAAACAGGCCTCTCCACATATTGCAGAACAGCTTGATGTGGCGAAGATCCTGAAAAAATCCAGTAAGAACTGGGATGGTGGTTATGCCATGGCAGGAATGATTGGTCACGGTGACTCCTTTGTACTTCGTGATCCTGCAGGAATTCGTCCCGCTTATTATTACAAGGATGATGAAGTGGTGGTGGTCGCTTCAGAAAGGCCGGTGATACAAACCGTCTTCAATGTAGATTTTAAGGATGTTCATGAATTACCTCCGGGTAACGCGATCATAACTAAAAAAAGCGGGGATGTAAAGATCACTGAAATCATCAAACCACTGGAACGCAAAGCCTGCTCTTTCGAGAGGATCTACTTTTCTCGTGGTAGTGACGCTGAAATCTATGAAGAGCGCAAAATGCTGGGAAGACTGCTTATGCCAGATGTATTGAAAAGCATTGAACATGACACCCTGAAAACGGTTTTCTCTTTTATTCCTAATACTGCGGAAACATCTTTCTACGGAATGGTGGAAGCAGCACAGGATGAGCTCAACAAACAGAAGAATGAAGCCATCCTTGAGGAAAAGGAAACTCTAACTGACGCCAGGCTGCAGGAAATTTTGTCGCACAGGTTAAGAACTGAAAAGATCGCGATCAAGGATGTAAAATTACGAACCTTTATTACTGAAGACAGCAGCAGAGATGACCTCGTGGCCCATGTTTATGATGTCACCTACGGCGTGGTAAAACCCGACGATAACCTGGTCATCATCGATGATAGTATTGTTCGCGGAACTACGCTGAAGAAAAGCATCATTAAAATGATGGACAGGCTTAAACCGAAGAAGATCGTCGTGGTTTCTTCTGCTCCTCAAATACGATATCCAGATTGTTATGGTATTGATATGGCCAGACTGGAAGATCTCGTTGCTTTTAGAGCGGCATTGGAATTGCTAAAGGAAACTGGCCAGTATGAGATCGTGGAGAAGGTGTATAAGAAGTGTAAACAACAGCTAGAGCTGGATGACTCTGATGTACAGAATTTTGTAAAGGAAATGTACGATCCATTTACCAATGAACAGATTTCAGATAAAATATCTGAACTATTATGCGATACAGATGTAAATGCTGACGTCAAGATCATTTATCAAACGGTAGAAAACCTACATAAAGCCTGTCCTAAAAACCTGGGAGACTGGTACTTTACTGGTGATTATCCCACAGCTGGCGGGAACCGGGTGGTAAACCGAGCCTTTATAAATTTCTATGAAGGAAATAAAGACAGAGCATATTAAATTGGTCTTTTAACTATTAAATAAGCATTTGGTCTAATAATGTTTGCGACTCGATTTTATCTGTCTACATTAGTACCATGCCATAACATAAGTAGGTTAAGTTCATGGTAGATTTGGGGCAAAAAAAGGTGGATTCATTCCGCCTTTTTTTATTTCCGGTTCAGAAATAATTGCTAACACCTGAAAATTAAATATCTTATTCTAAACCGGTTAACTAATTTTCAGGTAGTTCATCCAAAAATCTATTTTGCCATAGACATTCGTTTTATATTTATACTACCATAGCATAAGTAGGTTAAGTTCATGGTAGATTTGGGGCAAAAAGAGGTGGATCTTGATCCGCCTTTTTTTATTCATATAATTCAAATTTATATTGTTTAAGACTAAAATATTTTAATTAAACAATCAGTATTTTTAAGCTACTCATCTAATTTTCAGGTACTTCATCCAAAAGTTCGAGAGAAAACGATCTAAGACATTATCTTTATATCACCATAGCATAAGTAGGTTAAGTTCATGGTAGATTTGGGGCAAAAAAAGGTGGATCTTTATCCACCTTTTTTTATGCATACAATTCAAAAAAAAAGACCGCCAGTTGGCGGTCTCAATCTTTAGAAAATCAATTCTAAATTATTTCGCTTTTGCGTATCTGCTGGAAACTTCTTTCCAGTCGATCACGTTAAAGAATGCATCGATATATTCAGGACGCTTGTTCTGGTAGTTCAAATAGTAAGCATGCTCCCAAACATCCAAACCAAGAACCGGAGTTCCTCCACAACCAATTTCTGGCATGATTGGATTATCCTGGTTCGCAGTAGAACAAACTTCTACTTTTCCACCACTATGTACACATAGCCATGCCCATCCAGATCCAAACTGTCCGGCAGCGGCTTTAGAGAATTCTTCCTTAAAAGCCTCAAATGAACCAAAAGCGTTGTCTATCGCAGTAGCCAGCTCGCCTTCTGGTTTTCCTCCACCATCTGGAGACATTACTTCCCAGAAGAGGCTGTGATTATAAAAACCACCACCGTTGTTTCTCACCGCTTTATTAGACATATCAAGGTTTTGAAGAATATTTTCGATATTCTTTCCTTCCATATCTGTACCTTCGATAGCATCGTTCAGTTTTTTAGTATAACCGGCATGATGCTTATCATGGTGAATTTCCATTGTTTTTGCATCTATATGTGGCTCCAATGCATCAAAAGCATATTTCAATTTTGGTAATTCAAAAGACATAATTATCTGATTTTTTTGTGATTAGTACTTTATATTCCTTCAAATTTAGCCATTAAGGCATTTAATGGAAATTTTTTACTGTTATAAATTACTTAAAAGCAATGCCCGGTTTGCAGTCATTTTTATTTTAACTTTAAGCATTTTACAAGCGCTCAAACTTCAATCATATTGCCGACTTTGGAAAATTTCTTTCATATCTATAATGCCTCTGCAGGTTCTGGAAAAACCTTTACCCTGGTAAAACGTTATCTCAGTATTTTATTCAATTCCAGCCGAAAGGATAGCTATAAAAATATCCTCGCGATCACCTTCACCAATAAAGCGGTTGGTGAGATGAAAAAGAGGATCATTGAAAGCCTGGCAAGTTTTGCCAAAGAAGAATCGAGTGCGCCAGATGCTTTGATGACAGCTATTATGGAAGACACCAAACTTTCAGAAGAGCAGATAAGAGAAAAATCCAGGGAAATTTTGAAGAGCATCATACATAATTATGCAGCCTTTGAAATATCGACTATCGATGGATTCACTCATCGTGTAATACGCACTTTCGCACGTGACCTTGGCATCCCCATGAATTTTGAAGTTGAAATTGGAGCCGAAGATATTCTTATGGAAGCGGTAGACAGGCTCATTAACAGGGCCGGGAACGACGAGAAATTAACTAGGGTGCTGGTAAACTACACACTTTCCAAGACAGATGATGATCGAAGCTGGGATATAAGTCGTGATCTCTACGATATTTCGCGCTTGCTCATCAATGAAAATCACCAGAAAGAGATTGCAATTCTAAAGACCAGAACTCTTGAGGATTTTGCCGCATTCGCCAGAAAAATGAAAGCGGATATGCAGGAAGCAGAAGATGGGTTGAAAACTTTTGGAGATCATTTCTTTGAGGTTATCCAGAATGCTGGTCTTACAGCAACAGATTTTAAAGGCGGGTATATACCGAAACATTTTTCAAAGCTACAGCAAGCCGACATGTCGGTGAATTTCGACAGTGCCTGGGCACAGAACATTGCAGACGTCCCGATGTATGCCAAGACCAAAGCCAGCATGGATACTCAATTGAGCATGGATGCTTTACAACCTGAGATTGTAGAGATCTTTGAAAATTCTAAAAAACTGTTCTTTCACCTGGAATTTCTTACCGAGATCCGGAAGAATCTCGTTCAGCTTTCTTTGATCAATGAGATTAACCGGGAAATAGAATTGATCAAGAAGGAAAAAAACGTCATTCTCATATCAGAATTTAATCCGAAGATAAGTGAACAGGTAAAGGACCAGCCTGCTCCTTTTATTTATGAACGACTGGGAGAACGTTACCAGCACTATTTTATTGATGAATTTCAGGACACCTCCACCATGCAATGGGAAAATCTGGTGCCACTTATTAGCCATAATCTTAGCCAGGGTGAAGAAGCATCTGGAATCACGATCGTTGGAGACGCGAAGCAGAGTATTTATCGCTGGCGAGGCGGCCGTGCAGAACAGTTAATTGACCTGAGTAATAAAAAGACGAGTCCGTTTCAGGTAGAACAGATTCTCGAAAACCTGCCGAACAATTTTAGAAGTGGCTCCACGGTCGTGAACTTCAATAATAGCTTTTTCCAGTATGCTGCTACAGTGCTGACACATCCTGAATATGCCGATCTATTTAAGAATTCTGCGCAATCGCCAAAGAGAGGTGAATTTGGTTATGTGAACGTAAACTTCATAGAGGCCAAAAATGCCGAAGAGCAACTGGAAATCTATCCTGAAAAGATTCACGAAACTATTTTAAACCTTGAAGCACAAGGCTATTCCAGGCAGGATATCTGTATCCTTACCCGTAGGAAAAAAGAAGGTATTGCTATTGCTGAATATTTATCTGAACAAGGGATTTCAGTAATTTCTTCGGAAACCCTTCTTGTGAACCAGTCTTCAGAAGTAAGACTGATCGCAGATTTGCTGAAGTTTTCACTTTATCCCGAAGACGATCAGCTAAAACTGAAGATTTTCGAGCAGTTATCACCACGCTGCATTTCCGAAGAAGACAGTTTTCCGGTACTGGTGGAGTATTTACCTAAAAACGGACAGGAATTTCTGGGTTGGCTGGATTCTGATACGGTAAATTTTGATCTAATGGAGATCAAAAAAATGTCCATCTATGAAGCAGCAGAATATATTGTAAGAAGTTTTGAACTCGTGCAGCGATCTAATGCGTATATCCAGTTTTTTCTGGATTTTGTATTTGAATCTGCTCAAAAAACCTCGAACAGTCTGCATGCTTTCCTGGAACTCTGGGAGCGCAAAAAGGATCGACTTAGCATCGTGGTTCCTGAGACCGATAACGCTGTACAGATCATGACCATTCATAAATCCAAAGGACTTGAATTTCCTGTCGTCATTTACCCATTTGCAGATGCAGACCTGCAAAATACAAAGATGGACAACCTCTGGTTAAGCGTTCCAGATGAGCATATTCCCCTGGCGTATGTAAGCGCTTCCAAAAAATTACTAAACTGGAATGAGGAAGCGGTGGAAAAGTACCAGGACCTGTTGAGCAAGAACGAACTGGATACTCTCAATGTACTCTATGTTGCCTGCACGCGTGCTGCGGAACAACTTTATATTATGACCAGTCACGAATCTTCAGATAAAAAAACCCTTAATATTTCAGGAATCCTAAGAAACTTCCTCGAATCTGAATCCAGATATGATGACTCCCTGGTTTGCGAATTCGGAGAAAAGCGAAAGTATTCTTCCGAAGAGAATAAAAGTAAAACAGCGATAGTTCCGGAACAGTTTCATAGCTCACCAGTTCAAAACAAAGCTGTAAATATAGTCACCCGATCTGGCGCCATGTGGGACACTAAACAGCAGGAAGCGATCGAAAAAGGAGAAATTGCCCATGAAATCCTGGCCAGGATCAATTCCTATAATGACCTTGAAAAAGCCATGGATTGGGCCGTAAATTCAGGATTGATTCGGGAAGAGTCCAGACCAGAGATTACAATTAGTATTCAGAATATCATCCAGCACACCGCACTTAAACAATTTTTTGCAGATGATGTACAGAACAAAAATGAAAAAGAAATTATTACCAGTGATGGTAACAGACTAAGACCAGACAGGCTGAACTTCAACAATAATAAGGTCACGATCATAGACTATAAAACCGGTGGTTTTGTGGATACGCATACCCGCCAGGTTTCAGAATATGCGAAAGCCATGAGTCATATGGGTTACGAAGTAGAGAAATCTCTGCTGGTATATACGAACGAACCTGTCCAGATTAGGATTGTATAAAAGAATCATAACTTTGCAACCAAGCAAAAATTAAAATATTGATATGTACGGAAAAATAAAGGAGCATTTAGAGAAAGAACTTGAAGAGATCAAAAACGACGGACTCTTTAAAAAAGAACGCATTATCACCGGACCGCAGGATGCGGTGATCAAAATATCTACCGGTCAGGAAGTGATTAACTTTTGTGCTAACAACTACCTGGGATTGTCTTCACATCCAGAGGTAATACAGGCCGCAAAAGACACCATGGACACGCATGGTTTTGGAATGTCCAGCGTACGGTTTATCTGTGGAACTCAGGATATCCATAAAGAACTGGAGCAAAAGATCGCCGATTTCTACGGAACTGAAGATACCATATTATACGCTGCATGTTTCGATGCCAACGGTGGAATTTTTGAACCACTGCTTACTAAAGAAGATGCCATCATCTCAGATTCATTAAATCACGCTTCCATTATTGATGGTGTGAGACTATGTAAAGCTGCTCGCTATCGCTACCAGAATGGTGACATGAATGATCTTGAAGAGCAATTAAAAGCAGCGAATGAAAACGGTGCCCGATTTAAGATCATCGTGACAGACGGTGTATTTTCCATGGATGGCCTTGTAGCTCCACTGGATGCTATTTGTGACCTGGCAGATAAGTATGATGCTTTGGTAATGATCGATGAATGTCACGCCACTGGATTTATTGGTGAAAATGGTATTGGAACGCTGGAAGAAAAGAATGTACTGGGAAGAGTTGATATCATCACCGGTACTTTAGGAAAAGCACTTGGTGGCGCCATGGGAGGTTACACGACGGCCAAAAAAGAGATCATTGAACTATTAAGACAAAGATCGAGACCATACTTGTTTTCAAATTCACTGGCACCTGCAATTGTTGGCGCCTCGATCAAAGTGTTTGATATGCTGGAAAATGATTCCAGTTTGAGAAAAAAGTTAAAGGAGAATACTGATTACTTCAAAAAAGGTGTTAAAGATGCAGGATTTGAGATCATTGATGGCGAGGCCGCCATTGTACCGGTAATGCTTCATGATGCGAAATTATCCCAGGATATGGCAGACAAGTTGCTCGAAGAGGGGATCTATGTGATAGGCTTCTTCTATCCGGTTGTACCAAAGGGAAAAGCAAGAATTAGAGTTCAATTATCTGCTGCCCATGAGAAGGAACATCTAGATAAGGCGATCCAGGCTTTCACTAAAGTAGGTAAGGAATTAGGTGTGATTGGCTAAAATTAACTTCTTATTTAATGATCGAAGAAGCTCGAATTCATTGAAAACCAGTCAATCACAAAGCTGGAAACCCTTTGGAATCCCGCTCTAATTAAGAAAACTTTATTATTTTTACTTTTGTTAATATGCATTAAGCATATACTTTTGCTTACTATTAACACTTAAAACTAAACTATTAAATATGAAACATCTTAGCAAAATTGTATTGGCTTCTTTGCTGTTTTTGGGCTTTACTACAGCTCAAGCACAGGATGCTGACAACCCATGGGCAATTGGTATTGGTGCCAATGCAGTCGATTTTTATCCAACCGGTGAGGATGCTCCTCTAGGTGGATGGTTCGACCAGTATTTTGATACCGGAGATCACTGGAATATTCTTCCATCGGTTTCCAAGCTTTCTGTGTCCAGATATATTGGAGCTGGATTTGTAGGAGAATTGAGTGGTACTATCAACCAGATCGATAAATATGGTGACAGAGGTGTTCAGGATCTTTCTTACTACGGTGTTGACCTTGGATTAGATTATAGCCTTAGAGCACTACTTAATGACGGGTGGATTGATCCTGTTGTTGGAGTTGGTGGTGGTTATACCTGGATAGGTGATCAGGATGGAGAAGATATCTCTAACCTTGATGCTGCAACTCTTAACGGTAAAGTAGGATTGAACTTCTGGTTTTCAGATAACATCGCTCTTACTGTAGAATCTAAGTACAAGCACGTATTTGAAGCTGAAATGGCTTCTCACTTCCAGCATGCTGCTGGTGTCAAATTCATGTTCGGTGGAACTGATACTGACGGTGATGGAATATACGATAAAGATGATGAGTGTCCAGAACAACCAGGTCTTGCTGAATTTAACGGATGCCCAGACTCTGATGGTGACGGGATCGAAGATCGTCAGGATGCATGTCCTAACGAAGCTGGTCTTGCTGAATTTGACGGATGTCCTGATTCTGACGGTGATGGTGTAGCTGATCCTGATGATGATTGTCCAGAAGTTGCAGGTCTTGCTGAAATGAACGGTTGTCCTGATGCTGATGGTGATGGTGTAAGAGATGATGAAGATGAGTGTCCAGAAGAAGCTGGTCCAGCTGAAAACGACGGATGCCCATGGCCTGATACTGACGGTGACGGAATCCTTGATAAGGATGATGACTGTCCTGAAGTAGCTGGTGTTGCTGCATCTAACGGATGTCCAGAGCCTACTGCTGAAGTAATTTCAGAACTTAACGAATACTCTAAGACTGTATTATTTGACTTGAATAAAGCAACTATCAGATCTGAATCTGAAGAAGCTCTTAAGTCTATCGTTGATATCATGAATGAGTACCCACAAACTATCTTCCACATTGGTGGTCACACAGATAGCTCAGGAAGTGATTCTTATAACATGAATCTTTCTAAAGAACGTGCTGCTTCTGTAGCTACTTTCCTTGAAGAGAATGGTGTACCATCTAACAGATTGACTTCTGAAGGATATGGTGAAACTCAACCAATTGCTACTAACAGTACTGCAAAAGGAAGACAGGATAACAGACGTGTTGAAATCTCTCTTGACAAAGACAAAGAGATGAAAAACAAATCTGGTGAAGAGTCAATGAACTAATTAGTGAATTATTCATATAAGAAAACGCCCCGCATTGCGGGGCGTTTTTTATTTTAGGGCTATGAAATCATTCATTTCCGAAGTCCTGGGGAAACTCAGAACTCCAGATCAAAATATCTCGGAGCTGGTCATTATTCTTCCCAGCAAACGAGCCGGAGCTTATCTACTTAAAGAACTGGCTGCAATCATAGATGAAACCATCTTCGCACCTACGATTTATAGTATTGAAGAGTTTACAGAGGTCATTTCGAATCTACAGGGAATAGACAATACCGTCACACTTTTCGAATTTTATAATGTTTATAAAGAACTGACTCCTGTAGAAGAACAGGAAACATTCGAAACATTTGTCACCTGGGCCCAGAGTCTCATTCACGATTTTAATGAAATAGACCGGTATCTCATAAATCACAAACCTTTCTTCGATTATTTATCGGGCATACAGGATATCAAACACTGGTATCTCCAGCAGGAGAAAACAGAATTGATAGAAAAATACCTGGCTTTCTGGAAAAGGCTTCCGGAATATTATGAATCCCTATCCGGCAGCTTACTTGAGAAACAACAAGGATACCAAGGACTTATTTACAGAAAAGCTTCAGAAAATATCGAGGAATATTCTGCCAATATCACATCAAAGCATGTGTTTATTGGATTCAATGCTCTAAATGCTTCGGAACAGCATATCATTCAGTTTATGCTGGAAAAGGGTCATGCTGAAGTTTTCTGGGATCTTGATGGATATTTTTATCATGATCCTGCACACGGTGCTTCTTTGTTCCTGCGACAATACCTCGAAAACTGGAAATTTTACCAGGAGAATTCCAGGCCTGAATTTTCAAATAAGTATTCCGAAGAAAAAGAAATAAAACTCATTGGCGTACCTAAGAATATTGGCCAGGCGAAATATCTAGGAGAGATAATCACCGAGCTTACTTCCGAAGAATTGGAGAATACAGCGATAGTTCTTGGCGAAGAAGACCTTTTGCTTCCTGTTCTAAATTCACTACCAGCCCATATCAATGATCTGAATGTGACCATGGGTTTTCCAGTCGATAATGCTCCTGTAAGCTCGCTTTTTGAGAACATTTTTCAAATCCATATCTCCGGCGGCAAGGACTATTATTATAAAGATATTCTTGGAATCATAAACCATCCGGCATTGTTTGAGATCATTTCAAATGATGCAGACAGGCTAATTCGAAAAATCAATAAAGATAATCTTGTATATCTAAGGCCGGAGGAGATTCTGGCAGCGTTTACAGATGAAAACAGAAGAATCGCTGATCTTTGTTTTAAACCGAAAAACGATTCGGTCACCAGGTTTTCTGAAGACGTGCAGGAACTGATACAAATTCTTAAAACTCAATTAGAGGCAAAAGATGATACGCTTTCATTGGAGTTTTTGTACCATTTCTACCTGCTCTTTAATAAACTGGAAACTCTGAATGAAAAGTTCAGACATATTAAAACTATCAAATCCTTATATGATTTCTATAAGGAGATGGTAAGTACCGAAACACTGGATTTCCAGGGAAGACCTTTTAAAGGCTTGCAACTAATGGGAATGTTGGAATCGAGGGCGCTGGATTTTGAAACCGTGATCATCACCTCTTTAAATGAAGGGACCTTACCTGCAGGAAAATCTGACAACTCATTTATTCCTTATGATCTAAAACAGGAATACAAGTTGCCCACCTATAGGGAGAAAGATGCCGTTTACACCTATCACTTTTACAGACTACTTCAGCGGGCGAAAAAGGTTTTTCTATTGTACAATACGGAAGCAGATGGTCTCAATTCCGGAGAAAAATCGAGGTTTATTACTCAGTTGGAAATAGAAAGCTTCCCATCTCATCACATTTCCCAGCACCTGGTTAGTCCAATGGTACCGGTAAGTGAAAAGAAATTAAGGGAGGTAGAAAAGACTCCGCAAATGATGGAAAGGATCAGGAATCTTGCAGGCTCAGGATTCTCACCTTCCGCATTGACCACATACATGAGAAATCCGCTGGATTTCTATCATCAATATGTACTTGGAGTAAGAGACCAGGAAGAAGTAGAGGAAACAGTAGCCTTCAATACCCTGGGGACCGTAGTGCATAATGCGCTGGAAAATCTTTATAAACCACTGGAAAGTGAATTATTGTCATTGGAGCTAATCCTTAAATTTAAAAAGCAGGCTAATGATCAAATAGCCCGGGAATTTGCAGCGAATTATAGCAAGGCACCCTTAGATAAAGGGCGAAATCTCCTGATCTTCGAAGTGGCTAAAAGGTATATGCGCAATTTTCTCAACTTCGAAATTAAGAGGTTAGAGAGTGGTACCGACATACAGATTTTACAGATAGAAAAAGACCTCAAGGTGCTGCTACCTATGGATGAATTAAGTTTTCCCGTGTATTTGCGAGGTAAGGTGGACCGGGTAGAAAAGGCTAATGGAGTGACGCGAATTGTTGATTATAAAACAGGAAAAGTTGAATCAAAGGATCTTATCGTCAAAGACTGGAATGAAATAACAAAAGATTATGACAAATTCGCAAAAAGCTTTCAGGTTTTAACTTACGCTACCTTGATATCCCTTGAGAAAGATCTTAAATTCCCCGCTGAAGCAGGGATTATTTCTTTCAAAAATCTTAGGTCCGGATTTCTCAAATTTCAGCTAAAAACTGACAAAAAACCGGATTCTTTGATAAAGGAAGAAACGCTGGAGAATTTTCAGAAAGAACTAAAAAAATTAATAATGGAGATCTGCAACCCGGAAATTCCATTTATTGAAAAAGAAATCAAATCACATTATGGAAGTTTCTAAGGAGAAAAATATCATCATCGAAGGTCGTCATGACAAGCCCATTCCAATGGATCTTATTTTTAAGGATGATGGAAAACCAAAACCGGTAGTAATTTTCTGCCACGGTTACAAAGGATTTAAAGACTGGGGTGCCTGGGATAAAATGGGCGAATTAATTGCGGAAGCAGGATATTTCTTTGTGAAATTTAATTTTAGTCACAATGGTACCAGTCCTGAAAATCCAACGCAATTTTACCAGATTGAAGCATTTGGGGATAACAATTACATGATCGAATTAGACGATCTACAATCTGTTATCGACTCACTTTTACTACCAACATTTAAATTTGGCCAACACCTGGACCCTTCAGATATCAGTTTAATAGGACACTCCAGAGGTGGTGGAATAACCGTATTGAAGTCGGCTCAGGACAAAAGAATCACTAAACTTATCACGCTGGCATCAGTTTCAGATTTTGGTTCGCGATTTCCGGAAGGCAAAAAGCTGGAAGCATGGGAGAAAAAAGGCGTGCAGTACATAGTTAATTCAAGAACAGGACAGCAGTTGCCTCACCACTACCAGTTCTACAAGAATTTTAAAGAAAATAAAGAGAAGCTAAATATTAAAAAAGCTGCTCAAAAACTGGCGATTCCACATTTAATCGCTCATGGAAGCAGCGATACAAGTGTGTCTATTGGAGAGGCCGGAAATCTTTTTGAATGGAGTCCTGCCCCGAAACTTTTGCTGGTAGAAAATGCTGATCATGTCTTCGGAGTCTCTCATCCATGGAAAGATGAAGATGAACTGCCAAAGGAATTTAGACATGTGATCAACAAAACGATCGAGTTCTTAAATGCTGATGCAGAGGATCTTTATGCTGAATATGCTGATAACGATTAATCCTTAAAACAAAAAACCACTGGAATCCAGTGGTTTTTTTGTGGAGAATATCGGAGTCGAACCGATGACCTTTTGGCTGCCAGCCAAACGCTCTAGCCAGCTGAGCTAATCCCCCATAGCTGAGCAAATGTAATGATTTTTCAGAAATATGAAAATGTTTATTTCTTTTAAGAGAAGATGATCGAAAAAGCCAAAATTAGCGACCTGAAGGAAATAAAAATGCTTACGGAAGCCTGTGCCAGGGCTATGATTAGTCTGGGCATTTATCAATGGAATGAGCACTACCCATCCATGAAAAAATTGCGAAAGGATATTGAAAATCAGGAATTATTCAAGCTGGTTTCAAAAAACAATATTCTGGGAATTATCGTACTGAGCGCGGTAAAAGATTTAGAATATGAAGCCATAGAATGGAATAGTGAAACCGAGAACAATCTATATGTTCACCGGTTAGCCACGCATCCAGATTACTGGAGTAGCGGTTTGGGACAGCAATTAATGAATTTTGCCGAAGATTTCGCCCGGGAACAGAATTACGAATCTATTAGACTCGATACCTTTAGTTTAAATAAGCGAAATCACAGATTTTACCAAACGAGGGGATACCAGCGACTGGACGATATTTATTTTCCCATGCAAAGCGATGCACCTTTTCATTGTTACGAGTTGCTATTGTAATCTAAAGGCTTCTATATTTGTTGAATATGAGGTCAAAGCTCGCAAATTCTATAAGTTTTAGTAATATTAACAGGATCGCAATCCCGGCGATTATAGCTGGTATCGCAGAGCCTTTAATCTCTTTAACCGATATTGCCGTTATTGGCAATGTGGAGGAGAATTCTATTGAAGCTCTTGCCGCAGCGGGTATTGTAGGCTCCTTCCTTTCTGCGATCATCTGGATCGTAGCTCAAACCAAAACTGCGATTTCAGCTACCGTTTCTCAACATCTGGGAGCAAATCGGTTACATGCGGTAAAAACCTTGGTGCCGCAAACCATTCTATTTAATTTTATTTTCAGTCTGGTCATTTACGCAACTACAGCGTTCTTTGCTGAAACGATCTTTAGCGCGTATAATGCTGATGGTCTTATTCTACAATATTCTGAAAGTTACTATAAGATCAGGGCACTTGGCTATCCTCTTACGCTGGTAACTTTCGCCATATTTGGCGTCTTTCGGGGACTACAAAATACCCTTTGGGCAATGAAATGTAGCTTAACCGGCGCCGCGGTAAATATCATCCTGGATTATATATTGGTTTATGGAGTCGACGGCCTGGTACCGGCTCTGCATCTTGAAGGTGCCGCCTATTCAAGTCTCGCTGCGCAGGCAACCATGCTTGTGATGGCGCTCTGGTTTTACTTCAGGAAAACACCATTTCATTTAAAGTTGAGTCGTAAGATCAATCCCCAGATGAAACCCTTGCTGCTTATGGCAGCAAACCTTTTCGTTAGAACGGCTGCTCTTAATTTTGCAATCTACCTGGCGAATGCGTATGCGACAGATTACGGTAAAAATTACATTGCTGCACAGAGTATTCTTATGAACATTTGGCTGTTTTTCAGCTTTTTTATTGACGGTTATGCCAATGCTGGGAATGCGATTGGTGGTAAATTACTGGGCGCACGCGATTACAGGAACTTGTGGGAATTAAGTAAAAAAATCAGTAAATATGCGGTGCTCATCGCGCTTATTCTCATGGGAATCTGTTTTGCCCTGTATGATCAGATAGGCCTGCTATTTAATAAAGAAGCCAGCGTTCTGGCCTTGTTCGCCTCGGTATTCTGGATAGTTTTGATCATGCAACCCGTAAATGCGATCGCCTTTATGTTCGACGGAATCTTCAAGGGACTTGGAGAAGCAAAATATCTGCGGAATGTATTACTGGTGGCCACGTTCCTGGGCTTTACTCCAGCCCTGCTGCTTGCAGATCATTTCGGACTGAAACTCTATGCAATCTGGATCGCGTTCTTCATATGGATGCTCATTCGAAGCAGTACTTTGGTGATCTACTTCCGCAGAAAATATCTTCACAAAGAAGTCTAAAGAGCATCAGCAGATATATTCAGAAATCTTACATTTGAGTAAAATCGTAATACAGTATGAATACCACCCGCGAGAACGGAAGTTTGTTTACCAGCATAGTTCAGAATATAGCTACCCTGGAATTTGGCCATCCAGCCAGTAATTCTTTTCCATCGATTCTCCTGAAAAGACTGGAAGATGAGATCCATAGTCTTTCTGGAAATAACGACGTAGCTGTGATCATTCTAAAATCTGAAGGTGAAAAAGCTTTTTGTGCCGGTGCATCTTTTGATGAACTCATCCAGATCGACAACCTGGAAGACGGGAAGAAATTCTTTTCAGGTTTTGCAGGAGTCATCAATGCGATGAGAGTCTGTAAAAAACCAATCGTAGGAAGAATTCATGGCAAAACTGTTGGTGGCGGTGTGGGACTTGCCGCTGCCTGTGATTATGCTTTCGCTACGGAAGCCGCTTCCATCAAACTTTCAGAATTGAGCATTGGAATTGGTCCTTTTGTGATCGCTCCGGCCGTGGAAAGAAAAATGGGCACCGCTGCCCTGGCAGAACTTACTCTGGCTGCACATGAATGGAAGAATGCCTATTGGGCGAAAGAAAAAGGCCTATTCGCACGGGTATTTGAATCCACTAAAGACATGGACAGGGAGATTTCAATATTTACTGAAAAGCTTGCCTCTTACAACCCACAGGCGCTTACAGAAATGAAAAAGATCCTCTGGAAAGATACCAATCACTGGCCGCAACTACTGGAAGAAAGAGCTGCTGTTTCCGGAGAGCTGGTACTTTCAGATTTTACGAAAAATGCGCTTTCAAAATTCAGAAAATAAATGAATTCGATCCAATCTATCCAACCGCAAAAAGATGAAGCTTACGAGATGGGCTACTCCATAGGAACATTTCTAGGCGAGAATATTTATTTATTGATAGCCCTGGTAATTGGATTGATCGCTGGAATTTTCATGTGGAAATACGTTAAAAACACACCCAATGCAGGAACACCTCCCAAAAGATAAGGATGCAAACGAGGCTCAGGAATGGGGCTGGACATTTCAAGAATTCATCACCGAAAACCTGTGGTATCTACTGGCAATTTTATTTTTAATACTCATATTCCTTTACGCACGCTACCGCTGGAGAGTTCGTAACAATCGAAAATACAGGAACTAATGGAAAATGATACCTGGGAATTTCTAAGTTTTTTAAGCGGAATGGGATTTTGGATCCTTCTCGCGATCATTCTTATAGTAGTCGTACTTTACAAAAAGTCTAAAAAGTAATTACCTCGTTTTTAACCAGCCTGTAATGCTCAGCCTTGGAACCTTCACAGTTTTAACTTCGTGTTCCAGTTCCTGACTTTCAAAAATCACCATTCTCCCGGGCAAAGGATAGATCTTCACTTCCTCCTCCTGTCCATTCCTAGACGTATAAATACTCAGTTCTCCGCCATTTTCAGGAGTCCAGTCCTCATTATTGAGGTAACATACCATCGACAATTTCCGTCTTCCATCATTTTGGAACGTATCAAGATGCCGCTTATAGAAAGTACCTTCCGGATATAAGGCATAATGAAATTCTTTGTGTAGAATTCCCATAAAGCAGGTACGATTCAGGTATCGCACCAGATCGTTTACCTTTTGAAAAAATATGGATTCTGCAGGTTCTGCTGTAGCTTCATTCATCCACAAAATAAAATCACCCCGAACAGATTTTTCAATAAGCTCGTTGGTTCTATTCCCGATGGCAGCCTTTTTAAATGCGTCTTCCTTATGTTTGGCTATAAGTGATGACCTTAAAAGGTCCACCTCAGCAGCATTAAAAAACCCATCAACAATACTATAATTTTGCTGAGAGATGCCATTAATGATGGTTTCATAAAGCTCATTAAGCTCGAAATCCAGCTGTTCAAATAACTCCTGTTCTTGAAGGATCATGTGCGAAAAATTTCGCAAATGTAAATTTTAATTCAATTCGTTGGTGTTAAAAATTAGGGCTTAAAAATTCCAATTATCTTTGCACAAAATAACTGCGTAATGAGCAAGATTCGAATCACCAAGCAATTCACTTTTGAAACCGGTCACGCCCTGTATGGTTACGATGGTAAATGTCGTAACGTACATGGTCATTCCTATAAACTGGGAGTTACCGTTATCGGGGAACCTATTACAGATCCTGAGCATGTGAAATTAGGAATGGTGATCGATTTTGGGGATCTAAAAAGGATCGTAAAGTCTGAAATTGTGGACCAGTTCGATCATGCAACAGTGTTCAACAGGAATACACCACATCTGGAACTGGCAGAAGAGCTCAAATCACGCGGTCATCATGTGATCCTGGTCGATTACCAGCCTACAAGTGAGAATATGGTGATCGATTTTGCCGGTAAAATCTCTAAACATTTGCCGGATCATATCCAGCTTCACTCCTTGAAATTACAGGAAACTGAAACTTCTTTTGCAGAGTGGTACGCCAGCGATAATGCTTAGGGCGCATCCCTTCGGGTCGGGCTATTCGCTGCAAGTCCCGTGAAAAACGGGAGCTTTTCGCTACTATCCTTTGCGCAAATCCTGATTTATGACTTTTTCAATTCTCCCAGTTGCAGAGCTTTGTCATAATTGGCACTTACAGATTTCCTTAGACCAAGGATCTTAGCGCCATCTACCCGCTGTAGTGTTACAATGCTTTCACCTTTCTTGTTCTGGGTGATTTTTACAACTTCCACCAGGGTGTTTTGAGCCGACTTATAATTAGCCACTCCACCTTTCTTCACAACGAAGTTAAGCTTTGGCATATTCACAGCCGAATAAGTAGTATTTTTTGGAGTCTGAATGAGAAGACGGTCCCCAACTTTAGGATTATTGTCAATATTCTTGGCATTTACCTGATAACTCATTAAACCACAAATCATTAAAAAAGCGATTGAAAATAGTTTCGTAAATTTCATATTAGCAATATTTATGGGTTTAATCTCTAAAATAATAATTTCTGAGCTTCTGGCGATGCGTTTTTAGAATGCTTTAAGTCTTATATTAAAAATGAAGTTTCAGTAGAATTTCTATCTTCGCTATAAGTTGTAAAGCATGAAAGTTTCCCCGGGAAAAAAGTTATATTTCGCCAGTGATAATCATCTTGGTGCGCCTACTCAGGAAGAAAGCCGACCTCGAGAAGCCAGGTTTGTGAAATGGCTTGATGAGATCAAACAGGATGCAGAAGCAATTTTTCTCCTGGGAGACCTCTTCGATTTCTGGTTTGAATATAAACACGTGATTCCAAAAGGCTTTGTACGAACACTGGGCAAGCTAGCCGAAATCAGAGATTCAGGAATTCCCATTTATTTCTTTGTAGGAAATCATGATTTATGGATGCAGGATTATTTTCAGAAGGAATTAAATATTCCAGTTTATCATAAGCCGCAGGAATTTGAGTTTTCAGGAAAGAAATTTTTAGTTGGTCATGGAGATGGTTTAGGACCCGGAGATCATGGTTACAAAAGAATGAAAAAGGTCTTTACCAATCCCCTTTCCAAATGGTTTTACCGCTGGCTGCATCCTGATCTTGGAGTGCCTTTAGCTCAGTATTTTTCAGTAAAAAACAAAGCGATCTCGGGAGAAGAGGATATGAAATTCTTAGGCGAAGAGAAAGAATGGCTAATACAATACTGCAAGCGTAAACTGGAGCAAAAAGATTATGATTACTTTCTTTTTGGTCACCGGCATTTACCCATGGAAATCGATCTGGACGGGAAAGCAACCTACATCAATACTGGTGATTGGATCAATCATTACACCTTTGCGCAGTTTGACGGAACAGATCTTAAACTGGAGAAACTGGTGTTCTAAACACTTTCTCGTATATCCTTCAGCCTAAGCTGAATCGTGGTATTGCCATTCCAGGTATTTTCATCGAGACTAAAAACAGCATCGAACTTCTTACCCTGCTCTATCAAGTTCAGTTTTTTACCAAGATTAAAGCCAATCACATCAAACTTGATGTTTGAACCTTCCTGTTTTACCTGGCATTTCAGGTGAGTTTTATCTGTACCCACACATTTTCCAAAGCCGGTGTCGGTTAAGTTTCGCGCAAGAAAAACCGGCGACATGTTTCCAGGTCCAAAAGGAGCGAATTGCTTCAGGATCCGGTAGAATTTTGGTGTTATATCTTTCAGCTCTAACTCGGCATCAATGTTAATTTCAGGTGTAAGCAACTGCCGGTCGATCGTTTCTGAAACGACCTCCTCAAACTTTCTTTTAAAATTATCATATTCGGCTTCGAGCAGGGTCAATCCCGCTGCGTACTTATGACCCCCAAATTGCTCAATATGTTCACTGCAGGCTTCCAGGGCTTCATAAACATCGAAACCTTTTACAGACCTAGCGGAGGCAGCAAGACGTTCCCCGCTCTTTGTGAAAACGAGCGTTGGGCGATACCAGGTTTCAGTTAACCTGGAAGCCACGATTCCAATCACTCCCTTGTGCCACTGTTCATCGTAGACCACGGTGGTTAGTCGGTTTTCTTCCTGAAGATCCAGGATTTGCTGTTTCGCTTCTTCTGTAATACTTTTATCTGTACTTCTGCGATCTGTGTTATAAGTCTCTATTTCTTCAGCATACGTTGCAGAGATCGCTTCATCTTCTTCGGTGAGCAGGTTTACTGCGTGCAGACCATGCTTCATTCTGCCCGCCGCGTTGATTCTTGGCGCCACCATAAAAACAACGTCTGTAATACTTACATTTTTACGTTCGCCCAGCAAACTTTGAATTCCTTTACGCGGGGCAACATTGATCACATGCAATCCATGATAAGCGAGAATCCTGTTTTCACCAGTGATGGGTACAATATCTGCTCCAATAGCCGTTGCGACCAGATCAAGATATGGCAGCAAGGTTTCTTCGGGTTCATTATTCTTCCTGGTGATCGCCTGGATCAATTTGAAACCAACTCCGCAACCGCACAGTTCGTCATATGGATAGTGGCAATCACTCCTCTTAGGATCCAGTACTGCGGCAGCTTCTGGCATTTCGGCACCAGGGCGGTGATGATCACAGATCACAAAATCGATTCCTTTTATCTTTGCGTAAGCTACTTTCTCGATCGCTTTGATTCCGCAGTCTAAAGCAATTATAAGACTTACGTCATTATCTTCAGCATAATCGATTCCTTTGTAGGATACGCCGTAACCTTCAGCATACCTGTCTGGAATATATGTGGTCACATGTGGATATCTGAATTTCAGAAAAGAAGACATAAGCGCAACACTCGTAGTGCCATCCACATCATAATCTCCATAGACCATAATGTGCTCTCCGGCTTCCATCGCCTGTTCTATTCTGGCGACTGCTCTGTCCATATCCTTCATCAGGAAAGGATCATGCAGATCATCCAACTGTGGTCTGAAAAACTTTTTCGCCTCGTCAAAAGTGGTTATTCCTCGCTGAACCAGTAATTTTGAAATTGCGAGTCCGGTTCCAAGCTTTTCGGCGAGAGCCTGAGCTGTGATAGGATCGGGTTTTGGTTTCAGGGTCCAGCGCGTCTTCATGGTCGTTCAAATTTCAGCCGAAAGTAATAAATTTATGCTTCTAATCTATGGGTGCTATTCTCCTATTATCGACCTGATCTTCTGCTGAAGTGTAGGCACTATGGCCGATTCAAATTCAGGATTCTTCATTCTCCAAAATCGGTTTACAGGAGAGGGATGCGGCAAAGGCCAGTATTCGGGAAGATATTGCTCATACTCATGAACCTTAGCCGTAAGATTATTCTTTTTTCCGAGGTAATAATTGGAAGCATAAGCACCAATAAGAATCTTCAGCTTCACATTTTTTAAATGTTGAAGTACTTCTTCATGCCAGAGAGGAGCACATTCTTTTCTAGGCGGCAAATCTCCGGTTTGCGCTTTCCCGGGATAACAGAAACCCATTGGCAAAATGGCGAAGTTATCCTGATCATAGAATGTATCATCATCTACGCCCAGCCATTTCCGCAGTTTTTTACCGCTTTGATCCTTCCAGGCAATTCCAGATTCATGCACCACTCTTCCCGGCGCCTGACTAATAAGTATGATCCTTGATTTTGGCGTTGCTTCAATGATAGGCCTGGGGCCTAGTGGTAAATGTTCCTTACAAACTTTACAATCCCGTATGCTGCTTAATAGTTCTTTCAAATTCAGCTTTTTCCAGCAACCACCATCACCAGTTCACCTTTTGGAGGATTTGCCGTATAATGGGCATGTACTTCTGGGATACTCCCCCGAATGGTTTCTTCATGCATTTTGGTGATCTCACGGGATATGGAAACGCGACGTTCCTCGCCAAAATATTCCTGAAAATGGCCTAAAGTTTTGAGCAATTTATGCGGTGATTCGTAAAAGATCATCGTACGCGTTTCTTCAGCAAGGATCTTAAGCCTGGTCTGTCTTCCTTTCTTGACTGGCAAAAAACCTTCGAATACGAATTTATCGTTAGGGAGTCCGCTATTTACCAGCGCCGGGACAAATGCCGTGGCTCCCGGAAGGCAATCTACTTCAATTCCCGCATCCACACAAGCCCTGGTAAGCAAAAACCCGGGATCTGAAATTGCCGGAGTTCCCGCATCACTAATCAATGCAAGGGTTTCTCCAGCTTTGATTCTGGAAACAATATGATCTACTGTTTTATGTTCGTTATGCATGTGATGACTCTGCATGGGAGTCTGTACACCCAGATGCTTCAGTAATTTTCCACTGGTACGGGTATCTTCAGCCAGGATGAGATCCACTTCTTTTAAAATACGAATCGCTCTCAAGGTGATATCCTCAAGATTCCCGATTGGCGTGGGAACCAGGTATAGTTTACCCATCATGATCTATTTTCCGAACTTGTTTTCGATATGAGTTCTAAAACGTTCTTCATAAGCTTCCTTCCCCTGCCAGTTGTTATAATCCGGCTTTACGACCAGGTTGATGAACTTCAAAGCTTCTTCCAGGCTGGTAAAGGTATTTAACTGTGAAAGTACACGATTGTAATCTGCGGTATCTCCGCCAAAAAGATGTTTGATGTAAGCAAGACGCTCATTTAAGCCGATATTGATGCCTTTCTTCAGTCGGTCATTAAGGGACCTTGGTTTATCGTTGGCCGGAACGTGTTTTACCGGTTCAAAATCTGGCAAATTATCATAATCCACACCTATATTTCTGAAATCTTTCTTCTCTTCGACCTGTTGTGAATAGGGTGCCGAATTCGAAACTTCAGGCGCATCGTTGATATGATTCATAAAAAGATCTACCGACTGACTTTCAGGAGGCATTTGCGCTACGATATCTTTAATCTTTTCAGTATTCGGTTCTGTGATCGCGTCTGTATCCTCATTAAATTCAGTTCCATCCGGATAAAATTCATCGTAAGCAGATAATTGCGCAGGTGGTTCAGGCAGGTCTTGTACCTGAGGCTCTGGAGCAATTGCTTCTTCCTTTTTCACGATCTCCTTTTGGTGCGGAATTTCTTCGGATTGCTGCGGAACTTCTTCGGAAAGATGTTTTTCAGTAAAAGCCAGAACAGTCAGTTTTTCATATAGATGCAAAGCATGTTCCTTGAGCTCCATCGTAGTAAAATGTCCTTTATTCTGAAGGATTTTTTCAGCGATTTCCGCCAGTTCTGCTTCAATTTTCTTTTTCATCACTTTAATTTTATATGTTTTCTACCAGTCAGAAGAAATTCTTATTTTATAGTTTTCAGGCAGACAAATCAGGTTACTACTCATTTCATAACTTTCATGATTCGCTCTTTCTCCGGGTTGTATTTTTAATAAATTTGTTCCACCTTTATACGAAAGAGGTATTTCCCGTTTCGATTTGAAAAATACAAAATGTTTCTCGAAAATACAGTAAATCACGAAGAGCAATTTGGCTGGATTGAGGTTATCTGTGGGTCAATGTTTTCCGGAAAAACGGAAGAATTGATACGCCGACTCAAACGCGCAAAATTCGCCAAACAAAATGTTGAGATCTTCAAACCTGCGATCGATGTTAGGTATGACGAGGAAATGGTCGTATCTCACGATTCCAATGAAATAAGGTCTACACCGGTGCCCTCTGCTTCCAACATACGCTTGCTTGCAGATGGCTGTGACGTGATCGGGATCGATGAGGCACAATTTTTTGATGATGAGATCGTCACCGTTTGTAATGATCTTGCCAACCAGGGAATTCGAGTGATCGTGGCCGGTCTGGACATGGATTTTAAGGGGAATCCATTTGGACCCATGCCCAATTTGATGGCTACTGCAGAGTATGTAACCAAAGTGCATGCGGTTTGCACCAGAACCGGAAATCTTGCCCAGTTCAGTTATCGAAAAGCAATCAACGACGACCTGGTATTTCTTGGAGAGACTGAAGAATATGAACCATTGAGTCGGGCTGCATATTATAAAGCCATGTTGCGTGAACGCGTAAAAAAACTTGATGTGAATGCCGAAGAACTGAATGCTAAAAAGACCAAAGAAAATGCCTAAAGCCAAAGAGACCGTTCTGGAGATTGATCTCGGAGCACTGGCGCACAATTACAGATATTTAAGAGCAAAGATTGACGATGGAGTAAAATTCCTTTCAGTGGTAAAAGCTTTTGCCTATGGAAATGATTCAGTGATCATTGCCAGAAAACTGGAAGAACTTGGCACTGATTATTTCGCGGTTGCTTATGTGGAAGAAGGAATACATCTACGGAAGAATGGGATTACCAAACCTATTCTAGTACTGCATCCACAATTCACCCATTTCGAAGATATTATTGAACATTGCCTGGAGCCTAATCTATATAGCGAGAAGATCTTACGTTCTTTCGTAGAAATTGCTGAATCTAAAAACCAAAGGAACTATCCTGTTCATATCAAGCTGAACACAGGTTTGAATAGGCTGGGATTCGATCAGCCTGAAATTCAAAATGTCAGGGATATCATTCAGAACACGGAGAGTCTAAAGATAGCGTCTGTATTTTCACATCTGGCTGCCAGTGAAGACTGGAAAGAAAGAGATTTTACCGTAGGACAAATAGATCTTTTCAGAAAGATGACCTGGGAGTTGATCGAAGGCCTGGACTATGAACCTATCTTGCATATCTGCAACACTTCCGGAGTGCTCAACTACCCAAAAGCAGCCTTTAGCATGGTGCGCAGCGGGATTGGATTATATGGTTATGGGAATGATAAAAATATAGATCCAGAACTAAGACCGGTTTCTACTTTAAAAACAATCATTTCGCAGATAAGGAGTCTTGATAAAGGGGATACCGTTGGTTACAATCGCGCCTTTAAAGTAGAAAAACCTACACGTATCGCTACACTTCCTGTTGGACATGCTGATGGGATCAACCGGATCTATGGAAAAGGCAAGGCTGGAGTGATCATAAACGGAAAATACGCGCCAATTGCCGGCAATGTATGCATGGATATCATCATGGTAGATGTTACGGGTATATCATGTGAAGAAGGCGATGAAGTGATCGTTTTTGGAGGACCTCAGCACCCGGTAAAGTTTGCTGAAGCCGGAGGCACTATTTCTTATGAATTGATCACCGGTATTCAGAGAAGAGTGACACGCCTGGTGATCCCGGAATAAATAATTGGGAAGACTTCTCAAAATTTATATAAATTTGAAAATCAACTAACAACTATATTCTATGAGCTTTTTTTCAGATTTTAAAGCATTCCTTTTGAAGAAGGATATTGTAGCACTGGCAACCGCTGTGGTAATTGGCGCTGCATTCAACAAAGTGATTTCATCTGTAGTGGCAGATATTTTCATGCCTATCATTGGTTTGATTACCGGTGGTGTGGATCTTACCCAAAAATTCATTGCCCTGGATGGTGTGGAGTATGAAAGCCTGGAAGCCGCTCAGGAAGCTGAAGCCGCAATTCTTACCTATGGAAATGTGATACAGGCGGTTATCTACTTCATCATTGTTGGTCTGTTCATTTTTCTTTTTTTAAGAGCTTATGAAAAAACTAAA
Source organism: Christiangramia portivictoriae DSM 23547 (assembly GCF_000423045.1). Classification (GTDB taxonomy): domain Bacteria; phylum Bacteroidota; class Bacteroidia; order Flavobacteriales; family Flavobacteriaceae; genus Christiangramia; species Christiangramia portivictoriae. Next base: position 232,180 of record NZ_AUHF01000001.1, on the reverse strand, counting down.
AAGAAGGAAGAAGCTGCAGCTCCAGCAGGACCAACAAAAGAAGAGGTTTTACTTACTGAAATTCGTGACGAACTAAGAAAAAGGAATATTTAAGACGTACGCTTACCGCTACATTACTCATTCTTAACTAAACCCCTGGCAAAAACCAGGGGTCTTTTTTTAACAATAATCTAAAATTGGTGCAATTTTTTTAAAACAGCTTAAATTTTCAGAAAGGAGGCAGATAGAATAATTTGCAAGCGATAACTTTGTAATTCATCTTTTAAAGAAAGCAAAATATGAAAGTAGCTGTAGTTGGAGCAACCGGGATGGTAGGAAGCGTAATGCTGAAAGTACTGGAAGAACGTAATTTTCCACTTACCGAACTTATTCCTGTAGCTTCTGAAAAATCTGTAGGCAAGAAAATAGCCTACAATGGAAAGGAGTTTGAAGTGGTAAGCCTTGAAACCGCAGTTTCCATGAAACCGGAAGTGGCCATATTTTCAGCTGGTGGAGACACTTCATTGGAATGGGCTCCAAAATTTGCTTCCGCAGGAACTACGGTGATCGATAATTCTTCAGCATGGAGAATGAATCCAAAACATAAGCTGGTGATCCCGGAGATCAATGCGAACCTGCTTTCAAAAGAAGACAGGATCATTGCGAACCCTAATTGTTCCACGATACAGTTATTAATGGCTCTAAAGCCGCTGCACGATACGTATAAGATCAAACGGGTCGTGGTTTCAACATACCAGTCCATTACCGGAACCGGAGTAAAAGCCGTACAACAGCTGGAGAACGAATATGCCGGTAAGAAAGAAGAAATGGCCTATCCTTATCCAATTCATAAGAATGCATTGCCACATTGTGATGTTTTCCAGGACAATGGATACACCAAAGAAGAGATGAAATTAACGAACGAAACCAAGAAAATTCTTGGGGATGACTCGGTGAACGTAACGGCAACTGCGATTCGTATTCCGGTGGTTGGAGGACATTCAGAATCTGTGAATATCGAGTTCGAGAAAGATTTCGATGTAGTTGATGTACGAAAGATCCTGAGTGATTTCCCAGGAATCACCGTTCAGGACAACCCGGAATTAAACACCTATCCCATGCCAATTTATGCGGAAGGAAAAGACGATGTCTTTGTAGGTAGATTACGTAGAGATCTTAGCCAGCCAAATACGCTGAATATGTGGATCGTTGCAGATAATCTCCGTAAAGGCGCGGCCACCAATGCGGTGCAGATCGCAGAATATTTACTGGAGCAGAAACTATTATAATCCACAATTTTAAAATTTTACTTAAAAGCCTGAAACTGTAAAGATTCAGGCTTTTTAATTCTTATTTTAGACATTCTAAAGCAAGAATCGTATGAAGAAAATCTATTCTGGCATTGTAGGACTTGGCCTGGTTGCCGGGTCGCTGAGTGCACAAAGTCAAAACCAAAGCAAATTGAACTATCCTGAAACCAAAAAAGTTGATACTGTAACCGATTATTTTGGAACCGAAGTCAAAGATCCATATCGCTGGCTGGAAGATGACCGTAGTGAGGAAACAGAGAACTGGGTAAAAAGACAGAACGAGGTGACTTTCGATTACCTTGAGAATATTCCGTACAGAAATAAACTGAAGGAACGTCTTACCAAATTATGGGATTATGAAAAACTGAGCGCTCCTTTTACTGAAGGCGAGAAGATCTATTTCTTCAAGAATGACGGACTTCAGAATCAAAGTGTGCTGTATCGTCGTGAATCTGAAGAAGCGGAAGCCAAAGTATTTCTGGATCCCAACAAATTCAGTGAAGATGGCACTACCTCCCTCGCAGGAATGAGCTTTTCCGAAGATGGAAAGAAACTGGCCTATGCTATTTCTGAAGGTGGAAGCGACTGGAGAAAGATCATTGTCATGAATGCTGATGATAAGAAAATATTAGGCGATACCATTAAAGATGTAAAGTTCAGCGGAATTAGCTGGAAAGGCAATGAAGGTTTTTATTACAGCAGTTACGACAAACCAGATGGAAGTGAACTTTCAGCAAAGACAGATCAGCATAAATTATATTATCATAAACTGGGAACGCCACAAAGTGACGACCAGATCATCTTCGGAAATTCTGAAGCACAAAAGCGTCGTTATGTAGGAGGAAGTGTTACTGAAAATAATCGGTACCTTATCATTTCAGCTCGTAATTCAACTTCTGGTGGAGAGCTCTATATGATGGACCTTCAGAAGGAAACTCCGGAACTGGTTACAATACTGGATAATCAGAACACCGATTCTTATGTGATCGAAAACGAGGACAGCAAATTATTTATCGTAACCAATCTTGATGCCCCAAATAAGAAGATCGTAACCGTGGATGCGAGCGATCCACGTCCGGAGAACTGGGAAGATTTTATCCCGGAAACCGAGCATGTACTGAGTCCTTCAACCGGTGGTGGTTATTTCTTTGCAGAGTATATGGTTGATGCCATTTCAAAAGTAAAGCAATATGATTATGACGGGAAGCTTGTGCGTGAAGTAGAACTTCCTGGTGTAGGTTCTGCCGGAGGTTTTGGAGCGAAGAAAGACAAGGATGTGCTTTACTATAGCTTTACAAATTACGTAACTCCGGGAACTATTTATAAATACGATATTGAAAATGGTACTTCTGAAGTTTATAATAAACCAGACATAGATTTTGATCCGGAACAATTTACCAGCGAACAGGTTTTCTACGAATCAAAGGATGGAACTAAGATCCCAATGATCATTACCTACAAGAAAGGAACTCAGCTTGACGGGAAGAATCCAACGATCCTTTATGGTTATGGAGGATTTAATGTGAGCCTCACTCCTGGTTTTAGCACCGCAATGAGCGTTTGGCTGGAACAAGGCGGTGTTTATGCTGTTCCTAACCTTCGTGGTGGTGGTGAATATGGGAAAGCATGGCATGATGCAGGTACCAAGCTTAAAAAGCAGAATGTATTTGATGATTTTATCGCCGCTGCAGAATACCTGATCGACAATGATTATACTTCCAGCGATTATCTTGCTGTAAGAGGTGGCTCTAATGGTGGTTTGCTGGTAGGAGCGACCATGACTCAGCGACCAGGTCTTATGAAAGTTGCACTACCTGCAGTTGGAGTTATGGACATGTTGAGATACCATACGTTTACTGCCGGCGCCGGTTGGGCTTATGATTATGGTACTGCGGAAGATAATAAAGAAATGTTCCAGTATCTCTATAACTATTCTCCGGTACATAGTGTGGAGGCAGGTACCGAATATCCTGCGACGCTTGTCACTACAGGTGATCATGATGACCGGGTAGTTCCTGCGCATTCTTTTAAATTCGCCGCAGAGTTACAGGATAAGCAGGAAGGCAGCAACCCAACGCTTATAAGAATTGAAACCAATGCCGGTCATGGTGCAGGGAAACCCACCAGTAAGATCATCGAAGAATATGCAGATATCTTTGGTTTTACCTTGTATAATATGGGCTTTGAAGCGCTTCCAAATGAAATGAAAGAGCTTCCAAAAGATTAATATTTTTGAAATTCTGGACATAAAAAAAGCGCGGCAGAGAAGCCGCGCTTTTTTGTTTCAACCACTAAAGGTTTAATTCACTCGTTCTAATTTACCGGAATCTTCATCTACCAGGAATCCCTTATCAGCTTTATGCAGGATTTCTTCATCATCATCTGAATAAGCTTCCAGAATTTCATACGCTCCCAGTGCTTCGTCCAGTCTCCTTATCTTCTCTGCATCATTACAGGCTTTGCCGTCTATCGTATAATTTCCATCCTTAAAAATGGTTCTGGTTCCTAATACCTTAACCGGAAGAATTTCCTCCAGGTATTTCGTATAAACTTCAAAGCCACCGGTGACCACAAATACTTTGATGCCCTGCTTCTCAAACTTCTCAATATCTTCCAGCATTTTACTTCTGAAATATTCCGGATATTCCAGGTTCCAGAATTGTCGCGCATACCTGGTGACTGTTTCCGGATCCAGGTTTTTAAGATAGTTGTAAAAATTCTCTTTAAAATCGGTTTTACTTACCATGCGCATGTTTCCCAGCATTTTCATCCAGCCTAGCTGGGCAAGTCTTATCAATTTATACCCATTCTTATAGCATACAAATTTGAAGAACTCATCTTTGGAAGATTTTTGATATAAGGTTTTATTGAGATCGTAAACGACTATTTTTTGCATTCGATGATTCTATTCTTATTTATGTTCTTTAGCTTTAAAATAAGTTACGGAAATAGCCATTTTCGAATACGGTCATTATGATAATTTCAACAAGAATTTAACCTATGCTTCAGCTCAAGAACGTCTCCTTCACCTATGATACAGAACCAGTATTGAAGAACATCAGTATGAAAATAGATCAGGCTGAGAACATTTCAATCATTGGTGAAAGCGGCTGTGGAAAAAGCACTTTACTCAAGCTCATTTATGGCCTGCTTCATACAGAAGGCAGGATTACCTGGAAAAACAAAGAGCTTTTGGGTCCTAATTATAACCTGGTGCCTGGAGAAGACTTTATAAAATACCTGGCCCAGGATTTTAATTTGATGTTACCCCTAAGCGCTGCTGAAAATATTGGGAAATATCTAAGCAACTTCTATCCGGTAAAGAAGAAACGCCGAATCAAAGAATTACTGGAAGTCGTGGAAATGACCGATCTCGCTGATAGAAAAGCGAAATTGCTGAGTGGCGGACAACAGCAAAGAATCGCTCTGGCCAGGGCACTCGCGAAAGAACCTGAAATTCTATTGCTTGATGAACCCTTTAGCCATATTGATCACTTCAGAAAAAATAAATTGAGAAGAAGACTCTTTGCCTACCTAAAGGAACAGCAAATTACCTGTATTATCGCCACGCATGACAGTACCGACGCCCTGGCATTTGCAGACAGGACTTTTGTTCTAAAAAATTCCAGCATCTATGCTCAGGGCAATCCTGAAGATTTATACCAGCAACCTCCTAATGTTTATGTTGCCAGTCTTTTTGGAGATGTAAACCATCTTCCCGTGAAACTGATAAACCCTAATCATCAAAGCAGGCAAAAGATCGTGGTGTATCCCCATGAATTAAAAGTCGCCAATGCTGGTACAGAAGCTATCGTTCAAAATTCGTATTTTAAAGGAGAATCATTTCTTATTGAGATTTTAGCGGGCAGCAGAACCGTATTGCTTAATCATCATAAAGAAATAGCTACCGGGCAGAAGCTTAAATTTAAACTGAGAGAAGGCGTGCTGGAGAGTCGACTCAAATAATCTTTTCAATGCGAACACTTTGCTGATTAAATGTGTAACTCTCATTTTCAGTTTTTCCCAGCATGGCAATGGCAACAGGAGCCTTACTGCCAATCGCATAGATCTTTGTACTCTGAACGATCAATTCTCCGGCTGGAATAGAAATAAAATAATTCGCCTTATCAGTAAAGACTAGACTTCCTGTTTTAATGGTTCCAGTAGCGCTTTGCAGGGATATCCGGTTTAATACAGACTGCATTTGCTCATATTGCTGTAATTGATTGCTCAGCTTGTTCCACTCAATATTGATCATTTCACGGCCGGTTTCAAACTTGTCTCCGGCACTGCTCTTGGATTCATTTTCCAGGTCTTGTTTTAAACCCTGCATCGCATCCTGTAGTGCAGTTGTTTTTTGCTGTATAAATTGCTCACATTTTTCCAGCAGCTCTTGTTTAAGCGTTTCCATTTAGTTTAAGCTGAGTTTACCAAGATTTTGCATTTGCTTTACGATCCAGTTTTTTCTATTGGTAATAAAAGAAGATGCGGGACTTGCACGATATACTCTTGGATTGGGTAATACAGCAGCAATAGCTGCAGCTTCATAAGCTCCGAGCTTTGCAGCATCCTTGCCAAACCAGTGTATCGAAGCAGCCTGTGCACCATAAATTCCTTTGCCCATTTCGATACTATTCAAATAGACTTCTAGAATTCGTTCTTTTCCCCAGATCATTTCGATCAGGAAAGTGAAATAAGCTTCCAGACCTTTCCGGAACCAGGTTCTGCCCGGATATAAAAAAACATTTTTGGCTGTTTGCTGGGATATGGTACTTGCTCCGCGAATTTTTCGGCCATTGCGATTGTCTTCCATCGCTTTCTTGATCGCTTTAAAGTCAAAGCCGCTGTGTGTTGGAAAGTTTTGATCCTCACTGGCGATAACTGCTTTTTGAAGGTGGCCTGAAATCTCGTCCATCGTAACCCAGTCGTGCTCAATGTTCTCCTCCGGATTCTCAAAATAACGTATTACCATCAAAGGCGTAAAAGGAACCGGCACCCATTTATAGATGACTACAATAGCGATGCTAAAAATGAATAGTCCAAGAAGTATCTTGAAAAGGAATATGAAAAATCTTTTGATCATGAATTCAAAGTTAAGTTAGCCAGGTCTCGACCTACAAGACTCCCAATGGCGATACCCATACCACCGAGTCTTACTCCACAAAAAACATTACTGGAAATTGCTTTAATTACCGGTTGCCGGGTAGCACCAACTCCCATGATCCCGCTCCACTGGCGATCTATTTCGAAAGCTGTATCGGGCAGAATGCAGGATTTTAGTAAAGCTCTTAGTTTGTTCTGAATTAAACTCGTTGTTCCTGTAATATCGGTTTCCTCTCCGGTAAAATCAAGATTACGTCCGCCTCCAAACAGTATCCGGTTATCAATATTCCTGAAATAGAAATACCCTCTGTCCAGGTGAAAAGTACCTTGAAGGTGTAGATTTTCGATTGGTTTGGTGATCAAAACCTGAGCCCGGGCTGGCTTTACTTCTTCAAGACCCAGCCTTGAAGCAAAACCATTGGTTGCAATGATTAGTTTTTTTACTGAAAATTTGAATTGATTGGTAATCACTTCTACTGCCGAATTTCCATCAGTGAATGAGATAACTTCCATACCATTCAGGATTCTGATGTTTTCGGTATGGACCTTTTTTAAAAGCATTTGCATCATTCTGCCGGTATCGATCTGTCCCTCGAACCGGTTATAGATGAGTCTGGGCTTGATATTGCTGAAGCGAAAGTTATTCGAGGTTTCACTGAAAACTGACTCTCCAAAGACAGGTGTCAATAGTTTGTTGACGCTGCTGATTGCACTCATACTCTGTTCGTACAGCGCACTATCTGCTTCGGTAAATAGTTCGTATCCCCCGTTCTGCTGAAAATCGATCTGCCTGTCACCCAGATTCTTCCGCAGAAGGTTCAAACCATCCCAACGTTTTTGGATCAAAGTGATCACTTCTTCTTCAGAAAGTGTTTTAAGATCATCGAGAATTTCAGAAATACTTCCGAAGCAGGCAAAACCGGCATTTTTGGTACTGGCACCCTCAGGGAGAATTCCTTTCTCCAGGATAAGGATCTTTGCCGAAGGTTGTTTTTTTCGTATTTCCAGAGCACAATTTAATCCCGTGATACCACTTCCAACGATACAGTAATCGATATTGTTGATCCAGGATTCATATTCCCAGAAGGAAAAATTCATGCGCGTTTTAAGTTTGTGTTCAAATTACAAAAACTATCGCATAAAAAACCCCGGAATTTCCGGGGTTCGTTTTTTTTTATTCTTCAAGAGGTTTCATTTTGAAATCCTCCATGAATTTTGTGGTATAATTTCCTTCGATATAATCTGGATGATCCATTAACTGTCTATGGAATGGAATCGTGGTTTTTACACCTTCAATCACAAATTCGTCGAGTGCTCGCTTCATTTTATTGATCGCTTCCTCTCTGGTTTGAGCGGTAGTGATCAATTTAGCGATCATCGAATCATAATTTGGAGGGATCACATAACCACTGTAAACATGAGTATCGATACGCACTCCATGACCTCCAGGTGCGTGAAGATTGGTGATCTTCCCCGGTGATGGTCTAAAGTTATGATATGGGTCTTCCGCATTAATTCTACATTCGATGGAGTGTAATTGCGGGATATAATTCTTTCCGGAAATTGGCACTCCAGATGCTACCAGGATCTGTTCACGAATAAGATCGTAATCGATCACCTGCTCTGTAATTGGATGCTCTACCTGAATACGGGTATTCATTTCCATGAAGTAGAAGTTTCTATGCTTATCTACAAGGAATTCTACCGTTCCTGCTCCTTCATATTTAATGAATTCAGCAGCTTTTACAGCGGCATCACCCATTTTCTTACGAAGTGTATCGGTCATGAATGGTGACGGAGTTTCTTCGGTAAGTTTCTGGTGACGTCTTTGTACAGAACAATCTCTTTCAGAAAGGTGACAGGCTTTCCCGCTGCTGTCTCCTACAATCTGGATCTCAATATGGCGCGGCTCTTCAATAAGCTTTTCCATATACATCCCGTCGTTTCCAAAAGATGCGGCTGCTTCTTTACGGGCAGATTCCCAGGCTGGTTCCAGCTCCTGCTCTGTCCATACCGCACGCATTCCCTTACCACCACCACCGGCAGTTGCCTTCAGCATGACTGGATATCCAATCTCTTTGGCAAGTTTCTTACATTCGGTAAAATCTTCAAGAATTCCTTCAGATCCCGGAACACAAGGTACACCAGCAGCTCTCATCGTAGCTTTGGCAGTTGCCTTGTCCCCCATTTTACTGATCATCTCTGGAGAGGCACCAATAAACTTGATGTCGTGTTCTTCACAGATCTTCGAAAACTTGGCATTTTCAGAAAGAAATCCGTATCCCGGGTGGATTGCATCAGCATTGGTGATCTCTGCTGCTGCGATAATATTTGAAATTTTTAAATAGGAAAGGTTACTGGGTGCAGGTCCAATACAAACCGCCTCATCTGCAAATCTAACATGTAGACTTTCAGCATCTGCAGTAGAATAAACCGCTACCGTTTTAATTCCCATTTCCTTACAGGTACGAATCACACGAAGTGCGATCTCTCCCCTGTTTGCAATCAATATTTTTTTAAACATACCTAGTTGCTTTTAAAGTTCTGAAGCCCGTAAATGGGCTTGCAGGTGTTAAAATGGGCAGTAATTTATGACGGATCTACCAGGTAAAGTGGCTGATCGAACTCTACAGGAGACGAATCGTCTACCAGTACTTTCACGATCTTACCAGACACTTCACTTTCGATCTCGTTGAAAAGTTTCATTGCTTCAATGATACAAAGCACATCTCCTTCTTTTACAGTGTCACCTACCTCTACAAATGTTGGCTTGTCTGGAGAAGGTTTTCTATAGAATGTTCCAATAATTGGAGATTTCACAGTGATATATTTAGAATCATCACCTGCGGTTTGTTTTTCTTCTGCTGCAGGTGCCGCTTCCTGAGCGGGTGCCTGAGGTGCGGGTGCCTGCTGTTGAGCTGGCATTTGCTGAATTTGCTGTCCTCCCATAGGAACCTGTTGTACTATGGTAGTTTCCTTATCGTCTGAACCTGTTTTAATAGTGATCTTTACATCACCTGTTTCAAGTTTAACCTCACTTGCGCCAGATTTAGCCACAAATTTAATCAGATTCTGAATTTCCTTTAAATCCATAATATTGGTGTTGGTTTTTATGAGTTATAAGCCCATTTAAGGTAAGTAGCTCCCCAAGTGAAGCCACCTCCAAAAGAGGCAAATATTAAATTATCTCCTTTTTTAAATTGTTTTTCGTAATCACTAAGTAATAAAGGTAAGGTTGCTGAAGTGGTGTTTCCATATCTATGGATATTCATCAATACCTTGTCCTCGTCTGTAAGGTTCATTCTCTTGGCAGTAGCGTCTATAATTCGCTTATTTGCCTGGTGCGCGACCAGCCAATCCACATCTTTATTGATGAGGTTGTTTCTTTCCATGATCTGGGCGCTTACCTCCGCCATATTTGATACAGCAAACTTGAAAACAGTTTTTCCATCCTGCTGTACATAATGAAGTTTTTTAGCTACCGTTTCTTCAGAAGGTGGCATTAGAGATCCTCCGGCGACAATTTTAAGAGAGTTACGACCAATAGAGTCGCATCTTAAAAGTTCATCCTGTAATCCCAGTCCTTCGTAATTAGGCTCCAGCAGAGCTGCTCCACCACCATCTCCAAAAATGATACAGGTGGTCCTATCTGTATAATCGATAATCGAGGACATCTTGTCTGCACCAATAACCAGAACCTTTTTATATCTTCCAGATTCTATATAGGCCGCTCCGGTAGACATCCCGTAAAGAAAACTGGAACACGCAGCCTGCAAATCATATCCAAATGCGTTTACCGCTCCTATCTGTGATGCCACATGAACTGCAGATGCCGCAACTGGCATATCTGGTGATACTGTTCCTAAAATGATAAGGTCTATTTCTGCCGGGTCAAGATTTGCTTTATTGATCAAATCTTTGGCTGCCTCGATGGCTAAATATGAAGTTCCCAGGCTGGGATCTTTAAGTATTCGTCTTTCTTTGATTCCTGTCCTGCTAAGGATCCACTCATCTGAGGTATCCACCAATTCTTCCAACTTTTTGTTGGTCAAAATATCTTCAGGTACATAAGCACCTACAGCTGTGATCGCTGCTGTGATTTTGCTCATAAATTTGGATTTAATTCACCCTTTTCGGCAGGAAATATAAAATCTTCATTCTTTGAAAATTACTAAATATTAATCAAACCGGCGTGCAAATTAAGGTCTTTTTAGGACTTAATCAACTAAAAACAAAAAACTCCCACAACGTGAGAGTTTCCTGTAATTCTTGAAGCTCCAGAACTTTTCTAAGCCTCTACTTCTTCTGTATTATCGATTAATACCTGACCACGGTAGTAAAGTTTACCTTCGTGCCAGTGAGCTCTGTGATACAAGTGTGCCTCACCTGTTACAGCATCTACAGCAACTTTTGGAGCTGAAGCTTTATAATGTGTTCTTCTCTTATCTCTTCTGGTTTTCGAGATTTTTCTCTTTGGATGTGCCATGGCTTCCTATTAATTATTCGTTTAATAAATTTTTTAATTTGTCCCAGCGAGGATCTATATCATCCTCATTTCTCTTTTTCTGATTTTTCAAACTGTGTTCTTCCAACTTGTCAAGTACATCAGACTCCAAAGTGCCGTCCTCAACACCCGGATGAATTCTTTTTGCCGGTACTCCTAATACCACCAGCTCATAAATATATTGCTGGATATTTACCTCATATTCTCCATGGGGAATAATTAGCAAATCTTCATCGTCGTTGTTGAATTCATCGCCAAATTTGATCACCAGGAAAAGCGAGTTCTCTATTGGTTGATCATATGGCTCATTGGTAAGATCGCAATTAACGTTCACTGTTCCTCCCGCATTGAAAGTAAGCTCCATCATGGTGCTTTTCTTCTCAAACAGCAGGTCGACCTTTACATCTGCACTGTTGAATTCCTCGTACTCAAAATGTTCAAAGAACCTGTTATCTAACTCATACTCAAACTGGTGCTTCCCTAGCTTTAACCCCTTAAAAGGGATTGTAAACTCCGCTAATTTCCTCATCTCTCCTCAGTTTTGAGTGCCTCACGTTTCCGTTAAGGCGGGTGCAAAGATATAAAAATTAATGAATTATGTTCTTTTTATAAACAAATTTTTGTTTATATCTTCCTGCCCTGTTTCTTCAATGGATTTTCGGTAAGTTGCCTGTACTCTTCCCGGGCTTTAAAGATCTCGATACCTTTAAATACAGCCTCTTTGAAGGAATTGATATTAGCCTCATTTTTTCCGGCAATATCGAATCCAGTTCCATGATCTGGAGAAGTTCTTACTTTGTTAAGGCCTGCAGTAAAATTAACCCCTCTTCCAAAAGAAAGCGTTTTAAAAGGAATCAGACCCTGATCATGATAAGAAGCCACTACGGCGTCAAAGTTCTTGTAATTCTTGGAACCAAAGAAACTATCTGCAGAATATGGACCAAAAACCAATTGTCCTTTATCTCTTAATTTCTGGATCGTAGGCTTTAATGTCTCTTCATCTTCTTTACCTATAACGCCATTATCGCCGCTATGCGGATTTATACCCAGCACCGCGATCTTAGGTTTCTGAACCCGGAAATCCTGTTTCAATGTTTTACTTATGGTATTAATCTTGGAAACGATGAGCTCCGGAGTGATCACAGATGCAATATCCTTTAAAGCTACGTGATCTGTAAGCAAACCAACCTTCAGGTTATCGGTGATCATGAACATTAGACTTTCTCCTCCAAGTTCCCTGGCCAGGTAATCTGTATGCCCCGGAAATTTAAAATCATCAGACTGTATGGTGGACTTATTGATAGGCGCGGTTACCAGCACATCGATCTTATCCTGTTTTAAAGCTGAAGTAGCCGCCGCTAGAGATTTAAAAGCGAAGCTGCCAATCTCATTACTTTCCTCACCAAACCTGATATTTACGTTCTCCTTCCAGACGTTTACCACATTGATCTTCCCATCAATTGCCTTGGAAGGATCATCGATTCCCTGGAAGTTCAACGAAAGCTTATAATGTTTTTTAAGAAAATTGATGATTTTTGAAGAAGCAAATATGATGGGAGTACAAAATTCCAGCATCCTTGCATCGTCGAAAGTCTTTAATACAATCTCACTTCCAATCCCATTCAGATCCCCAATACTAATCCCCAGTTTGATCATTTCCTCCTGTTTCATAAACTTTCCCGATATAATATTTTAATTTTACACACAAATGTAACCATTATTATAGAATAGCATGTTCACAGGGATTGTAGAAGAAATTGGAAAAGTAGTTGCTGTAGAAAAGCGGGAAGGGAATGTGAATTTATCGATAGCTGCGGAAATGACTCCGGAATTAAAGATAGACCAGAGTGTTTCTCATAATGGTGTTTGCCTAACCGTGGTTTCCATTAAAGATGATACCTATACAGTTACTGCAGTTCAGGAAACCCTAAACAAGACGAATATAGGAAATCTGAAGAAGGGGGATCCTGTTAATCTCGAACGCGGAATGAAACTAGGCGCACGTCTTGATGGGCATATCGTACAGGGACATGTGGACCAGACAGCAACCTGTACCGAAGTAAGAGAAACAGAGGGTAGCTGGCACTATACCTTTAAATACGACCCTGAAATTGGAAATCTTACAATCGAAAAGGGATCGATCACCGTAAATGGTGTAAGTCTAACCGTAGTCAATAGCAAGCCAGAAGAATTTTCAGTAGCAATCATACCCTATACCTATGAGCATACTACTTTTAAGAATCTTGGAAAAGGAGATCTTGTAAATCTTGAGTTTGATGTGATTGGCAAGTACGTAAAGCGAATTACTGAACTTTCCTAAACCAGATCGAATTTCCTAAACTGGTAACAACCAACAATCAGACCTGCTCCCATTAAGATATATACATAGTCGTCAATAGGAAGGCACAGTCCTACTGGTGGAGGAACGCCATTCCCATTTCCATTACCACCGGGACCATTTCCATTTCCATTACCCGGATCACAAGGGGGACCTCTACGACCGCTATCCTGAGCTTGTGGTTCTGGAGGTGACATCTGGGCATAAGCCGATGTGGCTATTCCACAGAATAGACCTAAGCTAAGAAGCAAAATTCTCAAACGGCTCATAATTAAAAGTATAACACCTAAAGCATCAGGCCTTAAACCTGAAAACACATACTATTAAATGAACATAACGTCATTCGTTAGCGAGTGAATTTCTGAAATATTTACGTAAATACGTAAAGATCAGTTTAGAATTAAAATTTGATCTAAGCATCACCCTGAAAAACAGAGACATAAAATTCTCTTTACACCCTCAAAAATAAGCAATTAAAGGCTTGATATCAATTCACTACATTGATATTTCGATTTGTGGCTGCAATTGCCACTCAAGCAATACAGGTCATTAAATGCCTGGTTTCAGTGATTGTACTATTGAATTTGTACACCTGCTGTCCTAATAAACCTTAAATACAGAGCGTATTTCAACTAAATTTACCATAGCCTCCAAATTTGACGGTAGGTTTCAAAATAAATGTTTTAGTTTTAGGAATTTAATGTTGAGCCCCAACTCCAGTAACCAATGAAGAATTTTCCTACTCCTAAGAACGACCAGAGAAGAAATCTGGAAGTCGAAAAATATAAGCCACAGTTGCGAATAGATGATGAAGACCTTGATTTCCTGAGTGCTATGGCTGCTGAAATTTGTGGAACTCCCAGTGCCCTGATCACTTTAATTGGCGAGAATACACAGTATATCAAGTCGGCTTACGGCATGGACCTGGAAACAAGGGAGTTCCCGAGAGAATTCACTTTTTGCGCTCATACTATCAGCTCTTCGGAAGGTTTTATGGTGGTAGAAGATGCACGGGAAGATGAAAGATTCAGCAATAATCCTTTTGTTACGGGTGAAAATCCTCTGCTTTCCTATGCAGGTGTTCCGCTTTCTAATTCTGCCGGTTACGCCATAGGCTCCTTATGCACCATAGATTTTGAACCTAAAAGCTTTTCAGAAGAACAAATAGATAAACTGAAGAAGGTAGCAAAGCAGGTGATGAAGTCGATCGAGCTTTCCCGAAAGACCAAGGAGTTGAAACACCTGAATGAAAACCTGCTTGAGGAGCAAACCAGATATAATTTTATTATCGAAGGAACTGAAACCGCTACTTTTAACTGGGATATTCTTAACGACCAGATGACCTTCAGTGATGTCTGGTACCAGATTTCGGGATATTCCCGCCGTGATTTCCCCAACAAAATGGTGGATTCATGGAGAACCATTGTGCATCCTGATGACCTGTATGCGCTTCAGCAACAGGTACAATTACATTTTGATGGAAAGAAGAAAAAGTTCAGCAGTGAATTCAGAATAAAACATAAAAACGGGGAGTTTCTTTGGATTTCCAGCCAGGGAAAGATATTTGAAAGAGATGCCTCTGGAAGACCAACCAAAATGTATGGCCTGCACCGTGATATTACTGAGAAAAAGAAAGTGGATGTTGAGGTCCAGTTAAGAGAGAAACTTCTTGAAACCTTATATGATCTTTCCCCCATAGGTATCGCTCTGAATGATTACGAGACCGGGGCTTTTATTGAAGTGAATAAGAAGATTGTGGAACCTACAGGCTATAGCCAGGAGGAATTTTTAAATCTTACCTATTTCCAGCTTACACCAGAAAAATACCTGGAAACGGAGAAGGAGCTTTTAAAAGGCCTGGATGCTACAGGTAGCTATGGACCTTATGAAAAAGAGTATATCAGAAAAGATGGAACCAGATATCCGGTCTTACTAAGAGGTGTACTTGCCAGGGATCCAAATGGCAGGAAAGTCATTTGGAGCTTTATCGAGGATATTTCTGAACAAAAAAGAAATGAGAAATTACAGGAACGAAATCTCAAAAAGATCGAAAAACTACTTGCGATAACTGAGAAGCAAAATGACCGATTAAAGAATTTCGCACATATCGTTTCGCATAATTTACGTTCTCACTCCAGTGGTATCTCACTTTTACTTGATTTCCTGAGTGAATCAAACCCTGAGATCAAAATTGAAGAACCTTTCAAGCATCTTAAAACAGCGTCCGGCAACCTCGAATCAACCATTCATGATCTCAACGACATTGTAAAAGTGAATGTATCTGGGCAGGAAGATTTCCAGGTTGTTCAACTTAAATCTGCAGTGGATAAAATCATTGAAAGCGTGGAACCTCTTACCAAAGCTGGAAAAGTTGAAATTCTAGTGGATGTTGAAGACACAGTCCGGGTATTTGGACTTAGAGCCTATGTGGAAAGTATCCTGCTAAACATGGTTACTAATGGGATCAAATACGCTTCACCAAACAGAGACAGTATGATCAGGATCACAGCAAAGCAGGATATCAACAAAGAGATAAGGATCGAAATTGAAGATAACGGGATTGGTATCGACCTGGATACGCATCGCAAAGACTTATTTAAAATGTACAAGATCTTTCACAAGCACGAAGATGCAAGAGGTGTAGGTTTATTTTTAGTGAAAAATCAAATTGAAAGTATGAACGGCTCTATTGATATTGAAAGTACAGTAGATGTTGGAACAAAATTTATAATCAAATTACCTAATGAGCAAAATTAATTTAGCCTGCCTGATCGAAGATGATCCGGTACATATCTACCTTTCGAAAAGATACCTGGAATCTTCTGGCTATATAGACAATATACAGATCTATCATAATGGAAAGGATGCCTTTGACGGACTCAAACAAGACTGGGAAAGCAAGAAAACTTTACCGGAGATCATCCTACTGGATCTAACCATGCCGGTATGGGATGGCTGGAAATTTTTAGATGAATTTACTAAATTGTCTATAGAAAAACAGATCACCATCTATATATTGACCAGCAGTATCAATGAAGCCGACAGGCAAAAAGCTTCTGATTATAATGCGGTAAAGAACTATTTAATCAAACCCATCACCATGCCTGCACTTGTAGAGCTTATTGAAAGAATGGAAAGCTAATGGCTAAAATGAAATTCGATAGAATCTTTGTAATCGATGATGACACGATCATCCATACAATCCAGAAACTTTTACTTCAGGAATATTTTCCTGAAAATTTTCTGGAGAGATATGACGATTCTACCCGTGCTTTGGATAGACTTCTAAGTATGGATGAAGATGTAAAAGAAATCCTCATATTTCTCGATCTTAATATGCCTGTTCTGTCTGGACTCCAATTACTGGATAAATTACAGGAAAATGGAATTCATTATAACATAACGGTATTTATACTTACCTTTTCTAATAATACAGCTGAAATAGAGAAGGTGAATTCACATTCCTATGTAAAGAAAGTTATTAGAAAACCACTTACGCGGGAGAAACTAGCAGAACTGGATATCGTGAGGTCTAGGGGTATTTAAGTCGTGCAGATTGTAACAGACTCATAGATACATTTACCCCTTAAGAATTGAGGTCTATTTTTTCCATTACACTGCCTTTATGCGGGCAACGCTTAACCTATAATTGTAGTTGTCCTCTTTTGACTGTAAAAACATATATTCCAGTCATAGAATGGCAATTTGTGATCTTCGATTTTTATATCAGTTTCTTTACTAATTGTACATAGCCATCACTGTTTCAATAAATAATTGACTTGATCAGCAAAACCTTCAACGCATTTTTAGCAATTCTTTTACAGTATAAATTTTATAAATTAAGGCTTCAGAAAAATATAAACAATGCATCAGTTTTCACTTAATCATTTCGCTCTTTCTGTCCGGGACGTCGACAAGTCTTTCGATTTTTATCAGAAAGTGTTTCAGTTTAAAGAGATCGAGAATACGGCTTCGAATTCCAGAACTCGCTGGCTCTCGATTGGTGAAGGCAGGCAATTGCATCTAATACCGCGACCTGATGCCGAGATCAAAACAAATAAAGCGATACATTTCGCATTTTCTACAGCTAATTTCGAGTCGGTAATTGAGCATCTTAATGTATTAAAAATTCCATATTCCGACTGGCTGGGAACCCCGGAAAAATACTATGTAAGGGATGATGGGATCAAACAGATCTATTTTCAGGATCCTGATTCCTACTGGATCGAGATCAATAATGATATACCGTAATATCCTGATTTATACGGCAGATTCCAGAACAAATTGCATTGGTTCTGGAAATAAGAGACCTTCAACACGATCCATCATAAGGTCTGCTGAAATCTTGCCTTGTTCAGATCCATTTTGAGATAGAAATCTTATTTTAGAAGATGACATTTGCAAAGTGTTGCCCTGGTTGATACAAACTACTTCAACTTCTTTGTTGCGTTTGCTTCGGATGGAGCTCAATTCTTCAATTTCTAACGCTAGTAGTGCATCACATACGATTACTGCATCAGGAAGCTCTTTCTGAATAAAGTGTTTGTAAGTTTTTGAACCGGTACCAGCTTCAGCATTAAAAAAAAGATCCGGCTGCCCGATGTTTTCAATTGCATTATAATAACCGGTTTTGCATTTATTCAATGCATCTTCATCCATACAGCTCGCAACAAAACCAACTTTTTTATAACCACCTTTATGTAGCTTTAAAATTTGTTGTTCTACCATGAGATCCAGGTTAATTGAGATCTTGTCGCACTCAATGTTATCTGAAATACGATCGAATAGCACAAGTGCTTTTTTAAAATCCTGTACAGAAGTAAGATGTGAAAACTTCTTTTTTTGATAGGTTTCTACGGAAGGTGATATGATAATGCCATCAACCTGTGACTGCACCAGTTTATTTACGCAACTTACTTCTTTATGGTAAGATTCATTACTAATGCATAGGATCAACCTGTAATTTCGCTCGTCGGTTTGCTGCTCGATAGCATTAAGTGCATCTGTGTAGAATTTGGAATTAAGCGTTGGCATCACCACGCCTATGCTCTTAGTTTTATAACCTTTCAGGATCTGGGCGGAAACATTTGGGATGTAGTGCTTAAGCGCTGCCGCTTCATGAACCCGTTTTTTGGTATTCTCACTAATTTCAGGACTATTATTGAGCGCCTTGGATACTGTACTTGCAGAGAGATTTAGCGACTCAGCAATATCACGAAGTGTAATCGATTTTTTCATAATTTCCAGCATTTTCAGTCCATCCTCGCTCTTAAATCCCAGATTAAAATTGAGATAAGAAACTTTCAGCTTTTTCCACCATATCTACATTTCCGCGGATAAATGGCACACGCTGATGCAAATCACGGGGTTTGATATCCAGAATCCTTTCAGAACCATTAGTAGCCTTCCCACCAGCTTGTTCCGTTAGAAAGGCCATTGGATTACTCTCATATAAGAGTCGTAATTTACCTTGAGGAGCCGTAGTTCCCTGCGGATATAAATAAATTCCTCCCAGAAGCATATTTCTATGAAAATCTGCCACTAGTGAACCTGTGTATCTGGACGTGAACGGCCTGTTTTCTTCTTCATTTAGTTCCTGAACCCATTTCAAATACTTCTTTATTCCATCTGGAAAATGCACGTAATTCCCTTCATTAATAGAATAGGTGTTTCCTTTCTTCGGAAATTTAATATTGGGATGAGAGAGAAAAAAAGAGCCAATTCCAGGATCGAACGTAAATCCATTTACGCCATTTCCACTGGTATAGACGAGAATTGTTGAAGTCCCGTAAATAATATATCCGGCAGCAACCTGTTTACTTCCTGGCTGAAGAAAATCTTCGGGAGTGACTGGCCCGCCAACTGGAGATACTCTTCGATAAATACTGAAGATCGTACCTACGGTAATATCAACATCAATATTAGAGGAACCATCCAGGGGATCTATGAGGATAATATATTTGGAGTCGCGATGAATCTCGTCATCAAAAATGACTATATCTTCCAGTTCTTCTGAACCAAGTCCGCACACTTCGCCCCTGTTCCTGAAAGTATCGATGAATATATCATTGGCAATAACATCAAGTTTAGCCTGAGCTTCTCCCTGAACATTCTGCTTTCCTATCTTACCTAGAATTTCCGCAAGACCTGCTTTATTAATTTGTTGGTTAACGAGTTTACCGGCTAGTTTTATAGAGCTTAATAAGGCACTTAGTTCACCTTTAGCGTATGGAAAATCCTTTTGATTCTCTATAATAAATTCTCCTAGTGTAAAATGTCTTTCCATAAAGCTACAGATTGGTCCCTAAGGATATTGAGTTTGGTTAGTTATTTTTCAAGTCCTTAATGGTTTGTAAGCACTCTCTGGTGACAGATTCGATCTTATCCAGATCAAATTCTCCAGACGCGTTTTTTACGAACAATTTGGAACCCATTCCCACACAAGTACAACCAGCTTCAAACCATTTGGTAAGGCTCTTCTTTGTTGGAGCAACCCCGCCAGTTGGCATGATACTCGTCCATGGTTGCGGACCTTTGACCGCCTTGATAAATTCTGGTCCATATATCGCTCCCGGGAAAAGTTTAACGATCTCACAACCGGCTTCTTCGGCCTTCGAAATTTCAGTTAGCGATCCACAACCAGGAAGGAAAGCGATCTTCCTGCGGTTGCAAACGACAGCTATGTCTTCTCTAAAAACAGGAGTTACGATAAAATCTGCACCTAATTGAATAAAAAGAGATGCAGAAGCGGCATCGGTAACCGAACCGATTCCAATAGCCATATCTGGATAATTATCCCGGATGTAGGTTGAAATTTCTTCAAATACAGTATGAGCATTATACTCTCTTGCAGTGAACTCGAGAACCCTCGCACCACCTTTGTAGCAGGCGTTGATAATCTCTTTTGAAGTTTTCACATCCTGATGACTGAATAAAGGAACCATACCTGTAGTCCCCATAATTTCGTACACCTGAAGTCTTGATAATTTTGCCATTATATGATCATCTTTTAATTAATGCTGAAAGTTCTCCGTCCATGATCGCATGAACCTCATCGAGACTGGCAATATTAATATCCCCACTCATGGTATGCTTGTAAGCGCTCGTAGCTACCGCAAAATCGAGCGTTTTTTGAAGACCTAAATTAGTGTGTAGCCCATAAATGATTCCGGCCATAAAAGCATCACCGGTTCCAAGTCTATCCACCACAGGAAGAATTTCCTTGTTAACTGATGTGACGAGCTCTCCTTTTGCATACATAATTCCACCAATCTTCTGGTGAGAAGCGCTCATAGAATATCTTAATGTCGTAGGCAGATATTCCAGCACTTTACAAACCTCCAGAACTTCATCGTAATAATTGCCTAATGTTTCAGGCTTCAAGTAGTCGGGTTCGATTTCCCGTTTCCCAAGCATTTTATACAATGTTGCCAGATCTCCAAGAATCACGTTGGTGATACTTAAAATTTCTGGCAGTATCTCCTCAGGATTTTTACCCCATTTCCATAAAGTAGATCTGTAATTGAGATCACAGGAAATCTTTAATCCCAAATCACTGGCTACTTTACAGGCTTTAAGGCATTCCCTCGCTGCTGATTCTGAAATTCCTGGAGTAATACCAGACCAGTGAAACCAGGATGCATTCGCAAAGACCTGCTTCCAGTCAATCTCACCTTCTTCAATTTGAGCCACTGCACTTTCAGCACGATCATATATAACCTTACTGTGTCTTATGGCGCTACCTTTTTCCAGGAAGTAAATCCCGAGTCGGTTTCCTCCTCTGGCTACATATTTGCTTCCAACCTGATACCTGCTCATCTCAGAAATCGCTTTATCTCCAAAATCGTTAGCCGGTAGTTTTGTTACAAACTGCGTGGGTAAACCCCATCGTTGCAGGGATGCCATAGTATTGAACTCGGCGCCACTATAGGAGGCATCGAATGAGCTTGCCTGAAAAAAGCGTAAATTCTCTGGTGGCGATAGCCGCATGAGCATTTCTCCGAAGGCTACGATATTTTTCATAAATATTGATTTCTGAAAAGTAGTTTCCTATGAAAAGTTACTGGCTCTACTTTTACTAACTTTCTTTTATTATTAAATTCCGAGAGCCTGTCCTCCACCAACCTGAACGGTTTCAGCAGTCAGGAATGCAGCATCTTTGCTCACTAAGAATGATACTACTGAGGCTACATCTTCTGGCTGTCCCAAACGACCTAACATGATATTGTCTTTCCAGGAAGCAAATACTTCAGGTTTAGTTGATTTGATCTGTGAGTGGAAAGGAGTATCGATAGTTCCCGGAGAAACTGCATTTACTCGAATCCCGTATTCAGCTAGATCCTTAGCAAGTGCTCTGGTTAAAGTATGTACTGCTGCTTTTGAAGTTCCGTAGATACCAGCACCAGGGCCACCAGCATTCCATCCCGCATTCGAAGTGTAATTAATAATAGTTGGATGATCTCCTTTTTTCAGAAATGGAATAGCAGCTCTTGAAACAAAGAATGCAGAATCAAGGTTAAGTGCCATAACAGACCTGTAAAACTCAGTAGTCATTTCTTCAAATCTGGATCTTCCACCAAGACCACCAGCGTTGTTTATAACCGCATCGATCTTACCGTACTTTTCACCAATTTTGGCAATATTAGCATTCACCGCATCTTCATCAGTAACATCAAAACCATAATATTCTGCAGTGATACCTTCTTTCTTAAGTTCTTCTATTTTTTCAGCACCATGATCGTCCTGAATTCCGTTCAGGATCACTGTATATCCATCCTGTCCTAGTCTTTTAGCAACGGCAAAACCAATTCCACCCGTTGCTCCGGTGATCACCGCTATTTTTTGATTTGAGTCATTCATAATTCAATAGTATTTAAGATTATTAGTAGTTATTCGTGTGTTCAATTTCAACTGGTTCAATCTTCCTTATCAGGATATAGATCGATAGTACCGCGAGCGGAGCTAATATTGCAATGATTATAAAGGCCGGCGTATAAGAGATCTCTGTGATCTGTGGAATAAGCCAGTTCATGATAATTACTGAAACCGCCGCAACTGTTCCCGCAAGACCTGCAAGCGTTCCAACTGAAGGCCCCTTCAGAAGATCGCTCGATAGCGTCTGAATGTTTCCTATGGCGAACTGGAATCCAAAAAGTACGATGGATACGATATAGATAAATGTCATTGCATTATCGCCATCTACCAGGAAGATAATTCCCATTAAGCCTAAGAAAATAAGGGCACCACCTATAAGTATTGATAATTTACGTGCGAAGTCAAGAGAATATTTATCCATAAGTGTTCCAGAAAACCATCCTCCGGCAAGGCTACCTGCCATACCTCCCAAGTAGGAGATCCATATGGTAGAACCAATTTCTTCAATGCTGAAGCCAAATTCAGAATTTAAATATAATGGCATCCATCCTACGAAAAGCCACCAGATAGGTTCTATGAAGAATCGTGAAACCAGAACTCCCCAGGGTTCTTTATAACTTAATATTTTGGCAACAGACATTCCTTTTTCCTTTTCGTTCACCTCATCTGGCTCGATCCTTCCCGAAAGAATTAGATTCCGTTCTTTCTCTGTTAACCAGGGATGTTTTTTAGGAGTTGATTTGTTAATGATAAACCAGGGTATGATCCATACAAAACCAAGTAAACCCAGAATGATAAAAGTTGTTCTCCAGCCAAATTGTGCGTATAAAAAGGCGATTAGAGCTGGTGCTACCACACTTCCTAAGGAAGCACCGGCATTAAAGATTCCCTGAGCTATAGCCCTTTCCTTCACCGGGAACCATTCTCCATTACTTTTAACCGCACCAGGCCAGTTTCCTGCTTCACCAAACCCAAGCATCGCTCTTACTAAAGAAAGTGAAACCAGACCTCGAGCGAAAGCATGCAGAATAGCTGCTGCAGACCACAAGGTGATTGAGAATATAAATCCAAGCCGGGTACCAATTTGATCGTATAATTTACCTGAAAGAAATTTACCAAGTGCATAGGTAATCATGAAGACGTTCAGCATTACTGCGTAATCAGACTCATCCATCCCAAGGTCTTTTCCCATCTCGGGCCACATGACGCCAAATGCCGTTCTATCTATATAATTGATGATGGTAGCCAATGCGATCAAGGCAATAATCCACCATCTTAAACCTTTTAATTTCATATTATTAAAATTTAAAGCCAGTAAGCGAGACTCGATTTCAGGAAAAAGATCCCTGGTACCATAGATTTTGAACCCATGGAGGTTTATTTTTAATTAATACGGAATGAGGATATAGCTTTAATGGAAGGTATATCAAGTAATCCCGGTTTAAACTTTTCTCTCAATTAACATCTGAAGGGAGCGTGCAATCCCAACATTATCAGATGTCTACGTTATAGCAATACTTATATAAACTTTTGAAGTGAATTTTCATCTGTTCCTTTGCCTTTACCGGATCTCTAGCTTCAATAGCATCCAGAATAGCTTTATGTTCTTCGATCCCTAAAAATGCCTGATTTTCATCGCAAACATGATATTTTGCGAAATTCGTGATGATCTCTGGAGTAATGGTAAGCATGAACGTGTTCATAGTACTGTTTCCACTGGCTTTCGCAATTGCCAGGTGGAATAAAAGATCTTCCTGTACGGCATCTTCCCCATTCTCGGCTTTGATTGTATATGCCTCCAGAGTCTCTTTCATGTGTTCCAGTTGCTCTTCAGTACGCCTTAGCGCTGCTAAACGAACTGTTTTGAGTTCCAGAAGAATCCTGGTTTCCACCAGTGATTTAAAATCTGGATCTGCCAGACTCAATATATCTGAGATCATCCCATTAAGGGCAACCACTCCAATGTTTGCCAGATAGGTTCCGCTTTGAGGTACACTTTGTAATATTCCGTAGAACTCCAGAGTCTGGATGGCTTCCCTGAGATTATTTCGGCTAACACCAAATTTTTCAGAAAGCATTCTCTCAGAAGGCAATTTATCACCCGGCTCGAGATTCTTGAAATTTATATACTCTCTTATATTACTAATGATCTCGTTCCGCGTTTGCTGCTGAAGTTCGATTTTCGTATATCCGTCTACATTCATTTGCCGAATTTCTAAGATGCTTTAAAACTGGTTAACCAATCTGGTTATTCAAATTTATAAAAAATAATCTGAGCTGGAAAGCATTAAGCCTTTAAAAAAGACCAATTTGGATTAATTAGTGGTCCTGCCGACTATTCAGCCGGAAGCAACACTAAGACCAACTCAAACAATATGTTATCCATGCTTAGTGAGTTACCTCAAGTTCGTAGAATTTAACCTTCGAAAAGGCGTTCTCATCTGTCGTTACCAGATAATTTCCAGCCTTAAAATAATTCTCAAAAACATTCCACTTTTTCATGTGTATACTCTCATAGATCACCTTTTCATCATCGTTCAGAATAATTTCTATTTTTCCTTCGGAAGCAATTATCTCCAGTGTAAATGGATCTGTATCTACTCTTTCTGAAAAATTGAAACCTTCATCATCTCCCCAGGCGCTGGTATGTAAAATTTCCTCTTCTGAAGCATTTAAATCCTTAAGGATCTTCGTTTTGACTCTTAGCTTCCCATCATCCCAATAAATTTTGAGAATTGGTGGTGCGTTATTATCATCTTCTCCAATCTGGTCACGCTGTGCATTGGTTAATCTCCCATGGATCTGCATGATGATCACTCTGTGAAAATCACCTTCAGCATCCCTGGAAATATCTGGAACAGCTAAGGTTCCGCGCATGCGTCCTCCTTCTTCAAAAGTCCAGTTCTTATCATTGCTTCCTGGTTCCATTTGTTCCCGTAACTCTGTTCTGGAGTAAGAAGAGTTCGCAGTAGATGATTCAGGATAGGTATAAAATACCAGAGAACCATCTGTAGAATCATTATACATAAACGGTATAAGATTCTCGTTCGTTGCATAATCGAAAATCTCCGGCGGCTCTACTTCTGAAGGATTACCAACAGGAAGGGTAACTTTCCAGTTGCTTAAATCAATTTCCGGTAACTTATAGTCCTTTACAACAGGTTCTTCCGGCTCTTCACCACCAATTATCACTGGAGTTTCTGGCTCATCTGCAACGCTGTCATCTTTCTGGCAGGAAACCAGGCTCATGCTGCACAGGTATAATATCAAGATGTTGTAGCGTTCGAAGTTAAAAATCATATTAATGAGTAACATTTAATTCGTAAAATTTAACTTTGGCGAAAGCGCCTTCGTCCCGGGTTTGCAAATAATTCCCTGCTTTAAAGTAGTTTTCGAAGACTCCCCATTTCTGCATATGGATATTCTCATATACTTTAAATTCATTATCGTTTAGAGAGACTAGCATTTTACCTTCAGAAACAACAACTTCCAGATCAAACTTTTTAAAACCTACTTCCTCCTTAAAGCTGAAACCCTCATCGTCTCCCCAGGCTTCATCATACAGCAAACCTTTGGGCTGTGTTTCCAGGAATTTAAGTTCCTTGGTTTTGACTCTGATTTTACCTTTATCCCAGTAAATTTTGAGGATTGGAGGCGCGTTATTGTCTTTCTGTCCAATTTCAGCTTTCTGCTCATCGGTTAATCTGCCATGAATCTGCAATATGATAACCTTATGATATTTTCCATTCTTATCCCTGCTAACATCCTCCATTGCAATCCTGGCTTTGAGATTGCCGCCGTCCTTAAAAGTCCAGTTCACATCATCATTTCCAGGTTCCATCTGTTCCCTGAGCTCAGACCTGGAATACTTGGTATTTGCAGTCGTGGCATTACTTGGATATGCATAAAAGACCAGAGCGCCGGAAGTGGAGTCATTATACATGAATGGCTTTAAGGTTTCATTCTCTGCATAATTTAAAATCTCCGGAGGTTCCACACTAATGGCACCACCTTTACCTTCGCCTTCAGGAATAGTTAGCTTCCAGTGACTTAGATCAATCTTTGAAAGCTTAAAATTATCAGCAGTATTGGATATGGAATCGTCTACATTTGAAGATACGGCAGGAGCTTTACACTGAGTAAAAGTCCAGGCAGTTCCTGCCGCAATTCCAAATAAGCATATTTTTCTGGTGTAAACACCTAAGAATTTGATCATGCTCCTGTTTCCCCTTCGCTCTCACCTTCACCTTCAGATTCCCCTGAACCTTCTCCTTCTGAATCACCTTCGGTTTCTTCTTCAGCATCACCATCAGATTCTTCTCCTTCTTCAGTATCCTCTTCAACTACAGGAATCATGGATACATCATCGATATAAGCATCAGAACTGTTATTTGAATCGAATAAGATAGAGATCTCGCCGTTAGCACCTGTTTCAAATTCAACGATCAGGGCATTGTAATTTCCTTTACCATCCACCTTGGTTCCGCTTTCCTGAGCTAATAACGTAGCCGATGCAAATTCATCAAAATTTCCTAATTGCCCGTCGATCACAGAAGCTCGAATAGAATCTCCTTCTCCGGTTAAGGCATAGAATAAGGTCAGGATATACTTGGTGTTTGGAGATACTGTAAGCGCCTGGTAGGATTGTCTTGCATTGGTAGCACTTTCAGGATATTTTGCAGCCTGACTACCTCCACGACCGTCTGAACCTGTGATCTGGTGAATACTTGCCCCACTTAATCTCCAGCAATCTCTACCGTCCTGGCCATCTCCACAGGCATCGCTTCCATCCTCAAAATCTGCTTCGCCAATTTCTGGTGTTATTGCTGCCGGAACTGGTGGCTCTTCTACCAGTACTTCGGAAGTAAAGGTATCTGTAACTCCAAGTTTATCTGAAACAGTTAATGTTACTGTATAAATCCCTTCATCTGGAAAAGTATTCATAGGATCAAGTTCTGTAGAGGTATTACCATCCCCAAAATCCCACATATAGTCTGTCGCGCTATTGGATAAATTCGCAAAACTGAAGGTTAAGAAATCATCATCGCTCTGCGAGGCGCTAAAATTGGCTGAAGGTGGAGTCTTATCTGCAATGGAACCTTCTTCCGGCAGATCATACTCGTAATCGCAGGAGACAGTAAGTCCTGCCAGTAACAAAATCGAAACATAAAGGACCCTCTTCAACTGAAACTTATAAATATTGAATTTCATCTTTATCATTTTAATTATTAGACATTAATAACCAGGATTTTGCTCCATAAGACCATTGCTCAGGTTGATCTCTCTCTGCGGAATAGGCAACAAAAGATCGGTCGCACTAAAATCATATCCGTTTTCCTGTGCAAATTCAGACAGCACTTCCTGCGCCACTCCAAATCTTACCAGGTCAAAAAATCTATGATTCTCAAAAGCAAGTTCTACTCTTCTCTCCTCCAGAAGATCTTCCTTGGTAATGCTGGTAACAGTATCTGTTAGACCCGCTCTATCACGAATTTTCTGGAAAGAATTTAGAGCTGCGGTAGAGCTGGTTTCCTGTCCTCCTGCAAGAATCGCTTCTACGTGTAGCAATAGAACGTCTGCATATCTAATAACGATCCAGTCATTTCCGGCAAGTTCCGGGTTGCTTGAGGTTGGTTCAATGCCAAGGTCACTATCACCATTAGGAATATATTTTGCCACCTGGTATTGAGTTGGCTGCGCCTGGTCCTGTCTGTAAGAAAATGCAGTTCTATTTCCTCCATTTGCATCCAGTGCTGCTCTGGCATCTTCAGTCACATAATTCACTCCACTGGTTCTACCTACAGAGTTCAGCATTTCAGCAGAAAAGTTCTGGCTATCTGAAGTGATATCTGAAGTATAACCTACTGCGTAGATTACTTCACTATTGCTTTCATTATAAAAGACATCCTTAAAATTAGATTCCAGCGAATAGTCTCCACTATTGATCACAGATTCAAGTAGCGTCTGAGCTTCGGTGTAATTTGAACCGGTTGTTAAGTACACTTTTGCCAGCAATGTTTGTGCAGCTGCCTGGGACGCCCTGTTTCTGGAAGAATTGTCCAGTCCTGAGATGGCAGTATTTAGATCTGAAATAATAAGGTCGTAGATAGCTCCTTCAGAAGCTCTCGTAAATGCTATTTCTTTTTCCAGCGGACCAATAAGCCGATCTATTAACGGTACCGGACCAAATAATCTTACCAGGTTAAAATAAGCATAAGCTCTTACAAATTTGGCTTCAGCTTCAAACTGTGCTACATCTTCCTCACTAGCAGCTTCAAGATTGGCCAGAACAAGATTTGCTCTGTAAATGATCTCGAAGTAACTGATGTAGTAATTGGTGACAATTCCATTACTGGTGGTTACCCGGTAGTTTTCGAATTGCGCTGCTTCACCCTCACGAGATTTTGTACGGGTGTTATCGCTACGCATTTCAGTAATATAAAACTCTCTCTGGATACTAAAGTTGTCATCCAGGTCATTTGAATTCACACCCTGAATGGCGTCATACATCCCGATTACTGCAGTTTCCACCTGCTCACTGTTCTGGAAATAACCTTCAGCAGAAATTGCCGACTCAGGCTCAGGTTCCAGGAAGTCTTTTCCACACGAAACCATTGTAAGGATCGTGATTCCAAGGATTAAGTATATTTTTTTGTTCATAATAATATCTTTAAAAAAGTTCTTTGATTAAAAATCGGCATTGATCCCAATAGATATGGTTCTGAAAATTGGTGAACCTGCTCTTTGATACCCATAGGTTGTTGGCGAGGTGTTATCGATACTTTCTGGGTTAAAACCAGTATAATCATCAGCCGTCCAGTACTTCAGGTTCTGCCCTGCTGCATAAATCCTCAAGCTCTTCAGTCCCAGTTTACCTGTAACCTCTACCGGAATATTGTAACCAACATTCAGGTTTCTAAGAGCAACATACGAAGCGTCCTGTACGATATCATCTGTAAAGATCTTTTCCCTGATGAAATCCTGATCTGGTGTGATCGCCGGGTCAAAATCTGCTCCACTATTAAAGTGATTGAAGATATACTGATCTCCCATGTTTCTAACCTCAGCACCATGACTTCCCTGGAAAAGGAAACTTATATCCAGGTTACCTATTCTAAAGTCATTGGTCAAACTCCAGATAAGATCTGGGTATGGGTTTCCAAGAATTGTCTTGTCATCATCATCAATAACACCATCACCATTTAGATCCTTTACATATACATCCTGAGCTTCTGCCCCAATCGGGAAATATGGTCTTTCACGAAGTTCTCTGGGAATATCTCTGTCTACAACCCATCCATAAAAAGATGAAATTGGCTGACCTTCCAGGTTGATCCATTCTGCAGCTCTTTTGTCATCTACCAGCCCAATCTGTCCGTTAGAATCTGCAAAATCTGTTAGTTCATTTTTATTTCTGGAAGCAAGAATTGTTGTGTTCCATCCAAAATTGGAGTTAGCGAAATTCCTGGTGCGAAGTTCCACCTCAAGACCACTGTTTTCCACCTCTCCTATATTTACAAGGGCATTTCTAAATCCGGTAGAAGCAGAGATCGGGTTAAAAAGTAATAACTGGTCACTGGTTCTTTTGTAATAATCTATAGATCCGGTAATTCTATTCTTCAGGAATCCAAAATCAAGACCTGGATTTATTTCCTTGGATCTTTCCCATTGTAGATCTGGGTTCGCAATGTTAAGAGCGACAAAAGCTGGTTGTACTGCTCCACCAATGGTTGCTGAAGATGGTCCCAGCAATGGTAAGGAAGGGTAAAGATCTATAATGTCTGAATTAGTGTCAAGATCCTTGTTCCCCGTGAAACCATAACTTACCCTGAATTTGAAACTACTAAGGAAGTCGTTGTCTTTCAGGAAATTTTCTTCAGCGATATCCCAACCTAATGAAATGGCCGGGAAATCACCGTATTTGGAATCAGAACCAAATACAGAACTTCCATCCCTTCTATAACTGAAAGATGCCAGGTATTTATCTGCATAAGCCCAGTTTAGTCTCGCGAAGTAACTCTGGAATCTTTCATCATAAACCCACGAGTCTATTTCTGAAGCAACTGTAGCTGCAGATAAGGTTTTAATTAAATCTGAAGTATAACCGGTTCCTAAGGAGTAGCTACCTTCATAATCCCACTGCTCGAAAGTGATTCCGGCAACAGCATCAAATTCGTGTTTTCCAAAAGTCTTATCATAAGTAAGATACGTTTCAGAAGCCAGGTGGATCGCACGTTCGTTCTCCACATTGTAACTGGCATCTGATGCACCGTTACGGCTCGCGAGAACTCCCTGCCATCTATCACGCATGGTATGCTGATAATCTCCGGAAAGTGTTGTTCTTAAATTAAGATCGTCCATGATCTCATAGTCTGCATAGAAATTTCCAAATACTTTGAATTTGTAATCATTTCTATCTCTTTCCAGAACTTTGGCAGCTGGATTCGTATTGGAGGTATCGCTAATATCTATTAAAGTTCCATCTCCAAAAAGATCATAATTATCGAAGTGTCTTTGTACAGCATAATCACCAACCTCAACATCTGGATATACATTTCTATCTACGAACTGAATGGTATTCTCATCATGGTAGATTGGCAACCATGGCGGCTGACGTAATATATCATGAGTAGATCCATCAAAACGTCTGGTATCTGTATAAGATGGTGCAAGGTTACCACCAAACCTAAACTTGTCGCTTACCTTGGTGTCTAGTTTCAGTCTTAGGTTATATCTCTTGTAATCATCTGTTAATAATACCCCTTCATCATGCAGGTATCCTAAAGAAATACTGAATTTGGTATTTTCTGATCCTCCACGTGCACTTAAAGAATGATTCTGGATCAAACCACCGTCGAAGATATCATCCTGCCAGTCACGATCAATACCAATTGCCTGTATGTATTGTGTTCTTGGAGAAAGTTCTCCGGTTGCAGCAAGTTCTGCCGCAGCAGTTTCAGCAACAGAAAAATAATACGCATCACTTTGTCTTGCTTCCTTATAACCGCTATATCCCTGGTAACTAAATACAGTTTTCCCTTC
Source organism: Christiangramia portivictoriae DSM 23547 (assembly GCF_000423045.1). Classification (GTDB taxonomy): domain Bacteria; phylum Bacteroidota; class Bacteroidia; order Flavobacteriales; family Flavobacteriaceae; genus Christiangramia; species Christiangramia portivictoriae. The sequence continues at coordinate 201,030 of NZ_AUHF01000001.1, read as the reverse complement.
CTTACCCTGTTTGGTGGTAATCAGGATCACCCCGTTTCCTCCTCGGGAACCATAGATAGCGGCTGAAGCGGCATCTTTTAAAACATCAAAAGATTCAACCTCGCTCATATCCAAACTCCCCAGGAAGTCATTGTCTACTACCAGCCCATCTACAACAATCAATGGAGCCGAGCTACCGGTTAAAGAACCTGTACCCCTGATTCTAATGGTAGGGGCAGCACCAGCCTGACCATCGGTGGCCTGTATGTTCACCCCGGAAATCTGTCCAACAAGTGCATCGTCCACACGTGCTACAGGTAATTGGTCAAGATCTTCGTTTACCACGCTGGAAACTGCACCGGTAAGGTGACTTTTCTTTCTGGTACCATACCCAATTACTACTGTCTCGTCAAGTAATTGAGAATCTGAGGCCATGACAACATCCAAAGTTTGCTGACCATTATACGTAATTTCCTGGCTTACAAAGCCAAGATAGGAGAACTGCAACACGTTCCCATCTACTACATCGATTTCGTAATTACCGTCAAAATCGGTTACAACCCCGGTCGTTGTACCTTTGATCATCACGCTAACTCCAGCCAGAGGAACTGCATCTCCCTCTGAGGTCACAGTACCTGAAAGTGCATTACTTTCCTGAGCAATCAGAGCCAAATGACATAGTAGCGCCACTAAGAAAATTGCTGTTTTCTTCAAGTTCATAAGTTTTTAATTTAGTTACATTGATTTAAATAGTCCTAACCGAGAAAAAGTATTGACAGACAATGGTTGCTAGAAATGTCTATGTAGTTACTTATGAAATTGTATCTTTGCAATTCATGTTTACTATTGAGTAATAGACATGGTTTAAACGACTTCTCTCAAATGAAGTTTAAGTTTTAAAGGATAGGCGTGCACCTATCCTTTATTTTTTTGACCATTCCAAAAATAACTTTTATTGGTTATCCAGATTGGTTTCCCAAACTGGTTTACCAAATATATGTTATTTTATTGTTAAGTAAAAAATTAATCTGACAAAAAATTATCCTTTTTTTTATCAGATCTATAATTCAGTATAATTCCTAGAAGAAATCTTCTCTTATTGGACTGAAGACATCTATCAGCACACCTTCTTCTTTACAAATAGCGCCATGCATTTTATGAGGTGGTATATAAAACGAATCACCGCCTTCCATCATCTTTGTTTCATCGCCAATAGTTAGCTCAAATTTTCCACTTACCACATAAGTTACTTGTGAATGATGATGCTCATGCATTGGTCCAACTCTTCCTTCTTTAAAATGTACCTTAGCCAGTAAGATCTTATCATCATATCCCATAATTTGTCTTCGCACACCTTCACCAACGGTTTCCCATTCGATTTCCTGTGCTTTCATGAATTCCTTGCTCGTTCCTAAATCTTTCATTTTCTATTTATTTATTGATTATTGTATAGGGTCCATCCCATTTGAACTCCTCTTTATTTATGATTAATTGATGTTGTTCATCTACAGAAGTTTCCTCATTACTCATAAGAAATAAAATTCGTTCGCCGTTGTGTCCCGTGATCTGTACAGCTGTATATTCTGGAGTATCTGTAATTACTCTTAGATCCTTCACCTGGCTAAAACTATTTTTTCCCAACTCAGTCACAGGATCATAACTTCCATGTGGTTCCAATACGGTAATGAATAATGCATCCTTTGCCTTTTCCTTCCGACTAATAAATACCGGATCACGTCTTAGATTGAATTCAGGGTCTGTGGCTCCAATTCTCCCCAGTATAACGCGATCTTTACTTCCCAGAGCCTGAGTAAGCGTATAAAATCTCCTGTTATTGGACCATGTAAACTTAGTATTAGACTCACCTGCCTTACCACGGGACTCAACCCATAAATGCTGATATCCGTTTTTGCTTCCTAATTTCTGCAACTGCTCTGGCATATTGATCTCGAAATTGGTATCGATGATCTGTCCCTGATAATAGAATGGTAGATCATATTGATTTTCTTTCTCTCCCTCTAGTCTAAAAATATCCAGAATCACGGGATTCTGAAAAAGCTCATTTTCCAGCATGACCATTGTACGATGCATTTTTGTTCCGGGATATGCATTTGTATCTATAGCACTTACGATTTTAATGTCATTCAAAGTGAAATCTGAAAAATATAACTCAGGATTGTATTTGCTTCCTGTATCGAAATCACCATCGAAATGAGAAGTTTCATTTTGCACAATCGTATTGTGAGCAATGCTTTGTTTTGCCCAGCTGGTATTTTCTTTTAAATATCCTCCACCTTTCTTAGGTTCTATATTCACAAATCTTGCAAATCCATAATCCTGAATGATTTCTTCTCCTTCATTATAAAATGAAAATGAAAGCTTATCATAATGACCATGACTATCTCCCTGCGATGTGTATTTATAAACCAGCGAATAATTGTTTCCCGGTTTTCCTTGTCGTAGGATGGTGATCCCGCCTTTATTTCCTTCCGGACCATCTGAAAGGTTCAAGGAACTTTTTTCGAAATCCTGAATTTCTCCAGATTGAATTGCCTGTGCCACAGCTTTACCGGCCTCATCAAGAGTCACTCTACCCTGCTTTTGTGCTACAGAAAGTAGGCCAGGTGATCTATCGCCATAATAGTAAGCTGCATCTACAGCGATCACGATTGATTGATTGTAAATAGACATTCCTTTTTGAGCATCGTTCAATGGAAAGAAATCACCATCTGCATCTGTTAGATTTAGTATAGCATTTACAGCTTTGATTAGCACTCCATCTTTATGTTCAAATATCTTAATGTCTGGTCTTTTATCTTCAAGCGCCTTGGCAAACATGATAAATGGATACATAGCATAGCGCTGGTAATAAGGTCCCTCAGTGTAGTAACCAGATGGAGAAAAAGCTTCTTCAAGATTTGCCAGGAAACCAGCTTTCTGTCCCTGTTTCAGGATACGCCCACCATCATCATCACGAGCATCTTCAGAAATATTAGTGTTTTTCATTCCGTATAAGGCACGATTGACGAGTTCGTCATTATTCATGACCAGCCCAATCATCCCAACAGCGGCATTTCCCCAGGTACTATGATTATGAATTCTATTGAAGAATTTTGGGTTTTCAAGAGAAAGGAAGTCGGCGTATGGCAGGAAAAGATCCTTTTCCAGTTGATCTCTCTCTTTTTTATCGAGATAGTCGTAAATACTACCATAAGCCTGGCTCATTGCAACAAGCCAGTTAGAATCATTCAGAGATTGCCAGAATAATTTCCCTCTGGCATAGGATCTTTCTTCAGGATGTAATGGCAGTTCTGGAAACATCGCCGCATATTGCATTAACATTTCCTTGATGTAGATCGCATACTTCTCATCCTTTTCAATTCTGTAAAGATCACCAGCGTTTTGTGCTGTTGCGTAATTTTTTTTATGCCTTTCATGGGTATAGCCGCCCGCGAGATCTTTTGGAACAGGCACATCTATACCCTTAGCAATTTCTGCATCTACCTCTTTCTTTATCTTCTGAAGGGTTTTATCGAACAGGGAATTTTCCTCCAGCTGCTGTTTTACGATCGCTGTTTGGTCAGGTTTTTCTGAATTGTGGTTCTGAGCATAAGTCGTAGCACTGAACGCGAGTAAAAATGTGCATAGATAAAGTACTGAAGGATTTATTTTCATATAATGTTTTTAGAATCTTAGTAGCAAAACTGTCGGTTAAAGCGGACTTATTTTATCGAAATTTACTGATAGAAATCAGGCTTAATTGATCACCGTATTCTCCCCTGGAGCAATTTTTAATTTCTTCAGTAATTTTGAATCTTTAGTTATTTGTACGTTTATCGATTTTCCTTCCAGTGATTGCAAATGAAGTTGTCCCTTCTTCATTTCAATATAAATGTCTGATGGTGATTCAAAAATCAATTCCAAAGTATCTAGCGTAATGCCTTCCGTAGAAAAGAAGAATCCTTTCGTATATTTAGTGACAGCTGTTGCCTCTTCCCCGGCTATTTTCCAGCGAGGATCATTTAAATCCCAGCCAGCTATGACCGGAGAATCTGAATCTTCATCTATTCTGGCATCAAATACTCTAAAAGGCTGTAGAATAGTAAGAAAACGGTGATTCTGGGCAGCTTCCTTATTTACAACAGACCATTGCTTTCCTCTTGCACCAGAACTTTCTATCCCGTCGATATTTTTAAGCTGAAAAATATCCAGTCCAGATCCATCCTCAAAAGTGGAACGAAGCAGTCCTGTCTTAATTTCTAAAGTATAGTGTCCCTGCCAGATCTGTTTATAATCATGAGAAGTTTCCGAAGCAAATTCGTCCACCACGATCCAGAAATCGTTTTTTACAAAAATGACCTTCCTGGCATAATCCACCCCCACATTTTTGAAACCATCGTGGGTTCCAACAAACAGATCGAGCTCTTTCAAAGTTTTGAAAACCTGAGTTTGGGGCTTTGGTAATTTTCCAAATTTTCCAAATCCGCTTCCCCCTTTATTGGAACGGTAATCTTTTCCCTGAAGCTCATCATCCACCAGGGCGACATTCTTAACCAGGGAATTTTTGAATAGTTCAAGATCTTCGAGATAGTATCGAACCTGGTAATTAGGCAATAGTACTTTTCCATTGGCCATCGCCTGGATTCCAAGCACATCACCATGCTGGTGATCTGGCTTTTCGTCATCAACTCCGGCTGAAATTGCCATCATCATATCTCCCTTTTCCCAACCCTCACGCATGATATAATATCCGGTATCCGGGAATTCCAGTGATCCAAATTCGGGATCTTGTTTTTCTATAGTTTCAAGACGAAGCAGCTGCTCTTTACTTAGATACCAGAACATATCGGGATCTACCTTATTTGTGGCAAAAAATCCTAATTGCGGCTCGTCGAACAACAAATATCCTAAAGTCATCGCTCCGGATATGTCATTTTTCTCAGCCCAAGGAGCATCGGTATCATCTGAAAAAACAGGAGCTGAACCGTCTGGATAGGCAATCTTTGCCAGAGTAGTAAATAGAAACTTCAGTTTTTCTTCCCAAACGCTGTCTACCTCAAGCTGAGTATTCCGTGCTAACTGATATACATAAAAGTAATTTTTAATATCACTCATATGATAATGCACAGTTCTTTCTGATTGAAAACCATCAGCATTTATTTCTGCAGAAAGATGTTCCTGTAATAATCGCATGGAATGAGCATACCACTCCTGTGTACCTTCAAAATCTCTGAATAAAATACTGAGCATGGCCAGAGCAGACATTCCCCTGGTTTGGTGATTCCCTGGATTAAATTCCTGGTTGTTCTCGTACAGGTGCTGCCCGTGTTGTAACAAGGTTGCTATTGTAGTTAGCTGATCTTTATCTGAATATTCCTTTTCTCCCAGGAACATATTATGAATTTGTAGCCAGTTCAATACCCGGTAGCCGGAACGAAAAGCTTCGTAAACTCCATTTCCATCTTCAATAGTTTCATAATTTCCAGCCTCTAAAGCATTGTTTAAAGAATTCATCTGCGAGGTAAAATATTCCAGATATTGAGAATCCTGATTGCTGTAATTATATAGCAAAGCGATATCAACCATTTTATGCTGTCGCGCCAGATGTCGCAATGCATAGGCATCCACAGGCTGCCCGTTTAGATAATTGAAAGGTAATTTCCAGGTGGTTGCGCTGGTATATTTTGACAAATGATCCTCGGCTCGTTGCAGGTGATGTGCTTTAATTTCTGGGTAAACTGAATTATACTCTTCAAATTTGGAACTTAGATTCTTCCAGTTATAGAAATAACGTTGTTGAAATTTTTCTCTGAAGTACCCGGCAAGCTTAGCTTCAGTTATATCTTCTCCCAGGTTTTTTTTGGCTTCAGTATTTAAATAGGTTGAAAGATCTGTCGTTGCGATGATCTTATCTGCCGGTATATCCTGAGCCTGAACATGCAATGCGATAAGGAGCCCGAAAAGTATCGGGATCTTTTTGAGAATTCCAGATATAGTGAATGATTTAATAATAGTAATTTTTAAAAGGTTAGATGGTTACTTAGTACATCAACTTCTGTTTCAGGTTTTCTTCGATCCTGATCTCACCGCTATTTTCCACCGTATTATTGACTGGTTCCTGTCCTTTGGCGCCCCAGAGGATCGCAATGAACTTTACCTGATTATCAACAAAGGTATTACCAGCAAGTTCCAGGTTTACGATTCCACGGGTTCTCAATAAAATTTCTGAATCTTTGGAATTTGCTGAGTTCTTAACCGTATTCCCACTAAATATAAGGCTTCCGCCTATGGTAGATTCATCGTAACCTCCACGATAATAATTCAAAACTTCTGTTTCTATCTGCTCAAAAGTGGAATTCTTTACGAGCACGAATTCTGCATTGTACTCTCCCTTATCATCAGTTTCTTCAGCAAGACTTAATCCGGCGTTGAGATTTTTAAAATTGCAATTTTCTATAGAAATAGTATCTGCGAAAGCACCTTTAGATACCTTTAAAATCTGATCAAATTTTTTGATCTTAGAACCGCTGATCCACAAATTGAAAGCTGCAGACATTTCCTTATCCTGCGTTTGGAATGCATTATTCCCGGTATTACCCTCAATTTCCAGGTTTTCGATTCGTAGGCCTGCCCGAGGTTTTAATCTAAAGGCAGGATTATCCTGGTTCGTGCTAAACTTCAGCTTTGCTTTATTGTTCTTGTTTCTAGATCTAATCGTCAGATCTTTATCTATAACCAGCGATCTGTCTATTTTATAATTTCCGGAAGCCAGTTCAAGAATATCTCCTGATGCTGCATTCGCTAACTTGTTCTGAAACTCTTGTGCATTATTAACCTTCACAATACGTTCTGGAGCAGCGGTCTTTTCAGACTTAAACCAGGATGGACCATAATTGTTCTTATCGAAAAGTTTTGTATCATTTGAAACTGGAGTTAGGAAGGCTCCTATTTGATTATTGTCCTTCCGAGGCTTACCAAACAAATCTTTGGTGATGTTCTTAAAATCGAATCCTTCGTAGACATCTGTGAACTTCTGATGAGGAACTATCAAGTGTGCTGAAACTTTTTTAAGTTTAAATTCTTTGGTTTCGATACCTGCATCCTGGATCTCACCTTTATTCTCATAACTAAGAATATTATTTTTAAAACTTACCCCGTCAACCGTGTCGTAAGCGACTATAGGTGTTGTCTCTTCCCGATTACCGTATATGAGATTATTAGCTACGATGACTCTTTCCGGTCTTGCAGACCTGATCTCGGTAGCTGGAAGCACATCACTTTTATCTGTGTTTGAGCCTACACTGAAATGCCACGGAGATTTAGTATCAACAAACGTGTTATAAGCCGCAACCACATCGGTCACCTGGTTATATCTGTTCAACGGGGATTTTGGAATTCCATTCATTACTGCGAGCGGACTTCTAAACTCGGCACCCTTCAGCTTATAGAAATAGTTATTAGTGATCCAGTGTCCGGTATTGATTACTCGAATCCCTCCAATAAATTCTGAATTATCGTTTCCAATAAAGATATTTCCATCGATCGTAGCGTAATTGCCGTGTCTTAAAACCAGGGAACCTTCAGATTCGAAGAATACGTTATGACTGAAAGTATTGAAATTAGATTTGCTGGATATGATCTCCACCTCACCATTACACCTGTAAAATAAATTATTGGAAACATTTACATAAGCCGGTGTCATGGAAGTTTCACTGGAACCTATCTGCATAGTTTCGGCGTGAGGCCCACCTTTTCTAGGCCTTGGCCCAAAAAAATTATTGGTAATATTATGGTGCGTATTGATGTTTTCATTTCCCTTTAAGTAAACTCTCAAGGTTGGTCCGGAATTAGATTTGCCTGCCAGGTAACAGTACTCCATCGTATTATTTCTCCCCCAGAATTCGATCCAGTGGTCCTGAGTTTCCCTACTTAACTGCGTATAATTTTCGATCACACAGTTGGTGAGTGTTGAATTATTTGCAATATGATCATTGTCTACCTTAAACTGAATTACTGAACCTGAAGGTGTGTGACCATTCCTAAAGTATAAACCATCTACGATCAAATAATCACCGCCAATTTTAAGATTAGATTGACCTTCCAGAAATACCTTACCTTTTTCCTGGGCCATGATTACTATAGGAAGCTCCTTCGCACCACTCGCCTTGATTTCTATTTCTACATTTTTCCAGACCCCATTTTCCATTTGTATGGTATCACCAGGACCCACACTTTTTATTGCCAGGTTTAAATCCGAAATGTTCTGAACCTTTGTTATTCCGCTGCTTTGAGTAGTTTGAGAATAACTTAAATGGAATGCAATAAGTAAAAGAAAAGAAGTGAAAATGCGCATATAAAAATGGTTTACCAATCTGGTTTACCAAATATAGCGGTAATTATGAGCCCTGCAAAAAAAGTAAGTAAATTTTCTACATATCGTAGTTTTACTGCCAAAAGACAGAAGATTTTTGCAGTTATCTACAGAATTTCATTAAGTATCTACCTGAGAACGCGGTCTGGATCAATGGTTTTAGATAAAGTTTGACCAAATTGTTCAGGATTTCTTCCGCAGGAGATACGTTCAACTTAAAGCTGAATGATTTCCTGAAAGTTTTAATTATGAAGAAGGAAGTTATGGAGACAGTAGGAGAATTCTGCCTGGTCTCGGGATAAGTCCAAACAGCAGTTTTTCAAGGTTGGCATTCCATGACTGCGCCTATTTTCATGATAGGTTCTCCCGGGGAGAGGTAAGGAATACCAAGCCCCATTCCTCTAATGATAAATAGTATGGCGATGATAGCTATAAAAACAGGGATTAGCTTACGAATATATATTCTGTTTTTTACAGAAATCACGTTACTCAACCAGATCGCACTGGTCATCAACGGGATGGTTCCAATTCCAAAAATGACCATATATAGGCTACCGTATAGTGCGCTACCTCCGGCAACCGCTCCAAAAACTGCCATATATACGAGTCCGCAGGGTAAGAAACCGTTCAAAAAACCAACGGTAAAATAGGTGTCCGGATTTTTCTTTTTCAATTCCTTGCCAAGGTAGTTTTTCAGGTCCTTCACTACTTTGAAATTGGCATTTTCAGGATTGAATCTACCTAGTTTTTTCTTCGGAATAAGTACAAGAAACAGCATAATGATCCCGATGATGATAGATAATTGCTGTTGGAGCCCAAATAGAGACAGACTTCTCCCGGCAAATCCGAACGCCAGCCCTATAATTCCGTAGGAAAAAAGACGGCCAGAGTGATACAGAAAGATCTGCAGGAATTTCCTGAATTTATTTTCCCTGTCCAGAGGAAGTAAAAATGCTATGGGCCCACACATACCAATACAATGGAAGCTTCCAAGTAATCCAAATATGAGCGCAGAAAACAGCATTTAGTAGACTATTTCAGTTTTATACATGAATTCCTTCTCATCATTCTTCCAGGTGACATTTACATTCCATCTGCCATTCACAAGTTGATCTGCTGGGATCTTAAATTCAGAACTTTTAATTTCTGAAAAGGGAATACTAAAATCAAGTTTCTTGTTGGAAGGCCTATACAGGCTTACCATACCCATCATGTTTTCCAGGTCAATCCCTTCAGGGAAAATTATTATCAAACTTTCACCCCTTCTTTCAAGGCTGATCTGTTCGTTGAGCGCAAAGGCATTTTCCTGCGCATCTATATCCTGTTGATAATGCAGCTCTGCCTTATAATAGTCCTCTACCACAAGATAATGATCATAGTCTGAACTGCTCATCATGGTGACGACAAAGTACATGATGAAGCTAATGAATGCGAGCATTCCAATTACAATTCCGGTTCCCCAATTTATCTTCATAATTTCTAGTGATTAGTGGTAACTCCTTGGTCCCAAAAACGAGGTACCGGTAGTTTCTATTAGTTGTTCTCCATTATAAACCTCGATAACGATCTTATCTTTTTCATTTTCCAGTGCTGCCTGGTTAATTTCCACAAATAAGGTTCCCTCGGCCATGCCGTTCGCAGGAATTCTCATAGATTTCCCTTTAACGGTACGTATAGTTCCGGGATGTGACTTGATTTCAAACCTTACATTATCGTAATCCCCAGAAGTTTTATTTATAAGTTTAAAGGTGTACACATTGCTAATGATATTTCCATCTTTATGTTCATAAAGCTGGCCGGGTAACCTGAGAATATTGGCTTCCACATCACTTCTTAAAAACAACATGCCACTTAATACCGTAACGAGAATAAATAAAACTGCAGCATAGCCTTTGATACGCGGAGTAAACCTGAATTTCTTTTGCTTCTCTATATTCTCTTCACTTGCATATCTAATCAATCCCTGCGGAAGATCCACCGCATCCATCATATGATTACAGGCATCTATACAAGCTGTGCAGTTCACACATTCCAATTGGGTTCCATTTCGAATATCTATTCCTGTAGGGCAAACCTGCACACATTGAAAACAATCGATACAGTCACCTTTCCCGCTGGCTTCACGATCTTCGTTTTTTCTGAATTTCGCTCTACCCGCTTCCTTTTCTCCACGTTTATGATCGTAAGCAACCACAATAGATTTATTGTCCAGCAGTACACCCTGAAGCCTTCCATAAGGACAGGCTATAATACACACCTGCTCTCTGAACCAGGCGAATACAAAATAGAAGACTCCCGTAAAAAGCAGCAAGGAGATCAAGGTGCTAAGATGTGCCTGCGGACCTTCCTCAATGTAAAGAAGCAGTCTATCACTCCCTACAAGGTAAGCCAGAAATACATTGGCGATTAGAAAGGAGATCCAAAAGAAGATAAACCATTTGGTTGTCTTTTTCCTGATCTTTTCAGCGTTCCATTGCTGCTTGTCCAGTCGTATCTGTTTGCCCCTATCTCCTTCAATCCAATATTCGATTCTTCGGAAAACCATTTCCATAAAGATCGTTTGGGGACATATCCAGCCACAAAATATTCTTCCGAAGGCTACCGTAAATAAAACAACGAAAACCACTCCTATCAACATCATCAAAACGAAAAGATAGAAATCCTGCGGCCAAAAGATTGTTCCGAAGATATTGAAGCGGCGTTCCAGTACATTGAACATGAGAAATTGATTCCCATTGATCTTTAAAAAAGGAGCTGTAAAAAGTATCGCCAGTAAAAAATAACTTACCCACTGCCGATATTTATATAATCTACCATCAGGTTTTTTGGGATACACCCAGGAACGTTTACCTTCTGGAGTAACCGTGCCTATACTATCCCTAAACCTTTCGTGCTCCTCTTTTTCCAAAATATGTAGATTTTACTCTTCCTCGTAACTCATTTCTATTTCAATAGAAGCTGAATCTATTGCTTCTACCTTAACCTCATCCACTCTCGCATCTGGATCTACCCATAGTTCACCTTCAGGTTCTTTTGGGTCTAAAGGAGTTGTGGAATGCAAACTCAACACATAACTGGCAACCTGAGCAATTTCTTCAGGTTTTAGATCGGTTTTCCAGGATACCATCCCTTTTCCAGCACGTCCTCCTTCAGAAATTGTATTAAAAACATTCTTGATACCACCACCCAGAATCCAGTAAGAGTCGGTTAGGTTAGGACCAATTCCACCTCCACCATCAATTTTGTGACAGGCAGCACAGTTTCCTGAGAAAATTGCTTTCCCGGCATTGATATCTTCAGTACCTGTAAGCAACTCCACAGTATTAGCATCAATAAGGCCTTTGGCATTTTCTTTATAGGCTTCCACCGCTGCCTTAGCTTCTGCAACCTCAGCCAGGTATTCGTCTTTTTGAGTAGCGCCATCGAAAACATGGTATCTTGCCAGGTAAATTCCGGCGAAAATTATACTGGCGTAAAATCCATAAAGCCACCAGGGTGGAAGATTATTATCCAGCTCTTTGATGCCGTCATAATTATGATCAAGAATGATCTCATCTTCATTTTCAATTGGCTTTTTGTCCAGTAACTTGTCGTAAGTTTCTTTGAACCAGGCAAAACGATTCTTTTCCCTTACCGCTACGGCTGCATCATAAGCTGCACGATCATCGGGCTTTAAAGACATATATAAGGTCTTGTCCAGGGCTGCAACCGAAACTTCGATGGCAATCGCTAGAAGCAGGATCACTCCAAGAACAAGCCAGAAAATTGGATAGACTTCCAAAACAGATTTATCACCGGTTTCAATGGTAAGTTCTGCCAGTATGATCGCCAAGGCGATAAGTCCGCTAATTCTTAATACTGAAAATGTATTTTTCATGATTTGTTATCTTTTACGATGATGGGCATCATTAGTTCATCTTCCTGGTCTAATGGAATGTCGCTCACTTTCCTGATATAATCCTTTTTAGCAGTGAACACCCACCAGAAGAGCGCAGTGAAAAAGATGAAGAATATAAGCAGTGAGATAATGGGATAGATCGCTACCCCTTCTATACTTTCCAATGGACCTTTTACGAATTTCAACATGGTCTCAGGTTTTAGTTAGTTGATACTTGTTTTAAATCTTCGGCTTTGATATCTGTTCCCAGTCGCTGCAAGTATGCAATAAGAGCTACGATTTCACGATCTCTCATTTCTGTGAACTCCTCGCCATTCTCTACAGCAAACTTTTTATCTGCCTCATAACTCTTAACAAAATCTGGATCCTGATAAAGGTTCTTTTCAATTTCAGTTCCCTGTTCTGTCATCCACTGCTGGGCTCTTTCGATCTCCTCATCTGTATAAGGCACTCCTAGAGTTTGCATCGCACGCATTTTATCTTCAGTATCAGATTTGTCAAGTTCATCCTGAATTAGCCAGGTATAAGAAGGCATAATAGAACCTGAAGAAGTACTTTGAGGATCGTACATATGATTCAGGTGCCAGTTATCTGAATATTTCATACCCACCCTATGAAGATCTGGTCCGGTTCTTTTACTTCCCCAAAGAAATGGGAAGTCATACCTGTATTCACCAGCTTTCGAATATTCTCCATAGCGTTCCACTTCACTTCTAAAAGGTCGTACCATCTGCGAGTGACAGGAAACACAACCTTCCCGTATATAAAGATCCCGGCCTTCCAATTCCAGAGGTGTGTATGGTTTTACACTGGAAATTACCGGTACATATTCATCCACCATTAATGATGGAACTATTTGCACAATACCTCCAATAAGAATAGCGATGGTAGCAAAAATGGTAAGTTTTACAGGTCTTCTTTCAAGCCAGCTGTGGTAAGCTTCACCAGCAGTTCTTTTGCTGGTCACCGGTTGCAATGCTGCAGCTTCAGCAAGTTCATCTTCCACAGCACTACCCTGGCGTATCGTTTTTACAATATTATAAAGCATTACGAAAGCACCTACGATGTATAAACTTCCACCAATAGCTCTCATCCAGTACATTGGAATGATCTGCGTAACTGTTTCCAGAAAGTTACCGTAGGTTAGGGTTCCATCTGGATTGAACTGTTTCCACATAGAAGCCTGTACGAATCCCGCAACATACATTGGCAATGCGTAAATGATAATTCCCAGCGTTCCTATCCAGAAATGTGTATTCGCCAGTTTAAGTGAATATAGTTTTGTTTTGAACAATCTTGGTACCAGCCAGTAGATCATCCCGAAGGTCATAAAACCATTCCATGCCAGTGCTCCAACATGTACGTGTGCAATGATCCAGTCACTAAAATGTGCGATGGCATTTACATTCTTAAGGGAAAGCATGGGACCTTCAAAAGTTGCCATTCCATACCCGGTAATTGCCACCACCATAAATTTCAATACAGGGTCTACTCTAACTTTATCCCAGGCTCCACGAAGCGTTAGCAGACCATTGATCATTCCACCCCATGATGGGAATAGTAGCATTACAGAAAAGGCAACTCCAAGGTTTTGTGCCCAATCTGGCAAAGATGTATATAGTAAGTGGTGAGGTCCAGCCCAGATATAGATAAATATCAGCGACCAGAAGTGAATGATCGATAGTCGGTAAGAATATACAGGACGATTTGCAGCCTTTGGAACAAAGTAATACATCAATCCAAGGAAAGGAGTAGTAAGGAAGAATGCTACGGCATTATGCCCGTACCACCATTGTACAAGGGCATCCTGAACACCTGAATAAAAAGAATAACTTTTTAAAGCGCTTACAGGAATTTCAATATTATTAACGATATGGAGTACAGCAACGGTTACGAACGTGGCAAGATAAAACCAGATCGCCACATACAGGTGGCGTTGTCTCCTTTTAATCATCGTACCAATAAGATTGGCACCAAAGGCTACCCAGATCACGGCGATCGCAATATCAAAAGGCCATTCCAGTTCTGCATACTCTTTAGAGGAAGTATACCCTAATGGCAAAGTGATCGCTGCTCCAATGATTATAAGCTGCCATCCCCAAAAGTTGATATTACTAAGGGCATCGCTCCACATCCTCGCCTTTAAAAGACGCTGGGTAGAATAGTATACCCCGGCGAAGATAGCATTCCCTACAAATGCGAAGATTACCGCGTTGGTATGCAGCGGCCTTAATCTACCAAAGCTAAGCCAGGGTATACCTTCGGTTATATTTGGAAAAATGAACATAAAAGCGAGCAGTAAGCCAACGCTCATACCAATTATGCCCCAGAACATGGTGGCAATGATAAATTTCTTTACGATCTTATTATCGTAATAGAATTGCTGTAGATCCATAATTAATTAAATTTCTCTTTATTGACGGGTTGATTTTCTTTCGCTGGAGATTTAACAAGTTCATCTTCAAAAAGCATTCGTACAGAGGGTGTATATACATCATCATACTGGCCTTTCCTGACTGAAACTATAAAGGCTACGAAAAAGATGATGGCCACCACAACACTAATAGCCAGTAACATGTAGATAATGCTCATTATTCTGTTAATCTGGGTGTAAAAGTATTTCGAGGAAAGGCTCTAAAAAATGACGATTGTCAGCTTTGAGATTTTATTTTATTTTTTAAGCTTTTTTGATAGAATTTGAGTGGCGAGCGTTGTAAAGATCACGATGCTTATGGAGCTTAGCGGCATAAGGATCGCAGCGACCACGGGCATAAGATTCCCGGTGACTGCAAAGGCAAGTCCGGTAATATTATACACGAGAGATAGTATAAAGCTCGCCTGGATAATACTGACTCCCTTTTTAGCCAGCTGAAAATAATCGGCTAAATTCGATAATATGGAGGCATCCATCACGCCATCACAGGCAGGAGAAAATACATTGATATTTTCTGAAACTGCAATTCCAATTTCACTTTGCGCAAGGGCTCCGGCATCATTCAGGCCATCTCCAACCATCATTACCTTGCGGCTTCCATGCTGTAGTTGTCTAATGAACTCAAGTTTATCACCGGGCTTCTGGTTAAAGTGTATTCCCGATTCCACAGGAAGTAAACTTAGCAAACGATCGCGCTCCCCCTCATTATCTCCGGAAAGTACAATGATGTATTTGTCCCTGGAAAGTTGCTGGAACAGGCCAGACATTCCTTTTCTATAAGTATTTCTAAAACTGAAGCAACCTTTATATTGCTCATTCGAACTTATATGAACTGCAGTTTTCCCATTACTAATTTCTTCGGAATCACTTTCTCCGGTAAATCTTGCTGAGCCGATTTTTATACGATTTCCTTCGAAATCGCATTCAATTCCTGCGCCCACATATTCTTTATAGCTATCGGGCGTTCGTATACCGTGATGCTGAAGGATCGAATACAATGATCTGCTCAAAGGATGTGAAGAGGCTTTTAGACTACCACCCAGCATTTGAAGTTCTTTATCACTTAGTTCAAGTCCCTCATATTCAGCAGTGGTTTGTCCCGTCGTGGTGATCGTTCCGGTTTTATCAAAAACTACTGTATCAATTGCCGCCATTCTTTCTATTACTGAAGCGTCCTTTAGATAGATTCCTTTCTTTCCGAAAATTCTAAGCAGGTTACCAAGGGTAAAAGGCGCAGCAAGGGCGATCGCACAGGGACAGGCAATAATTAATACCGCGGTGAATACGTTCCATGCTTTTGATGGATCTGCGAACAGCCAGAAAGTGGTAGCCAGGACTGCAATACTTAGCACGGCAATGGTAAAATTTTTACTAATCCTGTTGGTAAGCGACTGGAAACCGAAAGATCTGTCCTTCTGGAACACCTCATTACTCCACAATTCGGTTAAATAGCTCTGCTCTACCGGCTTGAGAACCTTCAGTTTAATTATGCTGCCTTTTTGCCTTCCTCCTGCGTAGACTTTATCTCCTTCAGCTTTATTCACAAGGTCTGCTTCCCCGGTGACAAAACTGTAGTCAATGTTCGCCTGTCCTTCCAGAATTTCAGCGTCCATTGGGATAAGTTCTTCATTTCTAATGAGCACAGTATCACCTTTCCTGATCTTATAGACCTGAACCTGTTCTTCAACTTGTTCATCTTCAGAAGAGATACGGGTAACAGCAATAGGAAAATATGATTTATAATCTCTTTCAAAAGAAAGAAACGAATAGGTTTTTTGTTGAAAGAACTTTCCGAGGAGAAGGAAAAATACGAGTCCGCTAAGGCTATCGAAAAATCCCGTTCCCAGGTCGAGTACAATTTCTGCAGTACTTCTCACGAATAGCACGAAAATTCCCAGGGCAATAGGAACATCAATATTCAGCATTCCAGATCTAAGTCCTTTATAGGCAGAAATGAAATAATCCTTACCCGAATAAAATACCACCGGCAGTGAAAAACTGAACATTAACCAACGAAACAAATATTTGAACTGATCCAGCCAGAATTCATTGATCTCAAAATATTCAGGAAACGAAAGAAACATGATATTTCCAAAAGCAAAACCAGCCACGCCGAGTTTATAGATCAGGCTTCGATCATGCTCAGATTCTTTTTTCTCGAAATTGTCCAGATAAATATTTGGTTCGTATCCAATCCTGCTAAGTAGAACTACCAGGTTTTTCAGGCTGATCTCTTCAGCAGTAAAGCTTATTCTGATCGTTTTCTTCGGAAAGTCTACCTGCGAACTTTTCACTCCGCTATGAAGTTTATGAAGGTTTTCAAGGATCCAGATACAGGAACTACAATGTATAGATGGAATGCTGAATGATACTATTTGTGTTTTCTCATGATCGAATTCCAGAAGCCTGTCTACAATCTCTGCATTTTCGAGGTATTCATATTTATCATCTTTTAGCTTTGGAGAAATTCCGGGCGCTTCCTGCAGGTCATAATAATAGGAGAGATCATTACTATTTAAGATCTCGAAAACAGTTTTACAACCAGCACAGCAAAATGATTTCTTCTCAAAGGTGATCAATTCCTCCAGGCAATCCTCGCCGCAATGAAAACATGATTCCATATATCACAAATAAAATTAAGGCTACAAAACTGTCCAATTTGATCTCCTTAAAATATGACGGGCGTCATCGAATACATTCTTTACAACTATAAGGCTTTCGCTAGCTCACGAGGTTTTAAAATATTTCAAAAGCTGACATTCATCATAATTTACGTCCTATCCCTACAGCATCTTTGTACAGATTTAAAAATGTAAATGATATGAGACCTTACAGCACTTTAATGATGTTCGCAACAATATTCCTTCTAAGTATTGGAGTAAATGCTCAATCCTACCAACTGAATAATGAAGCTTCCAGTCTTCACATAGATGGAACCTCTAATATTCACGACTGGACCATAAAAGCCGAAAACACCGGCGGTAATCTAAGCCTGGAATTTGAAGATTCCAGCCTGGAAGATATCGAACTACTGGAATTTACGGTAATGGCTAAAAGCCTGATGAGTGGAAAAAGCGGGATGGACAAGAATACCTATAAAGCTTTAAATACAAATAAATATAAGCAGATCACCTTCAAACTAAAGGATGTACAGAGCATCGAGAAAGTTTCCACTGGTATCTATAATATAAAGACCACGGGAAGTTTGGAGATCGCAGGAACAAAACGGGATATAAAACTCGATTTCAAGCTAAAATCTTCCTCCAACGCGATCACTCTTACAGGGGAGCATAAGCTTAACATGACCAGTTTTGGTGTGGAAGCTCCAACAGCAATGTTTGGAACCATCACCACAGGAGAAGATGTCGTTGTAAAATTCGAATCCCAGTTCAATAGAAAATAATTCAACCTTAAAATCAATAATTATGAGAACTTTCACCACATACTTAAGTATCGTATTAATGGCCCTCATGGCCATGCCAGCAATGGCTCAGACGCAACGTGATCTTGATAACTTCCGTTACCGTGACCAGAGAGGTATCAATCAATTTGAAGCTCCAAAGGATACCGTAACCACATTCGACGGTGTACATGTAAGAGTTGGTGGTGCTTCCACTATCCAGTTCCAGACTTTAAGCCAGGAAAACGAAGGACCGATAGAACTGGTAGATCTTGGAAACAATTTTAACCTGGCAACAGCCAACCTGGATCTTGATGTGGCACTATACGACGGAGTAAGAATGCACTTGAGAACTTACCTTTCTTCTCAACACCACAACGAAGCCTATGTGAAAGGTGGGTACATCCAGGTGGATAAACTTAATTTTATTAGCGAAGGATTTGCTGAAGATCTAATGGATCATTTAAGAATTAAGATTGGTCACATGGAAAATAACTATGGTGATGCCCACTTTAGAAGAACAGATAATGCCATGTCTACTTACAACCCTTTTGTTGGTAACTACATCATGGATGCATTTACTACTGAAGTTGGAGCAGAACTATATTACTTTGATGGTCCATGGTTAGGAATGGTTGGTATCACCAATGGTAAGCTTAATCAAAATGTATCTGATAAAGACCAAACCAGCCCTTCATTCCTTGCTAAATTAGGATTTGATAACCAGTTTTCTGAAAATGGAAGATTCAGACTTACAGGATCTGTATACCACAGTGCTCACAATGATGCCAGAGGAGTTTATCTTTACAGAGGTGACCGTGCCGGATCCAGATATTACGAGGTATTGAGTGATGTAGAAGGTGGTGGTGATGGTTTTAGAGGTGGTATGGTTGTACCGGATTTCAGAAATAAAATGACCTCTATCATGATCAACCCATTCGTGAAAGTTGGCGGACTTGAATTCTTCGGAATTTTTGAAACAACTTCAGGTAGAGATGGTGGCCAGTCTGATAACAGGACTTACAACCAGTATAGTGGAGAGCTTCTTTACAGATTTGGAAATAACAACGATTTTCATATAGGTGGACGTTACGGTATGGTAGACGGGGAACTTAGCAGCGGTGAGGACATCGATGTAAATAGATTTCAACTTGCAGCAGGATGGTTCATGACCAAGAATATTCTAATGAAACTGGAATATGTAACCCAGGACTATGATGGGTATCCTGTTACCGACATTCACCACGGAGGAAAGTTTGATGGCCTTATGGTAGAAGCGGCAATAAGCTTCTAATCCAGAATCAATGCTTGTAAGGGTAGCATAATTAGGCCATAAGGGACTAAATATGCTACCCTATTTTTAATAACCTCAAAATTTTCTGATCATGAAACGACTTTTAATTTGCAT
The DNA here is from genome assembly GCF_000423045.1 of Christiangramia portivictoriae DSM 23547. Taxonomy (GTDB): domain Bacteria; phylum Bacteroidota; class Bacteroidia; order Flavobacteriales; family Flavobacteriaceae; genus Christiangramia; species Christiangramia portivictoriae. The sequence continues at coordinate 181,540 of NZ_AUHF01000001.1, read as the reverse complement.
TGGATTTGTGCTGTTTGGATGGTCTAACCAGGCTCAGAACGATTTCGAAAAGGAAACGATCCGGCTACTTCCAGACAGTAAATTGATCATCTCGGGAAGTACGAACGTGAATAAGTTTCATTGTGAATTCGATATAGAACTGATCTCAGATAGTAAACAGGTAAAATACCTTCATGAGTACGATCTTATAAAGTTTTCTGACCTGCAGCTAAATTTGCTTACCAAAGGGTTTGATTGCGGTAATAGAAAGATGAACTCAGATTTTCAGGATCTTTTAAAGAGCGATTCGTATCCACAGATCGTGATCGATATTGTGCAGGTTAGAGACTTAACTTCAGAAGAACCCGAAGCAGAAATTCGAGTAGAACTGGCTGGTCAAACCAACCATTACAAGTTGCCAGTTAGCATACATGAACAACGTTTTAAAGGAAAATTCAGAATGAATATTAGAGACTTTGGACTTGAGCCTCCTAGGAAAGCGATGGGTCTTATCATAGTCGACGAACATATTGAGGTGGCTTTCGATTTAAAGTTAGCACGTTAGAATAGCTCTAAGATTTTCTTTAAATTATAATGTTGACAAAATTTACCAAAACATAAAAAAATGAATGATCTAAAAATTGTATCAGCCCAGGACGCTGTAAAGGAAGTAAGATCTAACCAGAGAGTGTTCCTGCAGGGAGCTGCTATGACACCAAATATATTAATAGACGCACTTTGTGAGAGATACCAGGACCTTAATAATGTAGAAGTCATACAGATCCATACGGAGGGGACAGCTCTTTATACTCAAGCTCCCTACCAGGAATCGTTTAAGACCAATAGTTGTTTTGTGGGTGGAAACGTTAGAAAGGCAGTGAATTCAGATTATGGAGCTTATATTCCTATTTTTCTAAGTGAGATCCATGTGCTCTTCCGAAGAAATATTCTTCCCATTGATTTTGCTTTTATCCAGGTTTCCCCGCCAGATAAGCATGGATATTGTTCTCTGGGAGTTTCCGTAGATATTACGCTACCTGCCATTCAAAATGCAAAGAAAGTGATCGCCCAGGTGAATCCTCATGTTCCTAGAACACATGGCGACGGGATTATCCATATAAGTCAGATTGATGCTGCTATCGAGGTAAACCAGCCAATTCATGCTGCACATCCAGCTGAACCTACTGAAATTGAGAAACAGATAGGAAGGCACGTGGCAGGTCTGGTAGAGGATGGCGCAACGCTACAAATGGGAATTGGAGGAATTCCTAATGTGGTGCTGAACAATCTTACCAATCATAAAAGACTGGGAATTCATACGGAGATGTTCTCAGATGGAATTCTACCACTTATCGAAAAGGGAGTCATCACTGGTGAAGAAAAAGAGATCAAAACCGGCAAACTGGTTACCTGTTTTGCGGTTGGTTCCCCGAAGTTATATGATTTCGTAGATGATAATCCACTGGTGCATTTTAAGGAAGCTGCTTACACCAATGATACGGCCATCATTAGAAGGAATCCAAAGGTGACCGCGATCAACTCGGCGATAGAAATTGACCTAACCGGCCAGGTTTGTGCAGATACCATTGGGAAGATTCAGTATTCGGGAGTGGGTGGTCAAATGGACTTTATAAGAGGTGCTTCACTTTCTCATGGAGGAAAAGCGATTATTGCGATGCCTTCTATCACTAAAAATGGAGTTTCCAAGATAGTTCCTTATCTAAAAGAAGGTGCCGGAGTGACCACTACCCGTGCCCATGTACATTATATTGCTACTGAATATGGAGTGGTTGATCTTTTCGGGAAGAATCTGAAACAACGAGCGGAGGCATTGATCTCGATAGCACATCCAGATCACCAGGATGAATTAGCAAGACAGGCTTTTGAGCGATTGAACAACTAAATTTAATTGATTGCCATACTACCGCAAGCGGAACGAATTTATACTGAAAGCGTTCCGCTTCTTTTTTTGTAATTGGCTAATACTGAAGATCAAATACTTCAGAAATAATCTTTCAATGATTTAAGAGCGGTTTCATGACTGTGGTCATATTTTAGAAGAATGCCTGAGGCTATTTTTACACCATCATTAAAACTAGAAATCATGACTTTTTATCAAAAACAACTTTCAGAATTTACAAGAGATTTTTACGCAGGAGCATCTACAGGGATTATCGTTTCAAGTTGTCTTGGATCTATTGCAGCCATGCTTATATTAATGAATGGTCACGGACTGGCAGATATGATCCAGCTTGGAATGATCGTAGTGGCCTGTATGTGGTACAATGCTTCAGTCCTGGCACAGTTAAAAGCAAAATTCGTTTTTAATTCTTTAATTATTAGCATATTAATGAGTACTACCTTCATTCTTATCAATATCTTTCAGTAGATGCAGAAAGATGTAAAGGATCGTGAGGATATTCATAAACTGGTACTGGAATTTTACAGAAAAGTTCGAGAGAATGAGGAAATAGGTTACTTTTTCAATACGACCATCCAGAATTGGGATTCACACCTGGAAAAGATCACAGATTTTTGGGAAAGTAACCTCTTTTTTACCGGTAGTTTTCAAGGAAATCCTGCCATCGCCCATGTAAAAGTTGACAGGGCACATCAATATACCATTACCGAATATCATTTTGGTATCTGGCTCAACCTCTGGTTCCAGACCATAGATGAGCTTTATAATGGAAAAATGGCCTCCCGCCTTAAAAATAATGCTCGCAAGATGTCTACACACCTATTCCTTAGGATCTACCAGGGCAGACATTTAAAAAATTAAATATCTAATTTTTATATCTTAAAAGCTGGATTATTCAGTTCCTGCTGAGTCTATCGGCTTCATTCTTTTATACGCTGTGTAGAATACTAAGCAATTTGAAGCAGATTCATCAAGAGATGACTTTAGAAGTTTTAACCGTGGTACACGAAAATAGGGATCTCCACATTCATCTCTGCCGAAAATCCATGTCTGGAATGAAGCAGTCTATCACAGATGCTCAGGTTTTTTCCAACCACGAATATAATATGAAACTGTCTCTGAATTTCTCTGAATAGATCACGGGTAAATGGAACAGGAGTTTCAAACGGAATATCCCTGTTATCCTCATTTGGATATTTTATATCCCCATCTTTAATCTCAAGCAGTGTAAATTGAGAAGATTGTAAGAATTGAAGTTTGTCCAGAATATTGTTCTGTTCCTGCACTGCTAAGACTGCGGGATCTACTGGAAAAACAGTCTTTTCAGGTTTCTCATACGTACATCCTCCAGGTACGGCAATAATGTTGCACTTAATCTTTCTAACTACCTCATAGGCATGATCCCCAAGAATTGGATGGGCATGCTCATTCTGGCTTACTGCGCCAATAAAGATCAAGTCAATCTTCTTATCTATGAGTGCTTTTCTAATAGCACCTATAAGATTTTCTGAAGACAGAATAAGATCGAATTTATGCAATTTTGGTTTAGAATACTCGCCAAGTGAATCCACGGTGCTCTGTAGCGCATCGAGCGTGGAAACCAATTCCTTTTCCAGGCCTTTACTAGCAGATCTCTCAAAATTGAAATTGTGAATATTCAGAATATGAAAATTCACTTCCTTATCATGAAGGAAATCTACCGCATATTTACCTGCATTGGTCGAGGTTTCTGAAAAATCGGTTAGTATTAGAACATTCATCTATCTTCACTTAATACAGCGAAATTAGGCGAAGTCCTTCTGCAAAAAAATGATTAAAATCAGTTCTTATAAATTTAATGAGCTAGTGATCATTTTACCATTTTCAATGCCTGTGAATCCAGTAATTTTATATTCCTACCCTCGATCTCAATAAGTCCTTCTTTTTTAAATTCTGAAAGAGTTCTTATTAAACTTTCCGGAGCCATTCCAGCAACTCCAGCCAGGTCTGCTCTTGAAATCCTGATACTTTTTAAGGGATGTTTTTCGATCCTTTCAGCAAATAGAAGAATAGTATTGGCTGTTTTCTTTCGAACTGAGCCATAGGCCATATCCATTAACTGGTTTTTTAGCTCAGATAGATTATTGTTCAAAACCTCAACAAGTTGCATCGTGATCTTTGGGTTTCCAGCCAGGATCTTTTGAAATTCCTCTCTCGAAACCGTATACAACTGCGTCTCTTCCATAGCGGTGGCATAATCCTCATAAGATGACTGAGGATCATTTGCGTGATTTCCGAAAAAATCATCTTCCTTATACAGCTCGGTGATCAACTCCTTTCCCTGGTTATCCAGGCGATGAGCCTTTACTATCCCGCGTTTAACGAGATAGAAATAATTCGCGTGTTTATCTTTCTCATAAATGGTTTCTCCCTTTTTAAAATACTGGAGTTCCTGTTTTGAGAATAGTTCCCTGAGATCGTTCAGGTCCTTCAACTTCTCCTCATCCTCAGGGGTTTCATCTTTAATATAAGATTTTAGAATTGCCACTTTTGCGAGCCTGCTTTCAATAGCACTTAACAACTCTTCTTCTTCAAAAGGTTTGGTCAAATAATCATCGGCGCCCAGGTCCATTCCCTTGCGAATATCCTTATGTTCTGTTTTTGCTGAAAGAAATATGAATGGAATGTTTAAAGTTGAAGGATTTTTGCTGAGAGCTTCTAAAACTCCATAACCGTCAATCTCTGGCATCATGATATCGCAAATGATTATATCGGGAACTTCCTTCTTAGCGGTCTCGATTCCAAGTTTTCCATTAGACGCGGTGATCACATCGTAATTGGAAAGTTCTAGCAATTCTGCCGTATTTTCCCGTACGGTAACATCATCTTCTATTAGCAACAATTTTTTCATAAGTCGGCTTAAAATTTTATCAGGTTAGGACTTATCCATAGGAACTTCTATGGTAAAAGTGGTTCCTTTATTTTCTTCGCTTTCAAACTGGATCGTTCCTCCCAGGTTTTCAAGATGAGTTTTCGCAATGTTCAATCCAATTCCTGTTCCCTGGTCCAGCAAAGCATTTTCTGCTCTAAAATATCGCTCAAAAATATGTTTTTGATCTTTCTTCGGAATCCCTCTCCCCTGATCTTTTATTTTGAAAACGATTAGATCATCATGGAAATCGACCATGAATTGAATGGAAGTATTTTCCGGGGAATATTTGATCGCGTTGCCTAATAGATTGGAAAGAATCAATTCAAGGATCTTTTCATCCATAAAAAGCTCTACATCTTCGATCTCTTTTGGGTAAGAGATCTCCTGACCATCCTTGAGGGTAATATTTGCATTGTAAATGACCTCATTGATAAGTCGCTTTAATCCGAATTTTGAATATTTGTACTGTCCTCTTCCACTATCCAGACGTTCAATGGAAAGAAAATCATTCAGAATATTATTAAGGTAATGAACCTTATTTCTAATGGTTACGAGATGCTTCTCGCGTTTGGGCTGTTGATCTTCTTTGGTATATTTTTCAGCAAGAGTTGCAGAAGTAAGGATTCCGCTTAAAGGAGTTTTGAATTCGTGAGATACCAGGGACAGGAACTTTGTTTTTAGTTCATTAAGCTCTTTTTCTTTTTGAAGAGCATCTTTAATCTTTTCTTCGGCTTCTTTTCTGCGATTAATTTCTTCGCCCAGTTCAACGTTCAGGTTTTTAAGATCTTCTACGCTATCACTTAGTTCCCGGGTTCTAAGTTCAATTTTCTCTTCCAGCTCAGAATTCAGCTCTCTAATTTGCCTTTGGTTCTCTTTACGGATCGTGATATCTATGATTAGCGACATTACATACCTTTCACCCTCGATCTCGAATGGATTAAGACCAGCCTCTACAGGAAAAAGTGAACCATCCTTTTTAACTCCATAAAGATCCCGACCATGTCCCATCTGGCGCTTTTCACTCTTATCGATGAACTGGTCTACATGCTTATGATGTATATGGTGATAATCTTTGGGTACAAGACGATCGAGATGTTGATTCAATAGTTCGCCTTGCTGGTAACCAAACATTTCTTCAGCAGCAAGATTAGCTGCTACAACGATCTGACTGGAATTTACTACGATAATACCTTCCGAAGCGGCCTGGAACAGTAAATTAAGAACATTCTTATTGTCGAAAAAATTTTCCTGCAAAATAGGTTTCGTTTAAGATCACTAAGTTAAAATCTTTTTGTTGATACCCATAAAGTTGAAACCTTATTCGTCTAGACCTGGAGTATGATCCTCATACCCATCTTTAAATGTTTTGCTGGTCTTATAATCATCGGTAAGGACTTTATAAACCGTAAGGAAAAAAAGAATCTGACCTGCGATCATAAGGTAAAAAACCGGTGCGAAACCTATTCCTGTAGAAGCGAGGATGGTGAGCAGCAATAAGATCACACTTGTAATGACCAAAAAAGTGATGCCTGTAATTTTCATCGTTTTCTCCTTAATTTACAGATATTTAGAAAAAACGATTCACAATATTTATCTAAAATGTTTGAATACAGATCCATCTATTCATGATTTCTGTCATATTTTTTCATGTATGTATCTTTTAGCTTTACGTATCGACCAAAAATTGTGATATGATGCTCAACCAGATACACTATGTGAAAATTCCTGAAAGTCCCGCACTGAGCAACTTTACGAACCGGAAACTAGATCTGCTTCGTCGAAGATATGATACCATACAGAATTTGCATGTTCATTTTAAGCTAGAAAATACCAGGCATGGAAATGCTAAAGTTTGCGCGATAGAATGCACAACTCCGGGCTTCAGGATTCATGCCAGCGCTACCAGGGAATATTTTGAACACGCATTAAAAACGGCTATGAACGAGTTGATAAAACAGCTTGAAAAGAGAAATGCCGTATTACAGATTGTCTAATTAAAAGCTAAGTATCATGAAAACTATATTCGTACCCGTAGACTTTTCAAAATATTCTGAAAACGCACTCGAAGTGGCCGCCGACTTGGCGAAAAAACATGGTTCCCGGATCATTCTCGCACATATGCTTGAAATAGCTAACTCCTACCTTACCGAGGATCAACAGCAGGAAGTATTTAACGTGATGTATTATATAAAGATCGCAGACCAGCATTTCAAAGAACTTCGGAAGAAGGAATACCTTAAAGGGATTGAAGTAGTGGAAGTGATGAAGCCCTATCGAATTTTCTCTGAAATTAATACCATCGCTGCGGAACATGATAGCGATTTAATCGTGATGGGATCTCATGGAGCGACGGGTATAAAAGAGGTTTTTATCGGTTCCAATACCGAAAAAGTGGTGCGTACAGCAGATATTCCCGTACTCGTTATCAAGGAGAGAAGTCCAGACTTCCATATTGATAAAGCGGTGTTCGTAACCGATTTTGATGATAGCAACCAGGATACTTTTAAAAGGGCCAGGAAGTTCTTTAGTTATTTTGACGTTGAGCCTAAGTTGCTATATATTAATATTCCTGAAAAATTTATGAGCACAGCCGAAATAAAACGTAATGCACATAATTTTATGAGTACTGCAGGTATTGATCCTTCAGACTTCGACAAGCACGTAGTATTTTATGCTGATTATACCGCTGAAAGAGGTGTGTTCAATTATTGTGAAGAGGCGAAAATAGATGCCATCGCCATTTCCACGCATGGAAGAAAAGGCCTGGGTCATTTCTTTTATGGCAGTGTGGGAGAAGATGTAGCAAATCATGCTGATATTCCGGTAATCACCTTTAAGATCTGAAAATGAACAAGGGAGCTATAAATTGTTAGTTCCCTTTTTTATTCTGAAATTATGTGATACTAGAAAGAATTCAGTGCTATTTTCACCATATCGCTGAGTTTTTGCTCTCTCATTTCTGCGGAAATCTCTTCAGTAGTTACCAGTGAATCAGAAATAGTAAGAATAGATAAGGCTTTTACTCCAAATTTGGCAGCCAGCGTGTAGATTGCCGCCGTTTCCATTTCCGCACAAAGCACTCCATATTTAGCCCACTGTTTAAAATAATCAGGCTTCTCATCATAAAAGTAATCAGATGAGAGAACGTTACCGGCATGAAATGGAATAGTGCTTTTTTCCGCGAAATTTATAGCTTTTAGTAGAAGGTCGATACTGGCGGTTGGAGCAAAGTCGGCATTACCAAATACAGCTCTGTTCAAGGAAGAATTTGTAGAAGCCGACATGGCGATCACAATATCCATCAGTTTTAGCTCTGGCTGGAAAGCGCCGGCGCTACCAACCCGGATAAGGTTTTGAACCTTATAGGTCTCCAGCAATTCCTGACAATAAATGAGCGTAGATGGAATGCCCATTCCCGTTCCCTGTACAGACACCCTTTTTCCCTGGTAAGTTCCGGTAAAGCCCAGCATCCCCCGAATATTATTATAGCAAAAACTATCTTCGAGAAAGGTCTCAGCGATCCACTTTGCCCGTAAAGGATCCCCGGGAAGTAAAACCGTTTCGGCTATATCACCTTTTTTAGCTTCTATATGTATACTCATGGCTTTCGTATTGCTTTGGTTTCTGATGTGGTTCAGAGATCGATCAATTCCTCTTTTTAGTAATCTATGTTGTAAAAACTGTCGAATAGTGGAATAAAAGTATCGCTTAATATCTATACTGTCATTGAAAATAATTTCGCATCAGGTTTTTTCCTGATTAACCTGAGATCAAAAGCCATACACACATTTCTAACAAATGGCCTTCCTTTCTCGGTAACAATGATATAATTTGAATCTCTTTCTATGAGTCCGTCATCTGCCATCTCCTGTAAACTAATAAGCACGTCGGGTAATTCCTGGAAAGTTTGATGTGCCGTATACCAGGAAGTTTTCAGCTTACACATTATATTGAGAACATGTTTTCTAATAACCAGATCTTCTTCGTTTAAAATATGTCCTCTTAATAAAGGGAGCATCCCATTATTCACCAGATTTTGATATTCTTCCACACCCTTCACATTCTGGGCGAAACCATACCAGCTATCACTAATCGCAGAAACACCAAGCCCTAACATAGCCTGAGTTTTCGAAGCCGTGTAGCCCATAAAATTTCTATGCAGCGTTTTATTATCTAGTGCCATACTGAGAGTATCAGGTTTGAGGGCGAAGTGATCCATCCCAATTTCTACATAACCGGCATTTAATAACATTTGTTTACCAGTTTCATACTGCACGCGTTTTTCAGCCGCTGTTGGAAGATCCTTCTCGTTAAAACCTCTCTGCCCGCTACCTTTGATCCATGGAACATGGGCGTAACTATAAAATGCGATCCTGTCTGGCATAAGATCAAGGGTACGTTGCATGGTATAAATGATATCGTTTCTGGTCTGAAATGGCAATCCAAAGATAATATCATGACCTACTGAAGTAAAACCAGCTTCCCTTGCATTTTGCGTTGCAAGTAGGACATTTTCATACGACTGAACTCTATGAATAGCTTTCTGTACTTCTGGATTATAATCCTGAACTCCATAGCTTACCCGGGTAAATCCAAACTTTGCAAACAGCTCGAGATGTTCCCTACTGGTATTATTGGGATGCCCTTCAAAACTAAATTCGGAAGCTTTAGATCTTTTAGCGCGTTTAAATATTCCTTCCAGTAGATAGCCCAGGTTTTCAGCAGAAAAGAAAGTGGGAGTTCCTCCTCCCAGGTGCAGTTCCCTGATGACCGGTTTTTCCGGAAATAAAGTACAGTACATCTCCCATTCTTTTAGAACCGAATTGATATAGGGAACTTCCATTCCATGGTTTTTTGTAATTCTCTTATTACAACCGCAAAATGTGCAAAGACTTTCACAGAAAGGTAGATGTATGTAGAGGCTTATACCTTCAGATGAATTTGATTCTTTAAAACTTTGAATAAGCGAGGATTTCCAGGCATTTCCTGAAAAGCTGTCCTGATCCCAGTAAGGAACGGTTGGATAGCTGGTATACCTTGGACCCTGGATATTATACTTCTGAACTAAGGCTGAATGAGTCATAGTAAAATTTTGAATTCAAAACTATGAACAGGTTCTAAAAGGAAATATGACAACCGTCAGCTAAGTGGAAATCTTCTCTTCTGAAGAAACTTCAGAAGAGAAGATGAAATCGAGGATTCACAGTAGTCGATTTAGAAACTAAAGTTTTGAAGAATCTGAAGTATTCTATGTTATTAAAATACTTATTGATTAAAAGCAAAATAGAAAACACCTGATACAAAAAAACCTGCACGATCAAGTGCAGGTTTTTTAATTTAAGAATATCTAAAGTCAACTATTTGGACTGAATGAGCTGAAAGGCTTCTCTAATCTGTCCTTTGATCATTTCCGGCATCTGGCTTTGATCGAGCTTTTCAAATTGTTCCAGATCAAGCTTGGGACCTACCAGGTATTGATACTTTCGATCTTCACTCACAACTATGGATACAATAGCAACCTTATCTCTTTGCGTCGTATTTATGGCTACCTGGTTTGGAATTACTTCAAATACTATATTGAAATTTTGAAGGTTTTCATCGATCTCTGTTTTATCCATATTTAAATAAAGGTCGTCCAGGATCTTCTGACCACTCTGATATTCAGCTATTTCGCCATTCCCGTTATTAAGTTTTAATGTCGGATTTTCCATTCTTCTAAGTTTTTAAGAGCTAAGATATCATCACTTTCAGATTTTTTTCAAAAATAAAAACCAAAACCATAATAAAATATTCTAAATGTCGGTTTTGGAACTGCTCTAAACTTATTTCAGAGCTTTTCATTGATTTTTATATTACTCAGGATTACATAGAAAATCTCAAGCATTCAATTGCAGTGCTGAAGAATTTGAGATGGAGATTTAGTACAAAACATTATTTTAATAAGACATGATAGACCTTATTTGGAGAGAAATAGTTTGTTTAAACTAAAAGACAAAAGTTTTCTATCCCTGCCAAAGTAAATCATTTATCTCCTCATGGGAAACAAGGGAATTCGCTCCAGCTTTAGAGGCTACCAATCCCGCAAGAGCACAAGCAAAATCCAAAGCCATATTGGGTCTTTTTCCCTGAATCAATTGGGATACATAGCCAGCTAGAAAAGAGTCTCCCGCACCAACCGTATCTTTGACCTTTACCAGAAAGCCTGTGTTATGGTAGAACTCTCCATTGTGATATAATGTTACTCCACAAGCTCCCTGGGTAACGCAAATATGATCTGTTTGAGTATATTCAGAAATCAATCTGAGCATTTCTGTAACCGAGGTAGTTGTGTCTCCTTTTAAATAACTGCAAACCTCTTCAAGTTCATCTCTATTAAGCTTAATGAAGTCAGCGTAAGACATTAAATCAACTAAAGTAGCCATATCATAATGTGGCTTTCGTAAGTTGACATCTAATACCTTATAATTAGCTACTTCTAAAAGCTTAAATAAGGTTGTACGAGATTCCTTATTTCTATTAACCAAACTTCCATAGATGAAATAATCAGCCCTGGAGACTTTATTTTTCAAGTTTGGCGTATATTCAATATAGTCCCAGGCAGATGGAAACTTAATAGTATAAGAAGCATTTCCAGCCCTGTCTATTTGTACATCAACAATCCCGGTTTCGTGTTCTTTATCCTTTTGAATTATATGATTTTGACCATTCTCGCTCAAATATTCAATTAGTCGTTCTCCATATTGATCATTTCCAACTTTACTGATGATCGTAGAATTTACATTTAATGAATTCAGTCTCAAGGCGACATTTAAGGGGGCTCCTCCGATTTTTTCTCCTTTGGGCAATACATCCCAAAGGACCTCGCCAAAACAAATTACCGACATTTATTTTCTCTTTTTATTTATTTAATCTTGGTTGATCAGAATATTACCAAAATCAGTTAATCCAAATTCACCATATAATCCCCAAGCTGAATCATAAATATTATAAATCCTGTTACTTAAAGCGACCTCTCCGTTTAGGTAGAGTACAGCCACTGAATCTTCGACGTATAATTCAAAATGATATTCTGTATCCGAATCAAAATCGTAATAGACTACATTTTCGAAGTTTCCATTATTTATAGCTATTATCTTATTATTTCTTGGTTCCAGCTGAATACGAAAAGATTCCGAAGGATTGTCATTTCCACCAAGGAAAATCCCGGCATTCGCTTCCTGACTAACAGAGATATTTCCACTCACCTTTGAGGTTCCACTCAAATTTTGAAAAACAATCTTAGCTTGGCCTTCTGAAGCATCTATTTGAAAACCATTTTCATTTTCAGTAACTCCATTAGAAGTTTCCTTAATTTCAGGTACTTCTGAATTTGCAAAGACAGATGAAACGGAAGAAGGTGCTTTAACGGCTAAATGTTTTCCATCAGCTTGCTGGTGAAGCTCATGAACCACAAGGTTTCCTCCAAAATCTTTAGTTCCTGAATTCGTTTCGGGACTCTTTCTGGCTGTCCAGCCTGCCAGGTAGCGGTTATTGCCATCTGAAACAGCTTTCCCAGCATAGAAAAATTGACCGTCTACCATATCATTTGCTGGTTTTTCCCAGGGACCCTTAGAACTCGTTGCTACCCGGTAATGTGTAATTTTATCTTTCCAGTTTTCAGAAAATATCAAGTACCAGTAATCTCCCATTTTGAATAGATCTGGAACTTCCATCATCAAATAATTATCTTCATCTTTAGTCGTATAGAGTGGTTCCTGGACTGCCCATTCATCGGTAGAAGGATCTGGGCTGGTAAATAATAAAATCACTGCTTTCCTTGCATCGGTCTGTGCACTAACCAGCATCCAGTATTCTCCCACCTCTTCATTAAATAAAACATGAGGATCTCTAAATTCAAAATCATAATATCCTTCAGGTGCAGTGATCTTAAAATCCCCTTTCTTTGTCCAGTTTTCGAGATCGTCACTCGTAGCCAACAATACACTTTCTCTGGGGTTTTCCTCCAAGAATGCAGAAGTACCATTATGTCCAGTGTAGTAATAATAATAGGTGCCATCGACCTTAATGAGCGAACCCGTACCAACGGCAAAATCTGGTTGTCCTGGATTGCCGTAATCAATAGCTCTCCCTTCGTAATCATAATTCACGAAGTCTTCGGTCTCAAATGCGTGAATATCATGGAATCCTTCTCCTGCTGGCTTATTCTGTGCATCATGTAGAAAGAACATGTGAAATTTTCCATTTTCATAATATGGCATTACATCTGCTGTCCAACCTGTAGTGTTATAAGGGTCTGATTCTCCCTTCCAGCCCGAAGAAGGTTTTGGAAAAATTCCCAAATTACTTTCCGTTGGTGCTATTGGGGGAATGTCGTTTACCTCATCACTTTGACTACATCCTCCTAAAATTGTTAATAAAATAATTACTGAAATTACATCTATATACTTCTTCATATCATTCTTCTTTTACTCGTCTCCTTCTAAATAATCAATAGAATTTCTAGTAAGTTGTTGAATATTACTTAAAAAACCATTCGGAGCACTAGGAACTCCATCCGGATTTGTTTCATTATACCAATCATAGGCACCAAAAGCGATCACTATAGCGTTCCCCTCGGAGCTTTCTGAAGGAAATTCTGCAATGGCTACACGACCATCTAACGTATTATCCCAATCTTCACTTGCAAGATTAATTCCCCCTGTTTGCTCACGCCATCCTTCGCCATTTCCATATCCACCCCATTCAGGCAAAAACCACCAGGCGGTATGATTTAGTCTAAAAGTACCTTTTTCTAAAAATTTTGCTTTACCCTCTTCGAAGGTTTCCAGACCCTGAAAGATTGGATGTTCTGTTCTTGTTTTGAATGAAATTCCCCATGAGTTATTCTCATCAACAAATCCATTCGGCAGGAAATCACCAAATACGTTATTTGGTCCTTTTCCGTCAGGCACCAGATCTAATGCTTCTACATACCTTGCTGCAAAAGTTGATAAGAGTATTCCACCACCATTACTATAATAAGTTTTTAATTTCTCTAGAACGATATTATCCAGTGCAATACCAGGTAATTCCATACTGGAATCATTATGCCACCAAATAACTGAATAATCCAGTTGTGCTCCATCTTTTATATCCTGAAAAGAAATATACTCTGCATTCCCATATGTTGAGAAAAACCAGTCAGAAGCTGCCTTTTCATCAGGATTGGTAATCTCAGATCTAGTAGCAGCAATTCCTAAAAATGCTATTTTCGAACCATTATTTGGTGTACTAACATTAATCGTATAAGTTTCACTATTACCCTGTCCGGTTACAGTAAAGGATACAGGTTCTGAAAAATCCATTGGGGATGTAAAATCCAGATCGGTAGACACGCCTTCAGTCAAACTAATTTCAGCTTGTAAATTTGATACGTCAAAATCCTCACCCTGAAGCGTTACAGAAATAGAATTTGTATTATCATTGATAGAACCTGGGCTTCCATTTACTGAAAAACTGGAAATTGGTTTATTTACTTTTGCTGAAACTGTATAATCCTTATAAAGATTTCCATTAACAACAGTATATGTTACGGGCTGTGCAAGACTTATTGCTTCGTTTAAGCCTGGATTTATAGTAGCTCCTGCGGGAAGGCTAATTTCAGGAATGATATTGTTTACTGATATCCCGTAAGGCAGTTGAAATACGATAGTTCCTGCATTTTGATCTATGGTTCCTTGAACTCCTTCGATATTAAAAGTCGTTACCTGTACAGGTTGATCAAGATTGAAATCTGAATTCCCATCATCTTCCTTATCACATGACATTAAGAAAAAGACACAGCAAGACAGTAGTCCAATAAAAAACCTGGAAATAGGCATTTTTGTAATTCTCATGTTTCTCATTTTACGTTAGTTTTATTTTATTTTTTATTCCATATGGAATTCATTTTCCATACTTTAAGATGATTGATAGTTACTCCATTTTGTGAGGCACTAATAGATGCCATTTTTTGTGAAGGACCTGGATAGGTGAGTACACTAAAAACTTTTTCACCCTGAGCTGTAAAAATTTCTACGGAAGAGCGATCAACAAATATTTTAAGCTGGAGTTTATTATTATCGGCATTCACCGGCGCCCTCATAATGTCGCTGAATTTTTTCTGAAATTCTAAATTGTCAGAATTTGTTACGTTCGTTCGATCAACTGAAAATAATTGAGTCCTGGAATTGTAAGATACTATCAAAGACCTCCCATCACCCTTTTGTAATTCTACATATACTTCTCCTTCTTCTGGAAGATTTAGTGAAAGATCCATCTCATAAGAGTTGTCAAAACCAATAATCTGGTCAAGTTTCAATTCCTGGTCCAAATCAATATCCTTCAATACAATAGAATCTGACCTCAGGGTTTTAAATTGAGGTGTAACTTCCTGAACTAGTCTATAACCGTTCTCCTTTTCCCGAAGGTTTAGGGTTCTTGGTAAAGACTCAAAACCTTTACCCCAGGTACTTGGTACCATATTAGCATATTCCCAATTCCCTATCCAGCCTAACATAGTTTTGTCTTTCAAACTTCCTTCGTAATCACGCCAAGTTCTAGCAGCGTAGAAGTCGTTACCATAATCCAGCCATAAGCCATGTTCCAGATTTGTATTCCAAAGTTCATCAGCAACTAAAATATGATCTATCGCTATAGGCGATTCACTGTTCGCAAAAGTAACATAGGCCTGCTTTCCTAAGAATTCTGAAACGTCCCAGCCTTTCCAGCGGAAAATATTATCATTTTTTCCTGAAGCACTTCTAACAATTTTATCATTGATAATTAAATTCAAAGAGTTATCAGAATCGGTTCCACTAATTAAAAAATTGATGACCGGTTTTGATATTTCAAATGTTCTAGATTTCCAGTTTTTTGAATTTGTAGCAGTTACATAGTTCTCTCCCAAAAAACCTTTTCTCGCAATAGAATCAACTGCAAGTTCACTTTCTTCAAAATTTTGAATTAACTTTCCTGGAATTCCGATTCCTTTATTTAAATAGGCTGTGGTATTAGAATCTGCCTGAAAGCTCTTTCCATCAAAATCACCTACAAAATACTGTACCCTGTTGGGTCCCCTACCTATTAAAAGAACCCAACGATATTCGCCTGGTTTTCCCTCAATTGGGACCTTAAAAATATCAGGACACTCCCAAAAGGAATTCTGAACCCCCAAACCTGAAAATTCACTTAAATAACGCCAGCTTTTTAGATCTCCCGAATCATAGAATTGCACCTTTTGTTCATTTGGTAACGAAACTGCCATGATCCATTTATTAGTTTCTTCATACCAAAATACCTGGGGATCTCTGAAGAATATTTTATTTATATCTAAAACTGGATTTTTGTCGTAATAATCAAAGCGTAAACCATCATGGCTAATTGATATTGCCTGAGCTTCTGGCAAGGTATCTCCAGGATAATGTCTTGTATAAAAAGCGATCATGCTGTTTTTGCCAAAACCTGCTTCATTCTTTTTATCCACCACTACCGATCCGGAAAAGTAACTGAAGTCACCTGGATCACCTTTCATTGGATCTTCTAGTTGTTCCCAGTGAACCAAATCCTTGGACACAGCATGTCCCCACCAAAAAAGATGATAAGTATCCTCATAGTAAATTAATCCATCCGGATCCCCAATCCAGCCTTTAGATGGGCTGAAATGATATTGTGGTCTATATGGCTCATTATATTGGGCAAACGCGTTAATGGAAAAACTTACCATGAGTATTAATATGAAAGTATATCGTTTCATACACTAATAATTAGGATTCTGGACATAACGGTCTTCACTCCAAAATATCTGATTTTGTGGTATTGGAAGATATTCATGTTTACCTGCCACAAAAGATGCTCCCTGAAGAAAATCTTTTCTCGACTGTTCAACACTCAGGTAGCTATTTAATACTGGTTCAGCTACACCCCATCGAACCAGATCAAAAAAACGTTCACCCTCTAAAGCTAGTTCTATTCTTCTTTCGTATCTAACAGCTTTTCGAGCATATTCTTGCGACCAGCTTATATTTGTACCAGGCATATACTGAGAAACCTTATAATTTGCCAAAAGACTTCCATCAGCATTTACCAGTTTTTCGGTACTTTGAGAAGCTCTATCCCTCAACTCATTAATTAAAGGCAAGGCTTCATCGTGTCTGCCAAGTTCAATTAGAGCCTCTGCTTTATTAAGCATTACCTCTGCATACCTTAAGATTATTCTAGATTTTGAATTACCGTAGAATGGATCTACATTTTCATATTGATCAGACTGTACGTTTTCCTTCAGGGAATTGTAAAAGCCATATATCTCTGGTGTTCTACTCCAGCCCTCTTCAAAGATTAAAGCAGTTTCATATTTCCAGGGATTTCCAGGGTGGGCTATGGTATGATCTAAACGAGGATCAACATTATCTGTATCAAAATCAATATTTTCAGCATTAAAACTGTCCAGATAAGGAACTCCATTTTCATCAGTCTTAAAAGCATTAGCCAAATTTTGAGAAGGCTTTTTAAAATCACAACAGCCAAGGCCCTGAGGCACAGTTAGCATATCACCAAAATTTAATCGCCCGTTGGCTGTACCATCACTTGTAGAAAACTGAACTGCGAATAAAGATTCCGGTCCATTTTCATACGATCCAGATAGGAAATTATTAGCGAAATCTGATTCCAGACTGTGATTAGAAGACAGTACCTCATCTGCTGCAGCAATCGACTTTTGCAATAATTCCTGATTCACGTTTATTACATTATATTGATCATTTTGTTCATAAGCCTGATATAATCTCGATTTAGATAAGTATGCATATGCAGCTATCTGATCAGCACGACCAATTTGTGGCTGAACCATAGGCAGGTTTTCAGCAGCGAACTCAAAATCGGCTGCTATTTTTTCCCAAACCTCCTGGCTTGTTAGTTCTACATTGCTTATAAGTTTATAATCTGCGGCTGGAACATTTTCATCGATATATGGAATTCGATTAAATAGCCTTTTTAATTCAAAATAAAAATGTCCTCTAATAAACCTAAGTTCTGCCTGTCGAGTCGTTAACTGAGGATACTCATCTTCTGTGAAATTCTGAAGAATTCGTAAACCTTCATTGGCTCTACGAACGCCTATATACAAATGGAACCATAATCCATCTATTTCCCACATATCTGGGCGTACATTGGTGAAAGTTTCCATAAAATGAAATCCCTGCCCATCACCTGGATCACGTCCACCTTTATATGCATCGTCGGCACGCATGTCACCATATTGCCATAAACTAAAAGGCCTGTTGATCTCATCGTTGCCTAACTGGGAGTAAGCTGCTATAACAAATTTTTCAGCATCTTCAGGCGTGCTTATTTGCTCTTCGTTTAATACTCCTTTTGGATCGACATCTAGCACATCCTCACAAGATGTACAGAAGAAAAAGCATAGCACCAAAATTGTAATATATCTTTTCATGTTTTTCAATTTTATTTTTAGAATTTCAAATTAAGACCGACTGTGATTATTAATGGGTTTGGATATCCAAAACCAGGATTTTCAGGATCTATACCAGTAAAAGAATCACTTTTAGCCAAGAGTGCGAGATTATCGCCTCCTCCATAGATTCGTAAGGTTTCGATATTGAGATCATCTATGATACTATTATCGAAAGTGTATCCAATTTGAGCGTTTCGGAGCTTTAGGTAAGAGCCATTCTCAATAAAATAAGTGGAAAATCTAGATTCAAAATTTGAATCGGTCAGTGAAACCGCTGGAATATCGGAATTAGGGTTTTCAGGAGACCATGCATTTAGCAATCTAGTTCCTTTATTGGATCCCGTTTCAGATACACTCCAAAAATCTGTTGCATACTTAAAATCATTGATCACATCTACGCCTATCACTCCTTGTAATAGAAAGGACAAATCAAATTGACGGAAAGAGATATTGGCATTTAAGCCATATGTTAAATCTGGATGTGGCACTCCAATCCAGGTACGATCGAAATCATTGATCACTCCATCATTATTTAAGTCCTCATAACGAATTCGTCCTAACCCCTTACCCGGTTGATCGGCATGATTATTAACTTCTTCTTCGCTTCTAAAAAGTCCATCGGCGACATAGCCGAAGAAAGAATTAATAGGTCTCCCCAAAATATTCTGCCCTCGTCCATCTCCACCGTACGCATTAATTACTTCATTAGGCAGCTTAGTAATTTTATTACGATACTGGCTTATATTTCCATCGAGGTTAATGTATAATTCATCGGTTACATTTAATCTGGTACCAAGACTAATCTCGAAACCTCTGTTTTCCATGGATGCTCCATTGACCCATTGATTGCCTCCCTCTCCTAAAACACCAATATATGGTGGAAGAAGAAGAATATCTTCAGTCTCTCGGATATAATATTCGGCACTACCATATAAAGTTTGGTCGAAAAGTTCAAAATCTAAACCAAAGTTGGTCATTGTACTTTCCTCCCACCTTAAATTAGGATTGGAATTTTGCACTAACTTATATCCAGAAGGTAGAACTCCACTTCCTACTCCATTGATATCATAAGCTGTATTCGCGTAATCGGTTAGGTAAATATTATAAATTGCGTTATTATCAATTTCCTGGTTACCAGTTACTCCCCAACCAAATCTAAATTTGAGATCGTCCACAAATGATAGATTATCTTTTAAGAATTTCTCTTCACTTACACGCCACCCCAGCGAAAAGGCAGGAAACAAACCGTATCTATTGTTCTGACCAAATCTTGAAGATCCATCGTACCTCAAGGTACCAGAGGCCAGATAACGGTCTTTATAAGAGTAATTAAGCCTGGAAAAATAGGACATTAGAATATTTTCAGCTCCACTTCCTCCGTTATTCTTTTCGCCAGTTCCAGCATCTAGATACTGAAAATCTTCTCCTTCTATGACGAAATCCTCACGAGACGCATAAAATGTATTAAATTTTTCCTTATAAAGCTCTGTTCCCGCCAAAGCACCAAAGCTGTGATCTCCTAAGGTATAATCGTAATTTAACGTGTTTGTCCAGGTTGTTTTAAGGGTGTGGCTTTGATTAGTTTGAAGTCTATTTACCGGATTGTTTAAGTAACCTGATTCGTATCTTTTCCTGAAATTTTTCGCGAAGTAATTACTATAATCAATCCCAATACTGGTACGAAGGTTAAGACCTTCTAGAAGATGCGCTTCGGCATAAAAGTTTCCAAAGATTCGTAAAAAGTCATAATCGTTCTCCTTATTATCCTCTAGCAATCTTACCGGATTCTGGCGATCGTTCATTCCTCCAACGGGTCCACCCCATCCCATTCCATCTACCGTTCTAACAGGAATGATTGGTAATGCTTGCAATGCTTCATTTATAGGTGATCCTCCAACTTCATTGGTTTTAGTAATACTTAAGTTCTCACCTATAGTCACTTTTCCATTAAAAATTTTATAGTCGCTATTGATTCTTGCAGAAAGTCGGTTAAACTCTGTAGTCTTTATTATTCCCTCATTATTGTAATAACCCAAAGAGAAATAGTAATTACCCTGATCATTTCCATTCGACAAGGACATATCCACATTCTGAATAACCCCCATTCTTGTTATCTCATCAAACCAATCTGTATTTGAAGATCTTAAAGTACCTTCATCATCAAGGAATTCTGGCACCAGAACTTCATTAAGAAAAGGTCTACCAGTTTCTGAATTAACTCCCCAGTCAAAACGGTATTGGACACTATTCGAATTAGGATTGGTACCATTATTTATAAAAGCCTGCCATAAAACTTGACCATACTCTTCCGTATCCAACATTTCAGTTTTGGTGGTATAGTTAGATACAGAAGTGTATGCATCTATGTTTAAAGAAGCTTTACCTATTTTACCGTCTTTTGTAGTTACAATAATAACCCCATTTGCTGCACGTGAGCCGTAAATACTTGCAGCTGAAGCATCTTTTAAGACCTGAATAGATTCGATATCTCTCGGATTGAGTTCATGCATTCCAGCCTTTGTAGGAACTCCGTCAATTATGTATAATGGGTCATTATTGTTAAGAGTACCAATTCCTCGAATTCTGACTGTAGTGGGAGAACTAGGTTCGCCATTACCTGTAACTAGCATCCCGGGAACCCGACCTTGTAATGCTCTTATTGGATTTGCGGCAGTTTGCTTTTTCATCTCTTCGACATCTACCACAGACACCGCTCCAGTTATATCCTTTTTTCGTTCCTTTTGATAACCAGTCACCACGACCGCATCTAATTGTTCAGAATCTGATGATAATGCGATGTCTATACTAGTACGTCCGTCTATCGCAATTTCTTGACTAACAAATCCAAGGTAGCTAAATACTAGCGTAGCATCTGAATCAACATTGTTTAGAGAGTAATTCCCATCAAAATCTGTTGCAGTTCCCTTTGTTGTATTTTTAACCGTCACTGATACTCCTGAAAGCGGAATATTATCATCTACAGAAATTACATTTCCTGCTACATTAATTTGTTGTGCAGTGAGCCAAGCAGGCAAAATTAAAAGACTAAGTAATGCTCTTATTTTCATATAATTTAGTTTAGTTCAAGTTGGTAAATATGAAGATCTTCGATAGTGAAATTATCTTCAGTGGTTATAAGCTCTAGTTGAGTCATGGGTGAATTAGGAAAGAATATCTCTGTCATCACAGTTTCTCCTTCATCATAAAACAGTTCAATTGAAGTTTTATCAAGTAAAATTTCAACCTCTAATAAATCATCCTCCGAAGTTCTGGGTGCTGTAGATATTTTTTCTGCGAATTTTTCGCTGAAATTTATTTTTCCTGATTTGCTTCGATCAATAAAGAATGTGTTATCGGCCGAATGAAATCCAAACACCAATGAATCTCCTTGATCGTTAGATAAGTTGAAAGTATACCTTTTATTACCTGAGATGGTAACCTTCAATTTTACACGTAATTTATCCATTTCGAACCTGGAATCATCTGCAAGTAACAGTGTATTTTCAGAAGATTTAATCTTACTTTCTTGCCGCTTCTGCTTAGATATTTTATCTATCTGATTTGCTGGTTCAGAAAACAGACGGTAGGTACTATCTTCCTTTTTTACTAAGGTAAGTTCACGTGGAAAGGTCATGGAGCTTCTCCACTTGGTTGTTGGAACTTTCTCTGCATATTGCCAGTTGGACATCCAGCCAATGAATAATTTCTGATCTTCTTTCATATTAGTATTAGCCCAGGTGACACCAGCATAGTTATCTTTTCCGAAATCCAACCAGTAAGTATGGTTAGCTTCAAGATTTTTTTGATCTGCTACAGGAGTGAAATTTTTACCATCAAAGTCCCCAACAAAATATTGTGTTCCTGAACCACCGTTATAGGCTCCTGGATTAAGGCTTTGAATGAGCACCCATTTCGTTTCGTTGCTATCTTTAACCTGAATCGGGAAAAAATCGGGACACTCCCATACACCTCCATGAGCCCCGATTTTATTTCCAAATTCAAAGGCTAATTCCCAATTAATAAGGTTTTTTGAAGTATAAAAAAGTGATTTATCCTGCGCAGCTAAAACCATTATCCATTGCTCATTCAAATCATCCCATTGCATTTTAGGATCTCTGAAGTCTCGAATACCGGGATTTTTTATAACCGGATTTGCATCATATTTTTTCCAGGTTCGGCCTTGATCAAGACTATACGCAATTGCCTGTGATTGAAAAGTTGTGGATCCACTTTTTTCAGCTTCAGCATTATGATAGGTAAACATTGCTATAATCGGAGTTTCTCCATCTTCCGCAAATCCTGAAGTATTTTCCAAGTCTACAACTGCGCTCCCTGAAAAAATATAGCCTAGTTCATCAGGATATATTGCAATGGGTTTTTCATCCCAGTCAATCAAATTTTCAGACGTAGCATGACCCCAATGCATAGGACCCCACGTATTTCCATCAGGATAGTGTTGAAAGAATAAATGATACTTACCTTTTAAATAAAACATTCCGTTTGGATCATTCATCCAATTCTGTTGAGGAGTAAAGTGATAATTGGGACGATATAACGTTTCCTCATCAAACGTAGTTTTCTGTTGTTGCGAAAAGCAGGTAAAAACGGGTAAAAATAATATGAGGTATAAAATTTTCTTCATTTTATTATTTATTGTAGTTATGGGAGAATTTGACTTTGGGGTTGCCTAAAAAACTTAATTCCTCCTCTAATTCTTCTAGACTTTTACCTTTAGTTTCTGGCATTAATACCGCAACGAATAGTAGCTGAAGCACCATCATTACCGCAAAGAATGTAAATACATATCCTGCACCTACTATCGTAAACATATAGGGTACAAAGCTTGGAATAAGAGCAGCTAGAATCCAATGAATAGAGCTTCCAAATGCCTGGCCTTCACTACGTAAATGGTTTGGGAATATTTCAGAAATAAAAACCCATATAACCGCTCCCTGACCCACTGCATGTGCTGCAATGAACAGGAATAAGAAAATGGGAACAGACATACCTTGCCAGTCAAGAAAAAAAGCAGCTGCTACCAGACCTAGCGAGATTATATATCCGACAGATCCAACGTACATTAATTTTTTTCTACCTACACGATCAATTAAATAAATTCCAAGAAGCGTAAATATCAAATTAACTAAGCCTATTCCAATACTACTTAATAGAGAAGTATTCTCCTCCAGACCGGCCTCCTCAAAAATTCGAGGGGCATAATACAGAAAAGCATTGATACCAGACATCTGATTAAAAAATGCGATCAGAAAGGCTAACATCAAAGGTGTTTTATACTTTCCTAAAAAGATATTTTCCGCCTTTTCAGTTTTTGGAGAATTGATTTCTAACATTAAAATTTCAGGATCCTTTTCTGGATAAATCAATTGTAATACTTCTTTAGCCTCGCGGGTTTTGGATCTCGAAATCAACCATCTCGGACTTTTAGGTATTCCTAAAGTAAATACTGTATAAAGTATTGCAGGTATTGCCTCGACTCCAAGCATCCATCTCCAGGCGTTCTCACCTACACCACTTAGAAAATAATTTGACATAAAGGCCGCCAGAATCCCGAATACTATATTAAATTGATATAAACCCACAAGTTTCCCTCGATCCTTGGCAGGTGCTATTTCAGATATGTATGCAGGTGCTGCAATAGTAGAGGCACCAACTCCCAAACCTCCTATAAATCTGAAAAATGAGAATACAAGAGGTTCATTTGCAAGTGCAGAACCAAAAGCTGATATAGTATATAAAAGCCCTATAGCTATAAGAGTATTCTTCCTTCCGAATTTTTTGGTGGGTATACCTCCTAATAGAGCTCCCACAACAGTACCCCACAATGCCATAGCCATGACGACCGTGCCGTGGAAAACATCAGAAGAATCCCATAATGTTTGAAGGGTTTGGTCTGCGCCAGATATAACTACGGTATCAAATCCAAAAAGAAAACCAGCTAAAGCTGCAGTAATTGACCAAATCCATATTTTTTTCATAATCACAAAAATTAATTCTGTGACTAAAGTATTCTTAAAAAAGCTGCACGTATTTTTTTAATGTTTCAAAATGTTATGACATTGTTAACGTATTTATTAAAAGTTGGCAAGCGCAGTAATAACGGTGGCTAAGGAATGATTTTAATATGAACGAAACCGTTGTAGTTTAGAAAATGTAACTTGTGATTTCAGTCAGGTTACACAAAGTTAAACCCTGTTTTTAAGATTCGTACGTTTTAAGAAGGTCATTTGAAGACTCGTAACTTCAAGTATTTATTTTTGCGAACTTTTTCTATAGCTTACAGGAGAGGTGTCATACTTATTTTTAAAGGAGGTACTGAAATAGCTGGGTGACGTAAAACCACATTTATAAGCAATTTCAGAAACGGTCATTGATGATGTTTTAAGTAAAGCTTTGGCTTTCTCTAATTTATAATTTGCTATATAATCACTCACACTAAGACCCATGATTGATTTCACTTTTCTATATAATTGCACCCTTGATATAGAAAGTTCTTTCGCTAGATTTTCAACTGTGAAATCTGAATTATCAAGATTCTGTTTAATCAATTCATTAAACTTTGCAAGGAATTGCTGCTCTGGTGTGCCAAATTCTTGGGAATCTTCGATTTTATGTATGTTATTCGTATAATAGTACCTTAATTTTTCTCTATTGAAGAGAAGTGATTTCAGGGATTGTAATAGGATATTGAAACTAAAAGGTTTTGTAAGGTATAGATCGGTTCCAGAACGTAATCCTTCTAAATATGAGTCTTTATCACCTAGTGCTGTTAGAATAATTGTTGGGATATGAGATGTTCTCAAGTCATTTTTCAATTCCCTACAAATATCGAAACCACTTACGCCCGGTAAATTTACATCACAAATAACTATGTCTGGTATAAATTCAAAGGCCTGATCAATTGCATCCTCTCCATTCGAATGGTAAACCAGGAACTCCTTTTTAAGTTTATTTTTCAAGAACTTTGAAAGATCCGGATTGTCTTCAATAATCAAAATTGAATATCGCTCTATAGCATCGCTCTCTTCATTTTCAATAGAATAACTATCATCTTCAATTGGCTCCGTTGAAAAATCGACAAAATTATTATCAATCAATTGAGGTTCCACTACAATTTGATCTTCATTGAAATGTGTTTTCCCTTTAAAAAGAGTGATGGTAAATTCAGTTCCGTTTTTTGATCTCACCTCTATTTTTCCCAGATGTAATTCAATGAACTGTTTGGTAAGATTAAGTCCTATTCCAGAACTATTCTTACGATTGGCCGAGCCTCTAAAGAAAGCATCGAAGACATTTTCAATTTCATTTTCCGGAATTCCAATTCCAGAATCTTTAAATAAAATTTGAACTTCATTTGATTCTTCATGGTCAATGATTTCGATCTTTATTTTACCATTTTCGGGTGTAAACTTAAAGGCATTGGATAGAAGATTAAAGTATGCCTTATCCATTAAACTGCGATCTATAAATAATTCCAGATCTTCATGATTGGAGTTTAAAATTAATTCAATATTTCTTTTCCTGGCTTCCCTTTGAAAATCATTTAGAATGTACCTAGAAAAATCTGTGATATTAGTTCTGGAAACCCTTAAATTAAAGTTTCTATTTTCAACCCTTCTAAAATCTAATAAGTTGTTTATCAATCTCAACAGACGGTTTGAATTATTGTGAATTAATTCAATTTCGGCCATTAGTCTCGTTCCTTTCAATTTTGAACTTTCAGCCAGCGATTCAATAGAACTTTGAATTAAAGTAATAGGAGTCTTAAATTCATGGGAAAGACCTGTAAAAAAATTCATCTTTGCCTCATTGCTATTTTTTACTTCTTGAGCAATTTCTTCAATCTGATTTCGTTGCTGAACTACTTTTCTATTAGTTAGCTGCAGTTGTCGATTTTTCTTTCTAATGGCAAAAATACTATAGATACTATAAACTGCGAGACTTAGGATCACCGCCAGTAGGACCATAGTGATCTTTAATAGATTGTTCTGAGCATAATAAAGTTCCTGTTGCTTAGCAATTGCCAAGATTTGTTCTTCTATTTCCTGTTGTTGTAACTGAATTTTATCGAATTGGTTTTTCATAATATCTGCATTAAACCTGTCGATAACTATAGTTTTAAGTATGTTGTCCTTTTTATAGCTTCTACCATTTAGAATGTCCCAAGCCAGATCTATGGACTCCGCCCCTCCAGTAGGATAATAAATTGTTGCATTCAATATTCCATTTTGGACCATATTGATTCCTCCATCTGAAATACTTAATCCATCTACACCAATAAATTTTATTTGGTTCGCTAATCCTTTATCCCTAGCAATCCTCCATGCTTCAGCTGCCAATTCATCATTAAAAGCATATACAAAGTCTATATTTTTTCCTATTGAGTCTAATGTTTTGGAAAAATTATCGCCAGGAACTCCTTTGAAAGATTCTACAACCGAAATTCGCTCCTCTTTATCCACTATTTCGTAAAAACCTTTGCTTCTTTCTCTGGTTGGGGTAGACTTATCATGACCTTTGATTTCTATAACCTTTATAAATCCATTTACATTTGAGGCTATGTAATTACCTGCATTATGACCTACTTCAAGATTATCTGCACCAATAAAAGCCGTGTAGTCCTCAGTTTCAACCTTTCTGTCTATTAGAATAACAGGTATACCAGCTTTAAAGGCTTTTTCAACAACGGGCGCAATGGACTCTGGATCTAACGGAGATATTATAATTAAATCCTTTTCTGCATCTATCATCTTCTGAATATCCTCTATTTGCTTTTGCCCATCGCCTTTGGCCTCTTTTATCTCCAGATTAATTTGTGGATTTAAAGAAGCTTTGATAGCCATACTTTCGTTCATAGATGTTCTCCATGGATGATTACTCAAGCATTGTGAGAAGCCAATGTAGATTTCTTCTTCATTCCTGTTCGAAGTACAAGAACTTTGAAAAGCTAAAAGGATGAATAAGAATAAAATGAAACTGAAACTCTGAATTTTCAAACCTAATTGTGTTTACTACAATAGTATAAAAAAGATTTCTTTCTTAACATTAATCTACCATGCGTGAATAGACTAAAGTCTAAAAATGGTCCAATAAATTTCAACTTGATTTGAGTTTTAAACCGGCTGGGGCTTTTATTCCTTTTATACATTCCTAAAAATCCAGTAAAATCCTGATAAAGACGTATATAAAACGTAGTGGCTTTATGACGTCTTCGGGATTTTACAGGCTAGTTTTGCTAAATAAAAAAAAGATGGAGTCTAATTTTAAAACCGGATATGCCAAATCAACTTAATAGATTGGAATAAACAGGAATTATTATGTACGGAGGTCAGATTAAGAATAAACTTAAATGATGTTTTATCTATTTTAAAATGGGCCCTTCAATTAGAAAAAAGGTTTGTGTATTATAAGATACAGGAGTCATCTAACCTTCCCAAAGTAAATCATTTATCTCCTCATGGGAAACAAGGGAATTCGCTCCAGCTTTAGAGGCTACCAATCCCGCAAGAGCACAAGCAAAATCCAAAGCCATATTGGGTCTTTTTCCCTGAATCAATTGGGATACATAGCCAGCTAGAAAAGAGTCTCCCGCACCAACCGTATCTTTGACCTTTACCAGAAAGCCTGTATTATGATAAAAATCACCCTGGTGATATAATGTTACTCCACAAGCTCCCTGGGTAACGCAAATATGATCTGTTTGAGTATATTCAGAAATCAATCTGAGCATTTCTGTAACCGAGGTAGTTGTGTCTCCTTTTAAATAACTGCAAACCTCTTCAAGTTCATCTCTATTAAGCTTAATGAAGTCAGCGTAAGACATTAAATCAACTAAAGTAGCCATATCATAATGTGGCTTTCGTAAGTTGACATCTAATACCTTATAATTAGCTACTTCTAAAAGCTTAAATAAGGTTGTACGGGATTCTTTATTTCTATTAACCAAACTTCCATAGATGAAATAATCAGCTCTGGAGACTTTATTTTTCAAGTTTGGCGTATATTCAATATAGTCCCAGGCAGACGGAAACTTAATAGTATAAGAAGCATTTCCAGCCCTGTCTATTTGTACATCGACAATCCCGGTTTCGTGTTCTTGATCCTTTTGAATTATATGATTCTGGCCATTCTCGCTCAAATATTCAATTAGTCGTTCCCCATATTGATCATTTCCAACTTTACTAATGATCGTAGAATTTACATTCAATGAATTCAGTCTCAAGGCGACATTTAAGGGGGCTCCTCCGATTTTTTCTTCATTGGGTAATACATCCCAAAGGACCTCGCCAAAACAAATTACATTTTTAGACATATTTAATTTTGCTATTATTCAACATACTTCCAGTCAATTCCATTCATTCGCCACACTGAAAATTTTTCTAGTTCCGAATTCTCAGGTCCAGTAATTTCTAATCCAGTAGCATCCTCTTCATGGAAATAAATTCTATCGGTAATAGAAACCTTGTCGTTGATGTAGATCTCGACCATAGAACGGTCCAGGAATACACGAATATTTAATTCAGTAATATTATCCCCAATTGGTGCTTTTAAAGCTTTAAAATCACGCTCAGGATTTTTTTGCACTTTATCAAAAACAACAGATTTTGTCTCGGGTTCGTAATAGATCATTGCTTTAGTAGAACCATCCTTGGTGCGGCGCACTTCTATGCCCTGGCTTGAATTAGATACCTTAAACTTCATTTCAATTTCCAATTGATCTCCTTTTACCTCTTTAAGTTCAGCGTTAAGCGATTCTTTGATACACTTATCGCAGGATACCAGTTCCTCTCCTCTCAAACTTTTAATCTCTTCAATGGGAGCAAACCTTAAATCGTTAGATTCATTTAACCATAACTCAACAGGAAGTCCGGCATTATGAGCCCAGCCCATTTCATAGTTATCCAGATTCCCGTACTTCCCCTGGGCTATGGAGAATATAATGGTTCTTCCTGTTTTGGGATCTACAAACCCGCTGGGACCTGTAAAACCAAAATCACCATAATCCATTAGTTTTGGTTTAGGATCGTCTGGTATGAATTGTTTTTTATCCTGATTAAACTCCCCTATCCAATAAAATACTTCTACATCTGCTTCATTTCTTAGAGGTAATACTAGGAAGGCATACTTTTCTGTTTTCGTACCATCTTCTCTTCTTAAAGGCAAGAAAACTGGTAATTCCCACATCCCTCCAAGAAAAGGATATTTTTCGATGTCTGAAATATAAAATGGCTTTACATACCTCCAATTTGTAGCATCTTCAGATTCAAATAGTGGAGCAGTTCCACCTTTGCCCTCAATTCCGGATCCAACGATCATATAATATTTTTCTTCAACCTGAAAGACAAAGGGATCACGGAATTCATTCTTCTTATACCCTTCTGGCTTGTCAACAATAATGTTCGTTTTCTCCCATGCTACCAAATTTTCATCTGTAGTGTCCCGTGGTACGGCAATAGATGTGTATTGATTTTGATCCTTAGATAAGTTACCCGCAGTATAAAATAACATAGGAATATTATCGGGTCCTACATAGGCTGAACCAGACCAGATACCGTCTGGTGCCATATGACCCTTTTCAGGAGCCAAGGCAATTTCAGCATGTTTCCAATTGATCATATCCTCACTTACCCAATGTCCCCAATGAATTTGCCCCCAGTAAGGGCCAAATGGATTGTGTTGATAGAACAAATGATACTTCCCATTGTAATACAAAGGTGCATGTGGTTCGTTCATCCAGTGCGCAGGAGCTGTAGCGTGATAAGCTGGTTTATATAGCTCCTTTCCGTACTTAGAATAATCTAATCGTAGAGCCTTTTGCAGATCCTGATCTCTTATCTCAATTAAATCATTTCTATCTACCACATCAGTTTCTCCAGGTTTAGCTATTTTAATTTCATCAAGTAATCCACTTATCATATTGAACTTGAATTTTTCACCAAAGCCACCTGCGTTGGAATTTCTACCAATTCTCAATTTCAGGTTTTCACTGAAAAAATTTTTAAAGCCTATTATAAATGACTCCTCTAAAACAGATGTATCATTTATTCGAAGATTTATCTCATCACCAATTTTCTTTATCGAAACATAGTTCCATCGATCTTTGTCCAAATACGATTCTTCATTAGTTAATCTTTCTGAGGTAACACCATGCTCATATTCTATGGCCAATTGCCCATGTTTAAGTAGGCCGATTCTTAAAGCAGTAGTATACCTGGGACTATAAAAATCAAGGATTGATGAAACTTTATTGCCAATTGCACTATCGAAAGCCCTTGGTGCAAACCAGAAACTAAGCTCAAAATCACTATTTAGTTCAACATTCTCGATCTCTAAATAGGTAGAATATCCATCAAACAGGAGACTTTCATTTTCAACACCTTGCTTCTTCCATAAATACTGAGGTTTGGAACCATTTAAAGAATACGGGGAATTGAAAAGTTCCACTTGATTATTCTTCTGAAAGTTCTCCCACCAGTCTGTACCATCAAAACTCAAGTATAGTTCTGCCTGTTGTGAGCTAACATCCTGTGTGAATAAAGAAATTATACCAAAAAAGAGAGCTGTTCTGAACATATATAAAATTAAAAACTGGCTGAAGAATTATTATACCTTCAGCCAGTGTTAGACTAATTCTTAAAGAGTAGACAAATAGTCAATGGAATTTTTATAAATAGCTTCGATATTATCTCTGTATTCATTCGTACGACCATCATTCATATTCCACTCTATACCTCCTACACCTATAGCTATTACAGTACCACTATAAGGAGGTTTAGGCTGAAACTCTATGATTCCTGGACAGCATTCATCTGCAACTCCTCCCCAAACGGCTAGAACTACTCCGTTATACAGTCTTTCAAACTCACCGAATTGACCAAGTTGATTTCCCGCTGCTAAGAGAGCTGAAGCATCCCAAAGGTTATTATGGTCTTCTCTGTATCCGGCATCTATTATTGGTATGAACCCATTTTCATCAAATTCAATGAGCCCAGGATTATACGTGTAAATAGGGTGATTGAGTTTCGGATTCACGAAATTAACCCCACCATCAATGGTCCAGGTATCTGGAGACTCAAAACCTTCCCCGTTCCCTTGAATGGTTTGTAATCCACTGTTATCTCTACCAATTGTCTCAGCAAAGCTTGTGGCCATTCCTCCCAAGAGCAACTTACCCCCTTCCACAACATATTGAATAAAGGCAGACTTACTATTTCCTTCAGTAAAAACTGCAGGGAGTTCTGATGTACCTACCTGATCATAATAAAATACAACAACATTAAACTCTTCTAGATCTTCATAAGTGACTTCCGCAGCATTCAGATATTGAAAATCATTAGGATAAGTTTCTTTAACCCACTGGGCTGCTGCAACGATATCATCATCTGCATTTGCTATCAGTACTTCATAACTTTCCGCCTCGCCAAGGAAACCAATTTTACTTGGAAGTACCCTGGTTATAAGTTGGTAATTTCGAATTGACGTACCATAGCTAACTGAAATTTCCT
Source organism: Christiangramia portivictoriae DSM 23547 (assembly GCF_000423045.1). Taxonomy (GTDB): domain Bacteria; phylum Bacteroidota; class Bacteroidia; order Flavobacteriales; family Flavobacteriaceae; genus Christiangramia; species Christiangramia portivictoriae. Next base: position 149,717 of record NZ_AUHF01000001.1, on the reverse strand, counting down.
GTCTCTGAGAAAGATCAAGCATAGTTCCGCTTGGCGGATTGATCTCGACTCCTTCTGGAGCCTCAATTTTTAATTCTACGTTGGTAATATCGGTTCTGGGAGGTAACACCAGGTTTATAGTCCCCTGTAAATCGTTTACAGTGGCATTGGTCCCGTTACCTTTCAAAGAGGTTACAATATTAAGAACCGGGTCTAAATCTTCGTCGTAATTATCCCTTTCATCACAGCCCATGAACATAGTCATGGATATGAAACAGAGAATATAGAATTTATACGTCTTTATCATGGTTAATGATTTATTAGTCTTCTAAGTTATACAGGTAATCTAAAATGTTTCCAGTGAACGTTTCGATGTTTGATTGGTAATCATTTACAGTTCCATTAGAATCCCATTCATAGCCAACAATTGTGTTCTGGATACTGAATATAGAACCTTTAAAATCTTTTGAGATCTGATCGTCAAACATTTCATGTGTATTCATATCTGTTCTGTTCCAAAGTACAGCTCCATACCCAAAAGCATCTCCAATATGTCTTAACGTTCCAAATTTGATAGCAGCTAAAGTCTGCTCGAAAGTAGTGGCAGCGTCCTGTCCGCAACAACTAGGATTTAATATTCCATCAAAATGTTGCCACCAGATCAATCGAACTTCTCTTGTAGCAGAATTTTGCAGCGCAAGGTATTCGCCATTCTCAAAGCTTAACCCGTCAAATACTGGGTGTCCCTGCCTATCCTGTGAATTATTAGCCGGGCGCATTCCAAGCCCCCAGATATCGTCTGCTGGTTTGCCCATATCAACACAACCTGCCGATTCGGCACAACCAAATTCTGAATAAACATAATTACCAGGTTCTCTAGGTGCGGAAAAGTCTGCCGGAACTCGATCTAATGAGAAAATCAATGGATTAGCATCTCCCGCGATTAACATATCTCCACCATTCTGTACCCAATTTTTCAAGACCTGGGCTTTAGCTCCTTCAGGTCTTAAACTTGGAGGTAATAAAGTTGACACATTATCAGGAGTAGCACTATAACCTAAATCTTCAGCGGGCGTTAGATAATAAATCATGGCCACCTTAATTCTAGCCATGGATTGTGGAGAAATCTCACTGAACTGAATATATTCAAACTCATCTCCGTAAGTGTTCTCCATCCATGTAGCAGCCGCCTTAGCATCATCGTCTACTAATGAGGCAATATCTGCCTGCTCACCTAAAAATGCATACTTTGTAGGATTAGCCTGCTGTGTTTCCACAGTTACAGTATACGTTTTAGTTTGATCTTCTGTATTCGTTACAGTATATTCTACAGGATCAGTAAAATCTACCTCTTCTTCTGAAGTGGGGCTTACAGATTGTCCTTCAGGCACCTCAACAACCGGACTTAAACCAGAGAGATCTGTTCCTGCTGGAACTGATACGTAAATCGTATTTTCTTCATTGTCTATTACTCCGGAAGACTCTCCAACAGTAAAGGAGCTGATTTTTGGAGCTTCTATCTGTTCTACTGTTACTGTATATTCCGTGGCACTGAATCCATCATTTGACAAAACGGTGTAAGTAACCGGATTAGTGAAATTTCTGGAAACCCCAGATGCTATATCCACACTAGTTCCATCTGCAATGACAAAATTGGGGGCCAGATCTGCTATATCACCATCCTGGCTACCAATTTCAATATAAATAGTATTATTTTCTTCATCAATTTCAGCAACATTTTCCCCTATAGCAAAGCTTAAAATTTTAGGATCACCGTAAGCGCCTATAGAAGCCGTATATTCCCTATTTGCTCCATTTTCAGCCATGGTTTGAAAAACTACCGGCCCATTCGAAAAATCAATGGTCGAACCTGATTCAGGTGTTACAGTGGTGCCTTCAGGTGCCGTTAAGTCTACCGTTACTGCAGAAAGATCAGTTCCCGCAGGTAACGTCATGGTGATGGTTGCTGAAGTATGTTCTATTTGAGCAAATTCCCCATTGATCTCAAAAGATCTTATGATGGCCTGAGCGAAGTCTGGCACTACATCTTCAAAATTATCATCATCTTCACTACAGCTGTTTAGCAGGAAAAATGGCAATAAGAGTAACATACCAGCAGCATACCTTACTATATTTTTCAATGATTTCATTCTATAAAGTTTTAATTGATTTTGATTAGTTTTTAATATCCGGAACGTTGAGTATATGTACCTCCACTAGCATCAATCTCCACCTGTGGGATCGGTAAATAATATTCGTGAGGTTCAAGGCTTGCCCCTGTTAAATAAGGTCTTCTAGCCTGTTCACTTGCTACATACTCACTTATATAAGTATCAGCAATACCCCATCTTACAAGATCAAAAAATCTGTGTCCTTCATTTGCAAGCTCAAGTCTTCTTTCAAATCTTAGTGCCTGTATTGCCATTTCCTGAGACATACTGGTTGAATATGGTTCAATAAGATAATTTGCAGCGTCCTCAGAAGGATCTTCAAAGTCCTTCACAGAGGGAGAGTTCTTTGCTCGAAGGCGAATCTGATTAATGATTTCAATCCCCGTAGCAACTTCTCCTAATTCTATAGAGGCTTCTGCTTTCCATAGAAGTAAATCGGAATATTTGATTAAAGGAAAGTCAAGATTTCCTAGGGCCCATGGGAATCCATTAGGATTCGAGGCCATTCCATCTGAAGTAGGATAGATCATGTTTTTCTTTCTTACATACAAACCATAAGTTCCGCTATCCCTGCTCCAGTTTTCCTGTTGAGCCATAGGTCCCCAATCTTTCCATGTAATTCCAGGTCTTCCTATAACGTGATCAAGCCTGGGATCTACCAGATCCTCTTGATCAATATTTGAAGTGTTATATGAATTGAATAGTGGTAATCCATCTTCTCCAACCTTATATGCATTGGCTAGATTTTGTGAAGGCTTATGAAAGTCATCACCGTTCAGATATGGATGGTTAGGATTGTCAGATGGACTGTCTGGAGAATTCAAAAGGTCTCCGAAATTTAGATTACCATATTGTGATCCATCATTTATAGAAAATTGTATTGCAAAAATATTCTCTGGGTTTCCATAACCTGGTTCTGAATATAATCTTTCGATATCCTCAACTAGCCTATATTGACCAGAATTGATTACGATATTTGTTTGATTAATCACCTCTTGCCATTCTTCCTGGAACAGATGAGCTTTAGCCAAATATGATCTGGCCACCATTTCATTAACCCTACCTAGATCAGGCTGAGTTGCTGGAAGTAAACCTATTGCTCTGTTTAAATCACCTTCGATTTTTTCCCAAATAAAGGCCTCATCAAACGTGTTTGGAATATTAGTGAAATCAGTTACTGGAGTGTTCTCATCATACCATACAATCGAACCGAAATTCTTCATCGCTTCGAAATAGAAGTGAGCTCTTAGAGTGTATAACTCTCCCAGTCTTACATCTCTATTCTCAAATTCTCCATCTTCCAGATTTACTAAAAACCTGATTCCAGTGTCAACCCTTTTCAAGCCAAAGTAGATAGACCTCCATAGGTTATAGACATTATCACTGGAAGGGAATAAATTATGGGTTTCCAGTTGGTGCATTCCCCCTCCAGGATTATCTCCTGTTCCACCTCCCCCTTTATAGGCATCTCCAGAACGAATATCAGATGTTGGCCAGTTAGAAGGAGCATGATCAAATGGATAAAGATCCCTGAAATCACCAGTATTATATCGGTAATCCAAAGCACTATATGCTGCAATTACAAGTTGTTCAGGCTCCAAATTGTCCTCCGAAATCGTATTATACTCGGTTACATCCAGATCATCTTCTGAAACACAGCCGACGATCAATGTTATTCCAAGAAGGAATAATCCAATTATTGATTTGTTCATTGTTCTTTTCATAAGATGTTTTTAAAATTTTGTTGAAACTCCGAAAGTGATTGATTTTATATGAGGAATACCATATCCGGCAACCCCTATACCTCCAGCTCCAAGACCGGATACTTCATAATCAAATCCAGAAAAGGAGGTAAAGTTTAAAAGGTTTTGTCCAGACATATAAAGTCTAAGTTCATTTAAACCAATCCCTTCTGTTACCTGCTGAGGGAAAGTATAGCCCAGCGTAATATTCTTCATTCTAAAATAAGATCCATCTTCGATAAAGTAACTTGAAGGCTGGGTTTCGTTATTTACATTACTTGTACTTAATGCAGGAATATTTGAATTCGCATTTTCCGGTGTCCATGCATCGAGCGTATTTTCCCCAAAATTGAAACTGAAGTAGGTGAAATCACCTAAGTTTCTTTGAGTATTATATAAATCATGTCCATGCTTACCGTCGAAATAGGCGCTAAGATTAAAACCTTTATATCCTACATTTAAACTCACTCCATAAATAAAGTCTGGATGAGGATTTCCTATAATAGTTCTATCATCAGAATTAATCACCCCATCATTGTTAAGATCTCTGTATCTTATTCTTCCCAGACCTTTTCCTGGCTGTTGCGCATGGACAGCTACTTCTTCTGGCGTTCTAAAGAGTCCATCGGCGATAAGTCCATAGAAGGAAGCAATTGGATCTCCGGCCCTGGTTATAGACACCCCATTTAGAAGGAAGTTATTATCTGTATCAAGTGATTCGACATTGTTCTCATATTTAGAGAAATTCAGGTCAACGCCATAATACCAATCCCCTTCGGCCTTATTTTGATAACTCAAAACCGCTTCGAAACCAATATTCGATACTTCCCCTGCATTAATAAACGGAGGTTCTGCTTCACCGTTTATTGCTTGTGGGATAGGTTGTAAAAGTAAATCTGTTGTTCTTTTATCAAAGAAATCCGTACTAAGAGTAAGACGATTTCTCAAGAAACCTATATCAAATCCTACATTTGTCTGGGCAGTTTGCTCCCACTGAATATCGGGGTTGGCCTGTCTTGCCTGTACAATCCCCTCTGAAATTCCAAAACCATCACCATCAATATCATAATTTAGGAATTCAATTGCATTGCCAATTGAGCTATTATAAAAAGTACTTAGATATAAATAGTTCGGAATTTGATCATTCCCATTTATACCATAAGAGGCACGAAATTTTAGATTTGAAATCATATCGGAATCTTCAAGAAAATTTTCGTTTGAAACATTCCAGGCAATTGATCCTGCAGGATAAATGGCGAATTTATTATTTGGACCAAATCTGGAAGAACCGTCTCTTCTTATACTACCGGATAAGATATATCTGTCGTCATATACATATTTAAGAGATCCAAAGAATGATTGTTTTCTATAGTTAATCTCATTTTCAATGGTCCTGAATTCTGCATCGCTTTGGATGATATATTTTGGATATTCTGTAATATCAACTCCATTCGTTAGTTCTACTGTAGATTCAAAATCTTCGTTTGTAAACTCAACTCCTCCAAGAACATTGATTCGATGCTTGTTTATTTCGAAATCATAGGTAAGGAGATTAGTCCAGATCGTTCTTAAAGAATTGTTCCGATCCTTTGAGACCGTAATATTATTAAACACACTTGGAATTCTACCTACCTGAACAAAAGGTTGCGTTCTGGTGTCAAATGCAAACTCTGTATAATCAAAATTCAGAGTAGTATTGAAAGTTAAACCATCCAGCATATCAATTTTAGCAAAAACATTTCCTAGCAAACGATTATTCCGCTGTTCATTCTTTCTATTGGACCACAGATTGGCAAGCGAGTTTGCTTTATCCTGGATGGTAGGTGCTGTATAATCTCCATCCACAGTATATACTGGAATTAGTGGATTTTGGAGTATGGCATTTTCAAATTCATTAGCCTGAACTTCATTAAAGTTTGAATACAGGAAGTTCTCCCCTACAGTAATTCTATCGTCCCAGAAATCAAAGCTTGAATTCAGCCTGGCATTATATCTTTCATAAGACGTATACTTTTGGATACCATTATCTTTAGTGTAGTTCAGACTCGTAAATATTTGCATGTCTTCTTTACCATATCGATAACTGAAATCTGTATTGTATGAAATCGATTCATCAATAATTACATCTAACCAATTTGTGTCGGATGATCTAATTAACTCAGCTTCATCTAAAAACTCAGGAATATCGAATCCAGTACCATTATCGGTTAGTACATTAAAATTTCCTGAAATACCATCATTCGCTCTAGCCTCATAATATACATCTGCCCATTGACGAGCATTTAAAATATCAACCTTGTCTCTTAGCATATTAACAGTAGCTTCAGATTTTACAGCAAACTCTGAAACACCCTCCTTACCTTTTTTGGTGGTAACTACAATTACGCCGTTTGCGGCAGAGGTTCCGTACAGTGCGGTTGAAGCACCATCCTTTAAAACCTGAATACTTGCTATTTCATCTGGATTTAGAGAAGAAGGATTGAATGTTTGAACCCCGTCGATTACCCATAGAGGGCTTGAACCAGCAGTAATTGTCGTTAATCCTCGTATCGCAATTTGAGAATCATTTCCCCCTGGGGTACCCCCGGAATTAATTTGGATTCCTGGAACTCGACCCTGTAAGCTTGTAATAATATTCGGACTGAACTCTTGAGAAAGCTCTTCAACATCAACCACACTTATTGCTCCTGCTATATCCGATTTCTTTTCTGATGTATAACCGGTGACTACAACTTCATCGAGTTGGGCTACATCCTCAGTCAAAGTAATACCATAAATGGAAGACTGATCAACAGCAACTTCTTTAGTTTTAAAACCTATGTAGGAAATTACGAGAATTTCACCATTACTGGCCTCCAGTTCGAAATTTCCATCAAAGTCGGTCATCGCACCACGATTCGTATCCTTTACCGCCACGGTAGCCCCAATGACAGGTATACCTTCTTCAGAAGTTACAGTACCCGTTATTGTCTTGTTTTGAGCCAACATGCCGAGGCTAAAGAACATGAGCGTTATCACAATTAAATTTTTCATAATTGGCTTTTGCTTGTTTTTAATTATTCTGAATTTCATAAATAGTAACATCTGCAGATGCTGATCCACCTTCAGTGAACAAATCAACACCATTAGCATCATCACTTTCGGGGAAGAATCTACCTGTAAAATGTGACTCTCCATTTATAAAGACTTCTAGAACCGAACCATCAACGAAAACCCTTACATCAACAGAATCTCCCTGGTTAATGTTGAAATCTCCTCTTCGAACATCTCTCCTTACAAGATCTGAAGTTGAAGAATCAGAGGCATCAACTACCCATTCCTGGGTTCCAAAATCATAATAAACCCTATATTCTTCTCCGCTGGTTTCAGACTGTCCTAGGATAAATCCGAAACGTTCTGAAGTTCCAGTGTTGATGGTGGTTGCAATTTCAAAATGTCGACCGTTGAAATCAATATTATCAGTACTTCCGGGATCAACATCTATATTTCCGAAATTAGTTTCTTCTCCTCTGTAATTTTCAAGATTTGGATGTGGTTCTATGAGGATAGTTCCGTCTTCGCTTAAAGTCCAAACCTGGGCTAAACTGAAGAGATTCGCATATCCCTGTGCCTGTTGAAATTCTGGTGCCACTTCATCTGGTATAATTCCGATTGCGGTGGTTCTACCCTGATCATCAACAGTAACGGCTGGAGATAAAAACCCGTTAACCACTTCCAAGTATTTCGGATCTTCAAAATCTGGAGTGAAAACTCCATTTTCAAATCTACCGGTCCAGTAGAATGTTATGGCAGGAGTAGCATCTGGAGTTTTTTGAACCAATAATATAAACCTACCATCCTCGAATTCGTGTAGTACAGGCATTTCCCAGAAATTTCCTTCTCCCTGATTCTGCTGGCCCTGGAAAAGGATTCCCTGGTAATCCCAATTTTCAAAGTCTGCACTGGTGTAATAAACCACATTACCTCCAATGGATGATATTCCACTACCTATGATCATATGGTATAAACCATCTTTGTAAATAACGTAAGGATCTCGGAAGTCAAGATCAACTTCCGGTGGCGCGGCAGGGATAACCGGGTTACCGTCAAATTTATCCAGAGTCTGATAATTATCATCTGAAAATGCGGTTCCAATACCTGCCTTAACTCCATCTACACCCGTGTAAACCACTGCAGGAGTTCCATCCTCAAGGATTATTGCATCACCAGACCAGATCCCAAAATTATCCCATCCTGTAGAAGGCCATAAAACTGCATCTTGCTCTTCCCAATTAACTAAATCTGGACTTGTAAAATGTCCCCAGTTCTGATTCGCTATACCAAGGAAAACTTCATTTTTCTGATAGAACATATGGTATGTCCCATCTAAACCAACCAAACCATAAGACTCATTTGCCCAACCAAAATCTGGAATAGGGTGATAGATTGGTCGGTTATGATCCTCTGAATAATCCAGGGCTAAATTGTAGTCTGGCTCAGCAGGTGAGCCATATTGGGCAGATATAAATTCTGATACTGCGGGAGTAGCAAAACCTGAATAAATTTGAATTTCATCTAGTGCACCAGAATAATAATCAATGTCAAAAATACCCATCATTTCTCCCATTGTATTTTTTCCAATACTAATAGGCGTGGAACCAGAAGGCCAGGAAATCGAACCGGCAGGAATATTACCTGTAGTCAATTGTTCCTGATTCATATAAATTGAAATGCTTTGCGATGAAGGGCTTATCCCAACCAGAATGTGATTCCATTGGTTTCTTGGGACAATTTGATTCGTCATTGTTTGAGAAAAGGAACCATCGATGAAATATTGTACAACGATTTGTCCAAATTTATTAAGGCCTACCATAATCCCAGTACTTGAGCCTTCAGAAGTCATTGCAAGCATTGCAGCTGTTCCAACAGGATAAGATCTTGGTGACGCCCAGAGCGAAATAGTCACTTCATCATCAGGAAGAAGATTGGTATCGATTTCCCCGCTGATTTCGTTGGTCAAGCCGTCAAAAAATATGGCATTTTCTGAAACTCCACTCATGCGGTTTACCGCTTTTCCTTCAATTTCAAAGGTATTGCCGGTTTCGGATTCAGTAGTAGTATTACCAGTGGACTCATCAAGTTTAAACTCAAGACGTTTATTTATTTGAAGATTGTCGGTCTCATTGACAAACACTACATCATCGTCATGGCAGGAAGTCATAAGACTTATTGCAACGAATAGTTTTAGTATTATCATTTTTTTCATCAGTCTGGTTTATTTATTAGTTGATGCTTTTAATTCCTATTTATCCATAAGGATTAGGTTAACCTTTTTTGTCTGTATATCTTTTATTTCGGTTACCTTTTCGGTATCGATATTTAAAGTATTCCATGGTGATTCAGGATAGACAAGATTTGTCATCGCATAATTTCCCTCGTTGAGAAAAATTTCAATAGAAGACTTATCTATGTATAGCTTAACCTTGAGGGTTTCAACCTTGCCTATCTCAACTTCCTGAGGTTCTGTATTTGTAAACTTCTCATTAAAATCAACTAATCCAGATCCCTTTCTATTGGTATAAAAGGTTCCATCCTCATAACTCATTATGAATTCATTTCCGGAATTATTACTAAGAGTTACCTGCAATCCTTCAGGATTTTCTGCATTAAAACTTATAATGCTATTCGAAAGTTCCCTGGAATTTATAGTGATACCGTCTTCTGATTTGCTCTGTTCCATTTCCAGCTCTTCAGAAACTGTACTTATTTCCTCAATTACCTTAGTCTTTAGGTGGTAACCATTCTGATCCTTAACTAAGCTTAATTCTCTTGGTAAAGTCATTGCACTACGCCATCCTTCAGTTGGAGTTGTTGTAGCATAATTCCAATTACTCATCCAACCTATCACTACTCTTCGATCATCAGGCATATTATTATAGGAAACACCGGCATAATTATCTGTTCCATAATCAATCCATTTGCTTTGTACCTGTTCAGTTGTGAATTTTTCACCATCATAATCGCCAATAAAATAGCGTGTTCCAGAACCACCATTTGGAGAACTTTCTCCTCCATGGCTTATTATAAGAACCCATTTTTTCTCATCTGTCCCTGCGATTTCAAGTTCAAAAAGATCTGGACATTCCCATACTCCCAATTCCTGATTATCCTGAAATTTGAAATCGCTTAGTTTCTCCCATTTTTTTAAATTATCTGATTCATAGAACTGGATATGATCTTTTGCTGCAAGTAACATTTGCCAGTTTTCTTTTTCTTCATTCCAGAAAACTTTCGGGTCTCTAAAATCTCTTATTCCAGGATTTTCAATAACCGGGTTTCCCTGGTACTTGGTCCAGGTCTTTCCTTCATCTAAACTATAGGCTATACCCTGCGTCTGAAATTTGTCACTTCCCTGCTTTTCGCCCTTTGGGTCATGATAGGTAAACATGGCTATCATTGCATCTTTACCAAAACCGGCAGTATTATTTTTATCCACTACAGCGCTACCCGAGAAAATATACCCAAGATTATCAGGGTATAAGGCAATAGGTTTTTCTTCCCAGGAAAGAAGGTCTTTACTCACCGCATGTCCCCAGTGCATTGGCCCCCAAACGGTACTGTCTGGGTAATGCTGGAAAAACAAGTGATACTTTCCATTTTGATAAACCAACCCATTTGGATCATTCATCCATTTCTCTCTAGGGGTAAAATGATAATTTGGCCGATAGGTGTCATTGGCTATTGAATCATTTTCCTTTTTGGAAGCCATATCCTTATTAGCTTCCTGGGAGTTTTTATTGCCACAGGATATTATACAGGAAAATAGAATCAGGCCGAAGGCCAGTTTTAAGGAGGTTTTGATCATTTTGTAGTGATTTCTAAAGTTCTTGATTCGTTCGAGTTATCTGGTAAATGAAGACCTATATCTTCTAAAGATTTCCCTTTGGTTTCTGGCATCATGAAAATGACAAACAACAATTGAAGGACCATCATGAATGCAAAAAAGGCGAATACATATCCGGGGCCAATTGTCGTAAATAAAAGCGGAACCAAAGAAGGAATTATAGCCGCTAATACCCAGTGGGTAGAACTTCCAAATGCCTGACCTGAGGCTCTTAATTTATTAGGGAAGATTTCTGAGATGAACACCCATATTACGGCACCCTGACCAATTGCATGTGATGCAATAAAAATGAAAAGAAAAATAGGTACCCACATGCCTCCCCAATGAAGGAAAAAGGCCGTCGCAACCAGGCTTAGAGATATTATGTAGCCAATGGAACCAATAAGCATTAATTTTTTTCGTCCCATTCTATCAATAAGAAAAACACCAAATAATGTAAATATTAGATTGATGGCTCCCACCCCAATACTACTTAATAAGGCGGTGCTTTCTCCAAGGCCGGCAGATTCAAAAATCCTGGGTGCATAATATAGAAATGCGTTTATACCTGATAACTGATTAAAAAAGGCGATTAAAAAGGCCAACATAAGAGGAAATCGATATTTCTTCATGAAAATATTTTCATTGACTTCCTCAACTTCTGCCTGAGTCCGTAATTCTCTTAGGGTCTTATCAAGGTCTGATGAATTTGGCTGAATAATTTGTAAAACCTTCTTTGCCTTTGCTACCTTACCTTTTGAAAACAACCATCTAGGACTCTTTGGAATAAAGAATACTAATATTAGATATAAAACCGCAGGTACTGCTTCAGCTCCTATCATCCATCTCCATGGCTGATTGCCAAAATCTCTTAAAAGATAATTTGACAGAAAAGCAATTAGTATCCCGAATACAATATTGAACTGATAAAGCGAAACTAGCTTACCTCGGCTTTTTGAAGGAGCAATCTCTGAAACGTATGCTGGGGCTGCAATGGTAGATGCTCCTACTCCCAGCCCTCCTAAGAACCTGAATATCGCAAACGTTATAGGATCTGTAGCTAATGAAGAACCTAAGGCAGATACTAAATATAGAGCACCAATACCTATTAGGGTATTACGCCTTCCATATAAATTGGCAGGTATACCCCCCAAAATAGCACCAACTACTGTCCCCCATAATGCCATCGCCATGACAATCGAACCATGAAATGCATCTGAAGTATTCCATAATTCTTGTAATTGTTTATCCGCTCCAGATATAACCACTGTATCAAATCCGAATAAAAAACCGGCTAGTGCAGCTACTAAAGACCAGACCCAAATATTTCTCATTATCACAATTTTTAATGGACTTGTCTAAACTATTCTAAATTTTAGAGGTTCATTTTTGATAATGTTGCAATAGGGTTCAGAATCGTTATAAAATTGTAAAAATTATCGTAAAACCAACATTAACAGTTGGTTACAAGAAAAGATAAAATCACACTAAAACGTTATAGTTACAAAATTGTAACAAGCGATTCTAATTTTGTAACGGAAACGAAGGACTTCAACGCCATTGCTGCATAAATAGTTAAACGAATATTAAGCCTCTGTTAAATTAGTTTGAGTTATTATAGCTTTTTCGATAAGAAGCCGGACTAGCACCATATTTATTTTTGAAGCTGGTAGAAAAGTAATTAGGAGTAGAAAAACCACATTTATATGCTATTTCACTAACAGAAAGATCAGTGTCTTCTAAGTACATTTTAGCATTCTCCAATTTGTAGTTATTGATATAATCGCTGATATTCATTCCTAACAGTGCTTTGACTTTTCTATATAGCTGTACCCTGGAAACATTAAGTTCCTCTGCTAATCTTTCCACAGTGAAATCTGAATGATCCAGGTTATCCTTGATCAGGGTATTTAAGCGTGAAATGAATTCCTGTTCACTGTTACTGAACTTATTCTCTTTCTCTAATTTAAACAGGTTATTGGTATAGTAATACCGAAGCTTTTCTCTATTGTAAAGTAGAGATTTTAGGGATTGTAATAATATCGTAAAACTGAATGGTTTAGTTAGATAGAGGTCTGCACCACTTTCCAGACCTTTTAAATAGGATTCTCTATCTCCCAGGGCTGTTAATATTATGGTTGGAATATGGGAAGTTCTTAGATCATTTTTCAATGTTTCACAAATTTCAAACCCATCTTTGTCTGGTAAGTTAATATCGCATATTATGATATCAGGAATATGTTCAAAGGCCTTTTCAAGAGCATCGGACCCATCTGACAAATGGGTCCTGTATTTTTTCCCAAGCTTATTATTCAAAAAACGAGAGAGATCATAATTATCCTCGATTATTAATATTGAATACTGGTCCTGATCTTCATCTTCTGATGCTGGAATTAAATCGTTATTTTCTTCTAACTCAATATCATCCTCAAAATAAATAGGTTGCTCATTATCTACAGTGGATATTATTTGATCCGAAGAAAACTGATTCTTAGTGGTAGGAAGGCTGATAACAAATTCGGTTCCCTGATGTGAATGAACTTCGATAGATGCGTTATGGAGTTCAATAAATTGCTTAGTGATATTAAGACCGATTCCAGAGCTTTTCTTATTGTTATTTGCTGCTTTAAAGAAAGGCTTGAAAAGTTGTCCTTTTTCTTCTTCAGGTATACCAATCCCCGAATCTTTAAAATGGATATTTACTATATTTTTATTTTGTTGATGATCTAAATGAATCTTTATAGAACCATTATCAGGAGTAAACTTAAACGCATTAGATAATAAATTGAAATAAACCTTATCCATTAAGTTTCGGTCAATATAAACATTTAGATCCTTATCATTAGAGCTAATCTCGAAGCTGATACTTCGCTTCTTAGCTTCTTTTTTAAAATCCATTGAAACCTTTTCTGAAAACTCAAAAAGGTTTGTTTTGCTTACTTTCAAGTTGAACTTTTCATCCTCAATTCTCCTGAAATCAAGAAGGTTGTTTATTAGCCTTAACAATCGCTTGGAATTCCTGGAAATTACATCCAAATCAGACTGATGTCTGGATTTCTGTCCTTTTAAATCCATATAAATAGATTCAAGAGAACTCATTATTAAAGTTAATGGTGTTTTAAACTCGTGGGATACTCCTGTGAAGAAATTGATTTTAGCTTTATTAACTCGTTTTATCTCTTCTGCAATAGATTTGATCTTATTTCGCTGATTAACTACCTTTTCATTGGTCAGTTGTAATTCCTTGTTTTTCCTTCTAATTATTCGAATAGAATAAATTGAATAGATGGCCAAACTAAGAATCACTGCTAAAAGAGCCATGGCTATTTTCAGTAGATTATTTTGGACATAATACTTCTCTTCCTGTTGCTCAATAGCCTGTAATTGTTTCTCAAGTTCCAGTTGTTGTTCATTGATTTTCTCATACTGATTCTTCATTATATCAGCATTCAACTTATCAATCAGTGTAATATTTAAAGAATTATTTTTTGGAACCTGTTCTCCGGCATAAACTCGTCTCGCTAACTTTATTGCTTCGGTTCCACCGGTGGGATAAAGCACGGTAGCCTGTAATCTACCATCCAAAACCATATTTATCCCTCCGTCAGGCCCCACAAGTCCATCGACCCCTACAAATTTGAGATCATCCGCTAAACCTTTATTCTCAGCCACCTGCCAGGCAGATCGAGCTAGAATATCATTAAAGGAGAAAACATAACCGGTTTTAGATGTATCTAATGTATCCAGTATTCGCGAGAATTGATCATCAGTATAATTCTCAATTGTGAATACACTATCAATACTATCTACCTCATCGGCAATTTGATTGAAGCCAAAACTTCTTTCAATAGTAGGGGAGGAATTATCTGTTCCCTTAATTTCCAGTACACTGATATTGTCTGCAGTAGAAGATGCTATGTAACTAGCTGCCATTCTTCCTACCGCTATATTATCTGCTCCCACAAATGCAGTGTATTTATCTGAATCAATTTTGCGGTCTATAAGAATTACAGGTATTCCCTTTTCATATGCTCTTTCAATAACCGGAACTATTTTTTTAGTCTCCAATGGAGAGACCAATAGCACATCAACATCCTCTTCAATAAAATATTCGATCTGAGAAATCTGCTTCTCGATGCTCCTATTTGCTTCGCTAATTTGTAAATTGATATTTGGATATAATGAGGTTTGAACCATCATAGAATGGTTCATATCCTTTCTCCACTGATCAGAACTTATACACTGTGAGAAGCCAATGTAGATTTCTTCTTCATTCCTGTTCGAAGTACAAGAACTTTGAAAAGCTAAAAGGATGAATAAGAATAAAATTAAACTGAAACTCTGAATTTTCAAACCTATCTGTCTTTACTACAATAGTATAAAAAAGATTTCTTTCTTAACATTAATCTACCATGTGTGAATAGACTAAAATCTAAAAATGGTCCAATAAATTTCAACTTGGTTTTAGTTTTAAACCGGCTAAGCTTTTATTCATTTTATACATTCCTAGAATGGCTAAATTATGTATTCAATGATCACTATTTAACCACTCATAACATATAATCCTATCCTCTTCATTTTCTATGAGATGCCTATTAACATGATTAAACACTATATCTTGTCCTCTATCAAATACTTCTTCTTCGATTCTATCTAGGGACAATTTTATAAAAAGTGCAAAACACAAAAAACATTGATAGAAATAAGAGTGCTAATTTAAAAATGATCAACCAGCGAGCCTGTTTTGAGACTCAACTGTATTAGTTACCAAAAAATATAGAACTCATAAAGATCTATCCTGTATAAATTAGATCTTTAAAATTTAGGACTAATAAGCTTGACCTGTAAAGGGTTTGGTATAGAATAAACCGTAAGAGGATTAATCTTCTTTGTTCTTTAAAACGCTTCTCATCCCCTTCCAAATCTTCTTCAGATGAGTGCATTTAACCCAAAAACCATTTATCTATTTCGAATTAAACAATAAAAATGGCAGAATGGCATCCTGTAACTCGCCTTTTTATTCCTATCAGCTTTCATTTTAAAGTCAATTTTTTAAAAAACTTTATATCCTGAAATCAATAAATTGAAATCCTCTATTTCTTCCTGATCTATTTTAAGCTCCTCACAATTGATTTTTATATAATCTATGTTACTGAACTGGAACTCGTATTGGCGTGACTTAATTTTTACTTTAATCAGCTTATACGCACTTACCAAGAATGAAAAAATAAATAAAAAGCAATCCTATGCTTCAGTAATTACTATTTCAGAGCCGTTGTAAATTGCTCGTTTTAATAATACTTAATCTAGTAAACCCATCAATGGTAATAGCCAGTAATTTCTTGGTATTAAAATTTTAGGGCTACTAAATATAATTAAATGAAAATAGGGATGTTGTACCTATGTTGTAACCAGCATAAAATAAAAAAGCCTTCCAGTTTTCTGAAAGGCTTTTTATTAATATCGTGGTCCCACTTGGGCTCGAACCAAGGACCACCTGATTATGAGAATTCGATTTTAACATTTTTTCTCAATAAAAAATCACTTAATTTAATGATTTACAAGTGTTTACATTTTATTTGTGTTCAAATGATTTCATTTAAAATCAAACAAATAAGTGTGAATTACGTGTGATTTTTATTCAAATATTTATTCAATTTGCTTAAATTATTAATTCAATTTCCAAAGTTTCAGGATGCAGACCAGTGCCAATTTAACAATCGATAAAAGACGCATTAAAAAGGATCAAACCTTTACAATAATTATCAGGCTCTGCCATTTTCAAAAAACGACTTCAATCTCCACCGGAAAATCTATTCCACTACACTTCTGGGATGATAAAAATAAGAAAGTCAGGGCAAATTATGGCCGAAAATCTGAGGTAAACCTACTGAATCAATTTCTTTATGAACAAGTAGGAAAGGCAAGAAATATTATTAATATTCTAGAATTAAAAAATGAATTAAGATTTCTTTCAATTAATCAGGTCAAAGATAGAATTAGCAACAGGAGAAAATTTGATTCCTTTTTAGAATATGGTGACAAATTAGTTGAGGATTTAATCAAGGCAAATCGGCTAGGAAGCGCAAAATCATACAGAGGATTATTAACCAGATTAAGGTCGTACACCAAGAAAAAGGATCTAAAATTCAATGATATCAATTATGAATTTCTCGTAAATTTTGAAACATTTCATTTATCCAACAACAACTCTTTAAATGGACTTGCTTCGTATTTAAGAACGCTTAGGTCTATCTATAATAAAGCTATTAAAGATAGATTAATAGAGAAAGAAGCATATCCATTTCAAAATTATCAAATTAAAACAACCCCCACTTCTAAACGAGCAATTCAATATGAAAGTGTATTAAAATTATTACACTACAAAACTGATAAAGGTTCATGGCCTTTTCATTACAAAAATTATTTCCTTATATCCTATTTACTTTTTGGAATGTCCTTCATAGATATGGCTTTTTTAAAGAAGAAAAATATTGTTGGTGATAGAATTAAATTTCAAAGAAAGAAGACATCCAAAAATTATAATATTCTTATTACTGATCAATTAAAGGAAATTCTAGATTTTTATATAGTAGATAAGGATTATGACGATTTTATACTGCCTATTCTCAATACAGAAATATTAATTAAACAATATAAACAGGTTCAAGAAGCAAGAAATCGATATAATAAAGGATTAAGACGTATTGCTAAACAGTGCGGAATAAAGGAATATCTTACTTCTTATGTTTCTAGACATAGCTTTGCTACTCATGCAATGTTAAAAGATATTCCATTACATGTTATTTCTTCAATGTTGGGACATTCTAAATTAAATACTACCCAGATTTATTTGGATTCATTGCCTACCAATATTCTGGATAAATATCATAAACAACTGGCTTTGGTATAGATTAATTTCTAGTGAATTAAATATCTAGCTGGTGGTCTCACTTATTTTTACGATAAATAGATTATTATATTGAGTTTTTCAATAGCGCCAGAAACGCATGTTATTTTGACTTGCTAAAATCTAATTTAATTATTTATAATATGAAGACGTGGGTTATGAAAATACCATTTATTCCTGCAGCTTTCAAAAGGAAATATCGCTACACGGCCAGGCAATTAGAAACTGAATATAGGCTAACGCGAATTTCAAAGAAATAGGTTAACTTCAGGCGGAAACCACTTTCCTATTCCTTTACAATGAAATCTTTCCTTTCTAAACTTCCTATTTTCCTGTTGTTTTTGCTGCTGAACATGGGCTGTCACCGGCCTGTTGAAAGAACCACTAAAAATTCGGAAAAAGCGGAAAAAACCACTACTAAAGCATCTGTTGCCATCCTAGGAATGCTGCATTTCGTTTCCAAAAACAACACCGTTAGCCAGGAAGAAACCGATCAGCTGGCGTTTCGGCTGGCGAAAGATCTGGGCCATGAAAAGCTTTATCTGGCTTATGCCCCCGTGAATTTTGACTTTGAGTCGGCTATGGAATTTGCCATTCAAAATGACCAGCAGCAGCTCGTGGATTCCATAATAAGGAACGCCAGGGAACTAGCTCAAAATTATGACCGTATCCTCGCAGAAAAATCGCTGACGGCAGCGCTCCAGTATTTAAATACAGAAGAAGCGATCGCTAAAAATCATTTTGGCTATTTGCTCGCCACCCAGATTGGGAATGAAGAAAATAGCATTGGGACTGAAATTGTGGGAGAATGGTATAAAGCAAATCTCAAGATCTACCTGAAAATTCAAAAATTGGCTATTTCCGAAGACGATCGCATAATGGTGATCTACGGGCAGGGACACCTGAGAATACTCGGGCAATTGATCGAAGATTCACGCGATATGGAATTGATCCCTATCGAGCAGTTTCTAGAATGAATAGAAAAACTCATGACCGGCCAAGAAAAGGTTAAACAGGTAAAAATCATACCTCTGCCGAGTATTTAATATGTACTTTCAAAGCTCTCAAACTCTTTAAAATGCGTATTGAAAAAATCATTTTTTTGTTGCTGAACCTGCTTTTGCTGTTCTCCTGCAAGCAACAAACCGAGAAAACTCATGAAATAGACCTAAATTCTAAAAAAGTGACCAAAGAAATTTCTGTTAGTGCCACCACGCCCCCAAAAGATCTGGCGAGCATCAAATCACGTTATTCAGAAATTGAAACCGCGCGGAAAATTGGCGAACTCGATACCATTTCTTTTAATTACAATTGCTTTAATGAACGTTCTGGAAAAGTTACTTTTTACTCGAAAAATGAGAAGCCTGTGCTCATTGAGCATCGATACAATGAATATTCTCACCATGAAGCGACCGACTGGTTTTACTTATATAATAAGGAACCATTTTTTGTGTTTTTGGATCGGCTCGACTGGACTTTCGATGGACAATCCGGCGGTAAACCTCGAATTAAAGACAAGATTACTCAATCGCGCCTGTATTTTCTGAATGGCAAGACGATACAATGCCTTGAAAAAGATTTTGAGAGTGTTTCAGATGCTCCAGCTTTGGCAGATGATATACCTAATAGCGAAACAGACTGCTCTAAAGCATCGGAGGTGCATTCAGATTTTAAAAAATTATGGTATGTACAGACTGTTAATTCCTCCGAAACCCTTTGTAAAAATTAATAGGTTTAAAAGCTAGTTCGATAAATTGTGTAAGAGCGGAACATTTTTAAGTAAGCAAATTCTTAATTCTTACTATTAATAGAAGTGTCCTTGCAGAATAATTAAAGCCTACCATATTATTCAAAATTTTCCTGTGGTAATTCTGAATAAACCATATTTTTCCCAGATATTATATTTTTTTTGTTTTTTTATATAAATCTGGCCTTTCATTAATTGCTTCCAAATCATGCCTAAAATAGAATTATTATCAGATGCTCATTTTCATCAAATTATTTCGGAAAATTCTGAGCTTTTAAAAGAAATTACTTCCCTGCCTATTTGTGGGATCTGGATTCAACCTTCGGTAAATGACTCAAAACTTTGGTTAAGTAATTCTTTCTGGAACTTTATGGGTTATACAAATAAGGATAATTCGGAAAGCTGGGCTAATCTGCAAGATACCATTCATTCCATAATTGAAGAGGTAATTTCCGAAACCGAAAAAAGTGATTTAGAACTTAAACGACGTTTTGTAAAGGAAGACGGAGAGGGACTTCTTTTGAAAATTTTAGTAAAAAAAATATTGCTAAATAACGAACCTGGTATTTTATACCGTTTTCAACGATACGAAGCAAAACTGAATCCGGGCGATAAAAAAGGATCATTTCAAAACCTGATCAAGATTTTCAATGAAACCAATGAGCTGGCCCGAGTGGGGGGCTGGGAACTGGACCTGGTGAACGCGAAGCTATCCTGGACCCGGATGACCAAGGAGATCCACGAGGTTCCGGCCGATTTTGTGCCCGATCTGGAAAAGGGGATCTATTTCTACAAAGAAGGCTGGAGCCGGGACAAGATTTCTGGGCTGGTACAGGAAGCTATTGAAAACGGGAAATCCTGGGATGCTGAATTACTTCTGGTAACGGCTAAAGGTAGGGAGATCTGGGTCCGTGCCATGGGAAAGCCCGAATTTCAGGAAGGAAAATGCGTGCGTTTGTATGGTGCGTTTCAGGATATCAATCGCCAGAAAATAGCTGAACTTCAGTATAAGACAACCCGGGAACGGTTTGAAAAGATCTTTCAGAATTCATCACTGGGAATTATCCTGGTGCATATAGAAGGTCATTTGATCCTGGCAAATCCGGCGAGTTTGAAAATATTCGGTTTCAAAGAAGCAGAGCTGAATGATGCTTTGAACCTCACCTTTAAAGACCTGATCCATCCTAATTACCTCAAGGAAGCGGTGAGATATCGCCAAAAACTGGTGAATGGGGAGATCGAAAATTACCAGATGGAAGCCAGATTCTTCAAAATTACCGGTGAGGAGATCTGGTGCAGGCTAACGACTTCCATCGTGAAAGGGGAAGCTGGGATGGAAGACCTGATCATTAGCCAGGTAGAAGATATTACCGAGCGCATGCAGTTGCAGATGAAGGCCAATGAAAATTCCAAACGCTTCATGAGCGCTTTTGAATACTCGCCAAACGGGATGGGCGTAGTAAGCATGGAGGGCGAATGGCTGATGGTGAACCAGAACCTGGCCAACATGTTTGGCTACACGAAGGAAGAGTTCGTGAATAGACGTTCCAGTGAACTAACGCATCCTAAAGACCTGAAAAAAGATTCAGAGCATTTGCAGGCATTGATCAATCTCGAGATTGAGACATATAGTGTAGAAAAGCGTTTTATTCATCAGTCGGGTAGGATCATCTATGGTATGCTGTATGTTTCGGTAATCGTAGATGACGAGGGCAAACCTTTGTATCTTATAAGGCAAATCGCTGATCTTACCAAAAGAATACTTTCGGAAAGGGCGCTTCAGAAGAGTTTGGATGAATTTCAGGGGTTGATGGACGCCACGACCAAAGTGTCGATCATGGAAACCGATCTGGACGGCGTGATACAAAAGTTCAACAAAGGAGCAGAAAATCTTTTAGGTTATGCTGCGGAAGAGGTTATAGGAAAAATGAACGTTCTCACCATTCATACCGAAGAAGAGATCAAAGAACGCGATGACCAACGAGAACGGTTTTATGATGCAGAGTGGACATATAAAAGGAAAGATGGTTCAACATTTCCGGTAAAACTGGCCATTACGCCCATCAAAAATCATAAAGATATCATCACCGGATTTTTAGGAGTGGCCATTGATATTACCGATTTAAAGAAAATGGAATATTCTCTACGGGAAGCGCGAAAGAAAGCGGAAGCTGCAAATAAGGCAAAATCTGAATTCCTGGCAAATATGAGCCATGAAATTCGAACACCATTAAATGGAATTGTTGGCTTCACTGATTTACTAATGCAAAGTAATCTTAATTCTTCTCAAGAAAAATATATGCAGACCGTTTATAATTCCGCAAATACTTTGATGGACTTGATCAATGATGTCCTGGATTTCTCAAAGATCGAAGCCGGAAAACTTGAGCTGAGCGAGGAACGAACCGATCTGATCCAGCTTTGCGGGCAAACCGTAGATATGATCAAGCACCAGGCGCACCAGAAAGGCCTGGAGGTGTTGTTGCAGATTTCGCCAAACATCAGGCGATACGTGTATGTAGATGCCGTTCGCTTGCGGCAGATCCTGATCAATTTGCTCGGAAATGCGGTGAAATTCACCCACGAGGGAGAGGTTTCGCTAAGTGTACTGTCTACCAATCTCGATTATGATGAGGATGAAGTGGTCTTTAAATTTGAAATTCGGGACACTGGAATTGGAATCGCCCGGAAAAACCTGGACAAGATCTTCAATGCCTTTGACCAGGAAGATGCTTCAACAACCCGAAAATATGGTGGAAGTGGCCTTGGCCTGACCATAAGTAACCGACTCCTGAATTTGATGGATAGCAAACTGAATGTTTCCAGTGTCCTAGGCCAGGGCAGTACATTTTATTTCCATGTGAAACTCAGGACCGAACAGGAAATCAATTTTGAGACACGACCTATTAAAGATATTCGCAAAGTGCTGATTGTGGATGACAATGATAATTATAGGGAAATTCTGAAGCAAATGCTCGCAGTGAATAAAATTGAGACCGTTTTGAGCCCAAATGGAATTGATGCGCTGAACAAACTGAAGGAAAACGAGGATTTTGATCTGGCCATCGTCGATTTCAATATGCCGTATCTCACCGGAATTGGCCTGATTGAACAAATCAGGAACAAACATCAGCTGGATGCCGATAAGCTTCCCGTGATCCTCTTGCATAGTTCTACGGAAGATGAGATGATCCAGAAATCCTGCAAGGAGCTGGATGTGACTTTTAATGTGACCAAACCTATCCAGATCGCGCAGTTATATGAACTGATCGAAAATATTGAAGAGCCTCTAAATGTCAAAGCGGTGATTCCGGAAGAGACATTTAAGAATACCACCGAAGAATTCAGGATCATGATCGTGGAAGATAACCCGGTAAACCGTTTCCTGGCCAATACTATCATTCAAAAAGTAGTGCCGAACGCGGTGATAATTTCTGCGGAAGACGGGGAGGAAGCCATCGAGAAATTTCGGGAAAATAAACTGGACCTGATCTTTATGGATATACAGATGCCCGTTCTGAGCGGACTGGAGGCTACGGAAGAAATCCGTAATATTGAGAAAGAAAATTCTCACACTCCGATCATTGCGCTTACCGCACGCGCCCTGAAGAATGAGCGCGAGAAATATCTAGCCCACGGGATGGACGATTACCTTACAAAGCCCGTCGTTCTTGAGGATGTCAAAGAAGTAATATTTAAATTTTTAATTAAGGAAAGGCCGTAAGAAGCAATAATCCACCTTGAAAATCAGTGTTTTTCAGCTGATTTCTATTTGGAATTTATTTATTTGCAGCTGATTTTCACACGGAAAAACCTGGAAGAATTTCCGGTTCGGTGAGGAAATTGCTTATTTTTATGGTTCATACTGTTTGTTTGATGATCTATGAATAACGAATTACCAGTTTCATTGCTATATATAAGTTCGGCTGACGAGAACAATGAATTAGTCGATAAACTGCAAAAAAATAACGTGCAGTATTTACAGCTTTCCAATAGTGTAGAAGCAATCCAGTTCCTGCAAATGAACGAGGTTTCAGCTATTCTTATCGAACATCCGGTGGCACCTGTAAGTACAGAGGATACCGTTTCTTTTATCCATCAGGAACTAAGCCTTGGTGTGCCTTTGTATCTGTATCGGTTTACGGGGGACGAAGATCGATTGCCCGAGCAACAGGGAAGTTTTACCCTGCTCGACGATGATCTTCAAAATACCGATTTTCAGGAGCTGCTCAAACAATTACAGCAAACCAGCCAACCAAAAGATTATTCTTTAAATTATCTTAAAAAGGTTTCAGATAATAACCAGGAGTTTATATTGCAGTCTTTACAGATCTTTATAGACTCAGTGAAAAAGAACCTCGACGAGGCAGAAAAGGCGTTTGAAAGTGGAGATTTTGAAAAAGTAGGTGGAATCGCGCATGCGATAAAACCTTCCTACGAAATGCTGGAAAATCAGGAAGCTCCGGCGATCTGTGATGCGTTGACTTACCATCGGCAGCAGGAAAATATTCCTTTTCAACTTTCAGAACTCAGGAGGATCTATGAAACCATCACCTCCCAATTAGGGAGTCATTTATGAAAAACTATGAAAAGAATATTGGTGGTAGAAGACAACCCGATGATCGTGAAATCTCTTGAATTCAAGCTTCGGCAGGAAGGCTATGAAGTGCTGGTAGCACAGGATGGCCGTCAGGGAGTGGAATTGATGGAGAATAACGAGATAGATTTGTTGCTTACAGATTTGATGTTGCCGTTCGTAAATGGCATACAGCTGATCGAACAGGCAAAGCAAAAAGACCCCGACCTTCCCATTATTGTGCTATCCACTTCGAAACAGGAGAATATTATCATGGATGCCTTTAATCTGGGAGTGGAAGATTTTATAACGAAACCCTTTAACCCAAATGAACTTTCTTTGAGAGTAAAAAGATCTTTAAGAAACGCAGATTAAGGATAGCCCCAAACTAAAAATAACCTGCTTTTGAATGACTATATTAAAACCGTTTCCAACGGCGAACTGATCCTGCACGTGAATTTATTTTTCTCAGTGTTCTTTTCCCTGGTGTCATTACTGCTGGTGGGAACGATCCTTTATATGCGATATCGGAAGCTGAGAGAAAACCGTAAAATTCAGAAGCGGCGGGAGATCCTGTCAGATTTTATGATGCGGTATCTTTTTGAAAACCCCAATGATGAACAAGCAATAGAAGCTCACCAGCCACAGAACAATCTGCAGCTGCGAACTGCCGTGCAGGTGATCATGGAGTTCGTGGATAATTTCAAGGGGGAAAGCCTGGAATTACTGAGAAAACTCTTTTACGCCTGGCGACTTCAGAAATACGTTCAGCATAAATTGCAAAGTAAATTGTGGTACGATGTGGCACAATCGATCTACATTTCTTCCGAATTGAAACTGGAGGAAATGCGTGAGCACGTAGTGAAACACACCAATTCAACCAGGAAAGAGATCAGGCAGCAGGCTATCTTTTACCTCATTAATATGGCGCAGGAAAACCCAATATCCTTTCTTCATCAGGTAGACAAGCCATTGAGCGTATTTGAACAGATCTATATCAAAGACTGTATGGATACTCAGTATACGGGCGTTATTCCGGAATTTGGGGAATACCTCGAGCATCCACTGGAAAGTGTACAAATTTTTGCCTTAAAAATGATTGCGGAATATAACCAGTTCGAAAGCATTGGGGAAATTCTTCCGTTTTTGGAGAGCGAGCGTGAAGAACTGCGCATTGCTGCTATTGAAAGCCTTTCAAAACTGGAATATCCGGAACTGAGTGAACGTATTGAACAAAAACTGCCTTCGGAAAAAGCCTCGGTTCGAAGCCATATTCTCAGAAACCTGAAGAGAAAGTACAGTTTAGGAGATTTTCAGAATCTGGTGGGGTTAATTCCGGAAACCGACTATAAAAACCGGGTTTTACACTTCAATTTGGCCAATAGCCTGCGGAAAGAATCTAAAAAATTATATATTTAGTTTTTGAACGAACGGGGGCACAAACATTGCTGAATTGGAATTATATCAAATAGTAGAAATAGCCAACTGGCTATTTTTAATTTTTGGAATCGTCATTTGTCTGGGGTATACACTTGCGGCCATTTTCTCCTTCCTGGAAATTCGCGATTATAAAAGAAGAATTCGTTTCCAAACGGAAACCCCGTTGTTGCAAAGTTCAGACCTGCCTTCAGTTTCCATTTTAGCACCCGCCTTTAACGAAGAAACGAACGTGACCGAAAATGTGCGTTCGCTGCTCAATTTGAATTATCCTAATTTTGAGATTGTCATCATCAATGATGGAAGTAAGGACCGCACCCTCGAAAAACTGATCAAGAAATACGATCTGGAACCCGATAAATTTTATTACCACCAGTTCGTTTCTACTAAAGAGGTGAGAGGCGTATATCGCTCAAAAAACAAATCTTTTAAGAATCTTAAGGTTATTGATAAGAAAAACGGCGGAAAGGCAGACTCCCTGAACGCCGGGATCAATTGTGCTGACCATGAGATCATTTGCTGTATAGATGTAGATTGCGTGTTACAGCAGGATGCTTTGCTGAAGCTGATCAAACCTTTCCTGGATAGTGAAGAAAAAGTGATCGCTTCGGGTGGGATAATTCGTGTGGCGAATAATTGCATTATTGAGGATGGCCGGCTGGTAGATATTAAACTTCCGGACACCTTCCTGGCCAGGGCGCAGATAATTGAATATTTCCGTGCTTTCCTGATGGGTAGAATGGCATGGTCCCATTTAGACGGATTATTACTCATTTCCGGCGCCTTCGGGATGTTTGACAAGGAAACGGTGATCGAAGCAGGTGGTTATGATGCCAGTACGGTAGGCGAGGATATGGAATTGCTGGTTCGCATGCGACGGATGATGCGTGAACAAAAGCAGAAATATCGCGTTGGTTTTGTGCCAGATCCTTTATGCTGGACAGAAGTGCCGCAAAGCTGGAAGATCCTGCACCGGCAGCGTAACCGATGGACCCGTGGTACTGCGGAAACCCTTTACATTCATCGCAGGATGCTTTTTAATCCGAAATACAAGGTGCTAGGAATGCTAAGTGTGCCTTACTGGTTATTTTTTGAATGGATGGCACCAATCATTGAATTCCTCGGGATTTTTTACGTGTTGTTTCTTTTGCTTTTCAGTGGGATCGATCCGGTAGTGTACCTCATATTTTTCATAACGGTCTATTCATTTGCCGTCTTATTTTCCATTACAGCCTTATTCTTTGAGGAATACTCCTTTCAGCAGTACAAAAAACCGAAATACATTCTCAAGCTGCTAGCGACGATTATTGTTGAACCACTTTTTTTCCATCCCTTTGTGATGTTTGCAGCCGTAAAAGGAAATATTGACCTTCTCCGTGGTAAAAAGAAGTGGGGAACCATGCAACGAACCGGTCTCACCCGGCAGGAACAATCCTCCTAAAATTATCAGGTTTAAGCGTCAATTTTTAAAGATATCCTACATTTTTTTATAATTTAGAATAAAATGTTGTAAGAATATTACTCCATATAATGGGAGTAGGGCATCATTGGGATTAATCTGCCTATCTTTCAGATATGTAAACAACAGTTGCATATAATGAAATGTATCGTGATAGATGACGAGGAACTGCCACGCGTAATGCTGCGTCAGCTTATAGAGAACATACCAGATCTTCAGTTAGAAGGGACTTTTAATAATCCGCTTCAGGCTATTCGTTTTCTGAATCAAAATGAGGATGTTCAGCTTATTTTTCTGGATGTGAATATGCCGGGATTTAGTGGCTTTGATTTTATTCAGACTCTGAGAACCCTGCCCGCGGTCATTCTGGTAACTGCAGATAAAGAACATGCTATTACGGCTTTTGAATATGAAAACGTGGTGGACTATTTGCTGAAACCAGTCCAGAAAGAACGATTTCAAATTGCTGTTCAAAAGGCTTTAAAGTTAGCACTTAAGGAAAAAAAACTCAGGGAAGTCTACAAGAAAGAAAGCGCTGAAAATACTGAAAATGAGCAGCTTTACATTCAGAGTAAGAAAAGACTCATTAAAATTCACATTGACGATATTAAAATCATTGAAGCCAAGGGCAACTTCATTTTGATTAAAACAACTAGTGGTAATCATATCACGTATTCCAGTCTAAAAAAGATTTCTAATAAACTCCCTTCTGAAAATTTTGTAAGGGTTCATCGTTCCTATCTTATCAACTATAAAAAAATCATTGATATTGAGGACAATAGCTTACTAATAGATAAGGAGGTGGTGCCTATTAGTCGGCGGTATAAACCGCTGTTGATAGAACGCCTCAACAAGTTATAACCTTTTATCTTACAAGTTGAACCGCTTATCATAGAATTCATTCCACTAAAATAAATTTAAAAATTTATTTCCTTACCATTTCTAAGTTTGTTCAATGTACGACAAGCAGAATTATTTTCTAATTTCTGTACCCCTACTGCAGAAATTGTCGTACTCCTTTTTGATTAAATGAATTAGGATATGGTAGAATATTTTGAAAAGGAAAAACTTGTTAGGCTTTTTGGAGATTTAAGTTCTGAGAATGTTTCTGAAATAGAACAGTTTTTAATTGATAAATTAAGCACGACCGATTATTTATTAATTGATGTTGAAGACCTTAAAAGGATTGACCCGGCTTGTATATTTATGTTATATATAGTGAAGGTAAAAGCAATAAAGAGGGGAAAAGAAGTAAGTATACGTGGTTCGGAGAACTCATTATATAAAGAAATTATTCGAGCAAATGCTCTCCATTTATTAAATAGTTAAGGTTTGAAATTGATAAAAATTACATATAAAGATAATTTGGCGAGAAAGGATATAAAATTAATCTTCTTATTAATTATTATTTTTATTTGTTTTTATACTGTATTCAATCTATTTATATATTAAAATTCTTCTTAAAAATTAATTATGGCAAAATTTGAAATCAAAAGAGATAAAGCTGGAGAATACCGCTTTAACTTAAAAGCTAGGAACGGTCAAGTCATTTTGAGCAGTGAAGGGTATAAAGCCAAAGCTTCCTGTTTAAATGGTATTGAATCCGTACGAACTAATTCGCAATTAGATAAGCGATTCGAAAAGAAACAAACCTCTACAGGATATAAATTCAATTTGGAATCAGGTAATGGACAAATTATTGGAACTAGTGAAATTTATACAACTTTAGGAGCTATGGAAAAAGGCATATCTTCAGTCAAGAAAAATGCGCCTGCAGCTTCCGTAGATGATGTGAGTTAAATATAGCAGTTTTACTAATTAAAAATTTTTTAGATAATTTCTCAGTCAATAGTTACAAATAATCAGACTTAATGGGAATCTTGTAGCCAACTGCAGTAATCTTCTTTTATCTCCAGGTTTTCAGAGAAAAAGATTTGATAGGATTCAAGTTCTGATTCAGATATAGTTCGATAGATCTGGAACTTCTCTTCTTCGGTTATTTTAGAAGAGTAAATAAAATATCCAAGACCGGATAATAGCATGATCAGAATACCTCCAAATAACACAAGTACATAATTAGGTATAAGACTGGCTCTTTCCAACTGGATAATGATATCTCTGAGTAATTCATTTTTTAGCTCGTTGGCCTCTTCCTGTTTTTGAAGAAAGCTTTTTAAATTCTCGTCAAATGTAGATGTACTGATAGGTACGCTCATTTTATTGAGCTCTTTTGATAGAGCGTCTAGCCTTGCAAGGGACTTTTTAAAATCGGCCATTTCATCGGCCATCAGTTCCATAATCTCATCTAGTTTTTTCATAATAATTATTTTTTAGTAGCCCATTCCAATGCCTTTGTCAATTGCTCGTTTAATCACTTGTTTTGCCTGGTCTCTAGCGATCTTAGTAAGTATATTCGTGCTCAGTTGTACAGTGTTATTTACCAGTTTTAAAGTTTTCGGTACTTCTTTGAGTTTGCTGAAATTATTATTCTGAGAAATTTCGGCGATCAGGTTACTGCCGCTCATAGACCGGTGAACATCACTTCCTTTTAAATTGATGCCCTGGTATTCAAACCGGAAGCCCTGCAGCTGATTGGATTTATTGATACTTGGAGTGACAATTACATTCCGCACATTCATTTTTTGGATATAATCATCCAGGGATTTTGGCCTGGCCTCCAACACTTTGTTGTGGATATGCTTAATGGCCAATCGCTGCCATTTTAATTCCTGAAGCTTTTCCTGCTGGACTTCTCTCACGCGAGTAAGTCCTAATTGTTTGGCTACATTATCAGCTGCGATTTGGCCACGCTTGCCTATAAAGCTGTCTTTATAGACTTCACCTTTTAAGCTTATACGATTCGCATAGATATGAATATGGGTATGTTGCTTATCCTTATGAACAAAACCAATAGCCTGGTGATTCTGGAGGTTCATCTCTTTAATAAATTGCTGGGCGATTCTTTCCAGATCTTGATAGTTTAAATTCTTACCATCTTTTACGGTTGGACTCACTACAAAGCTCATGGTGTTTTTAATGCATCGATCATTTTGCGATTGGATAATCTTGAATTCATCGGTGATCTGCTCGGGCGTATCACCCGCCAGATATTGTTTGAGAACCACTTCGGCATCTTTTTCCTGGTTCCAGCCATATGCGATGGAAGCCTGGGTTCGTGATATGGATTGTCCCTTTCCAATCATTTTTTAAAATTTTGAAGATGTGTTCTAATTTTTTCGGCCAGATCTTCAACTTCTTTAGCCAGCCTGGTATCCCGATGTTTGAACATATTACTGATCCGCATAAAGTTGTTTTTATACTGGACAAGCATCTGATAAGATTCCAATTGTTCCGGGGTGAGTCTTTCCACAATATTGATTTGAAATGCGGTTAACCGCAAGTATTCCGAAAGGGAAATTCCAGCCCTGGCCGCTCTTTTTTTGAGTAGCTTTTTCTCGTAGATCGAACATCGAATCTGGATGACTTCACGTTTCATAATTTTGTCTTTTTAATCTTTGCAACCTCCGGGCGCAAAGCAAGATTGTCATGACAATGACACATCTTGCTTTGCTTCTCGAAAACGATTTTTAGCTCGTGAAAATGCTGTGTCCACAAGCTAGTTTTTCATTGAGGTCTTTATAGTTTTTATAGCGGTGACTCTTGTCATTTATATTCGGATAATACTTTAATAATTCGATGGTGTTTTTCTTTCCGGGAGGATCATTATCCAGGTAGAGATCAACAGTTCTATAATTCTGGAAGTAAGGGGTGATCTTCTGTAAAAAAGAAATGGAGTTTAAACAAATCGCATCTGAATCCTTAAGGTCTTCGGGATATAATTCAGCGATAGATAGCAGGTCAAACATACCTTCACATATTATCAGAATTTCTTTATTATTCTGGAGGTAGGTGTAGCTTTTTGGAGAAGTTGAAGTTTTAAAATAGAGATTGCGAAGTTCCCAGCCACCTTCGTTATTTTGAAGTCCAATAGCATAGTAAATGGAACCTTGAGATTCATACCAAACTTCTTTGCAATAGTTTAGAGCAACTTGTATAGAAATACCTCGAGTTCTCAGGTACTTCTTTAAATGACTTTTGATGATCGGTCTTACTGCTGTAACCCTGTTGCAACTACCTTTTTCACGAATATCCGTTTCAGGAGTTTGAACTTTAAATACCGGCAGATCATCGGATAAGAATTGCAGGGCTTCGGCAACACTAGAGTTCGAAATCTTGCATACCAAGTCGATTACATTTCCTCCTTCGCCTATTCCAAAGTCATACCAGCGGTTCAGTTTTAAAGACACCTTGAAAGAGGCCTGGGTTTCTGACCGAAGGGGACTCAGAAACCAGGCTTCTTTCTCCGTTGTCCTACTGGGAAAGTGCCCCAGTTTTGCGAGTGTTTGCAGGATGCAAATATTGCGGGCTCTTTCACAGGTTAATTTGTTGTAACTCATTTCTTTAAATTTTGATTACCTACTTACCTTTTTCAGCCATATCAAGGCTTTTCAAATAAAAATGTCAGTTACCTTTTGTTACCTGACTTACCCGAGCCCTTCTTTAGGTAGCTTAGGTAAGATGAATCTAATTTTACTTACCTGGCTGAAAGTCCCGCTCTCATTCGGATTGAGAGACTTTAGGTAAGTAGGTAGGTGACCTTTATATTTTTTAAATTATTTCTTTCCTGTTTTACCTAAACAAAGCCCTCACCCATGGACGGGGTTTTGTTTAGGTAAACTGAGGAAAAACATTTCTACTTTTTATTTCAATAGCATTTGCATTGATGGTATTTAGTTATATTTAGTGTCACGTCCCTATTTTCTTAATTTTTGTCATCATTTTCATTTTGATGACAATTTGATGACATTTTGATGACAGCCTAAACCCTTACGATTACTGGTCTTATCTTATTCTGTCATCAATTCATCAAAAAAAAGAGAGAATTAGAAGTTTTTCCCTGAAAAGTCCGTTTCAAAATGATGAAATGATGACAGCACATGGGAGCTCCCGTGAACACTGGTGGTTCCCTGCCATCATTTTTTCATCAATTCATCATTTTTGTTTGCGTAGGCAAATTCTATTCGATCTTCTCTTCTTCAAACTGCTGCTGTAAGAACATTTTAGTTATGGTGAAATAGCGCCCTTTAGCTTCCTTCCAGTTAATATCTCCATCAGCGTAGGTGACAAAGCGCAGGTAGCTATTGGAGTTCGATTGACTGGTAAGTTTCCAGTCTCTTTTAAAGATCTTCCGGATCTGGGTCAGGTCGGTTCGTATCCGGGATTTACCCAGGGCATTTAATACATCCACCGGACATACTTTGATCTCTTCTGAATTATCAGTTTCCATGATGCCAATAAGTAAGCTG
Organism: Christiangramia portivictoriae DSM 23547; assembly: GCF_000423045.1. Classification (GTDB taxonomy): domain Bacteria; phylum Bacteroidota; class Bacteroidia; order Flavobacteriales; family Flavobacteriaceae; genus Christiangramia; species Christiangramia portivictoriae. Next base: position 117,468 of record NZ_AUHF01000001.1, on the reverse strand, counting down.
GCTATCTCCTTCTCTACCCGGTTCCTATTATTATGAACTAACCTTTTTAAGGCTGTTGTTTCTAATTGTTCAGGAGTAAACCACATCCGGGTTTTCTTCTGGGAAAGCAGAGGCCGGTTCGAAAGAAAGTATAGAAATGCTGGAATCTCATGTTGTAATTTTTCAAGTAATTCTGTTTCTTCCTTTTCGGCTCTGAGAACTTTCAGGACCCAGAACCGGGTCTCATGCTGATCGATCTTAATAAAGCTTTCCTCATTGTTACTGCAAAGAATGAATTTGCCAAAAAATTCTACTTCCCGCTTGTCCTTTCCTTTTGCCTCAAGCTTGTTAAAATTGGTGGTACTGAGGTACTTGATTCTTTCGGTGAGTTCTTCCTTATTAAAAAGAACTTCATCGACACAGATCAGCAACTTATTGGTCCAGTCTGAATTAAACTGGCTACTGAAATCATCATTAAGTAAATATGTGAGATTTCCCTGGAAAATATTCTTAAGCCATTTTAAAAAAGTGCTTTTTCCTGTAGAGCGTTCCTGGGAGACCAGGCAAAGAATGGGAAGAATCTGAATGGGTTTGGTATAAAGCAGCTGCAGGTAATCCAGCCCTAGTTCAAAATGAGAACCGAAAATATGTTTAACAAATGCTATAGATCGTTTAATACTTCCTTTTTCGGGTATATAGCTTAAAGGAGCATACGTATTATAAAAGTTATGGAAGGTCGATTGAAAGTTAAGATGGTCCGGAATACAGGTGAAGCCATCAAATTTGGGGATCTGGGCTAGAAAGGTCTTACCATGATCCTGGCGGATGGTTTCGATATTCCAGGGAATCAAATTTTGATTCGTATGCCCTGAAATAGTAGGAATTTTCACCAGTTTAAAATACTGGGTGCCAACTCTAATATATTTGCTTTCCTTCACCAAAATAGACCTGTAAGTACATGACCTATTAAAAATAAGAAATAATAAATTAATTAGAAAATATTCATGTTTTTTACTTTTTCATTAAATATATCTCATTATATGTAAATATTTAGTAAATTAAATGAATATATCATAAATAAAAATAAGTTAGATAGAAATGAGTCGAATTGATTTCAAAAAAAATTTTTGAGGAAATTTTCACTAATTCTACGTGTGAAATACGTGTAAAAAAAGAAGGCTCCGCAAAACTAAATTTGCGAAGCCTTGATTTTACTAGTGGTCCCACTTGGGCTCGAACCAAGGACCACCTGATTATGAGTCAGGTGCTCTAACCAACTGAGCTATGGGACCTGATACGTATTCGTATCGCGAGCGCAAATTTAGATAATTGCCCCTTACGCACCAAACAAATTAATTCTATTTTTCCTGGCAAAGCTCAACAAGGACTCCGTTACCATCTTTAGGATGCATAAATGCTACAATCTTATTATCGGCACCCTGCTTCGGAGTTTCATTTAGTAACCTGAAACCTTCATCTTTCAGGCGCTCAATCTCCGCATTAATATCATCTACCAGAAACGCCACATGATGTATGCCCTCTCCCCTCTTCTCCAGAAATTTTGCAATTGGGCTATCATTCCTGGTAGCAGCAAGTAATTCGATCTTGCTCTCTCCTATCCTGAAAAAAGAAGTATTTACTCCTTCTCCCTCAACTTTTTCGGTCTTGTAATGCTCTGCACCTAAGATCGCTTTGTAGGTTCTATTAGCAGCTTCCAGATCTTTAACCGCAATACCTATATGCTCTATCTTTTTCATGAATTCATATTTTGTGTTACAAATATCTATATTTCAGCTTAGACTATTCAAATTCATACGAATGAAGAAGAATCACAGTTAAAAATTTTACTTTTGTAGTATGGAAGAAACAAACAGACAAAAGAAGATAGGTGGATTGTTGCAGAAGGACCTGGCAGACATTCTGCAAAACTCATTAAGAGAAAGTGGGCGTACAGGAATTTTGATCTCGGTTTCAAAGGTTCGGGTAACTACAGATCTCTCGATCGCCAAAGCATATGTTAGCATTTTCCCTTCTAAACATCAACAGGAAGTCATTGAGGAGATTAATGAAAACAAGTATAAGATCAAACATGAAATGGCTCAGCGTACCAAACACCAGCTGCGTAAAATGCCCGATCTTAACTTCTATATAGACGATTCTCTGGAATATATCGACGGAATCGAAAAATCCATAAAAGGCAAGGAGGATCCAATCTCCAATCCCGATCTTCTGGACAAGCGGAAAAAATCTTAAATTGAAGTTCCCTCTCTATATTGCCAAACGTTACCTGTTCACCAAGAGCAAGAGCAACGCGATAAATATCATCACCATTATCGCGGCAATTGGAGTATTTGCCGGGGCATTCTCCCTGTTTATCGTTTTAAGCGGATTCTCCGGCCTACGTGATTTCAGCCTTTCATTTTCGAATGAATTCGATCCAGATCTAAAAGCGCTGCCGGCTTCAGGAAAAGTTATAACAATTTCAGAAGAACAGCAGGCACGTTTGGCAAAGATCGAAGGAGTGGAAAAATTCACCCAGGTTATTGAAGAAAGAGTCATTCTTAGCTACAAACAGAAATCAAATCCTGCCTATATAAAAGGTGTGGATGCCAGTTACCAGCAGGTTAATAAAATTGATAGTGCCATTGTTTTTGGTACCTGGCTTACTAAAAGCGAACCTCAGGTGGTTATTGGAAACGGACTCTCCCGCTTGCTTGATATTGGTACTTTTAATTATCAGAATTTGCTAAAGATCATGGTTCCAAAACCGGGTAAAGGACAGGTAACCATGACTAATATGCAGAATGCTTTTTCGACCAGGCAAACCATTGTTAGCGGAGTTTACAGCGTTAATGAAGAGCTGGATGCGAAATATGTGTTTACCAATATCAATTTTGCACGGGATCTGCTAAGCATGCAGCCTGACGAGGTAACGGGCGTGGAATTTAAAATTTCTTCGGAAGCAGATCTCGACAGGATTTCAGAAGAGATTACAACAGTGCTGGGGGATAATGTACAGATTAAAACCCGTGAAGAACTGAATGATGCGCTTAACAAAATGCTTAATTCTGAAAATCTCTTTGTTTACCTGATTTTCACGCTGGTACTTACCATCGCTTTATTCAACGTGGTAGGTTCTATCATCGTAATGATCCTGGATAAACGGGAAAATATGAAGACCCTGCATAGTCTTGGCGCTACCACCAGACAAATTAGAAATATCTTTTTTTACCAGGGAATGTTGATGACGGTATTGGGCGGACTATTAGGCCTTGGTTTTGCCATTGTCCTTATCCTTCTGCAAATGCAGTTTGACCTGGTCATGATCACTCCCAGCCTGCCCTATCCTGTGCAAATGCGTGCAAAAAACGTGATTATCGTTGTCGCAACGATCTTTACTCTGGGATTTATAGCTTCCTATATCGCGGCAGGAACTACCAGAAAGGCTCTGAAATAACTAGGCGAATTCGTATCCGGCGAACTCCTTCTCTACCTCATCGAAGGCTTTAAACACATCTACAGAATCATCACTGGTCACCATTTTCATGCGATATTCCTTGAAGTGCGGAATTCCCTTGAAATAGTTGGTATAATGACGACGGGTTTCAAATACCCCTAAACGTTCCCCTTTCCAGTCGATAGACATCTGTAAGTGACGTCTCGCAGCATCTACGCGCTCTTCCAGCGTTGGAGGTGCCATATGTTTTCCAGTCTCAAAATAGTGCTTCACTTCCCTGAAAAACCACGGGTATCCAATGCTTGCACGACCAATCATGGCACCATCAAGGCCAAATTCATCACGCATTAACATGGCTTTCTCTGGGGAATCCACGTCTCCATTTCCAAAAACAGGAATATGCATTCTGGGATTGTTCTTTACCTCGGCTATTGGTTTCCAGTCGGCTTCGCCCTTGTACATCTGTGCTCTGGTTCGACCGTGGATGGAGATAGCCTGGCATCCAACGTCCTGCAACCTTTCAGCGACTTCAAGGATCTTTATAGAATCGTGATCCCAACCTAAACGGGTTTTTACGGTGATTGGTAAATTGGTATGCTTCACCATGGCTTCGGTTAAAGAAACCATTAGATCTATATCTTTCAATATTCCCGCGCCAGCTCCCTTGGAAACCACCTTTTTTACCGGACATCCAAAGTTGATATCGATAATATCGGGGCCAGATTTTTCAACGATCTCGACAGACTGTAACATCGACTCCAGGTTAGCCCCAAAGATCTGTATGCCAACAGGTCGTTCTTTTTCGTAAATATCGAGTTTCATGGTACTCTTCGCGGCATCGCGAATAAGTCCTTCAGAAGAAATAAATTCAGTATACACCACATCTGCGCCCTGTTCCTTACATAAAGCGCGAAAAGGTGGATCACTCACATCTTCCATTGGTGCTAACAGCAACGGGAAGTCTCCTACATCTATATTTCCAATTTTAGCCAAAGCCTTTCAGTTTTATGCTGCAAAATTAAGAAATAAACCGGAAGTAAAAATTATGGTCTTAATCGTTCTCTTTCAGCTTCATCTATTGTTCGCTGATTGTCACTCAGTCTAAAGTTTCCGAAGTTATATTTAAAACCTATCTGTACATTCCTGTTTTCAGAAAAAGAAAAGAAACTGTTGCTCTGGTTTAAATATTCTGAAGTAAGGCGGGTGTTCGTAGAATTAAATATATCGTTCACATTCAAACTTAACTCAGCCCTGTTGTCCCATAAGGTCTTTCTTAAACCAATACTTACAGTCGTCATTGGCTCAAGGTTGTAGGATCCAGATAGATAATCTGAAAGATATTGCGCAAACAAAGTTCCCTCAAAAGTACCATCCTGGGACAAAGTGAAAATATTATACACATAAGCCTGAACACCTTCAGCTTCTATAGTCACTTCAGCATTATTACTCTCCAGGGCAAGCAACGTATTTTCCATACGGAATAGCGAAGTAAATAGTTGTGCATACCAGAAATCTGTAATAGACGTTCCATGAAAAATATCAATTCCGTAGGATTTCGAATCCAGCAGATTCTGGTTCACGTTACGAATGGTAAGATTTTGATTATCCTGAAAAACGAGAGTTTCCGGAGCTTCGCCAAGATCCTTATAGTAGAAATCAAAGAACCAGGCGTTGTTAAGTGTATAGTTTAAAGTAACATTATTACTAATGGAAGCGATAAGATTTGGGTTCCCAGCGTTGAAATTCGTCTCATTCAGAAAGTATCTGAAAGGATTCAGACTTTCATATCGTGGTCGCTGAATTCTTCGGCTATAATCCAAAGTGAAACTATGATTGTCTGAAGCGCGATATTGCAGGTATGCCGTTGGAAATAATTCAAAGTATTCGCGATCATTAACAGTTTCCACGCTCCTGCTCTCCCCTGCTCTATCGGTATATTCCCCGCGCAGTCCTAATTTACCACTCCATTTCGTCCAGTCGTGACTTACTGAAAGATATGCTGCATAGATATTTTCATCATATAAAAATACATCTCCCAGATCATCATACAATGATTCTAAACGTCGCTCATTCATGTACTCGATCCCACTTTCAGATTCTATGGACGAAAATTTGAGTCCGCTTTCAAAGACAGATTCCCCGATTGTGGTCGTATAATCTGCCTGCGTTGTATAAATGTCTATTTTCTGGCTGGCATCGGTATCGAATTCCAGTGCATCCAGTCGCTGACCTTGCGGACTGAAATACTGAGAAAAAACCATTTGCTCACGATCCTGGTCAAACCTGGTATAGTGCGCCTTTATCGAAAGGTCACCGCCGTTGTTAAAAGAGGTGATATAATCAAGATTTAATGCCACGTTGTTCTGATCTGTAAAAACGCCGGAATCTGTCACCAACGTCGAATCAAGTCCTCCGGAAGCATTTCTCATCTCGGTCGTTACATCGTTATCAAATTCACGGTTAGGGGAAAAATTAGCATTCACAGAAAAGTTAAGATTACTTTTTTCTGAAAGTTCAAAATCTATGATCGCGTTGGCATTGTGAGCCTGGCTCGTTGTTTCCCTGGTAAAATCTGTATCCCACCTGGAAAAAAGCTGCCCGTCACGTATAAAATTTATATAGGAATCGTCGTTCTTATAATCCTTACGCGGACTAAAATTGTAATTCGCGAACACATTTACCTTATCACCCTGGAAATAATGACTGGTTCCAATCTTATACTTTGAATAGATCGCCTGGGTATAAGTTCCTTCTACACTTCCCTTGTATCCCGGAGTAATGCTTTTACTAGTTGTTATATTCAGGATCGCTCCACCTTCAGCATCATACCTGGCAGGTGGATTTGTAATAATTTCAATAGATTTAATGTTTTCTGCGGAATAAGACTCCAGTAATGTCTGCAATTCTGAAGCAGATAAATAAATCTTACGATCATTTAAATACACCTGTACCGCCGCATTCCGAACCATTAGTTGTCCCTGGTTATCGATCACGCCCGGTGATTTTTTAAGAATATCCCAGGTATTTCCAGAAGATAAGGTAGAATTCTCCACATCAAAAACGATACGATCCACTTCCCTGCTAATTCTTGGTTTCCTGGCTTGAATCGTTACCTCATCAAGATCTCCGGAAGATGGGGAAACTTTTAAAGTTTTTAGGTTGGTATCTCCTTGCACCCTGATCTTCTTCAGCAGATCCTCATAACCAACATAGGTTATTTTTAGTACGTAATTATCGTCCTTGATGTCTTTCAGCAAAAAGCTTCCATCCTCTTCACTTACCGTCCCTTTAACCACAGTCACTGAATCCTGGGCGTTTAATAGAATGACATTCGCGTAGGCAAGGGCTTCGTTATTAAGGTCGGTTAACTTTCCTGAAAGTTGATTTTGTGAAAATACCAGCGTACTTAAAAAGCAAAGGATAATGCTTAGAGATGGTCTAATATTCATTGTTGGTTAGTTCGATTTTGTTTGGTAACAAGGGCAAATATAACTTTTATGTCATTTTTAGCAAGAAAAAGCTTTTATATCAAGCTGAAGATAAATTAATTAGCAATTGTTCAACAAATTACCCAATTTGCTTCCATAAAGTACTGTTTCGCCTAAAATTAGCGTGATTCATTCACAAAAATATCCTGGTCTTTCAGGTATTTGAGTCCGCTGGATTGCTGATCAAGATATCTTTTAGTTCTTAAATATCGGCTTCTGTTGAATTCATCGAAATTTTCAGCTTTATCATCTACGCTGCTAATATGAACATCTCCCGAGGAATGAATAAATTCATTATTACCAATCCACATTCCAACATGCACTACTTTTTCCGAAGTGGAATCGGTTGCCGGTCTGCCGAAGAACAATAGATCCCCGACTTCCAGTTTGCTGAAATCTGATTGTTCATCTACCAGCGTTCCTTCCTTCACCTGTTGAGAAGCATCCCTGGGAATAATCATCCCATTCATAAAATAGATGGTCTTGGTAAATCCGCTGCAATCCACTCCTTTCGCTGAGGTGCCTCCCCATAAATAAGGTAATCCCATCAGTTTTTCTGAAACTTTGGTCAAACTTTCTCCATCTGCTTCCAGATTCTGAAGCCATTCTTGGTATATCTTCGCATCATTTTTAGAAACATAGCCTTCTTTGCCATCGGGATATCTTACCTGGTAAAAGTCGTCTGAATCCTGCAGCAGTTCCAGAACTGCACCCGTCACCAGATCTGTAACTGGATTAGAATCCAAATCTGGCTTAACATAGGAGTTCCCGTAAGCTTTCGTGAAAATGATCTTTTCTGAAGTTTTCCAGTTGTTAAAATCACTTTCGTTCATCGTCGTAATTCCTCCGTGGTCGACCCACGAAAGATAATCGTCTGGAGTTTGAATATAATACCATTCCTCCGTTCGTTTCCAGATCTTTACCGGCGTACCAAGTGTGGCCTGAGTCACCAGTTCAGAAGAATGTTTACTGTCGCCTCTTAGATTGGCTACCGAGATATCTATGATCCCATAAAGCTTTTCACCCAATGCTTCGGAAGGTAAAACCTGAATACTGTCTTTATAATTAACCCCTGCCGAATCTAGATCTGACAGGAGTCGTTTTTTAGCTTCTTCTGAAGTAGTTTCCCCTCTCAAGATGATTCCGTTTTGGTCTTCTTCCGCAGAAATATCAAATAAAGCTACCCGTTTGTCTGGTGCAAACTCAGTTCTGTTTCGCTCTACGATTTCCTCAACCTGTCCGCTTTTAGCCGATTCTCTTTTGGATTCTCCACAGGAAATAAAAAATATTGCTGCTAGAAAATATATTGTAAATCTGGTTTTCATAATTAAGATTTTGTAAGGTCAAGGATTTCAAGATCATATTGCTGGAAACTACTTTGAGCTCCCGTGCGATCTACCGCAGTGATCCCAATTTTGACCAATTTATTGTTGTCTTTATTCTTAACCGGAAGCGAATGTACATCCTGTTCCTGGTTTAGGATTTTATAATTCCAGCCGCTGTTTTCATACTGGTAATACACCACCCACCGGAAATGGTTCTCTAAACTCAGGTTTTTGATATTATATGCTGAAGTTGTTTTAGCCAGTTCAATGCCTGGAATTTCAGGAATCTTAGCAGATAACCAGGGACTCGCCGGTACCAGTGCATTTTGCTGGTAAGGTCCTGTTCTAAGAGAATTTTTGAGGTTCTCATTTTTCATTAAAGGTCCAATATTCCAGTGTACCACGCCCGGGCTATCCGGAAGAATTCCACGCGAGATCATGATCTGAGAAGCGATTTCTCCAGGGGTTTCCTCTTCTAAAGCAAGATTAATTCCTGGCCAGAGATGTCTTCCCGTTACATTTTCAGATTCCCACCAACCCAGTAAAACCGGGAAACTCTGTCCTACTTTCGCCGTAGGCCAGTAAAGTTGCGGAGTAAAATAGTCGATCCAGCCTTTGTTCAGCCATAATTTGGCATCGGCATATAATTCTTCATACTGGTCCATTCCCTTGATACTGGCAGGAAAACCGGGTCTCCAGATCCCAAACGGACTAATTCCGAATTTTACGAAAGACTTTTCAGCTTTGATCTCCCCGGCTATTCTTTCAATAAAATCATTAACACTCTTGCGCCTCCAGTCGGCTCGGGAAAGTTCTCCTCCGCTACTTTGGTATTTCCGGAAACTTGCATCATCCGGGAATCCGTTTTTACCATTATAAGATGCATAGGGATAGAAATAATCGTCAAAATGCACGGCATCGATATCGTAGCGTTCCACAATATCCATCACTACTGCTGCCGAATGTTCCTGCACCTTTTCGCTTCCTGGATCCATCCACCACATCCCGTTCTTCAATTCCATAACGAGTTCAGGATTGGTCTTTACAATAGATCTTTCCCCAATCTCTTTTCCAGTGGTATGATGCGCGCGGTAAGGGTTGAGCCAGACATGAAGTTCCATGCCTCTTAGATGAGCCTGTTCTATCCAGAATTCCAGTGGATCATAAAATGGTTCTGGAGCTTTGCCACTTTTGCCGGTAAGAAAATAAGACCAGGGCTCGAGTTCGCTTTGATACAGGGCATCTGCCTGGGGCCGAACCTGTAAGATCACCGCGTTAAAATTATTTTCTTCCAGAAACTCAAGCATTTCCAGGGCCTCCTTTTTCTGTACTTCGGTAGATAAACCTGCTTTACTGGGCCAGTTAATATTGGCAACCGAAGCGATCCAGGCAGCTCTGAATTCGGCAATATCAAGAGGCGGCTCAATAAACGTATTTTCAGTAATTTCTTCTGAAACTTCAGGACTTCCCATCTCCTTCTGAACCAGCGTATCTTTTGTTTCAGATCGCTCTTCAACTACAGCAACATTTTTGGTGGATTTACAGGAATAGGCCAAAAACGCCAGAAGAATAAGCGATAAGGATTTGTAATATTTCAAAGATTTGATCATTGATTATTTTGTTGAAAATTGGCAATGGCCTGTCTTACGCTGCCATGTTCCAGTAAGAGTGATTTTGCCTGCTCTTCTTCTATATGCAGTTCATCCATGATCATCTGGGTACCACGTCCCACCAGCTTTTTATTGGATAACTGCATATCTACCATTTTATTTCCTTTGATCTTTCCAAGCCTTATCATGGTAGACGTGGTGATCATGTTCAACACCATTTTCTGCGCTGTCCCAGCTTTCATCCTGGTACTTCCCGTTACAAACTCGGGCCCGGTGATCACTTCTACTGGAAATTCTGAAGCATTTGCCAGGGGACTTCCGGAACTACAGGTTACACAACCGGTGATAATGCCGTTTTTGCGCGCAGTTTCAATCCCGCCAATCACATAGGGCGTGGTTCCAGATGCAGCAATACCTATCAGAACGTCCATTGCACTTATGTTATATTCCTGAAGATCTTTCCAGGCCTGTTCCCTGTTATCTTCTGCATTTTCAACCGCGTTTCGCAAAGCAGTATCGCCACCGGCAATCAAACCAATGACCATTCCTGGTTCAACACCGAAAGTTGGCGGACATTCTGAAGCATCCAGAACTCCAAGCCGGCCACTCGTACCAGCTCCAATATAAAAAAGCCTGCCTCCTGCTCCTAATTTGTCCACAATGCTGTCTACCAGGACTTCGATCGCCGGAATTACTTTTTGCACACTTTCGGCGACCGTTCGATCTTCCTTGTTGATATTCTTTAGAAGTTCTGCCGTATTCATCTTTTCAAGATGATCATAATTTGATGCCTTTTCAGTATCAGGTTTCAGGAAATCCATAGTCATTTTTTTGATGTAACCCCTTTGTGGGTTAGCCTTCAGCAAAGATAATTACAAGCTCTAAAATAGCATTCTCGAATGCTTTCACCCAGCGAAACAAACATAAACTTGAAATTTTATATTAGACTATTAATTCAATTATATTTGTAGTCTTAATTTAAGCTGAATTTTTGGGCTTAAGGACACAAATACTGGAGATGAAGAACATTCGAAATTTTTGCATAATCGCGCATATAGATCATGGGAAAAGTACATTGGCAGATCGCCTGCTGGATTTTACCGGGGCTGTTACCGAGCGTGAAAAACAGGAACAGCTGCTGGATAGCATGGACCTGGAAAGGGAACGTGGGATCACTATCAAATCCCATGCGATACAAATGGATTATGTTCATGAAGGTGAGGAATATACACTAAACCTCATCGATACTCCGGGACACGTTGATTTTTCTTATGAAGTTTCCCGTTCTATTGCCGCTTGTGAAGGTGCTTTACTGGTAGTAGATGCGGCTCAAAGTATTCAGGCTCAAACTATTTCGAATCTATATCTTGCTCTGGAAAACGATCTTGAGATCATTCCGGTACTCAACAAAGTAGATCTTCCGAGCGCCAATCCCGAGGTAGTGACAGATGATATCGTGGATCTTTTAGGTTGCGATGCTTCAGATGTTATTCCCGCAAGTGCGAAAACAGGTATTGGGATTAAAGAGATCCTTGATGCCATTATTTCCAGGATTCCTGCTCCCACAGGAAAAGTGGACGCTCCATTGCGAGCTTTGATCTTTGACTCTGTTTACAACCCGTTTAGAGGTGTTGAAACCTATTTTAGAGTCATTAATGGGTCCATCAAGAAAGGTGAAAAAATTAAGTTCGTTGCGACCAATAAAACATATGATGCCGATGAGGTGGGAACACTTCGTTTAAAACAGTTTCCTCGAAAAGAGATCAAAACCGGAGATGTAGGTTACCTTATCACCGGGATCAAGGATGCCAGAGAAGTAAAAGTAGGTGATACTATTACCAGCGCAGTGAATCCAACTACGGAAGCTGTCGCAGGTTTTGAGGATGTAAAACCAATGGTTTTCGCCGGAATTTATCCTGTAGATACCGAAGATTATGAGGAACTGAGAGCTTCCATGGAAAAATTACAATTGAACGATGCTTCACTGGTATTTACTCCGGAAAGTTCTGCTGCACTTGGATTTGGTTTCCGTTGTGGATTCCTGGGAATGCTGCACCTTGAAATCATTCAGGAAAGACTGGAACGTGAGTTCGATATGACTGTGATCACCACGGTTCCTAACGTATCCTACCACGCTTATACCAATAAAAATCCAGATGATGTTATTTTGGTGAACAACCCATCTGATCTTCCTGAACCTTCCACCTTAAACAGGGTTGAAGAGCCGTTTATCAAGGCAACCATCATTACAAAATCAGATTATGTAGGGAATGTCATGTCCCTGTGTATCGAAAAGCGTGGAGAAATTACCAACCAGACCTATCTAACTACAGAAAGGGTTGAGCTGACTTTCGATATGCCTCTTGCCGAAATTGTTTTCGACTTTTATGATCGATTAAAAACAGTTTCCAGAGGTTATGCTTCTTTTGACTATTCTCCTATAGGAATGCGCCAGTCCAAACTGGTAAAAGTAGACGTGCTGTTAAACGGAAATACGGTGGATGCACTTTCAGCTTTATTACACGTAGATAATGCCTACGATATTGGTAAGAAAATGTGCGAAAAACTGAAGGAATTGATCCCGAGACAACAATTCGACATTCCAATTCAGGCTGCGATTGGTGCTAAGATCATCGCTCGTGAAACCGTAAAAGCACTTCGTAAGGATGTAACCGCGAAATGTTATGGTGGTGATATTTCCCGTAAGAGAAAGCTTCTGGAAAAGCAGAAAAAAGGGAAGAAGCGTATGAGACAGGTTGGAAATGTGGAAATTCCACAGGAAGCATTTATGGCGGTTCTAAAATTGAACGATTAGTCAGCGCTTTGTATAAATTATACGGGCGTTCCGCCTTCCAAAGGTCGGCGGCGGGCTATCCGTTTTAGTTTTTGTAAGCTATCGCTTCCAAAAAGCTGTCACTGCTATCCCTAACGCAAATATTAAAGACCTCACAGGTATCATAATTTGTGAGGTCTTCTTCTTTTATGCAGTCTGCTCCATTTTTTTATTTTTGTAATAAGGGGTTTTTCGATGGAAAATCTATCGACTACTAACTAGATACAGACTACCATGGCAGGACATAGCAAATGGGCAAATATCAAACATCGTAAAGGAGCTCAGGACAAGAAAAGAGCAAAGCAATTTACCAGGGCGATCAAAGAGATCACCGTAGCCGTAAAGGAAGGCGGTGGTCCAGATCCTGAAGCAAATCCCGCCTTGCGTAATGCCATCCAGAACGCCAAAGGGGTCAATATGCCCAAAGATACCATTGAACGTGCGATTAAGAAGGCGAGTGGCGCTGATGCCGATCATTATGAAACGGTTACTTTCGAAGGTTATGGACCAGATGGAATAGCGATTTTCGTGGAAGCTACTACAGATAATACGAATAGAACCGTAGCTTCAGTTCGTTCGATCTTCAGTAAAAATGGGGGAAGCCTGGGAACCAATGGTTCTCTGGAGTTTCTATTTGATAAAAAAGGAGTGTTTGTATTGGAAAAAGAACAGCTTCAAAAAGATCCTGAAGAATTGGAATTAGAGCTTATAGAAGGCGGCGCATCCAGTTTCGAAAAAGAGGAGGATTATCTCACGGTTTATACAGAATTCAATGATTTTGGAATGATGTCTGCCAAACTTGAAGAACTGAAGATAGAACCCAAAAATTCTGAAGTACAGCGAATACCTCTAAATACTACTGAATTACCGGTAGAGAGTGCCATTAAAATCCTGAACCTCATCGAAAAATTTGAAGATGACGATGATGTACAGAATGTCTATCATAGCCTGGAAATCACCGATGAACTTATTGAAAAAATGGAGGAGGACTAATTAATCCTCCTTCTGTATATTATTTTCAATATTCTCTTTCTCTTCGCTATCTCCGGTTTCCAGTTCTTTACCGAGATAAACCATCATAAAACCTTCTTCGATCTCAACCTCAAGACTATTGGAAGGAATAATGCTAAGCTCTCCTTCAGCATCTTTTACAAATAATGGGATGATATCAGAATCTGTTTTACTTATCTCTATAAGTCCCTCATAATGTTCCTTGGAATTGAGTTCAATTTCATGGATCGAAGGATACTTCCTGGCGAGATTCGTTAACTTGATATAATCATCGGTTTGGGAGAACAGTCCTTCTTTAGGATTGTTTTCAGGATCATACATTTCATCTGAAGAAACTACTCTAAAGGATCCATTTTCTCCAAAATGTTTTCTGAATTTTTCGATGGCATTCAGGTTTACTTCCGTATTTCCGGTCATGGCCATTAAATAACCAACATCGCTCAGTTCAATATTATTGATAAGATCATCTGAATAGACGTTTTCCTGTATCGCATCCAGGCCAAGCTCCTGAGCTTTTTTAATATTCGCACCATTGCTGTCTACCAGCACCACATGTCTATTGTTCTTCTTCAGATAACTACCAATCAACCTTGAAATGGTTGAAGCTCCAATGATGAGGATTCCCTGGGAATTCTTCAGAAAAACTCCTACCAGTTGAGCAAATAATCTTGCTGTGGTCGCATTCAGAAGCACTGTTCCCAGTACGATCATAAATACAAGCGGAGTAATATATTCTGCACCCGGAACGCCTTGATTGGAAAGCTCAATTCCGAAGAGAGAAGCGATACCTGCGGCTACGATACCACGAGGTCCAACCCAGCTTATAAATAATTTTTCATTGAATTTAAGAGACGAACCTATACTACTTACAAATACACCCAGAGGTCTTACGATGAGTACTACTGTGGCGAAAAGGATCAATGCCTTGATGTCGTATACCAGCATCAAATCTTCCACATTGATATTTGCAGCCAGCAATATGAACAGGATCGAAATAAGCAGGACGCTCAAAGATTCTTTAAAGTAAAGTAACTCCTTCAGGTTTGGAAGGTTGATGTTTCCCATCACCATTCCCATCACCACCACGGCCAGAAGTCCGCTTTCATGGGCAAAAAGATCTGCCAGTACGAATACTCCCAGCACGGTAGCCAGCGTAAGTACATTGAGTAAATAATGCGGGATCACGTTCTTTTTGATCGCAAAAGCCAGGGCGTGTGCAAAGGTAAATCCAAAGGTAAATCCAAACAGCACGATCTTTCCAAATTCGATCATCGCTGTTTCTGTAAACTCAGTTCCGGTACCGGCGCTAATAAACTCAAACATCAAAACGGCAACCAGCGCGCCAATAGGATCGATAAGAATTCCTTCCCACTTTAGAATAGCTGAAATATCAGACTTTAGCGGAATATTCCGAAGAATAGGCGTGATCACCGTTGGACCGGTTACAATGATTAGCGCGGCAAATAAAAAGGAAATCTGCCAGCTAAGGTCGAATATAAGGTATGCAGCGACTCCGGCTCCAAAAAAAGTAACGATCACGGCAATGGTGATCAACTTGATAATTACGGGGCCCACGTTGAGAATTTCACCCTTCCGCAGCGTTAATCCACCTTCAAAAAGAATGATCCCAATTGCCAGTGAAACAAAATAGAAAAGGCTTTCACCAGGAAACAGTCCGGATTCTCCATTCCAGATGGGCTCAATGAGTTTGGATCCATCTTCAGTAAAAAAAGTAGAAATTGGTCCAACGGCAAGACCTACAAGTATTAATGGTAGGATAGCAGGGATCTTAAACCTCCATGCTGCCCACTGTGCCAATATCCCAAGGATCACTATTCCTGCCAATTCAACCATAGATTCAGTATTTGCTTATAATTGCTAAAAATATTAAAAATGTTTTACTATGAAAGCTTATTATTAAAAGCCTAACATTATCGGGACCCTGTTAAATCAATGAGAAAATAATTCGAATTCGCTATGAGATTTTCTATTTTGCGGAGAAATCTTCAAATTTATTCTGAATGACCCTTTATCCTATACAAGCCGGAAATTTTAAATTAGATGGTGGAGCTATGTTTGGAGTGGTCCCAAAAAGTCTCTGGACGCGTACGAATCCTGCCGACTCGAATAATATGATAGACATTGCCGCACGATGTCTGCTCATTGAAGATGGTGAAAAGCTTATCTTGATTGATACCGGAATGGGTGATAAGCAGAGCGAAAAATTCTTTAATTATTACTATCCCTGGGGAGAGCATTCCATAGACAACTCTTTACAGCAGCACGGTTTCCATCGTGATGATATTACAGATATTTTTATGACCCATCTGCATTTTGATCATTGCGGAGGTTGTATCCAGTGGAACAAAGAACGTACAGGATATGAACCTGCCTTTAAAAATGCCAGATTCTGGAGTAATGAAGATCACTGGGAATGGGCAACGAATCCAAATGCTCGTGAAAAAGCATCGTTTTTAAAAGAAAATATTCTTCCCATGCAACAAAGTGGAAAACTTCATTTTGTGGAACGGGAGGGAAGCAGTGAGTTCTGCAAAGCAGATCATCTTGGCTTTGAATCGCTGCTGGTAGATGGGCATACCGATAAGCAAATGATCCCGCATATCGATTACCAAGGCAAGAAACTGGTTTTTATGGCAGATCTTCTTCCTACTGCCGGACATATTCCCCTGCCTTATGTAATGGGCTTCGATACCAGGCCGCTTTTAACGCTTGCTGAAAAAGAGAAATTTCTGCAAACCGCAGCAAACGAAAATTATTACCTGTTCATGGAGCATGATGCCCACAATGAGATCATCACCCTGAAGCATACTGAAAAAGGGGTAAGACATGATCAAACCTATACTTTTAACGAATTATTCAATTAATCTATTATGAGAATACCTGTATATAAGCCGTTCCTGACCATCCTGGCAGCCGGCGCATTAACTGCCTGTAGCAGTACTGCTCCAAGAGTAGTTTCCACACCAGTAAGTAATATTGATTCCATTCCTTTAAAAGTAAAGGATCTTACAGACGCCCAGTTGAAAGAATGGACGAATTCAGATCTGAGCATAGATACCATTCCGGGAATGAGCGTAGACAGAGCCTATGCTGAAATCATGAAGAACAAAAAACCTTCATCCGTGATCGTAGGTGTTGTAGACAGTGGGATAGACATTAACCACGAAGACCTGCAGGGCGTGATCTGGACCAATGAAGACGAGATCCCCGGCAATGGAAAAGATGATGATAATAATGGGTTCATCGATGATGTACATGGCTGGAACTTTTTAGGAGATGCCGTGGAAGAAAACATGGAGTTCACCCGTATCATCAAGCGATTGAAACCCAAATACGAAGGGAAATCCCAGAGTAGTATAAGCACTGCAGACAGGGAAGAATACAATATGTACCTGGAAGCAAAAAAAGAGTATGACAAGGAATACCAGGAAGCTCAGCAAACCCAGCAGCAATATACTCAGATCCTGCAGCAGGTTAAAAATGCACATGCAGCTATGACCAAAGCCCTGGGAACTGAAGATTATACTAAGAAACAGGTATTGGATTTCAAACCTGAGACCCAGGAACTGCAGCAGGCAAAAATGATCGTTGGGCAAATGCAAAGCAACGTGAACGAGAGCATTCCAGAAGTTATCAAGGAAATTAATGAAGGAGTGGAGTACTTCGGAAATCGTCTTGATACTCACTTTAATCTTAACCTGGATGGTAGAGCAGTAGTAGGTGACGATCCTTACGATATCAACGATACCAACTACGGAAACAATAAAGTTTCAGGACCAGATCCAAAGATGGAAGATGCCAAGCATGGAACACATGTAGCCGGGATCATTGCAGCTAACAGAAATAATTCTATAGGACTTAAAGGAGTTGCCAATAATGCGAAGATCATGGCAGTAAGAGCTGTGCCAGATGGTGATGAATATGATAAGGACATCGCACTGGGAATTCGTTACGCGGTAGACAATGGTGCAAAAGTCATCAATACCAGCTTTGGAAAATACTTTTCTCAAAATCCGGAATGGGTGATCGATGCCATCAAATATGCGGCAGATAATGATGTTCTTATTGTAAATGCTGCCGGAAATGAAGGAATAGATCTTGATAAAAAGAGAGTATATCCTAACGATCAGAATCCGCAGGAAACCACAGAGATCAGTGATAACTTCCTAACAGTTGGTGCTTTGAATTATGAATATGGAGCGAATCTTATCGCGACTTTCTCTAACTATGGAGCTACCAACGTAGATGTTTTCGCGCCTGGAACCAAGATCTGGTCTACAACTCCAAACGATACTTACGAATATCTTCAGGGAACTTCCATGGCTTCTCCAGCAGTTGCCGGTATCGCTGCGATCATTAGAGGTTATTACCCTAAATTATCTGCAGGACAGGTAAAACAAATTATAATGGATAGTGGTATTTCTACAAATGCAACGGTAGTACTGGGTGGAGATACAAGTAATACCAAGAAGTTCAAGACTATTTCGACATCAGGAAAAATGGCTAACCTATATAACGCCTTAATTTTGGCAGATCAAATTTCAAAAAATAACTAGAATGAAGAATATTTTTTTCAGCTTAATCCTACTTACCGCCGGGGTGATCCAGGCACAGAATAACACTTCCTACTGGCAACAGCATGTAGACTACAAAATGGATGTGGATGTTAATGTGGAAAATTTCAAATTCACTGGTACCCAAGAATTGACCTATACTAACAATTCTCCAGACACTTTGAACCGGGTTTTCTATCACCTTTATTTTAATGCCTTTCAGCCGGGTTCAGAAATGAATGCCAGACTGGAAAGTATCGCAGATCCAGATGGAAGAATGGTAAGAAATGAAGGGACAGAGGAAGACCCAAAAAGAGTAAGCCGTATCAGTGATCTTTCTGAAGACCAGATTGGTTATTTGAGAGTAAACTCTCTTACTCAGGATGGTACTTCTCTAGATTATGAGGAAGTTGGAACCGTTCTGGAAGTAGAACTTGCTCAGCCAATTCTTCCCGGTAAAAAAGTAAAGTTCAACATGGAATTTGAAGGTCAGGTGCCGGAACAGATTAGAAGATCTGGTAGAAACAGCTCTGAGGGTGTAGCGCTTTCTATGAGTCAGTGGTATCCTAAACTTGCAGAATATGACTTCCAGGGTTGGCATGCCGATCCTTATATTGCCCGTGAATTTCATGGCGTATGGGGAGATTTTGATGTAAAGATCAGTATCGATAAGGATTATATACTTGGAAGTACAGGATATCTTCAAAACCCTGAGGAAATTGGGTATAACTATGAAGAAGAAGGAACCAAAGTAAAAAGAAAAAAAGGGGACAAGCTCACCTGGCATTTTAAAGCTCCTAAAGTTCATGATTTTACCTGGGCTGCAGATCCTGAGTATATCCACGATAAGTTAGTTGCTGAAGATGGAACTGTACTGCATTTCCTTTATAAGGACAATGATGATATCAAGGAGAACTGGAAAAATCTTCAGCCAAAAACTGCAGAATTGCTTCTGTATTTTAACGAGCATATAGGACCATATCCATGGGATCAATACTCTGTAGTACAGGGTGGAGACGGTGGAATGGAGTACGCGATGCTTACTCTAATCACTGGTGAACGTTCTTTTGGAAGTCTCGTTGGTGTTACTGCTCATGAAATGGCGCATGCCTGGTTTCAGCATTTGATGGCAACTAATGAAAGTAAACACGAATGGATGGATGAAGGTTTTACTTCCTACATTTCTACGGAAGCTGAAAATGTTGTCCTTGGAGAAAATAAGGACAATCCACATACTGGTTCTTACAGAGGATACCAGTACCTGGCAAATTCAGGAAGAGAGCAGCCACAATCCACGCATGCCGACAGGTATGAACTGAATGCACTTTATGGAACCTCTGCATATTCAAAAGGGGCGGTATTTCTGGCGCAACTTGGTTACATCATAGGCGAAGAGAATCTTTCAAAAACCTTGAACAGGTACTATGATGAATGGAAATTCAAACATCCAACGCCAAACGATTTCATTAGAATTGCTGAAAAGGTTTCTGGAGCAGAGCTGGACTGGTATTTAATGGACTGGACACAAACCACCAATACGATCGATTACGCAATAGAGGGTGTTGAAATAAAAGATGCGAAAGCAACAGTAAGCCTGAAGAGGATTGGATTGATGCCAATGCCTATAGATATTGATGTAACCTATGCTGATGGTTCTAAGAAAACATACTATATCCCGCTGGAAATGATGCGATGGGAAAAAAAAGCACGTGAAGGTGAAGACAGAACGGTTGCTGAAGACTGGGCCTGGGGATTCCCTACTTATGAACTGGAAATTGATGCTGCCAAAGACATTAGCAGCATTGAGATAGATAGTTCTAAGATGATGGCAGATGTAAATCCTTCAGATAACGTCTGGAACAAGGATGGAGCATCTTCCGAAGAAGAGAAATAGCCATCAGAATAATTTTTAAAAAACCCTTTCTCTACGGAAGGGTTTTTTTATTTGAAAGTATTGGTACTTTTGAACCATGGACCAGAGCTTCGGAAAGTTGGAAAAATTAAAAAGCAAAAAGCATATAGATCTGCTTTTTGCTGAAGGTAGAAATCTAAAAAGCTACCCGCTAAAACTGATCTATGCACCTATCCAGACTTCAGACAAACCAGGTTTAAGAACAGGAGTTTCGGTTCCTAAAAAACTGGTGAAAACAGCAGTAAAACGCAACAGGATCAAACGATTGATGCGCGAAGCTTTCAGAAAAAATAAGTACCTTGTTACCAGCGATCTTGCAATTTCCCATGCTTTTATGTTCATCTATATTTCCAGAGACGAGATCGATCATCTCAAAATGGAGAAGAATATGATCAAATTGCTGAAGAACTTCGCAGAAAAACAGCCGACTCATGAAAAAGAACTTTAAGAAACTCATTCTTTTACCTGTACTACTGGCAGGAATTTTCATAGGAACTGTAAGCTTTAAGTCAGATTTTTTCGAGATTGCCAAACAGATCGAGATCTTCACGACACTTTTTAAAGAGATCAACATGAATTATGTTGACGAAACGAATCCTGCACAATTGATGGATTCTGCAATAAAATCCATGCTTACAGATCTTGATCCTTACACGAATTACTGGAATGAGCAGGATGTGGAAGCAGCGAGGATCAATAATTCGGGTGAATATACCGGGATAGGTGCAGCGGTAAGAAATACGGCTGCCGGAATCACCATTGTGGAAGCTTATAAGGATTATCCAGCAGATAAAGCGGGTTTAAAAGCCGGAGATCTTATTACCAGGATCGGTGATATAAGAGTGGCAGATTTTAAAGAAGATGCAGGAGAATTGCTGAATGGCGCTTCTAACTCGGCCGTGGAGATCACTTATGTAAGACAGGGGAAAGAACAGAAAACCTCTTTAAAACGAGAATCTGTAGACCTTAGCGCCGTACCATTCTATAAACTACTTGAAGATAAGTCTGGGTATATCGTATTATCCAGGTTTAATGCCAAGGCTTCTACTGAAGTATCCAGAGCCTTGAAAGAACTTAAGAACCAGGGTGCTGAAAAGATCATTCTTGATCTTCGAGGGAACCCTGGAGGATTGCTGAGTGAAGCGATCAACGTGAGTAATATTTTTGTACCTGCCAATGAATTGATCGTTACCACAAAATCTGCCATTGAGAAATACAATAAAGAATATTACACACAAAGAGAACCTATAGATACCAAAATACCTTTGGTGGTACTGGTAAACGGGCGTAGCGCCTCTGCCAGTGAAATTGTGGCCGGAGCAATGCAGGATCTGGATAGAGGAGTGATTGTTGGCGCAAGATCCTTTGGAAAAGGCCTGGTACAGAGACCCCGCGAACTGGCTTATGGAACTCAGCTTAAAATTACCATTTCCAGGTACTATACGCCGAGTGGAAGATGTATACAGGCGCTGGACTATCGTCGCCGGGATGAAAATGGTAAGGCCGTTAGAACCAGGGTAGAAGATTATAATGAGTTTAATACGCGTAATGGTCGAAAAGTCTATGATGGAGGAGGAATTTTACCAGATGTGAAGCTGGAAACTTCAGAATTTAGTGAGATCACTCAGGCACTATTACTGCAGGACGCGATCTTTAATTATGCGACGGAATATTATTATTTACATGATATAGAAAACTTAGAGGAATTTGATTTCAATGATGCAGATTTCCAGGAATTCAAAGTATACCTGAGAGGATCTGACTTTGATTATGTAACCTCGACGGAAAAGGAACTTGAGGAGCTTATTGCCACCGCTGAAGAAGAAAACCTAGAATTAAAATTTGAAGCTTCAGGAATAAGATCTCAACTGGAACAGCATGAAAAACAGGAACTGGAACTCAGAAAACCTGAAATTATAAGCCTTCTAAAAGATGAGATCATTAAAAGATATTTCTATAAAGAAGGCCTTTATGAGTATTACACCGCCAATAATCCAGAAATTGCCAAAGCGAAGGAAATTCTGGGGAATGAAACCGAATACACTAGAATTCTGAAGTAATTTTATTCCTTGATCATGGCTATGTGCGGGATACCATCTTCCAGGTAGCCTTCACCTGTCACCTTAAACCCATGGGATTCATAAAATCTGATTAGATATTGCTGAGCTGAGATCTTGATACTGTTAGTTTGATAGCTGTCTAATATAGCCTTTACTGAAGCTTTCATGATTTCATGCCCGTAACCATACTTCCTTTCAGATTGTTTAACAATGACCCTGCCTATGGAAGCCTGCGGAAAATAATAACCTGGTTCAAAACAACGGGTATATGCGACCAGTTCATGGTTCTTAATTCCCATCACATGTAATGCTGCTTCGTCCTTTCCATCAATATCCTGGTATACACAATCCTGTTCCACGACAAAAACTTCTGAACGTAGTTGCAAAATAGCATAAAGTTCAGCGAGACTTAGTTCACTGAACTTTTTGATTTCAATGTTCAATTCCGTCATTATTTACCAGCAGGAATTTTGTCTATTCTTCTTTGGTGGCGTCCGCCTTCGAAAGGAGTATTTAGAAAAGCTTCTACCATTTCTGTTGCCAGTTCTTCAGAAACAAAGCGGGAAGGAATACTAAGAATATTAGCATCATTATGCTCACGGGCCAGCTTTGCGATCTCTACGGTCCAGCACAAAGCAGAGCGAACGCCCTGGTGCTTGTTCGCCGTCATGTTGGCACCATTCCCACTTCCACAAATTATGATACCAAGATCTGCATTCCCGTTTTCAACATCGTTTGCAACAGGATGTACAAAATCTGGATAATCTACGCTATCCTCTTCATCTGTACCATAATTGGTTAGTTTGTGACCTTCTTTTTCCAGTGCTGCCTTGATCATTTGTTTATAACCAGTACCGGCATGGTCGTTTCCAACAGATATTTTCATAGTTGAGTTGTTTGCCCCAAAGTTAAAAAAACAAGCAGTTAAGAAGCCAAAAAGCGGTTGTTAATTACTTTCAGGTTTTTACTCATCCACAGCACTTTAGAATCCACATACAATTGTGAAAAACATCTGATGAATTAGTAACAAAGAAATTTGTTTTTTAAGATTTTTATAACAATACTCAACCTACTTTGAATAAAGCAAATTATAAGTCGGTTATTTTTTATCAAGTTATGAGCAGTTTAAAAACGGTTGTTGACAATTGTTGATAGTAAACTTTTCAATAATCGTTGTTTAATAAAATTTAAGAAGTTCTGTTAAGTAAATCTTAAAAGCTTAAGAATATCAATTAGTTAGCAATTAACAGGGGTGTTGATAAATTGTTATCAAATAATTACAACTGAAATAACAAATAAGTCAGGCTGAAATTGTTCTACAAATTAACACGCCATCATATACCATCATTTAATTTTTTTTAAAAAGAAGAAAAGATAATAATAGTATATACTGTTAATAACTATACTATACGAAGCGAAGATGATTTGTCATTGAAAGAGTCGAGAATTTCTTTTGCCTTAGAAACATCCTGGGGGTGAACCATTAATTTGATTCCTCCAAATGCTGATGAACTGAAAGGGATCAAACCTACGAGGGTTTCGTTCTGAAAGTAGTGCGTAATATGCTCATCGTTGAACCTGGATTTTAAAATCAGAGTTTCGTGTGGATAGGTAAAAGTCGCCAGGCAAACGTAATCTTTCATGGGAAGCATATTAATTCCCGAAGATACACATTAATGCTTAGATACAGATACTAAAGTAGTTACAGGGACTTTGCTCGAAACATTGAGAAGATTAGTTTTCTCATTAAATGTTTTATTGATAATGCTCACAAGAATGATAAGCCCGATCAAAAAGATTAGAATAAAAACTGCCGTGTATGATGAGGACCTGTGTAGTTTCATGATATAAGCAAAAGTAAATGATGAGTTGCTTGCCAATGTTAAAATAAAATTAAGAAAAAATTAAGAATATTTCTTAATAAAGATTAAAATATTTTCAATTATACAACTGAAGATGAAATAATTAGCATTATTACCGGGCTTCCGAGTTAACAAAACTTTAATCTCAACAGGATGCAGACTGATTTTAATGGTGTAATTTTATCGCATACTATTTGAGAATGAAGAAACAGAACAAGAAAAAGCCCAAAGGACAGGGCAACCTTACCCGAAGCATTATAGATATACTCCGCAAGAATTCGGGAAAAACTTATAACTACAAACAAATTGCTTCTATACTGGGTGTCAACGATGCCAGTAGTAGAAACCAGATCATAAAAAAACTGGCCCAGCTTGCTGCCAAAAAAGAAATTAAGGAAACGGAAAGAGGAAAATTCAAGATCGATGGCTCCAAAAATTATCATACAGCGGTACTGGACCTCACTACCAAAGGTTATGGTTATGCGATAGTTGATGGATTTGAAGATGATATCTTTATAGCCAATAAAGATCTGAAATCGGCTTTTGATGGGGATACCGTAGAGATCTATATTTATAATCGCCGACGGAATAAGAAAAGCGAGGGTGAGGTAGTTAATATCACCAAACGTAAGCGAACCGAATTTGTAGGTACGCTTCAGAAGAAAAAAGATTTTGGATTTGTAGTAGTGGATGATAAATCCATGTATACAGATTTCTTTATTTCAGCAAATAAGATGAACGGTGCTGAGGATGGAGATAAAGTAGTGATACAGTTTGAAGAATGGCCAGAAAATGCAGATTCTCCTTTTGCGACTATTACCAGAGTTCTGGGAACTCCCGGAGAACATAATACAGAAATTCATTCTATTCTCGCCCAATATGGACTCCCGCATGAATTTCCTGAGGAGGTAGAGGAGTATGCGAATAAGATAGATACGTCTATTAATGAACCTGAGATCGCAAAGAGAAGGGATATGCGTGATATTCTAACCTTTACGATAGATCCGAAGGATGCAAAGGATTTTGATGATGCTTTAAGCTTTAGAAAACTTGAAAATGGTAATTACGAGATAGGAATTCATATTGCAGATGTTTCACATTATCTGCAACCTGGGACTATTCTCGACGATGAAGCCTACGAAAGAGCAACATCGGTCTATCTTGTGGATCGTGTGGTACCAATGCTTCCTGAAATACTTTCCAACAACGCCTGTTCTTTAAGACCTAATGAAGAGAAATTCACATTCTCTGCGGTTTTTGAAATCAATGAAAAGGTTGAAGTAAAAAACCAGTGGTTTGGAAGAACTGTCACCTATTCAGATGAGCGATTTGCTTACGAGGAAGCTCAGCATATCATTGAAACCAACGCAGGGAGTATTCCAAAAGATATATCCATTCGTGAGGATGCATATTCTGTAAGTGGTGAAGTGGTAGACGCTATTTCCACTCTGGACAGGCTCGCAAAAAAAATGAGAAGTCGCCGTATGCGAAACGGGGCCATTTCTTTTGATAAGGTGGAAGTGAAATTCAATCTAAACGAGGAAAATGAACCTGTTGGCGTGTTCTTTAAAACAGCAAAAGATGCAAATAAGCTTATAGAGGAATTCATGTTGCTTGCCAACCGTAAAGTGGCTGAATTCATTGGTAAACAGAAGCCAAAAAAGACTTTTGTCTATAGATGTCACGATGAACCAAATGAAGAGAAACTCGCGTCACTTCAAAGTATCGTAGGAAGGTTTGGACATAAACTGAATCTTACAGATCGTAGTTCCACGACCAGTTCCCTGAATCAACTGCTGGAAGATGTTCAGGGTAAAAAGGAACAGAACATGGTAGATACCCTCGCTATCAGAACAATGAGCAAGGCATACTACGGCACTGAAAATATTGGGCACTATGGTTTAGCATTTGACCATTACACCCACTTTACTTCTCCAATTAGAAGATATCCGGATGTTATGGTGCATCGATTGCTTCAGGACTACCTGGATGGTGAGAAATCTGCAAGTGAAGACGAGTATGAAGATAAATGTAAACACAGCAGTGATCGTGAATACCTGGCGACCAGCGCAGAACGTGATTCCATTAAGTTCATGCAGGTTAAATTCATGATGGATCACCAGGACGAAGAGTTTCTGGGTGTAATTTCAGGAGTGACCGACTGGGGAATTTTCGTGGAGATCATCGAAAACAAATGCGAAGGAATGATCAGGTTACGAGATATGAATGACGATCATTATGAGTATGATGCAGACGAATTCGCAGTTACAGGAAAACGCAGCGGTAAGACTTTTACACTGGGCGATGAAGTGTATGTAAAAGTCAAGAATGCAGACCTTGTTAAACGTCACCTTGATTTTACATTATTGGGAAGCAGACTGGATGTCGAAGCAAATTAGCCGGAAAAGGCTTTGATTTAAGGCTTTAACTTCTATATTTACTTTAGTACTACAAAAAGTATACATTTGCACAACAACTTAACTGTATGTTACAGGATGTTTTAGCCGCCTTACCCTTAGGTTTCTTTCTGGCATTTTTATTTGGACCGGTTTTTTTTGTATTACTGGAAACTGCCGCTATCAAAGGTTTTAGAGCAGCTATTGCCTTGGATCTAGGAGTGATCTTCGCAGATTGTGTGTTTATAACAATCGCATATTTCAGTACTACCAAACTTCTGGAAAGTCTCAAAGATGACCCGGCTTTATTCATTTTTGGAGGCATGATTCTGGCTACCTATGGTTTGATGAGCTTTGTGCAGTCGAGGAAAACCCTGCAAACAGATGATAAGACTCCTGAAATTAGAAAATTGGGTAAAAGTGCCTATTTCAGCCTGTTCGTGAAAGGTTTTCTTCTGAATTTTATCAATATTGGAGTACTGGGCTTCTGGCTGGGGGTGATCATTGTTTTTGGGCCTAAGCTGAATATGCAGATGGATAGAATTGCCGTATTTATTGCTACCGTACTTATTACCTACCTGATTGTAGATGTTGCCAAGATCTTACTGGCGAAAAAACTAAACCGGAAACTCACTCCTAACCGAATTTACCTGATGAAAAAGTTCATTAGCTGTATCCTGGTAATTTTCGGGGTGGTTTTGATCTTCCAGGGACTCTTTCCAGACCAGGTTGATGAGATCAAAGATCAGATTGAAGAAATTACTCCCAGTGATTCGTTGATAGGAGACCTGGATTTTACGAAGTCAGCAGATCATTAATAAAAAAAGCTCCCTGAAACAGGAAGCTTTTTAGAGGCATCGAGCGGATTCGAACCGCTGTACAAGGTTTTGCAGACCTCTGCCTAGCCACTCGGCCACGATGCCCTTTGCGGGATGGCAAATGTAATAAAAATTTTAAGTTTCAAAACTAAAATCTATCTTGATTTCTGCATGCTTACAGTAACCATGGCCACATTACCACCAATTGGCGGATTGATCTTTGAAACATCCACTTCAGCATGCTGAACCATAATGAGTTCACTTAGAATACGCGTCAGGATTCTCTCCGCCACGGTTTCCAGTAATTTTGATCTAATTGCCATTTCCTGCTTCACAATATGATTTAGGTGCACGTAATCGATAGTATCTTTAAGCTCATCTGTTTTGGCAGATAAAGAGAGATCGCCATGAATCCTGAGGTCTACCTGATATTCACTTCCAATTTTACTTTCTTCGTCGAGACAACCATGGTAGGCGAAAGTTCGAATATTCTTAAGTGTAATTATTCCCAAAACTTTTTTTCACAAAGATATGTTTCCTGTAGAATAGAATAATTACTGGATCAATTTTTCTCCAATCATCCCTATTAAAAAACCGAGATTTGCACCCAAAGCCGGAATCCATGTTCGCTTAAGCTTTACAGTGGGAGCGATATCCTGAAAAATTAAATAAAGGATTCCGCCACCGGCAAATACCATCAGCAACGCCGTAACTTCAGGCAGATCTGTTAGAAATTCATAACCAAGCAGGGCACCCAGTACTCCACTAAAGCTTAATGCCAGCAGTATTGCCAGCGCTTTTTTAGATTTCATACCAGACCTTTTAAGATCCTGGTAGGAATTGAATGATTCAGGTAAGTTCTGTAATCCTATAAAGACGGCTAATAAAGTTCCGGTCTTGGAATCTGTAGCGAATATGGCACCCAGCGCGATCGCCTCCGGAATAAAATCCAGTAGCATTGCCAGTAATTGCGATAAAGTACTTCCAGATTTTTCTAATTTTCTGTCTATAAAGAATACTACCAGCGCACCGCTTACAAAAGCCAGGAGCAAAACCGGTAAATCCAGATCCTCCATTCCTCTAGGTATAAGCACCAGCGCTACTGCACCAATCAGGATACCTCCTCCAAAAGCGGTAATGAAATGAGTGATTTCCTGTCTTTTGATTGTGCTGTCTACACCGCTTCCGAAGTACTTGGAAAGCAAACCTCCAAGAAATACTGTAATACCCGAAAACGCTGAATATAAAATGATTTGATATAGATCAGCCATATCTCCATGTTTGAATTTAATTCAAGTTATCAATTTTCAGGATACTATTGTTCGCAGGCAGTCTTTATCGATTTAAAATTTGATAAATTTGCAGCATATTAAAAATGGTTATGGCAGAAGCTAAAAAGTCCCTCAATTTTATTGAGCAGATCATAGAAGAAGATCTTAATTCCAATTATTCAAGAGAAGACCTCAAATTCAGGTTTCCTCCTGAGCCTAATGGTTACTTACATATTGGTCACGCGTCCTCTATTTGTTTGAATTTTGGATTAGGTGAAAAGTATAACGCTCCCGTAAATCTTAGATTTGATGATACAAATCCAGCCAAAGAAGAGCAGGAGTACGTAGATGCGATCAAAAGAGATATCGAATGGTTGGGCTTTAAATGGGCTGAGGAATGTTATGCTTCAGATTATTTTCAGAAACTCTATGACTGGGCGGTGGAAATGATCAAAAATGGGGATGCTTATGTGGATAGCCAGACTTCAGAAGAAATTGCGGAGCAGAAGGGAACCCCTACAGAACCAGGGAAGGAAAGTCCTTTCAGAAATCGTTCCGTAGAAGAAAATATGGAACTTTTCGAGCAGATGAAGAATGGTGATACTCCTGAAAGAGGACATGTATTACGGGCAAAGATCGATATGGCTTCGTCCAACATGCTTATGCGTGACCCGATCATGTATCGCTGTCTTCACAAGAATCACCATAGAACTGCAGATAACTGGAAAATTTATCCAATGTATGACTGGGCTCACGGACAGTCAGATTTTATCGAACATGTTTCTCATTCATTCTGTACGCTTGAGTTCCTGCCGCACCGGGAATTGTATAACTGGTTCCTGGAAAAGGTAAGCAAGCCAGGTGAATTCGAGCCGAAACAGCGTGAATTTGCGCGTAGAAATTTGAGTCATACCATCGTTAGCAAACGTAAACTGCTACAGCTTGTAGAGCAAGGTTTTGTAAAAAGTTGGGATGATCCCCGAATGCCTACCATATCAGGATTACGAAGAAGAGGCTATACTGCTGGTGCTATTAGGAAGTTTGCCGATTCAATTGGAGTTGGAAAACGTGAGAATATGATCGATGTTTCTCATCTTGAATTTTGTGCGCGAGAAGATCTCAACAAGGTAGCGCCAAGGGTAATGGGTGTACTGGATCCTGTAAAGTTGATAATAACTAACTATCCTGAAGGAGAAGAGGAATGGCTGGAAGCTGAAAACAATCCTGAAGATGAAACTGCCGGAAGCAGGGAAATTCCATTCTCCAGAGAACTGTATATCGAGAGAGAAGATTTCAGGGAGAGTGCGAATCGTAAATTTTTCAGATTAACACTAGGAAAGGAAGTGCGACTTAAAAACGCTTATATCATAAAAGGGGAGGATGTTTTAAAGGACGCCGATGGGAATATCACTGAAATTCATGCGACCTATGATCCTAAAAGTAAAAGTGGAAGCGGTACTGAAGAATCTCTTCGGAAGGTAAAAGGTACTTTGCACTGGGTTTCTGTAAAACACGCCGTTGAAGCTGAAATAAGACTCTATGACCGACTTTTTACTGAAGAAGCTCCCGATAGTGTGAAGGATAAAGATTATCTTGATTTTGTTAATCCTGAATCATTGCAGGTTGTGACCGGATATCTTGAACCTGGCCTTAAAGACTCGGCTCCTGAAGACAAAGTACAATTTCAAAGAATAGGATATTTTTGTGTGGATAAAGATTCCACCAGTGAGAAGCTAATATTTAATAGAACTGTTGGTTTACGTGATTCCTGGGCCAAGATTAAGAATTAAACCAATTTAAAAGCTATTTAAGAATAATTTAGCATTGCGGTTTTAACATATTAACCGGTTATTAACAAGCTGCGGGGTAAGCTTCTACTATCTTTGACCTTTAATAACCTAAAATCAATAACTTATGGCAAGTACAGGAAATACATTATTAGCATTAATTACAGGAGCAGCGATTGGAGCTGGTGTTGGTTTACTTTATGCACCAGATAGTGGAGATAAGACTCGTAAAAAACTTAGAGATGATGCTCAGAATGCTCAGGAAAGATTGAATAAGAAGTACAACGAAACTTCTTCAAATCTTTCTGAAAAAGCCAGAAAAGCAAGAACAGATTTTGAAGCAAGACTTGAAGAAACATTATCTTCAGCCAGTCATAAAGCAGATGATATCCTTTCTGCGATGGAATCCAAACTAGAAGAACTTAGAAAGCAAAATTCTAAACTACAGAAAGACAAGCCAGGTACTTCAACAGGATCTGGAAACACTCCAAACAAAGCGGTAGTATAATTTCTGTATGGCATTTGAAAAGCTTTCGAACAACGTAGACGAATTAAACCATAATATTCAGGCATTCCTGCATAGCAATGCTGAATACTATAAGCTAAAAGCCTTTAAACAGGGAATGAAAGGAGCAACTTCGCTCGTTCGCTTCCTGATTATGGGTTTTTTGTTGAGCATTGCCGGCATCATGCTATCTTTTGCAATTGCGATCATTATTAGTCAGTCAATTGGTGTGCCCAGTTCCGGTTATTTTATCGTTGGTGGATTTTACCTAATCGTTGGGGTGTTAATTTATATATTTGGTAAAGAGCCTATAGAGAAATTGATTCTTCAGAAGTTTTCAAAAGCAGTTTTTAACGATAAAAATGATTAATGAGAGTTTATTCATCCTTTAAAGAAATCGATAAAGACCTTAAGATCCTTAAGTTACAGACAGAGATCGACAAGGAGGAGATTCGTTTAAGCATGGATCATACAAAAGAACAAATGACACCCATGTCGTTGCTGGGAAGCGGTGTAGGTTCGATAGTACATAAAATTCTTTCAATACGTGCGGTTTCCAAAATCATGGGTATCAAAAGAACTAACATGGATCACAACTTATAATCATTTCATATAAAATTAAAAAGCCCCGTATTGGGGCTTTTTTTATTCCTCATTGTTATTTCTCTTTCGTTCCTCGATCTTCTTTTTGTTTTGCTGTTTCATAGCTTCTCCAATCTGGTTCGAGGCAGTAAAAGAAGCGACCATATTGTTAAGCATTTCACTACCAGCTTGTGGAGAATTAGGTAAAAGAATTAGATTAGAGTTAGTTTCTTCGCCAATAGCCTGTAAGGTATCGTAATGCTGCGTAACCACGATAAGTGCTGAAGCTTCCTGGGAATTTATTCCCACATTATTTAAAACGTCTACACTTTCCTCAAGTCCACGTGCGATCTCTCTACGCTGGTCTGCAATTCCCTGTCCCTGTAAACGTTTGCTTTCTGCCTCAGCCCGTGCCTTGGCAACGATCTTGATTCGATCTGCTTCAGCATCATACTCTGCGGCAACCTTTTCTCTTTCTGCAGCATTGATCCTGTTCATGGCTGCTTTTACCTGTACATCTGGATCTATATCTGTTACCAGAGTTTTAATGATATCGTAACCATATGACTGCATGGCTTCATTCAATTCACGGTTTACCGCGATAGCAATGTCATCTTTGCGCTCAAAAACGTCATCAAGCTTCATTTTAGGCACTTCTGCGCGCACAACGTCAAATACATAGGCTGTTATCTGGTCATGCGGACTTTCAAGCTTGTAGAAGGCGTCGTATACGTTATCCTTTCGAACCTGGAATTGTACAGAGATCTTCAGCTTCACAAAAACGTTATCCTTGGTTTTGGTTTCTACCAGCACATCCAGTTGCTGAACTTTTAAATTGATCCTTCCGGCTACCTGGTCGATCAGGGGAATTTTAAGTTGCAGTCCCGAATTTCTAATACTGGTAAATTTTCCAAACCGCTCAACTACTGCTGAAGTTTGCTGTCTAACAACAAAGATTCCTGAAAATATAAGCAGTAACAGGAAAATGGCGAGTATGGGTATTAAGACAATATTTATCATGCTATTAAATTTTTACTGAAAAATAAGCATTCTTTGCCAGTTGTTCAGCATAAAAAAAGCCGGTAAGATTTGAAATCCTACCGGCTTTAATTTTTTCCAATATAAATTATCCCAGCGTTTCAATGGCTTTACTAAGCCTGCTTAAAGTCTGTTGTTTACCCACATAACTCGCGATTTCGTAAACATCTGGTCCCTGTAATGCTCCTACAAGAGCCAGGCGTAGAGGCATCATAACTTTTCCAAAACCAACTTCTTTGCTTTTGATCCAGCTTTTTACTGCTGTCTGTAATTGTTCGGTTTCAAAATTATCCTGTCCTTCCAGGAAGGTTTTTAATTCGTTCATTAATTCAGCTGAACCCTCTTTCCACGCTTTTTTGGCGTCTTTAGGTTCAAAAGAAGTAGGGGAGACGAAGAAGAAATATCCCTGCTCCCAAAGATCTTCTACAAATACCGCTCTTTCCTTGATCAAAGAAACCACATTTTTCACATAGGAGCCTTCAACCATGATCTCTTTTTCCTTAAGGATTTTTTGAAATTCCTCTGTAACTTGTGTTTCATCGGCTTCTTGCATATAATGTTGCTGGAACCATTTGGTTTTTTCCGGATCAAATTTAGCACCGCCTTTGTGAACTCGTTCCAGCTCGAAAGCTTTTGTTAGTTCGGTAAGACTGAAGAATTCCTGTTCTGTACCAGGATTCCATCCAAGAAATGCAAGCATGTTCACTACCGCTTCAGGATAATATCCCTCTTCTCTATAACCGGTAGAAACATCCCCGGTTTTTGGATCTTTCCACTCCAGAGGAAATACCGGGAAACCCATCTTTTCACCATCCCGTTTGCTTAATTTTCCTTTTCCCTGAGGTTTCAGAATAAGTGGTAAATGGGCAAATTCTGGAGCTGTCCATCCAAATGCACGATAGAGCATGTAATGTAATGCCAGTGAAGGCAACCATTCTTCCCCACGAATTACATGCGTGATCTCCATTAAATGATCATCCACAATATTGGCAAGATGATATGTAGGCATACCATCACTCTTGAAAAGCACTTTGTCATCCAGGATATTGGAATCTATTTCCATATCCCCGCGAATCACGTCTTTTAGATGCAAGGTTTCGTCCTGAGGAGATTTAAACCTGATCACATAAGCATCGCCCTTATCAATTTTCTTTCTGGTCTCTTCGGAAGTGAGGCTAAGCGAATTATTTAGTTTTTCGCGATTATGCCAGTTATATATAAAGGTTTTCCCTTTTTCTTCGTGATCTTTTCTATGTGCGTCCAGTTCTTCTGAAGTATCAAATGCATAATACGCATTTCCAGAATCAATTAATGCTTCTGCGTAAGCACGATATTTATCTTTTCTTTCGCTCTGTCTGTATGGACCAAAACCTTTTTCCTTACCTGGACCTTCGTCATAAGGGATCCCGCACCAGTTCAGGGATTCAATGATATAATCCTCGGCTCCGTCTACATACCTGTTTTGATCTGTATCTTCAACACGAAGAACGAAATCACCGCCATGTTTCTTGGCAAATAAATAATTGTACAAAGCGGTTCTTACACCGCCAATATGTAATGGTCCCGTAGGGCTCGGAGCAAATCTTACTCTAACTTTAGAAGACATAAAAATGAGTTTTAAAGCAAAGATACAACCTTATTCAAGCAATCCTAAACTGCATGAACTACTAATCAAAGTGTCTTAATTATCGTATTTTTAAACAAACTATCAATAATTGAACAGTAATTTTGATCGCGTACTTTCCCGGCTCGATGCATTCATTCGAAAATTCTATCTGAGCCAGATCCTGAAAGGTGTTATACTTTTCCTGGGGATCGGTCTTTTATATTTTCTGATTACTGTAAGCCTTGAATATTTTTTCTGGTTTGATGAATGGGTAAGGGCAATGCTCTTCTGGTCATTTATGCTCATAGAGATTTTGCTTTTTATTTATCTGATTGGGATTCCACTGTCTAAACTTTTTAAATTACGGAAAGGAATCGACTACCAGCAGGCTTCAAGAATCATAGGGGTACATTTTAAGGAAATAGGGGATAAGTTGCTCAATTTGTTGCAGCTTGATCTTTCTTCGGAAAGATCTGAATTACTCATGGCGAGTATCGATCAGAAGGCCGAAAACCTTAAAGTTATCGATTTTTCCAGGGCCATCGATCTAAAGAAGAATCGCAAATATGTACCGGTTTTAGTTCTTCCTGTCCTTATCATTCTGGCATTATGGATTTCTGACAACGCACATTTATTCACCACGGGTTTTCATAGGCTTAGCAACTATAATAAGGCATTTGAACAGCCAGCACCATTTGAATTTTTAATTCTGAATGATAGTTTACAAACATTTCAAAATTCAGATTTTGAACTTATAGTAGAGATTAGCGGAGATAGGTTACCTGAAGATGTACAGCTCATATCATCTGGAAACAAGCGTAGGTTGAGGTCGGAAGGGAACGGCCGCTTTAGTTATCAATTTGAAAATTTAGATTCTCCATTTGAATTTCGATTAATAGGCGGTGGTATAAGTTCCAGAACTTATAAATTTAAGGTTTTGGAGTTACCATTGATCACGAATATGGAGATCAGCGTTGAATATCCCAATTATCTGAATCTTGATAAGCAGGTTTATAGAGGTTTAGGTTCCTTTCAGGTGCCGGAAGGTTCTAGAATATCCTGGATGTTTTCAACGATTCATTCAGATAAAGTAGAGTTTATAAGCAGCGATAGTCTAATTGAACTCCCGGTCAAGAAGAATCTGGCAGGATTCAAATATCAAATTTTTGAAACACTAAATTATTCCATCAGTTCTTCGAACGCTAATAAACTGCAGCATGAGAAGCTGGATTATCAGATAGATGTGATCCGGGATCTTCATCCGGAAATTGAAGTGGAAACAAAGAATGATAGTCTAAATAATCAGCAAACATACATCAAAGGAAGGGTAGAGGATGATCATGGAATTTCTGGTTTACGACTGGTTTATTATCCGCGGGATTCACTTCAGAAAAAAAAATATTTAAAGCTGGATATCAGGCCGGCCCTGGTGGATAATTTTTATTACAGCTTTCCAAATAATCTCGAACTGCAACCTGGTATGCCATATTCCTACTACTTTGAGGTATTTGATAATGATGCTGTCAATGGAAGTAAATCCAGCGTTTCAGAAGTTTTTACTTATCGTAAGAATACTCAGATGGAAAATGAAGACCAAAATCTCGAACAACAGCAACATTCCATACAAGAGATCTCGAAAGAACTGGATGATTTAAAACGTGATTCCAGCGAACTGGATGAACTGCAGAGAATGGACCGGGAGAATGAGAATCTTGACTATAATGAAAAGGAGCAACTATATCAATTTCTTCAAAGACAGAAGCTTCAAAACGAACTTTTTCAAAAGCATAGCAGGGAATTGCGGAAAGGCATCGAAGAACAAAGAACCGATGAACCATCCATGCAGAGAGATGCGTTGCAACATAGACTCGAGGAGAATGAAAATCGTCTTAAAGAGAATGAGCAATTGTTGAAAGAACTTCAGGAGTATTCTGAAAAAATTCAGAAGGAAGAACTCGGAAAAAAATTACAGGATCTTTCTAAAAAGTCTAAGAACAATGAACGTAATCTTGAACAGCTTCTGGAGATTACCAAACGATATTATATCGAGGAAAAACAGCAAAAGATCGCACGAGATCTGGAGCGATTGGCTGATAAACAGGATCAAATGGCAAACGATTCCGAAGGATCTTCAGACAAACAGAAAGATTTGAACAAAGAGTTCGATAGTATTCAGAAGCAATTGGACGCTTTATCCAAAGACAATCAGGAATTGAAGAAACCTAAATCCTTAGCTCGTGATACGAATATGGAAAAGTCAATTTCAAAAGATCTGAAAAAGGCAGCAGAGAATTTACAACAAAATAAGAGTGCCATCCAGGAACAAAAGAATGGTGCAAAGAAAATGCGACAGTTGAGCGCTGAAATGCAGCAAGCTGCCATGCAGGCGGGGATGCAGAAACTCGAAGCCGATGCCAAAGTATTACGTCAAATTTTAAATAATCTGGTTAGATTTTCTTTAATGCAGGAGCAATTACTTCAGGAGTTTAATAATATCAGTGTATCCAGTCCGGATTATGCTATTAAACTGAACGATCAAAATGAGCTTCGTGATAACTTTGAGCATATAGATGACAGTGTTTATAACCTGGCACTACGAAATCCAATGTTCTCAAATAAAATTACCTCCAAGCTTACAGACATAGATTTTGATATCAATAAATCCCTGGAGCGCCTTGCTGAGAATCAAATAGGGCAGGGAACCGCAAGTCAGCAATACGTACTTACCGGTGCTAATGACCTGGCGGTAATGCTTGTGGAAATTATGGATTCTATGCAGGATATGATGTCCAATCCACAACCAGGTTCAGGCGAGGGCGAGGATTTTCAATTACAACAAATCATTGAAGAGCAACAAAAGTTACAACAGGAGATGCAACAGAACATGGAAATTCCAGGCAAAGCAGGAAAGCCCACACAACAAAATTCGGCAGAGATTTTTGAGATCTATAAGCGTCAGCAAAGTATAAGAAGTAGATTAAAAGAGCTAATGGAAAATGCTGCGTCGGGCACTGTCGAGAGACAAATGGAACAAATCGAACAAGATTTACTGGAAAAAGGTCTAAGTCAGCAAACTCTGGATAGAATGAAGCAATTGGACTACGAGTTGATGAAAATGAAAAATGCCTCTCAGCGACAGGGATTGGAGGAAAAACGTAAGTCCATCTCGAACAGCATCGACTATGAGAACATGCTTAAGAACCAGATAAATACCGCCAAAGAATATTTCCAATCAACTGAAATTTTAAACAGACAAGTCTTACCTTTGCAGCAAATTTACAGAATTAAGATCAAGGATTATTTTGGTAAAGGGAACGATTAATTTTTTCAGTGAAAACAACTTCTCGCTTAAGAATGAGGACTTGTTTCAGAACTGGTTGTTTAGATTGGCTGAGTCGGAAAATAAGAATATTGGAGAGATCAATTATATTTTCTGCGATGATGACTATTTATTGGAGATCAATAAGCAATATTTAGATCATGATACTTTTACAGATATTATCAGTTTTGATAGTACCGTGGGAAATTCTCTAAGTGGCGATATCTTTATTAGTACAGAAAGGGTTCAAGAAAATGCCGCAGATTTCAATGTGAATTTTACTGAAGAACTTAAAAGAGTGGTAGCTCACGGTATTTTACATTTATGCGGATATAAAGATAAAACTGAAAGTGAGAGTGAATTAATGCGACGGAAGGAAGACGAGAAAATCAAAATGTTCCACGTGGAACATTCATAATGAAAAGTGGATTATATGTTCGATAAGGAATATGATGTTATAGTGATTGGAGCGGGCCATGCTGGAAGTGAAGCTGCGGCCGCTGCTGCAAATATGGGTAGTAGCACTCTTTTGATCACGATGAATTTGCAGAATATTGCGCAAATGAGCTGTAACCCGGCTATGGGAGGAATTGCCAAAGGGCAAATAGTGAGAGAGATCGATGCTATGGGTGGATATAGTGGTATTGTGAGCGATACCAGTGCCATTCAGTTCAAAATGCTAAACAAATCCAAAGGTCCTGCTATGTGGAGTCCACGGGTACAGAGTGATCGAATGCGTTTTGCTGAAGACTGGCGTTTAAAACTGGAACAGACTCCTAATCTTGATTTCTACCAGGAAATGGTCGCTGGTTTGATTATTGAAAATGGAAAGATTTCTGGTGTGCGAACTTCTCTGGGACTGGAAGTCCGCTCCAAGGCGGTTATTTGTACGAATGGAACGTTTTTAAACGGACTCATTCATATTGGTGACAAACAATTTGGTGGTGGTAGAGCAGGAGAGAGAGCAGCAACCGGAATAACGAAAGATTTAATCGATGTTGGGTTTGAAGCTGGTCGAATGAAGACAGGAACTCCTCCTCGTGTGGATGGCAGATCTCTTGATTATTCTAAAATGACCGAGCAGCCTGGTGATGAAATTCCTTCGAAATTCTCTTATTCTGATGAGACAAAGCCTCTAACAAAGCAACGAAGTTGCTATATGACCTACACTTCGAATGAAGTCCATGAGATCCTTAAAGATGGATTTGACAGATCTCCGATGTTTAATGGTCGTATTAAAAGTTTAGGTCCAAGGTACTGTCCATCCATAGAGGATAAAATCAACCGGTTTGCAGATAAGGATAGACATCAGTTATTTGTAGAGCCTGAGGGTTGGAATACTGTTGAAGTATATGTAAATGGTTTTTCGACCTCACTTCCTGAGGATGTTCAATTTAAAGCGTTGCGATCTGTAGCCGGATTTGAAAATGTGAAGTTTTTCAGACCTGGTTATGCAATCGAATATGATTATTTCCCGCCTACACAATTAAAGCATACTTTGGAAACGAAATTGGTAGATGGTTTATACTTTGCCGGCCAGATTAATGGAACCACAGGATACGAGGAAGCGGCCTGCCAGGGAATGATGGCTGGGATTAACGCAGCATTAAAGGTTCAGTTAAAAGAAGAATTTATTCTGAAGCGTAATGAAGCTTATATAGGGGTTCTAATCGACGATCTCATCACAAAGGGTACGGAAGAACCTTATCGTATGTTTACTTCAAGAGCGGAGTACAGAACCTTATTAAGACAGGATAATGCCGATTTCAGATTAACCGAAAAGTCGTATAATATCGGTTTGGCTTCTGAAGATCGATTAAGAAAAATGGAAGAGAAAAAGAAAAAATCTCTGAAGTTCGTTCAGCATTTGAAGGATCTTAGTGTAGTTCCGGAAGAAGCAAATCCCGTATTGGAGAAACGTAAATCTTCGCCAATGAAGCAAAGCGATAAGATCTTCAAAGTATTTTCCAGACCTCAGATTACCATGGATGATGTACGTAGCTTTTCAGGTGTCAATGAATTCATAGAGGAGAATGATTTAAACGAGGAAATGATCGAACAGGCAGAAATTCAGGTCAAATATTCTGGATATATCGAAAAGGAAAAGAACAATGCAGACAAACTCAATCGTTTGGAGAATGTTCGAATCCCTGCAAATTTTGACTATTCTGAAATCAAAAGCATGTCATACGAAGCTAGAGAAAAACTTAGAAAGGTTCAGCCAGCTACGGTGTCTCAAGCTTCAAGAATTAGTGGAGTAAGTCCGAACGATATTTCTGTATTATTAGTATACATGGGTCGATAATTCTCTTATGTTTCACGTGGAACAATCTCAATTTTGATAGAACCAGAACACAAGGAGGCCATTTTAGAAGAGGCCGAAATTATACTGAAATGCAAAGATCATCTCGTCTCACAGGAGAGTTTCTCCATCAGAGAAGCGGAGCCAGGCATTTTATGTACCTATCCTATTCCGGAAAATTTAGCCGTATACTATGAGAGCGAGAACTATATCTCACATACAGACTCTAATGAAACTCTTCAGGACAGGATCTACCAGTATATAAAATCTAAAATGTTCTCCAGAAAGGCACAATGGATCGAACAGGAAACTGCCGGCTGCAAACTTTTGGATTATGGAGCAGGTACCGGCGATTTTCTAAACTTCATGCAGAATAGAAATTGGAATGTTGTTGGTGTGGAACCTAATGAAAATGCCAGAAGTTTAGCACTGGAAAAAGGAATCGGTGTGAAGAGTGAATTAGATGAATTAGAGAATACAAAATTCGATGTCATTACCTTATGGCATGTTTTGGAGCATATTCCGAATTATAAAGAGATACTCACCAAACTAAAATCCAGATTGAACAAAAACGGACTTTTGGTGATCGCTGTTCCGAATTATAAATCTTATGATGCTTTCTATTATCAAAGCCATTGGGCAGCCTGGGATGTTCCACGACATCTCTGGCATTTTTCGAGAGACGGGATTTCCAAGATTATGGAGAGTCATGATCTTATTAAAGTTTGTGAAAAGCCTTTGATCTTCGATTCATTTTACGTGAGTTTATTAAGTGAGAAAAATCAGAATGCGAGTGCTTCCAAAGTGAATGCGTTCTGGCGCGGATTAATTTCCAACCTGAAAGCCAGATCTACAGGTGAGTATTCATCGATCGCATATTTTTACCGAAATATGTAAATTAATCGTTTAGAGCGTTTCTAAAGAGATTTCACTGCCAGTAATAGGGAATACCTATCTAAATAAGTTTTAATCATTGAGAGGTCTTTTAAATGAGTCAGATTTAATAGATTTGAATTATTGCTCTTATATTTTTAATTAATCTTATCAATAGCAAGTCTTTACAGTCATAATTCACTCTAAGATTAGTTTCTTACCTTTGCGAATCAAATTTTCTAACTATGATCAAAAAAGTTTTCGGAATTGCAGCAATGGCAATTTTAATGGTTTCATGTAATGAGCAAAAAACTGCTTACGTAGATACCAAAGTACTGGTACAGGAATATAAGGAAATGAAAGAAGTGGAAGCTGAATTCACTTCAAAATCTGATTCTGTTCGCCAACAACTCGATTCAGTTGCAAAAACCTTTCAGGCAGAAGTACAGGCTTATCAATCTGAAATGAATTCCATGACAGATGCACAGCGACAGGAAAAAGAGCGTATGCTTATGCAAAAGCAGCAGATGCTTCAGCAACAACAACAAATGCAGAGCAATCGTTTAAGAGAGCAGAGTACCGCAGCTATGGATTCCCTGGTTGAAAAGGTTAAGGGTTATGTGAAGGATTACGGTAAGGATAATGGATATACTTACATATTCGGGTCGAACGAATCTGCCAACATTATGTATGCGGAAGAAGGACTGGATATCACGCAGGATATTCTAGCTGAATTGAATGAGCAGTATGGTGGAGCAGATGTTGAAGTAGATGAAACTGAAGAAGTGGAGGATTAATTCTATTTTACTTTATAAAAACAAAAAAGGCTCCGTCTAGGAGCCTTTTTTATTGCATGGAATTTAACTCATAATCCATACGCCGAATATACAGACTATAAAGTACCCCGTTAGCGTAAAAGCTCCTGCATAATCTTTTGCTACTCGCTGGCCGAAAAGAAGCATAAGCAGGGTTACACAGGCCAGGATCGAGGCCCACAGACCCAGGGTTGAATCTCCATTCGTTATCAATGTGAAAATACCTGCGATTGCCAGCAAACCAACAATTACTTCAATAATAAGAATGATCCCTACCATTAGTGGAACCATACCGGCCATAAACGTTTTAGAAAAATGTTCTTTTAACCAACTGGTATTTCCTTTCCAATCCATCAATTTATCCAGTCCGGACTGTAAAAAGGTGATAAGGACGAATATTAGAATAAGGATTTCTGTGATATAGGTAGTAAGATGTTCCATCATGATTATTTTTTATGTAAATATCTGGTTAGTTTAATTGAAAGATCAGTTAGTATAATTTTGGAATTTCCATTTCTGCCAATATGATAAATGGCGGTTTCTATGGCCTCAGAAATATCTCCAATATTTTGACCATTTATAAAACTGGCGAACTTGTCAAATTTAAAGACTTTAGGCTCAATATCCATGTAAACTAAGTCTTTAGCCTTATAATTCAGGAGCATGGCCTGTCTGAAGAAATCAAGACAGTACTTCAGAAAACTCTTTTGAGTCTCACGATTCAATGCTGCAATCTCATCACTCCATGCGACTAATTCCAGTACAGTGGCTTTATTTCCTTTGGCCTGAAATGCACTGCGCACCCATTGAATGAACCACGCCTGAAACTGTTCATCTCCTGCATCTTTTTTCAGGATATGGATGGCTCTGGTATAATCCCCGTTCGCCTGATGTGCGATCTTTCTGGCAATTTTTGGATCACAAGCTTCCTTTTTTATTAAAAAATCTTCTATATCAGCTTCACCTAGAGGTGGGAAGTGCAAACGCTGGCATCTGGAGCGAATGGTTTGGATGAGTTGTTCTTCAGCTTCAGTCACTAACAAGAAGATGGTTTTGCTGGGCGGCTCCTCTATTAGCTTGAGTAATTTATTGGATGCTTCATTATTCATCTTCTCAGGCATCCAGATGATCATCACCTTAAATCCACCTTCATAACTTTTAAGGGAAAGGGCTTTTACGATCTCATGAGCCTCATCTACGCCAATTTTTCCCTGCTTGTTCTCTATACCAAGGTTTTGGTACCAGTCGTATAAACTTCCGTAGGGATTAGTTTTAACAAAGTGCCTCCACTCCTCCAGAAAATGGGAAGAAACCGGATGTTTTTTAATCTTGTCATTAGTTGCCACTGGAAAAGCGAAATGCAGATCTGGATGAGAAAGATTATTAAATTTCAGATTACAGGAAGCTGAACTTTCTGAATCATTTTCACCATTGGAATTACCACATAAAATGTATTGAGCGTAAGCAATTGCCATGGGTAAAGTCCCACTGCCAGCCTTTCCTGAAAATAACTGGGCATGCGGAATTCTTCTACGGTCTGCCGTGGTTACCAGGTGGTTTTTGATATGCGGAAGGCCTATTATTTCTCTAAAAAGCATAGGCAAATATAAAATTATATAAGCTTTATTATCTTCGGAAAAATTTATATTTGTAACAAAGCAAACCTATGAAAACGATAGACGATTACAACTTTAAGAGCAAACAGGCCTTGATTCGAGTAGACTTCAATGTGCCTTTAAATGATGAGATGGAGGTAACAGACGCCAATAGAATAGAGGCTGCTAAACCTACAATCATCAAAATTCTTGAAGATGGCGGGAGCGTGGTTCTAATGTCACACCTGGGTCGTCCAAAAGGAAAGGAAAGCAAATACTCTTTACAACATATACAGGATAAGGTTTCTGAAGTTCTTGGAGTGAGCGTAAAGTTTGTTGAAGACTGTACTGGAGAGGAAGTGGAGAAGGCTGCCAATGATCTGAAATCTGGAGAAATCCTTTTGCTGGAAAATTTAAGATTTCACGAGGAAGAAACCGCCGGAGACGAGGCTTTTGCTGAAAAACTGGCTAAGCTGGGAGACATTTATGTGAATGATGCCTTTGGTACCGCACACAGAGCCCATGCTTCTACCACCATTGTGGCAAAATATTTTGATGATAAATGCTTCGGTTATTTGCTGGCTAAAGAGATCAAAAGTCTCGACAAAGTATTGAACAGTAGTGAAAAGCCGGTGACAGCCGTACTTGGCGGAGCGAAAGTGTCTTCCAAAATTACCGTTATAGAAAATATTCTTGATAAAATCGATCATCTCATTATCGGTGGCGGGATGACCTATACTTTTATTAAAGCCCAGGGCGGGCATATTGGAACTTCCCTTGTGGAAGATGATAAACAGGAACTTGCCCTTGAAATTCTTAAAAAAGCCAAGGATAAAGGTGTGGAAGTTCACCTTCCGGTAGACTCAGTCATTGCAGATAGTTTTTCTGAACAGGCGAGTACACAGGTAGAGAGCGTGGACAATATCCCTGATGGCTGGATGGGACTTGATGTTGGTCCAAAAACTGTAAGAAATTTTGCCAATGTTATCAAGGATTCCAAGATCATCCTATGGAATGGACCACTTGGTGTCTTTGAAATGGAAACCTTTGCCAAGGGAACCATCGAACTGGGAGAAGCCATTGTTGAAGCTACAGAAAATGGTGCATTTTCTTTAGTTGGAGGAGGGGACTCTGTTGCTGCTGTAAAACAATTTGGATTTGCAGACAAGGTGAGCTACGTTTCTACCGGTGGTGGAGCGATGCTGGAGATGCTTGAAGGAAAATCACTTCCAGGTATCGAGGCAATCAGAAATTAATCGGGTACGAAATTTGATTAATTCCCGTTGTTAATCAAAATATTTATATGCTGAAACGAAGATTTTGTACAGTGCTGCTATTGGCAGGAATTTCATGTTTTGCTCAGGAAAAAGATAAAAAAGTTCGTGAGGAAAAGGCGAATTTCAGAGTTCAGATATTTCAGAAAAGCGATGATACTGAAATAAAACTCACTCAACCAGATCCTGAATTTCAGAATAAACTGCCTATTTCCGCAGTGATAAGAGATTCTTCTAAAGTAGCTCTTGCAGATCTGCCAAAAGCCAAGACCATAGATTCCCTCTGGCGACTCGAGCTTACGAATTCAGATCTTTTTGAGACCATGCAAAAGTCCATTGCAGATCAGGATTACGAAGAAGTGGTCTATGATGAATTGCCTACAGATACTCTAAAGGCCAGGCTGGCCAGGCTCAACGCGAGAACGCCGTTTAATGTCGAGTACAATCCAATCCTTGAATCGGTCATTAAATCATACCTAAAAAGGAATAAGAAGGGAATGGAGCGACTTATGGCGCTAAGTACCTATTA
Source organism: Christiangramia portivictoriae DSM 23547 (assembly GCF_000423045.1). Taxonomy (GTDB): domain Bacteria; phylum Bacteroidota; class Bacteroidia; order Flavobacteriales; family Flavobacteriaceae; genus Christiangramia; species Christiangramia portivictoriae. The sequence goes on along the minus strand of NZ_AUHF01000001.1, from coordinate 72,647 downwards.
TTTTCCGCTATATGAGCAGGAACTGGATAAATATGATGTTCCTTTAGAGATCAAATACCTTTCTATAGTAGAATCGGCTTTGAATCCCAGGGCTAAATCAAGAGTGGGGGCAACAGGGCTTTGGCAATTTATGTTTCCAACCGGTAAAATGCACGGGCTTGATGTAAGTTCCTATGTAGATGAACGTATGGATCCATCAAGATCTACGGAAGCTGCCGCACAATATCTTTCAAGTCTTTACAAGGTGTTTGGTGACTGGAATCTTGTACTTGCCTCTTACAATTCTGGACCAGGGAATGTGTCTAAAGCTATAAGAAGAAGCGGTGGCTCAACAGATTACTGGCATTTGAGAAGGTTCCTGCCTCGTGAAACCGCGGGTTATGTTCCTGCTTTTCTGGCTACTTTATATCTTTTTGAATATGCCGAGGAGCATAAATTTCAACCTTCCAATCCTGATGTTGTGTTTTTTGAGACCGATACATTACAGGTAAAACAACTCATTACCTTCGACCAGATCTCCAAAGTTACCGGAGTTGAAAAAGAAATGCTTCAGTTTCTCAATCCCAGCTATAAGCTTGACATCATCCCTTTTGTTGAAGATGAAAAATATACACTAAGATTGCCGAAACCAGCGATTGGCAAATTCGTATCCAACGAAAACGCGATCTATAATTTTGTTGATAACCAGGCGAAGGAAAAAGAAAAAGAACTAGCGCAGTTAGTAAAAACTGAAGATAAGGTTCGTTACAAGGTTAGAAAAGGTGATTACCTGGGAAAAATCGCAGAGAAATACGGTGTGGGTGTGAGTAGTATAAGACGTTGGAATAACATGCGAAGTAATAATTTAAGGATAGGACAGTATCTAACGATCTATCCTACGAAGCCTGTAGCATCTTCTTCCAGCACATCTACAGCCTCTAATTCATCGAACCCAAAGATCTATACGGTAAAGAATGGTGATAGTCTTTGGAGCATTTCTAAGAAGTTCCCGGGAGTTACGGTACAGAATTTGAGGAGTTGGAACGATATGAACACCAACAACCTTAAACCTGGAATGAAAATAAAGATTTCCAAAGGTTAAGGTTCTAACAAAACCAAATCCGAAAAAATGAAACGTAGCTTTTTAGTACTAGCCAGTATTTTCCTGTTTTTTGCATGTGAGGAAAATAAAGAACAGAAACAAGACGCCCGAATCCTTTCAGATTCCTCCGGAAACATCAATCAGCTTACAGTAGTGATCGAGAATCAATTGTGGGAAGGTGAAGTAGGAGAGGCCATAAGAACAAAGTTTGCCGCCCCGGTAGACGGGCTTCCTCAGGAAGAACCACTCTTCAGCCTTAGCCAGATCCCGCCAGAAACCTTTAACGGCTTCGTACGCAACAGCAGGATATTTCTAAAGATAGAAAATGGTAAGCAGGGGATGGCAGTGATTACAGATGAATTTTCACGTCCTCAAAAAGGGATTGTATTACAGGGAAATAGCTCCCAGGATATCATTGAAGTGATAGAAAGAAAGTCAGATTCTATAATAGATATCTTAAAGCAGACAGAACTTACAGAAAAACAGCGAAGAATCAGAAAATCGCTATCTGATGATGTAGCTTTAAAAGAGAAATTTGGTATCGATCTAAAATTTCCTTCGGCCTACAGATATGCTAAAGATGAAGAAAAATTTAGCTGGATAAGAAAAGAGATCCCTAAGGGAAGCATGGAAATCCTTGTTTATGAAGTTTCTATGAGCTCTATCGATAATGATTCCAGCGTGGTGGCGAATATCATCAAGATGCGTGATTCTATTGGAGAAGCGATGATCCCTGGAAGACTGGAAGATTCCTATATGATCACTGAGAAAGCCTATGCTCCATACTTGTTCGAATCTACTGTAGACGGTAAATTCGCTTACGAGACGAGAGGTACTTGGGAAGTTCAGAATGATTTTATGGCGGGACCTTTTGTGAACTATGCTGTTAAGGACGAAGCCAATAACAGATATTTAATCCTGGAAGGATTTGTATTCTCACCTTCAAGAGCCAAACGGGACAATATCTTCGAGCTTGATGCCATATTGCGATCGGCGAAATTAAACTAAAAAAAGCCCAACTGAAAAGTTGGGCTTTTATATATTCTAAAACACCGGTTTATTTATTCTCTTCCGGTACTTTTTTACTATCGTCTGTAGTTGCAGGATTCTCGTCATCCTTCGAAGCGTCTTTAAATTCTTTAATTCCGCTACCAAGGCCTCTCATTAATTCAGGAATTTTACGTCCTCCGAAAAGCAACAATATTACCACTACAATCAGGATAATTTGTGGTGCTCCTATAGCCAAAGGCAAGATAAATGCGTTCATGTGTTATAATTTTGTTCTACAAACTTAACAAGAATAACCTAATATAAACGTTAAGAAGACAATAAATTGATGTATACCCGCATATGTATAATAACGGGCAGGGTCAAACAGGAATTCGAATTTTTTTAATTTATCTTTGTAATACTCAATCACGGCTATGGCTGAAAACACAAAACCTAAAAAGAAGTTCGCCAAAAAACTACTGCATAAGTACCGCATGGTGGTTCTTAACGAAGATACTTTTGAAGAAAGGTTCTCTTTTCGTCTAACCAGATTGAACGTTTTTGTAGCAGTAGGGATCTCAGCAATTCTATTGATCGCAATGACCACCTTTCTTATCGCGTTTACACCTTTAAGAGAGTATATTCCGGGATATTCTTCCGCAGCATTGAAAGAAAAGGCTACACAGCTGGCCTATACCTCAGATTCGCTGCAAAACAGGATGCGTTTAAATGACCAGTATTTACAATCCATACAGGATGCGCTTCGCGGTGAGTTTGATATACAGCAATTGGACAGGGACTCTATTCTCAGCCAGCCAATTACTGAACTTGAATATCAGGAAATCAACAGGATCAAGGCAGACAGTTTACTGCGCGAAGAGGTAGCCCAGGAGGACAAATATAATATCCTGCCCACGGCGACAGATAACATCAACTTTTCGCTGTTTCCACCGGTAAAGGGGACTATATCTGAAAGTTATAATATTGAAAATAAGCATTATGCCATAGATATTGTAACTACAAGGAATTCACCCATTAAAGCGGTTGCAGATGGTCGGGTGATCTTTGCTGAATGGACTGCTGAAACCGGTTACGTGATCATCATTGAACATAGTTATGGTTTATTATCGGCTTATAAACATAATGCCTCGCTGAGTAAGAGTCAGGGCGATATTGTAAGATCTGGCGAGGTGATCGCCACTGCCGGTAATACTGGTGAACTCACCACGGGACCACATTTGCACTTTGAACTTTGGAACGAAGGAAACCCTGTGAACCCTTCAGAATATATTGATTTCAATTAATTTATGTCTATAAAATCTTTTGCTGCCAGGATATTTGCATCCTATGTTAGATCTAAAATGAATACGTGGATTGAGCATCCTCATGATACTCAGCAGAAAGTTTTTCAACAATTATTGAAGCAAGGTGCAAAGACAAAATTTGGGAAAGACCACGATTTTGCCAATATAAAAACACACCAGGACTTTACTTCAAAGGTGCCGGTTAGGGATTACGAGGAGTTGAAGGATTATATGGACCTGATGGTTTCCGGAAAGGCAGATATCCTATGGCCCGGGAAACCATTATACTACGCGAAAACTTCGGGAACCACCAGTGGTGCCAAGTATATTCCGTTGACCAAAGAAAGCATGCCCACGCATATTGAAGCGGCAAGAAATGCCATCTTATGTTATATCCACGATACCGGGAAGAGTAAATTCGTAGATGGTAAAATGATCTTTTTGCAGGGAAGTCCCGAGTTACAGGAGAAAAACGGAGTAAAATTAGGCAGGTTATCGGGAATTGTCGCGCATTATGTTCCAGGCTACCTGCAAAAGAACAGAATGCCTTCCTGGGAAACCAATTGTATAGATGACTGGGAAACCAAGGTTGACGCGATCGTGGAGGAAACGGTAAAGGAGGACATGTCTGTCATTAGCGGGATCCCATCCTGGGTGCAAATGTATTTTGAAAGATTGATCGATAAGACCGGTAAAAAAGTTGGAGACATCTTTCCAAATTTCGATCTTTTTATCTATGGCGGAGTCAATTATGAACCTTACCGTGCTAAATTTGAGAAACTGATTGGCAGAAGGGTGGATAGTATTGAGTTATATCCTGCTTCGGAAGGCTTTTTTGCTTTTCAGGATAAGCAGGATGTTCATGGAATGCTGCTTCAGCTCGACTCAGGCATCTTTTACGAATTTATTGAAGCCGATAAATTTTTTGAAGATAATGCCCCGCGTTTACTTCTGAAGGATGTACAGCTTGGAGTAAACTATGTCATGATCATTAGTTCTACTGCCGGACTTTGGGCTTATAACATTGGTGATACGGTACAGTTTACTTCAGTAAACCCATACAGAGTCATTGTCTCCGGAAGGATCAAGCACTTTATTTCAGCCTTTGGAGAACATGTGATCGCCAAAGAAGTGGAAGAGGCCCTGCAGGAAGCGGTAAAGGATACGCAGGCCGCAATCAGTGAATTTACAGTGGCACCGCAAATCAATCCTGAAAACGAGGAATTACCATATCACGAATGGTTTATCGAATTCGAAAAAGAACCACAGGATCTGGAATACTTCGCAGCGGTCATTGATAAAGCAATGCAACAGCAAAATTCATATTATAAGGATCTTATTGATGGAAATATATTACAAAGACTTAAGATCACTAAATTGCCAGCTAATACATTTCAGCAATACATGAAGTCCATTGGGAAACTCGGAGGCCAGAACAAACTGCCTAGATTGTCCAATGACAGGAAGATCGCTGATAAAATAAACGAGATTATATAAAACAAAACTATGTCGATGTCAAAGTTACAGGGAAGAACGAGAGCTCAGGAAAGTTCAGGAGCAATTGAACGAATGTATATCACCATGAGACACTTATTTAACCGTGGTTTTTACAAACCTATGGGTGTTTCAGGAGAAACCTTAAGGGAATCCTTACTTACACTACGTCCAGAGATCTATGGTTCTATTGCCAACGAAAAAGCAGAACTGGAAGGTTTGTTATATGTAATAGATCGTTTACCACACGGTATTGAAGAATGCAGATTTATTAATCTAACCAGTGATGAAGGTTATGGAAATTCGCATTTTAAGCCAATTATACCACCTAAAAGACGCAGGAACTGCTACCGGATCGATGATGAACAAATGAACATTGAGATCACTCGTGGACGCTCCGAAATTTATGATATCCTGACTCACCTCACCTTTCTATTCATAGAATCTCATAAGATCATGAAAAGAGTGATCATTGATGAAGATGGAAGTGTAAACCGGGATTGGGAGAAACTTGATTTTGCCGTAACCCAAAAAGAGCCACTTACGCAGTCACAGCGAGAGATCGCTCTTACTCATACAGCCAGTATCCTGGGAAGAACCTTTTCAGACATTAACAAGCTTTATCCAAAATTTAGTACCCCAGATAATCCAGACAGGTTTTTAAGAGTGATCTGGTCCCTGGGAAAAATGGCGATCAAGGAAGCTGTTCATAACGAAAAAAGAATCATCACTTTTAGTCCTGTTCTTCGAGAAAGACTGGGACACCACATTCACGGGGAAGTCTGGGCCAATGACATCAAGCGTTTTCTTACTAAAGAAGAACTTATCGAGAGACCTATTCATATCATTTCCGCAAATATGCATAGCGTCATGAATACCCTCTATGCTCCCTGTGCATTTAAGACAGAATTAAAAAAGAAGAAACCACTGGATATATATGAAGAGCTTAGTGATAGTGGTAATGGGAGTCTGAGAACGAAGATCACCAAGTTTGCCCTTGACAATGGGATGACCTTCCTGGAGGATAAAAGCGGGACCAATATCGACGTGCAGATTTTTAATACTGCTCAACTGGAAGGTGGTTTTCAAACCAATAAATTTGCTGATGTGGATCTATCTGAAAAACCGGTTCTGGTGGTGATGGATTACGCTTTTGGTGAGCAGGCCTATGAAACGATGGATGAATTGCTGAAACCTTTTGATAACGACGGAAAAGAGATCAAACTCAATGTAAAATCTGTTTCCATTATGGGAAAAGCGGGGATTCTTGAGGGAGGTAAAGGTGATATTATGATTCCTGATGCGCATTTATTTGAAGGAACTGCAGACAATTATCCATTTGAGAACCAGCTTAAGAAGTCTGATCTTGAAGGTCATGGAATCAATGTAGTAGACGGGGCCATGATCACCGTCCTGGGAACATCTTTGCAGAACAAGGATATTCTAAGGTTCTTCCATGATTCGACCTGGAACGTTTGTGGATTGGAAATGGAAGGTGCGCATTATCAAAAGGCCATACAGGCGGCTTCCAGATTACGGGGAAGTATCGATGAGGATGTTCAGGTAAGATATGCATATTACGCATCAGATAATCCATTGGAAACAGGAAGTACCCTGGCTTCAGGTGGTCTGGGAACATCTGGAGTAAAGCCTACATATTTGATCACTGAAAAGATCCTGGAACAAATATTTAATTCCTAAAAGAGGATTATGCAAATTGAAAAAACTCCTCTAAAAGACTGCCTGCTCATCAAGCCTACCATGTTTGAAGACCATCGCGGTTTGTTCCTGGAGACCTATCATCGCAAAAGGCTGGCTGAATTTAGCGGGATAGATGCTGAATTCGTGCAGGATAATCAATCCATGTCTCATTACGGTGTGCTACGAGGACTTCATTATCAAAAAGGAGAGTTCGCGCAAACCAAGATCGTAAGAGTGATCCATGGGAAGGTGCTGGATGTGGTGGTGGATTTACGACCCGATTCCCCAACTTTTAAAAAGACATTTTCAGTAATTCTGGATGATGAGAACCTGTATCAGCTATACGTTCCAAAAGGTTTTGGACATGGTTTTGTGACTTTATCGAAACGTTCAGTTTTTGCATACAAGTGCGATCATTATTACACTCCCGGCTCTGAAGCAGGAATTAGATATAATGATCCTGAGCTAAATATCGACTGGAATTTTCCTGAAGAAGAAATGATCTTATCCAGTAAAGACAAAGAACTTCCGTTTCTAAATGAAGTATTTTGAAAAATATCCTGGTTACCGGTGCAAATGGTCAGTTAGGTTCATGTTTTAGAAAGCATGGAGAAAAATATCCGGAACTCAATATTGATTTTAAAAGCTCGGGAGAACTGGATATTAGTAACATTGCTGAAGTAAAAAAACTTTTTTCATCGCGCTCATACCATTGCTGTATTAATGCTGCGGCTTATACCAATGTTGAAAAAGCTGAAACAGAGAAAAAAAAGGCCTACCAGATCAATGCTGAAGCTGTTGGGAATCTTGCTGAAGTTTGCGCTTCACAACAGGTGAAATTGATCCATTTTTCGACAGATTATGTTTTTGACGGAAGCAGTTCAACCCCTTACCGGGAAACAGATGAGGTCAACCCCATCAATGTTTATGGAGCCTCCAAATTAGCAGGTGAAAAGCAGATTATTAAAGTTCTTGATGATCATTTAATTTTTAGAACGAGCTGGTTATATTCAGAATTCGGGCATAATTTCTTTCGTACGATCTTAAATAAAGCGGAAGAGAAGGCGACCTTGAACATTACCACCACTCAGCTTGGTACTCCAACCAATGCCAATGACCTGGCCATCTATATATTGGATGCCGTGCAGAAGAATTCTTCTGCAACCGGAATTTATCATTTCAGCAATCTTGGACATGCAACCTGGTTCGATTTTGCTGAAGAAATATTAAAATTTTCAGGAAAAATAGACGAGGTAGTTCTTAATAAAACAGGATTTTTTAAGACCTTGGCTCAAAGACCTGAATATAGCGTGCTTTCCAAGGCTAAAGCATTACAGGATTTTGGAGAGATCAGGGACTGGAGAAGAAGTTTACGAGACCTGATCGATGAGGTTGTATAAAGATAAATTATGGCGAAAAGAGTACTAATTACCGGAGCAGCAGGATTTTTGGGATCTCATTTATGCGATCGCTTTATCCGGGAAGGTTACATGGTCATTGGAATGGATAACCTGATTACTGGTGATCTTAAGAATATTGAGCATCTTATTAAGAAAAAGAATTTCGAATTTCATCATCATGACATCACGAAATTTGTTCATGTAGCCGGTGAGCTGGATTATATTTTACATTTTGCGTCTCCGGCAAGTCCTATCGACTATTTGAAAATTCCCATTCAAACCTTGAAAGTGGGCTCTTTTGGAACCCATCATTGTCTTGGTCTGGCCAAAGAAAAGAAGGCCAGGATTCTCATTGCTTCTACTTCTGAAGTTTATGGCGATCCCCTGGTACATCCTCAGAATGAAGAGTATTATGGTAATGTAAATACCATTGGTCCTCGAGGAGTTTATGATGAAGCTAAACGATTCCAGGAATCCATTACGATGGCCTATCATCGCTTTCACGGTCTGGAAACAAGGATTGCCAGGATCTTTAATACCTATGGGCCAAGAATGCGCTTAAACGATGGTCGTGTGATTCCTGCATTTATTGGTCAGGCCCTTAGGGGGGAAGACCTTACGGTTTTTGGGGATGGTTCGCAAACACGTTCTTTCTGTTATGTAGATGACCAGGTAGAAGGAATCTATCGGCTTCTGCTTAGCGATTACTCCGATCCTGTTAACATTGGAAATCCAGATGAGATCACGATCCTTGATTTTGCAAAAGAGATCATCAAGCTTACCGGAACAGACCAGAAGATCGTTTTCAAAGACCTGCCACAGGATGATCCAATGCAACGACAGCCAGATATTACCAGAGCGAAGGAAATCCTGGGCTGGGAACCAAAAGTTTCAAGAAGCGAGGGTATGAAGATCACCTATGACCACTTCCGAAGTATGAGTAAAGAGGAACTGGACAAACGAGAACATAAAGATTTTTCAGCACATATTAGACGATAGAATGAAGAAGGGTCTGGTATCTGTCATCATGCCTGCTTACAATAGTGAAGCTTATATTGCAGAAGCGATCCAGTCTGTAATTTCCCAGACATATCCCCAATGGGAATTACTAATCGTGAACGATGCTTCCAGGGATTCTACGGAACAGATCCTGAAAAACTACAGTGATGAAGATAGTAGGATCAGGGTTTTTCATAATTCCACGAACAGGGGTACTGCTTTTTCCCGAAATAAAGCGATTGAAGCTTCAGAGGGAGAGTTTATTTCCTTTCTGGACACAGATGACCTCTGGAAAAATAACAAGCTTGAGAGACAGTTAGAGGTTCTTTCCAAGTCCAATGTCGCAGCCTGCTTCTCCAGTTACCAGTTAATGCATGAATCTGGAAAGAAAAGCAACGTCATTATCCAGGCATTACCAGTACTTAGCCATTGCAGGTTACTCAAAGCAAATTATGTTGGAAACCTAACCGGAATTTACAACGCCGGGTTGCTGGGAAAGATCTATGCACCAGATATTCGAAAGCGCCAGGACTGGGCCATGTGGCTAAGAGTGATCGAAGAAGGTGGACCCATGGAAGGAATCTGGGAATCGCTGGCCTATTACAGGCTTCGGAAGAACTCAATTTCCGGAAACAAACTGGAAATGCTGAAATACAATTATAAAGTATACAGGCTTGTAGGCTTTAGCCGAAGAGCATCGCTTAAAAGAATGCTCATTTTCCTTAATGAGCAGTTCTTCGTAAAATCCAAACAACGATTAACTATTGAATAAGCGACGTGAATTGTTTTAATTTTCCGCTTTTTGTACGCTTCAATATATCATTCTTTTTAAAGCTTACTTTCAGGTCTTTCCCCACATAGACTTCGATCGCTTTGAGGATGTTTCCTTGCTGCAATTCTGAAAGCTCCATTTCACTCACATAGTCTATATGAAAGGTGTCCAGGCTGGTTTGAGTAATGATGAACTCCCTGATGTTTCCGCTATCTTCTATGATCGTTTTGGTAACATAATAGAAAGTAAGTCCTGGAACAACTTTTCCATCTGGAAGCCGGGCGATATCGTTGGTACGGCCTATAAGTTTTTCCAGAATTGGCTTTTTGCGAGTACTTTTAGTAGACAAAGCCCCGGTATCTCCAATATCGTAGCGTATCATAGGATGTGCATAGTTGTAAAGCGCAGTAATCACAATCCTGCCTTCTTCACCATAGGGTAAAATCTGGTCCTTTTCATCGAGAATCTCTACATATAGGTCTTCAGAATTCACGATCCATTGATGATGAGGATCTTCAAATGCGATAAGACCAACTTCGCTGGCTCCATATTCATTGATCACAGGTACTTCCAGAACATTTTCGATCAGTTCTTTATCTTTTTCGAAAAGTCTTTCAGAAGTTACGATGCATATTTTAAGACTGGGACAAAGATCCTTCAACAGAATTTTGCGATCCTTCAGGAATTTTGCGAATAGGAGTATGGCACTGGTGTAACCATTAAGATAATTGAAATCAGCCTTTTTAAATCGCTCAAGAAAAGATTCCATTTTCTGTTCACTAAGATCGAAAATATTAAACCTCCGCCTTAGGCTTATTCTATCCTTGAGCCGTTCCTGCACATTTCCGAAGAAATCAAGAGGGATTCCGTAGAACCTGGCCTGCAGTGAGGTATTAAGATCGATCCCATACCACGAATAGCGGTCCTGAAAACCGGCCCAGCTCAGGGCATGTGCAAACCTGTTCTTGGCAAAGATAAAGGGATGACCACTGCTTCCAGAAGTCTTTCCCACGTATGCAGATTTCGTGCTATACGTAGAACTTAAACGGTCCCGCAGCGGTTGTTGCAGATCTGATTTTTTCATGATCGGGACCTGGCTCCAATTGTCAAAACCTTCCCATTTAAAAAAATCGCGGTAAAAATCGTTATGCTGAATATGATAATCCAGTAGCAGATTTCTTTGCCGGTATTGATACTTCTCAAAATCAGCTTCCGGGATGTTCCTGATCTCCCCGAGCTTTTTCTGAGCCCGCTGAATAGGGAATTTATTGAGTTGTAAAGATAATCTGAACCAATCCAAGTGTAGAAGCGCTTTTTTAACGAATTTATTGGTGCTTCAATGTACAAACATTTATTTTTGATGCAACAATTAAAATTTGAAGCTATGAATATTCTCATTCTTGGTTCCGGTGGACGAGAGCATACTTTTGCCTGGAAAATTGCACAAAGTGATCTATGCGATCAACTATACGTAGGACCCGGGAATGCGGGCACAGCCGCAGTGGCAGAAAACCTGTCGATCAATCCTATAGATTTTGCACAGGTAGGAAAAGTGGCGCTGGAAAAGAATATTGATATGATCGTGGTGGGTCCTGAAGATCCTCTGGTAAAAGGAATTGTGGATTTCTTTAAAAATGATGATCAATTAAAACATATTCAAATGATAGGTCCTTCTCAACGTGGAGCTTTACTCGAGGGTAGTAAGGAACGCGCCAAGGAATTTATGGCGCTTTATAATATTCCTACTGCGGCCTATGAAACCTTCAGTTTTGAGAGTTTACAGGCCGGGAAACGTTTTCTGGAAACTTTAAAGCCACCGTATGTGTTGAAAGCCGATGGTTTAGCCGCTGGCAAAGGGGTGCTTATTATTGAAGATCTGGAAGAGGCTAAAATGGAACTGGAAAATATGCTTTCAGGTAAGTTTGGTGCGGCCAGCCGGAAAGTGGTGATCGAGGAATTCCTGGATGGGATCGAGTTAAGCGTTTTTGTGTTAACCGATGGGGAAAATTATAAGATCCTGCCTACAGCAAAGGATTATAAAAGAATTGGTGAAGGTGATACGGGATTGAATACCGGTGGTATGGGAGCTATTTCTCCTGTACCTTTTGCAGATGAAACGCTCATGAAAAAGATCGAGGAGCGTATTGTTAAACCAACGGTAAGTGGCTTAAAAGCTGAAGAGATAGACTACAAGGGCTTTATTTTTATAGGTTTGATAAAAGTAGGGGATGAGCCTTACGTGATCGAGTACAATGTACGAATGGGTGATCCTGAAACTGAAGTCGTATTACCAAGAATAAAGTCTGATTTGGTGGCATTACTGCAATCTGCCTGGAAAGGTGAACTAAATTCAGTAAACCTGGAAATTGAGGAAAGAGCTGCTACCACCGTCATGCTGGTATCTGGTGGATATCCGGAGTCTTATGAAAAAGGAAAGCCTATCACTGGACTGGACAAGGTTACAGATTCTCTTGTTTTCCATGCCGGAACGAGCAGAACCGAAGAGGGCGTGGTCACCAACGGAGGCCGTGTGATCGCGGTAAGTTCGTTTGGAGAGGATTACAAAATGGCACTAAAAAAATCTTACCAAAGTGCAGAATTATTGCAATTTGATAAGATGTATTTTAGAAAGGATTTAGGCTTTGACCTATCCTAAGAATGAATGTGAAGTAGATTCTCTGTTTTCTTCGTTGTTATCGTTAAAAGTTTTTAACTGTTTCATCCAGTAAAGGAAGGCAAGAAAACCAATAACCATAAAGACCCAATTCAATCCATTCGCAAGAAACCAGGAATCAAGTTCCAAAGCTCTCAATTCATCCAACGGAGCAAGGAGTAACTCAAACAAATCTTCTATTCCTTCAAAAAAATCTTTCATGATCGTATCATTAATTGTGACTACAAAAATATAAAAACTCCTAATGCTAACAAGCTTTTTTAGCAAATCCAAACCTATAAACCTTACAGTGATCATTCTGCTGCTGGTGATCTTTTATACCGGTGTAAACTTTTTTCACTGGGAAAACGGTTTTGAACTACTGGATTTACTACAAAAGATAGGAGTACTGGCCTTATTGGTGTTAAGCTTGTTCGTACTTAATTTTATAGCCAAGAAAAATGAACTTACAAAGCGTAGTGCCTATAAAACATTGCTTTTTGCTATTTTTGCGATCAGCTTCAGTGAGCTATTGGCCAACACACCGGTGATTCTTTCGAATCTATGCATTTTACTGGCTTTACGCAGGATCATTAGTCTTAAGTCACACAAATTCGTACAGCAGAAGATCTTTGATGCAACGTTCTGGATCTCCATCGCCACCCTTTACAATTTCTGGTCGGTATTGTTCTTTTTACTTATTTTCTTTGCGATACTCAACTTTGCTTCAGCCTTTAAGAACTGGCTGGTGCCATTCGTGGCTTTTTTAGCAGTTGCCGTTCTAACAATAACTTTTCATTTACTCGCTTATGACCAGTTCTATACATTAAATGATTGGTTCCAGCCCAGCAATTTCGATTTTAGCAGGTATAATGTTCCTGCCATATTAATTCCTTTAAGCATCATTCTTGGGATATTATTCTGGACCATTGTTCAGTATTTCAGTGCGATACAAAAGGCAAGTATCACCAGGAGACCGGTGTTAAGCATGATCCTGTTCTGCCTGGTAATTTCCATTGCAGTGGCCATCTTTGCGCCAACTAAAAACGGAAGTGAACTCATATTCTTTTTCGTACCATTAAGTATCATCGCTTCGAACTATTTCGACAGCAAGAAGGATCGAATCTTTAAGGAGATTCTACTGGCAATACTAATTCTTATGCCATTTGTCCTGCTATTTGTAGGATAAACCAATTCCTTCAGAATCGAAAGGAATCTCTTTATAAAAATAATATCTTTGCAAAAACCTGAGCATTTCAGGGCAATTTGCAACTAAATTTTATAAAAAAACCTTATGTTTTCAGATAAAGCCAATACTATTTTCAGAGAAGTGATCGAACTCTATCATGAAAAAGACAGTGTGGATCAGGATTTTAAAAATCCTTATAATGCTGAAAAGAATCTGCTGGAACACTTACTCTTCAGGAAATGCTGGATAGATACCGTTCAATGGCATTATGAAGATATTATTCGCGACCAGAATATTGATCCGGTAGCTGCACTTACTTTAAAACGGAAGATCGATGCTTCCAACCAGGACAGAACCGATACGGTTGAGTATATTGATAGTTACTTTCTTGAAAAATATAAGGATGTCAAGGCAAATACCGATGCTACGATCAATTCTGAAAGTCCGGCCTGGGCGATCGATCGTTTGTCCATCCTGGCGCTGAAGATCTATCACATGAACGAAGAAGCCCAGCGTACAGATGCTTCAGAAAAGCACCAGATGGCCTGTAAAGCGAAACTGGATATACTTCTGGAACAACGCGTGGACCTTTCAACAGCGATCAATCAGCTTTTAGAAGACATTGAAAAGGGTGAAAAATATATGAAGGTGTACAAACAGATGAAAATGTACAATGACGAGGAACTTAATCCTGTGCTTAGAGGGAATAAATAGTCATGAAAAAGCAGGATAAAGATCTTCACACAGCGACCGAGGAGAATAAACACTTATTGGTGATTCGTCTCTCTGCCATGGGCGATGTGGCCATGGTGGTACCGGTATTGAGCGTGCTGGTAAGAACTTATCCGCAGCTTACCATCACAGTGCTCACACGATCCTTCTTTTTCCCACTATTCAGTCATTTGCAAAATGTAAGGCTCTATGAGGCCGATGTAGATGGTGTCCACGAAGGTGTTCTGGGTCTGGGGACCCTGGCCCGTGAACTCAGGGATGAAGAGATCGATATGGTCGCAGATCTTCATGATGTACTAAGAACAAATGTATTGCGCTCTGTTTTTTATTTCTACGGAATTCCTTTCGAGCAAATAAACAAAGGCAGGGCTGAAAAGAAAGCTCTGAGCCGTGAAACGAACAAGATTTTTAAACAGCTCAAAACAACACATCAGCGCTATGCTGAAGTTTTTGAAAAACTGGGATATCCTATAGACCTTTCCCGATATATGCCAGCAGCCAGAAGGGAAATCCTGCCCAGGATTTCCAATGTTACCGGCAGAAGAAAAGGCATCAAATGGATTGGTATTGCACCATTTGCACAGCATAGTTCCAAATTTTACCCGGCAGATCTCATGCAGGAGGTCATCTCTACACTTTCTTCAGAAAAAAACATCAAGATTTTCCTTTTTGGGGGAGGAGATACTGAAAAGAAACAGCTGGAAGAATGGGAATCCAGATTTGACAGGTGCGTGAGTGTGGTAGGCAAGCTGAGGTTCGCGGAAGAACTAAGTCTTATTTCGAACCTGGACTTGATGCTGTCTATGGATAGTGGTAATGCGCATATCGCAGCGATCTTTGGGATTCCGGTGATAAGTATCTGGGGCGTTACCCATCCATTCATGGGTTTTGCAGCTTTTAATCAACCGCTTGACAACTGTATTTTACCAGATTTGGAGAAATATCCAAAGATCCCGACTTCGGCTTATGGTAATAAAGTTCCGGAGGGATACGAAGACGTGATGCGAAGCATTCCTCCGGAAGTGGTAGTATCTAAAGTTCAGCGGTTGCTGAATAATTCTTAAACATCGTCGAAATCCACCTTTAGGGTAGAGGTTGTTGGATGCGCCTGGCAGGTAAGAATAAACCCTTCCTCGATCTCTGCATCTGTAAGTATTTGATTTTTACTCATTTCAGCTTTACCTTCAGTTACACGAGCCATACAACTACTGCAAATCCCTCCCTGGCAGGAGTATGGCACATCGATATCTTCTTCCAATGCAACATCAAGAACCACATCCTTCCGGTCCATGGAAAAGCTATATTCCTCGTCATCCACGAGAATTGTTACTGAGGTTTTCCCATCAGTATCACCTTCAATCACTTTTTCCTCTGCCGTGCTCGTAAACAGCTCAAATTTGATCTGCTCATCGCGCACCTCGTTTTTCTTCAACACTTCAGTGACATGATCGATCATTTCTTTGGGTCCGCAGAGATAAAATGTTTCAAAACTGGTATCCTTGAATTTGTTCTTCAGAATGTAATTTACGGTGCTTGTTTCGATTCTGCCAAACTGTGAATTTTCTTCTCGAGTACGGCTGTAAATAAACTCCACAAAAAGTCTATCCGGGAATTTTGATTGCAATTCCAGCAATTCCTTAAAAAAGATCGTATCATCTACAGATTTATTTCCGTACGTAAGTACGAACCGGCTATGCGCCTCTTCTTCCAGCACAGATTTGATGATGGATAGTACCGGAGTGATCCCGCTTCCCGCTGCAAATGCAGCATAGTTCCTGGCAGAGTTGCCTGGTTCAAAAACAAATTTTCCTTCCGGCGGATGGACTTCCAGAATGTCTCCTGCGGTAAGTCTATTATTTGCGATCACAGAAAAGCTTCCACCTTCAACCTCTTTTACTGTAACTTTGAAATCTTCAGAATTTGGAGCAGAACAAAGAGAATAAGCTCTTCTAATTTCGCCGTTCTCTGTATCATATTTGATTGTGATATACTGCCCTGCCTTGAATTTAAACTCCTCTTTCAGGTTTTCCGGAATTTCGAAAGATAAACTCACCGCCTGGGAAGTTTCACGAATTATTTCCTTTATTTTTAGCGGGTAAAAATTACTCATTTTTTGATATTTGGGCGTAAAAATACAAAGTATGACGCTTTTAAGAATGTAACAAAAGTTTAAATTTCTCTACCTATCTAAATAAACAGCAGATTTTATGTTTGGTAAGTTTCTCTGGCTGGAATGGAAGTCATTTACAAGATCGGCCAGTTTTGGAAAAAGTCTGGGATTAAAGATCCTGATGATATTCCTGGCCCTCTATTTTTCAGCAGTATTCCTTTTTCTGGGAGTCGCATTGTTTCCGATATTAAGAGAATCTTTTCCAGAACAGGATCCTATTTCGGTAGTAAACAGTTTTGCTTTGACCTACTTGGGTTTTGAATTGATTTTTCGATTTATGTTACAAAGCCTACCGGTGTTGAATATCAAACCGCTTATGGTTATTCCGGTGTCCAAGAAAAAGGCGGTAAACTATATTCTATTAAAGTCACTCTATTCTTTCTACAATATACTGCCGTTGCTATGGATACTACCTTTTGGGCTGGTAAGCATCCTCAAATACGACTATCCAGCCTGGAATGTACTTGGTTGGATGCTTGGGTTTTACGCTCTTGTTTTATGCGTGAACTATTTCAATTTTATTGTCAAGAAGAAGTTCAACGAAAGTCTTAAGCAATTAATTCCGGTCCTTCTCATGGTGGCCATCCTGGCTGCGCTGGACTACTTTGGTATTTTTGATATAGGAAGGTATTTTGGGGCTGCGCTCGATTATTTATATAACCAACCGTACCTGGCTGTAGTTCCATTCATACTGCTTATAGTTCTCTATCAATGGAATCTTTCAGACCTGCGAAGAAAATTCTATCTCGACCAGGATCTCAAAACGAAATCAAAAGAAGTTCAAACTCAGGATCTGGGCTGGACCCGCAAATTTGGTAGTATAGCTCCTTTCCTTCAACTGGATATCAAACTCATACTTCGGAATAAGAGAGCGAAAACAACCATTTTCATGTCATTGCTGCTGTTGTGTTATGGTCTCATATTTTATCCTAACGACACCTACCAGGATATGCCCGCATTTTTTCTGTTCGTGGGTATTTTTATGACCGGAGTGTTTATGATGAATTTTGGACAATTTGTACCATCCTGGGATTCTTCCTATTACTCCATGATCATGTCTCAAAACATTCCTATGAGACAATACCTGGCTTCTAAGATGGGTTTGATCACGGTAAGTGTGATTGTACTTCTAATTTTAACCACTCCTTATATATATTTTGGATGGGAAGTAGTGATGCTGAATATCACCGCGGCGATCTATAATATTGGAGTGAATGTACCCATGCTTATTTTTTCTGGTAGTTTTAATAAAAAGAGTATCGATCTTGACAAAAGCCCCGTGATGAACTACCAGGGAGTAGGAGTTTCTCAATGGCTTGTTGGAATACCGGTCATGGCCGTTCCAGTCTTCATTTTCTGGCTGGTAAACAAGTTTGTAGGCTATGAAGTTGCGGTGGGAACTATTGCTGGTTTGGGTATTATTGGTATTCTTATGCGTCCCACACTACTAACATACCTCACCCAACGCTACCGAAGACGTAAATATGTAACGATTCAGGGATTCAAACAAAAAGGAGATTAAATCAAGAGTATTATGATCACAGCAACCAATCTTTCAAAAATATATAACGGAAACAAAGTTCTGGATATCGAGCATCTGGAAATTCCGGCAGGACAAAACTTCGGACTCGTAGGTAACAACGGTGCCGGAAAAACCACATTTTTCAGCTTGCTGCTGGATCTTATTCAGCCTACATCTGGCAACATTTTTAATCAGGATATTACGGTGAGCGAAAGTGAGGACTGGAAAAGCTTTACCTCCTCCTTTATTGACGAGAGTTTCCTGATTGGATATTTGACTCCGGAAGAATATTTTTACTTTATAGGAGATCTTCGGAATAGGAATCGGGCAGATGTAGATACGTTCCTGGTTCAATTTCAGGATTTTTTTAACGGAGAGATCATTGGTCGCAAAAAATACCTTCGGGATCTTTCCAAAGGGAACCAGAAAAAAGTAGGTATCGTCGCGGCGTTGATAGGTGATCCTGAGGTGGTTATCCTTGATGAGCCATTTGCAAACCTGGATCCTACCACACAGATCAGGCTTAAAAAGATCCTTAAAGAACTTTCAAATACTTCGGGAACTACCGTGCTTATTTCCAGTCATGATCTTATTCATGTGACTGAAGTTTGCGAAAGGATCGTAGTACTGGACAGGGGAGTGCCGGTTCGTGATATCACGACTTCCGAAGCTACCCTGAAGGAACTGGAGGAATATTTTTCCAGTGAGATCGTGGAAGGCTAGGCTCTGCGGCTATTGGACTTTGCAAAAAGAAGTTTACTTTTACATACTAAACCAGTTGTATCAAAGTTATTCATGATACCATAAAAGGTTCATATTGAATACGTTTACCCGAATTTCATTGGTTCTACTAACTGTCGCGGCAATTCTTGGCTGCTCCAGGAAAAAGAATTCTTTTGTAAACCGAAATTATCACGCGATCACTTCGGAATATAATACGTTATATAACGGTGGTCTGGCCTTCGAGCAGGGAAAGGAAGAGATCAACCAGAACTATGCAGATAATTACTGGGATATTCTGCCCGTTGAAAGACTGGCGCTGGATGAAAATATCGTTCTACCAGACAGCGTTAGAAACCAAAATTTCGGGATTGCTGAAGAAAAAGCGGTAAAGGCTATTCAGAAGCATTCCATGCAAATAGGAGGCAAAGAACGCAACCCACAAATGGACGAAGCTTATTTACTCCTTGGTAAATCCAGGTACTTCGATCAACGTTTTGTACCAGCTCTCGATGCATTCAATTACATTCTTTACCGCTACCCAGCCAGTAATAATATTACTCATGCAAGGATCTGGAGGGAAAAGACCAATATCAGGCTGGGAAATGAAAAGCTGGCGATCAAGAACCTGAAGAAGATCCTGGATTCAGACAAACTTAGCGATGAAGATATTGCCGATGCCAGTTCCAGTCTAGCACAGGCTTATATCAATTTACGCTATATAGACAGCGCAGTAGCCCCATTACAAAATGCCAGTGAATTTACCAGGATCAATGCCGAAAAAGGGCGTTATTATTACATTCTTGGGCAACTTTATAATCGCCTGGATCAAACCGCAGCGGCAAATGCCTCTTTTGATAAGGTAATTGACCTGAATCGCAAGTCACCAAGAATCTACCTGGTCAATGCGCATGTACAGAAAGCAAGAAATTTTGATTTTCAGAATGGTGATCCCAACCAGCTGCTGGGACTTTTAAAAGAACTGGAAGAAGATCGTGAAAACCGCCCATACCTGGACAAGATTTATTTTCAGATAGGTGAATATTACAACCAGTTAGATTCCGTAGAAACTGCAGTAGATTATTATAATCGCTCCTTAAGGTCACCGTCAAGCGATATTTTCCTGAAATCGATCAATTATGAGATCCTCGCGAATATCAGTTTTGATGAGGCAAATTACCAGCAAGCAGGTAAATATTTTGACAGTACCCTTACCTATATGTCGCCAGATCTACTGGAGTTCAGAACCATTAGCAAAAAAAGAGAGAACCTGGCAGATGTAATTCTTTACGAACAGATCGCGGAGGAAACAGATAGTATCCTTAGGCTCGCGAACATGAGCGAAACAGATAGACTGCAGTATTTCACTGCATATACGGATACCTTGAGGGCACGTGCGGTCAAAACCATGGAGTCTGGTGCATTGCCAGCTTATACCGCAGGCATAGGTCCAAGAACCAACTTTCCACAAACCAATATCCCCGCTTCTGCAACAGTGCCGCCGGCAGGTAATTTTAATACTGGAAATGGTGGTAATATTTTTTATTTCTATAACCCAATACGTGTTTCCAGGGGCGCGCAGGATTTTCTTCGTACCTGGGGTAGCCGGGAACTGGCAGATAACTGGCGTTACGGCAGCCGTGCGATGAACCAGACTACGGTAAATGCTGAAGAACGATTAATGGATATCAATCTGGATAACGATCCAATTTACGATCCTCAAACTTATTTGGCTCAGATTCCTACAGCAGCTCTGATTCTGGACAGCTTATCTGCTCAGCGAAATCGGGCGAATTATCAACTGGGAGTAATCTACAATGAAAAATACCGTGAATATGCACTGGCAGCGAACAGGCTTGAATTCATGCTTAACAATAATCCGCAACAAAGCCTGATCCTTCCGGCAAAATATAATTTGTATTCGGTTTATAAAGCACAGAACCGGGTAAGTGACCTGCAAAGACTGGAACAGGATATTTTGCAGAATTATCCCGATTCCCGATATGCCGCGTTTATCAGAAATCCTGAGAGTGTTCAAATGGATGAAAACAGTCCGGAAAATGTTTATGAACAACTGTATAGAAAATTTGAAACACAGCAATTCACTGAAGTTATTAAACAGGCCGATAATTACAGATCACAGTATAATGGAAACAGTATCCTGCCCAAGATAGAATTGTTGAAAACACGGGCGATCGCGAGATTATATGGACTGGATGCCTACCAGAATTCACTGCAGTATGTGGCCGCAAATTACCCGCAATCGCCGGAAGGCCAGAATGCACAGCAATTATTGAATACAGCGATTCCGTCTTTGAAGAATCTGGAGTTTGTAGCAGATAGTACTCAGACTAACTTTAAATTGGTTTTCTCTTTTTCTGAAAATGAGGCGCCCGTTTTAGATTCCTTGAAACTCGCTATCGATGAAAAATTACAGGAATTAGACTACAGGAATATAAAAACTTCAGCCGATGTTTATAGCGATGAGCAGTTGTTTCTGGTTGTACATGGATTTAGCTCCAGATCTGCAAGCATGGGATTTTTGGAACTGCTTCAGAAGGATAAGAACATCAAAATTGAAGAGGAAGCTTTTGTCATGTCGGCAGAAAATTATAGAATTGTACAAATTAAGAAAAATTTAAGAAATTTGTCAGACCTTAATTAAAGCCCTACTATCATGTTTTCAGATTCCAAAAAGTCCAAAAGCTCTGCAGATCAGCGAGAGCAAAATCGTATTGCAGCAGGAACCATCATTACCGGGGAGATCTCCGGGAAGGGTTGTTTTAGAATAGAAGGCACCTTGGAGGGTAGTTTAAAAACTCCCGGAAAGGTAGTCATAAGTAAAGGCGGAGTAATAAATGGTACTCTGGAATGTGATAGCGCAGATATTGAAGGGAATTTTAATGGGAAGTTGCTGGTAAAGGAAGTGCTCAGTTTTCGCGGAACAGCACATATCGAAGGGGAAGTGATCGCGGGTAAACTTGCGGTGGAAGCCGGAGCCGTATTCAATGCTACCTGTAAAATGAATGGAGGTATCAAACCTCTTAAAACTACGAATGAAAAACGATCAGCGTAACAAATATCTGGGTTTTATTAATATAGCCTTCCAGATGGGCCTGCTTATAGGTGCCGGAGTTTTTGCGGGCATCTGGCTGGATGATAAATTCCCGAACAAATTTTCGGTATACACAATTTCGCTTTCTCTCGCCGGCGTGTTTATCTCACTTTACCTGGTTTACAGAGAGGTCAAAAATCTGAACGAAGACGAGTAATGCAACAAAAGATCATAGGTTTTCTCAAAGTATTTATTCCCTTTTTCATCATATGTTTCATTATACAGTTCGCACTGGTAAACTACCTGTTCCAGCCGGAACTCTATTATTCGACCTTCTCTATTTATGCGTTTCAATTCATTGCGACACTCATCGTTTATATCTTACTGGTTCTTGTGCAGCAAAACTTTAGTGAGAAGACCGGTTTTGCCTTTATGGGTTGCAGTCTATTTAAAATGCTCGCCGCAGTCTTGTTTTTGCTTCCTATGATGCTGAATGGGACAGCAAATCCATTTCAAAGTTTGATCGCGTTTTTTATACCCTATTTTATCTTTCTGGTTTTCGAAACTATTTATGCAGTAAAGCTTATAAACCTGAAATAATTAACTGACTTTCAGTAAAATCATAAATTCTGAGGTTCAGTAAAAAAAATATAACTGCTTCTTTCAGATAAAAATTAAAAGTATACCTTTGCACGGAAATTTAGAGCCCACAATTTTAAGTAGATCAGGTAGTATGACAGCACAGAAATCTTTAGTGATTAGCTTATACTTTACATTGGCCTTAGCCATTTTCCCAGCTTTCACCTTTGCTCAGGAGCACGGAGAGGAGCATTCCGATCTTCAGGAAGCTGAAGAAGAGTTCAATGCAACAGAGATGATCCTGCATCATATTGGTGATTCTCATGGCTGGCATTTCTTTGGATCCGGAGACAATTCATACACACTGCCTTTACCGGTAATTCTGTATACTGAAAATGGCCTGGTAAGCTTTATGTCCAGTGAATTTCATCATGATACTGAAGGTCATCACGTGGTTGAAAAGGACGGGATGCGTTTTGTGAATCTTCATGAAGATATTTATAGATTGAACGATGGGGCTACTGCCGTGGAGTTTGATGCAGAGCATCACCCGGTGAATGCAAGCAAACCATGGGATCTTTCTATCACGAAGAATGTGGCCGCGATGTTTTTAACGGTCATTCTGATGCTTATTTTCTTTACTAGCCTGGCCAGACATCATAAAAAGAATTCTCATGCGCCAAGCGGTTTCAACAATATCCTTGAGACTTTAGTGATATTTGTAAGAGATGATATCGCAATTCCGCAACTTGGAGAAAAGCGATACATGAAATTCATGCCTTTCTTACTTTCAGTGTTCTTCTTCATCTGGATCACAAACTTACTTGGTCTTTTACCAGGAGCAGCGAACGTAACTGGTAATATTGCCGTAACCGTTTCCTTAGGTTTGTTTACTCTGGCTTTGATTCTAATAAATGGAAATAAGGATTTCTGGAAGCACACTTTATGGATGCCAGGAGTTCCAACTTTCGTGAAACCTATTCTTGCAGTTGTAGAACTTGCAGGTGTGTTTATTAAGCCTATCGCACTTATGATTCGTTTGTTTGCGAACATAACGGCGGGACACATTATCATCCTGAGTTTGATCGGGTTGATCTTTATCTTGGAAAATGCGGGCATCGCCGGAGTTTCGGTTCCATTTGCCTTATTTATAACAGTACTGGAATTGTTAGTAGCATTCCTACAAGCGTTTATTTTTACAATGCTGTCTGCCCTGTTTATCGGGATGGCGGTTGAGGAACATGAACATCATTAATTTTAATTATTTAATTCTATTATTATGGAGTATTTACACATTGGACTTGCAGCTTTAGGAGCTGGTCTTGCAGTTGTTGGAGCCGCTATCGGTGTTGGTAAAATTGGTGGTTCTGCCATGGATGCTATCGCACGTCAGCCTGAGGCTGCTGGAAAGATCCAGACTGCTATGATTATTGCTGCTGCACTTGTAGAAGGTGTTGCACTTTTTGGAGTGGTAGCTGCTTTGCTTGGGGTACTTACTGTACCGGCATAGTCCTGAACTTAAAAAGATCTGTTCGTAACGGTTGGTTACGAACAGATCTTAATTAATTAATGATTACTTAAGAACATTTTATTTAACTATATATGGATTTAATCACTCCCGATTTTGGCTTGTTTTTCTGGCAAACGATCGTCTTTTTGGTGCTCTTGTTTCTTATGGCAAAATTCGCCTGGAGACCTATCCTTAATTCTGTAAGAGACAGGGAACAGTCTATTAACGACGCGTTGGCTTCAGCTGAAAATGCTCGTAAGGAAATGCAGAATCTTAAATCTGACAATGAGCAGTTGATGAAAGAAGCTCGTGCAGAAAGAGATGCTATCCTTAAAGAAGCACGTGAGTTGAAAGAAAAGACAATCGCTTCAGCAGCTGAAGAAGCGAAGTTGAAGGCAGACAGAATTGTTGCAGATGCTCAAAAGAGTATCGAACTTGAAAAACAATCTGCCCTTGCGGAACTTAAAAATCAGGTTGCAGAGCTTTCAGTAGAAATTGCTGAGAAAGTTGTGCGTAAAGAATTATCAAGTAAGAACGAACAACGCCAGATGATCGAGAAGATGCTGAGCGATGCTAAGTTAAACTAAGATATGAAAGGAAACAGAGCCGCACAACGTTACGCAAAAGCGATCCTTTCACTGGCAAAGGATAAGAATTCGGCGGAAGCTGTAAACAGTGATATGCAAACCATATCTGCTACTGTAAAGAACAGTGGTGATCTGGAAAACATGCTCACAAGTCCGGTAGTAAGAAAAAGCATCAAGAAGAGCGCGCTGCTTGAGATCTTTAAGGGTCTTAACGGTGTAACTGTTGGTGCGATGGATATACTACTTGACAATGATCGTATTAATATTTTGCACATTGTGGCAAAGCAGTATACGATGATGTTCAATGCCATGAACAATATTCAGCATGCAAAAGTAACTACGGCTATTCCGTTGGATGCTGAGCTGGAAATGATCATTATGGCTAAGGTGAAGGAACTAACCGGTAATGACGCGATCCTGGAAAATGTGATCGATGAGAGCATTATTGGTGGTTTTGTACTAAGAGTTGGCGACCTGCAATATGATGCGAGTGTAGCCAGAAACCTGGACAGACTAAAGAGACAATTAAAAGACAACACATACGTTTCAAAAATTTAATTAAAACAGGTACGTCCTGCGTACCATTTTATCTTGAATAATTATGGCAGAAGTAAATCCTGCTGAAGTATCAGCAATATTAAAACGACAATTATCAGGTTTTGAATCCAAGGCCTCACTTGATGAAGTAGGTACCGTTCTAACCGTTGGTGACGGTATTGCGAATATCTACGGACTTGCAAACGCTCAATACGGCGAACTTGTTCAGTTCGAGAGTGGTTTGGAAGGGATCGTTCTAAACCTTGAGGAAGATAATGTTGGGGTAGTACTTTTGGGTCCTGCAAAGGAGATCAAAGAAGGTTCTACAGTAAAAAGAACTCAGCGAATTGCTTCTATTAACGTAGGGGAAGGTATTGTTGGCCGTGTGGTTGATACTCTTGGAGCTCCTATTGATGGAAAAGGTCCAATTGAAGGTGAGACTTTCGAAATGCCTCTAGAGCGTAAAGCTCCGGGAGTAATTTATCGTCAGCCTGTAACAGAGCCTTTACAAACTGGTATCAAATCTATCGATGCGATGGTACCAGTAGGAAGAGGACAGCGTGAGCTTGTGATTGGTGACCGTCAAACAGGTAAGACTGTGGTTGCTATTGACACGATCCTAAACCAGAAAGAATTTTACGATGCCGGTGAACCGGTGTACTGTATATATGTGGCTATCGGGCAGAAAGCTTCTACCGTTGCTGCAATCGCTAAGACCCTTGAAGATAAAGGTGCTTTAGCTTATACCACTATCGTTGCTGCAAATGCATCAGATCCTGCTCCAATGCAGGTTTATGCTCCATTTGCCGGTGCCGCGATTGGTGAATATTTTAGGGATACAGGTCGTCCTGCACTAATCGTTTATGATGATTTGTCCAAGCAGGCGGTTGCTTACCGTGAGGTTTCTCTTTTACTTCGTCGTCCACCAGGACGTGAAGCATATCCTGGGGATGTTTTCTTCCTTCACTCAAGACTTCTTGAGCGGGCAGCGAAGGTCATCGCCGATGATGATATCGCGAAGCAAATGAACGATCTTCCAGATAGCTTGAAAGACAAGGTAAAAGGAGGCGGGTCGCTGACGGCACTTCCAATTATCGAAACTCAGGCAGGTGACGTTTCAGCATATATTCCAACCAACGTAATTTCGATTACAGATGGTCAGATCTTCCTTACTTCAGATCTATTTAACTCGGGGGTTCGTCCTGCGATTGATGTAGGTATTTCTGTATCACGTGTGGGTGGTAATGCACAGATCAAGTCTATGAAAAAAGTATCTGGTACATTAAAACTGGACCAGGCACAATACCGTGAACTTGAAGCATTCGCCAAGTTCGGGTCAGACCTTGACGCGTCTACTATGAGTGTGATCGAAAAAGGTAAGCGTAACGTAGAGATCCTGAAGCAGGGACAAAACGATCCTTACCCGGTAGAGAACCAGATTGCAATTATCTACGCAGGATCTAAGAACTTACTTAGAGATGTACCGGTAGAGAAAGTGAAAGAATTTGAACTGGAATACCTTGATTACCTGAATTCCAAGCACAGAGATACGCTTGATACTTTAAAGGCAGGTAAACTTACAGACGAAGTTACAGATACTTTAACGAAGGCTGCAAAGGAACTTTCAGGGAAATATAAGAAATAGTAAAGGCTCCTTCCTTTCTTAGAGAGGGAGGAGTTATATTACAAATTTGATTACTAATTTCTCCATATTGGGAGATTAAGAGGGGTTTATGGCAAACTTAAAAGAATTACGTAGCAGGATTACTTCAGTTTCCTCAACGATGCAGATCACCAGTGCCATGAAAATGGTATCGGCTGCGAAGTTGAGCAAGGCACAGGATGCGATCACATCCATGAGACCTTATGCTGAAAAGTTAACGCAATTGCTACAGGATTTAAGTGCTACTCTGGACGATGATTCAAACAGCAAATTTGCTGAAGAGCGTGAGGTGAAAAGAGTACTTATCGTGGCTATATCTTCTAACAAAGGACTGGCTGGTGCTTTTAATACCAATATCATCAAAAAGGTTAAAAGCAAGGTCGCTGCAGATTATCAAAACACAGAAGTTGAACTTCTTACTCTTGGAAAGAAGGGTAACGATATTCTGAAGAAAACCTTTGAAGTATACAAGAACGATAATACGATCTTCGATGATCTATCCTTCGAGAATGTTTCTGCGATTGCTGAAGAGCTAATGCAGGTATTTGTAGACGGTAAATTCGACAGGATTGAGCTTGTTTACAACCAGTTCAAGAATGCCGGAACACAGATCGTGATGGATGAGCAGTTTCTGCCTATTGAGCGCTTTGAAACCGAAACTGAAAAGCAACTGGACTATATTTTTGAACCATCGAAAATTGAGATCGTTAAAGATCTTATTCCAAAGTCTTTAAAAATGCAACTTTTTAAGGCTCTTAGAGATTCTTTCGCTTCTGAACATGGTGCACGTATGACGGCGATGCACAAAGCGACAGATAATGCCAAGGAGCTAAGAGACGACCTTAAATTATCTTACAACAAAGCAAGACAGGCTTCGATTACCAATGAGATCCTTGAGATCGTTGGTGGAGCTGAAGCTTTGAACGGATAAGCTTATTAAATATACCTTGAAATGCCCTCCAAATGGAGGGCATTTTTTGTTTGGTACAGCTTTTGTTTTTATATCTTCAACTTTAAAAATCAACATTATGAAAAAATCACTACTAATGATAACCGGTATTCTGGTATTGAGCATTTTTGCTTCCTGTGGCAGTAATAAAGATCTTCAGGAAAGAGCACCTGCTCAATTCGCTGAAGTTTATTATACATATACTTCAGAAGGTATTCAACTCCATATTCCCGTTGCGGTTATACAGGAGGAGCGTGTAGATCTGCAAGCGGTTTATTTCCATGGAATGAAGTCGCCCCTTGTTAAAAGCAAAGAAAATTCCAATATCTACATTGCCAATTTTAGAGTAGGTGGTGGAGATATGGTGATGGATGTAGACCCTAAGAAGGAATATGGTAATAAAATGCCTCAAATGCCAGAAGAGAGTCCGTTTAAGATCGATCAGGATGAAGCTATACTGGTGTTTGGACAGAATGAGAAAACTAAATTTTACAAGCTTACCGGAATTAAGGAAAAGGAAGAGTAGCCAGAGCGGTTTTGTTATTTAAATTCAGATATTTGTAGCAAACCAACCGGCTCCTTTGAGTACTATAAAAAATCTCTTTAAGCAAACTTTCGTCTATGGCCTGGCTACCGTCCTGCCAAGGATGGTAAGTTTCCTTTTAGTTCCCTTATATACCGATATTTTACCGAAAGAAGAGTACGGTGAAATATCGGTTATTTTTGCTTATTTCGTTTTGATCAATGTCATCCTTGCTTATGGTATGGAAACGGCATTTTTCAGATTCTATAATAAGAGCGAGGATCCTAACAGGGTCTTAAGTACCTCTGGCTGGTCGCTGGTGATCACTTCGCTGCTTTTCACTGCAGTGGCTTACCTGGCTCGCGAACTTATCGTAGAGCTTACCAATATCCCCTTGCAATATATAGAACTGGCGATCTGGATCCTGCTGCTCGACGCCCTGGTAATCATTCCTTTTGCCTGGTTGCGTGCCGCGGAAAAACCCATGCGATATGCGATCATCAAGATCTTCAATGTTGCTGTAAACCTGGGTCTGAATGTTTTTTTCCTGGTTTACCTGAAGGATCTGGCAGAAGAACATAACTTCTTCCGAAGCATTTATATTGAAAATTTCGAAATAAGCTACGTCTTTATATCCAATCTTATAGCAAGCGGACTTACACTTTTGCTCATGCTGCCTTTTTATTTCAGGATTTCTTTCACTTTTGATTCGGTACTCTGGCGTAAGATGCTGTCTTACGGATTCCCTATCCTGATCGCGGGGATTGCCTTTTCAGTAAATGAAGTTTTTGATAGAATTCTGCTTGACCGACTATTACCGCAAGCTATTGCCCGGGAACAGGTTGGAGCCTACTCAGCTTGTTATAAGCTGGCCATGTTCATGACCTTGTTTGCAACCGCTTTTAGATTGGGAATTGAGCCATTCTTTTTCAGCCATTCCGGGGAAGAAAATGCCACGACGACCTATGCCCGTATCACGAATTATTTCGTAATTCTGGGAAGTTTGATCCTATTAGGCGTGATCGTTTTTGCCGATCTTTTAAAGATATTGATCATTAAAAATTCAGCATACTGGGAAGCCATGGAAATCGTACCGCTAATTTTACTGGCGAACCTTTTTCTTGGTATTTACCACAATCTTTCAGTTTGGTATAAAGTAACAGACCGCACGAGATTTGGAGGCTACATTTCTCTGGCTGGAGCTGCCGTGACCATAGCTCTTAACCTATACCTTATTCCGAAGATAGGTTATACCGGTTCGGCTATCGCAACCCTTGCCGCTTATGGCTTGATGATGTTACTCTCTTATTACTACGGAAGAAAATTTTATAAAGTTCCTTATGATATGAAGCGAATAGGAGCCTACCTACTGGTATCCATTGTCTTCTCCATCATCTCATTTTACTTTTTCCGGGGAAATTATTTCGTGGGAATCCCGTTATTATTGATATTTATGGGTGTCATTTACTATTTTGAAAAAGACCAGATTTTAAGAATCATACAATCCTAGAACATGGAAGTAAAAGTGATCAATAAGTCGGCACATAAGTTGCCGCATTATGAAACCAATTTTTCTGCAGGTATGGATCTTCGAGCCAATATTGAAGAACCAATAACGCTTAAACCTTTGGAACGTACTATTGTAAAAACAGGACTTTTTATAGAATTACCTTTGGGATTTGAAGCCCAGGTAAGACCAAGAAGCGGTCTCGCAGCAAAAAAAGGCATCACGGTACTCAATGCTCCAGGAACGATAGATGCCGATTATAGAGGCGAAATTGGTGTTATCCTTGTAAATTTGTCCAACGAAGCATTTGAGATCCAGAATGGAGAACGAATCGCTCAAATGGTCATCGCGAAACACGAACAGATCTCCTGGGAAGAAGTGGATATTCTTGGAGAAACTTCCCGGGGCGCAGGAGGTTTTGGAAGCACAGGAAATAACTAGCCCATATTTAAAGATTAATTAAAAAGCTATAAAATGAAAATTATTGTACCAATGGCAGGTCGTGGATCACGGCTTCGTCCACATACATTAACAGTTCCAAAACCTTTAATTCCTATCGCTGGAAAACCAATCGTTCACCGACTGGTTGAAGACATTGCAAAAGTTCTTGATGAAAAGATCGACGAGGTCGCATTCATCATAGGAGAGGATTTTGGAGAAAAAGTGGAAGAAGATCTTAAAAAGATCGCCGAGAGTCTTGGCGCCAAAGGAACGATCTATTACCAGGACAAACCACTGGGAACCGGTCACGCCATTATGTGTGCTAAGGAATCCCTTAGCGGTCCTGCCGTGGTTGCTTATGCCGATACACTTTTTAAAGCCGACTTTAACCTGGACAAATCTGCAGATGCAGTAATGTGGGTGAAGAAAGTTGAAAATCCATCAGCTTATGGTGTGGTGAAGCTCAATGACAATAATGAGATCACCGATCTTGTGGAAAAGCCTGAAGAATTTGTTTCAGATCTTGCGGTTATTGGTATATACTATTTCAAGGATGTGGCAGTTTTAAAAGATGAACTTCAGAATGTTCTGGATGCAAAGCTAACCCGCGGTGGAGAGTATCAGATCAACGATGGGATTGAAGCAATGCGTAAAAACGGACTTCGTTTTGTGCCAGGGAAAGTAGATGAATGGATGGACTGTGGAAACAAGAATGTAACCGTGGAAACCAACGGCAGAATGCTGAATTTCCTGCATCAGGATGGAGAAAAACTGATGGCAGACTCTGTAAAGATCAAAGATTCTGAAATTACCGAACCTTGTTATATTGGTGAAAATGTGGAATTGATCAATGCTAAAATTGGACCTAACGTATCCATTGGTGATGGAACTAAAATTGAAAACAGTACCGTAAAGAACAGTCTTATCCAGACCTTTGCTGAAGTGAAAAATGCAAAACTTGATAATGCCATGATCGGGAATTTTGCCAGATTTGATGGAGATTTTACCCAGATTAGCATTGGTGATTACTCTGTTTTAGAATAATATTTATGCGTTCATCCTGGAGCCTATTTTTAATGCTATGTTTGATGATTTCTGTGCAGGCACAGGAAGACGAACGTCCATTTAAAGATGTGAACCAGGATGATCTCGGTCTTGTGAATGATGAGTTTCAGGAACTGTTCTTTGAAGCTCTCAAGCAAAAAGGCATTGAGAATTACGAAAAAGCAATTGTAGCACTGCGTAAAGCTTCAGAAATTTCTGAAGACAACGCGGTGCTTTATTTTGAACTCGGTAAGAATTATCGGGAACTTCAGCAATTTCCGGCAGCTATTGAAAATTTTCAGAAGGCTACAGCATTAGAACCCAAACGGGAAGCTATACTTGTTTCACTATTCGAAACCTATGCCTCCATTCAAGATTTTGACAACGCCATTTCCACAGTGGAAAAGCTGATAGGCTTTGATACAGATTATAAGGAAGACCTGGCGAATTTGTACCTGCTTAATGAAGACTATGAGAATGCCTTACAACTTATCGACCAACTGGATCAGGACTTAGGAGCAAATTCCTATCGTAATTCATTACGCCGGCAGATCTATGCGAGGACCAATAATACCGATGCTCAAATTGAGAATTTAAGGCAGAGTATCGCAGCCAATCCTGAGCAGGAAAAAAATTACCTGAATCTCATTTATATGTATAGCGAGCAGGGTGAGGACGAAGAAGCTTATAAGGTGGCCAATGAACTGCTGGAAAGCAATCCCGGCTCTTCCCTGGCTCATCTCGCATTGTATAAATTTCAGCTGGAAAAACACGAGCCTGAAGCTGCGGTAGCTTCCATGGAAATTGTTTTTGAAAGTGAAGAAATTGATGCAGAGTCCAAGTTCAAGGTGCTTAATGACTTCCTGATTTATGTTCAGGAGAACACCGAATTCGAAGACCGTCTGGTAGCAGTGGCAGAAAAACTTACCCAAACTGAGAATGCGCCAGGTTTATATGAAAAGCTGGGACAGTTTTATCTTCAAAAAGCTGATCGTGAAAATGCACTACGGTATTTTAAACTGGGAATCAAAAAGAACGCTGCCAATTTTGAACTAATCAGGAATACACTGTTGCTGCAAGTAGAACTTCAAAAATTTAAAGAGGTAAGATCCTTGAGCTCACAGGCACTGGAAAATTTTCCATCGCAGCCTGTGTTATACCTGTTTCAGGGCGTTGCACTTAATAAACTTGAGAAGTTCGAACAGGCAGAAAGCATTTTGAAAGACGGCTTGGATTACCTGGTGGATGATAGAAGACTGGAAGCCGATTTCTATGCCCAGCTTTCTTTGAGCTATAGTGGTATGAATAATGCAGGATTGGCGAATGAATACCGCGCCAAAGCGGAAAAATTACTTAAAGAAATAAATTGATGATTAGAAGAATATTTGCACTGGTATTTATGACGGTTATGATAGCTTCCTGCGGAAGTTCACGCCGCGCCGGAAAGATCGTTACAAAAAACACTGAAGCCGTTTCTATTATAAAAAAGCATTATGCTGAAGAAGCCGATTATAAGACCGCTTCCGGAAAATTGAGAGCAGTGTACCAGGATGATGAAAAAACACAATCTGTAAATCTTAGCTTTAGAATGGAAAAAGACAAGGCGATCTGGATGAGCGCAAGCATTCTTGGATTTCCTGTGGCCAAAGCATATATTACTCCTAATAGTGTGAGCTATTATGAAAAAGTGACTCAAAGCTATTTTGATGGAGATTTTAGATTAGTAAGTGATTTTCTGGGAACTCCGCTGGATTTTCAAAAACTTCAGAATTTGCTGATTGGGCAGGCGATCTATGACCTTCGTACGGAAGTATACGATTTCACACAATCTCCAAAAGGATTTCAGTTCGTTCAGGCAGAAGATGCAGATATGAAGAAAATGTTCCTGCTGGACAGTCGCACCTTAAAAGCAGCTGCTCAGCAACTGGCACAGGTTTCAGAAAACAGAAGCCTTACCGTCACCTATTCAGATTACCAGGTGGTAGACGGTATTGTTTTTCCTGAAGCGATACGTATCATCGCAAATGAAGGCGGTAGCAGCACTAATATTGACATAACCTACAGAAGCATCAGCTTCAATGAGGAAGTTAGTTTTCCTTTCGATATCCCTTCCGGATACGAAGAAATAAGCTTGAAATGATTAGCATGAAGGCTTCAAATATTTTAATTATTTTATTGCTTTGCCTCGGCGGCACGCAGCTTAGCTATGCTCAAACAGATCGTGAAGAACTGGAAAAAAGGCGAATTCAGCTTAGAAATGAAATTACCAGGATCAATGAGCTTAGAATTTCCAACCAGAAGAAACAACGCTCGGTGCTGGTGCAGGTGGAAGATCTTGGCCAGCAGATAAAAAGCACTGAAGATCTTATAAAGCTCACCAACCAGCAGGCGAATTTGCTTACGAGGGAAATTACAACGAATACAAACAAAATTGGAGCGCTTAGAAAGGAGCTGGAACAACTTAAGGAGGATTACGCCCGAATGATCGAGAAAAGCTATAAGAGCAAGTCTCAGCAAAGCAGAGTGATGTTCCTGCTGTCTTCTCAAAACTTCCTGCAGGCCTACAAACGCCTTCAGTACATGAAGCAGTATACCAATTATCGAAAACAGCAGGGAGAGGAGATCAAGGCGAATACAATAGAATTGCAGCAATTGAACTCCAGACTGGTGAAGCAGAAGGAAGAAAAGCAGAAGCTTATCGCAGAAAACAGGAAAACCAGGGCTCAACTGGAACAGAATCGAAAATCACAGCAGGAACTTGTTTCAACCATAAAAAAACGAGAAGGTGAGTTTGCGAGTCAGTTAAAAACTAAGCAGAACGAGATCGACCAGATCGACAGGGCGATTGATCGAATGATTCGGGAATCTATCGCGAAAGCAAATAAAGAGAGTGGATCGAGTTCGAGAAGCACCTATGAACTTACCCCGGAAGCGAAAGCGCTGGCGACCGATTTTAATAACAACAAAGGCAAATTGCCATGGCCGGTAAAATCTGGTGTGGTGACGATGAAATTTGGAAAACAGCCGCATCCAGTAGTAAGCTCGGTAATGGTGAATAATAACGGGGTACGAATAGATACCGATAAAGGTGGAAAAGCACGTGCCGTCTTTAATGGAACCGTTAGTGAAGTACAGGCCGTAAAAGGTGCAAACAAGGCCGTGATGGTTAGACACGGTGATTTCATAACGATCTATAACAACCTGGAGAATGTTTTTGTGAAAAAAGGGGATGCGGTAAGAACAGAGCAGGAGATAGGTGAGATCGCCACCAGTAAAACCACGGGTAAAACGACCTTACATTTCCTTTTGTACAAAAATGACCAGAAGATGGATCCGGCAGGCTGGATCTATAGAATGTAATTGCCACGCAACCATTTAGCTTTATAAGCATCTAAGGAATAGAATCTATCTTATGAAGTTAGTAAAGCCCGGTTTTTATGGCGTAATTCTGCTTTTCTTCGCACTGTCGCTATATTCCTGTACACCTGTATCCATAGAAAACAACAAACGCATTCTGGTACAGGGAAAATTCGTAACTCCTGAAGGCACTGCGCTGCAGGGGATCCGGGTAAGTACCATTACAGATATCAATAGTTTTTTAAGCCGGGGACAGGGAACACTTTCTGAAGCTTTAAGTGATCAAAACGGGAATATTTCCATGGTTTCACTGGATGTGAACCCTGGAATTTTATGCCTGGATATTACTGGTACATCGAATGATCGAAGACTGCAGAGTTTTACAGTTTGTGATTCGGCCTTCAGCAGAAACGAGACTTTATTGGATCTGGGGGAATGGGTCCTTAAAGAACTTATCGAGACGCGAATTATCATTCGCCATAATTCAGACTTCAATTATAGCCTGAAGTTTGAATCATCTTCAGTAGAAATAAATATTAACGATTGGAATGAATTAAACTCTTACGATGAAGCAGACCTGGACTCAAAATATAGCACCAGGGAAGGCTTTATAAATTCTGAAAATCAGGTTGAAACTTTAAAACTTATCACTGCTGATAATTCAAGGGTTAATTTACAATTACAGAATGCACAGGGAGTATATATTTATGAATTTGAGGTGGATGAAATCGATAACCATTATGAGATCGATCTTTAGAGTTTTCACACTATCATTGCTTTGCACTTATAGCTCAATAATTGCACAGGAGCAGGACAGCATTGAATTTTTTCCACATCATTTTAATCGTATACAGTTGGATCCTGAACTTAGTCTGCTAACTGCTTTAGGCGATGGATTTCTAAAAGACGCCTATGACCTTGACATTGGAACAGGTCTTAGTGCCGACTTCTACCTTCATAAGAACTGGTATGTGGGAACACGTTTTTTAAACATCAATACGCGCGTAGAAAAGTCTGAGAAAATTGGTGATATTCAAAGCACGAGGATCTTCACCTTCGGCGTTCAGGGTGCATATGTACATCAATTCAATAAAAGATTATATCTGGATCTAATTGCAGGTATTGGGACGACCGGATATTATCATGATTCAAAGTTTGGTACGAACTTCAGGGATTCAGCAACCAGTATCTGGGCTGGTCCGAAAATTAGTTATCGTATCAATAATTTCTTCGGAATATTTCTTGGTAGTGAAATCAGAAGAGATTTTATGAATATAGCAGTGAGCCCCCAATTGGAAGACTACTTTGGAAATGTGAACTTATTGACTTTAAGGGCAGGCGTGAGGTTTATCACGCATTAATTAGTCAAAAAGAGCCTTAAGTTCAGTTGCATCGCCAGGTTGCATCTTTCCAGCCAGTACAAGACTCAATTGCTTTCTACGCAATGCGGCTGCAAATCTTTCCTTTTCCAGATCTGTTTCTGGCTCTAGCTGTGGAATTTGAATGGGAGTACCCGTTTCATCTACGGCAACGAAAGTATAGATCGCTTCGTTAGCTTTGGTTCTGCGCCCGCTTTCGCGGTCTTCTACCCAAACATCGATAAAGATCTCCATGGAACTCTTAAAAGCCCTTGAAACCGCTGCTTCTACTGTCACCACACTTCCTAATGGAATCGCTTTATTGAAGGCCACGTGATTAACCGAAGCAGTAACTACAATCCTGCGACTGTGGCGCCTGGCTGCGATACTTGCTGCACGATCCATTCTGGCCAGTAGTTCACCACCAAAAAGATTGTTAAGTGGATTGGTTTCACTTGGTAAAACAAGATCTGTTAACGTAGTACGGGATTCATTGGGTGATTTAGCCTCCATGTAAAATTTTTTGCAAAAATAGGGAGGTTACCGGTAATTACGCAGTTAACGAACTATTAAATTACAGTTCCTGAACCAATAACCAGGCTGCATCGTTGGTTTTCTTGACCGCATACAGTTTGTTGATCGCCTCTCTTCTGGTTTGATGACTGGAATAAACTACCTGGTGAAGACCATACTTGTTCACACCAAGTAAACGAGCTTTAAAACCTTCAGCCTTCAGTTCATCCACTTTGTTCTGGGCATTTTCTTCAACTCTAAAAGCTCCTGCAACAACATGATAGTTACCGGATTGTTTCTCAACCTCGAAGGTAACCGCTGGTAAAGGATTGTCTATCACAAAGGTTGCCTGTTGAATTTGTTCCTGAAGCTGCGTTTCTGCTTCCTGCTGTTCCGCGATATTATGCTTTGTAACCTGGCTGCTGTAAATATTCAGTCCGGCGAAACTTGAAAGTCCCACAGCAATCAGACCAATGGCAGCATATTTCCATACCGGTGATCTTCTGCTTTCAGGAGTAAAAGTAATAGGAGCTTTTTCCTCAAGTTCTGATACCTGTTGTTTGTAAACCTCTCTGTTAACCGGCAATGCTTTGTAGGTATCCAGACCAAAGGACTGTGTAAGAAAATTCACGTTTGTAACTGGCTCGAACTGTAGTTTTTCCTCGTTATCCAGGAAAAGTTCTCCTATATTTTCCAGTCTTGCTTTAGAAGCATTTTGCAAAGATGACTCCAGGTCATAAACATATTCCTGGATCATGTTATTTGCCGTCTGATAATTTACATTCTCGACTTCAGCAATATAATTAGCCAGGAGTCCGTCATTTTTGATCAACTGCCTGTTGAACGAGATCACCTTTTTTGGAGGAAAGAACTCGTTGGAATTTTTATCGATAAAAGCTGATTGCTTCTGAGCCAGAAAGGCTCCAAAACCTGGAAGGACCACACATTCGTAACGGTAAAGCAGGTCCTGTATGTAATTGGAAATATTCATCGAGTGCAAAAATATAGGTTAATGACAGTTAGTTAAAGTTACCTAAACAATTTTTATTAACAAATGATTTTTTCTGTAAATTTCGTCAAATTATCCTGAATGGAACCTGATCAACTTTTGTACACCCTGGCGCTGCAACATGTTCCAAATCTGGGTGATAGCACGGCTAAAAAACTCATTAGACATTTTGGTTCTGCGGAAAATGTTTTCAGGGAAAAGAAATCAAATTTACTGAAGATTGATGGTATTGGAAAGACCAGGATTGGTGAAATCGAAGATCCATTACATCTGAAGGAAGCTGAAAAGGAACTACATTTTATTCAGAAGAATAAAATCCATGTACATTTTTTCAAGGAAGATGACTACCCCGAAAAACTGAAACACTGCCAGGATGCACCTTTGTTGCTGTTTAGCCGAGGGAATATAGCCATGCATCGACGTAGAATTCTAAGTATCGTTGGCACCCGGCAGATTAGCTCGCATGGCATTTCTTTTTGCGAACAGCTCATAGAAGAACTAGCTCCTTTAGATCCGGTTATTGTCTCTGGATTTGCATACGGAACCGATATTACCGCTCACAAAGCCGCCATCAGGAATAAACTGCAAACAATTGCCTGCCTTGCACATGGATTGAACCAGATCTATCCCAAACCACATAAGAAGTACATGCAAGAGATGGAGGAGAACGGAGGCTTTTTTACCGACTTCTGGAGCAGCGATACTTTTGATCGCAACAACTTCCTGAAACGCAACCGGATCATTGCCGGATTAAGCGAAGCAACGGTAGTGATAGAAAGTGCCGAAAAGGGAGGTGCTCTGGTCACGGCAGATATTGCCAATTCTTATGACCGGGAAGTATTTGCAGTTCCTGGTAGACCGGGAGACAAATCCAGTATTGGTTGCAATGAACTCATTAAATGCCAGAACGCACGAGTTCTTACTTCTGCCGCCGATATCGCTTATATGCTGAACTGGCGTACCGTTGAGCAGGATCTCAAACCAATTCAGAAGAGATTATTTATCGAGCTGGAAGCAGAAGAACAGGTATTGTTCGACCAGTTACAAATTCAGGGAAAAACAGAACTGGACCTGCTGGCACTTCAGTGTAAGATACCAACTTTTAAGACTGCATCCTTGCTTTTGAGTATGGAATTAAAGGGAGCGGTTAGACCTCTCCCTGGTAAGTTGTTTGAGATCGCGTAAGTTTAGTAGCCTAATCTGGTCCTTACTTTAGCCAGAACTTCATTTGCGACGTTTTTCGCTTTTTTAGCCCCAATTAATAGTGCCTTGTCTACTTCCTCAAGGTTATTGATATAGTATTCGTATTTCTCGCGTGGTTCAGCAAATTTATCTCTAACCAGCTCGAACAAGGCCTGTTTCGCATGACCGTAACCATATCCACCTGCTTCATAATTCTTTCTCATTTCAGCAGTTTGCTCTTCAGAAGCCATGATCTTATAAAGCGCAAATACATTACAGGTATCGGGGTCTTTTGGATCTTCCAGTGGCGTACTATTGGTTGCGATACCCATGATCTGCTTTCTTAGCTTCTTATCGGTCTGGAAAATATTGATGGTATTATCTTTGGATTTGCTCATCTTCGCGCCATCGGTGCCTGGAATGTACATGGTTTCTTCCTGTACTTTACCTTCAGGAATTACAAAAACCTCTCCCATTTTCGCATGAAATCGGGAAGCAACATCACGGGTCATTTCGATATGTTGCAGTTGATCTTTACCTACGGGAACAATTTCAGCATCATACATAAGGATATCGGCTGCCATCAGCATAGGATACGTAAACAATCCGCTATTCACGTCTTCAAGCCTATCTGCCTTATCTTTAAAGGAATGCGCGAGGGTTAGACGCTGGTATGGAAAAAAGCAACTTAAATACCAGGAAAGTTCTGCAACCTGAGGAATATCAGACTGGCGATAAAAAACACTTCTTTCTATATCAAGTCCACAGGCAAGCCAGGTTGCGGCCACAGAAAACGTGTTTTGCCGAAGGGTTTCAGCATCTTTGATCTGCGTAAGCGAATGCAGGTCTGCAATAAAAATAAAAGAATCATTTTTAGGATCGTTTGCCATAGTGATGGCTGGCATGATTGCACCAAGCAAATTCCCTAAATGCGGGGTTCCTGTACTCTGGACTCCTGTAAGTATTCTTGACATGGACTTTCTGAATTTTCCTGCAAAGGTAAATTTTTTATAGAACTCCTTCCTTTCATTTTACTACTTTTGAAGCATGAGATACATCAAAATGGCAGGCATCCTATTATGGAGAATCTGGTTCTATATTCTCCTGATCGTGCCTATCGTGATAATGCTTCCTGTTTTGATCGTATTTACCACTTCTGAAAGGTTTTACCCGCAATATTATGTGTGCTCCCGTATATGGGCGAAATGTATTCTCTACGGAATGGGTTTCTGGATTCATGTGGAAGCAGAGGAAATTCCAGAAAAACAGAAAAGCTATATGCTGGTAGCAAATCATACAAGCATGCTGGATATCATGCAGATGCTGGTGATCATGAAGCAGCCTTTTGTATTTATTGGAAAGAAGGAACTTAGTAAAATCCCGGTTTTTGGATTTTTCTACAAGCGAACCTGTATTCTGGTGGATAGAAAGAATCAGCAAAGCCGGAAAGCTGCATTTCTGGAAGCTCAGAGAAGGTTAAAACAGGGGAATTCCATTTGTATATTTCCTGAAGGCGGAGTGCCAGATGATCAGTCGGTCGTACTGGACCAGTTTAAGGAAGGAGCCTTCAGGCTCGCCATTGAACACCAGATACCAATTGTTCCCATCACTTTTCATGATTCTAAAAAAAGATTTTCATATAAATTCCTGTCTGGCAGTCCAGGCAGATTAAGAATCAAGATCCATCATTTTCTGTCTACCCGCGGTCTGGAAATGAATGATAGAAAAGAAATCAAGAATTCAACTTTCAGGATCATTCATGATGAATTGGTAGACCCTAGCGTGCACTAGAAAGTATAGCTAATCCCCGAGTAGACTCCAAAGTTAACTGGACGCACATTATCAACATTGGTAAAAGTATTTACCTGGTATTTCACAATAGGCTCCACACTCAGGCTAATTTTATCGCTAAACTCATAA
Organism: Christiangramia portivictoriae DSM 23547; assembly: GCF_000423045.1. Lineage (GTDB taxonomy): Bacteria > Bacteroidota > Bacteroidia > Flavobacteriales > Flavobacteriaceae > Christiangramia > Christiangramia portivictoriae. The sequence goes on along the minus strand of NZ_AUHF01000001.1, from coordinate 32,186 downwards.
TCCACACCAATGCCCACATTGGTGCTCAAACTGGTTTTATTGATATTGGAGGCCGTTCCAAGTTTGGTTCTGGATTCGGAAGTCACAAGATCCACACTATTCTGGTCAAGGAACAGTCCGCTTGCACCACCAATAAGATTCAGTCCAAAACGTTCGTCGATCAAGGCATATTCCACTTCTAGGGGAACTTCGATAAAGCCAAATTGCTGATTGATCTCCCCGGGAGTAAATACAGATGGAGAAATAACACTTCCAGTGCTACCATCACTATTGCCACCAAAACTAGGTAAACCACTTTCAGGTGCCGGAGCATCTGTCCTAATTTCAATATTATCTTCTAAAGAGTTGATATTATTAAAACCTGGATTCATTGCCGTTGGGCTGTACGAAACATTAGCGATATTCTGGCTCATATTCACCTTACTAATCCCCGTCCTAATCTTGACATTTTTGGCAATATCATAGGCCAGCTTAACACCGTAAGAGAAAGTTACTTCGGTATTCGTTGAGTTATTTGAAAACTGGTTGGACAGTATATTTCCATCCCCAAGGTTGGTATAGAAAACCGGAGCTGCAAAGGTAGACAGGCGAAGATTTTTCTGGTTAAGGTCTTCCTCCTCTTCGTTTTCTTTATTTTCTTCGGAAGTTTTTGCAGCCAATAATTTTTCGAGTTGGTTCAGGGAAGTATCCTGTATAAGAGCAGTACTTAACAGTTCATCTGAAAGTTCAGGGTTTCTTTCATTCCAATAGCTTTCAAATATACTTACAATGGTGTTTCTCTTTACATCTTCATCGTTCGAAGTTATTGCTTCGCTAATGACAGCTGTAGTGGCTGAGGTACTATATTTATTCTCTAAATTATTTTCTTCCAAATTTTGATCATGAGTATTTTCCTGATGAGCATAGCGGGAATCTTCTTTTGATCTTTGATTGGTATGGGATTCTTTTGACCCTGATTTATTTAGGTCTTTTTGGTCTTCACTGTCAGAATTACTTCTTTTATCAGCAATAGCCGCATTGGAACTGCCTGCTTCATCAGAGGTGTTTTTATTTTTCTGTTTGTTATGCAAAGTGGCAGCAGGTTGCTCTTTTTGACTGGTATTATACTTATCTACGATCTTTTCTTCTGAAGAATAGTCCTTATCAATATTCCCGTTGTTTTCTGCTCCGGTTTCAACCGACTCATTCACAAATCCAGGTTCTCGAACTTCCGTAGAAGAAACATTCATTTTCCAGATTCCTGTGGCGACTAAGGCCAGGATTACTGCTGCGGCACTAAACTTAAGCCACAATGGAATAACCGGTTTTTGTGCAACCGGCGCTCCAGCATCCAGGCGCGAAGCAATCTGCTCCCAGTTTCTTGGAGATGGTTCTTTCTCGAAGTCCTTGAACTTCTCCTGAAAGATCCTGTCTATATTTTTTTTCTCTTTCATGATGATTTAACTGCTTTTGAGTTCTGTACCAATTCGATCTTCTCCTTTAAAGAGGTTCTGGCTCTGGCCAGGTTCGATTTGGATGTTCCCTCAGTAATACTTAGTAAATCTGATATTTCTTTATGGGAGTAGCCATCCAGTACATAAAGGTTAAATACCTGTCTATACCTTTCTGGCAGATCCTGAACACATTGTAGTAGGAAGTCTACTGAAATGTCTTCTGTTTCAACCTCAATTTCATCTTCCTGCAGATCTTCCTCATTGGTAATGCCATAAACTTTCTGCTGCCTGTGTTTCTGAAGCGAGGTATTGATAAGGATTCGTTTCATCCAGCCTTCAAAGGATCCTTTATCCTGAAACTGACCAATCTTTTCAAAAATGGTCACGAATCCATCCTGCAAATTATCTTCCGCTTGCTGGTAATTATCTGAATACTTCAAACATATACCAAACAACTTGGGAGAATAGAGCCGGTAAAGCTCTTCCTGAGCTTTCCTGTCTTGTTGTTTACAACGGTAGATGAGGTCTTTTGAACCCACGTATTCATATTAGGTTAGTACTTAGGACTGCTCCATTACAACAGGTATGGTAACTTCTTCATATATCGGTTCATCCCCGTCCTGTCCTGTCCAGAATCTAAAAGTGTAATCTCTTTCTTCGTCAACAGTCAATACAAACCTCGTGCTTGCAGGATGTCCGGTTACATCACGGTTGCAGGAATTATTCTCAACAACTGCGGTGATCACGGAGATGTAGATCTGGCTTCTTTCTTCTGAAGTAGTGCCTGCTCTTCGAGCGTCCAGCGCTTGAAAGTTATTACAATCTGATGGAAAAACGAAACCGACTCTAACATCGTATGTTCTGCCCAGAACCAGTTCATCTGGCAAATCATAATCGGTAATGCTTGCTAATTCGTAGGAGGTGATTTGGGAATCATTATCTACAGAACAACCTATCAGCAGTAATGTCAGGGCTATTACAACCAATTTTTTCATATTCTTATTGCTTTCGTAGTAGATGCAATAATTGATAAATGGTTGCGTGCGGCACAAAAAAAATCCCCATTCGGGGATTTTTTTTAAGCTTCTTTAGCGACCTTGATCGCGTCTTTAATTTTGACTTCCAGTTCTTCCATAAGATCCGGATTATCTTTAAGCAGGTTTTTAACGGCATCCCGTCCCTGTCCTAACTTGGTGTCCTCATAGCTAAACCATGATCCACTTTTCTTTACGATCTCATAATCAACTCCAATATCAATGATCTCTCCAATCTTGGAAACACCCTCACCATACATGATGTCGAATTCAGCAGTTTTAAAAGGAGGAGCAACCTTGTTCTTCACTACCTTCACTCTGGTCTTATTACCCATAACATTGTTAGCGCTATCCTTGATCTGGGTGGATCTTCTAATATCCAGACGAACGGAAGCATAGAATTTCAAGGCGTTACCACCAGTTGTAGTTTCCGGGTTCCCGAACATCACCCCAATCTTCTCTCTCAATTGGTTGATAAAGATGACGGTACAATTTGTTTTGCTAATGGATGAAGTAAGTTTTCTAAGTGCCTGGGACATTAGCCTGGCATGAAGACCCATTTTGGAATCTCCCATCTCTCCTTCGATCTCGCTTTTTGGCGTTAGTGCCGCAACAGAGTCAATCACAATAATATCGATCGCTCCAGAGCGAATCAAATTATCTGCAATCTCTAAAGCCTGTTCTCCATTGTCTGGTTGAGAAATAATAAGATTGTCTATATCAACATCTAATTTTTCCGCATAAAACCGATCGAAAGCATGTTCAGCATCGATAAAAGCAGCAATACCACCTTTTTTCTGAGCTTCAGCAATTGCATGTAAGGTCAGGGTGGTTTTACCGGAAGATTCAGGACCATAGATCTCGATCACTCTTCCTCGTGGATATCCTCCCACTCCCAAAGCAAGGTCCAATCCAAGTGAACCTGTAGAAATCGCGTCCACATCTACGACTACCTGGTCGCTCATTTTCATCACGGTACCCTTTCCGTAGGTTTTATCCATTTTGTCAAGGGTAAGCTTTAATGCTTTTAATTTCGCTTCTTTCTCTTTATCGTTGCTCATGTATATGTTTTAAAATATGCAATTTAGGTGTGCTAAAATACTATAAGTTTTGTTGCAATACAATAAAAATGTAGTTGCAATTATGGAATTATTCCGAATATTTGGATAAGATCTGAATATATCCAAATTTTCTGGCTTCAGTTAAAAATGTATCTTTGCCAAAATTTATCTTAACCCTTAAAATATTAGTATAGCATGCAACTGTACAATAAATTGAGCGCTAAGGAAAGGGAAGCACTATTAGAAGAAGCCGGTGAAGACAGGCTTACGCTCTCTTTCTATGCATACGCAAAAATCGGAAACCCCGAACTTTTCAGAAATCACTTATTTATCGCCTGGGACCAGATGGATGTTCTGGGAAGAATCTATGTTGCCCATGAGGGCATTAACGCCCAGCTTTCAGTTCCTGCCAGGCGTTTTAATGAATTCAAGAAGTTTATCGATGAGATTTATTTTTTGGAGAATGTACGACTGAACATTGCCATAGAACATGATATCAAATCGTTTTTGAAGCTAAAAGTAAAAGTGCGTAAGAAGATCGTGGCAGATGGCCTTAATGATGACACTTTTGATGTCACCAATAAAGGTATTCATGTAGATGCGGCCAGGTTCAATGAGCTTATCAATGATCCAAACACGGTGCTGGTAGATATGAGAAATCACTACGAGAGCGAAATTGGCCATTTTAAAGGGGCGATCACCCCAGATGTGGATACTTTCCGGGATTCGCTGGATATTATCGAAGAAGATCTTAAAGATCATAAAGAAGATAAGAACCTCGTAATGTACTGTACCGGCGGAATACGTTGTGAAAAAGCAAGTGCTTATTATAAACATAAAGGTTTCCAGAACGTTTATCAACTGGAAGGTGGTATCATTGAATATACCCGTCAGGTTGAAAATCAGCAACTGGAAAATAAATTCATAGGTAAGAACTTTGTATTCGATCATCGACGTGCCGAGCGAATTTCAGAAGATGTGATCGCACAATGTCATCAATGCGGAAAAACATGTGATACGCATGTAAATTGCGCGAACGAAGCCTGTCACCTGCTATTCATTCAATGTGAGGAATGTGCTGAAAAAATGGATAATTGCTGTTCTACAGATTGTAAGGAGATCCATGCCCTGCCTTACGAAGAACAGAAGGCATTGAGAAAAGGAAAAGGTGCCAGCAATAAGATTTTTAAGAAAGGAAGATCTAAAGTATTGCTGTACAAGCAATAGTTTCTTCTCAATGGTGGAGCCAATTAATATTGGTATATTTACTGTTGAAAATTTTTTATGAACCTCAAGGAGGTACTTTAGGAAATGCCGGATGCCCGAAGGGGCTGTGAAGATGAAGGAGATCCTGCGCCAGAAAGCAAAGCGCTTAGACAGGATGATGTTTACAGGCTATCTAAAGCTACGCCCTCAATATATATAACATATGGCTTGCACAAGTTGCTCGACCGGCAAAGACGGTCAGCCGAAAGGATGTAAGAATAACGGAACCTGTGGAACAGACAGTTGTAATAAACTAAGCGTTTTCGACTGGCTTTCCAATATGTCTCTTCCGGGAGGCGTGGAAGCTTTTAATATCGTAGAAGTTCGTTTTAAGAACGGCCGTAAACATTTCTATCGAAATACCGAAAACCTGAGCCTGAGTATTGGCGATGTAGTTGCTACGGAAGCCAGCCCGGGTCACGATGTGGGACAGGTAAGTCTTACCGGGGAGCTCGTTCGCGTACAGATGAAGAAGAAAAAAGTTGCGCAGAATTCAGATGAAGTTCTGAAGATCTATCGCAAGGCTTCTCAGAGAGATATCGACATCTGGCAGGAAGGAAGAGAGCGCGAGGAAAAGATCAAACAACGTTCAAGACAGATCGCTATCAGGCTTAATTTAAGTATGAAAATTAGCGATATCGAGTTCCAGGGAGATGGTTCCAAAGCCACTTTTTACTATACTGCGGAAGATCGTGTGGATTTCAGACAACTAATCAAAGAATTCGCACGGGAATTCAATACCCGTATTGAAATGAAACAGATCGGGCTTCGACAGGAAGCGGCGAGACTTGGAGGGATTGGTTCCTGCGGTCGTGAACTTTGCTGTTCTACCTGGCTTACAGATTTTAGATCTGTGAGCACGTCAGCAGCAAGATATCAGCAACTATCCCTTAATCCTCAGAAACTTGCTGGGCAATGCGGGAAATTAAAGTGCTGCCTTAACTACGAATTGGATACTTATCTGGAAGCATTAAAATCTTTTCCAAAAACCGACGTTAAGTTAAAAACAAAGAAGGGAACTGCAGTTTGCCAGAAAATAGACATTTTCAAAGGTGCTCTCTGGTATGCCTATGAAGGAGAATGGATGAACTGGCACCAGTTGAGTCCGGAACAGGCAAATAAGATCGTAGCCCTGAACAAAAAAGGGGAACAGGCTACAAGCCTGGAGGAGTATGAAACTGAAGTGATCCTGAGCGAAGAAAAGGAAAAAGGATTTAATAATTCTGGAGGTGAAGATAGTCTCACTCGTTTTGATAAACCAAAGCAACAGCAGCGCAAGAAACGCAATAAGAAGAGAAAGAAACGCAAGCCAAACCCTACAAAGTCTAAAAATGCGTAAAGTTTTTTTCCTTCTAATTTTTGTTTCAGCCTTTATAGTGAGCTGCGATGAAAAACGGGTTTATGACGAATACAAGTCGATTAAGGAATGGCATAAAGATTCACTGGTTACTTTTGAACTTGAGGAACTGGACTCTACGAAGGTGTATGATCTGTTCATTAATGTAAGGAACAATAACCAGTACGCTTACAGTAATTTGTTTTTGATCACCGAGATCAGGTTCCCGCAGGGAAAGGTGATCAGCGATACTCTCGAGTATGAAATGGCTCAGCCAGACGGTAAATGGCTTGGTGAAGGTTTTGGTGATATCAAGGAAAGCAAACTCTGGTACAAGGAAGATGTAAAGTTCGAGGAAGCGGGCAGATACAGAGTGAGCATCCAGCAGGCGATGCGTAAGAATGGTGATGTGGATGGTATCGAAAAACTGGAGGGAATTACCGACATTGGATTTAGAATTGAAAAGAACGACAATTAATTTTAGCATATAAATGGCCGCTACTACCAAAAAAACTAAGAAACCTGCGCACAGCAACCGCAAGTACATCGTTGGCTTCTGGACATTGTTTGGAATAGGAATTCTAGCTGGAATTCTAATTTTCCTTTTCGCGGGTTGGGGATTCTTCGGAAAGATGCCTTCTTTCGATGAACTCGAAAACCCTGAAAACAACCTTGCTACCGAGATCTTTTCCGCAGATGGAGAAACTTTAGGTAAATATTACAGTGAGAACAGAACCCCAATAAAGTATGAAGATCTTCCAGATCACCTGGTACAGGCTTTAATCGCTACTGAAGATGAACGTTTTTATCAACATGCGGGGATCGATGCAAAAGGAACCGCCAGGGCCGCAGTATACCTGGGAACAAGAGGAGGTGCGAGTACCATTACGCAACAATTAGCAAAACAATTATTTACTGAAGATGTTGCACAGAATGATGTGGAACGGGTATTTCAGAAAGTAAAGGAATGGGTTATTTCTACCAGGCTTGAGCGCCAGTACACGAAGGAAGAGATCATTACCATGTACTTCAACAAATACGATTTTATCTACCAGGCGGTGGGAATTCGTTCTGCCTCGAAAATCTATTTTGATAAGGAACCTTCAGAATTGAAGATAGAAGAGTCGGCAGTTCTGGTAGGAATGCTGAAGAACTCGGCGCTTTACAATCCCATGAGAAGACCAGAACTGGTTAAATCCAGAAGAAACCAGGTTTTTGAACAAATGAATCGTAATGGTTTTATTTCTGAACAGGAAACAGATTCTCTTCAGAAGTTACCTATGAAAATTGAATTCACTCCGGAAGGGCATGATGAAGGAATGGCGACTTATTTCAGAGCCTACCTTCAGGGCTTCATGAAGGATTGGATCGCGGAAAATCCGAAGCCTGATGGATCTGAATATAGTCTTTATCGTGACGGACTCAAGATATACACCAGTATTGACTCCAAGATGCAGGAATATGCAGAGAATGCAGTCACCAGCCATATCGCCAATCTTCAGAAATCATTTGATCGCCAGAATGAGAAAAATCCAACGGCACCTTTTCGTGATATTACAGAAGATGAGGTAGAGTCCAGTATACAAAACGCAATGAGAGTCTCTGCCCGCTGGAAGCAAATGAAAGCACAGGGAAAATCTGATGCTGAGATCAAGAAGTCCTTCAAGGAGAAAGCAGAAATGAGAGTTTTTAGCTGGAAAGGAAACATTGATACGGTAATGACTCCGCGTGATTCCATTCTTTACTATAAAGCATTTTTACAGGCAGGAATGATGTCTATGGTTCCTCAAACCGGCGAAGTAAAGGCCTGGGTTGGAGGAATTGACTTTAAGCATTTCAAATACGAGCACGTGAAGCAGGGGAAAAGACAGGTTGGTTCTACCTTCAAGCCTTTTGTGTATGCAACTGCGATAGACCAGCTAAAATTCTCACCCTGTGATACCTTGCCAAGATCTAAATTCACGATCGAAGCCGGTAAACACGGGAACATGAAAGACTGGGCGCCCAGAAACAGTGATGGTGAATATTCAGGAATGCTTTCGCTTAAACAGGCGCTGGCAAACTCTGTAAATACCATTACAGCGCGTTTGATCGATAAAACAGGACCAGGACCCGTGATCGATTTGCTTGGTAAACTGGGTATAGATACTGAAAATGTACCTGCAGTACCTTCCATCGCACTGGGAACGGCAGATATCAGTCTTTTTGAGATGGTTTCTGCATACAGCACTTTTGCGAACCAGGGAGTTTATATCAAACCTGTTATGGTGAATCGTATCGAAGACAAGAACGGGACGGTACTTTATCAAAATGTGCCTGAAACCAGGGATGTTCTTAGTAAAGAAGCGGCTTATGTCACGGTAAACCTGTTGGAAGGTGTAACGCAGGGAGGTTCAGGAACCAGGCTGCGTAATACCTGGGGAACAACCAATGCATTCTATAAAGATGTGATGACCGGGTATCCTTATGATTTTAAAAATCCGATTGCAGGGAAAACAGGTACCACTCAAAATCAAAGTGATGGCTGGTTCATGGGAATGGTTCCAGACCTTGTCACAGGAGTATGGGTTGGGGCAGAAGATCGTGCAGTGCATTTTCCAGGAATACAATATGGCCAGGGAGCTACCATGGCGCTGCCCATCTGGGGAATGTACATGAAAGATGTCTATGCAAACCCAGATCTCAAGGTATCTAAAGAAGCTTTTGAAAGACCGGATAATTTAAGTATTGCGACAGATTGCGCAAGCTATAACTCGAGCAGTTCAAATGAAGATTCGGTTCCAGAGGAACTCGATTTTTAAATAATTCGCAGAATTTCAGTCTAAAAATTCTGGAATGTTCAATTATGCCGACTTCAGGCGTTGTATCGACCTTTTAAATTTTGTATTTTCGGATTAAATTCTGAAAATAATGATCATAAAAACGGTTGATAGCGTACAGAAGGCTACTGAAGGTGTAGAAGACGGAATGACTTTTATGCTTGGTGGATTCGGACTCTGCGGAATTCCGGAGAACGCCATTTCTGAACTGGTACGCCTTAATATTAAAAATCTAACCTGTATTTCCAATAATGCAGGTGTAGACGATTTTGGGCTTGGGCAATTACTTCACAAGAAACAGATCGATAAAATGGTTTCTTCATATGTAGGAGAGAATGCCATATTCGAAAAACAAATGCTTAGCGGTGAACTGGAGGTGGAATTGATTCCGCAGGGAACGCTTGCAGCCAGATGCCAAGCAGCACAACAGGGTTTTCCAGCGATCTATACACCAGCAGGTTATGGAACTGAAGTTGCTGAAGACAAGGAAACCCGTGAATTTGACGGGAAAATGTATGTTCTAGAAGAAGCTTTCAAGGCAGATTTCGCCTTTGTAAAAGCCTGGAAAGGAGATAAAGCCGGCAATCTTGTTTTTAAAGGAACTGCTAGAAATTTTAACCCGGTCATGTGTGGTGCAGCAAAGATCACCGTAGCTGAAGTGGAAGAACTTGTAGAACCAGGAGAACTGGATCCAAACCATATTCACGTTCCGGGAATTTTCGTGCAAAGGATCTTCCAGGGTAAGAATTATGAGAAAAGAATTGAACAACGTACGGTTAGACAAAAAGATTAAGGAATGGCACTAGATAAAAACGGAATAGCAAAGCGAATTGCTAAAGAAGTAAAAGATGGATATTACGTAAATCTTGGGATAGGGATTCCAACACTGGTTGCCAACTTTGTTCGTGATGATATACAGGTGGAATTTCAAAGCGAAAATGGAATTCTGGGAATGGGACCATTTCCTATAGATGGAGAAGAAGACGCCGATCTTATTAATGCCGGGAAACAGACCATTACTGCCAGACCAGGAGCAAGTTTCTTTGATTCTGCCACCAGTTTTGGAATGATTAGAGGGAAGCATGTCGATCTTACGATTCTTGGAGCTATGGAAGTTGCTGAAAACGGAGATATCGCCAACTGGAAGATCCCGGGCAAAATGGTAAAAGGAATGGGAGGCGCCATGGATTTGGTGGCTTCAGCAGAAAATATCATCGTGGCCATGATGCATACCAATAAGGCCGGAGAATCCAAATTGCTTAAAAGATGTTCTCTGCCGCTCACAGGCGTTGGATGCGTGACTAAAATCGTAACAAACCTGGCAGTGATAGAAGTAACCGATAATGGCTTTAAATTGCTGGAAACGGCACCGGGTGTGAGCGTGGAAGACGTTCAAAATGCCACGGAAGGAAAACTCATCGTCGAAGGCGATATTCCTGAAATGCAATTATAAATTCAAAGCCGGATTTATTCCGGCTTTTTTTATTCTATACGGTAGCTTTATAGATTTCGGTTTTCGAGCATCTTGTAAGTCTCATCTATATAACGATAGAAATCTTCATAATGTTTATCATTATCCTTTCGAATGAGCTTTTCACCCAATCTAACGATGACGAGCTCATCCTCAGGAATTATAATCACATATTGTCCTAGAATACCACGCATATAATAAATCTCTTTATCTTTATAATCGCTTAGCCAGAAGCCGTAACCATAGTATGGTGAGGCTTCGAACCTTGGTTGTGAAAGCTGGGCTATATAGGCAGCGTCCAGCAGTTGCTCGTCATTCCACCGTCCATTATTCAATAATAATTTTCCAAATTTCCCGAAATTTCTAGCGTTGGTAGCGATACAGCAATACGCTTTTTCCATCGCAGATTCCTTGCTATCCAATTGCCAGTGTGCATTGTCGTTCATTCCCATAGGTTTCCAGAAACTTTCGCTGAGGTAATTACTCAGGGTTTTTCCGGTGGCCTTTTCGATGACCATCGCCAGCAATTGTGTATTCCCGCTCAGATATTCAAATTCCTTCCCCGGAGTCTTGATCACTTTCAAATCCAGTACCTGTTCCCGGATATCTTTTCCGAAGTAAGCGCGGGCGGTAGACGCAAAAGGATTGTAATAATTTTCATTCCAGTTAAGCCCGGAAGCCATTGAAGAAAGGTCTCCAATTTTGAGGCTTTTGTCGAACTGAGGGAAAAAGTTTTCTACAGGTTGCTCGACATTTTCAAGATATCCATCCTGAATCGCCTTGTACATAAGTAATGTCACCACACTTTTCGCCATGGAAAAGGAGTTTGTCTGGCTCGCAGCCCCGTATTCCTGGTAATAATTTTCGTAGACCAGACTGTCATTCTGAATGATCAAAAATGCGGCAGATCCCAGTTCGCCATGAAGACTGTCCAGACTTCTGGTCGCATCGAAACTATTATAGTCCTTTGAGAGCGGCCATTCCTGAACATTTTCCCCATTCTTTATAACGGCATTTTCGAAGTAGGGATGATCATCGATAAAAGCAGTTTTGTGTCCGTTTAAATAAGTGGTTTGTACTGCTCGCAGAATATATCCATATCCTGTCACATAGAGACCAATGGAAAGAACAACGATAAATAACGCAATGTAGAGGAGTAGCTTGAAAATCTTTTTCATGTATTGAAAATAGCGAATTTAGAACAGACTTTGCTGCAATGGCGGGTTTTCCAGTTCCAGTAACCATTTCTTGCGATGCAGGCCACCAGCATAGCCAGTTAAAGAACCGTCAATTCCAATTACACGATGACAGGGAACAACGATCCAAAGCGGATTTTTCCCATTGGCGGCAGCAACGGCTCTAATGGCTTTCTCATCGCCTAATTTACGGGATAGTTCAAGGTATGAATGGGTAGTTCCATATGGGATATAGCTAAGTTCTTTCCAGACTTTCTTCTGAAAATCGGTTCCTTCCGGATTCAGTTTCAGATCAAATTCCTGTCTTTCTCCTGAAAAATATTGCTGGAGCTGAAGTACAGCCGACTCCAGCACTTCAGGTATTTCTGAAGATTCCACAGAAACTTCATCGAGTTTTATTTGCTGAATTCCGTGTTTATCCCCAATGATGGTGGCAATGCCAAGTGGAGTTCTAATGTTTGCCTGTTTCCTCGACATCAGATTGATCGCTGTTCTCTGTAGTTGAAGCTGTCTCCTGGTCCTGTTTTCTCTGGATGAGCCCAAGGCGTTTAGCGCGGCGTTCCCAGTTCTTTCTGGCCAGCACCTGCATGTCTTCCACACTATCACTTTCGTCCATGATCTCCAGGCCTAAAAGCGTTTCTATAATATCCTCCATGGTCACAATTCCGGTTGTATTACCAAATTCATCCACGATCATGGATATATGAGCACGTTTTTCCACGAAGATCTCGAACAATTCTGGAATAGGTGTATTGTCATTGGTCACCAAAATATCCCTTTTGATATTGCTCAAAGGTTGGTCACCGTGTTCATCGATCATTGCTTCCAGAACGTCATCCTTCAGAATAAATCCAGAGACGTTATTGGACTTTGTTTTGTATACGGGAATTCTTGAGAATTTCAGGTTTTTATGATTGGAATAGAAATCGCTCAGGCTCATACTTTCGTCCTCTACGATCGCTACAGAAAATGGTGTCATCACATCCTTGGCTTCAATGGACTTAAAAACGAGCAGGTTCTTGATCACGGTGGTTTCACTTTCTTCGAAAACACCTTCCTCTTCCGCAGCATCGGTGATCGCGGCAAATTCCTCACGACTCATCGTGCTTACATGAGCAGATTTCCCAATAAGTTTGGTTGTGAGCATCATAAGCCACAGGATTCCGGTATATTTCAGCGGGAAGATCATGATCTTTAACGCTTTGGCAGTGAAATTGCCTAAAGACTGCCAGTAAGTGGCTCCAATCGTCTTCGGAATAATTTCTGAAAGGATCAAAATTGCCAGAGTCATGATGGCAGAGACGATCATTACAGAATTACCTCCATCACCAAAGGTCTTTTCAGCCTGAACACCCACAAGAATTGCTCCCACAGTATGTGCAATGGTATTGATGGTTAGGATTGCGATAAGCGGCTTATCTATATCTTTCTTAAGATTGGCGAGTTCTTTGGCGTAGGTTTTACCTTCTTTTTTCCTGATCTTGATATAAGAGGGTGTTATGCTCAATAATGTGGCTTCCAGAATGGAACACATAAAAGAGAAAAATATCGATAATACGGCAAAAATGATTAGTAATCCCATGCACTTAAATAAGTTAGACTGGCTAATTTATGTATTCTCAATTCAAAAATTTACAAAGAAATTATAAAACAAAAAGGTCTTTCCAATTCGAAAGACCTTTCTGAAAAATAGACTGTATACTAAGCGGCGATAAGGGAAGCTATCTTTGTTTCCCATTTTCGGGCCTGCTGCAGTCGTATTTCCGGCGCCAGGATATCACTTCCGGCTTCATCATAGAAACAAATAGACTTTGAGCTTTGTTGATGACTGTTAGAAAGATTTAAAGCCAGAAATTGAATTTTCCCGGATTTTCCTGCCTGTAAATCCTGTTGTAAACGAATTGCCGCATATTGAGAAAGATCAATGATTTCAAATTGATCCTTATCGTATTTGCTTAAAATGATTTTTTTATTATCCAGGTCCAGGGCTAAGGTCGTGTCGCCCACCTGTTCAAGGTCGTTGATTTTAAGCTTGTTTTGAGCAGCAAAATCATACGTTCTTTGCTTCACTTTAGAGGTTTGAGCATTGCTTTTTAAAATAAGATATAAAATAGGTATTGCGAAAAGAGCCAGAAGTCCCAGCCCTAGAATAAGAGATATGGTATCCATAATGATTTTTAGTATTTAAAATGAAATAAAAAGTGCTTTTCAGGTCTTCAAACCTTAATCAGCATGATATAATTCATTCTATTTACCAGAAACCATGGAACGGATAGAGAATTTTTTTCAGGTAAGATTGAAACCTGGAATTTTTGAAGAGCTGTAGCCCTTCATTTTCTTCTGAATATACCTCATTAATACGATCAGAACTTCCGAAGAATTTGAAAAAACAGGAGTCTTTAGAATTAACTTCTTCAGATAAAGAAAAGGCTTCATCAATAAGATAAGCATCCTCATTACTACGAGACTGATCAATCTGAAATTCGCTGGCAGACTTATTGGATTTAACTTCCGAAGAAATTCCAGTAGCATAAACATTCGTACCGCCTAGCAGGAATACCTGAAGCAGCAGGAAGTTTATCCATAAAAATTTACTGGATTTCATGCAGTAATATTACGTCAAAAACCAATTCTGTAAACCGAAGGAATCTTATTTTTTTTCTAAAAATCAGGAAATTAATTTCACCGCATCTTTTGCGAAGTAGGAGGCGATCATATTCGCTCCAGCACGCTTTATAGCCGTTAACTGTTCCAGGATCACGGCGTCGTGGTCCAGCCATCCTTTCTCTGCTGCGGCTTTGATCATGGCATATTCTCCGCTTACCTGGTAAACGGCAACCGGTACATTTACAGTATTTTTAATGTCACGAACGATATCCAGGTAACAAAGACCTGGTTTCACCATCACGATATCTGCACCTTCTTCAATGTCCATCAAAGTTTCCTTGATGGCTTCATCACGATTGGCAGGATCCATCTGGTAGGTTTTCTTATCACCAAAGCCTGGAGCTGAGTCCAGCGCATCTCTAAACGGACCATAAAATGCAGAAGCGTACTTCGCAGAATAGCTCATGATGCCAGTATCGTGGTAGCCTTCATCTTCCAGCAAGGTTCGCATTTCAAAGATGCGACCATCCATCATATCACTGGGCGCTACGAAATCTGCTCCTGCCTGAGCATGCGAAAGCGCCATTTCTGCCAGAATTGCGGTGGTATCATCGTTTAGGATTTTACCATCGTTAACGATCCCGTCGTGACCATAAGAGGAATATGGATCCAGGGCGACATCTGTCATTACCAGCAATTCCGGAGCGACGTCTTTTACCGTTTTTATCGCTCTTTGCATCAATCCTTCCGGATTTATAGCTTCAGTACCCGCGTTGTCTTTCAGCTTATCCGGTACTTTTACGAACAGTAAAACCGACTTTAATCCAAGGCTCCATAATTCTTTGATTTCCTGTTTGAGAAGATCAAGACTATATCTATAATAACCAGGCATGGAGGCGATCTCCTCTTTTACCTGTTTTCCTTCAACCACAAAAAGGGGCACCAGGAAATCGTTTGGAGAAATAAATGTTTCTCTTACCAGTGATCTTATAGATTCGTTTGTACGTAGTCTTCGGTTTCTTCTAAGCATTGTTTCAATTTTTTTTTGGATTGCTGTGTGACTATTTTTTAGACCCAGTCCACTGGTCTTTCAAGTACCTGTATGAGTTTTTCTTCTTCACTTCCCGGTTCTGGATGATGGTCATACACCCATTGTACGTGAGGTGGCAGACTCATCAGGATGCTTTCTATTCTTCCGTTGGTTTTTAGGCCGAACAAAGTTCCTTTATCATGTACGAGATTGAACTCTACGTAGCGACCGCGACGAATTTCCTGCCATTTTCTATTTTCTTCAGAATAAGATAAATTCTTGCGCTTTTCTACGATCGGGACATATGCCTGTAAAAATGAATTACCAACATCGGTCACGAAATCATACCAGTCGGCAATCTTCATACGGTCATTCTCTTTTAAATAATCGAAGAAAAGTCCGCCAATTCCCCTGGCTTCATTTCTATGTGCATTCCAGAAGTATTCATCGCACTTTTTCTTGAAGTCTGAATAGAATGAGAATCCATGAGGATTACATGCTTTCTTACATGTGTAGTGAAAATGTTTTGCATCTTCTTCGAAAAGGTAATAGGGAGTAAGATCCTGGCCGCCACCAAACCACTGGTCGATCACGGTACCGTCTTTTTCATACATTTCGAAATAGCGCCAGTTGGCATGAACCGTTGGAACCATTGGGTTTTTGGGATGCAGGACAAGGCTGAGTCCGCAGGCAAAAAAGTCCACGTCCCCAACTTTGAAATAGCTTTGCATCGCCGGAGCAAGTGGCCCATGCACTGCGGAGATGTTCACACCTCCTTTTTCGAAAACATTTCCATTTTCGATTACCCGGGTTCTACCGCCACCGCCTTCATTTCTTTTCCAGATATCTTCTTTAAATTTAGCAGCGCCATCGATCTCCTCCAGTTTCGAAGTGATGGCATCCTGCAATTGTTCGATGTATCTGTAAAATTGTTCTTTCATACTTATGAAGGCTTTTCAGCTTGGTTATGGTTCTGTTAATTCTGGATGATAGTTACTCTCTGTATTCCTTTACGGCATTCACAAAAGCTTTCGCATTGTCTACCGGAATATCTGGTAAAATACCATGTCCAAGGTTGGCGATATAACGATCTTTTCCGAAGGCTTTGATCATATCATTTACCATGTATTTAATCTCTATAGGTTTGGAATACAGCCTCGCGGGATCAAAATTCCCCTGCAAAGTGATTTGTCCGCCACTTAAATAGCGGGCATTTCGCGCTTCACAGGTCCAGTCCACACCAAGTGCTGCTGCTCCAGATTGCGACATGTCCTTCAGGGCAAACCAGCAACCCTTTCCATAGGCAATGACAGGAACTTCATCATTAAGAGCATCGATGATCTGTTGCATGTACTGCCACGAAAATTCTTTATAATCCTTAGGCTCCAGCAATCCTCCCCAGGAATCGAAAAGCTGCACGGCATCTACACCGGCTCTAACCTTTTCTTTCAGATAGGCGATGGTAGTGTCGGTTATTTTCTGAAGCAATTTATGCGCGGCGATAGGCTCCATAAAACAGAATCTTTTCGCCTTGTCAAAGGTTTTTGATCCCTGTCCCTGCACACAGTAGCATAGAATTGTCCATGGAGAACCAGCAAATCCAATAAGCGGTACTTCATCGTTTAATTCCTGTTTTGTGAGTTTGATCGCGTCAAATACATAATCGAGAGTTTCGTTCACATCTGGGACGATCACCTGGTCAACTTTTGCAGCAGTATCTACTGGATTTGGCAACCACGGGCCTACACCAGGCTTCATTTCCACATCGACGTTCATTGCCTGTGGGACCACAAGAATGTCGCTAAAAAGTATAGCGGCATCGGGACCTATCTGGCGAATGGGCATTACTGTAATTTCAGTAGCAAGTTCAGGAGTGCGGCAACGGGTGAAAAAATCGTATTTCTCCTTGAGTTTCATGAAATCAGGAAGATATCGTCCTGCCTGTCTCATCATCCAGACTGGTGGACGTTCTACGCTTTCACCTCTAAGGGCTTTCAAAAAAAGGTCATTCTTGATCATTGCTGATGTTTTAATTCTTTTCTAAATGTTTTTGCTACCGCGGCGATCAGGTTCTCGATACCGGGAGTTCCCGGAGTCACGATGCGGGTAGTATGTTTTTTTGCTTCGGAAGCTGTAGTGCCTCCAATACAGAATGCGATGGAATTCAAATTATTTTTACTGGTGAAGCTTTTCACGCCACTAGGGCTGTAAAACAGGATCCCGTCATAATCTGAACGAAATTCCTGAATATTTAAATTAGTTCGATAAACTTCAACTTCTTCAAGCACTATATTTTGCAGCTGAAGCATTTCCGGAAGTTCATCCCGTCTTGAATTTCCGCAGAAAAACCTGAAGTTCTTATCAGGATAAGTGCGAATGATAATTTCAGCCAGCTCCCGAGCATTTGCAGTGGTTTCTACAACCTTAAATCCCATTTGCTCAGCCATTGCCGCTGTTTTACTTCCCACACAGAAACAACGGGTAATATCCAGGTTCTTTGATTTGATCGCCTTTAAAGAATTCTTGCTGGTAAAAATCGCATTTTCAACCTTTTGTTCGGGCAAATCAACATCTACGAATTCTATAGCGATAGCATCATATTCTGTAAAACCTATGCCACTGTTTAGAAGCAGTTCCTTCTGGTTGAGCGCAAGTTTTTTCGTGGATAGTACCGTAGGCATTCATTAATTATTTAAGGCAGATTTAATATGTTGCATCAATTCACGGCCTCCGTTATTTAAAACTTCCTGAGCGCAGAACTTTCCTAAATTCTCTGCCTGTGCTACCGGAACGCTCTTTTCCACTTCAATTTTTCTGGATCCATCCAGGCTGAAAAGTGCGCCGTGAAAATGAATATGCTCATCCTGAATTTTAGCCAGTGCTCCTATGGGAGCAGTACAACCACCTTCCAGAACTTTAAGAAATTCACGTTCTACATGGACGCAAATTTGCGATTCCCGGTGGTTTAAAAGAGCCAGTGCTTTACGGCTTTCTTCGTCTTTTTCCATGGCTACGATAAGCATTGCACCCTGAGCTGGTGCCGGGATCATCCAGTTAAGATCTATATAATTATCTGGTTTGATCTCGATACGTTCCAGTCCGGCCGCTGCGAAAATGGCTCCATTCCAGTCATTATCCTGTAATTTCTGCATTCTCGTGTTCACGTTCCCACGAAGATCCACGACCTGGTGTTCAGGGTATCTGTGCAGCCATTGTGCTTTCCGTCGCAGGCTACCAGTAGCGATCTTTCCCAATTTATTTTCCAGGAAATCGATCCCTTTATGAACCAGAATATCCTTATTGCTGGCCCGCTTCATCACTGCAGCTTCAACGATCCCTTTCGGAAGGGCGGTAGGTACATCTTTCATGGAGTGAACCGCAATATCTACTTCCCCTTTGATCATAGCAACATCCAGGGTTTTTGTGAAAATCCCGGTGATTCCCATTTCATATAAAGGTTGATCTAAATTGAGGTCGCCAGTAGATTTTACAGGCACCAGCTCACTTTGATGACCGGTTCGTTCCAGTGCGTTCTGTACGGTGCGGGCCTGCCACATCGCCAGTTCACTATCGCGAGTGCCAATTCGAATTATTTTGCTCATTTGCTAACTTCTTCGAGTTGAAAGACCTTGTGGATCAATTCCAGGCTTTCATTCGTAGTTTCTGTATCTTCCTTGAGGTGATTGGCAAAATGTTTCATGATCTTCTGTATGATACGATTGCTTACAATTTCAGCATGTTCATCATTGAAATCAGACATTTTTTTGCGCTGGAAATCCAGTTCATCATCCTTCATAGACCTCAGCTTTTTCTTTAAAGCTTTGATCGTTGGAGCGAACTTTCTTGTTTCCAGCCATTGATTAAAGTCGTTTTCAACTTCAGCAATGATCTCTTTTGCCTGCGGAATAAATTGTTTCCTTCTTTCCAGTGTTTCATCGGTCATTTGCGATAAATGATCAAGATGGATCAACTGCACGTTCGGCAATTCTTCAACATCTTCGGAAACGTTCTTCGGGATAGAAAGATCAAGGATCAAAAGGTCTTTCTTGGAATAGATAAGTTCTTTGGAAACAGTAGGATTCTGAGCTCCGGTGGCGACGATCAGAATATCACTGTTCCTGATCTCTGCCTGGAGATCTGCATAATCCTTTACAATAAGATCAAACTTACCCGCAACCTTTTCAGCTTTGTCCTTGGTCCTGTTGATTAAGGTAATATGATTATTCCGGGTGTGCTTTACCAGGTTTTCACAGGTATTACGCCCAATTTTCCCTGTTCCGAAGAGAAGAATGTTCTTGTCTGAAACATTCTCGATATTCTTTAATATATACTGTACAGAGGCAAATGAAACTGAAGTCGCTCCACTTGAAATCTCTGTTTCGTTCTTAATTCTTTTACTGGCCTGTATCACCGCATTTACCAGTCTTTCCAGGAAGGCATTTACCAGTCCCAGTTTTTTGGAACGTACAAAGGCTACTTTTAACTGACTGATAATTTCAAAGTCCCCCAGGATCTGGCTGTCCAGTCCTGTTCCAACCCTGAAGATATGGGCGATCGCCTGTTTATTCTTATAAACATAAGCTACTTTCTCGAACTCCTCCACCGTGCCATGTGTATGCTCACACAGTAATTTGATCAATTGAAAAGGATGTTCTGCAAAACCATAGATTTCAGTACGATTACAGGTGGAGGTTACCAGGATGCCATCGATACCTTCCCTGCCTGCCTGTTTCAGCAGATTTTCCTTGCCCTGCTCCGAAAGACTGAAATGTCCCCGGATCTCGGCATCAGCCTTTTTGTAGCTTAAACCTATCGTATAAAAATGCTTACCTCTAGAAATATGATAATCTTCCATGTATCGATTTGGAAATACGTTTGCAAAAATAACAGATGACTATTTCAAAAAGTAACGCTGGAAGCACTAAATGTGTCGATAGATGATATTTATCAGCTTTTTAAAGTCACTATCTTGAAAATGCGCTATTTTTGTAGTAAACAAAGCTGTTAGGAATAGATTTGTTTAGATTGATTCTAAATAAATAAATTTTCAGAAGATGGAGGAAATCATAAAAAATAACGCTGTAAGTATTTCAGAAGAGATCAAGATCGAGGATGGATTCTATATTCTGAAGTTTCAGAATGATACAGATGAGACAAAAATCATGTCTCGCGAGATCGATAATAGTTTTATACAATTTCACTTTAATGTAAAGGGAAACAGCAAATTTCTTTTCAATAATGGCAGCTACGAATTGCCGCTTCCTGAGGAGAATTCACTGCTTCTGTACAATCCACAGCGTGATTTACCACTGCATCTATCCATGGAAAAGGAGAGCTGGTTGATTTCACTGGTTATTTCCATTAAAAAGTTCCATGCATTGTTTTCCCAGGAAGCAGATTATATCACCTTTTTGAGTGGCGACAACAAGGATAAAAAATACTATAAGGACGCTCAGGTATCGCCATCTACTGCGGTGGTGTTGAACCAGATCATGAATTTTAATTTAACTCCCAGTATCAAGAATCTCTATTTTAAAGCAAAAGCTTTTGAGTTGCTGAGTCTGTATTTTAATAAAGCGGAAAATCCAGACCTGGAACAGTGTCCTTTCCTTAGTGATGAGGAGAATATCAAAAAAATAAGGAGAGCCAAGGATATCGTGATCGCAAGAATGGCTGAGCCACCATCCTTGCAGGAACTTTCAGATGAAATTGGGCTTAGCCTGAAAAAACTGAAAGAAGGTTTTAAGCAAATTTATGGTGATTCGGTTTATAGCTTTCTGTTTGACTATAAAATGGAATATGCACGAAAGCTTTTGGAAACGGGTGAATATAATGTAAATGAAGTAGGATTGAAGGTTGGTTACAGTACGGCGAGTCACTTTATTGCCGGTTTTAAAAAGAAATTTGGAACCACGCCGAAGAAATATACATTGTCGGTTAGCTAAACGATTATTGAATCATAGAGAACACTAATTATAAATGGTATTTCAATAGACCAGTTAGTATTATTTTTGAGCTGAAAAAGAAAAATTATGAGTAAAGGCGTATTGCTGGTAAATCTGGGTTCTCCAGACAGTACCGACCCCAAAGATGTCAAGAAATATTTAGGTGAATTCCTTATGGATGAGCGAGTGATCGATGTGCCATACTGGGCAAGGACACTGCTGGTAAAAGGAATTGTATTGAACACCCGTCCTAAAAAATCTGCTGAAGCTTACAAGAAGATTTGGTGGGATGAAGGTTCCCCGCTCATTGTACTTTCTGAAAGACTCCAGAGCAAGATCGATGAAAAAACCTCTGTACCAATTGCACTGGCAATGCGGTATGGAACACCGAATATCAAACAGGGTTTACAGGAATTGAAGGATAAGGGAGTGGACGAAGTGCTGCTTTTCCCATTGTATCCACAATTCGCTATGGCCACTACCGAAACCATTCTGGTCCTTGCTGAAGAATTGCGTAAAGAATTTTTTCCGGAAATGAGCTTTACCACGGTTCCACCATTTTATAATCATCCAGATTATGTAAGAACTTTGGCAAACAGCATTGCTGAAAATCTTGAAGGTAAGGAATATGAACATTTGCTATTCTCATATCATGGTGTTCCAGAAAGGCATATTCGCAAAAGCGATGTGACCAGTTCACATTGTAAGATAGACGGCTCCTGTTGCCAGACGGCGTCAACCGCTCACCAGTTTTGTTATCGCCACCAGTGCTTTGAAACCACAAGGTTGGTTGCAGAACATTTAGGAATGAAGCCCAATACCTATAGCGTTTCCTTCCAGTCACGATTAGGATTCGATCCATGGTTAAAACCTTATACAGATAGAACCATCGAAAGATTTGGAAAACAGGGTATGAAAAAATTAGCCATTGTAACTCCGGCTTTCGTCTCAGATTGTCTGGAAACTTTGGAAGAAATTGCTATGGAAGGTGAAGAAATCTTTCATGAAGTTGGTGGAAAAGAATTTTCTGTAGTTCCATGTTTGAACGATCGTGAGGACTGGGTGAAAGTATTATCCAGGTGGATCGATGAATGGGCAACCCAGCCAACTCCGGTGGAGGCTTAATGGCCGTGCGAAACTCCAAAGCGCTGGGTGATAAACCCATCGGTAAATTACTTATCCAGCAGGCATTACCGGCATCTGTTGGGATACTTGTAATGTCTTTGAACATCCTGGTAGATACCATTTTTGTTGGTAACTGGATAGGACCAATCGCCATCGCAGCGATCAATGTGGTACTGCCGGTTTCCTTTTTTATAGCGGCATTGGGAATGGCTATCGGGATAGGTGGAAGTTCTATAATTTCCCGGGCGCTTGGAGCCAATGATGATTCCAAAGCCTTACGAACCTTTGGAAACCAGATCACGCTCACCTTACTGCTATCGATAGGCCTGGTCATCCCGGGATTAATCTTTGTCGATGAACTTATTCCAGCGTTTGGAGGGATGGGAGAGATCTTCGATCCTGCAAAGATCTATTATATCATCGTTTTGTGTGGCGTGCCCATGCTAGCTCTGGCTATGATGGGGAACAACGTCATTCGGGCTGAGGGAAAGCCTCGTTTTGCCATGATCGCGATGATCATTCCCTCTGTAGCCAATCTAATTCTTGATTATATACTCATCAATAAGCTGAATATGGGAATGGAAGGTGCTGCTCTGGCAACCACCGCTTCGTATTTCTTTTGTATGGCTTATATCATCTGGTTCTTTCTATCTAAGAATTCAGAATTAAAGATCAGTTTCTCTCATTTCAATATGGATTTTCCTATTCTGAAGGAAATATCGGCACTGGGAGTGGTTACGCTGGCCAGGCAGGCGGTGGTAAGTGTAACCTATTTGCTTATGAACAATATCCTGTTTGATCTTGGTGGTGAAGAGTCGATCACTGTTTACGCCATTATCGCTCGAATGCTTATGTTCGCGCTTTTCCCTGTACTTGGAGTTACCCAGGGATTTTTGCCCATTGCCGGTTTCAATTATGGTGCAGAAAACTTCAGTCGGGTTCGAAAAAGTGTGAATACAGCGATCCTGTATTCGTTCCTGATGGGACTTTTGATCTTTGCCGGCATCATGATTTTCGCGCCAGATATTGTCGCAATATTTACTACCGAACCAAGTATTCTGGAGCAAACACCTTCAGCCATGCGCTGGGTTTTTGCAGCAATTCCAATTGTGACGGTCCAGCTGATTGGCGCTGCTTACTTTCAGGCGATTGGCAAAGCCATGCCCGCGTTTTTGCTAACTCTTTCCAGGCAGGGATTTATATTTATTCCGCTTATTCTCTTTCTTCCGAAGTATTACGGAGAGCTTGGCGTCTGGATCTCGTTTCCTATTGCCGATGTACTTTCTACCATCATTACCGCCTATTTCCTGAATCGTGAAATTCGGCATACACTCAGGTAAACTTCAGAAGCTTGAAAATTATAGTAAATCCTTATCTTTAAAGCAGACTAAACGATTTTCTATGAACCAATCTCTACTCAGGCTCTCAGTTCTTTTACTGATCGCCATTCTCTTCAATTCACAAAAACATATTGCGCAGGAAAATTCCGAAGAACTTTACAGCGCTTTGGAATATCGTCTAATTGGTCCGTTTCGAGGTGGACGAAGTGCTGCCGTAACCGGTGTTCCCGGCAAGCCTAATCTTTTCTATTTTGGGGCCGCGGGCGGTGGTGTATGGAAAACGACCAATGGAGGTCGTAGCTGGAGCAATATTTCTGATGGTTATTTTGGAGGTTCCATAGGAGCTATAGAAGTAGCAGAAAGTGATCCAAATGTAATGTATGTGGGAGGTGGAGAAAAAACAGTTCGTGGAAATGTCTCTTCTGGCTACGGAATCTGGAAAACCGAAGATGCCGGGAAGACCTGGACTACCGCTGGATTGAAAAACAGTCGGCATGTTCCCAGGATCGTAATTCATCCGAAGGATTACAATACGGTTTATGCAGCGGTACTTGGAAATATCTACAAACCAACCGAAGATCGCGGCGTTTACAAATCTACCGATGGTGGAAAGAACTGGAAAAAAGTACTTTTTTCTAACGCAGATGCCGGCGCGGTAGACCTCATCATGGATCCTAACAATCCGCGGGTTTTATACGCGAGTACCTGGAACGTGCAGCGTACACCTTATAGTCTTAGTAGTGGAGGAGAAGGATCGGCTTTATGGAAAAGTACAGATAGCGGAGAAACCTGGAAGGAAATTTCAGAAAATAATGGATTTCCTCAGGATACGTTAGGGATCATTGGCGTGACCGTTTCTCCGGCGAATAGCGAACGAGTCTGGGCTATTGTTGAAAATAAAGAAAAAGGAGGCGTTTATCGCAGTGACGATGCCGGTGAAACCTGGAATTTGATTAATGATGATCGCAGCCTGAGACAACGTGCCTGGTATTATACACGTATTTATGCCGACTCTGAAGATGAAGACAAGGTATATGTGCTCAATGTGAATTATCATACGAGTACAGATGGCGGGAAGACTTACAGTTCTGCCAATGCGCCGCACGGAGATCACCATGATCTATGGATCGCTCCGGAAGACCCACAGCGTATGATTATGGGAGATGATGGTGGCGCACAGATTACTTACGATGGCGGGGAAACCTGGAGTACATATCACAATCAGCCAACTTCCCAGTTTTACAGGGTTACCACAGATAATTCATTTCCGTATAGAATTTACGCGGCACAGCAGGATAATTCTACGGTAAGAATACGTCATAGAACAGAAGGCGGAAGTATTGGCGAAGCCGACTGGGAATCTACAGCCGGAGGAGAAAGCGCGCATATTGCCGTGGATCCTGAAAATCCTGAGATCGTGTATGGTGGAAGTTATGACGGATTCCTAACCAGGTACAATCATGAAACCGGGACGGTAAGAAGTATTAGTGTCTGGCCAGACAATCCAATGGGTCATGGAGCCGAAAATCTTAAATATCGTTTCCAGTGGAATTTCCCTATTTTCTTCTCTCCGCATGATCCTGATAAATTGTATACCGCGTCCAATCACTTGCATATGACCACGAATGAGGGGGAAAGCTGGGAAGAAATTAGTCCAGATCTTACGAGAAATGATAAATCAAAACAAAAGTCTTCAGGAGGACCTATCACTCAGGATAATACTTCCGTAGAATATTACAGTACTATTTTCGCTGCTGCAGAGTCGCCTTTAAAGGAGGGTTTGCTCTGGACTGGAAGTGACGACGGCCTGATTCATGTTTCCAGGGATGGAGGAAAAAACTGGGAAAATGTAACTCCTAAAGGAATGCCGGAGTGGATGATGATCAATAGCATTGAACCTTCGGTTTTTGATGAAGGCACCGCTTATATCGCCGGAACCAGGTACAAACTGGGAGATTTCGCTCCTTATTTATATAAAACGACCAACTTCGGAAAGTCCTGGAAAAAGATCACCTCGGGAATTTCTTCGGAACATTTTACCAGGGTGGTTCGTGAAGATCCTGAGAAGCAAGGCTTGCTTTATGCAGGGACTGAAACCGGGATGTATATTTCATTCGATAATGGAGAAAACTGGAGGTCTTTTCAGTTAAATCTGCCAATTGTTCCAGTTACCGATCTTGCCATTAAAGAAAACAATTTGATCGTGGCTACGCAGGGAAGAAGTCTCTGGATCATTGATGATTTAAGCCTGTTACACCAGTTGAATTCAGTAGAAAAGGATCAGGATCATTTATTCAAGCCGAAACCTTCCTATCGAATGGATGGCAGATCCCGGGAAAGTGCGACAAGCGGGACGAACCATCCTGCCGGAGTAATGACCTATTTTTTTCTGAAGGATCCTGAAGGGAAGAAAGTGAAACTAAGCTATTTGAATGCTGAAAATGATACGATCCAAAGCTTTTCTTCCAATGCAAAAAAGAATAAGCTGGAAGTAAGTAAAGGAGCGAATCAACATGTTTGGGATATGCGTGGTAAAGGCGCTGAAAGACTTGACGGAATGATCCTTTGGTGGGCAAGTACAGATGCTCCACAGGCGGTTCCCGGAAATTATAAAGTAGTTCTGGAAGTGGAAGATGAGGTGATGACTCAGGATTTCGAGATTCTGGCAGATGCGAATGCTGAAACCGACCAGGCAGGTATGCAAAAACAATATGACTTCATTACCAGCGTGAATGAAACCGTAGACAAAGCTCACCAATCCATCAAAAAGATGAGAAAGGTCGATGCGCAATTGCAGGATTTTCAGAAGCAGTATAAAAACAATGAGCAGGTAAAACCACTGCTGGAAAAGGCGAAAACTCTGAGCGAACAACTTTCAGAAATTGAAAATGCGCTTTACCAGACCAAAAATCGCAGTAACCAGGATCCGTTGAATTTCCCGATAAAACTCACCAATAAACTGGCACATTTAAACAGTCTTGTGGGAATGGACGATTTTCCACCAACTCAGCAGGATATTGCAGTTAAAGACCAACTTACTGCCAGTATCAACGAAGAATTGAATAAATTTGACCAGCTTTTAGAAGAAGAAGTAAAAGCATTTAATAAGGAATTTAATGCGATGGATCTTAATTATCTATTCGTGGAGACTGAAGACTAAATGGAGTACTATAATTATATCAAAGCCCTGCACCTTATTTTTGTAATTACGTGGTTTGCCGGGCTTTTTTATATTCCGCGCTTATTTGTTTACCAGATCGAAGCTGCAGAGAAGCCAGAACCCGATAAAACGATTCTTGGAGATCAGCTAAAGTTGATGGCGAAACGACTCTGGTTCATTATTACCTGGCCTTCTGCGATCCTGGCGAGCGCATTCGCTTTCACTTTACTGGCGATGGCTCCCGGCTGGCTCGAGCAACCCTGGATGCATGTAAAGCTTGGATTTGTCGTGCTGTTGTTTGCCTATCATTTCAAAACCCATTTAATTTTCAAAGAACTGCAGGAAGGGATTGTTAAATGGACATCGAATGGAATGCGCATCTGGAATGAGGGAAGCACGCTTATCCTGTTTTCAGTGATTTTCCTAGTGATCGTGCGCGATGCGATCAACTGGATCTATGGTGTCCTGGGAATTTTTGTTCTCGGAATCATGTTGATGCTGGGAATCAAATTATATAAAGGAATTCGATCCAGAAATCCCAACGCCTGAAATGGTTCAATAATTGTTGCCTAGAAGCGAAGCCTGCCTTATATGAAAATGCTTAAGTTATCCTTACGAACCAGAATATTTATTTCCATGATCCTTTTGGTTCTGGGGGCGTCTATTCTGATTTTTGGGGTAACGGTCTACCAATATAAACAGGAAGCAGAAAGTTATCACGAAGAGCGGCTGGAGCGTAAACAAAGGGCGATCCTTGAAAACATCAAATTCGTACTTGCCAGCACTACTTATGTTGTAGACACAGAGAATCTTGAACCTATTTTTACTGAAAGGGATAAGATTGATGAAATGGCTGAAGTACATGAAATGCAGATCCATATTTACGATCTCGACGGAAGCCTTATTATCAAATCCAACGAATCTTTTTTTAAAGATTCCACGACCGTAAGTATCCCGGAAAGTGTACTGAAAAAGCTTGATGCGACCACGACCAAACATTATCTTGATAAGACGGAAGTGAATGGACAAAAATACCAGTCCTCATACAGTTATATTACCGATGGGAAATTCAAACCTCTTGCGATACTCTATTTACCGTATGTGCAGGATGACAGCCTGCTCAACCGGGATCTGAACAATTTCCTGGTGCGTATGGCTGAGGTGTATCTCTTCATGCTTTTGATCGCTATTATTCTGTCTTTCTTTCTTTCAAAATATATCACCAAATCGCTTAAGATCATTTCAGAAAAGATCAACCAGACCAGACTGGACAAACGCAACCAGAAGATCGAACTCTCCAATGCTACAGAAGAGATCTACGCATTGGTTTCAGCCTATAACAGTATGATCGATGAGCTGGAGGAAAGTGCCGTAAAATTGGCTACGAATGAGCGGGAACAAGCCTGGCGGGAAATGGCCAAGCAGGTAGCGCATGAGATCAAGAATCCGTTAACACCCATGCGGTTGAGTGTACAAAGTTTTCAGCGTAATTTTGATGTGGAAGATCCCGATATTCAGCATAAAGTGAACGAATACAGCGAGACACTTATCAACCAGATAGATACGATGAGTTCTATTGCTTCCGCATTCTCGAACTTTGCAAAAATGCCCGCACAACAGAATGAAACCCTTAATGTGCCTAAAATAGTAAAACTGGCACTGGACATTTTTAATGAGAAATACATTGAATTTCAATGTGACCAGGAAGAGATTCTGGCAAAATTCGATCGAACCCAGTTAATTCGGGTAGTGACCAACCTGGTTAAAAATGCTACTCAGGCACTTCAGGATGTGGAAGATCCACGAATTCTGGTGTCTGTCGAAGAAGAGGAGAACACTGTTCTTATTTCGGTTTCCGATAATGGAATGGGTATTTCCGAAGAAAATAAAACGAAGGTTTTTGAACCAAAATTCACCACGAAATCAAGCGGAATGGGATTGGGCCTTGCCATGGTAAAAAATATCGTGGAAACTTATAACGGGACGATTAGCTTCGTTTCCAAACAAAATAAAGGCACTATCTTTAACGTACGATTTCCAAAATAAAGATTATGAGTTATCAGAACATTTTAGAAGAGATTGAAAATGAAATATTAACGATCACGATAGATCGACCAAAGAAGCTGAATGCTCTTAATAGAGAGACGATTCTTGAGCTTCACCAGGCTTTTAAAGCCGCGAAAGATAATGACGAGGTAAAAGTGGTGATCATCACCGGAAGCGGCGAAAAAGCTTTTGTGGCCGGTGCCGATATTAGCGAGTTTGCAGACTATTCACCAAAAGAAGGAAAGAAACTCGCGGCAGATGGACAGGAAAAGTTGTTTGATTATGTAGCCAATTTTCCAAAGCCGGTGATCGCAGCGGTAAATGGTTTTGCTCTCGGTGGCGGACTCGAACTCGCCATGGCAGCTCATTTTAGAATTGCCAGTGACAATGCGAAAATGGGTCTTCCGGAAGTATCTCTTGGAGTGATCCCGGGATATGGTGGAACTCAAAGACTGCCGCAACTGGTAGGAAAAGGTCGGGCGATGGAAATGATCATGACCGCCGGAATGATTGATGCCAACCAGGCGCTGCAATACAACCTGGTAAACCATGTAACTTCCCAGGAAGAATTAATGGAACTGGCTGTAAGTCTGGCTCAGAAGATCATGAAAAATTCCATGGTTGCCATTTCTACCGCGATCAAAGCGATCAATGCAAACTTTGAGGATGGTATTGATGGATTTCAGGTGGAAGTAAAAGGTTTCGGAGATAGCTTTGGTACTGATGATTTTAAAGAGGGTACTTCAGCATTTCTAAATAAGCGTAAAGCCGACTTTCCAAACAAATAGAATACAGGCTCCTTTCTGAAAATATGGTTTGAAGAAGGAGCTATTTCTTTGAATTTTAACTAGGATAAAATCCATTAAAAAGGAATAATTCCATAATTTTGGATTATGAGTTATGAGGATTTTATCAAAGGTAGAGGGGCACAAAAAAATGTAAATAACAAATTTGATGCGCACAGTCACGAGACACGTGACGATTATCTCAACTATTGCGATGCGGAAGGCGAAGAGGCGGTCAATTTTAAGACGACTACCATTGAAACTTTTCCAAAAACAATCGTGAATAAAGTAACCAGTCCCGATGTGGGAATGGATTTTTCCCTGAATCCTTATCAGGGTTGTGAACATGGCTGTATTTATTGCTATGCCCGTAACAGTCACGAATTCTGGGGTTATAGTGCGGGTCTGGACTTTGAACAGAAGATCCTGGTCAAAAGAAATTCGGTTGAACTTTTAGAGAAAAAGCTGAAGAGCAAATCCTGGCAGGCACGACCTATCGTCCTGTCTGGAAATACCGATTGTTACCAGCCAATTGAAAAGGAACTCAAAATTACCAGAAGTTTGCTGCAAACCTTTCTGAAGTACCGGCACCCTGTTGGTATGATCACGAAGAATTCCCTCATCTTACGCGATCTGGATATTCTAAGAGAACTGGCTCAGGACCGGCTTGTACATGTAAATATCAGTATCACCACGCTGCAGGAACATACCCGTAGAGTGCTGGAGCCAAGGACCGCCAGTATCAAAAAAAGACTGGAAACAGTAGAAAAACTGGCGGCAGCAAATGTTCCCGTAAGTGTGATGATGGCGCCTATTATACCATCAATCAACAATCACGAAATTATGCCGCTGGTAAGGGAGGTTGCTAATCGAGGTGCGCTGGGTGTAGGTTATACGATCGTGCGACTGAATGGAAGTATTGGAGAGATCTTTACAGACTGGATCAGGAAATCCATGCCAGACCGGGCAGATAAGGTTTTAAACCAGATTGCCAACATACATGGAGGTAGTCTGAATGATAGCAGGTTTGGCACCCGTATGAAGGGAGAAGGACAGTTTGCTGAACAGGTAAAGCAGCAATTTAAAATTGCTCGCAAAATGTATCTGCAGGATCGTAAAAAACCCAGTCTAAACTGTAAGTTGCATGAGGAATACAAGGATGGGCAAACGAAGCTTTTTTAGACCATACCGTATATTAAAGAAATTGGATATATTCGTAACTACTTACTAATGTTCACTATAAGAAGGCCATTATACCTATAGCTACTAAGAATTTGATAAAGTTTTTAACTTTGAGAAACAATACATTTTATCATTCAGAGTAAAAAGAATAGTTAGAGGTACTATTGAAAATCCCAGCGAAAATTGATGGATGATCATATTAATTTAGTGGCTAATTATATTCGTCAACATAAAGGTAATTGGGCCGAGGCTGTTGTAGATGTTAAGTGGTTCGAAAAAGGTTATACCGCTATACATAAACACAAAGTAACCACACTAACAGACAGCCATCAGGGCATAGGTCATATTTTCTGGAATCCTAATACCCAAAAATACGCGATTGTAGAAACGAAGTATAACGGTACAAATATGATTACTTTGACAAATGGGACTAGGCAAATGAGTGATGAATGGATCGATTTTTCACCGGAAGATTCAAGACTATTGGAAGCACTTGGAAATGACGAAAGTTTGTATAAAATTGTTAGGGAAAATTATGAAAGAGTGGTTGCTTATGTATGGCCTGACGGTAAAACTTCCTATAAATATGTTGATGAGTCAGGCTACCCTATAAATCATTATTATCCGGATCTTTAAATATTATAAAAATGGAAAAATTTGATTTTCAAAGCACTCTGGATAATTTTAGTATTCTAAATGAAATCAATATACAAAGCTTAGATAAAGATTTGAGTCCTCACAGGAGAAATCTAAATAATTTTGCAGTCTTCAGTATAGCTTTAAAATCGTGGATTGCTAGGTATTCAAAAGGAGAAGATAATACCGAATTAAACATTTCATTCGAAGAACTGAATAAAACATTGAAGAATAGATGGAATAAAGAAGCCTTAAAAGTATATGTGGGTAGAAATCGTAAGGAATTAAATGAATTTAAATATGATAATTATGTGAATATACTTTGGTTTTTTAGTATCTCTATTCTTTTAGAATCTGAAAAAGGAAGCAAAACGGTATCTACCATAATTAAAGAGTGTGAGGTACAAGACTTGATTTTCAACTATTACATTAATCATGTATTTGATGAAGATCAAAATTTGGTTGAGGAAAGTTATACACGGTTTTTTATGATTCCTCAAAAATTTAAAAGATTAAGAGAGATCATTTTAGAACGGAATTTAGATACCTGTAAAATAATGATTGAGCAATACTTAAAAAAATACTGGCTTAAGAGTTATAATAAGTATGGAAGTGAAATGGGACTTGAAAGCACGAAAACACAAGATGGAGGAAAATTTTTCTTTGGTTTTTGGGCTTTTGAGGTAGCTGCTGTTGCTAAATTAAAGGGATTTG